>NZ_CP090662.1:2500-2737500 GCF_045040595.1 Phaeobacter sp. BS52 | reverse complement strand
AGAATAGGCTTTGATCCATGAATTTCCGAATGGGGGAACCCACCTGACAGTTTGTTATTGTTAGCTTTGCTATCAATAATGAGCTTAATCAGGTACTTAAGACCTGAATACATAGGGTTTTAAGAGCAAACCCGGGGAACTGAAACATCTAAGTACCCGGAGGAAAGGACATCAATATGATACTCCCCTAGTAGCGGCGAGCGAACGGGGACCAGCCGAGCCTTGAGTGTGAATAGAATGTGTTGGGAAGCACAGCCAGAGTGGGTGATAGCCCCGTATATGAAGCATGATAGGACGTATTAAGTAGGGCGGGACACGTGAAATCCTGTCTGAAGATCGGAGGACCACCTTCGAAGGCTAAGT
This sequence comes from Phaeobacter sp. BS52, assembly GCF_045040595.1. Lineage (NCBI taxonomy): Bacteria > Pseudomonadati > Pseudomonadota > Alphaproteobacteria > Rhodobacterales > Roseobacteraceae > Phaeobacter > Phaeobacter sp. BS52. The sequence goes on along the minus strand of NZ_CP090662.1, from coordinate 2,737,137 downwards.
ACTCCTTACTGACCGATAGCGAACCAGTACCGTGAGGGAAAGGTGAAAAGCACCCCGACGAGGGGAGTGAAACAGTACCTGAAACCGAACGCCTACAATCAGTTGGAGGCCCCTTGAGGGCTGACAGCGTACCTTTTGTATAATGGGTCATCGACTTGGTCTCACGAGCAAGCTTAAGCCGTTAGGTGTAGGCGCAGCGAAAGCGAGTCTTAATAGGGCGCATGAGTTCGTGGGATCAGACCCGAAACCGAGTGATCTAGGCATGGCCAGGTTGAAGGTGCAGTAACATGCACTGGAGGACCGAACCCACATCTGTTGAAAAAGATCGGGATGAGCTGTGCCTAGGGGTGAAAGGCCAATCAAACTCGGAGATAGCTGGTTCTCTGCGAAATCTATTTAGGTAGAGCGTCATCCGAATACCCCGGGGGGTAGAGCACTGGATGGGTAATGGGGCCCCACAGGCTTACTGATCCTAACCAAACTCCGAATACCCGGGAGTACTAGATGGCAGACACACTGCGGATGCTAACGTCCGTAGTGGAGAGGGAAACAACCCTGACCTACAGCTAAGGCCCCTAATTCATGGCTAAGTGGGAAAGCAGGTGGGATGTCCAAAACAACCAGGAGGTTGGCTTAGAAGCAGCCATCCTTTAAAGATAGCGTAACAGCTCACTGGTCTAATTAAGACGTCCTGCGGCGAAGATGTAACGGGGCTCAAGCCATGAGCCGAAGCTTAGGATGCACATAGTGCATGGTAGCAGAGCGTAGTGTGACATAGCTTCATGTCTCCTTAGTGTCCTCGGACACATCGGAGACACGAAGCTTTCGATGAAGCGGGCGCGTGAGCGATCCCGTGGAGAGATCACTAGCGAGAATGATGACATGAGTAGCGACAAAGAGTGTGAGAGACACTCTCGCCGAAAGTCCAAGGGTTCCTGCTTAAAGCTAATCTGAGCAGGGTAAGCTAGCCCCTAAGGCGAGGCCGAAAGGCGTAGCCGATGGGAACTAGGTTAATATTCCTAGGCCAGGAGGATGTGACGGATTGTGAAGGTAGTTCATCCTTATCGGATTGAATGGGCTGCTGATCAGTCCCTGGAAATAGCCCTCCATGAGACCGTACCCTAAACCGACACAGGTGGACTGGTAGAGAATACCAAGGCGCTTGAGAGAACGATGTTGAAGGAACTCGGCAAAATACCTCCGTAAGTTCGCGAGAAGGAGGCCCGGTTCCAAGGCAACTTGGAGCTGGGGGCACAAACCAGGGGGTGGCGACTGTTTATTAAAAACACAGGGCTCTGCGAAGTCGCAAGACGACGTATAGGGTCTGACGCCTGCCCGGTGCCTGAAGGTTAAAAGGAGGGGTGAGAGCTCCGAATTGAAGCCCAGGTAAACGGCGGCCGTAACTATAACGGTCCTAAGGTAGCGAAATTCCTTGTCGGGTAAGTTCCGACCTGCACGAATGGCGTAACGACTTCCCCGCTGTCTCCAACATCGACTCAGCGAAATTGAATTGCCTGTCAAGATGCAGGCTTCCCGCGGTTAGACGGAAAGACCCCGTGCACCTTTACTACAGCTTCGCACTGGCATCAGGATTGTGATGTGCAGGATAGGTGGTAGGCATCGAAACCGGAACGCTAGTTCCGGTGGAGCCTCCCTTGAGATACCACCCTTCGCACTCTTGATGTCTAACCGCGGTCCGTTATCCGGATCCGGGACCTGCGTGGCGGGTAGTTTGACTGGGGCGGTCGCCTCCTAAAGCGTAACGGAGGCGCGCGAAGGTTGGCTCAGAGCGGTCGGAAATCGCTCGTTGAGTGCAATGGCAGAAGCCAGCCTGACTGCGAGACTGACAAGTCGAGCAGAGACGAAAGTCGGCCATAGTGATCCGGTGGTCCCAAGTGGGAGGGCCATCGCTCAACGGATAAAAGGTACGCCGGGGATAACAGGCTGATACTGCCCAAGAGTCCATATCGACGGCAGTGTTTGGCACCTCGATGTCGGCTCATCTCATCCTGGGGCTGGAGCAGGTCCCAAGGGTACGGCTGTTCGCCGTTTAAAGAGGTACGTGAGCTGGGTTTAGAACGTCGTGAGACAGTTCGGTCCCTATCTGCCGTGGGTGTAGGATACTTGAGAGGAGTTGCCCCTAGTACGAGAGGACCGGGGTGAACGATCCACTGGTGGACCTGTTGTTGCGCCAGCAGCAGTGCAGGGTAGCTATGATCGGACAGGATAACCGCTGAAGGCATCTAAGCGGGAAGCCCCCCTCAAAACAAGGTATCCCTGAGGGCCGAGGTAGACCACCTCGTCAATAGGCCGGAGATGTAAGTGCAGCAATGCATTCAGTTGACCGGTACTAATCGCCCGATAGGCTTGATCTGTTCCAGTAACAGTCAGTGACACAAGAACCAAAAGCAAAACACAAAACTTGGACTTCATGTCGATTGTATCTCCGCGACGTCTCAAAACCCAAACGTCGCGAATATGGATTTTCCTCGGTTTGGTGGTCATAGCGCAAGTGAAACACCCGGTCCCATCCCGAACCCGGAAGTTAAGCACTGTTGCGCCGATGGTACTGCGTCTTAAGGCGTGGGAGAGTAGGTCACCGCCAAACCTAGAAAAATCCATAAACACAAACGATACCAATAAAATATACCTTCAGACACAAACATCTGAAGACACAGACGCTCAGTCACAACACGCGTGATCAAGCAGCGGCAGCCTCAGGCAACAAAACGCAATGAGGAAAAACTATACTGTCGCGGGATGGAGCAGCCCGGTAGCTCGTCAGGCTCATAACCTGAAGGTCGTAGGTTCAAATCCTACTCCCGCAACCAATATTACCAAAACATAACACATACTTACAGCCGCCTCCGGGCGGCTTCCTGCGTTTGGGACAAGCCCGCTGAAAGCACTACGGATGTAAACAGAGCCAAGAGAGGCCCTATGCTGCACCAAATCCAACCCGCAGCGCGTCCAGCAAACCGCCTGCATCTGCTTCACTCATGACGAGCGGCGGGGACAGAATCACGTTTGCACCCGAAACCCGGATCAATGCACCGGCTTCATAGCAGGCCTCCTGAACGGCCAGAGCCCGGCGCCCGTCAAGCGGCGCCCGTGTCTGGCGATCACTCACCAGTTCGAGGGCTGTCATCAGCCCATAGCCGCCCCGAACATCGCCGATGACATCAAAACGGTCCTTCAGGGCCAGACACCCCTCGTACAGCTGGGTGCCGCGTGCCGCTGCTGTTGCGGTCACATTCAGACGCTGCATCTCTGCCAGACAGGCGAGCGCGGCCGCCGCACCGACGGGATGGCCGGAATAGGTATAGCCATGGCCAATCTTGGCGTCGGGGTTTTCCTCAAAGACCTCAATCATCCGATCACCCATCATGACCGCGCCAAATGGGAAATAGCCGTTTGTGATCGCTTTTGCGGTACACATCATATCTGGCTGGATGCCCCAGAGCCGGGCCCCCGACCAGGCCCCTGTGCGTCCATAAGCCGTGATCACCTCGTCGGTGATCAGCAGGATGCCGTTGCGATTGCAGATTTCCTGGACCATGGGGGCAAATGACGGATGGGGCGGGATCACACCGCCTGCCCCGAGGATCGGCTCCATGATCATCGCGGCAATCGTATTGGCGCCCTGGAAGGCGATCTCATCCTCCAAAGCGGCGGCGCAAAGCTGGGCCAGACGCTCCGGGTCGCTTTCGTTGAAGGGGTTGCGATAGGTATAGGGGGCCGGGATATGAAAACAGCCTGGAAGCAGCGGTTCGTAAGCATTCCGGAAGTTGGCGTTTCCGTTTACCGAGGCGCCGCCGATATGGGTGCCATGATAGCCTTTCTTGAGGCTGAGGAACTTGGTTCGGCCTCCGTCGCCACGCAGTTTGTGATATTGCCGCGCCAGCCGCAGCGCGGTCTCCACGGAATCCGAGCCGCCAGAGGTGAAGAAGGCTCGGCTCAGGCCATCTGGAGCGAAGAACCGGCTGAGTTCATAGGACAGCTCAATCGCCGCATCATTCGATGTTCCGCGGAAGGTAGAGTAATACGGCAGCTTCTCCAGCTGTGCAGCCATCGCGTCCTTAACCGGCTGGCAGGAATAGCCGAGGTTCACATTCCAGAGGCCGCCAACCCCGTCGATGACCCGATGGCCGTCAATGTCCGTGATGGACACGCCCTCGGCACTGGTGATGATCTTGGGCGGCTGCGCGACACTGTCCTGCGGTGAGGTCATCGGATGCCACATCAGGCGGCCGTTGTGTTCCTTGAGGAAGTTTGACTCTGTCATGATGTGGAATCCGTTTCATAGTGCCGACTGAACTCACTGGCCCAGGCGGATGTCACATTTGAGGGGAGCTGCCCCCCCCAGTTTCGGGTGATGTCGCGGCTCGCTTTGATCAGTTCTGTTTTGATCAACCGCTCTTGCTCGGGGGACATACGTGTGGCGACGCTGGCCACCGAAACGGCGCCCGCAAACAGGCCGGTCTGATCGTAGAGCGGCGCAGAGAGGCTGTGGATTTCCGCCTCAAAGCTGCGGTCCGAACAGCCGAAGCCGGTTGCGCGCGCGTCGGTGATCAGATCGCTCAACGCCTCCGCTGTGGTGGCGGTATGCGGGGTGAACCTGTCCATCTGGGAGAGTGCGGCTTCCAGCATCGCGTCAGGGCCAAAAGCCAGCGCGCAAAGGCCTGATGCCGTCGCATGGAGTGGAAATGTTGTGATGTCGATGATCGCCCGTGTGCCGTGACGAGGCGATTCTGCACGACGCAAGCGCGTAGAGTGTGCTGCCCGACACCACCGAGACATGCGCCGTCTCGCCAGTCACGTCGGCGAGCTGCGACAATGGCAATTGCGCCCCAAGCTTGCGCGGGACAGTGGCCTCCCGCACCTGCGCCAACTGTAGGACAGCAGGCCCCAGCCGATAGTGTTTTGTTGTTGGATTCTGCTCGACAAATCCAGCTGTCTCAAGGGCTTGGAGATGGCGATATGTGGTTGCCTTGTCGCGCCCGGCAATCCTGCACAGCTGCGACAGGCCGATTTCCGGGCGGTCGGCCGAGAAGTGCGACAGTAGTGCCAGCGTTTTGGTTGCAGAGGACATGTCGTCGGTCACCGTTCCTGTGGAGTCAGAAAAAATTTGACACATGATAGATAGCAAGGCAACCTTTTTTGCGAAATACTGGTTTGATATATGAACCAGTCAACGGGAGGGGAAACATGTCGAAATTCAAAAAATCTGTTGCCGCGCTTGCTTTGGCCGCCGCTGCTGCTGCCGGTGCGGTTCATGCCGAATACCCGGAAAAACCCGTAGAATTTGTGGTGCCATGGCCGCCCGGCGATCTGGAGGACGTTCTAACCCGCATGATTGCTGAGGATTTCTCGGCGGCGTATGATGTGCCAACTGCTGTAGTGAACAAACCCGGCGGTGGCGGTGGGCCATTTCCTGGCGCGGTTGCGGTGGCAGAGGCGCCTGCAGATGGCTACACCATCGGCTCCTTTATTATCGCGATCCCGGTGGTTGGTCCGCAGATCGGTATTCCGCAGCTGAGCCCGGATCCATTTGTCCCATTGGGCAATTTTCTGACCTATCCGTTTGTGATCGCCGCTAAGCGCTGATGCGCCTTATGATGATATCGCCGGACTGGCGGCTCATGCGGCGGAAAACGATGTGGTGCTGGGGCATTTCGGCGCGCCCTTGGTCCCAACTCAGGTAACATTGGGTTTGGCCAAGGAGATGGGCTTTTCTTACGCCTCGGATGCGGCGTTTGACGCGCTGGATTGCAACACATTGGCCTCAGGCGATGTGGATGTGATCAACACCACGCTGCAATTGATCCTGCCGTGCCTCGATGATGTGAAGGTTCTCGCCTCCATCGGTTCGGAACGGATCCCATTGACGGCCGAGGCGCCAACCGTCGCAGAGCTGGCGCCGGATCTGAACGTGTCGCTCTGGAATGGGCTGTTTGTTCACAAGGAAACGCCGCAGGACGTGCGCGACAAGATTATTGCTGTCGCCCAGAAAACCGTGATGTCCGATCGGGCTCAGGCGCTTGCTGCAGAAACAGGCGCGGCGGTTTACTGGCAGCCCGCGGCAGACGTCGTCACGCAGATCCAGACCGACACTGAGACCATGGCCCGGATTGTAAAAATGCTCTCCGAATAAGCACGACTGGGGACGCCGGGCGGTGCGGCCGCCCGGTCACGGCCATTCACGAGCGAGGGGACAGATGTCGCGGGTCAATACGCTACAAGCCTTATTCAAACGCTATCGCCGACCGGGCGATATCGTGTTTGCCTGGATTATCCTCATTGTGGCGCTGCTGCTGCTGGCGCAGCTTTACGAACAGACCGCGTGGCGCAAGGGTGGGCCGCTGTTTGCTCAGCCCCGATTCTGGCTAAGCGGTTTCCCTAACAGGCATGGCAGGGTTTGCGGCATTGCATCTGTTGGGTTCGGCCCTATCTGAGCGTATCCAAGGCCGCTGGCAGGAGGTCTGGCTCTGGCTGTCCTCACTGGAATATGCCGGTTGGTTTATCGCCTATGCGGCCGCCGTGCCTTATGCGGGCTACCTTCCGGCCACGGTCCTATTCGCAGTCGCCTTGACCCTGCGTGCCGGATACCGGCGACCAGCCGCGCTTGCCAGTGCGGCAGCCTCGGCAGGGGTGATCGTGCTGCTGTTCAAAACCTTGCTGAAGGTGAACCTGCCCGCTGGCCGTGTTTATGAGGTGCTGCCGGACGGGTTGCGCCAGATCATGCTGACCTATTTCTGAACGGAACACTCGATGGAAAACCTCCTCGCCGGAGCCGAGATGCTTGCACGCTGGGACGTGGTTGTTGCGCTGTTGGTCGGGTCGATCGGCGGCGTCGTGATCGGCGCGATCCCAGGTGTTGGACCGGCGGTCGCCATCGCAATCCTCCTGCCCGCGACCTTTGCTTTCGACCCGATCGTGGGGTTGACGATGCTGCTGGGGATTTACGGCTCCTCGATGTATGGCGGTGCCATTCCGGCTGTCCTGATCAATACACCGGGCACAGCGGTCAATGCGCTCACCTCCTACGATGGCCACCCGATGACACAGAAAGGCGACGCCCACCGTGCGCTTTCGCTGGCCTATAGCGCGTCTTTCTGGGGCGGGATATTTGGCATTGGTTGCCTGATCCTGTTGTCGCCGGTTTTGGCGCTGGTGGCTCCGATGTTTGGGTCCAGAGAGATATTTCTGGCGGCACTTCTTGGGGTTATTCTGGTGATCCTCGCCCACCGCGGTCAGATATTCGCAGCCGGTGTTTTGGCCATGTTTGGTATCTTTCTGCAAACCATCGGCCTGGATGCGGTGACCTATACCCAGCGCTACACCTTTGGTCTGACCTTTCTTAGCTCGGGCGTGAATCTGATTGTTGTCGTGCTCGGCCTCTTTGCGCTCAGTCAGGCATTTTTTCTGCTGACCACCCCGGACAACAGTCCGGACGCCAAACCAGTGACCGGCCGCATGAGCGCCAGCCTGCGTGAGTTGATGCGCCACAAGCGGGTTGCCACGGTGGCCTCCGGCTGCGGTGTGATCCTGGGCATGATCCCCGGCACCGGTGAGTTCACGGCCCAGTTCATGAGCTACACCTATGCTCAGAAAACCTCCAAGACGCCGGATCTCTTTGGCAAAGGCTCTCCCGAAGGGCTGATCGCCTCAGAAGCTGCAAACAACGCCGTCCCGGCGGCGGCCATGATCCCGCTGCTGGCGCTTGGCATTCCGGGGGAGGCTCTGACGGCCATGATGCTGTCGGTTTTCTATGTTCACAATGTCATTCCAGGCCCCCAATTGTTTCAGAACAATATTGATCTGGTCTATGGTCTCTATCTGGCGCTGATCCTGCTGAATGTGATCGTGATGGCCTTTCTGATGGTGTCCACCAACCTGCTGACCCGGATCATCCGGATCCCGACCCGGTTTCTGGGGGTGCTGATCCTGTTGTTGTCCTTTGTCGGGGTCTACTCGCTGCGGAACTCCCTCACGGACTGTATGATTGCTGCGGGGTTTGGCGTGTTCGGCCTGATCCTCAAACGCCTGAACCTGCCGATTGTGCCGATCATTCTGGGCATGGTTCTGGGCGGCATCATGGAGGTCAAACTGCGTTCTGCCCTGCCCAGACTCAAAACACCGCTTGATATGATTGACCGGCCGATTTCCTTCATTCTTTTCGCGCTGATCGTTTTGGTTCTGGCGCTGCATATCCGCGCATTGATGCGGGAATGGCAGCTGCATCAACCGGATGAAGACCATGATTTGCACGACAGCCAGACAAGGTAACCCCAATGGACCAAACCAAAATTGATACCCTGCGTGCGCAGCCTGTGCCGTGTTTTTCACATCTGATTGACGGGCAGCAGGTTGCCGCCTCCGATGGTGCGACGATGGAGGTGCTTTCGCCCATCGACGGGCAGGTGTTGACCCGGATTGCGCGGGGAACAGCAACGGATATGGAACGTGCCATCACCTCCGCCCGCGCCGCCTTTGAGGACCGCCGCTGGGCTAGCCAACCCCCGGCTGCGCGCAAGAAGGTGCTGATGAAATGGGCGGACCTGATTGAGGCCGACGCGCTGAACCTTGCGGTTCTGGGTGTGCGGGATAATGGCACCGAGATCAGCATGGCGCTGAAGGCCGAACCGGGATCCGCCGCCGCGACCATTCGCTACTATGCCGAAGCGCTGGACAAGATCTATGGCGAAATCGCTCCAACCGCCGGGGACATCCTTGGGATGATCCACAAGGAACCGGTCGGCGTTGTCGGCGCGATCATTCCCTGGAATTTCCCGATGATGATCGGCGCATGGAAGCTGGCGCCAGCGCTGGCAATGGGGAACTCTGTGGTTCTGAAGCCGTCTGAGATGGCGTCACTCTCGCTGATGCGTATGGCGGAACTGGCATTGGAGGCCGGGCTGCCGCCGGGTGTTCTGAACGCGGTCACCGGGGAAGGCGCAGTGGTGGGGGAGGCGCTTGGGCTCTCCATTGATGTTGACGTTTTGGTCTTCACCGGATCCGGGCAAACCGGGCGCCGTCTGATGGAATATGCCGCGCGCTCCAATCTGAAACGTGTGTATCTGGAGCTGGGCGGTAAATCCCCCAATATCGTTTTTGCCGACGCGCCAGATCTGACAGAGGCGGCGAAGGTCACCGCTGCGGGTATTTTCCGCAACGCCGGTCAGGTCTGCGTGGCGGGATCGCGACTCCTGGTGGAGGCCTCGATTCATGACGACTTTGTTGAAGAGGTGGTGAAGGCAGCACAGGCGATGCGGGTCGGCGACCCGCTCCGGCTCGACACGCAGATCGGCGCGATCAATTCCGAAGCACAGCTGGCCAGAAACCTGCAATGTGTCGCCAAAGCAAAAGCGGAGGGAGGACAGATCGTCACCGGGGGGCAGCGTTTGCTGTCGGAAACCGGTGGCTCTTACATGGCGCCTACAATTATCACCGGCGTGACGCCTGATGCAACACTGGCGCAGGAGGAGGTCTTCGGCCCGGTGCTTGCCGTCACGCCATTTGAGACTGACGCCGAAGCCCTACGGATTGCCAATGCCACGGTCTACGGCCTCGCGGGCGCGGTCTGGACCTCCGGGCTGAGCCGGGCCCATCGCATGGTGCGGGGCGTGAGAACGGGCGTTATGCACGTCAACACCTATGGCGGTGCCGACGGCACGGTGCCTCTGGGTGGGGTCGGGCAATCCGGAAATGGCGCAGATAAATCGCTCCATGCCATCGACAAATACATCAATCTGAAAACCGCATGGATGAAGCTATAGAGGGGGGGTCATGACCAATAAAACCATTCTGGTGATCGGCACCTATGATACCAAAGATGATGAGTTGAGCTTCCTTGCGGGGGTTATCCGTAACCAGGGCGGCCAGGTGCTGACCATGGATGTCTCGGTGCTGGGCGATCCTGCGACCCCGACCGACTATTCAAAACATGATGTGGCAACGGCTGGTGACAGTTCTATCCAGACCGCTATCGACAGTGGTGACGAAAACACCGCGATGCAGATCATGGCGCGCGGAGCGAGCGTGCTTGCGGCACGGCTGTACAGCGCCGCTGCCTTTGATGGCGTGATTGTTCTGGGTGGGACAATGGGCACCGATCTGGCACTTGATGTCTGTTCCGCATTGCCGCTTGGCGTGCCGAAGTACATCGTCTCAACGGTTGCTTTCTCGCCGCTGATCCCAGCCGAGCGATTGGCCCCTGACACCCAGATGATCTTATGGGCAGGAGGGCTATATGGTCTTAACTCGGTGTGCAGGGCCTCGCTTAGCCAGGCCGCTGGGGCGGTTCTCGGCGCGGCACGGGCAGTGCAGATGCCGGACCCGGATAAACCGCTGATCGGGATCATGTCCCTCGGCACCTCTGCGCTGAAATATGTCATCCCGCTGAAACCGGCGCTGGAGTCGCGCGGTTTTGAGGTCGCTGTATTTCACGCCACAGGCATGGGGGGGCGGGCGTTTGAAAGCCTCGCAAAACAGCGCGCCTTTGCCTGTGTTTTTGATTTTTGCACGCAGGAACTTGGGAATCAGATCCACGGATCAGCTATCTCCGCCGGGGCGGACCGGCTGACCAATGCGGGTCTCGCAGGGATCCCGCAGGTCGTAGCGCCTGGCTGTTACGATCTCGTGGATGTGGTCGGCTGGCAACCGGTTGCGGAGAAATGGGCAGACCATCCGACCCATGCGCATAATCGCCTGCTGACCTCGGTTGTGCTCAACACCGAAGAGCGGCGGCAGGTCGCGCAGGCCCACGCGACGCAGCTGGCGACAGCCACCGGTCCCGTCGCAGTGATACTACCTGAACGCGGGCTGGGCGAATGGGATCGGGACGGCGCGGATCTCCATGACAGCGCCGGGCTGGCGCGCTTCCTGGCGGAGCTTGAGGCAAGATTGCCCGCCCAAGTCGCCGCACATCGCATCGACAGCCACATCAACGATGCCGCCTTCGCTGACAAGGTGTTGGACATTTTCGACAGCTGGTGCGCCGAAGGCATCATTTCGCCGGAACGGCGAATTGGTGGATCACCACATTGACACAGGCAATTTTTTACTTAACTTGATAAGTAATATATCACCAATAACCGCAGGATCCGTGATGCCGCATTTCCAGATCGAATATTCTGCCAACCTTGAAGAGGCGCTGGACATGACGGCACTCTGCGAGGCGCTCCGTGCCGAAGCGGCGCAGATTGACACCTTTCCCACCGCCGGGATCCGCGTTCGCGCCGTTAGGGTGGACCATGTGGCGATGGCGGATGGCAACCCCGCAAACGGGTTCATTGACCTGTCCATCCGTCTGCGCGCAGGGCGCAGCCTTGCGGTCAAGAAAGACGCCACCGCGCGCATATTTGCGGTGCTCTGCGATTTTGCCCGCAGCGCGATGGAGAGCTGCCCCATCGCCCTCTCCGCGGAGATGCGCGACATCGACGCGGAGCTTTCACCCAAATTCGGAAACATCCGCGACCATCTGGAGGACAAGGCATGAGCCAGCTCGACAGCAATATCGGCAAATTGGACGGTTATCTTGCGCGGTTCCGCGACACGGGGATCCGGAACCGGATCGCGGGTGCGGATGTGGCCGGAGGGGCAGGCGTGTTTCAGACCATATCCCCGGTCGACAAAAGTGTGATCTGTGATGTGGCGCATGGAACGGCGGCTGACATCGACGCGGCCGCTCAGGCGGCGCAGCAGGCCTTCGCGGAATGGCGGGATTTGCCTGCGGTCCGGCGCAAGAAAATTCTGATCCGCATTGCAGAGGGCATTGAGGCGCGTGCGGAGGAAATTGCACTCTGCGAGTGCTGGGACACCGGGCAAGCCTATAAATTCATGTCCAAGGCCGCTTTGCGCGGTGCCGAGAATTTTCGCTATTTTGCCGATCAGGTGGTGCAGGCCCGGGACGGCCAACACCTGCAATCCCCGACGCTGATGAATGTGACCACCCGTGTCCCCATCGGCCCGGTTGGGGTGATCACCCCCTGGAACACACCATTTATGCTTTCTACGTGGAAGATTGCGCTCGGCGTTGGCCGCAGGCTGCACAGTTGTTCACAAACCCGCCGAAGCCTCGCCTCTGACGGCCCGCCTGCTTGTCGAAATCGCTGAGGAGGCCGGCCTGCCCCCCGGCGTGCTGAACACAGTCAACGGGTTTGGCGATGAGGCAGGCAAGGCGCTTTGTGAACATCCGGCCATCAGGGCCATCGCCTTTGTAGGTGAGTCGCGCACCGGCAGTCTGATTACCAAACAGGGCGCCGACACATTGAAACGCAACCACCTCGAACTGGGCGGCAAAAACCCTGTCATCGTTTTTGAGGATGCAGATCTTGAGCGCGCGCTGGATGCGGTGATTTTCATGATCTACTCGATCAACGGGGAACGCTGCACTTCGTCGTCGCGGTTGCTGATACAGGACAGCATCAGGGACGATTTTGAGGCCCGGCTGATCGCGCGCGTCAACAACATCAAGGTTGGCCACCCGCTGGACCCCGCGACAGAAATCGGCCCGCTTGTCAGCGAAGAGCATTTCAACAAGGTCACCAGTTATTTTGACATCGCGGCGCAAGAGGGCGCAACAATTGCGGCTACAGCGGTGAAACCGTTGGCGAAGCAGGGTATTTCATAAGACCGACGCTATTCACGGATGCGCGCAATGACATGCGCATCGCCCAGGAGGAGATCTTCGGCCCGGTGCTGACATCCATCCCGTTTACCACCGAAGAGGAAGCGCTGGCACTGGCCAATGACACGGCTTACGGGCTGACCGGTTATCTCTGGACCAATGACCTGACCCGGGCCTTACGGTTCACCGACAGGCTGGACGCGGGCATGATCTGGGTAAACTCTGAAAATGTGCGCCACCTGCCGACCCCGTTTGGCGGCGTTAAGGCGTCCGGTATTGGTCGCGACGGCGGCGATTGGTCGTTTGAATTCTACATGGAGCAAAAGCACATCGGTTTCGCCACCGGCTCCCACAAGATAACGAAGTTAGGAGCGCTCTGATGCCAGTCCCAGCCCCAAATCTCTATCCCGACTTCAACACCATCCGGCTCAGCCATGTTTGCCTGAACGTCAAGGATCTGGCCGCGTCTCAAAAATTCTATACCGAAATCCTTGGCCTGCAGGTCAGCGATGCGGATGAAAACCGTATCTATCTGCGCGCGATGGAGGAACGCGGCCACCATTGCGTGATCCTGCAACAATCGGACCAGCCGGGCACGGTTGAGGTGATGGGGTTCAAGACCTTTGATGAGGAAGATCTGGATCGCGCCGATGCCTATTTCCGCAAGAAGGGACGGCCAACCGAATGGGTGCAACGCCCGTATCAGGGGCGCACACTGCTGACCTCGGATAACATGGGTATCCCGCTGGAATTCTATCACAAAATGGACCGGCTGGCACCGATCCACCAGCAGTACCAGCTCTATCGCGGGGTGAAGCCGCTGCGGATCGACCATTTCAACTGCTTCAGCCAGGACGTAGATGCCTCGGTCGGCTTCTACAGTGACTTTGGCTTCCGTGTGACGGAATACACCGAAGATGAGGAGAGCAAGAAACTCTGGGCGGCCTGGCTGCATCGCAAAGGTGGCGTGCATGACATGGCCTTTACCAACGGTACCGGTCCGCGCATGCATCACGTTGCCTTCTGGGTGCCAAACCCACTCAATATCATTGATCTGCTCGATCTGATGGCGACCACCGGCTATGTCGATAATATTGAACGAGGCCCGGGGCGGCACGGGATTTCCAACGCCTTCTTCCTCTATATCCTCGATCCCGATGGCCACCGGATCGAAATCTACTGTTCCGATTATCAAACCGTCGATCCCGACCTTGAGCCGATCAAATGGGATCTGAAGGATCCGCAGCGCCAGACGCTCTGGGGGGCGTCGGCCCCGGAAAGCTGGTTCAAACATGGCAGCCGTTTTGTTGGCGTCACGCCAAGGGAGCCGGAATTGCAAGCCAGCCCGATCATCGCACCATGAAGTTTGCAACCTACAGCGCCAACGGGCAGGTATATTACGGGGCCGCAACCGATCACGGGATGATCGCGCTCAGCCCCCGTTTTCCGGCGTGGCCAACGCTGCTGGATGTGATCCGGGAGGGCGGTCTTGATCAACTTGCCGTCGCAGCGACGGACCAACCTGTTACCCATAGGGACGTTCGCTTTGAAATGGTGCTGCCCAATGCGCGCCGTATTCTCTGTGTCGGGGTGAATTTCCCTGACCGCAACGCCGAATACAAAGACGGCAGCGCGCAGCCGAAATACATGTCGCTGTTCCCCCGCTTTGCCAGCGGTTTCACCGGTCACAACCGCCCTCTTATTCGCCCGCCAGAAAGCCATATGCTCGATTACGAAGGCGAGGTTGCCATCGTTATTGGCAAAGGAGGGCGGCGCATCGCGCAGGACGACGCCTATGACCATATTGCGGCGTTGACCATCTGTAACGAGGGCACCATCCGCGATTGGGTGCGGCACGCAAAATTCAACGTCACCCAGGGCAAGAACTGGGATAACTCCGGTGCCATCGGCCCCTGGCTTGTGCCTTTCAATGATCCTGCGCAGTTGGACACCGCACGGATCATTACGCGTGTGAACGGGGATATCCGACAGGACGATGTCCTGTCGCGCATGATGCACCCGATCCGGCGGGAGATCGAATATATCTCCACCTTTATGACGCTGGAGCCGGGCGATGTCATCGTGACCGGCACGCCGACCGGGTCCGGTGCGCGGCTTGATCCGCCTCAGTACCTGAAGCCCGGCGATGTGGTTGAGGTCGAGGTGACAGGGATCGGTACTCTCAGGAACACGATTGAGGACGAACAGCCATGACACCGCAGGACCACGCGCAGGCCGCTGCGGATTTATTGCAGGCGGAGAAGACCGGCCAGCAGATCGGATTGCTCAGCCTGCGGCACCCGGAGATGGGCATGGACGATGCCTATGCGATCCAGACAGCGATCCATCAGGCCAAGCTGGCCCGGGGCCGCCGGGTCATCGGGTGGAAAATCGGGCTCACGTCGAAGGCGATGCAATATGCCCTGAATATCGACATTCCAGACAGCGGTATCCTCTTTGATGATATGCTGTTTGCCGATGGTGGGCGTATCCCCAAGGGCCGTTTTATCCAGCCGCGGATCGAAGCGGAAATCGCCTTTGTCATGAAAACCGCGATTGGCGGCAGCAGTGTCACGCGCACCGACGTTCTGACCGCCACCGATTATGTGGCGCCCGCCCTCGAAATTCTCGACACCCGCATCGCGCGCCAGGACCATGCCACCGGCCAAAGCCGGAATGTCTTTGACACCATTAGCGACAACGCCGCCAACGCGGGTGTTGTGCTGGGTGCTCAGCGCCACGGGGTTGATGCCTTTGACTTGCGTTGGGTCGGGGCGATCACCAGCCGGAATGGACAGGTTGAGGAAACCGGCCTCGGGGCGGGTGTTCTCAACGATCCGGTCGAAAGCGTGGTCTGGCTGGCCCGCCGCATGGCGCAATATGGTCAACGCATTGAGCCGGGTCAGATCGTCCTGTCGGGCAGCTTTATCCGCCCTGTCGAATGTCCGTCTGGCACAGAGATCGCTGCGGATTTCGGCCCCTTCGGCTCAGTAGAGATCGGTTTTGCATAATAATATCTGAGGGCCGAAGGCGGTCCGCGCTCTGCTGTCTCAGTCCAATTTTGCCGAGGAGCCCCTAGTCTGCAATGGTCGGCCGGGCGCAGGTCACGGCGCCTCTGTTGGAACGCCCCCAAGGACGGGTTTGTTGTTCTTCAGATGGCGCGCCACCAGCTGGCGTTGCTGTCTGCCGCTGGGGATCGGGCAGGCTGAGCGGGCTGCGGCCTGAGGGGCAAGCAGCTCGGGAAACAGCAGGGTGATTTCCGCGTAGGCCTCCGGGGGCAGCGCCTTCAGCGCCTCGGCGCCGGTGAACAGACTTTCGGTCGGGGCGCCTTCGGCGAAAATCACCTCGTGCTGATCGCACAGCAGGTGGAAATACTCGACCGCCTCGTCGTTCGGCTCAACAAAAATACCGGGAAGCTCCGTCAGGCGCACCGCAGCCACCAGCACCTCGGGGGCTACAAACATCCGCTCCGAGATTTTCGACGACACCAGCATCCGATGCTGTCGTGACACCCGAAGATCGCGCTCCGGCAGCCCATGACCCAGGGCACCCGCGGTGATTCTGACCGGCCTCAGCTTGGGGTTGTCTGCCACGTCAGCGGCGGAGAGCTTGCGGCTCATCACCATGCGCAAGGGGCGATAGCTGCCGTCTGCGACCCGAACCCGATCGCTGGCTACAAGGGCCTCAACCGCGATTTGGCCACGATCCGTTTCGATCAGCGTGCCGCGCGCAAAACAGGTGATGTCGGTATAATTCCAGCCCGAGGTATGGTTCTGATAGCTGCCCAGCGTCGCGCCGACAGTAAATTCAGAATTCGGCCCGGGCACGAAATACCAACTGCCACCGGTGTTGAAGAAATAGAAGGTCTCGACATGTCCGGTGCCGCCGGTGTCGGTGAAGGAGACATTGATCGCATAAGGCGTCCCCGTAGACCCGTTGAAGGCACCGCCGTTGATGCTGATGCTTTCATTGCCGTCGCCAGTTCCCTGATAGGCCGCGTCGTCATCGTCCAAAGTGGCGGTGTAGGAGGTGTTGTACTGGGCGTTATAGCCGGTCCCGCTCCACCTGAAGGCTGTGACTGTATACTGTGGCATCGCGCTACCCTCGCGATCCGGTATCGGCGGGGTTACCGCCCGACAGAGACTGATCTGACGGCGGTTGCTCCGACAGCGATTGGAACAGCTGGCGCAGACCGGCTGGGGTCAATTTATACTGGATTGCATCAGCTCCCAGGTCAGCCTCAACCGGCTGACGTTCCGCCGGATCAACCGCAACCCCGTTGCTGGATTTCAGTGCGGCGCAAAATGCTGCGTTCTTGCTCATCGCCATAAACCTCGGCTCACTCTTCAGGCAGGACTTTCTACCACTTTAGGGCAGTGTGCCGTTTCTCCAAACATATTATCCATTTGCACCGCCATCCGGGTACCGGCTGTCGCTCGGATGGCAGCTGACCTAGCGGAATTTAACCGGGGTTCTTCATGGCGACAATGGGGGCA
The DNA here is from genome assembly GCF_045040595.1 of Phaeobacter sp. BS52. NCBI lineage: Bacteria > Pseudomonadati > Pseudomonadota > Alphaproteobacteria > Rhodobacterales > Roseobacteraceae > Phaeobacter > Phaeobacter sp. BS52. The sequence continues at coordinate 2,720,010 of NZ_CP090662.1, read as the reverse complement.
TACGGCTCCGCGCGGGATTGTTGCACCCCGGTCCGTTGCGTGCCGGTCGTTTGCGCGCCGGTCGGTTAAACCCTGGTCTGGTGCAGGGCGTCCATATTGCGCAGACACAAACCCAGGGGCTGCGCCTTGTGTCAGGATCAGCGCAGCGGCAGATGGCCCAGATGATCCTCGCCACGCTGCCGCGCCAGTTTCATCTGTTTCTGGCGTTCACGGAACCGGGCCTTGTCCGCCTCTGAGGTTTCATCGATGCAGAGATGGCAGGATACGCCCTGTTCAAAGGCGGGGTTGGCCTTATCCTCAGGCAGAATGGGACGGCGGCAGCCGTTGCACAGCTCATGCGGGCCTTCCTGCAATCCGTGGCCAACAGACACCCGGCTGTCAAAGACGAAACATTCGCCATTCCAGCTGCTGTCCTCTTTCGGCATTTCCTCAAGGTAGCGCAGGATGCCACCTTTCAGGTGATAGACGTCCTCAACACCCTGCCCAATAAGGAAGTTGGTGGATTTCTCACAGCGGATGCCGCCGGTGCAGAACATCGCCACGCGTTTGTTGTGAAACCGGTCCTTGTTCTCTTCCCACCAGGCGGGGAACTCGCGAAAACTCTCGGTCTTCGGATCGATGGCGCCCTCAAAGGTGCCGATGGCAACCTCGTAGTCATTGCGGGTGTCGATCACCACCACATCGTCGGAGCGGATCAGATCATTCCAGTCTTCCGGCTCCACATAGTTGCCGACGCGGGCGCGCGGATCAATGTCCGGCTGGCCCATGGTCACGATCTCTTTTTTCAGCCGCACCTTCATCTTGCCAAAGGGCGGCTTATCGCTGCTGGCTTCTTTCCAGTCCAGATCGCTGCATCCCGGCAGCGCCCTGATATGCGCCAGCACCGCATCAATCCCGGCCCGCGGACCGGCGATGGTGCCATTGATCCCCTCCTGCGCCAGCAGCAGAGAGCCTTTGACCTGCTGCGCATCACAAAGCGTCAGCAGCGCCGGTTTGATGGCGGCAGGGTCGTCGAAACGGGTGAAGTGATAGAGCGCAGCAATCGTATACATGGCGCCGCTTTACACCAAGCAGACAAGCCGCTGCAAGGTCACGGGCCGCGACATTGGCGCAGCTTTGTTGACGGGTGGGTGTGCGACGCGTACCCCTGTTACCAAAGTTGCGGAGATCCCTATGACCAAAGCCTTGATCGTTATTGATGTGCAGATGGACTTTTGCCCGGGCGGCGCGTTGGCGGTGCCGGAGGGGGATCAGGTCGTGGCCCCGATCAATGCGATGATGGCGCAGTATGATGCGGTTCTGATGACCCAGGATTGGCATCCCGGCGACCACAGCTCCTTTGCCTCGCAGCATCGCGATGCCGCCGCTTATGATATGATCGAGATGCCCTATGGCCCGCAGGTTCTGTGGCCGGATCACTGTGTGATCGACAGTGCAGGCGCCCAGTTTCATCCGGATCTGGACCTGCGCGGCGATCTTATCCTGCGCAAAGGCTACCGGCGTGAGATCGACAGTTACTCGGCGTTCTTTGAAAATGACCAGAGCACGGCAACCGGCTTGCACGGCTATCTGCAGGCGCGGGGGATTTCGGACCTGACGCTGGTTGGGCTGGCGACGGATTTCTGCGTTGCTTTCTCGGCGCTGGATGCCGCCCGGCTGGGATATGATGTGAGGGTTGATCTGACGGCCTGCCGGGCGATTGATCTGGAGGGGTCGCTGGCGGCGGCCATCGCGAAGATGCAGGCAGCTGGCGTGCAGCTGCGCGGTGCCCTTGGGTAAGTTGTTAACGAATTGACGATAATAAGAGACTCGTCGTCATCAGGGACCTAGCAAGCAGATGTCGCAGGCCGATGCGCTCAAAAACGGGCCATTAGAAACCTACAATAGGCGATACAGCCAGCGTGGGCTGCTCAACCGGTATGCGGATGGGCGGCGCCATTATTTTATCTATCGCCAGATGACAATGGCGGGGCTGTCGGCGCTGATCGGGCTGCTGACCTTTCCATTGGTTGGTCTGCTGGTCTTTCTCGTCGCCTTTCTGGGGGACATGCTGGACACTCTGTACCTATCCCGGGCCACGCCCATAGGGGAGGATGCGCGCTTTCGGCATGTGCAGGTGATCAGCACGATCACCGCCGCAATTCAGGCCCTGTCGTTGGCGTTTCTGGCCTGGTCCCCATCAATTTTCATGCATTCTGAGGATCACCTGCATCAGGCCCATGCCACGCCGCTTTTCACGGTGGGTATTCTGGTCGGTGCGGCCATCAACGCCACGGTGATCCTACCCTATAATGTGTCTGCCGAGCATCACGCGGCTGGCGATCTACGGTCTGACACCCCTGGCCATGATCGCGCTTGAATCCCACGCCGAAACCGGCGGCGGGATGGAGGAGGTGCACCTGTTCCAGATCGCGGGTCTGGGGGTGCTCTATTTCAGTGTCTTCTTCTTCGTCAGCTTTATCGTCGGTCGCTACAACCGCAGCCGCAAGAACACGCTGGCCATGGCGCTGCAACACAAACAGCTCGCTCAGATCAACGCCAAGCTGCAGGCTCAGCAGCTGCAATCCCAGCGGCTGGCCCTGGTGGCGGAAAACGCCAATGACAGCGTGTTTCTCATGGATGAGGAGGGCCGCATCAGCTGGGTGAATGAGGCATTTACCCGGATCACCGGCTATCGCTACGATGAGGCGATCGGCAAGATGCCGGGCGCGTTGCTCAACGGGGATGACACCGACATGGCCGTGGTCCGCGCGCTGGAGAAAGGGCGGGCCACTGGCAAACCCTTCCGGCTTGAGATCTGCAACCGGCGCAAGGATGGCCAGCTTCTGTGGCTGGAGACCAATCAGGTGCCGATGCTGCGTGACGATGGCACGGTGGAAACCATCATCGCGGTTGAGCGTGATGTCACCGCCGCGAAACAATATGAACAGCAGCTGAAAGATGCCCGGATCGCCGCCGAGGAGGGCGCGCGGGTGAAATCCGAATTCCTCGCCACCATGTCCCATGAAATCCGGACCCCGATGAATGGGGTCATCGGCATGGCGCAGATGCTGGAACGCACCCAGCTGGATGAGGACCAGAAACTCTATGCCGACACCATCCTCGGCTCGGCGCGCACCCTGCTGTCGCTGATCAACGATGTGCTTGACCTGTCGAAGATGGACGCCGGTGAGGTGATCCTCAGCGAGGTGGATTTTGACCTGCCCGCCTGTTTCCAGCAGACCCTGCAGCTGTTTGAACCGCAGGCACAGGAGAAGGGCATCACCCTTGATCTGGATATTGCACCGGATGTGCCGCGGATGATCAACGGCGATGACCGGCGGTTGCGTCAGGTGTTGCTGAACCTGGTCGGCAATGCGGTGAAATTCACCGAATCCGGCGGTGTCCGGGTCGCGGTGGCCACCAGCCGCGCTGGCGATCGGCTGCGCCTGCGCTTCTCCGTGACCGATACCGGCATCGGCATTGCCAAGGCAAAGCAGGATCAGATCTTCGAACGGTTCTCTCAGGCGGATGCGGCGATCACCCGGCGGTTCGGCGGCACCGGCCTTGGCCTCACCATCTCGCGCCTGCTGTGCGAGGCGATGGGCGGCGAGATTGACGTCACCTCGGATCCGGGCAAAGGGTCCTGTTTTTCGGTGCATATGCGGATGCAACCTGCCACCGGATCCGGCCTTGTTGAGGTTGCCGACAGCGCCCAGCAGGCGGGGCGATCCCTAGACGGGATGCGCATCCTTGTGGCGGAGGACAACAGGATCAACCGCCTCCTTGTGGAGAAATACCTGCAGGATGAACCTGTCACGCTTGAATTTGCCTTCGACGGGGCCGAGGCGATGGAGAAAACGCCTGATTTTGACCCCGACTTCATCCTTATGGACATGTCGATGCCGGTGATGAACGGGCTGGATGCCACCCGCAATATCCGCGAGATGGACATTCGTCAGCCGGTGATTGCGGCGCTGACCGCCAACGCCTTTGACTCCGACCGCGAGGCCTGTCTGAAGGCGGGTATGGACGATTTCCTCAGCAAACCGATCAATCGCGATGATCTGCTTGCGGTCCTGCGCAAACACTGTCCGGCACAGGGGCGCCGCGCCGCGGTCTGATTTCCTTTGCTCCCGGCTGCGGGCTGTTTTATCAACCATTGAAACACGATGGATGAGGCCGCCTGTGGACATTGCAACCCGCGTCTATAACCACAAGTGGAAGATCGATCCGATCGTGCGATCCCTGATCGATACGGATTTTTATAAACTGCTGATGTGCCAGTCGGTGTTTCGCAATCGGCGCGACACCCATGTACGGTTTTCGCTCATCAACCGCTCCAAACATATTCCGCTCGCGGATCTGATTGACGAGGGTGAGCTGCGCGAACAGCTGGACCACATCCGATCCCTGTCGCTGTCACGCGGTGAAAGCACCTGGCTGCGCGGTAACACCTTTTACGGTAAACGCCAGATGTTCCGCCCCGACTTCATGGAGTGGTTCGAGGGGCTGCGCCTGCCCCCCTATGAGCTGGAGCGCAAGGGCGACCAATATGAGCTGACGTTTGAGGGCAAATGGCCCGAGGTCATGCTCTGGGAAATTCCGGCGCTCTCGGTGCTGATGGAACTGCGCAGCCGCGCGGTGATCAACAGCATGGGTCGGTTCGAACTGCAGGTGCTCTACGCCCGCGCCATGACCCGCGTCTGGGAAAAAATTGAACAGCTGCGCGAGATTGATGGCCTCAGCATTGCCGATTTTGGCACTCGTCGTCGGCACGGGTTTCTCTGGCAGGATTGGTGCGTGCAGGCCATGATGGAGGGGCTGGGCGACAAATTCACCGGCACTTCCAACTGCCTCATTGCGATGCGCCGCGAGGTGGAGGCAATCGGCACCAACGCCCATGAACTCCCCATGGTCTATTCTGCACTGGCAAAGGATGATGCGGCGCTTGCGCAGGCGCCCTATGACGTGCTGTCCGACTGGCATGATGAACATGAAGGCAATCTGCGCATCATTCTGCCCGACACCTACGGCACCCGGGGCTTCCTGGATCGCGCGCCCGATTGGTTGGCGGGGTGGACCGGCATCCGCATCGACAGCGGCGATCCGGCCAGCGGCGCGGAAACCGCCATTCGCTGGTGGCAGGACCGCGGCGAGGAACCGCAGGACAAACGGGTGATCTTCTCCGACGGGCTGGATGTGGCCAAGATCAAGGAACTGCACGCGCAATTCTCAGACCGGACCAAAGTGTCCTTTGGCTGGGGAACGCTGCTCACCAATGATTTCCGCGGGCTGGTGCCGGACGATGCGCTGGCCCCCTTCTCGCTGGTGTGCAAGGCGGTCTCTGCCAATGGCAACCCTACCGTGAAACTCTCCGACAACCCGGAGAAGGCGATGGGGCCGCAAGCAGAAATCGACCGCTACAAACGGGTGTTTGGCGTCGGAGAACAGACCAGCCAGGCGGTAATTGTCTAGCAATACTTCGCGTATTTTGCGGCCGGTCTGGCAAGGGTCCCAACAAGTTGCGGCAACAGATCTGCCCCAATGTTTCGCACGCGAAACAATTGGGCAGATGCTATCACCTAAACGCTGGTCGTCAGTCTAACCGTGATACGCCGCGACGGTTTTCAGCTGCGAAAACCCATACAGCGCCTCGAAACCCTTCTCGCGCCCGTGGCCTGACTTTCCAACCCCGCCAAAAGGCAACTCAACCCCGCCCCCGGCACCATAGTTGTTGAGGAACACCTGACCCGCGCGCAGGCGTTTGGCCAGCCGCATCTGCCGCGCACCATCGCGGGTCCAGAGGCCTGCAACCAGACCATAATCGGTGCTGTTGGCAATCCTGACCGCCTCTGCCTCATCCTCAAACGGGATCAGCACCTGCACCGGGCCAAAGATCTCCTCCTGCGCCAGCGGATGATCCGCCGCGACATCGGCAAACAGCGTCGGGCACACATAGGCGCCGCTGTCGCTGGCCTCCTCGCTCAGCACGCCCTGGGCCGCAATGGTCAGATCCGCACCTTTGGCCAGATAGCCTTCAACGATCTCTTTCTGGCGGGTGGAAATCAGCGGTCCCAGACGCAGGTCAGACAGGGCCGGGCCGACGGTCAGCTGGCTATAGGCCTCGGCCATCGCGGCGCGCAGCTGATCATAAACACCGCGCTGCACCAGAATGCGCGAGGCGGCAGAACAGGTCTGACCGGCATTCTGAATCCCTGCATTCACAAGGAAGGGCAGGGCAGCATCCAGATCGGCATCGTCAAACACCAGCTGCGGGGACTTCCCGCCCAGCTCCAATGTGACCGGCACCACATTGGCCCCTGCGGCCTGCTGCACCAGCGCCCCGGTTCTGACCGACCCGGTGAAGGAAATATGATCAACACCCGGATGCCCCGCCAGCGCCGCGCCTGCCTCGGCACCAATGCCCGGAACCACGTTCAGCGCACCCGCGGGCAACCCGGCCTCCACCGCGATCTGGGCAAAGGCGAGTGCGGTCAGGCAGGCTTCCTCAGCGGGTTTCAGGACGCAGGCATTCCCCATGGCCAGCGCCGCCCCGACCGAGCGGCCAATGATCTGCATCGGATAGTTCCAGGGCACGATATGACCCGTCACCCCATGCGGTTCACGTAGGGTGTAGACGGTGTAGCCGGACTGATAGGGGATGGTTTCGCCATGCAGTTTGTCCGCCGCGCCACCGTAGAATTCCAGATACCGCGCCAGCGCCACCGCATCGGCGCGCGCCTGTGTCAGCGGCTTGCCGACGTCCATCGCCTCCAGTTGGGCGAGGGTCTCGACACGGTCCAGCACCATCGCACCCATTCGGGCCAGCAACCGCCCCCGTTCGGTTGCGGTCATCTCTCCCCAATCCCCCTCCAAGGCGACGCGGGCTGCGGCAACAGCCGTATCAATGTCGCGCGCATCACCGCGCGCAATCTGGCAGAGGGGGCTGCCATCCGACGGGTTTGTCAGCGGCAGGGTGTCGCCCCCGGCAGGCGCCTGCCAGCGGCCACCAATCAGGCAGAGTGCGGGATCAAACCAAAGCGGTGCTGCATCAGTCATTCTGGTCTCCTGCAATGTAAAAACTGTAGCTCTTCACCTGATGTTCGGTGAACGGGGCGCCATCGCGCAGTTGTTCAACCCCTTTGATCGCACTCAGGCAGGTGCCCCAGAACGCCACCGCATTGGGGGACCGGCAGAGATGCCCATGCGCCAGTAGCCGGGGAATTCGGCAAAAATCAGGCTGGCCGCCGCATGGCCGTGCCCCTGCCTGCGATAGGCCGGATCAATCGCAAACTCCGACAGCTCACGGCGGTCATCGGGCAGGTTCAGCACGATGGCAAAGCCGATGCGATCCTCCTCCTGACGGATCCAGAACGCGGTGACATCCTTGCGGTGCAGCATCTGGCCAGCACGTTCGCTTGGGTCGATCCGCAGATCGGGGGCAATTTCGGAATAATAGCGGGTCAGCGCCGCCGCAAGCCGCGCCCGTTCGCGGGGCAGGATCAAGGTCAGTCGAAAGCTCATGCCGCCCCCGTTTCCAGATCAGGCAGCACCGGGGCCGCGGCGATCAGGGATTGCGTGTAGGAATGTTGCGGTTTGGCGAACAGATCCTCTGTCTTGCCCTGTTCCACAATCTGACCTTTTTGCATGACCAGACAGCGGTCGGTCATGCTGCGCACCACATGCAGATCGTGGCTGATGAACAGATAGCTGAGCCCATAGGTGCGGCACAGGTCGGCCAGCAGATCAAGGATCTGCGCGCGCACGGAGACATCCAGCGCCGAGACCGCCTCATCAAACAGGATCAGATCAGGCCGGGTGATGAGCGCGCGGGCAATGGCAATGCGCTGGCGCTGGCCGCCGGAGAACTGATGGATATAGCGCCCCGCATCATTGGGGGTGAGGCCAACCGCGCTTAGCGCTTCGGCTACACGATTGTCCCGCTCCTGCCCGGTGGGGGCGTCAGGGACGCCATGGAAGGGTTCGGTGATCAGCCGTGCCACCCGGTGGCGGGGGTTGAAGCTGCCAAAGGGATCTTGGAACACCACCTGCATCTTGCGCCGTTGCTCTGCCGTCAGCCCCTTGCCCGACAGGGGGGAGCCATCCAGCAGGATCTCGCCGCCTTGCAGTGGCTCCAGCCCCAGAATGGCGCGGGTCAGGGTGGATTTGCCGCAACCGGATTCCCCAACCAGCCCCAGCCGCTCCCCTCGGTGCAGAGTGAAGCTGACCTGATCCACCGCGCGCATCTGTTCGGCGGGTGCAAAAAGGCCCCTGCGCGGCAGGGGATAGTCGCGCACCGCGTTGCGTACCTCCAACAGCGGGACGCTCTGCGGATCCGCTGCCGTGGCGGCGGGCAGGTCGGCCTGATGGTTTGATGCAGCAAAGAGTTTCTGGGTATAGGGATGGCGGCGATTGGCAAGCAGCTGCGCCGTGGTGCCAGTTTCCACCACCTCGCCTTTGCGCATGACCACGATGCGATCGGCCATATCGGCGACAACTGCCAGATCATGGGTGATGATGATCATCCCCATGCCATAGTCCCGCACCAGATCGCGCAGCAGATCAAGGATCTGCGCCTGCGTGGTCACATCCAGCGCGGTTGTCGGCTCATCCGCGATGAGCAGGGCGGGGCGCATGGCGATGGCCATGGCGATCACCACCCGCTGGCGTTGGCCACCGGACAGCTCATGCGGATACCGGCTGAGCGGGAAGCGCTCCGCTGGCAGGCCGACCCGGTCCAGCAGGCTGCGCGCCTCGGCTTGGGCATCCGCTTTGGTCGCGCTGCTGTGCAGGAGGATGGTTTCCATCACCTGATCGCCAATGCTCTGCACCGGATTGAGCGCGCTCATCGGTTCCTGAAACACCATGCCGATTTTGCGCCCGCGCAGATCGCACATCTGCTCTTCGCTCAGCGCCAACAGATCCTGCCCCTCAAGGCTGAGATGCCCCGACAGACGCGTGCAAGTGGGCAGCAGGCGCAGAATGGTGAGCGCGGTCAGGGATTTGCCCGATCCGCTTTCGCCGGTGATGGCCAGGATCTCGCCAGGGTCCACCGACAGGGAGACCTCCCGCAGAATCGGAAAGGCGCCGATGGAGAGCGACAGATTGGTGACATCAAGGAGGGTCATGCGCGGCCGTCCTGCAATTTGGGATCCAGCCAGTCACGCAACCCGTCGCCCATCAGGTTCAACCCCAGAACGGTGAGGATGATCGCACAGCCCGGCACCAGCGCCATATGCGGCGCGAGGCTGACCATGGTCTGCGCATCTGCCAGCATCCGCCCCCAGCTGGGCACCGGCGGCTGCGCGCCAAGGCCGACATAGCTGAGGCCGGCTTCGGCCAGAATGCCGAGCGAGAACTGGATGGTGCCTTGCACGATCAGCAGGTTGGCGACATTGGGCAGGATATGTTCGGCTGAAATCCGCGCCGACCTCTTGCCAGCGACACGGGCGGCCAGAATGAACTCACGCTGCCAAAGCGACAGCGCCGCCCCACGGGTGACGCGGGCAAAGACCGGGATGTTGAAAATACCGATGGCGATGATTGCATTGATCGCACCGGCGCCAAGGATCGCGGTGATCAGGATGGCAATCACCAGCGACGGGAAGGCAAAGACCAGATCATTGGCCCGCATGATGCCTTCGTCCAGCCAGGAGCCACGTTTGGCCGCGGCGGCTAGGCCCAAGGGCACGCCAAGCCCCATGCCGATCCCCACCGCGACCAGCGCCACCGCAATCGAGGTGCGCGCGCCGACCATGATCATCGACAGGATATCGCGGCCAAAGTGGTCGGTGCCAAGCCAGTGTTCCGCGTTTGGCGCCTGCAGCTTGGCGGGGATGTTCATCGCGGTGTGGTCGTAAGGCGTCCAGATGAAGGACAGCAGTGCGGCCAGCAGCACCAGCGCGGAGAGGATTCCGCCAAGGATGAGACTACGGGTCATCGGGGGCCTCGCGTGTCGCGGAGTGGCTTGCGTCCGACCCTGGGTGGGTGCAAAGCGCCCTCCCGGGGGGAGGGTCGGGCGCTGCCCGGCTGTGCCGGGCATGTGTGAGCCATGTGGTTTGTCATCCGCGCCCCCGCAGTCTGGGATCGACCAGTGCATAGGTCAGATCGACCAGGAAATTCACCATGATGACGGCAAAAACCAAGAGCATTACGACGCTTTCCACCACTATCAGATCACGGGCGGAAATGGCCTGAAACACCAGCCGCCCCAGACCGGGCAGGTAGAACACCTGCTCAATGATGATCGCGCCAGCGAGGAGGAAGGAAAACTGCAACCCGATGATGGTCAGCACCGGGATCAGCGCATTGCGCAGCCCGTGCCGCCAGAGCGCCTGCCGCTGGCTCAGCCCTTTGGCGCGGGCGGTGCGGATAAAATCCTCGCCCAGAATATCGAGGAGAGCCGAGCGCATGACGCGGGCCAGAATGGCCGCCTGTGGCAGAGCAAGCGCGATGGCGGGCAGGGTGAGGGAGTGCAGCGCGGCAAACGGCCCGGCCTCCCAGCCGACAAAGCCCCCGGCGCTGAACCAGCGCAGATTGATGGCAAAGACCAGAACCAGCATCATCGCAAACCAGAAATTCGGCACCGCGACCCCCAGCTGGGTTGCGCCCATCACCGCGATATCGCCTGACCTACCCCGACGGGCGGCGGCATAGATGCCAGCGGGCAGGGCAATCAGCGTTGACAGCGTCAGCGCATAAAGCGCAAGCGGCAGCGACACCCAGAGCCGGTCGGCGATCATCTGCGCGACCGGCGTGCGATAGGTGTAGGATGTGCCGAAATCGCCCTGCAACATGCCGGTGAACCAGCTGATATAGCGGGCGAATTTCCCCTCATCCAATCCCAACTCACTGCGCAGGGCAGCGATGGTGTCGGGTTGCGCGTTGATGCCCAGCATGAAGGACGCAGGATCCCCCGGCGCGATCTCAATCACGAAAAAGATCACCCAAGAGGCAATCACAAGGCTGACGATCAGCGACAGCAGGCGTTTGGCGAGGTAGCGTCCCATTGGCGGCAGGTTAGGGGGGCGCTGGGCGCGGGTCCAGAGCGGGTAGGCCCTGAGCTGGAGAAAACGGCAAAAACATTTATTTCACAGCGCCCTAGCATGATCGTAAAAGGCGAAGATGTGCGGCTATCGCGCGGCTGTTGCTGGCGTTGGATCTGCGGGGTTTGGCGCAGCAAAGTTCCGCGCTATTTCTGGGCGCATGACACAATTTCCTGTTGCTTCCGCTCTGTGTGCCACCGCTGATGCGGTCCCGCCCTCCGACCCGCTGGAGGCGCCGGTTTTTATCGGCTCTGAGATCTATCGCGGGTCCAGCTATGGGCGGATGCATCCGCTTCGGGTACCGCGCGTATCGACGGTGATGGATCTGACGCGGGCGCTGGGCTGGTTGCCTGCAGCGCAGTATCAGACCTCACCGCGGGCGAAACCGGCGGCGCTGGAACGCTGGCACAGCGCGGAGTATATCGCCGCGCTTCAGGCGGCGGAGCGGGCGCAGGCAGTGAGCGATGAGGTGAAGGCGCGCCACAATATCGGGACGATTTCCAACCCGGTGTTCCCGGAGATCTATCGCAGACCCGCCACGGCGGCGGGTGGATCGATCCTCGCGGGGGAGCGGCTGGCGGCAGGGGGCGTGATTTACAACCCGGCGGGGGGCACCCACCACGGGATGCCGGATCGGGCCAACGGGTTTTGTTATCTCAATGATCCGGTGCTGGCGATGCTGTCGCTGCGCCATCACGGCGCGCAGCGGATAGCCTATGTCGATATCGATGCCCATCACGCGGATGGGGTCGAGCATGGCTTTGCTGAGCGATCCGGATGTGCTGATGATCTCAACCCATGAGGAGAACCTCTGGCCCAAGACGGGACAGCTGGCCGATGATGCGGGCGGCAGTGCGCTGAACCTGCCGGTGCCGCGTGGGTTCAATGACAGTGAGATGGCCTATATCCGTGAGGAGCTGATCCTGCCTGCGGTGGCGGATTTCGCGCCGGATGCGGTGGTCCTGCAATGCGGGGCGGATGCGGTTACCGAGGATCCACTGGCGCATCTGGACCTGTCCAACACGGCCCATTGGTCGGTTGTAGCGGCGCTGCGACCGCTTGCGCCGCGTTATCTGGTGCTGGGCGGCGGCGGATATAACCCCTGGTCGGTCGGGCGGCTGTGGACCGGGGTGTGGGCGACGCTGAACGGGCATGAGATCCCCGATCGTCTGCCACCGGCAGCAGAGCAAGTCCTGCGCGGGCTGGAGTTCAAGGGGCATCGTCTGGGGCGCAACCCGCCAGAGCATTGGTTCACAACCTTGCGGGATACACCGCGCCCCGGTCCCGTGCGCGATCAGATCCGCGCGTCGGTGGCGCAGCTGCGTCGGCGTCGTGGGCTTGGCTAAAGACCGGCAAGAGACAACAGCGCCCGGTCCGGGGCGCTGTTGTTTCGGCTCTAATACAGGGAATTTTTGCCTATTTTGCCCAGCTGACTCCGGTCAGGTCAGTGGCCTGTGTCGGGGCATTGGCCCAGAGCCCTTGCAAATCCGCCTTGGCCACGCTGAGTGCGGCGAGCTGGAACAGGAAGCCGTTCACATAGTCCTGCGCGATGATCTCCTGCGCCTGTTGCAGCATCTTGGTGCGGGCGTCGGGATCTGTGGTGCCGGTCAGATCTGCCATCAGATCCTGGAAGGCGGCGTTGTCATACTGGAAGTAGTAATCGGGCCGGGCATAGATGCCGATATCCATCGGTTCGGTATGGCTAACGATGGAGAGGCCAAAATTCTTGCCTCGGAACACGGTTTCCAACCACTGCGCCCATTCCACATTGATGATCTCGGCGGTGATGCCGACCTCAGCCAGCTGGGCGGCGATGATCTCCCCCCCCCGGCGGGCGTATGACGGCGGCGGCAGGTGCAGCGTGGTGGTGAACCCATCGGCCAGACCAGCCTCTGCCAGTAGGGCGCGGGCTTTCTCCGGGTCATGGGCGCTGGTGCCTGTCAGGTCGACATAGGCCGGGTTGTGGGGGGCGAAATGACTGCCGATCGGCGTGCCGTAGCCAAACATCGCGCCATCAATGATCGCCTGACGGTCAATCGCATGGGCCACAGCGGCGCGGACCTTGGCGTTGTCGAAGGGTGCCTGTTTGTTGTTGATCGACAGGATCGTCTCCCCCTCGGTCGAGCCGATGAGCACCTGAAACCGCGGGTCGGCCTCAAACTGCGGCAGGTTCTCTGGCGCGGGGAAGGCGGAGAAGGCATCGACATCTTCAGCCATCATCGCGGCGAAGGCGGCGGTCGGATCGGAGATGAATTTGAAGGTCGCCGCACTCAGCGCCGGGGCCTCCCCCCAGTAATCCGGGTTGCGGGCAAGGTCGATGCGGTCGCCCTGCACCCAGTTGGTGAAGGTGAAGGCACCTGTGCCGACGGGGGCAGTCTTGATCGTGTCGATGCTCTCTGGCGCGACGATGACGGCGTCCCCCCATGCGAGGTTGAACAGGAGGTTGCCGTTGGGCTGTGACAGGGTGAGCCGCACCGTCAGCGGATCGACGACATCGACGCTGGCGATATCGGCAAACAGTGCTTTCTGGGCGTTTGTGCTCTCCTCGGCGCGGGCGCGGTCGAGGCTGAATTTCACATCCTCCGCGTCCATTGTGGTGCCATCATGGAAGGTCACGCCGTCGTGCAGGGCGAAGGTATAGGTCAGGCCATCCTCGGAGATTTCCCAGCTCTCAGCAAGGCCGGGCACTACCGCGCCATCGCCCATGAAGCGGGTCAGCCCCTCAAAGACGTTGGAGTAAAGCACCTGATCGATGGCACCGGCGGCGGCGCTGGTGGGATCAAGATGCGGCGGTTCAAGTTGCAGGGCGACGGTGACGGTGTCGCGCGCGGAGGCGGTCCCGGCCAGAATGGCCAGCGCGGAACTGGCGGCAAACAGGAATGGCAGTCGTGTCATCGGTGGTGTCTCCCTACTGTGGTGGCGGTCTTTTGTGACCTTTCGGAAAACTGTTCCGCATTTTCCGTCAGGTAATCAAGGTTGACGGGACATTTCGCCCACTAGAAGCGCGCAGCGTAAATTGCTAGCGGTGCGCAATGCGAACGGAGAGGACAGCATCATGAGTGCAACGGCCCGCAAAATGGCACCCAATGCCGAGGATATTCGCGCCCGCAAAGGCGGCACCCCGCTGGTGAGCCTGACCGCCTATACCACACCGATGGCACAGGTGATGGATGGTCACTGTGATTTTGTGCTGGTGGGCGACAGCGTCGGCATGGTGCTGCATGGGCTGAAGTCCACGCTGGGGGTCACCATGGAGATGATGATCCTGCACGGGCAGGCGGTGGCGCGCGGGCTGAGCCAAGCGATGATGGTGATCGACATGCCGTTCGCCAGTTATGAGGAAGGCCCGGCGCAGGCGTTTCGCAATGCCGCGCGGCTGATGGCGGAGACGGGCGCCGGCGCGGTGAAGCTGGAGGGTGGCGTGGAGATGGCAGAAACCATCCGCTTCCTCGTCAAACGTGGCATTCCGGTGATGGCGCATATTGGCCTGACGCCGCAGTCGATCAACACGCTTGGCGGCTACAAGGTGCAGGGCCGCGATGCGCAGGCGGAGGCGGTGCTGGCCGATGCCCATGCGGTGGCGGAAGCTGGCGCGTTTTCGGTGGTGCTGGAGAAGGTGCCGCAGGGGCTGGCGGATCGGATCACGGCGGAGGTCGCCATTCCCACCATTGGCATTGGGGCCAGTGCGGGCTGTGATGGTCAGATCTTGGTCGTGGATGACATGCTGGGATTTTTCACCGCCTTCAAGCCGAAGTTCGTGAAACGCTATGCCGATCTCGGCCCCTTGGCAGAGGCGGCGATTTCCGAGTATGCAGCCGAGGTGCGCGCGCGCAGCTTCCCCGCGCCCGAGCATGTGTTTGCAGACCAGGCCCCGGCTGCCGCCAAGACGGCCGCATCCACGGCCCCGCAAAAGGACTGACCCCATCATGACTGCCCCGATTCTGCGCCGCCTGAGCGACCTGCGCGCGTTGCATTCCGACTGGCGCCGCGAAGGGGCCCGTATTGGTCTGGTGCCCACCATGGGCGCGCTGCACGAGGGGCATCTGTCGCTGGTCGCTGCGGCCAAGGCGGCCTGCGACCGGGTCATCGTCACGATTTTTGTGAACCCCAAGCAGTTCAACAACGCCGAGGATCTGGCGAAATACCCCCGTACGGAACTGGCGGATGCAGAGAAACTGGCCCCCTTCGGTGTCGATGCGATCTATGTGCCGGATCCCGATCAGATCTACCCGGAGGGCTACGCGACCACTGTGTCGGTGGCGGGGCTGACTGATGTGCTGGAGGGCGAGTTTCGCCCCGGTCATTTCGACGGGGTGGCCACGGTGGTGGCCAAGCTGTTCCTGCAAAGCGGTGCGGATGCAGCGTTTTTTGGCGAGAAGGACTATCAGCAGCTGATGGTGGTTACCCGTATGGCGCGGGATCTGGACATTCCGATCACCGTGCAGGGCTGCGCCACCGTGCGCGAGGCCTCTGGCCTGGCCATGTCGTCGCGCAATTTGCGGCTCTCGCCTGAGGCGCTGGGCAAGGCTGGGCAGCTCTATCCGGTGCTGCGGGATCTGGCCGATCAGTTACGGGCAGGGGCGGTGTTTGACGACGTTCTTCCGGCGGCCAAGGCGCGTCTGACAAAGGCCGGGTTTGGCGATCTGGAATATCTGGACCTGCGCTGCGCTGAAACGCTGGCGCCACTGTCGCGGCCTGATCGTCCGGCCCGCCTGCTGGTCGCGGCATGGCTGGATGGCATCAGGTTGATCGACAATATCGCGGTTGACCAACTAAATGATTAGTAGGGGCTGGTAGCGATAGCACTTTTGCGTCTAATCTCTGCCCCAAACGACCCAGGGGAGGGGCAAGATGACGTATATTCTGGCGATAGATCAGGGCACAACCTCGACCAGAGCGATCCTGTTTGATGATAAGATGCAGGCGCAGGGCTCGGCCCAGCAGGAGTTCGCCCAGCATTTTCCGCAGGCGGGCTGGGTGGAGCATGACCCGGAGGATCTGTGGTCCACAACGCTGGATGTCTGTCGCAAGGTGATGGCAGAGCAGGGCGTTACGGCGGCGGAGATTGCCGGGATCGGCATTACCAACCAGCGCGAAACCACGGTGGTCTGGGATCGTCATACCGGCAAGCCGATCCACAATGCGATTGTCTGGCAGGACCGGCGCACCAGCGCCATCTGCGAAGAGCTGCGGGCCGCCGGGCACGAAGACAGCGTGCGGCAGAAAACCGGCCTGCTGCTGGACCCCTATTTCTCTGGTACCAAGCTGAAATGGATTCTGGACACGGTGCCGGAGGCGCGCGCACGGGCTGAGGCCGGGGATCTGCTGTTTGGCACTGTCGACAGTTTCCTGATCTGGCGCCTTACGGGTGGCGCGTCGCATGTGACCGATGCCACCAATGCTGCGCGGACCCTGATGTATGACATTCGCAAGGGCCGTTGGAGCAGCGAGATCTGTGGCTTCCTCGGCGTGCCGCGCGATATGCTGCCGGAGGTGAAGGACTGCGCCGCTGATTTCGGCACCACCAAGGCTGAGTTTCTGGGCGGCGAGATTGCCATTCTGGGGGTGGCTGGCGATCAGCAGGCGGCCACCATCGGACAGGCTTGTTTCCAGCCGGGGATGATGAAATCGACCTATGGCACGGGATGTTTTGCATTGCTGAACACCGGCGATACGCCGGTTGTGTCGCAAAACCGGATGCTGACCACCATCGCCTATCAGCTGGAGGGCGCGCCGACCTATGCGCTGGAGGGCTCGATCTTCATCGCGGGCGCGGCGGTGCAATGGCTGCGCGATGGGCTTGGCGTTATCGGCTCAGCGCAGGAAAGCGGTGCCCTGGCGCGCAATGCCGATCCGGGTCAGGACGTCATTCTGGTGCCAAGCCTTTACCGGCCTTGGTGCGCCGTATTGGAAACCGGATTGCCGGGGCGGCATGTTTGGTTTGACCCGCAACTCAGGACCGGCGGAATTTGCCCGCGCGGCACTACAAAGCGTGGCCTATCAGACCCGTGACCTATGGGAGGCAATGCGGGCAGACTGGGACGGTGAGAGCCTTGTGACCCTGCGGGTGGATGGCGGCATGAGTGCCAGCAACTGGACCATGCAGAGCCTTGCGGACCTGTTGGGCGCGGCGGTGGATCGTCCGGTGATGCAGGAAACCACCGCGCTGGGTGCGGCCTGGCTGGCGGGAATGCGAGCGGGGGTCTACCCGGATCAGGCGGGCTTTGCCGCGACCTGGGCGCTGGATCAGCAGTTCACCCCTGAGATGGACGAGGATCGTCGCAGCGCTGCCTATGCGCGTTGGAAGCGCGCGGTTGAGGCTGTGATCGGGGTCTGAGGCTCCGCCACAGTCGGGGACTGAGCCTGCACAGTTGGGGTTGCGCCGCGCGATGCGCGGCGTTCTCGTTGCTGAGACGCGCGTCAGTCGCCTGAGGTGAGGCGACTGCCTGCGGGTATGGTGCGGGGGCGGGCGTTCAGCTCCTCGATCGAGAAGCCGACGATGGATTTGTATTTTGCGGCATGGGCGGCCAGCTCCGCCTGAGGGATTACCTCGCCTATATCGCTGAAATCACCCCCGCAGAGGGTTTCGACCTGTTGCAGCACGCCGTCGGGGCCGCCGCCTGCGCGATTGGTCAAGGCGACGGCTGTTGTCACCGGGCGGACCGCCGCCTCATAAGTGCTCAGGGCCTGAGGTGTGACGCCATGGGCCAGCATCTGCGCGCCGATGATACGGGCATCGACGATGGCTTGGCTGGCACCGTTGGAACCCACGGGGTAGGTTGGGTGGGCGGCGTCCCCCATCAGGCTGACCGGTCCATCCTGCCAGTGGGGCAGCGGGTTGCGATCCACCATAGGGTATTCGTAGACGATCTTTGCCCTGTTGATCAGCGCGGGGACATCAATCCAGTCAAACCGCCAATTGGCAAAATCAGGCAGGAAATCACGGATATCCGCCGCCCGGTTCCAGCTTTCGCGTTTCCAGTGCGCGGATGGGTCAAACTGTTTTTCCGCGATCCAGTTGATGGTGGCGATGCCTGTATTGTCTGGCGCGCTGATGGGGTAGGCGACAAGGCGCAGTTGGTCATGACCGATCATCGCCATGGCCGCGCCGCCGTGAAAGGCGGGGGCAAAAGTGGTGGCGCGCCAGAGGATGCGGCCATTCCAGATCGGCGCGCCCTCATCCGGGTACATCTGAGCGCGGATGGCGGAATGGATCCCATCGGCGGCGATCAGCAGATCACCACGGGCCGAGCGGCCATTCTCCAGATGCAGGCAGGCGCCCTGATCCGAGGTGTCGTAGCCGGTGGCGCGCGCACCTGTTGTGATGACGCTGCTGCCTGCGCGCGCCAGCAGCGCGTGGTAAAGCATCATTTGCAACGCGCCGCGATGGACGGAAAACTGCGGCCAGCTGTAGCCTGCGGCCTCGCCGCGCGGCTCCTCCCAGATGGTCTTGCCCAGCTTGGAGTAAAAGCCCAGGCGCCGGGTGCGCACACCAATGGCGGAGAGCTCGGCCTCAAGCCCCAGATCAAAGAGTTCGCGCACCGCATTGGGTTGCAGATTGATGCCGACGCCCATCGGCTTCAGCGTTTCTGTGGCCTCATAGATGTGAAAGGGCACGCCCAATTCGTGCAGGGTGAGGCCAAGTGTCAGCCCGGCGATCCCTGCGCCTGCAATCATCACCGTCATCTGGCACTCCCCGTTTCTGCGCGCTTTGCGGCATTAGAACCATGATGCGCGCGACGGAACAAGACGGGGAAATGCCGCGGTTAGAGCCTGATATTTGCGCGTCTACCCGTCCTCATTGCTGCCGAGGCTGAGGTCGGGGCCAAAGATCACGTCGGAGTAGCTGTTGAGATAGATCTTGAGCCAGGGGGTAAAGCGATCCGGGTGGCGCTGCACCTCGGCCAGAAGGTCGTGATAGTCGACCCAGCGGGTCTCCATCACTTCTTCGGGGTTGGGCGAGAGATCCGGCGCACGGTGCGCATGGGCGAGAAAGACATCCACCACCTCATGTTCGATCAGCCCGTTGCCGACATCGGCGCGGTATTCCAGATGGTGGCGAAACTCAGGATAAAGCCCGGTGATGCCGAGTTCTTCTTCCATGCGGCGGACCGCACAGGCCGAGGAGGCCTCCCCCCATTGCGGGTGGGTGCAGCAGGTGTTCGCCCAGAGCCCGGGGGTGTGATATTTGCCGAGCGCGCGGCGCTGCATCAGGATTTCGCCGCCCTTCACCACAAAGACCGAGACGGCTTTGTGCTTCAGCCCCTGTTCATGGGCGGCCAGCTTATCAACCGGCGTCAGGGTGCCATTCACCCAGGCGGGAATCTTGTGGGTCATTGCAGGAACTCGCAAGGATTGAGCAAGGAGGCGGGCGGCCAAGCCATCGGGCCGGGCGCACGGGATCGGGCAGATATGGTGGTCATCAGGTGGAGATCAATCCCACAAATGAGGCTGCCCGGATCGGCGGGTTACTGGATGCAGGGGCCAAAGGCCTGCGCGGGACGGTCAATATCGCAGAGAAATATGAAAATCAATTGTGCGAAAAGCCGCGGCCGGGGGCGCGCGGCTTTTGCCAGTTTGTCTGCTGACCAAGGATCAGTTGGTTGCGGTCTCTTCCGTGGTGGCCTCGCCATCGGCGTCGGCGGCATCAGCAGGACCGTGCATTGCAAGGAACGCGTAGATGTCTTCGGCGCCTTTCTTCAGGCGGAAGGACATTTTGGACTTGGCTTTCTTGTCGCCGAGGTAGTCGCGCAAGAAGGCTTTGGGGTCGGCGGTATAGGCGGTGAAGGAGGCTTCGTCCCAGGCCAGGCCTGCTTCGCTGCAGCGGCGACCATGTCCTTGCCGTATTTGTAGCCCTCATAGGTGCCAAGCGGTGCGGCCGACGACGCCCCAGAGGTTCGGGCCGGTCTTGCCGCCCTTGATGATCACGTCACCGCTGTCGGAGACAACCATGTGGCAGGATTTGCATTTGTTGAAGCCCTTTTCGCCCTTGTCGGCATCGCCTTCGGCAAAGGCAGGGGCCGCAATCAGGCCCAGGGCCGCTACAGCAGTCAGAAGTTTCATTTCGCTTGCTCCAATATTGAGTTGGCTTGATCAATACGCGCGTGATGCGGCGCAGAGTCAAACGGGCGTATTGCCGCGTCCGCTCTCTGCTATACGCTCAATGCGTTGAAGTGTATCTGATCTGCGTCAGGTCAAGGGAGGGATGGCCGCGGGGTCAAATCTCCTGCCAGCAGGGCAGCAGGTCACCGGGCTCTGGGCGGGCCAAGGCGGCGGCGCGGGCGATGGCGCGGCTGAGGCAGAGGGCGGCGGCGTGGCCGATTTCGCCAAGATCAGCGCCGTGTTCGCCATCGGTGATTGCCGCGCCCGGATCGCTGGTGCTGACGGCAAACACAAGATCGCCGTCGCCGGGGGAATGGGCCGGAACAATCGCCCGCCCGATCCCGTCATGGGCAGCAATGGCAAGGCGCTGGCATTGCGATTTCGTCAACGGCGCATCGGTGGCGACGATGGCGATGGTGGTGTTGCTGCCCTCTGCCGGGATCGCGGCGTCGGCGGCCAGCTTCTGCATTGAGGCGAGTTTCAGGCTGGGGGCGGGGGTGGTGAAGCCGGAGGCGGGATCCACACCCGCGCCGCCGAATTCGCCGTCGATCTCAAAAGGGGCGGCCCAGAAATGGCGATCCCCCGGCGTGGTGACGGAGCCAAGCGGATTGGCCGCCACCAGGGCGCCCACCGTGGTGCCATCCGGCAGCACAAAGGAGGCCGACCCAAGCCCACCCTTCACCCGCGCGGCGAGGGCGCCGGTGCCCGCCCCGGCGGTGCCAAGCGCAAACTGGTGGTCTGCGGCCTCATAGGCGGCGCGGCCGAGGGCAGGATAAGGATTGTCGGGCCAGTCCTTGTCGCCGCCATTCAGCAGATCAAAAAGGATGGCACCCGGCACAATAGGCACGCGGGCAGGCCCAACCGCAAAGCCGCGCCCGGCAGCGCGCAGTCCCGCAACCACACCGGAGCAGGCATCCAGTCCGAAGGCGGATCCGCCCGATAGTACCAGCGCATCAATCTGGGCGACGGATTTGTCCGGCGCCAGCAGATCGGTTTCGCGTGTTCCCGGTGCACCGCCCATGACATGAACCCCGGCGGTGAAGGGCTGATCGGCAGTCAGCACCGTCGTGCCGGATTTCAACTGCCGGTCCTCGGCGTTGCCGACCTTGAGGCCGGGCACATCGGTGATCAGGTTCAGAGGGCCGGGGTGCATGGACGTGTCCTTTGTCGTTGGTTCTGTGAGGGCCTGTGGCAGGGGCGCGCTGGCGCGCGCGGCCTCCGGCGGGAGTATTTGGGGAAAGATGACAGACGGGCCCGCCCTGCCGCCAAGGGCCGTGGTCAGATGCAGCGGCCGCCGTCTACTTCCAGGGCAACGCCGGTGACCATACTGGCCTCATCAGAGCAAAGGTAGCAGGCGGCATTTCCCATATCCTCGGGCGTGGAGAAGCGGCCGATGGGGATGGTCGAGAGGAATTTCGCGCGCACCTCTGGCGTGTCCTCCCCCATGAAGGTTTTCAGCAGCGGGGTTTCGCCCGCAACCGGGTTGATCGCATTGACGCGCACCCCTGCGGGGGCGAGTTCCACTGCCATGGTGCGGGTGGCTGTAATCATCCAGCCCTTGGAGGCATTGTACCAGTTGAGGTTCGGGCGCGGCGATACCCCGGCGGTGGACGCCACATTGAGGATCGCACCGGACCGACGGGATTTCATATGCGGCACCAGGGCGCGGGCGGTCAGGTAGACAGATTTCATATTCACCGCAACGACCCGGTCGAAGTCCTCCTCGCTGACATCTTCGAGTGGGGTGGGCAGATGACTGACACCGGCGTTGTTCACCAGAATATCGATCTGACCAAAGTGATTGAGTGCGGCCTGCGCCATCTGATCGACCGAGGCGCGGTCAGAGACATCGACTGTCTGGGCGATGGCCTGGTCGGGTCCATAGGTTTCGCAAGCGTCCGTTGCAGCAGCTGCGGCGGCGTCGCCGTTGATATCCGCAATCATCACCCGCGCGCCCTCTGCCAGGAATTTGGTGGTGATGCTCGGCGCCAAAGCCCGAGGCCCCGCCGGTTACAATGGCGCATTTTCCTGCCAGCCGCATATGCTCTCTCCCCGATTGACTTTGCGGCAGCTTGGCCGAGCGCGGCGGGCAGTGCAATTGCCTGTGTTAGTCGAGGTCGATCTTACCGCGCGTCGCTTTGACATCACTGCGCTGGCGTTTGGCATCAAGGCGGCGACGCACAGAGCCGCGCGTGGGCTTGGTGGCGATGCGGCGTTTTGGCGGGACCAGAGCCTGACGGATCAGCTCGGCCAGCCGCTCACGGACCAGATCGCGATTGCGTTGCTGCGAGCGGGTTTCGTCGCATTGCAGGATGATGGCGCCCTCTTTCGTCCAGCGGCGCCCGGCCAGTCGTTTCAGGCGGGACTTCACCGCAGGCGTCAGCGCCGGAGAGCGCGCCGCCTCGAATCGCAGTTCAACAGCTGAGGAGACCTTGTTCACGTTCTGCCCGCCGGGGCCGGAGGCGCGCATGAAGCTTTCGGTCAGTTCCCAGTCCTGCAGGGCGATGGTGTCGGTGATACGCAACATGAGAGGGAGCATAAGGCCGCTGGTCCGGGAGGTCCAAGCGAAAGCCGGGGTGGTGCCGTCACTGTGGGCTCTGCGCCACGCAAAAAGGGCCGCCCCTTGCGAGGCGGCCCTTTCCGAAAGTCTGTAAGAGCAAAGGCAGGTTAGGGTCTGCGACCCAGCCGGATGGCTGCTGCCAGAGAGGGCTGCCTCAGAGGCCCGCCGCTCCGGTTGTTGCTACGCCTTGCTCCAATACCTTTCTTGACACTGGATCACCTCCTTTTCTCTTTGTTTCCGTTACCTTTGATGGTGGCACGGAACGGGCGGATCTCCAAATAAAAACTGCAGTGTTCTTATTTATGGTGTCAGTTCAGGTGTCAGCAGAGCGGTCAGTGGGCTGCCGCCTTGGCGCGGGTCAGGCGGGCCACGATCAGGCGGAAAGGCACCAGAGCCAGCAGCGCCAGCGCCACTTTTACGCCCCAGTCGGCCACCGCGAGCGAGACCCAGAGCGGGGCGACAGGACCAGTGCCGAGAATCGGCAGCATTTCTCCGGCCCAGCTGACGTCATTGCCGGGTTCCAGCCAGACCAGCGCGCCGGAAAATGCGATGCTGAAGAACAGCGCAGTATCAACGGAGGCCCCGATCAGGGTGGAGGCGAGCGGCGCACGCCACCAGGCGCCATTGCGCAGGGCAGCAAAGATCGAGACATCAAGCAGCTGTGCGGTGAGGAACGCGAGACCAGAGGCAATGGCGATGCGCAGGGTCACCAGCGGGCCGAATTCGCCCATGATCTGCGTGCCGATCAGCGAGCAGATGACGCCGACGACAAAACCGGCCAGCACCACCCGGCGGGCGGGGCCGGTGCCGTAGACGCGGTTGGTCACGTCAGTGACGAGAAAGGCGATGGGGTAGGTGAAGGCGCCCCAAGTCAGCCATTGGCCGAACAGGAATTGCACCAGAATGTTGGAGGCCACAACAACGGCGGCCATGGCAAGAATGCCAGGAAGATAAGAGCGTGTCATTTTGCAGTCCGTTTTTTAGACAAGGTCGCGGAGACTTGTTTCGCCAATGCGAAAGATCAGGCCCAATAGCGGAAAAGCTGCGGTTTGGGCAAGGGTTTTGTCAGGGCGCGCGCCTGTGCTGGTGCCGGTGTAGGTGCCTGTGTTGATGCCGGTGCGCGGCGTCTGAGGAGCTAGTCAGGCAGCCGGTATTCCACCAGTTCGGTGCGTTGCAGCGATTTGAAATTGTCGTCGGAGACCATGGTGGCACGCAGCGCGCCGCTTTGATCGCGCCAGATCGACACGCCTTCCAGATTGTCGTGCAGCCCAAGGCCGGTTTCCAGCAATGTAACCTCACCGCTGATGCCATCCGGCGTGAGATCCCAACGTCGCAGACGGCTGCGAAACCCGATCAGGCCGAAGTTGCGTTCCAAGAGGTAGAAGCGCCCGTCAGGCCCGAAATCCGCCCCCACGGGCAGGAAATTGCCTCGGCTGGGCAGCACGAAAGGGCGGTCCCAGCGGATCCCGTTCCAACGCCAGACCGGAATATCACCCGCCGCAGTCAGGGCGCGTTCCGGCAGGGTGTAGAGATGGCCCCTGGTGTCGATGGCCAAGGCTTCAAGCGCCTTGTTCAGAGGCAGGCGGCGGAACGCCTTGGGACGCGGCAGGGCCTCGGCGCGGCTGTCGCCCCGGCGGTGGCGGGCCACGCGCGAGACCCCCTCAAAGGAGATGAACAGAGTGCCGTCTCGCGCCACGGCCAGACCTTCGGCATCAACGATGCGCCCGCGCAGGAGCGCGCCATCGGAGGCGCGCAGCCGATGGGCTTCGGTCGGGGTCACCGCCTTGATCGGTTGCATCGCCTCCGGGCTGCGCTCAATCCGGGCGGTGACGATGGTGGCGCGGTCGCTGACCACGGTCATCTGCCGCCCGTCCGCCGACAGGGAGAGCGCCGAGAACCCGCCGAACCATTTGGCAGGGTGGGTCCAGCGATAGGCCGCAACGAACTGCGCCCCGCCGGGCTGGGCGGCGGAGGCGACAGGGCGATAAGCCACCAGCGCGGTCAGGGCGAGGCCAAGGGCGGTCGCGACGCCGAGGCTCAGTTTGATTGCAGAACGACGGCGCATTGCTGTGGCAGATCCGATAGGGTGTAGTCACGCCGGGGCTTGGGCTTGGGCGCATTGGGGTCGCGGGGTTTGGGGGGTGGTGGGCTCAGGATGTCCTTGACCCATTGGCGGGCATCATCGCAGCCATCACCGCGGGGCGGTGGATCCTGATTGACGCAGCCGCGCGCACCGGGCGGGCATTTCAGGCGCACATGGAAGTGGTAGTGGTGGCCATACCAGGGCCGGATTTTACGCAGCCAATCCCGGTTGCCTTTCTCGTCGTTGCACATCTGCACCTTGGCGCCCGGAAAGACAAAGATCCGGGCGACGCGATCATCCTTGGCGGCAGCGCGCAGAATGGCGTGATGCTGGGGGGTCCAGTTGGAATTGGTATAGGCGCCCTTCGCCCGGCGCAGAGAGATCGAGGAGATCTTCTCGCGTTCGGCCACGGACAGATCAAGGCGTTTGGCTGGCAGCATCCAGATATCGGCATCCATGCCCATCTGATGGCTGCGGTGACCCGACAGCATCGGCCCGCCGCGTGGCTGGCTGATGTCGCCGACATAAAGCCCGTTCCAACCGCTCTGGCGGGCGGCAACACGGCTCAGATCCTTGATGAAGTCGATGGTCTCGGGATGGCCCCAGTTGCGATTTCGGGACAGGCGCATGGCCTGCCATGTGGGGCCGGTCTGGGGCAGCTGTTCCGCGCCTGCAACACAGCCCTTGGCGTAGGAGCCATGCGGCGCAGGTTTCTGGGCTGAGCCGCTACGCTTGGCCCCGAACAGCTGTTTTGCGGGCACGCCGGTGTCGGCAGAGCGGCTGACCACCGGGTTTACGGTGGGCGAGCGGCTGTCTGCGGCGGGGCCGCAGGCGGTTAACAGGAGGGCGGTGAGGGTGATGTATCGACTGAACTTCAACTCTGGTCTCCTTCTGCATTGACCCAGCGCAGGACGATGAGTCCGATAATGAACAATAGAATAACCGGTGCAATCCCAAGGCGGGCGCTGCCGGTCAGGGTGGTGGCGATGCCGATCAATGCAGGCGCAAGAAAGGCAGTTGCGCGCCCCGAAAGACCATAGAGTCCAAAGGCCTCCGTGGCGTTTTCCGGGGTGGTGTGGCGCACCATAAGACTGCGGCTGGCGGCTTGCAGAATGCCACCAAAGCCGCCGATTAGCACGCCGCAGGCGAAGAACACAGTGTCAGGCAGGCCGGAGCCTGCAGCGAGGGTGACGCCAAAGAACTGGTCGCGCGACATGTTCACGACCAGAAAACACACAGCCGTCAGGATCAGGATCGACAGGGTGATAACGGGTTTCGGGCCAAACCGTCGATCTGCGAGACCGCCCAGCCAGCTGAACAGCGCCGAGGAGATCACCGCGATGATACCGAAGATGCCAATGAGGGTGATTTCCCAGCCCAGCACCAACCGCGCGTAAATTCCGCCAAAGGCATAAAGCCCGTTCAGCGCATCGCGGTAGAGCATCGACGAAATCAGATAGCCGGTCAGGCTGGCGCGGTGGCGCAGGTTGGCGATGGCGCGTCCGACGGAGCGGATGGCATCGCGAAACCGGCCTCGTGTGCCGGTGATGGCATCATCATGCACCCAGCGGAAATAGGGGATGATGAAGACCGCGAACCAGATCGCTGTCAGCGGACCGGCGGCGCGGGTGCCTTCGCGAAGTGCTGCATCCAGTCCCAGAATGGGATCGATGCCGATCAGGGTCTTGCCGTCGGCTTGCTCGACAAACAGCGTCAGCATCAGAAACAGCGCGATCACCCCGCCAAGATATCCGATGGCAAAACCGGTGCCCGAGATGGTGCCCACATCCTCCTTGCTGCCAAGCGACGGCAGCTGCGCGTTGACGAAGATCAGCGCAAATTCCGCACCGATGAAGCCAACCCCAAAACTGATGAGCATCCACCACAGGTTCGCGCCGCCGGGATCCATGAACCACAGCCCCCAGGCGCCGATGATATACATCAGCGAAAAGACCATGATCCACGGCAGTTTACGCCCGGAAATATCGGCAAGGGCGCCAAGGAACGGCCCGCCAAGACCAATCAGCAGCCCGGTGATGGTGAGGCACATCGACCAGACCGTCTGCGCCTGCGCCTTTGCGGCCTCCTCCGCCAGCCCTTGGGTGAGATAGTAATCGGCGGCCACCGCAGCAAAGAAAGGTGCAAAGACAAAGGTCACCAGCAGCGTGTGATAGGGCTGGCTGGCCCAGTCAAAGGCCCACCAGCCCCAGATGCGCTTGCGCATGGAAATCTGCGTCATGCCTCGTCTTCCCTCGCCCGATGCCTGTCGTGGTCTTTTGTCGTTACCTTTTGGTATGACAGGCCGGTGTGGGGTTAGGCAAGCGTGTCCTCAGCAGCCGACACGCCAGAAGCCACGGTTTGTGCTCAGGCATCATCGGTGGCCAGGGGCGGCCTGCATCGGCCTCGCACCAGGCCTTGATCCAATCGGGCATCTCCGGCGCGGCACGGTCGGTGCGGCCGATGGTTTTCAGCACCTCCTGCGGAGAGACGATCCCTTTGGCGTCGGTGATCGCGGTGCGCAGCATCACGTGGCTGGCGCAGTCACCATTGGATTTCCACATGGATTGTTCCAGATAGATGAAGCGATCGTCCCAGGAGACCGCGCGGCTGCGCATCTCAAACCGTTCAAACCCGCGAATGCGACGACGGAACCGGACAGTGGTGCCCGCCACGGTCATGCCCCAGCGACGGCTGCGCAAAGCCCCGATCAGGCCGACACGCTGCGCCAGCATGGTGCGGCCCAGATCATACAGCGTCATGGCGCGCCCGTTGTTCAGCTCCATCCAGATGTCCAGATCCCACGGCCAGCAGATATGGCGCGAGACATGGGTTTCAGTCAGATCCAGCGGCGGCATCCGCCGGGCAACCAGCAGATCCTTGATCAGGCGGACGATGGGAAACATGGGCGCGCTCTCCTGTGTGATGTGCCCGTGTTGCCATGTGTTTACAGCACGTCAACCGCAACCTCGCGGCAGTCTTGCGATTTTGCGCGGGCGCGCTTACCTGTGGACAAGCTCCAAAAAGGGAAATCAAAGAGATGCTGTCGCTGTTTCAAATTCTGATGCTGATCCTGGACATCGTCTGGTTCTTCATCATTGCCCATGTGATCATGAGCTGGCTGATCAATTTTCAGGTTCTGAACCTCAATCAGCAATTTGTGGCGCAGGTCTGGTATGGTCTGAACCGCTTGTTAGAGCCGCTATATGCCCCCGTTCGCCGTATCCTGCCGAATATGCAGGGGCTGGATCTGGCGCCGCTGGTGGTGTTGATCGCGGTTTACGCGCTGCGGATCATTCTGACCAACAATATCGCGATGTTCTACTAGGCTAGGCAGGCCGCAGCGCCGCTGGTCAGAGAGATCATGCGCGTTTCGATCTACAGTTGGACCGCCACGGCATGGGCCGCTGGCGGTCTTTTTCTGTCTGTGCGGCATTCTGCATAGGGGGTCCGGCCCTTGCCGCCTGAATCTGGTTGTGGGATTGTGACGGTAAGACGAGCAGATCACCAAAAACGAGGCCCACCGCCCCCATGTCCGCAGTTTCGCCGGAAATGACCGCCCCCAGTGGTGCGACGTCACCTGCCGTGTCCGCAACCGATGCAACACCGCTGTTGCGCGAGATCTTCGGCTTTGACGGGTTTCGCCCCGGTCAGGAAGAGATCGTTGATGCGGTGACGGCTGGCGAGAATGTTCTGGCGATTATGCCAACCGGCGGCGGCAAATCCCTGTGTTTCCAACTGCCCGCACTGCTGCGCGAGGGGATTACGGTGGTGATCTCGCCATTGATAGCGCTGATGCGGGATCAGGTGCGGGCACTGCAGGAGGTGGGCGTGACCGCCGGGGCGCTGACTTCCGGCAATACCGACGAAGAAACCGAAGCGGTCTGGCAGTCCATTGAGGAGGGGCGGTTGAAGCTTCTCTATATGGCGCCGGAGCGTCTGGCCTCGGGGGCGGCGATGGGCATGTTACGGCGCATCGGTGTCAGTCTGATCGCGGTGGATGAGGCGCATTGCGTCAGCCAGTGGGGGCATGATTTCCGCCCGGATTACCTGCGTATCGGGGAATTGCGACGAGCCTTGGATGTGCCTTTGGCAGCTTTTACCGCGACGGCAGATCAGGAAACCCGCGAGGAGATTGTCGAGAAGCTGTTTGATGGTGAGGCGCCGCGCAGTTTCCTGCGGGGGTTTGATCGGCCCAATATTCATCTCGCCTTTGCCACCAAAGACAGCCCGCGCCGACAGATCCTGGAGTTTGCGGCCGCGCGAAAGGGCCAGTCCGGCATCGTGTACTGTGGCACCCGCGCCAAGACCGAAGCACTGGCGGCGGGGCTGCGCGAGGCGGGCCACGCGGCCTGCTATTATCATGGCGGTATGGACGCCGAAGACCGGCGCGGCGTGGAGACCCGCTTTGCCCGCGAAGATGGGTTGATTGTTGTGGCGACGGTGGCCTTTGGCATGGGGATCGACAAGCCAGACATTCGCTGGGTTGCCCATGCAGATCTGCCCAAATCCATCGAGGCCTATTATCAGGAAATCGGCCGTGGTGGCCGGGATGGCGCGCCTGCTGAGACGCTGACCCTGTTCGGGCCGGAGGATATTCGCCTGCGCCGCAGCCAGATTGACGAAGGGCTGGCGCCTGCGGAGCGGCGCGGGGCAGACCACGCGCGGCTCAATGCCTTGCTGGGGCTGGCGGAGGCGCTGAAATGTCGACGGCAAACCCTGCTGGCGTATTTCGGCGAGGGGGCTGAGCCTTGTGGCAACTGTGATCTCTGCGACCAGCCCGTGGATGTGTTCGATGGCACCACGGCGGTGCGCAAGGCGCTGTCGGCGATCCTGCGCACCAATGAGACCTATGGATCCGGGCATCTGATCGACATTCTGGTGGGCAATATCACCGACCGGGTGCGCGACAAGCGGCATGATGATCTGTCGGTCTTTGCCTGTGGCAAGGAATACGGCAAGCGGCAGTGGCAGGCGGTGTTCCGGCAGATGATGGGGCATGATCTGGTGCGCCCGGATCCCGAACGCCACGGTGCCTTGCGGATGACCGAGGCGGCGCTGCCGGTGCTGCGCGGCGAGCAGGATATTGCGCTGCGCCGCGACACCATCAGTTCGGCCAAGCGTAGCCCCGCCGTGAAGGCGCTGGTGTCTGATGAGGACGCGCCGCTGCTATCAGCGCTGAAAGCCAAACGCCGCGCGCTGGCGGAGGCGCAAAAAGTGCTTAAGCCTATGTTATCTTTCCAGATCGAACCCTGATCGAAATGGCAGAAACACGTCCCGATACGCTGGACAAAATGGCGCGGATTGGCGGTGTCGGCGCCAAGAAGCTGGAGCGCTATGGCAGCGCATTCCTGGCGGTGATCACTGGCGAGAGTGAGGCGCTGCACCCGATGCGGCGCAAGTTGGCCGGGCGCGATGCCGGGTCGCTTTATGATGCGCTGATGGAGACGCAGACCCGTCTGGCGCGGGGCGATGACGGCACCGACAAACCGCTCAGCTGTTCCGCGGCGCAGCTTGCGAAACTGGCGCAGATGCGTCCTCAGGACGAAATGGCGATCACAAGGCTGTTAGGGGAGCGCCGCGCCGAACGTTTTGCGGCGGCGTTTCTGGACGTCCTGCGCGGCGCGGGCTAGGTCTTGACCAGAACAAACGGGGGCAGAAAATGCTGGTAGTGACTTCTCCGGCGAAAAAGCTGGACTGGAGCGAACGCGACGCGGATATGACGTGGCCCGCCATGCATGACGCGGCGGTGGAGCTGGCGTCGGTGGCGCGCGATCTGTCGGTCGCCGATCTGATGAAGCTGATGCATATCAGTGAGGATCTGGCAAAGCTGAACTATGATCGGTTCCAGAGGTTTGCGGCTGATCCTGGCGCGGATGACATTCGCCCGGCGGCGCTGGCCTTTGCGGGCGATACCTATCAGGGGCTGGAGGCGGCGACGCTGGAGCCGGAGGAAATGGTGTGGGCGCAGGATCACTTTCGCATTCTGTCGGGCCTATACGGTCTGTTGCGGCCGTTGGACGCGATGCAGGCCTACCGGCTGGAGATGGGATCGCGTCTGAAAACCGAGCAGGGCAAGACCCTTTATGACTATTGGGGGCGTGCGATCTCTGATGCGCTGAATGCGCAGGGGGAGGCCGTGGGCAGCGATGTGCTGGTGAACTGTGCCAGCCAGGAATATTTCGGGGCCGTGGATCGTGATGCGCTGAAGCTGCGTGTGGTGACGCCTGTGTTCATGGAAGACAAGAACGGCACGCCCAAGGTTGTGAGCTTCTACGCCAAACGGGCGCGGGGCGCGATGGCACGGTACATCATTCAGAACCGGCTTACCGATCCTGCGGCATTGCTGGATTTTGACAGCGGCGGCTATCGCTACATGCCGGAGATGTCGCAGCCGGATCAGCCGGTGTTCCTGCGCGCGGGCTGATCGCCACGGGCGCGTGGGACCGCCGGATCAGGCGGCGCCGGTCTGGGTGACCGCCTCATGCGTGAGTGGCGCCGCCTCCGCCGGGAGATAGGCGTGAATGCGTTCGTGGATCAGCGCCTTGCGTAGGGGTTTGGTCAGGTAGTGATCCAGCCCGGCTGCGAGAATGCCATCGGAATCACCGGCCATCGCATGGGCGGTCAGCGCGATGATCGGGACATAGGTGCCGGTGCCGTGTTCCAGCGCACGGATTTTCTGGGTTGCTTCCTTGCCATCCATCATCGGCATGGAGATATCCATGAAGATCAGATCCGGCTGGAACGACTGATAAGCCTCCACCGCCTCTATCCCGTTGCTGACAAATTGCAGGTCTATGTTCAGATCCTTCACCATCTTGCGGAAGACAAGCTGGTTGGTGCGATTGTCCTCTGCGGCCAGTACCCGCATGAGCCGCTGGGTGGGGCGCGTGCTGACGGCGGCGAGAGGAGGGGGCGCAGTTGGAGCAGGCTGGGGTGGAGCGGGATTTGTTGCGACGCTGCTCAGCTCTGGTGGCGTCCCCATGGTTTCAGGAGCGGCGGAGGTACCGGTCGCCGATCCGCCGCTGGGCAGATCGACCAGCCTCTGGAACAGCTCATCCCGCTGGATTGGTTTCAGAAGCACGCTGTCCGTCACCGATTGTACATCTGAGTTGCTGGATGCAGTGGGATCGCTGCTGAGCATCAGGATCGGCACCTGCGCAAAAGGTCCGGAGCGCAGTTTCTGTGCCAGTTCGATACCATTCTGATCTGGCAGTTGTTCGTCGCAGACCACCAGATCAACGTCGTCTGGCATACCGGCAATCGCAGCGGCGCCGTTGTCGAATACGGTGACCTCCAGCCCCAGCATGGCCAATTGTTTGCTGAGCACATCGCGCATCACCGATTGCGAATCGATGACGGCGATCTGACACAGCCCCTTGGGCAGGGCGGGAATACTGGTGGAGGCGCCTTCCGCCAGCGGCAGTTCCATGCGGAAGCCGAAGCAGGATCCCTTGCCCTCCTGGCTTTCGACCCAGATTTCACCGTCCATCAGCTCAATCAGGCGTTTGGAGATCGCGAGGCCAAGGCCGGTGCCCTCAAACTGGCGATTGCGCTCATCCTCGACCTGATTGAACTCGCCAAAGATGTCTTGAACTTTCTCCTCCGGGATGCCGATGCCGGTGTCTTCAATCGTGACGTGGATTGAGGAGACTTTGTCATCCGCGTTGGAGATGCCGGTGATTTGCAGCGCGACATGCCCCTCGGCGGTGAATTTCACCGCGTTGCCAACGAGATTGGTAAGGACCTGGCGAATGCGTCCGGGATCCCCGACAAAGCTGGTCGGCAGGAACAGGTCATAATCCAGCAGCAGTGTCAGCCCCTTGTCCCGCGCGGTGGGCTGCAACAGCATCAGCACCTCATGGACACTGCGTTCCAGATCGAAGGGTTCGGGGTGCAGCTGCAGTTTCTGCGCTTCGATTTTGGAATAGTCGAGCACGTCATTGATGATGACCAGCAGCGCCTCTCCGGAATTCTTGATCGTGTTGGCGTAGAGCTGCTGTTCCTCGCTCAGGTTGGTGTCGCTGAGCAGCTCCGCCATGCCGACAACCCCGTTCATCGGGGTGCGAATCTCGTGGGACATATTGGCAAGGAAGGCGGATTTTGCCCGATTTGCAGCCTCGGCCCGTTCTCGGGCGGCCTGCAACTCTTCCTCATATTGAACGGTGGAGGTGATATCGAGCGCAAGGCTGACCATATCGCCACCGTGGCCACGTTGATCCAGGAGCCGCAGGTAGCGATCATCCCACATCCGCACGACCACCGGTTCCGGGGAGGGGGACAACCAGCGTTCCGACATCTGCGCGCGCCAGTGATCCGGGTCCTGTTCGCCGGTGTTGACCAGCCCCTCATCGGTGAGGATCTGCAGGATCCGCACGTAGGAGACGCCCGGCGTGACCTCCTCCAGACCGTCGAACAGATCGAGATAGGCGGTATTGGCGCCAATCAGTTTGCTGTCTGAATCGAAAAAGGCAAATCCGTCCTGAAAGGCCTGGATCGAATGCCAGAGGCGCTGCTCGGCGCGCTCAACCTTCTCGTTGGCGGTGGAGAGATCCGATTTCACCTTGGCGTTTTCGTCGCGGACGGTGGCCACCTCGGCCTGGGTGACGCCGATTTGGCGGGTCAGGGCCAGCGCATGGCGCCCGAGTTTGCGGTTGGCTGCCGAAAGCTCCGCCTGCTTCAGTTCGAGCAGGCGCTCCGCCGCGAGACGCGCGCGTCGTTCTTCCGTCAATTTGTCAGCAAGGTTCATCCCTGCAAACTCCACTTAAAAACCAACACGACTGACCTGCCCCAGTTTAGAGGAGCAGAGATTAAATTGAGATTAGCCCATCTGTTACGTTGCGATACCTTGCTATGGCGTTAACCCCGTGCCAGCCTCTGGGCAGGTTTGGAGGGTTCCATGGTGCGTGTGTTCATTTCACTTATTGTACTTTTGTGCGGTTGGCTTGTTCAACCTTTAGTTGTTTTTGCTGATTCAATTTTTCCGGAAAATCGGTATGTCATTCAGCGAGATACCGATCATTTCGGGGCTGACCTTGGGCCACTGTTTGAAACCGATATGCGCAGCTGTGCGCGGGCCTGTTCGGCGCAACCGGACTGTGCCGGTTTTGCGTTCAACAGCCGCTCCAACGCCTGTTTTCCCAAATCCGCGATGGATCAGCCGTCTCCCTATGAGGGTGCGTTTTCGGCACTCAAACTGACCAGTAACCGCGCACAGAGGCAGGCGGCAGATGCGCGCGCCGCTGCCTTGCAGGGGCTGCAGGAAGATGATCTGGCGCAGGCGGCAAAACAGGCCCAGAACCTCGGATTACGCTTTCCCACCGGGGGCGCCAGCGTTGATGACCTGGTTGCGGCGGCACAGAGCGCGTCGCCCGCGACAGGCTTGCGTTGGATCGCGGAAGCGGTGGTGCTGAGTGACCGGAGCGATCTGTGGCTGGACTATGCCCGGCGGCTGATGCGTCAGGAGGCGCAAGGATCGGCGCAGCGGCGCGCCCATGAGGCGGCCCTTTCGGCGGCGCTCAACAGTTATCTGCGTGGCCCGGATGAAGCCGCTGAGGCGCAGGCTCTGGCCACTGCGGCCAAGGCATTGGAACAGCTGGGGCGCGGGCGTGCTGCGCTGGCAGTTCTGCGGCTGGCGGCAGAGCGGGACAACAGCCCGAAACTGGCGGCCCGTCTGGACGACGCAATTGCCAAATATGGATTTCGGGTCACCGGAAGCCGGGTAGAAAGCGACAGCGCATCGCCCCGTATATGTGTCGAATTTTCCGAAGATTTGGCACCAAGCGGGGTCGCATACGATGATTTCATCAAGCTGGCGGATCCGCGTCTGGTAGCTGAGTCGGCAGGGCGGGAGCTTTGCGTGGATGGGGTTGATCACGGCGCCCGCTACCGGCTGACGCTGCGCCGGGGGCTGCCTGCGGGCAGCGGTGAGACATTGGCCAAGGATGTGACGCTGACCCACTACGTGCGGGATCGCGGGCCGAGTGTCCGCTTCTCCGGTCGGTCATACGTATTGCCCAAGGGCGATCAGGTGGCGGTGCCGGTGGAGACGGTGAATGCCACCACGCTGGAGCTGCGCCTGCGCCGTGTCAGTGACCGCAACCTGCTGCGCAGTCTGCAGGAGGACTACTTTGCCCGACCGCTGTCGCAATGGCAGGAGGAACAGTTCGCCAGCGATATCGCCGAGGAGATCTGGAGCGGCACCGCCGAGGTTTCGCAGACATTGAACCAAACGGTGACCACGCGATTGCCGCTGGATCAGGCGCTGGCGGATCAACCGGTGGGGATCTACGCGCTGAGTGCGCAGCTGCCCGGCGCCGATCCTTATGAGAGCCCGGCCGCGACCCAGTGGTTTGTGCTGACCGATCTGGGGCTAAGCACGATGCTGGGCAGTGACGGGTTGCATGTGCAGGTGCAGGGGCTTTCCGATGCCGCGCCGCGTGCTGGTGTGCGGGTAGAGCTGATCTCCAACGCCAACGCCGTGTTGGGAACTGCGGTGAGTGATGCCGAGGGCTATGCGCAATTTGATGCGGGTCTGACCCGTGGACAGGGCGCGTCTGCTCCGGCTGTCTTGATGGCGCAAACGGGCGCGGCAGGTGAGGCTACCGCTGATTTTGCCTTTCTTTCGCTGCGGGATGCCGCCTTTGACCTGTCGGATCGGGGCGTTGAGGGGCGCGTGGCGCCAGGGCCGGTTGATGTGTTTTTGACCACGGATCGCGGCGCCTATCGCGCCGGAGAGGTGATCCATGCCACAGCCCTTGCCCGTGATGCGACGGCGCAGGCGATCGCGGGCCTGCCGTTGATCGCGGTTCTGACCCGCCCCGATGGGGTCGAATATGCCCGGCTGATTTCGGATCAGGGGGTGGCTGGGGGGCATGTCTTTGCGTTGCCGGTGGGCGAGACCGCGCCGCGTGGCACCTGGCGATTGTCGATCCTGTCCGATCCCAAGGCACCGGCGCTGGCGAGCCGACAGATTTTGGTTGAGGATTTTCTGCCTGAGCGCATTGATTTCACCCAGACTCTGACAGCCGCGAACGGGCAGGCGTTGCGCCCCGGTACCAGCAGCCCCTTGCGGATTGAGGCGCGGTATCTGTTTGGTGCGCCGGGCCGGGATCTCAGTATCGACGGCGAGGTCACGCTGCGCCCGGCGGATCAGGTGGCGGGCTGGGACGGCTACCGCTTTGGCCGCTACGACGATGTGGTATCCCCACAAAGCCGCCATTTCGGCGGCGCGCGCACGGACGCGGAGGGGATCGGGACACTTTCGGTGGCACTCCCCGAGATTGAGGCGCTGGGGCAGCCGCTTGTCGCGGAGGTGACCACCCGTCTGAGTGATGGCAGCGCACGCCCGGTTGAACGGCAGCTGAGTGTCCCCTTGCAGCCGGACGGCCCGGTGATTGGCATCAAACCGCTGTTTGAGGATGTTGTCGCAGAGGGCGATGCGGCGCGGTTTTCCATTGTCGCGCTGGCTCCGGATGGCAGCCCGCAGGATATGTCGGTGACGTGGACGCTGAACCGGGTGGAAACGCGCTACCAGTGGTACCAGCTTTACGGCAACTGGAACTGGGAGCCCACGACCCGCCGAAGCCGTGTTGCAACCGGCGTGGCGCAGGTGAATGCCACCACGCCACTGGTGCTGGACCAGCGTGTCGATTGGGGCAGATATGAGTTGGTGGTAGAGCATCAGGGCGTGCCTTATGTCGCGGCGTCCAGCGATTTCTATGCAGGCTGGTACGTCCCGGACGACGGGGCGGATACGCCCGACCAGCTGGAGGTGTCCTTGGATCGTGACAGCTATGAGCCGGGGGATACCGCCCGCCTGCGCGTGGTGAGCCGTGCGGCCGGAACCGCGTTGGTGTCGGTGATGTCGAACCGGTTGATCAGCCGCCAGATGGTCGAGGTGCCTGTGGGGGAAACCGTGGTCCCGCTGAATGTTACCGCTGATTGGGGCAGTGGCGCCTATGTCTCTGCCATGGTGGTACAGCCGCTGATTGGCAAGGCAGATCAAAACCCGACCCGGGCGCTGGGGCTGGCGCATGCAACGGTCATCCGGCCGGG
Source organism: Phaeobacter sp. BS52 (assembly GCF_045040595.1). NCBI lineage: Bacteria > Pseudomonadati > Pseudomonadota > Alphaproteobacteria > Rhodobacterales > Roseobacteraceae > Phaeobacter > Phaeobacter sp. BS52. Next base: position 2,683,184 of record NZ_CP090662.1, on the reverse strand, counting down.
GCAGGAATTGCAGGTCGCGCTAGACCTGCCCGAGGTGGCCCGGCCACGCAGGACCGAGCTGGCCAAGGTTGAGGTGCGCGGTGCCGCCCCCGGTCAAGAGGTCTGGCTGACACTGGCGGCGGTTGATCTGGGGATCCTCAATCTGACCGGATTTCAGAGCCCGGACCCATCGGCGCATTACTATGGCCAGAGGCGGCTGGGGATGGAGCTGCGCGATTTATACGGACGGTTGATTGAGACTGGCACCGGAGCGCTTGGCCGGGTGCGTTCGGGCGGGGATGCGGGCGCGGGGATGCGGTTGCAGTCACCACCGCCGACGCAGGATCTGATGGCCGTGTTTTCCGGCCCGGTAAAGCTTGACGCGGAGGGGCACGCCGAGGTGCCGATCGCGCTGCCGCCCTTTAACGGGACGGTGCGTGTGATGGCGGTGGCCTGGTCGCAAAGCGCGGTGGGGCAGGCTGCCGAAGACATGCTGGTCCGGGATCCGATTGTGGTCAGTGCATCGGCACCGCGGTTCCTGGCGCCGGGCGATAGCAGTCGGGTGCAGATCGAGGTCACCCATGCGGATGGCCCTGCTGGTCGGCTGGAGCTTGCGGCCCGCACCCTTGGAGCGGGGCTGGAAATCGGGGCGCTGCCTCAATCGCTTGACCTGGCGCCGGGCGGCAGCGAGACCGTGATCCTGCCCGTTGCGGCGCTGTCCGTTGGCGACCCGGAGATAGAGCTGACGCTGACCACGGCTGAGGGGGAAACCCTGATCCAGACCCTGCGCCTGCCGGTGCGGGCCAATGATCCAGCGGTTGCGACCACCCGCCGTTTCCAGTTGGCGGCGGGGAACAGTTTCCTATTCTCCTCTGACGTCTTTACCGGATTGCGACCAGAGGGCGCGCGGGCGGTGATGTCTGCGGGACCATTGGCGCGATTTGATGTGCCGGGGCTGCTCAACGGGTTGGATCTCTACCCCTATGGATGCACCGAACAGGTGACCTCGCGCGCATTGCCGCTGTTGTATCTGTCATCGGTGGCGGAGGCAGCGGGGCTGGGGAATGCGCCTGAGATCACCGCAAAGATCGACGGCGCCATCCGGCAGGTGCTGGCGCGACAGGCCAGCAACGGTGGCTTTGGTCTGTGGCGCGCCGAAAGTGGTGATTTCTGGCTGGATGCCTATGCCAGCGATTTTCTGAGCCGTGCGCGGGCGCAGGGCTATCAGGTGGCCGACACACGGTTTCGTCAGGCGCTGGACAATCTGCGCAACCGGGTCAACTACGCGCCCGATTTTGACACGGGCGGCGAAGATATCGCCTATGCGCTGCTGGTACTGGCCCGCGAGGGTGAGGCGGCAATGGGGGATCTGCGCTACTATGCGGATGTGAAGGCGGGCGATTTCGCCACGCCGCTGGCAGTGGCGCAGGTGGGGGCGGCTCTGGCGAGCTATGGCGACCAGCGACGGGCAGATCAGATGTTTGCCCGTGCCGCTGCGATGCTGCAAGGCGCTGATCCCGATCCGGCACTATGGCGGGCCGACTATGGCAGCTTGCGTCGTGATCAGGCTGGGGTTCTGGCCCTTGCCAGTGAGGTCGGGTCCGACGCTGTGGATCGTCGTGCGCTGAGTGCGGGGTTGGTCGGGGATGGTCGGGGGCTCTCCACACAGGAAAGCGCCTGGACGCTTATAGCGGCCCATGCGCTGATTGGTGGGGATGGCGGATCCGGGCTGTTGGTCAATGGGCAAACGGTGAGTGGACCCATTGTTGAGGTGCTGAAGGGGGATCAGGATCGGGATCCGCTGGCGCTGACCGCTGCCTCCGGCAAGGATGTGGACATCACGCTGACCACGCTGGGTGTGCCGCTGGTTGCGGCCCCTGCGGGAGGGACCGGATACAGTATCGAACGCAGGTACTATTCGATGGAAGGTGAGGCGTTGACGCCGGATCAGTTCACCGTTGGTGACCGGTTTGTCACGGTGCTGCGGGTGGTTCCGTTTGAGCCGGTTGGCGCGCGATTGATGATCAATGATCCGCTGCCTGCGGGGCTGGAGATCGACAACCCGAGCCTGCTGCGGTCCGGTGATGTGCGCGGTCTCGACTGGCTCACGCTGAGCGAGGCCCGCCATGCCGAGTTCCGTGCGGATCGGTTTCTAGCGGCGATCGACCTGCGGCGTGGGCGCGATGGCGAGGCGGGCTCGCCCGTGACGCTGGCCTATGTGGCGCGCGCGGTAACGCCGGGTCTGTTCCATCATCCGGCGGCCTCGGTTGAGGATATGTACCGGCCTGCCTATCGCGCCCGCACCGCGACGGGCCGCGTCCAGGTCCGGTGATCCGCCCGTTGGCTCCAGCCTGGCGTCGTTTCCGGCGATGGCGTTGGATCACTGCGGCGTTGATTGGCCTATGTGCGGTCGCGGTGATCGGCGGTGTCGCCTTTGATGATTGGGTCGAGAAGACGCCGATGCCCGCGACGCTGGCGGAGACCGCGACAGAGGTTCGCGACCGCAACGGGCAATTGCTGCGGGCCTATCCGGTGGCGGATGGGATCTGGCGCATGGCTGTGACGGTGGATCAGGTCGACGCGGGCTATCGCGCGATGTTGCTGCGCTATGAGGACAAGCGATTCTATGACCACAGCGGTGTCGATGCGCTGGCGTTGTTGCGGGCGGCGGCACAGGCGTTGTGGCGGGGGCGGGTGGTCTCAGGCGGGTCAACGCTGAGCATGCAGGTGGCGCGGCTGTTGGAGGATGGCAGTACCGGGCGCTGGGCGGGCAAGCTGCGGCAGATCCGGCTGGCGCTGGCGTTGGAACGCCGCCTCAGCAAGGCGCAGATTTTAGAGCTGTATCTGATCCACGCGCCGTTTGGAGGCAATCTCGAAGGGGTGCGGGCGGCGAGCTATGCCTGGTTCGGCAAGGAGCCGTCGCGGTTGACCCCGGCAGAGGCTGCGCTGCTAGTGGCGTTGCCGCAGGCCCCTGAGGCGCGCCGCCCGGATCGCGCGCCGGAAAAGGCACGGTTGGCCCGCGACCGGGTGTTGCAGCGGATGCGTAATGCCGGGGTGCTGACGGCTGACGCAGCAGAGGCCGCAGCGAGGGCGCCGATGCCACGGCGCATGCGGGGTTTTCCGCAGCTGGCGCCACATCTGGCGGATGATCTGGTGGCAGAGACACCGGAGCAGGCGCGGATTGATCTGACGCTTGAGGCAGGACTGCAGCAGCGTCTGGCGCAGCTTCTGGCGCAGAGTGTGGCGCGGCAGGATGCGAGGCTCTCGGCGGCGGTGCTGGTGGCGGACCACCAAAGTGGCGAGATCCTCGCCTCTGTCGGATCGTCGGGGTACCGCGATGATCTGCGGCAGGGGTTTGTTGATATGACACGCGCCCCACGGTCCCCCGGATCGACGCTGAAACCGCTGGTCTACGGTCTTGCCTTCGATCAGGGGCTGGCCCATCCGGAGACACTGATCCACGATGGTCCGATTGATATTGATGGCTATGCACCGCAGAATTTCGATGGCCGCTTTCGGGGGGATCTGCGAATCCGGCGGGCGCTGCAGCTGTCGCTGAACACACCGGTGATACAGCTGATGCAGGCACTGGGCCCGGCGCGGCTGATGGCGGCGTTGCGGCGGGGCGGCGCGCACCCCCGGCTGCCCGGCGGCAAGCCAGGGCTGGCGGTTGCGCTCGGTGGGGTTGGCGTGTCGCTGCGGGATCTGGTGCAGGTCTACGCGGGGCTGGCGGCTGGTGGGCAAGGCCCCCGGCTAAGGGCGCGTCTGGATGCCCCTTACGAGCGGATGCCGCGTCTGATGAGCAAGGTTTCTGCCTGGCAGATCGGCGATATTCTACGCGGTGTGCCGCCTCCCGCAGGGGCGCCTGCGGGTATGGTGGCCTATAAGACCGGGACATCCTACGGGCACCGCGATACTTGGGCAATCGGATGGGATGGCCGCTATGTGGTGGGTGTCTGGCTGGGGCGGGCGGATGGCACGCCGGTGCCGGGAGCTTTTGGTGCGGAACTGGCGGCGCCCCTGCTGTTTGAGGCCTTTGGGCTGATTGGTCGCGGGTTTACACCTTTTCCAGCGGCGCCTGCCTCGACCCTGCGCGTTGCGACGGCGGAGTTGCCGCTGCCACTGCAGCGCTTTGACAGGGGGGGTGTTGGTGGCCCACCCGGCGCGCGGCTGCAGCTGGCCTTTCCTCCGAATGGGGCGGCTCTGCTGCTGGCGGAGGGCGGGCAGATGACCCTGCGGATCAAGGGCGGCGAGGCGCCGTTTCTGGTGCTGGCCAATCAGGCGCCTGTGGTGACCGGTGCCCGCCGTCGCAGCATCGATTTGCCTGGACTGGACCGCGGGTTTTCAACGCTGGTTGTTGTCGACCGTAACGGCCGGTCGGATCAGGTGCGGGTGCGCATCACCCGCCCGGACGAGTAATTCTCAGCGCACTGTCAGGCCCCGGAATGTGGGATCAGCGCCGACCCTCGCGCAGCCAGCCTGCGATGATCGCAGCGCTGGCCATCAGCAGAACCAGCCAGGCGGGCAGCAGCGGTGTCTGCCTGACCGAAATGGTACGATAGGCGTCGCGTGGCGTCAGACCGATCCAGCCGCGCCCTGCTGCAACACGTCCGGCGCGTATATTGCGCAGGCTGGGTATACCGTCGTGCAACGCCCGCACACCGCCGCGTTTCTGCGCTACGGCGGCGGCCATGACCTCTCCGGTGGCGATGGTCTGTTCGAATTCGCGCGGGGCCGCAGGGCCGAGGCCGATCACGGTGGATTGCTTCCCTTCTTCCAGCCGGTAGAGGCCGGGTTCCGGCCCCTCATAGCGGCCTTCCCACCGACCGGGGGCGGTCTGTGCCAGCGCGACCGTGGCGGTGCTGCCATCCGGAGTGGTGATGGTGACCTCGCCGACATCCGCGTCGAGACTGCGGCGCTGGATACGCATGCGCTGGCCGGTGGCCTCGGCGGAGAGGACATCCTCCTCCAGCTCTGGCTCTTTCATCATCCAATGGGCCAGACGGCGCAGCAATTCCAGCTGCGGGCCGCCGCCCTCATATCCCCGGCTCCAGAGCCAGGCATGATCGGAGGCCAAGAGCGCTACCCGCCCTTCCTCAACACGGTTCAGCACAAGCAGGGGGCGGGCGTCGACGCCGCTCATCAAAACATGGCCTTCGGGCACGTCGACTTCGATCTGGCGCAGCCAGCGGCCCCAATCAGCCGCGCCGGTCAGGTCAGCGGTGACAGGATGGCGCTGGCCGAGATCGGTGATCTCGGGCCGGTAGGCCCGCTCCAAGATCCGCGCCGAAGGGCTGGCGGGCAGGATACTGGAGAGCGGCGAGCGATAGATACTATCGGCGCTGGCAAAATCCGGCCCGGCGGCGACAAGAACAGCGCCCCCACGCTGCACGTAGTCGGCCACATTGTCGAGGTAGATCGCGGGCAGAATGCCACGGCGCTTATAACGGTCAAAGATGATCAGATCGAAGTCGTTGATCTTCTCCAAAAACAACTCCCGCGTGGGGAAGGCGATCAGCGACAGTTCATCCACCGGCACGCCATCCTGTTTTTCCGGCGGGCGCAGAATGGTGAAATGCACAAGATCCACGGCGCTGTCGGATTTCAGCAGATTGCGCCAGGTGCGCCCGCCGGGATGCGGCTCACCCGAGACCAGCAACACACGCAGGCGGTCGCGGACGCCATTGATCTGGACCAGCGCGGCATTGTTGCGATCCGTCAGCTCGCCCTCGGCGGTGGGGACGGTGAATTGGATCACGTTGCGCCCCCCATGAGGCAGCGTCAGCGGCAGGTCGAAATCGACGCCAACCGGAAGGTTGAAGCGCTGAGGCTCGGCGCCGCCGATGGAAATTGCCAGTTCCGCCAGTGCGCCCGCTGGCGGGGCGTCGCCCTGATCCTCGATCCTGAGGGTCAGGGTCACCGGTTCGCCGATGATGGCAAAACTCGGGGCATTTTTCACGATCAGCCGCCGGTCCCAATCACCGGGGCGGCCGGTCAGCAGCAGATGCAGCGGGGCCGGCGAGGGCCGGAGTTTGTGCAAGGTCATGGATCTGACCATCGCTGAGCGCAATGATCCCGGCGACCCGTCCACGTGGCACATTGGCCAGCGCCTCTGCCAGCGCGCCCATCAGGAGGGTGCCGCTGTTGTCGCTGCGCCCTTCGCGGGCGGGCACGTTGTTGATCGGGATCCGACGGACCTCGGTATTGGTCCGCTGGGCGAGGGCGGCTTCCAGCGCGGTCACGGCGGCGCTGGTCTGCTCGCGGCGGTCGGAAAGGGACTGGCTGGCGGTTTTGTCCTCCAGCACCAGCACGATGTCATTGAGCGGGGCGCGGTCCTCAATCTGGTAAACCGGACCGCTGAGGGCGCCAATCAGGACGAGGGCAGCAAGAGCACGCAGGGGCCATCCGGCCAAGCGTTTCCAGACCGCGAGACTGAGTACTGCCGTGGAAAGGGCTGCCAGCAGCCAGATCACCGGCCAGGGGACCAGCGGGTCGAAGAGGATGGTCTGCGTCATTTATCCAGCCTCATATCATTGCCCCAACCGATCAAGCAGAGCCGGGACATGCACCTGATCGGATTTGTAATTCCCGGTCAGCACATGCATCACCAGATTGACACCAAAACGGTAAGCCAGTTCGCGCTGACGCTCGCCCGCGTAGCCGCGCCCAACCGGCAGCAGGGGGCGGCCGTTGTCGTCCACGGCCCAGGCGGCGGCCCAATCGTTGCCGCCGATCACAACCGGTGTCACACCGTCATTGAGGTTGCGAAATGGGATGCCCTCGACCTGTTGCGCGTCAGCGGGCGCGGCTTCGACCCAGACGGCGCCGCGGCTGTGACGTCCGGGAAAATCCTGCAGCAGATAGAATGCGCGCGTTAGCACATGGTCGGCGGGCAGTGGCTCCAGCGGTGGTACATCCAGCCGCAGGGCGAGCTGTTGCAGGCGGCGCCCGGCGGGGCTGCTGGCGCCGGCGCGGGTCAGATCGGCATCGCGGGTGTCAAAGAGGATCATCCCACCGGTGCGCAGATAGGTGTTGAGCCGGTCATAGGCCGCACCTGAGGGCATCGCCTGATTGGCGGTCACCGGCCAGTAGAGCAGCGGATAGAAGGCCAGCTCGTCGCGCTCCAGATCAACAGCGGCGGGGGGTGCGGGCTCGACCGAGGTGCGGAAGCGCAGCGTGTTTGACAGCCCCCGCAGACCGTCGCGGGCCAGCTGATCGACCTGCGGATTGCCGGTCAGTACATGGGCCAATGTCAGCTCGGCTGCCCGCTCTGCCGCCACGGCATCGGCTGCGGGATCAGATGGGGGGAGGGGGTTACCTCCTCAATCGCAGTGGCGTTGCCCTGGGCGTGGCTGCGCATGTCGTGACCGGGGGCGATGACCCAGACAGAGGTGGCCAACAGCAGCAGCGAGGTCAGGTTGCGGATGGTGTTCGCGGAGGTCCGGGGCTGGCGCGACAGAAGCCCGGAGAGCAACAGCGCCGCAATCACATCGACGGCCAGCAGGATGAGGGCGAGGCTGATCAGAAGGCCACCCAGCGGGCGCTCGGGGGAGGCTCCATAGCCGTTGACAGGGACGCCGAGCGGCCACTGCGTCGGGGTCAGCTGATCCTCAGCGCGCATCACGTTGCGTGCGATCCGCCGATCGCCGTTTTGATAGAGCCCCGGTTGCAGCTCAGGTCCGGCAGGGGCGGCGATCAGGTCCGGCCCGGTCACACCGGGGAGGGCATCAGCATCGGAGAGCGCGCCAAAACCGTCCAGCACCTGAAGCGGCGCCCATGTGGTGCCGTCCAGATCGACGGCCTCCGCCGGTTTGGAGCCGGAGGAAATCGCCAGCCGCTCCATCATTTGCACAAACAGGCCGGAGAGCGGCAGGCTGCTCCATTCCGCATTGGCGGTCACGTGAAACAATACGATCTGGCCATTGCCCAGCGGCTTGCGGGTGACCAGCGGTGTGCCGTCGGAAAGCTCCGCAATCACCCGCTCCGCCAGTGAGGGGTCGGGTTGGGCGACCACTTGCGAGCTGACGGTGACGTCAGGGGGAATGTTCAGTCCGAAAAAGGGAGAGTCTTCGGCAAAGGGGGCGAGGGTTTTTGGCTCCCCCCAACTCATGGCGCCGCCGATGCTGCGGCCCCCAATCCGCAGGCGCACGGGCAGCAGCGGTTCCTCATCGGTGCGGGCGGTATCGCTTGCAGCCAGTCGCGGACCGGCGAACCGCAGCAGCAGCCCGCCGTCAGCGGCCCAATCCACCACTGCCGCCTCCTGATCGGGGGGCAGACGGGCGGTGTCGGCAAGGACAATCACGTCAGGATTGGCAGGCAGGAGATCGCTTAGCCCGCCCTCCAGCAGGTCAGCGGTCGGTGCCAGCGCCTGGCGCAGATAGTGCAGAGGCGAGAGGAGGGCGAGCCCTTCGTTGCCGCTTTGGGCTGAGATCAGTGCCACTTCGCGGCGGCGCAGCCCGTCATCGGCGAGCGATACGGCCCCGGCGCTGCTTTGGCCCTGCAGCTCAAACAGGCGGATGCGCGCGCGCAGCTCTGCCGAGCAGAGACAGGCGGGCGGTGGCTTCGCTGCCGTCGGCGGAGGTGCTGTCCGGGTCGGCAAAATCCACGGTCACCGAGCCGAGGGTGCGCATGGTGCCGCCCGGGTCTGGCCCCTTGGCAAGGACAGTCACGGTTTGATCCGCACCTGCGCCAAGGGCTGTTGTTACAGCCCCGTCACCTGAGGTGGCCTGCGGGCCGCGGCGAGCGACGGTGATTTCCATTGCACCATCCACATAGACAACCGGGCGCAGCGCCAGCCGGGGGGTGGCATGTTCATAAACGGTCAGCCTGCCGCGTTGGCGCAGCGCCGCCAGCAGATCGTCGCGACCAGCATATTCCAATCCGTCGCTGAACCAGAGGCTGTCAAACCCACCCTCAATTGCATCTATCTGGGTCCGGGCGCGGTCCAGTTGCTCTGGCGTGGGCTGCCAGGCTTGCGGGGGCTCACCGATGATCTGACGACGCCAGCTTGCCGCGCTTTGGAACTGAGGCGTCTGAGGTGCGGTCAGCCGCAGCACGGCGACCGGGCGATCCGCGCGTCCGGCCTCAGCCAAAAGATGGTCGATTTCCTCTCGGGTGCGGTCCCAGTCCGGGGCGCCAGCCCAGCTGCCATCCAACACCACCAGCAACGGGCCGCGCCCGGTCGGGGTTGTGGTGGGGTTGAGAACCGGCCCGGCCAGTCCGACGATGGCGGCCGCCACCGCCAGCAGTCGCAGCAGCAACAGCCACCATGGGGTGCGATCCGACAGGCTGTCGTCATCGCGCAACCCCAAAAGCAGGGTGACCGCCGGAAACAGGCGTTTGCGCGGGGCGGGGGGCACCGCCCGCAACAGCAGCCACAACAGCGGCAGCGCCAGAAGCGCCAGCAGCAGCCAGGGGGCCGTAAAGCCGATGCCGGCAATGGTCGTCATGAGCCGCTTCTTTCCATGGCGTGAAACAGCCACATCAGGGCAACCTGCGCGCTATCGCCTGTGTGATGCGTGCCCAGACGCCAGCCTGCCGCGCGGCACAGGTGATCCAGCGCGTCGCGTCGTTCGGCAAGCCGATCAAGATAGCGCTGTTTGAGGGCGCCAGCCTTCAGCGTTTCATGGCGCAGCCCGCCGCCGACGCTTTCGAAAATGGTGCGCCCGTCGAAGGGAAATTCCTCCTCCGCCGGGTCAAGCACCTGCATCAATACGCCATGGACCCCGCGGTCTGCGGCCTTGGCCAGTGCCTGTTCCAGCGGTGCGAAGGGGCCCAGAAAATCGGAGAGAAACAGCACCCGCGCGTGTGGCAACATGGCGCGATCTTCGGGTGGGGTATAGTCGCCGTCGTCATCTAGGCTGAGTGCGTCGGCCAACCGCAGGATCTGGGCATTGCCGCGTCGGGGCGGCAGGCGGCCACCGGTGAGACCGACACGTTCCCCCGCTCTTAGCATCATCACAGAGGCGGCCAGCCCGAGCAGTCGGGCGCGGTCAATTTTCTGCGGCAACGCCGGGGTGGAGGCAAAGCGCATGGACGCCCCCTGATCGACCCAGAGGTGCACCGTCTGGGCGATCTGCCATTCTCGTTCACGTACGAACTGCTGATCCCCCTTGGCGGACCGGCGGTGATCAATCATGCGGCGGCTGTCCCCGGCCTGCACCGGGCGGTATTGCCAGAAATCATCGCCCATGCCGGCACGACGGCGGCCATGTTCGCCCAAAAGCACGGACCCGGCCAATTGCTGCGCCCGAACCAGAAGCGGCGGGAAGCGACTGGCCGCACTTTCTGCGCGGTGGCGCAGATCCGCTGCGGAGCCTTGGCCGCTGCCAGCGGGTCCGTCTGGCTGAGGGGCGCGCGCCTGTGTCACGCGGCGACGCCTGGTCGTGCCAGGGTCTCGGCTGTGGTGGTGATCAAATCAGTCAGGCTTTCGCCACGGGCGCGGGCGGCGAAGTTCAGCGCCATCCGGTGGCTGAGCACGGGCTGCGCCATATCCAGCACATCATCCGCATTGGGGGCGAGGCGCCCCTGCAGCAGCGCGCAGGCCCGCACCGCCAGCATCAGCGCCTGTGCCGCCCTTGGCCCCGGGCCCCAGGCAACGGTCTGCTGCACCCGTTCAGAGGCGGCGGGATCCTCCGGGCGGAAGGCGCGGACGAGATCCAGAATCATCTCCACAACGCTGTCCCCCACAGGCATCCGGCGCAGCAGGGTCTGTGCCGCCATCAGATCATCGGCCGTGAAGACCTGATGCGCGCTGCCCTCTTCAACCCCGGTGGTGGCCAGAAGAATGTCGCGTTCGGTCTGGCGGGTCGGATAGGGGACATCAATCTGAAACAGAAAGCGGTCCAGCTGCGCCTCTGGCAGAGGATAGGTGCCTTCCTGCTCAATCGGGTTCTGCGTGGCCAGCACGTGAAAGGGGGTGCCAAGGGGACGGTCGGCACCAGCCACGGTCACCATCCGTTCCTGCATTGCCTGCAGCAGCGCAGATTGTGTGCGGGGACTGGCGCGGTTGATTTCATCCGCCATCAGCAATTGGCAAAAGACCGGCCCCGGCACAAAGCGAAAGGCGCGGCTGCCGTCCTTGGCGGTGTCCAGCACCTCGGAGCCCAGAATATCGGCGGGCATCAGATCCGGGGTGAACTGCACCCGGTTTCCTGCAAGCCCCATGACCGTAGACAGGGTTTCCACCAGCCGGGTCTTGCCCAGTCCGGGCAGACCGATCAGCAGCCCGTGGCCACCGCACAGCAGCGTGCTCAGCGTCAGATCGACCACACGCTCCTGACCGATAAAGCGCCGGGTGATAGAGGACCTGGCCTGTGTCAGCTTGTCTTCAAGCGCTTCAATCTCGGCCAGCAGATCGTCGGGTTCGGACATGACTTTCCCTTCACGGCGAATATATAGTGATACTGTATCGCGTTGACAGAAAATGGCAAAAGCAATGAGCGGACAAAATCCCGTGACTTCCGGCAGCAACACCCCCGAAACAGGATCAGAACCCCCCAGCGCCGAGGGGCTGGCGGCTGCGGCCAAGACGGCGAGCAAAGGCGGTCTGCCGCCTGTGCATCTGTGGAATCCGCCGTTTTGCGGGGATCTGGACATGCGGATTGCCCGTGATGGCACCTGGTTCTACCTCGGCACGCCAATCGGGCGGTTTGAACTGGTGAAGCTGTTTTCCTCCATTCTGAAGCTGGAAGACGGCAAGTATTTCCTTGTTACGCCTGTCGAAAAGGTTGGCATCACGGTGGAGGATGCTCCCTTTGTCGCGGTCGATTTCGAGGTGGACGGCACGGATGAGGCGCAGGTGCTGCGTTTTGAAACCCATGTTGGCGACAGGGTTGAGGCCGGGCCTGCGCATAAAATCCGCGTGGTGCGGGACGAAGAGACAGGTGAGCCAGCACCCTATGTGATGGTGCGGGCTGGTCTGGAGGCGCTGATTGATCGCAAGAGCTTTTACCGGCTTGTGGAGCTTGGGTGTCACCGGGATGGATGGTTTGGTCTGTGGTCGGGTGGTGCGTTCTTTGGCATCATCCCATCGGATGAGCTGTCGGACGACTGATCCTGACCCACATCGTAGCGTCGTCGGCAGAGGGCTGCCGGTCGTGCGGTGATGCGGCGGGAAGCCGCTGATCCAGTTGAGTGTATTGTAAAATTAGCGAAAATTCTTGTGAAAACCTGCTCAAAATCGGTGGAGATCTGAGGCAGATTGAGGCGGTGTGATCCTGGATGGGTCAATGGTGAACTTGGCGGGGGCTGAGCGGAGCCATTGAGATGAGACCGTCCGGCACATGTCTATTTGGCCGCCAATCGGGGGTGGCTCCAAAGGAGGTTTTCCAATGCCGAAATTTGCGGCCAATATTTCATTGCTGTTTGCGGAATTGCCCTATCTGGATCGGTTTCCTGCAGCCGCGCGGGCCGGGTTTGAAGCGGTGGAAATCCTGTTTCCCTATGAGTTGGCTGCGAAAGAAACTCAGCGGGCCTTGTTGGCCAACGGGCTGGAGCTGCTGCTGATCAACGCACCGCCCCCGAACTATACTGGTGGGATGCCGGGCTATGCGGCGTTGCCGATGGGGGCGGATCGGTTTCAACGCGATATCCGGCGGGTGCTGCGCTATGCGGAGGTGCTGCGACCCGGTATGATCCACATCATGGCCGGTTATGCCAAAGGCGATGTGGCCAAAGACACGCTGATCCGCAATCTGCAATGGGCCGCTGATTATGCGCCGGGACAGCAATTCACCATTGAACCGCTGAACAGCGGTGATCAGCCGGGGTATTTTCTGGATGACTACAATCTCGCGGTTGAGGTGCTGGAGGCCGTGGACCGCAAGAACGTTGGCCTGCAATATGATGCCTATCACGCGCAGCTCATCCATGGGGATGCGGTCAAGGTCTGGGAGGCCTTTGGCGACCGCGCAACCCATGTTCAGATCGGCGCCGCGCCCGGGCGATGTGAGCCAGGAACCGGACCGGTGGATTTCGAACAGCTCTTCGCGGCAATTGACGAAAGCGGCTATGAAGGCTGGGTCAGTGCCGAATACACCCCAAGTACCAAACGGACAGAAGACAGTCTGGCCTGGATGGGCTGACGGAGGACGCATCCGGGTACGCCAGTCACTGTCAGGATGGAAAGGCTGCGGCCAAAGGTCCGGTTGCGGTGTCATAACATATTCGCGAATTGAAATGTGACTGACCGCAGGGCATAAGGCGGTATTCGATCCAAGACTGGAGACCATCATGTTCCCTGCGCGATTCGCCCCTGTCCTGTTTGGACTGATCCTGTCTGGCGTTATGTCCTGCATCGTCACAGGTGTTGCCACGCTGAAGGCGGTTGGCCTGAGCGCAGAGGCGCCGGGGCTCTGGATGTCGGCCTGGAGTTTCGGCTGGCCGGTGGCCTTCGTCGTTGTGCTGGGGGTGGCACCTGCGGTGCGCCGATTGGTGGCCTGGATGGTGAAGCCGTCGGCAGAAACAGCCAGCCCAGCAGGACCTCCCAGCGTAAAAGACTAGCACCGCAGTCCATGGGGCGCGCTCCTCCCGCCCGTCATCTCAGCATCAAAGATGACGGTCTTCCCGTTGGGCCAGGCGCCATGCCGGGGCATGGCGCGTTGCGGCCCCGGCCGATGGCTGGCCTTGCCCGGTTAGGCCTGGATCACGCCGCTGCCGCCCCGATCAAAAGGAGCGGAAGCCAGCCATGTCGGTGCGATGGGGCAGGCCGCTTAGTGGGCTTCTGCCCAGTTCTGGCCCCTGCCGACATCCACCACCAGTTTCACGTCTAGATGAACCGCCGGGTCTGCCGCTGTTTCCATCACGCGACGGGCGGTTTCGATGGTATCTTCCACGGCGGCTTCTGGCACCTCGAACAGCAGTTCGTCGTGCACCTGCAGCAGCATCCGTGCAGGCAAGTGAGCGATGGCAGCAGGCATCCGGATCATCGCGCGGCGGATCACATCGGCTGCGGTGCCCTGGATCGGCGCATTGATTGCGGCGCGTTTGGCAAAGCCGGCGCGCGGTCCCTTGGCGGAGATCTCCGGCGTGTGGATCTTGCGCCCGAACAGGGTTTGCACATGACCGTGCTCCTTGGCGAAGGCAACCGTCTCATCCATATAGCGGCGAATGCCGGGGAACCGCTCAAAATAGCGGTCGATGAAGCCCTGCGCCTCGGCCCGGGGAATGCGCAGATTGCGCGCCAGACCAAAGCCGGAAATGCCATAAATTACGCCAAAGTTGATCGCCTTGGCCTGTCGGCGGATGTCCGGTGTCATCTCCTCCAGCGGGACGTTGAACATTTCTGATGCGGTCAGCGCATGAATGTCCTGCCCCTCGGCAAAGGCCTGTTTGAGGGTATCGATCCCGGCGACATGAGCGAGGATACGCAATTCAATCTGGCTGTAGTCCAGCGCCAGCAGCACATTGCCCTCCTCCGGAACAAAGGCCTCGCGGATGCGGCGTCCTTCCTCGGAGCGGATGGGGATATTCTGCAGGTTGGGATCGGTCGAGGCCAGACGCCCGGTGTTCGCCCCGGTCTGCACATAAGAGGTGTGAACGCGCCCGGTTTCGGCGTTGATATGATCCTGCAGCGCATCGGTATAGGTCGATTTCAGCTTGCTCAGCTGGCGCCAGTCCAAGACCAGACCCGGCAGGGCGTGTTCGGTGGCGAGATCCTCAAGAATATCCGCCCCGGTGGCATAGGCCCCGGTCTTGCCCTTCTTGCCCCCCTCCATGCCAAGCTTATCAAACAGAATCTCGCCCAGCTGTTTGGGGGACCCGACGTTGAAGCTTTGGTCGGCCAGCTCATGTATTTCGGCCTCCAGCCCAGCCATTTTCTGGGCAAAAGCGTTGGACATGCGCGACAGCGTATCGCGATCTACCTTGATACCCTCGCGCTCCATCCGGGCAAGCACGGGCACCAGCGGGCGTTCCAGCGTCTCGTAAACCGTGGTGACGCCCGCCTGATGCAGCTGTGGTTTGAACAGCTGCCACAAACGCAGGGTGATATCGGCGTCCTCAGCGGCATAGGCGACGGCATCGTCGATCGGCACGCGGTCAAAGGTGATTGCGGATTTGCCGGTGCCCAGCAGCGGTTTGATCGGGATCGGCGTGTGGTTCAGATAGCGTTCCGACAGCGTGTCCATGCCGTGCCCGTGCTGGCCTGCGTGCATCGCATAGGACATCAGCATCGTGTCATCGATTGGCGCCACATTGACGCCCCGGCGGGCAAAAATCTTGGCGTCATATTTCATATTCTGGCCAATCTTGAGGATACTGTCGTCCTCAAGCACGGGCTTTAGCAGATCAAGTGCGTCCTGCAGCGGCATCTGCCCGTCCGCCAGATCGTCCGAACCGAAGAGATCATCACTGCTGCCGGATTTATGGGTGAGCGGGATGTAGCAGGCGCGGCCCGGTTCCACGCAGAGCGAGATGCCCACAAGATCCACCACCATCTCGTCAAAACCAGTGGTTTCCGTGTCCACCGCCACCCAGCCGCGTTCGCGGATCTGGGTCACCCATTTTTTCAGCGTCTCGGCGTCACGGACGCATTCATAGCTGCCGCTGTCGAAGGGGATATCCGCCACGGTCGGCGCCTCGGCGGTGTCAGCGCTTTGCGCGGGGGCGTCCACAATAGCTGGCGCCTCTTTACCCAATTGATCGGCGACACGCTTGGACAGAGTGCGAAATTCCATCTCAGCCAGAAAGTCGAGCAGCTGGTTCGCATCTGGGTCGCGCACGCCCAGATCATCCAGTGTGAAATCCAGCTCCATATTGTTGTCCAGCTGGACGAGCTGCTTTGACAGTTCGATCTGCGCGCGGTTTTCGATCAGGGTTTGGCGGCGCTTGGGCTGTTTGATCTCCTCAGCGCGGTTCAGCAGGTCCTCCAGCGAACCGTATTCGTTGATCAGCAGAGCGGCTGTCTTGATCCCGATCCCTGGCGCACCGGGCACGTTGTCGACCGAGTCGTCGGCAAGCGACTGGACATCCACCACACGGTCCGGACCGACACCGAATTTCTCGAAGACACCATCGCTGTCGATGCGTTTGTTCTTCATCGCGTCCAGCATTTCGACCCCACCGCCGACCAGCTGCATCAGATCCTTGTCAGAGGAGATAATCGTCACCCGGCCGCCTGCATCGCGGGCCTGGCAGGCAAGCGTGGCGATAATATCGTCGGCCTCAAACCCTTCCTGTTCCTTGCAGGCAATGTTGAACGCCTCAGTGGCGGTGCGGGTCAGCGGAATCTGCGGGCGCAGATCCTCGGGCATGGCTTCGCGGTTGGCCTTGTATTGATCATAAAGATCATTGCGGAAGGTGTGCGATCCCTTGTCGAAAATCACCGCAACATGGGTTGGCGCGTCCGGGCCGGTGTTGCCCTCAACATAGCGGTGCAACATGTTGCAGAAGCCCGCCACAGCGCCGATGGGCAGCCCGTCGGATTTGCGGGTGAGGGGCGGCAACGCGTGATAGGCGCGAAAGATGAAGGCCGATCCGTCGATCAGATGCAGGTGGCAGCCGGTGCCAAAGGGGGTGGTTGTCATGGCCGATGCTCCGGTGTTTCGCGTTGTCCCCGTTATCGGTGATCGCGCGAGCGAGAGCAATTGCCGTTTCGTGTCCGTCGTGGCGCCGTCAAACGCGCAAGGCGCATTTCGCTGTCATGAGAGAGTGCCGCTGCTGATGATCCCGCTGCCATGTTTGATGCGGTGAAATCCAGCATCGCGGCAAGGGCGCAGAGTTGCGCTGGCCCCGGTGCTGTGGCGATCACATTCAGAGGTTTGGCCTCAGGCGGTTTTCTTTTTCGGCTGATGTGCTTGCACGACTTCGCGCATTTCGTCGCGGGTCATTGGCTTGCCGAAATAGAACCCCTGAACCGAAGAACATTTTTCCACGCGCAAAAACTGCAGCTCGTCTTCGACTTCGACACCTTCGGCCAGCACGGGGATGTTCAATGCCGCGCCGAGCAGCAGGGTCGAGCGTACAATGGCCGCCCGCTGGGCGTCGTTATGCACATTCTGAACGAAGCTCTGATCGATCTTGATCTTGTCGAAAGGGAATGTCTGCAGCATCGCCAGCGAGGAATAGCCGGTGCCAAAATCATCCATGGCAATGCGCAAACCCATGGTCTTGAGTTGCTGCATGACCTTTAGCGTATGGACCTGATCATCGATGATGCTGGCCTCGGTGATTTCCAGTTCGAGCCGTTCGGCTAAGCAGGCCGGTTTCCAGCAGGATGTCCGAAACATGTTCAACAAAGGACGGCTGCATCAACTGCTGCGGAGCGACGTTGACGGCGATGTTGAAACTCCCTGGCCAACTGCTGGCCTCCTGACAGGCCGTGCGCAGAACCCAGAGACCGATGTCACGGATCAAGCCTGTCTCCTCAGCAATCGGGATGAATGTGTCCGGAGAAATCCGGCCTTTCGTGGGGTGATTCCAGCGCAGCAGCACCTCAAAACCGACGGGTGCGAGGGAGCTGAGATCGTTCTGTAGCTGATACACCAGTTCGAACTGATCCCCTGCGATACAGGCCTGCCGAAGATCGCTGACCAGTTCCAGACGCGCGCGGTTGTGTTTCTCCATCTGGGCGTTGAACAGGCAGATATGCCGGTCGGCGTCCGCCTTGGCACGATACATCGCCACGTCCGATTTATGCAGCAGGTCACGGATATCGCGCCCGTCTTCCAGGCTGGTGGCAACGCCGATCGCGACCCCGATAATGGCCGATGTGTTGTCAAAATCCACCGGTTCCACGGTGAGCGCATGCAGCCGTTCGGCGAAGGCCAGTACCTGATCGACCCGGCGGAACCCCTGCTTCAGAGCGACAAATTCATCCCCGCCGACACGGGCGATAAACTCGTCTTTTTCCAGCACGGAGTTGAGCCGGTTTGCCACCGTCGTCAAAACCGAGTCTCCGGCAGAATGCCCGTAGAGATCATTGATCTCTTTAAAAAGATTGAGATCCAGGGTCAGCACGGCCACGCGCTCTGTCTCGTCGCGTTCCAGCAATTCGGTCAGGCTGGCCATTTTGCGCGTCAGGGCCATCCGGTTGGGCAGGCCGGTCAGCGGGTCATGCAACGCGGCGTGCTGCAGCTGATTGCGGGCCTCGCTCTCCATATTGGTTTCAATGCTCAGTGCCGCAAAACCGATCATCAGGATGATCGCCATCGTGCCCAGCACGAACAAGCCAAGTGTCGCGTCAGAAATCACTTCCGGCGGGACGGAATAGAGCGGGCTGAGTTGCACTGTGATCGCCGACATCCCGGTGAAATGCATGGCGCAGATCGTCAGTGTCATCAGGCCAACTGCGACAATCCAGTGCCGCCCGGTTGCATAGCGTGTCAGATATTCATAGGTCGCCACCCCCAGCGCCGCGCCGAGCAGAATTGACGAAATCAACGGGGTGGTTTGCCAGACGATTTCTCCCGGTAGCAAATACCCACTCATCCCGAGATAGTGCATTGTTGAAACGCTGAGACCAAACATCGCGCCGCTGGCTGCAACCCGATAGTTGGTCGAATGTGCAAATGCGTAGACGCCATTCGTCATGAGCATGCCCACAACCGCAGCCGCAAGCGATACCCCGGTCAGCAGCGGGTCATACCCATGCGCATAGCCGGGATCAAAGGCGAGCATGGCGATGAAATGGGTGGTCCAGACGGTGCCGCCGCTGATCAGGCTGGTGAGAGCGAGCTGGACGAGTTTGCGCGTGCCCGCCGTCCGGCCGAGGCGCTGGGTCATCTGTACCGACAGGCAGGAACCGATGACGCAGACAAGCGCAGCCACGGCCACAAGGCCCAGGCTGTGTTCTTGCGTAATGCATTGAACGACGCTGTACATCTCAATCTCCGGTAGTAGCAGATACACCCTCTATGCTGTGCATCATCATCGTAAAGAAACCGCTACCATGCCCTGATCGTTGCAGTCTTGATGCTTCAAATTCGTTACAACCGGCGTCTATTTTTGATGGTGGGCCTGAGAATATGCGCATACGAAAAACGCCGCCAAGGTTGGCGGCGTCTTGTCAGAACAGAGAGGCGTGGCAGGCCGTTACGCTTGCTTGTCCACAGCGTCCTTATGGATGAATTTGCAATCGCAATAGGGGCATTCGACAAAGCCTTCGGCCTCGGGGATTTGCAGGTAGACCCGCGGATGTCCCAGCGCACCTTCGCTGCCGTCGCAGGCGACGCGGTAGCTGTCCACGATCTTGGTTTCCGGCGCTTCGATGGTCATCTCTGGCGGTCCTCTTGGTTATCAGTTAGTGGCTTTTATGAGCCAAGGGAAAACCGGGGGCAAGGGCCGCAATGACTGAGGACGCAATCCGTATCGAAGGTTTGCAGAAAACCTACAAGGGCCGCAGGGGGCAACCTGCCAAAGAGGCGCTGAAAGGCGTGGATCTGAGCATTCCGCGTGGATCGGTCTTTGGTCTTCTCGGCCCCAACGGCGCCGGTAAATCCACCATGATCAATATCCTGGCCGGGCTGGTACTGAAAACGGCGGGAAAGGTCACGATCTGGGGTTTCGATCAGGATGAAAATCCGCGCCAGTCCCGTGCCTCCATCGGGGTGATGCCGCAGGAGTTGAACCTGGATCCGTTCTTCAGCCCGCGTGGGGCGCTGGAGGTGCAGGCCGGATTGTACGGGGTGCCGAAATCCGAACGCCGCAGTGATGATATTCTGCGCATGGTCGGGTTGGAGGACAAAGCGCATGCTTATGCCCGGACCCTGTCGGGCGGAATGCAGCGGCGGTTGCTGCTGGGCAAGGCGCTGGTTCATCATCCCAATATCCTGGTGCTGGATGAACCAACGGCAGGTGTGGATATCGAATTGCGCCAGATGTTGTGGGAGAATATCCGCAAGCTGAACGCGCAAGGCATGACCATCATTTTGACCACGCATTATCTCGAAGAGGCCGAGGAAATGTGTGATGAAATCGCGATCATCAATCAGGGTGAGCTGGTGGCGCGTGACACCACGGCAAATCTGCTGGGACGGTTGGATGCAAAGGCGATGGTGGTCCACCCGGCGCATCCGGTGACGACATTGCCGGTGGGCGATGGGATCGCATCGGAGCTGCGCAGCGATGGTGCGGTGATCCTGCGCTACCACGGCAATCAGACAAGCGCAGAAGAGGTCTTGTCGGCGGTACGTGAGGCCGGGATTTCGATCCGGGACGTTAAAACCGAAGAGGCCGATCTGGAAGATGTGTTTCTGGCGCTGACAAAATCGCGGAGCTGATGGCGCGGTGGCGCGTCAGCATTCTGCCCTTGTTAGAGCCTAGTTTTCCTCGTGCGAGCCGTCATTGTGTTTCGACGCAGTGACGGCGGAAGGCACGTTTCAGCATGTCGAGCTCGGCGCGCAGCAGTTCCACCTCAACCCGCAGATCATCACCGGTCAACTCGCCGCAGATGAGGGTGAAATCGCCGAGTTTTGCATCGGTCGTCAGATCATAAATCACAAAACTCTGGACACCATCGGTAATCGCTTCGGTTGGAATTGGAATGGTGAGGGACCATTCGTTGGCGGTGTCACTTTCCTCAAGGGTGACATTTGGCACCAGACGGTCCAGGTGCCGCACCTCAATCGCAGGCATGGCGCCAGCAGCTCCTGCGCCTGCGATCCGCCCCTCCCACAGGCCGTCGCGAAAACGAATTTTGGTCAATGTCAGCTGGCTCATGTCGGGCCTTTCGAAGGTGGATTATAGACTGGCGCGACGGCTGCGGGATAAGGTGAGATCGCGCAGGGTCACCTGGTTCATTTCCGGAGCTTCAAAGATCAGCTCCAGCCACAGCCGCTCGACGCGTTTTTCGTTCAGGTCGGCGTAGGCGAGGTCATATTCGACATGGGTTCGCTTGTCGCCCATAGGCATCTCACGCACCATCTGTTCGGTGTTCGGGCCATGCTTGATGTTGAGCCGGGCGAAAATTTCAATCGGGTTTTCGGTTTCCACCGTGCAATCCACCCGTAACAGATGATCGCGGCTTAGCCCGTGGGTCACCTCTTGCGGCAGCTCAATGACAAGCGACAGGAATGAGCCGTCAAAGCGGAACACATCCAGGCGGACGCCATAGGGGGCGAGGTCTTCCTCGCGGTTGTTGCGCAGCTGGCGCAGGGTGAGTTCCGAGACGGCACAGTCATGAAACAGCTGCACCTCATCACCGAGCCGGGTCTTGCTGGGAACCGCGGAGGCACCGGGAACAGGCAGCGGGCCGCGCCAAAGTTCGGGGCGCCAGCCCCAGTCTGTGCCATGGGGGCGCGGAAAGGCGTTGGAGCCGATTTGCGGCAGTGCCAGCCGGCTTTCGGCAATATGAATCAGCCGATCGAGATGCAGGCGCAGTGTTCTGGCGCG
Organism: Phaeobacter sp. BS52; assembly: GCF_045040595.1. Classification (NCBI taxonomy): domain Bacteria; kingdom Pseudomonadati; phylum Pseudomonadota; class Alphaproteobacteria; order Rhodobacterales; family Roseobacteraceae; genus Phaeobacter; species Phaeobacter sp. BS52. Next base: position 2,661,875 of record NZ_CP090662.1, on the reverse strand, counting down.
ATTGCGCTGCTCTCTCAACCGGCTGAGTGATGCTTTGGGGGCCTGTTGCGCAAGGCGTCGCCATCGCTTCAGCACGCGTTTGAATAGCAGCTTTTCAATCGTCCTGCCCATAGGCTCAATATCCTGTCCTGCGCCCTGTCATTTTTGGCGCGATGCAACACCTGGCGACATGCGTATTGTTTTTTCTGACCCTAGCCAAAGCGATGGGCGCTGACAAACCTCAGGGCCGGTAATCTTGCCGGGCGATGGTCTTGGCGGGGGCGCCGACCTGTTTTCAGCCCGGATACGGGGCACTATTGCGCGGGGGCATCGGGGCTGGGGGGCAGATCTGCAGTTACGGAGGCTTCAAGCGTTTTTGCGGTCAATTCATTCAGCAGTCGGGCGCCGCGCCCGCCGAGGTTACGACTGCCGCCGGGGGCATAAAGCGCAAGCGCCACCAGTTGATCGTTCAGCACAAATGCACCGCGCCAATGGACCGGGCTGGCGCCTCGGGCGCGGTGATCCGGCATGTTCAGTTTGACCAATGGCAGCATCATATCGTTCCGCTCTGTCAGCAGCCGCGCGCCGGGCGCATTTTTCAACAGATCCGCGCTGGTCAGGGCTTCATCCGCCGACCCGGCGGGTCCAACAGCGACCGTAATCAAGGCGCGGTTGCGGCCTGACGGGCCGGGGCGCAGGCTGGAGCAAGGGACCACGATGGCAAAGCCCCCTTCGGCCCGGTGGCCGGTCATGCGGGGATCGATGCAAAATCCGGTTGGCGGAACCAGGTGAATGGTGTCGCTGGCAAAGCTCATGCGGGTGATATCGCCGGGTTGAGGATCAGCAGTACCCGCGACCAGTGATGCGCCGGTTCCGGCAGTGCATCCCGCCAGCGCGAGAGGGGCGACCACCATCAGCGCCAGTCGTACCAGCCCGCATCGCCTAATCGCTGATGACATCCGCTGTGCGCTACTGCAAAGCCACTGTGCAAAGGCGGTAGAAAAGCCACAGTTGGATCTGCCCGCTTGAATAGAGACATACCCGTTTTCCGCTTGTCGTTCAGCCTGTTCTCCATCCTGAATAGTTGCTTTCTTTCCGTTGCTTACGATGGTCACAGTGGTCTCTGCCTGTCGTTGTCCTGCTCTCCCTTGGCATAGTCCGAGGGGCCTGTCGGAGCAAGCATCTCACGCAAAAGTCGACCGGGTGTTGCCTTGTAATGTCAGGGGGCAATGATTACGGTCTGACCGCTGCACAGCCAGCAAGCGATTTCTCGCTAAGATCCTCCGACACGCAAAAGGAGCAGGGGATGCAATCCACCCTGTTTTCATTCATCTGGACCTATTCGCGGCGCCAGCAGATAGGTCTGTTGGCGTTGACCATGGTCACGTTCCCCTTCCTCTATGCGGCGTTGGAATTGCCCAAGCGGATTATCAACGACGCTATCGGTGCGCCGATGGATCAGGTTGAGGTTCTGGGGCAGCAGATCGGGCAGGTCGACTATCTGCTCTTGCTTTGTGTCGGGTTTTTAGCGGCGGTTCTGATCAGTGGCCTGCTGAAGATGCGTCTTAATACCATGAAGGGCATTGTCGCCGAACGTCTGCTGCGGCGCCTGCGGTACACGCTGATCAACCGGATGATGCGCTTTCCAGCGCCGTATTTTCGGACCACCAGCCAGGGTGAGCTGGTCTCCATGATCACCTCGGAATCAGAACCGATGGGTGGTCTGATGGGCGACGCCGTGGCGCAGCCTGTGTTTCAGGCCGGGCAGATGCTGACGATTGTCGCGTTTCTCTTCATGCAAAGCGTGTGGTTCGGACTGGCCTCGGTGGCGCTGATCCCGTTGCAGGCCTGGCTGATCCCGATGCTGCAACGTCAGATCAACCTGCTGAACAAGGATCGCATCCAGGAGGTGCGGGCTTTTTCAGCTGAGATTGGCGAAACCGCCGCTGGGATCGGGGATCTGCGGATCAATGGTGGCCGCCGGTATCGGCTGGCGCAGATATCGGCACGTCTGGGACGGCTGTTCGATATTCGACGGCGGATCTACACCAAAAAATACTTCATGAAGTTCCTCAACAACATGATCGGTCACCTGACGCCGTTTGTGTTTTATTCCGCCGGCTGGTGTGCTGGCGATCCGCGGCGATATCACGGTGGGCGCATTGGTGGCCGCCTTGGCCGCTTACAAAGATCTGTCAGCCCCATGGCGGGAGCTGCTGACCTACTACAATCAGGTGCAGGATATGAGCCTGCGCTGGTCGATCATGACCGACCGTTTCGCGCCCAAGGGCATGATCCCGGAGGAACTGATCGAGGGCACGCCGACGGATATCCCGCATCTGCGCGGCGCCATTGAACTGCGCAATGTGTCGGTGAAAGATGCCGACGGAAATATGGTGCTGGAGGATTTGTCACTGACGATCCCCCCGGTGGGCGTGTCGCGATCCAGAGCAGCAGCGAGGCGGAGCGCGCGGCCTTTGCAGCACTGCTGACGCGGGAGGTCGTGCCGTTTCGCGGGTCGGTGACGATTGCAGGGCATCGGCTGGACCAGCTGCATCAGGGGGTGATCGCGGCGCGCGTCGGTTATGCCTATTCGCGGCCCTATCTGTTCAACGGCTCACTTGGCGACAATGTGTTGATGTCGCTGCGCGATCAACCGCATATGCCTGCAGGCAGCGAATCCCGTGGCAAAAGCCGTGTGATGACCGAAGCTTGCCGCGCCGGAAACAGCCCGGATCCGCTGGCTGCGGATTGGATCAACCCGGCGCTGGCAGGGCTTGGATCCGAAAGCGAACTGCGTGACTGGTGGTTTCAGCTGGTCGAGGCGATGGGCATCGACGAGCAGCTGTTCCGTCGCACCCTCCACACCCGGTTTCAGATTGGTCCGCATCTTGGCCTTGTGCAGCAGATCATTGCCTTGCGCCCTCTTGTGGCGGAGCGGTTGGCGCGGGCGGGTCTTGCCGATGTGGTACATCGGTTTGAGCCGGAGGTGTTCAATCCAGCGGTTCCGCTCGGCGGTAATATCCTTTTTGCGGCGCCCACCCGCCCGCTTGCGCCCGAGGAGCTGATTGCGGAAGACGGGCCGATTATCAGCGCGTTGCGGAATCATGGCCTGCAGCAAGACGTGATCACCTTCGGTCTTGGGGTGATGGACACCCTGCGGCAGACCTTTGGTCGGGAGGATACAAATCACCCGTTGTTCAAACGGCTTGGGCTGGACGAGGGGTTGTATCAACGCATCGCCGAGGTTGCCGACCGCCAGGCCACGCTGGGTGTGTCCGGGCTGCGCGAGGACGAACGGGTTCTGCTGGCCTCGGTGCCGTTTCTGATCTCGGAGGAGCAGATCGGCACAGCATTTCCAGAGCGGTTCAAGCAGCGCATCCTGGATATGCGACGTGATGTGGCACCAGCGCTGCAGGCGCAATTGGGCGATCTCTTTGTCTCCATTACGCCGGACGCCTATCTGCCGCTGCTGACCGTGTTGGAAAACGTGCTCTATGGGCGGCTGTCGCTCAGCGCGGGGGCCAAGGCCAAGCAGGTCGAGGATCTGGTCGCCGAAGTGTTGGAAGAACACGGGCTGCGCAAGCGTCTGGCGCTGATCCTCTATGACTTGCCCGCCGGACTGGGCGGAACTGCACTGGAACCTGTGTTTCAGGAACGCGCGGCCTTTACCCGGGCGGCGATCAAGCGGCCCGATATCCTGATTCTGGACCGCGCCTTGGCGAGCCATGACAGCGCCAGCAGGCTCAAATCCCGCGAGCGGCTCTCCAAGCTGATGCCAAATGCCACGATGTTGTTTCTGGAGGACCAGTTCAACCATCCGGAACGCTATGATATTTTTGTGAAAATCCAGAATGGCCGGATTGATGGCGTTGAGGGCAATCTGACCGATCCAATGGAGAGTGCTGCACGAAACGATCTGGGCAAACGGCTCGAACTGATCCAGAGCACAGAGCTGTTTTCGAAACTGGATGCACGAAACCAGCGTCTGCTGGCCTTCTCGGCGCGCTGGCATGATGTGGCCAAGGGCGACTACGTCTTCCAATATGGAGACGCCGACGACGCGGTGTTCCTCTGCCTGTCCGGCAAGGCGGATTTGTTCTGGCCGGACCGCACTGCGGAGAGCACACCGATTTCGCAGATTGAACCGGGGCGGCTGATCGGGGATCTGGCCGTGATCCTGCGCGACACACGGCAACTTGATCTGATCGCGGTGGAGGATTGCCGTTTTCTCAGGATTGGTGCCGAAGAATACCGCGCTGTGATCGAGGCTGATGCTGCAGCGTTGCCGTGCAACTGCTGGAGACTGTCTCGCGGCACCTGGTGCAGGTCGCAGGCGTGGCACGGGCAGCGGATCAGAATGTCACCGGCGGTGACACACCAGCGGTGGCAGCTGCCGCGATCGTCGCGGAGGAGCGGCCCGGCAATGTCCACTAAGCCCGCGACACCCGCCTATGCCGCCCATGACCTGCTGGTCGATCCGGCGCGGTCTGCGCCGCAACTCTGGCGCCTGGTGCTGCGTCTGCTTCTCATTGGCGTGCTGAGTTATGCGCTGACCGCTGTCGCGGTACAGACGCTGATCGCAGCCTTTCCGGGCACGTGGGTCCGCGATTTGCCAGCCGGTGGATCGCCGGTCGCGATGCTGGTGCTTCTGAGTAGCTTTCTCTGTGTGACCATCGCTGTCGCCTGTACACTGCGGCTGTTGCATCGGCGTAGTTTAGGCAGCGTGATCGGCCCCATGCCGCTGGCTCTGCAACAGTTTGGCCGCACCTGTTTGCGTCTCGCCAGTCTGATGGCAGCGCTGGCGCTGCTCTGGCTGATCCTGCCGGGTGGTCTTGACGCTGGCGTGATTTCAGATCTGACACCGAATCTTGCGCTGCATCAGTGGCTACGCCTGCTGCCGCTGGCGTTGATTGCGATCTTTATACAGATCAGTGCAGAGGAGATCCTGTTTCGCGGCTATCTTCAGCAGACACTTGCTGCGCGGGGTCTGCACCCGCTGATCTGGCTTTTGGTGCCATCTGCGATTTTTGCGGTGGGTCACTATGTGCCGCAGGACGCGGGGGTGAATGCGCCTCTGATTGCGCTTTGGGCTGGCGGATTTGGTCTTCTGATGGCCGATCTGACCGCGCGTGCGGGCACGCTGGGGCCAGCAATGGCCGTCCATTTTGTCAATAACATCATTGCGATCCTGCTGTTTGGCTCTCCAACCAGCCTGTCTGGTCTGGCCCTTTTTCTGGTGCCGTTTGAGCTGTCTGACCCTGTCATATTGCGGCAGATGCTGTGGCTCGACTTCGCGGTTGTGGGGCTTTGCTGGCTGGTTGCGCGGCTTGCCATCCGGCGCTGATTGCATTTAGACGCGCGGGGCCTTATTTGAAGGTCCAAACCGCCCCTACAAAGGCATGGCTTATGAACTGGATCACCAACTACGTCCGGCCGCGGATCAATTCGATCTTCTCGCGCCGCGAAGTTCCCGAGAACCTTTGGCGCAAATGCGATGAATGCGGCACGATGCTGTTTCACCGCGAGCTGAGCGACAATCTGAATGTCTGCAACAACTGCGGGCATCACATGCACATCACGCCCCGCGACCGTTTTCTGGCGCTGTTTGATGGTGGCATCTTCACCGAGGTTGCCGTGCCTGAGCCACTGGCGGATCCGCTGAAGTTCCGGGATCAGAAACGCTACCCCGACCGGATGAAAGCAGCGCAGAAGACGACCTCCGAGAAAGAGGCGATGCTGGTGGCCGCCGGTGAAATTGGCCGGACCCCGATCATAGCCGCCGCGCAGGACTTCTCCTTCATGGCGGGATCCATGGGCATGTATGTTGGCAACGCGATCATTGCCGCTGCTGAAGAGGCCGTGAAACTGAAACGCCCGCTGGTGCTGTTTTCCGCCGCTGGTGGCGCGCGCATGCAGGAGGGAATCCTGTCGCTGATGCAGATGCCCCGGACCACGGTTGCGGTGCAGATGCTGAAAGAGGCAGGTCTGCCTTATATTGTGGTGCTGACCCATCCGACAACCGGGGGGGTAACCGCCTCTTATGCGATGCTGGGGGATGTGCATATTTCTGAGCCCAACGCATTGATCTGCTTCGCCGGTCCGCGCGTGATTGAGCAGACCATTCGCGAAAAACTGCCCGAAGGGTTCCAGCGCGCCGAATACCTGCTGGATCACGGCATGTTGGATCGCGTGACACCGCGCACCGAAATGCGGGAAGAGTTGATCAAGATCACCCGGATGCTTCTGGGTCTGCCACCGCAGATTGTTGGCGACCTGCCTGCACCGGATGAAAGCGAGCAGGCCGCGAATGATGCCAACGGTGCCGCAGACGCACCGGTATCAGGGACCTGATCCTGCTAGAATTGTGATATTACGGCCCGCTCGTCCTGCGCGCGGGCCGTTTCTATATTGCCCTCGTAAAATCGCCTACATCAGTGAGCCGCAAAATGACCCAGACCTCCGACGCGATCCTTGCCCGCATGATGGCGCTGCACCCCAAGATCATTGATCTGACGCTGGACCGGGTCTGGCGGTTGCTGGCGGCCCTGGACAATCCACAGGACAAGCTGCCGCCGGTGATCCATCTGGCGGGCACTAACGGCAAGGGCTCTACCCAGGCGATGATCCGGGCGGGCCTTGAGGGGATGGGCAAGAGCGTCCACGCCTATACCTCGCCGCATCTGGCACGGTTCCACGAACGCATCCGGTTGGCGGGGGAGTTGATCTCCGAGCCGCATCTGACCGAGGTGCTGGACGAGTGCTACGCCAAGAACGGCGGCGAGAACATCACCTATTTCGAAATCACCACGGTGGCGGGCCTTCTGGCGTTTTCGCGCACGCCTGCGGATTACACGCTGTTGGAGGTCGGCCTTGGCGGGCGTCTGGATGCAACCAATGTCATCACGCCTGAGATCTCGGTGATCACTCCGGTTTCCATTGATCACGAACAGTTCCTAGGCAATACGCTGGCCAAGATCGCTGCGGAGAAGGCGGGCATCATCAAACGCGGCGTGCCGGTTGTGGTTGGCCCCCAGCCAGAGGAAGCGATGGAGGTGATCGAGGCCACCGCCGCCCGTCTTTGCGCGCCATTGATCGCTTATGGCCAACACTGGCATGTCTGGGAGGAACGCGGACGGCTGGTGTTTCAGGATGGGGCCGGGCTCTTGGATCTCCCGCTGCCTGCCTTGCTGGGCGCGCATCAGATTCAGAACGCGGGTGCCGCGCTGGCTGTTCTGCGCCACATGGGCGCCGATGAGGCGGCCTGCGAGGCGGCCATGGCCAATGCCGAATGGCTTGCGCGCATGCAGAAGCTAAAAAAGGGTCCACTTGTGGATGCGGCACCCGAGGCAGAGCTGTGGCTGGACGGCGGCCACAACGCGGCGGCAGGTCTTGCGCTGGCGGAGGTGCTGGCGGGATTGCCCGCGCGGCCCACACATCTGATCTGCGGCATGCTGAACACCAAGGACGTAAGCGGTTATATGGCCCCGCTGGCCCCGCATGTTGAAAGCCTCACGGCGATTTCGATCCCGGACGAGTTAAATACGCTCAGCGCCGAAGAGACCGAAGCCGCCGCCAAGTCCGTGGGCATTGCAGCAGGAACGGCAAAGAGCACAATCGCGGGACTGCAGGCAATCATCGCCAAGGATCCGCACGCACGGGTGCTGATCTGCGGCTCGCTCTATCTGGCAGGTCATATTCTGCGCGACAACGGGTGACGCTGAAAGCCGGGATGCCTGCTGCGTACCCCGCCTGTCACCTTTCCCAAAATACTCCGGGGGTGAGAAAGCTCTGCTTTCGAGGGGGCAGCGCCCCCGACAACGTCGCCCGTTTCCACCACTTCGTTCAGCTCTGCTGACCCCAGTCCTTGTCCTGCATCTCCCGCAGACGCGAGGCGGTGCGTTCAAACTCAAACGTGCCTTCGCCCTCAACATAGAGCATTTCTGGCTCTGCCGCTGCGGAACAGATCAGGCGCACCCCTGCCTCATACAGTGCATCAATGAGCGTCACGAACCGCTTGGCCTCGTTGAAGTTGTTACGCGACAGGCGGGGGATGTCCTCAAGAACCAGAACTTTGACAACCTCCGCAATGGCCAGATAGTCGCCAGGCCCCAGCATCTTGCCGCACAGATCGTAGAACCCGGCTCGTGCCACCCCGTTGCGAAAGGCTGGCAGAGTGACCTCGCGCCCCTTGACCTCCAGCGTCAGGGGAAGGGCGGGGCCGCCGGAGAGATCCTCCCAGATCGCGCGGATCTTTGCGTTGGCCTCGGCATTCACCGGCGAGAAATAGACCTGCGCCCCAGTTAGCCGATCCTGACGGTAGTCGACCGGGCTGACCATCTCATGGACCTGCATCTGCTGCTTGATGAGATCAATGAAGGGTAGGAACAGCTGTCGGTTCAGTCCGTTCTTATAAAGATCGTCCGGCACCCGGTTTGATGTGGTGATCACGGTGACACCGGCGGCAAACAAGGCCTCAAACAACCGCCCAACAATCATTGCATCGGTGATATCGGTGATCTGCATCTCGTCAAAGGCCAAGAGCCGGACCGATCCGGCCACTTCTGCCGCGACTGGTGCGAGGGCATCCTCGACCCCTTGTTGGCGCGCCTCGTGCATTTTGCCGTGGATTTCCTGCATGAAGGCGTGGAAATGTACGCGGCGCGATGGAATATCCTGGAGACTGTCGACAAACAGATCCATCAGCATCGATTTGCCACGCCCGACCCCGCCCCAGAGATACAGCCCCTTCACCGTCTCGTAGGTGGCCTTGCGAAACAGGCCCCGCTTGACAGGGGGGGCTTTGAGACCTTCGGCTATGCGGTCGAAATGGGGGAGCACAGCTTCCTGTGCTGGATCCGGTTTCAACAGGCCTGCGTCGATTTTCTGCTGATAGAGCGCGGTCAGATGGGTCATGCCGCAAGGGATAGCGTGGAGGGCTGCGGATGGGAAGAGATGTCCCGACAGGTCCCTACGGGCTTGCCTGGCAGGCGCTGTGACCGGGGGGCGAGCCATTTGGAAAGCGGAGTGGCTCACACATCAATTATTCTTGCCTATTCTCGCAAAAATCCTGATTTGACCGGATGTGGTTTTTCCGTACCGTCGTCTGGCCGGACATATCCCGGCGAAGGAGCCTGCCCATGACCCGATCTGCCCCGCTGTTCACCCCCGTTCTGATCGTTGGCTGTGTCGTCATCATGGTCAGCTTTGCTGTGCGGGCGTCTTTTGGGGTATTTCAGATCCCCATTGCCGAGGAGTTCGGCTGGTTGCGGTCTGAATTCTCGCTGGCGATTGCCATTCAGAACCTGGCCTGGGGGATCGGCCAGCCGATTTTTGGCGCGATTGCCGAGAAAATCGGCGACCGCAAGGCGATCATCATCGGGGCACTGGTCTATGCTGCCGGGTTGGTGTTCAGCGCCTGGGCCACCACACCGTTTGAGATGCAGGCCTATGAATGGCTGGTGGGCTTCGGCATTGCAGGCACAGGGTTTGGTGTTGTGCTGGCCGTGGTTGGTCGTGCCAGCTCGGATGAGAACCGGTCGATGTCGCTGGCCATTGTGACGGCGGCGGGGTCTGCCGGGCAGATCTTTGGCGCTCCAACTGCGGAGTGGCTGCTGACATTCCTCAGCTGGCAGAGCGTATTTCTGGTGTTCGCGGGCGTAGTTCTGGCGCTGATTGCAACATTGCCGCTGATGCGGGCGCCTGAGGCGGCCTCTAAGGCTGAGCTGGAAGAGAGCATGGGTGCGATCCTGAAGAAGGCGTTCAAGGATCCTTCTTACACGCTGATTTTCCTTGGCTTCTTCAGCTGCGGCTATCAACTGGCGTTTGTCACCGCGCATTTCCCGGCCTTTGTGACAGAGATGTGCGGACCGATCCTGCCGGGCGGTGCGCTGTATTCCATCGGGATCACCTCCACCTCGGCGCTTGGGGCGGTGGCGATTTCACTGATAGGGGCGGCAAATGTGGGCGGGACGTTGCTGGCGGGCTGGCTCGGCAACCGGTACTCCAAGAAATATCTTCTGGCGGCAATCTATACCGGCCGTACGATTGCGGCGGCGGCCTTCATCCTTGTGCCGATCACGCCAGTCACTGTGATCGTGTTTTCCATCGTTATGGGGTCTCTGTGGCTGGCCACGGTGCCGCTGACCTCCGGTTTGGTCGCACATCTTTATGGGCTGCGCTATATGGGCACGCTTTATGGGATTGTGTTCTTCAGCCACCAGCTGGGCAGTTTCCTTGGCGTATGGCTGGGGGGACGGATGTATGACATCTATGGTGACTACACATTGGTCTGGTGGATCGGCGTTGGGATCGGAGCCTTCAGCGCCATTGTCCACCTGCCGATCCGTGAGCATCCGCGCACTGTGCTGACCGCCGCCTGATGGTGGCGCGGCGGGAGACTATGTTCCCCCTTGCCAGCGGTCCAGAATGTGTCGGCTGGTCATCAGGTCCATATGGGCGCCGCCCCCGTTTTTGAACAGGGTGATCCTGGCAGGATCGAACTGGGGGAAGGCCGTCAGATCGTAGAAATCTGCCCGCACGTCATCGCGGCTGATCACTCCCTGTACGAGAGGGATCTTGAATTCACCGATGTGATCTAAGGTGGTGTCAAAGCTGTCGCAATAGATGTCCGCGCGTTGCAACGCTTCATCATCGGCTTCGCGCATATCTGGACGGTAGGCGCCGATCAGGTTCAGGTGCTGACCAGGTCGCAACCACGCGCCCTTGATGACAGGGCTGGAGGACATGGTGCATGTCACGACGATATCAGCCGCCCGCACGGCAACTTCCAGATCGGTTGCAACTTTGGCGTTTGGATAACGGTCGGCCAGCGCTTCGGCTTTCTCCCCGGTGCGGTTCCAGATGCGGAGCTGTGCCTTGGGGTAGGCGGTCCCAAAGGCTTCGATCAGCGATGCGCCAACGGTCCCGGCCCCAACAATCAGGATCTCTCGGCTGTCAGGGTTGGCCAATCGCAGAGCGCCCAAAAGACTGTCCCCTGCGGTTTTCCATTTGGTCACCAGATGGAAATCGACCAAAGCCTCCAGCATGCCGGACTGATCCGCATATAGACAGACAGCGCCGTTGACCATTGGCTGGCCCCGATCCGGGTTGCCGGGAAAAATTGTGGCACTTTTGACCGCCAGACCCAGACCATCGATCCAGGCCGCGCGATTGAGCAGCGTGTCGTTGCCCCGATAGAGGAAACTGTCGGTGACCTCGGCCTTCTGCAACTGGTGACCGGCGGCAAGCGCGTCGCAGAATGACAGCCAGTCAAGATTGGCTTCCCCCTGATCAAAGGGGATCTGCAGGATCGTGGTCATCGGGCGCCCTCCGCTGTCAGCAAGCCCTCGGAGACCAGTCGATCGGCCCACCCCTGAGGGTGGGTAAAGAGATGGGTCTGCCAGCCACGTGCGGCGGCGGCTTCGATGTTTTCGGGGCGGTCATCCGTGAAGAGCAGCCGTTCTGGTGCCACGCCCGTGTCGCGCTCCAGATGGGCGTAAATCTCCGCTTCCGGTTTCAGGGTCTGCAAACGACCAGACACAAAAGCCTGATCGAATTCGTTGAAGAACGGGTAGGTGGTCTTGGCCAGATCAAAGGTGCCGACGCCAAAATTGGTCAGCGCAAACACCGGTACGCCGCGCTGCCGCAGCGCGCGCATCAGGCGGACGGAGTGTGGGATTTCAGGGCTGGCCATCTGGAGCCAGCTGTCGTGCCAATGGCGAATTTCCTCAGCCCATTCGGGGTGCTGATCGGCAAGCGCGTAAACCGCGCCTTTGAAGTCATCACCTCGGTCTATGCCAAGGTTCATGCCATGCAGATCGACCTCGCGAAACAGGGCTTCGCGACGGGTTTTGCCAATCTTGGCATCATAAAAGCGCTCGGGCTCCCATTCGATCAGCACACGGCCGATATCAAAAACGACGGCTTGAATGGTCATCTTCAGCTCTCCTATCCGGTCGAGCGCGGCCGCGGGCGTGGCGCCGGGCGACTGCGGCGGGTTTCGCGCCAGACTGAAACAAGCCCGGCGCCAATGATCAAGGTGGATCCGATCCAAACAGGCCCGTCAGGCCATTCATCAAACACCAGAACCCCCCAGATTACAGCCATTGGCATGGCGATATATTCGAATGGGGCGACCAGACCGGCCTCGCATTGGCGGTAGGCCTGGCTGACAAGGTAGCCCCCGATGGAGCCCGCCAGCCCGACGATGAGGAACAGGATCCAGTCCTGCGGTGCAGGCCAAATCCAGGCGCGCAGAATGAACTGTACCCCGGCGTTGTCAGAACTGGCAAAGCGCCCAACGCCGGTTGTCAGCCCCACGAGGGTGCTCACCAGCAAGAAGCCCAACGTGGGATAAAAGGAGAGCGTTGCCGCCTTGTCCGCGCCGCCCGCACGTCGGGTCAGGACATGCAGCGTGGCGTAGCCGCAGGCCCCCAGAAACGGCAGGATCGCAGCCGGTTGAAAGGTGCCGGGACCAGGGCGCATGATGATCAGGATCCCGGCAAAGCCAATTGCGACTGCCGTCCAGCGCCAGGGGCCGACCCGTTCCTTCAGGAAGAGAACCGACAGGCTGGTCACCACCAGTGGCGTGGCAAAGGCAATGGCCACCGCCTCAGCCATTGGCATGATCGCAAGACCGGTGAAGAAACAGAGGTTGGCAAACAGCACAGCAAGGCTGCGCAGCAAATGCAGGCGAGGTTGACGCGTCCGCAGGATACCGTAGCCGCCTTCGAGCGGGATAATCAGCACCAGCAACACAACCATTGCCACCACGGAGCGCAGCATCACCACCTGATAGAGCGGATAGTCCCCGGACAGGAATTTGAAGATCACATCAATGATGGAGAAGCAGACCGCGGCGCCAATAGCGGCAAAGACGCCAAGAACTGAAAGGCTGGCCTGTTGCTGCGTCACGTCTGCCCCCTCTGGTCGTCTGCCCTGCGATCAGTGGCGCAAAGAGAGGCCAGAGGCAAGGGCTGCGCAACCGGCGTGGGTCAGTTGGCAGCTGCGGCGCGGATTTCGCGCTCCAGCGCATCCAGAAATCGGGAGCGATCCGCCTTGGTAAACCCCTTGCCGCTGCCGCCCGCACCCAGTGGATTGGCGGCGCGCAGGTCTGCCATCAGATCACGCATCGCCAGTTGCTGGCCGATGTTGGCCTCCGTGAACCGCTCGCCATTATGGCGCAGTACTCGGGCGCCAGCCTCGATACATTTGGCGGCCAGCGGGATGTCTCCGGTAACCACCACATCGCCCGCACCACAGCGTTCCGCGATCCACATGTCCGCCACATCGGCGCCTTCTGATACGATCACCGTTTCCACCAGCGGGTTCTGCGACGGGCGCAGCCCGCCATTGGAGACCACGTACATGGTGACCTTATGGCGGGTTGCCACGCGCTCGGCTTCGGCTTTGACCGGGCAGGCATCGGCGTCGATATAGAGCGCCATTACTCCGCAGCCTTGGTGGGCTTTGCCTTGGCTGTCGATTTACCCTTGGCAGCGGGCTTGGATGTCTCCGCGTCTGATTTCTTCACCTTGAATTCATCAGGGATGGGCATCCGGTTGAAGGCATCAAGGCCAGCGATCTTGTACGCCTCCGCCAGGGTTGGATAGTTGAAGGTGTTCTGAACGAAGTAGTCCACCGTGCCTTTGAGGTTCAGAACCGCCTGCGCAATGTGGATCAGCTCAGTCGCGCCTTCGCCGACAATCTGGACGCCCAAAACCCGGCGGGTTTTGAGGGAGAACAGCATTTTCAGCATGCCGTGCTCAAGCCCCATGATGTGCCCGCGTGAGGTTTCGCGGAAGCGGGCGATGCCGATCTCATAGGGGATGCCGCGTTCCTGCAATTCCTCCTCCGACATGCCGCAGGTGGACATTTCGGGCACTGAATAGATCCCGTAGGGGAACCAGGGGCTTTCCGGCAGGGTTGGGGTCTCCAGCGCATGACAGGCCGCGACCCGGCCCTGCTGCAGCGAGGTCGAGGCCAGCGAGGGGTGACCGATCACGTCGCCGGTGGCATAGATATGCGGCACGGTGGTCTGGTAGGATTTGCGGTCCACGCTAAGACGGCCGCGATGATCCGTCTCCAGCCCGACGGCTTCAAGGTTCAGCGCCTCGGTATTGCCCATGCGGCCCGCCGCAAACAGCAGCATGTCGCCGCGCACATGGCGCCCGTTCTCTAGGCTGACCTCGATATGGCTGCCCTCATCCTCAATCTTGGTGATGGCCGAGCCAAGCCGCAGATCGACACCGTTTTCGCGGATCTGATGGGTGAAATCCTGGATCAGAGTGCTGTCGATGAAATCAAGGAAGGTGTCGCGCGGCTCGATCAAGGTCACGCGCACATCAAGGGCGGAGAACATTGTGGCATATTCAACGCCGATCACGCCCGCACCAACAACAACGAGCGAGCGGGGGATTTCCTCCATCTCAAGGAATTCATCGCCATCGACTACGGTTTTGCCGTTGAACGGCACGTAGTCCGGGCGATAGGTCCGCGTGCCGGTGGCGATCAGGAATTTCTCGCCAGTCACACGGGTGGTATCACCTGCCTCGGTTGCAACTTCGACCTCGTTTGGGCCGACAAAACGGGCCAGGCCGGGCAGAACCTCAACATGGTTGCGGTTGAACTGGTGTTCCAGTACGTCAACCTCATGGTCGAGCGTCATATGCAGGCGTGCCTTCAGATCCTCGGCCTGAATCTGATCTTTGACCCGGTAGGCACGTCCGTAGAAACTGCGCTCGCGCCAGCCGGAGAGGTTCAGTACGGTTTCACGCAGGGTTTTGGACGGGACGGTGCCGGTGTGGACCGAGACACCGCCGAGCCGATCCTTGCGGTCGATCACCAACACGCGGCGGTGCAGCTTCCCGGCCTGAATGGCTGCAGTCCGGCCAGAGGGGCCAGAGCCGATAATGATGAGATCATAGTTGTAGTCTGTCATGGTTCAGCCCCGGTAGAGCGCTTCGGCATGGAAGGAGACATGATCCTCCATGAAGGTGGAGACAAAGAAATAGCTGTGGTCATAGCCGGGCTGCATCCGCAAGACCGCCTGCTGGCGGCGCGCCGCGGCTGCCTGCGCCAGTGCTTCGGGCTGCAGCAGATCGAGAAACTGGTCTGATGTTCCGGTGTCGATCAGCATAGGCCCGTCAAAGCCGCTATCCTGCATCATCAGGGTGGCATCGTGACGGGCCCAGGCCGCCTGGTCTGCGCCAAGGTATGCAGACAGCTGTTTGCGACCCCAGTCACTGGCGGAGGGGTTGCAGATTGGTGCGAAGGCCGACACCGACCGGAACCGGCCCGGCAGGTTCATCGCCATGGTCAACGCGCCATGTCCGCCCATGGAATGGCCGGTGATCGACTGGCGGTCCATATCCAGCGCAAACTGTTCGCCGAGCAGAGCGGGCAGTTCTTCGGTGATATAGTCCCACATCTGGAAATGCGAAGCCCAGGGGGCCTGTGTGGCATTCACGTAGAAACCAGCGCCCTGACCCAGATCGTAGGCCTCATCATCGGCGACCCCTTCGCCACGGGGGGAGGTATCGGGGAAAACCATGGCGATGCCCTGTTCGGCGCACCAGGCTTGCGCCCCGGCCTTGGTCATCGCGTTTTCATGGGTGCAGGTTAGCCCGGAGAGATACCACAGCAGCGGAACCGGGCCGTCGGCGACTTCCTCCGGCAGGAACAGCCCAAAGGTCATGTCGCAGTTGGTGCTGCTGCTGGCATGGCGATAGACGCCTTGCACGCCTCCGAAGGCGGCATTTTCCGAGACGGTTTCCATGGGGCGACTCCTTTGTTCCTTGTTGGTCTATCGCTACCTGTGGTCAGCCATAGCGTCCAGTGACTGCGCGTCTGCGGCTCTTGTTTTTGCGACATATGATTGCAAAAACCTGAAGACTGCGGTCTCTGGCGGTCTGAAGTGCTGGCCTGATCCGCCCATCAGGACGCTTGGCCCCTGTTAGGGCAGCGTCAGGACTGAAACCCAGGCGATCACCATCGGCAATGTCAGGATAGAGAGGGTCGTTGAGAGCAGAATTGCGGCGGAGGCCCGATGCGGTGCGACGCCATAGTGCTGGGCCAGCATGTAGACATTGCCGGCAACCGGCAGCGCAGAGGCGGCAATTGCAACCGCCGCGGCATAAGGATCGACCGGGATAAGCAGCAGTAGACAGAGGGCCACAGCGGTCGGATGCAACACCAGTTTGGCAAAACTGAGCCAGCTGGCGATCTGGACCCGTTCTGCGGATTTCGACGCCAGAGAGGCGCCGATGGCAAAGAGAGCCCCCGGCGTTGCCGCATCGCCAAGCAGCGCCAGAAACGCATTGGCAGGCGTCGGAATCGGCAGGGCCAGGGCTGACCATATCAGCCCGGCGCAAATGGACAGGATCATCGGGTTCTGCAGCAGCCCCCGCCCAACCAGCCGAAGCGTATCACCGCCGAACCCGCTGCCACGCCCGACGTTTATCAGAACCACGATCAGGGAGGAAAACACCACCAGATCGACGCTGAGGATCAGCATCATTGGTCCTACTGAGGCAGGACCAAACAGCAGAACCATCATCGGCAAGCCAAGAAAACCGACATTGCCGATGGCTGCACATTGCGCCTCAACCGCGGCGGTCTGCATATCGAGACGCCGCAGAAGCGCTATCAGCGTGGTCAGGACATAGACCGCCATCGTGCCCAGCAGGTAACCGAGGATCAGCCGGGGGTCGAAGATTTCGGAGAAGGACAGATTGGCGGCAAACCGAAAAATCATCGCCGACAATGGAAAGTAGAAGACAAATTTGGTCAGGCTCGCAGTTGCCTCCTCGGAGAAGAAACGGCTGCGCCCGGCCCAATATCCAAGGCCAATAATTGCAAAAAACGGAAGTGTTCTCAGAAATATATCGAGCATCGCCGCAATTGGTAACCTGAATTGACCAACGCGGAAAGAGGGTTCTGTCTCCGTCGGGAACGAGTGTTTGGTCCCGTATCGAACCTGGCACTTGGGTTTCCACGCACTGCCCTATCCATCGGCACTGCAATGCCGATGGGTCTGGCGCGCAGCCGTGCTGGTGGCAGCGCTGTTGCCTGTGTCGCAACGTTCTGACGGCAGGTTTATTTCCCTTCAGCGTCCGGAGCGCTAACTCACAGGCTATCAAGGTGTTACAAATGGGCGTGAGGCAACGCTTGACCTCGTTTGCGAATGTGTAGATTGGACCCGAGATCTGCGACAGATCCGGTCGCACCCGAGGCCACAGCAGAGAGTATGAATGAACCAGCCAGCCGCCATTCCCCGTAAGGGCCGAAAATATGACCAGGTGCTTCAGGGCGCGCGGGATGTATTCATGGCCCATGGGTTTGAAGGCGCCAGCGTTGATGACATCGCCCGCAAAGCCGGTGTTTCGAAGGCGACGCTCTACAGCTATTTTCCGGACAAGCGGCTGCTGTTCATGGAGGTTGCCCGCCACGGGTGTGCCCGTCAGGCGGATAGGGCGGTGACCATCGCGTCAGGCTGTTACGAGCCTGAAACGGCGCTGCGCGAGGCGGGTCATCATATCCTCTCAGTGATCCTGTCGGAATTCGGTGTGAAGATGTTTCGCATCTGCGTTGCCGAGGCGGACAGGTTTCCCGACCTGGGGCGGCGGTTCTATGAAAGCGGGCCTGCGACCGTTCGGTCCCAGCTGCGAGAGTATCTGGCGGAGGCAACATCACGTGGCGAACTGAAGATCGACGATCTGGATCTGGCTGCGGATCAGTTTGCCGAATTGTGTCGCGCGGATATGTTCTTGCGCCTGCTGTTCAATATCGAAGCTGAGATCGGACTGCAGGAGCGGGAGCGGGTGGTCGATGCGGCGATCACGACATTCCTCGCCCGTTATGGTGTGTCTGCCTAAATTTTAGACGACGGGCCGATCGCGGCCTTAGTGGGTGGTGAATTCCCTTGGCGTGTTTCGATAGATCTGGTGGCAGTTGTGACAGGCAGAGATCAGCCTTGGCAAACTGCGTCTTAGTCCTGAGGCGGAGCGGATATTCAGCGCGCGCGCCGCTTTTTCAGCATCATCGGCATGGCGTTTGAAATCAGCCCAGTTCGTCCAAATGCCACCGCGCGCGTGGGACGAGAGATCTGTCACGTCGCGGCGGAAATGGCGCGGAATGCGGCGTGTCGACCGGATTAGGGTCCGTCGCGCCGCACGGGCGCCGGACCGATCAAACGCAATATAATCCCGCGTCATTGCGGTGAGATCCTGAAGCGCCTTTTTCTGGCTACTCATCAGGGCGATGCGCTCGGCAACATATTTGTTCGGTGCGGGGCTTTCTGCCTCAACCTTGCCCGCGAGCAATAGCAATGCCGCCATCAGCAACAGACTACTCAACACCGCAAAGAGAGGCATCAGAAGTTGGCGGGTGTTCGGAGACACTGCGACGACCCGCGCCGGGTGGGTGCTTGCCTTTGTCAGGTGGAGTGTCATCGCCTGCTGTTTCCCTAACCAGATGTGTCGCAAGGCCGCCAGATTAGGCGGATCAGGTTAGATCGCGGTTAATGCGCAAACGGACTTCCAACAGCGAACCGTTCGACGGCGGGCGAAATGTTTGTACTGGGCCTGATCCCGGGCGTTGGGTTAGTCTCTGTGCATGAGTACGCCACGATTTGATATTCTGGGCCAGGCCCTGGCTGATGCCAGCCGCACTCGTATGTTGTGCGAATTGCTGGATGGACGGTCCTACACCAACAAGGAGCTGGCCTCAGCCGCTGGTGTCACCCCGCCCACTGCCACCGCGCATTTGCAGATGTTGCAGTCCGCAGGTCTGGTGGTGGCCGAAAAGCGCGGGCGCTGTGTGTTTCACCGGTTGGCCAGTGCGGAGGTGGCCCATACCCTCGAACAGCTGGCGGCGATTGCGCCGTCGGATCATCTGCATCGCGCACAGCAGCGCAAGGCGGGTCAGTTGGCACCGCTCCGTAGCTGCTACGACCATTTTGCGGGCCCTCTGGCTGTGGCGATGACCGCGCGTTTCATCGAGCTGGGCCTTCTGGTTGAGCGCAACGGCGGGTTTGAGGTGATCCCGGCGACAGAATGGGACAGGCTTGGTGTGGTGCTGCCTGACCAGCCGGGACGGCAGCCATTTGCCCGCCCTTGTATGGACTGGACCGAACGGCGTCTGCATATTTCAGGCGCTTTAGGGCGTCAGTTGCTGTCCCACGCGCTGGATGCGGGGTGGGTGAAGCGCCAGTCCGTTAAACGGGGGCTGTTGCTGACGACGCCCGGTCGCGCGGCATTTGAGCAGATCATTGGTCTGAATACGCGGTCTGTCGTGCCCGAACTTTCGCCGTCCTGAGGGCGGCGCGGCGCGGTGGATCAGCAATAATGCTTGATTTGCGGGCTGTTTGGCGCGACCCTGTTGATATGAGCTTTGACCACGTGCAGCCCTTCTCATCGTTTTCTGACCCGCAGCAGGTTGCCTTTCATCGGACCGAACTTTCGGTGATCCTGTCGCTCTATGGTCGTATGGTTGCCGCCGGGGAATGGCGGGACTACGGCATTTCCACCCTGCGGGATCTGGCTGTATTTTCGGTGTTTCGCCGCACGGCTGAGCACCCATTGTACCGGATCGAAAAGCGGCCCAAGCTGCGCAACCGGCAAGGACAATATGCGGTTGTCGGCATGGATGGTCAGATCCTGAAACGTGGACATGATCTGCGAATGGTGCTGCGGGTGCTTGAGCGTAAGCTGATCAGATCGGTGACCTGACTGCCTGACACGCCTTTGTACGGCGGCGGGCTTCGCCTCAGAGGATGACGCGCCGATGGCCGGTGACCGGTCCATCACCCTGTGACATGATCCGTTCCACGGCTGCAGCAACAGGCTCCAGGGCGACGGCCATGTGATAGGCGTTTGCATGGATCATGGTTTCGGGGTCCTGCATCAGTGCCACATGTCCCTTCCAGAACAGCAGGTCACCTCGTTGCAGATCGGTGGGCACGGCTGCGTTGCCAAGCGGGATATTGTCGCCCAACTCATGCTCTTGCTGGTCACTGTCACCGGGGCAAGCCACCCCGCAGGCCAGCATCGCCGCCTGAACCAGACCGGAACAGTCAATGCCCCAGCGGCTGTTGCCGCCCCATAGGTAAGGGGTCCCAAGGAACAGCTGCGCAACGGCGACCGGATCCTTGTCGATCTGCGAGATTGGCTGCAGATGATGCCGGGGGACGTAGCCCTGATTTGTTTCAGCAAATTTCTCGCCGAGGCTGGAGACGCGCAACCTGCTGCCATGGCTGAGGCTGCAGAGATCTGCAGATTTCATATTTGCAGTGCTATAGGCATGGGTCGCCGGGGTGCAGATCCGATGCGTGACGGGCTCGGGGGACTGCTCCAGCGCCGAGGTCGGGATATAGCCGACATAGCGATCTGCAACGGCCTGCACGAAGGCCCAACCGTCGTGGTCATCATAGATGGTGATTTCAGCCCCGAGCAGCAGTTGCCGGTCTCTTGGTCCGTCCGGGCGCCGCAGCAGATTTACCACGGGTAGGCAAACTTGTGCAGGCCGCCCCTCAACGATTTTCCTGCCATTGGCATCCAAGGCCAGATGTGCGGCGACTACGCGGTCGTTTGCGGGCGTGCGGCGGGGATCCATCGTCCTATCCTTCAGAGTTTCAGCATCTGAGGGAGCGCCTCGAACACAGCGCGCGCGCCTTGCAATGCACCACCTTTGGGGCGCGCCGGTGCTGCGCTGGGGGTCCAGCCATAGATATCGAAATGCATGTAGCGGTGTTCTCCGGCAAAACGGCGCAGGAACAGGGCTGCGGTGATTGAGCCAGCGAAACCGCCGCTGGGTGCATTGTCCAGATCGGCAATTTGCGGCTCGATCATTGCCTCGTAAGGGGCGTGGAAGGGCATGCGCCAGACCGGGTCGGCGACCGTAGCTGCTGCCGCGTTGATGGCATCCGCATCAGCGTCAACATCTGTATAAAACGGCGCGAGATCCGGACCGACGGCAACGCGGGCCGCACCGGTCAGTGTTGCCATGGAAATCAATAGATCCGGCGTATCCTCCGCCGCATAGGCAAGTGCATCGGCCAGAACCAGCCGACCTTCGGCATCGGTATTGTTGATCTCGACGGTCAACCCGTTGCGGGCGGTCAGCACATCGCCGGGGCGGAACGCGTTGGCAGAGACACTGTTCTCGACCGCCGGGATAAGCACACGTAACGCGACGGGCAGCTGCAGCGCCATGATCATATGGGCCAGTCCCAATACATTGGCCGCGCCGCCCATATCTTTCTTCATCAGCCCCATGCTGCTGCCGGGTTTGAGGTTCAGTCCGCCAGTGTCGAAACAGACGCCTTTGCCCACAAGTGTCAGCTTGGGACCAGCGCTGCCCCAGCGCATCTCCAGCAAGCGTGGGCGGCGATCAGAGGCGCGGCCGACGGTATGGATCATCGGGAAATTCTGCGCCAGAAGGTCGCTGATCTGCGATCACATCGAGGCTTGCGCCATGTTGGTCGGCAAGGGTCTGTGCCGCGGCCTGCAGCTCTGCCGGGCCCATGTCTGCCGCCGGTGTGTTGATCAGATCCCGTGTCAGGAACTCCCCGGCAGCGAGGGCTTCGATCCGGGCGCTATACACACCCTCGGGCGCAATCAGATGGGTCTCGGGGTCTCGCCCGCTTTTGTAGCGGTCAAACCTGTACTGGGCGAGCAGCCAACCCAGGCACTCTGCCGGGCGGTCCTCTTGGGCAATGCCTTCGGCGAGATGGTATGTGCCCTTGGGCAGTTTGGACAGTGCACCGGCCAGGATAAATCTGCGCCGCGCGCGGTCTTTCTCCGTACCATATCCGACCAAGGCCTGCCGTGGCTGGCCATCTTTGTCCGGGAGGGTAAGGACTTGCCCAATGGCACCGCTAAACCCGTTGGCGTGCGCCCAGGTCGCAGTCTCGGCCGGTGCCTTGGCCAACCATCCCTCGCAGGTGTTCTGATCCAGCAGATGCAAAGCGATGCTTGCGGTGTCCGGTTTGGCAAAGGCAGGATGCTTGGCAGAGGGCATAGCAGGATACTCCGGCTCGGGGGGCGATTTGATCGTCACAGTATCTGCCACAGCGCTGTCTGCAAGCCCTGCAATTGCCGGGGCGACCCGCTGTTTCCAGCGGGTGCCACCGGTGAATTGTTGTGGATAGAACGCCAACAAGGGCCCTGGAAAGAGCCCGGACGCATTATATACGTCACAACGAAACCAATCGGTGGTGCGCAGTCTACCTTGGGTCTGACAGGTGGAGACAGGCTCCGTCGGCGGCAGATCCGCTGTCAGACGTATCTAAGCACGTGTCCCCCCAGGATCACGCGTCAGACTGAAAGGTCTTGTTGTTCCCAGACGGCAGTCAGGGACCGCTCTCCTATCCGCATCAGTCGGAAAAGGGTTGCAGACACCGCAGCGAAATCGTCGATATCAATTGCCCCGGTCACGTCACGGGCCACCCGCGCCATAGCTGTCATTCCGATCTGATCAGCGATAGCGATCAGCGATCGCGCGCTTTTTCGCAGGTTGGCCATATCGTTTTGCCGCCACAGCCGTTCGCAATGAGATAGGCGCACGGCCAGTTCCTCAATCGCGCGACAGACCACATCTTCGGCCCCTGCTTCGCCAAGTTGCGCATAGAGATCCGACAATTTGTCGGAGTCCAGGCGCACGTTTTCTTTGTGTATTACAGTGAGTATTTGAGCCACCACATTAAACCCCATTTATTCATGCCCCCACGGCACGGGCCAAACTTGCGCCTCAGAAGTTGTCAAAAGGTTTCCAAGCAGGTGGTCAAATCTCTCGAATTTGCTAACAATCCTTGATAACAGACCTGCCAAAGGTCAATCGAGGAACAACAGATGCAATTTGCCAAACCCCTGCCGAGCTATCTGGTGACGCGCTATCACGGGTGGAAAGCCACGACCTATAGCGACAATCAGGGCTGGTACCGGCGGCTTGCCAGTGAGGGCCAGCGCCCGCGCGCGATGGTTATCTCCTGCTGTGACAGCCGGGTGCATGTCACCTCGATTTTCGGCGCCGATCAGGGCGAGTTCTTCATCCACCGCAATATCGCGAATCTGGTGCCACCCTATCAGCCGGACGGTGACCACCACGGGACCAGTGCGACCGTCGAATATGCCGTCACCGTTCTGAAAGTGGCGCATCTGATCGTATTGGGTCATTCACAATGCGGCGGCGTGCAGGGCTGTATCGATATGTGCAAAGGCCACGCGCCTAGCCCTGGATGCCAAGGAGAGCTTCGTGGGGCGTTGGATGGATATCCTGAAACCGAAATTTTCCCTGGTTGAGGATATTGAGGACACCGATACCCAGGCGCGTCAGTTTGAGCGTCAGGCGGTTGTGGCATCGCTTGAAAACCTGATGACCTTCCCGTTCATCGACAGTGCCGTACGTGATGGCACATTGAGCCTGCATGGTCTGTGGACTGATATCGGCGAAGGCGGGCTGGAGTGCTATGAACCGCGAAGCGGAAATTTCCAGCAAGTCTGAGTCGCGCAGCTGGACGGCGGGTCGGGGTGGCTCTCAGGCCGTCGTCGGGCCTGAGGCCGCCATCCGCAGCGCGGCTTGGGTATAGCCGCCAGAGGCGCCATCGATGAAGTGGACATGATCGTCACGCATCACCGATGGAACAATGCAGGTCACCAGCGCTTCATCCTGTTCGTGGAGCCCGTATCGGGCATGACCGGCGGTCGCAGCTTTCTCCAAGATCCGCGTAATGTCGTCGCGCACTTGTGGTGGGCAGTCGAGCGTCAGCTTAAGGCCATCGTCGAATTTGCGAAAATCGGCATTGGCCACCAACATCCTGCGATAATGCTGCGCATCAAAACTGCCTAGCGGGCGCTTTCGGCTAAGGGCATACGCGGCCAATGTTGTCTGAATAAACAGCTGAGCCTTGCGCAGGATCAGAGCAGTCTTCCCGCGTGAGATCTTGGCCTCAAGGGTAAGGCCTGGCGGCGGGAAGCTAAAGCTTGGCCCCCCTTCCGGTACCGGATGGCCATTGCGCTGTAGCTGGTCCGCCACGGCGAGAATATCACTGGCAATTTTTGCAAAATCCTTGGCAGAGGCGGTCGGTTCGGGTTGCACCACCACCGAAAGGATCAGGCCGTTGCGGGCCGGAATTGTGTTCCAGCGGCAGGACAGGCCGGTCAGATCCGGTGGATCGGGCAGCGGGGCGGGCGGCACTTCAAAGCCGCCGAGCTTCATTTGCCGTTCGGCCCAGTTCAGGCCACCACCCGCGAACATCGCATAGTCAGCGGCTTCGGATACAGCATAGCGGGCCACAGCAACATCCAGCCCCTCGGCCCGGATCCAGGACACCGGGAGCAGAGCCGCCCGCAAGTCGATGTCAAACTCCGCACTGGCCCAGCTGCGCAAGCGAGCCAAGGTGTCACGGGCAATGTCGGCATGTTCGGGACCAACTGCAAAGGAGGCTCCGTCACCGCCAAACACATAGGGAAACGGCACCCCCTGCAAGGCGTTTATCATGGCTGCGATCACCGAGGCTCCGATGGTATTCACCGTTTTGTAGCGCCCCGATGCGATCAGATCGGTGGAATTGACGATATCGCAGCATCCCACCATCCAGTCTCTGGGCAGCGGTGTAAAAGCGCCCGCCCGTGTCAGGCCAGCGAAATCGCGGCTGGGCGAGAGGCTTTGGTAGAAACCATCCTGTGTCATATGCGATCCGTTCATCCTGCAGACACCATAGCCTAGCGCGACTGTGACGCACGACCAATCACGGCTAAGTGGTTTCGCGCTCTTGTGAATTGGTGCGAAATCGCCACTGTGGACCGATCAGATTTCCGGTCCGGGTCATGTGCCGGGGTCGCGCAGCTCATTCGGGGGGATTTCATGCAGGTGGGGCTGATTATCTTATGTCTGGGCTATGTGCTCAGCCAGTTCTTTCGCGCATTTCTGGCAGTGCTCAGTTCTGCCCTTCAAACCGATCTGGGCGCCTCGCCTGAGGATCTTGCCTTTGCCTCCGGGCTTTGGTTCCTGACCTTCGCCGTCATGCAGCTGCCGGTGGGGTGGGCGTTGGATCGTATCGGGCCAAGCCGTACTGCCGCGGCGTTGTTGCTCCTGGGCGGCGGCGGCGGGACGCTGGTGTTTGCGCTGGCCAGCCAGCCGGTTCACATCAGCCTTGCGATGGTCCTGATCGGGGTGGGATGTTCGCCTGTCCTCATGGCATCCTATTACATATTCGCGCGGGAGTATCCGCCGCGCCGCTTTGCGACACTGGCGGCCTTGATGCTGGGTGTTGGTTCCCTAGGGAACCTGGTGGCGTCTTATCCAACCGCGCTTGCGGTTGAGGTGCTGGGATGGCGCGGCACATTGTTTGGGCTCGCGGGGATCTCGACTGCGGTAGCGCTTGGTATTGCCCTCACAGTCAAGGGCCGGCGCGGGTTGAGATGAGCGGCGGCCCCAGGGGTTCTGTGCTGGATATTCTGCGCATGCCTGTGCTTTGGCCGATATTCATCATGATGTTTGTGGCCTATGCCCCGTCGGCTGCGCTCCGTGGCTTGTGGATCGGCCCGTATATGAGTGATGTCTTTGGCCTTGGATCTGAGGCGATCGGGGTTGCCAGTCTGGTGATGGGGGTTGCGATGATTCTCGGCACCTTTGCCTATGGTCCGATGGATCGGCTTTTGGGAACACGCAAAGGTGTGGTGCTTGGCGGTAATCTTCTGGCCTGTGCGGCGCTGGGTGGCCTGATGCTGTTCATCGACGGGCCGGTGCCATTGGTGGTGGCTCTGATGGCGGCTGTTGGGTTTTTTGGTGCGGCCTTCCCGGTCATCCTGGCGCAAGGACGCGCCTTTGTGCCGCCGCATCTGGTGGGGCGGGGGGTGACCATGCTCAACTTCTTTGGCATTGGCGGCGTGGGAATCATGCAGTTTGCCAGTGGGCGTCTGCATGCGGAAACAACCGGAGCGGAGCTTTCCTTACCGTATTTTGTCATTTTTGGTTTCCTCCTCGCGTTTTTGGCGGCCGGGTGCGCAATATATCTGCTCAGCCGCGACAGCTTGGATTGATCTAGCCTTCCCTCGCGCGGGCTTTCCCGATAAGACACCGCAGCCGGTCACGAGGCCGGATACAATTGGAGAAACAAAATGGGTTATCGCGTCGTTATCGCGGGCGCCACGGGTAACGTGGGTCGCGAAATGCTGAATATTCTGGCGGAACGCCAGTTTCCTGTGGATGAGATTGCAGTTCTGGCGAGCCGCAAATCCCTCGGCACCGAAGTTACATTCGGCGACAAGACACTGACGACCCAGGATCTGGACACGTTCGACTTCGCCGGTTGGGATATGGCGCTGTTTGCCGTTGGCTCCGACGCCACCAAGAAATACGCGCCGAAAGCGGCTGCGGCTGGCTGTGTCGTTATCGATAACTCGTCGCTGTACCGCTATGATCATGACGTGCCGCTGATCGTGCCTGAGGTGAACCCGCAGGCGGTGCACGGCTATGCCAAGAAGAACATCATCGCCAACCCCAACTGCTCCACCGCGCAGATGGTTGTGGCGCTGAAGCCGCTGCATGATCGTGCCAAGATCAAACGCGTTGTGGTGTCGACCTATCAGTCTGTGTCCGGCTCCGGCAAAGATGCGATTGACGAACTGTGGGATCAGACCAAAGCGGTCTACAACCCGACACAGGACGTACCGCCGAGCGTCTACACCAAGCAGATCGCCTTCAACGTGATCCCGCACATCGATGTTTTCCTGGACGACGGCTCGACCAAGGAAGAGTGGAAGATGGTCGCTGAGACCAAGAAGATCGTTGATCCCTCAATCAAGGTCACCGCGACCTGCGTGCGGGTGCCGGTTTTTGTCGGTCACTCCGAAGCGATCAACATCGAATTCGAAGACTTCCTCGATGAAGATGAGGCCCGTGACATCCTGCGTGAAGCACCAGGGATCATGGTGATCGATAAGCGCGAAGACGGCGGCTACGTGACGCCCGTCGAATGTGTCGGTGATTTTGCAACCTTCATCAGCCGCATCCGTCAGGATTCGACCCTGGATAACGGTCTGAACCTGTGGTGTGTCAGCGATAACCTGCGCAAGGGTGCTGCTCTGAATGCGGTTCAGATCGCCGAGCTTCTTGGACGTGAAGTTCTGAAAAAAGGCTAAAAACCTATCCATTCAGGTAAGGGGCTGCTTCGAAAGAGGCGGCCCCTTTACCGTTTGTACAGCTGTTCTTGCCAGCCTTGATGCCACTAGTCTGATGGGGGTTAGACAACGGTAAAGGGGGGTTAGACCATGATGGAAAAACGATCAGCGCAAGAGATCGCAGATAGTGAGCGCGTTCGCGCGGGCGAAAGCGCCTGGGCCTCCGCACGCAATAGTTCGCGGCTGGACGCTGAGATGGCGGCACAGCTGAGAATGGTCCTGAGCGAGAGTTTCCGCACCGCAA
This sequence comes from Phaeobacter sp. BS52, assembly GCF_045040595.1. Classification (NCBI taxonomy): domain Bacteria; kingdom Pseudomonadati; phylum Pseudomonadota; class Alphaproteobacteria; order Rhodobacterales; family Roseobacteraceae; genus Phaeobacter; species Phaeobacter sp. BS52. The sequence goes on along the minus strand of NZ_CP090662.1, from coordinate 2,634,470 downwards.
AGACCTGGCTGGATCTGATCCGCGCACTGCGCAGTAAGGGATTCTACCTGGAGCGGAAAGACGGGCGTATTCGCCTGCGGGATGCCCATAGCCATGTTGAAATCTGCACCTGCCGGTTTCTGGGCTTCCCAGGCCGAGATCTGGAAACGCGTTTCGGCGAACCTTTGCCTGAATATCTCTGAGAGGCCCCAGATACAAAGGGGTGGCAGGCAGGCAGTCGCGGATGCAACTGGTCACAGCGCCGATGCATCTCTAGGTTCGGTGACAGGCGAGGCATTGCCCCGCAGTGTTCATCAGTCGAGAGAAATTATGCGATCTGCTTTTTCAAATGTGACCTTTGGCGCGACGTTTGCCGTGACCACATGTGTTGCCACAGCTGCGGTTTCTGACGTGATACAAGTCGACAGCCAGATTTCAGCGGTCACGCTGTATCCGGGGCTGGCGCAGATTACCCGGACCGCCGATGTGGTGTTGCCTGAGGGGCAGCACGAGCTGATCCTGCAAGGCGTGCCGCAAAGTGCGGAGACCGCGAGCCTGCAGGTTCAAATAGACGGCGCCCGCAGGATCAGTACCCGGGTGCGAGATGAGTTCGTTCCGCCACGTGACGCGTCGACACCGGAGATTGAAGCCGCCGAAGCGCGCATAGATGAGATCGAAGCACAGATCGCCGCGGTGGAAGATGAGGTGGCGCGCGCACGGTCCGCGGCCCATGCGGCGCGCAGTTCTATTCATTTCCTGGAGCAGCTTGGCAGCAATGACGGGCTTGTGGGTACGGATGCCACTGCGCTTGCCGATATCGCTCTGATGATCAGCCGTCGTGCAGCCGAAAATCACCGCCAGATCGTTGATGCCGAGGCTGAGGCCCGCAATAAGGAGCAAGCGCTCGTCACCTTGCAGGAAAGTTTGAACGAGGCGCGCACTGCGCTTGCGGCTCTGTCGCTAGAGGACGAGGACCGCCTCTACATTGAGGTAACGGTTGAGGCAGCGACTGCGGGTGAGGTCTCAATCCGGATGCAGTATCTGACTGAAGGGGCTGGCAATATCGGCTGGTCTCCGAGCTATGAGTTGCATCTCGCTACTGGCAGTGATCCGGAGCTGACGTTGAACCGCAGCGTGATCTTGTCTCAGGACACGGGCGAAAACTGGCAGGATGTTGCGCTGACGCTGTCGACGGCGGAACCTATGGGGCAATCAGCGCCCTCGCGGCTTTTCCCACAGCTGCGGCGGATCGAGAAGCCAATGCCCGCGCCAACATCGAAACAGCGGCTGTCATCTGATATGGAATTGGATCTTGCGAACGAGCCTATTATCGAAGCGGCTGTGGTGGTTGAGGAGATATTTCGGCAATGGTCTGTCGACCGCAGTGGTGTCGCCGCGGTCTATGGGTTTGATACGCCGGTCTCCGTCGCATCAGGGGCAGAGGCGCTGCGGTTGGAGATGGATAGCCTGAAGACCACCGCGACGCTCACGGCCCAAGCGGTGCCGCTGCGCAATGAGACCGCCTACCGGATGGTACGCTTTACTAATGAGTTTGGTGAACAGCTGTTGGCTGCGACGCAGGCGGCCCATTTTGTCGATGGCAAATTGGTTGCCGTCGCAGATTTTGCCGGGCTGGCACCGGGAGCAGAGGCGGATTTGGGCTTTGGCGCAATCAAAGGTCTTACCCTAAGCCGCGATATTCTTGACCAGAGCGAGGGGGAGCAGGGGCTGATTTCGCGCAACACTGAACAGGTCCGCCGGGTCGAGATTGAAGTGGAGAACCTCACGAACCGTGCCTGGCCGCTGCGCCTGCTGGACCGTGTCCCCTATTCTCAGCAGGACGCGCTGGAGATTACCTGGGACGCCCGCCCTGCACCGACTGAGGAAAACGTCGAGAAACAGCGTGGCATCTTGGCCTGGGATATGGAGATTGCGGCGGGTGCGACCGAAGTGATCGAGATCGAGACGGAGCTGAGCTGGCCCGAAGGCCAGATCCTGCGCTGATCTGCGCGCTAACGTTGGCCGCGCAAGCGGCCGACCACGCCACTGGGGAAGAAATAGACGCTGAGAATGAACAGCACACCAAGCCACAGGAGCCACCTGTCCGGGCTGAGCAGTTCGGGCAGCAGAGGCAGTCCTTCGGTCATGCTGGAGAGAACGCCCATCAGGTTTTGCAGATAGTTCTGTGCCAGCACGAACAGGGTCGCGCCGATGACCGCGCCGTAGATGGTGCCCATGCCGCCAATGACGACCATCAGCAGAATGTCGATCATAATTGTCATCGACAGGGTGGTGTCCGGCCCTACATAGCGCAGCCAGATCGCGTAGAGAGATCCCGACAACGCGGCGATCGCAGCTGAGAGGCAGGTGGCGGTGACGCGATAGTAGACTACACGGTAGCCAATCGCCTCCGCTCTGAAATCATTCTCCCGGATCGCCTGCAGTACGCGGCCAAACGGCGAATTCACAACCCGCAACAGAGCCAGGAACAGCAGCGCGCTGCCGCCGAAAATCAGGTAGTAGGTCAGCAATTTTCCGTTCAGTTTGACCCCGAACAATGCGCCGTCAAACGTCTCTTTGCCGAATTTGAACGCAGGCCCCAATTCGCGTGGGGTCTTGAAGGTCAGCCCATCTTCGCCTCCTGTGAGTCCTGAAAGCTGGCTGACCAGAACCGCCACGGCTGAGGCAACAGCCAGCGTGATCATGGCAAAGAAGATCGCTCGGACCCGCAGGGAAAATAACCCGATCAGCAGCGCCAGAACCGCAGCGAGCGCCGCCCCCGTGATAGACCCGATTGCCAACGCGTCAAAGCCACGCCCCATATGGGTTGAGGTGAGAGCGACCCCATAGGCGCCCATGCCGAAGAACATCGTATGCGCAAAGCTGACGATACCGCCGTACCCCAGCAAGAGATCGTAGCTCGCCACCAGCACGATAAAAATACAGATGCGCGCGGCTGTGTCGACGGTGCGAACGCCGGGAAACAAAAAGGGCGCGAAGGCCAGACAGATCAGGATAACCGCAAGCAGCAGGGCCAGAATGCGGGAACGCGGCAGATCGCCAGAGAGAAGGGTACGGATCATTTTGCCTTTACCACCGGGATCATGCCCATCGGCCGCCACATCAGGATGGCCACCATCAAGGCGATATTGGAAACAAGGGCCAGTTTCGGCTCTACGAAGGCGATGTAATTCTGCAGCAGCCCGACCAGCAGCGCGCCGATGAAGCAGCCCTCAACCGACCCCAGCCCGCCGATGATCACCACAATGAAGATCAGGATCATCGCCTGATTGCCCATATGGGCGGTGATCACCTCCTGATAGAGGCCCCACATAACGCCCCCAAGTCCGGCCAATGCCGATCCGGCGATGAACACACCGATAAAAACCAGCCTCAGCCGGTATCCCAGCGCCGCGACCATCTCCCCGTTCTGTACACCGGCCCGGACGATCAGGCCGATCTTGGTGCGGCGCAGGACAAACCGCATGGCGGCAAAGACAGCCAACCCAACGCCGACTGTGACCAGCCGGTATTTCTCAATCGCGGCATCGCCGAAGGTGAGCGCGCCTTTTAGTGCTTCGGGGCGGGTGAAGTAGATTTCCTCTGGCCCCCACAGGACAATGATCAGCTGCTCTGCAATGATCAGCCCCCCCATGGTGACAAGGATCTGACTGAGGTGGTTGCCGTAGACAGGTTTGACAATCACCCGTTCGAAAGCCCAGCCCATGACGGCGGTTGCAGCCATTGCGGCAAGAACCGCAGCCAGGATTGCCAGCAGATTCAGCCCCAGCGAGGGGGCATTGGTCAGATGACCCAGTGTCAGCAGGACGGAGATCCCGATGAAGGCTCCAACCGAGACAAAGGCGCCGTGACCGAAGTTAATAACGTCCATCAGGCCGAACACCAAGGTGAGCCCTGACGCCATCAGGAAGATCATCATCCCCATGGCCAGACCGGACACGGTCAGGGTCAGCCAGCTGGCCGGGTTCTGCACCGCGATCAGACCGGCGATTGCCAAGACCGGAACCAGCATAAGCGGCGCATAAGGCGCCAGCCTGTCGGCCACCGAAGACCGAGCCATTGTTGGGCTGTGTTCAGGGGCTGTGCTCATCGGGTTATCTCCTGTCCGATGCAGCCATTGCGGGATATGTATCGACCGTCAGACATCATTCACTTCGCTTCCATGCTGAGGCCCATCAGCCGTTCCTGTAGGGTGGGATCGTCGACCAGTTCGGCCATCTCTCCGGACCAGATCACGCGGCCGTCGTCCATCACGTTGGCGGTATCGCCAAGTGCCTTTGCGACGGCGAAATTCTGTTCGACCATCAGGATTGAGGCTCCCTGATCCTTTAGATCCTTGAGCGCGCGGGCCATCGTGGAAATGATCGCAGGGGCCAACCCCTTGGTTGGTTCGTCAATCAGGTAGAGCTTGCGCTCTTCGATCATGGCGCGGGCAATCGATAGCATCTGTTTCTGCCCACCGGATAGATTGCCTGCTTCGGAGGTCCAGAATGTCTTCAGCGGCGGAAAAGCTTGAAAGATCCAGTCCAGACGCGCGGGATCAATGGGGCCGGAGACAGCGGCCAGCACCATGTTCTCCTCCACGGTCAGATCTGCAAAAATGCCCATGTCTTCGGGGACGAATCCCAGGCCTGAGCGCGCTATGTTGGCGGTGGGGATCCGAGTGATGTCATCGCCGTCAAAGAGGATACGCCCGCGATGAGCCCGCCAATGCCCGATCACGCTGCGCAGGGTGGTGGTTTTACCGACGCCGTTGCGCCCCAGCAGCATGGTAACGCCGCCGCGCGGGACGTTGAGATCGACGCCCTGAAGAATATGGTACTGCGCAATATTCGTATAGATCCCTTCAATCCGAAGGATGGGATCGCCGATGGTCTCAGTGTGAGGGAGATCAGACATGATCCAGTACTCCCTCAAGTCCGCGCCCCATATAGGCCTCTTGCACGATGTCCGAGGCCATCACCTCGGCCGGGGCACCATCTGCCGCCAGCGCGCCATTGTGCAGAACGATAATGCGGTCGGCGAGCGTTCGGATCACATCCATCTTGTGCTCCACCAATAGGACAGTGCGGTCGCTCTGCGCTTTCAGATCCGCGATGAGGTCCAGCACAACCGGGGCCTCATCGACGCTCATCCCGGCGGTTGGTTCGTCAAACATGTAGATCAGCGGGTCGAGGGCAATCAGCAGAGCGACTTCCAGCTTGCGCTGATTGCCGTGGGACAGCTCTGAGACGATCTGGTTACGCTCCTCCAGAAGGCGCACACGGGCTAGGATATCTTCGGCCTGATCAATAAGGTCGGCGTGGCCTGTTACCATGGACCAAAGGTTGAATCCGCGCCCGGCTTTGGCCTGAACCACCAGGCGGACATTTTCCAGAACGGTCAGATCGGGAAACAAGTTGGTCATCTGAAAAGCGCGTCCGATACCAGCCTTCGTGCGGGCTGAGACGGATGCGGAGCTGATGTCCTGACCGTTCAGCGTGACGCGTCCGGCGCTGGCAGGGATCTGCCCGGAAATCAGATTGAAATAGGTGGTCTTCCCAGCGCCGTTGGGACCGACGATGGCGGTCAGTTCACCGGCGTGAAAGGCACAAGTAACGGCATCGACAGCCACGTGCCCACCAAAGCGTACAGTCAGATCATCGGTGGTCAGAAGGGGGGCGGTCATGAACGGATCCGTGTGGAGTAGGATTGAATCGCGGTTATCCGCTTCGCATCAGGTCCGGCACCACATGCGCCGGACCTGAGAGAAGGGTACGATCAGTTGCGCACCGGGATCGGCAGATCGTCGATGCTCAGCTCGCGAACCAGCCCGGGGATCGCCCATTCGACATCATCTTCGACGCGTAGTTTGAAGTGATACATCGGCTGTAGCGCCTGATGATCTTCAGCCCGGAATTGCATGGTGCCCTTCGGGGTTTCCCACTCCATGCCTTCCATTGCGGTGATCAGCGCTTCGGTGTCGGTAGACCCGGCTTTCTTGATGGCTTCCACAGCCGCGATTCCTGCGGCCATGCCGCCTGCGGTAAAGAAATCCGGGGGGCTGTCAAACCGCTCAAAATGGGTTTTGACGAGCCAGTCGTTCACAGGATTGTCAGGCAGCTCATAGTAGTAGTACGTGCCGCCTTCCATGCCCGCGAAATCCTTGAACCCCTTGAGAGCGGCAAGGATATTGCCGACACCGGCAAATTCGATCCCGAACCGGCTGGGATCCATGGCGTTGATTTTGGCCCAGGGGTTGCCGCCACCGGCCCAGATGATGAAGAGCTTCTTTTCGCCTTCGAGATCTTTCATCGCGTTGAAGATCCGTTCCCCGGCCGCGGTAAAGTCGGTGGTGTCGGTCGGTGCGAATTCTTCGTGGACGATCTCGTGACCCTGCGCGGCAAGGGCTTCGCGGAATGCGGCGATGCCGTCGCGACCAAAGGCGTAGTCCTGGGCCAGCGTTGCGATATGCACGTTGTCCCCAGCCAAAGCGATGGCGCTGGCTACGGCATCCTGAGAGGAGTTGCGAGAGGTCCGGAAAATATAGCGGTTCCAGTTCGACCCGGTAATGGAGTCAGCAACCGCTGCGGCTCTACAATCAGCAATTTTTCGTATTCCTCGGCGACCGGTAGCATCGCCAGCGCAACGCCGGAGCTGACCGGCCCGATGGCCAGATCGACCTCATCGTCGCCATAGGCCTCCTCAAGCAGGGCCTTACCATTCTCGGGCTTCAGCTGCGTGTCTTTTTCGATCACCACGATCTTCTCGCCGTTCACCTCCATGGTGCCGTCGGTGGCGTATTCCAGCCCCAGCATCAGACCGTCGTGTGACTGTTTGGCGTAGGCTTCAAACGGGCCGGTTTTGCCATAGACATGGGCGATTTTAATATCAGCAAAGGCGGCGGTGGCCATAGCTGACGTCAGCATCAGTGCGGAGACCATCCCCGCAGCAAATGTGCGTTTCATCCTGTAACTCCCTCGTGGCGCGCCAAGCTATCTGGCGCGGTCTCGCTCCTGTCGTGGCAGGCTAGCGGCGGGGTGTCAAACCGGTCAATTGCGCGAAAATACGTATTTTCTCACGCGGTTTTCTCTCTTGGGGTGCCGGTGGCTACTTCGATGTCCAGTTCGTGGCGAGGGCGCGCGCGCTCTGCGCCAGCAGCATAACGTCAATCCCGACGGCGAGAAACTGCGCTCCCATGTCGAAATAGGCCTGTGTGGCCTCGGGTGAGGTGCCCAATATGCCCGGCGCCTTGCCTGCGGCCTTGATCCGCGCCAGCGCGTTGGCAATCACGGCACGCACCTCCGGGTGGGCCGAATTGCCCTGATGTCCCATATCCGTGGAGAGGTCGGCGGGCCCGATGAAGATACCATCAATACCCGGCACCGCCAGAATGTCGTCGAGATTTTCGATGCCTTTACGGTTTTCGACCTGCAACAGCAGGCAGATCTGCTGATCTGCGGTTTGAATATAGTCGCTGGTCGTTCCGAACAGCGTCGCCCGCGCTGCTGTCGCGCCGACCCCACGGGTGCCATGTGGCGGGTACTGGCAGGCGCGTACAAGTTCGCGGGCCTGATCTGCGTCCTCCACGATGGGGACCAGAACGGTTTGCGCACCGGCGTCCAGCACCTGTTTGATGATCCATGTCTCCCCCACCGGCACGCGCACCACCGGATGGCTGGCCGATGCTGCCAGTGCCATCAACTGATCCCGAATGGAGCGGATGTCATTGGGGGCATGTTCGCCGTCGATCACCAGCCAGTCAAAGCCACAGGTCCCCATGATTTCGGCGACGGCTGCTTCGCCAAAACTCATCCAGCAGCCGATTTGACGATCCCCGTTGGCCAGCGCCTGTTTGAAGGTGTTTTTGTGTGCGGGCATAGAAACTCTCCGGTCTGGATTGGGCGCGATCGCTTGTGTTTGTTCGGAGCGGTCACGACTGAGGAAAAAAGGTATCGCCCCGCGCCGCAGCTTGTCCAGCGGCCACGCACCAGCCTCGGCGGAGCGGGTTGGTCGGTGCTATAGCGTTCGGGCGATTTCGGTGATGACATCATGTGCCATCATGACATCGGCTTCGGTTGTTTCAAATTGCCCTGCCTGAAAACGGATCACCAGTGCGCCATCGACGCGGGTCTGGGTCAGGTAAATGCGGCCATCGTCGTTGATCGCATTCACCAACCGCAGATTCAGATCATCCAGATCCTTGGCTCCATCGGGTTGATACCGAAAGGACCAGAGAGACCACATTGGCGGCGTTACGATCTCGAAATCAGGCTCTAACTGGAGCCGATCATGCAATTGCTGTGACCATGTCACATGGTTGCGCAACCGTTGGCGCAGCCCTTCCAGACCGTAGGTCCGGATCAGAAACCAGATTTTGAGCGCACGGAAACGGCGGCCCAGGGGCACCGACCATTCAGAGTAGTTGATGATGCTGTCTTTGCCATGGGTTTTGAGATACTCGGGGCTTATGGCCAGCGTTCGGAGCAGATCGTCGGGATCTTTCAAGAAATGGGCAGAGCAATCAAATTGCACCCCCAGCCATTTGTGGGGGTTGAAAACGATGCTGTCTGCGCGCTCAATTCCGGGCCAGTAATGGCGGTATTCGGGGCAGATCATGGCGGAGCCAGCCCAGGCGGCATCCACATGGGTATAGAGACCATATTTTTCAGCAATATCGAGTATCTGATCGACCGGGTCGGTGGCGCCAACTCCCGTGCCACCAACACAGAGGATGACCCCGGCGGGCTGGTGGCCTAGAGCCGCGATGTCGGCCTCAATTGCTGCGGTCAGCGCGTCCGGGTCCATGCCGCGCCAGTCCCCTTTGATTGGAACACGGACAAGATTTTGCTGGCCGATACCGGCAACCCAGATGGCGCGATCGACGGAGGTGTGCACCTCCGAAGAGCAGTAGATGCGCAAAGTCTTCTGGGAAAATAGCCCCTGCTCATTGCCCTGCCAGTTTAGCGCCTTTTCCCGCATCGTGAGGACGGCTGCCAGGGTGGCGGAAGAGGCACTGTCCTGAATGACGCCCTGAAACTCTTCTGGCAGGTCAAGTGCCTGGCGCAGCCAGTCCATCATGCGGGTTTCCATTTCGGTCGCCGCAGGAGAGGTCTGCCAGAGCATGCATTGCGGCGCGATGGCAGAGGTGAGGAATTCCGCAAGCACCGATGGGGCAGCCGCATTGGAGGTGAAGTAGGCAAAGAACCGTGGATGCTGCCAATGGGTGATCCCGGGCATCACGACGGTTTCAAAATCGGCAAAGATGGTCTCCATGCCTTCGCCAGCTTCGGGCGGCGTGGCGGGAAGCGCATTCAGAACGTCACCGGGTTCGGTTCTGGCGCGCACCGGCCTGTCACCAACCGTCTGATGGTAGTGTTGGGTCCAGTCGGCAATCTTGCGCCCCCAATGGGAAAAATCAGTCCAGTTCATTGTGCCGTCCTTTGCGCTGAGAGGGGAAACCCATGAGACATTATGTGATTAACATGTGTATTAAAACCTGTCTACTTTGGGGAATTATATCAATAGATGCGATTGCTTGAGCGTCATTTCGCTCGTCTTTGCGGACGCCTCCCTGATCGTTCCGTTTTCAGAAGCACTCTCTTGCTTGGCGCTGACATTGAAGATTTGCCTTTGTGCGCCCGGGCGGCGATAATTGGCCATGACCAAGCAGTTACCAAGCACTGACCGATCTTTGCCCATCGCCCTGCTGCGCGCCCGCGAGCGTGTAATGGGCCCTATCCGAGCGCTGCTGAGCGACGCCGGTTTGACCGAACAGCAGTGGCGCGTGCTGCGTGTTGTTCAGGAAACCGGAGGGATCGACCCAACGCAGATTTCTGAACGGGCCTGCCTTCTGCTGCCAAGCCTGACACGCATCTTGCAGAAGCTTGAGGATAAGGGGCTGATCCAGCGTACGAAGGATCAGATAGATCGCCGCCGCCAGATTGTGAGCATCACATCGGCGGGGACACAGGTCATTGACGATAATCTGGATGCAAGCCTTGCCGTTATTGAGCGTACCCGTGCCCAAATGGGGGAGGATCGCTATGAGGCGTTGCTGGATTTGCTGAACGAGCTGCATCAACTGGACGAATAGGGGCCTGTTCTACTGCGGTGACAGCAGCATAATCTGGACATCGGCTACATTGGTGCCGGTTCCACCTGTTATCAGGAGATCGCCCGCCAGCTTCAACGCAGCGTTGCTGTCGTTGTTTCTGAGGAGGGCATCGGGATTGCCGCCGTTGTCACTGATCCGTTGCCAGGTACCACTGTCGACAATGCCGCCCGCCGCATCTGTCGGACCGTCACGACCATCCGTGCCTGCGGAGAGGAAGATCCACCGCTCTTTGAGGGCGCGACGCCCCAGGCGGGCCACGTGCAGAGTCAGCTCTTGATTCCGCCCACCACGCCCGCTGCCAGTCAGCTGCACTGTGGTTTCTCCGCCAAAAATCAGCGCAGTCGGGTGACCGGATTCGTATGCTTTGGTTGCCGAGAGAATGGTCGTGGCCGCCGCTTCAACATCTCCCGTAAGCGCATCGTTGATGATATGTGCGGCCCAGCCATCGCGCTTTGCCTGATCGCGCACGGCAATCAGGCTATGGCGGTTCGACCCGATTAGATGGGCTGACGCCACGCTGGAGTTCGCGGGGCATTGTTGCGGGTCTTCTGGTGTTGCCAGATGGGTTTGAACCGCGGGAGGCAGCCTGTCCCACAGGTTCTGGGACAGAAGAAAATCGCGCGCCATTGCCCGCGCGCCCAGCGGTGCCACTGTGGGGCCTGAGGCGATGGCTCTCAGATCATCGCCGATCACATCCGAGAGAATATAGCTGAACACCCGTGCAGGCTGCGCCGCGCGCAATAGGCCGCCGCCCTTCAGCTCCGACAGTTGCTGGCGGATCAGGTTCATCTGGGTGATGTCGACACCGGCCCCGAGCAGCAGATCCGTCACAGCGGTTTTGTCAGCCAGCGTGAGACCTCCCGCTGGCGCGACCGCCAGAGCGGAGCCGCCGCCCGATATCAGCGCGACGACCCTGTCCTTGGCGTTCAGATTGCTGAGTGCCGCGCGCAGGGTGGCCCCCGCAGCCAGGCTCATGTGGTTCGGAACAGGGTGACTGCCTGCCAACACCTCGACATCAGGGAGGTCCGCAACATTCTCTGGATTGGTCACAGCGATTGCGCGATCCGGGGGCGGCAGCATCTCTATCGCCTGACGCATCATGGGAACGGCGGCTTTCCCAAGGGCGGCAAGGATCAGGCGTCCCCCCGGTTGCGGCAGGGCCGGTGGGTGTTTTCGCAGGCTTTCGGCCAGTGCCATGGCGGGGTTGGCACGGGCAACAGCCGCCGCAAAGAGGGCGCGGGCAGTCCTGCGCAGATCAGCCATCTTGGTGGCCTGCAGCGAATGTCGGCCTATGGCGCAGCTGCCTGCGCGGCCCCTGTGGGGTGATGGTGTCCAGCGATAACGTATGATCCATGTTACGCATACGATGGCGCAACATCTGTCGCGTCAGCCGGGCCAGATCGCATTGATAGTCGGGGTGCTCTGCTACGTTAACGGCCTCGCCCAGATCATCGTGATCAAACAGCAGGGGCGGCAGGTCGGCTGCAAACTCCACCAGTGTGAATCGCGCATCGCGCAGGATCGCAAGGCAGGAACAGCTCGCATCCGTGCCCAGATGTTGCTGCCAGATGCTAGGGCGCTCAGGCTCGGCGAAATCCAACTCCGAATAGCTGTAGCTGCGCCAGTTGTCTGGAGTGTGTCCGGCAAGCAGCGGTAGCAGGGAGCGCCCGTCCATCGCGTTTGGAATAGGCTGGCCCACCCAGTCCAGAATGGTCGGTGCGAGGTCGATGGATTCGGTGATATCATGCACCACAGCGCCGGCGCGCGCTGCGTTGCCCGGTTGGCGAATGATCAGAGGCGTGTGATAGGCCGCCTCATAAACCGAGAATTTCCCCCAGCTGTGCCGATCGCCCAGCATTTCCCCATGATCTGCGCTGAGCACCACAAGCGTGTTCTCCAGCTGGCCGCTGTCGCGGAGGTACTCCATAACCCGACCGATATGGGCGTCGACCTCGCTGGCAAGACCCAGATAGATCGAGCGAAGCGTCTGGATTACCTCGTCGCTGGGCTCAAGATCGGGGAACCCCTCCACAAAGGACGCCGGGGAGGCGGCACGGGTGGCTGGATCAAAAAATGGATGAACCGCGCGCTCGTCCTCAACAGTGGCAAGACGGTGCGGAAGCGGCAGGGACGCGGGATCATACATCCGGTTGTAAGGGGCAGGCGCAACAAGCGGTGGATGCGGGCGTATATAGGTCAGATGCGCGAACCAACTCTGGTCGCGGTAGCCGGGCAGGGTTGCCAGAAATCGGTCGGTCAGGAATGCGGTATCACTGTCCTCAGCCCGATACGGGGCCGGATCGTTAAGACGCGGGGCATCCCCGGTTGGCGATACCGGTTTGTAGATGTCCCAGTAGCGGTCGAATGTGTAACCTTTGTTCAGAAGATGCGCGCGCCATGGGTGCGACATTTCCATCCGCATCTCCAACATCTCATGAAACCCGCTCATCGGGTATTCGTATGTTTGCATCGCCGGGTCGCTTGGGTGGTGAACGCGGGGATCGTGCGAGGTGTCGGTATATCCAAACAGCATCGGCAGATAACCTGCCTTGCGCATCTCCGAGGCGAGGTTCGGTGTGTCATGCCGCAAGGGGGTGCCATTGCGGACGGAGCGGTGGTTCATCGCATACTGGCCGGTCAGGATAGAGGCGCGCGACGGCCCGCAGGGGTTCACGACTGTGTAGTTCTTCTGAAAGGTGACGGCATCCCCCATCAGCGCCCGAAGATTGGGCAGCGCCACATGCTCCGCTAAGGCGCCAAACAGGCAGTCGGCCCGCATCTGATCAATCAGGATGAACAGGACATTCCTGCGCTGGTCTGAACATCGGCTCATAGAGATCTTCCTCGCGGCAATTGACGCCAGATAAGCCCGAAAGTGTCTTCGTGGCAAAGGGTTTTCGGGCTCAACACCGTCGAAATTGACCGCTAATGTGGGTTTTTGTGTTTTCCTGTTTGATTTTTTTGATTGAGCTGTGGTTCACTGCCCGGTAGATTCATCAGTCCTGTACAGAGGTTCCCGGGTGCCAGCAGACCAGAAAATGTCCCATCGCGAGCTTGAACTGCTAGAGGCCTTGCGCCGTCTGGGCGGTTCGGCGCGCAGTGGCGAACTGGCCAAGGTGCTGGGCGTTTCGGAAGAAACCGTGCGGCGCACGATCAAGGCACTGGCCAAGCAGGGGTTGGTACAGCGGGTCCATGGTGGCGCCTATCTGAGCGGGCCGGATACGGCGGATAGCTTTTATCGGCGGATCTCCAAATATACCGAAGAAAAGCAGAGCATCGCCGCCGGAGTTCTGCCGCAGATCACAGACGGGATGGCGATCTTTCTCGATGTGGGATCCACCACAGCGTTTGTCGCAAAGGAACTGCGTCGCCGCGCCAATCTGACAGTGGTGACCAATTCTATTGGCGTCGCGCAGACGCTGGCCAATCACAACGGCAACAGGGTGCATTTCCTCGGCGGGGAAATCCAAAGTAATGAACGTGGCACGTTTGGCCATGTTGCCGAACAGCAGGTACGTGCATTTGCATTGGACCTGGCGGTGTTGTCGGCTGATGCGTTTTCTGCCAAACACGGCGCCCTCTACCACAGTGCGACAGAGGCCCAGCTTGCGGCGGTGGTTGCGCAGGCCGCCGAACGGACGCTGTTGTTGCTGGCCCATCCGAAATTCGATGACATGGCGCCGCACCGGGGGCCGCAACCGGAGATGCTGGACCTGCTGATGACTGATGCCTTACCGGGCCGAAAGTACCGCCGTGCCTTGGAGACCTGGGGAATTGGCCTCGAACTGGCGCCGACGCGGGACGCTGACGCGGCGAGCGAGGTGAAGGCAAAGAAACGGGCCCCCTCGATGGAGTGAGCCGCGCGAACAGTTGCGCAGACGGAGTTCCGTTGAGCGCCAAGATAAAGATCGGCAGCCGTTAGAGACTGCCCGACAGAAGGAAAAGACACGAGCCTATGGCCATATTGAGCTTTCTTACCAGCCTCGCCGGTGCTGTCATGCTGCTGCTTTTTGCGGTGCGTATGGTGCGCACGGGCATCGAACGCAGCTATGGCGCCACGTTTCAGCGTCTCTTGACCGAACAGCGCAGCCTCGTGCAGGCCAGTTTCGTTGGTGTTGGCATGGCCATCGTGTTGCAAAGCTCGGCCGCGGTTGCCTTGTTGACGTCCGGGTTCGCGGCGGGAGGGATGCTGTCCTTTGCCTCCGGGTTGGCGATTGTGCTGGGCGGGGATCTGGGCTCCGCGTTGATCATTCAGCTTCTGTCGTTCCGTCTGGACTGGCTGGTGCCGGTGCTGCTGGCGGTTGGTGGCTATCTGTTCGTCAAGGTCGAGGCAAAAAAAGCCCGTCAGATGGGACGCATCCTGATGGGGATTGCGTTCATTTTGATTTCCTTGCGTTTCCTGCGTGAGGCGATGGACCCGATCCGGGAAAGCGCGTTTCTGCCCGCGATTGCAGAATACCTGGCGCGGGACTACATCACCGCGTTCCTTGTCGGGGCTGCACTCGCCTTTGTCATGCACTCCTCGGTGGCGGCTATTTTGATGTGTGTCACCTTGGTGCAGATTGATGCGATCCCCTTTGCGGCTGGCCTGTCTTTGGTGTTGGGTGCGAATTTCGGCTCTGCGTTCATTCCCGTTTGGCTGAGCCGCGGGATGCCAGCGTCGGGACGGCGAATACCGCTGGCCAATCTGGGGCTGCGCGGGAGCTGGGCTGTGCTGTGTCTGTTTGGTGTCAATATGGCGTTGCGAGCCGGTGCTCTGGGCGCACCTGAGGGCGGGCAGACGCTGGTCTATGCGCATTTGCTGTTCAACACATCGCTGCTGATTTTGGCGCTGCCGTTTTGCGGTATGTTGCACGGCGTTCTGACAGGTCTGGTGCCGGACCCGGCAACGCCGCAGGATACTGCGCATGGGATGCCTGTTAGTGTGCTGAATACGGACGACTATCGGCAGCCCAATCAGGCGATCAGCAGTCTCAAGCGGGAGTTGTTGCGAATGTCGGATCTGGTCAGCGCCATGTTCCGACCTGTTCCAGACCTCTACCAGCATGGTGATCGCACTCAGATCAGGGCGGTGCAGGCGTTGGACCGGGAGGTGAACAATTGCCTGTCAGGTATCCGGAGTTATGTGGCGGGCATGCCGAGCGAGGGGGTCGGCAAGGAAAACGCCAAAGTGGCCCGCGACTTGGTGGAATATGCCATCCGGCTGGAGACGGCCGGGGATGTAGTGGACGAACGTCTCGCCACCCTTGCCACGTCAATGCACAAGAAGGGCGTGCGGTTTTCGAAAGAAGGTTGGGCAGAGATCACCCGTATGCACGAGGTCATTGTCGCCAATATGCAGCTGGCCTCCAACGTGCTGATCTCGGACGATCTGGAAAGCGCGCGTCTGCTGAGCCTTGAGAAGACCGAGGTGAAGCGTATGGAACGCGACAGCCGCAAACGCCATCTGCGCAGACTCCAGAGAGGGGCTGCGGAGAGTTTCGAGAGTTCTGATATCCATCTTGAGACCCTGCGCGCACTGCGGGAATTCAACAGCCATATCGCTGCCATCGCCTATCCGATTCTCTATCGGAACGGGCAGTTGCTGGAAACGCGCTTGATACAAGACATGCCTGCCGAGGAAATGGACTGATGCCTCCCCGCAGCGACCTGCCAGATCTGAAAGCCTGACATGACTCCATTTGTGATCGCCATTATCCTGTCGGCTGCGCTGTTGCATGCGATCTGGAATGCCATTGTCAAAACCGCAACAGATCGGACCACGACATTGGGTTTGGTGGCGCTGGGTCATGTTCTTCCCGGGGCGGTCATGGTGGTGTCGCTGCCATTACCTGCAGTGGCGAGCCTGCCCTATATCGGCCTCTCGACCGTCGTGCATTTCGGGTATTTCTATATGCTGGGGCGTGCCTATCAGCATGGCGACCTGAGCGTGGTCTACCCGATCGCGCGCGGAATTGTGCCTGCATTGGTTTCGCTCTGGGCGATGATTTTCGTGGGGGAAATGCTGCCCTTACAGGCTTGGTTCGGGATTGCGCTTATTGCGGTGGGAATCCAACTCAGCAGTTGGAAAGCGCTGCGATCCGGTGTTGGGCGGGGCGCGCTATGGTACGCGCTGGGCACCGGGTTCTGCATTTCGGTATATTCGTTGGTTGATGGTGTCGGGGTGCGACTGTCACAGAATACCGTCAGCTACTGGGCTTGGGGTGCCTTTTTGCACATCTTTGTCGCGGTGTTTGTCATCCTGCGAAAGCGAGAGACCTTGCCGGGATTGCCGCTTAAAGTTTGGGCATTGGGAATTGCGGGCGGTCTGGTGTCGATGTGCGCCTATGGGTTGGTCTTGTTTGCGAAAAACTTTGCGCCGCTGGGCGCGGTCTCGGCCTTGCGCGAAACATCGGTCATCTTCGCCGCGCTGATTGGTTTCCTGATCCTGAAAGAGGGCAATTGGAAGCGCCGCCTCGGGGCGGCTGTCCTGATGGCGGTCGGGGTTGCGCTTATTGGCATGGCGGTTTGAGCAGCCCGGCGATTTTGTGAACGCTTCCACAGTGTTGCAGCGTTGACGTGAGGGGCCTTCGAGGCGCAGACTGATCCGTGTGAAACAACATGAGAGTCGGCATCATCATCGAAAAGCGGGTAACCGCTTTGGTCTGATCGTTGACGATGGAGCGCTAAAACTGGCCCCATAAGTGTCTTTGCCCGACATCGTCTGGCCTTATCGAATTCTGAATCTGTCACTGTAGCAACAGGAGTGTGTTCCGCAGAGTTTCACCACCAAAAGCAAAAAACAAAAGACCAACAGTTCCATAGGGAGAAAGACAAGATGACTGCAAAGTCCAAAGTAACCCGCCGCTCCATTCTGAAAGGGGCAGGCGCGGCAGCGCTGGCAGCACCGCTCTACTCCAAGAGCGCCCTGGCATCCTCAGGTGAGATCAACATTCTGATGTGGTCCGATTATCTGCCGCCCGAGTTCATCGCCGGGTTTGAGGGCAAAACCGGGATCAAGGTGAATTACACCGGTATCGGGTCGAACGAAGAAATCATCAACAAGATGAAGGCAACGAAGGGTCAGGGGTTCGATATCGTTTCGCCGACCAACAACCGGTCCCTGCAATGGGGGCCGCTGGAGCTGCTGAAGCCATTCGACCTCAACAAGGTCAATATGGATGCGGTGAACCCGGCAATGGCCAAGATCGGTACCGACGCCTGGAACTTCGACGATGATGGCGCGCACTGGTTGCCGCATATCTGGGGCACTGAGGGCATCGCCTACCGTACGGACAAATGGCTGCCTTCTGGAGATGCACCGTCCTATGGCGACGTTTGGAGCGAAGAAAACGCAGGCAAAACCATGGGCCGCGCGCATTCGATGATGCTGGGCGCAGGTCTCTATATGGAAGCCTCCGGTGAAATGGAGCCGGGCTCAATCTGGGCGGCCTATGATGACGAAGAGACCATGCGCAAGGTCTGGGGCCAGGTCACTGATTGGTGCGTGGCGCGTAAAAACCGCATCAAGCTGATCTGGAACGATGCGGATTCGCAGAAGAATGGTCTGCTGAACGAAGGTGTCGTTGTTGGCCAGACTTGGGATGGTCCGCCGCTGGCGCTGAAATCCGCAGGCGAACCTGTGCACTATCAGGCGCCGGTTGAAGGGGCGATGGCCTGGGTCGACGGGATGTCGATGCCGGTTGGTGCCAAGAACGAAGAGCAGGTCTATGCGTTCATCGATTATGCTTACGAGCAGGAACCTGCGGGCAAGGCCATCGACAGCCACGGCTACAACTCACCGGTGCTGAAGGCCGATGATTACTCCGGCGATGTCTACAAGAAAAACTTCGCGGAAGCCTATCCGGGCAACAGCCTGGCCAATCTGAACCCTTGGCCTGCTGAGGCCCCCTGGTATGCGGATGTGCGTACCGAATTCGTCAACAAGTTCAAGAGCGCCTGATTACCTGATCGCGCGACCCTATCTGGCTCCCGTTTCATGCGGGGGCCAGCCACACGCCTGAGGGCGTAAATTCAACATATTATCAACCGGATGCTATCTGCATCGGCCGGGGGTTCGCCTCCGAACGGACGGTTGCACCGAGGGAGAGGCCACATGAGTGCTGGGGTAGGCGTAGATCTTGAGAAGCTCTGGATCCGCTTTGGAGATTTCGTTGCGGTGCGCGACGCGAATGTCAAAATCAATGGGGGCGATTTCTTTTCGTTCCTGGGCCCGTCTGGCTGTGGCAAGACGACCATCTTGCGTGCGGTGTCCGGGTTTCTGGAGCCAAGCGAAGGCAATGTTCTGATCGGTGGCAACAATATGCGCGGGATTGGTCCGAACAAGCGGCCAACCGCCCTGATCTTCCAGAATCTTGCGTTGTTTCCGCTGATGAAAGTCTGGGAAAACATCACGTTTTCGATGGAGATCAGGGGGGCTTCGGCCAAGGAGCGTCGCAAGCGTGCAGATGAGCTGCTGGATATGATCGCGCTGCCGGGGCAGGGCGACAAACTGCCTTCGGAGCTTTCTGGTGGCCAACGTCAGCGGGTCGCTATCGCGCGCGCGCTATGCGCCGAACCGGATGTTCTGTTGCTGGACGAACCGCTGTCAGCGCTGGATCTGAAACTGCGTCAGCACATGCGGACCGAGCTGCGCGAGATTCAGCAACGTGTCGGCATCACATTCATCTACATCACCCACGACCAGGGTGAGGCGCTGACCATGTCAGACAATATCGCCGTGATGCGCGCCGGGGTGATCGACCAGATTGGCAATGGCAAGGCGGTCTACAACGACCCCGCAACAGCCTTTGCCGCGTCTTTTGTGGGCGAAAACAACGTATTCCGGGGGAAGGTCAAGCGGGTGATGGGCAACGAAGCACTCATCGCGACCAACCGGTCGGGTGATCTGGTCGCACGAATTTCCTCTGCCAATCAGGGCAAGATGAAAGAGGGGGATGACGCGATGATGTTCATACGCCCGGAGGCCTTTGCCCTGGCACCGCAGGGCGCCACTGGCGACCATGTGGTCAGCGCCAAGGTCAACCACGAGGAATTTGAGGGCAATGCCTTCAATATCTTCATGGAGGGCGACGGGGGCAAGGAGTTGAAGGTTTCAATCCCCAACCTTGGCCAGTCCTTTGAAGATCACACAGGTCAGACAATCACCCTGGAATACGAGACGCAGAACGCTGTCATCGTACCCGCGGGTGAACTGGCCGCAGAATAAGGAGGCCCGGACCATGCCAAGATTCCTGAGGGAATTTTTTAACCGCAACGGCTATGGGCTGGGCTCTCTGATGTTGGGGCTCGTCCTGTTCTGGACAATTGGTCTTATCATCCTGCCGCAGCTGTCGATGCTCGACTTTTCATTCCGGCCAAACCTGCCGCCGCCAGAAATCGGCGGGCCGAAAGACGTCTATACGCTGGAGAACTACAAATATCTGGTTTTCGGCCCCGAGGGCGGTGGCCAGGATTATAATGCGGTGGATCTGCGCGTGTTCTTCCGCACGCTGGTCGCGGCAGTCTGTGTGACACTGTTCAACCTGATCCTGTGCTATCCGATTGCCTATTATCTAGCCCAGACCAAGGGCAATCACATCCGCATCTTCGCGTTGATGCTGATCATTCCCTACTGGATCAACGAAATCCTGCGCGCCTTTGCGCTGCGCATCATCTTTGGCGAAAGCGGGGTTTTGAACACCGCACTGGTCGGGATGGGAGTGTTTGACACCCCGTTTGACTTCATCCGGAACGATATCGCGCTTTATGCAGGGCTTGGGTATGCCTACATCCTGCTGATGATTTTCCCGATCTACAATGTGATCGAGAGTCTGGACCGCAACCAGATTGAGGCTGCCCGTGATATGGGGGCCAGTTGGACCAAGATCCATCAGCGCGTTGTGATCCCCTATGCCAAGCCCGGTATCAGCTCGGGTTGCACTATGGTGTTCATGTTGTCGGCGGGCGCGTTGGCTGCGCCGCAGATCCTTGGCGGTCCGTCGTCCCTGTGGTTCACACAGCTGATCTATCAGCAGTTCAATGACAACAGCGACTGGCCACAGGGTGCTGCCTATGCAGTTGTTCTTCTGGTGACCTGTATCCTGTTGGTTCTGGCCGTCATGCGCCTGTTCAAGGTGAACATGGGAGATATCGGCAAATGAAAAACCTCTCCTTTCTGCGCCTGAGCGTCTGGTTCTATCTGGCGATTTTCTTCGCCTATCTGCTGGGGCCGCTGGTGATCATGTCGGTCACGGCGTTCAACTCACCTGGATTTCCGCAGGCGACGCCATGGGAATGTCTGACATTCGAATGGTTTTCTGCGCTGTTCCAGGATGAACGCATTCTGAATGGGATCAAGAATTCGAT
The DNA here is from genome assembly GCF_045040595.1 of Phaeobacter sp. BS52. Classification (NCBI taxonomy): domain Bacteria; kingdom Pseudomonadati; phylum Pseudomonadota; class Alphaproteobacteria; order Rhodobacterales; family Roseobacteraceae; genus Phaeobacter; species Phaeobacter sp. BS52. Next base: position 2,614,027 of record NZ_CP090662.1, on the reverse strand, counting down.
CCTGGTCGGGGCGGGTACCGTCGTGTTGTCGGTTGCGATGGGCCTAGCGGGGGCGCTGATGCTGACCCAGATCTGGCCAAAGCTGCGTGCCACCTATTACACGGTGATCATCGCGCCAATCCTGATCCCCGGTGTGGTGATTGGTATCTCAACACTGGTGTTCTGGGATCGCATCAATCGCATGGTCGGGCTGGGGGCAGATAGTTTCCTGTCGAATGGTTTGTTCCTGACCATCATTGGTCAGTCCACCTTTATTGCCAGCTACTGCATGCTGGTGCTGGTGGCCCGTCTGCAGCGCTATGATATCGCGCTGACCGAGGCGGCGCTTGATTTGGGGGCCACCCATGCGCAGGCGTTCCGCAAGGTGCTGCTGCCGTTCATGAAGCCTGCAATTGCATCAGCAGCAGTCCTGGCCTTTCTCGCCAGCTTCGAGAACTACAACACCACCACCTTCACCTTCGGAGAATATCCAACGCTCACCATCGAGCTGGCGCAGAAGGTGCGCTATGGCATCACACCGGCAATCTCTGCCCTGGCATTCATTATTGTTGTGCTGACAGTTTTTGCCGCGCTGTTCAACGAGGCGACAATTCGTCGACGGGAACTTGTGGCGGCTGCGCGTAAGGATGCGACGGTAGAAGAGCTTGAGAGCGGTCGTCTGCGGCTTCCGGGGTTTCTCAGTTCCAACTGGGCAGCTCTCGGGTTGGTTGGGGTTGCCTGTTTCACCATCGTGATTGTCGGCACTGCGACTGTTTATAGCCCGGCCCAATGTATCGCGGAGGTCAAAGAGCAGAAGCGCCTGGAAACCGAGTTGCGTATTCAGGAACTGCGCCAGCGTCGTGCCGATGAAGCGGCCCGCCGGGCTGCGGAAGAGGCCGAAAACGGTGCGTCGGATGCTGGTGGGGCAACAACATCTGAGCCCGCACCCAGCGGTGGGAACAACTCTGGCTTCGGCGGGGTCTTTGATCCCAACGCGCTCGGGGGCGGTGATTCAGCTACATCCGAGGGCGAAGACGAAAGCAGCGCTCCAGCGCCCGCGACAGGCGGTAGCTCCGCCTTCGGAGGGGCCTTCGATCCAAATGCGCTCTCCGGTAGTAGCACGTCAGACGACAACTGATACGTCGTCATTGCCAACAACAAACCTGCCCAGGCCTCATGCTTGGGCAGGTTTTTCTATGTGCAATGCCTTGGCAGCTTGCTGGAACAGCGCGCCAGGGTCAGCCGAGGCGCGCCCGGGCGGCAACCGTGGGTCGGACAGGCGCCTGAACAGACCCAAATCGGCGCAGCTTGTGCCAACCTGTCAGCCGCCCTGTTAGGATCCGCCACAGCGAACGGTAGACATTAATAATCAGAAGCTGGCGGTAAATGAATCTGTTCAGCAACAGCAACAACACCATCGACCGCGGCATGGTCGGCTCTGACCGCACGGCATAGTCGGCCATGATCATTTCCAGCAGCGGCAACGCCAGGAAGATAGAAAGCACGGCGTAATCGCGCACTGTGAAGGCATCAAAGGTGGTTCCATCAAAACTGGAGACAAACCGCACCAGCATGAGCACCAGCAGCAAGTCGATGATCGGGCCAAGCAGGGGCATGATCACCCCAAAGATCACAAGATCGGTGAGCCCGACCAACCCGACGGCGTGCCCCTTGCGGATGGTGCTGCGGTGCTTCCATGCGGATTGCAGAATACCAATGGACCAGCGCATCCGCTGCTTCATCAGGGTGCCAACAGAGGCTGGCGCTTCGGTGTAGGCATAGGCGCGCTCGGCCGCGCGGACCTCATAGCCCTGCTCTAGAAGCGATATCGTCAGATCGGTGTCTTCCGCCAAAGTCTGGCTGGAGTAGTAGCCGCATTTGCGCACTGCTTCAGTGCGCCAGGCACCAAAGGCGCCGGGGACCACCATGATCGCATTGATCGTCTCATAGGCGCGACGGTCAATGTTCTGAGCAACCGTGTATTCCAGCTTTTCGAGCTTGGTCAGCAGGTTGTTTGAATTGCCCACCATGATCTTGCCGGCGACAGCGCCGACCTTGGGGTTGCGCAGGGGTTGCATCAGACGGCGGATTGCATCCGGTCCGACGATGGTATCGGCGTCGATTGCGACGACATAATCCGTTGTCACATGCGAGAAGGCGAGATTGGCGGCCTTCCACTTGCCGCCATTGGGTTGGCGCAGGATCTGGACGTTTGGATTGTCTTTATAGGTCTTGCTCACCAGCCCATGTGTGTCGTCGGTTGATCCGTCATCCACCACTAGCACCAACAGATTTGGGTAGTCTGATTGAAGCACACTGTAGATTGTCTTCAGAATGCTCTTCTCTTCGTTGTAAGCGGGGATCACAACCGTGACCGGGGCGGAGAAATCACCCGTGCGATGGCGGAGGTCGGCACGGTCAGCCCGGCGGGACCGGATCGCCATTACAAACAATACAAGAGCACGAATGACCCCGAGCAGCACCGCGAAGGGCACCAGGAAGGCCACCCATGTTGCGCTGTTTCCAAAACCGGTGAAGGCAAGCGCCTCAAACGGTTCGAGACTGGCGGCCTGACGGGTTTCATAGGGGCTGCCGACCCCTGCCATGGCTTGTTTCAATGTTAGAAACTGATAGCCGCGCGCCTTCAGCTCAGGGATCAGCAGACGTAGTGCGCTGATCGTGTTACTTCGGGCGCCGCCGCCGTCATGCAGCAGCAGGGCCTGACCGCTGCCATCCAATGCGTCCAGCGTGTAGTCGACCAGTTGCTTGGGACTGAGGCTGCGCCAGTCGGGTGGCACGATATCGGCGCCGAGAAGGTGGTAGCGTTGGTCAATGATGGTCTTCAGCCGGCGCGCTAGATCCCCCTCAAGCGGCCCGGGGCCGCGCATGTAGGGCGCGCGAAACACCACAGGTGTTTGACCTGTCAGCCAGGAGAAGATCCGGGACTGCAACGCCAGTTCAACCTGAACCCGTGCCGGAGAAGCTCGATCGAGCCGAGGGTGAGAAAAGGTGTGGAGGCCAAAATCGAACTCGGACCGGGCCAACGCGTCAACGACATTCTTCTGCTCGAACATCTGATTGCCCACCATGAAGAAGGTTGCGGGCACCTTGGCGTCGTTCAGGATATCGAGGATATCTTGCGTGTGATCCTGGGCGGGTCCATCATCGAATGTGAGAAGGATAGATTTTTCCGGAAGGGTACCGTAGCGGTCAGCAATGACCGGCAGCGGCAAAGGATCAGTGACCGCATCGGTCACCATCAGGGTCTCGGCATCCCGCGTGACATGACGGCGGCCAAGGATCTCTTTTTGAGCGAACCGGAGGAAGGGCCCAGTGCCGCGATATGAGACGAAGCTGTTCAGATCAATGTCGCGTAGGGTGTCAAAGGCACTGTCCGAAAGAATATCTTCTTCGGCGAGCAGCGGCCAGATGGAGGGATCTTCCTGCCCCAAACCCCAAATTGCAACGCCGTCGATGTCGGCCTCCGCAATGCTCAGAAGTTGGCTGTAATGGCTCACGGCATCCAGATACCAGATCATGTTCCGCTCGCCGCGCGCATCCATGTAGGAAATAAGCCCATGGCCTTTCTCAGGCGCATAGCCTGCAAAGGCCCCGTATTGATCCGCCTGAGACATCGCATCTGCGTAGCTGATGAATTCGGGCGCAAGCGCGCCAGTTGTCCAATGCACCCCGCCAGCCGCCATGCCGATCACCAGTTTTTCCTTGGGAATGGTGCTGCGCGCGCGTTCCAGAACGGTCTGGAACCAATCCAGAGGGGCCGGTGACTCTTCATATATTCCGAGTCGATAGCTGTTTTGAACCGCCGGTAGAATGACCCGGTCAGGTAAGGCGATCCCGTAGGAAAGGGCCTCAATCTGATCAGGAGCAATGACGGCACAGGACTCAAGGTTTCTGGCCGCGAAATCATCCTGCACGCCATCCAAATGGGTCAGCGCCTTCTGTAGGTTCTGCACCTCCAACCGGCGCATATCGAAACACAGACCGGACCATCCGTGCCGTGTTGCGAGCTCTGCAGCCTTGGACCAGTGACGGCTGCCGCCATCCTCAAGTGCGGTGGCCTGAACATGCATCAACGGCTGAATCGGATGATCGCCAAATTGATTGGTTCGCACGACGTAAGGCGTGCCAAAATCCTGATTGCCGGATTGCAGCCAGTCAATCCCCTCGTCACTGATGATCAACCACTCTGGAACAAACACATTGATCGTGTCGCAGGTCCGTTGAACGGAGTTGGACACGTCTTCCAGATCGGCTGTCACGAAGGCATAGAGCGTTGAAGGATTGTTGCTGGCGCTGCGGGCTGCGGATGTATGTGTCTGGCAGGCATTTTTCGTCGCCGTTGCGACGCCCGGACCATCGCTGTCCAGCTTGTCATAGCCACCATCACCCTCAAGATTGTCGCTTTGCGGCAAGAACCGGCGCCAGTCCGCATTGACGGCATCTGTCGGCGCATTGTTCTGAAACAATGAGCGGGCCAGTTTAAACTCGGTGATGACACTCTGTGTGACCGCGATGATCATGGCCGCAGCCAGGGCCAATCCCAACACGAAAAACAACGCGGCGAGAAACGGGCGGGTTGCCGTCCCGGCCTTGAAAATCTGCCTTTGGGCGTCGGTGGAGATGGTCATCTCTGCCGGTAAAATTTCAGTCGGAAATGTCTTGTGCACACGGGCCTTGGGCGCAGACGGTTTTGATCTGCGTTTCCTTGCCACTGGCGCCGTCCGATTTTTCGTCGTCGTATGCATCACTTGCCAACCCGTTCAAATAACGTGTTACTTTTTCATTCACTCGTTTGGGGGGCAGGCGATTTTCGCCAGATTGACTTTCGCGCGAACCATTTCGATTCCGCGTCCGCTCATTAAGTTTTTAACAAAGTCCTAATGATATTTCAAGATGGGCATCGTAGATCCTTCAGGTTATGGTAAACACTGCCGGGACCAGAAAGTTGGACAAGTAATGTCGTGGAAACGCCGTGAGTTTCTGGGTTTGGCCTCGGGTGGCCTGCTAAGCACGACCTGGCTTAGCCTTGGCGCAGACCCAGCGGGCCGAGGGGATACGTGCGTTTTCCATATTGCTGACCGGCGTGCATCCATCGCTGCCGGAAAATGCGCTTGGCTCTCTGATTTTTGCGTTTCTGTCACAGGGGGTCGCCCTATCCGTTGAGGTCGCATTCGAAGACTTTGCCAAGCACACACCGGATAGCACCCATCCCCTTCTGGCGATGCTGAGTGACACCGCCTCCCAAAATCGGACATTTGTCGAGATCGTTCCTGCATCGCGGAATCTGATGCGCAAGACGGGTTATTTTAAGGCGCGGAGCCTTTGGGGGCTGCGTTCGCAAATCGATCAGCAGCTGCCCGGTGCCATGGCGGCCGCCGCTCAGCCAGCGCATTTTTCGACGGTGTCGACCAATGAGCTTGAGGGCGAGTTGCGGCAGGACGGTCTGCGGACCGGGGGGTGCACGACCGTGATCTATGATGCGGTCGAGGCAGCTGAACGCGAGGCTCTGCTTGGCCCTGCTGCCGTGTTGATGTTGCCATTGAAGGCGCGCCTGGATCTGAGGTCCGCGCAGGAGAGGATGACATCAGGGCTGTTTTCCCAATTGGGGGATGGCACTGTTCTTGCCGTGGATGTTGCCGAGTTGCCGATTGACCCGGCGCGTGCCTATGAGGTTGGTCAGCGCATTGCCGCAAGCGTTAACCGGGCGCGGCTATCAGGATATCTTCTGTCTGTTCTGCCGCGCGAAATTTACAAACGGTGCTGTGCCTTCTTGCCGAACCACTCCAGACACTATGTTATCTTGCCTGAGTTTCCGGGTGATGCGGAGGGATACAACGGGGTGCTGGATCAGGCGCGGACGCGGCTGGGCACCGACTGTGTGACCTTGGTGCGTGGCGGGGAACGTCGGGCCGATGGCACATTTCTGGTCGAAACCCGTGATGGAGAGCAGCGTCGGCTTGGGGCTCCAGGGTTGGGACCTGATGGAGAGCCGATCGAAGGTCCTATTTTTCTTGCAGATGATGTCGCCCCGCAACGTGGAGATGTGCGCCATCCGGATGCGGTCTTTGTCCATAAAGCGCAGACGATCAGCTAGGCTCTCTGCCAAAGTGCTTAGCAGCCAATGGTATCTGTCTCAACTATCCTACAGGAATAGTTGATCCCGCTCATGAGCTTCTGCTTGAGGCACGTGACACGCTACGTGAGAGCAGCCTGGCGCCGGAGGCACCTGTTTTCGATGCGGCTATGATGGCTGATGCCGAGCTGGCCTATAGCTATCTTGAACAGGCAGAAATGAATGCCACCGGATTGGCGTTGACGGTTAGAAAGCAGATCAACGGCAAGTCCTTCAACAACTCCGAAATCACGATGTGGGATGTCGGGAGCCTGATCCTTGGATTGTTGGCAGCAGTTGAGTTGGAGTTGGCGCCAGCTGACAGGATTTATCGCCGGATCAGAAAAATCATGGCGTCGCTGCCGGTTATTCAGGATGGCGACGCAGCATACCCGCCGACGTTGATCAATGTCCGGGATGCCTCGATCGAAAGACGAGGGTTCGACGCCTGTGATTTCGCCCGGCTTACCAGCGCAGTGACACGGGCAGCGCAGCACACCGCCCTTGGGGACGCCTGCTCGCAATTGATTGGGAAATGGCGGATTGCGGGTTTGATGCAGGGGGGTGTCCTTAACAATATCCTTAAGACACGTATTCAATCATCTTATCAGTCACACTGTGCGCACTATCAGACCCGGGTTTTGCCAGCTCTGGGCCAGTCGGAAACCCGCTCTCCTTACCGGGAGGCGTTTGTCGGCGAAACCGTTGCTGATAGAACGGTCAGCCTGCTCTATGCAGTCGACAAAATTGGCATCTTGCCAACTGAGCCGCTGTTGCTCGAATATGTGGAGCTGGGGCCATCTGCGGAATGCGCCGTGCTAACGGATGTCTTTCTGGGTGCGATGAAGCACCACTTTGACCAGACCGGGCAGCTGCTTGCACCATCTGAGACGCCAATCGACACGTCACCCTGGTTTGTCTACCAAGGCTTCGACTTGGGTCATGAAACGCGTTGGAACGTCAGCTATCGGAAGGAGCGCGAGGTGGTGTTTGAACCGGTTGCCAGCAGCCCGTATGGAATTTTCTCGACCAAGGCAGCTTATCTTTGGTACGCGGTCAGACCCTGTAGGCACACCCGTAAAATGCTGAATATGGCACAAGAGCACGCCCGGATTGATGGTTTTGGCATGAGCAGTGGCTTGTTCCTTGATGGGTATGCCCAAATGAAAAACCATGCCGACCTTAACACAAATGGGATCGTCTTGCAGGCGCTGGCGCATCTGAAGCGCCGCACCCGCTAGAGCAGTGTCAGCTCACCGGGCCAAAAACCTGACATCCGCTGGCTGAAATCTCACCACGTGCCACCGGGTAGCCGCGTCGGGGGTTGAGGCGGATCGGCTGCATCCCGGTCAGTCGGTTCATGCATCTTTCGGTGTCGCGGACGGAATTCCGCTTGCCCCCGATATAAATATCGAGCCACGGGCGGCCATTCTTGCCGGTATGACAGGGGCCATTTTGGGGTTGATGACCGTCACCGCAGACGTCTTCCACGATCGCGTATTTGCGCAGGCGTTCTATGTAGAACCGCGTGCCTGCCGGAAAATCCAACGTCTGGCGTCCCCGCCGGATGGCATGGCCCACGGCGATGGTGACCGGGTCACTATAAGTCCCGGTGCCACCGGCCTGACGCCGCAAGACCGGGCGCGCGATGGCAGCACTGCCAGGGGGTGTGTTATCCCAATAGCTATAGCCCGTCAGATAACCCTCAAATCTGACTTCGGTACCACGGCGAACAAACTGGTCCAGTTGGCTCTTGATATTGTTGTTGATGCTCTGTGCAGGAAGCATACCGGCGCAAACGCTCATCACGGTCAGAGCAGCAGCGGCCACGGCGGTTTTTCTGAAAATGGAGTTCCATATCGTCGACATGACATGTTCCTTATCGAGGGCGGCCTCGGGTTCTCGCGCTTGCCTGGTTCAGGCTGCGCACTGGTGTCTCTATTGATCGCCAGGCTGGCCGACCGGTTGTCGGCTCATCTTGGTGGCGGTCGGGTTTGGTTGTGCCCTGTCGGCGGTAATTTGCGTCTTTTGGTGGCTTGAAGACCGATCCTGCAGAAGTTCGGACGCGAGGCGTTGATCTGCCCCTTGTGGTGGGGCGGACCTTCAGCGCCTTACGACTGAAGCAAAGCGGATACACCGGATGTGGCATCGCGCTCAAAGGGAGCCCGCTGGACTTGGCGGGATCTTTCCAATGGATAAGCGGATTTCAGGCGGAGCAGCTTCAGGAGGCCACTTGATCTTTTTGTCGTTTGGCAAACACGGTGCAGCACCGTCGTCGTTTCCAGCATGATCTGAGGCGAGATAACCTTGGCGATCTGAGCAGATCCGCCCCGTCGTCAGGGCCGCAGATCTTCGACAGCCAGACGCCTTTGTCCGTGTCAAAATTAGTGAGTGGCCAGAGCCACTGAGTATGTGCCTGTATGATCTGCCGTGTGGCATAGTGCTTGGAAAACCGTTGCAGCGGCCCCCATTTTTTTGCGTGACTCAAATGACCTAGTTTCTCAGTTTGGCGTTTGGTACCGAGCGAAACTGTCAATATCCGCAGTCTCGGCGCAGGCGGCCAATGTTGTTTTGCATCTGTCATTCAACCCTCCTGCACCAAATATCGTTGCGGCCTCGCACCCGCCCCGACTTGCAAAGGGGTGAGCCTGCGGGATCCAGATTGGCGGATGGAAATTAAAATCGGCCTTAACCGGTGCGATTCGAGAGCTGGAAATTGCAAATAAATTGATTCAACGGCGGTTAACCGCTGACAGTCATGAGCAAGCTGGGCTGTTGTCTCTGAGCGGACAACAGTCTGCCCGAATCAAATGTCGCTGCAGCGTCAACTCGATTCGGATCTGGGCGTGGGGGTTGGCTCCACTTGGTCCGGACGGTCTCATATGTGCCGCATGTCCAAGGCCGGAAAACGCCGGGCGCAAGCAGATGAGCACGCATGGCGATCAGCACTCAGAATAGATGCGTCATCATCTAAGTATCTGAAATGTCTTTGATCGGGAGACTGGTGCTGCTGGAGAGAATTGAACTCTCGACCTCTCCCTTACCAAGGGAGTGCTCTACCTCTGAGCTACAGCAGCGCCGGTGAGGGGGCTTTTAGGCATAAACGAACTGGGGCGCAAGAGCATTCTGGACGGTTTTTTCACACTCCGGTACAGAAGATCTATGGCAGAGAAGAAAACAGCAAAACATGGCGGGTCAGCGTCAACGCGTGAAGATCGGTTGAAGGCCGCATTGAAGGCGAATATGGGCCGTCGCAAGGCCCAGGCGAAGGCGCGTGCGGTCAAAGATGACGGAACCGGCGGTCCGGCAGACGACCCCACAACAGGCAGTTCTAAGGAGTAAGGGCAGATGGATTCGATTTTGGTGACGGGGAATGGCCCACTGAAAGGGCAGATCCCTATCGCGGGTGCAAAAAACGCCTGCCTGACGCTTATGCTTAAGCAACAATGCTGAGCGAGGAGCCGCTGACACTGACAAACGCACCGCGGCTTTCTGACATTCGCACCATGACAACGCTGTTGCAGTCACTGGGGGCCGAGGTTTCAACACTGCAGGATGGCCAAGTGCTGGCCATGTCGAGCCATGACATCAACAATCACACCGCCGACTACGATATCGTGCGGAAGATGCGGGCGTCGATCCTCGTGCTGGGCCCGATGCTGGCGCGTGATGGTCACGCTGTTGTCTCGTTGCCCGGCGGCTGCGCCATCGGTGCGCGACCGGTGGATCTGCATCTGAAGGCGCTTGAGGCGCTTGGGGCGCAGTTGGATCTGAAGGATGGCTATGTTCATGCCAAGGCGCCTCTGGGCGGATTGAAGGGCGGGGTCATTGATTTCCCGCTGGTCTCCGTCGGCGCCACTGAGAATGCGCTGATGGCCGCGACATTGGCCAAGGGAACGACTGTCATCAATAACGCGGCGCGTGAGCCGGAGATTGTCGACCTGGCACAGTGCCTGCGTAAGATGGGCGCGCAGATCGAAGGTGAGGGGACATCCACCATTACGATCCAAGGTGTAGATCGCCTGCATGGTGCCACGCATCCGGTTGTCACCGACCGGATCGAATTGGGGACCTATATGTTGGCGCCTGCCATTTGCGGTGGCGAGGTGGAGCTGCTGGGCGGCAAACGATCCCTGATCGAAGCCTTCTGCGACAAGCTGGAGGCGGCTGGGGTCGAAATTACCGAGAATGAGAACAGCCTGACGGTACGCCGTGGTGACAACCGGGTGAAAGCGGTAGATGTCGTGACTGAACCTTTTCCCGGTTTTCCGACCGATTTGCAGGCACAGATGATGGCGCTGATGTGTACCGCTGAAGGGACCAGTGTCCTGGAAGAAAAGATCTTTGAAAACCGGTTCATGCATGCGCCGGAACTGATACGTATGGGCGCACAGATTGACGTGCAAGGTGGTCACGCCACGGTAACGGGCGTCGAAAAACTGAAGGGTGCGCCAGTGATGGCGACCGATCTGCGGGCTTCGGTCTCCTTGATTCTTGCAGGTCTTGCGGCTGAAGGTGAGACAACCGTTAGCCGTGTCTACCATCTGGACCGTGGGTACGAACATGTGGTGCGCAAGCTGTCCTCGGTCGGTGCCAAGATTGAACGGATCCAGGAGCAGTAATGTCAGATGCAACCTTCGACGACGGGCGCGAGGCGCCGCTGAACCTTGGCGCGCTTGGCGCTGAGGATCTGGAGATTATTGCCTCGCTCGCGCAGGATGCTGTGTTTCCGGTGACGGAGATCAGCTGGCGACCTGCGGAGCGGCGCTTTGCGTTGCTGTTGAACCGGTTCCGGTGGGAAGACAAAGATTCTGCCGAAAAGCGTGGTCGACCTTATGAACGGGTGCAAAGTGTGCTGGTCGTCGATCAGGTGTTGTCGGTGGCCTCGCAGGGCATCGATCGGAAGGAGCGCGACCTGATCCTGTCGTTGCTGTCGCTGAGTTTTGAGCCGGGGTCTGATGGCGACGGGCATATTGTTCTGACCCTTGCCGGTGATGGGGCCATCCGGCTTGCCGTTGAGGCGGTTGAGGTCACCCTGCGCGATGTGACACGTCCCTATCAGGCGCCGTCCGGGCAGGCTCCTCGGCACGAGACATGATGCTGCGCCAGTTGGTGGGCGCTGATCTTGCCGATCTTCGTGTCTTGTGGCGCGAAGGTCTGACCGCATTTCCGGCCTCGTTCTTGATGACTGCAGAAGAGGCGGATGGCATCCCGGATGCGAGCCTGATCAACGGGTTTGAGAGCGGTGCTTACTGGGGCGCGTTTCTTGGCGATCAATTGGTGGGCTTTGCGGTTTTGCGTCAGGGCGGGCTGTCGCGCCTTTCGCATACAGCGGATCTTGGCCCCTTCTACATCTCAGCGTCCTATCAGCGTCGGGGGTTGGCCAAAGCCCTTTTGACACGGGTCCTGGATCAGGCCCGCGCGCGGGGGCTGAAGCAGGTGGAGTTATGCGTGGATCAGGAAAACCATGCGGCGCGGAGGCTTTATGAAGACGCAGGGTTCCGTCCGTTTGGCCTGCGCCCGCGCTCTGTTGTCGTGGAGGGCCAGCCGAGAAACGATGTGCTGATGCTATGCCCGTTGGATAATGCTCTGGCGGCAGATGCAATCCCGTCGCTTGCGCGGCAGGCGCTCGACTGACGTCAATATGTGCAACCATCTTGAGACTGCGGGCAGGGGGCTATATTGCAGGCTCAAAGGAGAGCCATAATGCCCGTTTTTCTGAACGCGTCCGATGCTGATTTTGATCAGGCGTTTGCAACCCTTCTGGGGGCAAAACGCGAAGACAGCCCCGATGTGGATGCGGTGGTTGCCGACATCATCGCGGATGTGCGTGCCCGTGGCGATGCGGCGCTGATTGAGCTGACCGCGAAATTCGACCGTTTGCCATTGACTGCGGATCAACTGCGCATTTCGGACGCTGAGATTGATGCCGCGATTGAGGACGTATCGGTTGAGGAACGCGCCGCACTGGAGCTGGCGGTGGAGCGTATCCGCGCCTATCATGTGCGGCAGATGCCTCAGAACGCCGAATGGCAGGACGACGCCGGGGCTTCACTCGGGTGGCGCTGGTCGGCAGTGTCGGCGGCTGGTCTTTATGTGCCGGGTGGTCTGGCGAGCTATCCGTCATCGGTCCTGATGAATGCAGTTCCGGCGAAAGTGGCGGGTGTCGAACGACTGGCAGTGGTGGTTCCCACGCCGGATGGACAGATAAACCCGCTGGTATTGCTGGCGGCCCGCCTGTCCGGTGTCGATGAAATCTACCGTGTCGGCGGCGCGCAGGCAGTTGCGGCCCTCGCCTATGGGACTGAGACTATCGCTCCAGTCGACAAGATCACCGGCCCCGGCAATGCGTTTGTCGCGGCAGCGAAACGGCGGGTTTTTGGCAAGGTCGGCATCGATATGATTGCTGGCCCGTCGGAAATTCTGGTCATTGCGGATAAGGACAACGATCCCGACTGGATTGCGCTCGACCTTCTCAGCCAGGCAGAGCACGATGAAAGTGCGCAATCGATCCTGATTACGGATGACGAGGCATTTGGCCGGTCTGTGGCTGATGCGGTAGAGGCGCGTCTGCAGACACTGGACCGCTCCGCCATCGCCGACCCCAGCTGGCGGGACTACGGCGCGGTGATCGTTGTGCCTGATCTGGATGTGGCAGCACAGCTGTCCAATCGCATCGCCCCGGAACACCTGGAGCTCTGCGTTGCAGACGCTCGTGCGCTCAGTGAGAAAACCATTCACGCTTAGCGCGATTTTCCTTGGCCCGTACACACCCGAAGCGATCGGGGATTATATCGGCGGGCCGAACCATGTGCTGCCAACGGCCCGATCGGCGCGGTTCTCGTCCGGCCTGTCGGTGATGGATTTCCTGAAGCGCACCACGTTGAGCGAAATGACGCCGGAAGCGTTGCGCGCAATCGGCCCGGCAGCCGAAACGCTGGCCAAAAGCGAAAGCCTGGAAGCGCATGGCCTGTCAATCCGGGCGCGCCTGGATCGGCTGAACCGCTGAGCATAGGGAGCAGGAGTGCGGGGAGGCAGGCTGCGGGCTGCCCGTGTGTATGGATGGTGGCGCTGGCACATCGTTACGGCACAACTGTGCCCTGCGGATTGCCGTGGCACCGACCATCGGCTAGTCAGTTATCCACATAATCTGCGCACAGAGACCTGACCCATGAGCCGCATCAGCAAAATCGACCTTGATGACCGCAACCTGCCGCCGCCGACGCCCGAAATTGAGCAGGAGCGTCGGGTCGCGATTTTCGACCTGATCGAGGACAACAGTTTTGCGCTACCGGTGCGTGGTGAGCGAGCGGCGCCTGAGGGGCCCTACCATCTGGGGCTTGCCATCCGCGACAAACGGCTGGTCTTTGATGTTGCATCTGAGGCTGGCGAAAAGGCGGCGGAATTTCACCTGGCGCTGTCACCGTTCCGTCAGGTGGTCAAAGACTACTACCAGATCTGCGAGAGCTACTTCACGGCTGTCAAAACCCTGCCGCCCAGTCAGATCGAAACCATCGACATGGCCCGCCGGGGTATTCATAACGAAGGCAGCCGTGTCTTGCAGGAGCGGCTGGAGGGCAAGGCGGAAATTGATACCGACACGGCGCGCCGTCTCTTCACCCTGATTTGCGTATTGCATTTTGGAGGCTGAAGCGTGAGCGAGTTGCCGCAGTCGATCCTGTTCTGCTGTGACCACAACGCGGTCAGATCCCCGATGGCAGAGGGGATTATGAAACAGTTTTATGGCTCCGGCACCTATGTACAGTCAGTCGGCGTCAAGAACGATATGGAGATTGACGGCTTCTGCATCGCGGTCTGCCAAGAGATCGGTGTGGAACTGTCGCGCCATCGGTCACGGTCCTTCGACGAGATGGAACAGTGGGGGGACGACCTGTCCTCCTTCGACCTGGTGGTGGCGCTGTCCCCCGCCAGTCAGCGCCGGGCGCTGGAACTGACGCGGTTTTTCCACCTTGATGTCGAATATTGGCCAATTATGGACCCAACTGGACTGGGGGAAACCCGGGACGCCAAGCTAGACAGTTACAGGCAAACCCGATCCCAGATTATCCAGCGCCTGACAGAGCGCTGGGGCAACCCGTTGGAGATAAAATGAACAGCACCGTCACCCGCTATTTTGAGGCCTTCAACGCAAAAGACACCGACGCCATGCTTGACTGCCTGTCGGACGACGTGGCCCACCATGTGAATGAGGGCAAGATCCGCATCGGCAAGGCGCTGTTTGCGGAGTTCTGCAACCACATGAGCCGCTGCTATGATGAATCCCTCACCGACATGGTGGTGTTCGCCAACGAAGATGGCAAACGCGCAGCCGCCGAGTATGTCGTGAACGGCACCTATCTTGAAACAGATGCAGGGCTACCGGAGGCGCGTCAGCAAACCTATCGCCTGCCTGCCGGGTCGTTCTTTGATCTGGAAGATGGCAAGATCACGCGTGTGACGACGTACTATAACCTTGCGGATTGGATGGCACAGGTCTCAGCCTGATGGGGCTGCGTCTGCAGAGCCTGCGCGGCGCAGCGCTGGCGCAGGTGATGGACGACGTCGCCCGCCTGCGGATCGCTGTATTCCGGGATTGGCCCTATCTCTACGATGGGGATCTGGCTTATGAACGCAGCTATCTTCAAAGCTATCTGGACAGTGACCAGTCTGTGGTGGTCGGCGCATGGGACGGGGAGCGGCTGATCGGGGCCTCAACCGGCGCGCCTCTCATTGATCATGCCGATGATTTTGCAGCCGCTTTCGCGGGGACAGGTCTGGCGCTAAAGGACGTCTTTTATTGCGCCGAATCTGTTCTTTTGCCGGAGTATCGCGGAATGGGCTTGGGGCATCGGTTCTTTGACCTGCGGGAGGCGCATGCCAGGGAGTTTGGCTATGCGGTTTCGGCATTTTGCAGCGTGCAGCGATCGGCTGACCATCCGGCCAAACCGCTGAACTATCGCGCTCTGGATGATTTCTGGCGCAAGCGCGGTTATGAACCCATGCCCGGCGTGGTCGCCGGTTTCTCCTGGCGGGATGTGGGAGAGGTGGACGAGACCCGAAAACCGCTTCAGTTTTGGTCTCGCCGTCTGACCTGACACCAACGAATATGGACCCTTTGATGAAAATTGCTGCCGCTGCCTATCCGCTTGATTGGTTCGATGACTGGTCCGCTTATGAGGCGAAGATCGTCCGATGGGTGCAGGAGGCCTCAGAGGAAGGCGCAGATCTTCTGGTATTTCCCGAATATGGCGCGATGGAACTGTCAACTTTGGACGGCGCAGCGGTGGCGGGCGATCTGGAGCGATCCTTGCATGCGGTCTCCCGGCGCATACCGGATGTTGATGCACTGCACTTGCGTCTCGCGGCTGAATTCAATGTGCATATCCTTGGTGCATCTGCGCCGGTTTTTGATGGCGGTGCACGTCCTGTCAACCGCGCGACCCTTTATGCGCCGAATGGACACAAGGGAGTTCAGGACAAACAGATCATGACCATGTTCGAACGCGCCCCCTGGGATGTGACCGGTGGAGATGCACTCAGGGTGTTTGACACCGAACTGGGAAAGATTGGTATCCTGATTTGCTACGACAGTGAGTTTCCTCTGCTGGGCCGCGCGCTAGCAGATGTGGATCTGTTGCTGGTGCCGTCCTGCACGGAGGCGCTGGCGGGCTACTGGCGGGTGCGCATTGGCGCCATGGCCCGCGCGCTTGAAAACCAGTGTGTTTCAGTCATGTCATCTATCGTCGGCCCCGCTGACTGGTCCAAAGCGGTGGACCAGAACACTGGCATGGGCGGCATATTCGGTCCCCCTGACACAGGATTCCCGGCCACCGGCGTGCTGGCCGAAGGGGTGCTGAACAAACCAGGCTGGACCTATGCTGATGTCGACCTCAAGGCAATCGCCGAGGTGCGCCGCAACGGTGTCGTACGCAACCGAACCCATTGGGATGAAAGGTCCGAACCGGGGAAAACAGTCACAATATGTCCGCTGCGGTGATTGCGCCCTTGAAAATCAGGGAAAAAGCGCTCATTTAAGCGCACGTCCCGCAGACTCGCGGGAAACCATCATTATGGAGATAACATGGCCAAGGAAGATACGCTCGAATTTCCCGGTGTCGTGAAGGAACTCCTGCCCAATGCGACGTTTCGGGTCGAGCTGGAAAACGGCCATGAGATCATCGCACATACGGCAGGCAAGATGCGCAAAAACCGCATCCGCGTTCTGGCTGGCGACAAGGTACAGGTCGAGATGACACCATACGATCTGACCAAAGGACGGATCAACTATCGCTTCAAATAAGCGCTGGTATCCATCAAGTAACACAAGCCCGGCCTTAGCCGGGCTTTTGTTTTGGGGCGCCTGCAATCGACCAAGTGTCATTTGAACGCACCCACTGCGATGACCAGTTGGGGTTTTTCAGCCTCGATGAACCGGATATGACTGGGCTAAAGCCAACATTAAGTGCAGCCCCGCTGCGCCATAGGACAAAAGGGCCAGACATGGCATTCATTCTTGGATCGGGCAGTCCGCGCAGGCTGGAGTTACTGGCCCAATTGGGAATCACCCCGGATGCGGTCTGCCCGCCGGACATCGACGAAACGCCAAAGCCGAGGGAATTGCCGCGTCTTTATTGCGCTCGCATTGCCCGCCAGAAAGCTGAGGCTATTTCTGCCGCTTCAGAGGATGTGATCCTCTGTGCCGACACAACTGTCGCCCTTGGGCGTCGGATCCTTGGAAAGCCGGAAGATGCTGCAGAGGCCGCCCAATTTCTGTTGGCCCTGTCCGGCCGCCGTCATCAGGTGATCACATCTGTCGCCGTACGACGGGGGGATCGGATCTGGTCCCGCGATGTGGTGAGTGCTGTGAAGATGAAGCGGCTCTCGGATGAAGAGCTGAACGGCTACCTCGCGACCGGGGACTGGCATGGCAAGGCGGGTGCCTATGCCATTCAGGGGCCTGCGGGGGCGCTTATCCCTTGGATCAATGGATCTTTTACGGGAATTGTCGGCCTGCCATTGGCCGAAACTGCTGCCCTGTTGCGCGGGGCGGGCTGGACACCAAACAAGGAGGCCGCCGCATGAAGGGCCGTACAATCATTCTCGACCACATCGACGGCCGCGAAGCCGCCGCACTCATGGTGGATGGCCAGCTTGAGGATTTGCTGATCGACAGCGATGCGCCGACCCCCGGGACGATCTACCGTGCCCGGGCTGATCGACCCGTCAAGGGGCAGGGAGGCATGTTCCTGACAACGCCGGATGGTCCTGCCTTTTTACGCCAAGTCAAAGGTCTGGCGCCCGGACAGGAGTTGCTGGTCCAGCTGACGGGCTATGCCGAAGCGGGCAAAGCACTGCCTGTCTCTCAAAAGCTGCTGTTCAAAAGCCGCTACGCCATCATCACACCCGAGGCTCCCGGGCTCAATATCTCCCGCTCGATCCGTGACGAGGAGGAGCGTGACCGCTTGTTGGAAATTGCTCATGACGCGATGGGTGACAGCGGCTATGGCCTGATCCTGCGATCCGCCTGCGACGGCGCTGATAGTGCTGACATTGAAGAAGACATTCTTGCTATGGTTTCGCTGGCGTCCCAGGTGCTGGAGGATGCCGGTAGCGGGCCAGAGGCCCTGGCAGAGGGCGATACACCGCACCTGTTGGCGTGGCGTGACTGGACCGATCCGGCAGATATTGAGCGCGAGGCTGGCGGATTTGAACGTCTGGGCGTGCTAGATGCTCTGGAGACAGTGCGGGGTATTCGCGAACCTCTCAGCGGCGGCGCGTTTTTGTTTATCGAACAGACCCGCGCCCTGGTTGCGGTGGATGTGAACACCGGCGCGGACACCTCGCTGGCCGCTGGGGTGAAGGCGAACATGGCCTGCGCCAAATCCCTCGCCCGGGCTCTGCGCCTGCGCGGGCTAGGGGGGCAGATTGTGATCGATCCCGCTCCCATGCCCAAGAAGGATCGCCGCGCCTTTGAAACGGCTCTGCGGGCCAGCTTCCGCAGCGATAGCGAAGACACGGTACTGGTGGGCTGGACCACGCTTGGCCACTTCGAGTTGCAGCGGAAACGTGGCCGCATCCCGCTGAAGGAGGTCTTGGCGTGAGCTGCCCGATTTGCGCAGAGGAAACCCAAAAGGACTACCGCCCGTTCTGTTCGCGCCGCTGTGCTGACATTGATCTTGCGAAGTGGCTGAACGGCGCTTACGCGACCCCGAGCACGGACCCGGAAGACATTGAAAACGCTCTGGAAGAAGCCGCAAATTCCCGCGAAACGAAACATTAGCGAATTTCTTTGAAAAAGCCTCTGGACACGGTCATGCACACGTCATAGAAGGCCCACACCCAAGGCGAACAGCCTTTCCGTGCCCGGGTAGCTCAGGGGTAGAGCAGTGGATTGAAAATCCTCGTGTCGGTGGTTCGATTCCGCCCCCGGGCACCATTTAAATCGATTGAAAACAAGTTCTTGCAACTTTTTCACATGTGCAACGCTTAAACGCTCGATTGGCTGGGTGCCTTATGGGTGCAAAATTCGGTCAGATGCTTTTCATAACCCTCACCCAAAGCTTTTCATAACCCCCACCCAAAGACTGCATTAGATTTGTGCTGAACCACTTGACCGCACGAGTCTAGGGTCTCTAACGTCATGGTTGAAACTAAAAATCATTTTTTGAGTAACACATGCGCAGAGATTTTCGACTGTACGAACTGAGTGACGATGACTTCGAAGATCTCATCGTAAAGATAGCAGTCGAATGGCTTGGTGAAGGTGTAACACCATTTGCCGCAGGGCCAGACGGAGGGCGGGACGGAAAGTTCACTGGTACTGCAAACTCGTTCCCCAGCAGAAGTAAGCCATTGGAAGGCAAAGTAGTCCTTCAAGCAAAGCATGCATCGTCGCCGATAGCCTCATATTCTGACAAGCCATTTCAACGAGAATTGAAGGTAAAGGAATACCCTCGTGTCAAAAAGCTCATCGAAAACGAGTTGTGCGATCACTACATTCTCTTCGCCAACCGCAAGTTGACAGGGGGGGCGGAAGAAAAAATCCATGCCGAATTGATCGCCCTAGGATTGAAATCCGCGCACATCATCAGCCTTGAGCGGCAGCACCTAGAGCTTGAAAACAAACCAAATTTGGCAAAATCTTTGCCTAACGCTAGAGACACACAGCCGTTCTCGTTCGAGCCAGACGAAATAATAGAAGTGATTTCAGCGCTACATGATTATTCTGACGGTCATATCGATGAGGCTTTCGATAGCGCCCAGTCGTTTGACACCATTTCGATCAAGGCGAAGAAAAACCCCATCAACGGCCTGTCTAAAGAGTTTTATGAGCAGGTAATTGAAGCTGAATCCATGCTGCACTTCGGAAAAATTGAACGCTTCTTAAAAAACCCGCGAAACTCAGAGTTCAGGGAGCTGTATCATGATGCCGCTGACGAACTGAAACAGAAGATTATCGCAGAACGTGTGCACTTTGAGGATTTCGACAGGGTGTTCACCTTTCTCTATGACAAGGTGCAGAGCCAGAGAATGGCCCTGCGAGGCAAACGAAGGCTCGTAGGTATCCTCTTGCACTACATGTACTGCAACTGCGATATCGGCGTGAAAAGCGAAGAAGAGTTGGTGGCTTGACGATGTTGACAGCTGAAAAACATTTGGACCTCGATACTTCTCTGGTCCGTGTAGCCGGTGTGATCCTGAAGGAACTAAAGCGCAAAGGTGCCGCCACGTTTGAAGGGCTGCGAAAGCTGATCGTACGGCGCGTCGGCGAAGATGGTGAACTGATGTTTCTACCAGCGCTGCGCTTTCTGTTTCTGCTAGGGCGCGTGGAGTACCACACTAAGAACGATGTGGTCGAGTTAGTAGGAGTTGCTAATGCAAATTAGCCGCTTGTACAGCAACCGTGATGAAGTCTTCACTCCCATCGAGTTCAATTTTGGGGAAGACGCGACATGCTTAAACGCCGTCCTCGGCGAAATTCGCCACCCGTCAGATGATGCTCGTGACTCCCACAATCTTGGAAAGACTACGCTTCTTCATCTAATCGACTTTCTGATGTTGAAAGGTATGTCGCAGGGCCACTTTCTTTTTAAAAACAAGAATCTGTTCGAAGGCTTTGAGTTCTTTATTGAGATTGCGCTGAACAGTGGGCAATTTGCGACCGTGCGCCGTGGGGTGGATGATCCAAACTTGGTTTCGCTTGCTCTACACGACGAACCAAAGGAATCATTTATTGATGTTTCGGAAGACGGCTGGGATCATTTTGAACTCAGTAGAGGCGATGCTGTGGTTATTTTGGATAGCTGGCTCGATCTGCGTATTCTGAAACCATTCACCTACAGAAAGGCAATAACCTACTTTCTACGCGCTCAAAGTGACTGGGATGATGAGCTTAAGCTCCAGAAATTCGCATCTTCTAAGGACCAAACTTGGAAGCCGTTCATTGCTAGGCTTTTTGCCTTCAATGATCAGTTAGTGCAGCAGAAATATAGTCTAGACGAAGAGTACTCTGAGCAAAAAGCAAAACTAGACCATCTCCAAGGAGAAGTGCAGTTTTCAGAGGATCAGCTGCCCCAACTGAATGCACAAATTTCATCATTAATTCAAGATATTAGATCGAGCGAAGAGGCGTTGGACGCTTTCAGTTTCGATGAGGAAGAGAAGAAACTGGTTCGTGATCTAGTAAATGAGATCGAAACCGAAATCTCTGCAATTTCATCATCTCTGTATAACTTGAGATTTGATATTCGGCAGATCGACGAGGCACTAAGCCACAAAGACAAGTTTGACCTGAATGATGTGAAATCCATTTTCGAGGAAGTTGAACTGCATTTCCCGGAGCAACTATCTCGCGACTATGAGCAGCTGGTGGCATTCAATAGGAAGATTACTAGAGAGCGAAATACCGCACTTCGCAAGCAAAGAACAAACCTTGAGGACAAAAGGCTGGCGCTGTCTGAAAGGAAGCGTGAACTGGATGCGCAGCGGTCGCACCGGCTACAATTCATGCAGGCTACCGACACGTTTGAAAAATTCAAGGAATTGCAAAAAGGTCTTGCCGAACACAAGGCCCGATTGGTGTACTTGGAGGAGCAAAAGCGTAAACTAGAATTTGTTGCAGAAGCAGCGAGGGACCTACGTGAAGTTGAACGGACACGTGGCCGAGTTGCGGATGAACTTAAGGTAATGATTGAAAGAGCTAACCCTCTTTTCGAACGTTTTAGAGATACCTTCAATGCTTACTGCAAGCGTGTGTTGAACCACGACGGGATAGTCTACTTCCGCGTCAACAAGCAAAACAATTTCGATTATGAGGTTGGGTTGTCATTGCAAGGAAGTTCAACCACTACATCCAACTTGTCAGACGGAACAAGCTACCAGAAACTGATCTGTGTTCTTTTCGATTTAGCGCTTCTAAAAGTGTATGAGGATGCACCATTCTTTCGGTTTGTGTACCATGACGGTGTGTTCGAAGGTTTAGATAATCGAAAGAAAAACAGCCTATTAGCCGTAATTCGAGAACAGATTGCGTCTGCGAAATGCCAATACATTTTCACGCTAATTGACACTGATTTACCTCGTGACTTGGAGGACAAACCCATTCGGTTCTCGGACGAAGAGGTTGTAGCGCGACTGCATGATGACGGTCGGGATGGTCGCTTGTTCAAAATGGCCGAATTCTGACTGACTGCGATTTCTGAATTTTGAAATCCACCTGCAATACCGTGAATAGACTAATGCAACGGGGATACTATGGCGCTGAGGGATTTTTACGGCAACACTTCTGGTACCGGTTTCACCATAAGCTTTTTTATGGAAGCGGGCATAAATCCAAGAGCAGGGCTTCTGGCCGCTCCGTTCTTCACGACAACAGCACCCATCGACGCGCTGACCAACAGGGGTTGCGAAGTTCGCCTTGTTGTCAGGTTCTCTCCGGCCACCACACCAGAGGCCCTGCGCGCTGCGTTCGAAAACCCGAAGGTGAAAGTGAGATACTTCACCGATGCAAAGTTTCACACTAAGCTTTACATCGTCGATGACGTGGCCCTTGTTGGGTCAGCCAATCTCACGACAAGTGGCTTGCAGGCGAACCGCGAACTATCCGTTCTGTTGAGGCAGGACCGTGACGAGGCATTCTACGATTTACCCCAAATCTTCGATGACTTGTGGAGTGATGCTGACGTCCTAAACGAGGGAGTGCTGCGCGAGTATACCAAGGCGTTCAAATCGAAGGAAAAGCCGCAGGGCGAAGAAGCGTTTGAAAAGTTCATTCATAACTTTGTGAAACCTGCAGCCCCAACAAGTGTCGTCGTGGGGAGTGAGAAGAAAACGAAGGAACGTTCGTTCATCCAGAGCTTTCGTCGCAAATACGACGAGGTGCTGGTTCCAGCCCACCACGAGATCCTTACCGTCGCGAAAGAGCACGGGTTTGGGCGCCCAGAGTATTCCGGACAGGACCCTCAGATCGAAATGGGGCGTTTCCTAGGTTGGTTGAGACTTACACAGGGTGGAGGCAACGGGTGGCGTGAGACGACACTTTTGACTGATCCCGGGCAACGGGCAAGTCGCATAGCGCACTACGTGGACCTTTGGCAGTCGACTGACGATACCGTGAAGGGTGACGCCTACCACGCCTCCTCGGAAATCGAGAACATCGCAAACATTCGAACCTACCTTTGTGACCCCTCTGAACTTGAGCAACTCAGCTACGACGACTTGTTCCACTATTTGACAGGGTGTCACGCCTTTCTTGAACGACTGCGCTTTGCATCGAAAGACCTGGGCGAAGACTTGACTGGCCTCGAGCGTTTGCGCCTTGATTTTCAGGCGAACAATACACGCGAGGCCGTTGTCAAAACGGTTAGGTACCTGTTGTCTGGCCGTGGTGATGCAATTGATCGAGCCTATGACTGTGTGTTTGGCAGCTATAAGCTAAACGGATTTGCCGAAGCCTGTGTGATGGAGTTGCTCGGTTGGGGTGACCAAACGCGGCCGCCATTCAACAATCGCTCAATTCGGGGGATACGGCTTCTTGGATTTGATGTAGAGCACTTGGTCGCCGGAGAATGAGGACAACAAAGCGCTCTGTTGGCTATCATGAGAGAATGCTTCTTGCGGCCTTCTCAGCTGCCGACCCCTTGACCCATTGCCACGGTGTGCGTGGCTTACGTGCTTTCGCGAGTTCGGGGTTTGCCTTTGCGTCGCTAACAGCGGCGCGTAGCTTTTCGCGTGCCTCGCGCGGGTCGATCTTCAGTTCTTCGCAAAGGGTTTTCAGTGTGATGATGTCGGACATGTTGTTTTCCTAGGTTTCTGATGCAGATCGATAAGACGAGATCAGTAGGCATGTCAGGGACAACCCCACAACAAATCCCTAGAGCATACGGCGTTAAGCGCGCGCGGCAGTGTTACATTGAGCCAGAGGGCCTCGTGGTCGCGACGAACGACGTGTTGAGACGAAAGCGCCGCTGACGCCAGTGCTGGCCCCTGTGCGCCTCGCAGACGTTCAATGATCTAGGAATTACCCTGACGCCCACCACTGCTCGATCTTATTGCGCTGTTGCAGCCGCAATCAGCAAAGGAGACCACAATGGTCATTCGGGCAACATGGAAATTTAACGGGCAGGAGAAAGTTGTACTCGGCAATTGGCATCGCCTGTGGTGCCTGCTGTTCGGCCCATTCTACTATGCATTCAAAGGCATGTGGTGGTGGGCAATCTTATCCGTCTTCACCTTAAATGGCCTGTGGATCGGCTTCCCCTTGTTCAACCGCGCCATCGTGCTGCGCCACTACCATCGCAAGGGGTGGGTTCAAAATTGATGCGCCGGACAGTCCAGCCAATGAGTAAACCCACCCATGCGGCACCCGAATACACCCACTCAGATGAACCCGAATGCAGACTGATTGAAAAGACTCAGCTATTCGAGTCCACCTCACCTCCAACAGCCTGATCAATAGTCCGCGTGTCGGTCTCGGGCGCATCTGGCCACACCAACGCAGGCGAAGACAACATGTGACCACAGGGGGATGGGGGGAGTTGTTTTTTATTGGCGCGAGCCCTTCAGACGGACAAGTGGTCATATCGACTGCCGAGATTTTCGGTCTCTAGCCGATTTCAAGAACGTCAAGATCGCCAAGGGCGTCATGCATCATCGTGGCGAACTTGAGGGGTGAAATGCGCCAAAATCATCAATGGCGATGTTGGCGTTCTTGGCGCACTTCATATCCTACCTGTGGTCATTCTTCGTCTGGCAACGATAGGAACCAACCCTTTGCCTTTTTCTTGGACCTGACGCCCAGAGCGCGCCTTGCACGTTCCAAGGTCTTGGGGGCGATGTCTCGAGCAGCAGCCTCTTTCTCCACCTTGGTTGAAGGTTCCGGCCCATTCTTGAGAAACACGCGCAGGAACTGAGTCGCTTCATCCAGTGCCGACATGCGGGGCGGACCATCAGAAGAAATCAGGTCATCAATCGTAATGTCCGAAGGCCCCAGCCAATTCAGGGTCGCCCTGCTTCCTTCTTCACCAATGATCTCATAGCTTTGAGTTAGCCCCCGAACGGCAATGTTATGCTTGATATGTACAACAAGCTTGGTCGAACTGTCGCTCGGATGCACGCATACTAGAAATGCTGACCTCGCCGCGCCAATCACATCCATAGAACCACCCCCCTGATAAATGGCCTTGCTGTGCTTGGCCTTAGTCAGGTGCCGGATGATGACGACAGCCGTTTCACCGGCTTCTGCAATATCTTTCAGGAACGACAAAAGCTGACGTATCACGTTTGGCTTGTAGATATCCTGCCCTGCCGGAATATACGCGAACAGTGGGTCGAGGATCAGCAAGTCTGGGGGCTTGCGCTTCACCTCGCGCATGAGTGCCTGCAACCCTTTTTCATCCAGAGACAGAAAGTCACCCTGAACCCGAATGCGTGACGGATCGCCCCCCATCGCATCGATGCGGGGCCTGATCGTATATGCCGCGTCATCCTCGGCGCTGAGGTAAAGGACGCGACCACGCCCCAGCTTTTGCCCATCAGGTAGCTCCCCACCTATGCTGACCTGTACGGCCAGTTGCATAGCAAGGAATGATTTACCCACGCCCGGATCACCTTCCATGATGGTGATCATGCTGAACGGGATAAAGGGTTCCCACAACCACTCGACTTCCTTGGGATCGATTGTGTCGAGACCGACAAAGAGCTCCTTTTTCTTCACGGTCATCTGTCCACCTCCAAGTATGCGATGATGTTCGAGACTTCGCGTTCGAGCTTTTCGGTGTTGGCTCCGTGCTTCTCATAGAAATATGGGCTGGACCAAACAGCACCGGCGATTTCATCTATGTGCGCACCTGCCCGATACAGTCCAGCGACTATGACAAAGATCCACTTAGATCGATCTGTGGCGATCACTCGATCATGGCGCAGCACAGTGCGCGCAGATACATCCAGTTTAAGACGGTACTTTTTGAGCACCTCCAAACGAGTAAATGCATAAGGGTGCATTGGAAGGACTGGGAAATCTGTCGCCAACGTTCTGTGTTTTGCTGGTGACGCGTCAGGACGAACGAGCGTTTTGCGCCAATTCCTTTTCACTAGCCGGACGAATGGTTCATTATAGTCGGGTTTGTGGTTGATAGAGCCGGGAATGCGCAACATCTTGGTGATGGACCAACCGTTGTCGCCTCCATGTCGCGCAGCCGATTCGCGTGAAAAGGCTTCGGCTTCACAAATATCGTGCCACTTGTCCCAGAGCCATAATGCTTGATAGCGGTTTGGCGAAGTCTCCCATACATGATTGGGCTGTGGTCGATAAGCATCGGGGTCGCTGTCGTCCATGTCGCACCACCCCAGTCTTGAAGGGAGGGCAAACCTTTTTTGCCTTTTGTGATGCGAGAATGGGTTTGGACAAAAGTACAAGTTGAAGTCCCAGCGCGAGTGAGCGCGCAAAAACCTGTTCAGGCCAATGGATGTTCTGCTTGATTGAATGACGTGTTCGCGCCAACGCTCCCCATTAGGATCGGAGGTGGCGACGAACAGATGGCTATTTGCTGGTGCTCCCTTCCAAACATCAACGAGGAAGCCCATCATGCTTGAGTGGATGATGCAGTCATCGTCATAGTCTTCGAAGGGGTAAGGATGGCCATAGGGGGGCCGAGTATTTGTTTTGGAGTTGGAAGGCATGCGCTTTCCTTTCATTGCTTGCAGCCTTGCGGTTCGCGCAAATGGCACGCGGTTTTCGACTGCTGTTGTGAGGGGGAGACCGGGTTCAGAACTCGGCGTAATGGGTGCGCGACCGTTCTTCAGCGCGCTCGTTGAGCCACTGTTCGATCTCGTGCAGGAACCATGCGACACTAGTACCAGCAAGGCGGGCCCGACGTGGGAAACGCCCACGGGCTTCCCAGCGCAAAAGCGTGCTGTTGCTTACGGTGATGCCCAAGCGCTTAAGATCAGCGCGTGTTGCGAGGGCCTTTTGCCCGTTCGAAATATCCATTGTCTTTTTTCCTTCTGCATGTTTGCGTTTGCGAAGGAGCGCTCCGACACCAATAAGAATGGTCTTATTTGCGTCAGAAATCGACAATCTGGATCAGATAAACCAGCTTCAGCCTAGCTAGATTTTCTCATTTCTTTTAAGAGGCTTGCGAGGCTTTCGCTCTGACCATAGACTTCTGCGAAGGCCACTCGAATGGCTTGATCAGCATTGTTCTGGCCCCGTGCGTGAAAGCTGTCTTCAAAGTGAGTCTCAAAAACCGACCACAGGTCTTTGATGATCTCAAGCTTTATTTGTTCAGAATTGCGAATTCCGAGTGCAGCTTGTTGGTCTAGGTCAACAAACGCCATGTCTGCTTCTTCGATTAGCTTGTTCAGCATAGGAATGTAGGTTGCCGTATCAATCAATTTGTCTGTGTCAGGCGACATAATCCCTCGGAGCATATGAGCCTCATTCACGAGCGCATCACGCAATTTTTCTGCTGTGTTGATAATACTATTCTGTACCCATTGAGCTTGTTTAGACACGTCGACGTGTTCAGGCCCTAGTTTTGAGTGGGTCGGCACGGCGAGAATAACAGGACGATATTTCCGCAGAATTTGATTGAGTTCATCAACAATCAGTTGGCCGATATCTACTCGCAATCGGTCACGAATTTCATCCAGCGCCGATTGTCCGAATACTAGCTGTTCACTATTTTCATCAAGTCGCTCGCCCACAATTCCAGCGCCTCGCGTTTTTCGTTCAAATACGTGTAGCGATTATAGGTTGCGCCGACACCTGATACGACCCCTGATTTGTGGTTGGTTACGGCATCGATCACATGAGGAGCCACACCGATCTTCGCCATGCCTGTGGAGGCGGTGCGCCTGAAATCATGGAAGCGCCAATCTTGTGTGTTCTCTGGCAAAGTTGCCGCAATACGTTCCTTGAGGCGTCCGAACCCAGATATCGCTGAGCGCCCTGTCGTGGTGAACACAAAGTCGCTGTCGAGAAACCTGTGCAAGGATCGCAAGATGTCCACGGCCTGTGGAGGCAGGGGCACGATATGCAAACGAGCGTTTTTCACACGGCTCGCCGGAAGTTCCCAGACACCTTCATCGAGATTGAGTTCAGACCAGCGCATGTCAGACACTTCTGCCCGTCGCTGCCCCGTCATCATCAGCAGTTTGAGGAATGGCCCGAATGGGTAGCCTTCGACGTCGCTATGATGCCATATCGTTCGAATTTCATCAGCATTGAGAACGCGATCACGAGCAACTTCGCGCGCAGGCGGCCTAAGGAGAGCCACAGGCGACGTTTCGATGTCGCCGCGCATAACATACCAGTTCATGAGCTTTTTGATGGCCGAGAGCGCCCGGTTAGCGCGTGTCGGCGTGCCGTTGTCGATGATGTCGTCCAACACCCTGGTCACATCCTGCCGCTTGATCTGGTCAATGGGCCGGTCTTTCAACCCGTCGAACTTGTGAAGGACGCTCTCGGTTCGTTTCCAGTCTTTGTTGCGAGGTTTGGCGTATAGTTCGATAAATTGTGGAATCGCCTCACCCAGTGACGGTGCCCTTTCCACGGGAACGTCAGGTATCTTGTCGAACTCGCCCAACTCGACATCACGGGCGATTTCCATCGCGCGGCGTCTAGCGTCGGCAAGGGAGACCACAGGGTAAGGGCCGATTTTGATACGCCTACGCGCACCGTTCGGTCGGACCAACGTGTAGAACACCTTGGCACCTGTGGTCGACACACGCACATGTAGGCCGTTTACTTTCTGGTCGCGCACCTCGTAACGTTTTGTGGTCGCCGGAGGCATCGCGTCGAGCGATTTGGTTGTCAGCATCTGTTTCATGCAGACATCGTAAGACACCCAGAATCCGCGTGTCAGGGTATGGTTTGGTAGGAACGGCAACAAACTGAAACTGAGTTTGGCAGAATGCGTGCGTTAGGTAGAGAGGTGGGCCTCGCTTTGGCTGCTCGCTCTGTGGTCAGGACAGAAAACCGGCCAAATACGACAGCTGGGTGTGATGATGTCATTGCTGATACCAGCAAGATCGGTCAACTTGCACGTGCCCTCAAAGAGAATTCCTCCATGTCGAATTGCGAATCTGAATCAGAAACAACGACTAGCGCGCATTCTTCACTTGATGGGTATTGGTATCAGCTAAAAGTATCTGTTCTTTTCGCGTTAGACCTTTTGGCGAACAAGCAGCAAACGGATCAAATCACTCTTGAACCTGCGAGCGAAGAAGATCTCTACACAGAATTGACTGGAGAAGTCAGCGCGCTGACGCAAGGCTTCAAGTTGAGAACAAAAAAATTGATTGTGCAGTGCAAACTAAGAAGCACCGGACCATGGAAAATCAATGAAATAAAATCTTTGCTTGCTCACGGCAAAAGACGGAAACCCGCGAAAGAAATGCTAAAAGACGCTGATGCGCACTACTTGCTCGTGACATCAGCGGATCTCGATGGCGTCGCCCGAAAACTATCAGTAAGTGGCCCGACGCAGTGGAGCCAACTGAAGCCGATGCCCCCGAGCCTCAAGGGCGCTTTGCCCAATGGAGCCGATGGTCGCGTCGCCGTCTGGAACAGTCTCGATCAGGAAAAGGTGGAGCATCGCATAGTCGACCGGCTAACTGAGCGGTTCCGCGTACCGCGCAGTAGCGTCCAAGCATGCATTCAACAGTTGGAAGAGGGCGCATTAATACGCATGAAAGGCGCTCAGGCCGGTGTTTGGACACGGCAAGAGATCATTGGCATCGTCGAAACACATGGGGGTTATGATGGTGTCTCAAGAGACCTTAGTCAGTTTGTGCACCCTGCCAATTGGGATGACCTTCTGAACCAACTGAAAGAAAGGAATGCGATTGTCCTCACAGGACCCTCAGGAACGGGCAAAACCACAACTGCGAAGGCTTTAATCGCGACACTTCGTGAGGAAAATGCGGGAATTACACATGTGAAAATTGAAGGTGGTCCAGAACGTCTCCGAGATGACAAAACCATAGGGTCAGTTGTCTATGAAATTGAAGACCCTTGGGGAAGGTACCGTGCCGAGCCAGACTGCCTACCTTGGAATGACGCCTTGAACGAATTTCTTGGGTCTGCGTCACTTGACCGAATGTTCGTGATTACCAGCCGCAGCGACGTGATAAAAAGCGCAAACTTGACGTCCCTTGATCAGCGTTTTGTAGGCGAACTTCTTGCAGGGCATTACCGAGCCAGCGACAGAGCCAGGCTATTCGACATGAGGCTTGGAGGTTTACCTAGATCGGAACAGGTATCAGCACTCAAGTATCGATCAACAGTCTTCAAAAACCTAACTCTCCCACTCGAACTGGATCGATTCTTCGGTGCGTTGGGCCTTGGGCCTGACGAAGGCGAAAGTGAAGCTACC
The DNA here is from genome assembly GCF_045040595.1 of Phaeobacter sp. BS52. Lineage (NCBI taxonomy): Bacteria > Pseudomonadati > Pseudomonadota > Alphaproteobacteria > Rhodobacterales > Roseobacteraceae > Phaeobacter > Phaeobacter sp. BS52. Next base: position 2,584,039 of record NZ_CP090662.1, on the reverse strand, counting down.
TACATGAATCGGTGCATTGATGGCGCGCGAAAGCAGTCCATCGAAAGCGCACTAGTTCTTGCTATTGACGGACAAGAGATTTGGGAAGGGGCCGCGGTACTCTGGGCATTGCTGAAGGTAAGAAAAAAACTGACGTTTAACGCCCTTGGGGAAATAGAGTATTATCTCTGTCAAACCGTACCAAAACTGGAAGATCGACTTTCTGCCCTTGCTAGTTTCCTAGTTGCTGGGGGGAATTTACGCCAAGACAAAACAGAATTTAGTTTTGCGCACCCTCGCGTTGAAGCTGGCCTCGAAGAAGCAATGCTGAAAAAACCCATTGCGACCTCCCGTGCGCTGAGTTTCCTCCTCAATGCACTGGTCGAAATCGATGAACATAGTCAAACGGATTGGGGCACAGAAACGGCAGCCCAGATTGTTGCTGCGCTTCGTTCAATCAAGTTGACGAATTTCAAAATAACGCCGCCGACCCAGCAGCGCATTGATGATTGGCTCACGATCCGTCTCGCCGCTCTAGACAGCACATTTGGCGATGACCTCTCTAATGCGGCCAAAGCTGGGTCTCAGAACTGTGCTGTAGCTGAGCTTGCTCGTTGGCTCGAGGAGAGCCCTATCGACAAGCAATGGTTCAACATGACTTCATGGAAAGAACCCAAGAAGTCGGATGACTGGTATGAGTGGGTGTCTGGAGAACCTCATACGCATGCCATTTGCGACGCCTTTATTACTAGGATTATACCTTTCAGAAATGGTTCATTTCAAGGAAGCTTCCACGAAGCGATCGGAAAGCTATCATTAGGTTTGATCCCATCATTTTTGCGAGCGCTCCAAAAAATTGTCGGCCATGGCTACAATCCCAACGCAGTTGTCCTGATTGATGGTGCGCTGGTAGACGCTGAGGCTTTCGCACAAGTCTTCACCGAAGCCGCGCAGTTTTTCGACGAGCAACGAACTAACCAAGATAGGGAAAAGCTGCTCCCGCTCTTCAATCGCGACTATGACGACGAAGCGATTGACCACTATTGGGAAATCATGGGTGAAGACGGCCACACTGCAAGCGAGATACTGCGCGCTTACATTGAAATGCTTCGAGAACGCAATGAATGGGCGCGTCTGAAGGATCATCCAAACATTAGTGGGTTTATGTGGGAATGGCTCCACTTAGCGCAGAAAAGCGACTATCCCCCTTGCACAGAAGAATTGCTAGCCCTCTCTGAACTAACGAAGGGCGGTCGATACGAAAGCGATTTCTGGAAGCTTCTTGAGAAACATTATGACCCAGCGCTAGAGAGCTCGCTGCAAGCACGACTAGTCAAGGGTTCTAAAAACGACGACGCGCGTGTGAGTGCTTCCAGAACTGCCCTAAGACACGCTCTTCCGTTGATCGAAGGCGCATTCTCAGCATCATCAGAATTGAAGCCACAACGGCTACTTGAGTTGGTCCTCGATGTGCAAACATGTCTGGGCGATGAAAATGGCGAGGTTTCGAGCTTAGACTTCAGCACGCTCACAAGCGAACTTGACCAAAACACAAGAGACGTCATTTCAGCCCTGCTCGAACACAGTAGCGTCGGCCTTTCAGTACCATGCAGCGAATTGCTGGCATCAATCCCTGAGGACACACATCACAGCCTCAACCTAGCTGTTTCTCGGATTTTGACCCAATGCGGACAAAACGTTGAAGGCAGATTGACGAACATACTTTCTGCAACGCTAGAGGTGGACGAAGGAAACATCGACATCGCAACCCAAGCGATGCAGTTGGCCACGACGATTGCAGCCAACAGTTTGGTCGATCTTGGATTGCAGCACGACTTTGCCAGAGTTCGTATAGAGGCAATGAATGCTGTCTTTGCTTCATCAACCGATGGGTTGCCCGCTCGCCTTCTCGAAACTCATCGTGACACAAGCAGCCTTGTGCGAAGACGCCTTGTCGAAATGCTCACGGAAAAGCAGGATCGCTCTCATATTCCAACGCTAATCCAGCTCTCATATGACACGTGGACGCCAGATCATCACCAGCATTATGAGGAAAATGTTTCTTTTCCCATTGCAGAAAGCGCAATCGAGTTGCTTCGCGAACAACCGTCTCTTTCAGACGATGTCTATAAAGAACTAGTGAAGTCCCTACGAGCAACAAAAAACTATGATGTTCGTTTGCAATTGTTACGTACCATGGCAAGGCATGGAACAGCGGTACGACAGGCAAAGCTTGTGAAAATTGCGACCGGTGAAGGTCGACCGACACTTCAAGCGTTGGTCGCGCGGGCTCTATTCATTGAGTCTGACAGTTTCGAAAGTGGAAATTTGGATTTGATCGATGACAACGTGCTTGCTTCGGTCGATCCCGATGTCTGCATCTGGCTTTGTATGTTAACGGCGGTCGTCGCAACCGAGGGCCGTTTGATGCAAGCTGCAAAAGCGCTTGCCGCCAATCCCGACAGACAAGTTTTTGTATCCCTTATCCTATTAACCAATCCAGAGCACCGTACCGAGGTGCAATACAATGCGCTGGCTGGTTTTCTACCCACTGATGCGGTTGCACGACTCGAAACGATGGCCGAAACTGGATGTAGCGAAGATCTAACCTTTCTGGACGCACTCGGTGAGGTCAAGTCAGTTGAACGCATCAAATCGGCGTTCCGCATTTGGTACAAGAAGCAGGCTAAGACGACCAAACGCAATCATCGAAGATCCGTGAAACCAAAGAAATAGCAACCTCACGTCGTTCTTTTCGACCAAGGATTTCCTGCTTGGCTAAAACTGATTTCAATGTCGTCGATTGAAAACGCATTACACCACTCGACCTTTGCGTCATCCACGTTGAACAGAGCGACGTTGTAACCGTGCTCTCCTCCAAATGAGCTTTTGTAAACAAGACCGTCGAAGCCTTCGCACTTCACGGCTTCGGCCAGAATCTGTGTTGGGGCGTACTCTGCACCAGTGTCAGTGCGTGTGGTTGGAGTTGAAAAGGCGTTATCAATGTCGTTCCAAACGCACCTGTTGGCCTTTTCCTTTGGGATCGGCGTTTCTCCCGTCAATTCGCCCAGTGTCAGTTCTGAAAGAAGGTTTTTGTCGTGGCCAATGGAGAGGTTAACGATGCGGAGGTCTCTAACGATAGAAACCCATGCAATCGAGATTGTTTCACCGACCCAAGGCCTGACTTCAGACACGGCGGTCGTCTGGGAGGAAGCCAAGTACAAGGTAACTACGCCACTTGGATTGACGCGGCCCTCATACGCAAACTGCCTTTTGGGGAGGATTCTGTCTTCGCTTGCACCGGTGATGTTCGTGACTTCTCCGTATTCACCGTAAATCTCCTCATAGTCACGAACGGCCCGAACAAGATTTGTTCCACCACGGATCGTCTCCTCTCGTTGGTGGACACTTTCACGAAATATTCTCAAAAATTCTAGACTTGCTTCATCTAGGGCATAACGGTTGGAATTCCTCACTCTGTGGGAGAAATTCCAATAGGCGCGATAATCAGTGAACATGCCTGATGCTCCAAAGTGTACCACGGTCGAACTAAACGTATGGCCGTGCACTCTTCAACAAATAAACCAAGCAAACGTGGTCCGCGGGGTGTCATATGGGTGCAAAAATTCGTGGGTTGAAACGATACACTTCGCCAAGCCTTGAGTTGACATGCAAGACGCAGCGGTTTGGTATCGTTGGGTAAATCGTTCAGAAAGCAACAGCATGCACCACCCCGCATAGCGCCTAAGGAAAATTGAAAATCCTCGTGTCGGTGGTTCGATTCCGCCCCCGGGCACCACTTAACAAGCTGGTATGTTTGTGTTCTCTGGTCTTGGCTTATCCTCGTTTTGATAAGGTTTGACAATTTCGGCCCGCTTTCGGTTATCTTCTTCCAGTGTCGCCACGGTTTCCCGGTTCTATTCGGCAAGATTTGCGGATCGTGAATAGTGCCGTGCTGTGGATGGTGCCTTCTGTCCTAGAAGGTCTGCGATGCGGTGTTCATCGAGCCCAGTTTCGCGAAGTGTGGTGGTTACTGTGTGGTGTAGACCTTAGAGAGCTCGGCCTGCGGCTTGGATTTGCGCGTGGATGACCAACTCTGCAGACACGAGCGCATTGATCTGGCCGGGTGTGATGTGGCGGCAAAGCGGATGCTTGCCCGTCACCCAATCGGCAAGGCCTGCGCGCATCAGGGCTTCCTTGGCCTTCGTTTCTTCGCAGTTCTTGCCGATATCCTCGACGTGGGCGCGCCAGTGTCCCGACTGAAACCAGTGGCCGAGAAATAAGCCTTGGACCTGGTGAAGCAAGCGCAGTCCGCAGCGTAGACCTTCACGAGTTGCAACAGATCCTCGACCTCTGTCCCGGCATCCAAAACCTTTTCGTTCGCCACTGCCTCGCGCTTGCGCATAGGTGGTTTATGGATGGTTTTAGGATAGTTCGATGGCCACAGTGGGCCTTGTCTCAATCTCGGGCTCAAGCGTAGGGACTAGGCCACTACCTTGGTCAGATCGATCAGGTATTCGTCGCGACCCATCCCGATGTACACTGAATGATAGTATGAGCAGGTGCTGCCGAAGTCGTGAAGTGAGGATACCCATGCCCATTCTGAGCGATCCCAAGGTGTGCGCGATCAAGCGCGTGACAGCTCACCGCCTCGTGGATGAATCGATATCAGTGAATAAACACATTTCTTATGTCGGTGGGACTGCTCCAATGTCTGTTTTGCGTCTGGGAATGTCGCAAGTATTTCAGTTCCAATGTGGCTCATGAGTATCTTGCAAATACGAGGTGCCGCTGCCTGATTTCAGGCCGTGGAGAATTGGGAAGCCGGTTTAAGTCCGGCACTGCCCCCGCAACGGTAAGGAAGGTCAGGCTCGACGATCAGCCACTGGGATGAGGATCCCGGGAAGGTGTCGAGACCGGGTGAAAGCCCCTTTCAAGTCCGGAAACCAGCCTCTTGTATACGTCAAACCGCGGGTGGCGGTGGGGGCACTGGTTTCGGACGTGATCCTCGCGAGTATCCGAACAGCTCCTCTATGCCATCTGCCCAAGCAATGCCGCGGGGCGCGGTAGGAGAGCCAGAAGTGAACAATATTCAAAGCCTATTGATGCGTCGAAACCCGGGCTATGCCTTGGAGCAGGCGTTCTATTCTGATCCTGCGGTCTTTCAAGCAGATCTTGAAGTCATCCATTATCAGGACTGGCTTTTTGCCATTCCTGCATGCGAACTGGTGAAGAGCGGTGACTATGTGACCTATAAGGTCGGAGCCTACCGTCTGATAATCGTACGTGGTGCTGACAATCATATCAGAGCGTTCCACAATACATGCCGCCATCGTGGGTCGATTATCTGCAAGGCTGCCAAGGGAAATGCTCCTAAGCTTGTGTGCCCATATCATCAATGGACCTATGAACTTGATGGCTCGTTGCTATGGGCACGTGATATGGGGCCAGATTTTGATCCGAAACAGCATGGATTGAAGGCGGTTCATTGTCGGGAACTGGCGGGGTTGGTCTATATTTGTCTTGCTCACACGGCCCCGGATTTTGACATGTTCGCTGATATCGCGCGCCCCTATCTAGAGCCCCATGATCTGGGTAACGCCAAGGTGGCCTTTGAAAGCACGATCATCGAGAACGGCAACTGGAAGTTGGTTTGGGAAAACAACCGAGAATGTTATCACTGCGCTGGCAATCATCCTGCGCTCTGTCGCACCTTTCCGGACGACCCGGCAGTGACAGGTATAGAGGATGGCAGAGTTCCACCTCATATTCAGGCGCATTTCGACCGTTGCGAGGGCGCGGGAATGCCATCGCAGTTCTACCTGCACGATGGCGGTCAGTACCGGTTGGCGCGCATGCCATTAAAGGCGGCTGCAGAAAGCTATACCCTGGACGGAAAATCTGCGGTACGCCGCCGACTGGGGCAGTTGCCGTTTGTTGATGCCGGAGCACTGCTGAAATTCCACTACCCTACAACATGGAATCACTTTCTAGCAGATCACGCCGTCGTCTTCCGGGTCACGCCCATTAGCGCCACCGAAACTGAGGTGACGACGAAATGGCTGGTCCACAAAGACGCGCTAGAGGGCGTTGACTATGACCTGAGCTAAGCTGACCGAAGTTTGGATGGCCACCAATTCTGAGGATCGTCAGGTGGTAGAGGATAATCAGCAGGGCATTGATAGTCCGGCCTATGCGCCAGGGCCTTATTCGCCGAGCCAGGAGACGGGTGTACTGCAATTTGTGGAATGGTACTGCAATAGGCTGAGCGCGCGTCTGCCACAAAATTCGGTAGCGGCGGAGTAGGACGAATGAGAGATCTAGACACAGCCTCTGCCGACGTCTGGCAGGATGCCGAAATGTTGGAATGCGTTTCGGTCGTGCCTGAAGTACCGAATACCGCCAGTTTTTCATTTCGCGCCCCGTCGGGAGCACAATTCAAGTATCATCCTGGTCAGTTCCTGACGCTTGAAATCCCTGCCCCCGGTCAACCGGGAGGCGTGGTGCATCGGACCTATACCATGTCATCTTCCCCGTCGCGGCCTCGGTCGATCACGATCACCGCGAAAGCACAACCCGATAGTATCGGTACGCGTTGGCTACTAGACAACCTGCAGCCCGGTATGCGGATTAAGGCTATAGGACCAGCGGGGGTTTTTACTAACGCGCATAGCTCTGCCCAAAAATACTTGTTTATTTCGGCAGGCTCGGGCGTCACGCCGATGATGTCGATGACAACATGTATGTGGGACGAAGGCCGCGATCTGGACATTGCCTTCATCAACTGTGCCAAACGTCCGTCGGAGATTATCTTTCGCCAACGGTTAGAGCAAATGGCCAGTCGCACCGATGGGTTGGATCTGAAGTTTGTTGTTGAAGAACCGGATCGGTACAGCCCATGGACTGGATATCAGGGGCAATTCAATCAGCTGATGCTCGGTTTGATCGCTCCTGATTATTTAGAGCGGGAGGTTTATTGCTGCGGTCCAGAGCCGTTCATGCAAGCCGTGCGTGATGCTTTGGCTGGTCTCGGCTTTGATATGGACAACTACCGACAAGAGAGCTTCGGTGCACCTGTCGAGACTGAGGCCGATCAGCCTGAACTGGATGACGTCATACTCAACGATGATGGCCGTGCGGAGATCTTGTTTACACATTCGAATGTAACCGCCAGGATCGCAGAGACCGACACGGTTCTAGCAGCTGCTCGGTCGGCTGGTTTGAACATCCCATCGGGTTGTACATTTGGTGTCTGCGGGACCTGCAAAGTCAAGAAAACCTCTGGTGAAGTCCACATGGTACACAACGGCGGCATATCAGATGGTGATATCGAGGCTGGCTACATTCTGGCCTGCTGTTCAAACCCCATCGGGAAGGTCGAAGTCGACGTATAGGCACCCCACGACAAAATCGCAGCCGCAGGATCTGCAAAATCAACTGAGGCTGCGATTCATAAACTATTTGTGGTGCTGTAGCCCAATGATATCGGGTTGCATGGGATAGGGCGTCTTTTGTGCGGCCCGTTTCACTAGATGGCAACCTGACCCAGCTTCCAGCGGGAATTGTCAGATCCAGAGTGACTTAACTCAAATTTATCCCTTCTGAGCGTATCTTCGCGAATGTACGCGCACAAAGCGGTGCGTATTTTGCTGGAGAACCGGTCACATGAAGTTTCGTTCGTTTAATGCTCCTGATTCAAATGCGCCCGATCGCCCGCTGGTGACGGTTTTCTGTGCTGTTTGGCATAAGCAGCCCAACAAACTGGAGTTGTTGCGCTCTCATTGGGAAAACCTGAAGGCGCAGTCGATTCCGGTTGAGCCTTGTTACATTTTCGACAACGGCGACGTTGCTCCGGATTGGCTGGAGGCCCCCTGGCATAGCTTTGACGCGCCTCTGACGATCTATGAAGCCTGGTCAGCAGCAACCGCATTGGCACAGACCAACTACATCATGAATCTCAATATGGACGATCGCTTGGCCACCAATGCGGTTCAGACAATGGTGGCGACAGCTGCTGCCACCAAGTCGGCATTGGTGGGTGGCGAATGGCTGGTTAGTTTTGATGAGAGCCATCTGGAACAGGACTTTGTGGTCGAGGACCTTTGGAAGACGAATTTCATCGCCGATTGGCCGCCGAAGGCGCAGGCTGACCTTAGGCTCGGCAGTGGCACAGGAGAGCGGGGGACCTATGGGCTAGGCGACACTTTGGAATCTGAAACAGGTGGGGCAGTGGTATCCCAGTTATTTCGGCAACCAAATGCCGATCAAATCGATCGGAGACTCGATCTTTTGGCAAATGCTGGCCAACAAAAAATGCAAAATCACACGCATTCCTATGATCGTCGGCCGGTATTATTCAGACGAGGACTCGCAAGCCGAATTTCGACCTCATCAGGACAATGACCATCTGCGCGCTCATGGTGTCAGTCTGGTTTCCTTTGCCAATTTCATCCTTTCAAATGACTTCTCAAAATGGCCAGGCGCGAACCCTGAGCCCATTGTTCCGGACGGCGGACCGCGTAACAAGGTTGAACAGGCCAGTGATAAGCTGGCCGTCCAATTCCGCGCCATGGGGCTTGGGGCACAGCGCACGGCACAATCGGTTGTGGTGCAGTGACCATGTCGAGACGTATTTTCATAACCGGAAGCGGGGGTATCGTAGGGCGCCATGCGCTGACGGCACTGAAGACGCTAGCACCTGATGCCGAGGTGTTGCGAAACACCGCCGATCTGACCAATCCGCATGACGTTGCTCAGGTTATCGAGAGAGCTGGGCCGCTGGATCTGGTTATCCATCTTGCGGCAATGGTGCCTGTTCAGTCGGTTCGCGCAAATCCGGGCGCGGCCTTTGCCATCAATGCGGGTGGGACGATCAACCTTCTTACGGCGCTTGATGGCAGCGCAGCACGGATGCTTTTGTGTTCGTCCAGTCATGTCTACGCAAGCCAGGAGACTCCGCTTCGAGAGACCGACGCAAAAGAGCCGGTGTCACTTTATGGTCAAACAAAACTGATTTCAGAGCAGGCTGCGCAGCAGATCTGTGCGGCTACCGGTCGATCGCTGTGCATCGCCCGACTGTTTTCAATCCACGACCCCGAGCAAACCGGAAGCTATCTGCGCCCTACACTTGAGAAGCGATTTGCTACTCATTCACCAGAGGCGCCGTTTGAATTGTATGGAGCTGGCAGTCGGCGCGATTTTCTTCCGGCGTCTGAGGCTGCGCGCCTGATCACTGAACTTGCGCTTTCTGAAGCAGAGGGCCCGGTCAATGTCGCGTCTGGTAGCGCGATGACTGTGGCCGACTTTGCACAAGCAATCGCTCCCTTTTCGCTGAATATACGGCCCGTGGGCCAAAACGACACGCTCGAGGCTGATGTGACGCGCCTGCGTGCGATCCTTGGAGAACGCCATGACTAAGACAATTTCCATCGTAATCCCGACGTTTAATCGCGCGGATATGTTGCCCAAAGCGATTGACTGCGCTCTTAGTCAAACGGTGCCTTGCGAGGTCATCGTGTCTGACCACGGGTCGACCGATCATACTGCACAGGTCGCTGCAGAATATGGTGACAGAATCACGTACATTCGCCGGGAGAAAGACTTTGGCCCGCATTTTTGCTGGCTTGAAGGCGTGCTGCATGCCTCCGGCGAATTTGTCCATCTGCAGTATGATGATGATTGGATTGCGCCGACCTTCATCGAAAAATGCGCGTCTGTCCTCAAGGATGATGTGGGGTTTGCCTTTAGCGGTGCGGAAGTCATCGACGACAAAACCGGCAAACAGATGATGGTGCAGTTTTTGGAATGGTTGCCGGAGACCGGTATCTTCGACAACCGGTTAGCGGAGGAGAACATTGTCGGCTCGCTCATCTCGCCGGGCGCGGCGCTATTCCGGCGTCAAGTGCTGATTGATGCGCTTTATCAGGGGCGCCTGCCACTGCAGAGCAGTGAATACCATGGTGTGGGCCCGGACATCTTTGCCTCGCTGTTGTCCATGCTGCGCTATCCAAAGGTAGGGTTTGTAAAGGAACCTCTGGCAAGTTTCCGCGCTCATGATGGATCGATTACGATTGATGCGCTGAAGGACAAGGAGAAAGCCGCCAATATTGCCGCCGCCTACAATGAGGTGCGCCACTACTACGTCGAACTGAAGGCGATGCAGGCTGTGAGGGGGGCACAGGCATGAAGAATTTCCAACCTCCCCGCCCGATCACACTAGCGCAGGACACGATCTCGCGGCGCGAATTGCAGCAGACAGCGGCTTGGATGATGGCTGGTAACCGCCTGACAAAGGCCGAGGAAACCGTGGCATTTGAGGAAGAATTTGCGGCCTGGATGGGGTCCAAACATGCAGTATTCGTTAACTCCGGCTCTTCAGCAAACCTGTTGATGATATATGCTGCCCGTGAGGCAGGGCGGCTGCGAAACAATAAGGTGATTGCGCCTGCGGTTAGCTGGGTGACTACAGTGTCGCCGCTCATTCAGTTTGGGTTCGATGTCAGGCTCTGTGACTGTGATCCGGTAAACCTTGGTCTGGATCTGGAACACTTGGAACAGCTCTGCAAGGATGAGGCCCCTGCGATGCTGATCCTTGTGCATGTGTTGGGTCATGCCAATCACATGAAAGCGATCCAAGATATCTGTGACCGTTACGATGTGCTGTTGCTGGAAGACAGCTGCGAAGCGCTTGGCTCGGTCAGCGGTGAGCGCAAACTCGGCTGCTACGGCGCTGCGGGCAGCTTTTCATTCTACTATGGCCACCATATCTCAACGATCGAGGGCGGGATGGTAGTCACCGACGACAGTGAGTTGCATCAGGTCATGTTGTCGCTTCGCTCTCACGGCTGGAGCCGGGATCTGAACCCAACGCTGCGAGACCAACTGCAGCAGGATCACAACATCGACGATTTTCGCAATCTCTATACCTTTTATTACGCTTAGCTTTAATTTGCGTTCGACCGATCTGCAGGCGTTTATCGGACGGCAGCAGATTTTGAAGCTTGACGATATCTGCCGCGTGCGCGCGCGCAATTTCGACACCTATGCCGAGGAATTGCACGGGTTTTATTCTCAGGAGAGCGAGACTGATCTGCTGTCCTCTTTTGCCTATGGCACACTGGTTGAGAATAGAATGGACGTGTTTGAGCATCTGAGAGAACAGCAGATCGAATGTCGGCCGCTCATCTGCGGTAACATCGCTCGCCATCCTTTCTGGATTCGGCACTATGGGCGAGAGACTTTACCAAATGCGGATCTGATCCATGATTACGGGATCTATTTGCCAAACCACCACAACCTGTCGACTGCGGATGTTCTCAGCGTTGCCAGTGCGTTCAAAGCGGTGGCGCAGCCCAAAACCATGTGTGATCGTGCAGCCTGAGCTGCATCCGACGTCTGATTGCAAGAACTATGGATACAAAAATGCCAACTGTGAAAAAAGCCCTCATCACCGGTGTAACGGGTCAGGATGGGTCCTACCTTGCGGAGTTTCTTCTGGAGAAGGGCTATGAGGTGCATGGGCTGAAGCGGCGGGCGTCGTCGTTCAACACCCAGCGGGTGGATCACATTTATCAGGATCCGCATGTGGATCATGCCCGGTTCAAACTGCATTACGGCGATCTGACCGACACGTCGAACCTGACCCGGCTGCTGAGCGAGATTGAGCCGGATGAGGTCTATAACCTCGGCGCGCAGTCCCATGTGGCGGTCAGCTTTGAGGCGCCGGAATATACCGCCGATGTGGATGGCATCGGCACCCTGCGCCTGCTGGAGGCGATCCGTTTTCTCGGGCTGGAGAAGAAGACCCGCTTCTATCAAGCCTCCACGTCTGAGCTCTATGGTCTGGTGCAGGAAACCCCGCAGCGCGAGACCACGCCGTTTTACCCGCGCTCGCCCTATGCGGTGGCCAAGCTGTATTCCTACTGGATCACGGTCAACTACCGCGAGGCCTATGGCATCTATGCCTGCAACGGCATTCTCTTCAACCACGAGAGCCCGCGCCGGGGCGAGACCTTTGTGACCCGCAAGATCACCCGCGGCCTCGCCAATATCGCCCAAGGCCTCGAGGACTGTCTGTATATGGGCAATATCGACGCGCTGCGTGACTGGGGCCATGCCAAAGATTACGTGCGCATGCAGTGGATGATGCTGCAGCAGGAGGCGCCTGAGGATTTTGTGATTGCCACCGGCAAGCAATATTCGGTGCGCCAGTTCATCACCTGGTCGGCGCAGGAGCTGGGGCTGACGCTGGCGTTTTCGGGCGCAGGTGTCGAGGAAATTGCCACGGTGACCGCGATTGAGGGCGATATGGCCCCGGCGCTGAAAGTGGGCGATGTGGTGCTGCGCATTGACCCGCGCTATTTCCGCCCCGCCGAGGTGGAGACGCTGCTGGGTGATCCTTCTAAGGCGAAGGAGCAACTGGGCTGGGAGCCGGAAATCACCACCCAAGAGATGTGCGCCGAAATGGTGCGCGAAGACCTCAAGACCGCCCGCCGCCACGCCCTGCTGAAAGACCACGGCATGGACCTGCCGGTCAGCACAGAGGGCTGAGACCATGGGCACCAGCGCTGTGAAAATATATGTGGCTTAGCCATCGCCCCAGAAACGAGACAGCGGTCGGCATGGGGTCATGAATCACGATCCCAACTGTTTCGATATATGAATGAGTGATAGTCCCATTACCTTGTCGCTATGCCAAAGCAATCCGGGGCGTGGATGGCATTAGAAACCGTCGCTTGCGGGCATCAGGGGCGGGTAAAACTTGTCGATGCGCTGTTATTCTTGGCCATCATGCGGGCTGTCGATTTGGACTGGGACGGGCTCGTTTACAGTCAAAGTTCGATAGGGAAACGGGATTTCAATCCCGGCATCGTCCAAGGCGCTTTTCACGGCCGCCACGACCTGATCCCGACTGGCGCGGATATCCAAAGGTTCGGACCCGGTCCACCAGGTGATTTCGAAGTCGACGGAGGAGGCGCCAAAGGTTTTTGCAAAAACCTGAACATCGCGGACATCGTCACGCACCATGTCTACATTTCGCACTGCTTCGGAGATTACGCTGCGCGCGGCGTCAACGTTTTCGCCATAAGCGATGCCGCAGATCAATGTGGCTCTGCGCAGTTCTTTGTTGGTGCGCACGGTCACCGCGTTGTGAAAGAGCTGTGCGTTGGGGACAACAACCAGTTGACCGTCAGTCTGACGAATGTGGGTGTCACGCACGGTGATCGCCTCGATCTTCCCTTCGGCTCCCTCACATTCGATGAAATCACCAATCTGAAACGGCTCGCGTAACAGCAACAGGATACCGGCCAGAAAGTTCTCGAAGGTGTCCTTGAACGCAAAGCCGATGGCGACAGACCCGAGACCAAGCGTGGTGAGCGCCTTGCCGGGGGTCACAGTCGGAAAGACCACCGTCACGGCAATCAGGCTGCCAATCAGCCACAGCACCACGCTGGCCAAAAGCTGCAGCACATCGCAGAGATTGCGCCGCAGCTCCAGCTGATGACTGATGCGTCTGATAACAGTCTTGGCCAGCCAGACCAGAAGGGCTGTCAGAAGCAGGATGGCCAGTGCAACGCCGACGCGCGGGGCCGCTGTGACAGCACTCGTCACCCAGCCGCTCATCTGCTCCATCAGTGTCAGGCTGAGGTCTTCGGTCACGGGCATCCCCTTTTTGTACGGCTCGTCTCTCAACGCGGGCGCGCGAAAAAGGTTCCGTCGGACGGAACATCTAGGGGCGCCGGAGCGTTGTGTAATATTGGAAAAGCAGGAGCTGCATATGACCGAGGCCAGAACCCCCGGCGAGGATCTCATTCAGGAAGAATGCGAGAATGAGGCGGTCGAGGAGGCGACAGGTCTGTCTCCCAGATTGATCTTTGAAACCATACGTCGCAATGGCGAAGAGGAGCTGGAACGCCCGGTCCGGGCGCTTTGGTGGTCGGGGATTGCCGCGGGGCTGCTGATTAGTTTTTCGGTGCTGGGCAAGGCGGTGTTCAAGACACATCTGCCCGAGGCCAGTTGGTCCCCCCTGGTTGAAAACCTCGGCTATTCGCTTGGGTTCTTGATGGTGATCCTGGGGCGTATGCAGCTTTTCACCGAGAATACCATCACCACAGTGGTGCCTGTCATGCTGCGCGGGGACAAGGCGAGTTTTCTGCGCACGGCGCGGCTTTGGGCGGTTGTGCTGGCGGCGAATGTCGTCGGTGCCTTCCTGATCGCGTCGTTTTTTGCGCTGACACCGGTTTTGGATGCCGACCTGCGCGCGGCCATGGTGAAAATCAGTGAACACGCAACCGGTATGCCGCCCCTTATCGGCATGATCAGTGGCATTCCATCGGGGATTTTGATCGCTGCAATTGTCTGGATGCTGCCGTCCGCACAGCACAGCGAAATCCCTCTGATTGTCATTTTTACATGGTTGATCGCGGTAAGCGATTTCACCCATATTGTTGCTGGATCAGTTGAAATGGCGTTTTTGATGGTGCAGGGATTGTTGCCTTTGGGGCAAGCGATCTTTGGGTTCTTTATCCCGGTGCTGGTTGGCAATGTCATTGGCGGCACTGCGGTCTTCACCGTGCTGACCTATGCGCAGATCAAACCTGAGATCCCTGAGAAATAGGCCAGGGCCTCAGAGCGAATCCGGACCGGACGTCTCTGCGGCGCGGTCCGGGAGGGAACTTTCCCTTATGAAAAGCGTTTTCCCAACAGATCGATAACGACAGAGTGAGGAAGAGCGATGATAAACTGGCCATTGATTTTCTCTCTGGTTGCTGCGGCCTCGGCGGTGCTGGCATTTGGTGGCGTTGCGACCGGGCTGGCCGTGGTTGCCAATGTGGTCTTTTTGATTTCGATGTTTCTACTTGGACTGGCACTGATCGACAGGACACTCTGCAACTGATCCTGCAACAGTCAGAACACAACGCAAAGAGACCGGGCCGACTGGCTCAGTTTGCCGCAAAAAAGACGCGACCCCAAGGGAGCGCGTCTTTTGTCTTTTAGGCACCCTTAAGGGCCGACAGTCTCTTCCCCGAAACTCGGATGGATGCCAGTGACAGCAGCCAGATCCTCAGCGGTTGCCCCACTTGCCAGGAGAGCGGCAAAGGGGGTGATCATCTCAGGTGCTGCGTGGTTGACCAAGGCGACACCGCTCAGGCAACCGTCACGGATCGCGCGTGCGAAGAAAGAATTCGCTGCGGTGCCGTCGTCCAATACATCGCTGGCTAAATCGGCAATGACCTCGCCGTCATCCTGTCTCTCTGACATCGAGCCCACCTGGGCCACGGGCGGGATCGTGTAGGCCGACTGCGGAACCAGATCCAGATTGATCTGATCGGCGCCCGCCCCAAAATGTTGCGCGGCGAAACACGCGCCATCGCGTGTCGCCACCGGTGTTAGTGGCAGACGGTCTGCGACGTCGCCGATCGCATAAATGCCTGGGATCGAGGTCTGGAAACGCTCATCAATGGCCAAAGCCCCGGTTTTCGCATGAGCGATGCCCTGAAGGCCCGGCCCCAAGTTGTCCGTATTGGGCACCCGTCCGATCGCCGCAATGACGCGATCAGCATATTGGATGCTGCCGTCATCAAAGCTGACCTTAAACATGGTTCCGTTGAAGTCGATCTGAACAGGCTTGCAGCCGAAGCCGATGGTCACGCCCTGTTTTTCGAGGCCAGCCTGCACGCAGTCAACAGCGGGGGCGTGAAACTGTTTCAACAGCCGGTTGCCATCGGTCATAAGCTGAACTTCACTACCAAGGGCCGCAAAAATGCTGGCGAACTCGCAGCCGATATAGCCGCCGCCGACAATAAGCAGCCGACCGGGCAGATCGGTCCAGTGGAAGACATCATCGCTTGTCGCGGCCAGATCCCCTCCCGGAATGTCCAAAGCGCGCGGGCGAGCACCGGTGGCAAGCAATAGCTTGCCCGGTTGAAAGACATCGCCGCCGGCGTGCACCTGGCCAGCCTCGCCAATCTCGGCGGTTGCCCGCAGCAGGCGAACGCCGACTTGCTGCAGCTCGTCTTCGAAGTGGCGATTGAGCCGGTCGATTTTTGCGTCCGACCTGCGGCGTAGGGCGGCAAAGTCAAGGGGCGGCCTGTCGATCAGGCCGACCTTGGCCATTTCTTTTAGGCTCTGCTGTTGCGCAGCGGCGCTCCACATCAGCTTTTTTGGTGTGCAGCCCCGATTGACGCAGGTTCCACCCAGTTCTGCCCGCTCGATCATGACGACAGATGCGCCCAATCGTGCGGCGGCCTTTGCTGCGGCCAGCCCGCCGGAGCCACCGCCGATCACCACAAGATCATGGGACGCTGCGGGAGGGTGGGTCAAATGGCTCATGGTTATCTCCGATCAGACTGAGTCAGGACCCCAACCCGCAACCACCCGGTAAGTTCCAAGAAACAAAAAGCGCCTTTGTTGCGTTGGTCTGTCAACCCAGGAGAGACAATATGCCAAGCCAGCCAGACAATCGAAGGGATGCGCCCAGACAGGCAGCTTTCACCGTAGGCCATACCGAGGATGGAACTCCGGTTAAAGATGATTTTGCGCAAACTACACCTCAGGGTCGGGATGCACTGCGGCCGGACAGCGCAGCGGACAAGCGTTCCGTTGCCACCAACCAACGGCGACCCTCCGGTGCTACGGGCTGGCTAGAAAGGCTTCCGTCGTCCGTGAAGCTGCTTTGGTGTGCATGGACCCGCATGGGCAACGCTCATGGCGGGTTGTTGGCGGCGGGCGTGGCCTTTTACGGGCTTCTATCCGTATTTCCTGGGATTACGGCGTCGGTTGCATTGTTTGGGTTGTTTGCGGATCCGACATTGATCACCGAGCAATCCAGCTGGCTGACCAGCCTATTGCCGTCTTCGGCGGCGGAGCTGGTGAACCAGCAGTTGGTGCAGGTTGCCGGGGCGCGGCCTGATACGCTCGGTTGGGCCGCTGCCGCTTCTGCGGCGCTGGCATTGTGGTCGGCGTCGCGCAGCACCGATAGTGTGATCCAAGGGTTGAACGTCATTTTTGGCACGAAGGAACAGCGCAGTTTTATCGTGTTGAAGGCGGTGATTGTCACCATCACATTTGCCGCAATCTGTGGTGCGCTTCTGCTCTTATTGATCGTTGCGGCAATTCCTGCAGCGGTTGCCCTCTTTGGCGACTCCGCCCTGTTGTCTGGGGTAACTCAGCTGCTGCGTTGGCCATTGATGTTTGTGGTTGGGATCGCCGGAATTTCGCTGCTTTATCGGTTTGGCCCGGATCGGTCAGGTGAGGGCTGGCAGTTGTTTACCCCTGGCGCAATTCTCAGCTGCACGCTTTGGGTGGCCGGAAGCATTGGTTTCAGCCTCTATGTGCAGGCGTTTGGCAGCTACAACGAAACGTTCGGCGCGCTGTCGGGGGTGATCCTGCTCCTCACGTGGATGTGGCTCTCCGCCTTTGTCATCCTGTTCGGCGCTGGGCTGGACGCTGAAAGACGGGCAAATACTGAATCTGATTGTGCCCCACTCGCCGCAGAGGCCGAAGGCGGCGCAGCGCGGCGTGACGACCAGTCGTCGTCCTTTGCAGCCTGAGCTGCGTGGGCGAGGTGCGGCGGTCAGTCATCGGCGTCTGCCTGAACCTCGCTCAACCGCGTGCCAAGAGCCGCGCCAAGCCCGCTGAGCATTGCGAGGATAGCCAGAACAGGGGCGGCCCCAACCGCATCGGCCAGCAGCCCAAAGCCGCCACCCAGCAGCAGGAGCACCCCAATCATCGTGTTGGACAGCGCCGTGTAAACTGATGTGTGCCCATGGGTGTCCATGTCCGTCAGATGGGTCTTGCGCCCGGCCCGCGCGCCTTGATAGGCGACCTGCGCCACAAAGACAAAACCAGCAACCACGATACCTGCAGGCGCTCCGGCGGCCCAGCCAGCAGCGGCGGCCATAGCCAGCGTTACGGCGCTCAATGCACCTGAGATCATCAAGGTCTGGCGGCTGGAGCGATCCGACAGCTTCCCCCAGATATATGACGACACAATCGCGGCTATCGATGACGCCAGAACCAAGAGGCCAAGGTTGCCAAATCCGCCCTCTGCATCTCGGCCACCAAGCATTACCAGAAACGGTGGCGCCAGGGCGGTTGAGATCAGCAGCGCTCTTGTGCCGATATAGCGGCGCAGTTCCTGGTCTTCCTTGAGGGGACGCAGCAGCTGGTTCGGGGCAAAACCTTCAGCCTCCTGGGGGGCGGCCTCGGGCTCATCCAGTCGCGCAAAAATCACTGCCGAGCCAAGCCAGAACACCCCTGCCAAGGCAACCACCAGCGAGATTGCGACAGTCGTGCGTGGCAGAATGCCGGTGCTGAGAAGAACGGCAAAGAGGAAAACGCCACTGGCCGCGAGCGTCCCCGCCGTCCCCGAGACCGAGCCGCGTTTACCTTTGTCCACGGTGCGGGCCAGAATATCCTTGTAGCTGGCAGAGCAGGCCGACCGCGCCACGGCGAGCAGCGCCAGACAAATCAAGATAATCCAGCCCGCCCAGAACCCCGGCAGCAGCATGGCCGCTGCTGCCACGCCGAGTGCTGCCAGCCCCTGTAGCGCCGAGCCTGCAGCCCAATAGTATTTGCGCTCAGCGACTTTGTTCGATGCGCTGCGCAAGCGCCAGCTGTGGCAGCAATGAGCCGGATTCACGCACCGGAACCAGCACGCCAATCAGGTAGCCCGGTGCTCCGATTGCGTTAAGCAGCCAAGCCAGCACCAGTTTAGGGTCAATCAACCCGTCGGCCAGCTTGGTTGCAGTCAGAGCGGTAACATGGGTGGCGACCCGGTCGGCTGCCTGCTGATCTGGAGCCTTCGCATCTGTGATCAGCTTGTAAATCGAATGTGCCACACCCATGATGTCTTTGCCTCGCAGCTAGAACCCTTGCTCCCTGCGATATGGATCAGAGCCTGCATAAGTCTATGCATAGCGCGACATATGAGGTGTTATCCGGTGGCACGGGCGCGGTTTGCAACCTTCAGCAGGCGCTGAAATGTTGGACATTCCATATGTGATGGAGCAGGGCAGTCGGCGACATGGCGGATGGCGTCCCGCAGGGTCGTCA
This sequence comes from Phaeobacter sp. BS52, assembly GCF_045040595.1. NCBI lineage: Bacteria > Pseudomonadati > Pseudomonadota > Alphaproteobacteria > Rhodobacterales > Roseobacteraceae > Phaeobacter > Phaeobacter sp. BS52. The sequence goes on along the minus strand of NZ_CP090662.1, from coordinate 2,565,004 downwards.
AGTTGCGGATCTGCTGATCCAGTTGATCCGCGCGCTGATGCAGATCTGCGCGGGGCAGGTCCGGTTGACCGTCGGACCCAAACATTCCGGAAATTTCTGCCAGCGTGAAATCGGCAGCCTTGCCAAGTGCGATGAGCGAGAGCTGCAAGAGCGTCTCCGGTCCGAACTGCCGCCGCAATCCCTTGCGGCTCAGCGAGGTGATCAGGCCGAGTTCCTCGTAATACCTGAGCGTGGCGGGTGTGACACCACAGCGGGCAGCAACCTCTCCGATATCGTATAGGCGCATCGATTTCCCCTCTTGACCTAAAGTGGACTTGAAGTTGCAGGGTGCTTGAGAGTGCTGATTTTCACAACAGGAGTTTTGCATGTCCGGGCAGATAGTTTCAGTATCCGACGCCATCTGGAGGGATCCGCGCGCCATAGCATTGTTACTGGCGGCAACCTTGACGATCATGGCAAATGCCACCATCAGCCCGGCGCTGCCTGGCATCGAGGCAGAATTCGCCGGAAGCCCGAATGCGGCTTTGTTGACGCGGTTCCTGGTGCCTGCACCGTCGCTGTCAGTGCTGATTTGCGCGCCGGTTGCAGGGTGGCTTGCAGATCGATACGGGCGGCGCTGGATGCTGCTGCTGGGCGTGGTGCTCTTTGCGGTCAGCGGTGCGGCGGGCCTGATCTTGCCCGACCTGCCGTCCATCATGATCAGCAGGCTGCTGCTGGGGGTGGCGGTCGCCATGATCATGACCGCACAAACCGCGCTGATCGGCGATTATTTCGTCGGTGACGCGCGGCGCAATATGATGGGGTTGCAGACCTCGGCGCGCAACTTTGGTGGGCTGCTGTTCATCACCTCTGCAGGCTGGCTGGCACTGATATCTCCGCGGCTGCCGTTTGCCATCTATGGTGCTGCGATCATCCTTGTGCCCCTGGTCTGGCGACACGTGACAGAGCCGGATCCTCTACGCCAGAACAAACATGCCGCCGGGCCTGAGGGTGGTGCAGGTCACGCAAGATGGCGGATATTACTCTCTGGGCTGGCGCTGCTGCAGATGGTCACCAGTCTGGTTTTCTTTATGATGCCAACCCAATTGCCGTTTTTTCTTGCTGCACAGGGCGAGGGTCATGCGGCAAAGACCGGGTTGATGCTGGGTATTCTGACGCTGTCTGGCGGCATGATGGGATTCTTCTACCTCCGCATCAACCGGGTTCTTCGTGAGGCCGGTTCTTATGCGCTGGGATACACCCTGATGGCGGGCGGGTTCCTGCTGCTGACGATTGACGGTGATCTGTGGCACAGCCTTGCGATGGGTGCGATTGGTGGCGGATTGGCAACCGTGATGCCAAATTTCATCGCCCTGGCGCTGGCCTTATCACCGGCCAACCGGCGCGGCATCGTTGCAGGGGCGTTGATGGCTTCGGTGTTTCTGGGGCAGGTCCTGTCCCCGGCTGTGAGCATTCCGGGAATCGCCAAACTTGGGTTTCTCGGGATGTTTCGTGCGGCGGCTGTGCTGTTGGCCTGTCTGGCACTTGGCGCTGCGATGTGGGCCCTGATTCCCCGGCTCAATATGATTCTTATTCAGCCGTTCAGGGGGCTACGCCGCTCCAGATAGGTCAAATTGGCAGCATCACACCACCGCGCGTTAAGATATTACAGAGAAAACCTAACAGAGGGTTAAGGCCCAGTTTTGATTTTTTGAAAGTTAATCCGGCTGTCTGCCGCCGACACCTGTCGCCCATGAGAGTCGCATCCGCGGCATTGTGGCGACCTTGCCGCCGGAGGGCCCCAATGCTGCAGGGGTAGGCTAGGCATGGGCGGGCTGCGCGCGGAGGGTCAGCGTCATTTGTCAAGTAATTACAGTCACTTATTAAAAAGTTAATAAAATCACTGAGAAATTGTGTGCGCTCTGCGGTTTTTTTGCGATGATGGGGCATCAAAACCCTGGGGGGGGTACTGATTTGTTAATAGAGACTTATTTCGCGCATGGTTTCGACCATGTTCGGCAGGTTCGCGCCTCATTCCGGTCGCAGCCTTACACCAAGGTGTGAGCGTGGGAATTTGGAGAGGGCGATGAAACGCATTTTTGCTGCTTTTGCGGCATGCCTCCTGTTTGGCGTGCCTTACAGTGCTGCTGCGGACGATCCGCAGTCCAGTATCACCTCTGTCGTCGGATGGGAGGCCGTGGGTCGGCTGAACATTTCGGGGCGGAACATGTGTACCGGGGCACTGGTTGCCCCTGATCTGGTCGTGACAGCCGCGCATTGTGTCTATGATCCGACCACCGGCCGTCAGGTTGATCCGACCAGCATCCGCTTTGAGGCGGGGCTAAACGGACGGCGGGCAAAGGCGGCGCGGTCGATCACAAAAACGGTCGTACATCCCAGCTATCAATACGAACAGCCGGGGGATTCACAACTTGGCAATGATATCGCGATCCTGCGTCTTAACCGCCCCATCAGTCGCAAGATGATCCAGCCTTTTGAATTGGCGAACCGCCCGGCGCGCGGCGCATCGGTTGAGGTCCTGTCCTATTCGATGGCGCAGCAGAACCGCCCCAATCTGGAGCAGAATTGCCATGTTCTGGCGCGACAGGCGCAAGTCGTGGTGATGACCTGCCGGGTTGATTTCGGAGCTTCCGGAGCGCCAGTGTTTGATGTGGCGCCGGGCCGGATGCCGCGATTGGTATCAGTTATTTCGGCCAAGGCGGCGGTGGGCAATCGCCGGGTTTCCATCGGAACCTCATTTGACCGCACAGTGATTGCGATGATGCGCTCTGCCAGCTGATGTGAGGATCTGACGGGGTAAACCGGCATAGAGACCGGATCGAGCAGCCCCCGTTGACCCACCCACACAGTCGCTTTTCAGAGGTTATTCCGGCAGCATTTGGCTGATATTAGAGTTCTTTTGAACTGCCCTCCCGGACCAGCGCAGCCTCAGACCGATCTCAGCTCAGCAATGATGCGGTGCGATGGCGCCTGATCCCGATTGGATCGCAGCGGGCGCGTTGGGACGTGCCCCTAAGGTTCGCGCAGCGCCTCGCGGGATTTATACAGCGGCTTTAGCATGTAGTTGAGGATCGTCTTGCTACCGGTCTGCAATTCCGCCGTGGCGCGCATACCTGGACGGATCTCAATCGCCTGCTGGCGTTCGGTAAACTCCGACCGGTCCACTTTCACCGTAACACGATAGTAGGGTTCGGCACGCGGATTGCGTTCGTCCTCGAATGTATCAGCGGAAACAAAATCCACCTTGCCACGCAGCGAGCCATAGATGGTGTAATCATAGGCCGAGAGTTTGATCGTGGCATCCTGTCCGGGTTGCACGCTGGCGATATTCTCGGGCTTCACCCGCGCTTCGACAAACATCTCCTCACCCAGCGGGATGATTTCGACAATCTCCTCGCCCGGGCGGATCACGCCACCGATGGTGGTGACGGCCAGACTGTTGACAATCCCTGCCATGGGGGAGGTGATCACGGTCCGGTTCAACTGATCCTGCGCCAGCCGCAGTTCCTGCCGGTAGGAGGTCAGCTCACGCAGCGTTTTGGAGTAGTCCTCCGCCAGCTCAAGCTCTGACTGGGTGCCGATTTCATTGTATTTCGCCTGCGCATCACTAACCGATTTTTGCGCGCGGTTGACCTCGATCAGCGCAACGATCTCTTTTTTATAGAGGCGCTGCATGTTGGCCAATTCATCCTTCAACTGGTCAAGGATTTCGCGGGCACTGGCGCGACGGCTGGTAAAATCTGTCTGACGGGCATTCAGAAGCGCGCGTTCAGACGTATAAATTCCGGAAGAGCGATCCGCCAATTCCTCCGGCACCTTGAAGTCGAAGGCCCCTTCCAGCTCGGCCTCAAGCCGGTACTGTTTGATTTCCAGCGCGTCGATCCGGTCCTGCAGATCATCTGCAGCGGCGCGGAATTTGGTGTCTTGCAGGCGGGCAAGGATCTGTCCGGCCTTCACCGCATCGCCCTGATGGACATGCAGTTCGGCCAGAATGCCGCCCTCAAGGTTCTGCACGATCTGGGAGCGCGAGGAGGAGACAACCTCGCCATCCGCGCGCACGATTTCATCAACCCAGGCAAAGCTGGCCCAGAGCAGAAACACCACCAGCGCGCCTGCGACCAGATAGATGATACGGCTGGCCCCGCGCGAGGTTTCGCGAAGATCGTAGCCGGTTGAGGTCATTTGGTTTCCCCTGCCGCGAGATGGGCCAGAACTTGGTCACGCGGGCCATCGACCACCATCCGGCCCGATTGCAGGATCAGCGTCCGGTTGGTCAGCGACAGGATCGGCATCCGGTGCGTCGCAATCACGGTCGTGCGGCCTTCAAGCCAGGTTTCCAACCGGCTGACCAAGGTGCGTTCCAACGTCTGATCCAGCGCCGCCGTGGGCTCATCCAGCAGCACGATTGACGGGTTCTGCAACCACAGGCGCGCCCAGCCGATGGATTGGCGTTGCCCGATGGAAAGACCGCCGCCCCCGTCGAAAATTTCCAGATCGAGGCCCTTGTGGTGGTTGCGCACATGCGCGCCAAGGCCAGCAAAATCCAGCGCTGTCATCAACCGGTCGTCGTCGCGCTCCAGCTGGTTCAGGTTCAGGTTCTCGCGCAGGGTGCCGGCAAACAGGCGGACATCCTGGCTGAGATAGCCGATGTGGCGGCGCAGGTCGCGTGGGTCGATCTGGGTCATATCGGTGCCGTCGATCATCACCCGGCCGCGATCCGGCGCATAGAGCCCCGACATCAGTTTGAGCAGCGTGGATTTGCCCGAGCCGTTGACGCCCAGCACGGCAACCCGCTGGCCCGGTGTCACCGCGACACCCGGCACATCCAGCGTCGGCGCGCCGTCTTCGTCATAGCGGAACATCACTTCGCGCAGTTCAAACCGCCCTTGCAGGCTGTCGCGGCGCAGATAGGACCGTTCGTCTTCTTTTTCCTGAGCAGAATTGGCGATGGCATCCAGCCCCTCCAGCGCGCCTTTCACATTGCTCCAACGGGCAAGTGTCGCGGCGAACTGGGTAAGAGGCGCCAGCGTCCGGCTGGTCAGAATGCCGGTCGCAATAATGGTCCCGACGGTGAACTCACCGGCAAACACCATCAGAGTACCAACCACAACCGACCCGATGTAGGTCGCCTGCTGCACACCCTGCGACCAATGGGTCAGGGCGCTGGACAGGCGGCGTTGTTCGGTTGCGGCATGGGTGGACAATGTGTTCAACTCGTCCCAAAGGCGCAGCACACGGTCCTCGCCGCGTTGGCTCTTGAGGGTGTCCAGCTCATTCACCACCTCATGCAGCAGGCGACCAGCCTTGGCATTGGCCCCTTGGGTCTGACGTGTCAGAGCAATCATGCGTTTCTGCATGAAATAGGCGGGGAGCAGCATCAGGATGCCGCTGCGGCGATGATGATCCAGACAATCGGGCTTAGCAATTGATGCGACCAGCAGCAGGAACACGGCGATGAAGGGGATATCAGCCAGTGTCGAAATCGTGGTCGAGGTGAAGAACTCGCGCACCGATCCAAAGTCACGCATCGCGGCAAACAAGCCTGATGGGGGCAGCGGTTTCTTGTCCGACCGCATCCCGATCAGGCGGCGCATCAGGTTGTTCTGAACCGAGAGCTCAATCTGGCGTCCGGCGGCATCGGTCAGCCGGGCACGGGCCAGTTTCAGCAGCGCCTCCAGCATGATGGCGAGGAAAGCACCAACCGCCAGCACCCAAAGCGTCGCGTGGGACTGGTGCGGCACGACACGGTCATAGACCTGCAGGGAGAAGAGCGCGACCGAGACTGCCAGAATATTGGCAACCAGCGAGCCGAGCATGATTTCACCGACCTGACGGCGGTATTTGGGGAATTCCCCCCAAAACCAATGGTCACTTTCCAGCTGCGGCGTATGACGCGCGGCGATCTGTTTCAGCGAATTGCGCGCGCCCAGCGTGGTGCCGGTGAAATAGGGGCCGAACTCGCCCACCGGAACATCGGCGCGATTGTCCGTGCAGGTGGTATCATAGACGCTGAGCATGTCACGGCTTTGCGACAGCACCAGCACACATTGGCCGTTGTTCATCATTGCCAGCGCGGGCCAGCTCTCGGCGGTGAGAGGCACCTGATGATTGATCTGGGCCTGCATGCCGGTGGTTTGTAGCGCACGCGCAAGCGAGTCCACAGAGACATCGCCGGGATCGTTGCGCCACATGTGTTCGGCAACGTCACTGAGGGCGACATTGGTCCCTTTGAGGGCGGCAAAGGTCGCGATCAATGCGGCGCGGTGCTGAATGCGGGCTGTCGCATCCTCAATCAGCGCGCTGACCTCACCTATGTCACCGTCTTCCAGCAGGCCAGTTAGATCCACCTCAGCCATTGGCGGGGCTGCGGGGCCGGGTGTGGGCGTAGGTGCAGCCGAAGCTGGCGCCAGATGTGGTGCGGCTTGGGTCTCTACAGCACGGAGTACGGGTTTGCCGCCGCTGGCGCGTGCAGCATCATCCGGCGTGCGGGGGGCTGGGGGGACGGTCCGCAGCACGGTGTCATCTGTCGGGCGGTTGGAATTGCTCAAATCCGGTCCCCATCGGCCAAAAGCCCCATATCGCTTGCCAGTGCCAGCTGGATCAGAACGACTTCGTATTTTGCATCGATATGGGCGTGTTCGCGGCGTACCACTTCTTCATAGATGGACACCACATCCATGACCGAGCGTTGCCCGGCCTTAAACTGTGCTTGAAACAGGCGATAGGTCTCGCGGCTGGTCTGCGCCAGTGTCGCGGCTTCGGCCTCTTGTCTGCGATAGGAGGCAAGGCGCTGCATCTGTCGGCTGTAGTCGCGGCGCGCGTCTTCCTCGACTTCGGAGACCTGACGTTTGGCAATTTCCTTGGAGGCTTCAATCGCCTTCAGCGCAGCCGGGGTGCCAAGGCCAAAGGGCTGCGCCAGATCCAGTGTCAGACCCGCGCCGGATCCATCACTGGTGACATTGCCCGCTGCAGAGACCTGCGGCAGCAGACCGGCGCGTTCCATTTTGGCCTGTTCCACACTGCGGGTGGCCTCGGCTTCCGCCTTGAGAACAGTCAAATAGGTTCCGGCTTCCGGTGGGGAGGCCAGTTGCAGGTGGCTCGGGGTCTCGGCAAAGCTTTGACCGGTGATCGCTTTCAACTCGGCGGTGGCCGTCGAGGTTGCGTCCTTTGCCGTCGCCACAGCAGAGCGCATGCCGTTGATTTTGCTCTGCACCACATTGAGATCGGCGCGATCCGAGACGCCGCCTTCAACCCGGCCCAAAACGATACGCTCGAATTCATACATCCGTGACAGGGCACGGGTGCCGACGGCGGCTTTCTCGGAGCCGCGCAGCCCGGACACATAGAGGCTGAGCGCGGTTTCGACGCGCTCATTCATATCAATTGACAGGTTGACGGCGGCGACCTCGACGTCGGCGGCGGCAAAGGCGCGCTCTGCCTTGCGGCGGCCGTTGTCGAACAGCACCTGTTCAATCAGGATACCCGCCACCAGGTCGCCGAGATCCGTAAGACTGACAGAAGGCCCCAGCGTGGGCAGCCAGTTCTTCGACTTGGCTTCGGCGCGCAGTTTGGCACTGGTCAGCTCTGCCTCCGCGGCTCGGGCAGAGGCGGAGATCGTAGACTGGGCCACGACGTCATAGACGCTGCCGTCTTCCAGCAGCGACTGACGCTGCATCAGCGTGGAGATCACGGCTGAAGGGTTCTTGGCATCCGGCTGGGCAAAGCTGCTGGCGCGACGGCTGACATCGGTATCGGCGCCTTCGCCGGGCTTGGCAAAGGGGAGGGACTGCATGCAGGCCGACAGGCAGCACAACAGTGCCACCGCGCCAATGGGTCGTCCCAATTGCATTCTGCCCCCTCGCATCGCCTGTGTCCTTACCCTTGTGTCCGGGTATTCGTGTCGGGGGCCAATGGCCAGCGCCAAATCGGCCCCCGGTCGATCTCTGTGGATCAGAGAACCACCTGCACGTCCTGATCGACAATCAGCGTCGTGCCATCGTTGCCGATGGTATAGACATTGAAGGTTTCGCCGTCGATCTGACGGGTGCCACCTGCATTGCCACCAGCCAGGGTGATGGTGTCGTTGTTGTCACCACGGATCGTAAGCGTGTCTGAATTGCCGGACAGCGCTTTGATATCCGCCTCGTTCAGGGTCAGGCTGACATCGGATGCGTAATGCAGGTTCAGATCGTCGACGTTGAACTGGCCAAGGGACGCGTGATCCAGAGAGCCTGCATTGGTCGCGTTGTCGTCAAAGACCACAAGCGTGCTGGAGGTGTTGCCGACTGCGTCGTTGCGCGACAGTACAAGATGCGTCCCGTCCGGGATGGCGGTGCCAAAGCGGAATTCTGTCCCGTCGATAGGATCGACTGTTTTGGACGCAGCAGGGGACCCCATGGTGCCATTCGGATTGAGTGTGTTGACCGTATAGTTGTCGGTTGCATCGAGCGTTTCCAGCCGGACGATCCCGTCACTCGACTCTGTGACCGTGTTGATCGTCGCGGCGCCAACTTCGGTATCCACCGAGAACTGCTCAACAGTGCTGCGTTCATTTCCAGCGGCGTCTGTCGCACGGATGGTAGCCGTCGCGGTATAGGTGCCGTCGGGCAGGTCCGCATCCGAGAAGGTCACGCTCCAGTTCCCGGAGGCATCAACCGTCGCGTTATTGGTGACCGCGCCGATGGTGACAGCAACCGTAGAGCTGGCCTCAACTGTGCCCGACAGGGTGGTGCCTGCGATCTGCTCCGCTTTGTTCACGATGTCGTCCGACGTCTGGTTCGGCTGAACCGTCAAAGGCACCACTTCGGTATCGAGTGCGACGGTGTCAGAGACACTTGCCGTATTGCCCGCGTCATCAATGATAGAGGCGGTAATCGGCAGGGACTGGGTGCCCGTCGGGATTGCGGTCGCCGGGAAGGTGGTGGCCCAGTCGCCGTTGACATCGGCGACCACTTGGCGGCTAGCCGCGCCGAGGCCAACCGTCACGGTCAGGCCTGGCGTCGCGGTGCCACTGATTTCAACACCGTCGGCACGTTCAACGGCGTTGATCACATCGTCGAGTTCGATCGGGTCGGGAGATAGCGCCACAGTGCCTGCAACGGTGTCTACCCGCAGGGCAGAGGAGGCCGAAGCGGTGTTACCCGCCGCGTCCGTTGCCGACACTGTGACCGAGGTATTGTATTCGCCAGCCGCCAGTGCGCCCGGCTCGAAGAGGGCGCTCCAAGTGCCATTTGCAGCCACGGTCGCAGTACGGGTCACACCCGCGACCGTCACCTCAACGGCAGATCCTGGCTCGGCAGCGCCGGTAAGCGTCACACCGGCCTGTGCCTCGGCGGCGTTGACGATATTGTCACCGCCTGCCTGATTGGCATCGATGCTGACCGCGGTCGAGGTGTCGACGCGCAGGGTGCCTGTCGTGCTCTCACTGTTCCCGGCTGCATCGGTCGCGGTGACGCTGATCGGAGCGTCATATTCGCCGGGGGTGATTTCGCCAGTGGTATAAGGCGCGCTCCAGCGGCCCTGTGCATCCGCTGTCACGGTGCGGGTGATGCCCTGGAAGGTGACAGCAACGGATGCACCGGCCTCTGCGGTGCCGGTCAAGGTGAGGCCGCCTGCGGCTTCCGCACCATTCAGCACGTCATCGCCACCGGCCTGCCCGTTGTCGAGGCCGACGCTGGTCGTGGTGTCGACGTGGATCTGGCTGCTGGTCGAGGCGGTATTGCCGTAGGCATCGGTCGCCGTCGCCGTCACGGTTGTGCCATACGTTCCATCGGCAATGTCGGACCCGGCAAAGCTCGCAGTCCATTGCCCCTGAGCATTGGCCGTCACGGTGCGGGTTGCATTGCCCAGCTGAACCACAACGCTGGCACCCGCCTCGGCGGTGCCGGTCAGATCCAGGCCATTATTGGCCTCAACCGCATTGATCAGGTTGTCCCCTGCAAGCGGGTTGCTGAGTGCCACTTCGGTTTCGGTGTCCACGCGGACGGTACCTGTGGTGGAGGCCGTGTTGCCGAGCGCATCGGTTGCCGTGACCGAGACATTGGCGTCATATTCGCCTGTCGGGATCTCGCTGCTGGCGAAATCCGCACTCCAGTTGCCCTGCGCGTCCGCCGTCACGGTGTGCGTGGTGCCCTCAAGTGTCACAGCGACGCTGGCACCGGCCTCGGCCTTGCCAGTCAGGGTTACACCGCTGGTCACCTCCGGTGCGGAGATCACATTGTCGCCCGCCTGAACCGCGTCGAGAGAGGCCGTGGTTTCAGTGTCCACAGGGATAGTGGTTGAGGTGGAGCTGGTATTGCCGCTGGTATCGGTCGCCACGGCAGAGACGCTTGCGTCATAGGTGCCGGTCGCGATTTCCGAGCTGAGATAGCTGGCTGACCAGTTGCCCTGTGCGTCAGCTGTCACTGTGCGGCTCACCCCTTGGAAGGTCACCACAACACTTGATCCGGCTTCGGCTGTGCCGGTGAGGGTAATGCCCGCCGCCTGTTCAGCACCGCTGATCATGTGATCATTGCCCACTTGGGTGTTGATGGTCACACGGGTTTCGGTGTCGACATCAACCGTATGGGTGGTGGTGCTGGTGTTGCCAAAGGAATCGGCGCTGGTGACTTCGATGGTGGAGCTGTAGATGCCTGTCGCCACCTCGTTCACACTATAGTTCACCGACCATGTGCCGTCATCAGCGACTGTGGTGGTGCGGGTCACGCCCTGGAATTCCACGCTGACGCTGGCACCAGCTTCACCGGTACCGTTGATCACAACACCATCGGCCACTTCGATGTAGTTGATGTGGTCATCGCCCTCGACCGTGTTGACGTCGATTGGCGGCGGCGTGGTGTCGATGATGACCGAAGGGCCATCCAGATTGAATTCGGTCCCGTCCGGGCCCTTTACGTAGACTGTGGTCTCGTAAGAGCCGTCTGGCGGCATGTTGGTGACCGGGAAATTGGCAACCCAGGTGCCATCGTCCTTAACCGTGACAGTTTCGGTGATTGTGCCCAGTGTCACCTCGACGGTGGAGCCGGGGGCACCGGTGCCGCTGACGACCACATCTTCGGTGGTGGATCCGGCAACGGGATAGGTTGCATCGGGATTGTCGACAGTGGGCGTGACTGCCCCGCCGCCGCCACCACCGCCTCCGCCACCACCAACGATGGCAGCTGCACCGACAACACCGGCCGCCGCACCAGCAGTGCCGAGACCGCCGAGAAGTGGCGCTACGAGAGGTGCCACAACGGGTTCAATGCGTTCCACGTCAAGGAACACCATATCATCATAGGCGCTCCACTTGCCGCTTAGGTCCAGCGGTTCGTAGCTGGCATAGAGCATCCCATCGGTACGGTCCTCCAGAACCACCTCGACAAAGTTGCCTTCCTCGCTCAGGAACAGGTTCTTATTTCCGGTTGCGCCGGTGTTGAAGAAATCATCCAGCACCACCACTTGGCCGTCGATCAGCGTAATATGAAGGTCCTGACCGCGCCGCGCATAGCTCTCGACATCAGACGGGCCGAGATTCAGCGAAATGTCTTTCGCCGTTGCCGTTGCAATTGTTGCCTGGGGGGTGTCAGCAGATGTACCATGCTGTTTGGTGCCCGCCATGTCGCGGACGATGTATCCAACCGTACTCATTTTTATATACCGCTCGTCAAAGACCAAAGCGCCAGAATCATAGCGCCAAGGTAGCCTGCATTGTTTTGCCCATCAGCCGTCTCCGCGGCCATATTGACGCCATATTGCTGCCTTCCCAGCGGCCTTGTCTAGGTTTTGATGAGCGGATTTTTACCGAAAAGATCCGGGTGTGGCTAATTTGTATTCAATTTGCATCGAAGTTTATCGGGTGATTTTTGTTAATGTTCCCCTCTGGTTGACGTTAGGGAATTTCTTGCGGTGTGTTTGCGATGGGTTTGCGCTGCGGGCGAGCGTTCATGGGCCTTATCTCTAAGGCGGTTGCCGGAATCTGTGGTGTCTTGAACAGCGTGATTAGGGCGCGTTTTTGACCACTCAGGTCACAGGTATATCGCTGATGTGTGAACAAGTGTTCTATTAAAACGTACTGGCAATTAACCAAAAAGACACCAGTTTCAGATAGGATGAAGGGCATAATTGGTGTAGAGTTGATCCTAAGTACACGACGCCGAAACCCAGGCCACAGCTGGAATGTCACCGCTCAGAGTGACCCGCTGGTCTTGTATCGCCGGATCCGGCGCCGAGCAGAATTCAGACGAATATTTTCACGCGGACATTCCTTGGCCCTCGCGCTGGGCGCCCTCTGTCCGTGTGCGATTTTGGACCCCAGGAGGACCGGCGCGCAGTAACTAGGAGGCTAGAGCCAGATGAAAGACATTGCCGAAATCTTTGCCGAACAATATGGCGAAACGCGCGAGCAGGAGATGTCGCTGCAGGACTATCTGAATGCCTGCCGCGATGATCCCAGCATGTACGCCAATGTCGCAGAGCGTATGCTCAAGGCGATTGGCGAAGAAGAACTGGTCGATACATCAAAAGATGCGCGACTGGGGCCGATCTTTCAGAACCGCACCATCAAACGATATTCTGCCTTCAAAGACTTCTACGGCATGGAGGACACAATTGAGCGGATCGTGGGCTACTTCCGCCACGCCGCGCAGGGGTTGGAAGAGCGCAAGCAGATCCTCTACCTGCTGGGCCCCGTTGGCGGCGGCAAATCCTCTCTCGCGGAACGGCTGAAGCGTCTGGTCGAGGATCAGCCGATCTACGTTCTGAAGGCAGGGGACCAGCTGTCCCCCATTTTCGAGAGCCCGCTTGGCCTCTTCGATCCGGTGCGGATGGGCAAACTGCTGAACGATGAATACGGGATCGCGCAGCACCGCCTGCCCGGGCTGATGTCACCCTGGGCGGTGCAGCGGCTTGATGAATTCGGCGGCGATATCAATAAATTTTCGGTGGTGCGACTGTATCCGTCTCGGCTGCGCCGGATCTGCGTGGCCAAGGTTGAGCCGGGGGATGAGAACAATCAGGACATTTCTACCCTGGTGGGCAAAGTCGACATTCGCCAGCTGGAGCATTTCAGCCAGGACAACCCGGATGCCTATAGCTTCTCAGGCGGTCTGAACCGCGCAACACAGGGCATTCTTGAGTTTGTTGAGATGTTCAAGGCTCCGATCAAGATGCTGCACCCGCTGCTGACAGCGACGCAAGAAGGCAACTACATGGGGACCGAAAGCTTCGGCGCGATCCCCTTTACCGGCCTGATCCTTGCTCATTCCAATGAATCTGAATGGCAGCAGTTCAAGAACAACAAGAACAATGAAGCCTTCATCGACCGGGTATCGATTGTGAAGGTGCCGTACTGCCTGCGCGTCACTGAAGAGGCGAAGATCTACGACAAGCTGATTGAGCACAGCGAGCTTGCAGCGGCGCCCTGTGCCCCTGAGACGTTGAAAATCCTCAGCCGGTTCTCGGTTCTCACCCGGCTGAAGCCGCATGAGAATTCTAACCTCTATTCCAAATTGCGCGTCTATGATGGCGAGAGCCTGAAGGACACCGACCCGAAGGCGAAAACCGTGCAGGAATATCAGGATCGCGCCGGTGTTGATGAGGGCATGAACGGGATCTCCACGCGCTTTGCCTTCAAGGTGCTGTCGACCACGTTCAACTTCGACACCGATGAGGTCGCGGCAGATCCGGTCCATCTGATGTATGTGCTGGAACAGATGATCAAGCGCGAGCAGTTCCCGACGGAGACGGAGGCAAAATATCTTGCCTTCATCAAGACAGAACTGGCGCCGCGCTATGAGGAGTTCATCGGCAACGAAATCCAGAAGGCCTATCTGGAGAGCTATACCGAATACGGGCAGAACGTGTTCGACCGGTATATCTCCTACGCTGACGCCTGGATTGAGGAGCAGGACTACAAGGGACCCCGATACTGGCCAGCTCTATGATCGCGAGGTTCTGGATGCGGAGCTCAGCAAGATCGAGAAACCCGTCGGTATCGCCAACCCCAAGGATTTCCGCAATGAGGTTGTGAAATTCGCCCTGCGCCACCGCGCCAATACCGGCTCAAACCCGGCGTGGAATTCCTATGAGAAGCTGCGCGATGTGATCGAAAAACACATGTTTAGCCAGGTCGAGGAGCTGCTCCCAGTGATTTCCTTTGGCTCCAAGAAGGACAGCAAAACCGAAGGCAAACATCAGGAGTTCGTCGAACGGATGCGCAGCCACGGCTACACCGACCGGCAGGTCCGCAGATTGGTGGAGTGGTACATGCGCGTGAACAAGGCGGGCTAACAGAAAAAGGGTGGGTGCCAGATGCATCATTTTATCGACAGGCGCGCCAATCCCAAGGGCAAGAGTTTGGGGAACCGGCAACGGTTCCTTGAACGTGCCCGCGAAAGTATCAAGGAACGTGTCGACAGATCGGTCCGAGATAAGTCGATCAAGGATGGTGGTGGCATCCCGGCCGAAGGCGAGAAGGTCACCATCCCGTCCCGCGGGCTGAAGGAGCCCCGGTTTCACCATTCCTCCAAAGGGGGGCGACGGCGCCATGTGCTGCCGGGCAACAAGGAATTCGTGGTTGGCGATACGCTGAAACGACCCCAGGGTGGCGCGGGTGAGGGCGGCAAACAGGCCTCCGAGGATGGTGATGGCGCGGATGAATTTTCCTTTACCCTGACGCGGGACGAATATCTTGAAATTCTGTTCGATGGGCTGGAGCTGCCGGATCTGGTCGAAAAGGCCACTGTAGAGACCGAAACCATCGGAACACGCCGCGCCGGGCTGACCACTGCGGGCACGCCGAATAACCTCAACCTTGTGCGGACCATGCGCAATTCCTTGGGGCGCCGGATCGCGTTGCAGCGGCCCTCCGCCAGATCCATTGCCGAGCTACAGGCCGAGATCGAAGAGCTGGAGTCGCTGCCGGAGCGTAGCGAAAAACAGCAGATCCATCTCGAGGATTTGCGCCATCGGCTGGAGGTGTTGGAGCGCAAACGTCGGGTGGTGGGCTACATTGACCCGCTGGATCTGCGGTATGATACGCATGTGCCAGAGAAAATCCGCAATTCGCGCGCGGTCGTCTTCTGCCTTATGGATGTGTCGGGTTCCATGCAGGAGCGGGAGAAGGATCTGGCAAAACGCTTCTTCCTGCTGCTGCATCTGTTTCTGACGCGCAGCTATGAACACACCGAACTGGTGTTCGTGCGCCATACCCATCACGCGCAGGAGGTTGATGAGGAGACGTTTTTCTATGCGCGCGAGACCGGTGGCACCATTGTCTCGACCGCGCTGGAAAAAATGAAGGAGATCGTCGCTGAACGGTATCCGCCGGATGAATGGAACATCTATGGTGCGCAGGCGTCTGACGGGGAAAATTTCGGCAATGACTCGGCGCGCTGCAAGGCGCTGCTGCTGGAGGATCTGCTGCCGGTTTGCCAGTACTACGCGTACGTCGAAATCGTCGATGAAAACGCCGAGATGCTGTTGAACAACCCCGAGGCGGGCGAGGATTTGTGGCAGAACTACCGGCAGGTGAAGGCACAGGCTCCGCATTTTGAGATGCAGCGCGTGTCGCAGCCATCGCATATCTATCCGATTTTCCGGGAGTTTTTCCTTCCCAAGGCAAAAGGGGCGCAGAATGCAGGCGGGTGACACTGTCGCGAAACCGATGTTCACGGGGCCGGAATGGACCTTTGAGTTGTTGGAAGTCGCGCGCGATGCGATTGAGGAAATCGCGCTCAATGATCTGGGGCTGGACGTCTATCCAAACCAGATCGAGATCATCTCGGCCGAACAGATGCTGGATGCCTATTCCTGCGTCGGCCTGCCCCTGATGTATCAGCACTGGTCATTTGGGAAGCATTTTGCCCGTGATGAGGCGCTTTACCGGACCGGGCGGCAGGGGCTGGCCTACGAGATTGTCATCAACTCAAACCCCTGTATCAGCTACAATATGGAAGAGAACACCATGGCCATGCAGACGCTGGTCATGGCGCATGCCGCCTTTGGGCACAATCATTTCTTCAAGAACAACTATCTGTTCCAGCAATGGACCGACGCGGCCGGTATCCATGATTACCTGGCCTTCGCCAAGAATTACATCTCGGCCTGCGAGGAACGCTATGGCCTCAGCGCGGTTGAGGAAATTCTGGATGCGGCCCATGCATTGCAGTCGCAGGGGGTGTTTCGCTACGGGCGCCCGCCCAAACCAACCACCGAAGAATTGGCCGCGATGCAGAAGGTGCGGGAGGGCCATGAGAGCGCGCAGAGCGTATTGGATATCTGGACCGATGCGACGCTGGGCCGGGACAAGCTGGAACAGATCAAGGATGAACCCTACAGTGCCCGCCGCAAGCTGATGAATCTGCCGCAGGAGAACCTGCTGTATTTTCTGGAAAAGCACAGTCCGGTGCTGGAGCCTTGGCAATGCGAGATCCTGCGCATTGTGCGGATGCTGGCACAGTATCTTTATCCGCAGAAGCAGACCAAGGTCATGAACGAGGGCTGCGCGACCTTTGTGCATTATTACATCATCAATAAGCTGTTTGAGCAGGGGCGCCTGACCGAAGGCTCCTATATGGAAATGATGCACAGCCACACCAATGTGGTGCTTCAGCCGGAGTATGACGACCCGCGTTACTCGGGCATCAATCCCTACGCGCTCGGCTTTGCGATGATGCAGGATATCCGGCGAATCTGCGAGGCGCCGACCGACGAGGACCGGGAGTGGTTCCCTGATTTTGCAGGTGATCCGGATTGGCGGCGGGTGATGCGGGACGCCTGGGCCAACTACCGGGATGAAAGCTTCATCCAGCAGTTCCTGTCGCCGCATCTCATTCGCAAGTTCAAGCTGTTCACCCTCGCGGATGATGCGGATCAATCACATCTGGTGGTGAGCCAGATTCACAACCGAACCGGCTATCGCTCCGTGCGCCGGGATCTCGCGCATTCCTACGATCTGGCCTATTTAGAGCCTGATATTCAGGTCACAGACGCCGATCTGAAGGGGGACCGCGAGCTGAAGCTGACCCATACCGTGCGGGACGGAATCCACCTGTCGGAGGAGGACCGCGACGAGGTGCTGAAGCACCTGCGCAGGCTATGGGGATACGATGTCAGTCTTGCGGCAGTCGATGCAGGGGAATGAGGCTGGATCAGGGGATCTGAGCCCGCAATTGCTCCTCAAGTGAGGTTTTGGCCGCCAGTATATGGTCTGCCGTGAGCCGGGCGGCCTGTTCAGCATCGCGCGCTTCGCAGGCGCGGAGAATAGCGCGATGTTCCTGGTCGCTGCGGGCCATGCCGTCACTCATGATCAACTGCGCCCGCAGATAGCGGTCGATACGATCCATCGCGCCCTCGACGACTTCGACATGGTAGGGCAGGCCGCTGACGCCATAGAGCGTGCCGTGGAATTGCCGGTTCAGCGGTCCCCATTGCATCGGATCATTGCAGGCCGCAAAGGCATCCAGATGCGCATGGGCCTGATCTGTGATCTCTTGCGTCATGTTGGCAACCGCGGCGCGGATAATATCGGCCTCAAGTTTTGCGCGCAGTTCAAAAATCTCGGAGGCATCCTGCATCGACAGGGTCGCGACCACCGCTCCTTTGTAGCGCTGTGAGGTGACCAACCCCTGTTGTTCCAAACGGGCGATGGCCTCGCGTACGGGAAAGCGCGAGGTGCGAAAGGCCTTGGCGATTTCATCCTGTCGCAGGGGGGTGCCGTCAGAGAGGTCGCCGGTGATGATTGCCTTCTGCAGCGCACGAAAAATGATCGTCGCCGCAGACTCACTCTTGGAGATATCGATAGCGTGCAGTTTCAATCCGGTTCCTCGGCCAAAGCGGAGCATGTGAGGTTGATTATGCCTGTGGTTGAGCCTTGCCGCCAGCCCTGTGGGCGTGTCTGAATCCGGATTCTGACGGATGCGCAGCCCAAATGAAAACGCAGGCCGGGTGGCCTGCGTCATGGTTTTGCCTGTAGTGTCTTATTTGCGATGCAGGATCAGAATTCGACGACGGCGCGGATCGATTTGCCTTCATGCATCAGGTCGAACCCGTGGTTGATTTCATCAAGAGACAGCTTGTGGGTAATCATCGGATCGATTTCGATCTTGCCGTCCATATACCAGTCTACAATCTTGGGCACATCCGTCCGCCCGGCCGCGCCGCCGAAGGCGGTGCCGCGCCAGCTGCGGCCTGTGACCAGCTGGAACGGACGGGTGGAGATTTCGGCACCTGCCGGTGCAACGCCGATAATGATGCTCTCACCCCAGCCTTTATGCGCGGCCTCAAGCGCGGTCCGCATCACCTGTACATTGCCTGTGGCATCAAAGGTGTAATCTGCGCCACCTTTGGTCAACTCCACGAGATGAGCGACCAGATCGCCGTCAACCTCAGCCGGGTTCACAAAATCGGTCATGCCAAACTGCGTGGCCATCTCGACCTTGCCGGGGTTGAGGTCCACACCGACGATCTGATCCGCACCGGCCAGGCGCAGGCCCTGAATCACGTTGAGGCCGATGCCGCCAAGACCAAAGACAATCGCGCGCGAGCCGATCTCTACCTTGGCGGTGTTGATCACCGCGCCGATACCCGTAGTGACACCGCAACCGATGTAGCAGACCTTGTCGAAAGGGGCGTCTTTGCGGATTTTGGCCAAGGCGATTTCGGGCACCACCGTGTGGTTGGCGAAGGTGGAGCACCCCATGTAGTGGTAGATCGGTGTGCCATCCAACATTGAGAACCGTGTGGAGCCGTCGGGCAGCAGGCCTTGCCCTTGCGTTGAGCGGATCGCCTGACACAGGTTGGTCTTGGGGTTGAGGCAATATTCGCATTCGCGGCATTCCGGCGTGTAAAGCGGGATCACATGGTCGCCCACTTCCAGGCTGGTCACGCCTTCGCCAACTTCGACTACGACGCCTGCACCCTCATGGCCCAGAATTGCCGGAAAGATCCCCTCGGGATCATCACCAGAGCGGGTGAACTCATCCGTGTGGCAAAGACCAGTTGCCTTGATTTCGACCAGCACCTCGCCCTTTTTCGGGCCTTCGAGGTTCACCTCCATAATCTCCAGCGGTTTGCCCGGGGCAACGGCCACAGCGGCGCGAGTGCGTATCATGGTGAAATTCCTTTGTTCTGTCTGTGACGGCAGGCGCCAATTGCGCTGAGCCGCATATTGGCAGACCCGTTGGGGGGGCGTAAACCACCCGCCGTCGCGGGATGTGCATTTCTTGCTGTCGCCAGTCTAGCGATGCTGATCGACTGCGCCCTGAAAAAATACGACAGCGGGACATCCGTTCCCGTCATCCCTAAGCCAGTTGGCGCGCAGGGGGGCTTCGATGTCGAAGGTTTAAATTTCACACGGATAGGCTCTTGACCTTCCTGTGACTGGAAGCCCCATATCAGCAAAGATATGATCTTAATGACAATGTCTGGAAGGTGTCAGCCATGGAAGAATCACATGTCAGGGAGCGGACTATTGAGGTGACCGGCCTGAGCTGTGCGGGCTGTGTGGGCCGGGCAGAGCGGGCGTTGGCTGCGGTGCCAGGGGTGAAGGAGGCGTCCGTCAACCTGGCAACCAGCAAGGCGCGCGTTGTTGGTTCGTCCGAGGTATCGGCGGAGGGTCTGCGCGGAGCCTTGAAAACGGCCGGATACCCGGCGGCAGAAGCGACGATAGAGTTGCAGATCAGCGGTCTCACCTGCGCAAGCTGCGTTGGTCGCGTCGAACGCGCTCTGCAACAGGTCGACGGGGTGGTTTCGGCAGACGTGAACCTTGCACAGGAGCAGGCCCGTGTGACCTATCTGGCCGGGGTGCTGACTGCGGAGGATCTGCTGAAGGCCAGCAAGCACGCAGGCTATCCCGCGACCCCTATCGGGAACACGCAAAGCGACGCCGATAGCCTGAAGGTCGAAAAGGAAGCTGAAATTCAGCGTCTTGGCTGGGAATTCCTTATCGCCGCGGCCCTGACGCTACCGGTCTTCGTGATTGAGATGGGGGGCCATATGATCCCGGCGCTGCATCATTGGGTTGCGCGCACCATCGGCACCGGAAACAGCCATATTCTGCAATTTCTGCTGACAACACTGGTGTTGTTTGGTCCTGGTCTGCGGTTCTACCGCCAGGGGGTGCCTGCGCTGCTGCGCGCTGCGCCGGATATGAATGCGCTGGTGGCGATCGGGACCGCGGCGGCCTACGGGTATTCGGTGGTGGCAACCTTTGCCCCGGACCTGTTGCCTGCGGGAACCGCCAATGTCTACTACGAGGCGGCAGCGGTGATCGTCACCCTGATCCTGCTGGGACGCTGGCTGGAGGCCCGCGCCAAGGGGCGCACCGGCGCTGCGATCCGTGCTCTGGTCGGGCTGCAGCCCAAGGTCGCGTTGCTTGTTACGGGCACCAAGGCGGAGGAGCGTCCGGTCTCGGAGCTGCGCGTTGGCGATCATCTGCGGGCGCGACCGGGTGAGCGGATTGCCGTGGATGGCACGGTTTTGACCGGACGCTCCTTTGTTGACGAGAGCATGATCACCGGAGAACCGCTTCCCTTGGAGAAAGCGGGTGGCGATGCGCTGACGGCGGGCACCATCAATGGGGCTGCGGTTTTGGACTATCGCGCCACCCATGTCGGCGCCGATACGCTGCTGGCGCAGATCGTGCGCATGGTCGAGCAGGCGCAGGGCGCCAAACTGCCGGTGCAGGCGCTGGTGGATCGTGTGACACTGTGGTTTGTCCCGGCGGTGATCATGATTGCGGCGCTGACGGTCGCTGTCTGGCTGCTGTTTGGCCCGGACCCGGCCCTGCCCTTGGCGCTGGTTGCGGGGGTGTCTGTGCTGATCATCGCCTGCCCCTGTGCAATGGGGCTGGCGACGCCAACGTCAATCATGGTTGGGATTGGACGTGCGGCGCAGATGGGCGTGCTGTTTCGCAAGGGAGACGCTCTGCAATGGTTGCAGGATACGCGCGTGGTTGCCTTGGATAAGACGGGCACCCTGACGGAAGGCCGCCCGACCCTGACCATGCTGCGCTGTGCCGACGGGTTTGACAGGGCCGGGCTGCTGCCGCTGCTGGGGGCGGCGGAGGCCCAGTCGGAACATCCGATCGCACGGGCCATAACAGCGGCAGCGGGGGCGGATATCCCGCAGGCGACAGAGGTCGAGGCCATCCCAGGATATGGTTTGCGTGCAACTGTAGCGGGTCAGCTGGTTCTTATCGGGGCTGCACGACTGATGACGCGTGAGGGGATTTCCTGTGCGCCATTTGAGGTGGAGGCTGAGAGTCTCGCCGCGCGCGGTGCAACCACGCTATATGCGGCAGTTGATGGGCGCTTGGCCGGGTTGGTGGCCGTAACCGATCCCGTCAAAGAGGGCAGCCGTGCCGCTGTGAAAGCCATGGCCGCGCAGGGGCTGAAGGTTGCGATGCTGACCGGCGATGGGGCGGCCACGGCGCAGTCTATCGCTGATGATCTGGGGATTGAGATCGTTGAAGCGAACTGTCTGCCCGGTGATAAGGTGAGCGCATTGGAGGCGCTGCAAAAGCAACACGGGGCCCTTGCCTTCGTTGGTGACGGGATCAATGATGCCCCGGCCCTCGCGGCGGCAGACGTCGGGATTGCAATCGGCACCGGTACCGATGTGGCAATTGAGACAGCTGACATCGTCCTGGTCTCTGGTGACCTGCGCGGGGCGGTCAACGCCATTAAGATCAGCCGGGCGACGTTGCGCAATATCCGGCAGAATTTGGGGTGGGCCTTTGGCTATAATATTCTGCTGGTGCCTGTGGCTGCGGGCGTGCTTGTACCCTTTGGCGGGCCGCTTTTGTCGCCAGGGCTGGCAGCCGGTGCGATGGCGCTGTCCAGCGTGTTTGTGCTCAGCAATGCGCTGCGCTTGCGTGGGCTGCGGTCGGACATAGATCAGTCAGAGACACAGGCGGATCCAACACCTGCGCAGCAGATGAATGAGGTGCGACCATGAACATTGGTGATGTGGCCAGCCGTTCTGGCCTGCTTAGCCAAGACCATTCGCTACTATGAAGACATTGGTCTGATCAAACCGCGGCGCAGTGAGAATGGCTATCGTTGTTTTGCGGAGACCGACCTGCACAAGCTGGCGTTTCTGGGTCGCGCCCGCGCGCTTGGCTTTACCATCGAAGATTGCCGGACGCTGCTTGCGCTTTATGAGGATGAGAGTCGGGCCAGTGCCGACGTGAAACAATTGGCTCAGGAGCATCTCGATAAGATCAATATCAAGATCGCCGATCTTGAAGCGATGCGGGATACCCTGTCGGAGCTGGTGACCTGTTGCGCAGGCGACAGTCGGCCTGACTGCCCCATTCTGCGTGATCTGTCGCAGCCACCTGAAACGGGTGAGTAATCGGGCGGGTCAATCAGATCAGCCGATGTTTGTGATGTAAGGTGACGCGCGGCGCATTCGAGGCCCTATGCAACTCGGGAGGGTCAGGCAGTGGGGCAACAGCAGCCGAGGGAGGAGCGGCTCTTGCTGCGAATGCGTCGCGCGCATCACCGAGATAAGGTGCGCTATCCGCGCAAACAAGAGGCGAGAGCCGCCTGACGCGGCGTCCGTAATTCTCAGCATAAAACAGCCGAAAGAGGGGAGCGGAGGGCTCGCGACAACCTAGGGCCAAGAGGTTGTGCGCGAAGGGTCTCAGCAGTTGGCAGCGCGCAGACCTAAAATGGAACGGGCTTCGGCGCATGTTGCCACAGGGCGGTTGTAGCGATCACATAGATCTGCGGCGCGGCGCACCAATGCGGCGTTGGAGGGCGCAAGCGTATGGCGGTCCAGCCGCAGATTGTCCTCCAGCCCGGTGCGTGTGTGACCACCCGCTGCGATGGCCCATTCGTTGACGTCCAGCTGACCGGCACCAATCCCAGCGGCGCACCACTGCGCGTCCGGAGCAAGCCGCTGCATGGTCTTCACGTAATAATCGAAGACATCGCGATCCACTGGCATCGCGTTTTTGACACCGAGTACAAACTGCACATAGAGCGGGGCCTTCAGTCGACCGTCCCGTGACATCGCCACTGCCTGGTGAATGTGCGAGAGGTCAAAGGCCTCAATCTCCGGTTTGACGTCATACGCCAGCATCTGTGCCGCCAGCCAGTCCACCAGATCCGGTGGGTTCTCATAGACGCGGGTCGGGAAGTTGTTGGAGCCGACAGAGAGCGAGGCCATGTCCGGTCGCAGCGACAACATGCCGCCGCGTTCGCGCCCGGCCCCTGACCGCCCGCCAGTCGACAGCTGGATGATCATATCAGGGCAGTGATGACGGATCCCGCCCATGAGCCGGGCGAAGCGGTCGGGATCCGAGGTCGGCGTCTCATCCTCAAGCCGGACATGGCAATGCGCGATGCTGGCACCGGATTCGTAGGCCTCGTGGGTGCTTTCGATCTGCTCTTCAATGCTGATTGGTACGGCCGGATTATGAGCTTTGCGCGGAACGGAGCCGGTAATGGCGACGCAGATGATGCAAGGATTGTTCATGATCAGCCTCCTCAGATATCAAAAAACACGGTTTCATCCGGTCCCTGTAGATGAATGTCGAAGCGATAGACCAAAGGTGTTGCAGCGGTGCCCGTGTCTGCCTGCCCCTTCCTCCGAGCAAGAAGAGTGCTGCGTCGAGCGGTCTGCTCGATCAGCTTCAGCACAGGGTCGTTACGGTTTGCCTCCTGCTCTTCCTCAAAGTAGAGCCGGGTATTCAGGCCAACGTTGATGCCACGCGCCACAATCCAGAGGTTGATATGGGGCGCCATCATTTGGCCGTCGCGGCCGCGAACCGGACCGGGTTTCACGGTTTCAAACTGCCAGTCGCCGGTATCAAAATCTGAAATCACGCGCCCCCAACCCTGGAACCCGGCCTCGACCTGTTGCTGCTTCCCTTCCGGTTGGGGCGTCTCCCGGTGCGCATATATCCCCTTGGCGTTGGCCTGCCAGACCTCGATCAACACATCCTTCAGCGGGGCGCCAGTGCCATCCAGAACCCGACCTTCGATGCGAATACGCTGGCCCTTGGCCTCTGGCCCCGCGATATCCTGCCCCAGCTCGGTCTCGTAGATGTCAAACCCGGCAGCGCCGGGAGCCAGACCGATATGGACATAAGGCCCTGCAGTTTGTGAGGGTGTTTCCTTCAGCGACGTCATCAGTTCCCCTCCATTCGGTTTTCGAACATCGTCGACCGACGTCCGCGCAGAACGATGTCGAACCGATAAGCGATCATATCCAGTGGGCGGGTTTCATTCATATCGAGCCGCGCGATCAACTGCTGTACGGCGACTGGATCCGGGATGGTGCTGACAATGGGGCAGCGGGCAATCAGCGGGTCGCCTTCGAAGTAAAGCTGAGTGATCAGGCGCTGGGCAAAGGCGCTGCCGAAGACCGAAACGTGGATATGCGCCGGACGCCAGTCGTTGATACCGTTGCGCCAGGGATAGGCTCCCGGTTTCACCGTGCGAAAGGCATAGGCGCCATTGTCATCTGTCAGCACCCGACCGCAGCCGCCGAAATTCGGGTCTAACGCGCCCAAATAGCCGTCTTTCTTGTGCCGGTACCGGCCAGAGGCATTGGCCTGCCAGATTTCTACCAACGTGTTGGGGACAGGTCGTGCGTTTTCGTCCAAGACCCGGCCATGCAGCAGGATCCGCTCTCCGATCGGACTGCCGCCATCACGCGCGAAATTGGTCAGAAGATCGTTGTCGCCTTCTGCGATGTCAGTTGGCGCAAAGGTCGGGCCGGTGATTTCGCTCGCCGTGTTCTCCAGACTGAGCAGGGGCAATCGCGGTGACCGGCTAACCGATGTTTTGTAGTCCGGTGTAAAAGCGGGCGGGTGCCAGCGTCGGTCGCGGGAGAAGTAATCAGGGGGCGTCATGGCTGTCTCCTGCATGGTTGTCTGTGGCCTCTTTTTCGGCGGCCATCTCGGCATAGGTTGTCTTGGCGAGCTTCAACGCATGGTTGGCGCGTGGCACCCCGGCATAAATGGCGACATGCTGAAAAACTTCTGCAATATCCTCGGGCGTTGCCCCTGTGTTTGCGGTTGCGCGTATGTGCATCGGGATCTCGTCAAAATTGCCGAGCGCTGCCAAGAGCGCCAGCGTCAGCATAGACCGCTCGCGGCGGCTGATCTGATCTGAAGCCCAGACCGTGCCCCAGGCGGCTTCGGTAATCAGCTGCTGAAACGGCGCGTCCAACGGGGTTGTGGTCGCATCTGCGTTGGTGACATGGGCGGCTCCCAAGACCTCTCGGCGAATGTTCTGACCTGCGTCATACTGTGGCTTGCGCATCTGCTTCTCCATTCGCTATGTGTTATCTCATATCGTAATTGGTCTGTATAATCCTGCAATATGGATATTTTTATGTCGAAAATGATATGCGTCTTTCGTCTCAGTTGAAACTCCGCCATCTGGAGGTCTTTGTCGAGGTTGCGCGAAAGATGAGCGTCACCCAGGCGGCGGAGCGGTTGGGTATGACCCAACCGGCGGTGACGCGCGCCCTGCGTGAGCTGGAAGCGGTCTGTGAGAAGCCGCTGGTGGAGAAGCATGGACGCGGTATTCGTCTGTCTGCCTATGGTGAAATGTTTCGGGACTATGCCGGACGCAGCTTGGCACTGACGCGTGATGGTGTTGATCTGCTGCGCGGGCTGGATGCGGCGGAAGGATCGAAAGTTACCATTGGGGCTTTGCCAACGGTATCGGCCACCGTGGTGCCAGACGCGCTGGCCAGTATCTGGGAGCAAGGCGGGCGCAGCCGGTTTTCGGTGATGTCAGGTGACAATCAATATCTCCTTGATCTGTTGCGACGCGGAGAGCTGGACGTCGTGGTGGGGCGTTTGCCTGCGCCTGAAAACATGGTCGGCTTGGATTTCGATCCGCTGTTTCGCGAGCGGGTCACGGTGGTTGTGGCGCCGGACCACCCGCTGACAAGGTTGGATGCTGCACATCTGCCGGATGCCCTGTTCGGCAAATACCCGGTGCTGATGCCGCCGCCTGCGTCGATCATACGTTCCTCAGTTGAGCGGATGTTCCTGGAGCAGGGCATCCCGATGCCCGATGCGCCCATCGAGACAGTGTCGTCGACGTTTGGTCGCCAATTCGCGTTGGCCCATCAGGCCATCTGGGTGATCAGCCACGGCGTTGTGAGGTCCGATCTTGCCAGCGGTGTTCTGGTGGCACTGCCCTTGGATACGGACAGCACCCGTGGGCCAGTGGGGCTGTGCCTGCGCAGTGAACATCGCCTGTCCCCAGCCGCCGCGAGATTCTGCGCTGCACTGAAAAACGTCTGCAGCTGACCGCGACGACACGACCTATTTTGGTGATGCTGTGGCCGGTTGATCCGACGCGAATATTAGGTGCTTTCTGCGAATCTGATAGCCTGTTTTTCTGGCCCTGACGCAGGGTCGCGTGGATTGACAGGTGAAAATGTATCTCTCTACTCTGGGTTTAATCGCGGTAACGAGCAGGCTTGAGGAGGCCTGCATCGTGCAAAAATACGCGAAAACCGCCCTGAACGGGCAGGGGAGGACATTTTGGACGGAGTGCAGCTGCTGGTCAGCGGGCTTGCGAATGGCTGTGTTTACGGCCTGATCGCGCTTGGCTTTGTGCTGATCTACAAGGCGACCGAAGCGGTCAATTTCGCGCAGGGCGATTTCATGATGCTCGGCGCCTTTGTCACGCTGGGGCTGACCAACGCCGAATATCTGCATCTGCCGTTCTGGTTGGCCGCGCCCTTGTCGATCGCGATCATGGCCGGGCTCGGGTATCTGCTGGATCTGGTGATCCTGCGCCATCTCTTCGGCCAGAACCAGACGGCGGTGGTCATCCTGACCATCGCGCTCGGCTTTGTCATCCGGTTTTTCGCGGGTGCCATCTGGGGGCATGAACCGCAAACGCTGGAGAGCCCGCTTGCCCTCGGTGATGTGCAACTTGCAGGGGTTGTTCTGGGCTTGGCGGATCTGGCGATCATCATTGTGACCGTGCTGCTGACCTGGTCGCTCTATCAGTTCTTTCAGCGCACCAAGCTGGGGCTGGCGATGCAGGCGGCCAGTCAGAACCAGATGGCGGCGTATTTCATGGGTATTCCTGTCAAGCGGGTACAGGGGCTGATCTGGGGGCTCTCGGGGGCAACTGCGGCGGTTGCGGGCATTCTCTTTGCCTCCAAAGGGGCGATTGATCCGAATGCGGGGCTACTTGGGATCAAGGCCTTTGCAGCAGCGGTCATCGGTGGTTTCGGCTCGCTGCCCGGTGCCTTGGCAGGCGGGTTGATCGTGGGTGTCATTGAACCCTTTGCCGCGCGATACCTCGCGGCTGGGTATTCACAGATTGCCCCCTACGTGCTGTTGCTCGCCGTGCTGGTGTTCCGTCCACACGGCCTGTTCAGCCAAGTCCGCACAAAGAAGGTCTGAAGCCATGCGGATCCAGTTCAAAACCAGCTACGACCACGATATCCGCCTGTTTCCCGACCGTCACAGCCTGCTCGTTTATGGCGCATTGATCGCATTGGCACTGGCGCTGCCGCTGCTGATCAATGAGTTCTACATTGGCGAAGTCACAAATGTTCTGATCTGGGCAATTGCCGGTCTGGGGCTGATGTTGCTGACCGGTCAGACCGGTCAGGCCAGCCTTGGCCACGCCGCGTTTCTGGCAATTGGCTGCTATGCCAATACCATCCTGATCGAACAAGGGCTGCCTTTTGCTGTGGCGTTTCCGCTGGCTGGGGTGATTACCGGGATCGTCGGGGGCATCATCGCCATTCCGGCGCTGCGCCTGCACGGGATCTACCTTGCTATCGCGACGATTGCCCTGTCTATCCTTGCCGATGATATCATCGTTTTGCTGGAACCCTGGACCGGTGGTGTCTCGGGCAAGTTCCCTGATGTGATCCGCCTGTTCGGTATTGAAATCGAGCGTTGGACGATGCCGGTCCGGTTCTACTATCTTGTGCTCGGTGTCACGGTAATCTGCACGTTGTTTTATCGAAACCTGCTGCGCTCACCGCTTGGCCGGGCCTTTGCCGCAGTGCGCGACAGTGAGGTCAGCGCCACCGCGATGGGGGTTCATATCGCCCGCACCAAGGCGACCGCTTTCGGGCTGAGCTGCATGATCACCGGTTGGGCCGGGGCGTTGATGGGCTATTACGCGGGCGCTTTCAACAACGAGACATTTTCCCTGGTGATCTCCATCACCTTGTTGATGATGATCGTCATCGGGGGGCTTGGATCCATCCATGGCGCGTTCTTTGGCGCGGTGGTGGTGGCGTTCCTGCCGCAGGGGCTGTCGATCCTGAAGGACAGCGTGCTGGGCAGTGGTGTTGCCATTCCGGGGCTGGAAACCGGCGTCTTCGGGATGATCCTGATCCTATTCATCCTGTTTGAACCAATGGGCCTCTATGGGCGCTGGCTGAAGATCCGTATCTGGTTTGAGCTGTTCCCCTTTGCTCGCAAGGACATGTTTCGCCGCCAGAAATCTTATCTCAAGACGGAGCGCCTCAGATGAGCCTGTTGGAGATTGAACATGCGACGCTGAAATTCGGCGGCGTGGTGGCGGTGAACGATCTCAGCTTCTCGGTGGAGGAGGGGGAGGTCTATGCCATCGTCGGCCCCAATGGCGCGGGTAAGTCGACGGTTTTCAATCTGATTTCCCGGTTCTACCAACCGCATTCGGGCCGTCTGAGTTTTGACGGGCAGGACCTGCTGCAGTCCAAAGCCGATGCGGTCGCCGACTTGGGCATTGCGCGCACGTTCCAGAATATCGAGCTGTTCGACCATGCGACCGTGTTGCAGAACCTGCTGGTCGGGCGGCATCGCCACCGGCGTAGCACGCTGATGGAGGAGCTGTTCTTTTCTCCGCGCGTCCGGCGTGAAGAGCGCCGCCACCGGGCCGCGGTGGAGGAGGTGATCGACTTCCTCGATCTGCAGGCCTACCGCGACAAGATGATCGCCGGGTTGCCCTATGGGGTGCGCAAGGTGGTTGAACTGGGCCGCGCGCTGGCGTCCGGCCCGCGGCTTTTGCTCTTGGATGAGCCCGCCTCCGGCCTGTCGGTTGAAGAGACACAGGACATGCGCTGGTGGATTGATGATATTCGCAAGCAGATGGGGATCACCGTGCTTATGGTGGAGCACGATATGGGGCTGGTCTCCAGCGTATCGGACCGGGTGCTGGCGCTGGCGGATGGCGCCAAATTGGCGGAAGGAACCCCGGCTGAGGTTCAGGCCAATCCTGCGGTGATTGAGGCCTATCTGGGCGCGGGGGCGGTGTAATGGGCGCCGCCTTGTTGGACATCCGCAATCTGGAGAGTTTCTACGGCCCCATCATGGCCATTCGTGGTGTCTCACTGTCGGTGGAGGCTGGTCAGATCGTTACTGTTCTGGGAGCAAATGGGGCTGGGAAATCGACGCTGCTAAAGACAATTTCTGGGATCATGGATCCTGAAAAGGGCAGTGTCAGCTTTGATGGTGAAGAGATCCAAGGCGAGGAGCCACACCGCATTGTCCGGCGCGGCATCGTGCATGTGCCGGAGGGACGGGAGGTATTCCCCCTGTTGACTGTTGAGGAAAACCTGACACTGGGCGCCTACACCCGCCGGGATCAAGCGGAGATCGAGCGTGATCGCCAGATGGTGTTTGACTATTTTCCCATTCTGGCGGAACGGCGCCACCAGGAGGCCGGGACGTTGTCCGGCGGTCAGCAGCAGATGCTGGCGATTGGTCGCGGCCTGATGCTGCGCCCGCGGATCATGCTTCTGGATGAGCCAAGCCTGGGGTTGTCGCCGCTACTGGTGCAGGAAATTTTTGGCATCCTCAAACGGCTGAACCGCGATGAGGGGGTGACCATGATGTTGGTGGAACAGAACGCGCGTATCGCGCTTGAACTGGCTCATGTCGGTTATGTCATGGAAATCGGGCGCATTGTCATGGACGGCAGCGCCGACCGGCTGATGGAGAGCGAGGATATCAAATCCTTCTATCTGGGCCATCAGGAGGCGGGCCAACGCAGTGAAAAACGCTGGAAGCGCAAGAAGACATGGCGCTGACCAAGAGGGCTGAACAGGCGCAAAAACATGGGTTCAAGCGCGGATGGGGGTAACGGTGACACAGACAGTGGTGGCGGCAGATCGCAGAGCAGAGCAGGATGGGGCAACGGCCCCGTTGCCTCAGGTCGTGCTGAACGGTGCCAGCTACAACGCGACGCCCGGACAACGGCCGGTCATGGTGGATCGCTGCGATACAGTGGCGAAGCTCTTTGCACTGCGCTGCCGCACGCTTGGTCCCCGCACCGCGCACCGAGAGAAGGACATGGGCATCTGGAAGGCCTATTCCTGGCAGGACTATTGGGACCACGCTGAGAAGATCGGCCTCGGCCTGATGGCGCTTGGGTTGGAACGCGGCGAAGTTGTCTCAATCCTCAGCGAAGATCGCAAGGAATGGCTCTACCTCGATATGGGTATTCAGGGCGCCGGGGCGATTGCCTCGGGGGTCTACACCACGGATTCAGCGCAGCAGCTGGCCTATCTGGTCAACGACAGCGGCAGCCGGTTCCTGGTGGTGGAGAATGACGAACAGCTGGACAAGTTTCTGGAGATTGAGGCGGAGGTTCCGCACCTGCGCTGGGTGATCATTCTGGACCGCGACGGGCTGCATGATCTCCGGCATGAAAAATGTCTGTTTCTCGATCAGCTCTATGATCAGGGGGCAGCCTATAAAATCGCCAATCCAACCGCGTTTGAGGATGCGGTGGCGCGATCTCGACCGGATGATACTGCGTTGCTGATCTATACCTCCGGCACCACGGGTCTGCCTAAGGGCGCCATGCTGAGCCATGAGAACATTCTGGCCACGATGGAATCGGGCGCGCGGTCGCTGGAGTGTTATGCCACGGATGAACAGCTGTGTTTCCTGCCGCTGTGCCATATTCTTGAGCGCAACGTCTCGGTCTATCTGCCGATGGCGGCGGGCAGTACGGTGAATTTCGCCGAAAGCCCGGAGACGGTCTTTGACAATATTCAGGAGGTCTCGCCTGCAACCTTCTTTGCGGTGCCGCGTGTCTGGGAGAAAGTCTATTCCCGCGTTCTGGTGCTGGCGCAGGAGGCGACCTGGCTGGGTCGCTGGGCCTTTAACCGGGCGGTGGCGGTGGGCGCGGCGCGGGCCAACTATGTGCTGGCCGCGAAACCCGTCCCGAGCGGCATCGCGCTGCGCTACCGTATCTGGGATCTGCTGGTCCTGCGGAATCTGCGGCGGATGCTGGGGCTGGACCGGTTGCGCCGGGGCGGTACGGGGGCGGCACCGATCTCACCTGAGTTGCTGCGCTGGTACTGGTCGATTGGGGTGCCCCTGATCGAAGGCTACGGAATGACCGAAAACGCGGGGCTGACCGCTGCCAACCGCGTCTTGTCCCATCGTCCGGGCACCGTTGGTCAGGCGGTGCCAGGCGTCGAGATCCGCATCGCGCCGGATGGCGAAATTCAGCTTTGGGGGCTGAACAACTTCCAGGGCTACTGGAACAAGCCTGAAAAAACCGCTGAAACCTATACCGAGGACGGCTGGTTGCGCACAGGCGACGTTGGACAGCTGGATGATGCAGGTTTCTTAACCATCACCGGGCGGATCAAGGACATTATCATCACCGCTGGTGGGAAGAATATCACCCCGGCGGAAATCGAGAGCTGAGCTAAAATTCAGCCACTATATTTCCGATGCGGTGGTGATTGGTGATCGGCGTAAATTCCTGACCTGCCTGATTATGATTGATCAGGAAAATGTCGAGAAATTTGCCCAGGATCGAAAAATCCCGTTTAGTGATTTTGCCTCGCTCTGTGCGGCGGAACAGGTGGTTGATCTGATCCGGGGCGAGGTCGACGCGGTGAACCGGGATTTTGCGCGCGTCGAACAGATCAAGGATTTTCGCCTGATCAATGTCCTGCTGACGGCTGAGGATGACGAGCTGACCGCAACGATGAAGCTGAAACGCGGGCTGGTGGAGAAAAAGCACAAGAACCTGATTGACCAGATGTATTGACATAACAGGCGCATCCGCGCCGGGGGACACAAGGGAGTAAGCGCAGATGAAGACATGGACAGCGAAGCTTGTCGGGGTAGCTCTGGCAGCGGGGCTTGCGCCGCAGGCGATGGCGGACACTCAGGGCGTCAGCGACAGCGAAATCGTGTTGGGGTCAGTCAATGACCTAAGCGGGATCTTTGCTGCGGTGGGCGTGCCTGCGGTAAATGGCGCCAATCTGCGTTTTGAGGAAGCCAATGCAAATGGCGGGGTCCATGGCCGTCAGATCCGTTTCGTGGTGGAAGACAATGGCTACCAGATCCCGAGGGCGATGCAGGGCTACAACAAGCTTCTGAACCGCGATCAGGTGTTTGCGATGCTGTTGTCGCTTGGCACACCGATGAATATCGCCGGTTTTAAACTGCTCGACCCGAAGGGCATCCCCAACATCAGCCCGCTGACCGCTGCGCGGCAGATGCTGCAGGACCCGGTGGACAATAAATTCATCGGCTTTTCCAGCTACTATGATCAGGTGCAGGCCGGGGTGAGCTATCTGGCAGAGGAGTTCGATGCCAAGGAAGTCTGCTCCATGTATATCCCGTCCGACTTTGGCAAGGAGATCAAGGAGGGCAGTGCGGATATCGCCGCCGATTTGGGCCTGCGTTTCGCTGCTGAGACGACGCACAAACCGGATGAGCTGGATTTTGTTGGCTCCCTCACCAAGCTGAAGGCGGAAGGGTGCGATGTCGTCACCATGGCGCTTGGCGTGCGGCAGGGGATCACCGTGGTTGGCACGGCCAAGAAACTGGGCTGGACGGATGTGAAATTCCTCAACACCTCTGCCGGATTTCTTGAGGTGGTGGCCGCCGTACCGGGCGGCGTGACAGACGGGTTATATGCGGCGGCAGGCTGGGCCGATCTGATCGCCCGGGCCAATGATGAAGTGCCCGCCAAGTTTATGGCGGACTATGAGGCCAAGTTCGGCCAGCCCGCCGGTGGCTTTGCCATGCTTGGATATAGCGCTGCCAATACCGTGGTGAACGCGCTGGAGGCGGCGGGCCCCGAGCTGACGCATGAGAGCTTCATCAAGGGGATGGAAAGCCTCGATTTCTTCGATGCGCTGACTGACACACAAATCACATATGGTCCTGATGATCATCGCGGTGCCGATGTCATTGTTATTTCGGTGGTTGAAAACGGCGTCTGGAAAGAGTTGAGCCGGAAGTAATTCATTTTCTCGCAATGAAAACCAAAGAGCCTGCAGATCGCAATCTGTAGGCTCTTTTTTTGTTCTGCGAAACAATCCGAGATATCAGGTCTGACGGGCTTCATTTTATGCACATATTTGAATATCATAAGGGCGTGTCGAGGGAGGCAGATCATGACAGTGACAAGACGGTGTTTCGTGCAGGGGTTGGGGGCGGGCATGGCTTTGTTGCCAGCGAGTCGCGTTTGGTCTGAGACCAGAGTCTCGCTTGGTGGTGCGGAGATTCTCAGCCTGTCCGATGGTCAGATGCGTCTGCCGCCGTCGTTCCTATACGGCGATCTGGATCCCGCCATGCTTGCCCCGGTTCTGGCAGAGCATGGGATGACGCCTGACGATCCGCTGACGCCGAGCGATCAATATCACCCTTCTGCGTGACGCGGATCGCATTGTTCTTTTCGATGCGGGGGCCGGGCCTGGCTTTCAGGATGGGACAGGGCAATTGCCGGATGCTCTGGCTGCGGTCGGCATTAGCCCGGAGGATATTACCCATGTTGTCTTTACCCATTGCCACCCGGATCACCTCTGGGGAGTTCTGGACGATTTTGATGATCCGCTTTTTGGCAACGCAAAGCATTTGATGGGACGTCAGGAATGGGACTATTGGTTTGATCCGGCGACGGTCGAGACGATTGGCGAGGAAAGGGCATCCATGGCCGTCGGTGCGCGTCGCCGGATGGAGGTATTGGCAGAGGGGATCACCCTGTTTGACGATGGTGCTGAGATCCTTCCTGGCGTTGCTGCGCGGGCCACTTTTGGCCATTCGCCCGGCCACATGTCGTTTGAGGTCGCCCGTGGTTCCGACAGAGTTATGGTCTTGGGGGATGCGGTTACCAACGCCCATGTCAGTTTTTCTGAACCGGGCTGGGAGCTTGCGTCGGATCAGGATCCCATTGCCGCAGCGCAGGTGCGGCAGCAGCTGCTACAGCAATTGGCCGCTGAACAGCTGTTGGTTGTGGGCTATCATCTGCCAGAGAATGGCGTTGGGTATGTCGAGGCCTCCGGCGATGGGTATCGATTTGTGCCGAGTGCTTAATTCAAAAACAACCCTTGCGTGCATATACTGGTTTGGTGAAGCTACATGAAATGGAGGCGGGTCAGATATGACCTGTTCCTTGAACTGTAAGCTCTTTCTGCCTCTTGCCCGTGGTTGGTTTGCATCGGTTGCTGAGACGAACAGGGCGGCTGGATTTCGATCCCACCCCTCTGTCCCGATCTACGTCGCACATAGATGGAGTGCTCTGGCATGGGTGCTTGCCAACCAATATCCGGGTAGGTTGGCGTTGTTACAAAAGTTCGTTATTCAAACACTTTGAAACCCTTTAGGTTGTATTATTTATGGTGACTTTTATTGATTCCTGTGAGATGGTTAATTTGTGGGTAATCAATTTGGTCGGGGTAAGGGGGTTTAGGTCTCGGTTGAATTGCCAGAGATAATGGGTTGGGATATGGAAAATAAACTTAGAATTCGCCAGTTTGGCGCGTTTGGAGTTTTTCTGCCCGATGGAGAGAGTGTTCTCCTCGGCTCAAAGCACCAAGCATTATTGGCACTTTTGTCTACCGCAGAGGGCGGGGTCCGAACGCGGGCCTTTCTTGAGCGTACACTGTGGAGTTTGGCGCAGCCAGAACAGGCCAAGGCCAGCCTGAGGACAGCGCTGTCGACCCTTCGGCGACATCTTGGCGCGGATTGCGCGCGTTTGCTGTCTGCCAATCGGGAGCGTGTGGTGCTGGATCTGTCCCAAATAGAGGTGGATGCAGATCCGGGAAAAGGCGATTTCATGGAGGGGTTTGAGCTTCCACATGAAACGACGTTCGCGGTCTGGCTGGAACAGCAGCGCAATGAGCTAACGCGAGCCGATGCCCGAAACCGGGCTGCGACCGGAATGCTGCGGGACTACAGCCGCGCGGTGCTTGACAGCCTGCTGCCACCAATTGCGGTTCTGCCATTTGTGCATCGTGCGCCGGGAGATGCGAAATCACCACTTGGCGCCTTGCTCTCGGAGGAATTGGTGCGCCATCTGTCGCGCAGCCATGCCTTTTGTGTGACGTCATATTTGGCCTCGCGGCAGTTTGATCCGCACCAAATCCGGCCAAGCGAAGTCTACTCGATGGCGGGCGCCAACTATCTGGTTTCAGGAACGGTGAATGTTACCGGACAGACGTATCGGCTTCAGGTCGATTTGCATGACGCCGAGCGTGAGCGGGTCATCTGGTCTCGAGATTTCACCGAGTCCCTCGCATCACTGACCAGTGGATGCAGCGCAGCATTGCGGGATGTGACTGCGCAGATCGGATGGACGGTTGTGGGGGAGTCGGTGCGGCTGGTTGGCTTTCGCCCCTTGTCCAAACATGACAGCCACACGCTGCTGATGGCGGCGATTGCACTGATGCAGGACATGCAGCTGCCGCAGTTCAATCAGGCGCAGGAAATTCTTGCTGTATTGCTGGAGCGTGAGGTGCAGCATCCGGTTGCTCTGACGTGGATGGCCATGTGGCACGTGATGCGTGTGCAGAAGGGGTTCTCGACCGACCGGCAATTGGATGCGCATCTGGCCAATCAGCTGATTGCGGCGGCACTGGCGCAGGATCCGTCCTTTTCGCTGGCGTTGACCGTGCGCGGATTGATCGCGAGCCACCTGATGTTCCGCTTCGATCTGGCGCAGGATTCCTATGACCTTGCGTTGAAGGACAACCCGAATGAGGCCCTGGCCTTGCTGCTCAAGGGGACAACGCTTGCCTATCAGAATCAGCCGGAAGATGCCGTCCGCCTGACTGATGCCGCGCGTCGCCTGTCACCGCTTGGGCCGCAGCGATATTACTTTGATTCGCTTTCGGCTACGGCCAACCTTGGGGCGCAGAACTATGACCGTGCGGTCAGCCTTGCGGATCGGTCGCTACAGGCCAACCCGACGTTCCCGGCAACGTTGCGGACGAAGGCCATCGCCCTGCAATCCATGGGTCAAACGGCCAAGGCACGGGATGTGGTGAAATCCTTGCTGGATGTCCAGCCGGGCTTCAATATCGCCCGTTATGAGAAAGACCATGCTGCCCCCAATGCCCCTTTTGGCAAGGACTGGAGCAAGGCGCTGAGATCCGCAGGCGTTCCTGCCTGAACAGGATGACAGCCGGGTGATCTTTAAACCGGGTGAAAACAACGCAGACGCGGGGGCTTGCAAGCCTGCCGCGTCTTCGTTCTTTTGCGGGGGTGACTGGTGCCGGGTCTTGCCGACGCGGGCGCTCGGTCGCATAGGGTGAGAGGGGCCACATCATGAAAGCGATCACATATCGGGCATTTGGACCGGCGGAAACTGTGCTGCAATTGGAGGACCTGCCCGATATCGCGCCTGCGCTGGGCGAACTGCGCGTTGAACTGGCCTATTCCGGCGTCAACCCATCGGATGTGAAGGCAAGGGCCGGTGCCCGTGCTGGCGTCTCTGAACTGCCCTATCCTGTGATTGTCCCGCATAGCGACGGATCTGGCGTGGTCGTCGAGGTGGGCGAGGGGGGTGATCCGGCCCGGATCGGAGAGCAGGTCTGGATCTGGAATGGTCAGTGGCAACGTCCAAATGGCACCGCAGCCACCTCGATCACCCTACCCGCAGAATCAGGCTGTTCCTCTGCCCGCAGGGCTGACCCTGCAACAGGGTGCAGTCTTGGGTATTCCTGCACTTACAGCGGCCCATACAGTATTTTCCGGCGGCGATGTCGGTGGCAAAACGGTACTGATCCAAGGCGGCGCCGGGACGGTTGGTCTGCTGGCAGTGCAGCTGGCCAAATGGGGCGGCGCGCGGGTGGTTGCCACCTGCTCGTCTGCGGATTTTGAGCGGGTCCAGCGTGCCGGAGCTGATGCAGTGCTGAGTTACGCTGAGGATGATCTGGCTGACCAGATCCTGGCCGCAAACGGGGGCCGTCCCGTGGATCACATTGTTGAGGTTGAATTTGGTGCCAATTGTGCGGTCGACACCGCTGTCATCGCCCCCAACGGACGCATCACCGCATATGGATCGGCACGGGACATGACCCCAAGCCTGCCGTTCTATCCCTTGATGTTTAAAGCCGTAACGCTGGAGATGGCGCTGGTCTATCTGCTGCCCGCAGAGGCCCGGCGCAATGCCATCGAACGTATCAATGCCGCTGCGGCGCAGGGCGCGCTTCAGCCTCCTATCGCCGCGGTTTTCGACCTGGCGGATACAGCTCAGGCGCATCAGGCCGTGGAGGCCGGAAAACGCGCGGGCGCGATCCTTGTAAAGACTGGGTGAGCCACGAAAAACCAAAGATCGCAGGCGGTGATTTCCAAGGCCAATCCACGCGATCAAAGGGAAGCGCGAAAACTGCATTTTTTTCCAGAAACCCCCTTGCGCCTCCCGATATCTGCCTTTAGACAGCCGCTCACCGATGGGGTGTGGCCAAGTGGTAAGGCAACAGTTTTTGGTACTGAAGATCGTAGGTTCGAATCCTACCACCCCAGCCATTTTTCTCTGAACATCCGATAAACTAGACGATTTGCCCTCGGGCGTATGCTCGGGCTGTTCACGGCGTTTACGCGGTGGTCACGCAAACAGTGGTTATGACTGCTAGGTGAGTGTTCTTCCTCATATTGCTGAGCAGATGCTATCCAAATCGCGTGTTGATCCGCGCTGCCGACCTGTGCCTGTTCCTCTGGGGGGAAGTCAGAGGGGCATGTCTTAGGCGGGGTAAGATATTGGATTTGTTTTAGAAATAGGATGTGGTGGTCAATGCGTGTCACGCAGAATGATTTCCGCATCCAGCAGCACGGTCTCTTCCTGCGCCTGAGGGTGGTCAAGGCGCCGATCCAGACAGCACAATACCGCAGCGACCATGTCACCAATAGGGTTTCGCAATGTGGTCAGCCGGATCGTTGGCCAGCGGGCCATTTCGATATCGTCAAAACCGATGACCGAGATATCCTGTGATACGGTACGCCCGGCATCCTTCAGCGCCCCGAGTGCCCCGATGGCCATGGCATCATTGGCACAGAATATTCCATCGAAGTTGGCCTGTTCCAACAGTCTTTGTGTGGCGAAATACCCGCTCTCGGTCGTGTAGTTTCCTTTGATTTCTCCAGCAAGGGTGAGCCGATGCTTCGCCAGGCCGTCGAGCAGCCCATTCCGACGCTCAGCGGTCGCGCCGAAGTCGTCGGGCCCGCCCACCAATGCGACGTGCTGCCGCCCCCGTTGCGCAAACAAATCTGCTGCCAGCATCGCCGCCTG
The DNA here is from genome assembly GCF_045040595.1 of Phaeobacter sp. BS52. Lineage (NCBI taxonomy): Bacteria > Pseudomonadati > Pseudomonadota > Alphaproteobacteria > Rhodobacterales > Roseobacteraceae > Phaeobacter > Phaeobacter sp. BS52. The sequence continues at coordinate 2,526,548 of NZ_CP090662.1, read as the reverse complement.
ATGATTGCGCAGGCATATGTTATCGACCCGCTCAGCGTCGATGATACGGCCAGAGGCAATGACGGGGATATGCAGTTTGCTGCAAAGATCGACAATCTCGGAGGCGAGGCTGCCGCTGCGCAGAATCATCGCGTCCAGCGGATATCGCAGCACCTGAGTGACGGCATCGCGGGCATGGTCGCCACTACCAGCGATCACCACAGGCCATTTACCCGCAGCGTTTAGGCCAGCAATCAGGGCCGAGGTGGCCTCTTTGTCGTATTCATTCCGCATCTCCCCCGCAAAGACCGCAACCAGATTTGAGCGGGCGCCCTGCAACGTGGCCGCCAGCGCGTTTGGTTGATAGCCCAGCTCATGGGCGGCCAACAGGATGCGTTCGCGCTTCTCCTGATCAAGATAGGCGCCCTCGGTGAAGGCCCGTGACACTGCCGAACGCGAAACACCTGCGATTTCAGCGACATCCGCTGCTGTCACGCGCGAAAGCCGCCTACCAGCTGCTGGGCCTTGTCGTTTCATCTGTCGTCCCTCTCGGGCGGGATGTTTTTTTCGTTAAACACCGAAACCCTTGACACAACCGTTACATACCGCCCCTATATGAACACGTGTGCAGGTCTGGTGCAACGGACTCGTTCCTGAGACAAAAGCGCTTAAAGCGCTGCTGCAGCAGAGCTCACTGGCCTAAGGGGAGGCCAATTCATAATGCCGCGGCGGGCTGAACCGGTCGCCGTGGTTCAATTGGAACCGCTCGCTCGCAAAAGGGCGACGGAGGACCGGAGACAGAAGATGAAACGTATTGCGTTCACAACCGCTGCCACGCTGGCATTCGCCGCCAATGCTGCATATGCCGAAACTGAAATCACCTGGTGGCACGCCATGGGTGGTGCGCTGGGTGATACCGTCAACCAGATCGCATCTGACTTCAACGCGAGCCAGGATGAGTATAAGATCACCCCGGTTTTCAAGGGCACCTATGAAGAGACCCTGACCGCAGGCATCGCCGCCTTCCGCGCGGGTGAGCAACCCAATGTGATGCAGGTGTTTGACGCTAAGCGCGGCTACCGTGATTGGCGCGAAGGGCGCGACCATTCCGGTGCAGGATCTTCTGGCCGACAATGGCGTTGATTTCGATATCAACGACTATATCGCTGGTGTGCGCTATTTCTACGCCGACAGCGATGGCAAGATGATCGGCATGCCGTTCAACTCTTCCACGCCCATCATGTACTATAACATCCAGGCGCTAGAAAAAGCGGGGGTTACCGCACCCAAGACCTGGGAAGAATTCCAGACCGTGACCGCACCCGCGCTGAAAGAGGCCGGGTATACCGCCCTTTCGCAATCGCACCTGCCCTGGATCTTCACCGAGAACTTCCATTCCCGCCATAACCTGCCGTTTGCAACCAACAACAATGGTTACGACAGCGTCGACACGCAGATTCTGGTGAACAATGACGCGATCAAGGCGCATTTCACCGCTGTGACCGACTGGCAGGAAAAGGGCCATTTCGAATGGTTCGGCACAGGCTGGGGCGACAACCAGACGCCGTTTGAAGAAGGCAAGGTTGCCATGTGGCTGGGGTCTTCCGGCTCCTTTGGTGGTCTGAGCAAGAAAGACCTGCCGTTTGATTTCTCCGCTACCATGCTGCCCTATTGGGAAGGTGTGACCAAAGAGCCGACGCAGACGTTTATCGGCGGCGCGTCCCTGTTTGCGATGGCTGGTCATGATGCCGAAGAAAACAAGGCAACTGCTGCGTTCTTCGACTTCCTGACCTCTTCTGAGGTGCAGTATTTCTGGCACAAAGAGACCGGATATGTGCCGATCACAGAAGCCGCCTATGAAATGGCAAAAGCGGACGGCCATTATGACCGTGCGCCTGCTGCCGAGGTTGGTATCCAGCAGCTGTCGCTGCCCGGTGGTGACAACACCAAAGGCTATCGCATGGGCTTCTACGTGCAGATTCGCGACGTGATGAACCGTGAATACGGCCGCATCCTGACTGGTGAGACATCGGTTGAAGACGCGTTCAACGCCATCGAAGCCGAAGCCAACAACCTGCTGGCCCGTTTCGCAAAAACCCAAGGCTAATCGCGGGGCTTCCCCTTACTTGTGACGGCCGCAGCCCCTGCGGCCGTCACGCATTCCAACGAAGAGGCACACCGTGAAACGCGCCGGATTCTCGACCAAGTGGATGCCGATCCTGTTGCTTATGCCGCAGCTCGTCATTATCGCTATTTTCTTCTATTGGCCCGCCTGGCATGCAATCCAGTCGTCCTTCTACCTTCAGGATCCGTTTGGGTTTGGCTCTACCTTCGTGGGGCTGGATAACTATACCGATCTTCTGGGCAATTCCGAATATCGCCGTGTCGCGATCTTCACTCTCGTCTTTACAGTGCTGGTAACCTTCTTCTCGCTGGCGATTGCACTGCTGTTGGCGGTGAAGGCGGACAATGTTCTGCGCGGTGCCCGCACCTACCGGACGCTTCTGATGTGGGTCTACGCGGTGGCACCGCCGGTTGCAGGCTTCATCGGCCTGATCATGTTCGACCAGAGCTGGGGGCCGCTGACGCGCCTTGCTGGCGTCTTTGGTTGGGATTTTGTGTTGGGTGTGAATTTCAATGACACTGCTGCCGCCATGGTTCTGGTGTCGGTCTGGAAACAGATTCCGGTCAACTTCATCTTCTTTTTGTCCGGGCTTCAGTCGATCCCGCGTTCCGTGCGCGAAGCGGCCCTGATCGACAATCGCTCAGCCACAGGCCGGTTCTGGGATGTCACCTTTCCGCTGCTGGCGCCGACCGGCTTCTTCCTGCTGATCATCAATATCACCTATGCGCTGTTCGACACCTTCGGCATCGTCGATACCCTTGTGAAAGGTGAGCCGGGGAACAACCCGATGACCCTGGTTTACAAGGTCTACGTGGATGGTTTCCGTGGCAACGACCTGGGTGGTTCGTCGGCGCAGTCGGTTATTCTGATGGTCCTTGTCCTGGCGCTTACGATCTTTCAGTTCCGGCTGATCGACCGCCGCATCCACTATACCTGAGGGGGCTGACATGGCTGACCAAACACCCGTCCAAACGCCACGCCGCTCCATCAACTGGGGGGCTATAGGCGACCACACTGTGCTGATCCTCGGCTCGCTGTTCATGTTGGTGCCGCTGATCATGGTGGTGCTGACCACCACGGTGCCGGATGTGGACATCATCAAATACGGCCCGCAGCTGAAAATCGGCGATCAGTTCGATGAGAATTTCGAGAAGGCGATGTTTGAGGCGTCTGGGTTCTCCGGAGCGAATACCGGGACCCGAATGCTGTTCAACTCTTTCGTGCTGGGCATCGGTTTTGCGCTTGGCAAGATCGTGATCGCGATGATGGCGGCCTATGCCATCGTTTACTTCCGCCTGCGGTTCGCCTCCCTGGCATTCTGGGTGATCTTCACCACGCTGCTTCTGCCGCTGGAGGTGCGTATTCTGCCTTCTTATGAGGTCGTGCAGCAGCTGGGTATGCTGAACACCTATCAGGGGCTGATCATTCCGCTGATCGCATCGGCCACGGCGACGTTCTTCTTCCGGCAGTATTTCCGGTCGATCCCCGAAGAACTTGTTGAGGCTGCCCGCATCGACGGGGCAGGGCCGGTGAAGTTCTTCATCGATATTCTCGTGCCGCTGTCCAAAACCATGATCGCAGCGATGTTCATCATCATGTTTGTCTTTGGCTGGAACCAATATCTCTGGCCCACGATGATCACGACCGAAGAGGACATGTATACGCTGGTGCGGGGGATCAAGCAGATCACCCAGACCCTGGAAGGCACCAATGTGCCGGAATTCGGTCGCGCAAATCTTCTGGCAGTGATTGCCATCCTGCCCCCGGTGGCAGTCGTCATTTTCTTCCAAAGCTGGTTCGTCAAGGGCCTGACGGAATCCGATAAGTAAGGACTTCACACAATGGCTCAGGTTACCCTGAATTCTGTACGCAAGGTCTACCCCAACGGGGTTGAGGCCGTCACCTCCTCCAGCTTCAAGATCGAGGACGGCGAGTTTGTCGTCCTGGTCGGCCCGTCGGGCTGTGGCAAATCCACCCTGCTGCGCATGATCGCCGGTCTGGAGGATATCACCGAAGGTTCGCTGGAGATCGGCGACCGGGTGGTGAACAACGTGGATCCCGCAGATCGCGATATCGCGATGGTGTTCCAGAACTACGCGCTTTATCCGCATATGACCGTGCGCAAGAACATCGCCTACGGTCTGAAAAACCGCAAAACCCCTGCGGATGAGATCGAGCGCAAGGTGGCCGAGGCCGCCAAGATGCTGAACCTCGAAGAGTATCTGGACCGCAAACCGTCTCAGTTGTCCGGTGGACAGCGCCAGCGGGTTGCCATGGGCCGTGCCATCGTGCGTGACCCGGCATTGTTCCTGTTCGACGAACCTCTGTCGAACCTCGATGCCAAGCTGCGCAACCAGATGCGGATTGAGATCAAGGCATTGCAACGTCGGTTGGGCGTGACCTCTATCTACGTGACCCACGATCAGGTCGAAGCGATGACCATGGCGGATCGCATCATCGTGCTGAACGGTGGCCGTATCGAACAGATCGGCACCCCGTCTGAGATCTACCACAACCCGGCGTCTGTCTTTGTGGCATCCTTCATGGGCGCCCCGCCGATGAATCTGATCGACGCCACCATCGCCAACGGCCAGGTGACATTGCCGGATGGTGTCTCCATGGGCGCGCTGGACACCTCGGCCCAGGGCGCGGTCAAGCTGGGTATCCGGCCGGAGGACGTCCAGCTGGTCGCCGAAGGTGGCCTTGCCATCAACGTGGAGCTGATCGAAGAACTCGGCGCCCATCGACTGCTGCATGGCAAACTGGGGGGGCAACCCTTCACCATTCACGTACTGAAGGACATCCCGGTTGATCCCGGCACCCATCAGATCTCGGTCGATCCAGCTGCGATCTGCCTGTTTGATGCGGAAAGCGGCCAGCGACGATGACACGGGTTCTGGACAGTCTGCCGTCGGTTTCATCCGATCTGCAGGCGCGGATCAAGGCGGCGCCGCGCAATGCGGTGGCGCATCGGGCGCTGATGGCTGAGGTGCCGGCAATGTCGGCCTTGCAATCCGGCGGTCAGGCCTCTCTGGAGGTCTTGACCGCCTCGGTTTCTGTTGTTGCCTGGAACGTCGAGCGCTGCCTGTTCCCGGAGGATACGGCCCGCCATATTCAACCTCTCGCCCCGCAGGTCGTCCTGCTGTCGGAGGTGGATCACGGCATGGCCCGCACCGGTCAGCGCCACACCACCGAGGCCATGGCGGAAGCATTGGACATGGCCTATGTCTTTGGCGTTGAGTTCCATGAACTGGATCTGGGTGGCCCGACCGAGCAGGCATTTTGCACGGATGATTTCAACCTGTTTGGCTGGCATGGGAACGCCATCCTCTCGGCAGTTCCGCCAGAGCGTGTCACCCTGATCCGGCTGGATGACCACGGCCACTGGTTTTCCTCCGATGAGGTGCCCGCCGATCCGGAACAGCCGCGTCTTGGCGGGCGGATGGCTATCGCGGCGGTCCTGCCGACTGAGGCGGGGCCGATTTGCGTTGTCTCCACCCATCTGGAAAGCAATGCTGACGCCGACCACCGCCATGCGCAATTCGACCGTCTGCTGCATGCAATCGAGGCGTTTGCGCCGGATATGCCGGTGCTGATCGGCGGTGATCTCAACACTGGCAACCATTTGCCGCCTGATTTCGACTGGCAACGTGAGACGCTGTTCGATCTGGCGCGCGCGCATGGCTATGACTGGTCGGCGACCCCGGATGGTGTCACCACACGGCCAAGCCTTATCACGCCGCATCCGGACCGGCAGATGAAACTGGATTGGTTCTGCACCCGTGGTATGCGCTCAACGGAAAACCGTCTGGTGTCTTCAGTTGATGAAAATGGCCGTCCGCTGTCCGATCACGATGCCGTCTGGTGCCGCGTCGCGCTGGACTGATACGGGCGCATGCCAGAGGCTGCCAAACCAAAAAACCTGCCGCCGCATAATCCACGCCTGATTATCGGCGGCAGGCTCAGGGCCATATGCTAAACAGGGCATATGTTGTTTGATCTTCCTGACCATGAGGCGCTGTATCAGGCGCTGCTCAATCGTGATGACCGGTATGACGGGCAGGCTTATGTCTGCATCGCGACCACCGGCATCTTCTGTCGCCTGACCTGCCCGGCACGCAAACCCAAACGCGAGAACTGCCAGTTTTTCGGCAGCGTAGGCGAATGTATCGAAGCGGGGTTTCGCGCCTGCAAACGGTGCCACCCCCTGCGCCCGATGGCAGAGGCAGATCCCGCAGTGGCCACCCTCTTGGCGGCCCTTGACCAACGCCCGGACTACCGCTGGGGGGAGGGGGACATCACCCGCATGGGCTTTGATCTCTCCACGGTGCGCCGCAGTTTCAAGCGGCAGTTTGGCATGACCTTTCTGGAGATGGCCCGCCAGCGCCAGCTGCGCGAAGGTTTCACCGTGTTGTCGGACGGCGGCAAGGTGATCGAGGCGCAGCTGGATGCGCAATTTGACTCCCCCAGCGCGTTTCGCGCCGCATTTGCCCGCCTGTTGGGGCACGCGCCTGGTAGCCTGACCGGCGAAGGCCTGTTGCTGGCGGATTGGATTGCGACACCGCTTGGTGACATGATTGCCGTTGCCAGCAAGACAGAACTGCATTTGCTGGAATTCGTGGAGCGCAAGGCGCTCAAGGGCGAATTGGACAAATTGCAACGCGCGGTGAAAGGCGACCTCGGCATAGGTCCCACACCGCCGAGCGAGCAGATCCGGGCGGAACTGGATGCGTTTTTTGCGGGGCGTTCGGCGCGGTTTGAGACTCCTTTGGCCTATCATGGCACAGCCTTCATGCAGCAGGTCTGGGATGCGCTGCGACAGATCCCACCGGGCATCACCCGCAGCTATTCGGAGATTGCGCGCACCATTGGCCGCCCTGATGCCACCCGTGCTGTTGCCCGCGCCAATGGCGCCAATCAGATCGCTTTGGTGGTGCCTTGCCACCGGGTGATTGGTGCGGATGGGTCGCTGACCGGATACGGTGGGGGGCTGTGGCGCAAACAGCGGCTCTTGGACATTGAGCGCCAGTATCGCACATCGGCGGCGCAGCCGGTCTGAGGGGCTCGCCCAAGACCGGAGGGGCGAGCGGATAGCCCCTCCAGACCGATCGGCGGTTTCCCAATCCCCGGCAAATCTGTAGAAGGCAGTAACGCCACTCAGAGCCGGAGCCTGAAACCATGTCGACGCCCAAACCAGTTGTTCTGTGTATCCTTGATGGTTGGGGCAATGCCGATCCAGGAACCGCCAATGCGCCCTATCTGGCACAGACACCAACGCTCGACGAGATTGCCAAGACCTGCCCAATGGCGCGGTTGATCACCCATGGGCCGGATGTCGGCCTGCCAAGCGGGCAAATGGGGAACTCAGAGGTGGGCCACACCAATATCGGCGCTAGCCGGGTGGTGGCAATGGATCTGGGCCAGATTGATCTCGCAATCGAGGATGGTTCGTTTTTCGACAATGAGGCGCTGCAGGGTTTCATTGCCCGGCTGAAGGAAACCGGCGGTGCGGCACATCTCATGGGGTTGGTTTCGGATGGCGGCGTCCATGGCCATATCACCCATATCCTTGCGGCGGTGAAGGCGATCCGCGATGCGGGTGTGCCTGTCTGGCTGCATGCGATGACCGATGGGCGCGATGTCGCCCCGAAATCTGCTCTGGATTTCGTCACCGCCCTGCAAGGCGATCTCGCGGAGGGCGCGCGTATCGCCACCGTCACCGGGCGCTACTATGCGATGGATCGCGACAATCGCTGGGAACGTGTCAGTCAGGCCTATGACGCCATGATCCTTGGCCGCGGGCAATATGAGGCGGAGACCGCCGCGGACGCGATCAAGGCCAGCTATGCCCGCGATGAGCTGGATGAGTTTATTAAGGCCACGGTGATTGATGGGTATGGCGGTGTGAAGGCCGGGGATGGCATTTTCTGCCTGAATTTCCGCGCCGACCGCGCCCGCGAGATCCTGCGCGCTATGGGGGAGCCGGGTTTTGATGCCTTCGATACCGGGGCATGCCCGGAGCTGGCTGCATTACTGGGCATGGTGGAATATTCCGCAGGTCATAACGAATACATGCAAACCGTGTTTCCCAAACGCGCGATCATCAACACTTTGGGTGCCTGGGTGGCGAGACAGGGCAAGCGCCAATTCCGCCTCGCCGAGACGGAGAAGTATCCGCATGTGACCTTCTTCCTCAATGGTGGCAAAGAAGACCCGGAGGAGGGCGAAGACCGCGCCATGCCGAAATCGCCCAAGGTTGCGACCTATGATCTGCAACCGGAAATGTCAGCGCCTGAGGTGACCGAGCGGTTTGTCGAGGCGATTGAGGCAGGCTATGACCTGATCGTCACCAATTATGCGAACCCGGATATGGTTGGTCATACCGGTGATCTAAGTGCTGCGATCAAGGCCTGCGAAGCGGTCGATCAGGGGCTGGCCAAGGTCGCCGCCGCGTTGAAGGCCGCAGGTGGCGTGATGCTGGTCACAGCTGATCATGGCAATTGTGAAGTGATGGTCGATCCTGACACAGGCGGTCCGCACACCGCCCATACCACCAATCTGGTACCCGTCGCGCTGGTCGGTGGACCGGCTGGGGCGCAGCTGCGTGATGGCCGTCTCGCAGATCTGGCGCCAACGCTTTTGCAGCTGATGAACCTCCCGAAACCGGATGAAATGACCGGAGAGAGCCTGCTGGCATGAGTTCAGCTTGCGGCATCTTTTGGCCTGATGTTGTTCGGCGTGGCTTGCAGGCCTCTGCCCTTGCGCTGGCCTTGTCAGTATTGGCATGGGGCGCAAAGGCGGCAGAGGATCCCGCAACAGCGGCGCAGCGGGCGGCCAACCAGCTGGAGACCGCCACGCTTGAGCTTCAGCAGGCGGAAACTGCACGGGACCGCGTTACTGCATTGACCGAAACCGTCCGCGCCTACGAGGCCGGGCTGGCTGCCATGCGCGATGGCCTGCGCCGTGTCGCGCAGCGCGAGGGGCAGTTGGCGGCCCAGCTGAAAGCGCGCGAAGATGATGTGGCGGATTTGCTCGGGGTTTTGCAGACCATCGAGACCGCACCACCACCGGTGCTGATGCTGCACCCCTCGGGGCCGCTTGGGGCCGCGCGCTCTGCCATGACATTGGCTGAGGTGACACCGGCCTTGCAGGCGCGGGCAACCGCGCTGCGCCGTGATCTGGAGGAGGTCCAGACGCTGCGGCTGCTGCAACAAAGCGCCGCCAATACCCTGAAGGAAGGTCTGAACGGTGTGCAAGAGGCCCGCGTGAAACTGTCTGCCGCCATTGCCGACCGCACCGATCTGCCACGCCGCTTCACCCAGGATCCTGTGCGAACGGCCATTCTGATATCCTCGACGGAGACGCTCAGCGGGTTTGCCAGCGGGCTGGCTGAAATCGCAGAGGGGGAGATCGCAACAATTGAGGCCGATGTCAGTGCTTTGCGAGGCGAGCTGCCGATCCCCGTCGAAGGGCTGGTCCTGCGCGGCTATGGTGAGAAAGACGCCGCTGGCATCGCCCGCCCCGGCTGGCTGATCGCGGCACGTCCGCGCGCGCTGGTGGTGTCGCCCACCGCCGCCACGATCCGCTATCAGGGGCCGCTGCTGGATCTTGGCAATGTGGTCATCCTCGAACCGCAGCCCGAGACGCTTTTTGTGCTGTCGGGACTGGCCGAAGTTTACGGAACCATGGGCGAGGTCATCCCCGCAGGAACCCCGGTTGGCCTGATGGGGGGCAAAAACCCGGAAATCGGCGCCATTTTGTCACTAAGCGGTGAAGGGGCTGGAACTGACCGCACAGAAACGCTCTATATAGAAGTGAGAATGGACAACAGTCCGGTGGACCCCGAAACCTGGTTCCGCACCGACAAGGATGGAAATTAGTTCATGAGAAAATTCGCGATGGCCGCAGTGGGCGGCACGCTGGCAGGGATACTTGCCACCACCTATGTAGCTGAGCCGCTTCTGGCCCAGGAAGGCAGCCGGGAGGCCAGCGTTTATGAGCAGCTGGACCTCTTTGGGGACATCTTTGAACGCATCCGCGTGCAATATGTCGAAGACGTCGATGAGACTGAGCTGATTGAAGCGGCCATTGGTGGCATGCTCGCCTCACTGGACCCGCATTCCAGCTATCTCTCCCCGGATGATGCCGCCAATATGCGGGTGCAGACCCGTGGCGAATTTGGTGGTCTGGGCATTGAGGTCACGCAGGAAGAAGGCTTCGTCAAAGTGGTCTCGCCCATTGATGGCACCCCTGCGGATGAGGCCGGGATGGAATCGGGCGACTTCATCACCCATGTGGATGGCGAAAGCGTTCTGGGACTGGCTCTGGACGAGGCGGTGGATCTGATGCGCGGGCCGGTTGGCTCCGAGATCGTCATCACCGTTGTGCGCGAAGGTGAGGCGGAGCCCTTTGATGTGTCGATCATTCGCGACACCATCAAGCTGACAGCCGTACGCGCCCGGACCGAGGATGAAACGGTTGTTCTGCGCCTGACCACCTTCAACGACCAGACCACGCCCAACCTTGAGGCGGGTCTGAAAAAGCAGCTGGAAGAGGCTGGCGGCATGGACAATGTCAACGGTATCGTACTGGATCTGCGCAACAACCCGGGTGGTCTGCTGACGCAGGCGATTAAGGTGGCGGACAGCTTCCTCGACAGCGGTGAAATTGTTTCTACCCGTGGGCGGAATCCTGAGGACGGCGAACGTTTCAACGCGACGCCGGGCGATCTGGTTGACGGCAAACCCATCGTGGTGCTGATCAACGGTGGCTCGGCTTCGGCATCTGAGATTGTTGCGGGTGCGCTGCAAGATCATCGCCGTGCCATTGTGGTCGGCACCAAATCCTTTGGCAAAGGGTCGGTCCAGACGGTGATGCCGCTTAAGGGGGATGGTGCGATGCGCCTGACCACGGCGCGGTATTACACGCCCTCTGGCCGTTCGATCCAGGCGCTCGGGGTGTCCCCGGATATTGTCGTGGAACAGCCGCGCCGGGATCCAAATGCGGAAGAGGAAGAGGACAATACCTCCGCCGCCCGCCGGACCCGGTCTGAGGCAGACCTGCGGGGGCGTCTGAACAACGACAGCCTTTCCGAGGATGAGATCCGCCAGATCGAGGAAGACCGCGCCAAAGCCGAGGCCGCAGCGGAGCGCCGCGAAGAGGATTATCAACTGGCCTATGCCATCGACATTCTGAAAGGTCTGTCAAAGCTAGGCCCGGAAGAGTAAGCGCCAGCCATCTGGCCGAAACCAATCAAACCGCCCCGTGAGCGATCCGGGGCGGTTTCTTTTTGACCATCTGTCGAGACAGCGACGGTTTATTCAGGTGGCAACCCGCCTGCGGTGACATGCTAAGCGAAACCGTCTTGGCGGCAGCCCGGTCCCCCGCGCAAACACACGGCTGAAATGGGCGGGGTCAGCATAGCCAAGCTCATAGGCGATCTGTGCTGCACTCAATGTCGTGTAAATCAGCAGGCGACGCGCCTCACGTAGCATCCGCTCGTTGATCAGCTGTGAGGCGGATTGCCCGGTGGCCTGATGGCTGATCCGATTGAGGTGCGTTGTCGAAACGGCAAGTTCACGTGCGTAGTCGCTGACCTGACGCCGGGCACGGAAATCCCGGTTTACCAGTGTTTCGAACCGGGCGAACAATTGATGCGCCTTCGGGTTGGCATCGCGGGACTGCTGCGCACCGATGTATTGCGCGACCGTGCCGGTGACCGCGCCCACAAGTCCACGTAGGATCGCTGTACGTGCAAACCCGTCGGCACCATAAGCATCACGGATCGCGGTGATAAGCTGTAACAAGTCATCCCGCAGGGGGGTGACCGCCGCACGATCCAGTGTTGTCAGAATGTCGGAACGATCGCCAAGCACCTGATCCATAAGGTCGGATGTCAGTGTCAGCACCCATCCTCTGGTGTCGCTGCTAAACCGGAACCCATGCACGGCGCCCCGAGGGATATTGATCATGCACGGGGAATGAAGATCCTGCTCGATACCGTCAAGCGTGGTCAGACCACCGCCTTGCGTCAGCGCCAAAATCTGATGCAACCGGGCATGGCGATGGGGCGTCAGCGACCAATCATGGAGCGAGGACCGTGCCTCAATGCTCTCGATATGCAGAAGATCCGCCAGTTCTGTATTCTCCCCAAACAGGGAGTAGGTGGTTATCGCCTTTGGATCAGTCATGTACGAAATATACAAGAATGCGGCGATTGGGTCTATTCGCAAGATGGCGGAGTTTCGGCATGATGGGTGGGCGAACAGGAGAGAGCTGATGCAGAGCCAGACAACACAGGTGGTGATTGTTGGAGGTGGTCCCTCCGGGCTGTTGCTGTCGCAGCTGCTGCACCGGGCCGGGATCGACACAATCGTTCTGGAGCGTCAGACCCGGGACTACGTGCTGGGACGCATTCGCGCAGGCGTTCTGGAGCACGGGTTTGTGGACTTGCTGCGCCGGGCTGGCGCCAGCGCGCGCATGGACCGCGACGGTATGGTGCACCATGGATTTCACATTGCCCATCAGGGGCGGCTAGACCGTATCGACCTTGCGGGCAGCGCCAAGGGACAGACGGTGATGGTTTACGGCCAGACCGAGGTGACGCGCGATCTCTATGAGGCCCGTGACGCCATGGGAGGGCAGATCATCCACGAGGCCGCGAATGTCGCGCTGCATGATCTGACGACGGTGCGGCCTTATGTTACCTATGAACAGCAGGGCGAAACCCGTCGCATTGATACCACGTTCATTGTGGGCGCGGATGGGTTTCACGGGGTCAGCCGCAAGTCGATCCCGTCAGATGTCCTGCGTGAATACGAAAAGGTCTACCCGTTTGGCTGGCTCGGCGTGCTCTCGCAGACATCGCCCGCTGCGGATGAGTTGATCTATGCCCGGCACGACCGTGGATTTGCGCTGTGTTCGATGCGTAATCCTCAGTTGAGCCGCTACTACATTCAGGTGCCGCTGACCGACCGGGTCGAGGACTGGAGCGATGCCGCCTTCTGGGAGGAGTTGAAGCGACGTTTGCCCGACGATGTGGCGCGTGGATTGCAAACCGGGCCCTCAATTGAGAAGTCCATCGCGCCGCTGCGCAGCTTCGTGGCCGAGCCTATGCGCTATGGCGCGCTGTTTTTGGCGGGCGACGCCGCCCATATCGTGCCCCCCACAGGGGCCAAGGGGCTGAACCTCGCGGCCTCGGATATCCATTATCTGTACGAAGGTTTGTCTGATCACTTCCAGCGCGGTGATGATACTGCGCTGGACAGCTATTCCGAGCGCGCGCTGGCGCGGATCTGGAAAGCTGAGCGGTTTAGCTGGTGGATGACCAACCTGCTGCATCGCTTCCCTGACATGTCGCCAGCGGATCTGCGGCTGCAGCAGGCCGATCTCGACTATCTGTTCTCCTCGGACGCGGCGCAGGCATCTTTGGCCGAAAACTACGTCGGTTTGCCTTATTAGGGTCTGAACTCAGGCATTCCCCCAAGCGACAGTCAACCGCTTCTCGGGGCGATTTTGCTGCTCTGCCAGATCCATCAAGGCACCGCCAAAATCGGCAAAGGAAATCCGCGACAGCCCATCGGCATCGGTCACCAGCGTATCGGTGCCCCATTCGTAGCGGTCCCGGCGCTCTCCCTCCTGCAGCATCGCAGGTGGGCGCAGGCAGGTCCAATCCACATATGATGTGCTCTCCAGCAAATGATCCTGCGTGGCGCAGGCCTCTGCAATCGGACGTACGGCATCCGGCAGAAAGCCCGGTGCGCTCAGCACCGTTTCCCCGCTGCCGTCAGCCAGTTTCAAAAGGGCAGCGCCTCCGGTGATCAGAGCGGGGATATTGCCCGCTTCTGCGGCCCGCAGCACCGCTTGCGTCAACTCCACCAGCAAGGCGTCCTGCCCGGCGATCGGGCGCAATGCGCTGATAATGATCTGATGGCGGCGGGCAAGATCGGCCAGTTGCTCAGCGCTGGTCAACACATCCAGGGCGAGCGGTGTCACCAGCTGGTCGCCCAGTGGTCCGCGCAGGTCTGGATTGCGCGCAATCGCAGTCACACGGTGCCCGCGTTCAATGGCCTGCTGCACCGTGGCGCGGCCGACATCTCCGGTCGCCCCAAAAAGAAGAATATCCATGTCATGCCTCATATCTTGATGTCGAGATAGCTGATGATGTAAAAATAGTTTGACGTCAAGATAAAATCCGATCTGCACCAATGCACAAGATAATGCGCACCTGTAAACGCTGGCGCTGCAATCCCCGCTGGCGGTTGCGCAATGTTGGCGCTACCTTGCGCTGAACTGATGAGTTTACTTTTGAAGGAGGCAGCAATGTCAGCCATCCTATCCATTCGTGATTTGGAAAAGACATATGAGGGTGGGTTTCAGGCCCTCAAGGGGGTCTCGCTCGATATTGAGGAGGGCGAAATCCTTGCGTTGCTCGGTCCAAATGGTGCCGGTAAAACCACTTTGATTTCAACCGTCTGCGGCATCACAACACCCACATCAGGCCATGTCTCGGTCGGCGGGCACGACATTATTGAAGACTTCCGCGCCGCGCGCAGCCTGATCGGGCTGGTGCCGCAGGAAATCAATCTTGAGCCCTTTGAAACGGTCTGGAACTCCGTCAGATTTTCCCGCGGGCTGTTTGGCAAACCGCGCAACGATGCCTTGCTTGAGGATATCCTGCGCAAACTGTCGCTCTGGGACAAACGCAAGAGCAAGATTATGGAACTGTCAGGCGGCATGAAACGGCGCGTCCTGATTGCCAAGGCGCTTAGCCACGATCCCCGCATCCTGTTCCTCGATGAACCGACTGCTGGCGTCGACGTGGAACTGCGCAAAGACATGTGGGATGTGGTGGCAGAGCTGAAGCGCGATGGTGTCACCATCATTCTGACCACCCATTATATTGAGGAAGCCGAGGCCATTGCCGATCGGGTGGGCGTCATCACGAATGGGGAAATCCTGCTGGTCGAGGAGAAGGCCAAGCTGATGGCGCAGCTCGGTAAGAAGCAGCTGGAAGTCCAGTTGACCGACGGGCTGACAGCGGTCCCCGACAGCCTTGCTGCCTATGGGCTGACCCTGACCGAGGATGGTCGCGGGCTGATTTATTCCTACGATACCAACGCCGAGCGCACCGGCATCACGGCGCTGTTGAACGACGTGGCAAAGTCCGGCCTTACGCTGGCGGATGTGCAAACCCGGCAATCCAGCCTTGAAGACATATTTGTCGGGCTGGTTTCAGGAGAATCGACATGAACTGGACCGCAATCGCTTCAATCTACCGCTTTGAAATGGCGAGGTTCTTTCGCACACTGATGCAGAGCTTCCTGTCTCCGGTGCTGTCCACCTCGCTCTACTTCGTGGTGTTCGGAGCAGCTATCGGCAGCCGCATTGACCAGGTTGAAGGCGTGCCATACGGTGCCTTCATCGTGCCGGGTTTGATCATGCTCAGCGTGATGACACAGGCCACGTCCAACGCGTCGTTCGGGATCTATTTTCCAAAATTTATCGGCACCATTTATGAGTTGCTCTCCGCGCCGGTGAATTTCCTGGAGATCGTGATTGGCTACGTGGGGGCGGCGGCAACCAAGGCGCTGTTCATCGGCGTGGTTATTCTGGTGACGGCGTCGCTCTTTGTCGATCTGACCATCGCGCACCCGCTGGCTATGGTGTTGTTCATGGTGCTGACATGCGTCAGCTTTGCTCTTTTGGGCTTCATTATTGGGGTCTGGGCCAAGAACTTCGAGCAGTTGCAACTGGTGCCTTTGCTAATCGTCACACCACTGGTGTTTCTGGGCGGGTCGTTTTATTCAATCTCGATGCTGCCGCCGATCTGGCAGAAAATCACCCTCTTCAATCCGGTGGTCTATTTGATTTCCGGTTTCCGCTGGTCGTTCTTCGGCGCCTCAGACGTGCCCGTCGGACTTAGCCTGCTGGCCATCGGCGGCTTTACGGCGCTCTGTCTTGCGGTGATCTGGTGGATATTCAAAACCGGTTGGCGCATTCGCTCCTGATGCGCCATCAACACACGATATCGGGGCGGCCCTGATCAGGCTGCCCCAACGGCAGGCGATCTGTGCGAACCTCGCACGTATTAGGGGAACGTTGCAATTTTACCCAAGCTGCGCGGCTTTTTTGCCGCTGCGCTTGCTTCGTTCCGGCGCCATCCCTTGTTTCAGGTCAGTCGGCATTCTACATCGGCGACATGAACCTGAAATTGCCCTTCTTGAACAAGCCACCGCTGGTTGCTGTTGTGCGCCTCAATGGCGCCATTGGCATGGCCGGTCGCGGTGCACTGAATGATGCCGCACTGGGTCCGGTGCTGGAACGTGCCTTCCGCAAGGGAAAGCCTGCTGCGGTCGCGTTCGAGATCAACTCACCCGGTGGCTCACCCGTGCAAAGCGCCCTGA
Organism: Phaeobacter sp. BS52; assembly: GCF_045040595.1. Lineage (NCBI taxonomy): Bacteria > Pseudomonadati > Pseudomonadota > Alphaproteobacteria > Rhodobacterales > Roseobacteraceae > Phaeobacter > Phaeobacter sp. BS52. The sequence goes on along the minus strand of NZ_CP090662.1, from coordinate 2,510,039 downwards.
TCGGCGCGCGTATTCGCCGCCTCTCTGAGGAGCTGAAGGTTCCCACCATCGCCTTTGTCGAAGATGTGGCGGCCTCAGGTGGCTACTGGCTGGCGGCCTCAGCGGATGAGATCTGGGCCGATGAAAGCTCGATCCTTGGCTCCATTGGCGTCATTTCCGCAGGCTTCGGTGCCCATGTGTTCCTGGCGCGTCAAGGCGTCGAGCGGCGGGTCTACACGGCCGGTCGCAGCAAATCGATGTTGGACCCGTTCCGTCCGGAAAATGCAGAGGACGTGAAGCGCCTGAAGCAGCTGCTGGGCGATATCCACGACAATTTCATCGCCCATGTCAAAGACCGCCGTGGCGACAAACTGGACACCAGCGAGGATCTCTACACCGGTGAGATCTGGCTCGGACGACGCGCCGTCTCCCTTGGTCTGATTGATGGCATCGGCCATTTGCGCCCCAAAATGCAGGCGCGCTTTGGTCCCAAGGTGCGGTTCCGCCGCTACGGCATTAAGAAGCCGCTTCTGGGCCGGATCGGTGTGCAGATTGCGCAAGACACGCTGAGCGGCATTGAGGAACGCGCCGAATACGCGCGGTTTGGCCTCTGACGTGATTTTTAAGATCGTTTCCCTGTTTCTTGTGGTGATGGCTGTGCTGGCGATGTTCGGCAAGCTGCGGATGCCCGGCCAAAAACATCTGGCCTCGCGGCGCTGTGGCAGCTGCGGCCGCTTCAAGATCGGAAAAGGCCCCTGCGCCTGCAAAAAGAATGGAGGGCCTCGGCAATGATGCCATGGCTGTTGTCTGGACTTGGGCTTGTGATCCTGCTGCTCGCCGGGGACGCTTTGGTGCGCGGGGCTGTGAACCTCAGCCTGCGGTTGGGTGTGCTTAGCGTTGATCGTCAGTCTGACGATCGTGGCTTTTGGCACCTCGGCGCCGGAGCTGCTGATCGCCATCCGCGCCGTCGGGGAAAATGCTGACGGGATTGCGCTTGGCAATGTGGTCGGGTCAAACACGGCCAACATCCTGATGGTCCTGGGCATTCCCGCCCTGATGCGATCCTTGCACACCAGCGAGTGCGACACGCGCAAGAACTATGTGTTTATGCTGATCGCCTCGGTCCTGTTTATCGGACTGGCCTTCTGCGGGACTTTCACGGTCTGGTCCGGCCTGATCCTGCTAGCGGCTCTGTCTGTGGTTCTTGGTGTTGCCTTCCGCGAGGCCCGCGCCCATCGCCGCAATGGCAAGGACAGTGAGCTGGATGACATCGAGGAGGCCGATCCCGATATGCCTTACTGGCGCATCGGTATCTACCTTTTCCTGGGGCTGATCGGCCTGCCGCTGGGGGCTGATTTGCTGGTCGACAACGCGTCGATCATCGCCCGCACCTATGGGGTCACGGAAACTGTGATCGGCCTGACGCTGGTGGCGATTGGCACCTCTTTGCCGGAACTCGCGACCACCGTCATGGCCGCGTTGCGCCGTCAGGCGGATGTCGCGCTTGGCAATGTTATCGGCTCCAATATGTTCAATCTCCTGGCGATCGTCGGCATTGCGACCTTTGTTGGTCCGATCAGTGTTGACCCCTCTTTCCTGCGGGCGGATCTCTGGGTGATGCTGGCCTCGTCACTGCTGCTGGTGCCCTTTGTCTTCTTCAAAATGGACATCACCCGCACCTGGGGTGTGATTTTATCTGCCGTTTATGTGGTCTACCTGGTGCAGCTGTTCTAACTCATTGCCAACAGGCAGATGAGGAGAGAGCAAAATGCGGGCATTGGTAACCGGCGCGGGCAAGCGACTTGGCCGCGCGATGGCGTTGGAACTGGCGGCAAACGGCTATGACGTCGCTGTCCACTACGCGAGCTCAGCTGATGCGGCAGAAACCACAGCGGCAGATATTCGCGCGATGGGCCGCGTTGCTGTTCCCCTGCAGGCCGACCTGCTGGAGGAGGCGGCGACTGAGGCTCTGCTGCCTGCCGCTGCGGAGGCTCTGGGAGGGCCGATCACCTGTCTTGTGAACAACGCCTCCATATTTGAGCACGACAGTCTGGAGACGGCGACCCGCAACAGCTGGGACCGCCATATGGACAGCAATTTGCGTGCGCCCTTTATCCTGACGCAGCAGCTGGCCGCGCAGGATCTGCCGCAACAGGTTGATGAGCAGGGGCGGGCGCTGGCTTCTGCCTCCGTCATCAATCTTATTGATCAGCGCGTGCGCAAACTGACACCGGATTTCATGACCTATACGCTGGCGAAATCCGCGCTGTGGACGCTGACCCGCACCAGTGCGCAGGCGCTTGCGCCCCGCATCCGTGTCAATGGTATCGGCCCGGGGCCCACGCTGAGAGGTCCGCGGCAGAGCGAAAGTCAATTCGCCCGCCAATGTGCCAACACCCCGCTGCAGCGCGGTGCCGATCCGGCTGATATCAGAGCGGCGCTGAGCTATCTTTTGCGCGCGCCATCGGTCACCGGGCAGCTGATTTGCATCGATAGCGGTCAGCATCTCAGCTGGGAAACACCGGACGTTGTGGGGCTGGAATAACCCGCTTTGCGGAGCGGTTCAAAAGTGGTAGCGCCGAAGTTGTGCACGTAGCGTCAACCCGTCGTAAATCCGTTACAAAAATCCTTTTGAAATCATAAACTTGTCCGCAATATGAAAACTTTTGTTGTGATATCAATAACCTACATAAGTGCCTATTTTTTAGGCAGACGCTGGAAATCAGCCAAAAATAAGGAAAAATCGCGGATAGCCATAAGATATTACCAGACTTATCCACAGCATCAGTGGATTTGTTCCATGTTGATCCTGATGCGCTAACATTGCAGACCACCTGCGGGAATCATAGATCTCGAAACATGACAGACCATCAGCCCGAAACCTCGCCCGAAACGGCATGCCCGACCCTCCGGACGGGGTACGCCGTTATACAGGATTATCTGAAGACCCTGGACAGCTCTCCGGGCGTCTACAGGATGCTGGATAGCGAGAGCCGTGTCCTCTACGTCGGTAAGGCGCGCAATCTGCGGGCGCGGGTGTCGAACTATTCCCGTCCGGGCCATTCGCCCCGGATTGAGCGGATGATTGCGGCAACCGCATCGATGATGTTCCTGACCACCCGCACGGAGACTGAGGCGCTGCTGCTGGAGCAGAACCTGATCAAGCAGCTCAAGCCAAAATACAACGTGCTGCTGCGCGACGACAAAAGTTTCCCCAATATTCTGGTCGCAAAGGATCATGCGTTTCCGCAGATCAAGAAACACCGCGGCACCCGGCGCGAGAAGGGCAGCTATTTTGGCCCCTTCGCGAGTGCAGGCGCGGTGAACCGAACGCTCAACCAGTTGCAGAAGGCCTTCCTGCTGCGCAATTGTACCAATGCGATGTTCGAAAGCCGCACGCGTCCCTGCCTGCAATACCAGATCAAGCGCTGCACCGCACCCTGTACCGGTGAAATCTCGGCCGAGGACTATGCGGCCTCCGTGCGGGATGCCGAGCGGTTTCTGTCCGGGCGCTCCACCAAGATCCAGGAAGAGCTGGCCGAGCAGATGGCCGCCGCCTCCGAGGCGATGGAGTTTGAGCGCGCCGCCGCCCTGCGCGACCGGATCAAGGCGCTGACTCAGGTGCAAACCTCGCAGGGCATCAACCCCCGTGGTGTGGCGGAGGCGGATGTGATCGGTCTGCATCTCGACAGCGGACAGGCCTGCGTGCAGGTGTTTTTCATTCGGGCCAATCAGAACTGGGGCAACCAGGATTTCTATCCCCGTATCAACGGTGATGTTTCCCCGGCGGAGGTGATGGAGGCCTTCATCGGCCAGTTCTACGACAACAAGGAACCGCCCCGGCAGCTGATCCTGTCTGATGAGATTGAAAACGGCGACCTGATGGAGCAGGCACTCAGCGACAAGGCCGGGCGCCGGGTCGAAATTCTGGTGCCGCAACGCGGGGAGAAAACAGAGCTGGTGGCGGGTGCCGTCCGCAACGCCCGCGAATCCCTGGCCCGCCGCATGGCCGAAAGCGCAACACAGGCGAAACTGCTGCGCGGTGTGGCCGAGGCCTTTGGACTGGAAGGGCCGCCGCAGCGGATCGAGGTCTACGACAACTCGCATATTCAGGGCAGCCATGCGGTGGGTGGCATGATCGTTGCGGGCCCGGAGGGGTTCATGAAAAACGCCTATCGCAAGTTCAACATCAAGGGGGATGACCTCACGCCCGGTGATGATTTCGGCATGATGAAAGAAGTGCTCAACCGCCGCTTCTCGCGCCTGCTGAAGGAGGATCCCGACCGCGAGAAGGGACTCTGGCCGGATCTTCTGCTGATCGACGGTGGTGCCGGGCAAGTCAGCGCGGTGGCAGAGATCATGGCAGAGCATGGTGTGCAGGACATCCCTATGATTGGTGTCGCTAAAGGTGTCGATCGGGACCACGGCAAGGAGGAGTTTCACCGCTTGGGTGAGCCCGCCTTTGCGCTCCAGCGCAATGATCCGGTGCTTTATTTTGTGCAGCGGATGCGGGATGAGGCGCACCGTTTTGCAATTGGCACCCACCGCGCCAAACGGGCGAAAGCTATGGGCGCCACGCCGCTGGATGAGGTGCCGGGCGTCGGTGCGGCCCGCAAACGTGCCCTGTTGGCGCATTTTGGCAGCGCCAAGGCGGTCAGCCGGGCCAACCTGTCGGACCTGAAGGCGGTAGAGGGGGTCTCGGCGGCGCTTGCGCAGCGGATCTATGATTTCTTCCACGCGCAGGGGTAAGTGTTTAACACCAGTGTCAGCTTGCCAGGCAGCGATCTGGTGTCGGGCGCGGCGCACTCCGTGGGTGGCAGAAGGTATGGCAGCGACAAGGTCCTGACTTGATGGTCAAAAAACAGTCGCGAAGATGTGGCCATTCGCGTCCGAAAATTCATCTGTACCGCTTTCCACCCGTGAAACTGCGGGCTAGTGTGCAGCCATGAAATGGACCGTGCCCAATATCCTCACCCTGATGCGCCTGGTGGCAGCACCGGGGCTCGCGATTATGTTCCTCTATTTTTCGCGCCCCTATGCGGATTGGTTTGCGCTGATCCTCTTTGTCAGCGCGGCGATCACCGACTGGTTTGACGGCTACCTCGCCCGGTCCTGGGGGCAGGAGACGAAGATGGGGGCGATGCTTGATCCCATCGCTGACAAGGCGATGGTTGTGATCGCATTGATGATCCTCGTTGGATACGCCGCCGAACACTGGACGCCCTGGCTGGTGCTGCCCGCCACGGTGATCCTGTTTCGTGAGGTGTTTGTCTCCGGTCTGCGCGAATTTCTCGGCGATACGGCTGGCACGCTCAAGGTGACGGCGCTGGCAAAATGGAAGACCACCGCGCAGATGATCGCCATCGCCACGCTGTTTTCCCAAGGGATTTTCGAACACTATCTGGTGATGTCTTCCTTTGGCATGGATCAGGCGCTTGTCGATCAGATTATGCTGGGGGAGGTTAGCGATGAATTTGGCCTGCGCTGGAAATACGAGGGTATGATCTGGACCAGCTGGTTGGGCCTGTTGCTGCTGTGGGTCGCGGCGGCGCTGACGCTGATCACTGGCGCCGACTACATGCGCAAGGCGCTGCCACATCTGAAGGAGACACGCTGATGGATGTTCTCTACTTCGCCTGGGTGCGCGAGCGTATCGGACTGCCCAAGGAGCGTGTGGACAGCACGGCCGCAAATGTGCGCGATCTGGTGGCCGAACTCAGCGCCCGCGATCCGCGCTATGCGGCCGCCTTCGCCGATCTGTCGGCGCTACGTGTGGCGCTGGATCAGGATCTCTCTGATTTTGATGCCTCGCTTGATGGCGTGCGAGAGGTGGCGTTTTTCCCACCTATGACCGGAGGCTGAGCGATGCGGATCGCAGTGCAGACGGACGCCTTTGATCTGGGGGAGGAAAGCCAGCGCTTTGCGTCGGATGTTGCGACCTTTGGCACCAATGCCGAGCGCTCTTGTAACCTTCACCGGCGTGGTGCGGGGGGCCGACAACGGCGACATGGTGGCGATGGAGATTGAGCATTACCCCGGCATGACCGAGCGCGCGATAGAGGCGATCACGCAGGAGGCACAACAGCGCTGGTCCCTTGCGGATGCGCTGGTCATTCATCGCCATGGGCGGTTGGTTCCGGGTGAGCAGATCATGATGGTCGCCACCGCGGCACGCCATCGCGCCGATGCATTTGAGGCGGCGGAATATCTGATGGATTACCTCAAATCCCGCGCCCCCTTCTGGAAGAAAGAGCTGACACAGGACGGCACCGGCAACTGGGTCGAGGCCAAGGACAGCGACGAAGAGGCGCTGACCCGCTGGGACTGACCTCACTGCGGCTTTGACCCGCTGGGAAGACTGTGTAATCCCCGCAGAGCGCCTTAGGCGTGGAGCTGTCCGCGCAGCTCTTCGGCTTCGCGGCGCGCATCCCGCAGACCGTCCATCGCCGCCCGCAACTCTGCCTCGGTCTGGGCCAGCTGATTGGACAGCTCGGCCTCACGCTGTTGCAGATAGGTGATCGCCTGATCGCGGGTTTCTTCTGCTTCGTGCAATTCCTGGCTCATCCGGTCCAGATCGGCCACGTCGCTCTGCTTCACGCGGGTAAAGCGATGCACCAGCCAATTGGCAAACCACCCCATCGCAAAGGCGACAAACAGGATAATGGCAGTGGTGATGATGAACTCTGTCCTGTTCATTGTCCGGATGTCTCCTGTTCACTGTCGGTAGGGGTCTCTGAGGTGCCTTCAGGGGCGGTGGCGGCCTCATCAAGCGTGGTTTCTCTGGCGGCCTCATTGGCCGGGCGGATCAGGCGGAATTCGATCCGACGATTGGCTTCACGGCCATCTTCGGTGTCATTGCTCGCAATCGGGGTGCTTTCGCCATACCCCTTGGCGGTGAAGCTGCTGGTGACCAGACGACGGCCCCGCAGCTCATTCAGAACCGATTGTGCCCGTGCTTGGCTGAGGTTCTGGTTCATTTCTTCGCGCCCCTGACTGTCGGTATGACCCTGGATTTCCAGCCGCACCCCGTCACAGCGCGCCAGGATGTCGGCGATCTGATCCAATGTGTCCCGGCTGTCGGCGGCCACGGTCGCCGACCCCGGTTCAAAGGTGATTTTTGAGACTGTCTGCACCGCAGCCAGCTCCGCCTCACACAGTTCCGGCGACATCGGTTTATCCGCAGGTTCCGGCGGCTCCTCATAGGTTACGTTCAGCTCATAGCTCTCTGCCTCACCCAGTTTGGCGGACAACAGCTTGGCGATCTCAGAGGGCGCATCTTCGCGGTGGCTCATTCCGTTCAGGCTCAGGCTGTCCGGGGTCACCGACACCGCGCCGCGCTGAAGATGGGACAGCGCCTCAAGCCCGGCCAGCACCCGCACCGGCCAATCGGCAGGCAGATCCTCAACCACCCGCGTGGCACTATAGACATTCTGTGAACCGAACCGCGCCTTGGCATAGCTGCTGCTGATCTGGCGCAGCGCCTCATTCGAAATCCGCCCCCGCAGCTGCACTTGGCCTTCCGGGCTCAGGGTTGCGGTAAACTCAGGCGGACCGGTGCCTTCATTGGTTTCCGGCTCGGGCAAGACCGCATGCAGGGCAAAAACCTGGGGCAGCGCGCTCTCCAGCTCGCCGACCACATGATCAAACAGTGCCGGTGCGGTCCCCTCCGCTGCAACCAGCGTCATATCGGCATTGGCCAGCGTCACCGACCCCGCGCCCAGTTCTGCCAAGGATGCAATCCCCAGCTCTGCGGCGCGGGCCCAATTGGGCGAGGGCACGCCCATACCAATTACGCAATCAGCCTTGCCGTCAAACCCGGCCTTGGTCGCCGCCCGCAAAATGCGGTCGCGGCTCAGCTCGCTTTCGGCAGAGCAGGCATCAAAACGGCCGCCGGTGTCATCGAGACTGTAGCGCAGCGTAAACGGGGTGATGACCGGGCGCGGCGCCGCAATATCCAGCGACAGGCGCAGCCCGGCTCAGCGCCATGCGGGTCAGGCGTTTCTCGATCTGTTCCTTGGCTTCGGCGCTGTCGGAAATGGCTGTGATGGATACTTCCTCTGCCTCGACCGAGATCTTTGACCGGGGCAGCAGGCTCAGCGCATCCAATGCGTAGTCCATTGCGGGCATCCAGCCCTTGGGAGCGGTGTAATTTGCGGTTTCCAGCAGATCCGCAACCTGATCCGCACCGGCGATTGTATTCAGCCGGGTGATCACTGTTTCGCGGTCGGTTACGCGCGGGATCAGCCCGATGATTGAAATGCCGCTGTCGTTGCGCAGAATTTCGGCTGAAAACCGGGGCGGGGCAATGCCTTCTGAGGGGGTGATTTGCATCTCGTCGATCACCCGCGCCGCGTCGACCACGCCGCCGACCAGTGATATCACGCCAAACCGTGTGGCCTCATCGGGTGCAGTGCCATTCAGGATCACGCGCAGCCCGTCAGCGGTGACCTCGGCCCAGGTATGACCGGCTTTGTCCAGCGCACGGCGTACGGCGGTTTCGCTGCCTGCTTCGATGCCCGTCACCGCAAAACCGGCCACCACCAGGCTCAGCGCGGCAGCGGCGACAAAGGTCAGGCCAGAGATCAAAAGCGAGGACAGGCGCATGGGCAGGCTGGTCTCCGTTGGGGCGTCCGTCTGAGACGGCTTTTGCCTGTCTTACAGGGGCTGCGCGACGGGTTCAATCATGCGAACAGAGCTGCGGCAAAGAAGATCAGCGGAATCAAGCCCGTATCCCGGTTGAGGCGAAACAACTGCAACAAACGATCAGTGTTCTCTGCATCGAACACCCGCAGTTGCCAGGTCATATGCCAGCCCATCGCCCAAGGCGCGACCAGCGCCAGCATCAGCGCCAGAACCGATCCCTGCGGCTGCACAGCCAAAATGATGGCGATCGCCATCAGGCTGACAGTGGCGACAATGAACCGGCGCAGCCACATGGGCGTCTGCGTGCCAAACAGCCGTGCCGTCGATTTGACCCCGATCAGTGCGTCATCCTCAGTATCCTGATGGGCATAGATGGTGTCGTAGAACAGCGTCCAGGCAATTCCCGCCAGATACAGGATAACGGCTGGCCAGTTCAGCGTGCCGGTATGGGCAACCCAGGCCAGCATTGCGCCCCAGTTGAAGGCCAGCCCCAGAAACACCTGTGGCCACCAGGTGAACCGCTTGGCAAAGGGATAGATCGCCACCGGGAACAAGGCCAGAATGCCCATCGCGATCGCGGCCTGATTGAAACTCAGCAGAATACCGAGCGAGATCAGCGCCTGCAGCCCCATCCAGACAACAGCCCCGGTGACCGTGACCTGACCCGATGGAATGGGTCGTGACCGGGTGCGTTCCACCTGCCCGTCAAAATTGCGGTCGGTGATATCGTTCCAGGTGCAGCCCGCGCCGCGCATCAGCCAGGCTCCGGCGGCGCAGGCGACAAAAATCCACAGATCCCCCCAGCGTGGGCTTTGATCCCACAGGATCGCCAGCATCAGCCCCCACCAGCAAGGGATCAGCAGCAGCCAGGTGCCGATGGGTCGATCGGCGCGGCTGAGGCGCAGATAGGGGCGGCTCCATTCAGGGGCGTAGCGATCGACCCAATTGCCTTTGACCGCATCTGCGACCTGTCCATCTGGTGTTGGCGTCCCGCCTTGCATATGTATGCCTCATGAGTGCAAAGATCAGACTGTATGTAGAGCACCCGCTGGGGGCAGGGCAATCGGTTCCTCTGGACCGGGATCAGGCGCATTACCTGTTTGGGGTGATGCGGCAGGCGGTGGGGGCACAGCTGCTGCTGTTCAACGGGCGCGACGGTGAGTGGCGCGTGGAGGTGGCCGAGGCCAGCAAGCGTAGTGGCGTTCTTATCTGCCAGGAGCAGACCCGCCCGCTGGCGTTGCCGCCGGATCTGTGGCTGCTGTTTGCCCCGATCAAAAAGGCCCGTACCGATTTCATTGTGGAAAAGGCCGCCGAAATGGGGGCGGCGCGGATTCTGCCGGTCCAGACCGAGTTCACAAATTCCGACCGCATTCGCCAGGACCGCCTTCAGGCCCACGCGGTTGAAGCCGCCGAACAATGTGGTGGCACCTATGTGCCAGAGGTTGCCGATCTGCAAAAACTCTCCCGTGTGCTGGACCACTGGCCCGAAGAGCGCCAGCTGATGTTTTGCGACGAAGCCGAGGTCGGCAGCGCCTTGGCATTGGCCAGCGAAACAGCGGCACAGGCGCCATGGGCCATCGTGATTGGACCCGAGGGCGGGTTTTCTGAAGCCGAACGCAAGCGTCTGCACGCGCTGCCGCAGTCCCATGTCGTGAGCCTCGGCCCGCGCATCCTGCGCGCTGATACCGCTGCGGTCGCGGCACTAACCGTTTGGCAGCAACGCTATGGAGATTGGGGATGAGCTGGCGTCCGGCACTGGACGGCGACCTCGCTGCGATCCATGATCTGCTGCGTTGCAACGTCGCCAGCTCCATGTTTCTACTGATCAATCTGCGCGACCACGGCCTGCACGGGGCCGAGGCCAAGGCCATGCGCCTGTGGGTGCGCGGCAGTGGCAATGGCGGCGTCGCGGGTCTGACCAACGATGGCACCCTGTTGCTGCAGGCGGCGGAGGCCAGCGCCACGGACTGGCACGAATTGCAACAGCTGGTCGAGCAGCGACTGGCAGAGACCTCATCGCACCCCCAGGTCGGCGTCTTGGGGGAAACGACTCAAGCGCGGCGCTACCTTGCGGCCACCGGGCTCGACCAGCACCCCAAACGGCTTGATCGTGATGAACCGGGGCTGGCGCTATCGCTGACGGATCTGGATCTGCGCAGCCTAGACCGACCGCAACTAACGGGCGCGACGCTACACCCGTTGTCGGCTGCGCCCCGTCCGATGTTGGTGCAGTGGCGGGCGGCTTATCATCAGGAAATTCTCGGCACCCCCGCGACCGAGGCCGTGGCCGTCGCATCACAGGATATCGACAGTTACCTGCTGCGCGACAGTCACCGGGTGCTGAACATCGCAGACCGCTGGGTTGCGATGACAGGATTTAACGCGCAGCTGCCAGAGGTGGTGCAGATCGGCGGGGTCTACACACCGCCGGAACAACGCGGCCACGGCTACGCCCGCTGCGCGCTGGCACTACACCTCAAGGAGGCCCATGCGGCAGGGGTGGAACAGGCCGTGCTTTTTGCAGCGGGAGAGGCCGCCGTGCGGGCCTATCGGGCCATCGGATTTCAACTCATTGGCGGCTATTCGCTGGTCCTTTTTGATCACGTACCGCAGCCTGCGATGGCGGGGGGAGGGTCTGTCTCATGACCTTCATTCGACCAGAAGCCCGCGCGGCGCTCTGGCGCTGGCGCGAGATGATTGCGGCGACGGCTCTTGGTGCGCTTGGCTTGTTCTGGGCGCTTGGCAGCTACGGATTTCAGGCGCTGCTGGGCTGGGCGCTGCTGGGGCTGGGCGTTGTCATCGCGGTTATCGGCATGCAGCGCAGGCGGTTTCGCCTCGGCGGCGGCGGCCCCGGTGTGGTTCAGGTGGACGAAGGGCAGATCGCCTATTTCGGCCCCCTCACCGGTGGTGCTGTCGCGCTCTCCGAACTGGAGCGCCTGACACTGGATCACGCCGCCAAACCACCCCATTGGCTGCTGGACCAACCGGGGCAGTCCGCCTTGGCGATCCCGGTCAATGCAACCAACACCGATGCGCTCTTTGATGCCTTCGCGACCTTGCCGGGGTTGCGTATGGAGCGGATGCTGGCAGAATTGCACAGATCCGGCGGTCACCAGGTCGTGATCTGGGAGCGCGCGCCAACACGACCAACCGTGCACAGGCTGCATTGACACTGCCGGAAATACCGACCACGACTTGCAGCGCAAGACGGATCAACCTTACGGAGAGCCCCAGATGTCTATCCCTCAATCCGGCGGTGGGCCGATCGAACGGCACGAACAATTGGCGGAATATCTTGCCTCTGGCTGCAAGCCCCGTGACCAATGGCGTATCGGCACCGAGCATGAGAAATTTGGCTATTGCAAGGACTCGCTGAAGCCGCTGCCGTTTGAGGGGACGCGCTCTATCGTGGCCGTTCTTGAGGGCTTGCGCGACCGCCACGGCTGGTCCGAGGTACGCGAAGGTGGCCATCTGATCGGTCTGGAGAAAGACGGCGCCAATGTCTCGCTTGAACCCGGTGGCGCGCTGGAACTCTCCGGGGCCCCATTGGAGACGATCCATGAGACCTGCGACGAGGTGAACACCCACCTGCGCGAGGTGAAGGATATCGCGGATGAAATCGGCGTCGGTTTCATCGGTCTGGGGGCCGCTCCGATCTGGTCCCACGAAGAAATGCCATTGATGCCCAAGGGCCGCTATAAGCTGATGGATGCCTATATGGGCAAGGTCGGCACTATGGGCCGCACCATGATGCGCCGGACTTGCACCGTTCAGGTGAACCTCGACTTCGGGTCCGAGGCGGACATGGTGCAGAAAATGCGTGTGGCCATCGCGCTGCAACCCGTCGCAACCGCTCTCTTTGCCAATTCGCCCTTCCTTGAGGGCAAGCCGAACAACCACAAATCCTGGCGCTCGCGCGTTTGGCGCGATCTGGATGCGGACCGGACCGGCATGGTGCCTTTCGTATTTGACGAGGGGTTCGGGTTCGAACGCTGGGTCGAATATGCGCTCGATGTGCCAATGTATTTCGTCTACCGCGACGGTGAGTATATCGACGCGCTTGGCATGTCGTTCCGCGATTTCCTGAAGGGGGAGCTGCCCGCACTGCCGGGGCAAACCCCCACTCTGAGCGACTGGGCTGATCATCTCACCACCGCCTTCCCCGAAGCGCGGATCAAGAAATACATGGAAATGCGCGGTGCCGATGGCGGGCCTTGGCGCCGCCTCTGTGCGCTGCTTGGCTTTCTGGGTGGGGATGATGTACGATCAATCCAGCCTTGATGCCGCTTGGGATCTGGCAAAGGGCTGGGATGCCGAGACCCGCGAGGCCCTGCGTGTGGCCGCATCGGAACAGGGGCTGCAGGCACAGGTCGGCAACATCAAAATGCATGATCTGGCCCGCGAAGTTGTGGCGATCTCCGAGGCCGGCCTCAAATCCCGCGCGCGCGCCGGGGCGGGGGGGCTGGTCCCGGATGAAACCCACTTCCTGAATGCGCTGAAGGACAGTATCGAAACCGGCAAAGTCCCCGCGGATGAGCTGCTGGATCGCTACCGTGGCGACTGGAATGGCGATCTGAGCCGCATCTACTCTGAATACAGCTACTGAGCCCCATAAGGGATCAGGCTGAGATCACGGAAAGGGCGCTGGCAGGCGCCCTTTTTTCTGCCTGGGCGGCGGGCGGTTGTGCGACTGGTGCTGTGGATGTTGGCGGAAGATTCCTCTGGCGCTATCCGCTTGATTTTCCCCCTAATTGAGAGCTTGTTCTCTGAATTTTGCCCCCCTAAAAGAGCGCGCAATCTATGGCTCTGAAAGGTATTGATATGGGCAATTTCTTCATTTCGGCATTTGAGAAACTGGTTGGTGTCGTCGTGGTGCTGCTGCTGCTCGCAGTTGTCGGCGGCGCGGTTCTGGCAACCATGCAGCCGGGCAGCGGCGGTATCCTTGCAGCACTCGGTGTGCTGGTTGTGGGCACTCTTTATGTGATCCTGATCGCTCAGCTCGCTCTACCTCGCGCTGGGGATTTACAACAACACCAAGCGCACGGCTGAAGCGGTCGAACGGCTGGCCTCGAAGTAATACCCCGTGCGGAGGGAATGTCCCCTCTGAGACGTGGACCAGAATGGGCGGCAGGATATCCTGCCGCCCATCTGCAGTTTGGATCTGCCGTTACAGGCTTACTGCAGCAGCTCCGCCGGTTCGGCGTCAGCGATCTCATCCCAGTTCACATCGGCTTTTTCGATGAAGCCGGGAATGTCTGTGCTCCAACGTTCCTGAATGTCCTTCGACAGGTTCAGGTAGAGAACATCATCCACGATTTTCCACTGGTGCGGATCACCGTCGAACTTGAAGCCCATTGCCGCACCAAAGGCGCAGTAGCCGCCATACGCCGGGATGTAGGCGTCCGGGGTGGCCTCAAACAGGGCTTTGTTCTCTTCAGTGGCGAACCAATATGTGGCGTCATCGTGGGTGGCGGTCACCTTGTAGGAGCCTTTGGTCGCTTCACCGGCGTTGAAATAGGCGACAGGGTCATACCCCTGCATGGCCAGACCGGTAGAGGAGGCGTTGACATCGACGCCAGCGGCCAGTGCGGAGGTTGCCAGAGTAACAGAGAGGGCGATCCCGCCCAGAAGGGATTTTACGGTGTTCATCGGTATGAACCTTTCGATGTAGCGGGTACCTCGGCACCCTGAGTTGGAATGATCAAAGCGTTACGTCATCAAAATTCAGGTCTTCAAAATTGGACCGTTTTGGTCACGACACCGATATGAGGACTCCCTCGATCACGTTCAAAACAACTCCTTTTGTATGTGCGTTGATGCACAAACTCTCTGCACAGGCGCGGTGGCACATTCCTGTGAGCACGAAAAAGCCCTCGTCCATGGCGGAAGAGGGCTTCTTTGTAAAACAAAGGTTTAGCAGGTGATGGGTTACTTTTGCCCGATCTTTGGCTCGGTCCCGAGACGCAGCCGCGCGATGTTTTCCTTGTGTCGCCACAGGATGATCACCGCCAGTAGGGCTGCCAGACCGGTCGTCATTGGTGCACCCAGAAGCAGGCACCACAGCGGTGCCGCCACTGCAGACACCAAAGCCCCCATCGAGGAGATCTTGCTCAGATAGGCGGCAGCCAGCCAAGTCAGGCAGCAGGCGATCCCCACGGGCCAGGCCAGCGCCAGCATCAGACCAAGGAAGGTGGCAACGCCTTTGCCGCCCTGAAACTTCAGCCAGATCGGGAAGCAATGGCCGAGAAAAGCCGTCAGACCGGCCAGCTGTGCGGCATCTTCACCGACCAGCGCGCGGGCCAGCAGCACCGCGACGGCCCCCTTGCCGCCATCCAGCAGCAGGGTCAGCGCAGCGGCTTTTTTTGAGCCGGTGCGCAGCACATTGGTGGTGCCGATATTGCCCGATCCGATAGTGCGCAGATTGCCCAACCCCATGATCCGGGTCAGCAGCAGGCCAAAGGGAATAGACCCCAGTGCATAGCCAATCACGGCCCATAGCAGCAGGACAGGGGCGGCAGTTTCAATAGGCGGCATCAATCTCTCCGGTAGACCGGTTCACCGGCCACATAGGTTGCCAGCACCCTACCTTGCATCCGCTGCCCGTCAAAGGGGGTGTTCTGTGATTTCGAGTGTAGCGCAAAACGGTCCATCACAAAGGGCTGGTCCGCATCAAACAGCACCAGATCAGCAGGAGCCCCTTGGGACAGACGGCCACAGTCCAGTCCCAGACGTTTGGCCGGGTTCAGTGCCATCGCGCGAAACAGTGTCGGCAGGTCCAGCTGCTCCGCATGATAAAGCCGCAGGGCGGCAGGCAGCAGTGTCTCCAACGCCACGGCACCGGCAGCGGCCTCTTCAAAGGGCAAGCGCTTGCTTTCCTCGTCCTGCGGGGTGTGCATGGAGGAGATCGTGTCAATCAGCCCCTCGCGCAGCGCCTCGATCAGCGCCAGACGGTCTTCTTCGGAGCGCAGCGGTGGTTTCACCTTAAAGAAAGTTCGGTAGTCCGCCACGTCCAGTTCGTTCAGCGTCAGATGATGGATCGACGTGCCTGCGGTGATATCCAGACCGTTTGCCTTCGCCCGCTGCAGGGCGGGCAGGGCGCGGGCGGTGGTGATCTGGTCGGCGTGGTATCTGGCGCCGGTCATCTCCAAAAGGGCGATATCGCGATCCAGTCCCATCCGCTCTGCCATTGGCGTGACGGCGGGCAGCCCACGCAGGGTGGCGAATTTACCCGAGGTTGCCGCAGCCCCTTTGCTCAATCCCGGTTCTTGCGGATGCGCGATGACCAGCGCGCCGCAGCTGCGCGCATAAGACAGCGCGCGGGAAAAGACCTTAGTGTCGGCGACCACATGATCGCAATCGGAGAAGGCCACCGCGCCCGCATCCATGAGAAAGCCTATCTCGGTCATCTCCCGGCCTGCGCGGCCCTTGGTCAGGGCGGCCATGGGCAGAACATTCACCGGCGCATCTGCCTGCGCGCGCCGGGTCACGAACTCCAGCGTTTCCGGGCTGTCGATGGATGGGGTTGTGTCTGGGCGCGTCACCATGGTGGTGACCCCGCCCGCTGCCGCTGCGAGGCCTGCGGATTTATAACTTTCCTTATGGCGCTCACCCGGCTCGCAGACCTTCACGCCGATATCGACAATGCCGGGGGCCAGACATTTGCCGCCGCAATCAATAAGGGTCACATCCTCTGCCCCAATGTTTCGCGCGCGAAACAATTGGTCAGGGTCTGTGCCGTTCTTATCGACTGCCGCGATGCGTCCGTTCCGCACCAGAACCGCACCCACACTGTCGGTTCCGGCTTCTGGGTCGATCAGGTGGGCGTTGGTAAACAGAAGGGTCATACGCGGGATCTCTCGGACAGGGTGGACAGGGCGTTTTGCAGCGTTGCAATTGTAGCGGCGGCGTCGGGCTGGTATTTGATCAGGTGCTTGTGCCCCTCATGGGTGACGATCTGGACCGTGCTGCCTAGGCGGTTCAGCTCGGCGACATCCGCGAGCGGAATGGTCTGTTGATCGGGCCCTTTGATAACCTTGCCCCCAAGCGACCAGACGCGGGTCATCTCATCGGACAGGAGGTAACCGCCGCGCAGGCCAATGGCGGCCAGCCCGCCGATGGCACCGGTCCAGACGTGGGGGTTTCCCATCACCCAAAGAATGCCCATGGCGCCCAGCATGGCAATCACGGCGAGCCAGGCGTGGCTGCGCCAGTAGGCCATACGATCAGGGGTGAAGACGGTTTCGGACATCTCAGGTCGCCAGCATCAGCACAACAAGCAGGATCAGCACCATCACGATTACAAAGATCGTTGCCCCGATGCGCCGTGCGCGAGAGCGGGCCTCCCGTGGGGAGGGGCGTGATGCGGAATAGGGTTTGGCGCTTTCCGGTGCGTCGTCAGGATTGCTGGGAACGCTGGCCCAATCCGCCCCCACCTCACTATAGTCGCCAATGTGTCGAATTTGACTGGCCGGGGTGAGGCGCGTTGCCTCGCCGCGCAACGCGCGCGACCGCAGCAGCAGCACATAGCCTTCGATCGCGGCGAGTTTCTGCGCGTCGGAGGCCAGTTGCTCTTTTGGGATCCCGCAGCCATCGCGCAGATAGCCGACAAGCCCTAGGTCCTCCAGATCGCTTACCGGGAAAATCTCCACGTGATCCAGATCTATCTCATCAATGCCCAAAACCTGCGCCAGCGCACCGGGTTCACGCAGGAACCGTGCCTGTTCGGGCCGCATATCGAGGCCGAAAACATGGATCATCCGCTGCTCACCTGCGGCGATGATCAGGGGCTGTGCCACCGGGCCAACCATGGATCAGGCCACGCCCGGTTGCGACGCCGCACGCTCGCGGCTGGCGCGCAGGTTACGGGCCAAAAGATCCATCGCCGCCATCCGCACGGCGACACCCATTTCGACCTGTTCCTGAATGACAGAGCGGTTGATGTCATCGGCAAGCGTGCCGTCAATTTCAACGCCCCGGTTCATCGGGCCGGGGTGCATGACGATGGCGTCGGGTTTGGCCAGCGCAAGTTTCTCCGCATCAAGCCCGTAGCGATGGTAGTATTCGCGTTCCGACGGGATGAAACCGCCGTCCATACGCTCCTTCTGGAGGCGCAGCATCATGACCACATCCACGTCTTTCAGGCCTTCACGCATGTCATCGTAAATCTCGGCGCCAAAGTCGGCAAAATGGCTGGGCACCAGTGTTGGCGGGCCAATCAGACGAATGCGGTTTTCCATCTTGCCCAGCAGGATCAGGTTCGAGCGCGCCACCCGGGAATGGGCCACATCACCACAGATCGCAATGTTCAGCCGGTGCAGACGGCCCTTTGCGCGGCGGATGGTCAGGGCATCGAGCAGCGCTTGGGTGGGGTGTTCATGCCGTCCGTCGCCGGCATTCAGCACGGCGCAGTTTACCTTCTGCGCCAGAAGGTCCACGGCGCCAGAATGCGGATGGCGCACCACCAGAAGATCGGGATGCATGGCATTCAGCGTCATCGCCGTATCAATCAGGGTCTCACCCTTTTTGATCGAGGAGGCCTGCATCGCCATGTTCATCACATCCGCGCCCAGCCGCTTACCCGCGATTTCAAAGCTGGCTTGGGTGCGGGTGGAGTTCTCAAAGAACATATTGACCTGGGTCAGCCCTGACAGCGCATTGGCGTGTTTGTCGGGACGGCGGTTCAGATCGGCATAGCTGTCCGCGAGATCAAGGATCGCGGTGATTTCATGCGGTCTCAGCGGTTCGATGCCCAAGAGATGCCGTTGAGAAAAGGCCATCGGATCAGGTGACGAGGTGGCTGTGGGCATGGGCAGGCTCCGCGATGTTTGGCGCTCTTATAGCAGGGCTGTGACCTGCGGCAAGCGGCGCGCACGGCGGGTATTTTGATCCGCCTCTAGGCAGGGTAGCTTGGGGCATGGAATCGGCATTGGATTATCACAGCGCCCATGCGCTCTTGGCGTGGCAGATCGAACTGGGGGCGACCGATGCGATCGGGGACGCGCCGGTCAATCGCTATGAATTGCAGGCGCGGTTGCCCAAACCCGGCGCAGCCGCGGCTGAGGCGGCACCGGCGAAACCTCGGGAGATTGATCCGGTTGAGGTGGCCCGACAGATGGCGGGAACCGCCGGGTCGCTGGAGGGTCTTTATGAGGCGCTGGCCCAGTTTGAGCATTGCGAGCTGAAAAAAGGTGCGCGCAATCTTGTGTTTGCAGATGGCCAGCCTGGTGCCCGCGTTATGGTGGTGGGCGAGGCGCCTGGCCGCGATGAGGATATCGCGGGCAAACCGTTTGTGGGCCGGGCCGGGCAGCTTCTGGACCGGATGCTGGCGGCCATCGGTCTGTCGCGCAAGGACAGCGTCTATATCGCCAATGTTCTGCCCTGGCGGCCGCCGCAGAACCGCGATCCCCTGCTTAAGCAGAAATCGCCATGATGACCCCGTTTCTGGAGCGTCATATTGCGCTGGCAAAGCCGGATATCCTGATCGCCATGGGCAACATCAGCTGTGATGCGCTGCTCGGCAAACGCGGAATCACCCGGATGCGTGGCACGTGGCAGGAGGCGCAGGGCAAGCCGGTGATGCCAATGTTCCATCCGGCTTATCTGTTGCGACAGCCCGCGCAGAAACGGGCCGCCTGGGCGGATCTGCTGGAGATCAAGGCGCGGCTGACGGCAGGTTGAAACCTGATCAGGCCAAGCGATCTTCGGACATCATTCTTAAAGACTGTGACAACATAAGCGATAGGGGCCAGAACCATGGCGCAACTCGACAACAGCAAGGATTTTATTCCGGTCCGCATTGCAGTGCTGACCGTATCGGACAGCCGGTCACTGGCGGAAGATCGCTCCGGTCAGGTGCTGGTTGATCGGCTGGACGCTGCGGGGTACGTGCTGGCAGACCGCAAGATCCTGCCGGACGAACGGGAAGAGATTGCAGGCCAACTGCGGGACTGGATCGCCAACCCGGAGATAGATGTTGTGATCTCAACCGGAGGCACCGGTCTGACCGGGCGCGATGTCACGGTGGAAGCGCACCGCGATGTCTACGAGAAGGAAATCGACGCGTTTGGAACGGTCTTCACCATCGTGTCGATGCAGAAAATCGGCACCTCGGCTGTGCAGTCACGGGCCACAGGCGGGGTCGCGGGGGGCACTTACCTCTTTGCGCTGCCGGGAAGTCCGGGGGCCTGTAAGGACGCCTGGGATGAAATCCTTGTGAAGCAGCTCGACTACCGGCACCGGCCCTGCAACTTCGTGGAAATCATGCCACGGCTTGACGAACATTTGCGTCGCAAGTGAGACGGAATTGATCCGCGACTGCGTGTAACCTCGTATAGCTTTGTGCAAACTGGTATTCTTTGGGCCTGACGAGGCCCGTTCATGGGTACTGCGGCAGTTGTCTGTGCCGGTTCGTTTGGCCGATTGAGGGATAGAGAATGCGCTTTTTGCGGCAAACGGTGATTGGGGTTTTCCTGGCGGCGCTGACAGCGGCGCTGCTGCTGTTGGCGGTGCAGATGGTGCTGTCCGCGATCCAGACCCGTATGGGGGAGGAGCGCCGTGCGCCGCCGCCCCGCGAACGGGTGTTTGCCGTGAATGTGGTACGGGCCGAGTTGGGCGCAGTGCAGCCTGTGCTGACCGCCTTTGGCCGGATCGAGAGCCGTCGCAGGCTGGAACTGCGCACGGCAGCGGCTGGTCGGGTGGTTGAGCTGGCGCCCGGGTTCGAGGATGGCGGCGACGTCACGGCGGGCACCCTGCTGGTGCAGATCGATCCGGCTGATGCGCGCGCGGCCCTGCAACGGGCAGAAGCGGACATGAGGGATGCCGAGGCGGAAACCCGCGAGGCCCGGCGCGGATTGGCGCTGGCGCAGGATGAGCTGTCGGCATCCGAGGATCAGGCAGCGCTGCGGGCCCGTGCGTTGGACCGGCAACAAAATCTGGAAACCCGCGGTGTTGGGTCTGCTGCAACAGTGGAAGTGGCGGAGCTGGCTGCTGCACAGGCCCGGCAGGCGGTGATCTCGCGTCGGCAGGCGCTGTCCCTGGCGGAGGCGCGCATTGATCAGGCGGCAACCCGGCTGGCGCGGGCGCAGATCGCGCTGGATGAGGCACGGCGCAATCTTGACGATACGACCATCAGCGCCGCCTTTGACGGTACTTTGCAGTCGGTCAATCTGGTTGAGGGGCGGCTGGTCTCGGCCAATGAAAAGCTTGCGGATCTGGTGGACCCGGCGCAGCTGGATGTGGCGTTCCGGGTTTCGACCGTGCAATACGCCCGGCTGCTGGACGCGGCGGGGCAGCTGCTCTCGGCGCCGGTGGCGGTTACGCTTGACGCAACCGGTGCAGCGCTGACGGCATCCGGCGTGGTGGTGCGCGACAGTGGCGATGCAGGCGAGGGATTGGCCGGTCGACTGATCTACGCCCGGCTGAACCCGGCGCCCGGTTTCAAGCCCGGTGATTTTGTCACGGTTGAGGTTGAGGAACCGGTGGTGAGCGAGGTGGCCCGACTGCCTGCCTCGACGCTGGGTTCGGACGGCACCGTGCTGGTGCTGGGAGAGGAGGGCCGGTTGCAGGCGCTGGAGGTGACATTGGTGCGCAGACAAGGGGACGATGTGCTGCTGCGTGGCGCCGGGCTGGAGGGTCGCGAGGTTGTCACCGGGCGCACGCCCCTACTGGGCGCAGGTATCAAGGTGCGACCCCTGCGGCAGGGCGCTGAGGTTACCGGCGCCAATGCTGACACCCCGCGCGACACCGCAGCGGCAGAGGCTGAATTGATTGAACTGTCGGAAGATCGCCGGGCCAGGCTGGTTGCCATGGTTGAAGGCAATAGCGGGATGCCGGAGGCGGTGCGGGCGCGGATGCTGGAACAGCTGGCCGCCGCAAAGGTCCCCGCGCGGCTGATCAACCGCATTGAAACCCGGATGGGGGGATAGGGGTCATGCTGCGGAACCTCCCCCGTTCGGCTGGCGGCGTTCTGAGCTATTTTACCCGTCACCGGACCTTGTCGAACCTGCTTCTGGTGCTGCTGCTGGTGCTGGGCGCGGCGGCGATTCCCAATATGCGGGCGCAGTTCTTTCCTGATGTGATCGTCGACCGGGTGTCGGTCTCCGTCGAATGGGAAGGGGCCGGGCCTGAGGACATCGACAGCGCCATTGTGCAGGCGCTGGAACCCGCGCTGCTGGCCGTTGACGGGGTCGAAAGCTCCAGTGCCACATCGCGCGAGGGGCGCGCCAGCATCTCCTTGGACTTTGAGCCGGGCTGGGACATGGCGCGCGCAGCGGATGATGTCCAGAGTGCTGTAGACGGGATCACCACACTGCCGGAGGAGGCCGAAGACCCGAGCGTGCGCCGCGGGGCGTGGCGTGATCGGGTCACAGATGTGGTGATCACCGGGCCAATTGCACCGCGCCAGTTGGGATTGTTTGCGGATGAGCTGGTTGTGCGCCTGTTTGAGGTGGGTGTCACCCGTACCACGATCCGGGGCATTGCGGCCCCGCAGACCATGGTCGAAGTGCCCTCTGCCAGCTTGATCGCCCATGATATTGCGATGGCTGATATTGCGGCGGCGATTGCAGCGGAGGTTGACGCCAATCCGGCGGGTGACGTGAGTGGCGCCAATGCGCGCATCCGCACTGGCAGTGAAAAACGCACGCCAGAGGAGCTGGCCGGTATCGTGTTGCGGACAAATCCGGATGGATCGGCCCTGACGGTTGGTGACGTCGCCACGATCCGGGTGGAGGGCGTGGATCGCAATCGCTCCTACTTCGTGGGGGAGAATCCCGCGATGTCGATCCGGGTGGACCGGTCGGATCAGGGCGACGCCATCGAAATTCAGCATCAGGTCGAAGATGTGGTGGAGGCCTTGCAGGCCAGCCTGCCGGATGGCGTCAGTGCGGATCTGATCCGCACTCGCGCGGAAGCGATCACCGGGCGTCTGGATATTCTGGTCGATAACGGGCTGATGGGGCTGGGTCTGGTGCTGGCGCTGCTGTTCCTGTTTCTCAATGCACGCATCGCCTTCTGGGTGGCAGCGGGCATTCCGGCGGCAATGTTTGCCGCTATTGCCCTGATGTATATGGCCGGGCTGACCATCAATATGATCAGCCTGTTTGGCCTGATCATCACCCTTGGCATTGTGGTGGATGATGCAATTGTGGTGGGGGAACATGCCGATTTCAGGGCGCGGCGTCTGGGCGAACACCCGGTTGCTGCGGCAGAGAACGCCGCGCGCCGCATGGCGATGCCGGTCTTCGCGGCCACATTGACCACGGTGATTGCGTTTTTCGGGCTGGTGTCGATTGGCGGACGGTTTGGCGAGTTGATCCGCGACATTCCTTTGACAGTGATTGCGGTGCTTCTGGGATCTTTGATCGAGTGTTTCCTGATTCTGCCCAACCATCTGGCCCATGCGCTGGCACATAGTGCCAAGGAGCATTGGTATGACCTGCCCAGCCGTGTGGTAAATCGGGGGTTCCGCCGCCTGCGTGACACGCTATTCCGCCCTTTGATGGCGCTGGTGGTTCGCTCCCGTTACGTGGTGCTGGCTGGTGCTGCGGTGATCCTGGCGAGCCAGCTGGCGCTGTTCATTAGTGGTGACGTCAAATGGCGGTTCTTCAACGCGCCGGAGCGTGGATCGGTCACCGGCAATTTTGCCATGGCCGAGGGGGCAACCCGGGCAGATACGCTGGCGATGATGCGGGAAATGCAGCGCGCGGTTGAGGCGCTGGGGCGTGACTATGAGGCCCGGCATGGCCGCAACCCGGTTGATTTTGTCATGGCGGAGATTGGCGGCAACGCCGGGCGTGGTCTGGCCGGGGTGGACGCCAAGGACGGCGATCTTCTTGGCGGGATTTCGATTGAGCTGATTGATGCTGATCTGCGGCCTTATTCCAGCTTTGCCTTTGTGGCGGAGCTGCAGGACACTGTGCGCCGCCACCCGCTGGCGGAGACGGTATCGTTCAGAGGCTGGCGGTCGGGTCCCGGCGGTGATGCGCTGGATGTGCAATTCAGCGGCGCTGCTGTCGAGGTGTTGAAGGCTGCATCAGAGGATCTGAAAACCGCCGTTCTGCGCTACCCGGAGGTGTCAGCAGTTGAGGATAATCTTGCCTATGACAAGGAAGAGCTGGTGCTCGAACTGACCCCGCAGGGGCGGGCGCTGGAGTTCACAGTGGAGACGCTGGGGCGGGCCTTGCGGGCCCGGTTGAACGGCATAGAGGCGGCGACCTATCCAGACGGGCCGCGCAGTGCCGCGATCCGGGTTGAACTGCCGGAGGGCGAGCTGACCGCTGATTTTCTGGAGCGTACGCTGATGCGCAGCCCGGCGGGTGTCTATCTGCCCCTGGCCGATATCGTGTCGGTGACCCAGCGCACCGGATTTTCCACCGTTCGGCGTGAAAATGGTGTCCGTGTGATCAGCGTCACCGGGGATATCTCAGAGGATGATCCGACACGGGCACAGGCCATTGCCACAGCGCTGCAAGACGAGATCCTGCCGAAGGTCGCCAGTGAGCGACAGGTGGATTGGCAATTGGCGGGGCTGAGCGAGCAGGAAAACGAATTTCTGAATGACGCCAGAACCGGATTGATCCTGTGTTTGACGGGGATTTATCTGGTGTTGGCTTGGATTTTCGCCAGCTGGACGCGGCCCTTAGTGGTTATGGCTATCATTCCCTTTGGCCTCGTCGGGACAATCTGGGGGCACTACCTGTGGGAGGTGCCGCTGTCGATGTTCACCGTTGTTGGCCTGTTGGGGATGACAGGGATCATCATCAATGACTCGATCGTATTGGTGACAACCATTGACGAATACGCAGAAGAGCGCGGGCTGATCCCCTCGATCATTGACGGGGCTGCGGATCGGTTGCGGCCGGTGATGCTGACCACGCTGACAACCGTTCTGGGGCTGGCCCCGTTGATGTATGAAGGCTCGCAACAAGCACAGTTCCTCAAACCCACAGTGATCACGCTGGTTTATGGCCTTGGGTTCGGCATGTTTCTGGTGCTGCTGGTTGTGCCCGCATTGGTGGCAGTGCAGGCGGATGTGGCGCGTCCCTTTGCAGCGCTGCGGCGGGGAATGTCATCGCGGGCTGGTGACCTGCGTTGGCTGACGCTAGGGCTGGGAGCGGCACAGATCCTGTGGCTGGCGGTGACTGTTGGCTATGCAATGGCGGTGGGGGCGCTGCATCCGGTGCTGAGAGCGGTCGCGCCCGGGCTGGTGGATATGGATCCGCTGCGCGCTGCCCTGCTGCTGTTTGTGACCGGCGCGGCGCTGTTGAGTGCAATTGCTTACGTCAGCGCGCGGGTCTTGGGCGGGCGTCGCGCAAGGATCTGACGATCGGCGGCCACCGGTTCGTCCTGCGAAATTGAGGTCACGCGCCCGTTGTGCGATGCTGCCGTTCCTGGGCGAGGGCGGCGACCTCTGCCACCTGATCGATCAGCATACGGTCAGGGGTAGCGCCAAAACGGCTGGTCAGATCGGCGACCGGCACCCATTGCGCCTGCAGGGCATCATCGTCCGGGGTTGGTTGACCTGAGATGTAATCGCAGAGCACAGCAACCAAGAGATACTGTCGTTGGACCTTCCCGGCCTCATCGCGCAGCATCACATCGACATGGGTCAGCACCTCGCGCGGGGTTGCGATGACGCTGGTTTCTTCAAACAATTCACGGGCGGCAGCCTGCATCGCGGTTTCGCCCAGTTCGACATGACCGCCGGGGAAGCCCCACCAGCCTGCATTCGGGGGCGATCTGCGCTGGATGAGGATGACCTGATCGCCGCCCTGATTTGCATGGCAGACCACGGCAAGGGCGCCAAGGATCGGGCGTCGTGGCTGATTTGGAACGCCGGAGCTATCGGGGATGGCTGCATCGTTGGGCATGGCTGGATCCGATCCGGCTGATAATCCCCTTATTAGTGTCGGGTGCAGCCTTGAATGTCCACCGCGTGGTTGCGGCCCAGCACGGTAAACCGCATCTGCGAACGGTCAACGGCGAAGGGGCCACCCTCAGCGGAGATGATCTCGGTTTTGGCGGTCAGATGGCGACCCTGCCGGGTGGTTGTCGTCTCGGTCGTCACCAAAGTGGGAGGGCCAGGCTCAACCACCACGATCTCATCTCCGCCCGCGCTGGGCATGGTGATCCGGGCGACCAACTCCATACCGTAGCGGCTGGGGGCGATCGCACAGGTTGCGGCCTGCACGCCGGCCTCTTTCGCCGACCATGGGCGATCCGCCAGCGCTGCAACAATCGCCGGATTGCGGCGGCTGTCGGGTTGGAGTGGACGATCAAAGCGCAGTTCGGAGGGGATGCAGACATCTTTGCAGATGCCCAGCTCCATCCGGCCTTTCAGCCGTAGGGGCTGGCCGGGTTTGGCGGGGGTGATTTCAATCGGAAGCACCAGCTGATCATGGTAGCCTATGGTGCGAAATCCTGAGGTCAGGAAAACCTCGGGCGTGGGCCAGCGTATTTCCACCGCACCGACGTTGCGCGATCCCCGCCAGCTGAACCGGGGCGGGATGCTCGGCGTCACCGGGTGCGCGCCAGTAGGTTTTCCAGCCCTCCGAGAGCGTCAGTCGCAATGCGCCCATATGTGTGCCGCGTCGGGTCGGGCCGCCATCCAGCACTTCGATCTGAACGATATCGGACATTTGCTCGGCTGACGTGCTGGCAGGCAAGGCCAGAAGCCCCAGCGCAAGCGGTGCGCAAAGACCCTTCGCCAGTGATCTGGCAGCGGTTGCGAGAACAGAGAGAAACGGATGTGTCGTCATGCCAGGTTACATGCGCAATTCCGCCTGAAATGCCAAGTCACGTTCCGGTCAGCGCCTGCGAGCTGACGCTTTGGCACGGCTTGGCCTTGAACCTCTCGCTGCGGGTGGCCATTGTGAGAGGGCAGGCCCGTTGCCGCGCTGCGGATGACGGCAATTAAAAAAAAGGACGACAGCTTCATATGGATCTTACCGGCGAACTGCTGATTGCGATGCCCGGCATCGGTGACCCGAGGTTTGAACATTCGCTGATCTTGCTGTGCTCACATGAAGATGATGGCGCAATGGGGTTGATCGTGAACAAGCCCGCAGCGGGTGTCGATTTGTCCAACCTTCTGGAACAGTTGGACATCACACCGCGCAGCGCAGAGGAGGCGGCGCTGCCGGTCCGTTTCGGGGGGCCGGTTGAGACGCAGCGTGGCTTTGTGCTGCATTCGCCTGAATATAAATCCAACGTCAGTTCATTGCGGGTGGCCGATGCGTTCTCAATGACGGCGACCGTGGATGTATTGGAAGACATCGCGATGGGACGCGGGCCTGAGCAGGTTATGGTGATGCTGGGATATGCAGGGTGGGGGCCGGGGCAGTTGGAGACGGAGATTGCCAATAATGGCTGGCTGACCGCTCCGGCAACACCGGAGTTGGTATTCGGTCTGGATGATCTCACCAAATGGGAGGCGGCCTTGCGGTCGCTGGGGGTTGATCCGTTGACCCTGTCGACCAGTGCCGGTCACGCCTGACCAATCAAGACATGCTGACGTTTTGGGGACTGCCGGTCAGCGCGGCGCAGCGGCGCGGCGCAGGCGGTCGTTGATGGCGACGCCCAGCCCGGTCTCCGGTATGGGGGCGACAGCGATGGGCTGTGCTCTGGCGTCGAGACGGTGCAGGTGGCCAAACAACTGCGCGGCCGCCTCGCGCAGGTCACCGCTGGCGGAAAGGTTCAAATCACATTCCATGGCGCCAAAGCCAAGGTAGAGTTCACCGTCCTGCGGGGCCGTGACGTTCAGGCGGACGCTGGCGCGGGGGGCGTAATGTGACAGCAGCTGTCCCGGCGCGGTGAGCGGATCGCTGGCATCGCGCAGGTGCAGGGGCTGGCCCAGAACCGCCTCGATCTCTTCTGCGGCCAGCCCTCCGGGTCGCAGCAACAAGGGGGTGCCAGTGGCCAGTCCGATGATTGTTGACTCCACACCAACACCGCAGGGTCCATCATCAACAACCGCGGCGATCCGCCCATCGAGACCGGCGATAACATGGGCGGCGGTTGTCGGACTGATCTTGCCCGACGGATTTGCCGAAGGCGCGGCCACCGGACCATCCAGCACAGACAGCAGCGCACGGGCGGCGGGATGGGCAGGAATGCGGATACCGAGGGTGTTCAGCCCGGCGGTGACCAGAGGTGAAATACCGTGGTCCTCGCGCAGCGGCAGGACCAGGGTCAGCGGGCCGGGCCAGAAGGCGTCCGCCAGCCGATCGGCGATATCGGACCAGATCACATGGCGCTGAGCGGTTTCGACCGAATGGACATGCGCGATCAGCGGATTGAAGCTGGGGCGTCCCTTGGCGGCATAAAGCGCCTCAACCGCGTCGGTCTGGCGGGCATCGGCGCCCAGTCCGTAGACGGTTTCTGTCGGAAAGGCGACAAGCTGGCCCTCCTGCAACAGGTCCGCAGCGGTGCTGATTTCCTGCGGCTGAGCGGTCAGGAGGCGGGTTGTTGGGCTGGACATGGCTGGTGACGCGGCGTTTTGGTTGCTTGAATAAAGGGCCCGGTTAGGTAATCGGACAAGACGTTCAACATAAAGGTTTGGGGCAATGATGCCAAGGCTGCCCCGACCAGCTCTCTCTGAAAGAGGCCAGACATGACCTTCCGCGCCCCCGTTCCCGAGTATCAGTTTCTTCTGAACCACATCGTTGGCTATAGCGATATTTCCGCAACTGAGCGGTTCAGCGAGGCGAGCGACGATGTCGTGACGGCAATCCTGACCGAAGCCGGGAAGTTCTGTGACGAGGTGATGGCGCCCTTGAATCGGGGCGGCGATCTGCAGCCGGCACATCTGGAAAACGGGGTGTTGCGCACATCGCCGGGCTATGCCGAAGGGTGGCAGGCGATCTCCGAGGGGGGCTGGATCGGGATGAGCGCCTCTGAGGCGTTTGGCGGCATGGGGCTGCCGATGACCCTGACCACCGCCGTGAATGAAATGATGTCGGGGGCCTGTCTGTCGCTGCAACTGGCACCGCTGATGAGCCAGGGCCAGATCGAGGCGCTGGAACATCACGCCAGCGATGAGATCAAGTCGCTGTATCTGCCGAAGCTGATTTCGGGCGAATGGTCCGGCACCATGAATCTGACCGAGCCGCAGGCGGGGTCCGATGTGGGGGCGCTCAGCTCCAAGGCAGAGCCGTTGGACGACGGCACCTATGCGATCAGCGGGCAGAAGATCTACATCTCCTGGGGTGACAATGATTTTGCGGGCAATATCTGCCATCTGGTGCTGGCGCGCCTGCCTGATGCGGCGCCGGGCACCAAGGGAATTTCGCTATTTCTGGTGCCCAAGTATCTACCGGATGCCGAGGGCAATCCCAGCAAGGCCAACGACCTGAAGGTGGTGAGCCTGGAACACAAGATGGGTCTGCACGGCTCACCCACCTGTGTGATGCAATATGATGGTGCCATTGGCTGGATGATCGGTCAGCCGGGCGGTGGTCTGGCGGCGATGTTCACGATGATGAACAACGCCCGTCTTGGCGTTGGTGGTCAGGGCGTCGGTATTGCTTGGCGCGGCCTATCAGAAGGCGCTGGCCTACGCGCTGGAGCGCAAGCAGGGCAAATCTGCGTCTGGTACCATCGTTGATCATGCGGATGTGCGCCGGATGCTGATGGAGATGAAGGCAGATCTGTTTGCCGCACGTGCGATCCTTCTGGCCTGTTCGCAGGCGATTGATATGCAGACCGCCACCGGTGCGCAGGAGTGGGCAGCGCGGGCGGCTTTCCTGACGCCGATTGCCAAGGGTTTTGGCACCGAAACCGGGATGCGGGTCTCAGAGACCGGTGTGCAGGTTCACGGCGGCATGGGGTTCATTGAAGAAACCGGCGCGGCGCAATTCTACCGCGATGTGCGGGTGACGGCGATTTACGAGGGCACCAACGGTATTCAGGCGATGGATCTGGTGGGCCGCAAGATGATGGACGGTGGTGACATGGCACACCGTCTGATCGACGAGATCGAGGAACAGGCAGAGCGCGCCCGCACCACCCATCCGAATATGGCCGAAGCGGTCTGGCAGGCTTGCGAATCCCTGCGCGAGTCGACTGAATGGCTGACAGCACAGGATGACCTGGACGAGCGTTTTGCCGGGGCTGTGCCTTATCTGCATGCTTTTGCACGGGTTCTGGGCGGGCATTACCATTTGGCGGCGGCGATGGCGGATCTGGGCGGGCCGCGTGAGAAGCTGGCACGCTTCTACATCAACCGGATGCTGCCAGAGCACGCCTCCCTACTGGCGCATGCGCAGGCGGGGAGCGCGGGCGCGCGGGCGCTGACACTGGATGAGCTGGCAGACGGATGACCAGCCCACGCCCAGACGGCCCATGGAGTGAACCTCCCGCGCAGGGCGAGGCGATCGAGGTGGCGGAAGGCGTGCTCTGGATGCGCCTGCCACTGCCGATGAAGCTGGATCATGTGAATGTCTATGCGCTGGACGACGGCGATGGCTGGACCATCGTGGACACAGGTATGTCGTCGAACAAGACCCGTCGGATCTGGGAAGAGCTGATGGCGGGGCCACTGGGTGGCAAACCGGTTCGCCGGGTGGTCGTGACCCACCATCACCCGGACCATATTGGTAATGCGGGATGGTTCCAGTCGGTGCATGGCGCCGAGCTGGTGACCACGCGCACCGCCTGGCTGTTTGCCCGCATGCTGACGCTGGATGTGCAGGAAAGCTGGCCGGAGGAGACGCTGGCGTTTTATCGCAGCGCCGGGATGGATCCGGCGATCTATGACGCGCGGGTGGCGGAGCGGCCATTCAATTTCTCTGATACGGTCTATTCCATGCCGCTTGGATTTACCCGTATCAAACAGGGCGACCTGTTCCGCATGGGCGGGCGCGACTGGGATGTGCATATGGGCAATGGCCACGCGCCGGAGCATGCAACCTTCTGGAGCCGCGATGACAATCTGGTGATCACAGGGGATCAGATCCTGTCGTCGATCAGCCCCAATATCGGCGTTTATGCCACCGAACCCATGGCCGATCCGGTGGCGGAGTGGCTGGAGGCCTGCGAGCGCCTGGCACCGTTAACACGGCCTGATCAGCTGGCCTTGGGCGGTCATAAGCTGCCATTTCTTGGACTGCCGCACCGCATGGCGCAGCTTATTGACAATCATCACGGTGCGCTGGCGCGGTTGCTTGACCACCTGGATGAACCGAGGACTGCGGCAGAGTGCTTTGCCCCGCTGTTCAAGCGCAAGATCGGGGGCGGGGAATACGGGCTTGCTTTGGTTGAGGCGGTGGCCCATGTAAATCATCTGTACCACCTGGGTCAGGTGGACCGCAGCCGCCGGGCTGACGGGGCCTGGCTCTACCAGCGCAAGGGGTGATCGACCCCTGGAAAGGGAGAGATCATGACAGATGAAATCGCAACAAGCGCCGAGGCTGCCGAGGCGGCTGTTCTGCCCTGTGTACATGAGGTCCATGCAGATCCAGATGCCTGCGCAGGCATCAAAAAGCTGCCTGAGCCGCTGCAAAAGCCGGTCGCAGACAAAAGCGCTGCACGCTGGGCCTATGAACGGCTGATCCTCTACATCAAGAATTTCGAAGAACAGCTGGATGGCGAGCATGAGGTCGCCATGGGGTTTGCCGGTGGCGATGCCGGGGTGATGCGGATTGAAGGCATGGGGTATTTTGATCCCGATATCATTACCTATTACGGCAGCGATTCCAGCGGCGCACGCACCCAGTTGGTGCAGCATGTCAGCCAGCTGAACGTGATGCTGCGCGCCCTGCCCAAGCGCAATGAGGCAGCACCTGCCAACCGGATCGGTTTTCGTCTGGTCTCCGATCTGGAGGGCGATGGGTCTGAGACCTGATCGCGGGGTAGCACTATCCCTGTGGGTTGGCGTTGCGCTGTTTTGCTGCGTCGCCGCGGGCGCTGCTGCCGGGGATGTGGAGGTGCCAGACGGATATTGGCAGCGCTTGGAGCGGGCCGCGCATCAGGCGCTGATGCAGGAGGTCGCAGCGGCTGGGGGGAAGACAGCGCCGTTCACCACGGATGGGTGTAGCGGTGGTTTGTCGGCGATCTGGCGGCAGCTGAGCGGGCAATCCGGGGCTGATGGTGGTCCGCCGTTTGAGGCCTGCTGTGTGATCCATGACCGGAAATATCACAACGCGGCTGGGATTGGCGGTGCGGATCCAGCCGTGTCGGAAGCGGCAGAACTGGCGACGGCCAGTCAAGGTGCGCGGTTGGCTGCGGATCAGGCTCTGCGCCGCTGCGTAGAGACAAATCTTAGCGCCAACGATCCCACAATCGCCAATCTTGCGTCACCAGTGGCGGCTGCGGTCTATGCAGCCGTGCGATTCGGTGGTGCGCCCTGCTCGGGGTTGAGTTGGCGTTGGGGGTATGGCTATCGGCCCTGCCATGGCAATTTCACCCGCTGATTTGATCCGGCTGCGCCCGATTGACGTGGTGACAGGGTCCGTGAAATCCAGTATTCAGCGGAAAACAGACGCGTATAGGAATGGACATATGGCTGACCATAAGCACGGTTCGATGGATATTACCGTTCAGGAAAAGACCTACGAAGGCTTTCTCAAATTCACCACCCGGTTCTGCATTGCGGCGCTGCTCTTTGCGGTGTTCCTTGCAATTTTCGCGACCTGATCACCCTCGTGAGCGGTTCTGATCTCAACGGGCGCTCCGGTATCCGGCGGCTGTCGACCGGATTGCGGGTTGCAGCGCTCGGTGTGGCGGTTGCTGCGCTGACGGCCTGTGCGGCCCAGCAGCAGCCCAATGCCGATGACGCCACGCTTGAGCGGGTGGCTTATCGTCACAATGGTCCGCCTGCGCTGACGCTGTACACCATGATCAATAACCGTACCGGCAAGGGCGCGCATACATCGCTGATGGTCAACGCCTCCGAACGGGTGATTTTTGATCCGGCGGGTTCCTTCTATGCAGATGTGGTGCCAGAACGCGACGATGTGCTGTTCGGCATTACGCCGGGCGTAGAGAAGGCCTATCGCGGGTCTCATGCGCGCAGCACGCATCATGTGGTGGTGCAGCGACTTGAGGTGAGACCGGAGCAAGCGCAACGGGCCTATCAGCTGGTCCGGGCGAACGGACGCGTACCGGGGGCGTTTTGTGCCAATGCTACGGCATCAATTCTGAAACAGGTTCCGGGGTTCGAGAGCCTGAACGTGACCTTTTATCCGGGTAACCTGTCTGAGCAGTTCGGCGCATTGCCGGGTGTCACGACGGAGCGTTATCGGGAAAATGACAGCGCAGACCTGCAAGAAGGTCTGGCGAAGAACAACGCGGCGCTGAACGCGGGCGGTTGATCCCCTCGGCGCGTGCCGCGACTGAAGATATCTGAAAAGCCGCAGCATCGCCTGCGGCTTTTGTTTTTGATCGGTATGGATCAGGCTGAAAACAGAAACAGCAGCAGAAAGCCAATCGCGCCACTGCCCATGGCGATCAGCACATTTCGCGTCCAGTAGCCGAGTGCGAAAACCGCCGCCGCAACCGCCAGATGCGGAAGGCTGGGCGTCCCGCCAGTTGGGGTCGGCCAGACCACCAGAGGCGTCACCAGTGCCGGTATGATCGCGACCGCCGTGTATCGCAGATGACGCATCAGCCAGGGTGGCATGCTGCGCCCGCCCATGAGCCCGATGAAGGCAAACCGCAGGGCAAAACTGCCGATGGCAAGGCCAATGATAATGGTCCAGAGCAGGGTTGGATCGGGGGCCTGGGTCATGACGGATCCTTTGCAGTTTGGCGGCGCTCCAGCCAGACTTCGGCCTGAGCACCGGCCATCATGCCGACGAGGCCTGCAACAATCAGACCAAGGTTATAGGGCAGCGCAGTAGCAGGCAGGGCGGTGGCGACGGCGGCGAAACAGGCCACAACATGGGTCGGCGTGCGCAGCATTGGCCCGATCATAGCCAAAAACGCCAGCGGCAAGACGAAATCCAGACCCCAGCTGGCGGGGATCTGGGTGCCGACCAATGCGCCGATATAGGTGGCGATCATCCAGCCCGGCGCCACGCAGCCATTGGTGCCAAAGAAATAGGCCATACGCTGCGACAGGGTCATCTGCGGGTGGGTTTCGAACTGCACGATGGAGAGTGCATAAGACTGATCAACCGTCAGATACGCGGCACAGGCGCGCTGCCACAGAGGAGCGCCGCCGAGGTACGGTGTGAGCGATGCTGAATACATCGCAACCCGCAGGTTCACTGCCAGAGCGGAAATCAGGATGATCACCAGTGGTGTGTTCTCTTCCATCAGCTGCAGGGCCGTAAACTGTGCTGACCCGGCGAAGACCGAGAGCGAGAAGATCATGGCTTCGGGGACAATCAGTCCCGCTTCGGCGGCGAGAACGCCAAACAGTAGCCCAAATGGTCCCGAGACCAGAAGGAAGGGCGCGCCGTCGCGAAACCCCTTCCAAAACGCCGATTTCGTGGTGGTGATTGCCATGATCTGGTCCTAGGTTACTGCTCAGATGGCATAAGCCTGGTGGCGGAGGTTTGCAATTGATGATGGCTGAAGAAGGCTCTGATCTGGCGTCGGTATTGGCCGAATATGTGATTGCCCCTGCGCCTGCAGATACGCGGCTGACGCGGGCGGTTCAGGGGATCGACCACACTGGCACGGCAACAGAAATCTCGGTGGTGGAGGAACGACCGCTGACGATCTACCTCAACCGTCAGGAAATCGTGACGGCAATGACCATCGGGGATTATCCTGAGTATCTGGCGCTCGGCTTTCTGCGCAATCAGGGCATGTTGCACCCCGGTGATGAAATTACTGCCATCGACTATGACGAAGAGCTGGAGACGGTGGTGGTTCGGACCGCGGTTGAAACCTCCTATGAAGACAAGCTGCAGAAGAAGACCCGCACATCCGGCTGCGCCGTGGGCACGGTGTTTGGTGATATGATGGAAGGGCTTGAGGGGGTCGTGCTGCCGCAGACGCCCGTGCGCAGCTCCTGGCTTTATGCGCTGGCCCATAAGATCAATCGCACGCCCTCGCTCTATCTTGAGGCTTAGCGCCATTCACGGCACGGTGCTATGTCAGGAAGATCGCCCGCTGGTCTATATGGAGGATGTCGGACGGCATAATGCCGTGGACAAGATTGCGGGCTGGATCCAGAGCACGGGCGCAGAGGTGTCCGACAAGATCCTCTACACCACCGGGCGGCTGACCTCAGAGATGGTGATCAAGACCGCGATGATGGGGATCCCGGTGCTGGTGTCGCGCTCCGGCTTCACCGCCTGGGGTGTGGAGATCGCACAGGAGTTGGGCCTGACACTCATCGGCCGGATGCGTGGGCAGCGGTTTATCTGTCTGTCCGGGGAGGCGCGGCTGATCCGGGATATGGATCCGGCCAATGTGCCCGCAGAGGCAAAGGCGCATCGGCGCAAGAGCGCAGAACGATAGGTGCCTTGCATGTGGGCTCTACTTTCGAAGCCAGGTCATTTCGCGCGCAAAGAGGAGATGTCATGAGACAAAACGGACCGTTGGGCGTCATCCTCGCAGGAGGTCTCGCGACCCGCATGGGCGGTGGCGACAAGGGGCGCCTGCAGGTTGGTGGGTGTAGCCTGATCCGTCACGTGATCGATCGCCTGGCGCCGCAGGTGGAGCAGGTGGCTTTGAATGCCAATGGGGAGGCTGCGCGTTTCGACGACCTGGGGCTGCCGGTGATTGCGGATAGTATCGATGGGTTTGCCGGGCCGCTTGCCGGGGTGCTGGCGGGATTGGACTGGGCCGCCGAACAGGGGGCTGACAGCATCGTGACCGTTGCGGCCGATACGCCTTTTTTCCCGCAGGATCTCGTCGCGCGCCTGAGCGAAAGCGCCGCCGGGCAGGTGCATCCGTTGGTGCTGGCGACAACGCCACGCACCGGAGAAGAGTTGAAATCCGGTGGCCGCCGCCGGGTAAACCGACATCCGACCTTTGGCCTCTGGCCGGTGGCCCTGCGCGATGACCTGCGCGCGGCCTTGCAGGGTGGTCTGCGCAAGGTGGTGCTTTGGACCGATCAGCACCAGGGGCGCGAAGCCCTATTTGAGGCCGAGCCTTTTGATCCGTTTTTCAACGTCAATACACCGGACGATCTGGCGCAGGCGGAGGCATTGCTGCGATGAAGATCTACGGTGTCACGGGCTGGAAAAACTGCGGCAAGACCGGATTGATGGAGCGATTGGTCGCTGAGTTCTGTCGGCGCGGCCACAGTGTTTCGACGTTAAAACACGCCCATCACAGCACGGATGTGGATCAGCCAGGCACCGACAGCTATCGTCACAGGGCGGCTGGGGCGGCTGAGGTGATCCTTGCTTCGCCAAACCGGGTTGCGATTATGCAGGAGCTGCGCGGAGCGGATGAGCCGAGTTTTGTTGAGCTGTTGTCCAGGCTGCGCCCGGTCGATCTGGTGCTGGTCGAAGGGTTCAAACGCGAGACCCACCCGAAGATCGAGGCCTATCGCACGGCAGCGGGCCAGCCACTTATTGCGCCCGAGGACGCAACGATTCGTGCCATCGCCAGCGATGTTCCGCTTCATCTCGACCGGCCAGTGTTTGATCTGGACGATACAGCCGCGATTGCGGATTTCATCGCGGGGGACATTGAGCTTTGACGATGTTTGATACGGTGCTTGTTGCCGACTGGTCCGCGGGTAAACGCAGGCCTGTGAAAGTGAGTAAGAATGCGATCTGGCTGGGTGTTGCGCGTGCGGGGGTGTCGGTGGAGCAAGTTTATTGCCGTTCTCGTATTGAGGCGGAGCAATGGCTGAACACTTTTTTCGACGCAGAACGCCTCGCAGGACGGCGGGTTTTGGCTGGGTTCGATTTTCCTTTTGGTTACCCTAAGGGGTTTGCTGCTCAGTTGACAGGCAAGGATGATCCCTTTGCGGTTTGGCGATGGCTCTCAGAGCGCATCACCGATGATGAAATGGGGCGGAACAATCGCTTTGCAGTTGCGTCAGAAATAAATCGAGTTTTTCGGGGCAAAGGCCCGCTTTGGGGTAAGCCAAACGATGAGGCTTGGCCTGAGATACCTTACCGCAAATCCGGTATCGTCTATGAGTTGGTGCCAGAGCGGCGCAAAACAGACCTGGTCGCCAAAGCTTCGTCGTCGTGTTTTCAGTTGTTTTTCAACCCTACGGTTGGAAGCCAAATTTTGATGGGATTGCCAACTCTGGAGCGGTTGCGGGAGCGGCATCACGCTAAAGTTTGGCCGTTTCAGGAAATTGAGTCCGCTCGTCTGGTGTTTGCCGAGGTCTGGCCGGGTCTTATTGAGGGAGCTGTCAAACTGGCGAGCGCGAATGATGGCCCGAATGAAATCCGCGACAAGACACAAGTGCGTCTACTGTCGCAAGCATTGTCAGCATTGGATGAGGCGGCATTTTCCGCTCTGTTTACCGCGCCAAGTTCGGATGCGATGGAGGAGGCGTGGATTTTGGGGGCTGGTTGCGGTCAGCTGCTTGATCGACAGGCCCGATTGGCAATTACTGAGGTAAAAAAAACCCTTGCCCCGCCGCCCCTGCGCAATGACTGCTTTGCTTTGCCCGCCGGGGTGGATTGGACGCCGGTAGATGTCGCGCTGGACCATCTGCGACAGAACCTGACTGCGGTGACTGCGGTTGAGAGTGTATCGCTGGCCGCAAGCCTTGGCCGGGTGCTGGCTGAGGACGTGTTTGCAGCCCGCAGCAACCCGCCGCAGGCGAATACCGCCGTGGATGGTTACGGGTTTGCTGGCCCGATAGAAGATGGGCCGCAGGTGCTGCCGCTCACTGAGGGGCGGGCCGCTGCCGGGTTGGCCTATGAGGGGGAGGTCGCCGCCGGGCAGGCTATTCGTATCCTGACTGGCGCGGCGCTGCCGTCTGGTGTGGATACCGTGATCCTTGAGGAGGATGTCAGCCGGGAGGGCGCCGAGATCGCCTTTCATGGGCCGCTGAAGACGGGCGCCAATACCCGCAAGGCGGGCGAGGATGCGGCTGCTGGTGATCTGATCCTGTCCAAGGGGCGGGTGATCACCCCTGCGGATCTGGCGCTCGCCTCGGCGACGGGCGTGTCTGAACTGCCAGTGCGACAGCTGCTGCGGGTGGGCGTTCTCTCTACCGGCGATGAGTTGGTGGAACCGGGGGAGCCTGCGGCGGCGGGTCAGATCTATGACGCCAATCGTCCGATGTTGTTGGGCTTGCTGACCCGGATGGGTTTCGTTGCTGTGGATCTGGGGAAAGCGCCCGATGATCGCGCGGCGTTGCGCAACCGCCTGGATCGCGCGGCGACACAGGTCGATGTGATCTTGACCAGCGGCGGGGCGTCTGCGGGGGATGAGGATCATATGTCGGCATTGCTGCGCGAAAGCGGGGCGATGCAGCAATGGCGGATTGCCTTGAAGCCGGGCCGACCGCTAGCGCTGGGGCTGTGGCAGGGGGTGCCGGTGTTTGGTTTGCCGGGAAACCCAGTTGCGGCGATGGTCTGCACATTGATTTTTGCGCGCCCGGCCATGGGGCTGATGGCGGGTGCGCGCTGGGTGGAGCCGCAGGGCTTTGATCTGCCTGCCGCCTTTCAGAAGCGGAAGAAGCCGGGGCGGCGGGAATATCTGCGTGCCCGCGTGCGGGATGGCAAGGTCGAGGTGTTCAAATCCGAAGGCTCAGGACGGGTCAGCTCCCTCAGCTGGGCGGAAGGGCTGGTTGACTTGGCGGATGGTGCGGCCACGATCCAACCCGGTGACCCGGTGCGTTTCATACCCTATGCAAGTTTCGGCCTGTAAACCGCGCGGTGTTAGTCAAAGGTGCCAGCCACACGGCCCAACAGCATGAAAGCGCGGGCGGTGCGGGTTTCGCCCAGCGATGAAATATCCGTATCGCTTGCCTCTTCCTCGAACTCGGCCAGCATCTGATCAAAGCGGCGCAGGAAGTGATGGGCTGCATCGCGAAAGATCGGATCCTGCTTCATCCGGGCGGAGGTCAGCGCAAGGGAGCTGCGGTCGCGGACCCCGCCAAGGGCGGCCACGGCGCGGCCACGGGTGCCTTGGGCAAACTGACGCCAGATTTCAGGACGCGCCATATCGGGGCGCAGATCGTCCATGTAAATGCCATCCTGGCTGAGCAGGGTCAGCACATCCTGCGCGGCCTGAATAACCTGTGCAGCCTTACGATCCTGCAGGGCCAGACGCAGCGCGGCAAAGCCTTCCTCATCCTCTGCGGTTTCCGGAAAGTTCAGCGCGCGGATCAACTGGGTGGAGGGCAGCGGAGTGGCCAGATCCTCGGCGGGGGTGCCAAGTGCCAGAAGCCCCTGATCGGTCACCTCGCCCCCTGCTGCGGCGGTGGTGGAGATCCCCGGCATCGGCCGGTCACGGCGGCTGGTGTGGAAGGTGGCGAGGGCGGTTTCCGTCTTGCGGGTCGCGGCGGCGATTTCATCCAGCTTGCGCGTCACCGAAGGTTCGGCAACCGAGGCCGCCTGCTGGGCATGGGCAATATAGGCGTTGCGCATCCCGTCGATGGCCGCGTGAAGTCGTTGTGATTCATCCCGCATCACCTGCGCTGATCGCAAGGCGATGGCGCCCACCCAGATCAGCAGAATCGGCAGGATCACCGCGACGATACGCAGCAGAATATCCGGCCATCCCGCTGCTGGCGTGTTTGCTGTGCCACCCAATACAAAGATCGCAACCACCACCAGAAACCACAGGGCG
The DNA here is from genome assembly GCF_045040595.1 of Phaeobacter sp. BS52. Taxonomy (NCBI): domain Bacteria; kingdom Pseudomonadati; phylum Pseudomonadota; class Alphaproteobacteria; order Rhodobacterales; family Roseobacteraceae; genus Phaeobacter; species Phaeobacter sp. BS52. The sequence continues at coordinate 2,470,751 of NZ_CP090662.1, read as the reverse complement.
CTGAGCCCGAGTGCTGCGGCCTCGATCAGGCCAAAGACTGGTCGTTCCGGCGGCGCATCAAGGGCGCTGGTGGGCGGCGTTGCGGCTGGGGAACTGGAACGGGTCATACTGTTGCTCGGAAACAGGGGTGTACTGGGTTGGCACATGCCGCAGGGTGCGACGGCTGGGTGAGGTGGGCGGGGCGCCTGTATGGTGCGCCACGCCGTTGCAGTGGTTAGGCGTAGATGATCTTGAGGATCTCATAGGCGCGGTCCCCACCGGGGGTGCGGACTTCGACGCTGTCGCCTTCTTCCTTGCCGATCAGGGCACGGGCGATGGGAGATTTGATGTTCAAAAGACCGGCTTCGATATTGGCCTCATGTTCGCCGACAATCTGCCAGGTCTTCTCTTCGTCAGTGTCTTCGTCGACGACGGTGACTTTGGCGCCGAACTTGATCGCACCGGAAAGTTTGGCCGGATTGATCACATCGGCCAGCGACAGGATGCCCTCCAGTTCCTTGATGCGACCTTCAATGAAGGACTGTTTTTCGCGCGCGGAATGGTACTCGGCGTTCTCCGACAGGTCGCCCAGTTCACGGGCTTCGGCGATGGCCTTGATGATCGCCGGGCGTTCCACCGATTTCAGGGTCTTCAGCTCAGTTTCGAGGGCGGCGTGACCCGTGGGGGTCATCGGGATCTTTTCCATGTCTGTGTCCAGATATCGTGTCAGGTTTGGCCACCAGGCGTGGCGGTTCGCGTCTATAGGAAAACCGGTTGTCCCACTGCCGAACTGACAGCGGGACAAACCGGTTGTGTCGCATTTACCTGACCCAATCCTGCCGCCGAATGCAAGAGGGCGGGGTTGCCTGTCCACAGCGATTTCATGCCAACAGGCGGAAAACTCCGCTTTTTTAGACGCCCCCGGACAGAGGGTCGGCGAGAAACTTGCAATGTGTCGGCCGACTTCGGTCCGGTTTTGGCTTCATCGCGCCAGCGTCTTGGTGCGGTCAGGAATCCTCCGGCAGGCTGGATGTTTTGCCGGTGATGCTGTGGCGGGGCACCCGTGGCCGGGGATCCAGCCGTTGCAGCAAGCTGATCAGACGGCTGATCGGGGAAGAGTGTCGGATCCGTTGCAGCTGGGGTGTCGTCGCGCGCTGCTGTGACAATATCGTCGGGGCCGGGTGCCGCCGCTGGGTGGGTAAAACCGCGCGTGGGTGGCTGCTGTGCCAGAGAAGATCAAGCATCATATTGTACCACCTCGAATTCGATATTGTCCCGGTCTCGGAAATAGAACCTGCGACCCGGTTCATAGTCGTGATGCTCGCCCGGGGTGAAGCCAGCCGCGCGTACCCGTGTTTCGACGGCGTCCAAATCGTCGACAACAACGGCGATATGGTTGAGCCCCCCGTTGATGGCGTAGCTGGTCGGGGCCTCGGCCAGGGGTTCCGGGGGGCAGTACAGCGCCAGATAGCTGTCAGCCTCGCCCACGTGCAGGCTGTAGCCGCCGCTGATGGCCTCCCCCTGCCAGCGAATGTGCCAGCCAAAAACATCCTGCATCCAGGCGGCAGTGCTCTCGGGAGAGGACACGGTGATGTTTGCGTGTTCAAGACGTACGGTCATGTCAGGCTCCTTTGTGTTTTCTCTTGCCTGATTGAGTCGTAATTTCTAAACCTAACTTTAGCTCAAGGATTTTTTTGATGTTTTGTGATTTTTCTCGGCCCGCAGGCTGAGACGCGACGGAATCTCAGGGACTGGTAGGGAGTATTTCATGGCTGCATCTCACGGGTTGACCATCGGCTATCTGGCGGAACGCACAGGCCTGGCGGTATCGGCAATCCGCTACTATGAGGCACAGGGGCTGGTTGAGCCTTGGCGCAATACGGGCGGGCAGCGGCGGTTTCACCGGGCGGATCTGCGGCGGTTGAGTTTCATTATGATTGCGCAGAAGTTCGGCTTCACACTGCCGGAGATCCGCGACTTTCTGAAAAGCCTGCCGGGCGGGCGGACCCCGACCAAGGCTGACTGGACCAATCTGTCCGCCGCTTTTCGCAGCCATCTGGATGCCCGAATCGAAACGCTCGAGCGTTTGCGCGATAATCTGGACGGCTGCATCGGCTGCGGCTGCCTGTCGTTGCCCACCTGCAAGCTGTACAATCCCGATGATGCGGCTGCTGCCAAAGGGCAGGGACCGCGCTATCTGTTGGGGGATAAGCCCTCAGAGACGGTGAACGACGGGAATACTCTTCCAAATGACGAAAACTGACGCTCGAATTGTCGCATTTGAGGGTTCTACAGCAGTGTAACGTAGAGTTTGGATTGACCAGTGCCTCTGCCACCCGCTAAGCAACCGCGAAACAAAATTACGCCAAGGATACGCCACCCGCACGGGATGGCTCAGACCTACAGCCAAGGAGCCCGCAATGGCCGAGATTGAACGTGAAGCGATGGAATACGACGTTGTGATCGTTGGGGCAGGCCCGGCTGGTCTGTCTGCGGCGATCCGACTTAAGCAACTGGACAGCGACCTGCAGGTCGTGGTGCTGGAAAAAGGCTCCGAAGTGGGCGCGCATATCCTGTCAGGCGCAGTGCTAGACCCATGCGGTCTGGATGCGCTGATCCCTGACTGGAAGGACAAAGGCGCGCCGCTGAACGTGCCGGTCAAGGACGACAATTTTTACATGCTGGGTGAGGCGGGGCAGATCCGCATCCCCAACTTCCCGATGCCGCCGCTGATGAACAACCACGGCAACTACATCGTCTCTATGGGCAACGTCTGCCGCTGGATGGCAGAGCAGGCCGAAGAGCTGGGCGTCGAGATCTTCCCCGGCATGGCCTGTTCCGAGCTGGTTTACGGCGACAACGGTGAAGTCAAAGGCGTGGTTGCCGGTGTCTTCGGCCTGGAGGCTGATGGCTCCTACGGTCCCAACACCGAGCCGGGGATGGAACTGCATGGCAAATACGTGTTCCTCTCCGAGGGGGTGCGCGGTTCGCTGTCCAAGGAAGTGATCGCCAAATACGGCCTGTCTGATGGCAAGGAGCCGCAGAAATACGGCGTTGGCATGAAAGAGATCTGGGAGATCGATCCAGCCAAGCACAAAGAGGGGTCTGTTACCCACACCATGGGCTGGCCGCTTGGCTCCAATGCTGGCGGTGGCTCGTTCATCTACCACCTGGACAACAATCAGGTTTATGTCGGCTTCGTGGTTCACCTGAACTATAAGAACCCGCATCTCTATCCCTACATGGAGTTCCAGCGCTTCAAGCATCACCCGATGGTGGCAGAGCTGCTGAAGGGTGGCAAACGCGTCGCTTATGGCGCCCGTGCGATCACCGAAGGCGGTTATCAGTCCATGCCCAAGCTGGTGGCGCCAGGCGTCGCGCTTCTGGGGTGTTCTGCGGGTATGGTCAACGTGCCGCGCATCAAGGGCAACCACAACGCCATGCTGTCCGGCAAAGCCGCCGCCGAAGCGGCCTATGACGCCATCAAGGCAGAGCGTTCGAGCGACGAGCTGGCCGCCTATGAAGTCAGCGTGCGCGACGGTGCGATTGGCGCGGACCTCAAGAAGGTGCGCAATGTCAAACCGATGTGGTCCAAGTGGGGGCTGACTGCGTCCCTGATGCTGGGTGGTCTGGATATGTGGACCAACACATTTGGTTTTTCCCTGTTCGGAACGATTGGTCACGGCAAGAACGATGCTGAGGCGACCGAGCCTGCAGATCAGCACAAACCGATCGACTATCCCAAGCCCGATGGTGTCCTGTCCTTTGACCGCCTGACCAACGTGGCATTTGCGGCCACCAACCACGAGGAAAGCCAGCCCTGCCACCTGCGCCTTGGCAATCAGGATACACCGATTCAGGTGAACCTGCCGAAATACGCGGAACCGGCGCAGCGCTATTGCCCGGCGGGTGTGTATGAAGTGGTCGAAAAAGACGGCAAACCAGAGTTTGTGGTCAACTTCCAGAACTGCGTTCACTGCAAGACCTGCGACATCAAGGATCCGAGCCAGAACATCACCTGGACCACGCCTCAGGGCGGTGACGGGCCGAACTACCCGAACATGTGATCATGTCGCGAGCGGTTTCGGCGAGTATTTGCCGGAATAATAGGGGCAGCCTGCGGGCTGCCCCATTGCGTGTTAAGGGGTGGCGCTCTACGCTTTGTGGCGAGGCAGATATTGACCAGTCACCAAAGAGGAGGCCCCCCGTGCCCGTCCGATTCTTTCGCAGCCTGACATGTGCGGCGGCTCTTGCCGCGACGACCACCCTGCCGATGTTCTTGCAGGCCGATGCGGCGCATGCAGATGGGCTTTCCGGGGCGTATCTGGCGGCGCGGGCGGCGACATTGGATAGCGATTTTCAGGCCTCGGCAGATTATTACAATCGGGCGTTGGTGCGCGATCCGCAGAACCCGCTGCTGATGGAGCATGTGGTCTTTGCACGGCTGGCGCTGGGCGACGTCAAAGGGGCAGCGCCGGTTGCGAAACGCCTGTCCGAAATGGGCGCGCGCAGTCAGGTTGCCAATATTGTCATGACCGCCAGTCTGGTGATGGCAGAGGACTACCAGACCATCATTGAGCGCGTGACCTCGCAGCAAGACGGACAATATGAAATCAACGCGCTGGTTGATGGGCTGCTGTTGGGCTGGGCGTATCTTGGCGCCGGATCGGTGAATGATGCGCTGGCGCAGTTCGACCAACTGGGAAAGAAAGACGGGCTGGGCCTCTTTGCGCGCTATCACCGTGCCTTGGCGCTTGCATCCGTTGGCGATTATGAGGGGGCGGAGGCGCTGTTTGCCGCCGATGAGGGGCAGCTGACCAATACGTCACGCCGGGCGGTGATTGCGCGGCTTGAAATCCTGTCTCAGCTGGGGCGCAACGAACGGGCGCTGGAGGTTCTTTCCGAGGCTTTTAGTGGACAACTGGATCCGGGCCTGGCGGCCGTGTCAAAGCGATTGAAAGACGGCGAAACGCTGCCGTACGCGTTGGCGGCGACACCGCGACAGGGCATTGCCGAAGTGTTTTTCACCATGGGTGCGGCACTCAATGGTGAGATGGCGGATGACTATGTGCTGATGTATGCGCGCGTCGCTGCAGCCCTGCGCGAAGATCATGTGGATGCGCTGCTGCTCGCGGCTGAGCTGTTTGACCAATTGGGCCGCTATACCCTGTCGATTGATCTCTACAAACAGGTGCCGCGCGACCACCCAGATTATCACGCGGCTGAACTGGGCCGGGCTGAGGCCCTGCGCCGTGCAGCTAAGCCGGATGCCGCCGCCGAGGTGTTGCAGCAGTTGGCGCGCGACTTCCCAAAGGAAGTGCCGGTTCACACCAATCTGGGTGACCTGCTGCGCCAGCAGGAAGATTATAGCGGCGCGGTCGCCGCCTATGATACCGCGTTGGATCTGATGGATGAGAGCGTCGAGGGGCGCTGGTTCCTGCTCTATGCCCGCGGAATCTGTCACGAGCGGCTGAAGAACTGGGAGCAGGCGGAGGCTGATTTTCGCGCGGCTTTGGATATTCGCCCCGATCAACCCCAGGTGCTGAACTATCTTGGCTATTCACTGGTGGAAAAGCAGATCAAGCTGGATGAGGCCCTTTCGATGATTGAGCGCGCTGTCGCGGCACGGCCTGATGCGGGTTATATCGTTGATAGCCTTGGTTGGGTCCTTTATCGACTGGGGCGCTATGAAGAGGCGGTTGGCCATATGGAGACTGCCGTTGAGCTGATGCCGGTGGATCCGGTGGTGAATGATCATCTTGGCGATGTTTACTGGGCCGTTGGTCGGGCCCGTGAGGCTGAATTCCAGTGGAAGCGGGCGCTGTCCTTCATCGACCCGGAGGATACCGACAGCGAGGCCGACCCAGAGCGTATTCGCCGCAAACTGGACGCCGGGCTGGATGCGGTTCTCGCGGAAGAGGGAGCAGCGCCATTGAAGGTTGCCCATGACGGTTGAGGCCTTTGCCCCGGCCAAGATCAATCTGACCCTGCATGTGACTGGCCAACGCGCAGATGGCTATCACCTCCTTGATTCGCTGGTGGTTTTTGCTGATATCGGTGACCGGATCACGGTTGCTGCGTCGGATGAACGATCGCTGCAGGTGACCGGGCCGATGGCAGCAGGCGTGCCGGTGGATGCCAGCAATCTGATGATGAAGGCCGCAGCGTTGATGGATCCTGGGCGCGGTGCTGCGCTGTCACTGGAGAAAAACCTGCCGCCCGCATCTGGTATTGGCGGTGGGTCCTCTGATGCGGCGGCGACTCTTCGGGCACTTGCGGAACTGTGGGGGCTCCCCCTGCCGGGCACGCAGGATGTCCTGCCGCTGGGTGCCGATGTGCCGGTCTGCATGTCGCCGGGCACGCAGCGGATGCGTGGGATCGGTGAACAGCTGGACGGTCTGTCGCCGCTGCCAGACTGCGCAATTGCACTCATCAATCCGGGCGTGTCCGTTGCCACGCCTGCGATTTTCCGCGCGATGGGCAAACGGGACAACCCTGCCATGCCTGCCGAACTGCCGACCTGGGGCACCGTTGGAAATTTGGCGGCATGGCTCAAGACACAGCGCAACGACCTTCAGCCGCCAGCGATCCGATTGGAGCCGGTGATTGGAGAGGTTCTGGATGCGTTGTCTGAGACGGCGCCCCTGTATCACGCCATGTCTGGTTCGGGCGCGACCTGCTATGGTCTCTACCCAACAGAGGCAGAGGCACAGGCCGCCGCAGACCATTTGCGGGTGGGGCATCCTGCGTGGTGGGTGCGCGCGGGGCGTTTGCTGGCCTGAGGCCCTGATACTGAAAAAGCCAGCGCATGGGCGCTGGCTTCGTATTGGCTAAATCACCACTTTATTTTGCGATATCAGGCGAGCCGGGCCACCACGTAATCGGCCAGATCATGCAGCATCTGGCGGATTGGGTCATCGGGCAGCGCGGTCAATGCATCCTGCGCCTTTGCCACCCAATCCATGGCGTCGTGGCGGGTTGCGGTCAGGGTGTCGTATTTGTCCATCAGCGCCAGCGCGTGATCCAAATCGCCCTCGTCCTGACGCCCCTTCTCAATAGTCCGGACCCAGAATGCACGCTCCTCTGCGGTGGCCTGCGCCACGGCTTTGATCACCGGCAGGGTCAGCTTGCGCTCGCGGAAATCATCACCGACGTTCTTGCCCGTCGCGGCGCTATCACCTTGATAGTCCAGAAGATCATCAGCGATCTGAAAGGCGATGCCGAGGGCGTCACCATAGGCAAAGAGGGCATCAATCTGCGCCTCAGGCGCTCCTGCGACAACACCACCAGCCTGCGTGGCTGCTGAGAACAATGCCGCAGTTTTGCCCCGCACAACCTGAAGGTAGATGTCCTCGTCCGTGGCCAGATCACTGGCGGCGGTCATTTGCAGGACTTCACCTTCGGCGATGGTGGCAGAAGCATTGGCGAGGATGTCGAGAACCCGCAATGATCCCGTTTCCACCATTAACTGAAAGCTGCGGGCAAACAGGTAGTCGCCCACCAAGACGGAACTTTTGTTGTCCCAGAGGAGGTTTGCCGTCGGGCGACCGCGCCGCTGGCCGCTTTCGTCGACAACATCGTCATGCAGCAAGGTGGCGGTGTGGATGAACTCCACAGTTGCTGCCAGTTTCACATGGTTGTCGCCGCTGTAACCACAGAGGCGCGCGGCTGCGAGCGTCAGCATCGGGCGCAGACGTTTGCCGCTCAGCCTCAACCAGATGGGCCGTCACTTCGGGAATGCGTGGGGCGTGTTTGGACGCCATCCGGGTCTGGATCAGCGTATTCACCGCTGCCATTTCGTCGCTGAGTGTCGCGGCCAGCATGTCATGCGGCTTTTGCGTCAGGATTTGATTCATCGTTTTCCCGCTTGCAAGGCTCGACAAGGCGCAGGCCTTGCCCTTAGATCCATCCCTATGAAGGAACTTTTGCGCAGCACCGACCCAACCATCATAGCCTTTGCCACCGCCCTTCTTGAGGGTGAGGATATAGACTGCTTTCAAATGGACGTAAATATGAGCATCCTTGAAGGCGGTATCGGAATCTTTCCCCGCAGGCTGATGGTGCGCAGCGATGATCATGCCGCTGCCGAGCGCGTGATGCGCGACAATGATATCCCGTTGCGCTGATGCCCGGCTTTGACGACGCGGCGCTTAGTCAGGATGCCTTCCTGGGGGGGCAAGTGCAGCTGTTGCAGCCAAAACAGGGGTATCGTGCTGGCGTGGACCCGGTGTTGCTGGCTGCGGCTGTCCCTGCACGCGCTGGCGACCGGGTGCTGGAGCTGGGCTGCGGTGGCGGGCCGGGCTTGCTGTGTCTGGCGGCACGGGTGCCGGACCTGAACCTGACCGGCGTGGAGCTGCAAGCCGACTATGCGGATCTGGCGCGACGCAATGCCGCGCTGAATTCTGTCGATATGACCGTGGTTGAAGCGGATCTGGCAGAGTTGCCGATGGATCTGCGGCAGCAGCAATTTGACCAGGTGATCGCCAACCCGCCCTATTACCGCGCAGGCGCGCACAGCCCCGCGCAGGATGTCGGGCGGCAAATTGCGCTGGGTGGCGCAACCGAATTGAGCGTCTGGTTCGACACGGCTGCGCGGCGTCTCTCTCACAAAGGGTATCTTCATATGATCCAGCGGGCCGATCGCCTGCCGGAAATGCTGGGGGCCTGTCTGGGGCGTTTAGGATCGCTTGAGGTTCTGCCGTTGGCCGCCCGTGTGGGCCGGAGTGCTGAGCTTGTTCTGCTGCGCGCGCGCAAGGGCGGACGTGCGGGATTCAAGCTGCACGCGCCACTGATCCTGCATGATGGTGAGGCGCATCTGTGTGATGCGGAGAGCTACCGGCCGGATATCCGGGCGGTCCTTCGTGACGGATGTGCGCTGCCCTGGCCTCGTTGATATTTCCCGATGATCCGTGGAAAATCGGACCCTATTCGGCGGGTCCATGCCGAAATGACGGTTTCATGACAAAATATATGCTTCTGCAGCGTGACAGAGCAATATTCTTGTGTTCCACTCACTTTGTACGCAACACGCTCAAAGAAGGAGGAATGACATGAGCCTCAGCTCGCATCTCACCGAACTTAAGAAGAAGCACGAGCATCTGAGCATGGAAGTCGAACACGCCCAACGTTCGCCCGCGACAGACGGGCTAAGTATCGCGTCGATGAAGAAGCAGAAACTAAAGCTGAAAGAAGAAATTGAACGCCTCTCGACGGAGGAGCTTGCCGTCTGAGGGGCGCCTTGTCTCCCGCGTGACCTGCGGCCCCACCGCCGCGGTACCGGGAGCTTGAAAGTAGGATGTGAGGGGGTCATCAGCGCGGCTGGTGACCCCTTTTCGATGGTACCCGCTACGACTGACCTCTGTTGGCGCGGGCGGCAAGAACGGCTCCGCCCGTGATCAGGCAGGCCGCGATGGCCAGCGTCCAGGTGGCAGGGGCAATTCCAACCAGTACCAGGATCAGGGTGGAGAGAAGCGGCGCCGCATAAGAGCTGGTGCCCAGCAATTGGATGTCGCCCTGTTTCACACCGATGTCCCAGACGTAGAACGCCAGCCCAACCGGCCCCAACCCCAGCGCCAGTGTTGCGCCCCAGCCTGCGATGCCAATGGGCCATTGGCTGTCCTCAAGCGCGAAATGCAGCAGCCAGGAGGCCACGGCCGTGATCAGACAGAACACGGCAACGGTGCTGGTGGGCGCGGTCCCGAGCCGCCGCGCCAGAACGGAATAGCCGGACCAGGCCAAGGCGCAGAGCAGCGCCAGCGCGTATCCCGGAAGGGCAGCGGCATCAAACTCCGCGCCGCCGCCGGTGATAATGGCGGCGGCCCCTGCAAACCCCAAAATAGCCCCGAAGAGATGTCCGGCCCGCAGGGTCTCACCAGGCAACAGGCCGGAGAACAGCACGATCAGCAATGGCCAGAGGTAGGCGATCAATCCGGCCTCAGCGGCGGGGGCCAGCCGCAGGGCAGAAAAATAGAGCGCGTGATAACCAAAGAGGCCCAGACTGCCAAAGAGGTAGACCCGCCAAGACACCGCCCGCAATGCGGTAAGGCCGCCACTGCGCCAGCACCAGACCAGCCCCAGCGAACCGCCAATTGTGAAGCACAGCGCATTTAACAACAGTGGCGGGGTTGGGGCCGTGCCAACGGTGAGAACCGCCAGCAGAGACCAAAGCAGCACAGCGATAAATCCGATGGCGGTTGCGCGATTTCTGCTCATGTAAGGCTGTCCACGGAGACGATGGTCAATCCCTCGGATACTTCAGCCGTCTTTTCGATCTCGGCGAGGATCCAATCTCGGAAGGCGACAATTTGCGGGCGGTTCTCGGCTCCCTTCTGGCACAGAAAGCTAAAGCGGGCCTTGCCTGTCAGTGCTGTTCTGAACGGTGTAACCAGCCGTCCTTCGGCGATGTCCTTTACCACCAGCGCACGTCTTCCCAAGGCCACTCCGGCACCGGCCAACGCCGCGTCTACCGCGTGATCGGCGTTGCTGAAGCGCGCGCCATGGGTCGGAGTGAACTCCTCGCCCATCATCTTGAACCAAGCTGCCCAATCAAGTTGTGGTGACATGAAATTCAGTGAATCATCATGTATCAACGGCGCATCCTTCAGCGCAGTAACCGTGGGGTATTGCCTGGCGATCTCCGGCGTCATCACCGGCATGACCCATTCGACCGGAAGCGGCATCGAATAGACATCCGGGTAGGGGCCATAGCCAAAGCGGATGGCCACATCCACGTCGTCACGCATCAGGTCAACCCGGCGCAGGCTGGCGGAAAACCGAAGATCAATCTCCGGATGGGCGCGGGCAAATTCATAGAAACGCGGGGCCAGCCATTTGGCAGTGAAGGCAGGGCCAGCGGTAACCGTCAAGGCGCCGTCGTCTTGCAGGCGCAGGGCCGTGCGCCACGCCGCGGTCAGAGCCTGGAACCCATCGGATGTTCCAGGCGCCAATGCGGTTCCGGCGGCGGTCAGCTCCACTGCGCGGTTTAGCCGACGAAACACCGGTGTGCCCAAATGCTCTTCGAGTGATTTTATCTGGAACGACAACGCGGCGGGCGTCACGTTGAGCTCCTGCGCGGCCCGGGCAAAAGACATGTGGCGGGCAGCTGCCTCAAAGGCACGTAAGGCGGTTAGGGGGGGAGACGGTCCGGCATATGACATCAGTATTACTTAACTGAAGCCGTGAAAAGTCTCGTTTGTCGCTTTTGCAAGAAAGGTCCATATTGAGGTCAAGTTAGCAACACTGATCTGAATGGAGGCCGAAACGATGGAATATTCTGCCAATAGTACCGTGAAACTGGCCATGCAGCGCGCGCATGAAGAGCGCGGTCAGGTCCTTCGTGCACTCTGGGCGCGTTTATTTACATCCCGCCGTATTGGCCGTGTGGGTGCAGGGGTTTCCCGCTGGGCATAGCGCGCATGTCCTTACGGGATTGGAAAAGGCTAGCCCGTAGGACCGGCCCTTACCGTTTTTGGCTTTCTGGGTCTCAGACGAAGAACTGCGCGCCGTTTGCCGAGATGGTTGAGCCGTTGATGAAGCCTGAGTCCTCCGACGCGAGGAAGGCGACACAGCGGGCGATCTCCTCGGGTTCACCCAAGCGGCCTGCCGGGATCTGACCGATGATCGATTCGCGGACTTTCTCTGGAACGGCCATCACCATCTCAGTTGCGATATAGCCGGGGCAGATGGCGTTTGCGGTGATGCTTGGCGCGGGCGCCTTCTTGGGCCAGGGATTTCACGATGCCGAGGTCGCCAGCTTTGGTGGCGGCATAGTTCACTTGCGCGAACTGGCCCTTTTGTCCGTTGATTGAGGAAATCACGATGACGCGACCGAATTTCCGCTCACGCATGCCGGGCCAGATCGGATGCACGGTGTTGAACACACCGGTGAGATTGGTGTCGATCACCTGCTGCCACTGTTCCGGCGTCATCTTGTGGAACGGGGCGTCGCGGGTGATGCTCGGCATTGGCGACCACGATGTCGATGGGGCCGATATCCGCTTCGACCTTGGCGATACCGGCAGCGCTATCCTCATAGCTGGCAACGTCCCACTTGTAGGTCTTGATGCCGGTCTCTTCGGTGAACTTTGCCGCCGCTTCATCATTGCTCAGGCATAGGTCGCCGCCACCGTGTAACCCTCCGCCTTCAGCGCCTGAGAGATTGCTGCGCCGATGCCGCGGGAGCCGCCGGTGACGAGTGCGTTACGTGCCATGGAATAGTCCTCCGTTATTTGACTTGGTAATCTTGCTACTATTTTGTTTTGAATTACGCAATTATATTGCGTGTGAAAAATCTCTTCTTAAGTCGACATTGAGGTGAACGTCGCGTCGCCCTGCTCCGCAAAGGTATCGCAAAATACGCCAGAGATAGAAAAGGGCGCCACCGGGGCGCCCTTGATATGGTCAGCAGTCTGCGCCTCAGGGGCGCTCCACACACATGGCGACACCCATGCCGCCACCGATGCAAAGGGTTGCCAGCCCTTTTTTGGCGTCGCGCCGCTTCATTTCGAACAGCAGGGTGTTGAGGACGCGGCATCCAGAGGCCCCGATCGGGTGACCAATGGCGATGGCGCCGCCGTTGACGTTCACGATCGCCGGGTCCCAGCCCATGTCCTTGTTCACGGCGCAGGCCTGCGCTGCGAAGGCTTCGTTCGCCTCCACCAGATCAAGGTCATCAACGGACCAGCCTGCCTTCTCCAGTGCTTTGCGGGAGGCGTAGATCGGGCCGACTCCCATGATCGACGGATCCAGCCCGGCGGTGGCATAGGAGGCAATCCGTGCCAGAGGCTCAATGCCGCGCTTTTCAGCGTCATCCGCACTCATCAGCAAGGTGGCAGCGGCACCGTCGTTGAGGCCGGAGGCATTGGCGGCGGTGACCGAACCATCCTTGGCGAAGGCCGGGCGCAGTTTTTGCATGGCTTCGATGGTGGCGCCGTGGCGGATGTATTCATCCTGATCCACAACGATATCGCCCTTGCGCGTCTTGACCGTAAAGGCTGCGATTTCATCAGCAAATTTGCCCGCCTTCTGAGCCGCTTCGGCCTTGTTCTGGCTGGCAACGGCGAACTCATCCTGCATCTCGCGGGAGATCTGCCATTTTTCGGCAACATTCTCAGCGGTCTGACCCATGTGGTAACCATTGAATGCGTCCCAAAGACCATCGCGGATCATGGTGTCGATATAGCTCATATCGCCCATCTTGTGACCGGCACGCAAATTTGCAGCATGCGGCGAGAGCGTCATGTTTTCCTGACCGTGCGGCGCAGACGATAGCGGCGTCGCCCAACTGAATGTGCTGAGCGGCCAAGGCCACGGCCCGCAGACCCGATCCGCAGACTTGATTGAGGCTCCAAGCCGCGGATTCCTGAGGGAGCCCAGCGTTGATATGTGCCTGGCGGGCTGGGTTCTGACCCTGCGCTGCAGTCAGCACTTGGCCCAGAATGGTTTCTGAGACTTCGGATTTGTCGATCCCGGCGCGTTCTACGACTGCTTCCAGCACCGCAGCGCCGAGATCATGAGCGGGGGTCTTGGCGAACGCGCCACCAAAGCTGCCGACGGCGGTGCGTGCGGCGGATGCAATTACTACATTGGTCATCAGTTAGGGTCACTCTGCCATTCATCGTCCCGGGAGGCCAACTGAGCAGGCCGCTTTTCGCAGCCGCAGCAACCGGGATCCCCCTGCCTTTTCTAAAAAAGGCCGTGTATTTCGCTGCAGGTGCAGCACGCACAAGGTGTCCCACAGGGAGAGCCTGTGTCAATCAATACTATGGCGAATATACTGTGACAGGCCTGGGCGTTTGCCAAGCAATCAATTCAACACTGCCTTGAGGCGATCCCGCATGGAGCGAGATACCGCCAATTCTGGCAGGGGAGTGGATGCTCGGTTGGCGGCGTTCAGGAGGCGCGGCTGTTTTCCCGCAGTTCCTCCAGCCAGGGTGGGCTGACGGAGGGGGCGCCGAACAGATAGCCTTGCAGGCAATCGACCCCGATTGAGATCAAAAATTCTGCGTCGGCCGGGCTTTCGACGGATTCGGCAACGACGAGCATATCAAACTGCTTTGCGATCCCGACCAGTGCGCGGACCACTGCCTGATTGTCGTGGCTGGCATGGATGTTGCGCACAAACTGCCCGTCGATTTTCACCGCATCAAAGAAGAATTGCCGGAAATAGCTGACAGCGGTTGCCCCGGCACCGAAATTATCAAGCGCGAAGGCGATGCCATGTTTCTGCATCCGGTCAATGAAATCTATCACAAGCTCAGGCGTCGCCATCGCGGACGCTTCGTTGATCTCAAGCATCAGACGCTCGCCCAGGGTGAGATCTTTCTTCAGGTGGCGTTCCAGAACCCGCATCCAGCGCCGATAACCGATAGATCGCGCTGACATGTTGATCGAGAGCCGGATATTCGGGCTGCGCGCGAGCGCCTTCAGACCGTGTTCCAGTGCGAGGCAATCCAGTTCGCGGCCTTCCTCTTTATCCTCGACCAATGGCATGAAATCGCGTGCGGGTATTACACGGCCCGTCGAGTCGAGGACACGAATATACCCCTCGTAGAAGGCAACGCCCTGCGGCGGCATGGCCTGCATGATGGGCTGATAGGCGAGCATGGTTTGGTTGTGGCGAATCGCATCGCTGACCATGTCGAGAGTTGACCGATCGCGTGAGACGACCGCAGAGGTCAGGGGATTTTCCCCGCCTTCCGGCATGTCGGCCATGACCTGTTGCTTCTTCTTCACGGGTGTATCCCTTGGCACTGGCGTGGTCTGATCAATATGGATCAGGCTGCACCTTGGCGCAAAAGCGTTGCGCTTGCATTAAAGGGACAATTTTACCCAAATTGAGAGGCTGCGCTCAGGTCTTGTCAAACCCGGCGCTGCCAATGTCCTCCGGATGGCGATGCAGATGTTTGGCGCGGATCGTCTCGGAGCTGTCGCGACTGCCATCGTGGCTATACCCAGGGGGCGCAACTGCGTAGAGCAGCCGCTGCCGTAACGTCAGGCCCGGCTGTGTCATGTCTTTGAAAATGCTGACCCATTCGTGAAAAGCCACACGCAGCGGGTTAAAGGTGCCGATGTTGTGGACCAGACCATAATCCGGACGGTCGTGATCCTGTTCGGGAACGAAGGTGCCAAACATCTTGTCCCAGATGATGAAGACAGCAAGCATAGTTGCAATCGAGATAGCGTGGATTGCGCCCATGATGGGCACGGTGGTGACTGGGCGTGTTCATCACCGCCTCAAACCAGCGGGGCATGCGGCCAATTGCTTCGGTGTGGATCCAGAACTGATAGACCAGATTAATCCCCCCGACGAAAAGCACCATGGCCGGGTGGAACCCCAGCAGAACCAGAGGCGCGCGCACCACCATCATGAAGGTGAAGGTGCCGGTCCACGTCTGCCGCAGTGCCGTAGTCAGGTTGTAGTGCTGGCTGGAGTGATGATTGACATGGCTGGCCCAGACCCAGCGCACCCGGTGCCCAAACCGATGCACCCAGTAGTAGCGCAGGTCATCAAGGACAAAACACAGAGCAATCACCCAGACCGAGGTGCCGAGGTCCAGCGGCGTGATCTGCCACAGCAGCATGAAGAACGCCCAAGCGATGAAACCGAGGGCAATGCCTGAGGCCACACTGCCTGCCCCCATCACCAGAGAGGTGACAGCATCCCGGGTTTCATAGCGCCCGCCCCGCCGCTTGATCGCGATCCAGAGAAACTCCGCCAGAATGGCCGCGATGAAAAAGGGAACGGCCCATTGGGTGACATCAGGGTAGGAGATCGTATCAGGCATGTGTCTGGTCTCTCTGTTCTGTGGCGGTCGGGGGCTGTGAGGTGGCGCTTGCGGCCAGGATCCGGCGGCGCCAGCCCTCGCGTTCCTTATCGGACAGGTGCAGCAACACAGATGGGGTGGCGAAATCGGCAAATCTAACCCGGAACCCTTTGGGGTGATCCATCAGGCTGCACCCTGCAAGCGGGCGGGCGATCGTGTCGGCACCAAAACACCAGACCAAACCAAGCCCCTTATCTGTGTCGATCAGGGCCGCATGGCCAAGAGTGCTTGGCTGGGCATCATGGATCCGGGAGTCGGGATCGTGGCGGGCCCATGCCTTGGTAGCCGTCTCGCGCGTCATGAGGACCGGCGCCGACCGGCCAGTCAAATGAAGCAGAATAGCTATGACAATAATGCCGACCAGCACCATTGCGATCAGGATCTCCAGCGGCATCATATCCTCCCTGCCGCCGAGATTGGCGGCAGGGGCGCGGTCCTGTCAAAGGTGGCGTGGGGTCAAGCGGCCTGCCGTTGTCGCAGGCAGGCCGCTCGGCAAGCGATTGCTCTGAGTGTCAATCAGAGGCCATCAGCGCCTGAATGATGGCTTTGGCGCTGTCAGAGTTCCATTCGGCATCGCCGCGCAGTCGGGCGATTTCTTCGCCCTCGCGGTTGAGCAGAACGGTAATCGGCAGACCCAACACCGCCATTTCACGCGCTACGGCCTGCCGGGGATCCTGATGACGGGGGAGATTGGTGATGCCGGTATCGTCAAAGAACTTCTGGATACCGGCAGGCGAGTTGCGACCGGTGGCAAGCGTCAGCACCTCGAAATCGCCACCGCCAAATTCCTCTTGCAGCTCTGACAGCTGGGGCATCTCCTTGCGGCAGGGCGCGCACCAGGTGGCCCAGAAGTTCAGCAGCACGATCTTGCCTTTGTAATCCCCCAGCGTTGCGGTGCCAGCGCCGTCTGCCAGCTGAAACTCTGCGCTGGACACAGGTTTTGGGGCGCTATGGAGCACCAGTTTTTTCATGTCGCCCTGTCGCATATCCGCGAGCGCCACCGGATCGGCGGCCAAGGCGGCATTTGCACCCAAGGTCAGGGCCATATAAAGGGAAAGCTGACGTAACAGACGCATATTATCTCCGGGGTTCCACACCATGACAGATCAATCCTCGAACCAGATGTGGGGCGGCCGCTTTGCCGCTGGCCCGGACGCGATCATGGAGGCGATCAATGCCTCGATCGGGTTCGACAAGCGGATGGCAGCGCAGGACATTGCCGAGCTCTAGGGCCCATGCGGCGATGTTGGCCGCGACAGGCGTTATTACGGATAATGATGCTGAGGCCATTCGGGAAGGGCTGCTCACCGTTTTGTCAGAGATCGAGGGCGGAACCTTCCAGTTTTCCACCGCGCTGGAAGACATCCACATGAATGTGGAGGCCCGCCTGAAGGAGGTCATCGGAGAGCCTGCAGGCCGTCTGCATACGGGCCGCAGCCGCAATGACCAGGTTGCGACCGATTTTAAACTCTGGGTGCGCGACCAGCTGGACGCAGCCGAAAGCGGCCTGCTGGCGCTGATCCGCGCGCTTCTGTCGCAGGCTGAGGCAGGCGCCGATTGGGTGATGCCGGGCTTCACCCATCTGCAAACCGCGCAGCCGGTGACATGGGGCCACCACATGATGGCCTATGTCGAGATGTTCGGCCGCGATCTGTCCCGCGTGCGCGACGCACGCAAACGTATGAACAGAATCGCCGCTGGGCGCGGCGGCGCTGGTCGGCACCTCCTTCCCGATCGACCGGGAGATGACCGCAAAGGCGCTGGGCTTTGACCGCCCGGCGGCCAACTCGCTTGATGCGGTTTCCGACCGCGACTTCGCGCTGGAATTCCTGTCTGTGGCTTCGATCAGCGCCGTGCACCTCTCCCGCTTTGCCGAGGAACTGGTGATCTGGTCCTCCGCTCAGTTCCGCTTTGTGACCCTCAGCGACCGGTTCTCCACCGGCTCATCCATTATGCCGCAGAAGAAGAACCCGGACGCGGCTGAGCTGATCCGCGCCAAGGTGGGCCGGATTTTTGGCGCCAACACCGCGCTGATGATGGTGATGAAGGGGCTGCCGCTGGCCTATTCCAAGGACATGCAGGAAGACAAGGAACAGGTTTTCGACGCTGCCGATAACTGGATGCTGGCGCTGGCGGCGATGGAAGGCATGGTTAGGGACATGACAGGCAACCGCGAGTCTTTGGCCGCTGCCGCAGGGTCTGGTTTTTCCACAGCGACTGACCTCGCAGACTGGATGGTGCGGGTGCTGAAGGTGCCGTTCCGCGACGCCCACCACGTGACCGGGACGCTTGTGGCGATGGCCGAGAGCCGCGGCTGCGACCTGCCGGACCTGACGCTGGCGGACATGCAGGGCGTTCACGAAGGCATCACCGAAGACATCTTCTCTGTGCTTGGCGTCGAAAATTCGGTAAACTCGCGCATGTCTTATGGCGGCACGGCACCGGCGCAGGTCCGCGCGCAGATCGCCCGCTGGCAGGATGTCCTGTCCGATTGACGGCAGCAAGGTTGCGGTCAGAAGGCGTAACCCGACCGCAACCGCCCAACTGAGTAGAGGCCAACGTCGAAAGAGGTCACCATGGCAAAACCCGTTTTGATCCTATGTGCGCTGGCAGCCTGCGCTGGACTGGCAGCCTGCGGTGTTGACGGCGAACCGGTGCGCCCCTCTCTGAACGCAGGCGTCGGTGTTTCCAGCAGCGGTGTGCACGCAGGCGGCAGCCTTGGTCTGCACAAGGGGCCGCTCAGCGTTTATCTTGGCGTGTGATGCAGCGCGGAATCATTTGATCCGCGCCCCGGTTCTGGTCTAAGCGCGACCTATGGATCATTTTCTCTATCGTGACGGCGCGCTTTACGCCGAAGATGTGCCGGTGGCCGAGATCGCGGCCGCTGTGGGCACCCCGTTCTACCTGTACTCCACCGCGACGCTGCTGCGCCATTTCCATCTCTTTGATGACGCATTGAAGGGGATGGATCATCTGGTCTGCTACGCGATGAAGGCCGCCAGCAATCAGGCGATCCTGAAAACGCTGGCACAGGCCGGAGCGGGCATGGATGTGGTGAGCCAGGGCGAATATCTGCGCGCGAAGGCCGCCGGGGTTCCGGGCGACAGGATCGTGTTCTCGGGCGTCGGCAAGACGCAGGACGAGATCCGCACCGCACTTAGCGGCGGCATTCGCCAGTTCAACGTCGAATCCGAGCCGGAAATGGATGTGATCAACGCCGTGGCGCTGGAGCTGGGCGCGGTGGCGCCTATCACCGTGCGTGTGAACCCTGATGTTGATGCCAAAACTCACGCCAAGATTGCCACCGGAAAATCCGAGAATAAATTTGGCATCCCGATTGCTCGCGCGCGCGAGGTTTATGCCCGCGCCGCCAGCCTGCCGGGGCTGAAAGTGATCGGCATCGATGTCCACATCGGATCGCAACTGACTGAGTTGGCCCCGTTTGAACTGGCCTACCAGAAGGTGGCGGAGCTGACCGAACAGTTGCGCGCCGACGGGCATGATATCCACCGGCTGGATCTCGGCGGTGGCTTGGGCATTCCCTATACCCGCTCCAATGATACACCGCCGCTGCCGGTTGAATATGGTGCCATGGTGCAGCGCACATTGGGGCACCTTGGGTGTGAGATTGAGATTGAACCGGGGCGTCTTATCGCGGGCAACGCGGGGATCATGGTGAGCAAGGTGATCTATGTGAAATCCGGGGAAGACCGGGATTTCCTGATCATTGACGGTGCGATGAATGATCTGATCCGCCCCGCGATGTATGAGGCATACCATGATATCGTTCCGGTCATCGAACCGGGGGCCGGGATCGAACAGCGGGCCTATGATATTGTTGGCCCGGTCTGCGAAACTGGCGATACCTTTGCCCGCCATCGCGATATGCCGCCACTTGAGGCGGGGGATTTGGTCGCCTTCCGCAGTGCAGGTGCTTATGGGGCGGTGATGGCCAGCGAATATAATTCGCGTCCGCTCATTCCCGAAGTCCTGGTGCACGGGGATCAATTCGCGGTTATCCGCCGACGTCCGGACTTTGACGAAATGATAAACCGCGATACCATCCCTGAGTGGTTCTGACGGGTTTCGCGGCATTTGGCGCGGCGCAGGGCCAAACGGAGGCGCCGCCCGGATGGTGAAGACCCCCAAGTTCCGCCGTAAGGCTGACGACAGACCTGCAACCGCGCCCGGTTCTCCGGGGCGCGATAAGGCAGATGCGGGGCGGCCATGGGGGGCAGGTGACGGCGAGGCGATGCCAGTTTCGCCATTATCTGGCCTGCAACTCTCTGATCCGCGTTTGGCGCGATTGCGCTGGTCCCTGCGATTGACGTGGCTTGGCCTGCTGTCGGAACGGCTGGTGCGCGCCTTCTGGCCCTTGTCCTCTCTGGTGATGCTGGCGCTTGCCGCGATAATGCTCGGCCTCCACGAGGAGCTGCCGGTGGAGCTGGTCTGGGTCGGCGCGGTTGTGCTGGTCCTCGCCGCTGCGGCAGCGTTTGCTTTTGGGGTCTGGCGCTTTGCTTGGCCTCGCCTGTCGGACACTCTGGCGCGATTGGATATGACGGTTCCCGGACATCCGATTGCGGCACTGCTGGACGCGCAGGCTATTGGTTCTGATGATCCTGCATCGCAAGCGCTCTGGCAGGCGCACCAGCAGCGGATGCAGGCCCGCGCTGCTGCGGCCAAGGCTCCGAAACCCAATCTCTCCGTTGCGCGGGCGGATCCGTTTGCGCTGCGCTATCTGGCGATGTTGGCGCTGGCGGTGGCAGTGTTGTTCGGCTCCATCTGGCGGGTCGGCACCCTTGGCGAGATCACCCCCGGCGCAGTTGCGGCTGCCACGGGACCGACCTGGGAAGGCTGGATCGAGCCGCCACGCTACACTGGGCTTCCGGTGCTCTATCTCAATGATCAGACTGAGACCGCGCTGAACCTGCCGGAGAACAGTCGCCTTACCCTGCGATTTTATGGTGAGGTCGGCGATCTGACGCTGGACGAGACCATTTCCGGGCGTGTCGGTGACCTGCCGTCTGCCGCTGCTGCCGAACAGAGTTTTGAGATTACCCGTGACGGCACGCTCGCGATCAACGGTGCAGGCGGACGCAGTTGGGATGTCACGCTGCTCAAGGATCAGCCTCCGAGCGTTGCCATTATCGGCGACCCGACGCTTGAATCCGATGACACCACATCGCTGGCCTATACCGCGAGCGATGACTACGGCGTCACTGGCGGACGGGTGGAGATTGAACTGGATATGGACGCGCTGGATCGCCGTCACGGATTGGCGGTGACGCCGGATGCGCGTGATCCGATTGTGCTGGATCTGCCGCTGCCACTAAGCGGCGATCGCCGTGCGTTTGATGAACAGATGATTGAGACCTTTGCCAAGCATCCCTGGGCGAATATGCCGGTCACCTACCGGATGGTTGCACAGGATGCCGCTGGTCAGGAGGCGAAGGCCGAGCCGCTGAGCGCGCCGCTTGTGACCCGCCGCTTCTTCGATCCTATGGCCGCTGCCGTGGCAGAGCAGCGGCGTGATCTCCTCTGGGCGCGGGCAAATGCACCAAGGGTGGCGCAAATTCTGCGCACCCTGTCGACCTACCCGGCTGAGGTGTTTCGCGATCACGGTGATTACCTGCGCCTACGCACCATTTTGCGCCGACTTGAGCAGCATAGCACGGCGGGCACTTTGGGGCCGGATCAGCAGGATGATCTTGCTGAGGCGCTCTGGGATCTGGCTGTTCAGCTTGAAGAGGGAGATGTCGGAGATGCCATGGCGCGGATGCAACGGGCGCAGGAGCAGCTGAGCCAGGCGATGCGGGACGGCGCCAGCGAGGAAGAGATTGCCCGCCTGATGCAGCAGCTGCGCGATGCGACGCAGGACTATCTGCGCCAATTGCAGCGGCAGGCACAGGAGCAGGGCAATCAGGGCGAGCAGCAGGGCGCTCCGGATGAGAACGCGATGCAGTTGAGCCAGCAGGACTTGCAGGCGATGATGGACCGGATTCAGGAACTGATGGAACAGGGCCGCATGGCCGAGGCTGAACAGGCGCTGCGCGAGTTCCAGCAGATGATGGAAAACATGCGGGTGACCGAGGGGCAGCAAGGGCAGGATGGGTCTCCCGGGGAGCAAAGCATGGACGGGCTGGCCGATACCCTGCGCGAACAGCAGGGCTTGTCAGATCAGGCCTTCCGCGACTTACAGGAGCAATTCAACCCCGGCGCCCGCCGTGGCGAAAGCGAAGGCAACGAAGGACGCAATGGCGGTCTGGGCCGTGGACAGTCCCATGAGGGCGGACAGGGCAATCAAGGGGGGCAGGGCGACCGACCGGGTGCTGGCACTCCCGGCGAGGAGCGACAGCCCGGCCAGGGGGGGCAGGGGCAGCGCGCACCTGACGCCGAAGGGGGGCAGAGCGGTGGCGATACAGCCCAGTCGGGTGGGCGTCGTGGCCTCGGTGGTTCTCTTGCGGATCGCCAGCAAGCCCTCAGGGATCAGCTGCGTGCGCAGCGCGACGGTCTGCCATTGGGCAATGGTGAAGGGGATCAGGCGACGCGGGACGCTTTGGATGATGCCGGGCGTGCCATGGACGGTGCTGAGGAGGCGCTGCGACAGGGGGACCTGGCAGAGGCCATCGACCGGCAATCAGACGCCATGGAGGCGCTGCGCGAGGGCATGCGGGCGCTTGGCGAAGCGATGGCAGAACAGCAACAGCCCGGACAGCAGCAGGGTCAGGGGCGCGCCAATACCTCGGCGCAGGGCAATCGCATGGACCCGCTGGGTCGGCGCAATGGCGAGCAGGGGGACGGCGGGGTCTCGGACGGGCAGTTCAGCGAGGGTCAGGCCTATCGCCGCGCCTGGGACCTGCTGGAAGAAATTCGCCGCCGGGCCGGTGAACGCAGCCGCAGCGACACCGAGCGCAGCTATCTTGAGCGATTACTCGACCGGTTCTGATAGGCCGGTGGCGCCACCACGTTTGGGCGTTTCTAGGCTCGGGCGCGACGGGCTATTGCTGCACTGTGAAAGCGCGCACCTGCGTATCCAGCCACAGCCGCGCGGCATCCACCTTGGCGACATAAGTGCTGAGATAGGGATCAGCCTGTGGCAGTTTCTGTGCGATCAGGGGCGCATTGTCATAGGCCATGGCAAGGGCCAGCGCGATCAGCAGGGCGAAGGCAAAACCACGGGCAAAGTTACGCTTTTTCTTTGGCGGTGCTGCATCCATCGGGGGTGCGATTGGCGCTGCGGCACCCTCGCCGGAGCGTAGGGTGGAGTTGATCTCATCAATATTCGGCAACAGTCCACGGCGGGATTCCGTCTCAGCGGTGGCCAGCTGCTGCGGATCCTCGCCGCGCATCCGGGCCATCTGTTCGCGGGCTTCGCGGGCACGTCGCGCCGATTCTTCCTCAGGCAGTGAATCAAGCCCCAGATCTGTCTGGGTTTGCAGAGGGCTGTTTTCAGCGGCACGCAGGCTGGCTTCGCGCTCAGCCTCTTCGCGCAGGATATCGCTTATTGCCGGATCCAGACCGCGCGCAGTGGCCGCGACGTCGGGGGCGTGATCCTCGGCTGTGTCCTCTTCGGCGGGGTGATCTTCGGACGCTGCCTCATCGGGGGGCAGATCGGTCTCTTCGGCGATATCGTCGTCTGCGTCTTCTGTCAGCGGGTCCATGATCGGAGATATGAGATGCTCGGCGTATCTGCATCCGGCGGCAGGTCGGCGAGATCCGGGCCTGCTGCTGGCGCGCTCTCAGCGTCATCTGCGTCCAGCGCACGGCCAGCCTGAAACCACGTCTGACCGCAATTGGAACATTGCACGTCGCGGCCCTCATCAGGGATTACATCATCCGGCACCTCATACTGGGCGGCACAGTTCGGACATGTCAGTCGCATGGGTCACTCCTTGGGACCTGGGGTGGCTCCGGGGGGTCCGGGCGGCTGTCGGCGTGTGATTGTTGAATAATCATAGGCAGTTCCGCCTTTCCACGAAAGAGCCAATCGCGTCGACGGGCGTCGACTGTTTCCAGAGGGCGCAGCATGGCAACAGCGCCGACCATTGAAACTGGTCGCACAGTCGGGCAAAACACCGGTGACCAAAAGGGGACCGCCGTGATCGAGCTGGACAATGTGGGGTACAATTACGGTGGCGGGGAACTGCTGAGCGAGGTGTCAGTACAGCTGGCGCCGGGGTCGTTCCATTTCCTGACCGGTCCGTCAGGGGCAGGTAAGACGACCCTGTTGAAACTCTGCTACGGTGCATTGACCCCAACGTCTGGCCGCGCGCGCGCTTTCAACATGGATATCAATGGCTTGGACCGTGATCAAATGGCTTATTTGCGGCGGCGTATCGGCGTGGTCCATCAGGATTGCCGGTTTCTGGACCATCTGCCGGTGATCGAAAACATCGCTCTGCCGCTGACCGTATCCGGGCGGGACATCGATCAGGAAGAGGCCAATCTGAGGGAATTGCTGAATTGGGTCGGCCTGTCGGAGCGGGCGCATGCAACGCCGCCGGAGCTGTCCGGGGGCGAACGGCAGCGCGCGGCTCTGGCCCGGTCGGTTATTCTGTCACCCGAGGTAATCATCGCGGACGAACCAACAGGCAATGTGGACTGGGAAATGTCGCAGCGACTGCTGCAATTGCTGGTGGAGCTGAACCACATGGGCAAAACGGTATTGGTGGCCACCCATGATCTGTCGCTCATCCGGGCGGCCAAAAAACAGGTGCAGGCACGGGTTCTGCGGATTTCCAACCGGCAGCTTCAGCAGGCGGGGGCAGATCTATGAATTTGGCCCGGCTGCGCAATGTGATCGTCGGAGATGCTCAGGCTGACCGTGTGGTTCCGCCAAGCGGGTTTACCGCCCAGCTGACGCTGTTTGTGTCGGGGGCGATGGCGTTCCTGGCGGTCTTTGCGCTGGCCTTGTCGCTGGCCTCGGGCCGGTTGGCGGACCGCTGGGCGGAAGAGCTCGCCCGCGCTGCAACGCTGCGGATCAACGCGCCTGCCGAGCAACGCGTCGCCCAGACCGAAGCGGCGATGACCATTCTGGAACAGACCCCGGGTGTTGCCTCCGCCCGAGCGCTCAGCCGCGAAGAACAGGCGGCACTTCTGACACCGTGGTTCGGGACCAAACTGCCGCTGGATACACTGCCGATCCCGCAGCTGATTGAGGTGATCGAAGGTGATCCGGGCTACGATGATGCAGGATTGCGATTGCGGCTGCAGGCGGAGGTGCCGGGTGCTGTTCTGGATGATCACACCCGTTGGCGCGCGCCTTTGGTGGATGCGGCGCAGGCGCTGCGGCGTCTGGCATGGGTGTCAATTCTGCTGATCGGCGGTGCCACTGCCGCGATGATCACCCTCGCCGCCAACGCAGCTCTTGCCGCCAATGCCCAAGTGATTGAGGTGCTGCGCCTGGTTGGCGCCTTGGACACCTATATCGCACAGGCCTTTATCCGGCGCTTTACCTTGCGCGCGCTGTTCGGGGCGGGGGTTGGTATGTTGCTTGGCATGTTGGGAGTCTGGCTGATGCCCGAGGCCACGCGCGAGGGTGGGTTTCTGACCGGTCTGGGCTTTCAGGGCTGGAGCTGGCTCCTGCCGCTGTGCATTCCTTTGCTTGGTGCGCTCGTCGCCTTTGCCGCAACAACCCGTGCGGCCAACAAACGTCTTGGAGATTTGGCGTGAAAACTGCATTTCGATGGCTGCTCTCGGCCGTGTTTATGGCTCAGATCTACGTGATGATGCTGATCTTTGGTCTGGTTTTTGCGCCATGGGCTCTGGTGTCGCCGCGCGGCGCCCGCATGGCCTGCCGCAGCTATGCCGGTTATGTGCTGTGGTGCGCCCGCTGGATGCTGGGCCTGCGTACCGAGGTACGCGGCCCGGTGCCCACCGAGGAGGTGATCATCGCAGCAAAACATCAGAGTTTTCTGGATATTCTGATCATCTTTCACGCCACCCCTTCAGCCAAGTTCATTATGAAGCGCGAGTTGCTGTGGACACCGATCATCGGCATCTATGCCAAGCGATTGGGCTGCGTGCCGGTCAACCGCGGTAAGAAAGGCAATGCCATTGCCCGTATGGTCAAGGATGTTGCGGCAGAGTTCGCTGACCCCGGTCAGCTGGTGATTTATCCGCAAGGCACCCGCGTCGCCCCCGGGGCGGGCAGGCCCTATAAGATCGGAACCGGGGTTCTTTATGCCGCGCTGGAGCAGCCTTGTGTGCCTGCGGCGACCAATGTGGGTCTGTTCTGGCCGCGTACCGGGATTATGCGCAAACCTGGGCTGGGTGTGGTTGAGTTCCTGCCCGCTATTGCGCCGGGGCTGGACCGTGATGTGTTCATGGCCACGCTGGAGCGCGAGGTCGAAGCCCATTCGAATAAGTTGATGCAGGAAGCGGGGTTCGAAGTCGATGGAGTTTCTCACCACGGTTGAGGCGCTTGAGGCGCATTACGGCACACCCGGCGCGCCCTCTCTGCGCAAGGTGGCGCGGCAGATGACGCCGCTTTATCGCAAGTGGATCATGGCCTCGCGGCTGTGTATGTTGGCCACGGTTGGACCAGAAGGCACCGATGACAGCCCGCGTGGTAATGATGGTCCGGTGGTTCTGGAGCTGGACCCGGGCAGGCTGGCCCTGCCGGACTGGCGGGGCAACAACCGGATCGACAGCCTGCGCAATATCGTGCGGGATCCGCGTGTCTCGCTGATGTTTCTGGTGCCGGGATCGAACAATGTGGTGCGGGTGAACGGTAACGCTCGGGTGACGGCGGACGCCGATCTGCGCGCCATGTTTGACAAGAGCGGCAAACAGCCCCGCACCGTCATTGTTATTGAAGTCAACGAGATCTATAGCCAGTGCGCCCGCGCACTGATGCGCGCACGGACCTGGACCTCAGAAGATGAAAGCGCGGATCTACCAACGATGGGGGAGATCCTTGCCGAGCAGACCGCCGGAGAAGAGGGCGGGAAGGCTTATGACGAGGCCTGGGCACCGCGCGCCGCCAAGACCATGTGGTAAAGCCAATGCGTTGGGACGCGGACCAGCGCGCTGTCGTCAGGACATCGGCAGTTAAGGCGTGAGGTGCCTTCGGTCAGCTCATCAGGACCTGCCCAACAAGGATCTGCGGGCGAATGTTGGTGAAGTTTGCCACATCATCAATGATCGGTCCGCCTTTCTCCGCCATCGCTGTGTCGAGCGTTTCCATATTCGGGAAGGTAATGGTCGCAATCAGCAGAAAGGCAGGCGGTACGTCCGGCCCGCTGGCAATCCCGCGTGAGGCCTCAACCGTGTCCATCAGATCTCCCCAGTGTTCTTCCAATAGGGGGAGATGGGTTTTTTCATAGTAGTTGTAGTCAAAGGTTGCGTCTTCGGATGCGGGGTAGATCACTTGCAGGCTGACGGTCATGGCAGAGGCTCCGGTTCATGAGAAAGCGGCCCACCAGAGGTGGACCGCTTTGGTGTAGGATCTGTCTCTAGCAGGAGGCGGCGGCAGAAAGTACCCCGTTTCCTGTAGACAAAGCCCAGATCAGCTGTGGATCGGACCGTCGCCGCAGGCCAAGGCCGCCTCGCGGACCGCCTCGGAATAGGTCGGATGCGCGTGACAGGTGAGCGCCAGATCCTCGGCAGAGGCGCCGAATTCCATTGCGACGCAGATTTCATGGATCAGGTCGCCAGCGCCCGGACCGATGATGGCGGCCCCCAGAATACGGTCGGTTTCCTTATCCGCGATGAGTTTCACAAAACCACCTTCGGCCTGATGCACGGCCTTGGCGCGGGCATTGCCCATAAACATGAACTTGCCGGTCTTGATCTTGCGACCTTCGGCCTTCAGCGCATCTTCGGTCTGGCCTACGGTGGCCACCTCGGGGGTGGTGTAGACCACGCCGGGGATCACGCCGTAGTTGACATGTCCATGTTTGCCCGCGATCACCTCGGCAACAGCCATGCCTTCGTCCTCGGCCTTATGGGCCAGCATGGGACCTTCGATGACGTCACCGATGGCATAGACACCTTTGACATTGGTGGCCCAATGGGCGTCGGTGGCGATCTGGCCGCGCTCGGTCATCTTGACACCCAGAGCGTCAAGGCCCAGCCCCTCAGCGTAGGGTTTGCGACCGGTGGCGACCAACACCACATCGGCATCAATCACTTCTTCATCGCCGCCTTTTTTCGGCTGATACTTCACCTTTGCCTTGGTTTTGGACGGTTCAACCCCCTGTACCGCAGCCCCCATGATGAAGGTCAGACCCTGCTTTTCGAGGATCCGCTTAAAGCTGCGCTGAACATCCTTGTCCATGCCCGGGCAAACGGCGTCCATATATTCAACCACGGTCACGTCAGATCCCAGACGTGCGTAGACCGATCCCAGTTCCAGGCCGATGACACCAGCACCGATCACAACCATTTTCTTGGGGATCTTCGGCAGGTCCAGCGCGCCGGTGCTGTCCACCACAACCCCCTTGTCGTTATCGACCTCAACGCCTGGCAGCGAGGAGGGCACCGAGCCGGAGGCAATTACGATGTTCTTGGCCTCATGGGTGTCGTCGCCCACCTTGACCTTGCTAGGCCTCGGGAATGGAGGCCCAGCCCTTGATCCAGTCGATCTTGTTCTTCTTGAACAGGAATTCGATACCGCCAGTGTTCTGGCCGATGACCTCTTCCTTGTAGGATTTCATCTGCGGCCAGTCGACCGAGGGACTTTTGCCCTTCAGACCCATATGGGCGAAGTTATGTTCCGCTTCATGCAGCAGATGGGTCGAGTGCAGCAGGGCCTTTGACGGGATACAGCCGACGTTGAGGCAGGTGCCGCCGAGGGTTTCGCGGCCCTCGACCACGGCGGTCTTCAGGCCCAACTGGGCGCAGCGGATGGCGCTGACATAGCCACCGGGGCTAGCGCCGATTACGATGACGTCATAGGATGCCATTTTGATGTGCTCCTTCAGGGTTGAACGGGGAGGGGGCTCTGCCCCCGGCCCTTGCGGGCCTCCCCCGGAGTATTTGGGGAAAAGTGACAGCTCATACCAGCGCTGCGATCAACATAAAGACGGTGGCAAAAAAGCCAACAAACCAGATGATTGAGCGGCCAGGAGACCAGCCCAATGCGTAGGCCTAGGCACGTAGAGCACCCGGGCGGCAAGGTAGACCCAGGCGCAGCCTGCGGTGAATCCGGTGGATTGATTGCTGATCACCACCACGCCGCAGGCGATGGTGAAGAGGATCAGCCCTTCGAAATGGTTTTCCATCGCACGTTTGAAGCGTCCGGCTGTACCTGTCAGGGTGACCGGTGTGTCGCGTGGGCCAAGTGCGATTTTCGGATCCAGTTGGCGATTCGCCGTGATGGCGTATGCGCAGAACTGAAGCGCTTGCAGCAGCGCGGCGAGGGTGAGGGCGGTGAGTTCAGGGGTCATCTTGATCCCTCATAGACTGTCATCAGAAGTTGGATCTGGGCGATCTCCTCGGGGGTGAAATCGCCCGCTGTGCCGCCCACCATAATTTCCTGAAGCACGTACCACTCCGCGTCATTTGCAAGTTTGCCGCGTTTTACGGCCTTATTCATCGTCTTGCGTATCAGGCCGGACTCCGAAAAGAAATCAAACCCGACATCCGCGTGAAACCGGGCGAGGAAAGCGTTGATGTCCTGCACAACCTCCTGCTCGCCGGATTTCATAAACGCATGAAATTCATTGGCAGTGTGGGCGTACCAGCTTTGGACCTCTTTTAGAATTTGCTTGCGATCGCTTTTGCGCGACTGCTGATCATAAAGATCGAGGAAGAAACTCCCGGGCACCACAACGGTGTTGAGGTCCAGCGTTTCCCCCGCTGGGAGCGTGGCTTCCAGCTGAGCAATGCGCCACGTGCGAAAGTAGTCCAGACCTTCGATCAGTCGGACAAGTTCGGCACGTATCTCTATATCTGGTTGAGGAGACGTCATTGTCGCCCTGTTGAGGTCATTGCAGAAGGTTACCTTGCTTTTGTTTAAGCAAGTAGACAATGGCACATGTTGAAACGGAAATCACAACTCCCCAGTAGCCGAAAAACGTCCAAAACATGAAATTTGGCAGCGTTCGACCAAAGGCGGTGGCTTCGAGAACTGAAAGAAATACCAATAGCTGCGAGGCAAGAAATAATGCCGTAAATGCAACCGCCCGTCGCGATCTCAAGAAACTTGAAATCGCGACGCCAGCGCTTGCGACGACGCTGCCAAAGAAACCCGCGAGTGAGAAGACATATGCAATCTCGTTCGAAAGTAGTGCTGGATAACGTTTCTCCGGCATTGGCATAGAAAGAATGTCTGCAGTCCGCGACAACCCGGAAATTGCAAAAATGGCGTAACCAATGATGATTAACCAAAGCAAGATGGGCTTCCCGGACTGCAGTTGCATCGCCTTCTTACAGATCCATCAACAACCGGCGGGGATCTTCCAGCGCTTCTTTGACGCGCACGAGGAAGGTCACAGCGCCTTTGCCGTCGACGATACGGTGGTCATAGGACAGCGCCAGATACATCATCGGGCGGATCTCAACCTTGCCGTTGATCGCCATCGGGCGGTCCTGGATCTTGTGCATGCCGAGGATGCCGGACTGCGGCGGGTTGAGGATCGGCGAGGACATCAGCGAGCCATAGACACCACCGTTGGAGATGGTGAAGGTGCCGCCTTGCATTTCCGCCATGGAGAGCTTGCCGTCACGGGCGCGCGCGCCTTTCTCGGCAATCGCCTTCTCAATATCGGCAAAGGACATCGCATCGGCGTCGCGGATGACCGGAACCACCAGACCCGTGGGCGTGCCTGCGGCGATGCCCATGTGGACGAAGTTCTTGTAGACGATGTCGGTGCCGTCGATCTCGGCGTTGACCTCGGGGACCTCTTTCAACGCGTGGCAGCAGGCCTTGGTGAAGAAGGACATAAAGCCCAGTTTCACGCCGTGCTTCTTCAAGAACAGGTCTTTGTACTCGTTGCGCAGCGCCATCACCTCGGTCATGTCGACCTCATTGTAGGTGGTGAGCATGGCCGCGGTGTTCTGGCTGTCCTTCAGGCGCTTGGCGATGGTCTGGCGCAGGCGGGTCATTTTCACGCGTTCTTCACGGGCGGCGTCATCTGCAGCAACCGGCGCGCGCACAGGTGCGGCCGCTGCTGGGGCCGAAGTGCTGGCAGTCGGTGCAGCTGCGGCGGCCGCCACGGCACGGGTGACGTCGTCCTTCATGATGCGGCCATCGCGACCGCTGCCTTGCACCTGATCGGCGGACAGGCTGGCCTCTGCCATTGCCTTCTCGGCGGAAGGCGCATTGGCAACATCCTTGGCGGGACCGCCCTGGCCTGCGGGGGGCGTGGTATATTGCGCCCCACCTGCGGTTTCATCTTTGGTGGGTGTAGGCGTTACGGCGCCTGCTTCGCCACCTGAGATCACACCCAATTTGGCAGTCGCGTCGACGGTGCTGCCTTCTTCAGCGGTGATTTCGGTCAGGATACCTGCAGTTGGGGCTGGGACTTCGACTGAGACCTTATCCGTTTCCAGCTCGCAGAGCATTTCGTCCTGCGCGACGCTGTCGCCGACCTTCTTAAACCAAGTGGAGACCGTGGCCTCGCTCACGGATTCACCGAGGGTCGGTACCATGACATCGGTGCTGCCACCACCGGCGTTGCCTGTTTCGGCTGCGGGAGCGGATTCGGCCTTGGGGGTGTCCGGGGTGGAGGTGCCGGAGGAGGCGCCTTCAGCAATGGTTGCCAGCAGCGCATCGACGCCGACGGTTTCGCCTTCGGCGGCGACAATCTCACCCAGGGTACCGGCGGCAGGGGCCGGCACCTCAACGGTGACTTTGTCGGTTTCCAGCTCGCAGAGCATTTCGTCTGCGGCAACCGCGTCACCCGGTTTCTTGAACCAGGTGGCGACGGTGGCTTCGGTCACGGATTCGCCCAGGGTGGGCACGCGAACTTCGGTGGTCATGGGGTGTTATCCTTCGATGCTCAGCGCTTCGTTCACGAGCGCAGCTTGTTGGGCTTTGTGTTCGCTGGCCAGGCCCGTTGCGGGCGAAGCCGAGGTGGCGCGACCGACATAGGTCGGGCGGCTGTGCTTGGCGCCGATGCGCGTCAGCACCCATTCGATATTCGGTTCGATGAAGCTCCAGGCGCCCTGATTTTTGGGCTCCTCCTGACACCAGACCACCTCAGCACCTTTGAAGCGCTCAAGCTCCTTCACAAGGGAGATGGCAGGGAATGGATAATATTGTTCAATCCGCATCAGATAGACATCGTCGAGCCCACGGGCGTCGCGTTCTTCCAGAAGGTCATAGTAGACCTTGCCCGAGCAGAGAACGACGCGCTTGATTTTATCATCCGCGACCAGCTTGGTGTCGGAATTGCCATGCTGGGCGTCATCCCACAGCACACGGTGGAAGGACGAACCGGTGGTGAACTCTTCTGCCTTGGACACGGCCAATTTGTGACGCAGCAGCGATTTCGGCGTGACCAGAATCAGCGGCTTGCGGAAGGTGCGGTGCAGCTGGCGGCGCAGGATGTGGAAGTAGTTCGCCGGTGTCGTGCAGTTCGCCACGATCCAGTTATCTTGGCCACACATCTGCAGGAAGCGTTCGAGGCGGGCGGAGGAGTGCTCTGGCCCCTGGCCCTCAAACCCGTGCGGCAGCAGGCAGACCAAGCCGGACATCCGCAGCCATTTGCTTTCGCCGGAGGAGATGAACTGATCGAACATGATCTGCGCACCATTGGCGAAATCACCGAACTGCGCTTCCCAGAGCGTCAGCGCATTGGGTTCGGCGAGTGAATAGCCATACTCGAAGCCGAGCACAGCATACTCGCTGAGGGCCGAGTCGATCACCTCATAATGGGATTGCCCACTGCGGATATTGTTGAGCGGATAGTAACGTTCCTCGGTGTTCTGATTGACGATGCCGGAATGGCGCTGGGAGAATGTACCACGGGTGGCATCCTGTCCGGACAGACGCACCGGATAACCCTCAGTCAGGAGAGAGCCAAAGGCGAGCGCCTCCCCGGTTGCCCAATCAATCCCCTCGCCGCTGTCCACCATCTTGGCGCGTGCGTCCAGGAAACGACCAATGGTCTTGTGGACGGGGAAGCCGTCGGGCACACGGCTGAGCGCCGTGCCCACGTCCTTGAACGTCTCGGGCGACACAGAGGTCTGGCCGCGCTGATAATCGGTGTCCTTCTTGTCGAGGTGTGACCAGCGGCCATCCAGCCAGTCCGCCTTATTCGGCTTGAAGTTTTTGCCAGCCTCGAATTCCTCATTCAGGCGGGCTTGGAACGAGGCTTTCATATCCTCGATCTCGCCCTCGGGGATCAGGCCATCCTTGACCAGACGCTCAGTATAAAGCGACAGGGTTGTTTTGTGGCCTTTGATCTTCTTATACATCAACGGGTTGGTGAACATGGGCTCGTCGCCCTCGTTATGGCCAAACCGGCGGTAGCAGAAGATATCGAGAACGACATCCTTGTGGAATTTCTGGCGGAATTCCGTGGCGACCCTGGCGGCGTGAACCACAGCTTCCGGATCGTCACCGTTGACGTGGAAGATTGGCGCCTCGACCACCAGCGCGTTGTCGGTGGGGTAGGGCGAAGAGCGTGAGAAATGGGGTGCCGTGGTGAAACCGATCTGGTTGTTGACCACGATATGCATCGTGCCGCGCGGCCTTGTGACCACGCAGGCCGGAGAGGGCGAAGCATTCGGCCACAACGCCCTGACCCGCGAAGGCTGCATCACCGTGCAGCAGGATCGGCAGCACCTTGGTGCGCTCGCTATCCTTAAGCTGATCCTGTTTGGCGCGCACTTTACCCAGCACGACCGGGTTCACCGCCTCAAGGTGGGAGGGGTTTGCGGTCAGCGATAGGTGAACGGAGTTGCCATCAAATTCGCGATCCGAGGACGCGCCGAGGTGATATTTCACATCGCCGGAGCCATCGACATCCTCAGGCTTAAAGCTGCCGCCCTGGAATTCGTTGAAAATAGCCTTGTAGGGCTTCTGCATCACATTGGCGAGCACCGACAGGCGACCGCGGTGCGGCATGCCGATGACGATATCGCGGATCCCCAGCGCGCCACCGCGCTTGATGATTTGCTCCATAGCCGGAATGAGGCTCTCGCCACCGTCCAGACCAAAGCGCTTTGTGCCCATGTATTTGACGTGCAGGAATTTCTCGAAACCCTCTGCTTCAACCATTTTGTTGAGGATCGCCTTGCGGCCCTCGCGGGTAAAGCGGATTTCTTTGTCGTAGCCCTCGATCCGCTCCTTCAGCCAGCTGGCCTGTTCGGGATCGGAGATATGCATGTACTGTAGCGCAAAGGTGCCGCAATAGGTCCGCTTCACAATGCTGACGATCTGACGCATCGAGGCGACCTGAAGCCCCAGAACATTGTCGATGAAGATCGGGCGGTCCATGTCCGCTTCGGTGAAGCCATAGGTGCGCGGATCCAGCTCGGGATGCTGGGCTTCCTCGCGCATACCGAGGGGGTCGAGATTGGCGGCCAGGTGGCCACGGATCCGGTAAGCCCGGATCAGCATCAGGGCCCGGATCGAATCCAGCACAGCGCGCTGGACCTGATCATCGGTGACTTCGACGCCCTTGGCGGCGGCCTGGTCCTTGATCTTCTTGCCAGCACCCTTGGCCTCTGCCGGGGCGGGCCACTCGCCCGTCAACGCACCAGTCAGATCATCATTGGGGGCAGGCGGCCAGTCGGCGCGCGCCCAGGAGGGGCCAGCCGCCTCCGCCTTCACATCAAGTTCTGCGTCACCCATCTGCCGAAAGAACTCAGCCCAGGCGGCATCCACCGCGTTGGGATCATTGGCGTATTGGGCATAGAGCTGCTCAAGATACTCAGCATTGTGCCCCTGCATGAAGGAGGAGGCATGGAAGAGTTCGTTAGGGCTCTGGTCGGTCATGTAAGTACCTCTTGCGGGTTGGGACCGGTTCTAGTGCGACCTGGGGTCATGAGTGACAGCCTGATCAGAAGGCGTTTCGGAAGAGTAAAACGCCTCTGGAATCCTGCAGCAGATAAGATCGGCCTCTGGAGGTAACAATCCTATCGACAAAAGGATCCCTGAAACGGGAAGAAGAGCGCCCATGACAGGCGCTCATTTTCCGGACCGACGGTTCAGATCCGTCCGGAAAGTGGTCTTGGATGCCGTATGGGGCAGGCTGTGGCATTACTTGCCGATCGCTTTCAGAACCGCCTCGCCCAGTGTGGCGGGGCTGTCGGCGACGACGATGCCAGCGGATTTCATCGCCTCAATCTTGTCCTCGGCACCACCTTTGCCGCCTGCGACGATTGCGCCAGCGTGACCCATGCGACGGCCCGGAGGGGCTGTGCGGCCTGCGATAAAGCCCGCGATGGGCTTCCAGCGGCCTTTTTTCTTCTGCTCGGCGATGAATTCTGCGGCTTCTTCTTCAGCGGAGCCACCGATCTCACCGATCATGATGATCGACTGGGTCTCATCATCGTTCAGGAACATGTCCAGCACGTCGATGTGCTCGGTGCCCTTGATCGGGTCGCCGCCGATGCCGACAGCGGTGGACTGGCCCAGACCGATGTCTGCGGTCTGCTTCACCGCCTCATAGGTCAGGGTGCCGGAGCGGGAGACAACGCCAACCGAGCCACGCTTATGGATGTGGCCGGGCATGATGCCGATCTTGCAGGCATCAGGCGTAATCACGCCGGGGCAGTTCGGGCCAATGAGACGCGATTTGCTGTCTTCCAGCGCCCGCTTCACTTTCATCATGTCCAGAACCGGGATGCCCTCGGTGATGCAGACAATCAGCTCCATCTCGGCGTCGATGGCCTCAAGGATGGAGTCAGCTGCGAAGGGGGGCGGCACGTAGATCACAGAGGCATTCGCCTCGGTCACATGCTTGGCTTCGTGCACGGAGTTGAAGACCGGCAGGTTAAGGTGGGTCTGGCCACCTTTGCCAGGGGTCACGCCGCCGACCATCTTCGTGCCATAGGCAATGGCCTGTTCGGAGTGGAAGGTGCCCTGCGAGCCGGTGAAGCCCTGACAGATCACTTTGGTGTTTTCGTCGATGAGGACTGCCATTTTAGGAGTCTCCTGTTTCTGAGCGGCTGCGCCGCAAGTTTTTTTTCGAAGCTGCTATTAGCTAGACCTTCAATTCCAATCGCGGATCCAGACCCGCGCATCTGAATTGGTGGTTGATACTCGAAAGCGGCCGCCGATTTCTACTGTTCGTCCGTTCTTGGTGTACTGTTCGGAACTTCCTGAAACAGGCTTCCAACCTTTTTGGGCCATCGCGCGTTGAAAGCTTTTGAGGGCTTTGACACCTATTGTTTCATCTTGAGCAAGAAGCGTCATATCGCACCCCCAACTCGTAGGACGAGCAGAGGTAGCACGCACGTCAATTGTTGGCGCCTTGATCGTCGCATTGTATTTGCCGTGATACAACTTATAAGAGTATGAGTATTTGGATTGATTGAACTCATACCCTGCTTTTGCAAGGTCGTCGGGAGCCCGTTTCTGGTCAACAAATGTCGCACAGAAGTTGGAAATAGCCGGAAGCTCAGCGTCTAGTGAGTAGCTCGATTGAACCCCGCGAAAATTAACCGTTGCAGGCCCTGGTGGGAGGCTGCGCAGATCACTTGTATCTGCGCAGTTAGCCAACGCTAACAGTGCTGCCGAAGAAAGGATGAAGCGTTTCATCTCAGCCCTTAACCGCTTTCACGATTTTCTCGGCACCGTCGGACAGGTTGTCGGCTGCGATGACATCAAGACCGGAGGTGTTGATGATGTCTTTGCTTAAGCTTCCACGTTGGTGCCCTCGAGGCGAACAACCAGCGGGACCTTCAGGCCGACCTCTTTCACTGCGGCGACCACGCCCTCGGCGATGACGTCGCAGCGCATGATGCCGCCGAAGATGTTGACCAGGATGCCTTTGACGTTGGGGTCAGAGGTGATGATCTTGAACGCCTCGGTCACTTTCTCCTTGGTGGCGCCGCCGCCAACATCAAGGAAGTTCGCAGGCTCAGCGCCGTAGAGTTTGATGATGTCCATGGTGGCCATCGCCAGACCTGCGCCGTTCACCATGCAGCCGATCTCACCGTCCAGAGCGATGTAGTTCAGATCGTATTTGGAGGCTTCCAGCTCCTTGGGGTCTTCCTCGGTGGTGTCGCGCAGTTCGGAGATATCAGCGTGGCGGTAAACCGCGTTGCCGTCAAAGCCGACCTTGGCGTCCAGCACCTTCAGATCGCCGGTGTCGGAGACGATCAGCGGGTTGATTTCCAGCATTTCCATGTCTTTTTCGACAAATGCCTTGTAGAGTTGGCCCATCAGTTTGACGCATTGCTTGACCTGTGCGCCTTCAAGACCGAGCGAGAAAGCGATGCGGCGGCCGTGGAACGCCTGATAGCCAGTTGCCGGATCAACAGAGAAGGAGAGGATTTTCTCGGGGGTCGCTTCGGCCACTTCCTCGATGTCCATGCCGCCCTCGGTGGAGCAGACGAAGGAGATGCGCGAGGTTTGGCGATCCACCAGCAGCGCGAGATAAAGTTCGGTCTGAATGCCGGAACCTGCCTCGATGTAGATGCGGTTCACCTGCTTGCCGACGGGGCCGGTCTGATGGGTCACGAGGGTGCGGCCCAGCATTTTCTTGGCTTCGTCAGCGGCTTCTTCAACCGATTTGGTCAGGCGCACGCCGCCTTTTTCGCCCGCATCAGCCTCCTTGAAGGAGCCCTTGCCGCGACCACCAGCGTGGATCTGAGCTTTGACCACCCAGAGCGGGCCGTCCAGCTCACCTGCTGCGGTTTTGGCATCTTCTGCCTTGAGCACCACACGCCCGTCCGAAACCGGCGCGCCGTAGCTGCGGAGGAGGGCCTTGGCCTGATATTCGTGGATGTTCATCTGAAACTGTCCCGTCTGGCTGCAATTATCTTGATCTAATACGCCGTCATAGCGCCAATGTTTAAAGGGTTTTCTTACAGCTGGTAAAGAAATCCCGAAGATTTATTGATTTTGTGATCACGGCTTTCCGACGTGTGATCACAAATTTACAAGAGGTGAACGAAGTTGATTCGATAAGAGCGGTTTTGATCAACTCCGACCCTACGTTACACTGATGCGGCATCTATCTGGTTAAGGCGTAACTGATTGGGGTGCGGCGGTGCCGCGTGGTCCGGAGCCACATGATGGGCTGGAAAATAGTGGGATGCCGACTGCAAAGGAAGTCTGGAGCACCGATATGACTGCCGACATCAAGACACGGCATGTGATCCTTTCCGGGTGTTCCGGCGGGGGGAAATCAACGCTGCTGGCAGAGCTGTCGGGGCGGGGATTTGAGACCGTGCCGGAGCCGGGTCTCCGGATCGTCGCGCAAGAGATGCGTGGTGCGGGGGCGGCGCTTCCTTGGGTGAATATGGAGGCCTTCGCCCGGCGCGCCATCGAACTGGCGCGCGCAGATCGGCAACGGATGACAACTGCAATGGGCTGGGTGTTCTTTGATCGTGGATTGGTGGATGCCGTCCTGGCACTTGACCATGCCTGCGGGCTCTCGGTTGCGGCCACTCTGGATCCTGCCGAGCGCTATTGTGATGTGGTCTTTCTGACGCCGCCCTGGTCGGAAATCTATCGGCAGACTGCGGAGCGGCGACACAGCTACGCGCAGGCGCGTGAGGAATACACCCGGCTGCGGGCGGGGTATCAGATGCTCGGCTATGATATCGTTATTTTGCCGAAGACCGACGTCGTGGCGCGGGCGGATTTCATTTTGGCGCGCCTTGGCGGTACGTGAGCAAGCGTGCAGCGGTGCTAAAGATGCGTCCTTAAGAAACTGCAAAGGAAAAGGCCCGCCAATTGGACGGACCTTCAAGGAATTCACAGTGTCTTGGCCAGATCTTAGGCCAGCGAGCCGTCGATACCTTTGCAGGCCTCAACCAGGCCTTTGACCGCGTTGACGGAGTTGTCGAACATGGTCTGCTCATCCGAGGTCATTTTGATGTCGATCACACGTTCGATGCCGCCAGCACCGATCACGGTCGGCACGCCTACATACATGCCTTTGAGGCCGAGGGCGCCATCAACGTAGGCGGCGCAGGGCAGGACGCGTTTCTGATCCTTGAGGTAGGCTTCGGCCATCTCAATCGCGGAGGTGGCAGGTGCGTAGAAGGCGGAGCCGGTTTTCAGCAGGCCGACGATCTCAGCGCCACCATCGCGGGTACGCTGGACAATCGCGTCCAGTTTCTCCTGGCTGGTCCAGCCCATCTTGACCAGATCAGGCAGCGGGATACCGGCAACGGTCGAGTAGCGAGTCAGCGGCACCATGGTGTCGCCGTGGCCGCCCAGAACAAATGCGGTGACGTCTTTCATGGAAACGTTGAATTCTTCTGCCAGGAAGTGGCGGAAGCGGGCGCTGTCCAGCACACCTGCCATGCCGCAGACTTTCTCGTGGGGTAGGCCGGAGAACTCGCGCAGAGCCCAGACCATTGCATCGAGAGGGTTGGTGATGCAGATCACAAATGCCTCCGGTGCGTGGTCACGGATGCCCTCACCGACGGATTTCATGACCTTGAGGTTGATGCCCAGAAGGTCGTCGCGGCTCATGCCGGGCTTGCGCGGCACACCGGCCGTCACGATGCAGACGTCTGCACCAGCGATATCCTCGTAGGATTGGGTGCCCTTTAGCTTGGCGTCAAAGCCTTCGGAAGGACCGGATTCAGCGATGTCGAGCGCCTTGCCTTCGGGGGTGCCTTCGGCAATGTCGAACAGGACGACGTCGCCGAGTTCTTTCAGTGCTGCGAGGTGGGCAAGTGTGCCACCGATCTGACCTGCGCCAATCAGGGCGATTTTGGGTCGAGCCATTGGAATTTATCTCCGGTCCGGTTGTGATTGCCGGGAGGACTAAGCCGTTCCGTGGCGTGGCGCAAGATCCCTGCGCGGCGAAGGCCGATGTGCCGCAGACTGTTCAAATCGGACAGATGCGTTTAAAAAACCGACATATGAGGCACTTAGAGGGATTTCTCAGATGCCTGAGATTACAGTGATGTTTTTTCTGGTAGCGGTTTTAGCAATTACGTTTGCTGGTGTTTCCAAGGCCGGTTTTGGATCGGGCGCGGCCTTTGCGTCGTCTTCGATTCTCGCTCTGATTGTAGAACCGGGCGTGGCGCTTGCTTTCATGTTGCCTCTGTTGATGTTGATCGATGTCGCCTCGCTGCGGCCCTATTGGGGGCGCTGGCGGCTGCGGGAGTCGCTCTTGTTGATCCTCGGCGGTTTGCCTGGCGTCGCATTGGGGGCGGTGTTCTACAAATCCGTCGACGCCGATGCGATGCGGATATTGATTGGTGTCATCTCGGTCGCGTTTGTGGCCTGGCAGCTGTCCGGGCGGTTGAGGGCACGATTGGCCAAGCCGCGCGAAAAGGCGGATGTGACCGGGATTGTGGTAAGCGTGGTTGCCGGGTTTACAAGTTTCGTAAGCCACGCTGGTGGGCCATGCGGCTGGCTGTCTATCTGCTTGGACGCAATATGAGCAAAACAGAATATCAAGCCTCGACGGTGTTGGTGTTCGGTATTCTGAATGCGGCAAAGTTCGTCCCCTATGCGATGCTGGGGATGGTGACGCACGCGTCATTGACGCTGGATCTGATGTTGGCGCCCTTTGCCCTGCTGGGGGCTTGGATCGGGGTCCGCTTACATCACAGGGTATCTGAGCCGGTCTTTTTTGGTCTGACCTATGTGCTGTTGGTTACCACCGGGACAAAGCTGATCTGGGACGGGCTGACCTGAGCGGGGGCGGATCTTGGGCTGCTGGCAGAGGGCCGTTGTCACGCGGCCCCTCTGCTGAGCTGGCCAGATCGGATGCCTCATCCCTAAGGCTCACCTTGCGAGGAAGCTTGCTCAGGCGTCACTGTCGACGACTGGTAAGGCCTCGGCCAGAAACTCATAAGACTGGCCCGAGGCCACAAGACAGGTCACGCCGCCGGGGGTGGTGATCGTGATGGTCCAGCTGCCGGTATCCGCCGAGGCGAATGTTTCCATCACCACGCCGCGCTGGCCGATGCCAATGCTCTGCCGACTTTCGCCGTAGCGTTCGGCAAGGCGTTTCACCACTTGATCGCGGGGCGCGCAGTTGTTGCTGGTCTGTGCGACAGCGGGCAGTGCCATCAGGGCGAGTGCTGCCAAAGCGGCGCTTTTGAGGACTGCAAGTTCAAACGTCTTCTTCAACATGGGTTTTACCCTTTCCGGAAGATCCGGCGGTGGGCTTGCCCTTCGGGTCATTTGATCAGACCCGGACAGGGTGTGCGCCGTGCCGGTATCGCGTCATCGTCTGCACGGGCTGCTGCGCCCGCTCCCGGATGTATGATGCCGTTTTGGTTCGATCCTCATCCGGTGCAATCAGAGTGACGAAAAGAAGCTGACATCCTCTTAACGGCCCGTTCTTGGGGGTTGGAGGCAGTAATAATGACTATTTATCAGAGCTTTAGTGTGATTACAGCGCTTCTCTCTTGCTGTGCTGAGACGACTTATTCTGCGGTGCGGCATCATTTCACTTGAAAGCTTACTTTCAATTATGTAGCCGTTTGCGCAACAAAATGACTCAGGAGATTTCTCATGGATCCGCGCACACGCCCCTATCGGTCGGTTCTGTATATCCCGGGGTCCAAGCCTCGCGCGCTGGACAAGGCCCGCAATCTGCCGGTGGATGCGATCATCTTTGATCTTGAGGACGCGGTCTCGGCGGATGAGAAAGAAAACGCCCGCCAGACTTTGGAAGAGGCGCTGCGCGAAGGGGACTATGGGGCGCGGATGAAGATTGTTCGGATCAACGGATTGGATACCGAATGGGGACGCGCTGACGCTGCGGCTGCGGCCAAGATGGACTGTGATGCGATCCTGTTGCCCAAAGTCTCCTCTCCAGCAGATCTGGACACTCTGGCAGCCATCACAGGGAATAAACCGCTGTGGGCGATGATGGAAACTCCGCGCGGCATGTTGAACGCCGCGGCCATCGCCGCGCATCCGCTATTGCAAGGCATGGTGATGGGGACCAATGATCTGGCGAAGGAGCTGCAGGTGCGCTTTCGTCCGGATCGCTTACCGTTGATGGCGGGGCTGGGGCAGTGTCTGTTGGCGGCCAAGGCGGAAGGTGTGGTCATTGTCGACGGGGTCTATAACGCCTTTAAGGATGCCGAAGGGTTGGAAGCTGAGTGTAGTCAGGGCCGCGACATGGGGTTTGATGGCAAGACATTGGTCCATCCCGCGCAGGTGGATGTGGCAAATGTCGCCTTCGCCCCTTCCGAGGACGAGATTGACCTCGCGCGACGTCAGATCGCGGCGTTTGACGCCGCAGAGGCAGAGGG
Organism: Phaeobacter sp. BS52; assembly: GCF_045040595.1. Taxonomy (NCBI): domain Bacteria; kingdom Pseudomonadati; phylum Pseudomonadota; class Alphaproteobacteria; order Rhodobacterales; family Roseobacteraceae; genus Phaeobacter; species Phaeobacter sp. BS52. The sequence goes on along the minus strand of NZ_CP090662.1, from coordinate 2,428,644 downwards.
GCAGGGTGTGGCTGTTGTGGATGGCAAGATTGTCGAGAACCTGCACGTGGTCACTGCCCGCGAAATTCTTGCAAAAGCGGATGCAATCGCAGCAGTTTCAGCCTAGGCGTTGGGTCGGTCATAATTCTTTGGGAGACTGACATGGCATTGTTGCTTCTAGGCATCCTGATTTGGTGGGGCGCCCATTTTTTGAAACGTGTGGCGCCGGATGCGCGCGCGGCTCTTGGTGATCGTGGCAAGGGGCTGATTGCGCTTATCCTGCTGGCGAGCGTGGTCCTGATGGTGATTGGCTACCGCAGTGCGGAGTCGTTTGATCTGGCCCTGCCGCCGCCGTTTTTCACACATATCAACAACACGTTGATGCTGTTGGCGCTCTACTTCACCAGCCCTGGTCCCAGCAAAGGTGCGCTGTTTTACAAACTCCGCCATCCCATGTTGCTGGGCTTTGCGATGTGGGCGGTCGCACATCTGCTGGTAAACTGGGATCCGGCCTCCTTTGTGCTCTTTGGGAGCATGCTGATCTGGGCGCTGGCGGAAATGGTTGTGATCAACCGCGCTGAGCCAGTCTGGACAGCAAACCAAAAGGGCAGCCTTTCCAAGGATGCCATGTTCTTTGTCGCGTCGATCGTCCTATTGGGTGTGATCGGCTATGTTCACGGGCTGATCGGCCCCTCGCCGTTTCCGGGGTAATCACTGATGAAACTCTATCGTTTTCTGTCTGAGGACGACACCTCGGCGTTCTGTCACAAGGTGACCGATGCGCTGAACAAAGGGTGGGAGCTCTACGGAAGTCCGACCCAGACTTTCGACCCCGTGAAGGGGATCATGCGCTGCGGTCAATCTGTGGTGAAAGAGGTGCCCGGCACCTATACCCCCGAGACCAAACTGGGAGAGCACTAATGGCCAAGACCAATCCGGGCCGCTTCTTTGAGGACTATGCCGTTGGCGATGTGTTGCATCATGCGGTGCCGCGCACAGTCTCGGGGGGGGAGCGCGCATTGTATCACGCGCTCTACCCGGCACGGCATGCGCTCTACTCCTCGGATGAATTTGCGCGCGGATGTGGTCTGGCGGGCGCGCCGCTAGAGGATCTGGCGGCGTTCCACATGGTCTTTGGAAAGACCGTTCCGGATGTTTCGTTGAATGCGGTGGCAAACCTTGGCTATGCCGAAGGGCGCTGGCATCTGCCGGTCTATGCCGGAGATACCCTGCGCGCCGAAAGCGAAGTGATTGGGGTCAAACAGAATTCCAACGGCAAATCCGGTGTCGTCTATGTTCGCACACGTGGCCTCAACCAGCGGGGTGACTGCGTGCTGGACTATGTGCGCTGGGTCATGGTGCGTAAAGGCAACCCGGAGGCGCCCGCGCCTGAGACCTGTATCCCCGAACTCACCCGGGTGATCCCGGCTGAGGATCTGGTCATTCCCGAAGGGCTGGATTTCTCCAGCTATGATTTCACGCTCGCGGGGGAACCGCACCGCTGGGGCGACTATGCGGTGGGGGAACAGATTGATCACATCGACGGTGTCACGGTGGAAGAGGCCGAGCATATGCTCGCAACCCGGCTATGGCAGAACACGGCCAAGGTTCACTTTGACACCACCGCTCGGCCGGATGGATCGCGGCTGATCTACGGCGGGCATGTGATCTCCATGGCGCGGGCGTTGTCCTTCAACGGCTTGGCCAATGCCCAGATGATTGTTGGATTGAACGGGGGCGCGCATGCAAACCCCTGCACATCCGGCATGACAATCCGTGCCTGGTCGGAGGTGCTGGACAAGGTTGAAACCCGCGCGCCCGGCGTCGGGGCGATCCGCTTGCGACTGGTCGCGACCAACGGCGGTGCTCCCTTCCGGCTGAAAGGGGACGATGGCAAATATCACCCGGAGGTTCTGCTGGATCTCGACTATTGGGCATTAATGCCTTTGTGATAACAGCTGGCGGAGGCGGTTTCTGTTTCGAAATCGGCCTTGGCTGGAACCTTCTCACAGGCGAAGCGATGTGCAAAAGCCATGAACATAGGTGATCCGGGAACAGTTCTTTACATCTCGCATCCGCAGGTGACGGTTGACGCAACAGTTGCGGTGCCGGATTGGGGTTTGTCCGACGTCGGGGCCTTGCGTGTGGCGGAACTGGCGCAGCGCTTCGCTCGGTTGCAGATGGGAGGAAAGGCGGCGGTGATCTCCAGCGCTGAGCGCAAAGCCGTCGAGACCGCCGCGCCACTGGCGGCAGCACTTGGGGCTGCGGTCGACCAGCGCAGGGGGCTGCATGAAAACGACCGAACCAGCACGGGCTATCTGCCAGTAGCCGCATTTGAAGAGCATGCAGATGCGTTTTTTGCGAGTCCCTTGCAATCAGTGCGCGGTTGGGAGCGGGCGGTGGATGCGCAAGACCGCATCTTGCGGGAGATATGCGCCCTCGAGGCGGACTACCCGGACAGCGCGTTGATTGTCTGTGGCCATGGTGCAGTGGGTACTTTGCTTTTCTGTGCCTTGGCGGGGGTGGAGATTGATCGATGTTGGGATCAGCCAGCTGGTGGGGGCAATTGGTTTGCCTTCGATCGATACAGCCGGAAACCATGTGACCATTGGGCGCCGATCGAGACCCTGTTTGCGGATGGCGCAACTGGGTGCGGAAAACAATAGGGATGCGGGTCGGTTTTCGCTAAGCTCAAGATATGCGGATCCTTCGACTGATGGTTTTCATGCTTTTTGCTCAGGTGCCGATACCGGCGCGCGCCTGTGATCTGGCATTGGTGCTGGCAGTGGATGTCTCAGGCAGCGTCGACGTCGAAGAATACCGCACACAGATGGAAGGCCTGGCTGCAGCATTGCAGGATGGCGTCGTGGCGGAGGCATTGGTGCGCGCGCAGGCGCGGGTGGCATTGATGCAGTGGTCAGGCAGCGGTCGTCAGGAGATCACGCTCAGCTGGCGGCATGCTTCGGACTTTCGAGCCTTGGACCAGCTGGCGGCTGATATCGCGGCGGCGCCGCGGCCCTGGCGCAACTATGCAACGGGCATAGGAGAGGCGCTGCAGCTGGCCATTGAGCAGTTTCAAACCGTACCCGGATGCCGCCGCCGAGTGATTGATGTTTCTGGCGACGGACCGTCCAACGAGGGGGTGGAGCCAACCGCCATCCGGGGCGCGCTCAGCGCCGCTGGCGTCACGGTGAATGCTTTGGCCATTGAGGAGAGCGAGCCGGATCTGACGGCCTATTTCTTTGAGCAGGTCATTCATGGAGCGGGCGCCTTTGTGCAGACGGCAGCAGGGTTTGAGGACTATCCGGAAGCGATCCGTAAAAAGCTGTTACGTGAAGTGGCGCAGCAGAACGCGGAATTGAGCAGCTTTCTCCCGACGATCCCATAAATTCGCGAACACCATGTGATTCTGTAAGGATTCTCGTGTATCCTGTTTTGTGATCACTTACCGGAAGCGTGTGATCACATATTGCTGTTTTCGCGGCATTCTTAAAAATAACTGCGCATTTTTACCGCTCGTTTGCGTGACAGGACGTAAAAAACCTCTAAAACGTCGTCAGCTAACCGGAAAGGAGCCAACATGGCCGATGTAAATCGGGGCAACCGCCCGCTTTCGCCACATTTGCAGGTCTATCGCCCGCAGATCACTTCGATCACCTCGATCCTGACGCGGATTACGGGCAATGCCCTTATCGTGAGCGCGTTGCTGATCGCCTGGTGGTTCCTGGCGGCGGCAACCTCTGAAGACTACTTCCGCACTGCCAATGCTGTAATGACCAGCTGGTTCGGCGACATCGTGATGAGCCTGTCGGTGCTTGGCCTTTGGTATCACACGCTGGCCGGTGTGCGTCACCTGATCTGGGACAATGGCAAGATGCTGGATCTGGAACCTGCGCAGAAACTGGGCTGGTTCGTCATTGTCGGGTCGGTTGTCCTGACTGTCCTCACCCTTGTTATCGTTTGATCTGAAGGAGCAATCGCAATGCGTTATTTGACAGATCGCAAGCGTGCCGTTGGCATGGGTGCTGCGAAATCCGGCACGGCACATCACTGGTCGATGCAGGTCAGCTCCATCGGGCTGCTGATTTTGGTGCCGTTGTTTGTGTTTACTTTTGGCTCCGCACTGGGCGGATCTTATGAAGAGATCACCGCCTACTACGCTCGCCCGTTTCCCGCACTTGTTGCTCTGCTGACCATCTGGGTCGGCATGATGCACTTCAAATCCGGTGCGCAGATTATGATCGAGGACTATGTGCATGGCTTTGCCGGTCGTCTGACGATCATTCTGGTCACCTGCCTGTCTTATGCCGTGGCCGCGGTCAGCGCCTATGCGCTGATCCGCCTGGCGCTGTAAATTCCGAGGTTTTCAATGGCTGCTTACGAATACGAAACACATGATTATGACGTGGTCGTGGTTGGCGCCGGTGGTGCCGACCTGCGCGCCACCCTCGGCATGGCGGAGCAGGGGCTGCGCACGGCCTGCGTGACGAAGGTCTTCCCGACCCGCTCGCACACCGTGGCGGCCCAGGGCGGCATTGCGGCGTCCTTGTCCAACATGGGGCCTGACCACTGGCAGTGGCATATGTATGACACGGTCAAAGGGTCTGACTGGCTCGGCGATACCGACGCGATGGAGTATCTCGCACGCGAAGCGCCCAAGGCGGTTTACGAGCTGGAGCATTACGGCGTGCCGTTCTCGCGGACCGAAGAGGGCAAGATCTACCAGCGCCCCTTCGGTGGGCATACCACCGAGTTTGGTGAAGGCCCCGCAGTGCAGCGGACCTGTGCTGCTGCGGACCGGACCGGCCACGCCATCCTGCATACGCTTTATGGTCAGTCGCTGAAGAACAATGCTGAGTTCTATGTCGAGTATTTCGCCATCGACCTGATCATGTCCGACGACGGGCAATGCCAGGGTGTTGTTTGCTGGAAGCTCGATGACGGCACCATGCATGTCTTCAACGCGAAGATGGTGGTGCTGGCAACTGGCGGTTACGGCCGTGCCTATTTCTCCGCAACCTCTGCGCATACCTGTACCGGTGATGGCGGTGGCATGGTGGCGCGCGCAGGCCTTGCGATGCAGGATATGGAATTCGTGCAATTCCACCCCACAGGGATCTATGGCTCCGGCTGTCTGATCACCGAGGGCGCGCGGGGCGAAGGCGGGTATTTGACCAACTCCGAAGGCGAACGCTTCATGGAGCGCTATGCGCCCCAGTACAAGGATCTGGCGCCGCGTGACTATGTTTCGCGTTCTATGACGATGGAGATCCGCGAAGGCCGCGGTGTGGGTGAACATGGTGATCACATTCACCTGAACCTCAGCCACCTGCCTGCCGAAGCGTTGGCTGAGCGCCTGCCGGGGATCTCCGAAAGCGCGAAGATCTTTGCCGGTGTGGATGTGACCAAGGAACCGATTCCGGTTCTGCCAACGGTTCACTACAACATGGGCGGTATCCCGACCAACTACTGGGGTGAGGTGCTGAACCCGACAGCCGAGGATCCGACCGCTGTGGTGCCGGGTCTGATGGCTGTGGGCGAGGCGGGCTGTGCCTCAGTTCACGGGGCCAACCGGTTGGGGTCCAACTCGCTCATCGACCTTGTGGTCTTTGGCCGTGCCGCGGCAATCCGTGCGGGCAAGGTGGTGGATGCTGATGCGCCCAACCCTGTTCTTAATCAGGCGCAGGTGGACAAAGCCTTCGACCGGTTTGATGGTCTGCGCTATGCGAAGGGCGGCATCCCAACCTCGGATCTGCGCCTGGAGATGCAGCGCACCATGCAAAGCGATGCCGCGGTGTTCCGCACATCGGAGACCATGGCGGAAGGTGTGACCAAGATGACCGCCATCGCAGCAAAGATCGACGATCTGGCTGTGACCGACCGGTCGCTGGTCTGGAACTCTGACCTGATGGAAACGCTTGAGCTGACCAACTTGATGCCAAACGCCTTGGCGACAATTGTCGGGGCCGAGGCACGTCAGGAAAGCCGTGGTGCCCATGCTCATGAGGATTTCACCAGTCGGGACGATGAGAAATGGCGTGTCCATACCGTGAGCCGTGTTGACGGCAACAAGGTGGATCTGTCCTATCGCCCGGTTATTGTGGATCCTCTCACCACTGAGGCCGAAGGCGGCATCAGCGAGGCGAAGATCGCCCCCAAGGCGCGGACGTTCTAAGGCCGTGATGCGCGCAGTTCCTGCATATCACATGACACTCAGCGCTCTCTCGCGGGAGCTGAGTGTACATGGTTGGGGGCTGCTATGATGGCACTGGAGCAAGACGTTTCGACACCACCTCCGGCATCTGCTGCAGAACAACCCTGCGGTTGGCCGGGTTTTGGCTGGCAGCCGGATGTCGCATTGCGCCTGTTCGGAATGCGGCGGTCTGGCAATCATGCGGTTGCTAATTGGTTGCAGCGCAACGCGCCGGGTCAGCAGGCTCTGTTCTTCAATAACTGCAAATCGGCCCGAATGCCGCTTTCGCATCATCAGGGAATAGAGCGTAATACCGTGGGCCTGTCGCGGTCAGAGGCGCGTGATTTGCCAGCGCTTGGCGCGTCAATGGCCTCCGGTGGTCTGCTGTTGATTTCTTATGAGGACACTGTTCCGTCGGATTACAATCTGGATCGCCCCGTCTCGGGTGATCTGGATGAACGCCTGCTGAGTGGCGATGTCCTGCTGTTGCGTGGGTTTCTGAACTGGTCCGCGTCGTTGTTGAAGAAGCTTCAGGGCAACCCTGCTTTTTCTCTTGTTCAGCGTAACGCCGTGCTGCTGCGGGCAATTGACAGCTATCGGCGCATGCTGGAGCTGGCCTCACATGCGGATGAACTTGCGCTGGTGGTGGTTGACTACGACCGATGGATGCGCAGTGCTCACTATCGGACGGATCTGCTGGATCGCCTGGATTTGCCCTGCGCAGACAACACCCTCGGCAAGATACAAACCTACGGCGGTGGCTCGTCCTTTGACAAGGATCGGGGCGACGCCGATTTTGATCTGAAGACGGATCAACGCTGCAAACAGATGGCGGAGGACGCAGAATATCAGGCGATCCTGCACCTCGCAGCTCGTGATGAGGCGCTGCTGGCGGCTTTGGCGCGGCACTACCCCGATGATGCGGCCCGGCTGTCACAGCTGGCAGAGCATCCCCCTTTTGCGGCGGGAGGGCTGTTCTGATGCTTTCCCGAGCCTATGAAATTGCGGCTGGCATGGCCGCGACACCCAAAGATCTGCGATCCGGCCCGTCCGGGCCGCAGACACCGATCTCCTGCCTCCGCAGCGCCTCGCGCCTGCGGATGGTGGGCAGCTAAGCAAGGAGAACGATCTATGGTCGAATTCGCACTTCCGAAAAATTCCAAGATCACCACGGGTAAAACCTGGCCCAAGCCCGAAGGCGCAACCAATGTGCGCAAGTTCAGCATTTATCGCTGGAACCCGGATGATGGCAAGAACCCGCAGGTGGATACCTATTTTGTCGATATGGACAAATGCGGTCCGATGGTTCTGGACGCGCTCATCAAGATCAAGAATGAGATTGATCCAACCCTGACATTTCGCCGGTCTTGTCGCGAGGGGATCTGCGGTTCTTGCGCGATGAACATCGACGGCATCAATACGTTGGCGTGCATCTACGGGCTGGATGAAATCAAAGGTGATGTGAAGGTCTATCCGCTGCCGCATATGCCGGTGGTAAAGGACCTGATTCCCGACTTGACGCATTTCTATGCGCAGCACGCCTCAATCATGCCGTGGCTGGAAACCAAGACCAACCGCCCTGCAAAAGAGTGGAAACAGTCTATCGAGGATCGCAAGAAACTCGACGGTCTTTATGAATGTGTGATGTGTGCCTCCTGTTCGACGTCCTGCCCCAGCTATTGGTGGAACGGTGATCGTTATCTTGGGCTTAGCCGCACTGCTGCATGCGTATCGTTGGATCATCGACAGCCGGGATGAGGCGACACCGGAGCGTCTGGATGAGCTGGAAGACCCCTTTAAGCTCTACCGCTGCCACACGATCATGAATTGCGCAAAAACCTGTCCCAAGGGCCTGAACCCGGCCAAGGCGATTTCGCACATCAAACAGATGATGGTGGAACGCGCGGTCTGATCTGACGCAGCATACGCAATCTCAAACGCCGCTCAGGATCTTTGAGCGGCGTTTTTCTTTGTATCGTCAGACTCTGTTTTGTCAGAGATCGCTTGCGTGTGGGGTTGCGCTGCGCGCATGGCGATCTTGTTGAAACGGAGGGTGTGTTGTCACGCTCACAGGCATAAATTCCTGAGCAGGGAGAGGCATTCTCTTGAGCAGGAGCGATCACATGACCGATCAAGCCACGACGCAATTTTATCAGACGGCTGCCAATTCGTCGGCATCACCGAAGGCAGGGCGAGCTGCCGAAGCACTGGCACATCTGGAACAGGCCTGGGCTTACTATGTGCCGGAACCACGCGTGGCCTCCCGCGCTATCACAGAGCCTGCGACCACTGAGGGCGTTGTCGATTACTACGCTGCGGCCTGATTGGTCGGAGCAGGGCGGCGTTGGCAGCAGTTGCGGCTGAATAGAACGGTAGATAGACAGGCCACATGCCCGTGTTGATCCTCTTCCTGTTGTTTGGCGTTTTCGGATATTTCCTTTGGCGGCACAAAACGTCCAGTCTGAGCCGACATTGTCGTTGGCGGCAGGAGCGCGCGGCTAACCAATGGAGATGTGCGGCTTGCGGGGCAGTACAGCCCGGCTCTGCGGCGCCGAAACTATGTCTGCGGCAGGCCGGGTAGGCAGGGGCTTTGCCTGAAACCACGATGTTCTATGGCCGATGAGATCGCTGAAACACGGCACGTGCGACTATCCCGTATAAGTTGAGGGATAGGGCGAAAAAAATGCTTGATCGACTCATTGCTTTGGTGGATATGGCGCACAGACGCCAACGCACGCGCCTCTGTCCCAAGGGTTATCCCCCATGGTTACGTAGCGACGGTAACGTCTCTGATTGAAGTGAGCGGTCATAGATGGCCGGGTCTTTTGGAGATGACCATGAACGCAAACGTAACCGGGCAACTTGCCCGTCAAGATGCTATTGTCCCCGTTTCTCGCCACCTGTCTTACATTGCACAGAACGCGTTTGACCGACCGACACTGGTGATCGACAGTCAAGCTGTTGCCCGGCAATACGCCGCCCTCGCGCAAGGTCTGGGCCGCGCCCGTATTCACTACGCTGTTAAAGCCAATCCGGAGCCGCAGATCCTGAGGCGCCTGACCAGCATGGGATCCAATTTCGATGCGGCCAGCCGGGCTGAGATCGAGATGTGTCTGGCTGCTGGCGCAAAGCCGAAACAGATTACCTTTGGCAACACCATCAAGCGCCCGGCGGACATCGCTTTCGCGCATGAAATCGGTATCACGCATTTCGCCGTTGATGCCTTGGCAGAGATGGAGAAACTGGCTGAGCACGCGCCGGGTGCGCGGGTTTGTATCCGTCTGCTGGTTGAGGCGACCGGCGCTGATTGGCCGTTGAGCCGTAAGTTCGGCTGTACCCCTGCTATGGCGCTGACCCTGATGGACCGTGCCCGCGTCCTTGGCCTATGCGTATCTGGCCTTTCCTTCCATGTCGGATCGCAGACCCGTGATCCGCAGATGTGGGCCGACACGCTTGATCAGGTGGCGCAGGTCTGGCGCGCGGCCAAGAGCGCCGGACATGAGCTGACCCTTCTGAACATTGGCGGCGGTTTTCCCGCCAGCTATGGCACTGAGGTGATGGCGCCGAACCGCTACGCGCAGGAAGTAATGGCGCTGGTGAACGCGCGTTTTCCGGACGCCTGCGAAATCATGGCGGAACCGGGCCGCGGGTTGGTGGCAGAGGCAGGCGCAATCGCGGCAGAAGTTCTACTGGTGTCGCGCAAGGATGCGGGTGATCTGCACCGCTGGGTCTATCTGGATATCGGGAAATTCTCCGGTCTGGCCGAAACCATGGACGAGGCGATCCGCTATCGCATCACCACGGATCATGGTGATGGGCAGACCGGTCCCTGCATTCTGGCTGGCCCATCGTGTGATAGCGCCGATGTGCTCTATGAAAAGCAGCTTTATCAAATGCCGCTGGAGCTGAAAGCCGGAGACCGCGTCGTGATCCATGCCTGTGGCGCCTATACGACCACCTATGCATCGGTCGGGTTCAATGGCTTCCCGCCGCTGGATGTGGTGGTGATCTGACCTCAGGCGGCTTGGGAACGCGGTCGCAATCACCGCTTGTCTCGGGGCGTCGCTTTGGCTTTCATGGCGTAAACAATAAAGAGGTTTGCGCCATGTCCAATACTGAGCTCCCAAATGCCGAGACAGGGTTGCCGTTTGATGCAGAGGAGCGGCGCGCGATCCCGCCAGTGATCTGCTATCCCAACGAAACGCTGCCAAAGCCGGATTTGCCACGATACCTTGCAGCGCGGGAGACAGCGCAGAAGACCGATGAGGTGATTGTCGCCCCGCGCCAGGCGGCTTGTTTTCGTGTTGCAGCTAAGCAGTTTTTTCCGAATTACATCGGTCGAAGGGGCGCAGGTGGGGGACCTGAACCTCTGGAACAGCGCCGATCTGAGCGAGCGGTTTTTCTCCGGCAAGACGCGGGCTTTGCACGGAACCCATGTGACAGCCGGGGAGAGGCTGTGGAGCACACTGCCGCATCTGCGCCCCATGGCGACCATTGTTGCCGATAGTCTTGGCTGGTACGGGATCGACAGCTACGGTGGTTCGGTACATGATGTGATTGGCACACGCTGCGATCCCTATACCGGCAATCTTCTCGGCGGCGGCCATTATCACCATTGCTGCCACTCCAATCTGACCCGCGCACTGGCTGATGAACTGAACCTATCGCTGGCAGACGCGGAGCGGCATGTACACGACGTTCTGAACGTTTTCATGTGCACCGGGTTTACCCGCGATACCGGGCGGTATTTTATGAAGGCCAGTCCGGTGCGCCCCGGTGACCATCTTGAGTTTTTCGCCGAAATCGACCTGTTGGGCGCATTAAGTGCGTGTCCTGGGGGCGATTGTGGATCGGAACACACCAGCGACAGCGCTGCGTGCTACCCGCTGTTGGTAGAGGTCTTTACGCCCGAGGGCACTGCGTTGGACGGCTGGCAATCACCTGAGCGCAATGGCTACGATGGCAGTCATGGGCGCAGCTGATCTGCGATCCTGCCAATAGGAAAAAGGCAACGCATGAGGCGCTGCCTTTTTCTTTGGACTACAGCGTTTGATCAGTTCAGGCGAATGCCGCCGCAAGTGCGATTTCCACCATATCCCCGAAGCTGCGTTCGCGTTGATCGGAGGGCAGCGCCTCGCCTGTGCCGAGGTGATCGGACACGGTCAGCACTGCCAGGGCGCGACATCCGTAGCGCGCTGCAAGTGTGTAAAGCTCAGCGGCCTCCATCTCGACGCCCAGAATGCCGTGGCGCACCATTTGTTCGTTCAGATCCGGGCGTTCATCGTAGAACACATCCGACGAATAGATGCCGCCAACATGCGGGGTCAGCTTATGGGTTTCAGCGGCTTTTACGGCCGCCTGGAGCAGGGACCAATCGGCGCAGGGGGCGAAATTGACCTCCTTGAAAATCCCGCGTGAGGGGGAGCCGGTGGTTGTCGCTGTCATGGCGAGGATCACGTCGCGGATCTTCACCTTGTCCTGCATGCCACCACAGGAACCGATGCGGATCAGGGTCTTGGCATCATAGTCGCGGATCAGTTCATTCACGTAGATAGACAGGGATGGCATGCCCATCCCGCTGCCCTGAATTGTCACCGGATGACCATTCCATGTGCCGGTGAACCCCAGCATCCCGCGTACCTCATTTACAAGGCGCACATCTTTCAGAAATGTCTCGGCTGCCCATTTCGCGCGGTAGGGGTCTCCCGGCAGCAAAACGGTTTCGGCAATCTCGCCCTTGGCGGCCCCGATATGAACAGTCATTTTTTACCCTCAGTTTCGGGAAATCAGATTTCCAGGTCGGAAATATCAACGCCGGATGTCAGCGCTGCATGAACCCAATGTGGTTTGCGGCCACGGCCGGTCCAGGTTTCTTCCGGGTTTTGAGGGTTGCGGTATTTCGGAGCGGCCTTGGTTTTCTTGGCAGTGCTACGGCCATTTCCGGCAATCTCATCCAGGGAGAAACCGAATTTGGCGGCGGCTTCTTCCGCGGCTTTCAATGCTTCGATGCGCTCACGCTGCTCAGCGTCTTTCAACGCCTTTTCGACGTTTGTCTGCAATTCCAAAAGTTCTTTTCGCGACATCGATGTGAGGTCAACGGCCATTTTTATCTCCATGAATGAATGCACGACGTGATACGTCGAGGTGCATTCATTTATGGCCCCATATTCATGGCGATTTCATCAAGAAAGTTGTTTCGATTTTTTTTATTTGCGAAAATCCGCTAATGCGCAGCTGTTTCTGGTTGTTTCGCAAGTTCGACAATGTCTCCCATGATTGCGTTGAGCTCAAAATCCTTGGGTGTATAAACACGAGCCACCCCCATCTTTTTCAAGCGGTCAGCGTCATCGTCTGGAATGATTCCTCCGACAATAACCGGAACATGCGCAAGACCGGCCTCTGTCATTCGGCCCATCAGCTCTTCGATCAGGGGGAGGTGACTGCCGGAAAGGATTGACATGCCAACAACATGGGCGTCATCCGCGATGGCCGAGGCGACTAGTTCCTCCGGGGTCATGCGAATACCGTCATAGGTGATGTCCATGCCGCAGTCGCGGGCCCGAAAGGCGATCTGCTCGGCACCATTTGAATGGCCGTCGAGGCCAGGTTTCCCGACCAGAAATTTCAGGCGGCGGCCAAGTTGATCGCTCACCGCGTTGACCTTGTCGCGCAACTCATCCAGGCCTTCAGTTTTGTTGGATACCGATCCTGAAACACCGGTCGGGCCACGATAGGTGCCATAGACTTTGCGCATTTCCTCGGCCCATTCGCCGGTGGTGACACCCGCCTTGGCTGCGGCGATGGAAGGCGGCATGATATTGTCACCGTTTTGCGCTGCGGTCCGCAGGGCCATGAGCGCTGTTTGAACTGCGTCATCGTCGCGCCCACTGCGCCAGTCATCCAGACGGCTGATCTGCTCTTGCTCGACCGCCGGGTCGACCACCATGATGCCGCCGTCCTCGGTCTGTAGCGGAGATGGCTCACCCTCGGTCCATTTGTTGACGCCAACAACAACGGTCTCGTTTTTCTCAATCCGGTTCAGGCGTTCGGCGTTGGAATCGACCAACCGGCCCTTCATGTATTCAATGGAGGCCACCGCGCCGCCCATGGATTCCAGATTCGCCAATTCAGCACGGGCGCCTGTCTTCAGGTCTTCTACCTTTGCATCCACAGCTGGGTTGCCATCAAACAGATCGCCATATTCCAGAAGATCGGTCTCATAGGCGAGGATCTGTTGCATCCGCATGGACCACTGTTGATCCCAGGGGCGGGGCAGGCCAAGCGCCTCATTCCAGGCGGGCAACTGCACGGCGCGGGCTCGCGCTTTTTTCGACAAGGTCACAGCCAGCATCTCGATCAAGATACGGTAAACATTGTTCTCCGGTTGCTGTTCGGTCAGGCCAAGCGAGTTCACCTGCACGCCGTAGCGGAAGCGGCGGAACTTGGGATCCTCGACGCCATAGCGGTCGCGACAGATTTCATCCCAAAGATCAACAAAGGCGCGCATCTTGCACATCTCGGTCACGAACCGGATGCTCGGCGTTCACGAAGAAGGAAATGCGACCGACCATAGCCGGGAAATCCTCCGGGGCGATGCGCGGTTTCAGCTCGTCCAGCACCGCCTGCGCGGTTGCGAGCGCAAAGGCCAGCTCCTGCTCGGGCGTCGCGCCCGCCTCCTGCAAATGATAGGAGCAGACGTTCATCGGGTTCCATTTGGGCACATTGGTGTAGCAATACTCAGCCACATCAGCGATCATCTTGAGGCTGGGCTTGGGGGGGCAAACATAGGTGCCCCGGCTCAAGTATTCCTTGATCAGGTCGTTCTGCACGGTGCCTTGCAATTTTGAGATGTCTGCGCCCTGCTCCTCCGCCACCGCGATATAAAGAGACAGCAGCCAAGGGGCAGTGGCGTTGATGGTCATGGAGGTGTTCATCTGTTCCAGCGGAATCTGGTCGAACAGGGACCGCATGTCGCCCAGATGGCAGACTGGCACACCAACCTTGCCCACTTCGCCGCGAGCCAGGACGTGGTCGCTGTCATAGCCGGTCTGCGTTGGCAAATCGAAGGCCACGGAAAGGCCTGTTTGCCCTTTCGCCAAGTTGGCACGGTAGAGCGCGTTGGATGCGCTGGCAGTGGAGTGGCCCGCATACGTGCGGATCAGCCAAGGGCGGTCTTTTTGCATCTGCGGCATCATCAGCCTCCCAGCAGGATTGTGGTAATTATATTTCTCTGAGTGGATCTAAATAGCAATTATAGACCCGTGTCAATTCGCTGCGTTGCGGCATTTGTAAGTCAGACAGCGGCTCTCGCGCTTTCAGGTCGCTTGCAGGCTGTTGAGGTGGTTTTGTGTTTGATCTAAGACCTTATAAGTTGATTTTTGTATTAGAAGAGCACTGATTTGAAGAACACGATCACTGGGCGGCGCCTCGCCGAGGTTGATGGCTTGCGCGCTGTTGCTGTGCTGGCAGTCGTGCTGTACCACTATTTTCAGGCCTATCCGCAGTACTCCCCCTACGGTGCGGCATTGTTGCCCCTGGCGAAATACGGTGACATGGGTGTCGAGCTGTTCTTCGTCATCTCTGGATTTGTCATTACGCTGTCGCTTTCCGAACGGCCCGGGCCACTGCGGTTTGCGCTAAAACGCCTGGCGCGTCTTTGGCCGACACTGGTGGTTTGTTCCCTCATCACGTTTGTTTTTGTGCACAGCGTTGGCAGCAATTTCACGCAAGACATACGAGGAGATCTGAGTGGCTTTGCGGCCTCCTGGACGTTCACATCGCAGCGCTTCTGGCACAGTGTCTTTGGGTTCGATGGCTACGTCGACGTTGTATATTGGACACTTGCCATTGAGGTTCGGTTCTACCTGTTGGCGGCTGTGATTTTCTGGTTGGTACCCAAGGGACGTTTTGGAAGTGTGGCGCCATTGGTTTTGCTGATCATGCAGGCGATATTCGCAGTGGTAGAGTTTGCGGTTGCTGGGCTGGTGCCGCAGGTGGTGATTGAGACGCTTTTTTTAGCCTATGCGCATCTGTTCGCCGCAGGCATCACCTTTGCCGCAATCTATTCCGGAGCGCGCGACAAGCGGCAGGCTGCGCTGGTCTTCTGGGCCTTCTCGGTGGCATTTTACCGCGCTGAAGATAACTGGGAAGTGGCATTTCTGGTCCTGATCTTTCTCGCAGTTGCGGCCTGTGCCTTGCGATTGAGGGTGGCTCAGGTTCTGGCTTGGCGACCGTTGGCTGGGCTAGGGTTGATCAGCTATCCGGTTTATCTGCTGCACAATTACATTGGCGTGACCCTGCTTACACTGCTGCCTGCCGGGCTGCTTACCGGGATCTACGTGCTGGCCGCAACCGTTGTCATGGCGGGCATTATAATCCTGTCGATGGCCATTTTTCGACTGGTTGAGGTGCCTTCTCAAACGGCTGTTCGCACGCTGCTGGCCCGCCGTGATGAGCAGGGCCACAATGGTCGATCGGTGGCTGGGGGGTGAGGTTGCAAAGGCTTGTAAACCGGGCAGGTTTGGGCAAGGCTTGGCGGGATGACGCAGACCGTGGAACTCCCGCTTTGGCTATTTGTGCTGATCCTGCTGTTTGCTGCGATCACCTTTGCGTCGCATTTTCTGTTCCCTTCGGTGCGGTGGTTCTTTCGTCGTCGGCTTGAGCGTGCGGTGGCGCGTCTCAATCGGCGGCTTGAGCGTCCTATTCAGCCGTTCAAACTGGCGCGGCGCTATGACATGATTCAGCGTCTGATTTACGACCCGCAGGTGGCACAAGCGATCGCGGATCATGCGCGTAATATGAGTATTCCGGAGAACGTCGCCTTTGAGGAGGCACGCCGCTACGCGCGTGAGATTGTGCCCTCGTTCTCTGCCGTTGCTTATTTCAGCATTGCGATCCGCCTGGCTCGGTTTCTGTCCAACGCCGTCTACCGGGTGCGCCTTGGTCACGTCGACGAAGCCGCGCTTAAGGCCATTGATCCGGAGGCGACCGTGGTGTTTGTGATGAACCACCGGTCAAATATGGACTACGTGCTGATCACTTACCTCGCGGCAGATCGGTCTGCGCTCTCCTATGCGGTGGGGGAGTGGGCGCGAGTTTGGCCCTTATCACGGTTGATCCGGGCAATGGGCGCATATTTTATTCGTCGGAAGTCACGAAATGACCTCTATCGCCGTGTTCTTGCAACCTACGTACGCTTGGCGACGCAAGGCGGTGTGACACAGGCGATGTTTCCCGAGGGCGGGCTCAGCCTGGACGGCGCCCTGGCCGAGCCGAAGGTGGGGCTGCTCAAGTATATTGTCGATGGGCAGTTGGCGCAGGGCGAAGGGGGGCGGGATGTGGTGTTTGTGCCGGTCGCTCTGAATTACGACCGTGTCCTTGAGGACAAGATTCTGACGTCGGCGGCCCAAGCCGGAGAGCGGCGGTTTCGTCCGCGCATCCATGTGGTCGCCATCCGAATGCTGCGTCAACTGATGCTCTGGCTCACAGGACGTTACCAACGATTTGGATATGCGGCGGTCAGCTTCGGGCGTCCACTCAGCCTGCGGGCGTTTATGTTGCGCGACGGGGAGGAAGATGCGCCGACGGTCTTGGCGGAGGAGTTGATGGGGCGGATTGGTGAATGTGTTCCGGTTCTGCCGGTGGCTCTGGTGGCCGCAACGCTGGTGCGCTTGTCGTCTGGTTCCGACCCGTTGAGCCGGTCTGAGATCGAACAGGCGATGGAGGGGCTACTGGCACAGATGCCCTTTGCCCATATTCATACGCCGGGCGGGGGGCAGGGTTACGCAGCGGAGGCCGGGCTGCGTCAGCTGACAGCCCGGGGGATCCTGGAAGAGCACCAGAACCGCTATCAGGTAGTCGCTGAGCGCCGGGATCTGCTTGTCTACTATGCGAATTCCATTCGACATCTCATCCCTGATCTGCCCGAAACGCAGGCTGAATAGGGGGTTTTTGCTGCGAGTGCGAAGGAATATTCCGCGTTTGCTGGGTTATAAAGTTACCCAAATTGAATAAATGATGTTGCATTGTTGCTTGGTGAATCTTATTCCCTAGATAGCAGCTGCGATTCTGCATTGCGGCGAACAGCGGAAAAAAGGAGGCCAGCATGGCTTTGGATACGCAGAACGGCGCCCTCTCCTACGAGGCCCCTGAAAAAGAGCTCTACGAGATCGGTGAACTGCCTCCGATGGGATATGTGCCGCAGAAAATGTATGCGTGGACAATCCGCAAGGAACGCCACGGCAACCCCGACACCGCCATGGTGCAGGAGGTTGTCGATGTGCCTAAACTTGACAGCCACGATGTGCTCGTTCTCGTGATGGCGGCCGGGGTGAACTACAATGGTGTGTGGGCCGCACTTGGCACCCCGATTAGCCCCTTTGATGGGCATGGCGCCCCGTTTCACATCGCAGGTTCCGATGCCTCTGGCATTGTCTGGGCGGTTGGCGACAAGGTGAAGCGCTGGAAGGTCGGCGATGAGGTGGTGATCCACTGCAATCAGGACGACGGTGATGATGAGGAATGCAACGGCGGCGATCCGATGTACTCCCCCAGCCAGCGGATCTGGGGCTATGAGACCCCTGATGGATCCTTTGCCCAGTTCACCAATGTTCAGTCACAGCAGCTGATGCCGCGCCCCAAACATCTGACATGGGAAGAAAGCGCCTGTTATACGCTGACACTGGCCACCGCTTACCGGATGCTGTTCGGCCATGAACCACATGATCTGAAGCCTGGCCAGAACGTACTGGTCTGGGGTGCCTCGGGTGGCCTTGGCTCTTATGCGATCCAGCTGATCAACACCGCTGGCGCCAATGCCATCGGCGTGATCTCTGACGAGAGCAAACGCGACTTCGTCATGGGGTTGGGGGCCAAAGGTGTCATCAACCGCAAAGACTTCAATTGCTGGGGCCAGCTGCCGACAGTGAACACCCCTGAATATGCCCATTGGTTCAAGGAAGCGCGCAAGTTTGGCAAGGCGATCTGGGATATCACGGGCAAGGGCAATAATGTTGACATGGTGTTTGAACATCCCGGCGAAAGCACATTCCCAGTCTCGACCTTTGTTTGCAAAAAGGGTGGTATGGTTGTGATCTGCGCCGGTACCACCGGCTATAACCTGACCTTTGACGTGCGCTATATGTGGATGCATCAGAAGCGCCTGCAGGGTTCACATTTTGCGCATCTGAAACAGGCGGCCGCAGCGAACAAGCTGATGGTAGAGCGTCGTCTGGATCCCTGCATGTCTGAGGTCTTCTCTTGGTCGGATCTGCCGGAGGCCCATATGAAGATGCTGCGCAATGAACATAAACCCGGCAATATGTCCGTTCTGGTCCAGGCGCCGCGTACCGGGCTGCGGACCCTGGAAGATGTCTTGGCAGGGTAGAACCTCCAGCTGATTTCTGTCAGTTTCGCCCCGCCAGTCACCGATAGGACTGGCGGGGTTTTTCGTGTGTTTGGTACGTTGCCGCCCAGCGGATCGTGACGTTGTAAGGGCAGGCGACTTGGTGCTGATGGGGCAGACATTGTGTGGCGGCGCACTAGATAATCCCCTATGAAATAAAAATTCGATCAATATGCTGGCATGTCGTTGACGCTTCCGCGACGATCGCGGCACAAAGACTAAGAACGCGGTTTGTAGAGCATACCAGCAGCCGCAACGGTGCAGGGGACCTGTGCCAAGACTAAGTGAGATTCAGGCAATTTATGGCAACCAAAGTTAATCTTGATCTGATCCTTGAGGTATTGGACGCGACGACCTCGGTCGATGGTCTGCAGGAGATCATCCAACGGGTTTGCGATACCTTCGAGGTTGATCATGCCATGTATCATTGGGTGGATAGTGCGGGCGATCACTATCATTTTGGCACCTATTCGCAAGGCTGGGTCGAGCGCTATCAGGAAAAGGCCTATGTGCGCGTCGATCCTGTGATTATCGGATGCTATCAGCGTTTCCACCCGGTCGACTGGCGCCGCCTTGACTGGTCCTCCAAACCCGCGCGTGAATTTCTGCAAGACGCCTTGGCGCATGACGTCGGCAATCAGGGATATTCGATCCCGATCCGGGGGCCGAACGGGCAATTTGCGCTGTTTACGGTCAGTCACAACTGCGATGATGACACGTGGACCCGGTTCACTGACAAACACAGCCGAGATCTGATCCTGATCGGGCACTACTTCAATCGCAAGGCGCTGGAGTTTGAACCCGATCGCAGCCCGGAACATGTGCAACCGCTGTCCCCGCGCGAGATTGACGCGCTGACCCTGCTAGCGATGGGCTATAGCCGTGCACAGGTGGCGAAGACGCTGACGATCTCGGAGCATACTTTACGTGTCTATATCGAGAGCGCGCGATTCAAATTGGGGGCTATCAACACCACCCATGCCATCGCGCGTGCACTGAGTCTCGGGCTGATCATCATTTAACGCGTTGAAGCTACAGGAATTCATTAACCTTATAGTTGAGAATCTCTTCTGGTCGTAATCTGGTCCCACTTTTCTATCTAAAGGGGACTAAATTATGCTTCGCTATGTATATGCACACGACCTGCACCAGCACCGTGAATTGGCCCATTCGATGTTTGTGGACCGCGCCGATCAATTCAAGACGCGGCTCGGGTGGGATGTCTCGGTAGATGCTCAAGGAGAAGAGCGCGACGAATATGATGCGCTTGATCCGCTTTATGTGATTTGGGAGCAGGCTGATGGCCGCCACGGTGGCTCTATGCGGTTCCTGCCTTCCACTGGTCCGATCATGGTAAACGATGTCTTTCCTGAACTAACTGGAGGCGACGCGATCTGTAGCCCGCTGATCTGGGAATGTACGCGGTTCTGCCTTTCGCGTGATGTCAGTGGTAACGTCGCCGGAGCCCTGACCTTGGCCGGGCTGGAGATCATGCGCAACTTCAACATCGCCCATTTTGCAGGGGTGTTTGACCGTCGTATGGTCCGGATCTACCGGTCGCTTGGTTTTAGTCCGGACGTCATTGGCACCATGGGCGAGGGGCGGGACCGGATCTGCCTAGGCCTTTGGGATTATTCGTCGGAGGCCTATCATCGCGTTGCACAGAAGGCGGGTATCCAGCCGGAGCTGTCGACTTTGTGGTTTGATCGTTCGTTTGGCGGGGCAGGGGAGCCTGGACCCGTCGCCCTGACCGGCTGACAACTGCGCTGAAGAGGACGTGAGAGGCAGACCTGACCTCTGCCAAAACCGGGACATGCCGGGCCGTCTGCTCTGGTGCAGCCAGCCCTGCCCCTGTAGGGTCGCGACATGAGCGCAGCACCCATAAAATTCTCCGATGATCAGGCGGTTGCCTTTGATCGCGTCAGCAGTCTTCTTCATGACGCGGGGGTCGATCTGGAAGATGATCTGCTACACCCGCCGCGCGGTGACGGCGGTGCAATGGCTGTGATCGGCAAGGCCGGTTCCGGCAAAACGCTGTTGCTGGCGGAGCTGTACAAGGCACTGGAGAAAGCCGGGGTTGAAGTCGTATCGGGCGACTATGAAAGCCGGAAGAAAAACGAGGACCGCCGCACGCTTGCGATCCTGGCGCCGACAAACAAAGCGGCCAGTGTTCTGCGCCTGCGGGGTGTGCCTGCAACCACGATCCACCGAATTCTCTACACGCCGGTCTATGATCCTGAATACGAGCGAATTGCCGAATGGCTGGCCGGTAGCGGTGACGAGCCGGAAATTGAAGGGTTAACCGAGGAGGCGCTGGCCCGTGCCAAAGCCTTCTATGAGCGCAATAAATCCATCCCAGGCGCCTTGGCGGCTGCCGGGCTGCGGGGGTCCGATTTCATCACCGGCTGGAAACGCCGAGAGGAGCCGCTGGACATCGGCTTTATCGATGAGGCCTCCATGCTGGATGATCGCCAGTTTCAGGATCTGAAGGAGATTTTTCCGACATTGTTGCTGTTCGGAGATCCCGCACAGCTGGCGCCAGTGAACCAATCTGGTGCGATGGTCTTTGAAACACTGCCGGAAGAGCGCAAGCTGATCCTCAACCGCATACACCGCCAGGAGGCCGAAGCAACCCTATTCTGGATCTTGCCCATGCGCTTGCAGATCCGGACGTCGGCTTTGAGGATTTTGAGCGTATGGTCGAAGATCTCTCCCGCAAGGATGAGCGCGTGGTCTGGGGTCAGCGGGTGGAGGTCGATTTGATGGCGCGCTCCCCAGTCTTGGTCTGGCGCAACAACACCCGAATTCGGCTGATCAACGCCTTCAGAAATGTGCATGGTGCCCCGGAAGACAGCCTGCTGGCGGGCGAACCGCTGATCTGCGATGGCATTGAACTGCCGATGAAACACCGCAAGAAACGGCTGGATCTGGAGGCCCGCGGTCTGATCAAGGGCGCCCAGGTGATCTATCTCGGGCCGGGCCGGAAACCGGGGTTTTCGCGTCTTCATGTAATGGGGGCAGAAGACCCTCAGGTGTCCGCCGCATCAATCGTGAAGATTGAAAAGCCCGAAGAAGAAGAGCCTTTCATTCCGTTTGCCGCGCGTATGGGGGCCGCGTTTCTGCATGGGGCAGCGGTCACCATTCACAAGGCCCAAGGATCGCAGTGGCCGACAGCACAGGTTTTTGCCCCGGACATCTACGCGGCTGCGCGGATGGGACGGGTGGAGGCTGGTCAGCCCCTGTGGAAGCGGCTGACCTATGTCGCCATCACACGGGCACAGGAACGGCTTATCTGGGTGGTGCGCAACCGTCTGGCAAAGCCAACCGGCCCGCTGCAGGTGGACGACCTGCGTGCAGCACCAGCCAGCGCTCTGACCTTGGAAATGCAGGAGGACAGCCCGGTATGAGCGCAGAGGATCAAGTCTCCAAACCTACGATCTTGATAACTGGGGCAAGCTCCGGCATTGGTCGTGCCGTGGCTGAGTTGTTTCTGGAAAAGGGCTGGCAGGTTGGCCTGTTGGCGCGTCGTGCAGAACAGTTGGAAGAGGTCGCGCAGGATCGTGACACAGCTCATGTTCTCCCTGCCGACGTGACGGACCCTGACGCTGTCGACCACGCCTTTGATTGCTTTGCAAAACGGGTAGGGCGGGTGGATGTGCTGTTCAACAATGCTGGTATATTCACCCCTTCGGGCACCATCGACGAAATTGAGCTGGAAGATTGGTTTGCCGCTGTCAATGTGAACTTAAACGGTATGTTTCTGGCAGCGCGCGCGGCCTTTCGGCAGATGCGTCAGCAATCGCCGCAGGGTGGCCGGATCATCAACAACGGATCCATCGCGGCCCATGTACCGCGCCCCGGATCAGCGCCCTATGCCGCGACAAAATCTGCGATTACCGGGCTGACCCGTAGCCTGTCACTGGATGGGCGACCCTTTCAGATCGCCTGTGGGCAAATCGATATCGGCAACGCGCGTACGCCCATGGTGGAAGATCTGAGTGTGCGACAGGTCGCAGCTGATCCGTCTGCTGTACCGATGCAGACCTTTGCTGTGGAAGACGCCGCGCAATCTGTGCTTCATATGGCAGATTTGCCACTTGAGGCGAATGTCCAGTTCATGACGATTATGGCGACGACCATGCCCTACATTGGACGCGGTTAGGCGAGATCCGGGCGAGCTCCCGCCCGGCACCATACCAGCTATCTGGCAGCGCATCTGTTGGGGGTGGTGCCGCGCGTTGCACTGCGGGGGGCTCTATCCTTAGCTTCTGCGCAGGAGGCGGAAGGCAGCGGAGGCTCCCCAGCCCGCGGCAATCGCAATGGCCAGTGACATCAAACCGTAGAGAAATGGCTGCTCCCGCGACATCGCATAGAGGAAACGTTCCAGCCCCACCTTGCGTACGTCGATGCTAGTTTCGTACTGGGCCACCACTGACCCCCCTCGGGTCAGCAGGATGCGCGTGCTATAGGCCCCTTCGGTAAGGTCGGCAGGCATGTCGATTGCCGTGCGAAACAAGGTTTGCTGATCCACAGCGACGGTATTTTCCCGTAGTGAGTAGAGATCATTTTCGGAGCGAATGCGGATCACGGCTTCGGCAAATCGCTGGGCGCCGCGAATGTGCATCCCGGCCCCAACCGAGCGGATCGCACGACCCACGGATACCCGATACCGCAGATCTTCTGTATCGCTCAGCACCTGCGAGAGGGGTGCGCTGGTTGCGACGGCATAGAAGCTGGGGGCTGAGTCCACCAGAACGCTGTCAGTATTGACCCAGATCCCCAGCTTCTTTTCCTTGCGCCGAACCATCACCGGAGACGCCGGGCCGGACACTGCGACAATCACCTCAAGCGGGTCATCCTGCGGGATCGGTGCCTCGCGCTTCACGGCGCCAAAGATCAGGATCTCCGAGCCGTCAAAGTTGGCAGTGATGGCCACACGGTCCTGGCTGAGTCCCAGGACAACCTCTTCGCGCGGTCCGGCTGCGGGTTCACTGTCGGCTAGGATGGTGGCGGTTTGTGCTGCCGTTGGGGCTGAGGCCAGTGGCGTGAACGGCATCGCCAAGAAGACTGCTGCACAAAGCCGTCGACTGGCGCGACGCAAGCCTGAGCGCACCTCGACGTGGTGATTACGATGGACAGAGCGACGGAGCATCTTAATGGCCCCCGTCGCTGCCGAGCGAATAGAGCTCGGACGGCATGAGCAAGAGGTCCAGACCGAGCTTGACGCAGACCACGATCACCATAAGGGCGAGCAGGATACGCAACTGCTCTGCCTTCAGATAAACCCCAATCCGAGTGCCGATCTGCGCACCGATGACGCCGCCGACAAGCAACAGAACCGCGAGGACGATATCCACAGTGTAGTTCGTGGTGGCGTGCAGCATGGTGGTGAAGGCCGTCACCAGAATGATCTGGAACAGCGATGTGCCCACAACAACTTTGGTTGGCATGCCCAGAATATAGATCATCGCAGGCACCATGATGAAACCACCACCAACCCCCATGATCGCTGCCAGAATACCTACAACAACACCGACCAGCAGTGGTGGAATGACCGAAATGTAGAGACCAGACGTGCGAAACCGCATCTTAAATGGCAGAGCATGGACCCAGCCACGCTGTCTGCGGGGCGCTGGCGCCGCGCCTGCGGAGGCCTTGGATTTTCGGATTGCGTTCAGGCTTTCGACGAACATCAGCCCGCCAACCACGCCAAGGAAGACGACATAGCAAAGTTTGACCAGTAGATCGACCTGACCAAGCGCCTTGAGATAGTTGAAGACCACAACCCCGAGCGCCGCGCCAAGCAGACCTCCGGCTTGCAGGACCAGACCCATCTTGATGTCGACGGTTCGCCGCCTGAAATGGGCAAGAACGCCGGAAAAAGAGGAGGCGACGATCTGATTGGCTTCGGTAGCTACGGCAACCGCCGGGGGGATACCGATGAAAAACAAGAGCGGCGTCATCAGAAAGCCGCCGCCAACCCCGAACATGCCGGACAGGATGCCGACCATACCGCCGAGCCCCAGAAGCAGGAATGCGTTGACCGACACCTCGGCGATGGGAAGATAAATCTGCATATCAGTGTTAGACCGCAGCACCTGCGTAAAATCAACTGTCGATGCCGCTGTGCAGAAAACAGGACTGATGCTGTGGGGAAAACTGGACCTATGATTTTCGGCAGGGCACCCGGTGCTGTTGATTGCTGTCTGACGTGTGCAAGTAGAGTGAAACGCGAAACGCCCGACCATGGCCGGGCGCTTGACGATGTTTCCGCACAGTCCCAAGGGACTATGCGGAATGGACCTGGATATCAGCGTTCCTTGACGTAGGGCTCACCGCTCGACCTTGGGCGGTACAGCCTTGCCAACAAACCCAGCCAAAATCACGACTGTCAGAATGTAGGGCAACGCGTCCATCATCTGTACCGGGATCACAAAGGTCCCGATTTCGATGTTCTGGAACCGGAGGGCAACCGCTTGCAGGAGGCCGAACAGAAGGCAGGCTCCAAGCGCATGCCACGGACGCCACTTCGCAAAAATCAGCGCTGCCAAGGCAATGAAGCCCCGGCCTGCGGTCATGTCCTTCACAAACCCGGCTTGAAGTGCGGTCGCAAGATACGCACCCGCGATCCCGCAAAGGAGGCCACAGATCATCACGGCAGCGTAACGCAGCCCGACCACGGACACACCAGCGGTATCAACGGCTGCTGGGTTTTCCCCGACGGCGCGCAGGCGCAGGCCAAAGCGGGTGCCAAACAGGATCCATGCGGTCGCGGGCACCGCGAGGAAGGCCAGATAGACCAGCACGGAGTGGCCAGACAGCAGCTCACTATAGATCGGGCCCAGTACCGGCACATCCGCCAGTGCATCCGCAAACGGCAGATTGAGTGGTTCAAAACGACCACCTGAGAACAGGGACGGAGTACGACCGCCCTGTTGGAACCAGTCCTGTGCAATCAGCACCGTCATGCCTAGCAGCGAGGAAGTTGATCGCCACACCGGAGATCAGCTGGTTGCCACGGAAGGTGATCGAGGCAAGGCCGTGCAGCCCGCTGAGGACCAGTGAAGAGGCGATACCGGCCAAAAGGCCCAACCAGACATTCCCGGTGGTCGCGGCAACCGCAGCGGAGAAGAAGGCAGCCATCAGCATCTTGCCTTCAAGGCCAATGTCGAAAATGCCAGCACGTTCAGAGAACAGACCTGCCAGACAGGCCAGGAGCAGCGGCGTGGCAAGACGAACGGTGCTGTCAAGCACCTGGATCAGAGTCAGAAAATCCATCACGCTTTCCCCCGGCGCAGAGCAAGGAAGATCCGCTCCAGCGGGCCTCTCACCATATTGTCCAATGCGCCCGTGAACAGGATCACCAGGGCCTGAATGACCACGATCAATTCGCGCGGGATGCTGGTCCAGAGCGCCAGTTCAGCGCCACCCTGATAGAGGAAGCCGAACAGGATCGCGGCAAGGAACACACCAAAGGGATGGCTGCGCCCCATAAGAGCCACGGCGATGCCGATGAAACCGGCGCCTTCGGTGGAGTTCAGAACCAGACGCTCTGCCTCCCCCATCACATTGTTGGTGGCCATCATACCGGCCAGACCGCCTGAGATCAGCATGGCAATCATGGTGATCTTTACCGGAGAAATCCCGGCATAGAGCGCGCCATATTCAGAGTTGCCATAGGCCCGAATTTCATAACCAAGCTTGGTGCGCCAGATTAGCAGCCAGACGGCAATACAGGCACCAACTGCTACAAGGAAACTGACATTCGCTGGGGCTGCCTTGGAAAACTCGATGCCGATCGGCGCCAGAAGCTCATGCAGCGACGGCAGGTGAACGGCTTCAGGAAAGCGGGCTGTGGCCGGGTCCATTGATCCTTCGGGGCGCAGCAGGTTCACCAGCACATAGTTCAGCACCGCAGCAGCGATGAAGTTGAACATGATGGTGGTGATCACGATGTGGCTGCCGCGCTTTGCCTGAAGATAGGCTGGAATGGCCGCCCAGGCTGCCCCGAACAGTGCCGCGCCAAGGCTGGCAAAGATCAATGCAAGCGACCAATGTGGCCACGGGATATAAAGGCAGACCAGGGCGACCCCAAGGCCGCCGAGCATGGCTTGACCTTCACCGCCGATGTTGAACAGCCGCGCGTGGAAGGCCACGGAGACTGCCAGGCCCGTGAACAGGAAATTGGTGGCGTAATAGAGCGTATAGCCCCAGCCATAGGTCGATCCCAGCGCGCCGGATACCATCAGGTTCACCGCGGCGATCGGGTCTTCACCAATGCCAAGGATCACCAAGGCAGACAGAATAGCGGCCAATATGAGACTGATCAGCGGGATCAGCACGACATCGGCCCATTTGGGCATCTTATCCATTTACGCGGCCTCCCCCGCGACGCCTAGCCATCAACAGGCCCAGCTCTTTCTCATCTGTCTGATCTGCCGGGCGTTCGCCCATGATCATCCCGTCAAACATCACAGCAACACGGTCGGCGAGCGACAGGATCTCTTCCAACTCGACCGAGACCAAGAGGATGGCTTTTCCTTGATCGCGCAATTCGACGATCTGCTTGTGAATAAACTCGATTGCGCCGATATCGACGCCCCGTGTGGGCTGGCCGATCAGCAACAGCTCCGGGTTGCGTTCGATTTCGCGGGCCACAACGATTTTCTGCTGATTGCCTCCGGAGAAATTCTTGGCAGCGAGCCATGGATCCGGCGGACGCACGTCAAACTTGGCCATCTTGGCTTCTGTATCGGCGCGCAGGGCGGCGTTGTTCATCAACAGACCGCGCTGGTACTCAGGGGCGTGGTGATAGCCGAATGCGACGTTTTCCCAGGCGTGGAAGTCCATGATCAGACCTTCGCGTTGGCGGTCTTCGGGAACATGGGCCACATGGGCTGCGCGACGTGCGCGGGCGTCAGATCCGGCACCAGACAATGGCAAGGGCGCGCCATTAAGGCGAATGCTCCCCTGACCTTCACGCATGCCACCCAAGACTTCCATCAGCTCGGACTGGCCATTGCCCGCAACACCGGCGATCCCCAGGATTTCTCCGGCTCGGACGGTCAGATCAATGTTCTTAACACGCGCGACACCAGCCTCATCAACAACGCTGAGATTCTCAATCTCGAGGATCGGTTTGCCAGGGGTCGCGGGAACCTTGTCGACGCGCAGCAGCACCTTGCGACCGACCATCAGCTCGGCCAGATGCTCGGGGCTGGTCTCGGCGGTCTTTACGGTGGCGGTCATCTCCCCACGGCGCATCACTGACACGGTGTCAGTATATTCCATGATCTCGCGCAGCTTGTGGGTGATCAGGATGATCGTTTTCCCCTCAGCGCGCAGCCGGTCCAGAATGCGGAACAGCTGATCCGCTTCTGCCGGGGTCAGCACGCCGGTCGGTTCATCCAGAATCAAAATGTCGGCCTGCCGGTAGAGCGCCTTCAGAATCTCGACGCGCTGTTGCATACCCACGCCGATTTCGTCGATACGCGCATCAGGGTCAACGTTCAGCTCATACTCGGCTGCCAGATCTTTCAGCGATTTGCGTGCCTTGCTGAGCGAGGGCTTTAGCAGCCCGCCGTCCTCGGCACCCAGAATGATATTCTCCAGCACGGTGAAGTTTTCAACGAGCTTGAAGTGTTGGAACACCATGCCGATCCCGGCGGAGATCGCCGCCTGGCTGTCCGGAATTTCGGTCCGTTTCCCGTGAATCCAAACTTCGCCTTTATCGGCCTTGTAGAACCCGTAGAGGATGCTCATCAGCGTTGATTTGCCCGCCCCGTTTTCGCCGATGATCCCGTGGATCGTGCCGGGGGAAACACGGATTGAGATATCCTTATTGGCCTGAACCGGGCCAAAGGCTTTGGAGATGCCTTTTAGTTCAATTGCTGGTGCCGTCATTCGGGCTCCCCTTATTCATCCTTGATCAGTTGGCACAGATCCGCGTCACAGCGACGAGCGGTTAACATGTGCATTTTAGCCAACCTAGGAAAAACCAAACCCGGAGGCGGCAAAGGCGCAGCCTCCGGGCAATATGAAACCCCCGGTCACCACCATGATCGCAAGGGGATCACGGTGGGCCGGGGGGCAGTTCAGTGCTTAGAAGGACAGAGCCGGGCAGCTGTCGTCCGACATATAGTCATGCACGGTGATCTCACCGGTTGCGATCTTGGCAGCCGCGTCATCGGTGGCAGCGGTCATCTCTTCGGTGATCAGGGACGCATTGTTGTCGTCAACTGCGAAGCCAACACCGCCGTTCGACAGGCCCATGACAGAGAAACCTGTTTCCAGCTCAGGACCGTCGGAGAAGGCTTCGAACACAGCGTTGTCGACGCGCTTCATCATGGAGGTCAGGACCTTGCCCGGGTGCAGGTGGTTCTGGTTGCTGTCCACGCCGATCGACAGGATCCCTTCGTCAGCTGCGGTCTGCAGTACGCCAACGCCAGTGCCGCCTGCTGCTGCATAGACAACGTCAGCGCCCTGGCTGATCTGCGCTTTGGTCAGCTCGGAGCCTTTGACCGGGTCATTCCAGGCCGCCGGGGTGGTGCCGGTCATATTGGCGATCACGGTTGCGTCCGGGTTGGCCGCTTTTACGCCCTCGGCGTAGCCACAGGCGAATTTGCGGATCAGCGGGATATCCATGCCGCCGATGAAACCAACGGTGCCCGATTTGGATGCCTTGGCTGCCAGCATACCCACGAGATAGGAGCCTTCGTGCTCATTGAAGACCACAGAGCGGACGTTGGGTGCATCGACAACCATGTCGATAATCACGAACTTGGTGTCCGGGTAGTCTGCAGCGACCTGACCCAGTGCATCGGCGAAGGCAAAGCCTGCCATCACGATCGGGTTGGCGCCCGCTTCGGCAAAGCGGCGCAGCGCCTGCTCACGCTGAGCTTCGGACTGCAGTTCGATTTCGCGGAAGCTCTCGCCGGTCTCTTCAGCCCAACGCTGCGCGCCGGTGAAGGCTGCTTCGTTGAAGGACTTGTCGAACTTGCCGCCCAGATCGAAGATCAGCGCCGGTTCTGCCATCGCAGCACCTGCTGTCAGCGCCACGGCTGCCGCGGCGCTCATCAGGGATTTCATCAGGGTCATAGGGGTACTCCCAATTTGTTGTTCTTGATGCGGCCAGTTTGACCGCCCCAACCCATGTGTTTTTAAAAAGGTGCGACAATTTAGGCCGTAGGCTGCGGAAAGGGTCAACCGTTTTTTGACCTTTTGGTGTTATTCTGCGCTTTCGGCCTTGCGTAAACTGACGCTCATGAGCACTGCGTCCACTGCTGCTGTGCCTCGGCGGGGGTAGTATCCGACCCGTCGGCCGCTCTCTGCGAATCCATAAGCCTTGTACAGGCTGCGGGCCGGTTGGTTGTCTTCTGCGACCTCCAGAAACCCATCGGTTGCACCATGCGCCAAGGCGACCTCCCACCATCTCTCCAGAATCGCCTGCGCCAGACCTTGCCGTTGATGATCGGGGTGGGTGGCAATCGTCAGCAGTTCCGCTTCTCCCGCAACGACGCGGCCAAGGGCAAAACTGCGCGCATCCCCGACGGCATAGCTGAAGGGGCTGTCCAGCAGGGCCGCAAATTCGCGTGCTGACCAGGGGCGCCCCTGCAGAAAGGCAGCCTGATGGGTGCGGGCCATGTCCTCCGGCGTCGGAGAGCTCGGGTGGTTATGCGCGGGTGTTGTCATGGTCAGCAGGCAGATTTTAGCCGTCAATCAGTGTTGGCGGTGCGTCTTTGGCGGGGGCGGCGTCAGCCGCTCGCAGATACAGCGGGGCCGGGGCGGATATAGTGTCTTTGTAGCGCTCTGCAGCCCTACGCGCGATTGTTTCGGCAATGCGCGGTGGCGTCGCCTCGGCAACCAATTCCAGCCTCAGCGCGGTTGCGATGGCTTGCGCTTCGGCAAGCGGCATCAGCCGAGGGTCGTCTCCGGGCGGGTGCGCATAGACCTGATCACGTGGCGCAGGTACCGCGGCGAATGTGCCGGGGTGCTCACGCGCCTCAAACCCGCTGACGCCGACGGCGGGGATTTCCAACCCCAGTGCCAGGCCTCTCGCAGCTGAGACGGCAATGCGAATGCCGGTGAAGTTGCCCGGACCCACGCCAACTCCCAGCGCATCAAGATCCGCCCAAGTCACTCCGCCCTGATCCAGCACCTCTTCCAGCAGCGGTATCAGACGCTCGGCCTGTCCGCGCGCCATCTCTTCGCAAGCTTGGGCAAGGATGACGTCACCCTGCAACAAAGCGGCCGCGCAATGCGCGGCCGATGTATCAAATCCAAGGACGAGGGCGTCAGACGGCAACGGGGCGTACCTCGGTCACTTCCGGGATGTAGTGACGCAGCAGGTTTTCAATGCCCATTTTCAGGGTCAGCGTTGAAGACGGACAACCGGCACAGGCACCTTGCATGTGCAGATAGACAACGCCGCGATCAAAGCCATGGAACGTGATGTCGCCGCCATCCTGTGCCACCGCAGGGCGGACACGGCTGTCGAGCAGTTCCTTGATCTGGTTGACGATTTCGCCATCCTCACCGGTGTGTTCGGCATGGCCCGAGGTTTGCTCACCGCCCTCTGAGATGACGGGCTGGCCGGACTGGAAATGCTCCATCACGGCACCCAGGATCGCGGGCTTGATGTGGTCCCACTCAACGGTGTCAGCCTTGGTCACCGTGACAAAGTCATTGCCAAAGAACACGCCGGTGACCCCGGAAACGGCAAAGATTCGCTGCGCCAGAGGCGAGCTGCCTGCGGCATCTGCGGTTGGAAAATCAGCGGTGCCCATCTCCAGAACAGTCTGGCCCGGCAGGAATTTCAGCGTCGCCGGGTTGGGCGTGGATTCGGTCTGAATGAACATGTCGGGCCTCCTTAAAGCGTGGCAGAGATATGCGCCTCCGACCCGCTTAAGTCAAGATTTGGAACAATTCTAAATTCGAAAGCCCTATCGGGCAGCGCTGGCGTGTCCTGGTCCAATCGCCTCAGGAGGAGAAGGGCAATCGTGCTGGCAGGTCAGAAGCGATCAGGTGATCGCTTCCAGTTTTTCCTTGGACAGATCGCCGGGCACAATTGTGATCGGCACCGGCAGGCTGCCGGATGATCGGCTCAGTTGAGTAACAAGCGGGCCGGGGCCTTTGCGATCGTCCCCCGCGCCCAGCACCAGAACACCGATTTCGGTGTCGGACTCGATCTGGGCGATGATCTCGGGCACGGCTTCGCCTTCACGGATCACAAGCTTCGGTTCAATCCCCTGACGGTCGCGCATCCATTTCGCAAAAACTTCAAAATGCGCATGTATACGTTCACGGGCTTCCTCCCGCATCACTTCGCCGACGCCGATCCAGTGGTTGAACTCATCCGGGGGAATCACCGAAAGGATCTCCACCCCGCCGCCGGTTTTGGCAGCGCGCATGGCAGCGAACCGCATCGCGTTCAGGCATTCCCGGCTGTCATCCAATACGACAAGAAATTTGCGCATATTGATCCTCTGGTTGTTCCGATTGGATCATGGCGCAAGCGATCCCATGGTGCAATAGACGAGCACGCGGCGTCACGCGGCCGGGATCAGCTGCCGTTGCTTGTGGCCCAGTCCCAGTAAAGGTCGCGGGTTCGTTTGGCGATGGGGCCGATCTGATACTGGCGATCATCAAAGGCGGTGACCGGGGTGACTTTGCTCATATTGCCCGACATGAAAATCTCATCGGCCTGTTCAAAATCCGTGTAGCCCAGGACGCTCTCGTGAACCGTGACACCATCGGCGCGCAGGTTTGCGATATGTCGGGCACGTGTGATCCCGGCAAGAAAGGTGCCGTTTGCGATTGGTGTGAAGACCTCTCCGTCACGCACCATGAAGATATTTGCCGTCGCGGTTTCAGCGACATTGCCCATCGCATCCAACGCCAAGGCGTTGCTGAAGCCTTTGGCGCGGGCTTCGCGCAGCATACGGGCGTTGTTGGGATAGAGGCAGCCGGCCTTCGCATTCACCACCGCGCTCTCAAGGACGGGCCGCCGAAAGGAGGTACGGGTCAATGTGGCGGAGGCGGTCGGGGGCGCCATCGGGATCTCTTCCAGGCAGAGCGCGAATTGGGTGCTCTCGGGCCCCGGAGCGATCATCGTGGAATCGCCGCCCGTCGCCCAATACATAGGCCGGATGTAGACGGCCGCGCCGGGTGCAAAGAGGGATAGGCCGTCTTTGGCGATGGCGACCATATCAGAGACACTGACGGTCGGTGCCATCATAAGCGCCTCAGCGGAGGCATTGGCGCGGGCGCAGTGAAGATCAAGGTCGGGGGTGACCCCATCAAACAGACGCGCCCCGTCAAACACCGAGGACCCGAGCCAGGCCGCATGGTCTGCAGCCTTCATGATAGCGACATCGCCATCGTGCCAGCTGCCGTTGAAATAGGTGCGAATGGTCTTGCTGATCGCCATGCCGGGCCTCGTCCTGTGGGTGCTGGAGTGGGGTGACCCTAGGGCGCAATGGGTCAGTCGTCCAGACCTTTTCCTGCCATCTGCGCCTGGGCGTATTGCCAGATCTGGGCGACGACTACGTCTTGATCAGGCGGGCTCTGGTGCCTCCAGCCCCAGCTCTCGCAGAACGCCGCGCATCTCGCTTTGCCACCTGGCGCGCAGGTCCGCATTGCTGCGGTGGCGCAGGCCGAGCGCACAGAGGGTCTCGAACTTGTCAGAGGCATCAGTGCCAAAGCTGATGGCCACCCGGGGCCACCAATAGTGAATGGATTCCTGCAACATGTTGATGTCGCCTTCCTGCACCAATCGCGACAGCCCTTCGTGGGCAAGACGCGCATGATGGGCTTCGACGGGCTGAATCGCGCGGAAAGCTTCAGCCAATGGTTGGTAGGAAATCATCGACAACTCTGCCAGCTGCACAGCGACCGCGCGGCCCATCAGAAGGTTCATAACCACAGCATCGGCCCACCCTTCCAGCGGGTAGTTGAATACCGCAAGGCGCCGGTCGTGTTTGGAACGGCTCTGATCCAGCCCGGCCTCGCGATCCAGGCGCGCAGTCCAGGGGTGATGATCCACATAGCGTTCGGTGTCGGCACCGAAATCGCCCATGACCTGCAAAACACGATCAGCGTTGGCGGTTTTTTCCAGCACTATCCGGGCCGCAGCCATGCGGGATTTGATGCCCGGACCTTCGTTGATGATATCAACGAAGCCCGCCGCGCCTGCAAGCGCGCTGTCGACGAAGCTGGCCATGATTGTCATCAACTCAGCGCGGTAGCGCGGCGGCACATTGGATGGATTACTAAGGACGCCACCGGCCGCCAGATAGCTCTCGATGCTCATCTCATCATTCATGCCATGGTCTCCTCGGGTCTGCTGCTGGGGGGCGTCGCTGCCTGCGCCCTAACCTAATGGGCTATTGATCGTAGTCCACCACCACTTTGTCACTGAGCGGATAAGCCTGACAGGACAAGACATAGCCCTTCTCGACTTCGTAATCCTCCAGCGCATGGTTGGCGACCATCTCGACCTCGCCCTCCAGCACTTTGCAGCGGCAGGTGGAGCAGACGCCGGCTTTGCAGGCATAGGGGGCGTCCATCGCATTTTCCAGCGCCGCATCCAGAAGGGTCATGTCCTTACCCATCTCGATGGTCTGGGTTGCGCCATCCAATGTGATCGCAGCCTTGGTCTGGTTGGCACCGGAGGCGGCATCGCCTGCGGTGGCCGTGCGTTTAGCACGGCCCGGCTGGGCAGAGGCGAACAGTTCGAACTTGATCTGACTGTCACTAAGGCTGCAGCGGTGCGCAGGGCGCTGGCGATGCCCAGCATCATCGGTTCCGGGCCGCAGATAAAGGCGGTGTCCACCGACTTGATGTCGATCCAGTGCTCGAACAGTTGGGCGCATTTTTCCTCGGTCACCAGTCCGGTGAACAGGTCGATTTCCTGCGCGTCAGATTCCAGTACATGGATCACGTTAAAGCGGCCCATGTAGAGGTTTTTAAGATCCTCCAGTTCCTCTCGGAACATGATCGTGTTCACGCCCTTGTTGGCATAGACCAGCGTAAAGGAGGCGTTGGGTTCTGCCGCCAGCGTGGTCTTAAGGATCGACAGCACCGGCGTGATGCCGGAACCGCCTAGCGAAACCCAGATAGTGCCTTTCGGCCACTCCGTCGAGCGGGGTGAAAAAGGTCCCCATTGGTGGCATCGCCTGCAGCGTGTCGCCTGCTTTCAGCTCGGTATTGGCCCAGGTGGAGAAGGCGCCGCCGTCAACACGTTTGATGCCGACCTGGAGGATACCCTCGCCGCGCCCGGCGCAGATCGAATAGCTGCGGCGCAGCTCCTCGCCGTCGAAGTCGCGGCGGAAAGTCAGGTATTGGCCTTGGGTGAAATCAAACTCCTCAGCCGCGCCGCCCGCGGGCTTCAGGGTAACCACCACCGCATCGCGGATAGTTTTGCGGACATCGGTGACTTCTAGGTCGTGAAAGCGCGCCATCAGGGTCTCCTCAGATGCACTTGAAATAATCAAAGGGTTCGAGGCAGTCCTGGCAGCGCCAGTGAGCCTTGCAGGGGGTCGAGCCGAACTGGCTGACTTTGGTGACTTCTTTACTGCCGCAGTGCGGGCATTTTTCGGGACCGCCTGCGGCCTGCGGCGGGGCGATGCCGTAGTCCTCCAACTTGGCGCGGCCCTTGTCGGACAGCCAATCGGTGGTCCAGGCAGGGGAGATCTGGGTCTTCAGTCTCAAATCCGCAATGCCGTGGCCGCGCAGGGCTGTTTCGATATCCAGGGCAATCACTGCAGTTGCCGGGCAGCCAGAGTAGGTAGGGGTGACTGAAACAACCAGAGTTTCCCCTTCCCAGGCCACACCACGGATGACGCCCAGATCCACCAGTGAAATCACCGGGATTTCCGGGTCGGGCACAGCGTCGAGCCACTCCCAGATCTGGTCAATGCTTGGCTGAGTTGTCACCTGGCTCATGCGGTCTATCCTCACTGGCTGTTTCGCCGACCCGAGGTCGGGGGCCGCCCCTAGTACTTTGGCCGTGGCCTTACCACTTGGCGCCGGGATAGGCGCGCTGCAGCCATTGCATTTGGGTCAACAGGTGACCCAGATGTTCCGTGTGCATGGCACCGGTGCGCCCGCCTTTATGGGCAAAGCGGCTCTCCGGGATGGTTAGGGTCGCATCGCTCAGCACGCGGGAGACCAGCGCATCGTATTCCTCACGCAAGGACGCAGGATCGGGGGCGATGCCCGCCGCTGCCATCTCGGCATCCACAGCGTCCGACTGGAACATCTCGCCCACATAGGGCCACAGATAGTTCAGCGCCTCCTGCATCCGGCGGTGGCTTTCTTCGGTGCCGTCACCCAAGCCCACCACAGTGTCGGCGGAGCGTTCCAGGTGATAGGCAACCTCTTTCGAAGCCTTCTCGGCGATGGCTGCAACCCGCTCGTCCGAGGACTTCATCAGTCGACCCAGCTGGATCGAATGCCAGGCGTCGAACAGGAACTGGCGCATCAAGGTGCGGCCGAAATCGCCGTTCGGCACCTCGCACAGCAGCACATTGCGGAAATCCCAGGCGTCGCGCAGGAAGGCGAGGTCATCGGCAGATTTGCCGTCTCCCTGTACCTCAGCCGCGAGGCCGAGCCACATCTGGGTCTGGCCGATCATGTCAAGCGCGGTGTTCGCCAGTGCAATGTCTTCTTCCAGCACCGGCGCATGGCCGCACCATTCGCTGACCCGGTGGCCGAGGATCAGGGTGTTATCGCCCATCCGCAGCAGAAACTGAGTGAATGCGTCTTCGCGGGTCATTACATTGCCCCCACTTCTTTGGGGATGTCGAAGAAGGTCGGATGGCGGTAGACCTTGGACTCGGACGGCTCATAGAGCGGGCCCTTGTCGCTGGGCGAGGAGGCGGCGATGTGGTTGGCCTCAACTACCCAGATCGACACGCCCTCATTGCGGCGGGTATAGACGTCGCGGGCGTTCTTGATCGCCATTTCGGCGTCCGGCGCATGCAGGGAGCCGACGTGGCGGTGGCTCATCCCGTGCTGGCCGCGGATGAAGACTTCCCAGAGGGGCCATTCGTTTTTCATGTCTTAAATCCTCCTGGCTGAGGGGGCGCCGTCGCTATAGTGGGCGCCGGAATGCTTGGGGTTACTCGGCGGCGTGCTGACGCGCGGCTTTCTTCCTGGCGTGGGCCAAGAGGCCGTCGCGGACCCAGGCGCCATCATCCCAGGCCTTGTTGCGTGCCGCGAGACGGTCCACGTTGCAGGGGCCGTTGCCTTTGATCACGTCAAAGAACTCGCTCCAGTCCGGATCGGTGTAGTCATAGTGGCCGCGTTCCTCGTTCCATTTCAGATCCGGATCGGGGATGGTCAGGCCGAGGTATTCGGCCTGCGGCACGGTCTGGTCGACGAACTTCTGGCGCAGTTCGTCGTTGGTGTTCATCTTGATCTTCCAGGCCATCGACTGGGCGGAGTGAACCGAGTCCTTGTCGGACGGTCCGAACATCATCAGCGACGGGTACCACAGGCGGTTCAGCGCATCCTGGGCCATCTTCTTCTGCTCAGGCGTGCCCTCGGCCATCTGGCGGATGGCGTCATAGCCCTGGCGCTGGTGGAAGCTTTCTTCCTTGCAGACGCGGATCATCGCGCGGGAGTAGGGGCCGAAGGAGGTCCGCTGCAGCGGGACCTGGTTCATGATTGCGGCCCCATCGACCAGCCAGCCCACCGCGCCGATGTCGGCCCAGTTCAGCGTCGGATAGTTGAAGATCGAGGAATACTTCATGCGGCCGTCCAGCAGCATTTCGGTCATCTCGTCGCGCGACACACCCAGCGTTTCCGCCGCACAATACAAGTACAACCCGTGGCCCGCCTCATCCTGCACCTTGGCCAGCAGGATCGCCTTGCGCTCCAACGTCGGGGCGCGGGTGATCCAGTTGCCCTCAGGAAGCTGGCCGACGATTTCGGAATGCGCGTGTTGGCCGATCTGGCGGATCAGCGTCTTGCGGTAGCCTTCGGGCATCCAGTCCTTGGGCTCGATCTTCTCGCCCGCGTCGATGCGCGCCTGAAAGGCCGCCAGCTGTTCCGGATCGTCCTGGGTCGCTTCGGATTTGACCATCTGAGCATACATGTCTGGGACCTCCCTTGGGTTTGTTACACGCGTTCCAGGATCAGGGCGGTGCCCTGTCCAACGCCGACGCACATGGTGCAAAGCGCATAGCGCCCACCGGTGCGTTGCAATTGATAGGCAGCGGTCAGCACCAGCCGCGCGCCGGACATACCCAGCGGGTGGCCAAGCGCGATTGCACCGCCGTTGGGGTTAACATGGGGTGCATCGTCGGCAACGCCAAGTTCGCGCAGTGTCGCAAGGCCCTGCGAGGCAAACGCCTCGTTCAGTTCGATCACGTCCATCTGTTCGATGGTCAGGCCGGTGCGGGCCAAAACCTTGCGGGTGGCAGGCACCGGGCCGATGCCCATGATGCGCGGCTCGACCCCGGCAGCGGCCATGCCGACGATGCGGGCCATAGGCTTCAGGCCGTTCTTCGCGGCCGCGGCCTCATTCGCCATCAGGATCGCCGCAGCACCGTCGTTGACGCCGGAGGCGTTGCTTAGCTGTCACGGTCTTGTCCGGGCCGTTGACGCCTTTCAGGCCTGCCAGCTTCTGAGCTGAGGTGCCGGGGCGCGGGTGTTCGTCGGTGTCCACCACCAGATCATCGCCCTTGCGCTGGGGGATGGTGACCGGAGTGATCTCGTCGTTGAAGATACCGGCCTCATGTGCTGCGGCCCAGCGGGCCTGGCTGCGGGCGGCGAATGCGTCCTGATCCTCGCGGGAGATGCCGTAATCTTCGGCCACATTATCGGCGGTCTGCGGCATCGAGTCGGTGCCGTACATTTCGTGCATCTTCTTGTTCACGAAGCGCCAGCCGATGGTGGTATCATAGACTGCGTTGGCACGGGTGAAGGCGGAAGTCGCCTTGGGCATCACGAACGGCGCGCGGCTCATACTTTCGACGCCGCCGGCGATGGCCATGTCGTAGTCGCCAGCCTTGATCCCGCGTGAGGCCATGCCGACCGCATCCATGCCGGAGGCGCAGAGGCGGTTGATAGTGGTGCCGGGCACAGTGGTGGGCAAGCCCGCCAGCAAAGCGGCCATGCGGGCCACGTTGCGGTTGCTTTCGCCGGCCTGATTGGCATCACCCAGGATCACATCGTCCAGGCTGCTCCAGTCCACATCCGGGTTGCGGGCGGCAAGCGCGGCAATCGGCAGAGCGGCAAGGTCATCGGTCCGCAGCTGGCTGAGCGCGCCGCCGTAGCGGCCGATTGGGGTGCGGGTGGCATCGCAGATGAAAGCATCCATGGGTGTTCGCGTCTCCAGATCGCGGCATGTTATAAGCCGACCATATAGTCGGTAATATGCGTAGAAGTGATTCTCGGCAAGAGAGATGTAACCGAAATATTCATATTTTGAATAATCTGTAACATATCAATAATCTGCCACCAGCCGGTTGGTCAGCGCGGTGCAGTGCTGATGCGTCCAGCCCGGAAGCCTGTTTCGCTGAGCGATGAGATGTGGGATAGTTTACATGTTGACTAATTTTATATCTGCGCTCTGACTGGCAAGAGCCTTGGCCTGCACCTTTGACCAGCGTGTCAGTAGCAGGCAGAGACAGTCAAAGGTGGGGACTGCCAAAGGCGGAGGAGGGCTTGATGAATATTCTCTACATCATGTTTGACCAACTGAGGTTCGATTATCTCAGCTGTGCGGGGCACCCGCACTTGCAGACACCGCACATTGACGGCCTGGCACAGCGCGGCGTGCGGTTTACGCGCGCCTATGTGCAATCGCCGACCTGTGGATCTTCGCGTATGTCCAGTTACACAGGTCGCTACCCATCAAGCCATGGCGTGCAATTTAATGGCTACCCTCTGCGTGTGGGAGAATGGACGATGGGTGACCATCTGCGCAAGGCCGGGATGAGCTGCCATTTGATTGGTAAAACCCATATGGTTGCAGATGCCGAAGGGATGCAGCGTCTTGGCCTTGCTCCTGACAGCATTATTGGCGTGCGTCAGACGGAATGTGGTTTTGATCCGTTTGTGCGTGATGACGGGCTTTGGGCCGAAGGACCAGATGGTTTCTACGACAGCAAGCGCAGCCCCTATAATGAATATCTCAAATCGAAGGGCTATCCGGGTGAGAACCCGTGGGGTGATTTTGCCAATGCCGGGACGGAGGGGCAGGATGTCGCCTCGGGCTGGTTCATGGTCAATGCGGACAAGCCAGCCAATATTGCTGAGGAAGACAGCGAAACCCCATGGCTTACTCGTGAGGCTATGCGGTTTGTTGAGACGGCAGAACAAGACGGTGATCAGCCTTGGTGCGCGCATCTGAGCTATATCAAACCGCATTGGCCCTACATCGTGCCAGCCCCCTATCACGATATGTATGGTGCCGAGCATGTGCTTCCGGCTGTGCGCAGTGCCGCCGAGCGGGAGGAGGCTCATCCCGTGTTCGAGGGGATGATGAACAATCAGATTGGTCAGGCCTTCTCCCGTGATGAGGTGCGCGAGAAGGTGATCCCGGCCTATATGGGATTGATTAAACAGGCCGACGATCAGATGGGCCATCTGTTTGCTTGGCTAGAGGCGACAGGACGTATGCAGGACACTATGATCGTGCTGACGTCAGACCATGGGGACTACCTCGGCGATCATTGGCTGGGAGAAAAGAACCTGTTCCACGAACCGTCGATCAAGGTGCCATTGATTGTCTATGACCCGCGAAGTGAAGCGGATGCCACACGCGGAACCACTTGTGATGAGTTGGTTGAGGCGATTGATCTGTTGCCGACTTTTCTGGAGGCAGCGGGAGGGACGCCTGCCCCACATATCCTTGAGGGGCGCTCTCTGATGCCATGGCTGCGTGGCGAGATGCCCGAATGGCGCGACTATGCCGTCGCAGAGTTTGACTATGCGACGCTGCCGTTGTGCGAAAAACTTGGATTGGCCCCCAAAGATGCCCGCCTGTTTATGGTGGTCGATAAGCGGTGGAAGTTCATGCACGCAGAAGGCGGTCTGCGCCCCATGCTGTTTGATCTTCGGGACGATCCTGATGAGTTGATAGATCTTGCTAAGGCGAGCGCGCATCAGGAGGTGATTGATCTGATGTATGACCGTCTGTTGGAGTGGGGACTGCGGATGTCGCAGCGCATCACGCTATCGGACGAACAGATTGCCACGCGGCGGGGAAAGTCAGCCCGGAAGGGGATCCTCTTGGGAGTCTACGAGGCGTCCGAGGTAGATGACACATTGACTGAGGCCTACCGCCGACCAATCCCAAAACCCGCGAACTGATTGCAATTGTCATGTCTGAAGAGACGCGCCGTCATATGCCGCAGATGTTGAGCGACGCTTGGCAAGCCGCAGTGGGGCGCGGCATGATGGGTCTTGTCAGCTTGCAGAGCCATATCTAGGATGAGTTCCACGTTGCGGAATAATGTTCCGCATTGCGAAATTGATGAGACCGACGCCTGCGTCGACCAAGGATAGACACGCCGAAGACCGGCTCCGGTGAGCTGCGCCGTGCTAAAATCCTGATCGGCACCGCCCGCAAAAAGAGGAAAGTTCCATGACCGAAGCCATTGTCTATGAGCGGATTGGCGACATCGCAGTTCTTGCCGCGCAGAACCCGCCGGTGAATGCACTTGGTATAGATGTGCGCCGCGGTCTGTTGGCAGGAATTGAGCGGGCCGAGACGGAAGGCGCGCGTGCCGTATTGATCTATGGCGAGGGGCGGACGTATTTCGCGGGCGCTGATATCCGTGAATTTGGCAAACCCATGGAAGAACCAGGCCTGCCGGATCTCTGCAACCGTATCGAAGCCGCCAAGCTGATCGTCGTATCGGCCCTGCACGGCACAGCGCTGGGCGGTGGGTTGGAGGTTGCACTTTCCTCGCACTACAGGATCGCCGTGCCAGGCGCCAAGATGGGGCTGCCGGAGGTCCACTTGGGGATCATTCCAGGCGCCGGTGGAACCCAGAGGCTACCTCGCGTCGCAGGGACAGAGGCCGCATTGGAGATGATCACGACCGGCCGCCACGTGGCCGCTGCCGAGGCTTTTGACAAGGGTGTTATTGATCGTATTGCTGAGGGCAGCCCGCGCGAGGTTGGACTGGCCTATACCCGTGAACTCCTCGAACAGAATGCGCCGCGTCGCCCGATCTGTGACATGCCCGCGCCGGAGCCCGTCGATTTTGATGCCACATATGAGCGTGTTCTGGCCCGTGGGCGCGGCCAGCTCTCCCCGGCGATTGCGGTGCGGGCGGTGCAGGCCGCCTGCGAGGCGCCGAGTTTTCTGGATGGTGTGCGGCAAGAACGCGAATTGTTTATGAAGCTGATGGAAAGCGATCAGCGGCAGGGGTTGATCCACGCTTTCTTCTCGGAACGGGCGGTCAGCAAACTGCCCGAGCTTGCTGATGTAACTCCTCGCGATATTGCCGCAATGGGGGTCATCGGCGGTGGTACCATGGGGGCTGGCATCGCGACAGCTGCGCTGCTGACAGGACTGTCGGTGGTGCTGATTGAACGAGACGAGGCGGCCTCGGTTGCGGCACGGGAGCGGATTGAAGGCAATCTCAAGGGCGCGCTGAAGCGGGGCAAGATCAGCCAGTCACAATTCGACGCTATTCTCAATGAGGCGCTTGAACTGGCAACGGATTATGCTGCTCTGTCGCAGGCCGATCTGGTGGTCGAAGCGGTTTTTGAAGACATGGATGTGAAACGCGACGTTTTTGCAGCGTTGGATGAGCATTGCAAACCAGGCGCTATTCTCGCCAGCAATACGTCATATCTGGATATCAACGACATTGCGGCCGCCACCGGTCGGCCATCTGATGTGATCGGACTGCATTTTTTCTCGCCCGCGCATGTGATGAAGCTGTTGGAGGTGGTGGTCGCGGATCAGACAGCGCCTGATGTCGTGGCTACCGGTTTCGCCCTTGGCAAAAAGCTGAAGAAAACCTCAGTACGCTCCGGCGTTTGTGATGGCTTCATCGGCAATCGGATCATGAACAGCTATCGCAAGGCCGCTGACTACATGGTTCTGGACGGCGCATCGCCCTATCAAATCGACAAGGTGATGACCGGATTTGGCTTTGCCATGGGGCCGTTTGCGGTCGCCGACCTCGCGGGGTTGGACATTGGCTGGGCCGCGCGCAAGCGTCGCGCGCCGACACTCGACCCACGTGAACGGGTGGTGCATTTCGCTGATATGCTATGTGAAGGCGGCGATTTCGGGCAGAAAACCGGTCGCGGTTTTTACGTCTACGAAGAGGGCAAGCGTGGCGGGACGCCGAATCCACAGGTAGCCGAATACATCGAACGCGATCAGCGCGATCAGGGCGTGACGCCGCAGGTTTTTGCCAATGACGAGGTTCTGCGCCGCTACATGTGCGCGATGGTCAATGAGGCGGCAAAGGTCGTCGGTGAGGGCATCGCCCGCCGTCCTCTGGATGTCGATATGGTGCTGCTGTTTGGCTACGGTTTCCCCCGGTTCTGGGGCGGCCCGCTGAAATGGGCGGACCTGCAGGGGCTGGACAGCATTCTCAAGGATATTCGTCGCTACGCCAAGGAAGACGCCTTCTTCTGGCAACCGGCCCCGCTGTTGGAGCAGTTGGTCGCCGAAGGGCGCAGCTTTGATGACCTCAACAAGGAGCCCCGCTGATATGAAACAGGCTGTTATCGTTTCCGCCGCCCGCACCGGTCTGGCCAAATCCTTTCGTGGGTCTTTCAATCAGACGCATGGCGCCACTTTGGGTGGGCATGCGGTCGCCGCCGCTGTTAAGCGGGCGGGTCTGGATGGGGGCGCAATTGAGGATTGCATTATTGGTTGCGGCTTTCCCGAAGGGGCGACAGGGCACAATATCGGGCGCCAGATCGCTTTGCGCGCTGGCTTGCCGCGGTCTGCGGCTGGCATGACGGTGAACCGGTTCTGCGCGTCGGGCCTGCAGACCATTGCGCTGGCGGCGCAGCAAATCACTGCCGAAGGGGCCGGACCGATGGTCGCGGGCGGGGTGGAGAGTATCTCCATGGTGCAGCCCAATGTGACGCAGGTGCAGGATCCCTGGCTACAAGAGCATAATCCTGACGTCTACATGGCGATGATTGACACGGCGGATGTCGT
This sequence comes from Phaeobacter sp. BS52, assembly GCF_045040595.1. Classification (NCBI taxonomy): domain Bacteria; kingdom Pseudomonadati; phylum Pseudomonadota; class Alphaproteobacteria; order Rhodobacterales; family Roseobacteraceae; genus Phaeobacter; species Phaeobacter sp. BS52. The sequence continues at coordinate 2,384,919 of NZ_CP090662.1, read as the reverse complement.
GGCTGAGCGCTACGGTATCAGCCGGGAGGCGCAGGACGCCTATGGCCTGCGCAGTCAGCAGAAGATCGCAGCAGCGCAGGATGCGGGCATCTTCGACGATGAAATCGTGCCCATGCAAACGGTTATGGCGATAAAGGACAGGGACACCGGAGAGATCAGTCATCGCGAGGTCACGGTAAATCGGGATGAATGCAACCGCCCGCAGACGACATTGGGCGGGCTGGCCGGACTGGAACCGGTACGCGGTGCAGGCAAATTCATCACCGCAGGGAATGCCAGCCAGCTCTCGGATGGTGCGGCTGCGGTTGCGATGATGGAGGCCGATGAGGCCAGTCGCCGCGGTCTTGATCCTATGGGGGCGTTTCGGGGGTTTTGCGTGGCGGGCTGCGCGCCCGACGAAATGGGCATCGGCCCCGTGCATGCCGTACCGCGGCTGCTGGAGCGGCACGGGTTGACGGTGGCGGATATTGACTTGTGGGAACTGAACGAAGCTTTCGCAAGTCAGGCGCTTTACTGCCGCGACAATCTCGGCATTCCGGATGAGATCTGCAACGTCAACGGCGGTTCAATTGCAATCGGCCACCCGTTTGGCATGACTGGCGCGCGGATGGTGGGGCACCTCCTGCGTGAAGGCCACCGACGCGGCGCCAAACTCGGTGTGGTCACCATGTGCATAGGCGGCGGGATGGGCGCGGCGGGCCTGTTCGAGATTTATTGATTACACCCGCGCGCGGCTCGCCGTGTTGAGGGGAGCGGGACGGTCAAGTCAAACATAGCAGCCAATCAGCACGGGGAGGTGCGCGGCATATGGATCTGAATTATTCGACCGAGGACCTTGCCTTTCGCGCTGAGGTCCGCGCCTTCTTGGACGCCAAGCTGCCTCAGGATTTGTCGGATGCCGTGCGTCTGGGGCGCGGGTTGGGCAAGGAGGGGCACGATCGCTGGCACAGTATTCTGAATGAGCAGGGCTGGTTGGCACCAACCTGGCCAGAGGAATATGGGGGCTGCGGTTGGAACGCGGTTCAGCGTCATATCTTTGAGGAAGAATGTTGCCGCGCCCATGCGCCACGCATCGTCCCCTTCGGACTGACCATGTTGGCGCCTGTTTTGCAGAAGTTTGGTTCCGACGAACAGCGCGCCCATTTTCTACCTAAGATCCTTTCGGGGGAACATTGGTGGTGTCAGGGGTATTCCGAACCGGGTGCGGGCTCTGATCTTGCCAGTCTGCGCACCCGGGCCGTTCGTGACGGGGATCATTACGTGGTCAACGGGCAGAAAACCTGGACCACGCTCGGCCAATATGCCAATTGGATTTTCTGCCTCGTGCGGACCGACCCGGACGCGAAACAGCAGGAGGGCATCTCCTTTCTACTGATCGATATGGATACGCCCGGTATCGAGGTGCGACCGATCATCCTGCTTGATGGCACCCACGAGGTGAACGAAGTCTGGTTCACCGATGTGCGGGTTCCGGTTGAAAACCTGGTTGGCGAGGAAAATAAGGGCTGGACCTACGCAAAGTATCTGCTGACCCACGAGCGTACGAATATCGCGGGCGTGGGGTTCAGCCAGGCGGGGTTGGAAGCGGTGAAGCGGCTCGCACGTCAGCAGATCCATCGTGGCCGCCCGCTGATTGAGAACCCGCATTTCGCGGCGCGGCTGGCCCGCGCAGAAATCGACCTGATGGCTATGGCGACCACCAATCTGCGCATCATCTCTGATGCCGCCCAAGGTCAGGCTCCGGGCGTGGAGAGTTCGATGCTCAAGGTGAAAGGTACCGAAATCCGTCAGGAGATCAACGATCTGGCGCGCCGTGCTGCTGGCGTTTACGCGCTCCCCTTCGCGTCCGAGGCTTTGGCTGGCGACAACAGCGCCCTTGCTCCGCCGGAGGGCAGCGACACAGTTGCGGCGCAGTATTTCAACAATCGCAAGCTGTCGATCTTTGGCGGCTCGAACGAAATCCAGAAAAACATCATCGCCAAGGTATCGCTGGGAGGCCGGACATGAACTTTCAGCTGACGGACGAGCGGCAGATGTTGCAGGATAGCCTGCGTCGGTTTCTTGCGGACCGCTATACGGCGGCTGCGCGAAATGAGGCGATTGCGGATCCTTCGGGGTATTCCCCTGCGATTTGGACACAACTGGCTGACTTGGGCGTGCTTGGCGCCTTGCTGCCCGAAGCGGTCGGCGGATACGGCGGCGCTGGCTTTGACATTGCGACGGTCTTTGAAGAGTTGGGTCGTGCGGGTGTGGTTGAACCGGTCCTTGATTCAGCAGTGCTCTGCGGTGCCTTGTTGTGCGGGCCACGTGAAGCGCAGCCGTCGCCCCGTGATCGGGAATATCTTGAGCGGCTGGTTGCGGGAGACCTGCAATTGGCCTTCGCCCATGGGGAGCCGACCAGCCGCTACGAGCGCAGTTGGGTCGAGACCACCGCGACTGGCGATGGGCAGGATGTTGTCCTGACGGGCCGCAAAACCGTGGTGGTCAATGCTGAGGCGGCGGAGCTGTTGATTGTCTCTGCGCGCGAAGGAGGAGCCCCTGGTGACCGTGACGGCCTGTCACTGTTTCTTGTTGATCCACAAGCGGCTGGGGTCCGCATGCAGGGCAGCGCGCTGCTGGTCGGCGGCAGAGCCGCAGAGATCGAGCTGGACGGTGTCCACCTGCCGCACTCAGCGCGTCTTGGGACAGCAGGCGGGGCCGCTACCCGGATCGAGACCGCATTGGCTGCAGCAGAGGTTGCGCTGGCGGCAGAAACCCTTGGTGCTATGGAAACGGCCACGCGGCTGACCATGGATTACCTCACAACGCGACAGCAATTCGGGCGGCCAATCGGGACGTTCCAGGCGCTGCAACATCGTGTTGCTGAGATGCTGATTGAGGTCGAACAGGCGCGCTCTGCGGTGATCAATGCCGCGGGCCACCTTGAGGATACCCCGCAGACACGCGACCGCCACATTGCGGCTGCACGCAATCTCATTGGTCGAACCGGGCGTCATATCGCCGAAGAGGCAATCCAGCTGCATGGCGGCATTGCAATGACCGCAGAATATGAGCTGGCCCATATCGCCAAGCGCATCGTGATGGCCGAACATCGCTTCGGCGACGCGGACACTCAGCTGGAGCGGTTCATTGACCTCTCGGCAGCCTGATCCGATATCGTCAGCCAACTCGCCGGAGGGCGGAGAGGCGCCGGTGCCGGTCAAACGGATTATTGAGGATCCGGGCTGCCAGCAGCTGGTCGGCTATCGCACTGAAATTGACACGCGCACTGGAGCCTGCCGTGTCTCACTGGAACTCGCACCGCAACATCTCAACCGCAACGGTCTGTTGCATGGTGGCATCGTCGCGACACTGATCGATGTGGTTTGCGGCAATACTGCATCACAGCATTTCGATGCGCTGTCGCACCCGCCGGTGGTCACCGTGTCGTTGACCCTCTCTTATGTGGCTGCTGCACGCACGGGCCGGGTTGAGGCCACGGCCAAGGCAACCGGTGGCGGCGCATCATTGGCCTATGTCGCAGGCGAACTGGTGGACTGCGGTGGCCACGTGCTCGCCACGGCAAGTGGCGTATTCAAAAGGATACGCGGCTGACGCGCGCCCATCGTTTCTGCGCCGCGTGATCCGACACGGCTCGTAAAATCACAGGGGATGATCCATGACGCTATGGCACGAATACCTTGAAGAGCACGCGCGCCAACGCCCCAAGGCCCCGGCTTTTGGCGACAGCGGTGGCGCGCGCTGGACCTATGGTGATCTCGCGCGGGCCTGCGATGCATTACGGACACATCTGGCCGACCTAGGTGTCGGGCCGGGTGATCGGGTGATGCTGCTCTGCGAGAATTGCTGCGCCGCGGTCGCCGCGTTGTTTGCCACATCACAGCTGGGAGCCGTGGCGGTTCCGGTCAACGCCCGGATGCGCGCGCCTGAGGTGGACCGGATCCTCGCTCATGCCAAGCCTGTGGTCGTCCTGTTGACCGCTGCGGCCTCGCCTGACGCAGCCGCCCATGCCAGCCGCTTCGGCGCGCATGCCATTGAAGGCGACTTTGGCCGCCTGCATGTTGTTTCTCAGGATGCAGATGGCAGATCCCACGTGCAGATACCCGAGGGGTTGGCGGTACTCCTTTATACGACAGGCACCACCGGCGCTCCGAAAGGGGTGATGCTAAGCCACGACAATCTGAATTTCGGCGGCGGCGCCTCGGCACGGTTGCGCGATATGACCAGCGAGGATGTGGTCTACGGTGTGTTGCCCCTTAGCCATGTGTTTGGCCTTGCGTCGGTTTTAACTGCTTCCGTGATGATCGGAGCCGAGGTGCGGCTTGAGACACGGTTCACGGCGGAGCGTTTTTATCAGGCGCTACGGTCCGGGGTCACGCTGGTGTCTGCGGTACCACAGATGCATGCGCTGGTGATGCAATATGCCAAGGAGCAGGGGCTGGACCACCTCGGCAGTCCGGATTTGCGCTATGTGTCGTCCGGCGCTGCGCCGCTGGATCCCGATTGGAAACGTCGGGCCGAGGCGTTTTATGGCGTTGCCTTGCAAAACGGATACGGCATGACCGAGGCGACCGCAGGCATCTGTGCTACACGCAACGGTTTGGGTGACCCTGATACGTCGGTTGGTCCACCGCTGCCCGGTGTTGATCTGCGTCTGGATCAGAGCGTTCCGGGTGGTGGCGATGGGTTGGGAGAGATCTGCCTGCGGGGCGGCAATGTCATGCAGGGATATTTCGCCAACCAAGAAGCCACGCAAACCGTCCTTGATTCAGCGGGCTGGTTGCGCAGCGGCGACATCGGGCGTTTGGACGAAAATGGCAACCTGCATATTGACGGGCGTGCCAAGGAACTGATCATCCACGGCGGCTTCAATGTCTTTCCGCCAGAAGTCGAAGCGGCGCTGAATGCCCACCCGCAGGTGGTTCAATCCGCTGTAGTCGGTCGCCCGCAGGGCGGAGATGAGCAGGTGGTTGCCTTTGTAGAGGTGGCCGTTGGGGATGAACCAACGGTGAGTGAATTGCGTGCCTTCGTGGCGGTGCAGCTTGCAGGCTATAAACGGCCCGGTCTCTTCATCCTGACGGACCAACTGCCAGCCGCACCGACAGGGAAGATACTGAAGCACGTGTTGCTGTCACATTTTGCGGATCAACTGCCCGCCGTATGATCCCACAAAGAAAAAGAGGCGCCCGACAGGACGCCTCTTACTCAAGGGGATCTGCCCGCTGGGCCTTATGCCCAGACACCGCTTGCAGCGGCGCGGATGTTGCGAATGTTCTCGCCGTAGACCTCAGGGGTATCGACAGAGCCGCCTTTGAAGACGGCGGAGCCCGCTACAAGAACGTCGGCACCGGCTTCGGCAACCAGTGGTGCGGTTTTCGGATCAACGCCACCGTCAATCTCGATATGGACCGGACGATCCCCAATCATCGCGCGCAGGCTGCGGATCTTGCTGGTCATATCAATGAATTTTTGCCCGCCAAAACCGGGGTTGACGGTCATCACGCAAATCAGGTCGGTCAGGTCAAGGAGATGCGCCACTGCCTCAGCAGGGGTGCCGGGGTTTAGTGCGACACCGGCTTTCATCCCGGCAGCACGGATCGCCTGCAGAGTGCGGTGAATATGCGCACCGGCCTCTACATGGGCGGTCAGAACATCGGCGCCCGCATCGGCATATGCGTCGATATAGGGATCAACCGGGGCGATCATCAGGTGGACGTCCATCACGGTTTTCACATGGGGTCGGAACGCCTTCACTGCCATCGGGCCGAAGGTGAGATTGGGCACAAAATGACCGTCCATCACGTCAATATGGACCCAATCGGCCCCCTGAGCTTCGATAGCCTGAATTTCCTGGCCGAAGTTGGCGAAGTCAGCAGACAGGATAGACGGCGCGATCTTGATGGAGCGGTCGAAAGACATGGCAGCGGTTCCTTGGGTTCGTGGACAGCGTTTTGCCGCCATATAGCGGCTTGGAGGCTGCGCGCCTAGGGGGCAGTGGTGGGCACGAGGGATGGCGTTACAAAAGCTTCACCGCGATGACACACAAGTTTTGATCTCGCACCTTAGCTAGTCCCAGACAGAGACGGGAGCCTCAGGTGCTGCGAATTGACAAACTGACCAAGAGATTCGGCGATAAAATCGCGGTGGATACCGCCACGCTGGATATCGATAAGCCTTGCATGATTGGCATCATCGGCCGGTCCGGGGCTGGTAAATCCACGCTGTTGCGCATGATAAACCGGCTCGGTGATGCCAGCGAGGGGCGGATCCTTTTCGAAGGGCGAGACGTGACCCAATTGCGCGGCAAGGAGAAGCGCGCCTGGCAATCGGATTGCGCGATGATCTTTCAGCAGTTCAATCTGGTGCCGCGCATGGATGTCGTATCCAACGTGCTGCACGGTACGCTCAACCGACGCTCAACCTTGGCGACGTTGTTCAATCTCTATCCGATGGATGACATCCACCGTGCGATCGACATCCTTGATCGGCTGGGCATCGCGGAACACGCCGCCAAACGGGCAGAGGCACTCTCCGGCGGTCAGCAGCAACGCGTCGCTATTGCCCGCGCCCTGATGCAGGATCCGGCGATCATTCTCGCCGATGAACCGATTGCCTCACTGGATCCGATGAACGCACAGACCGTGATGGAGGCCCTGCGCCGTATCCATGAAGAGGATGGCCGGACTGTGATCGCGAATCTGCACACGTTGGACACGGCGCGCCGCTACTGTGACCGCGTTGTTGGCATGCGCGATGGGCGTATCGTCTTTGACGGGCTGCCAGAGCAACTGACCACGGGTGTTGCCCGCGAAATCTATGGTGCCGGTGATGATTTCTCCGAAGCCGCCACCTCCACCGAGATTGAGACCCTGAACCGTACCAAGCCGCGCCGTCAGCCAGCTGTGGCTGTTTGATAGCATTTCCAAACCCGGCCGTGTCTGTGCCGGGATGACCAACCAGAGAGATTGAATATGAAAAACCTGTTTGCTGCCATTCTGGCGACCACAGCCCTGACCGCACCCGTTCTGGCAGATACCTCGGAGATTCAGGAATTCCGCATCGGTATTCTCGGTGGCGAGAATGCTCAGGATCGTTTGAACAACAACGAGTGTCTGCGCCAGAAAACCGAAGATTTGCTGGGTGTTGAAACCAAGCTCTTTGCCCCGGCGGATTACAACGGTGTCATTCAGGGCCTGTTGGGCGGCACCATCGATATGGCATGGTTGGGCGCATCGGGTTACGCCAAGACCTACCTGAGCGATCCGGCGGCTGTTGAGCCTATCCTCGTGAAGGTCAATAACGATGGTGGCTACGGCTACTACTCCGTTGGTTTTGCCCGCAAGGACAGCGGCATCACATCGCTGGACGACATGCAGGGCAAGACCTTTGGTTTTGGTGACCCGAACTCCACCTCCGGGTTCCTGATCCCCTCAATCGAGATCCCTGAAGCAACCGGGGCGACGATGACGTCGGGCGACTATTTCGGTGAAGTGAAGTTCACCGGCGGCCACGAACAGACCATCGTTGCGGTCGTGAATGGCGATGTGGATGCGGGCGTCAGCTGGGCCGACGGCCTGGGGGAGTGGGAAGATGGCTTCAACTCAGGCGCACTGCGTCGGGCTGTTGATGCGGGCCTCGTTGACATGAATGATCTGGTGCAGATCTGGCAGTCGAAGCCGATCCCCGAAGGTCCGGTGGTTCTGCGTACAGAATTGCCCGAGGACGTAAAACTGAAGATGACCGGCTTGATGGCATCCCTGAAATCAATGGATGCGGAGTGTTTTTACGGTGTCGCAGCAGGTGAGGCCAAAGGTTTCATGCCGATCACCCACGATGCCTATGAGGTGATCATCGAAGCGCGGAAATTGAAGTCCAACTAATTTCAGTACCAAAGCGTGCGGGGGCGGAGCGTGAGCATCGCCCCCGGCCATTTTGACGGCCAATTGCCAACGGTCTGAGCAGGCCAGCAGAGATGCTCTGTCCCATAGGCTGTTGACGCAATTGCTGCCACACAGGATCGCAGTCATGACACATGCAACAGTCTCGGCCCGGCCAGTGGCTGATATACAGGCCGAATATCAGGCACTAATCCAGCGAAAACGCTTGTATGGCGGGGTCATTCTGGCGGTATTTGTCGCCATGATGGCAGCCGGTTTCCGGATCGCAGATGATCGCAATGCTTAGCTCATTCTGGAATGGCATTACCCATGTTTTCGACTACCCCTCCGAGGTGCTGTCAGAAGCGGTCGAGAAGGTTTCCCTGCTGCCTGCGCATGTGGTGCAGTTCTTCCCCGCGTTGATCGAGACACTGAATATTGCCGCTGCGGCCACGCTGATTGGCGCCATTTTTGGCACTCTTCTGTCGCTGTTGGCGACGCGGGGTCTGGCCCGCTGGCCGTCCTTGATCCCGGTCTTTCGCCGGTTGCTGGATATCTTCCGCGCGATCCCGGAAATCGTGATCGCACTGGTTCTGATCTTTCTTCTGGGTGGCGGCCCTGTGCCTGCGATGATTGCGATTGCAATTCACACGGCGGGGGCTCTGGGCAAACTGTTCTCGGAAGTGAATGAAAATGCATCCCTGAAACCAGTCGAAGGGCTGGCCTCCGTCGGCGCTGGCTGGGCGCAGCGCATGGTGTTGGGCGTTTTCCCTCAGGTTGGCCCAAACTATGTCAGCTACGCGCTCTTGCGGTTTGAAATCAATATTCGGGCTTCGGCGATCCTCGGTTTCGTCGGGGCTGAGCGGCATCGGGTATGAGCTGCGCAACGCGATGTCCTGGGGGCAGGGACGCTACGACGAAGCTGCTGCAATCTTTCTTCTGCTGTTTTTCACCATCGTCCTGGTGGATCAACTGTCGGGCCTGCTGCGTGACCGGTTGACCCACGGAGCCAAACAATGACGACTTTTGACACGACCGTCCCGCCGACTCTGCGCAAATTGGATATGGAACGCCTGTTCATGCGCAAGCGCGCCTTGAGCCTGGCGTTGCCGCTTTTGGTGCTTGCCTATCTTGCCTATGTGTTTGTCGCCTTTGATGTGGCGGGGCTGGCTGAGCGGATGAACCCGAAGAATGCGCGCACATTGGTAGCAGACAGCTACAGTTACAAAACCCACGTCACCCGTGATAATCGCAGCGGTGCCGTCAGCGTGGCCGTTGAGGGAGAGCGCAAGGGCGCCTATCCGGACGGGCAGTTTCCGGAGTGGGTGACGCTTGCCGATACCTCTTCGCAGGTGACGATCATCGACCTCGAAGATGGCTATGAGGTCCGGTTCGGTCCTGAGACCATCGCCTTTGACATACCCGGCTATGGCACGATCCGAGCAACGCCAAGCCGCAGCGCCGGTGTGCAGGCGGAATTCCCGGCGGGGGAATTGCCGGATTGGATCAATGCCTCCAAGAACCGGCTGGCCGTCACGACGGACGCCGGGCGCCTGACAGTAACCCGCAACCGGGCGGAGGTGTTTCGCTATTTTGCCGGTTGGGAGCTATTTTTCTTCACCTTGGACAGCCCGTACCATGGCATGGGCATCGGTGAGCTGATGACGCGAGCTGCAACCGGCGAAGCAGGTGCGATTTTTCATGATGTCTGGACCAATAAGATGTGGCGTCATCAGGATGTCGCCTGGGCGATTTTTGAAACACTTCTGATGGCATTTCTGGGAACGATGGGGGCGGGTCTGATTGCGCTTCCGCTGGCCTTTGCGGCCACCCGGAATTTCATGCCGCTGCGCGCGGTTCGCTTTGCCACCCGTCGCGTGTTCGACTTTGTGCGCGGGGTGGATTCGCTGATCTGGACCGTTGTTCTGGCACGGGCCTTCGGTCCCGGACCGTTGACTGGGGCGCTGGCAATTTTGGTGACGGATACCGGAACCTTCGGCAAGATCTTCTCCGAAGCACTGGAAAACGTCGATCAGAAACAAATCGAAGGCGTCGCCTCAACCGGCGCCAAGCTAGCGCAGCGCTACCGGTTTGGCGTGATCCCGCAAATTACACCGGTGTTGCTCAGTCAGCTGCTCTACTTTCTTGAGTCGAACACCCGCAGCGCGACAATTATTGGCGCCATCACCGGTGGTGGCATCGGGTTGCTACTGACGCAGGCAATCATCACCCAGAAAGACTGGGAAGAGGTCGCATACTACATCGTATTGATCATCCTTATGGTGATGTTGATGGATTGGCTCTCCGGCTGGCTTCGTCGCCGCCTGATCAAGGGAGAGCCGGGTCGTAAGGCGCGCCGCCAAGGGGCCGCGATGTTGCTGCCCTGACTGTCGGGGCTTCGTCTCATTGATGTATCCCATTGAAAGCCATCAGATGCCTCGTCTCGCTGCCGATCACCCGTATTTGCACCCAAATTGTGCCATCACCAACAGCCAGTTCGGCGCATTTGTCGAAATCGGCGCAGACAGTCGCGTGCAGAACAGCCGGTTTGGTGATTACAGCTATTGCGATAGAAACTGCGATATCGCCAATGCGGAAATTGGGAAATTCTCTAATATCGCCAGTGCAACCCGGATCGGGGCCACCGACCATCCCCTGCAAAGGGCTTCCCTGCACCATTTCCTCTATCGGTCGTCGAGCTATTGGGACGATGTGGAGGATGACGCGGCTTGGTTTGATCATCGGGCCAGTCGTCTGGTTCATATTGGACATGATACCTGGATCGGTCACGGCGCGCTGATCAAGCCCGAGGTTACAGTCGGCCATGGCGCAGTTGTGGCGTTGGGTGCGGTGGTGACCAAGGACGTAGCTCCCTACACGATTGTCGGGGGCAATACCGCCCGGCTGATCCGCCGCCGATACACTGAGACCGTCGCTGAACGAATGATGGCGTTGGCCTGGTGGGACTGGGAGGATACCCGGGTGAAGGCTGCGATTCCCGACTTTCGTGTGCTGAGCGCTGAGGCATTTCTGGAGAAATATGCGTAGCCTCCGTCGGGGCCGATTTTAGGCCCGTGTGTGTCGTTGCCGATTAACCGTGATCCGCTTTGCTGCTATTAGGGTCGCTGACCGTCAGGGTGACGCGATCTCCCGCAAACCAGGTGCGCCCGAATTCAACCGGGTCGCCGTTTGGCCCGACGTTGATACCAGTGGTTCGCAAGATTGGGCTGCCTTCGGAAATCTTCAAATGCAAGGCCTGTGTGGCAGTTGCAAGCTTGGCAGTGATACGGGTCTCGATCCTGGTGAAATCAGCAACGCCGCAGTGTTTTAGCGCTTCTGTTACTGACTGGGACTCTTTCAGTGCGGCAAGCAGATCTGGGAAATCGTCTGCCGGAAACACGCTTTGAAACAGCGCGATGGGTTCACCATCCGCCAGGGACAGCCCGTCGTAGACATGCACGGCGGAACCGGGATCAAGGCCTAACGCCTCTGCTTCGCGCGGGCCAGCGGCGCGGGTCTCTAGCGTCAGGATCCGCTTGGCGGGAATGCGCCCCAGACGCGCAACGTTCTGGTGAAACCGCACCCGTTTGCCAATCGGATACTCCGTCGGCTGCGCAGCGACAAAGACGCCAGCCCCCCGTCGGGCATGGACCAACCCCTGATCTGCCATCTCAGACAAGGCGCGCCGCACAGTGTGCCGGTTCACGCCGAACCTGCCTGAGAGCTGCACTTCGGGTGGCAGCTTGTCTCCGGTCTGATAGCGACCCTGCGCGATATCATCGGTGAGGCTGATGGCGATGGATTTCCAGATAGGCGTACGGGCCATGTCACGAAACTTTCACAAGGTTGTCGTTGCGCGGTAAGGGGTAGTTCAGCTAATATTTGTCTAGTTGTATATATTATATAGACAAACAGGCCAAGAGGCTTAGACAAGATGAACAGTGAAAAGAGCATGACAGCGGGTGAGAATAGAAATCACGCCAATCGCAAGGCGTGGATGAGTCTGCTGGCCACTGCAGATGCAAAGGCGCTGCAAGATCTGTGGCAGGACTACGGGTGCAATCCCGATCATACCTGGCTTCGCCCGCCGGAGGTTGGTGGCGTCATGGTGCAGGGACGGATGGGGGCCAGCGGCGCGTCCTTCAATCTGGGTGAGATGACGGTCACCCGCTGCGCGCTGACACTGCCGGATGGCACTGTCGGACACGGATATGTGCAGGGGCGCAGCAAGGGTCAGGCAGAGACTGCGGCCAAGGTCGATGCGCTGATGCAGACAGGCGCAGCAGAGGATGTTCGTCGCCAGATTCTGTCACCGCTTGAGGCTGCAAGGCAGGCGCGAAAAATGAGCCGAGCTGCAAAAGCCGCTGCGACAAAAGTTGATTTTTTCACCATGGTGCGAGGGGAAGACTGATGTCGTCACAAACCCAGGCGTCCCATTTTTCCGGAGGTTTCACCGCTCCGCCGATCCAGTCAGCGAAAGCGTTTCGCGCTGCGATGACCGCCATGGCGCGGCCCGGTGAGATCAAAGACATCACTGGCGCCACTCCTCCCGAAGGGCTCTCGGTTGCCGCAGGATGCCTGTTGTTGACGCTCTGCGATCCAGACACGGGCCTCTATCTTGCGTCCGACGTGGATCGCCCTGCTGTGCGGGACTGGATTACCTTTCACACAGGCGCGCCTTTTGTCAGGCCGGAACAGGCTGACTTCGCCATCGGCGGATGGTCAGCACTTGCGCCGCTGGATCGTTATCGCATCGGAACGTCGGAGTATCCGGATCGCTCGGCGACCCTGATTGTCGAGTTGCCGTGCTTTGACACGCCCAACGCCGAGTTGCGTGGCCCCGGCATCAAGTCCAGCACCGAGATTTGGCTGCCAGACATCGGTCCGTTTCAGGCCAATTCCATGCTCTTCCCACTTGGCTTTGACACCTATTTTGCCGCCGGTAGCCAGGTTTCTGCGCTGCCCCGATCCAGCCGGATCACGCCGCTTTCCAATAAAGGAGGCTAAGACATGTATGTAGCCGTAAAAGGGGGCGAACGGGCGATTGACAACGCCCATGCCTGGCTCGCCGAGGAACGCCGTGGAGACACTTCTGTGGCGGAGTTGAGCCTCGCCCAGATCCGCGAACAGCTCAGTCTTGCCGTAAATCGCGTGATGGCGGAGGGCTCGCTCTATGATCCTGATCTGGCGGCACTCGCGATCAAGCAGGCGCGGGGGGATCTGATCGAAGCGATCTTTCTGATCCGCGCCTATCGCACCACCTTGCCACGGTTTGGCACGACACGGCCGGTTGAAACCAGCCGCATGGTCTGCGACCGCCGGATCTCTGCAACATTCAAGGACGTGCCGGGTGGACAGGTGCTGGGGCCGACGTTCGACTACACCCACCGGCTTTTGGATTTCAAACTCGCGGCGGAGGCCGATGCAGAAGATCAGCCGCAGGCGCAGACAGCCGTGCCTAGGCGTGCAGACACCCCGCATATTCTGTCGTTTCTGGATGGCGAAAACATCATTGAGCAGGAGGCACAAACCGATGAAACACCGGGTGATTTGACGCGCGAGCCGATGTCATTTCCGGCAGGGCGGGCGGTGCGTCTTCAGTCGCTGACCCGAGGTGATGAGGGGTTCATCCTCGGCATGGCCTATTCGACACAGCGTGGCTATGGGCGCAACCATGCCTTTGTGGGTGAGTTACGTATCGGCGCCGTGCCGGTGGAGATGGAGATCCCCGAACTTGGCTTCGCCATCGAGATTGGCGAGGTTGAGTTGACGGAATGCGAGACTGTGAACCAGTTCAAGGGCTCAAAAACTGTGCCGCCGCAGTTTACCCGTGGCTACGGGTTGGTGTTCGGCCAGTCAGAACGCAAATCTATCGCTATGGCTCTGGTTGATCGTGCCCTGCGCTGGGAAGAGCTCGGCGAAGATAACCTCGGCGCCCCCGCGCAGGATGAGGAATTTGTCCTCAGCCACGCCGATAATATTCAGGCCACGGGTTTTCTAGAGCATATCAAACTGCCGCACTACGTGGATTTTCAGTCCGAGCTGGAACTGGTCCGCAAACTGCGCCGCGAGGCAGTGGAGCTGGCGGAACAAATGGCAGCAAAGGAGGCGGCAGAATGAGGCTAGTCTCCCCATCCATCAGTATTGCTCGTTTCGGCGTACCAGTCACCTCCTGGCCGATCAGGATGATTGGGCGATTTGTATTCAGAGCCGTCAAGGCCAATCCAAGTCCAAGTGCCATCAGGTTCTTTGCGGAGGCTATCCCTTCGACGTTTCTTTCGACGGTAGTCCCAAAGAGCGAACACCCCGAAGGCCAAAATCAAAATCCAGGAAATCAGGGGCGTTTGCATAAAACGGTTCCTGCAACGAATTGAGGCAACATGTCTGACTACAACTTTGCATATCTGGACGAACAGACCAAGCGGATGATCCGCCGGGCGATCCTCAAAGGGCTGGCGGTGCCGGGCTATCAGGTGCCCTTTGCCAGCCGCGAAATGCCGATGCCCTATGGTTGGGGTACGGGTGGGGTGCAGGTGTCGGCTGCGACGCTGACACCGGATGATACGCTGAAGGTCATTGATCAGGGCGCGGATGACACCACCAATGCGGTCTCGATCCGGAAGTTTTTTGAAAACACCGCAGGCGTGGCCACCACCGAAGAAACCGCAAAGGCCAATGTCATCCAGACTCGCCACAGGATCCCGGAAGCGGAGCTGAGCGAGGATCAGATCCTAGTCTATCAGGTGCCGATCCCGGAGCCCTTGCGCTTCCTTGAGCCGCGCGAAACCGAAACCCGCAAGATGCACAGTTTGCAGGAATACGGATTGATGCACGTGAAACTTTATGAGGATATCAGCCAACACGGCGCCATCGCGACCTCCTATGCGTATCCGGTGAAGGTCGCAGATCGCTATGTGATGGATCCGTCTCCCATTCCAAAGTTCGATAATCCAAAGATGAACATGGCGGCGATCCAGCTGTTCGGCGCGGGGCGTGAACAGCGCATCTATGCCGTCCCGCCTTATACCGAAGTGGTCTCACTCGACTTCGAGGATTACCCGTTTGAGGCCAGCAAGGCAGCCCATCCCTGCGATCTCTGCGCGGCAGAGGACAGCTATCTGGATGAGATGATCCTGGATGATGCGGGGAACCGGATGTTTGTCTGCTCCGACACGGACTATTGCCGATCCCGGCGTGACGCGGGCCATCTCGGCCGCCTGAGCGCGGAGGCCGCGTGATGACGCCGCTGTTGCAAGTAAAAAACCTGGCCAAGATGTATGGCGCGCGGATTGGCTGCACGGATGTGAGCTTTGATCTCTATCCGGGCGAAGTCATGGGCATCGTCGGGGAAAGCGGGTCGGGAAAATCGACCCTGTTGAACAGTATGGCGGGGCATCTGACGCCGGACCGGGGTGAGGTGATTTTTGACACCCGTGCGGACGGGCTTGTGGACACGGTCACCATGTCGGAACCGGCGCGTCGCATGCTGGGGCGCACGGATTGGGCCTTTGTCCATCAGCACGCCCGCGACGGTTTGCGCATGTCTGTGTCAGCTGGTGGCAATATCGGTGAGCGGTTGATGGCGGTGGGGGATCGCAACTATGGCAACATCCGTGCCCGCGCCGCCGATTGGCTGGGCCGTGTCGAGATTGCCGAAAGCCGGATTGATGATCGGCCCTCCGCTTTCTCTGGTGGTATGCAGCAACGGTTGCAGATTGCTCGCAATTTGGTCACCGGACCGAGGCTGGTCTTCATGGATGAACCCACGGGGGGGCTGGATGTTTCGGTACAGGCGCGACTGTTGGATTTGCTACGCAGCCTGGTGCGCGAGATGGGGCTGAGCGCGATCATCGTGACCCACGATCTTGCTGTGGTGCGGCTTTTGGCGGATCGGCTGATGGTCATGAAAGACGGCCATGTCGTCGAGACAGGTCTGACCGATCAGGTGTTGGACGATCCGCAGCATGCCTACACCCAATTGCTGGTTTCCAGCGTTCTTCAGGTCTGAGGATCCGAGATGATTGAACTTCAAAACGTGAGCAAGAGCTTCATCTTGCACAATCAAGGCGGCGCGGTCATCCCGGTCATGGAGGGTGCGAGCCTGAAGGTCGCGGCAGGGGAGTGTATTGGCCTTACCGGTGCGTCCGGAGCCGGAAAATCGACCCTGATGCGGGTGATTTACGGCAACTACCTGGCCGCCTCCGGGACGGTCATGATCGGTGGGGTGGATGTCGCTAGGGCCGCACCCCGCGAAATTCTGGCGCTGCGACGCGAGACGCTGGGCTATGTGAGTCAGTTTCTGCGGGTGGTGCCGAGGGTGCCGACATTGGATGTCGTGGCGGAGCCTCTTCTGGCTGTTGGGGTTGACCCGGCGGCGGCGCGCGACCGCGCTGCAATACTGCTCGCGGGGCTGAACATTCCCGAACGCCTTTGGCAGCTCAGCCCGACAACATTTTCCGGTGGGGAACAGCAGCGGGTGAACATCGCGCGGGGTTTTGCCCATACCTATCCTGCGATGTTGCTGGATGAGCCGACCGCGAGCCTTGATGCGCAAAACCGCGCCACGGTTTTAAGCCTGATCGAGGAGGCGAAGGCGCGCGGGGCGGCCATCATTGGAATTTTCCATGATGAGGCTGCGCGCGAACAGGTCTGTGATCGCTTTGTCGATGTGTCCGCCTTCACACCGAAGGCCGCCGCATGAGTCCGGGATCAGTCAAAGCGCCGGTGATTGCTGTGGTCGGCCCGTCGGGCGTCGGCAAAGACAGCCTGATGGAGGCGCTACTTGAGCGCATTCCGGGCTTGGTGAGGCAGCGCAGGATCATTACCCGCGCACCGGAACTCGGCGGGGAAGACTACGACGCTGTGACTGAGGAACAGTTTGCTGCGCTTTGCGTCGCGCCGGGTTTTGCCCTGCACTGGGAAGCGCATGGACTACGCTACGCGATTCCGCGGTATATTGACGAGCTGCGCAATCGGGCATCGGGTGTTCTGGTGAACCTCTCACGCAAGGTACTTCTGGAGGCTGAGGCGGCCTTCGACACGTTGGTTATTCTTTCTGTCACGACAACACCCGAGGTGCTCGCTGAAAGGCTTATGACGCGCGGGCGTGAGGATCGCGCGGAGATTGAGCGCAGGCTTGCCCGCGCGGCAACACCTATGCCTGCCGGATTGTCGCAGGTGATTGAGATCGACAACAGTGGTCAGTTGGAAGAGGCGGTCCAAGCAGCGGAAACCGCCCTCATGCCCTGGCTTCAGCCGGAAAGGGCGTGACGATGCAGCAGGTGAAACCGTCCGTCGCTGTCCTCGCCAACCAAAGCCAGATCGCCAATGACAAGGGGCGTTGGCAGCTGGGGAACCAAACGATCCTGCAGCACAGCTTCGATTGCGGGCAATTCTGCCTTCGGGCGTTTGCCGCTCAAGGTGATGTGGAACCGGAAACTGTCACCCACATAAGGGTAGCCCCATGTCACCAGCGCTTGTTCCTGTGCGGGAGACAACCCACTGGCGCGTCGTTTCTCCAGCTCATCCAGTGTGGCGGGGGCGCGAAATTCATCCAGATCGCGAACGCAGTCAAATGCAAGACGGTTCAGCCCCAGTTGATCCCCGCGCGGGCACAGGGCGAGGAAACGGCCAAGTCGGGTCAGGGACAGCCCGTCCAGTATCACCGGTTTTGCAGCAGAGGCGAACTGCGCAAACCGCTCGGCCAGCGCGTCAAATGTCGTTCCCTCCGCAAGCCGGAACGGCGGTTTTATGGTCGCGTGCAGCCCGTATTTGCGCGGCACATCGGTGATGGCCGCCACGTTGAGGCCGGTGCCGGTGGGATGGTCCAACGGAGATCCCTCATGCACGTCCCAACCAAGCCAACTGGATGCAAACCGGCTCCATTCCGCCTGTGCAGGCGGGACATAATAGATCGCGTATCGCGTGACTGTCACAATGGCCTCCTAAGTGTGGCCCGTTCTATAGCTCAAATTGTGTGAAATTCAGATGACAGAACCTTTGATCCTTGCCAATGCCACTCTTGTCCTTCCCGGTGAAACCCGCGTCGGCTCCATTATCCTGACCGAGGGGGTGATCACTGACATTGCGGATGGCGCATCCGTTCCCAAGGGCGCTGTTGATCTTGACGGTGATTATCTCTGCCCTGGTCTTGTCGAACTGCACACGGATAATCTGGAACGCCATATCCAACCCCGCCCCAAGGTAGACTGGCCCCACGCGGCAGCGATTATCGCACATGACGCTGAACTGGCAGGCACCGGTATCACCACAGTTTTCGATGCGATGCGAGTGGGCTCAATCAACGCAACGGAGTCCCGATATGGTGCATATGCGCGCAGCCTTGCAAGCGAGCTGCTTGAGTTGCGCGAGCAGGATGCGCTGAAAATCAGCCATTTCCTGCATCTGCGCGCCGAAGTCTGTTCTGAGACGCTTGTTGATGAGCTTAACGAATTTGGTGAGGCGGATCGTGTCGGCCTTGTCTCCCTGATGGATCATACCCCAGGGCAGAGACAGTTTCGGGATATGTCGAAGCTGGAAGCCTACGTCAAAGGCAAGCACGGCTTTGACGACGATGGTTTCAAGGCGCATGTCGCCGGGTTGAAGCGCATGCGCGACATCTACGGTGATCTGCACGAGGTGGAGGCCGTGAAGGCCGCGCGCCGCTTTGGTGCGGTCCTGGCAAGTCATGATGATACAACCGCGGAGCAGGTGGCGGTGTCCGCCGGTCACGGTATCCATTTGGCGGAATTTCCCACCACGGTAGAGGCCGCGCGGGCCTGTCACGACCATGGTATCAAGGTGATGATGGGGGCACCCAACCTGATCCGGGGGGGATCGCATTCCGGGAATGTCGCGGCCAAGGATCTGGCACAGCTGGAACTCCTTGATGTGCTGTCCTCGGATTATGTGCCTGCGGCCTTGTTGCTGGCGGCAGCGCAGCTTGGCGAAATCTGGGGAGATATTGCGCGCGGTTTGGCAACGGTCACCTCGGCCCCGGCGGATGCGGTCAATCTTACGGATCGCGGGCGTATCGACATTGGGAAGCGGGCGGATTTGATCCGCTTTCGAATGCGGGCTGGCGTTCCAGCGCTGGGTGCGGTCTGGTCACGTGGCAATCGTGTCGCCTGATCCTAGGGTGCAAGATGTAACAAAAAACGCCCCGGACTGTTCCGGGGCGTTTTTTCAAGCATCGCGGGGCTCTCATCTCACCTGATAGAAAAGATAGCGCCCAGGAGGTATCCCTTGCGGGCCGTCCAGCTCATCAAATCCGACGAGGGGCTGACCAGAAACGATGATCCCTCCCTGTGCCATCACAGCCGCAATCGCCGGGGACAGAGCGGCGGCTTCGGCAATGTCTTTTTCTTTCACACCAAAACCAAGGTCGTAGTGGGCCAATATGATCGGGCTGCGTTCCTGTGCCAGCTTGTCCAGCATCGGGCGGGCCTCGCCTTGCAGGAAATCAGCCTCTGGCGGCACACAGGAGGGGTGGCATTGCAGCACCCGGTCAATAACGCGAACCCGCCGGTCCGGCAGTGTTTCGCGCAGGTGATCATAGGTGCGCCCGTTGCCCAAACCGATGTCGAGCACATCTCCGGCAAGGTTGCGAACCTGCTCTGCAGCCCAATTCAGCCCATCCCGCTGCGCGGTCAGACGGCGCAGCATGGAATCCAAGCGGCTCATTCAGATAATCCTTTCATCAAATACCCAGGCGCGCCCCGGACCATCCAGCAGGCGCCGCATCACATCCTCGCAAAATCCCCAGGTCGCATCATCCTGCACCAGATGATGGGTCAGGATGCCGTAGGGTTCGGCGACATCGGCGTGCCCCTTACGACGCGCGGCAAGCTGTGTCACCAGCTGTGACAGCAGCAGCGTTGGCGCTACAAGCCCGCGCGAGCCCTTCCAGTCAATCGGGTCGAGGTGGGTGTTGATCTGCCAGAGCCCCGGAGCCGCTTTTGCTCGGCGGCGCGGGGTGAAGGTCGACAGGGCGCTGTAGCCCAACCCGGCGAGCCAGGGTTCGACGTCGGGATCTATCCGGTTCCAAGGCGGGACAAACATGGGTCGCAGCCGGTCACCCAACAGGTCGCGCAACCGGTTCAGAGCATTTTCAGCGTCCTCCAACACATCGTCGATTGGACGGTGGGTGCCAAATTCCGCCTTCTTGTCACCGGTGCCTGCGTGGTTTTCATGCGCCCAGCCATGCACGACGGGCACCAATGTATCCACGTGCGCCAACCGGGCGGCAAGGGCGGGCGTGGCATCACGCGCAACAATCGCAAGATGGGCGGGCAGGGCCAGGCGTTCTGACAGCTCAATCAGTCGGTCCAACTGGGGCGTGGGGGCAATAGCGTCGTCGTCGCGCCACCAGATTGGCAGGATCAACCCATCGTCCTGCCATCGAGAAAGCTCGCGGTCCAAACTGGTCCAATCCGGTGTCATGCACGCTCCTTTGCCAAGTTGCACGCAATCTCTACCGTTCGGGCGGCGCCGTCAAACCGGAAGCCATCTGTCGGTCGGGTAGGGGCGGAGATGACATCATCCAATGCCGCGCAAAGCATCTCCGGCGTCAAATCGGCAGCAGCCAGAGAGGTGATGCCATCGAGTGGGGTGAGGCTGGCGGCACGCAGAGATTGCTCAACTTCGTTGCCCGCATCAAAGGGAACAATCACCGCAGGCACACCCGTCTGCAGTATGTCTAGTGCGGTGTTGTAGCCGCACATGCTGACTGAGGCGGCAGCGCCCTGCAGCATCTGGCGAAAATCTGGCCGCGCTGGCTCCAGAATAGCAGCCGTCTCGCCGTGCTGTTCTTTCAGGTGCGCGATTTCCTCCGCTGCATTATTTCCGCCTATCAGGATGCGCCATCGCAGGGCCGGTCGCAATTTGGCGGCTTTTGCAGCAACCCGATAAAGTGCAGACCCAACGCTGCCGCCACCGGCGCTGACAAGGATCTCGCCTTCGCCAACACCCTCAGGATGCGGCGTCGGCGCAGCTGGAGCAACGTATCCCGTGTAGTGAAGTTTCTCCGAGATTTGGGGGGTCACCGGCCATGAGGCCTCCAACCGGGTGGCCTGCGGGTCGGAATGCACCAGCACGCCGTCGTAATGTGTCGTTAGGATAGTAGCGGCATCTTCCGCCTTCTTGGGTTTTGAAGGTGGTGCGAGAATGTCGCGTATTGATGCCAGAATGACCGGAGGTCTGGGCAGAGTGTTGGCCGTATCCAAAAGTGCCAGAAACTCCTGCTTCAGGCTGCGCCGACCGAAGGGAAACAACTCGGTGATCAGGATATCGGGTTCGACATCTCGAAGTGTATCGCAGAGCTGTTCAACACGATTGTTGAGATAGGTATCGTCCGCGATCTCGCCGGTTGGAGCCAGCAATCTGTTAAACGCCACGCCATCAGAGCGCAGCGGCGGCAGCTGGATCAGATCGACGCCGCTGTGATCAAGGTGGGGTGCGGGTCCGCCGCCCGATACTACATAGGCCCGATGCCCGGCAGCGGCGAAGGCACGACCCAGCGTAAGGGCACGGGACAGATGTCCTGTGCCCAACAGATGCGTTACGGCAATCAGAATTTTCATTCCGCAGCCCGTTTGCTGAGGCGCACTGGTTCGGCAATGGGCGTGAGCGTGCCGTTGCCATCAATCTCCACTACGAACAATCGATTGCGCTTGATCTGAAACGGGGCGGGGCCGTCAAAATTCCAGCCATGAGCCCGGGCGAGGATCATCCGCATGATGCCAATGTGGCAGACTGCAACCGTGTCTTCGGTCAGATCTGCAAGCCAAGGGGCGATTCGCTCCCAGACCTCCTGCGGGGTTTCCCCACCGGGCGGGCGGTAGTGCCACCCCCAATTTTCAATGTCGCGAAACCCGCTGGTTGGATCGGATTTAAGCTCCTTGCCGTGTTGCCCTTCCCAGTCGCCCCAGTTCATTTCAATCAGGGCCGGGCTAGTTTTTGGCGGGCGCCCGGCGACCAGCTCCGCGGTTTCAGCCGCGCGTTTAAGGGGGCTGGACCAGAGGGACGCCCGATCCCATGGCGCGGGGAGGGACTGCGCGGAAAGTTCAGCGCGGGCAGTGTCGTCCAGCGAGATGTCACTGCGCCCCTGTATGCGGCCTAGCGCGGTTCCAATCGGTGTGGCCGTGGCGCAAGAGAGCAAGCCTGATCATGATGGGATCTCCAGCAAGGGTGAAAGTGTTGGCCACAAACGTTGTGCGGCCGCCGGTGCAAGGTGCCGGTCTGCGATCCGGCTGCGAACGCGGCTCGCCTGTCGATCACACAGGGCGGGATTATCAAGCACCTGTGTCAGTGCTTGTGCATAGCCTTCCGGGCCGCTGTCCGGTGGCGGGGTAAGCGCAGGCAAATCCCACCTGGTGACAACGTCACGCAGACCCGGGCGATCTTGTGCCAGGACCGGAACCCCGTGGGACTGGGCCTCCAAATAAACCATCCCGAATGCCTCGTTGACGCCAGGCCAGACAAAGATGGAGGCTTGTCTATAGAACATGCCCAAGGCGTTCCGGTCCAACTCTCCCAGAAAACGCACTTTGTTACCAAAGCGCGACATCATCTGCTCTACCTCGGATCGGGCCGGGCCGTCTCCGACGATATCCAGTCGCCATGGTCGCGAAACCTGAGACAGCGCGTCGGCAAGAAGGCGATAAGACGTGAGTTTGTCACCCTCCCTCATCATGCCGACACACAGCATGGCGCCGGACCGGTCACTGGGCTCCGGCAATCGATGATCCGGCAGAAACGGCGGCAGGTGAACCAGATGCTGATCGCGATACCTGTCCCGCAACAATGTCTGGTGGTCCTGCTGTGTCAGATAGAAAATGACAGAGGCTGCGTCCGCTGCGTCATGGGCGGCTTGGGCAAACTCGGACCAAGGGCCCGACAGGCGCTTCTTGGCTCGTGTCGATTCCACTTGCACATAGGGGATCGCAAGTCGGCGAGCGACGGCTGGTCCGATCAGGTCGGGCGCTTTGTAATAGTTGTGGTAGGTCAGCCAGAGATCCGGTCGTTCCGCTTTTGGCGCCGTTGCCATCTCGGTGCAGATGCGGTCGACTTCCTGCGCCGCCTTGGCGCGCAGAATTGCCTGACGCTCTGCATCGCCTGATTTGTCGTAGATCCGCAGTTCGCTGGCCAATGTGACAACCGCGCCAGAATCAGAAAGCAAACCCATCAGGTTTCGCGCCATTTCGCGGTCGCCGGAGGGGACCGGATGGCGCGGCGATTTCATTGGCGCGTAAAAGGCTATAGTTCGGCCCTGGCCAAGCGTCATGCGTTTTGCATCATGAGGGTCAGCCGTTCCGACAGGCGTGCTATACCGGGGTCCATCCCGAAATCGCTGCGCAACCGACCCAAGGCAGCCTCTGCCATGCGGGCCGCCTGCTCGGGGTTCCGACTGAGGGTCAGGATGGCTTCAGCCAAAGCCTCAGGCGTGTCCTCGCTGAGCAGGCCATGGGTGCCGCTTTCGATGAACTCCGGGATAGCTGATACTGCCGTGGACAGGATCGGCAGACGCTGGGAGGCGGCTTCCATCAGCACATTGGGCAAGCCGTCCCGATCACCATCACGAGCAATACGACTGGGCAGGACGAACAGATCGCAGGCGCGCATGGCGGCGATCACCTCGGGCTGATCGCAGGCGCCGCGCCAAGTGATGTGGTCCGCGACCCCGACGTCCTCGGCGATACCCTGCAACAAATCCCGCATGTCCCCACCGCCGATATGGGTCCAATGCCAATCCAGACTTTTCGGTAGAAGCGCCAGCGCACCGATCAACCGGTCAAAGCCTTTCTTCTCGACCAGCCGCCCCACTGACATCAGGTGCAGCGGATCGCCCGGTGCGCGCCATTTACGCTGCGGGGGCGAGGGGAACCGTGACAGATCAAGCCCGTGGTAGATCAGATCAACGCGGTCACTGCGGTCTGCCATGTCCTGCAGGTGCTTCGCGCCAAATCCGGTGCAGGTCGCACCAAAGGTAGCTCCATGGCTCTTGGCCGCCAGTTTCTCCTGCAGTTCCCAATCAGGGGAGGTCCAGATGTCCTTGGCGTGGGCCGAAAAACTCCACGGCAGGCCGCGCATAATTGCTGCATAGCGCGCGACAGAAGACGGCGTGTGCAGAAAATGGGCGTAGAGACCCAGCACCGCACCGGGCATTTCAGCAGCCAGAACACAGGCCTGACCAAAGCGGCGAATTCGGTTGCGGGTTGGATCGCGGCGCAGGTCTTCGCGCCAAATCCGATAGGCCGTCTGGTAGCCAGGCATTGTTTTGGCCTGATCCCGTGCGGCCCAAACGCGATCTGGCTCCTGATAGAGATACTCCGGCAAGTAATGGACCGCCGCAGTCAGTTTTTCGTGCAGGGGGTGGCGTTTCACGTCTGTGGGATGGCGCAGAGACCAGATCTCGAACTGATGACCTGCCGCTTCCAACGCGACCAGCTCCTGCGCAATGAAGGTTTCAGAAAGACGTGGCCAGCCTTTTACAACAACGGCAAGGGGCGGGCGGGATGGCCCGGTTGATCCGGTAGTCATTCGGCAGCCTTTCCGTTGGTGCCATGCAGCAGCGCATCGACACGGTCGGTCACGTAGTCCAGCCCGTCCAGCAAGCCGTCCGGGATCGCAGCAGAGGGGGGCGGCTGATCGGCAAGCGCGCGAATGGCCCGGATCATTGCCTCAGGCGTCCAACCGTCGCGGCGTTCGTCGAGCATCGCTGTCAGTCCCAGTTCTTCGGCGCGGCTTGCCCGGATCCATTGCTCAAGTCGCGGTGTGGTGCGCGGAACGATAACAGCGGGCTTGTCAAAAGAGAGCACTTCGCAAAACGTGTTGTAACCGCCCATGCAGACAACCCCTTGAGCGCCTGCAAAGAGGGTTTCGATCTCGGATTCGAACCCTACCGCGGTGACCCGACCGTCAAGCGCGGCCACGCGGGTCTCGAATTCGGTTCTGGTGTCGCCGGACAGAAACGGGCCGTAGACCAGCATCGCGCGCGGCGCCAGGTCCGGATCCCGTTCATAGGCGGTCAGCACGAGATCCACCATCATCGCGCCGTCGCCACCACCGCCGGGAGTAATCAGCACATAAGGTTGCTCGGGTGGTGTGCCCAGATCACCCAGATCGCGGCGCAGATACCCGGTCCAGTGCATGCGTGCCTGCGCCTCAGAGCTGAGCGGCAGCCCGGCTGTCGGGTCGTAAACGGAGCGGATGCCGTAGACCCAGATCTCATCATAAAACTGTTCGGTGGCCGCAACTGCGTCCTTGCGCGCCCATTCAGCGGCCAAGACCTCCGGTTCATCCAGCACGTCGCGCAACCCAAGGATCAGCTGTGTGTTTCCATTGAACTTCAACTCGTCGAGGGTTGGCAGCAATTCCCCGCGAAACCCTGTCGGTTCCTTGTCAACGATCAGCACATCGGGGGCGTATTGCAGTGCGGTTGAACGGATCAGCCCGGCGCGCAGAGATGTGGTCTCTTCAATCGACATACCCATCGTGCGCGACGCATAGGAACCGTCCGAGCGCTTGATTACGCCGGGCAGTCGCACATGGTCGACCCGGGAGGGAAAGGCGAAACGCCCCGCCACAGGAGAACCGGTCAAGATCAACGCTGAGGCCGTCGGATCAGCATGGGTGATCGCGCCTGCCAGTGCCCGCGACCGCCTCAGATGGCCCAGCCCGAAGGTATCGTGGCTGTAGAGCATGACACGCGCCCCGCGAAGGGCGCTGGAGGGGGCGTTGGCTGTCATAGCTGGGCCTGCGTCTGGAGAGAGGGAAGGGAGGTGGCGGCATCGGCATGATCTAGCAGGTTGCCGTCGCAGCGGATGATTGGACACATCTGTCCACCTCCCGCATCAGCGGCTGTGCGTGTTGGCTTGGCCAGGGTCCGCCTCAGCATAGTGTCGCCTCAGGTTGCTCAGCCTGACACGCTACGGGCCAAGGCACAGATCGTTTCTGCGTCCGGCCAAAACGTGGAAGGCGGCCCATGGCACCCGTCGGCCCCGTCCCGTCCTTGCGTCTCACGCGGTACGCTGAATTTTCTATAACGCGCAGAGGCATAAGTTGCAATCAAGCGCTGAAGGACTGGAATAATCCCGGCCTCTTCATCCATGTAACCGTGCAAAGACTTGATATTTTCACCGTTTTGCGGCCTTGGTGAAGAAATGGTTACAAATTCAAAGGTGGTGCGTATGCGGCGACTGGTATCGCAATTTCTTATTTGCTTGATCGTGGCGCTCGCCTTTGCGGTCAGTGGCACCTCTGAAGCACTGGCGCAGGCCACGAATTCCTCCAGCGGCGATGGTCTGGCCAAAGCGATCGAACAGGCGGCTGATAGCGGGGTTGGCGTGATCATCGTGGATGGGCGCGGGAAACTCGTTTCCCCCTCAGATACACCGACCGACGCCACCCCGGTTCCTGCGACAGATCAGATGGACGGCGCCTCGGCGCTGATGAAAGCACAATCCGAGGTCGAGCAATTCGGCGCTGCCTTGGAAAGCCGCCTTGAAGCGATGCCCTATTCGATATTCGAAGTGCAGTACATTCTGCGGCAGACCAGCCCGGACGGCCGCATTATCACTTATGTGAAGGTGCTTGGTTGGAGCCTGTTGCTCTTGTTTATCGGCCGTTGGGTCTCGGTGGAGATCTACGGCAAACGGATTGCCAAGAAACATGTGGTGGCGCGGATCAAGGAGAACCCCGAGGGCTATCAGGACAAAATGCCGTTTCTGGTATTTCGTTTTCTCATGGGCGTGGTCGGGACCATTGTGGCCATGGCCTTTGCGCTGTTGACGTCCTACCTGATCTTCGGATCGTCCGGAAATTCATCGGTGAAGTTCACCGTTACCGCGATCTATACCGCGTTCTTCCTGTCCAGATCGGTCTCGGATTTGTGGCGGATGGTGCTGTCCCCCTACCTGAGCCAATACCGCATCCCCGTTTTTTCGGACCGCGATGCACGTCGCCTCTACATCTGGGCCTCGGTGCTGGCGACCTACGACATCAGTTCGGTGTTGTTTGCAACCTGGGTCGGGGATTTCGGTCTGAACTACAACGTCTATGCGCTTGTCTATGGCGTTCTTGCGCTGGTGGGCACTCTGGGCAACCTCTTGATGGTGGTGATCAACGCCCGCGCGATTTCCAATGCAATCCGCGCAGGCCGCCCGCCCGAGGCCTGCTCATGGCTGGTCCGGCTGCTGTCTGTGGTCTGGGCGCCGGTTCTGGTGATCTACATCATCTTCGGCTGGCTCGAATTGGCCTTCGATCTGGTGTTAGAGCGCGATATGTCGCTGCCTCTCACGGTCGGGAGCTATTCGGTTCTGACCTCAATCCTCGTGGTCTACGGTATCATCAACTATGTGATTGAGCGTTTCTTTAACCGGTCGCAACGGCGGGTTTTGGTCGATAGCGGTCCCACCGACGATGAGGACAACGCCGACTACGAGGGCGATGAGGTTGAAATCTCGCCAAAGCCGCGGCATCCGGTCGCCACCTTCGAAGATCTCGCGCGCCGAATTGCGGGTATTCTGGCCTTCACTGTCGGCTTCTTCGCCATGGTTGCCATCTGGAATCCCGAGGCCGCGTGGATGGAGAACTCCCGGCTGTCCCGGGTGAGCGACATCATCGTGATCCTGTTTATCGGCTACATCGTCTATCACATCGCCCGGATCTGGATCGACAGCAAGATCGACGAAGAGGTCGGAGATGTGCCCGTTGGTGAGTTGGGCGATGAAGGTGGTGCTGGTGGGGCCAGTCGGCTTGCCACCTTGTTACCCCTGTTTCGGGGCGCCATTCTCGCGGTTGTTGTGGTGTCCATCATTCTGATCGTCCTGTTGGAACTGGGGATCAACGTCAGCCCGCTGTTTGCCGGTGCCGGTGTTGTTGGCCTTGCCGTTGGCTTCGGTTCACAAACGCTGGTGCGGGATATCTTCTCGGGTGCGTTTTTCCTGGTCGATGACGCCTTCCGCAAAGGCGAATACATCGATATCGGCGATGTCAAAGGCACGGTTGAACGCATCTCTGTTCGCTCGTTTCAGCTGCGGCATCACCTGGGAGCCCTGCACACCATCCCCTTTGGAGAAATCCGGGTGCTGACCAATTATTCTCGTGACTGGGTCATGATGAAGCTACCGCTGCGGGTGACCTATGACACCGACGTCGAAAAGGTTCGTAAGCTGATCAAGAAACTGGGACAGGAATTACTGGATGATCCGGTGATCGGTGACACATTCATCCAGCCCCTGAAGTCGCAGGGCGTGATCGAAATGCAGGATTCCGCGATGATCATCCGGGTCAAATTCATGACCAAACCCGGCGACCAATGGCTCGTCCGCAAGAAAGTGTTTCAGGAAATCCGTGACCTCTTTGCCCGTGAAGGGGTCAAATTTGCGCACCGCGAGGTGACCGTGCGTTTGGCGGAAGATCAGGCAGATCAGGCGCCGAAGGATAAGCGTGATCTCGCAGTCGGCGCGGTTCAGGCCGCCATTGATGAGGACCTGATGGATGTGAACGATGGCGGGGGAGACGACCGCTAACGTCTTATGCGGGCCAGACTGGTGCGGCGGTGCCTGCGGCTGTTGCAGGCTGGTCCCAGCGCATCTGGGTTTCACCAACCTTCAATGGCGGCAGCAACCGGCGCCCCGGCCCCCAGCTCGTTAGCTCAATCTGGTTGGCGTAATCGGCATCTGCCGCGCCCATGAGCGGGCCAATCGGGGAGCTGTCGTCACCGTGATGCTCTGTCAGGGTCGCAAGCGCATGAGCGGTGCGGGCCAAGGACAGGCGGGCATCCCCGACGGGATCGCCTTGGCTGGCCTTGGTCAGTGCATTCAACACAGCGGCAGCCATCAGATAACCGGTGGCGTGGTCCAACGCCTGAACGGGCAGTGGTACTGGCTTGGCGGATGTATCAGGCGTGATTTGCCCGCCTGCTATCCAATGCTGTCCGCGCTCCGCGATGCCACTGCTCATCTGTACGAGGCTGTCAAAGCCTCTGCGTTTGGCCCATGGGTCGCTCCAGCCATAGGCATTGAGGCGCACATCAATCAGGTTCGGAGTAAGCTTTCGCAGTTTTGCATTGTCGTATCCCAGCCCCTCAAGCGCGCCGGGACGAAACCCATGCACCAGCACGTCTGCCTTTGCCAGCAGGGCTTCGAACTGGTCACGCCCCTGTTCAGAGCGCAGGTCCAGCGTTGCCATCTGTTTACCCAGTGAAATATCCTGAAGAACACCGGGCTCATCCCAACCCGGCGGGTCAATCCGCAGCACCGTCGCACCAAATGCGGCCAGGGTTCGCGTCGCCACTGGACCGGCCAGAACACGGGTAAGGTCCAGCACCCGAAGCCCTGCCAAAGGTCGCTCCGGTGTGGCTTCGGGCCGCTCCCGCATGTGAATAGGGCGGGCATTGCTCCATGCGATCAGTGGCTCCGATGCGACAGCCTGCCCCTGCGGATGGGTTTGCCACTCTGCGGCGCTGCGCATGGCGGCGGCAACGCCGCCTGCGGTGACAATAGCCTGTTCCAACGTATCGCCCGGCTGCTGTGCAACTGCGTCGCGAACGGCTTCCGGATCGGGGTTGCAGCCCAGAACATTCAGCGCAGCAGCGCGATGATGGGGCAGGTTGGTGTGAAGGCGGATCCATCCATCAGTGGTGCGATAGTCACCTGCCAGAGGATCCCAGAGATTGGGCATCTCCCAGCCCTCAGGACGAAAACTGTAGCGAAACCACAGCGCGGCACGGCGTTGATCTAGGGTGATTGGCAGCGCACCTGCGTTGAGATTTGTGGCCTTCATCAATTCTGCGAGGGCGACCCCGACCGCCGCCAGCGAGCGGTTGGCCAACTCCGAAACAGCATAGCAGCTTGGCCAGTGATCGCCGGGGATCAAGCGGAACAAGTCGTGGTCGGGAAGATCGCGCATTGCCGCCTCTTTTTGGTGGTTGTTAGACCGGCGTGGCTTATTGCTGATAAGGATCCAGACTGTCACGCAGCCCATCGCCTAGGAAGTTGAACGCCAGCACAACAACGATGATTGGGAGCATCGGAATAGCGGTCCAGGGGTAGATTTCTATCGAGGCAAGGTTCTGTGCATCGTTAAGCATAACTCCCCAACTTACCGCAGGCGCGCGCAGACCAAGGCCGAGGAACGACAGGGCCGTCTCCCCCAGGATCATCGCCGGGATCGAGAGCGCGGCTGAGGCAATCAGATGCGACATGAAATTCGGCAGCAGATGTTTGCGAATGACCCGTCCTGATGACGCGCCCATCATTTCGGCTGCGCGCACATATTCTTCTTCTCGTAAGGACAAGAATTTTGCCCTGACTGAGCGCGCAAGACCCGGCCAGTCGAGAATGCCCAGAATGATAGAGATCACAAAAAACACCGCAACAGGTGACCAGTTGGAGGGCACAGCAGCCGAGAGCGCCAGCCACAATGGCAGCTCTGGCAGGGACCGCAGGATTTCGATCATACGGTTGATCGTCCAGTCCAGTTTGCCACCGAAATATCCGGCCAGAGAGCCAAAGAAGATGCCCAGAATGAAGGACACGGTGATACCGATCAGACCTACGGTGAGGGAAAGCTGTGCGCCATAGAGAATGCGGCTGAAGACATCGCGGCCCAAACGGTCGGATCCCCAGATGAAGAGCGTGGCCCCTTCGGGCGCGCAGAAAAGATGCGTGTTGGAGGGGATCAGCCCAGCAATCTTGTAAGTCGCGCCCTCGCAGAAGTACCGTAGCGACTGTGGGTTCTCCAGATCGGGTTTGAAGATCCATTGGAAGGTTTCGAGATCCGCCTCCGAGGTCATCGGATAGATGAACGGCGCGCGAAGACTGCCTTCGTGAAACAGATTGATGGACTGCGGAGGCGAATAGATATGCTCACTGTCGCGATCGTTTGGCCCATATGGCGCAATGAAACCAATGACCGGAAGCAGCAGATAGCAGACCAGCAGGAAGACACCGGAGGTGAGGCCCAGTTTGTGTGTTTTGAATTTGCGCCAGATCAGCACCCAATTGGGGGCATCCAGATCCTTGCGCTCCAGCTCTTGCAGGGCTGCATCCGGATCATAGGGGCTGGTGTCGACATAGCGATTGTCGGGCTGTGTGCTCATCGCTTGCGCTCCTCATAACGGATGCGGGGATCCAGCATGACAAGCAACACATCGGAAATCATGGTCCCGATCAGCGTCAGCAGCGCAACGAACATCAGGACAAACCCGCTAAGGAACATATCCTGTGTCTTTAGAGCAGTCAGCAGGGTGGGGCCGATGGTCTGCAGGCCCAGAACGACAGAGACCAGAACCGAACCGGAGATCATTGCGGGCAGCAGATTGCCAATATCCGCAACAAAGGGATTGAACGCTACGCGCAAGGGATATTTGGTGAGCATTCGTGCCGGGGCCATCCCTTTTGCGATGGCGGTTTCCACATAGGGTTTGCCCAGTTCGTCCAGCATATTGGCACGCAATCGCTGCATCATGGCGGATGCACCAGAGGTACCGATGACGAAGGTTGGCACGATCAAGTGGATCAGGATGGACTTCACCTTGTCCCAGGTCATGGGCTCGCCTTCATAGGAGGGATCCATTAGCCCGCCTATGGGCAGGTCGAAATATTTATGCCCGTAATAGAAGAGGATCAGTGCCAATAGGAAGTTTGGCGTGGCAAGCCCAAGGTAGCCCACGAAGGCGGAAGTGTAGTCAACCCAGGTGCGTGATCGGGCCGCTGCCAGAACGCCCAAAGGAAGCGCGACAAGATAGACAAACAACACTGCCGCAACATTGACCAAAACCGTCAGCCAGAGGCTCTCACCAACGATTTCGGCAACAGGCCGGTCAAATTCAAAAGACCAGCCAAAGTTGCCCTGTATCATACCGGAAAACCCGTGTGGGCCGGGCATGAATCCCATCCAGATCATATATTGCTGCCAAAGGGGGCGATCCAGCGCATATTCTTTTCGCAGAAATTCGGCTTTTTCGACGCCCGAGGACTGACCAGAGGCGCGCAGCTCAGCGATTTGGTTGGACAGGTAGTCACCCGGAGGCAGGTTGATGATGATGAAAATCAGCACAGACACCACCAGCAGCGTCAGCAACATGGTTCCGAACCGGTAGATGGCGTAGCGCAGGATCTCCATTAATGCGGTTCCTCAGCCTTTGCCATCTTCGAAGAAAAACTCATCCGGGCGGTAGATGCCAAAATGGGCGCCGGGATCCCATGCCCAGATCCCTTTTTGCGGTACATTGCGCAGTCGGTTGCTGACCACAACCGGTTGCGGTGCCGCAGCGACGAGGCCGATAGCGTAGACCTCATCAGCGTGGATTTTCAGCATTTCCTGCCAGGCGCGTGTTCGCTCTTCATCGGTCTTGGCCGCTTCCCAGTCATGCCAGAGGGTCATGAGCCTTTGCGCGGGTTCAAGGTCGGGAGCCTCGCCAACATCGCCACCGGTCTGGTGGTACTGGCCCCATTTTGGCCAGGACAGAAACACCTGATCCGTTGGTGCCAAATACGCAGGCGAGGTGTAGGTCTGTGGCAGGCCATTGTCCCAACCATACCAGACGGACGCCATGGTGGTGCCGGAAAACACCCGGTTGCGCAGGATGTCACGATCCAGCGGACGCATCACCAGTTTAACACCGACATCGCGCCAATCGTCCGAGATGATCTGCAAAGCGTTTTCGACCTCCTGCCGCTCCCCGGCCGTTTCCACAACCAGTTCCATCGGTCTGCCATCGGGGAGTTTGCGAATGCCATAGCCGTCGCGCTCGGTCAGCCCGGCCTCATCCAGCAGCTGATTGGCCAGCTCAGGATCATATTGTGCCCAAGCCTCGCGGAGGGCGGGGTCAAAGAAAGGGCTGGCCTCCAGAACCGTCATGGCACCGGGTTTTGCCAGCTTGAAATACAGCGCCTTGTTGATGCCTGCGCGGTTGATCGCCACGGACAATGCGCGGCGAACACGGGTGTCACGTAGCACCTGGCGCCACTGGTCGTCGTTGACGTTGAGATTGGGATAGATGGCGATTTGCGATGCGGTGCCATTGCCCCAGAGGTAGGTCTTGTAGTCGGCGCCATCGCTTTCGCCCTTGCGCAGGATCGGAATGTCGCGAAAGCCAAGGCCGCGGGCCTGAAGATCTGCCTCACCGGCATTGGTTTTTGCCGCGACCAGCCCGCCTGCCACGATTTCCATCTCGACCGTGTCGATGTAGGGCAGCTGAATGCCATTGCTGTCGAGGCGATGGTAATAAGGATTGCGGACAAAGAGGTGTCGGATTTTCTTGCCCGAGGTGGCGTTGATCCAGGGCTGAAGGGTCGGCAATTCGTGATTGTCGAACTTGTACATATTGTCGAGCTTGTTGTGCAGCGCGGCCCAGCTTTTGACCCGGGCGTAGTCGACCTCCTCGGCAAGTTTTGCGGGGTCCGCATAGTCTGCGTGAAACTGTTTCAGATAGGCGGACGGGCGGTAGATAAACGGCGGGCTGGCCTGTGCGAGGCTGTGTAGGAAGCTTGGATTGGGGGCCGCCCATTCGTAAATTACGGTTGTTTCATCGGGGAAGCTGACGGTTGGTAGGGCGCCATCCACCTTCAGGTAGTCTGGTGCGCCTGTGGGGTTGAGCAGCAGGTTATTTGCCACGTCTTTCCACCAATACTCAAAATCGGCTGAGGTAAACGGGTCTCCGTTCGACCAGCGATGACCGGGGCGCAGTTTCAGCGTGAACCGTCGATTGTCCTCGACCTCGAAGTCCAACAGTATATCGGGCTGTAGCTGGTAGTTTTCGTCGTAGCCCGCCAGCCGGGCGTAACCATAGACAACCATCTGCCGGATGTCCTTGGACCGTGTGACCATCGTGTTGAGGGTACCGCCCTGAATGCCGGGCTGACGCCCCTTGGCTTCCAGATCGACCACCAATGGCATCTCGGGCAGGCGCTCGGCAATCGGTGGCAGGTCGCCGGATTTGACCTCCTGCTCCCAAAATCCGCTTTCGACCAAAGCTGCCGGATTGGCGATAGCAGAAGAGGCTATGGCAAGGGGCAGAACATGGGCCAAAAACGCGCCAGTTGCGAGGGTCTTCAGGGATTGGCGCAGATTAAACATGACATCGTACCTTATGTCCGGGTTCCACATGCACCAATGGCGGGGCCGTGATGCCAGAGAATTTGAAGCGATCGGGCCAGCTGTCGGGTGATCCGGCACCCTGTGCGACCAATTTGAGGTTGATCGGGCGCGTAATGCTTGGCTCTGGTTGGGCGGCAATCAGTGCCTTCGTGTAGGGATGCTGCGGGTTATAAAACAGCGTTTCAGGCGGTGCCTGTTCCACCACCATACCACGACGCATCACCGCAACCTCGTCGGCAATGCGGGCCACAACAGCGAGGTCGTGACTGATAAATAGGTAGGAGAGCTGCTGTTGGTCGCGAATATCTTCCAACAGGCGCAGGATCTGTTCCTGAACCGAGACATCCAGCGCCGATGTTGGCTCATCGCAGACAATCAGTGACGGATCCAGCATCAGCGCACGTGCAATGGACAGTCGCTGCCGCTGACCACCGGAGAACGCATGCGGATATCGCAGCAACATCTCAGGCTGCAGCCCCACCAATCGCAACATCTCAGCAGCGCGATCCCGGCGACTGCTGCGGTTGCCCAGACCATGGATCTCCATCGGCTCGACCATGGCATCCTGAACCCGCATGCGCGGCGATAGGGACGAATAGGGGTCCTGAAACACCATCTGAGCCGCTTTTTGAAAGGCGGTCCGGCTGCTGCGGTTCATATCGTGAACGGCAATCGGTATCGCGTCGGATGCAGACCGGAACAATACCTCGCCGCCGGGATCAGGCATTTCGGCACCCAGTGCGATGCGCGCAGCAGTGGTTTTTCCGGAACCGCTTTCGCCAACAATCGCCACTGTTTTGCCGCGTGGCAACGCCAGGTTCAGTTCCTTGCAGGCGTGAATGAGGGTCGGGGCAGACCAGCCTTTGCCCGCGCGCAATGCATAGGTTTTGGAGACGTTTCGCAACTCAAGGATCAGGTCGTCGCTCGGCACCGGGGTGACAGGTTCAGGCGTCTCGGGGATTTGCGGTGCTGCCTTGAACAGAGCTTGGGTATAGGGATGCGCTGGCGCGCCAAGAACGGTTTCCGCACTGCTGAGCCTCCATTACGCGGCCCTTGTGCATGACAACGACCTGTTCGGCCATATTGGCGACCACACCCAGATCATGGGTTACCAGGATCATGGCCATGCCCGTGTCGCGCTGCAGATCTTTCATCAGTCCTAGGACTTGGGCCTGTGTTGTCACATCCAGCGCGGTGGTCGGCTCGTCTGCGATCAGCAAATCAGGTTTGGCCACCATAGCCATCGCAATCATCGCCCGCTGGCGCATCCCGCCGGACAGCTCAAACGGGTAGGATTTGTAGGTGCGTTCGGGATCGGGGAAGCCCACACGTTCAAAACAGGTCAGAACCTCCCGCTTGGCCGCACTTTCACTTTTTCCGCCATGCAGCCAAAGGACTTCGGCAACCTGGTTACCAATCCGGTGCAGCGGCGAAAGCGAGCGCATGGGTTCCTGAAAGATCATCGCGATCTCATTGCCGCGAATATCGCGCATTTGCCGCTCGCCAAGGAGCCGCAGATCCCGTTCTCCACCACCATTGACTCCGCGCCACAGCATCCGGCCATGCCGGATCTGCGCGGCCTTTGGCAGAATGCGCAGAACGGCGCGGCAGGTCACAGTTTTGCCGGACCCACTTTCGCCGACAAGGGCAACGGTTTCTCCGGCAGCGACGGAAAAATTCACGTCCTGTACAACCGGGTCGCCCTGGCCAAATCCGATACTGAGGTTTTCGACAGACAGCAGAGGCGTCATTTAGCCTAAGCCACCAAGCCGTTGAGGCGCTTGCATCGCGGTTCCATATCCCCTGTTTTTTCGCCCACTGTCGCGCGCCACTGGGGCAATAGTCAAATCCCATTTCCATCCGCTAAAGATCGATGTCGAAAATTTGAGCGTATGAGAGCGGCCAAACCTCGTGCTGTAACGCCCGGACACCTATCGATAGGATGCTACACATTCGCGACAATCTCTGGCACAGCTGTCGCGGCAGGCCGCCTTCTGGCGCCAATCTTTACCCAAGGGGAGAATGCCATGAGCGAGCAGAACACCACCACCCGTCTGGATCTCTTTATCGACCGGATGGTCTCCCAACGGGCCTGCTTGGATGCGGCGATTACGCAGACAGCGGGCAGGACCGAACCGGTTTTCGAACTGGGCCTGGGCAACGGGCGCACCTTTCACCACATGCGCGAGCGTATCCGAGATCGTGATGTTTATGTGTTTGAACGGGCGGTGGCATCGCACCCGGACAGCACCCCTGCGGAACATTTGACCATTCTCGGTGATGTCCGCGAGACTCTGCCTGCGGCGCGCACCCGGTTTCCTGCGGGCGCCAGCCTGATCCATGCGGATCTGGGCGGGCACAACCGGGAAAAGAACGACGCCTTTGCTAGGATGATTTCACCTTTGATTGAACCGCTGCTGGCGATCGATGGTTTGATGGTGTCCTCTGACCGGATGTATTTCGACACGCTGGCGGAACAGCCGTTGCCGGAGGGAGCTGTACCGGGGCGCTGTTTCATCTACCGTCGAACTGCCTGACACGTCTTCGCCTTGCCGCACTGCTCTTAACGACGTTGGGTTTCTCTGGCCTCATCAGCAAAAACCGACCTAGGCTGATCCGGGATGATGGGCACTGGCAAGAGGTGACACGATGATATTCTACGACTGCAGCACTGCACCCAACCCGCGGCGGGCGCGGATGTTCATCGCGGAAAAAGGTTTGGACATCGAAACGCGGGACATCTCCATCGCCAAGGGGGAGCAGATGTCCGAGGAATTCCGCGCCATCAACCCGCAGGCGACGCTGCCGGTGCTGGTGACCGACGGTGAGCTGATCTTGACCGAGAATCTAGGGATCGCAGCCTATCTGGAAGCGTTGCACCCTGAGCCCCCCTTGATGGGGCGCACCCCCGAGGAAAAGGGGCAAGTCCTGATGTGGCATGCGATCGTCGAGGCGCAGGGTGGGTTGCCCATTGCCGAGGCATTGCGCAATAGCCACCCGGCCTTTGCCCATCGGGCCATTCCCGGCCCGGAAAACCATGCGCAAATCCCTGAGTTGGCAGAACGGGGTCGTAGTCGAACGCAGAAATTCTTTGATCTGTTGGAGGCACGATTGCAGCAAAGCACCTTTGTGGCGCTGGATCATCTGACCCTTGCCGATATCGCTGCGTTTGTGTTTGTCGATTTCGCGCGCGTTATCAAAATGCGTATCCCTAAGGGGAATACTGCCACCCGTGGATGGTACGACCGGATCGCCGCGCGACCCAGCGCTCAACTGTAGGCGTTCTCTGGAAGAGGCGTCTGGCGCATGGATGGACAGTGGCCGAAAACAGCGGCAGATTGAGGGCGTTTTCTGTGGCTGCTCTGCCGCGTTCTCGATCCAATAATTCAGGGGCCTGATATGGCAGATAAACCCGTTCTGCATCGTGACGATCCAGATGCCGCTCCGCTGGTTGGCAACATCAAGGTCACCCGCGCGGATTGGCTGAATGTTGCCATGGATGTTCTTATCACCGATGGGGTAGAACAGGTGAAGGTGCTGGCCCTCGCCGAGCGGATGGGCGTGTCGCGCTCCTCGTTCTACTGGTACTTCAAATCACGCCAGGATCTGCTCGACGCGCTGCTGACCAGCTGGGAACAGACCAATACGATTGGCATGATCGGGCAGGCTGAGGCGCTGAGCTGAAACCATTGCGGCGGCAGTGCTGAATGTGTTTCGCTGCACCGCCAATCCGCAGCTGTTTAACACGGCATTGGATTTCGCGGTGCGTGACTGGGCGCGCAGATCCGGTCATGTACGTAATATTCTGGATATGTCTGATGCAAGGCGGATCGACGCGCTGACGGCGATGTTCCGGCGCTATGACTTCGCGGAACGCGACGCGGAGACGCGTGCGAAGGTGCTCTACTATATGCAGCTGGGATACGACATGGCAGGTCTGAACGAGCCCTATGACCAGCGGCTCGGCATGACCGGCGCCTATTTGGAAGTGTTCACAGGGCAAGCAGCCAGCCCCGAAGAGCTGGCTGAATTTGCGGGCTATGCCAGAGAGTTCTGGCGTCCTTGAGGCGGTCTTGACCGGTGATATCAAAGCGCCTCCAGCTGGGTGTTGACCTCGGCTTTGACCTTTTCAGCCGCCGCCATCCTTACAGGACCATAGCCCCGTATATCCATGGGGGCGCTCATCACTTTCAGCCAGGCGTCATGATGCTCAGGTGAATAGCGCTCCGTGGCAGTGGCGATGATGGTCTGATACCACGTCAGCAAGTCGCGGTGCAGACGCGCCTCTTCGTGGCGCCCAAATGGGTTCCAACGGCTGCCACGCATGCGGCGTCCCTTGGCGAGAAGGCGCAGCGCGGGGCGCATCCAGGAACCGAACTGCATTTTCTGAGGACGTCCGCGCGCATCGGTCTTCCGGCTGAGAAGCGGCGGCGCGAGGTGATAATTCACTCGGAAGTCGCCATCAAACTCGGCTTCGAGCTGATGTTTGAAGCTTTCGTCGCTCAGCAGACGGGCCACCTCAAATTCGTCCTTGTAGGCCATCAGTTTGAACAGCGATCGCGCTGCGGCGGTCACCAGGGTGTCTGATCCGCTTGCGGGGAGCGCGTTGCGCAGCGCCTCCAGCAGGGCGGTATAGGACTGTGCATAGGCGACGTCCTGATACCCAGTCAGGAAGGTGGCGCGCCGGTCAATCAGTTCTGCCAGCGTTTCCTCAGGGGCTTCTGCTTCATCATAAAGTTCGGACAGGCGCGTAGGGTCGTGGGCAAATGCACGCCCGATGGCGAAGGCCAGGCGATTCTTCTCGATGGCAACCCCGTTGAGCACAATTGCCTGGTCCATTGCGCCGAGGCTCACCGGCACCAACCCGTTCTGCCAAGCAAAGCCAAGCATCATTACATTGGCCAGAACCGCATCACCAAGGAGGGTCTCAGCCGCCTCGTTTGCGTTGAACCCTGACAGGTTGTCCGCACCGATGACATTTGAGATGGATTTCTCACGCAGGTTGGCCATCAGGTCTGCATCTCGACGTAGGACCAGATCGCCTGTCGGCATTTCGGCGCGGTTCAGTACCATCTTGGTGCCCGCGCGATAATGGGCGGAGGCTTTGGGCGCAGAGCTGACGACCACATCACAGCCGATGACGGCGTCTGCTGCACTTTGGTCGATGCGCACCTGATGCAGGGCATCCGGTGTATTGGATAGGCGAATATAGCCCAACACTGTGCCAAACTTCTGCGCAAAGCCGGTGAAATCCAGCACGCTGGCACCTTTGCCCTCCAGATGGGCCGCCATTGTGATCAGCGCACCTACGGTGACCACTCCGGTGCCACCAACACCTGTCACCAGAAGATCGAACGGCTCTTTCAGTGACGGTAGGGCCGGGTGTGGCAGATCTGCGGTCAACGCCGAAGAATCGAGTGCAGCGACCTCCTTCTTGCGTCGCGTTGCGCCCTCGACGGTCACAAAGCTGGGGCAGAAGCCGTTCAGGCAGGAGAAATCCTTGTTACAGCTGGAGAGGTTGATTTTACGCTTGCGACCAAAGGGTGTTTCTTTTGGCTCAACGCTCAGACAGTTGGATTCCACAGAGCAATCGCCACAGCCCTCGCAGACCAGATCATTGATGAAGGCAAAACGCTTGGGGTCCTCCATCGTGCCGCGCTTGCGGCGGCGGCGCTTCTCAGTGGCGCAGGTCTGTTCGTAGATCAGGACGGTGACGCCCGGGATCTCGCGCAGTTCGCGCTGGACGCTGTCCATGTCGCGTCGATCATGAAAGCTGGTGCCTGCCGGGAACTCCGACTTAGAAAACTTCTCAATGTTGTCCGACACCAATGCGATCCGGTCAACGCCTTCGGCGCGGCAGGTCTGGGCGATGCCTGAGACACTCACTGGGCCATCTACCGGCTGACCGCCCGTCATCGCAACGGCGTCATTATAGAGAATCTTGTAGGTGATATTCGTATCGGCCGCGACCGCCTGACGAATGGCCAGTGAACCAGAGTGATACCACGTCCCCTCACCAAGGTTCTGAAACACATGTTTGCCGCCATTGAATTTGGAGGCGACTGTCCAGGGCACGCCCTCGCCGCCCATCTGGGCGTAGCCAGCGGTGTCGCGGTCCATCCAGCTCGCCATAACGTGACAACCGATACCGGAATTCGCCTTGCTGCCGTCGGGCAGTTTGGTCGAGGTGTTGTGAGGGCAGCCCGAGCAGAAATACGGCGTACGGGTGGCACCCGGCACATTCAGCAATCGGGGTGGTTCCGCGGTCAGGGCATTCGCCCGATCCAGCAGGTTTTCCTCCGGGAAAAACCGGTTCAGCCGTTCTGCAACAATCGGCACCAAGGTCAGAGGGGACAGCTCACCCGTCCAAGGGATCAGCGGGTTGCCCTGGCTGTCATGTTTGCCAACCATCCGTTCCGGTTTATCGCCAGGCCAGTCGTAGAAGTATTCCTTGAACTGGCTTTCGATAATACCGCGCTTTTCCTCGACAACCAGAACCTCTTGCTTGCCCTTCACAAAACGCAGCGCCTCCGTTCGAGCAAGCGGCCAGACCATGCCAACCTTGTAGATATCGATGCCCAAACGCTTGCAGGCGGCCTGATCAAGGCCAAGCAACCGCAGGGCTTCCATCAGGTCGAGGTGACCCTTGCCAGTGGTCACAAACCCGAACGTCGCTTTTGGCAGGTCATAGATACGTGTATCAATCGGGTTGGCCTCGGCAAAGGCACGTACCGCACGCAGTTTGGCGTGGATCCGGGTTTCGATCTCGGGAGAGGGGAGATCGGAGCGGCGGATATGCAGGCCACCTGGGTAGTCCAGCAGCTCCGGGTAGGTGAAATTGCGGTCCGGGCGCAGGTCCACCGAACGGGCGCTTTCCACGGTTTCCGAAACGGCCTTAAATCCGACCCACGTGCCGGAGTAACGCGAAAGCGCAAAGCCGTACTCGCCGAATTGCAGAAACTCAGAGACATCGGCAGGGTTCAGGACCGGCATGAACCACGACATGAAGGCCACATCGGATTGATGGGGCATGGAGGAGCTGACACAGCCATGGTCATCGCCCGCAACCACCAGCACGCCGCCCTTTTCTGATGAGCCATAGGCGTTGCCGTGTTTCAGCGCATCGCCGGATCGGTCGACACCCGGTCCTTTGCCATACCACATGGAAAACACGCCCTCGACCTCACAGTGAGGGTCGAGAATGGCTTGCTGCGCGCCCAGAACAGCGGTTGCGCCTAGATCTTCGTTGACGGCAGGCATGAAGGTAATGTTGTGCGCATCCATGCGTTTGCGGCTGCGCCAGAATTCCAGATCAACTCCACCCAGTGGTGACCCACGGTACCCGGAGACAAAACCCGCCGTGTTCAATCCCGCAGACTTGTCGCGCCGGGCCTGATCCAACATGACCCGTGCGAGTGCCTGTGTGCCGGTCAGGAAAACGCGGCCTCTGGTATACTCATATCGGTCATCCAGCTGGTAGCTGCGGAAATCATGGCTGAGCTGGGTCATGGAGGCATCCCTTGCATCAAAATGGCTATCATCTGAAAGAATAACCCGATCATGCAGAAAATGTGTGCCAGATTGTTTGTTCGCAGAGGTAAAAGTGAATATACGTACCATTAAGCAAGGTAATCTGGAAAATATTGCCATGAGTGATGAATTGGTGCTGGATGACCGTGACCAGCGCATCCTGACACTCCTTCAGCAGGATGCGCGGATGTCGAATGCGGATCTGGCTGACGCTGTCGGCATGTCCACCTCAGCGCTGTGGCGGCGGGTGCGTATGCTTGAGGAGGCTGGCATCATCGAACGTTACGGTGCCGTGGTGAATGCAAAGGCGATGGGGCTGGGGTTTCATGCCATCGTTCACGTCCAGCTGACACGCCATGATCGCGATAAGCTGGCAGATTTCATCAGGGCGGTGGAGACCAGCCGTCTGGTTCAGGAATGTTATGCGACCACTGGGCAGTCAGACTATCACCTGCGCGTGCTGGCGCCTGATCTGGACGCCTACAACCGATTTCTGGAGGAGTTTCTGTTCCGCTTGCCTGCGGTGGCCAGCGCGCAGACAAATGTGGTTCTGCGGACGATTAAACGCGACGAACCCGTGGCGCCCTAGGACGGGCCGACTTGGTGGGTTAGGTGCGCGCCGCTCGTCTCCGGGTGAGATCTATCCGAAACTCACATGAGCCCAGGCCGCTGCCATCGCCAGATAGGTAAGCTGGTGCAGCGCCTGATCGGTCCCCATTGCACGCCAATAGACAGCCATATCGGGCGCCAGCTCCTTGCGTTTGGAATAGCAGGCCTTGCAATAGTCGATATTGAAATGGGCGACCCATTCCAGTGCGCAGATAATCAGAACAAACCCGACCGGTGCCCCCATAATCACAAAGGCGATGATCGATCCCAATACATGAACCCCGGCATGTTGCGCGCGCCCCGCATGCAGATATTCCCCGCGGCCTGACAGCATTTTAGGCGTCTGCAGATAAAAATCGGCAAACATGTGCTTGATCTGAAGCAGGCAGAGCAATCCCAACAGGGATGCGAGAGGATCTGACAAAGGAACGGCCTCATTTTGTGTCGCGAGCTCTGAAAGCTTA
This sequence comes from Phaeobacter sp. BS52, assembly GCF_045040595.1. NCBI lineage: Bacteria > Pseudomonadati > Pseudomonadota > Alphaproteobacteria > Rhodobacterales > Roseobacteraceae > Phaeobacter > Phaeobacter sp. BS52. The sequence goes on along the minus strand of NZ_CP090662.1, from coordinate 2,342,333 downwards.
CGTATTTTTTGGATGCTGGCAAATGGCCTGTAACAGTATTCGTCGCGACGCCCCGTCAACTGCGTCGGATCTCAGTGTTGTCTTAAGGTTTGCGAAGAATCTTTGATGACGGGATCGCCCTGTTGCCATTGCCTGCAACGGGTAATCCGGGCTAGGCATATCAGGATCCGTTTCAGCAACTGTCGCCATTTCGGAGCCGTCCCATAGAACGCACTCTCTTTCGGTTTATCTGGACTTACTCCAAGCGCGACCAGTTGGTCTTGCTGTTGGTTACCGCCTGCCTGTTTCCACTCTTGTACCTGACACTGGAGCTGCCAAAGCGCATCATCAATGATGCTATCGGTGCCCAAAGTTCCAGCATTGATCTGTTTGGATATGAGCTGACACAGCTGCACTACCTCTGGCTGCTGTGTGGCGGGTTCCTTGTGGCGGTGCTGGCCCATGGTCTGCTGAAGATGCGCATCAACACGATGAAGGGCATTCTGGCCGAGCGGATGTTGCGGCGGTTTCGCTATCGGTTGATCTCGCGCGTGCTAAGGTTTCCGCAGCCATATTTTGAGCGGGTCAGCCAGGGTGAATTGGTCTCCATGATCACATCCGAGAGCGAACCCATGGGTGGGCTCATGGGGGATGCGGTCAGCCAGCCGGTTCTGCAGGCGGGCCAAATGCTGACCATCCTGTATTTTCTGTTCATGCAGAATGTCTGGTTCGGGTTGGCGGCTGTTGCGCTTATTCCGTTGCAGGGCTGGTTGATCCCGATGTTGCAGCGCCAGATCAACCTGCTGAACAAGAAACGCATTCGCCAGATTCGGGCCTTGGCCTCCGAAATAGGAGAGAGTGCGGCGGGGGCGTCGACCCTGCGTCTGAATGGCGGCTGGCGCTACCGGATGGCCGTGATCACTGACCGGCTTGGCTGGCTTTATGACATCCGGTTTGAGATCTATCAGAAGAAATTCTTCATGAAGTTTCTTAACAACTTCATCACGCAGTTGACGCCGTTCCTGTTCTACGCGGTGGGTGGCTACCTGGTGCTGGAGGGCAAGGTCTCGCTTGGCGCGTTGGTTGCAGCTCTCGCAGCCTACAAGGATTTGGCGTCTCCCTGGAAGGAGTTGCTGGCCTACTACAACCAGACGCAGGATATGGCGTTGCGTTGGGATGTCATCCTGGAGCGGTTCGATCCTCCGGGAATGGTGGACGAGGCCTTGATGACCGGCGCACCGGATGAATTGCAGCGCCTGAAGGGGGATATCGTCGTTGAGGGGGTCAATGTTCGTGACGCCAATGGCAACCTCGTTCTGGAAGATCTGAACGCGCGGTTCCCGGCAGGGAAGGTGATCGGCGTCGCCGCCCCGTCGGAGGAAGACCGCCGCGCCTTGGCGGGGCTGCTGACCCGGGAATTGCTGCCCTCGGCCGGTGAGGTTTCGATTGATGGCCAGGATATGCGCGACATTCATCAGGCGGTGATCGCTGCACGTATCGGACATGCCACCTCCCGACCGGTGTTGTTTCAGGGATCGTTTGGCGACAATGTGATGATGCCGATCCGACAGCGGCCACTGGGAGCCGCACAGGATCTGCGGCGGTATGATGTGGCGCAGCGTGCAGGCAATAGTCCCGATCCGCTCGACGCGTCGTGGCTTGATCCGGCCCTCGCCGGGTTCTCCAGCGAGGCGGAGCTGCGCGACTGGTGGCTCAGGCTGGTTTCAGGCATTGGATCCGACACCGCGCTGTTTCGCCGTGGGGTCGAGCAACGCTTTGAGGCTTCAAGCCACCCGGAACTGGCGCAGCAACTCGTCGATCTGCGGGGCACCGTGCAGCAGGCCGTCATCGACGCGGGCCTAGATGACTATGTGCATTTTTTGGCACCTGATCGGTACAACCCGGCACTGCCAGTGGCGGAAAACCTGCTGTATGCGACCACACAGGGCCGCATGAGCGAAGACGTGCTGCGCCAACAGGACGATTTCCTTGATCAACTGCGTGACCTCAATCTGGACGCGGATCTTGTGGCCCTTAGCCGTGATGTCGTGGAAATGCTGCGGCAGATCTTTGGTATCGATGGCACCGATCATCCCCTGTTCCGCAAGCTGGGTCTGGAGGCCTCGGCCTATGAGGGCGCGCTCGCGCTGGTGGACAAGACCCGTAACGATGGTGTCTCCGCGCTGAGCCATGAGGAGCTGGCGCGGTTGCTGATCGTCCCCTTCAGCATTTCAGCCGAGCAGATCGGTGCGGCGTTCAGCAGTGAGATAGAAGAGCGCATTCTGGCCTTCCGGCAGAGCCATTCCAGCCAGCTGATGGCGACGCTGGATGATATTTTCGAACCGCTTGATGACCGGGCATTTGCACCTGGCTTGACGGTTCTGGAAAACGCCCTGTTCGGCAAAATTTCCGATAGCGCTCGAGCGGGCGGGCGGAAGAGGTGCAGAAACTTGTCTCGGATGTGCTGGTGAAGAACGGTGTCCGTGATCACGTGGTTGAGCTGATCTTTGATCTGCCGATTGCGCTGGGCGGGCAGGGGCTTGCAGCCAGTTTTGCGGAGCCGCTTGCGTTCTCACGGGCGTCCATCAAACGTCCCGATATCTTGATCTTGGACGCCGCCATGGCGAGTTATGACCTCGACACTCGGATCGCGATCCATAAGAATCTGCGCCAGCTGTTGCCGGACACCACGCTGATTTACCTTGGCAGCAGCTTCGAGAGCCCGGATGTTTTCGACGGCTACTATGAACTGCGTCAGGGACGACTGGTCAGCGACAGCCCGGTTGCGGATGCGGTCAGCGATGGCGCGGGGAGTGCGGACCTTGCGCGCAAACTCAGAGCGCTGGAGCAGACAGAGCTGTTCTCCGAACTCAATCGCCGTCAGCTGCGTCTGCTGGCCTTTGGCGCGCGCTGGTACACGGCAAAATCCGGTGACACAGTGTTTTTGAAAGATGATGAGGCCAGCGATGGCGCCTATATGGTGCTGGAGGGGGAGGCAGGGCTATACCTGCCGCAGGACGGGGAGGCACATCGCCTGGTTGCCAAGGTCGGCGCAGGTCGTCTGGTCGGCGAATTGGGTCTGATCCGGAAGGAACCCCGTGCCCTCAGCATGATTGCGGAAACCGATTTGACCTGTTTGCGGATTGGTGAGGAGGAGTTCCTTGCGGTTGTAGAGAACGATGCGGCGACCGCGTTTAAACTGTTGCAAGTCGTTGCAGGCTATGTGTCGAGCTGATCGCTTTTGAGGCACTGTTTACGCGTCCATGAGAGGCGCGGGCGTTTAAGATCGAGGGGAGGCACTGCCATGAAATTACTGAGATACTATAGTGGCGCCAGTATTCGTCCGGGCCTCAGAGCCGACGACGGCACTCTGAGAGACCTAGGCGAGCATATCGCAGATCTCACGGGCGCAGAACTAGGACATGACACGCAAGCGAAGCTGGCATCGCTTCCGCTTGCAGATTTGCCGATCGTTCAGGGAGAGCCGAGGTTGGCCGCCTGCGTTGACGACGTCGGCAAATTCCTCTGTATCGGCCTGAACTACCGGGATCATGCTGAGGAGGCGGGACTTGCGATCCCGCAGCATCCGATCCTGTTTCTAAAGGCGAATTCAGCCATCAGTGGCCCAAACGATCCAGTGGTTTTGCCGCGCGGCGCGCAGAAAACCGACTGGGAGGTGGAGTTGGGCGTGGTGATTGGGAAAACAGCCAAATACGTCGGGGTTGAAGACGCGTTGGACCATGTGGCGGGCTATTGCGTGGTCAACGATGTCTCGGAGCGATCTTTCCAGATGGATCTGTCCGGGCAATGGACCAAAGGGAAGAGCTGCGACAGTTTCGGCCCGATTGGCCCGTGGCTGGTAACACCCGATGAGGTTCCCGACCCGCAGCAACTTGCGCTTTATTGTGACGTGAACGGCAAGCGCATGCAGCAGGGTCACAGCAGTACGATGATCTTCTCCGTCGCCGAAATCATCTCGCATCTCAGCCAGTTGATGACCCTGCATCCCGGCGACCTCATTGCAACCGGGACACCGCCGGGGGTTGGGATGGGGCAGAAACCCGACCCGATCTATCTGAGGGCGGGCGATATCCTGCGGCTAGGCATCGATGGGCTGGGTGAACAGCGGCAGCATATCGTCGAAGACAACTGACTGTATTTGTTCACTACATGCACTCCCGCCGGTTGCCGGATCTTGGCCAAGATCCGGCCCCGTTGAGCCACGCCGCGCGCGTCTCCTACGTGGCGCTGGTTATTCTTCGATAGGAGGGGCGCCGCCTACAAAACTATTGCCCTCGGCATAGTTGCATGGGGCATCCTGCATGTTGAGGTGCAGATCATTCCCGATAAAGGGATGGGCGCGGGCAAGATCTTCGTCGACCTCAATGCCAAGACCTGGCGCATCTGACGGGATCACGAAACCGTCCTCCACAGTGATCCCCTGCTTAATCAGAGCCGTATGAAACGGTGTCTCGATTGTTTCGATCATCAAGAGGTTGGGGATTGAGGCTGCAAGCTGGATATTGGCCGCCCACTCGACAGGACCGGCGTAGAGATGAGGCGCCATCTGTGCGCCGAAGACTTCGGCGATGGCCGCAATTTTCTTGGTCTCCCAGATACCGCCGGATCGCCCCAAGGCCGGTTGCAGGATTTCCGCCGCACCTGCCCGCAAGATGGCGGCGAACTCCGCTTTCGTTGTTAGCCGTTCCCCTGTCGCGACCGGGATACGCACCCGATCTGCAACCCGAGCCATATCTGCGACCAAATCGGGAGGCGTTGGCTCCTCAAACCACAGGGGCTCATAAGGTTCCAACGCTTGACCGAGCCGAATAGCCCCTGCTGGCGTAAACTGACCATGGGTGCCGAACAATAGATCTGCCCTGTCGCCGACAGCCTCGCGGATGGCGCGGCAAAAGGCGACGGATTGGGTGATGTCAGATTGGGCTCGGCATATGCCCCCCCCGCATCGTATAGGGACCGGCGGGGTCGAATTTGACCGCAGTGTAACCTTTTTCCACGGCTGCGATTGCGGATTCGGCCGCCAGTTCGGGCGTGTTCCAGAACGCATCAATATCGTGATGGGGCAGTGGATAAAGATAGGTATAGGCACGCAGCCGGTCGTTCATTCGCCCGCCAATCAAAGCGTGAACTGGCCGGTCACGATCCTTGCCGAGGATATCCCAGCAGGCGATCTCAAGGCCAGAAAAGGCGCCCATGACGCTCAGGTCGGGGCGCTGCGTGAAACCCGATGAATAGGCCCGCCGAAACATCCATTCGATATTTTCGGGATTCATGCCCTGCATATGCCGCTCAAAGACATCGCGGATCACATGTGTCATTGCGTCAGGGCCAACGGAGGCGGCGTAACATTCACCCCAGCCAGTAATACCGGTGTCGGTGGTCACCTTGACCAGAATCCAATAGCGCCCTCCCCATCCCGGAGCGGGGGGAGCGGTGACAATGATGTCTAGGTCTTGCAGTTTCATGTCAGGTTCTTCCGTGTCTGCTCAGGGGTTTATTGGTCAAAAAGGATGACGTTGCGGCGCGCCGATCCTGTTTTTGTATCGGCAATCGCTGCATTGATGTCTTCAAGGCTCCAACGCCCGGAAATCAACTCGTCCAGTTTCAGGCGCCCCTGCTGATAGAGGTCCACCATCCACGGAATATCCCGCTGAATTACCACGTCACCCATTTTGGAGCCGATCATGCCTTGTCCGATGGCGGCCATGATGACCGGCTCATAGCTGGCTTTTGCGCCCGAGTGCGGCATGCCGATCATTACCATGCGCCCACCGATGCCCAGATATCGCGTGGCCTGCTCATAGGCCGGGATAGCGCCAACGGTGACCAGAACAACATCAGCCCCTCTGCCGCCAAGAGCCTTGTACGACGCCTTCCATGGCGCATCGAGGCGGCCGAGGACTGTGTGGGTCGCGCCAAACTCCTTGGCAATCTCCAGCTTTTCCTCGCTCAGATCGACGGCAACGATCCGGCGCGCACCTGCGATGCGGGCGCCCTGGATCGCATTGAGGCCAACGCCCCCCGCGCCGATCACAACAACATCCTCGCCCGCGCGCAGCTTTGCGGCGTTCACTGCAGCACCAACGCCCGTGATGACGCCGCAGGAGATAAGCGCGGCGACGTCTTTGGCTATTTCGCTTGGGATTTTTACGATCTGGCGTTGATCCACAACCACTCGCTCTGCAAAGGCACCGCAGGCCATTGCCTGCATCAACGGCGCACCGTCAGCGGTTTTGAGCGGGCCGTTGACTGCATCATAAGGGGTTTCGCATAGGGTTGGCGCACCGCCTGCGCAGCTAGGACAGCTGCCACAGGATCGGATCAGAGTGACGACAACGCTGTCCCCTTCAGCAAAGCCCTGTACATTGTCGCCGACGGCGCTGATCACGCCAGCGGCTTCGTGGCCATAAACGGCAGGCAAAAACCCACCCCAGGCGCCCTCTGCAAAGGAGATGTCGCTATGACAGATCGCAACGGCGTCCAGTGTCACCTCAACTTCTCCAGTGCGAGGCGCGGCGAGCTGGACATCTTCGATCACGAGAGGGCTACCAAACTCGTGGCAGACGGCGGCTTTGATGATTGGCATGCGATCTCTCTCCCTGTTTGCAGGCCACGGTGGACCGGGGGGAGGAGGGCTGCAAGTCTGAAACCGTCAGTGAAACGTCGTATCCCGAGGCACATAGGCGCAGGGAGAGCAGGATGGCCCGCCTAGATCAGTGATGAGCAGCGTATCACGTCGATTCTTTGCGGCCTTTCAAAGCGGCCACTGTTTTTACAAATCGTTGTGCCTCGTCCGGGGCTGACCCAAGTTGCCGGGTGGCGTCAAAGAGTGTTGCGTGATCCAGCTCTGGAAATTGCACGGCAGCAACCTCTTGCAGGGGTACGCCCTGCTGTGCAGCCTTGGCGCAGAGATCCTTGACCGCGGCCTGCGCCTCACCTCGCCGCATCTGCTCCGCCAAGGCAAAGCTCAGCGCTTCTGCATAGATTGTCCCATTGGCAGCGTGGAGGTTGCGCAACATCTGCTTGGCGTCTGGTGCCAGCCCTTTGGTCATGGAGACAGCGGTCCGGGCGGCAGTTGCGGCGCAAAAAACGATCTGTGGAAGGCTCAGCCATTCGCCAAACCAGCTGGCGCCGTCGCGTTGGTGCTGATGCGCGGCGGCATGATGCAGAGCCGCAAGCTGTGCGGTCGCCTGCGATGCCAGCGCGATCAGCGCTGAGGTGGCAACCGGGTTCTGTTTCTGCGGCATGGTTGAGGACGCGCCTGCCGTGCTGGTTGTCAGCTCGTCGATGCCGCTTTGGCGCAGGGCCAGGCAATCGGTCCCCAATTTTCCCATTATAGTGCAGGCGCGGGTGAGCCAGTCTGCGATCCGCAGAACCGGACTGCGATCCGTGTGCCAGCTGCGCTGTGGGTCCGCCAGCGACAATCCCGCAGCCAGCTCGGCGCGCAGCTCACTGGCCTTGGATCCCAATGCGCTGGACGTTCCAGCAGCACCGGACAGTGACACCAGCAGACAGGTTTGGCGGAGCACTGGCAGCTCTTCGAGCAGTGCAGCCAGAGGTTGCCCCCACGTGGCCACAACGGCCCCGAAGCTGGTCGGGGTGGCCAACTGACCATAGGTGCGTGCAGCCATCGGAAGGTTGGCATGGGTGTCGGCCATATCGGACAGTTGCGTAAGCAGGGTGAGCAGATCAGTCTCAACTGCTGCAAGCGCCTGCCGCAATCGCAGCATCAAAGCGCTGTCCATAATATCCTGCGAGGTTGCCCCCCAATGCACATATTGGGCGTGCTCCGGGGCGTTCATCTCGTCCCTCAAGGCATTCACCAGACCGGGCACGGGGACGCCATTCTGTCCGGCCGATTTGGCCAATGCGCCGGGGTCCAGAGCGACCTCCATCACCGCGCGGCCAATCGCTGCCGCGCTCTCCCCCGGGATCAGGCCGAGCTTGCCCTGCGCCTTAGCCAGCGCCCCTTCTACCAGCAGCATGGCACGGATTTCTGCGCTGTCTGAGAACAGCCGGGAAACATCTCCGGCAGAAAATAAGGAGGCGTAGAGCTGGCTGTCGAAGAGAGAAGCGGCCATCAGAGATCTTTCACTAAGGGTTGCTATGGCTGCTGCTATCCGGTTGGGGCAGCAATTGGCGGCAAATGGGGTGTATATCCAGGTCTGTTACCCTATCGTGAGGGCGGTCGGCTACCATTTGTGCAGATATTGTGGTCGCTCGCACACTCCCGAGAACGCACCGGACCGCGGCCCAATGGCCATCAGATATGGCCTTGCTCCCTCAGGAAGGTGATCAGACGATCCGCAAAAGCCTCGGGCTGTTCGACACAAGGTATATGACCGGCGCGGCGGATCAGCTCGAACTTGGAACCGGGGATGAGGTCGACGGTTTCGCGTACCAGATCCGCCGGTGTCGCGCCGTCGTCTGAGCCCGCAATTCCTAAGGTCGGCAATCGTAAACCGCTGGTGGGTGTGTAAAAATCTGTCCCTGCGATCGCTGCGCAGCATCCGACGTAGCCTTCGACAGATTGCTGGAGCAGGTGGTCGCGCCAATGAGACAGTTCAGGCGACTTGCGAAATGCCGGGGCAAACCATCTCTCCATGATGGTGTCTGCAACGGCGTCGATCCCATCACGCTTGATCGTCTCAATGCGCTGCTGCCAGCTAGCGGCGGTCCCGATCTTGGCGGCGGTGTTGGAGAGCACCAGCCCACGCATCAGATCCAGCCGCTTGATCGCCAGCCCTTGTGCAATCATGCCGCCGATAGACAACCCGACGAAGATGCAGCCCTTCACCTGCAACTGGTCCAATAACCGCTCTGCATCGCGGACCAAGGTGCCCATGGCGTAGGGGGCGGGCGTTGCGGGCGTCCCGCCGTGACCGCGCAGATCGTAGCGGATAATGCGCAGTTCTTTTGGCAGTTGTTCTACCACCTGATCCCAGACATGCAGGTCAGTGCCAAGAGAACTGGCAAAGACCAAAGGAGGTCCGTCGGCGGTTCCATCCAGTTGGTAGTGTAGCTGGATATCGCCCAGATCAGCGAATGGCATAGGGGGCTCCGGGGTGTGTTCGGTCGCGCTTTCTAACGCGGGCTACCCGTCAGGTAAAGTCAGCCGGAGCGTGAAGAGATAAGCATATGCGACCCTAATCTGCAGATTTGAGCCGCATATGAGCCATGATCTGCCCGTGATCAGAGGCGAGTTTGTTGTAGGGAGCTTCGGGATGGCTGCCATCGGTCAAATGGTCGTTGAAGACGCTGAAATACTGCATCTCTCCTATGTGGCCTGCCCAGTCCGGATCAAAATGGCGGGACATGTAGATCTGATCAATGCTTTCATGAACGCCGCCAAATGCCGTGGTGTAGACCACATCGCGGAGCGACTTTTTAAGGAATTGCTTTTCTGCTGACCGCAATCGAAACTTGTCGATGGTTTCACGGATGTGCCGATCCTCCTCTGCACTGTAACGGTCGCCGGTGTGCCGGGCGTCATGGCGCAGCATCCAGGAGTAATTCCGAAACGGTGTCTCGCCGCTGATAATTTCGGAGCTGACGGCGTTTTCCCCGTCATTGAAATCTCCCAATACCATGACTGGACGGTTCTGTTCCAATTCGTCCAAGACCATCCGCCGCAGCACCCAGGCCTCAGCCATACGGCGCAGCGCAGCACGCAGCGCGCCCAAGGCGCGACCACCCGCATCATAGGCCGTGAGCACGGTCTCGGGCGGGTAGGGTGCACCCTGTGGGGTGATGAACTCACCCAGTTTGGATTTCAGATGACAGTTGAAAACACTCACAATCTGCCCGGCGACAGGGATCCGGGCCTTCATGATCGGGCGCGACAGCCGTCTTAGCGTATAGTAGCCCGCGTCCTCTTCGCCACCAAGGCAGGCCATCGGAATATCCAGGGGTTGCGGCAGATCCTGAACAATCTCAACCGGTTCAGCGAAGCCATGCCGCGACAGGATAGCAAGGCCGGGGCGCCGTTTCCCTGGTGTTTCGCTGTCGTTTATGTTGGGCGCAAAGGCCAGCTCAGCCTCAGTATAGGGCGTATAGGCCAGTTTGCGGAAAATCGCCTTGCGATGATAGCGTTTGGACCGGTCAGGCAGGCTGGCGGCATTTGCCTCCTGCCCGCGCCGGTCGGTCTCAGCGATGATATCACGCAGCGGCGCTTCCTCGAAGATCTCCTGAAACCCGACAATATCGGCATCCAGGGTCAGCAGCTGATCGGCCATCCAATCGGCTTTCCACGCGTATTCCTCCGGCGTGTAGCTTTGAAATTTATAGTATTCCTGATCCGGACCTATCAGGTTTTTCACGTTGAAGGATGCAATGGTGAATTCGGTCATGTGGTACTCCAAACTCGATAAGGGCGGTCATTCGGAGTCAGCCGAACCGATGCAACGCCTCGGCAAAAAGGGCTGCGTCGACATTGCCGCCTGTTGCGATAGCGATTGTGGCAGGGCCGCTCAATCGGTCACCATGGAACAGGGCTGCTGCGAGAGACACCGCGCCGCCGGGTTCCAACACGATCTTCAGCCGTGAAAAGGCCAGCGCCATGGCGCGCATCGCGTCCTCTTCGCTGACTACGACGCCCGAGTCGCAGAGCCGCGACAGGATGGGGAAAGTGAGTTCGCCCGGTGCGGGCGTCAGTATCGCATCGCAGAGTGAGCCCGCAGAGGCCTCGTTCCGGCAGATTTCACCTGCAGCCAGTGATCGGGCGACATCATCAAAACGCTCAGGCTCACAAGGGCTGACTGTCATCTTTGGCGCGGTCTGTTCCAGAGCAAGCGCGACGCCAAGCTGGTCAAACCACCACCACCGCAGCACACCAGAACATCCGCTTCGCTCACGTCAAGGTCCGCAGCTTGGCGGGCAATCTCAAGGCCAACAGTGCCTTGTCCGGCGATCACCTCGGCGTCGTCGTAGGGTTTGATCAGGGTAAGGCCGCGCGCTTCTGCCAGTTCTGCTCCGATGGCATCACGGTTGTCTTTGGCCCGGTCGAACAAAACCACCTCCGCGCCGAGCGCGCGCGTATTGGCAATTTTGATGGCTGGCGCATCCTGCGGCATCAGGATCACGGCGGGCGTCGCATGTGCAGCGGCTGCGGCGGCCACCCCCTGTGCATGATTGCCACTGGAATAGGCCAGTACGCCACGGTGTCGCTGGTCGTCGGTCAGTGCAGAGAGGGCAGCCCAGCCGCCGCGAAACTTGAACGAACCAGTGTGTTGCAGGCACTCGGCCTTGATCAGGACACGGCGTCCGGCAATGTCGTCCAGAAACGGCGAAGATAGCAACGGCGTCTCCCGTGCGTGACCACTCAGGCGGTCGGCAGCTGCGACAATCGCGGCAAAGGATGTCATTGAACAATCTCCAGAATGCGATGGATAAGCGCCAGCGACTTGGGTTCATCGAGGAAGGGGACATGACCCCGGTCCGGGACCTCCACGGCGAGCAGCTCCGGCAGGTGGCACTGCATTTTTTGGTAGGTATCGGCGCTGAGAATATCCGAATTGCACCCACGGATGACGCCCGATGGCACCCCCCTGAGGGATTGGAACAGCGGCCACAAATCCGGCGGCGGCCCGGCGGCGGCCTGTGCCAGTAAGGCGTCGCGCAACCGCGCGTCGTAGCGTAGGGCCAAACCGTCCTGTGTCTGGGTGTAGAAAACCTCCACCTCCTCGCGCCAGCGCGCCATTGGCACATCGGGAAATGCTGGGGCCATATGTGCCGCCAGCACCGAGGCGGCCTGTTCATGAGTTTTGGCCGCAGGGCGATGCCCGACATAGGCCATGATCCGCGCGATGCCATCCGCTGGGATTTCTGGCCCTACGTCGTTCAGGATCACGCCAGCCAGCCTGTGTTTGTGCAAGGCAGCCAGCGCCATAGCAACCAGTCCACCGCGAGAGGTGCCCAAAAGTGTGACGCGATCAATATTCAGATAATCCAGCAGCTCAATCACATCCTGCGCCTCACGCGGGACTGAATAGCTGTGAATGTCTTCGGCGTATTGCGACCTGCCTCTACCGCGTGCATCCAGCGTGATCATGCGATGCCCACGGATATGCGGCCGAAGATATCGAAAATCCTGCCCGTCGCGGGTCAGACCGGCCAGGCACAGCAAGGGGGGGCGGCCCTCCATGCTTGTTTGGTCGGGATCGTCATAGGCGAGCTGCATCCCATCCGAGGTGGTGAAGACTGAAAGCGGTCCTGATGTAAGCGACACAGGGTTATGTCCCAAGCAATGTTGGAATACTGCTCAGGTCGCTCAGGATATGATGTGGCGTCCAAGGCAGGCGATCCATCGGTTCACCGCTCCGATTGACCCAGGCTGTGGTGAATCCATACCCTGCCGCGCCAAGCGGCGTCCCAGCCGTTGGAGGAGACAAACAATACCTCGTCGCGCTGACAGTTGAACCGTTCCTCGACGAGGTCGTAGACCTGTGCATCGGGTTTGAAGACCCCGACGGCCTCGACAGACAAGACATCGTCCAGCAGCCCGCTCACCCCGGCCGAGTTGACTGCACCTTCCAGCATCTTGGGTGATCCATTGGACAGGATCGCTGTCTGCAGCCCAGCCGTCTTGAGCGCGCGCAGCATCTGCGGCACCTCCTCATAGGCCTGAAGCTGCCAATAGAGATCGAGCAACCGTTTGCGGAGTTGCGGATCCCCACTGAGGCCGGTGGCGTCCATCGCCCAGTCCAATCCATCTTGGGTGACCTGCCAGAAATCGGTGTGGGCGTCGGTGATGGCGCGAAGCCAGGTGTATTGCAGCTGCTTCAGTCGCCAGTGGTTGGCCAGCTCGGCCCAATGGTCGATCAGATGCGGAAACTCTGGTTCTTGGGCGGCTTGCCGCGCGGCCGCCGTCACGTCGAACAATGTGCCATAGGCATCGAAGATACAGGTTGTGATCGCCATGGGGTCTCCCGTCCGGTGTCCTGCGGTTGCGTCAGCCTAGGCGCAAAACGGGCGTCAATTCCAGCCACAATGCGGTGCATTCCGTGACAAACAGCTACCAGTTTGGGGCGCTGGTCGGTTGGGTTTACATCAGGGGTGGGTCCTATACTGTGCGCGCCTTTGTAACGTGAAACCAACTGGAGGTCCCATGACCGAGGTAAAAAGCGGCGATACCGTACGCATCCACTACACAGGCAAGCTGACAGACGGCAGCGTCTTTGACAGCTCCGACGGGCGCGAGCCGCTTGAGTTCACCGTTGGCTCCGGTCAGGTCATTGAAGGTATGGACGCAGGTCTGGCTGGCATGACCGCAGGCGAGAAAAAGACGCTCAACATTCCTGCTGATCAGGCCTATGGCCCCAGCCATGATGAGGCACGTCAGACCATCCCGCGCGAAGGCATTCCCGATGACATCCCGCTTGAGGTCGGCACCCAGCTGCAGATGCAGGCGCCAACCGGGGAAGTTCTGCCGGTAACCGTGGTTGAAGTGACCGAGGCGACCGTGACCCTTGACGCCAACCACCCGCTGGCGGGCAAGGATCTGATTTTCGATATCGAATTGGTATCAATCAACTAAGACGGGATGAGGTGGCGCCTCTTGCGCCGCCTCATCAAACCGGCTCTTTTGCGCAAATAGGATTTGTGGCGAAAGAGGGTGAGATGAGCGGGATTTCCACGTCAGCAGCATTGATGGATCGCTTGGGGATATCCGTGCCGATCCTGCAATCTCCAATGGCGGGTGTCAGTACGCCCGAAATGGCGGCGGCCGTCAGCAATGCGGGCGGGCTCGGTGCTCTGGGCATCGGCGCGGCCCGTGTCGAGCAGGCCGAGAAAATGATTGTTCAGACAGCGGCACTGACCGACCGGCCCTTCAATGTCAATGTGTTCTGCCATCAACCTGCGACCGCCGACCCTGTGCGAGAGGCGGCTTGGCTTCAACATCTGTCACCTGTGTTTCAGGGCTTCGGCGCGACGCCACCGCAGGGTTTGCGCGAAATATACACCAGTTTTTGCGTAGATCGCGACATGCAGGACATGTTGATCGCGCAGCGCCCGGCGGTTGTCAGCTTTCACTTTGGCCTGCCTTCGCAGGATGTCATCGCGGCACTGAAAACCGCAGGTGTCGTAGTGCTCGCCACCGCAACCTCGCTAACTGAGGCCCGTAGTCTTGAGCGCGCTGGCATTGATGCGATTGTTGCGCAGGGGTGGGAGGCGGGTGGCCACCGGGGCATTTTTGATCCCACCGGTGAGGATGAGCGGCTGCAGACCTTACCGCTGGTCCGCGAATTGGCGGCGGCACAGACGCTGCCGGTGATTGCCGCGGGCGGGATGATGACCGGGGCGGATATCGCCGATGCTCTGTCTGCAGGCGCTGCAGCGGCGCAGCTTGGCACCGCCTTCATTGCCTGCCCGGAGAGCAGTGCCGACGCAGGATATCGGGCAGCCTTGTTGGCCGACGATCCCGAAACGGAAATGACCGCGGTGATCTCAGGTCGCCCGGCACGCTGCCTGAGCAACCGATTTACCGATTGGGGGCGCCAGAACCATGATGTTGAGATCCCGGACTACCCCATCGCTTATGACGCCGGGAAGGCGCTGAACGCGGCGGCAAAAAAACGTGATGAGGTTGGCTATGGTGCGCAATGGGCAGGGCAGGGTGCCGCCCAAGCGCGGACTATGCCAACGGCGGAGCTGGTCGCCACGCTTGCACGGGAATTGACCGTAGCGCAGCAGGGGAGCCGTACGCCGGAATAAGAAAAGGGCACCGCCGCGGGTGCCCTTTGGTCTTTTGGTCGCGAATAGTCGCGATCAGAGATTGTCCTGCTGCGGCATTCCAAGGACGTGAAATCCCCCGTCGACGCGAATGACTTCTCCGGTGGTGCAGGCTCCGGCGTCAGAGGCGAGGTAGACAGCTGTCCCACCAACGGCTTCCAGCGTTGCATTGTCCCGCATCGGGGCGTTCTGCGCCGTATGCTTGAAGGTTTTGCGCGCCCCACCGATGGCCGCACCGGCCAGGGTCTTCATCGGGCCGGGCGAGATCGCATTGACACGGATCCCTTCCGGGCCGAGGTCGTTGGCCAGATAGCGCGTGGCGCTTTCCAGGGCTGCCTTGGCGACGCCCATGACGTTGTAGTTGGGGACTACACGGTTTGACCCCTGATAGGTCAGCGTCAGCAGAGTGCCGCCCGCATCCTTCATCAGCGGATAGGCCCGGCGGGCCACCTCGACAAAGGAATAGGCCGAGATATCCATCGAGTTCTTGAAGTTTTCGCGGCTGGTATCAAGGAACCGCCCGGTCAGCTCCGCCTTGTCCGAATAGGCAATAGCGTGAACGACGAAGTCGATGCTATCCCAACGTGCAGACAGCTGTTCGAAGGCTGTGTCGAGTGAGGCATCGTCAGTCACATCGACATCGACCATGAAATCGCTGCCAACGCTCTGCGCCAGCGGCTCAAGACGCTTGCCGAATGCCTCACCCTGATAGGTAAAGGCCAGGTCCGCTCCGGCCTCAGACATGGCCTTGGCGATACCCCAAGCGATCGAGCGATCGTTGGCGACCCCCATGATCAGGCCACGCTTGCCCGTCAATACTCCTGACATCCGCCGTTATCCTTTGTACTTGCTCAAGACCATTGAGCCATTGGTGCCACCAAAGCCGAAGCTGTTGGTCATCACGCTGTCCAGACCGGCGTTTTCCACCAGCTGGGTCGCGACCTCTGCGGGTTCAATACCCTCGGCCAGGGTGTCGACATTGATCGACGGGGTGATGAAGTCGTTGTCCAGCATCAGAAGGCAGAAAATTGCCTCCAAGGCGCCAGCCGCGCCCTGTGCGTGGCCAGTCATCGATTTGGTGGACGAAATCGGAGGGACATTGCCCGCGCCGAAGACGCGGCGGGCCGCTTCTACTTCGCCGACGTCGCCAACCGGGGTCGAGGTGCCATGGGCATTGATGTAGTCTACTTTGCGGCCCTCCGGCAGGGACTGAAGGGCCAGACGCATCGCGCGTTCGCCGCCTTCACCAGAGGGGGCGACCATGTCGTGCCCATCGGAGGTCGCGGCAAAACCGGTGACCTCAGCATAAATCTTGGCGCCGCGCGCCAAGGCGTGATCCAGATCTTCCAGCACAACAATGCCGCCGCCGCCGGAAATCACAAACCCGTCGCGATCCTGATCGAAGGCGCGCGAGGCTTTTTCGGGCGTGTCGTTATATTTCGACGACATTGCGCCCATCGCGTCGAACAGGCACGAAAGCGTCCAGTCCAGTTCCTCGCCGCCGCCCGCAAACATCACATCCTGTTTGCCCATCATGATCTGCTCGGCTGCGTTGCCGATGCAATGCAGCGAGGTCGAGCAGGCGGACGTAATGGAGTAGTTGATACCCTTGATCTTGAACGCCGTCGCAAGGTTGGCAGAGATCGTGGAGGACATGCATTTGGGCACTGCAAACGGCCCGATACGCTTGGTCGCGCCGGTTTTCAGAACCGTCTGATGGGCGGTCAGCATGGCGGATGTAGATGGGCCACCTGAGCCTGCAACAAGGCCGGTGCGCTCATTCACCACCTGATCGTCGGACAGGCTCGGCATCAGCAATCGCCTGGCTCATTGCGATATGAGCATAGGCCGCGCCCGCGCCCATGAAGCGCAGGGTGCGCTTATCTACATGATCCGCCACATTCAGCTTGAGCGTGCCCGCGATCTGGCTGCGAAAGCCATGTTCCGCCATTTCAGGGCTGGCTTCGATGCCGGATTTCCCTGCTTTAAGAGAGGCAAGGACCTCTTCGGCATTGTTCCCGATGGACGAGACGATGCCCAGACCGGTGACGACGACACGACGCATGCTGCGTACTCCTATGCTGTTTCAGGGGGCCAGAGGAAAGCTGCGGATCAGCTCTCGGACAGGGCCACCTTCATGTCTTTGACCTGGTAGATGACTTCGCCATCTGCCTCGACGATCCCATCGGCAACACCCATGGTCAGGCGGCGGGTCTGGATCGCCTTGGTGAAGTCGATCTTGTACGTCAGCAGCTTGCGATCCGGGCGCACCATACCGGTCAATTTGACCTCGCCGACACCCAACGCATAGCCGCGCCCCTGCCAGCCGCGCCAACCGAGGTTAAAGCCGGTCAGCTGCCAGAGACCGTCAAGACCAAGACAGCCGGGCATGATCGGGTTGCCGGGGAAATGGCAGTCAAAGAACCACAGCTCAGGGGTGATGTCGAACTCGGCTGTGATGTGACCTTTGCCGTGGGCGCCGCCATCTGCGGACACATCGGTGATGCGATCCATCATCAGCATGGGGGGGGCGGGCAGCTGCGCATTGCCAGGGCCAAACAGCTCGCCTCTGGCGCATTTTAGCAAATCGTCTTTGTCAAAGCTGCTGGGGTAATCGGCCATGCTGGCGCTTCTCCTGCCTATGTTATCATCGTCTATCTGGCCCCCTGTAGCACCCGTTTCGACTCTCCTGCAAGGGTTCCGGGCGCAGCGGGACAACCGGCATCCCGCCTGTGGCCTTCAGGTTTTTCAACTGTAACAGTCTAGGAGGAGATACTGACGCCGCGCAAATTGAATTGAATACAGTGACCCTTTCGGCCTATAAACGCGTCCAGCAACGCTATGCAGGGACCTGCTTTATGACGCCAACACCCGCAGATATCGCTACCAACTGGCTGGAAACAGCCGGATTGCGCCCGACTCGTCAGCGGGTGGCGCTGGCAGAATTGCTCGTGGGCGATGGCAAGCACCGCCATGTCACCGCTGAAAGTCTGTTTGACGCAGCCAAAGATAAGGGGACCGCAGTGTCCCTTGCCACTGTCTACAATACGCTTCGCGCGTTTTGCGATGCTGGTGTGTTGCAGGAAATCACCGTGGATGGCTCCAAAAGCTATTTTGACACCAACACCCATGATCATCCTCACTTCTATTGGGAGGACGAGGGGCGTCTGTCAGATGCGCCATCCGACCAGTTGGTGATCAAGAGCCTCCCGGCGGCACCGCAGGGCGTTGAAATTGCCTCTGTGGATGTTGTGATCCGCCTGCGCAAGATCTGAAGATCTTCACTGATCCGGTGAACCGGCCGTTACGACGTCTGCCAAAATGCCTTGTGCGCGCTGGATCACGCTGCCGAGCGCAGCACGGCTGTGGCTGATCAGCACAAGAGGTTCCTCCGCAGACGCGTCACTGATCGGAACCGAGACCAATCCGGGCCCGTGGTAGGAATTTGTGCCGGGTGGTCTGCTGTAGGTGATGCCAATGCCCTCGCCGTGGGCGGCCAAGCTGCACAACAGATCTACTGACGCGGCGCGATGGGTGATGCGGGGCAGGATGCCGATAGATTTGAATAGCCCAAGCATATGGTGCACGGAGTGCCCCTCTTCTGATAGAATCAGCGGTTGCTCAGCGAGATCTGCCAGCGACAGCTGATCCCGCCCTGCCAGCGGATGGCAGCGCGGCAGCAGTGCAACGGGCGACCGGCGTACCAGCTCCTGGCGCATAAAACTGGCATCTACGCCAAGGTCGTAGCTGACGGCCAAGTCAATATCCCCAGCAATCATCGCGGCGATCAGTGGTTCAAAATGATCGACCTTGTAGCGGATCGCGACACCCGGGAGGGCGGTGCGAAGATGCTTAAGAGCGGGGGCGAGCAGGAAGGGCGCGAGGTCAGTAAACCAGCCAACCGTCAGCTGCTGGCCGGTCGCATCCTCGCTGCCTTGGCGTTCCAACCGTGCAGCCTGCTCCAGCAGCGCTTGCGCACGTGCTGCGAAACTGCGTCCATGCGGTGTGAGAACCACCGCCGCGCCACGACGGCGCAGAAACAAGGTCTCCCCCAACTGCGCCTCAATCCGCGCGAGGGCGGTGGACAGCGCAGGCTGGCTGACATGCACCGCCGCCGCTGCGGCGGAGAGGCTGCCGTGCTGCGCAATAGCGCAAACGTATTCGTAGTGGCGCAGGGTTAGATATAACATCAGACTATTTTTTGCATATTAAGATATTATTTGAGCATGCTCAGCCTCTGTGTGCAAGATCGGGGGCAAGCGGGCCGCAGCGCCCGCCGTCGCAGCCCAGATTTCGACCCCAAGGACAATCCCCATGCCTCATCCCCTCATCACTCAGGATCATATCGATCAGTTCCAACGCGACGGCGTGGTGCTGATACGCGGGCTTTTCGCGGATCAGGTGGAGCTGCTCCGCGACGGCGTGGAGGCCAATATGGCTGAGCCGGGCCCCTATGCCTCTAACAACGAAAAAAAAAGGCCAGACAGGGCGCTTCTTTGACGACTATTGCAACTGGATCCGAATCCCGCAGTTCGAGGAGGCGATCAAACACTCACCCGTCGCCGAGGTTGCAGCTGATCTGATGCAGTCCAAACGCGTTCAGATGTTTCATGATCATGTCCTGGTGAAGGAGCCGGGCACCTCCATGGCGACACCCTGGCATCAGGATGGACCCTACTATTTTGTTGAGGGTCAGCAGACCATAAGCTTCTGGTCGCCGCTTGACCCGGTCACGGATGCATCACTGCGCTGTGTCGCTGGCTCTCACCGGTGGGAGAAAGAGGTCCTGCCGACACGGTGGGTGTCTGAAGAAGGGTTCTTTGCCGATGAGGGGCAGTACATGTCGGTTCCGGATCCAGATGCTGAGGGCATGACAGTCAAAGAATGGGAGATGCAGCCGGGTGATGCGGTCGCATTCAATTATCGCACCCTGCATGGAGCGCGCGCCAATACCAGCAGCTCCCGTCGTCGTGCCTTTTCGCTGCGCCTTGTCGGAGATGATGCGCGCTACATCGAACGCCCTGGACCCACGTCGCCGCCATATCCCGGCCATGAGATGACACCGGGTCAGATTCTGCGCGAGGATTGGTTCCCGGTTCTGTTGCAGCGCTGACGGATATCAGGGTCTGAGCCGATGTGACGGTTCAGACCTTCAGAACCACTGCCCCGGTTCCATCAGCCCCAGATCAAGAAGCTGGCGCGAGTGCCAGTCAAACGGAGCAGAATTGTGCCAGCGAAAGTTATCAATCTCAAAGGAGGATCCGGGATTTCGCTTCAGCGCTTTTGCCGTCCGAAAGGAGCAGATGGCCGCCGTCAAATTATGATGCCAGGGGCAGGCATAGGTGTTGTACTCCGGCTCGCTAAAGCGATGATCGTCGAACAGATGCAGATCAGGTTTGGCGCGAAATAGCGAAATCCGGTCGATCTTGCGGCTGGCGGCCGGAATGTGTTCCTCATACCGCCAGCGCACGCCGCCGTAGAAATCCAGCTGACGGTCCAGCGGGTGCCCCGTCTGCGGATCGTTGCGGGATTGGGCGTAATAGCCGGATTTGTCCAGATGCGCGGTGTCAAGCGAAACCCCATTCGGCGCCGCCGCAAGATCCCCGGCATAGAGATCGATGACATAGCTCAGCATCGCGTCACGGCGTTCTTCAGCATGAAAGCCCAGCAGTTCCACAACGTTCCGGCTCTCGCAGAAGGGATAGAACAGGTATTCGGCGTTGTAGCAGTAGTAGAGCCAACATCCGGGTGCGGCCGCCGCTATGACTTTGTTTATGGCTTCAAACACGGCATCCCGCCTGCTGCAATCATACTGCACACGCTCGATACGTGTTTCCAGATCAAAGGGGATATCAAAGGCATCGGGCATAAACACCACGACCGTCGCGAAGCCTAGATCAAGGTGGTGGCGCAGGGTTGTTGCGATCTCAACCTTGTCTTCGACAAAGATCAGGGCGACAGGCCCTTTTGTCAGGGCCGTTTTGGCATGTTCGAGAAATCCCTCGAGTGATGAATGCATCATTTCCGATTGCCTACTGCTCTCTGCCGACGCCCTTATCTGGCGGTTGCTGCTAAAATCGGGTAATCGGGGCGGCATTGCAAGCAGAGCCGTTTCCGGCTATGCCACGCCGCTGTTGCGACCCTCCGCTGAAAAGGTTGTCCCCATGAGCGCCCCGAAGAAGCTGTTTATCAAGACCTATGGCTGTCAGATGAATGTCTATGACAGTGAACGCATGGCCGAGGCGCTGGGCGGCGAAGGCTATGTTGAAACCAAATCGCCCGATGATGCGGATATGATCCTGCTGAACACCTGCCACATCCGGGAGAAGGCTGCGGAGAAAGTCTATTCCGAACTGGGCCGCTTCAAGGGGCTGAAGGCAGAGAAACCGGATCTGAAGATCGGCGTCGCAGGCTGCGTTGCGCAGGCCGAGGGACAGGAAATCATGCGCCGTCAGCCGCTGGTTGATCTGGTGGTTGGCCCGCAAAGCTATCACCGCCTGCCGGAGATGGAAGCCAAGGCGCGGACCGGCGAAAAGGTGCTGGACACCGATTTCCCTGAGGAAGACAAATTCGAGAAGCTGAAGAACCGCCCCAAGGCCAAGCGCGGGCCGACCGCGTTTCTGACGGTGCAAGAAGGCTGCGACAAATTCTGCGCCTTCTGCGTGGTGCCCTACACCCGCGGTGCCGAGGTCTCGCGCCCGGCGGACCGCATCCTGCGAGAGGCGCAGGATCTGGTTGAACGCGGTGTGCGAGAGATCACCCTGTTGGGCCAGAACGTGAATGCCTACCACGGCGCCGGTCCCAATGGGGATATGACGCTGGCACAGCTGATCTGGGAGTTGGACAAGGTCGATGGGTTGGAGCGCATCCGTTTCACCACATCGCACCCCAATGACATGCAGGATGACCTGATCGAGGCGCATGGCACCTGTGCCAAACTAATGCCCTATCTGCACCTGCCGGTGCAGGCGGGGTCCGACAAGATCCTGAAGCGCATGAACCGTGCGCATACCGCCGAAAGCTATCTGCGGCTAATCGAGCGCATCCGCGCCGCGCGGCCTGATATCCTGATCTCCGGCGATTTCATCGTCGGATTCCCGGAAGAGACCGAAGAGGATTTTCAGGCAACTTTGGATCTGGTGGAGGAGGTCAAATATGGCACCGCCTATTCCTTCAAATACTCCACCCGCCCCGGCACCCCGGCAGCAGAGCGCGCGCAGGTCGACCCTGCCGCCGCTGACGATCGGCTTCAGCGACTGCAGGCCCTGCTGACGAAGCAGCAGCGTGAGGTTCAGGACAGCATGGTAGGCCGTGACGTCACCGTGTTGTTTGAGAAGGCAGGGCGCTTCCCGGGTCAGATGGTCGGGAAATCCGACTATCTGCATGCGGTCCATGTCGCGGATTGTGACCGGGCCATCGGAGATCTCGCCCGCGTGCGGATCCTGTCCTCCGGTGCCAACTCGTTGGCGGGTGCGCTGATCGAAAAGTAACTGGCGGTGTGGTAACGGCTGGTGTCGCGTCGACCGCGCCATGGTCTCAATCGTGCTACGGTGGCGTGAAACTTCTGATTTCCTTAAGCAAATGATTGCAATTTGCGTCCTATACCTGCGAATATTGCGGGACGGATCCGCAAGTGGCTCTTGCCGCATGCTTTAGGTGCGCCTGCGAACGACTGGTGAAGGGAATTTGGGTGTGTTGAAATCACTGACGAAACAGCTGGGCGGGGTTCTTTCTGCTGCTGCCGCGACCATTTGCCTGAGCGCTGGTGCGTTGATGGCGCAGGATGCAGGCGTCGGCGCTGTGATCGGTCAAAGCTATATTCCAACCATCTGGGTGGATCCCGACGGTTGCGAACACTGGGTGATGGATGATGGCGCCGAAGGCTTCATGACACCGCATGTTACCCGCGACGGAAAACCGGTTTGCCGCCGGGGTAATATCTGCGGCGTCATGCCCAGCGATCAGTTTTTTGCCACCAACAGGCATCACATCAGCGCAGCGGGACAGCAGCGCCTGCGCGAGTTTTTCCAATCCGCCAATGCGCGTTCATTCATCATCACCGGCCATACCGACAGTCGCGCATCGGATGAGTACAATATGCGCCTGTCCCAGCGCCGGGCAAATGCGGTTGCTAAGGTCGGCCAAGCGGTCGGCGCGCGCATCCTTGAGGCGCGCGGCTACGGCGAACGCGATCCGCGTGTCCCCAATGATTCTGCAGCCAATATGGCGCAGAACCGCCGTGTTGAAATCATCTGCCTGCGTTGAGGAGCACGTCTATGTCATTCATTAAAGCAGCGTTGCTGGCATCGGTGGCGATTGGTCTCGCGGCCTGTGACGAAAAGGTCGACAAGACCGTGGATCGCGGTTTCGACAGCAAGGATCTCTCTCAGTTAAAGGCTGGGATTTGGGTGGATCCTACCGGCTGTGATCACTGGATTATCGACGACGGTGTGGAAGGCTATCTGTCGCAACGCTTGGCGCCGGATGGGCGTCCGGTGTGTTCTGGCGTTGCACCACCAAATACTGCAGTTGGTCCGTTCAAATCAGGCTCCAGCGTTGAGGATCCGATCTGATCGGACCAGCCCGGATGTTCAGAACCCAGGCTGTTGGCCGCCCTCTCGGGGCGGCCATTTTGTTTCAATCGCGTGAAATTGCGGATGCGCAGCTTGCGCCGGGACGAGTCGAGGGGCACACTGAGAGAACATCGTCAAAGACAGGAGACCGGATTGGCCATTGGCACTTTGACCCCATCGCAGGAGCAGGATGCCTCCCACGAGGCGCTGCTTGAATTTCCCGATAACCGACTGCTGATTGATCTGTGCGGCGAATACGACCGCAATCTTGCGACGCTTGAGCAAAAGCTCGGTGTGCAGATCGTCCGGCGTGGCAACCAGCTTTCGGTGCTGGGCGAAGAAGCCGCACGCGATCAGGCGGCAGCAGTTCTGGCCGCACTGTATGATCGGTTGGAAACTGGTCGAAGCGTAGAGGCCGGTGACATTGATCGCGAGTTGCGGATGGGGCAGGAGCAGGTCGCCGACCCCGGCAGCCAGCTGGAGATGTTCCGGGGCGGCAAGGTCGAGATCAAGACCCGCAAGAAGCTGGTCGAGCCACGCACCGATGCGCAAAAAGCCTATGTTCAGTCTCTGTTCGAACATGAGCTGGCATTTGGCATCGGTCCGGCCGGTACCGGTAAGACCTATCTGGCCGTCGCGGTTGGGGTCAGCATGTTCATCACTGGCCATGTCGACAAGATCATTCTTAGCCGTCCCGCCGTAGAGGCTGGCGAGAAGCTTGGGTATCTGCCTGGCGACATGAAAGACAAAGTCGATCCGTATATGCAGCCGCTCTACGACGCGCTGAACGATTTTCTGCCGGGTAAGCAATTGGCGAAGCTGTTGGAAGAAAAACAGATCGAGATTGCCCCGCTAGCCTTCATGCGCGGTCGCACGCTGTCCAATGCCTTTGTCGTGCTGGACGAGGCGCAGAATGCCACAACGATGCAGATGAAGATGTTTCTGACGCGTCTGGGCGAAGGATCGCGTATGGTGATCACTGGCGACCGCAGCCAGGTCGATCTGCCGCGCGGGGTCGCATCAGGGCTGGCAGATGCCGAACGATTGCTGAGCAGCATTCCAAAGGTGAGCTTCAATTACTTCACGTCGCGCGACGTGGTGCGGCATCCGCTTGTGGCCGCCATCATCGAGGCCTATGAGGCGGATGAGAAACCCGCCTGATCACATTCGTCACGGATTGATCTTGTTGGATGGTATGAGGCCGGGTTCCACGGTGTTGACATATGGAACCCGCGCCGACATCGCATGCGACTGCGGACAGCCTTGGTTTTGAGATTAGAACAATGACCCTCGACATCTCCATAGATGACAGCCGTTGGCAGGACGCCGACCTCATCACACATGCGGAACAGGCGATCCACGCGGTGCTTGGGTATTTTGGTCTGGATGTTGACGATTGCGAGCTGTCTCTGCTGGCCTGCGATGACGCACGGATCATGGAGCTGAACACTGAGTTTCGCCAGAAGGCGAAGCCTACAAATGTGCTCAGCTGGCCCGCGGAGGATCTTTCGCCAGAGGAGGCGGGCGACGAGCCGCTGCTGCCTGAGGCGGATTTTACTGGCGAAATCCCGCTGGGTGATATTGCGATTGCCTATGAGACCTGTGCACGCGAGGCAGAGGATGCAGGCAAGCCTTTGGCGGATCATCTGCGTCATTTGATCGTTCACGGAGTGTTGCATCTATTGGGTTACGATCACATTCGTGACCCTGACGCCACTTTGATGGAACGTCTTGAGGTGCAGATACTTGGCAAAATGGGTATCGATGACCCATATACTTTGGATGACAGCCCCAATCAGGGGCGTATCGGATAGGAACGATGGACGATATAGACGGAAGTTCTAACGCAGCGCAGGGCGCGCTGGAGAACAAGGGCAGCGCTGACAACAGTGTCGCGGCTGCACAATCAACGGGGTTTCTGGGTCGTATTTTCGGCTCCTTCGCCCCGGCAGAGACTGAAGAAGACGTAACTGCCGGTCCGGACACGCGTCTGCCGAACCAGCCGCATGGGATGATCAACCTCCGTCGCCTGCGGGTTGAGGATGTGGCCATTCCCGCAGCGGAGATTGTCGCGATCCCGGTTTCCACACCCAAGGATGAACTGGTTCAGATTTTTCGCGAAAGCGGTTTCACCCGGATTCCCGTCTATGAGGGCACGCTGGATACGCCCATCGGCTTTGTCCATCTCAAAGATTTCGCCCTGATGCATGGCTTCAACGGCACCGAGGCGGATTTCGGTCTCGAAGGCATGGTGCGGCCGCTTCTGTTCGTGCCGCCGTCCATGACAATTGGTGTTCTGCTGACCAAGATGCAGGCCGAGCGGCGCCACATGGCGCTGGTGATTGATGAATATGGCGGTGTTGATGGCCTGCTGACCATCGAGGATCTGATTGAGCAGGTCGTCGGCGAGATCGAGGATGAACATGATGCCGGTGAGGATCAGACCTGGTTTCGCGAGAAGCAGGGCTGCTACATCGCACAGGCCCGTACCCCGCTGGATGAATTCGAGAATGAAATCGGGCGGTCACTGACCAGCCACGAGGATGTGGACGGTGAGGAGATCGATTCCCTTGGCGGGCTGGTTTTCATGCTGTCGGGACGGGTACCGGCACGGGGCGAGGTGATCCAGCACCCGGATGGGCCTGAGTTCGAGGTCATGGACGCGGATCCGCGCCGAATCAAACGATTGCGGGTGCGGCTGCCGGATTGTTCGGGATGACCACTAAGGTCTGGTCGGCGACCAGCCTACGGTCCGCGTTCCTACCTGCTACTACCGCTGTCGCGGCGGGCGGGCTGCTGGCGTTTGCGCTGGCGCCGTTTCACGCGCTTTGGCTGGTGCCGCTTTGTCTTGGCATGGTCGGATATCAGCTGCTTCAGGCGTCTTCGCCCCGCCAGGGCGCACTGTTTGGCTGGTTGCTGGGAACGGCCTATTTTTCCGTCGGCATGATCTGGATCTACGAGCCATTTCAGATTGATGCAGACCGCTATGCCTGGATGGCGCCTTTTGCCGTCGTGGGTCTTGCGGGCGGGTTGGCGTTGTTTTGGGGACTGGCATTTGGTGTTGCCGTGCGGTTTGGGCAAGGTACAGCTAGGCTGTTGTTGCTCATCGCTGTGCTGTCGCTGGCGGAGTTCGCGCGGGCCTACGTCCTGACGGGCCTGCCTTGGGCCGCTTTCGGGCAGTTCTGGATCGATACCCCGGCTGCGCAGTTGCTGCCCTGGATCGGACCACATGGCCTGAGTCTCCTGACCTTGGTTGCCACCGTGCCACTTGGCTTGATCCGCCACCGCCCGGTGGCTGCGCTGTTGCCGGTCATTACAGTGGGCGCCGTCGTGGTGCTTCTGCCCAAACCACCCGTCGCCGCACTGACCGAACATACGCTGCGCCTTGTGCAGCCCAACGCGCCTCAGGATCAGAAATGGCACCCGGACCTGCGCTGGTCGTTTGTCGAACGGCAGTTGGAGTACTCGCGTGCGCTTAGCCGCTGATGGATCGAAGGTGGATCTCATCCTCTGGCCGGAAACGGCGATTCCCCTGATGTTGAACTACGCCGAAGATGTCTTGGATGAGGTTGTGTCTGCCGCAGGGGATACGCCGGTGATGTTGGGCATCCAGCGCAGAATAGATGGGCGATATCACAACTCAGCGATTGTACTGGAGGGCAGCAACGTTCCTGCCCAGATCTATGACAAGGCGCATCTGGTCCCGTTTGGGGAGTATATACCGGCGGGCAATCTGATGGCACGCTTTGGCGTGCATGGTTTTGCGTCGCAGGCCGGGGCGGGTTACGCGGCGGGGCCAGGGCCTCGGCTTTTGGATCTGCCTGTGGGGAAGGCGCTGCCCTTGATCTGCTATGAGGCAGTGTTTCCACAGGATGTGAATGCCGCACCGGGGCGGGCCGATCTGCTGATCCAGATCACCAATGATGCGTGGTTCGGGACCTATTCCGGCCCCTATCAGCATCTGGTTCAGGCGCGGATGCGCGCGATTGAGCAGGGCTTGCCGATGGCGCGCGTGGCAAATACTGGGATCTCGGCCATGATTGATCCCTATGGCCGGATTTTGGACGCCCTGCCTCTGGGCGTTGCGGGCTATCGGGATGTGGCGCTGCCTGCACCGCTACCGCGAACTCTTTATGCACAGACCGGAGATCTGCCGGTGTTTCTTTTCTGCATCGTCCTTGGCGGGCTGGCGCTGCGACGCAGCACCACACTTGCGCGCGGGTCATAGCTGCTTAACCTCTGGGCATTATAGATTGACGACACACGTCTCCCCGCGTACTGCGGTTCGATTACTGCCACAACGGCTTCCTGGCGTGGCAGGCTAAACCCAACGGAGCACCTTTCATGACCCGCACGAATTATACTTTCACCTCGGAATCGGTTTCCGAGGGACACCCGGATAAGGTCTGTGACCGTATTTCGGACGCCGTTCTGGACGCCTTTCTGAGCGAAGAGCCTGAGGCCCGCGTCGCGGCCGAAACCTTTGCGACCACGAACCGCGTGGTCATTGGGGGGGAAGTGGGTTTGTCGGATCAGGACAAACTGCACGACTACATGGGCCGCATCGATGAGATCGCTCGCGCCTGCATCAAGGATATCGGCTACGAGCAGGATAAGTTTCATCATGAAACGGTGGAGATCACCAACCTGTTGCACGAGCAATCCGCCCATATCGCCCAAGGCGTCGATGCCGCAGCTGACAAGGAAGAGGGCGCAGGCGATCAGGGTATCATGTTTGGTTTCGCGACCAATGAAACACCCGCACTGATGCCTGCACCGATTCAGTACAGCCATGCAATCCTGCGGCGCCTCGCCGAGGTGCGTAAGAACGGCACCGAACCGACGCTGGGCCCGGATGCGAAATCGCAGCTTTCGGTGGTCTATGAGAATGGCAAGCCGGTGCGTGTCAGCTCGCTGGTGCTGTCGACCCAGCACCTGGATGAGACGCTGACCTCCAACGACATCCGCGCCATCGTAGAACCCTATTTCCACGAGACCCTACCTGAAGGCTGGTTGACCGATGAAACAATCTGGCACGTCAATCCAACAGGTAAATTCGTTATTGGTGGTCCGGACGGGGATGCGGGTCTGACCGGGCGCAAGATCATCGTCGACACCTACGGCGGTGCAGCCCCTCATGGTGGCGGAGCGTTCTCCGGCAAGGATCCGACCAAGGTTGACCGCTCAGCGGCTTATGCGGCGCGCTATCTTGCCAAGAATGTGGTGGCGGCGGGGCTCGCAGATAAATGCACGATTCAGCTGTCTTATGCGATTGGCGTTGCCAAACCGCTGTCGATCTACGCCGATACTCATGGTACGGGCGATGTGGATGCGGCCAGGATTGAGGCGGCGATTGATCGGATTATGGATCTGACGCCGCGCGGTATTCGCCATCACCTTGGGCTGAACAAGCCGATCTATGAACGCACAGCGGCCTATGGTCATTTTGGTCGAGAGCCGGATGCTGATGGCGGTTTCAGCTGGGAGCGGACTGATCTGGTTGAGGCGCTGACAAAAGCGATCTGACCCAGTTCCATATTTCCAATTTGTGTTGAGAACAGGCGGGGGTGTCCCCGCCTTTTTTCGTGTGGGCGTCACATCCGGCGGTTTCAGATGTGCAAAGCGCTTGGAGATCCGGGTATTTTTCGGTCAGTATAGTTCTGTAATTGCATTGTTATGGAGCTGACTTTGATGGGGTCTCGCTGCTGGTTCATCCTGCACCTGCGCGCGTGTAGACGGATTGCGCTGTGGGGATTGGCCTGTGTGCTGGCAGTCTCGTTGATACCGCATGTGGCGCAGGCCCGGCAGACGCTTCCACCCAAGTTCAAAATTGATGGGACAACGCTGATATACGACACCGACAATCTGGTTGCGCAGGAGGTTGATGGCACGCAGCACGCTGAAACCGGTGAAATCAGCGATGATGATATCGAACCTTTTCGCGATATTCTGGATGCCAACCCCGCCATAACGCGGCTCCAGCTGAACAGTGGGGGAGGCAGTGTCTACGCGGGTGAGTCGATCGCGGATATTGTTCAGGATCACGCGCTGGACACTTGGGTGGTCGGAGAATGCATCAGCGCCTGTGTTGATATCTTCTTGGCTGGCAATCGACGTCAGATGACCCTCGGGTCGAAGATTGGCTTTCATCAGCGCGACTGGGCACCGAAAGCGGTGCAGAGCTATTATCGCCTGTGGCGCAAGGATGAAAACTGGGCCACACCGTTTGAATTCGGGACCTGGATTTATCGTGATACGCAGTCAGAAGTTTTTCGTCATCTAAAGTATATGATGCAGCGCGGTGTGGATCCGGCCTTTGCGATTGAGACGCTGAAAACCAACCCCGAGGACGTCTGGTACCCGACCCGGCTGCGTCTGATGGCGGCGGGGGTGCTGCGCGAGACCCCCTAGAGCGGGGCGTCGCAGTGGCTGGCTTGACCCAGACGGTTGCATCGGGCAGAGGGGCGGCCAGGTTTTGAACGCTCGATAGGAAAAATCCCCCATGTCTGATGACACCAAACCCAACCAGGCGCCCTCCGGCGACAGTCGGCCCAACGCGGTTGATAAACATCAGAGTGGCGCGCCTTGGCGTAACTTCTACGGGCGCCTGAAGGGCAAGCAACTAAAAGACAGCCAGCAGCGCTATATTGATGAGGATCTGGCCTCGCTCAGCCCCGGCGCGGTGGGATGGGATGTTAATCCGGATCGTACACCCTTGGATCTCGAGGAAATGTTTGGCGGGCGCGACGTCTGGCTGGAAGTTGGCTTTGGCGGTGGTGAGCATCTGGTGCATCAGGCCAAATCGAACCCGGATGTCGGCATCATCGGTGCGGAACCCTATATCAACGGCGTCGCAATGCTGTTGGGCAAAATCCGCCGCGCAGGGGCGGATAATATCAAGGTCCATCCCGGTGATGCCCGTGACCTGATGGATGTCTTGCCGGAGCAGTCGATTTCCCGCGCGTTTCTGCTCTACCCTGATCCTTGGCCAAAGGCGCGCCACCATCGGCGCCGTTTTGTCACGCAGGAACATCTGGCACCACTCGCAAAATGCCTGAAACCGGGTGCGATCTTTCGGGTGGCTACGGATATTCCTGACTACGTTCGCCAGACCATGGAAGAGGTGCCGCAGGCCGGGTTTGAGTGGCTGGCAGAAGGACCGGATGACTGGCGCGTGGCTTGGGATGACTGGATCTCGACCCGCTATGAGCAAAAGGCCCTGCGCGAAGGCCGTACGCCTCACTACATGACATTCCGTCGCCTCTGATCCTGCTGCCTGACCTTGCTCTGTGCCTGGTGCAATATCTTGCGGGGCGTGGCGGCAATGGGAAAACACGCTGGACCGACACCAAGCGATTGGGTAGTCCAATTGTGAACGCTAGCATTTCGAAAGGTTCCTCATGTCCGGACACGGTACGCCCATCCCGATGACCTCGCACCGCGCGGATCCGCTGACCGGCATTGCCGAGGTTCCGGGCGACAAATCAATCTCGCACCGCTCACTGATTTTGGGCGCGCTGGCCGTGGGAGAGACCAAGATTTCGGGCCTGCTCGAGGGTGAAGACGTATTAGATACGGCCAAGGCGATGCAGGCCATGGGGGCGGAGGTCATCAATCACGGTGGCGGCAATTGGTCTGTGCATGGTGTGGGCGTTGGTGGGCTGGCGGAACCGGACCAGGTGATCGACTGCGGCAACTCCGGTACCGGTGTGCGGCTGATCATGGGGGTTATGGCGACCTCTCCTATCACGGTTACCTTCACGGGTGATGCCAGCCTCAACAAACGGCCAATGGCGCGGGTGACTGATCCGCTCGCTCTGTTTGGGACCCAGTCTGTTGGTCGGTCCGGTGGACGTCTGCCTATGACAATTGTTGGAGCGGCGGAGCCGACACCTGTGCGCTATACGGTTCCGGTGCCCTCCGCGCAGGTGAAATCCGCGGTCCTTCTGGCCGGGCTGAATGCTCCGGGGCAGACAGTTGTGATTGAGAAAGAGGCAACCCGCGATCACTCTGAGCGGATGCTGGCAGGGTTTGGCGCCGAGATCACTGTCGAGGATACGGATGAAGGCCGGGTCATCACACTGACCGGGCAGCCTGAGCTGAAACCGCAGGTCATCGCGGTGCCACGTGACCCTTCTAGCGCTGCCTTTCCGGTTTGTGCAGCACTGATTACGCCGGGGTCTGATGTGCTGGTACCCGGGATTGGTCTCAACCCGACGCGGGCAGGGTTGTTCTATACCCTGCAGGATATGGGCGCGGATCTGACCTTTGAAAATATGCGCGAAGAGGGCGGTGAGCCGGTCGCGGATCTGCGCGCGCGCTACTCGCCCGATATGAAGGGGATTGACGTCCCACCGGAGCGCGCGGCCTCGATGATTGATGAATATCCGGTGCTTTCGGTGGTGGCGTCCTTTGCGACGGGCAAGACCATGATGACCGGCGTGAAGGAGCTGCGGGTAAAGGAAAGCGACCGGATCGACGCAATGGCGCGGGGGCTGCGCGCAAATGGCGTGATGGTTGAAGAGGGTGAGGATTGGTGGGCCGTTACCGGTCTGGGACCGGACGGTGTGCCCGGCGGAGGCACCTGCGAGAGCTTCCTTGACCACCGGATCGCGATGTCTTTCATGGTGATGGGCATGGGGGCCCAGAAATCCGTGACTGTCGATGATGGCACGCCCATTGCCACGTCCTTCCCGATCTTCACCCCGCTGATGACCACGCTGGGGGCGCGGCTAGAGACAACGGCATGAGCTTTACCGTTGCAGTTGATGGCCCGGCTGCCGCTGGCAAGGGCACGATTTCTCGGGCGGTTGCGGCCCATTTCGGATTTGGCCATCTGGATACGGGCCTGCTCTACCGTGCGGTTGGCGCGCGGATGCTTGCCGGGGACAAACCGATAGAGGCCGCCCTTGCGCTGCTGCCGGATGATTTGGAACGGCCAGAACTGCGCACAGCGCAGGTGGCGCAGGCCGCATCCAAAGTGGCGGTGATCGCTGAGGTGCGCGCGGCGCTAGTTGATTTCCAGCGGGCTTTTGCCCGCCGTGCAGGCGGGGCGGTTTTGGACGGGCGGGACATTGGCACGGTGATCTGCCCGCGCGCGCAGGCCAAGCTTTTCGTGACAGCAAGCGCCGAAGTCCGTGCGCAGCGCCGCTTGCAGGAGTTGATGGCAGCGGGCAATCCCACCAGCTATGCAGAAGTTCTGGAAGATGTGAAAGCGCGGGACGCGCGCGATACCAACCGCTCGGAATCGCCGTTGAAACCTGCCAGCGATGCAGTGCTGATTGATACCAGTGCTCTCACGATTGATGAGGCCGTGGCGATGGCCATCGCGGCGATTGATGCGCGGCGCTAGCCTGATCCGGTCGCTGTAACGGCTCCACGGCCCGTGATCACGCGCCGTCTGAACCTGCTGCGAACTCATGATCGTTCGCCGCTCCTCGGTGCCTGATGACGGTTTCCCTTGCGCCGGAGCGGGAATCCGCATACTAAGCGCGCTGTCACTATAGAGGCGGTTAACGCACGGACGGCATTCTGAGCAGGGTCGGGGCATACCTCGGCCCTTTGTGTTTGTTTGATCAGACCGGCCTGTGCTGCGCCTCATAAGGACCAATCTTCAAGACCGGCGGAAACAACCGCCCGGCCAGATAAAACCGATTTGTAAAGGAAACCTGAGACCACATGGCTCAAGACACATCGATGGAGGAATTCGAAGCCCTCCTGAACGAAAGCTTCGAAATGGACACCCCCGAAGAGGGTTCCGTTGTTAAAGGCAAGGTCATCGCGATCGAAGCGGGCCAGGCCATCATCGACGTCGGCTACAAAATGGAAGGCCGCGTTGAGCTTAAAGAATTCGCAAACCCTGGCGAAGCTCCCGAAATCTCTGTTGGCGACGAAGTAGAAGTCTACCTGCGCGCTGCTGAGAACGCCCGTGGCGAAGCTGTTATCTCCCGTGAGATGGCGCGCCGCGAAGAAGCATGGGATCGCCTGGAAAAAGCATACGCAGACGACCAGCGCGTCGAAGGTGCTATCTTCGGTCGCGTCAAAGGCGGCTTCACTGTCGACCTGGGCGGTGCAGTTGCATTCCTGCCCGGTTCGCAGGTTGACGTTCGCCCCGTGCGCGACGCTGGCCCGCTGATGGGTCTGAAGCAGCCGTTCCAGATCCTGAAGATGGACCGTCGTCGTGGCAACATCGTTGTGTCCCGTCGTGCAATCCTCGAAGAGTCCCGCGCCGAACAGCGTGCCGAAGTCATCGGCAACCTGTCCGAAGGTCAGGCAGTGGATGGTGTGGTCAAGAACATCACCGAATACGGTGCGTTTGTTGACCTGGGCGGCGTTGACGGCCTGCTGCACGTCACCGACATGGCATGGCGCCGTGTGAACCACCCCTCCGAGATCCTGTCGATCGGCGAAACCGTCAAGGTTCAGGTCATCAAGATCAACAAAGAGACTCACCGTATCTCCCTCGGCATGAAGCAGCTGCAGGAAGATCCGTGGGATCTGGTTGGCGCCAAATACCCGCTGTCCTCCGTGCACAAGGGTCGCGTCACCAACATCACCGATTACGGTGCATTTGTTGAGCTGGAGCCGGGCGTCGAAGGTCTGGTTCACGTCTCCGAGATGTCCTGGACCAAGAAGAACGTCCACCCGGGCAAAATCGTCTCCACTTCCCAGGAAGTCGACGTCATGGTTCTGGAAATCGACGGTGCCAAGCGCCGCGTGTCCCTGGGCCTCAAGCAGACCATGCGCAACCCGTGGGAAGTGTTTGCAGAAACACACCCCGAGGGCACTCAGGTCGAAGGCGAAGTCAAGAACATCACCGAATTCGGTCTGTTCATCGGCCTCGACGGCGACATCGACGGCATGGTTCACCTTTCCGACCTCTCCTGGGACGAGCGCGGCGAAGACGCGATTCAGAACTACCGCAAAGGCGACATGGTTTCGGCCGTTGTCTCCGAAGTGGACGTCGAGAAAGAGCGTATCTCCCTGTCGATCAAAGCCCTGGGCGGCGACAAGTTCGCTGAAGCCGTTGGCGGCGTGAAGCGCGGGTCCATCGTGACCGTGAACGTCACCGCCATCGAAGAAGGCGGCATCGAAGTGGAATACGAAGGCATGAAGTCCTTCATCCGCCGCTCCGATCTCTCCCGTGACCGTGCCGAACAGCGCCCTGAGCGTTTCTCGGTTGGTGACAAGGTTGACGTGCGCGTGACCAATGTGGACGGCAAGACCCGCCGTCTGGGTCTGTCGATCAAAGCACGCGAAATCGCGGAAGAAAAAGAAGCCGTCGAACAGTATGGCTCCTCCGATTCCGGTGCGTCCCTGGGCGACATTCTGGGCGCAGCGCTGAAAACAGGCGACTGATTTCAGTAGCCAGCCTAGGCTGAAGACTTTGGAACGGTCCTGCCCCTTGGGGTGGGGCCGTTTCTTTTTGTCGCAGGCTGCTCTGCCCTAGCCTGGGAGCGGGCAGGGGCGAAAAATCACTGCGAATCACAAATACAATTGCGACCGCTTGCAGCGGAATTGAGGGGATCCCATCTCGGCTTTGCGGGTCGAAGTCGCCAGAACTCGCC
Organism: Phaeobacter sp. BS52; assembly: GCF_045040595.1. Lineage (NCBI taxonomy): Bacteria > Pseudomonadati > Pseudomonadota > Alphaproteobacteria > Rhodobacterales > Roseobacteraceae > Phaeobacter > Phaeobacter sp. BS52. The sequence goes on along the minus strand of NZ_CP090662.1, from coordinate 2,307,463 downwards.
TAATGATAGGCAAACGCTGACTTATTTGCGGGGCAGGCCTGTATCCACTGTTCCCGGTTTGAGGTTTTGTACCTATAGTCGTGGGATAGAAACTGTGCCTAGCTTGGCTTGGGAGGGCCGAGAAATGATCCGCTCGGAATTGATCCAGAAGATTGCAGACGAAAACCCGCACCTGTATCAGCGTGATGTGGAGCGGATCGTGAATACGGTGTTCGAAGAGGTGACCGACGCAATGGCGCGCGGCGACCGTGTGGAGCTGCGGGGCTTTGGTGCCTTCTCAGTGAAACAGCGGGATGCGCGGGTTGGTCGCAATCCCCGCACGGGTGAAACGGTCCATGTTGAAGAAAAACACGTGCCGTTCTTCAAGACAGGTAAACTCTTGAGGGACCGCCTGAACGGAAAAGCCTGATGCGCTATATTCGCTACGCCTATCTTGGGGTGATTGCCATCGCCCTTATTTCTGTCTCATTGGCAAATCGGGGTCTGGTTGAGCTCAAGCTGATGCCGACTGCCTTTGCCGAGTTTTTGGGCTATAATTTCCGCATTGAACTGCCCCTGTTTGTGGTTGTTTTGGGTGGCATCGCTGTTGGCCTGATCATTGGCTTCATCATTGAATGGCTGCGTGAACACAAACACCGTCGTGAGGCAGATCTGAAGGCCCGCGAAGCGAAGAAATTGTCGCGTGAGGTTAATCGCCTGAAAAAGCAGAAGCACGAGGGCAAAGACGAAGTCCTTGCTATACTCGACGAAGCAAGCTGACGCTCTCATGATGGACATTCGGGTTAAGATTTGCGGGCTGAAAACGCCGCAGGACATCGTCGCCGCGGCAGATGCTGGCGCGGCCTATATCGGCTTCAATTTCTTTGCAAAATCCCCTCGCTCAGTGACTGTAGAGGAAGCCACGGCGCTTGCCGTCGAGGCGCCCGTCGGCTTGTGCAAGGTGGCGTTGGTGGTCAATCCGGATGACGCCATGCTGGATGAAATCACCACCGCAGTTCCATTGGATATGATCCAGCTGCACGGGCAGGAGACGCCGGAGCGCGTGGCCGAGGTGAAGGCGCGCTATGGTCTGCCTGTGATGAAGGTACTGGGGGTCTCCACTCTCGAGGATATTCAAAGGATCGAGGCCTATGAGGCCGTTGCCGATCAGATTCTGGTGGACGCCAAGGCGCCGAAGGGCGCTGTCTTGCCGGGCGGAAATGGCGTTACCTTTGATTGGGGGCTTCTGGCGCGCAAGAAATACTGGCGCACCCCTTGGATGCTGGCCGGTGGGCTGACACCCGAGAATGTCGCGGAGGCGATCCGCGTCACGGGTGCGCGTCAGGTCGACGTCGCCTCCGGTGCGGAAAGTGCGCCGGGTGTAAAGGATCCTGACTGCATTCGCGCGTTCTGTGCAGCCGCTGGCGCGCCGCGCCGCTGAAGCGCGCAAATCGGCGTTACACGCCTGACCTTACTTACACACCTGACCTTAGCGCCGCGACATTGCGCATCAGACCCTAGAATCCGCTGCACCTCTCTTTACCCGGAGCAGGCCGCGCTATACTCATATCGAGCGCCGCGAAGAAGGAAAGAACCATGGCCGAAGATCTATTCAACAGCTTCATGAACGGTCCCGACGAACAGGGGCGGTTTGGTATTTTTGGTGGGCGGTTCGTCAGCGAGACTTTGATGCCGCTGATCCTCAGCCTGGAAGAGGAATATGATCGCGCCAAGGACGACCCTAGTTTCTGGGCGGAGATGGATGATCTCTGGAAAAACTATGTCGGTCGCCCCAGCCCGCTTTATTTCGCCGAGCGGCTGACCGAGCATCTGGGCGGCGCGAAGATCTATTTGAAACGGGATGAGCTGAACCATACCGGCGCGCATAAGATCAACAACGTGCTTGGGCAGATCCTTCTGGCCCGCCGCATGGGCAAGGATCGGATCATTGCGGAAACCGGCGCGGGCCAGCATGGCGTGGCGACAGCTACGGTTTGCGCCAAGTTCGGTCTGAAATGCGTGGTCTATATGGGCGCGCATGATGTGCAGCGACAGGCGCCCAATGTGTTCCGCATGCGCCTCCTGGGGGCCGAGGTCATTCCGGTGACCTCTGGCCGTGGTACGCTGAAGGATGCCATGAATGACGCTCTGCGGGATTGGGTGACCAATGTGCACGATACGTTCTATTGCATCGGCACAGTGGCCGGGCCGCATCCCTATCCGGCCATGGTGCGGGATTTCCAGTCGGTGATCGGCAAAGAGGTTCGCTGGCAGCTGGCCGAGCAGGAGGGCGAGGGGCGCCTGCCGGACACCGTAATCGCAGCGATCGGTGGCGGCTCCAATGCGATGGGTCTGTTCTATCCGTTCCTTGACGATAAATCGGTCAATATCATCGGTGTTGAGGCTGAGCGGAAAAGGCGTTGATGAAAAGATGCAGCATTGTGCCTCGCTCACTGGCGGGCGTCCCGGCGTGCTGCATGGCAACCGGACCTATCTGTTGCAGGATGATGATGGCCAGATTCTGGAAGGCTTTTCCATCTCTGCCGGACTTGATTATCCCGGCATCGGCCCGGAGCATGCCTGGTTGAACGACATCGGCCGCGCCGACTATGTGTCCATCACCGACAAGGAAGCGCTGGAGGCGTTCCAGCTGTCTTGCGCTATGGAAGGCATCATTCCGGCGCTTGAGCCGAGCCACGCGCTGGCCCATGTGATGAAGATCGCGCCCGACCTGCCAAAGGACCATATTATCGTGATGAACATGTGTGGTCGTGGCGACAAGGATATCTTTACCGTCGCGCGTCACCTGGGGTTTGATATGTCGGATACCGAAGGTCGCGACAGCGACTGATCCCGGCAGAGCGAAGAAAACAAAAGGCGCCTCGCATCGCGGGCGCCTTTTTGCGTTTCTGGTAACGGGTCATGACCTCAGGCCACATCTCCCGGCAATGCATGGTTTCGCAGCACGCTGAGCGGTACGATCTCCAGCGCGCGTTTATGTGTCGCTGCCAAATTGACCTGCGGCGCGCAGCCCTCGTCGGCGGCTTGCAGGAAGCGTCCAGCGCAGAGGCACCAGCTGTCACCCGCTTTTAGCCCTGCAAAGCCGAATTCAGGTCGTGGGGTGGACAGATCATTGCCGACGTATTTGGAATATGCCAGGAATTCGTCAGTCATCACCGCGCAGACCGTATGGCTGCCCTGATCCTGCGCGCAGGTGTTGCAATGGCCGTCCCGGAAGAACCCGGTCAAGGGTGTGGTGGAACAGGGGGCCAGTGCCTCCCCGAGTACATTTATGCTGTCGTCCTGATCCATGGGTCTATCCTACAGTGATTTTGCCAATGCGCGCAGCATTTTGACGTTTTCATCCGCAACACCGGGCTTGCGAAATCCCCGGTCGGCGCTGGTCACCACAACGACGACGTCGCGGCCTTGGTTGATGTAGATATATTGCCCATAGACGCCTCTGGCCAGAAATTCACCCGGAACCGCGTTCTTCGGGATCCACCATTGAAACCCATACCCGATCCGGCCTGCCTTGGTCGGGGCGGATGGGCGGGTCGAGGCCGCGATCCAGGCCTGAGGCACAATCTGTCTGCCGTTGTAGCGGCCGTTCTGAGCGATCATCTGGCCGAAGCGCCCATAGTCACGTGTGGTTTGATTGATGCCGCCAAGAACAAACGCAACGCCTTCGCCGTCCGTCAGGTAGTAGCCAGCGCGTTCCAGCCCTAGATGCCGCAGTACTTTCTCGGACAGCAACTCGGGGACCGGGCGCCCCGTTGCACCACGAATGACCATGCCCAGAACATGGGTGTCGATGGACACATATTGCCAAGCTTCGCCAGGTCTTCCGATTGTTTCCGTCAGGCCTGCGGCGAAATCATCCATCGTCCCACCAAGCGCGAGAGTACGGCCCATCCGGTTGATATCGGAATCGTAGTCCAGATAGTCCTCGTTGAACTTCACGCCGCTGGCCATATTCAGCACATTGCGGATACTGGCCGTTTCATAAGCGCTCCCCTTCAGCTCTGGCGCATAGTCGATGACCAAATCATCCAGAGAGCGGATCTTGTCCTCTCGCAGCAGCACGCCGAAGAGTGCGGAGAGATAACTTTTTGCCATCGACCAAGAGATCCGCAAATCATCGGGCCCTGTGCCCTGATAGTAGCTCTCGTGGCGGATCTGGCCGCCTTTCAACACCAGCAGGGAGGTCACTGTGCGGCGGTTGATCCAGTCTTGTGCGCCAGGGGGCAAGGTCATCTCCACCCCGGATGGGAGGGCGCTTACCGCTCCGTCGCCGCGATCAAGCGGTGCAGTCAAAAATGCACCATCCATATTTGAGAAATTGGAAACAATGCGATCTTCGTCAAACAGCGTGTTAACGGCCATCAACCGGCTCAGTTGTTCGCGCTGCCAATAGGCAAGAGCCCCTGCGAAGATCAGTAAGATAATGAGAAAATAAGAAAATAACTTTAAATATCGACGCATAATAATCCTCCTCGGACACGGCTGAGCCTAGCCAGCCGCAGTCCGTACGCGCAAACAAGACGCAACGGAAACTTTGGTTACTTGAACTTGTTTAGAAGCCGTTCAATAGCCGACGGCGGGGTGTCATCGGCGCTCTCAGCAGCGGATGCCTCTGCGGCAAGGGGAGGCGTCTTCTTGGTGTCGGGCTGTGCCGCTTTCTTTGAACTGGTGACAGATTTACGCTCTTTGTCTTCTGCGCCGGAACCAGAGCTGCGCGGGGGGGCGACGCGCAGCGCCACGGCATTCATGAATTTTCCACCGTCCCCTGCGGCCAGCTGGGCGGCACCGTCTGAGATTCCGCGCATCAGGTCATCAAGCCAGGCTTCATCTGCCTTGGCAAAGTCACGCAATACATAGCCTGCGACAGCGTCCTTGTGACCGGGGTGGCCGATGCCTAAGCGGACGCGGCCATAGTCGGCGCCAATATGCGAATGGATCGACCGCAGCCCGTTGTGACCCGCATGTCCGCCGCTTTGTTTGACCCGGGCTTTACCCGGTGCCAGGTCCAACTCGTCGTGAAGGACGGTCACATCAGCAGGGGTCAGTTTATAAAACCGCATCGCCTCGCCAACGGATTGGCCGGATAGATTCATGAAGGTCTGCGGTTTCAGCAGCAGCACTTTGGTGCGCCCAAGAACGCCTTCGCTGATCTGTGCCTGAAACTTGGATTTCCACGGCGAGAACCCATGGTCGCTGGCGATCTGATCCAGAGCCATGAAGCCAATATTGTGCCGGTTGCCTGCATATTTTGCACCGGGATTTCCAAGACCAACAAATAGTTTCATGCACACTTCAACGATGTGTTTGGGATGGGGAACTGTCTTATGGCGCTACATCGCGCGTTTCAGGGAAAAAATCCAGACCCTGCATATCATTCTGTGGTGAGCAGGTGGTCGGTGCGACAGGCCTTCACTCACGTACAGACAAAAAAAGCGAGGCCAAAACCGGCCTCGCTCTCACGTTCCAAACCTTTCGGTCGGAGCTTATTCTTCTGCGGCCGCTTCGGCTTCGTCTTCAGACTCTTCGTTGTCTGCGGACTTCAGGCCCGACGGAGCGGAGATGTTGGCCACAACGAAGTCGCGGTCGATGGTCGGCTTTGCACCTTCAGGCAGCTTGATCGCCGAGATGGTGACGGTGTCGCCAACGTTCAGACCGGCGAGGTCAACAACCAGCTTCTCAGGGATGTCACCTGCGGTCACAACCAGCTCTACCTCGGGACGTACGGCGGTCAGAACGCCGCCACGCTTGATACCGGGCGCTTCTTCTTCGTTGATGAACTCAACAGGAACGAAGAGGTTCACCTTCGAGGTGCGACGCAGGCGCATCAGGTCGAAGTGGGTCGGCAGGTCCTTGACAACGTCGCGCTGAACGTCGCGGCAGATCACGCGCACGTCTTCCTGACCTTCCACTTTCAGGTTCCACAGAGTGGACTTGAAGCGACCGGCTTTCAGTTTTTTCAGCAGTTCGTTGAAGGGGATCTGGATGGATACGGGATCCGCATCACCACCAAATACAACACCAGGAACCATGCCAGCACGACGTGCTGCACGAGCGGCGCCCTTGCCCGACCCCGTACGTTCTTGGCAAACAAGATCAGGAATCTGACCAGCCATGATAATTCTCCAATTTGATAATGGGGGTGCCTCCAAGGCTGTCACCCCGCGTGAAGCCGTGCGCATAGACCGGATTGGCCGATATTGCAAGTCGCAAACCGGATCAGGGCTGGCGCGGTGCCAGCTATTCCTGCCAGCGTCCGCCGAAATCTTCCGGTACCAAGAGGTTGCGGCGGCCAAGATCAGCGACGGATTTCTCTCCACACAAGGCCATGGTGGTGTCCAGTTCCTTATGCAGGACCTCCAGCGCGCGGGTAACCCCTTCCTGGCCCATCGCACCAAGCCCATAGACAAAGGCGCGTCCGATCATGGTGCCCTTGGCCCCCAGTGCCAGCGCTTTCAGCACGTCCTGACCAGAGCGAATACCACTGTCCAGATGGACCTCAATCTGATCACCAACCGCATCCATGATTGCAGGCAGCATCTGAATAGAGCTGAGCGCGCCGTCGAGTTGGCGGCCACCATGGTTAGACACCACGATGGCATCTGCTCCGAGCTTGGCGGCCATCTTGGCATCTTCGACGTCCAGAATACCCTTCAGGATGACCTTGCCGTCCCAGAGTTCGATGAGCTTGGCGATCTTGCCCCAGTCAAGCGAGGGATCGAACTGTTCCGCAGTCCAGGCGCCAAGTGATGAGGCGTCGGAAATACCCTCCACATGACCGACGATATTGCCGAAATTGCGCCGTTTGGCGCCTAGCATTTGTAGTCCCCAGGTCCATTTCGTCATCAGATTGGCAATGGTCTTGGGCGTGAGCTTTGGCGGGGCAGAAAGGCCGTTCTTCAGATCCTTGTGGCGTTGGCCGAGGATCTGCAAATCCAGTGTAATCACCAGAGCTGAGCATCGGGCATCCTTGGCCCGCTGGATCAGACGGCGCACATAATCATCATCCTTCATGGTGTATAACTGGAACCAGAAAGGCTTGGTTGTGGCGTCGGCGACTTCTTCGATCGAATTGATGGACATGGTCGACAGCGTGAAGGGCACGCCAAAGGCTTCAGCCGCGCGCGCGGCTTTGATCTCGCCATCGGCGTGCTGCATGCCCGTCAGACCAACCGGGGCGAGGGCAATGGGCATCGAAACGTCCTGCCCAATCATCTGACTGGCTGTGCTGCGCCCAGCCATATCGACGGCCACGCGCTGGCGCAGGCGGATTTTTTCAAAGTCGTTGGTGTTGTCGCGAAAGGTCTGCTCGGTCCAGCTGCCACTTTCCGCATAGTCATAGAACATCCGTGGCACGCGGCGTTCGTAGATGCGTTTCAGATCGTTGATATTGGTAATGACCGGCACGGCTTTGTCCTCACCCCTGAGTTGGTAATAAATTCTTACCAATTAGAGGGCGAAAGCGCAATCCATGATCTCGATACAGCAAAAAGGCCGCACCAACCCGGCGCGGCCTCAGTAAAGGGTGTTACTGAATAATGACTTAGGCGGAATGCGCGCCATCAGCGAGGGATTTGACGAAGCTGAGGACCTCGCCCACCGGTTTGCCTAGCACCGATCTGGCTGACGATGGCCGAGCCGACCACGGCGCCATCTGCAACGGATGCGATGGCTTGTGATTTTTCGGGTGTGTTGATGCCGAATCCAACGATGACGGGCAGATCTGTCTTTGATTTGATCCGGGCCACTTCAGGGCCCACATTGGTTGCTTCGGCTTCTGCGGCTCCGGTGATCCCGGTAATCGAGACGTAATACACAAAGCCAGAGGTGTTTTGCAGCACGCGGGGCAGTCGTTTGTCATCTGTGGTCGGGGTCGCCAGGCGAATGAAATTCAGCCCCGCTTCTTGTGCAGGTAGACAGAGTTCGCTGTCCTCCTCCGGAGGCAGGTCCACAACGATCAGCCCATCTATGCCCGCCTCCTTGGCGTCCTTGAGGAAGGTGTCGACGCCGCGGCTGTAGATCGGGTTGTAGTAGCCCATCATGACAATGGGTGTGGTGTTGTCTTCGGCGCGGAAGGCACGCGCCAGCTCCAGCGTGCGCTCCAATGTCATGCCAGCTTCGAGCGCGCGCTGACCGGCCAGCTGGATGGTTGGACCATCCGCCATCGGGTCAGTGAAGGGCAGGCCCAGTTCAATCACGTCCACGCCCGCCGCAGGCAGGCCCTTGACCAGTTCAAGCGAGGTGTCGAAGTCAGGATCGCCCGCCATGACATAGGCGACGAAGGCCTTTTTCTCGGCGGCTTTCAATTCGGCGAATTTGGCGTCAATGCGGGTCATGATCGGGCCTTTTAGATGTGTCCGCCCCGGTGTGCCGAATGTTTCGGCGGAAATCAATCCCGTGCGCCTCATTGTCCCCACAGTGCCGCAGAAGATGCCGCTTGTTGACCGGTTAGCCGTTGAACGGGACGTGCCAACGCAGCAGCAGTGAATTCACCCCCGGATTGATGTCTGCTGTTGACGCGTTGGACTTATGGGTCAGAGCCAGCGACAGCGATTTGCCATTTGCAAACTCCTTGCCGACGGCGATGGCGCTGCGAATTTCAAAGGTGGATCCCAAGTCGTTCAGCCTTACACTTTCGGTGTAGGCGCCGGGCATCACACTGGTCTCGACAAACCAGCCACGTTGCAGGTGCCATTTGCCGACTGCGCCAGCACCAATGAATAGATCGCCGGTGGTCTGAACGTCCAGCGCCGCGCCAAAGGATGCATCAAAATTGCCGCGTTGCCAGAACGCATCGTGCTGATATTCAACTGACACCAGCGCACTATCCTCAGCCCCCTCGCGGGAAAAGCTTGAATAGCCTGCACCGAATATCCAGTCACCAGCCGTGGCGGGCAGGGCGTTAGCCAGCATCAGGGCGCAGGCGAAGGGGGCTGCTGTAACGAAGGTGCGTAAAGTCATATTCGTAATCTCGTGTTGGTCAGCTTGATTGAAATGATCTGCGAAATCAGGGAAATGTCCACTGTCCAATTGGCCAAATGCATCACGCCCTGTTCAAAGGAACGCGAGTGTCGCCAAATGGTTGCACCTCCTGCTGACTTTTTATGTGCTCTGCATCGGTGCCGATAATCCTAGCGGTGATCATGCAGCGCAGAGGGGCCGGTGGATTGGAGCCGAGGCGTGAGCCGGAGATGCGCGCTTGCGTCACCGCAAAATGCTGCCTAGAAGCACCTCCCAAGTGGCATCAGGAGGCCGAAATGGGCTTTAAAATGGGAATCGTGGGTCTGCCGAACGTCGGCAAGTCGACCCTGTTCAACGCATTGACGAAAACCGCATCGGCGCAGGCGGCGAACTTTCCGTTTTGCACCATCGAACCAAACGTTGGCGAAGTGGGCGTGCCGGACGCCCGGCTGGACAAGCTGGCGGCGATTGCCGGGTCCAAACAGATCATTCCGACCCGGATGACTTTTGTGGATATCGCAGGCCTCGTCAAAGGCGCCTCGCAAGGTGAAGGCCTGGGCAACCAGTTCCTGGCCAATATCCGCGAAACCGATGCTATTGCCCATGTGCTGCGGTGTTTTGAAGACGGTGACGTAACCCATGTGGATGGCCGCGTCGATCCGGTGGCCGATGCTGAGGTGATTGAGACTGAGCTGATGCTCTCTGATCTTGAGAGCATCGAGAAGCGCCGCGCCAATCTGGTGCGCAAGCTGAAGGGCAATGACAAGGAAGCGCAGCAGCAGGATCGCCTTTTGGCGGACGCGCAAGCAATGTTAGAGGAGGGGAAACCCGCCCGTCTGGTTGAGGTCGACGCCGAGGACGCCAAGGCCTGGAAAATGCTGCAGCTGCTGACCACCAAACCAGTGCTCTACGTCTGCAACGTCGGTGAAAGTGAGTCCGTCGAAGGCAATGAATATTCTGCCAAAGTGGCAGAGATGGCGGCCGCCCAAGGCAATTCCCACGTGATTATCTCCGCCCAGATTGAGGAGGAGATCAGCCAGCTTGAGCCGGAAGAAGCTGAGATGTTCCTCGCTGAAATGGGTCTGGCCGAGGCGGGTCTGGATCGCCTGATCCGTGCAGGCTACGAGCTATTGCATCTGGAAACCTACTTCACCGTCGGCCCCAAGGAGGCCCGCGCCTGGACGATCCGCACAGGTACCGCAGCACCGCAGGCGGCAGGCGTCATCCATGGCGATTTCGAGAAGGGCTTCATCCGGGCAGAAACCATAGCCTATGAGGACTTCATCGCGCACAACGGTGAGCAAGGCGCCAAGGAGGCGGGCAAAATGCGCGCCGAAGGCAAGGGCTATGTCGTGAAAGACGGCGACGTTCTGCACTTCCTGTTCAACACCTGATCAGTTGCAGAATTTAGACAACGTTCAATGCCCGTCTTCTAGAGAAGGCGGGTATTTTCTTGATAGAGTTGTCGCCTATTCCTGAAAGTGGCAGGCTTGAGTTATCGCTAACGAAGATGCTAAACCCCCACGATTAATCAGTCGGAAGGATAAAAATGACAAAGCTGATCATCGACACGGATCCCGGTATCGACGATGCCATGGCGATTTTCTACGCAGCGGCAGCGCCTGACATTGATCTATTGGGGCTCACCACGATCTTTGGCAATGTGACCACCAAAACTGCGACCCGCAATGCACTGCGTTTGCTGGAAGCTGCTGGTCTGGACCTGCCCGTTGCGCATGGCGCGGAAACGCCATTGGTTTTGCCGCCTTTCACACCATCCGCCCATGTGCACGGTGCAGAGGGCTTTGGTGATATCCCGGCAAAGACGCCTAAGGGACAGGCCGTGGACGAAGACGCGGCTGATTTCCTGATCCGCATGGCGCGTGAACACAAGGGCGAGCTGGTGGTCTGCCCGATTGGTCCTTTGACCAACATCGCCCACGCGATCAAGCGCGACGCTGAGTTCGCAAAGAATGTGAAACGCATCGTCATCATGGGTGGCTCGCTTGAGGAGGGTGGCAATATCACCCCGCATGCAGAGGCTAACATCTATCATGATCCTCATGCCGCTGACGTCGTCTTTGGCTCCGGTGCGACGGTTGAAATGGTGGGCCTTGATGTGACCCACCGTATCCTGTGCACCAAGGAAGATTTTTCCGCTATCGCGGCGACGTCACCGGAACTGGGCGGTATGCTGCAGGAAATGTCAGTCTTCTATCTGCATTTCTACGAAACCGTTGGAAAGTTCGATGGCTGTTCGCTGCACGATCCAGCTGCGGTCATTGCCTGTACCCATCCGGAGTTGTTCACCGCACGTGCTGTGGCAATGGAGGTGTCCTGCGAGGGCGAGACATCGGGCGAAACCCGCCTTGCCTCTGACAGCGCCCGCCAGCCCATCGATGTCTACATGGGTGTTGACGCAGACGCTGTGAAATCTCTCTTCCTAAAGCGGCTCGCCATCCTGCCGTAAGCTGCGCGAGCGGACCCCCGCAGATCATTGCAAACAGAGTAATATATCGCCCCGCCGCATCACATCGCGGCGGGGCGATCTTGGTTTTGGATCTCCGACTGAACGCGCGGAAATTTTTTCCCAAAAAGCGCATTTCGCCCTTGTTCTCAGCTTGGTTGCGCTGATAGACGGGTCAGCGGAGACGTGGCCGAGTGGTCGAAGGCGCTCCCCTGCTAAGGGAGTAGGCCCGGAAGGGTCTCGAGGGTTCGAATCCCTTCGTCTCCGCCATTCATACATTTGAATCATATTGCTAATAGGCGCTAGCCGCACCCCGGGGCGGGTGCGCTTGGGCTGTTGCTGACGCGTTTGTTGAGCGCTATCCGTAACCTTGCAGGTTGTGGTATGAGGTCGCTTTGAAAAAGAATATTCTGATTGTTGGAGGCTCTTCGGGGGTTGGTCTGGAATTGGCCCGACACTATGCCTCCGAGGGGCATCGCGTTACGATTACGGGCCGGGTTGATCCGGGGTGCGCTGGCGTGCAGTTTCACGCGCTGTCGATCACTGATGATGTTGCAGACTTAGCCGCTCAGCTTGATGAATTGGCAATTCAGCTTGGGGATGTGCAAACTCTGATCTACTGCGCCGGATTTTTGCAGCGCGGATCGATTTCTCTGCTGGAGGATGCGGCGCTTTCGCAGATGACAAATGTCGGGCTGCTTGCGCCGATGATGGTGATCCAGCGCCTTGTTCGGCAGGCATCGGGCCCGCTCAAGCTGATGTTGGTGACCTCCAGCTCGCAATATAAACCGCAGCCCGAAATGCCCGCTTATTGCGCGGCCAAGGCGGGCTTGGGAATGCTGGGTGCAGCGCTGGTCCGGGGCGAGGGGATTGGCAAGGTGCTGGTTGTTGCGCCGTCCGGTATCCAAACGAAGTTCTGGGCGGGCAGCGGCGCGGATACGTCGACCATGCTGGAACCGGGTTGGGTCGCGCAGCAGATCGTTGCCCTCTCCAGTGGTGCGTTTAAATACAAATACGCCAAGCTGCTGCGCCAGCCGCCCAGTGTGGAGGTGGTCGAGCATCTGAACAATGATTTCCTGCCGATCACTCCCTGACGGCGCTCAAGGTGGGGCGATCAGGCCAGCTGTCTGAGACTCTTGATCACATGATCGATCTGCGCAGTGTTCAGATGCGGGCCGATAGGCAGGCTAAGCACTTCGCGTGCCAAGGTAGCCGCCAGCGGCAGCGCCTCATCCGTCAGGCCCATATCGCCGTAGGCCGCCTGAGCATGCGGTGGGATAGGGTAATGCACCAGCGTCTGAACGCCGGTCTGCGCCAGATCGGCCGCGAGCCGGTCCCGCTCCGGGTGACGCACCACGAACAGATGCCAGACTGGGTCGGCCTTTGCGGCGACATACGGCAGGGTTAGGCCCAGTCCGTCCAGCTCTGACAAATAGCGGGCTGCGATCGCCGCGCGCCTCGCATTCCAGTCGTCCAGCACCGCAAGCTTGACTGACAGAAAGGCGGCCTGAACCGGATCGAGGCGGCTGTTGAAGCCTGCTACCTCATTGCGGTATTTCTCCCGCGAGCCGTAATTCCGCAGCAGCGTCAGCCGCTCTGCCAGAGCGTCGCAATTGGTGGTGACCGCACCGCCATCCCCCAACGCGCCGAGGTTCTTGCCCGGATAGAAGCTCCAGCAGACGATATCGCTCGGCACCGCCGATGCGGTGCCCATCCCAGCATGCGCCATGCGCCTGGGCGGCATCTTCGATGACCTTCAGCCCAAGATCGCGCGCGGCTGTCATGATCGCGGTCATATCCGCAGGTTGCCCGTATAGGTGGACAGGTATGACGGCCTTGGCTCCGGGGACCATGGCGGCCCGCATACCCTCGGCGCTGATATTGTGGGTCGCGGGATCAGGCTCCACCGGAACCGGGATTGCGCCACATTGGGAGACCGCGAGCCAAGTGGCGATATAGGTGTTGGAGGGGACGAGGACACGGTCGCCCGGCCCGATGTCCAGCGCCACCAGGGCGAGCCTCAGGGCGTCCAGCCCGTTGGCCACGCCAAGCGCGTGCGAGACCTCGCAGTAGCGGGCAAAATCTTGCTCAAACCGGGAGACTTCAGGGCCGAGAATGTACCAGCCGGACCGCAGGCTCTCCAGCATCTTCGGTTCACTCTGCTCTGCCAGCTCATCATACGCGGCCTTCAGGTCGAGGAAGGGAACCTGCATCACTTGACCCCGACTGCTTGGCGGAAGGCGCCGTAGTCGCGGATATAATCCCCCTCGTCATAAGGCGCGGAGGCCATGACCATGCAGACCGCGCCCGACGAGAAATTGTCGAGATAGCGCCACATCATCGGGCAGATATAGATGCCAAAATAAGAGCGATTGAGATGGAAGCGTTTTTCATTGACCCCGTCATCCAGAACCACGTCAAAGCTGCCCGACATCGCAATCATGAACTGATGCAGGCCCTTATGGGCATGGGCGCCGCGATCGGACCCGCCCGGCACATCATAAAGGTAGTAGACCCGTTTGATATCAAACGGAATGTGGTTCATCCCTTCGACAAATGTCAGGTTGCCGCGGGCGTCTTCGATCTTGGGCAGGTCAATAAATTTGCAGTCGCTGAGGGGCAAATCCGTACTCCGGTATTGTGACATCGACCCGCTGTCGCAGCTGATCGGAACAGGCGTCGGATTTCCCACCACAGGAGTGCGATCCGGTCTAGTCTATTGGCTCAGTTGTCTATCATATTGTCGCCCCCGATCAATCGAATTGGACAGACTGCGGATGGGCTGCGGAACTTGGCTGCGGCAAGGGCACGCCTTGCGCAGGATGCCGTTCTCTAGTTCGGGGCCATGCTGCTCAGCTCCAAGGGGGAGAATGGGCGGGGCATGACACGTCAAGCGACGTCTTCCATGGAACCGCGGAGCGAACTGTTCTATTGATGGGCCGCAGCCTCGGCTCTCTGGGTGGCGTCACGCGCACATCGCAAACAGGACGCGCCCGACCAGGAGACCGGCGCGGGAGGCGGCGGCAAAATGATGGATTTTCTGCGCGAGCGTGCAGGTAGGATTGGGTTGAAATGAACAAATACCGCTATTCAGTTGTGCTTCTCACCTACAATCAGCAGGACTATGTGAAAGAGGCGGTTGAGGCGGTTCTTGCGCAGGAGAGCGATCCGATCGAGATCCTTCTGTCGGATGATTGCTCAATGGACGAAACTTTCGAGGTAATGGAGGCGCTGGTCGCCGATTACAAAGGTCCGCATTCCGTCGTGTTGAACAAAAATCCGCAGAATTTGGGCGTGAACAAACATATCGAACGGTGTTTTGAACTTAGTTCCGGTGACGTAATCATTGCGGCCTCTGGTGACGATATCTCTTTGCCGGGTCGTGTGGCGCGTACCATTGAGGTCTTTGAGCGCGACGACCCGCTTCTATCCTTCTCACATGGTCGGGTTGAGACGTTGGACGGCAAACCAATGCCGAAATCCTACGCAAAAGCCACCTTCTATACCCGAACCGATGCGATGTCTGCCGCCTGTTCCATGCAGTTGTTCCTCGGTGCGACCTGCGCATGGCACAAAGATCTGTTCCGCAAGTATGGTCCCATTCAGTTTGCGGATTGCTACGAGGATCTTGTTCTTGGTTTTCGTGCAGCGCTTGAGGGCAGGGTGGCGTTCATCGACGAGGAGCTCATTGTGTATCGCGTCGGTATGGGCCAGACCAGCACAGCCCGGCACATTGCGGATGCGGAGGCCTTTCGAAACAAGCGTTTGATTGAGGTTGGTCGAGAGATTTTCCTTCTGCGTCAGCGCCTTGCAGATGCGCAGGTGTTTGGCCTCAGTGACCAAGATCCAATTGTAAAAGCCATGCGTCGCCGACTGGAGGAACGACAATTGCGCCGATCCTATCTGGAAGGAGGGTTGCGAAAGCTCGGGGTCTCAGCTTGGAGACATCCCTCATGGGTGCTGGGATTTGCCTTATCCGAACGCCGTCGCCTCAAAAAGGCGCTCAATACCGCCTGAGCGCCGCCTAGGGTATCGATCCGTAGGCCTCAACCAAGGTCTTTCAGGGTGTCCAGCAGGGTTTTGCAGGCGCCGGTGATGTGGTCGCGGGTGAGCGCCGCTGCAAGGTCGGCATCTCCGGCAACGCAGGCTTCCCAGATCGCGAGGTGCTCGGCATTGGCGCGTTCGTTGCCGTTGGACAGTACCAATTGCGCCCGCAGATAACTGTCGACGCGATCCATCGCATTGTCGATCACATCCATATGATACTGCAGCCCGCTTTCCCGGTAGAGCGTGGAGTGGAAGTCGCGGTTCAAATCACCCCAGGTCATCGGGTCTTCGGATTGCGAAAACGCCTCTAGACAAGCTTTCGCGGTGGAGATGGCGGTGGGGGACATGCGCGGTACCGCGCGGCGGATAACTTCAGATTCCAAAACGGCCCGGAAATCGAAGATTTCCTGAGCTTCCTGGGCTGACAGGCCAGAGACCACGGCGCCTTTATAGCGTTGGGTTTTTACCAGTCCTTGCTCTTCCAGACGCGAAATTGCTTCGCGCACAGGGATTCGGCTGGTGTTGAACATCTGGGCGATTTCATCCTGCCGCAGTGGTTCGCCTTCCTTCAGGTCGCCTTCGATGATGGCCTTGCGCAGGGCGTCGAAAACAATCGCCGAGGCGGAGGCGGTCTTGGATATATCTACGGATTTCAACTTCATATCTGCGCTCCCTGCCGTCGTTATATCCCTGATCATGGCCGAGGGGGAAGTGTGCATAAATCAGATATTGAATATTGGATCCAATATGCATTATGAAGGCGTCATCAGCGCCGGGCACGCCTTGCGGGCTCAGGTTCAAACCCATTGGAGAGGATCCAACCATGACAAACCCTGTGTTCTCCGGCTGCATTCCGGCCCTGATGACCCCCTGTACCGCTGATCGGCGCCCCGATTTTGATGCGCTGGTGAAAAAGGGGCAGGCGCTGATCGCCAAAGGCATGTCCGCGGTGGTCTACTGCGGCTCCATGGGCGATTGGCCACTGATCAGCGATGCTGAGCGGATGGAAGGGGTCGCCCGACTTGTTGCGGCTGGCGTTCCGACCATTGTCGGCACTGGTGCCGTCAACACGATGCAGGCCGCAGCCCATGCCGCCCATGCCGCAGAGGTGGGGGCTGCCGGTCTCATGGTGATCCCGCGCGTCTTGTCACGCGGCAGCTCGGTTGCCGCACAACGCGACCACTTCGCCGCGGTGCTCTCTGCTGCGCCAACGTTGCTGAGCGGTGATCTACAACAGCCCCTACTATGGGTTTGCCACCCGGGCGGATCTGTTTTTCGATCTGCGCAAGGATCATCCAAACCTGATCGGGTTCAAGGAATTCGGGGGCGCTGATGATCTGCGCTATGCGGCTGAAAATATCACCTCTCAGGACAGCAGTGTCACCCTGATGATCGGTGTCGATACCACTGTATTCCACGGCTACGTCAACTGCGGGGCCGGGGGCGCGATCACGGGGATCGGGAATGCGCTGCCGGATGAGGTCCCTGCACCTTGTCGCTCTTTGCCAACTCGCAGCGAAAGGGAACGCAACCGCCCGGCGCCAAGCTCTGGAGCTGGAAGCGGCGCTGGCGGTTCTATCTTCCTTTGATGAGGGGGCGGATCTGGTCCTTTATTACAAGCATCTGATGGTGCTGAATGGGGATAGCGAATACCGCCTGCACTTCAACGAAAGCGATCGGTTGAGCGCCAGCCAACAGGCCTATGTCGAGGCCCAGTATGCGCTGTTTCGCAGCTGGTATGCGGATTGGAGCCAGCAGCCCGACATCGCCGCCCTATGCGCGTAATCGACAGCCATACCGGCGGCGAGCCGACCCGCCTGATCCTGTCTGGCGGGCCGGATCTCGGCGGTGGATCACTGGCAGAACGGGCGCATCGGCTGTTTAGAGATCACTGCGATTTCTGCAGCGCAGTGCTGTCCGAGCCACGCGGTCACGACGCTATGGTTGGCGCCTTGTTGGTGCCGCCCACAGATCCGGCTGCCGCGGCAGCGGTGATATACTTCAATCCGATTGGACCATTGGGCATGTGCGGTCATGCCACCATCGGCACCGCCGTGAGTTTGCATCATCTGGGCCGTCTTGATCTTGGGCGGCATCAACTCGAAACGCCGGTCGGCACCGTAGGCGTGCATTTGCAGGCAGCGAACAGGGCTGCGGTCGAAAACGTCGAGAGTGATCGGTATCGGGCTGATGTTGCGGTGGAGGTGCCGGGACAGGGTCGGATTTCCGGCGATATCGCCTGGGGTGGCAATTGGTTCTTTCTGACCTCTGATGTCCCGGCACCGCTAACGCTGGCCCATGTCGACCAGCTGACCACCAGTGCTGTGGCCCTGCGGCAGGCTTTGGCGGAGCAGGGGATCACTGGCCGCGATGGGGCAGCGATTGACCACATTGAATTTGTCGGACCACCCCTGACCCGTGTCGGTCACGCGCGCAACTTCGTTCTTTGCCCCGGAACGGCTTATGACCGGTCCCCCTGCGGTACCGGGTCTGCGGCGAAGCTGGCCTGTCTGGCCGCAGATGGTGATCTGGCGCCGGGTGTGACCTGGATCCAGGAGAGCGTGATCGGTAGCACCTACGCGCTGCACTATCGGCCAGGCCCGACTGGAGGCGTGATCGCAACAATTGCCGGTACGGCCTTTGTGACCGGCGACACTGTTCTGAACTTTGACCCTGCCGATCCCTACCGGGCGGGGATCACCAGCCAAGAGGTATACTGATGGAATATAAAAATCTAATCGCGGGCGACTGGTCAGAGACCGCCGCCGCCGCCGCCAATATCAATCCCTCCGATACGCAGGACGTCTTGGGATACGCTGCCAATAGTCCGGCGGAGGATATGGAGCGCGCGATCGTCGCTGCCCGCGACGCGGCTCCCGGATGGGCGGCCAGCACGCCACAGCAGCGATTTGATGTGCTGGACGCCATCGGCACCGAAATTCTGGCCCGCAAGGCTGAACTGGGAAAACTGCTCTCTCGCGAGGAGGGCAAGACCCTGCCGGAAGGGATTGGCGAGGCCGCGCGGGCCGGGCAGATCTTCAAATTCTTTGCAGGCGAAACCCTGCGCCAGGCGGGGGAAATCCTTGGCTCGGTACGGCCCGGTGTCGGCGTCGAGGTGACGCGCTCTCCTGTGGGGGTTGTCGGCTTGATCACGCCTTGGAATTTTCCCATCGCCATCCCCGCCTGGAAGATCGCGCCTAGCGCTGGCCTATGGCAATGCGGTCGTCCTGAAACCGGCTGAGTTGACGCCGGGGTGCGCGCATGCCCTTGCGGAGATCATCAGTCGCTCGGGTTTGCCGGAGGGGGTATTCAACATTGTGTTCGGCACAGGCAATACGGTTGGTCAGACGCTGGTGCAAAGCCGCCATGTGGATGCCATCTCCTTTACCGGTTCGGTTGAGACCGGCAGCGCCATCGCGGCAGCCTGCGGGGCGCAGCGCAAGAAGGTGCAGCTGGAAATGGGCGGCAAGAATCCGATGGTGGTATTGGATGACGCGGATCTTGAGACGGCGGTGGACGCCAGCCTCAACGGTGCGTTTTTCTCCACGGGCCAGCGCTGTACTGCATCCTCGCGGCTGATCGTGACCGAGGGCATCCACGATCGTTTTGTTGCAGCACTTGGAGAGCGGATGACGGGCCTGCGGGTCGGCAACGCTCTGGACGACAGCACTCAGATCGGCCCGGTTGTGGATGAGCGGCAGTTGGAGAAGGATCTCTACTATCTCGACGTGGCCGCCAGTGAGGGCGGGCAGGTGCTTGGGGGGCAGACGCTTCAGCGCAGCAGCAAGGGGTTTTATCTGGCGCCCGCGCTTGTCACCGAAACGTCAAACGACATGCGGATCAATCAAGAGGAGGTCTTTGGCCCGCTCGCCTCTGTGATCCGCGTGGCGGATTATGATGAGGCTCTGGCGGTGGCCAATGATACGCCTTTTGGCCTCAGCGCGGGAATTTGCACCGGATCTTTGAAATATGCCACGCATTTCAAGGCACATGTCGAGGCTGGCATGGCGATGGTGAACCTGCCCACTGCGGGCGTTGACTATCACGTGCCCTTCGGTGGCACCAAGGGGTCCAGCTTTGGTGCCCGTGAACAGGGCAGCCATGCGAAAGAGTTCTATACCAAGGTCAAAACCGCCTATACCCTGGCGTAAAGACGGTCAGGTGGCGGGGTGAAAACCTCGCCACCGTTACGAAGGCAGGGCAGATGACAAAAACGATTGTGGTTATCGGGGCGGGTGTTGTCGGTGTCAGCACGGCGCTGCGCCTGCAGAGTGAGCTGGCGCCAAACGGCGGACAGGTCATCCTGCTGGATCGCAAAGGCGTCGCCGAAGAAACATCTGCGGGCAACGCCGGGGCCTTTGCATTCACCGACCTCGAACCACTGGCCACACCGGGGATCATGAAAAAAGCACCGGCCTGGCTGCTGGACCCGCTTGGCCCGCTATCGGTGCCACCGGCCTACGCTCTGCAATTGGCGCCTTGGCTGATCCGCTTTTGGCGCGCCAGCTGGCGGGACCGATATCATAAGGTGGTCAGCGCCCAGGCATCCCTGATGCAGTTGGCCCAATCGGCGACCGAACGCCAGATCACCGACACCAAAGGCGAGGCAATGATGCAGCGCGACGGTGCCCTGCAGCTCTACGAATCTGAGGCTGAGTTCGCCGCCAGCCAGCGCGGTTGGCAACTGCGCCGCGATCACGGCATCCGGTTCACCCTGTTGCATAGCCCTGCCGAAATTGCCGAGATCCAGCCGGGGCTTAGTCCCCGGTTCACGCATGCAGGCTTCACCCCTGACTGGATGAATACCTGCGATCCGAAAGCCTGGGTCGAACACCTCTTTCAGATTTTCATGGCGCGGGGTGGCCAGCTGCGCCGGGCAGAGGTGCGTGATCTGGAAACCGGCGGTGAGAAACTGCGTCTTCTGACAGACGGGGAGGACGTCCTGGCTGACGCTGTGGTCGTGGCTGCAGGGGCGTGGTCGCATCAACTGACCCGCCGTCTGGGCGACCCGCTGCCGCTGGAGACGGAGCGCGGCTACAACACCACCCTGCCCGCAGGCTGCTTCGATCTGCGCACGCATATCACCTTCTGCCGTCATGGCTTTGTGGTGAGCCGTATCCGCGGCGGTGTTCGGGTCGGAGGTGCGGTTGAACTGGGAGGGCTGAAACAGCCTGCAAACTTCAAACGCGCCGACACGCTGTTGGCGAAGGCCGCGCGGTTCATGCCAGAGCTGGACACCGCAGATGGCACCCGCTGGATGGGGTTTCGCCCATCTCTGCCTGATAGCCTGCCGGTGATTGGCAGCGCCAAGCGTGATGCGCGGGTGGTCTATGCCTTTGGTCATGGTCATGTCGGGCTAACCCAATCGGCCGCCACGGCGGAACTGGTCGCAGATCTGGTGCTGGGACGCGATCCGGCAATTGATCTGGCACCGTTTTCACCGGACCGTTTCTAGTGTCTTGAGCCACCCCTTCGCCTCTGATACGGCTGTAGGGCAGGGCGGGGCGTTGCCTTCGCGCGCAATGTGCGCAAACCGACCGTGAACGAAATCGAAGGAATTGCATGGCTATCTCTTGGGTCATTCGGTCGCATGGCGACAGAATCGGCACTATCAAGGAGAAGACATGCGCGTCCTGCCCCAGACCCCGAAACTCTCGCTCAAGCTGAAATTGCCTCTGATCATGGTGGCCCTGACGGCAACGTTTCTGGTGACAGTCTCATTTCTTGTCTACTCAATGGCGGAAAAGAGTATTCGCGATTTTGTCTATGCCTCGAAGGAGACCACGGCCCGTTCCGGTGAGCAGGCCCTGACGTTCATGATGGAGGCCGCGCGCCGCGATCTGTCAATCAATGCCTCCCAGCCGACCGTGTTCCGCGCCATCAACAACTTTGACCGTGTTTATAAGATGATCGAGGAGGAGCCGACCGGCTTCTTGCGGCGTCACTACATAGAAGAAAATCCCAATGCTGCGAATGAACGTCATTTGCTGAGCGATCCTGGCGACGGCTCATATTACAGCCAGTCGCATGCGACCTACCACCCGACGTTTCTGCAGTCGTTGCAGGTCAACGGCTATGAGGATCTCTATCTTCTGAATGCCGCTGGACAATTGCTCTATTCGGTCAAGAAGCGCGAGGATTTCATTCAGCAATTTGGCTCTGGGGCCAATGCGGATAGCGGTCTGGGGCAGGTCTTCAATGCCGCGCTCAATGCCGAGGCGGGTCAGGTGGTAACCGCCGATTTTGCCGCCTACGCGCCGGGTGGCGGTGCGGCTGGTGCCTTCATGGGGGTGCCGGTTTTCAACAAGAAGAAAGAAGTTATCGGCGTGATGGCGGTGCAGATTTCCAGCGCGTCAGTTGTGACGGCGCTGACCTCCAATATGAAGGTTGATGGCCATCAGAACATCTTTCTGGTGGGCCGCGACGGCATCGCGCGCAGCCCCTCCGTCATCGAAGGCCAGTTCGCCACAGGCGACCAATTGCCCGACAGCGCGGAAATCAAAGCCGCCACCGCCGGTGAGGCCGGGATGTTTGAAGGCTCCACATCCGTCTCCGGCGAACAGGTGATCGCCCTTGTCAAGCCTTTGAATATCAAAGGGTTCGACTGGTCTTTGGTGCTGCAGACTGATGAACATGAAGCCTTTGCCGAGGTGACCGAAATCCGGCTGGTTGCAATGCTGATGATCGGTGTTTCGGTTCTGATTGCGATTGTGGTGTCTTTTGTGGCCGCGCGTCATGTCACCCGCCCTATTCTCGCCCTGCGTGAGGCGACAAACGCGCTGGCCGAAGAAGACTATGCGAGTGAGATCAGCGGACGTGATCGGGGTGATGAACTTGGCGATCTGGCCCGCAGCCTGGATACCTTCCGCGACAAATTGCTGATCGCCGACGAGGCTGCAAACCGCGAAGAAGAAGCCGCCAAGCAGACGGCCGCAGTGGTCGAGGAGATGAGTGGCGCCCTGGCCGAACTGCAACAAGGCAATTTGGCCTGTGATATCGGGCAACCTTTTGTCGAACACTACGAAATTCTGCGGGAGAATTTCAATCGCAGCCTTGTCAACCTGCGTGACTCGCTCGCGGAGGTGGTCGATGCCGCCCATAACGTCGATAAGTTCTCGGAAGAGCAGCGCGCCTCTGCGGAGGAAATGGCGCATCGGACGGAATCTCAGGCCGGGACATTGGAGGAGACGGCCTCAGCACTTCAGGATCTGACCAACAGTATACGCGAGACCGCTGACCGGGCCGGGCAGGTGGATGAAACCATGCGCGGTACCCGCAATGAGGCCGAGCACAGCAATCACATCGTCACCTCAGCGGTGCAGGCGATGGACCAAATTCAAGAGGCTTCGCAACAGATTTCGCAGATTATCAATATGATCGACGATATCGCGTTTCAGACCAACCTGCTGGCCCTGAACGCAGGCGTGGAGGCGGCGCGTGCGGGTGAAGCTGGCGCAGGCTTCGCGGTTGTCGCCTCTGAGGTGCGTGCCCTTGCAATGCGGGCCTCCAAAGCTGCGGGTGAGATCAAGGGGCTGACCACGGCCAGCGAGGAGCATGTCGCAAACGGCGTCGCCATGGTTGGTCGCGCAGGCGATGCACTGAGCGGGATCATCGACAAGGTCACAAATGTCTCCGACCTTATCACCGAAATCGCAGAGGGCGTGCAGAAGCAATCCAAGGGTTTGGAAAATATCAACAATGCCGTCGGGCGCCTGGACAGTACCACCCAGCAGAATGCGGCGATGTCCGAAGAAGCCTCCGCAGCCAGCCAGCTGCTCCAGAACGAGGCGCAGGCGCTTACCGGCGTGGTATCGCGGTTCCAGCTTGGAAATGGTGCCGGGCATGACAGTGTCGACGACTGGGCAGCAGCTGATGATGCCGGAAACGGGGGCCACTCTTATGGCTGATCTGAGATCGGCTCATCAAAACGGGTAGGCCGGTCAAAATGCTTGATCTGATTATCGGAGGGTAATGTCGACTGCAGTCGCGCCTCCCGCCCGATCAGACGGGGACTACGCACTCAATCATCTGACAGGCTTATTTGCTCAGGGTCATGAACCCGCCCTGCAGCGCTGTTACCGCCGTCTGGCTGGTCTCAGGCACAGCGTTCCGATGGGCCATACGCTCAAGATTGACGATCGTCGACAGCATGATGCGGTCATGGCTCCAATCGCCGGGGCGCTGCATCAGCAGAGCGGTGGCCAGCACTCCAGTCGCCAGCATGGCGGAAACCAGCATCCAGCCGAACAGATGCGTGTCCTGTGGTTGTGCTGCGGTGACCACATCAATCCGCCGCGCCAATGTTGCCCCGCGGCGCACCTCGCGACGATCAACCAAGGCCACCGATGGGCTGCGCTGGACAAAGCGGATTGGATCCTGCGCCGCCAGTGCGCAGGCCCGGATCAGGCATTCGCAATAGGCACGAATATCGCGTTGGCCTCGGGTCATCAGCGCCTGATCGCAGGCAAATTCCCGTAGCATACGGACTTCGCGACGCCAGAGGTGATAAGCCGGGTTCCAGAACAGAAGCGGCCGCAGCGCCTCCAGCAGGAATTCGCATTCGACGTCTCGCTGGCGGAAATGCTGCAGCTCGTGGGCTACGCTCAACCGCAGGTCCGACGGATTGGTGATCAGCGCGGATGGCAACACGACGTAGCGAGTGAACAAGCCGCGGGTGGAGAAGGCAACTGTGCTCTTGTCACTGATGCGAATCTGAACGCCGCCCAGCTGTTTCCAGACGTAGGCCTGCTGCAGCGATGCCCGCAGCCGCAGTGCCGCCAATGTCACCTGCACGACGGAGACTACGGCGCCGACGATCAACGCAGCCACGGCAAGCTGAGCCCAAAGGCTGCTCTGCGTCATCAAGGCCCGCACCAGATCCTCGCGCAGGCCAAGGATACTCTCAAACCGTGTGGCGCTCATGTTGACATTGCCCTGCAGGTACTGCGCGACCAGCATGTCCGACAGGGTCGGCGGCTGCGACACGACATAAGTGGTCAGCGCCACCACCAGCATCGGGGACAAGGTCAACAAAAGCGTCATGCCATTCAGCAGCCGCAGCTGTGGTCGAAACGCCGGGCCCAATCGGCTCCGGGTCAGGATCGCGCGCAACGCCAGCCAAAGCGCGGTGCCCGCAAACAACAGTAAGTTCAGGTCAATATAGGCGTTCAGAAAACTCTCAGCGTTCATCGTCCCCCAACCTTTCATTCAGCAAGGCCCGTATCTCCACGAGCATCTCGTCGGTGACATCTTCATCATCCACCAGGCGGGCTACCAGGGCCGCCGGGGCGCCGTTGAAGAGCTTGCTCGAAAGGTTCTTGAGAGTGGTTTTCTGATAATCCGCCTTGGGCACCGCTGGGCGGTAGACCAAGGATCTGTCAGCCCGTTCGCTGGTCAGAAACCCTTTTTGTTCCATAATTTTCAGCACGGTTGCGACCGACGTATAGGCGCGTTCCTGACGTTTGTTCAGTTCCGCCAGAATATCGCGCACCGTGCCGCCGCCGGTTTCCCAAACAACGGTCATGAACTCGAGTTCAACCTCTGTCAAAAGCGGGTTGTCCTGTTTCTTACGCATCATGTGGTGTCCGGTTCTCTTAGGCTTTGATCATGCTAGGGGATCGCAGGTGCGTTTGAAAACTATTTTTTTAGAAGTTCAGCACCGAGGCCGCAGGTGTCAGGCAAAACGGCATGTAAAAAGGGGCCCTGCAGACAGGGCCCTCGTGTTTTTGTTTCACACTTTCCAGAAGGTGAAGGCAAACCAGACAACCGACAGGCCCAGTGGCCACCACAGCGGCATTCCCACCAATCCCAGCCAGGCCAGGAAGATATAGGAGGTGCCCAGGAGGCTGATGAACAGCCGGTCACCGCGGGTTGTGACAAGTCCCAGAACGCCTTTGCGGGTGTCACCACCGGGGCTGCGGATTTCCAGAACGATCATCAGGCCAATGGCCGAAAAGATCCCGATAAAGACCAGTGCCGTGGGCCAGGTCCAGGCCATCCAACTCAGCATTATACCCTCCCCATCGCAAAGCCTTTTGCGATGTAGTTACGGACGAAGTAGATCACGATCGCGCCCGGAATGATTGTCAGTGTGCCAGCCGCCGCCAGCAGGCCCAGCTCATAACCGGCGCTTGAGGCGGTTTTGGTCATAGTGGCCGCAATGGGTTTCGCGGCAACAGCGGTCAGGGTTTTGGCCAGTAGCAGCTCCACCCAAGAGAACATGAAGCAGAAGAACGCCGCCACGCCCACGCCAGCCTTGATCGACGGGATGAAGATTGTGGCAAAGAAGCGCGGGAAGGAATAGCCATCCACATAAGCGGTTTCGTCCAGCTCTTTCGGGATGCCGCCCATGAACCCTTCCAGGATCCAGACCGCCAGCGGAATGTTGAACAGGCAATGCGCCAGAGCTACCGCGAGGTGGGTGTCAAACAGCCCCACCGCCGAATAAAGCTGGAAGAATGGCAGCGCAAAAACCGCAGCAGGCGCCATCCGGTTGGTCAGCAGCCAGAAGAACAGCTGCTTGTCACCCAGAAAACGGTAGCGCGAGAACGCATAGGCCGCAGGCAGGGCAACAGCGACAGAGATCACCGTGTTGATCGACACATAGATGATTGAGTTGATGTAGCCCCAGTACCAGCTCGGATCGGTGAAGATCGTGGCGTAGTTTTCCAGCGTGAAGGTCTGCGGAAACAGCGAGAAGCCGGACAGGATTTCATTTGTCGTTTTGAAACTCATCGCGACCAGCCAATAGATCGGCAGCATGAGGAACAGGATATAAACGATGGGGACGATGGTACGTTTTTGCATCGAAGTATCCTCCTTTAGTTTTGATCGTCTTTGGTCATGACGGTGTAGAACAGCCAGCTGACCAGAAGTGTGATTGCAAAGTAGATGAGGCTCATCGCCGCCGCCGGACCAAGGTCGAACTGTCCAAGCGCGATCTTAACCAAGTCGATGGACAACAGCGTTGTCGAGTTGCCGGGACCACCGCCGGTCAGAACAAACGGTTCGGTGTAGATGTTGAAACTGTCCATGAACCGCAGAAGGATCGCGATGGTCAGAACGGTTTTCATCTTTGGCAGCTGGATGAAGCGGAACACAGCCCAGTTGGAGGCGCCATCGATCTTTGCGGCCTGATAATAGGCATCCGGGATCGACACGAGGCCGAGCATAGGACAGCAGCACCACAAGCGAGGTCCAGTGCCAGACGTCCATGGTCACGATGGTGATCCAGGCCGCGACAGGATCTTGGGTCATATCATAGTTGATGCCCAGCGTGTGGTTCAGGAAATACCCCAGCAGACCGATATCGGGCAGGGTGAAGATGTTCCACATCGCGCCAACCACGTTCCACGGGATCAGCATCGGCAGCGCCATCAGCACCAGGCACACTGGCACCCAGAACCCCTTGCGTGGCATCGACAGCGCAATGGCGATGCCCAGCGGGATTTCGATGATCAGGATCAGGAAGGTGAACATGAACTGGCGGCCAAGCGCCGCATGGAACCGGTCGGACCGCAGGATCTGCTGGAACCAGTCCAGCCCCTGCCAGAAAAAGACGTTGTCGCCGAATGTCTCCTGAACGGAGTAGTTGACGACGGTCATCATCGGGATCAGCGCGTTGAAGGCAACGAGCAGAAGGACAGGCAGGACAAAGAACCACGCCTTTTGGTTTTCGGTTTTCATTGTGCCTGCTCCTCGGTCTCAGTCTTGGTCTCGGTGGCAGATTGGGCAGCCTCTGTCGCGATCCAGCCATCGACGTAGAGCCGGGTCTGATTCTGACGGAAGGACAGGTGGACAGCTGCCCCCTTGGCTGGGCCTGCACCTTCGACCACAGCGTTGATCCGCTGACCTTCGGCCTCGCATTCCACAACTGTGTGGCGGCCAACATCCGAAACCTTGGTCACGGTTGCGGGCAGGCCGCTGTTGGCGAGGGACACAAACTCAGGCCGGATGCCGACCTCGGTCTTGCCTGCGGCGTCCCCTTTGATCGGGCCTTCCAAGGCAATCGGGTGGGCACCGATATAGGGCTGGCCCGCGCGCAATTCGCATGGCAGCACGTTCATACCCGGTGAGCCGATGAAATGACCCACAAACGTATGCGCGGGGCGTTCAAACAGCTCGACCGGCGTACCGATCTGAACCACCTCACCCAGCTGCATGACAACAACCTGATCAGCAAAGGTCAGCGCCTCTGTCTGGTCGTGGGTCACGTAGATCATCGTGGCCTTCACGCGCTGATGGAGTTCCTTCAGCTTGGAGCGTAGTTTCCACTTCAGATGCGGGTCAATCACAGTGAGCGGTTCGTCGAACATCACCACGTTCACGTCTTCACGGACCAATCCACGCCCCATGGAGATCTTTTGCTTGTTGTCCGGTGACAGGCCTGCGGCCCGCATCGTCAAGAGATCGGTCACTTCCAGCATCTCGGCGATTGCCATGACGCGTTCCTTGACCGTCGCCTCATCGCGACCACGGTTGCGCAGCGGAAAGGCCAGGTTGTCGTAAACGGTCATCGTGTCGTAGATCACCGGAAACTGGAACACCTGCGCAATGTTGCGCTGATCCGGCGGCAGTTTGGTGACGTCCTTGCCATCAAACAGGATCTGGCCTTCGGATGGCACCAAAAGGCCGGAGATGATGTTCAGTAGGGTGGATTTCCCACAGCCGGATGGACCAAGCAGCGCATAGGCCCCGCCGTCCGTCCAGTCGAGGTCGATTTCCTTCAGGGCGTAGTCTGACGCGCTTGACGGGTTCGGCATATAGCTATGCCGCAGTTTTGAAAGTGTAATCTTAGCCATTTGCGCCTCACGCCACGCGGGAGCCATCAGGGGCAAAGACATATGCCGCCGACGGATCCATGTAGAAGTCATGCTGCTCACCCACTTCGTAGGGGTGAACGCCTGCCGAAAGGGAAACCCAGCTGCCGTGGTCCACATCCAGCCCCATGTCGAAATGGGCGCTGCTTTCGGACCCGGACAGCTCCGTCACCTGCACCTGACCGGAGAGCTGCACCGTGGTGAGCGGTGTCGCCACGGGCAGCACATGGTAGGGCCGGATCGCAATCGTGTAGGGCCCATCCGCCAGATCGGCTGCCGCGCCGGTCAACGACCAGCTGACATCCTGGCCAAGGCGCGCAGTGCTGCCCTGTTTCACGATGGGGGCTGTATTGATTGGCGGATCCGAGAACACCCGCGCTGCGGCGACGTTTTCGGGATTGCGATAAATATCAGCGGTCGTGCCAAACTGGGTCACGCGCCCATCCTGCATCAGGGCGGTTTTGCCCCCTAGTAGCAGCGCTTCTTCCGGTTCGGAGGTCGCATAGACCACCACGGCGCCACGCCCGGCGAACAGCTCTGGCAGCTGATCGCGCAGTTCCTCGCGCAGTTTGTAGTCCAGGTTTGCCAGCGGCTCATCAAGGAACACTGCACGGCTTTCCTTGGCAATTGCGCGGGCCAGCGCGGTGCGCTGCTGCTGACCACCGGACAATTCGTGCGGGCGGCGATGCAGCATCGGGCGCAGCTGCAGGATATCGGCGGCTTCTTCGACCCGGCCTTCAATCTCGGACTTCGCCATGCCAGCCACCTTCAGCGGCGAGGCGATATTCTCGTAGACGGTCATATGGGGGTAGTTGATGAAGAACTGATGCACCAGGCTGATGTTGCGTTTCTGGGTGCTGAGCGCGGTCACGTCCTGGCCATCCATCACCACCTGTCCGCTGGCAATCGGGTCGAGGCTTAGCCATCATCTTGATGAGAGAGGTCTTGCCAGACCCGGTGGCGCCCAGAAGGACGTTGAAGTGACCCGGTTCCAGCACAAGGGAGGTTTCCTTGATATGCAGCTGGGCGCCGACGCGTTTGGTCACATTTATGAGTTCGAGTGCCATCTTGCTTTGACTTTCCGGCGGACGGCCTGTTGCGCGCGGCATGCGCGATCATTTTTTAGGGGAAAGGGGTGCCCCGGAGCGGGCCAGCCAGGCTCCGGGGCGAAAGTAGGGAGCGCAGCGGACAGATCCGCACGCTCCCCACGGGAGGAGGGGTTACTCAGATGCCCAGCGGGCAACCAGCTCGTCGTAGTTGACGGTCTGGCCCTGAGGCTTCTCATTCTCCAGTTTCGGCTTGGCGCCACCGTTGGCATACCACCAGTCGGCGTCTTTCTCTTCGTTCAGACGCGGGCCGCAGCCACCGTAGACATTTGCCTGCTCGTCTGCACGCTGCATACGGGCCATGGTGATGTCCATTTCTTCGGCCAGACGGTCCATGGCTTCCTGCGGGGTGAAGGCGCCGGAGTTGACGTCACCAATCTGCTGCCACCAGATCTGGGCCAGCTTCGGATAGTCAGGCACGTTCACGCCGGTCGGGGACCATGCGACGCGGTCAGGCGAACGGTAGAATTCGACCAGACCACCCAGCTTGGGTGCGCGCTCGGTGAAGCTCTCGTGGTTCACAGAAGAGTCCCGAATGAAGGTCAGACCAACGTGGGATTTTTTCACGTCGACGGTCTTGGACACGACAAACTGTGCATAGAGCCAGGCCGCCTTGGCGCGATCCACCGGGGTGGATTTCAGGAAGGTCCAGGACCCAACGTCCTGATAGCCAACCTTCTGGCCTTCTTCCCAATAGGGACCGTGCGGGCTGGGGGCCATCCGCCATAGCGGGTTGCCTTCACCGTCAACGGTGTTGTTGCCTTCGGACTGCGGCTTCACCATGTCAGCGGTGAATGCAGTGTACCAGAAGATCTGCTGAGCGACGTTGCCCTGTGCAAGAGCGGGCAGCGACTGGTAGAAGTCATAGGATGCCGCACCCGGAGGGGCGAATTTGCGCAGCCATTCATCCCACTTGCGGATCGCATAGACCGCAGCCGGACCGTTTGCCGCGCCGCCGCGAGTTACGCTTGCACCGGCAGGGTTACAGGAATCCGCTTCCATGCGGATGCCCCATTCGTCGATCGGCACACCGTTCGGCTCACCTTTCGAACCAGCACCAGCCATCGACAGCCAGGCATCGGTCATACGCCAGCCAAGGTCAGGCGCGCGCTTACCATAGTCCATGTGACCATAGATTGCGGTACCGTCGATTTCCTTCACGTCATTTGAGAAGAATTCGGCGATGTCCTCATATGCGGACCAGTTAACCGGAACGCCCAGATCGTAGCCGTATTTTTCCTTGAACGCGGCCTGCAGGTCTTCGCGGTCGAACCAGTCCTTGCGGAACCAGTAGAGGTTTGCGAACTGCTGGTCGGGCAGCTGATACAGGTCGCCATCGGGACCGGTGGTGAACTGCGTGCCCATGAAGTCACCCAGATCGAGTTCCGGGTTGGTGACGTCAAAGAAATCACCTTCCATCATGTCGGTCAGGTTGTAGGCCAGTTGCAGGCGCGAGTGGGTACCGATCAGGTCGGAATCGTTGACGTAGGCGTCATAGAGGTTCCGCTTGGTCTGCATCTGGGTCTGCACGGCCTGAACCACTTCGCCCTCGCCGAGGATCTGATGGTTCACCTTGATGCCGGTGATTTCCTCAAATGCCTTGGTCAGAACTTCGGACTCATAGCTATGCGTCGGAATGCCTTCGGACAGGACGTTGATTTCCATACCCGAGAACGGTTCGGACGCCTTGATGAACCACTGCATTTCCGACAGCTGTTCGTCCTTGGTCAGAACCGAGGGCTGGAATTCTTCGTCGATCCATTTCTTGGCAGCTGCCTCATCGGCATAGGCTGCCTGTCCCGCGACCACGGCAATAACCGCGGCTGCGGACAAAAGATACTTACGCATCTTTCTCCTCCCTAGTGATTTATTGTGGCCAGAGATGCCTCGTTGCACCCGGCTGACAAACAGGTTCCACACCGGGGTCTGCCTTGTCAAACTAATTTTTTAGTTTGACGTAACGATATGATTTTAAAGTACAATGAATTCACCCTAAGGGAGAGTTTCTTGATCGTCTCGCAGTGGCCCTCTGTGCTGCATCGCGGCAGATGCCGCAGGAATCCCGTTGTGCGGGATCCGAACCAAGTTGCAGGCGGATGCTGAAGACCGGGGAGGGCAGGGCAGCGGGTACACTTTGGCGTCGCTGACAATGGTTTTTATCGCTAAGGAGAGGTCATGGACACAAGCGATACATTCGAAATCTTCCTGACCGCCCCGCCGGGGATGGAGCAGACCCTGCAGCGCGAAGCGGTGGAGGCCGGGTTTGCAGGTGCAAAAACCGTGCCCGGCGGTGTCACATTTGAGGGCGCTTGGCCGGATGTCTGGCGTGCCAATCTGCACCTGCGGGGCGCGGCGCGGGTTTTGGCGCGGATCGGGTCATTCCGGGCCTTCCACCTTGCCCAACTGGACAAACGGGCGCGCAAATTCCCCTGGGCCGATGTGCTCCGCCCCGATGTCCCGGTGCGGGTCGAAACCACCACCAATAAAAAGTCGAAGATCTACCATGCCGGTGCCGCCACGCAGCGTATCGAACGGGCGATAACCGAGGAGCTTGGGGCGCCGATCAGCGCGGATGCCCCGATCACGGTGAAGCTGCGGATTGAGGATAATCTCTGCACCTTCAGCGTCGATACCTCGGGAGAGGGGCTGCATAAACGCGGCCACAAGACAGCAGTCGGCAAGGCGCCGATGCGTGAAAACCTCGCGGCGCTGTTCCTGCGTGATTGCGGCTATGATGGCGAGGAGCCGGTGGTGGATCCGATGTGCGGCTCCGGTACCTTTGTGATTGAGGCCGCAGAGATCGCGCTTGGCCTGCTGCCGGGACGCAGCCGCAGTTTTGCCTTTGAGCAGATGGCCAGCTTCGACCCCGAAGGCTGGGCAGAGTTGCAGGCTAAGGAAACGCCGCGCGCAACCCGCGCCCGCTGCTATGGCTCAGACCGCAACGCAGGCGCCGTGGAGATGGCCGCAGCCAATGCAGAGCGCGCAGGTGTAGCGGATCTGGTCCAGATCACTCAGCAGGCAGTCAGCGATCTGACGCCGCCGGATCTCGGCCCGAATGATACGCCGGGACTGGTGATCGTGAACCCGCCCTATGGCGCACGTATCGGCAACAAGAAGCTGCTCTACGCGCTCTATGCGGCCCTGGGAGAGACGCTGATGGCCCGTTTCAGCGGCTGGCGGGTTGGTATTGTCACCAGCGAAACCTCATTGGCTAAGGCCACTCAGTTGCCCTTCAAACCCTTTGGCCCTCCGGTGGCCCACGGCGGGTTGAAGATCCGCCTGTTTCAGACGGGTCCGCTTCCCTAGGAGTAAAGCCCGCAGTGAGGAGGGGCCGTGTCAGGTGGTCATTGCGCGCCAGGCACTGACAAGGCCCGCCAGGGCCATGCGGTCGGCATCCGTCTGCGTCACCGGCACTCCCTGATGGTCAAGTGCGGCCTGATAGAGTGTGTCGAGCGGTGGGGGCGCAATCAAGGCGATATTCTGCCCGAGCCAATAGGGGCGCGCTGCCGACAGCTCAGCGCCAAGAAGCAGTCCCCACAAACGGGCGGCATCTGTATTGCCGTGCGCCCCCTGTGTGGCTTGCAGCTCCGCCAAACGCGCCGCCAGCGCCTCCGGCTTCGATTGAACGGTGTCCATAGATGCCGTCAACTCAGCGCGCTGTGTGCGATCATACGCAGGCGTGTCGCCGAGGTTGAGGCTCGCCGCCAGCCCCTGCCAGAGCTGCGACGTCATGAAGCTCTGAAAACTGACAACCTCATTCGCACTGATCAGCGCCCAATGGGTTGTCGCCCCGGCGACACAGATCACGCCGTCCCAATCCGGATTAAGACTGAGAAACCCGGCAATGCGATTGCAGGCACCGCGCATCACTGCGGGTGGTGTGGCCTGCGACAGCCCGCCCAGCACGCGCAGCGGATGACCTCCCAGTGTCGCATCGCCCATGGGCCGCTCGGCGATCTTTGCCGGCACCGTGATGGTCCCGGTATCGCCGCCGCGCAGACTGTCGTCGCTGAGCAGGATCGGCGTATCAGCCGCGCAATCGTGCAGCTGGCTGATCACCGCAGTGACATCGGCCATCAACTCGCCGCTTGATCCGGCGGAGACCTGCTGTCGCGCTTCGCCCTCGTGCATCAGCCAGGCCGTGATCCGCCCGTCTGCATGGTCCGCTGCGATCCAGTTGGCAGATTTGATCGCGGAGTGTCCGGCGGGAGATGCGGAGGATGGGTCGGCAGATGCGGCGCACATGGTCTCGTCCTTTGGGTCTGATTGCTAGATGGGGTGCCCGCAGTATTTCAGGAACACGGCGGCACCAGACGGCAGGGCATTCCCGCTCTCCTTGCCAATTTTAGGGTCGATGATCAACGCTGGTCCTGACGCCCTCAGATGTGCTCGTGGAATTGCCCGTTCGATGCGCCAAAATAGGTTAACAAAACCTATGGTGCGGAAGATATGATTAACATCGCCTTTGGGTGTGTTCTTGTTTGACTCGAATTTATCGCTGAGTCTCTGTTGATTCCTTATACTTTTGGGTAGGCTGTGCGGATAGTTCCTATCCTTTTGAGGAATTGTTTCTCAACTGGCGCCCTGATTTACTTAAATTTGAGCAAATAGCGCCCTCTCTCGGTTTTTACTGAGATTTGTCTAAAATTGCTTTATTAAGAAATTGCCGCAACTGCGGCTTGGATGGCGACCTAAAAGGGCCGCCTGATTGGGACGAAGGTTCCAGCTGCATGGGGGTGTGGCTGGAGGAAAACCATCGATCTTATTGGACTTGGGACCGGGGCGCTGCCGTGTCGGGATACTCAAATTGGTGCGAGTGCACCCGCCGTTCGCGGGGGCAAAGACGCTGTTGTTTCAGCGCAGAGGTAAGGGCCGCGGGGGCGGCTCTAGATTGGGGTTGGAGATGAAGGATTTCGTGCAAGAGGGGGCTGCACGCCCGTCCGGTGCTGTGACCGGTCGGGCCAATTGGTCCCGCTGGCCGTCACTCGGCAACGGCTGTCTGGTCGCTCTCGTGGGTGACGCCCCCCTCGTCGGGATGGGTGTTGCCAATATGAACGCAGCGGTTTCTGCGCCGCCATCGTCGTCGAAGCGGAGCGTATCCGGTTCTCTGAAAATGTCGCCTGCTGTGGCTGGCGCAATCGGCGCGGGGACGGGGGCTGGATCATTGGGTGGCTATGCCACTTTTGGAAAGCGTTGCCTGGACATTGCCTTGGTCCTTCTGACGTTGCCGATCAGCCTGCCTCTGATCCTGATGGCCGCACTTGCGCTGTGGCTTGAGGGGGGCAATCCGTTTTACACGCAGGACCGTCTTGGCCAGCGCGGTCGGGTCTTCTCTATCCTGAAACTGCGCACCATGGTTCGCGACGCAGAACAGCTGCTGGAGCGCCATCTGGCCAGCGACCCGGCGATGCGGCGCGAATGGGACGAGACGCAGAAACTGAAAGAGGACCGCGCATCACCCCGGTTGGTCGCTTTCTGCGCACAACCTCGCTGGATGAGTTGCCGCAACTTTGGAACGTTCTGATCGGCGAGATGAGCCTTGTTGGTCCGCGCCCAATGATGCCGGATCAGCTGCCGCTCTATGGCGATGCCACCGCCTATTTCGATCTCAAGCCCGGAATTACCGGATTGTGGCAGGTCTCCGTTCGCAACGAGAGTGGTTTTGCCGTGCGTGCCCGCGCGGATGCCGACTATCACGGCGATCTTTGTCTGCGCACCGATGTTGATCTCATCTGGCGCACCGTTGGTGTCGTGCTGCGAGGTACCGGATATTAACCGTCCTGGGCTAACTGTGATGGCCGGGCTATAGGCGGGTTCTGCCGAACGTGGTAGAACGGCGAGGGGGTTTCATGAAAGATGTGATGACCGGACCGGAGGCCCCTGGCAGCTGTGCACAGAAACTGGAATGGGACGATCCCTTCGCGATGACGCAACAAGGCTTCAAGAGATTTCGCCGCCGCAAGGGGCGCGACACCTCGGCACCAGAGCATGACTCTGCTCTGCCCGAGCAGGCCGACTCTGGATCACCGACATCGCGCAGCAGCGAAACAAGCGCCCGCGATATGGCGGCTTCATCCGCCAAAGCAACCGCGCGCCTGTCGCAGGGTGGGGAGCGTAACCGCTTCGCGCGTCGCCCCAAAACCGGCAAGAGCCAGCCGATTGAAGGGCTTGCGGACACCGACCCCCAGCCACAGCGCCTGCCGGCTGCCCCTGCCTGAAGTTTGGGAGCGGCTCCACCGGGTGCCACTGGACATTCGCGGGCATCAGGTCGCGCGCTCTCCGCTGGTCAATTTCTTCCGCAACTCCCCGACGGCAAATGCCTTTGATCTGCTGCGCACGCGGTTGCTGCACAGTCTCAAGGTGCAGGGTTGGAAACGCGTCGCCATTGCGGCGCCAACAGCGGGTTGCGGTGCGACATTTTCCACCGTCAATCTTGCGCTTAGCATGGCGCGGGTTCCCGGCACTCGCACGGTGCTAATGGATATGAATTTCCGCCGTCCTGGCGTTGCGGCTGCGCTCAAACTGCCGCCATCGGGGGACATGCCCGGATTTTTGGCCGGGGAGCTGACGCTGCCTGAACACCTGATCCGGCTTAGCCGCTTCGCTTGCGGTCGGGCTGACGGCGGCGCCAGATCGCAACGCGGCTGAAATCCTGCATGACGGGCGTTGCGCCAGCGTGATTGATGACATGGTGTTGAGCACCGGCGCCGATGTTGCATTGTTCGATCTGCCGCCGGTTCTCGAACATGATGACGCCGCCGCTTTTCTGCCGCAGGTGGACGGGGTTCTGCTGATCGCCGACGGCACCCGCACCACCGCCAAACACCTTGCGGCCTGTGAAAAACTGATCGACGGCCAGACCCAGCTGCTGGGCGTCAGCCTGAACCGGGCCCGCGGTGCTGGCCTGCTGCAATATGGACAGTAGATGCCGCCACGCGCCCCGTCGCCGCCCTGTAACCTGACATCCACCCAACCGTAACCAACGACGAGCCAAGACATGGGACCGATCCGCACTCTGGATGACATATTGGATATGCTGCGTCGGCGCGCGTCGGTGATCTTCTGGGTCATCCTCCTTGGCGCCATGGTCTCGCTGTGGGTGGCGGCCAAGCAGCAGCATTTCTACGAAAGCTCGGCGGTCCTGCAGATCACCCGACCAAAGATCGCTGATGATTTGGCTAAATCCACCGTCGACGGGTCGTCCGCACGTCGCTTGCAGCTGATCGAACAGCGTCTGATGGCCCGCGGGTCGGTTCTGGATATTATTGAGAAATTTGGCCTTTATCAGGACCTGCCGGGTCTGGTCCCGTCGGAGAAGGTGGCCCTGCTGCGCGAATCTGTATCGCTCACCGGGGTGGCCGCCGCGCGGGAGGGCTTTGCCGATGATGGCACGATATCGGTGCTGACCATCTCCGCCCTGATGCCGACGCCGGAGCAGGCACAGGCGGTTGCCAGCGAATTTGCCACCCGCACGATCGAACTCAGCCAAAGCTCCCGGATTGAGCAGGCCCGCGAAACCCTGACCTTCTTCGTGGACAAGGAAACCGCCCTCATCAGCGAGGTGGCTGAGCTGGAGAATGAAATCACCGCTTATCGCAATGCCAATAATGTTGCCCTGCCGGGCGGGATTGAGATGCGGCGCGAAGAGATTTCGACCCTGAACACCGGCCTTCTGGAGATCGAGCGTGAGCAGATCGAATTGCGCAGACAGGCGGATCAGACCACCTCGAACCAGCGACAAGCAACTGCACAGCGGATGCTCGAGGTCTTTGAGGAGAAACTGGCCACGCTTGATGCGCAGCGGGAGTTACTGTTGAATCGTCGCAGCGCTCTGGAGCGTTCGCTGGAAACCACCCCGGAGGTGGAGCGCCAGCTGGGTGTGTATGAGCGCCGGATGGGGCAGTTGCAGACCGAGCTTGAATTGATCGCCCAGCGCCGGACCGAGGCAGAGGTCGGCTTCCGTCTGGAGGCATCGCGCCAGTCGGAGCGTCTGACGGTGATCGAATCTGCACCGCTGCCGGATTATCCGGCCACCGGCGGGCGTAAGAAAAAGGCGCTGATGGGCGGGGTTGCCAGCATCGGATTGGCATTGGGCATCGCGTTCCTGCTGGAACTGCGGCGCCCGGTGTTGCGCAGCGTGGCACAGATGGAGCGGGAAACCGGTCTGACACCTGTTGTCGCCATCCCCTTTCTCAACACGTCCTCTAAACGCCGCGGCGTCTTTGCGCGGCTGCGCATGGCTTTTGGCGGGCGACGACGGTCCGGGACCGAGCCAAGCGGGTGAACTCAGCCACGCACCGCCGACAGATCGCAGGCGTCACCCGACCGCGTTGATCATCTCCGCCAGCCGTCCCCAGTGCCACCAAATCGCCGACAGCCCAACAGCCGCTGCCAGACCGGTGAACAATAGATCATGCAGCGGGTCCCAGACATGATGCTTGGTCGCCAGCCAGATCATCACCGGATAGGCCAGCACCATCGCCAGTGCGAGTGCGGCGATCCCACCGGTTAGGCCAAACAGGATCACCCCGGCCAGAAACAGCCCCGTCTGCGCCAGCGCCCGCGCAGCGGTGAAGACAAAGAACGACCGGCTGTCCCCAGCAGCCAGCGCGGCCTGATCATAGGTCATGGTGATAACCGCAGGCACCATCGCCAGCGCAATCAGCACCACCATCGGGCTAGGCATAGCTATAGCGCGCATCGTAGAGCAGATCGACAAGCCAAGGCCCCAGCCAGGCCATAGCCAGCAGGATAGTCAGGATCATCGCGCTAAGCCCGGCCCGCAGCTGCCGTTGTTTGCGACGGTACTCCGGCGCCGCATGCGCAGGCTTGTCGCGATAGACCGGGATCATCAGCCGCTGGTTCACCGCATGGCCCAGTGCCATCGGGAAACTCGCCAGGAAAAACCCGATATTATAAATGCCCAGTACATCCAGCGGGACAAATTTGCCCAGAATGGCCCGATCTCCTTGAGAGGTCAGAAACCAGAAGGCGGTGGAGAGAAAGATCCATTTGCCAAAATGCAGCAACTCTTTCAGCGCTTTGGCCTCCCAACGGAACTGGCTGCGCCGCCCCGGCAGTCCCAGATGCACAGCCAGCAGAAACGCCGCCGCCTGCAGAACGCTGCCCAGAACCAGCGCCAGAACCGACTGCGTCCACCAGGCCAGGAGGACCATGGCACCAATGCCAATGGCTTGGCTAAGCAGCTCCAGCGCGGTCAGCCGCCCGACCAGAAGATGTCGATGCGCAGTTTCAACCCGGATCGGATCAAACCCGTTGATCACCAGCGCGATCCCGGCGATCGGCAAATACCACAGCAGTTCCGGCGCCTCATAGAATTGCGACACCGGCCACGCCAAAAGCAGTGTCATCCCCCAGAGCGCGAAGCCGCGCACCACTTGAACGCTCCATGCCGTGTCGAGGAAATCCGGATCGTCACCGCGTTTGCTCTGGGCGATGGACGGCCCAATCCCCATGTCCGAAAACAGCGCCAGCCCGGTGATCACCACGCTGACCAGCGCCATCAGGCCAAATGCTTCGGGAAACAGCAGGCGCGTCATCACCAGATTGGCTGCCAGCCGCAGGGCCTGACTGCCGCCATAGCCCATCATCAGCCACGAGGCCGAGCGCAACACGCGCGCTGCGAGGCTTTCACCTTGGAAGAGCGACAGGACTTGCTGCATCAATATCCTCGAAGTTTTGCGATACACTTGCGACACTGATCCTCAAAGGCGTCAATTCCACGGCGCCTTCGCGGCAATGCTGGGCAAGCGCGGCAACTGACGATACCCTGCGATAACTCTTGCATAAAATGGGCCGTCGTCCTCGTGAAAATAGCGTATATTCTGAATACCTATCCGCAGCCGTCGCATAGTTTTATCCGGCGTGAGGTGCAGGCGCTGGAGCGTCAGGGGCACGAAATCCACCGGATCGCGATGCGCCGGTCCGGCGCGCCTTTGGTCGATCCCGGTGATCAGGCTGAGCGGGGCCGCACGACCTATGTGCTTGAGGCCGGAGCGCTGAAATTGGCCGCTGCGCTGCTGCGCTCCATCATCCGGGCGCCCGGTTCGGTGATATCTGCATTGCGTATGGCATGGCGCTTGGGCGCTGCCTCGCAGGTTGGTCGATTGCGTCACCTGATTTATCTGGCAGAGGCGGCCTATGTCGCGGAGTATGCCGCCCAGCATCAAATCGCCCACCTACATGCGCATTTCGGCACCAACGCAACAGCAGTTGCAATGCTGGCAGAGGTTCTGGGTGCGCCGGGTTACAGTTTCACCACCCATGGGCCGGAGGAATTCGACGCGCCCCAGCCGCTGTCGCTGGGGGAGAAAGTCGACCGCGCCAGGTTTGCCGTCGCCATCAGCAGTTTTGGCCGCAGTCAGTTGAGCCGCTGGGCTGCCTTTGGCAGCTGGGAGCGACTGAAGGTGGTCCATTGCGGGATTGAACCTGCGCACTTTGCCGATCCCACGCCTCTGCCCGAGGGGCCGCTCCGGCTTGCTGCGATTGGTCGGTTTGTGGAACAGAAGGGCCAGATGGTGCTGATCGAGGCGATGGCGCAACTGGTCGCGGATTACCCTGACCTGCATCTGGCGTTGATCGGTGATGGTGACATGCGCCCCGATCTTGAGGCGGCGATTGACCGTCATGGGCTGGGCAATCACGTGACGCTGACCGGCTGGCTTTCTGAAGCCGAGGTGAGAGGCGAGCTGGCGCGCGCGCAGGCGCTGGTGATGCCGTCTTTCGCCGAAGGCCTGCCGATGGTGGTGATGGAAGCTATGGCCTCCGCACGCCCGGTGATTGCAACCTATATTGCCGGAACCCCTGAACTTGTTCTGCCGGGGGAAACCGGCTGGTTGGTGCCAGCGGGGGATCCGGGCGTTCTGGCGCAGGCCATCCGGGACCTTGCCGCCACGCCCCATGCTGAGCGGGTTGCCATGGGACAGGCCGGGCGCGCCCGTGTTCTGCAGCGTCACGACAGCGATGTCGAGGCAGCGAAACTGGCGCAGCATGTCCAAGCCGCCCTGCCACGGGACACGGACTAGGCCCTCGACCAGATATACCTATCGCCCACGGGTCCAGCGGGCCTCATTTCGGGTGCGAAACAGCGGTGATTTCACAGCCAGCGCCACGGCAGCATAGGTCATGAACCCCACCGGATCAGGTAGCGCCAACCGCAGGATCGCAGCTGGGTCAGGGCGGTGGACATCCTCATTGGTCAGCAGAGCGGGAAACCGTTCTGCAATCTCCGCCACTCCGGCATTCTGGCGCCTCCGCACCCGCACCAGATTGCGAAACCCTTCGATCAGCGGCCATTGGTAACTGGCCTGCACCCGGACCCGCTCCGCAGGAGCAAAGCTAAGCCGGGCAAAGATATCGTCAGCAATGACATCCGGCCATTGCCCCCAGCGCGCCCGCCCGGCGCGGTTCATCGCAAAGAGGCCGAACCCCGGCACCCCTTCGCGCACGAAGGGCAGCTTTGCCCAGAATCGCCCATACAGACGGCTGACCCGGCTGCGGGCAGGGAATAGCTGCGGCGTGCCGCTGGCATAGCGTGGTTGATCCCCGGTCAACGCGGCGCAGATCTGCGCCATCAATGGGGGGGATACGATCACATCTGCATCCAGATAGACCAGAACAGATCCGGCGGCGCGCAATTCACCCTCTGCAATTGCGCCGATTTTTCCGCCCTCGGGCCGGTCGATCACAGCACAGGTCCACCCCTGCGGTACCGCCACTGCACGCGCCTCTGCGACGGTGCTGTCGGTGCAGCCATTGGCGATCACCAGCACCTCTGCCCCTGCGCCCTTGGGCAACGGATCGCTCGCAAACAGCGCCGTCAGGCAGGCCCCGATATAGCCCGCCTCATTGTGGGCCGGGATCTGCACGCTCAGGAGCGGTGTCATTTTGCCGCCTCCAGCGCGCGCCAACGCGGATTGTCATCGCTCACGTAGCGAAGGCTGCCCCAGCTGCCCCATTTGCCGGGGGATGAGACATCCGAATAGGCGGTGAACAGGCGGCCGCCTATCTCCGGCCAGCCTGCCAGAAGACTGCGGTACAACGCGCCCATCTCTTCGGTGTAGTTGAAATGGCTGAAGAACCCGGTCAGCATTTCATCATCCACCATCGCGCCCAGACCCACCACATGGCTGCCGCCCTCATACATGATCAGGTCAAGCCCATGCGCCTCAGCGACCTTGGCATGATAGGGCAGGATCCGCCCCAAAAGATCGCTGACAGTATCCTCGGAACTGCCAGAGACAAGCCCGTCGCGCAGCTCTGCGGCGGCCAGGGCGCTGGCGGCATCATATTGGTGAGCTTCCACAAATTCCGCAGCTGCAGCTCCGCTCAGACCCTTGGCTTCAGCGGTTGCCGCAGCCTGTTCCCGGCTTTGCGCGATCCAGGCGCGCAGGGTGGCCGCGCGGTCGGGCAGGCCAAGAATACCACCAAAGTAACCAGTCACCGCATAGGCATCAAAGAGGCGCGCGGGCGGGCGCCGTGCTGGGTCTTCGGCCACCCAAAGGGGCGCCGCCAATATCTGCTCTTCCAGTCCCAACCAGCCGGTCTGGGTGGAGACCACACGCACCAGACGGTCCTCTGCCGCGTCGCCGAAGACATCGGTCCAGATCATCGCAACCTCGGCAGCGCGGCCCCCGTAGAATTGCATCCACAGATCCTGCCCACCCCAACGCGCACGCGCCTGATCATCGGCCCAGACCGCCTGTTCAAACTGCCAGTTCCAGACCTCGTTGGAGTATTCCACATAGGCGGTCAGGCCGGGGTCCAGCTGGTCGCGGACCAGTCGCGCATAGTTGCGAATATAGATATCATCGGCCATGTGCGGCAGCGTGAACCACGGATCGGCTTGCAGGTGATTTGCAAGTGCCACCAGCACCTCCGCCGGGGCACCCTGCGCGGTCCAACTGTAGTCCTGCACCCGCGGGCGGTCCTCCCATCCGACCTGAGTGCTGTCGTTGGTGGCCATCCAGTCCATGAAACGCAGCGCCGCAAACCCGCGCAATCGGGCGATCCAATCCCGGTTGAACAGCGCCCCCGCCTGCCAGTCGGGCAGGTGTTTTTCCATCACCACAGTGATGTTGCGCACATAGTCGCCGACCCCTTGCCGGTCACTGCGCTGAATGCGGATTTCAACCGCGCCGGGCCCCGGGGTGTAGTCAAAGCGGATTTCGCTTTTGCCGTAGCGGATGTTCCTTGCCCGGCCAGTGACCTCGATAATCCCGTCGCCTTCAAACTGCAGCACATACCGCCCCGCAAGGCTGCTGGCATCTTCCGGCAGGTCCGTGAGGATCAGGGTGCCGACCGATCCCAGTTCCGGCGGGATCGCAGTGGGCCAGCCGTCCGGATCCAGATATCCCGCTGCCGTCAGATCAGAGTAATCCGCGCCCCCCCACTGGCCTGCGATATGTCCAATCCAGGGACGCGCGGTCTTGAAATGGTCGAGGAAGGGCGCCTGCGGACTCCAATCGGCGATAGAGGCAAGGTTCATCGCAATCGGCTGCTTGGGCACGTCGATCACAGCAGGTTCTGCCCGCGTCGTGACAGCGTCAGACGCAACGCTCTGGCTGGCCTGCACCGGCTGATTCAAGGTGGGCAACACCGGATCCGAGGGCAGGGGCGGCGGATCCAAGGGCAGGGAGGCCCGTTGCACCCGCTCCCGTGCCGCATCCCAGGCGATCTCCTGCAGCCGTCGCGCCAGTGCTGGTGCGGGTGCCTCATAGCGACCGCCCCATGCTGAGCGCAGCTGATGCGGCAGGCCGACGGGCGACTGGCCGGTCAGCACCGCATATTGCAGGGCAGAGAGGAAATAAAACCCCAGGTCATTGGGGTGAATGTCGTCGGCGAAGACCTCCTCGATCCGGCTCAGGCCCGGCACGGTTCCGGCCTGAATGGCGTCATCCAGCCGGGCCATCGCCTGGCCCGCCTTCAGCAGTTTGATCTTGCCGCCGGTTTTGCGGTTCACCGTATCGACAACGCTCTGCCAGCGCG
The DNA here is from genome assembly GCF_045040595.1 of Phaeobacter sp. BS52. Taxonomy (NCBI): domain Bacteria; kingdom Pseudomonadati; phylum Pseudomonadota; class Alphaproteobacteria; order Rhodobacterales; family Roseobacteraceae; genus Phaeobacter; species Phaeobacter sp. BS52. The sequence continues at coordinate 2,264,057 of NZ_CP090662.1, read as the reverse complement.
GCAGATCCGCCGACAAACGGTCGCGCCATGGCGTCGCGGCACCCGCGTCAAATGGCACCTCAACCCCGGTGCCGCTGCTCAGACTGTGCCAGGTTTCCTGTAGGTACACCTCCACTTCAGGATTGGCACTATGGGCGAGGGTGTAGAACTTCGTCAGCGCCCCCTCGGTATCGCTCCATTTCAGATGGTTGGCGAGCGGGATCGCTTCGGTCACGATCAGAACATCTATGCCGTCGACCAGCCGTGTGCGGGCATTGATCCCCTCGGCCTGATCAGCATGGGCCCAATTATAGCTGAGCGGGGCGCCGTTGATGATCTGCGCCTCGACCGTGATGGTGTCCCCTGTCTGCCCGGCGGCAAGGGCGGGTTGCTGCGTCAGCAGCTGTTCCAGCATCACTAGATTGTCGGGGCCGAACAGGGAATGGCCGACCATGACCACGCTGGCGACCAGATCCGCCAGCGTCATGAGGACACACCGGTGCGCGGGTGGCTGGTGACCACCTGCCAGACGATGTTTTGCACTTGCCGCGCGGCTTCAGCACTTAAGGCATCGGTAGGCGTGCCATCGGCGCGTTGCAACCGATGGGGCAGGCCAACCGGGGAGCGCTGATAAAGTGTGCTGACATGGGTAAGGGCAACAATATAGGCCCCCAGGTCATTGATATGGATCTGATCCAGCGCCCCCTCCTCGGTGCGGGCAAAAAGGTCTTCGCGGTGGGTCAGCCCGTCGATCTGTCCGGCCTCAGCAGCGCGGACAACCGCCGCCATCACCTGGCCCGCAGGGATCAGATAGGCAGGGCGCTTCGGGTTGCGACGGCTGTCCGATCCAGCCAGCCCGCCAAGCCACAGCTGATCCAGATCGCCGTCAATCCGCGCCAGCCAGCCATCAGCGGTATCCAGCGGGTGCCAGGTTTCATAGAGATAGATCCGCGTCTGCGCGGCACCGGCGCGCGCCAGATCTGCCCAACGGCGAAAATACCGCGCACCCTTGAAGTAACGCAACGCATCGCGCAGCTCGACCATTTCGGTCAGCACAACGGCGTCATAGTCGCCCGATCCAATCGCCTCGCGCGCGTCGCGCCAGACCGGAGGCGTGTTCACCTGATCGAAATGCAGGATCTCCAGATCCGGCTCCCAATGATCCTGCAAGGGCGTGCCGGAGCCAAGCTGGCTGTTATACCGATGCCCCTCCGGCGCCAGTTGTTGCACCATATGCGGCATATCCGGCCCAACCAGTGAGTGGCCAAGGTGAAACACCCGCATCGGCCCCTCCGGCGCGGTCAAAGGTGGCAGCGCGAAGGGGGTCGCCTGCGCGCCGATTGGCAACAGGGACAGAAGTGCCAGAAAACCACGCCGTCCGATCATCGCACCTGCGGCAGCTGTGCGGCGGTCGCGATCAGCCCCTCCCCGATGACAAATCGCCCCTCAATCCTGTCCCCCGTCAGGAAGGGCAGTTGATCAGCCGTAAACCGCGCAGAAAACTGTCCGCTGATCTGATCTGTATCCTCTGCCATACGCATCTCCAGTTCCATCCCGTCAAAGCCGAAAAACCGCTCGCTCAGGCGATATTGGCATTTATACGCGGCTTCCTTGGCAGAAAATATCACTTTGGCCAGTTGGCCGGGGTTGGTCTGCTGCGCCAGCCAGAGACGCTCCGCCGGGCGGCAGATCTGCGGGATCAGATCATCGGCGAGCGGCGTGTCCTCCTCGACGTCAACGCCAAGCCCCCGCATTTGCTGCGGCAGGGCGGCGACGGCAACGGCGGTGCTGCGGCAATGGCTGATCGACCCAACCAGCCCGGGCGGCCAGATCGGCGCGCGTTTGGGGCCGACGGGAATTGCGCTGGGTGTCAGGCCCAGCGTTGCCATTGCCAGATGTGCCGCGGCACGGCCTGCAGCGAACTCTCGCCGCCGCTTCTCCACCGCGTTCGGCGACAGGCAGGCGGCCTCCTCAGGGAAGGGCGCGGGTGGATCTCCCTGCGGATCGCAGACCTCTACTGCAACACCATCGTCAAACAACGGGCGGATCAACGCGCGGTGCCGCGCGCTGCGCAAGGATGACTCACCCAGGGTCATCCGCTGCGGGCCTTGCGGTTGGCGCGCATTGCGCGGCGTTTGGACATCATGTCGGATTTCGCGGCCGCATCAACCGCCGGTGCTGCTGTCGCGTCCTCCGTGGGAGAGGCCCCGGTCAGCCCGTCGATATGCCCGGCCAATCCTGACAGGGTTGGGAAGCGGAAAATGTCGGTGATCGACAGCTGTGGCACATCCATCGCACCGCGAATATCGCGGTGGGCCTGTACCGCGAGCAGGGAATGGCCACCCAGGGTGAAGAAATTGTCCTCAGCCCCGATGCCGCTGACGCCGAGGATGCCGCTCCAGATTTCGGCAATCTTGCTCTGTGCCCCTGCGCTGAGCGGCGCGTCGGAGGTGGGGGCGGAAATCTGTACCGGTTTTGGATCGGGCAGCGCCTTGCGGTCGATCTTCTTGTTTGGGGTTAGCGGGAAGGCGTCGAGATGTTCGATATGGCTCGGCACCATGACCGCAGCCAGTCGCTGCGTGAGTGTGGCCTTCAGCGCCACCTGATCCGGTGGCACCGGTCCGGTTACATAGGCGATCAGCCGGGTGTCACCAGCGGTTTCGCGGGCGATGACAACAGCCCCAGTGATTCCGTCTAGCGCCGCCAGCGCGGCCTCGATTTCGCCCAGTTCGATCCGCTGGCCGCGGATTTTGACCTGATGATCGCTGCGACCCAGGAATTCCAGCTGACCGTCGCTGCGCCAGCGCACCAGATCCCCGGTGCGATAGAGATGGGTTGAGGGCACATGCGTCCCCGCATCGGCAAAGGGATCAGGAACAAAACGCTCCGCCGTGAGATCTGGGCGCTGCCAGTAACCGGCGGTCACACCGGCGCCGCCGATCAGCAATTCGCCGGGTACCCCAATCGGCTGCGGGATCAGGCTGTCATTGACGACATAAACAGTCGTATTGGCAATCGGCGCACCGATCTGTGCTGTGCCTACGGGCACCTCCGCAAGGGTCTGCATGGTCGACCAGATGGTGGTCTCTGTCGGGCCATACATATTGTGGATGTCGGCATCGGTTGTCGCGCGCAGGCTGGCCACCAGATCGCCCGGCAGCGCCTCCCCCCGATGAACAGATGCGAGAGCCGCCCCAGCACCGGGCGCGCATCGGCGTCTGCGGTGATCATCCGGGCCATCGACGGGGTGCATTGCATATGGGTGACGCCGTGGCGCAGGATCTGCGCCGCAAGCGAGACATCCTCCGCGGCCAGCTCTTGCGGGGCGTTGGCAAGGCGCAGCACCTCCGCAAGGGGTTTCAGCCCCTCCAGCACAATCTCCGGTGCAATGCCGTAGTCGATCAGGCAGGCGATCTCATCAACGCCGATCTGCTTGAGCTGCTCCACCCGCTGCAGGGCATCGGCAATGGTGCCAAACAGGCCGGAATCCTCAAAATACCGTTCAAAAGCAAAATCGAGAATGGCCTCCAGCTCCTCTGCCGAAAGCATGCCGAGGTCCATTTCAAACGGGTTTTTTACCCCTTCTGGTTTTTTGAACGCAGGAAAGGCCCAGGCGTATTGTTTGATCAGACCAGCCGCCGCGCGCAGGTAATCCTTCATCGGTTCTCGGGCTGTGGCGCGGGCGTCTTCGCGGGTGTCCGCAAGATAGCTGTGCAGCATCAGCGTGACCTTGTGATCGCGCGGGTCGTGACCGGCGGCGCGCAGGGCATCATGATAGATGGTGATTTTGCCCGCGACCTCCTCAATGCTTTGTCCCAGCAGATGGGTCAGCACATTGGCCCCGATACTGCCCGCCTCACGCCAGGTTTCGGGGTTGCCTGCCGTGGTGACCCAGACCGGCAGCTCCTTTGACACAGGGCGCGGCTGGGTCAGAACCGCGTGTTCGCCACCATCCTTGCGCGGGAAGGCGACCTCCTCTCCACGCCAGAGTTTCCGCACTGTCTCAATAGCCTCGAACAGCGCAGGCTTATTGGCGGGGGGCGTATTTTCGGGGCGCAGGATGAAGTCATCCGGCTGCCAGCCAGAGGCAAAGCCGATACCTGCGCGTCCGCCGGTCAGATTGTCGATCACCGACCATTCTTCGGCAATGCGGGCCGGGTGGTGCAGCGGCGCCACGCAGGACCCCGCGCGCACGCCGATATTTTTCGTCACCGCAGCCACCGCCGCGCCGGTCACTGCCGGGTTCGGATAGGGCCCGCCAAAGGCATGGAAATGCCGCTCTGGCGTCCAGACCGCGTTGAACCCGTGCTGATCGGCGAATTTTGCCCCCTCCAGCAGCAGTTCATATTTGCGCGGGCCGGGGCCGTCGTCATTGCCCCAGTAAAACAGGTTGAAATCCATGCCGCGATCACTGGTGGCGACCGGGCCATTGGATAGCTGCAACCGCGCCTCATCACTGGACAGCACCAGTTTGAAGCCGCGTGACAAGGTCCAGAACAGCTCCAGAACCGAGATGTCGAACGACAGGCTGGTCACCGCCAGCCAGCAGTCCCCCGGCTGATGCCGGATGCGGTCATCCATGGCGGCAAAGAAATTCGCGACATTGCCATGCCGGACCATCACGCCCTTGGGCGTGCCGGTGGAGCCGGACGTGTAGATCAGATAGGCCAGATCCTCTGGTGTGGGCGCTGTGGTAGGCGTTTCGGCCACAGTTTCGGCCGCGGCTGAGACCTCGGGCAGGGCGTCAAGGCACAGGATATCGGCCGACAGGTTGCCGGGCAGTTGGTCGCGGAGCCCGGTGTCGGTCAGGATCGCGCTAGCGGCGCTGTCGGTGATGAAATGCGCAATGCGATCCGCCGGATAGGCCGGATCCAGCGGCACATAAGCCCCGCCTGCCGCCATCGTGGCGAGGGCGGCAATCACCAGATCAGGCCCACGCCCCAGGTAAATACCGACATGGCTGCCCGGCTTCACTCCACGGTCACGCAGGAGGGCGGCCAGATGATCAACGCGAGCAGAGAGTTCGGCATAGGTCAGGCTCTCGCCCTCGTAAACCAGCGCCGTGGCCTCCGGGGTTCGTGTCACCTGGGCTGCAAACTCCGCCGGTATGGTGCTTTGCCTGATGTCGGAACGGGCGGTGCTGTTCCAGTCCACCAACATCTGGCGTCTTTCGGCCTCCGGCAGGATCGGCAAATCGGCGATGGTGCCATCGGAGGCCGAGGCCAGCGCGTCGATCAGCAGTTCGGCCCGCCCCACCAGCAGCTCGGTTGCTTGCGCATCTAATCGGCCTGTATCGATGTGCAGGGCCAAAGCGCCCTCCGACAGGGACAGGGTCACTGCACAACCGTCGATATGCTGCGCACGCCCCAGCATGCAGCCAATATCCGGGCAGAAACCGCTGCCCCCGGTCTGTCGCAACTCCGGCGCACGGGCAACAAGATCAGCAGGAAAACCGCCGCTGCTGCGGGTGCTGCCCAGCTCTGCAGTCAATTTGGATCGCAGTTCGTCAAGGCGCGCATCGCGGCGGGCCTGCACCGGCACCCAGTCAGAGATCAGTCCCGCGATGGCAGTCTCCTGCAGCGCATCCGTGCTGAGCGCGATGCCAGCAGTCTCCGCCCCGGAGCTGGATAGCATGAGGGCAAGGGCGACGCTCAGCACATCGACCTCTGTCAGGGTCGCATTGTGGGACAGCGTGAGATGGTTGATTTCGGCTACGCCATCAGCTGCCGGACCTGCCAAGGGCAGATCCACAGCGGGGAGGGCCGCCAGCGCCTTGCGCCATTTACCCTCGCTGGCCTGCGTCGCGGCCAGTTGCCGGGTCAAATCGCTGCGGGCCGCTGCATCAAGGGACGGAAGACTATCCCCGGTTTTGATATGATCAGCTGCGCGGATCGGGCGCCCGTCGCAGTGGTGCAATCCGCCAAGCCGCAGCGCGCCATCGCGGCAGGCCAAGGTCATCGTCGTGTCGTCCACGCTCAGCACGGTGCCCGGCGCGCCGGATCCCTCTGCGATCTCTGCGGTGCCGATCAACGCTACTGGCGCCTCGCTGGTTGCAGGTAGTTGGACCTTGGCAGCACAAAGCGGGTTCCAGTACCCGTTGAAATCAAGGGCGCGCACCAGCCGGTGCAGGTCCACGGCGGGTTGCGACAGATCCAGCAGTGCACCCGCTTCGGGCCGGTCAGCGCGTGTATAGAGCGTGCGGGTGCTGAAATCCTGCGCCTGCCGCGCCAGCGTGCCGGTTTCCAGCTGCCCCAGCACATCGCCAAAACTGTCCATCGCGGCGGCATAGCATTTGGCGTTGAGACTATAGGCCGTCTCATCCTCAGCAATCGCAAACAGGCGCTGGGCGAGGATATCACCCTCATCCACGCCGCCCTCGATCATGTGCCAGGTGATCCCGTAACCCTCAGCCCCTTCGATCAGGGCCCAGTTTGGGGTGTTCAGGCTAGGCATAGCGCGGCAGCGGGCCGTCGTGAAAATTGACACCGCCCTTGCGCGCGCGTGCCAGCACGCTGTCGGGGATGATCTCAAGGTTGGCGATGGATAGCAGCCAGTCGACTGATCCGTCAAAATCGCGCGCGTCTTCAAGCACAGTCAGGCCCTTGTCAGCGGCCCACTGGCGGATTTCGGCGTCTTTTGTGACCACGGCGGCGATGCTGTGGCTGCGGGCCAGCAATGTGTCCGCGCAGGCAACAAGCAGTGATTCATTGCCAAGAACGATACAGGAGAATGGGGTCATTTCTGCTCCTCCGGTTGAGACGGGGTCTGGCGCGGTTCCATAGGTTGGTTTTTTCGACGGCGAAAGATCGCGCGGCTATGATGAACGATCAGATCCCGCAGAAAATAGGGTGGATCGGAGGCCGGTTTGTCCGACACCAGCCGCCGCAGCCCGTAGAGCAGGCTGCCGCTGATCAGCGCCAATGTGGCCCCAACCGTGTAGGCGCGCCCATGGGTGCTGAGAAAGTAATGCAACCGGCTGTCGAACCAGTATTGCGGGGTGCGCTGCCAGTCTTTCATCCCGGTTGAGGCGGATCCCACATGGGCCACCTCGCTTTCCGGCAGGTAGTGCGTGCTCCAGCCATCGCGGGCGGCACGGTGGCACAGCTCGGTTTCCTCAAAATAGAGAAAGAACGTCTCGTCAAACCCGCCTACCGCATCAATCACTTCGCGCCGGATCATCAGACTGGCACCAGCGGTCCAATCCAGCTGTGTCGGTGTGGTGGGGATTTCCATCGGCACCACGGCATCTTTCAGCAGGCGCGTCACGATGCCGGTTCGCACCGAGGATTCAAACTCCCCCGCGATAGTGGGAAAGCGAAAGGCGGTACAATGGGGCGTCCCATCGGTGCCGCGCACATAGGAGCCGACCAGACCGGCACCGGGGGTCGCTTGCAAGAAGTTCCGTAGCGCGCGGATCGCGCCCGGCTGCACAAAGGCATCTGAGTTCAGCAAGTAGTAGAACTCCGGGGCGCTGCCATCGGATAGGCCAAGGCGAAAGCCGATGTTCATGCCCGCGCCAAACCCGCCGTTGCGGTCGCTGGCGATCAGGCGCAGGCGGCCGCTGTCGAGCCAGCCGCGCGCCTGCACCGCTGTGAGCAGCTGCTCATAAGAGCCGTCGGCGGAGCCATTGTCGATAATCACCACCTCACCGGGTAGCTCTTCCATCTGCTCCAGCGCGGCGGCGGCGCAGTCCAGCGTCATCTGAGGTGTTTTGTAGTTCAGGATGATGGTCAGAATGCGCGCATTTGTACCGCCCGAGGCGGCGTCTACAGGCTGCGTGGCGGCGGTGTTGGTCATTCTGCCGCCTCCGCGGTGCTGCGGGCCAACGCTGCGGCGTCGGCGGCATCCAGTCGCGCCTTCACCTCTCCAGCCAGCACACTGACATTGGGCACCAGAACCATACTGTCGTGATCGCCGGGCACCTCGACCACCTCAACGGCGGGGGCCCAACGGGTCCAGTCGTTGTCATCAAAGACATATTCCCGCTCGCGGCTGACCCAATTCCCGGCAGAGACCTGCCAGTGCTTGTCAAGTGGCGGGCGGAACAGTGTCAGTGGCCCGGACCACGGACGTAGATCATAAGCGGGCAGGGCGGCGCGGAAGGCCAGTTCGACCTTGCGGTTGTTGAACACTGGTGCGGCGCTGTCGCCGCTGGCAGCATAACGGCGTTTCTCGATCTCCCAGGCGATGCGATTGGTGATCCATTCGCCCAGATAGCTGATCCCCTTGCTGCGCAGTTCGGCCCATTTGATCAGCGCCTTGTCGCGGCGCGTCAGCTCTGGACGAAGCGGGAGCGGCGTGTCCAGGAGGATCAGCGCGGCCGTCCCTTCACCTTCGGCCTGCAGTTGCTGGGCCATCTCATAGGCGGTCAACCCGCCGCCGGAGAACCCGCCCAACAAATACGGCCCCTCTGGCTGGACACTGCGGATCTCCGACAGATAATCACGTGCCGCTGTATCCAGACGATCATGCGGCGCATCCTCGCCGATCAACCCTCGGGCCTGCAGCCCGTAAACGGGACGGTCCTTGCCGACCATCAGGGCCAGATGACGCAGGTTCAGAACATTGCCAAACATGCCCGCCACCAGGAAGAATGGCCGCCGCCCGGTGCCATCACCGGGGTGTAGCTGAACCAGATGGGTGTAGCTGGGGGTCTCAGCAGCGGTGTCACCCGCGCTCTCAACCGGGGTCTCAGTGGTGAGACCGCCACCGGTGCGCGCAATCACCAGCTCTGCCAGCTTGGCAACAGAAGGGGCCTCAAACAGGGTGGAGATCGCCAGATCCACACCAAAGCTGCGCTTGATCTGAGCAAAAAGCCGGACCGCGATCAGAGAATGGCCACCAAGGTCAAAGAAACTGTCCTCGACCCCGACCTGCGTCACGCCAAGGAGACGCGCGAACTGAGCGGCGATATCTTCTTCCACCGCATTGCGCGGGGCGAGGTACTTGGTGTCCAGCTGTGGTCGCTCAAAGCTCTGGTTGGTGTCGGCATTCTGCGGCGGCGGTTGATCGGCTTGCGCAATCAGATCCGGCAGCGCCAGCGACGAGACCACCACCTGCGACAGCCCGGTGGCGAGCGCCCGGCGCAAGGCCTCGGGACCGTCCTCGGCACGGATCCCTTGGGCGATATTGCGGTGAAGGCGCCGTTCCTCCGGCGACAAGGACTGCGCACTGCCCGGTGCAGTCAGTCCCAGATCCTCAGCGCTGGCGTCTGCGCCCTCCGCCGGGGCCAGATTGGTTGCACCGGGCAGCTGCTGCATTTGAAACCCACGCATTTCTGCGACCACAGTGCCATCCGTAGCCGCCAGCGTGATGTCGAACCGCGCGCTATTTGCAGAGCTGTCGACCAGCCGCATATGGCTCAGCAGCTCAATCGGCAGCGGGGCAAAGATCTGGATGCTGTCATAGGACACCGGCACCCAAAGCGCGCTGCCTCGATAGGCTGGAGCCAGATCAATGGCCCAGCCGGTGGCCAGATCCATCAGCCCGGGGGGCAGGAGGGTGCCGTCTTTTTCGGCGATCTGCGGCAGTTTCAGTTGGGCGAGGCCTTCTGCGGTCCCATGGCGTATCTTTTCCAGAACATGCCAGCGTGGACCGAATTTCAGATGTGCTTCCTGGGGTGTTTTCAGCCGCTCCGCCGGAGTGGTCTCCGATACCTCCGGCATGCGAAGCCTCAGTTTAGGGATATCGACCAGCGCAGGCGTGTCCCTGTCAAGATCGGTGTCCAGCAGCGCCTGTACATGCAGCGCATAGCCTTCCGCCGTACGGCTGTAGACCGCAAAATCGTACCCCCGCTCCACCGGAGTCAGCCGGACGATCATATCGCAGGGCGATCCTGCCACCACCAGAGGCCGCAGGAAATAGAGATCGCACAGCGCAAAAGGCGCGTCATGGCCCAGCTCCGCCAGCGCCTCAGCGGCATATTCGATATATCCGGTGCCGGGGATCAGCGCGGTGCCATCCTTGGTGCGATGCTCATCCAATATCCACTGATCACTGCTCAATCGGCGGTGAAACAGCAAACTGCCGTCACGGGCGAACTGGCGGCTGTCAAACAGCGGTTGATCGCAGGGGATGGGGTCGCTGTCCGCCTCGGGCTGGTGTGCGCCGAGGGCCTCCGCCGCCATCCCGACGTCCGCCCAGACGCCCCAGTCCACGGCCACCACATGCGTTCTCTGATCCGGCGAGGCAAGGGCGCTGCGATGTTTGGCAAAGGCATTGAGGTACTCATTGGCAGCCACATAATCGACCTGACCAATCGGGCGCGTCACCGTCGAGGAAGAGGAAAACAGGACCATCAACTCCAGCTGATCTGCGCCGAAGATGGCGTCGAGCACTCTGAGCCCGCTGACTTTGGGAGCCAGAACCTGAGCGATATCCTCTTCTGTTTTGGCCAGAACCGGCGCATCGTTGATCTGGCTAAGCGCCGTGGATGACGCCGGTGATCGGGCCAAAGATCTCCTCAGCCGCTGCAACAGCGGTGCGCATTTGCTCGCTGTTGCATACATCTGCGGCCAGCGGCAAGACGCGGCCTTTCCCAAGTGCGTCCAGCGCCTTCACGGCGCGGATGCGTTGCGCGGTTGTATTGGCCGGGCTGTGACGATTGAGATAGCTGGCCCAATCGTCGCGCGGTGGCAACCCGCCGCGCGAGATCAGCACCACATTGGCGTCAAAGCTTTGCATCAGATCCGCCGCAATCGTGCGTCCGATGCCGCCATAGCCCCCGGTTATCAGATAGGTACCACCTTCGCGGAAGCCAGAATGCGACGATGCAGGCGCACTGTCTGGCAGTGCCACTGGGCGCCACCGCAAGGCATAACGCTTGTCACCGCGCCAGAGCGCCGTGTCATTCGCAGGTTCCGCCAGCACCTCCTCCAGCAGGCGGTCAGTAATTGACATCGGAGCCTGATCCGACAGCCAGCGACGCAGGCCATTGGGGCGGGTTGGCAGTTCGATATCGACCGTGGCGCAGGTCAGGCCGGGGATCTCGCGCGGCAGCACGCCCACAGGGCTAGGCAATCATCGCTTTTTCCGGGTAGGGCAGCGGCTCATTGCGCAGCTGCGCCGCCCCGGTGGTAAAGACCGTCATATGCAGGGGATGCGGAAGGTCAATCTGGGCCAGCGCCTGCCCCAGCGCGGTCAGCGCATAAAACCCCATCTCCAGATTGCGATCAAAAAAGGAGGCGCCGGGGCGGAAGCTCTCGCCCTCTGTGACCAGCCAGAAATGGCCAATGCGACTGGGAAGCAGATCCGCCAGCGCCAGATCGGCAAGCAGCGCATCATAGCCCGCGCGCCCCTGTTCGGGGGCCAGCATATAACGGCTCTCGCTCAGCTGGGCATAGGTGTCGCCGGGGGTGACCCGCACCACCCTGTGCCCTGCCTGTTCCAGTCGCGAGGCCAGATCTGCGCAAAGCCCGGTGTCATCCTCAAACAGCAGCCAGGTTTCAGGTTGCTGATCCAGTTCGGTGGTAACATCAAGATCGCAGCTGGCCAGCGCGGGTCGCCAGCTGGGGCGCGATCCCCATTGTGACTTGTCGTCATGGCGCTGCGGCGCGCTGATTGCTGTGTCCGCAGCGGCCGGGGCGGCGGGTTCGATGAAATAGCGGCTGCGCTGAAACGCATAGGTTGGCAGCGGCAGACGCTGGCGGCGGGCGTCGCCCCAGATCTGATCCCAATCCGCCTCCAGCCCAGCAGCCCAGAGCCGTCCGATCACGCCAAAGAAATAGGCGTCATCGGCCATCATCTGGTCGGGATGACGCAGCGAGCTGAGCACCTGACCGGGCTTGATCGCCGGGGCCATCTGCGCCAGCGAGGACAAGGCCTTGCCGGGGCCAACCTCAAGATAAAGCCGGTTCGGTTGCTCGGCGAGCGTGTCGAGGCAGGCGGAAAACATCACCGTATTGCGCAGCTGACCGACCCAATACTCGGGGTCGGTGGCGTCGGCGTCACTCAGGATCTGGCCGCTGCGGTTGGACAGGATCGGGCGGTCCGGTGCTGTCAGGGTCAAACCGCGCAGGAATTGGCGATACTCCTCCAGAATTCCCTCGAGCATGCGGCTGTGGGCGGCAATGTCGATCTGGATGCGTTGGTGATCCACCTCATCTGCCGTCAGCTGCGCCGCCAGCGCATCTAGTGCGGCCTGAGGTCCAGAGACAGCTGTGAGGCGGGGGGCATTGACGCTGGCAATATCCAGATCCGGCGACAATCTGGCCTCAACCTCCTCCAGCGGCAGCGAGATCGACAGCATGCCGCTGCAGCGGTACCTTGTCGAACAGCCGCCCACGCAGCAGCACGAGATCGATGCAATCCTCAAACGACAGCACCCCGGCCAGACAGGCTGCGGTGTTCTCCCCCATGGAATGGCCCACCAGCGCGGCAGGGCGCACGCCCCAGCTGATCCACAGTTGCGCCAGCGCAAATTCCACGATCATGATCAGCGGCAGCTGCACCGATGGCTGTTGCAGGCGCGCATTTGCGGCGTCCTCCTGCCCCGGCTCCGGCAGCCAGAGCGCGCGAATGTCATAGTCCAGCTGGCTCTCAAGGTGATCCAGACCCCGGTCCATCCAATCGGCAAAAACCGGTTCGGTTTCATAGAGGTCCCGCGCCATGCCCGCATATTGCGCGCCGCCGCCGGGGAACATGAAGACCACCTCAGGGGTGCTTTCGGCGCAGGTATGGTCAAACACGCGCCTTGGATCGCCCGCGTCCAGCAGGGCGGCGGCTTCCTCAGGGGTTTCGGCGACCAATGTCCGACGCTTGGCAAAGCCGCGGCGGCCTTCCTTCAGCGTGTAGGCCACATCCGCCAGTGGCAGATCGGGATTGGCGCGCAGATGGGCGGCCAGGGCCGAAGCATTGGCATTGAGCGCTGCTTTTGAGTGGCCAGACAGACAAAGCACCTGAAACGGGAAATCGCTCTCATCCGAGGCGGGGCGGGGGGCGGCTTGTTCCAGCACCGCATGGGCGTTGGTGCCGCCAACCCCCAGCGCGTTGATCGCAGCACGGTGGGGGCCTTTGGCAGAGGTCCAGTCGCACAGGCGGTCGTTGACCACAAAGGGTGAGGTCTCAAAATCAATGGCCGGGTTCGGCGCCTCATACCCCAGGCTGGGCGGGATCTGGCCATGGTGCAGCGCGAGCGTTGTCTTGATCAGCCCGGCCACACCGGCGGCCGTATCCAGATGCCCGATATTGGTCTTCACCGAGCCGATGCGGCAATAGCCGACCGTCGGGGTGGTCTCTCGGTAGGCCTCGGTCAGGGCCGTGACCTCAATCGGGTCGCCCAGATAGGTTCCGGTGCCGTGGCATTCGACATAATCGATGGTATCCGGAGGCGTCTCTGCCGCGCGCAGCGCCTGTCGCACGGCGCTGGCCTGCCCCTCGACCGAGGGGGCGAGATAGCCAGCCTTATCCGCACCGTCATTGTTGATCGCTGAACCCTTGATGACGGCCCAGATGTGATCGCCATCCGCCAGCGCGTCCTCCAGGCGGCGCAGCGCAACCGCCCCCGCGCCGGAGCCAAAAACGGTCCCCTGTGCGCGGTGGTCAAACGCATGGCAGTGGCCGTCCGGTGACAGGATCTCGTTCTCTTTGAACAGATAGCCGCGGCCCTGCGGCAGCTCAATCGTGACGCCGTCGGCAAGAGCCATCTCGCACTCGCCCTCGCGCAGGGCCTTACTGGCGTAATGCACTGCCACAAGCGAGGTCGAGCAGGCGGTTTGGATGTTGACGGACGGGCCCTTGAGATCGAATACATGGCTGACGCGCGTGGATAGGAAATCCTTGTCGTTGCCGGTGTGGCGCAGCAGGAACATACCGACATCATCGACCAGCGGCCTGTTGGAGCAAATGTTGAAGTAGAAATAGCTGCCCATGCCGCAGCTAAGCATAGACCCCGATCGGACCATCAAGGCTCTCGGGTGGATGACCGGCATCCTCCATAGCGCTCCAGGCAACCTCCAGGAATTTGCGGTGTTGCGGGTCAAGGATCGCGGCTTCTTTCGGGCTGAAACCGAAGAAGTCGGCATCAAACTCAGCGTAGCCCTCCAGCGCTGCGGTGGCGGCAACATAACTGGGGTCGGACAGTGTCTCAGGGTCTTCGCCTGCGGCCAGAAGGTCGTCTTCGCTGACAGGGCGGATCGATTCCACGCCGTCGCGCAGATTTTGCCAGAATGCGCCGGGGGACTGGGCGCCCGGCACGCAAAGTGACATGCCCACAATGGCAATATCCCCGCTGTAACGCGCGGCATCAAACGGAGTGCGATCCGTGGTTTTCCCAGATGTCTTCAATTGCCCCAATCGTCCTCAAATCATGTGCCCGGCCGTGAACGCAGCACCGGACATAGCCCCAACCAATTAACAACACTGACCACCCTATCTGAGCGGCCCTGCAACAGTGGCACGAATTGGTCCCCAATCTGTGAACAGGGCGTTCGCCCGCTGGCCCCCAAGCCGACGGAAAACCCTGTTCGCAATGTGAACCCTGCAAAAGATATACGGTATCGTTAGGGACGGATTGTGTCCAATCCCGCCAAAATTGCGAAGAGAATGCGGCATCATAGCACGCTGCGCCGTTTGCGCGCTGATGGCGCGGAGGCCAGTGCCTGATTGCCATCGAACAGCTGCCGTTTGGGCGTAAAGAGACCGGGATATCGCAGCCGCTCAGCATAGCCCAGAACCGACCCGGCGCAGAGCCACGTCACCGGCGTCAGCGTGGCATTCAACAACATGTCGACCAATGTTGCAGCCAGCATCAGCGCCAGAGGGGCTGCAAAAGGCGACAGCGTAGACGCCGCATGACGGCGCACCTGCTGCCACAGCAGAACCAACGGTCCCGCCAACAGGCCCATCTCGGCGATATAGCCGACCCAGCCAAAGGTGCCGAACACCAGAATCCAGCGCCCGTCAGGGATCGACTCGATCTCTCCGCTTTCCAGATTGCGCACCAGATTGCGGCCCCAGCCGCCCCAGCCAAACCAGGGCTTGTCTGCGGCGCGGTCCAGCATCAGCGCTTCATTGGTAAACCGAAACCCCAAGGATTGCGCCCGTTCCGGGCTGAAGGCCTGCGCCTGCGCCAGAATCGCATCCACTGGCACCAGCCCGAGATTGCGCAGCATCGGATAGACAATCGCCACCACGCCCAGTGCCAGGGCAAGCCGCATCTGCATTCGGTAAGACGCCATGGCGACAAAGGGCGTGAAGACAAGACCATAGACCAGCGATGCGATGCTCTTGCAAAGCACCAGCACCCCAAAGAGATAAACCGCCGCAATGGTGTATCGGCGTTTATCCGGATCCTTTGCGCTGCGGGCCAGTGCTGTGGCGGCCAGAACCGACATCAGCATGAACAACGCCAGCCACAGACTGTGTGGCAGGAACACGATGGGGCGGAACCCGCCCTGGCGCATCGTCTGGCTGAAATCATGCTGGAAAAAGCCATAGATCCAGGTGTTCAGCTGCGGGCTGAAGCGGATCTCAAACAACGAGGGGACGGAGTAGACCAGCCCTGCCATCATCAGCACGATCACCAATTGGCGCTGCTGGTCGGGATGCGACAGGTAGCGCCGCGCCAAAAAGAACGGCAGCAGCACAATCATCTGGTTGATCATCACCGAGCCGAGATCGCGCCAGCGCAGGCCGGGCAGGGCGTAGGTCGGAAAGACGATGGGTTCGGCGTTTTCAATCACCCGGAACACAATCGGGTCGCCATTGGTCACAACGGTGGCAATCACCGATCCCAGAAAAATCGCCACAAGCGCACGCATCACCGGATGGCGTGGCCAAATCTCGACCCGTTTGCGCAGGATATAGGCACAGATCACGAAGGCAACGACAGCCGGGATGGAATCCTTATCCATATCTGGCACCAATGGCAGGTCGAACACGGCAAGAGGCGGCAGGAACAGATAGCCGCCAATCACGCACCACAAAATCGCCTGCTGCAACGACAGGCGCTGAAACATCTTATGAGCGATCACCGGCCAGGCGATCAGCATCAGATAGGCCAGTGCATTTGGCATTGCGTGCGGACCCTACGCTCCTATTTGCCCCCTTGATCATGACTTTAGCCCCAGATGTCTGTGCTGTCGCCCGCATTCGTATTCTGAGGTAAACTCTTGAAACGAAGACGGGGCCATGTGATCGAGGAGGAGGCTGGTTCTGGCGCATTGGGGGGAAGCGGGTGTATTTTGACATAAAGGGCACGCGGATTGATGTGAATATTGCCGATCCAGCACGACTGGAGCAGGCGGTGATGGGGCATTTCCAGACCCGCCGCGGCTTTGCATTGGCGACGGTCAACCTCGACCATCTGGTGAAAATGCGCAGCTCGCCTGCGTTTCTGAAAGCCTATGCCGCGCAGGATTTCGTGGTCGCGGATGGCCGCCCGATCGTCTGGTTGTCGCAGCTTGCACAGCGGCCCGTGGCGTTGATGCCGGGCTCGGATATGGTGGTGCCACTGTGCCGCTGGGCCGCCCGGGCTGGGGTGCCCATCGCCTTGGTGGGCAGCACCGACGTTGCACTTCAGGATGCCTCCCACGCCTTGCAGGCTGAGGTGCCGGGACTTGAGGTGGCGTGGTGTCACGCGCCCTCGGGTGTGTTTGATCCCAACAGCCCG
Organism: Phaeobacter sp. BS52; assembly: GCF_045040595.1. Taxonomy (NCBI): domain Bacteria; kingdom Pseudomonadati; phylum Pseudomonadota; class Alphaproteobacteria; order Rhodobacterales; family Roseobacteraceae; genus Phaeobacter; species Phaeobacter sp. BS52. Next base: position 2,247,469 of record NZ_CP090662.1, on the reverse strand, counting down.
GAAGCGGAGAAAATCCTGTCCGAGTTGGCGCGCAAACAGATTGGTTTGTGTTTTCTGGCCCTTGGCGCGCCGAAGCAGGAAATCATGGCTGCCCGTGGCCGCGCCCTGGCGCCGGAGGTCGGCTTTGCCTCGATTGGGGCGGGATTGGATTTTCTCGGTGGGCACCAAAAGCGCGCGCCTGCCTGGGTGCGCGCACTGGCACTGGAGTGGTTGTGGCGCGCCCTGAGCAGCCCGCGCCGTCTGGGGCCGCGGTATTTGCGCTGCATGGCGATCCTTCCGAGCCAGCTGCTGCATGCGTTGCGGCTGCGCCACCCCTGATCAGGTTGGCGTTCAGAGGTTACTTATATTCCAGCAGCCCGCGATTGCGTCCGCGCAGCCGCAGCCAATGATATTCCAGCGCGCCCTGTGCTTCGGCAAATTTGCCCAGCACGGAATAGAGGGCACGGGTGCGGCCCATCCTGCGCGAGAGGCGCATACCCTGCGCTGGATAGATCAGCAGAAGCAGCAGCGCCCAGCCTGAAAACGGCAGGAGTATCAGGATCAGTAGAGGGATCCCGGCCCCCCAAAGCAACGCACGCCGTGTTTCAGCAACCCAATGGCGTTCGGGACCGCGCCATGCAGCGCGGCACCCTCGGCAAAGGCAAAACCAGCACGGCGGCTACGTTGCCACCATTGCGAAAATCGGTGCATCTGCGCGTCATGCAACGTCATCTCCGCATCCAGCCGCCAGATGCCCCAGCTAAGCCCGCGCCAGACGCAGACACAGCTCCGGTTCCTCACCCGCAATCAGATCGTTGCGATAGCCGCCGACCTCCTGCAGGGCGCGCAGCCGCATCAGCGCATCCCCGCCACAGGCCTTGGCCGGGCCGATGGGCGTGTCCCATTCATTGTCGCACAGTTGATTGTAGATTGAGGCCTCAGGCTGGCGTTCCCGCCGTCGCCCGCAAACGACCGCCAGCTGCGGGTCAGCCTCTAGCCGTGCGGTTGCGGCGGTGATCCACCCGGGCACCACCTCGCAGTCGCCGTCCACCAGCTGCACGTACTCACAGTCGCCATCCAGGTGGGCCAGACCTGCGTTGCGGGCGCGGGCAGCTGTAAACCGTTGGCTCATGTCGAGGCTGATCACCTTGATCCCCATCGCCTCGGCGGCGGCAACCGATCCATCAGTTGATCCGCTGTCGACATAGATCACCTGGCGGACCTGCCCTTGCAGGCTGTTCAGGCACGCGACCAGCCGTGCGCCCTCGTTGCGGCCAATCACCACCGCGTCAACGATGGGGGACGTGGGAGCCGGGGGCGTGGGAGAGGACACATCAGGCATTAGTCTGCGATCTCCGCCAGGTAGCGCGCCGAAACCTGCAAAAACCCGGCCTTGCGCAGCGCTGCAGGTCCGGTTTCGGGGCCATCGTATTTCTGCGCAGTTTGCGACCACAATGTCAGATCAGGCCTCTTGGCAAAGCCCGCAACCCGCAGTGCATCCTCGCCATGGGGGATGGCATCCGCCGCGAGCGAGGCCTGATCCCGCGCCATCGGATCATTGGCAAATTTATAATGTTTCAGCACTGCCATTGTGTCGGCCACGCGGACGCTGAGCCGACACATGCGGATGCACCGCCGGGTCGATGTCCGCGCCGATAAACACCAGCGGGTGTTTACTCAGGCAGCAGCGCTCCCCAAAGACAGCACCGCGTATGCCGCCAAACTGCATCTTGGGCGGGGGCGCATCGGGGATCTGGTTCCGGGACAGGAAAAAACCCAGCCCAGTGGCCGGATCATGATAGGGTAGGGCGCGGACGGCGCTGATATCGTAATGGCAAAAACTTCGCTGTACCTCAGGGTAGGATTGCTGCGCCACCGACCGCAGCGGCGCCTGCGGGAACATCTCCAGCATCTGGGCCATCATCGCGCTATACCCATGCCGGTTGAGATAGCGCAGAAGCCCGCTCAGGCCGAGCTGGGCTTGTCCCTCGAAGTCAAGAATCTCGTCCATATCGGCAAAAAGGCACCAGCGATCCGCAGAGAATCTGCGCGCTGCATAGCCGCGAAAGATATTCTCGAACCGCCCCCAGGGGAGGCGGGATTGCAGCACGGAAACATCTGATTCCTGCGCCAGTTGCGCCAGCGTGCCATCGGTTGATCCGGTGTCGCAGAAGACAAAATGCGACACCCCAAGCGCGCGGTAGTGGGCCAGGAACACATCAAGATAATAGGCGCCATCCCGGACCAGCGCGACCACGGTCACAGCTTCAGGCGGCAGGTCAATTTTCCGGGGTCCCGACAGATGCCGGAGTGAGATGCGAAAGCGCAACCGGTCAAACGGCAGGCCGATCTTGCTGTCGAACCAACCCGCAAGGCGCGACAGCATCCGGCCAGTCATGGGGTCGGACGGGACCGGGGCCGCTGTGCGGGAGGGATCTGTCGTGCCGGTCATCGGAGCTCCTGTCTGACAACTCCAAACTGTGCAAAACAACCATCTGTGGCAAGCACATTGCGGGGAGGCGCTTGCAATGTTAGCGCTAAAATTATGACTGTCGCAGAATTGCATTTCGGCTCTGAATACGGCAGTGTCTCGCAAAATTCGGACATTCAGAAAGGCAGAGCACATGGGCTCGGATATGACAGTGCTGGTTGGCGACGTGGGCGGCAGCAATACCCGGCTGGCCCTTGCCGGGCCTGAAATCGGGGTCACTGCCCTGCAAAGCTTTGCCAATGATAGCTTTTCCAGCCTCGACGATGTTCTGGCGGCCTATTGTGCCCAGCCGGATCTGCCGCCGCTGGCTGGCGCTTGTATTGCCGTGGCTGGGCCGGTTTACGGCAATGAATATCAGCTGACCAACCGCAACTGGCAGGGTACCGCAGCGGATCTTGCGCAGCAGTTGCAGCTGGGTGCGGGTGCGCGGGTGGATGTGATCAACGATCTGGCCGCGCTTGGCCATTCGCTGCCTGCACTGATCCCGGGCCAGCTGTCGTCGCTGCGGGCGGGGCATCAGCGGGGCACACAGGCGCTGGTGGCGGGCATCGGCACCGGCTTCAACGTGTCGCTTTCCGTGGATGGCCACACTGCAGAGGCGGAGATGGGCCACACCAGCCTGTCGGCCCCTGTCGCCCGTGGGCTGACGGATCTGCTCGGCGCTCGGGCAGGTGAATTTGCCACCAACGAAGACCTGTTCTCGGGGCGGGGTCTGGTGCGGTATCATCAGGCCTTGCACGGTGTTGCCGCTGAAGGTGGCGCGCAGATCGTGGCGGATTATCTCGCCGATGGTGACAGCCCGGCGGCCAAAACCGTCACCAGTTGGGCGCGGCTCTTGGGGGATTTTGCCCGCGAGCTGGTGCCGACTTATATGCCGGGGCAGGGGGTCTTCTTTGCGGGCAGCGTGGCGCGCGGCATTCTTGGCACCCCTGCCTGTGAGGTGTTCCTCAACAGTTTCCTGCAACCTGCCACCGGCGTGCAGAGCCGTTGTGAAACCACGCCGCTGTGGCTGATCACCGATGATGCCGCCGGGGTTAGCGGTGCAGCACGTTTCGCGATTGAAAGAGCCGGTCGCGGCAGCTGACGCACCTCAGCGGGTGAGGGCGCGCGTCAGTAATCGCGCTTGAAGAACAGACCAACGCCGGTTTCGCCCTCGCCATCAACCTTGCCTGTGACGGTCAGGCTCTTGCTGACATCCAGGTTGATGCTCAGCTCGCTGTCGCCACGGGTGTTAACGTTGAAATCGGTGTAGACGTTCTCGGACACGTAGCCGCCGATATCCAGAAGCCCCGCGCCAAGGTTGTCGAGCCCGAGTTCCACATTGCTGGCCCCGGTCTCGTCCCGCAGCTTACCCTCGGCGCGGTTGCTGCCACCTCGTCCGCTGAGGGTGGCGACCGATCCGGCCAGCCGGGCCAAGGCCAAGGGGGACAGATCCTGAATATTATCCCCGAACAGCAACAGCGCCAACGCCTCCTCGCTGGGACGTTCCGGGTCGGAGGTCACCTTGATCGAGGGGCTGTCAATCAGGCCGGAAAGTTCCAGCGTTGCGGTGCCCTCGGAGGTCGCGGCGGAGGAGCGCAGCAGCAGATAGGGGCGCAAATCGCCCTGCAGAGTGATTTGCCCCTCATCCAGCGCCAACCGCCGTCCCAGAATATCGAAGGTGCCCCGGATCAGGCTGATCTGACCAGCGGGCGCCAGATTGGCGGTGCTGCCACGCAGCTGGATCTGGCCACCCAGTTCGGCGCGCACACCGCGCCCACGGGCATTGATGCGATTGGGGGCGCTGATTAGCACATCCAGCAAAGTCCGGCCGGACCCGCCGCTGCCACCATTGCCGCTGTCGATCAGACCGGCGCGGGCACGGGTGCGGCGCACCTCGGCGGGTTCGCCCTGATGCCGGATGTCGGGGATTGGGGCGGCGGTCACAGACCCGCCAGCGGTGGCCAGGTTGATATTGGTCTCGCCCACATCGATCCGCCCGGACAGGCGGTTGGTGCCGATCAGACCACCGGAGAGCGTCAGCGCACCGGACAGCTCGGTTTCATAGGAGAGTTGGTCGCTCAGCCCGATATTGGCCAGGGCGATCTGCAACTGCGCATCAAAGGGCGCGATCAATCCGACCGGTCCGCTAACACGCAGCTGGCCACCATCACGGGGCGCAGCTGTCAGCTGAATATTTGCTCTGGACCGCGCGATAGAGACTGTTGCGTTGATGGCATCGATCCGCTGCGCCGCGGCTGGAATGGCCAATGAGGTACCGCTGGTGCGGATCTGACCGCTCAGATTTGCCAGCGATGGCTCGCCCTTCAGCGACAGATCAAATTGTGCCGGGCCACGGATCAGATTGGGGGAAATGAACGGGTTCAACCCTTCCAAGCGCAACTGCCCCTTGGCATCGATATCAGCGCGACCTTGCACCTCGTCCCAGCTGCCTGCGACGGTGCTGGTGACACCTGCAGGGCCAATGGCGCGGCTATTGATCTGCCAGACCCCGTCTCGGCGGCGCGCGGTGCCCTCCGCGGTCAACCGTCCCGGCAGTCCGGGCACAAACCGCTGCACTTCGGCCACCAGCGCGTCAAAGGTGATATCGGCGTCGCCCTTGTTCTCGGAGACCGTGCCATCAAGATCCGCAGATAATCCTGCCGGTCCTTCAGCGGCGCCATCAAATGTCCAGACCCCGGCGCGACGGCTGGCGGTGCCCTTGGCGCTGAGGGTGCCTGCAAGGGTGGGCACAAAGCGTTCCAGCGCATTGATTGCCGCATCGAACTGAAGATCGCCATCGCCGTTGGTCGTCATCTGACCGGTCAGCTCTGCACGTGAGGATTTGGGCCCCCGCAGCTCTGCAACGCCAGAGAACGTCTTGTTGTCACGGGTGATCTCGGCGCTGAACGCTAAGGGGCCGGGGGCCTGTGGCAGGATTTTCTCCAGCTGTTTCAACGTTGCCCCTAGGGAGAGCTGGCCAGAGGCGCTGCCCAATTGCCCGTTGGCTTGTGCGGTCAGCGCCTTTGCGTCCAGATCAAATCGGTCAATCCGCAGCCCAGCCTCATCGCGCGCGGCCTTCAGTGCGATTGTGGTGGTGCCGCCGATCAGGTCGTCAACCGGTTTCAGCCCGGCGGAGAGATCCTGCCCCAGCACCGACAGATCAATGTCAAACGCGCCTGACAGCGGGATGGCAGAGCCAACAGCGGTGGCAGTCATCCGTCCGTCCAGCGATTGCCCGGCGAGGTCTGAGAACCGGGCGAGGTTCTGGGCGTTGGCTTCGATATCGGCCGCAATCCGCAGCCCGCTTTCCAGCCCGTCGAGGGTCACCGCGCCGGTGGCACCATAGTCTGTACCCAAAAGCAGCATATCGGTGATGCGCAGCGCCCCCGGGCCATCCGTGGTCACCCGCCCGTCAAAGGTCAGCGCGCTGCCAAGAGCCTCAGCCAGCGCGGGATCTGTTGGCACCAGTCCGGTCAGGGCAGCTGCGATCTGCCCATCCAGCGAAAGGCCCTGACTTTGATCCAGGGTGCCGGTCATTTCCAATTCAGCACGAGAAATCCGCAGGCTCGGATTGTTGAGCCGTTCCATTTGTGCGGCCACGGTCCAATCGCGCCCCGCCGGTTTTTCCGCGCGCAGGGACAGGTCCGTGACGGTGGTGGAGCCGCCCGCCACCGGCAATACAACGGCCTCCTGTCCGGGCGGCGGGGTCACATCGGCGCGCAAATCGGCGCTTTCCAATGCCCCACCGGCGGCAACCTCTACAAAGCCTGAGATGTCCAGTGCCTGCGTCGTGAGGGCCAGATCATCGATCATGACACCGCCCATAGCACGGGTCTGACCGCGCAGCCGGGCCCGCATATCGGGGCCGAAAAAGGGTTGATAAACCGGATCAACCAGTTCTGTGATATCGCCGCTCAGGTCGGCGCGAAATCCGATCGGGCGGCTGCCTTGGGTCGGGTCCGCAGGGGCATCGCCCGCCGCCGCAAGCACCACGGTGCCGCCGATGCGGCGTGTCCCATCGGTGTCCAGCGTCAGATCGGCGTTGAAATCCTCAACCGGGCCGCTGCCTTGCAGAGCAAGACGGATGTCGGGGCCGCCGGGCAGGGCCAATGCGGTGGAGACCAGCCCGCCATCGTCCTCCTCCAGGATCATATCAACGGTGATGGTGCCGGTCTCATTGGCAAACCCCGCCTTGAGGTCGAGCCGGTCGCTGTCACGGTCAAGGCGGGCAATCTGCAAGGCGCTGTCGAGCGTGCCATCGGCCAGGTTCATGGATCCATCAAGGCTCAGCACAGCCGCCACCCCGATCAGATCCTGCCCAAGGGTGAGACGTCCCACCTTGATTTCGCCGATATTGATCGACACCGGCAGCTCGGGCAGCTGGAATGGCGCTGCTTCGGGAGTGGGCAGATCGGGGTCTTCCAGCGGTGCAGTCGGCGCGCGCTCAACGTGGATGCGATCTGCCTTTAGTGTATTGACGGAGAAATCGCCGCGCAGCAGGCCCAGCCGGTTCCAGTCCAGCTCAGCGCCTTCGATGGTCAGCCAGATGCCTTCGCTATCGGCCACAGTCAGCTTTTCAAGCGTGGCCTGTGAGGACAGCGCCCCCTCCAGCCCGGTAACGCGGATGGCGCGGCTCTCACCGGAGAGCGTGTCTTCCAGAAAATCGACCAGCAAGCCGCCGGACTCTTCGCGATCCTGCGCTAGGGGCGGTGTCGGGGCGATGGCCAACGTGGTCGCAAACAGCAGTGGCGACAGCAGGGCGGCAGGGCGAAGGGCTGCGAGGAGATGTTTCAAAATGCCTGTCCTATGCCGATATAGAATTGCAAACCATCGTCGCTGCCACCGTCCACCGGATAGGCAAGGTCCAAACGAATGGCGCCGATCCCGGCCACGTCATAGCGCAAGCCAACACCGGCCCCGGCATGGCGGGCCGAGTCCGAGGAGACAAAACTATCCGCGTCCACCAAGCCGACGTCATAGAACCCTACGAGGGTGAATTTCTCACCGATACGGCCCCGTACTTCGCCCGACAGGGCCAGATACCCGCGCCCGCCTGAGGTGCCACCCCCCGCAGGCACACCCAGCGATTGGAACTCCTGCCCGCGCACGGAGCCCGCACCGCCTGAATAAAACAGCAGGGTGGGCGACACCTCGGAGAGCGACGGGCCGATCACCGATCCCATCTGCAGCCGTCCCGCCAGCACGATACGGTCATCACTGCCAAAACCTTTGTACGCGCGGGCGTCGAATTTCAGCTGCAGGCCGGACTTGCTGCCATCAATCCCGATGAAGGGGACGGCGCGGGCATCAAGATAATAGCCGCTGGTGGCGCTCAGGCTGCTGTCGCGCCCGTCATATTCTGCTCGTAACTGCCCGACCAGATATTTGAACCGGCGCTTGCCAAAGACATCTTCGGCCAGGACGCTCTCAAACCCCAGGGCCGCCTCGGCAAAGAGTTTATCGGAATAGACCCGCCGGACACCCACAGCGCCCAGGCCACGGGTTGCGGTATAATGCTCTTCGTCCAGCTTCTCTGCCTCAAGCAGGTAGAACTGGCTGTCATCGGGGCCAAAGGCGGCAGGCCGATCCAGACGCACAGCGACACGCCCGTCGAGGTCATTGGCGCTGCCAATCCCGGACAGCCGGGCCTCAAACCTCAGACGCTCCGCGCCACCAAAAAGATTGCGGTGCATCCAGGAGCCGCTCACCTCCAGCCCGTCGGAGGAACTCAGCTCCGCCCCGAAGGTGAAGCGCCGAGGCGGTTGATCTTCGATCCGGGCGACGTAGTCGAGGGTGCCGTCAGGATTGGCGCGTTCAGCAGGGCGAATGGTGACAGCGGAAAACGCGCCCGTGCGGCGCAGCCGGGTTGCGGATCTGGACAGAAGATCGGGGTGAAACACCTCACCGGTCGGGAAGCCAGCGATCCGCTGGATCGCCTCCGCCCGCACGGCGGAGGGATTGGCCAGTTGCAGCCGACCAAAGCGCAGTTGCGGTCCCGGCGCCAGTCGCAAACGGGCATCAAGCCGTGCCGCAACATGGTTGGCGGTGATTGACTGGCCGCCGACCTCTGCCTGCGGATGGTAGGCGTAGCGCCAGTTCTCAACCCCTGCGTTGGCCGCATCGCGCAGCACTGCAGTGGTTGCGGTGCGCCCGGTGGCAAAATCTTCGGGAATATCGACAGTGCGTTTTTGCGGCAGGGGGGTGATCTCGGCGGTGCCGAAGGTAAATTTCTGCCCTGCTTTCACTGTGATCATAATGGATTTGATCTCGCGCGGCAGGTTCAGCGGCTGGATCCTTGCCGCCTCGCGTCCGTCGACGCGGATCTGCACCACCGGCGAAAAATATCCCTGATCGTAAAGCACCTGAACCAGCGTCCGGTAATCCGACAGCGCTGCGGCCATCAAGGGTTGAACGCCGGTCTCTCCCCGGGCGCTGGTGGCCAGCGTCGCGGAGGCATCCTGCAAAAGATCACGCAAATCACCGTCTGATCCGGGGGCCACCAGCCGCGTCTCCGCTGCCGACAGTGCCGCAGCGCTGCCAAGGCTCAGGCTCGCAGCGCAGATTATGCCGCGACCAAACCGGCCGAAACGGCCACGGCGGGATATATCAAGAACGGAGCGGAGGAAGGCGCGGCAGTAGAACATAAAGGCTCCGAACAGACAAAATCGGCCCTGAGCCACCGCCGGATATCTGGTGCCGTTGGCAAGCATGGGGACCGGGTTCACACCTAGCATAGGGCAAACCCGGAGTGTAACGTCAATGGAGCATGAAGAGTTCCCGGATATTTTCCGTTCAACTCTCTGAAAGCGGGCAATGTGTTCCGACCTGTGGATGTGAGCCAAGGAACAGTGGCCCGTATCACCGACCCGGATCAGGCGCTGCAGGGGCAGTTTACATCTGCGCAGCGCGGAACCAGGCCCGGATTGCGGCGCGATCCTCTGGTTCCATATAGGTGATATTGGCCGGTGGCATCGCGTGGGTCACCCCGGCCTGCAGGTAGATCTCGCCCGCACGGCGCGCCACATCCGCTTCGGTTTCCAGCAGCACACCCTTGGGTGCGGTGCGGATCCCGTCCCAGAAGGGCTCTCGCGCGTGGCACATGCTGCACCGCCCCATGACGATCTCATGCACCTGTTCAAAGCCCTCGGTGTTGGCCATGGCCAGCGCGGTGCCGCTCAGCGCCGCTTCTTCCAGCACATCGTCGCCCTCATGCTCAAGCCCGAGTGAGGAGAGGATGATCACGCCAAGGAACAACAGCGCCGTGGCCAGCCAAGTCCAAGTGGGGTTCCCGGCGCGGGCATGGCGGGTGTTGAAGTAATGCCGGATGGTCACGCCCATCAAGAACACCAGCGCCGCAATCAGCCAGTTGTATTCACTGGCAAACGCCAGCGGGTAGTGGTTCGACAGCATCAGGAAAACAACCGGCAGCGTCAGATAATTGTTGTGGGTTGAGCGCAGCTTGGCAATCTTGCCATATTTGGCATCCGGCGCGCGGCCCTCCTGCAGATCCTTCACAACGATGCGCTGATTGGGCATGATGATGAAGAATACATTTGCGGTCATGATGGTGGCAGTGAAGGCGCCGAGATGCAGCATCATGGCACGGCCTGTGAACACCTGATTGAGCCCCCAGCCCATGGCCACCAGCATCAGGAACAGCAGCACCATCAACAGGGTCGGACGCTCAGCAAGGCCCGATTTGCACAGCCGGTCATAGACCAGCCAGCCCACAGACAGCGTCGCCGCCGAAATCAGAATCCCCTGCCACAGCGCCAGATCTGCCTTGGACTGATCAATCAGATACAGCTCGCCACCAACCCAATAGACCACCATCAACAGGGCAAACCCCGAGAGCCATGTCATATAGCTCTCCCATTTGAACCAGGTCAGGTGATCGGGCATCTCGGCAGGGGCCACCAGATACTTGCGGATGTGGTAAAAGCCGCCGCCATGGACCTGCCATTCCTCGCCATGGGCGCCCACCGGCAGGTCCGGCGCTTTGCGCAGCCCCAAATCGAGCGCAATGAAATAGAACGAGGACCCGATCCAGGCGATGGCGGTGATCACATGCAGCCAACGGATGGCAAAGCCCAGCCAATCCCACATCATCAACAGCTCAAACATTCAAATCCGGTCCTTTGTCGCCCTTGGGATCCGTGACCGCAGGCTTGGTTACATCTCATCCTGCGCGGCGGGACAGCCCCGCAACGCAGCTCAGTCACCCTAGGCAAACCGGGGTTTCTTCGGTATTCCCATATACTGCCAAACTGTATCAAAAATTCTGGAACAATCGCAGGCCTCTGTCATGTCTTATCTCGACAATATCCGCACCTTTGTCCGGGTCTATGAACTGGGGTCGATGTCAGCCGCAGGGCGTGACCTCAGGGTGTCGCTGAGCTGTGACCTCAGCGCGGATCTCGCAGCTGGAGGAGTATCTTGGCGTGCGCCTGTTTCAGCGCACCACCCGCAATCTGACCGCAACCGAGCAGGGGCGCGCGTTTTATGACGGGGCGGTTGCGGTGCTGGATGCGGTTGATGTGGCTGAGGCCAAGGTGATGCATCTGACCGATACGCCACGTGGCACCCTGTTTGTGGCGGCACCTCTGGGGCTTGGGCGACGGCTGCTGGCGCCACAGACGCCGGAGTTTCTGGCGACATATCCCGAAATCAACCTGCGCCTGCGCCTGTCTGATCGGGCTGTGGATCTGACCAGCGAAGGGCTGGATCTGGCGTTTTTCCTTGGCCAGCCCGAGGACAGCAATTTGCGCATCCGCAAGATTGCAGACTGCCAGCGGGTGCTGTGCGCGTCGCCTGCCTATGTGGCACGGCGGGGCCTGCCTGCAGATGGGACAGCCCTATTGCGGGATGGCCACGACTGTCTGAACCTGCGCTATCCGGGGGCGAGTGAGTTTCAGTGGCTGCTGCAGACCAGCGAGGGTCCGCGCCGCTTTGCGGTGAGCGGTCGCTATGAATGTGACGACGGCGATGTGTTGACCGATTGGGCGCTGGCAGGGGAGGGCGTGGTGCTGAAACCGCTATTCGAGGTGGCCGAACATCTGGCGGCTGGGCGGTTGGTGCCGGTTGCCGAGGCAACACCGCCGGTACCGGTGCAGCTGGCCTGTCTTTATACGCACCGTCGCCATCAGGATCCCAAGACGCGGCTGTTCATGGAGTATATGACCGCGCGGCTGGCTGCGGCACTGCGCGCCGATGGGGTGCAGTCGGATCGCACCATGGATAACGGTTCCGGGGCTGATCAGGCGGAGACGCCACCCGCCTAGGGCAACAACCCCTCCCGCCCGCAGCCGCCCTCCCGCCGGAGGGCCGCTGCCGTTGGGCATGGCCGCGCCAGGGCGCGGCGGCGTTCAGCTGCCGCGGTAGGTGGAATATCCAAACGGCGACAACAGCAGGGGCACATGGTAGTGCGCGCTGTCATCCGTGATGCCAAAACGAATGGGAACTTCATCCAGAAACAGCACCTCACCTGAGGCCTGCCCGCTGGCCCGCAGATACTGCATGCGGCCTCAAACACCAGCTCATAGCTGCCGGTCACAAAATCTTTCTTTGGCAGGATCGGGCTGTCGGTGCGCCCGTCAGCGTTGGTCAGCATGCTGGCCAGCTCCGTCCGTCCGCGCCCGTCCAGCCGGTAGAGCCGGATCGGCAACCCCGCCGCCGGGCAGCCCCGCGCGGTGTCCAGCACATGTGTGGTGAGATAGCCGGGCTCGGTCCGTGTGGTCATTCTGTATCCTCCTGCTGTCGCGCTACCTCTGCCCGATGGGGCCGGGGGCTGCAAACCTGTGAGATCTGATAGTGTATTCGGGAATATTTGAAAAATCGCGATGATCTTCTGCCATATTAATGACTGACAGTCGTTTGCAAAGAGGCCCCCGGCAATGAACAGATATCCCCGCAACATGATCGGATATGGCGCGACGCCGCCCGATGCAGCCTGGCCAGGCAAGGCCAAGGTCGCGGTGCAGTTTGTGCTGAACTTTGAGGAGGGCGGCGAGAACAATATCCTGCACGGCGATGCGGGGTCGGAGGCGTTTCTGTCCGATATCGCCGGTGCGGCGCCCTGGCCGGGACAGCGACATTGGAACATGGAATCGATCTACGACTATGGGGCGCGGGTCGGCTTCTGGCGGCTGCACCGCATGTTCACTGCTGCGGATATTCCCGTCACCATTTACGGCGTGGCCAGCGCCCTGGCGCGGGCACCTGAACAGGTCGCCGCGATGAAGGCCGCCGATTGGGAAATCGCTTCCCACGGGTTGAAATGGGTCGAACACAAGGACATGGCCGAAGAGGAGGAGCGCGCCGCGATTGCCGAGGCGATCCGCCTGCATACGGAGGTTGTCGGCGCGCGGCCGCGCGGCTGGTACACCGGGCGCTGCAGCGAAAATACCGTGCGTCTGGTGGCTGAAGAGGGTGGCTTTGACTACGTGTCCGACACCTATGATGACGATCTGCCCTACTGGCTGGAAGTGGGCGCGCGGGATCAGCTGATCATCCCCTACACGCTGGAAGCCAACGATATGCGTTTTGCCACGGCGCCGGGTTACATCACGGGGGAGCAGTTCTATCAGTATCTGAAGGACGCTTTTGACCTTCTTTACGCCGAGGGCGAAGCGGGCGCGCCCAAGATGATGTCGGTCGGGCTGCATTGCCGTCTCATCGGCCGCCCGGGCAAGGCGGCGGGGCTGAAGCGGTTCATCGATTATATCCAGGGCTTTGACGGCGTGTGGTGTCCGCGCCGCGTTGATGTCGCCGACCATTGGGCCAAAACCCATCCGCATCAGCGTCGCGAGCGACCCAGCCAGATGACCCGCGCACGATTTGTCGAGGCGTATGGCGGTATTTTCGAACATTCGCCGTGGATCGCCGAACGGGCCCATGATCTGGAGCTGGGGCCCGCGCATGATCGTGCGATGGGGCTGCATAATGCGCTCTGTCGGATGTTCCGCTCCGCCAGCGAGGAGGAGCGGCTGGGCGTGCTGACCGCGCACCCGGATCTGGCGGGTAAACTGGCCGCTGCCAAGCGCCTCACCGCCGAAAGCACGAATGAACAGGCCTCCGCCGGGCTGGATGCGCTGACGGACACGGAACGCACACGGTTTACGCAACTGAACACGGCCTATGTGGAAAAACACGGCTTTCCCTTCATTATTGCAGTGCGCGACCATGATAAGGCGTCGATTTTGGCCGCCTTTGAGCGGCGTATCAGCCATGATCGGGCCTGCGAATTCGCCGAAGCCTGCCTACAGGTCGAACGTATCGCGGAATTCCGGCTGAAGGATCTGCTGCCATGATCTGCCCATCGTCCTTTGGGTGCCCAATATGCGGGGACCCGCGATGAAAACCGTTGAAATCCAACCCATCAGCGCTGAGGGATTTGGCCCCTTCGGGGATCTTGTCGATTGCAGCGGGGCACCGGACAAGATCATCAATCAGGGGCTCTGTGGGCGATACCATGACCGCGCGCAACTGGACTTCAGCACCGGCCATGCGGGGCTGAGCCTGTTCAACGCTGAACCGCGCGCGCTGCCGATGCCTTTGTTGATGGTGGAACGTCACCCGGAGGGCAGTCAGGCCTTCATCCCGATGAGTGAGACCGGATTTCTGGTCATCGTCGCGCCGGACACGGGCGGCGCACCGGGGGAGCCGCTGGCCTTTGAAACGCGGCCCGGCCAGGTCATCAACTTCCATCGGGGCACCTGGCACGGGGTGTTGACGCCGCTGACCGCACCGGGGCTGTTTGCCGTGGTGGACCGGATCGGCGACGGGGCCAATCTGGAAGAGTATTGGTTCGACAGCCCCTATCAGGTGATCCGACCGTAACCATACAAACAAAGGCGCAGCGCCCCACCGGGTCTTGCGCCTTTTTCTTTCCCATAAGGCACCCCGCCAAACGAGAGTGCTGACACACCGCAAACCAAGACGGACCAACAGACCGCATATCAACAGAGAGGGACAAATCCATGGCCGACGGCTCAATCGGAACGCCAGCCCAGCTGCGCGATCCCAACTACACCCCACCGCTGGCAAAGGCGGTGCCTCTGGGCATCCAGCACGTGCTGGCGATGTTCGTATCAAACGTCACCCCTGCCATCATCGTCGCCGGGGCGGCGGGATTTGGATTTGGCTCGAACTCTCCGGATTTTCCAGAGCTGTTGTATTTGATCCAGATGTCGATGCTGTTTGCCGGGGTGGCGACGCTGCTGCAGACGCTGACCCTTGGGCCGGTCGGCGCGGCGCTGCCGATTGTGCAGGGCACCAGCTTTGCCTTTCTGCCGATCATGATTCCGCTGGTCGCGGGCAAGGGGGTTGACGCGCTGGCCGCCCTGTTTGGCGGCGTGCTGATCGGCGGGCTGTTCCATGCGGTATTGGGCCTTTTCATCGGGCGCATCCGCTTTGCTCTGCCGCCGCTGGTCACCGGACTGGTGGTCACGATGATCGGTCTCGCGCTGGTCAAGGTCGGGATCCAATACGCGGCTGAGCGGCGTGCCTGCGATTGGCACTCCGGAATATGGCTCGCTGCTGAACTGGTCAGCGGCGCTGGTGGTGATCATCGTCACCTTGGGGCTGAAATTCTTCGCCCGTGGGATGCTGTCGATCTCGGCGGTGCTGCTGGGGCTGATCGTGGGCTACCTCTATGCGATGATGATGGGGATGGTCACGGTTGAGGCGATCGGTAACAGCTGGTCGCGCGCCAGCGCCTTTGCCCTGCCGGTGCCATTCAAATACGGGATCGAGTTTTCCGCAGCAGCGATCCTTGGCTTTTGCCTCATGGCGCTGGTCTCGGCGGTGGAAACCGTCGGGGACGTCAGCGGCATCGCCCGTGGGGGTGCAGGCCGGGAAGCCACGGATAAGGAAATCGCCGGGGCGACCTATGCCGATGGTTTCGGCTCTGCGCTGGCAGGTGTGTTTGGCGGCCTGCCCAATACGTCCTTCAGCCAGAACGTTGGCCTGATCGCCATGACCGGCGTGATGAGCCGCCATGTCGTGACGATTGGTGCGCTGTTCCTGATCCTCTGCGGGCTGGTGCCCAAGGTCGGCGCGATCATTCGCACCATTCCGATTGAGGTGCTG
Organism: Phaeobacter sp. BS52; assembly: GCF_045040595.1. Classification (NCBI taxonomy): domain Bacteria; kingdom Pseudomonadati; phylum Pseudomonadota; class Alphaproteobacteria; order Rhodobacterales; family Roseobacteraceae; genus Phaeobacter; species Phaeobacter sp. BS52. The sequence continues at coordinate 2,231,928 of NZ_CP090662.1, read as the reverse complement.
GGCGGCGGCGTCATTGTCATGTTCGGCATGGTGGTGGCCGCCGGGATTTCGATGCTGTCGGATGTGGACTGGAACCGCCGCAACATGGTGATCTTTGCGATCTCGCTCTCGATTGGTCTTGGCTTGCAGCTGGAGCCGGGTGCGGTGCAGCATCTGCCGGACACGCTGCGGATCCTGATGACCTCTGGCCTGCTGCCCGCGGCGCTGATCGCCATTGTCCTGAACCTGGTGCTGCCACATGAGCTTGCCAGCGAATCCACGGAAGAGGTTTCCGGCGGCCTTTCCGGTCAGGGCCGGGGCAGCCTGCCGGGGGAATAACGCTACCGGCCTAAGTCAGAACAGAAAATCGGGGCCGCAGCAGATTTGCGCGGCCCTCATTTTTTGCGGAGAAGATACCAAACCGCGTCTGGCAGGGCTTTGCCTGTTATGCGTCCCCAGCCATCAGCCGGGCCATATCCAGCATCCGCGCGGAAAAGCCCCATTCATTGTCGTACCAGCCAAACATCCGCAGCTGATGGGCGCCCGTCACCCGTGTTTCCGGTCCGGCGATGACCAGCGATTCCGGGCGTGCCCGCAGGTCTGAGGAGACCAGCGGTTGATCGGTCCAGCCCAGCACGGGCGCGGCCTCGACGGCGGCGCGCAACATGTCGGCAATCTGATCGCCCTGCATCGGGCGCTCTGTCTGCACCACCAGATCCACGGCGGAGACGCTGGCGGTCGGGGCCCGTACCGCAGCGCCGCTGATCCGCCCCGCCAGATGCGGCAGAACCTCGTCAATCAGATGGGTCGCGGAGGTCGTGGTCGGCACCATCGAGAGCGCGCCACCTCGCGAGCGGGCAAAATCCCCTCGCGGCGCATCGACCATCGGCTGGGAATTCGTATAGCAGTGGATCGTGGTCATATGGGCGCTGTTGATGCCCAGCTCCGCGTCCAGCAGTTTGACCAGCGGGGCCAGCCCATTGGTGGTGCAGGAGGCATTGGAGATGATCCTGCCATCCCCCAGCTCCGCCTCATTTGCGCCCAGAACAACCGTGCGCTCGGCTGCGGGGGAGGGGCCGGAGATCAGCACCTTGCGCGCCCCGGCAGAGAGGCCACGCCCCGCCACATCCGAGGTCCGTGCGATGCCGGTGCATTCCAGCACCACGTCAACACCCGACAGGTCCAGCGTGCTGAGATCCGCGCTCTGGTGAAAGCGGATCACGCGGTCGGCAATGCACAGACTGTCGCCGTCGATCACCACCGGATCGGGGTAGGGCCCAAAGGTGCTGTCGTATTGAAACAGATAGGCGCACATGTCCAAAGGCGCGATATCGTTGATGCAAACCAGCTCTATCCCGGCGCCGCGCGGCGTGGTCAGGATCTGGCGCAGAATAGCGCGGCCGATACGGCCGAATCCGTTGATTGCAAGTTTCATGGCCAAGCTATGACAGGGCGCGGCATCCGGCTCAATCCGCAACAGCGGCAATCGGCCCTCCGTTTCGGTCACATTTTCCCGCGCGGTGTTTCAAGCGGCTGCTGTCTGTCTGATCGCGGCTTAACGACAGACCAGATCCGCGAAATATGTCCCGTTGATCGAACGCACCATGCTGTCGATCCGCGCGCGGCACCCGGTGGCTGCGTAGAACGCACGGACGGCTTGTTTGGCGCTCAGAACCGCAGGTGGGCGCAGCGGGTCAAGCTCTGCATTCTGGCGCTGCGCCATGTAACGCCCGGAGCTGAGACGACCGCCTTCGCTTTGTTGTTCAGCCACCGGGGCAACATGCCAGCTGCGGCCCAGCACCTGAACCACGCTTACCTGCGCCGCGGGATCTGATCCGGCACCGGCTGCGGTCGGCAGGGTCAGCAAGGCAGGGCCAAGGGCGGCTGCCAGCGCGAGACTACACACGCGCCGTGCGGTATGTGTGCGTAGGTATCCGGGCCTTGTTTGGGCAGGCGCGACACGGGGCGCCGGTACTCTGCGATGACTGCCCGAATACGCCAGCAGGGTCGTTAACCCCAGAGCCAAGGCAGTGAACGCAACTGTGAACGCGGCAGATATGATCGACATGGGCGCAGGCTCCGTCAGGGCGGGCCGAGGTCGGCCCGCGTGCAGGGGGTTGGCTACTCCTGACACCTTAACGGTGCTGCGCGTTCTGGCAATGGCCACGCGTGCCCTTGGTTAGCGCGGGGGGCTCAGCGGCATATGCCGGTTGACGTCTTTGTAGAGCAAATAGCGGAACCGTCCCGGACCGCCCGCGTAGCAGGCTTGCGGGCAGAAGGCGCGCAACCACATGAAGTCACCGGCCTCCACCTCGACCCAATCCTGGTTAAGGCGATAGACCGCCTTGCCCTCCAGCACATACAGCCCGTGTTCCATCACATGGGTCTCTGGGAACGGAATGACGCCACCGGGTTCGAAGGTGACGATGGTGACATGCATATCATGGGACATGTCCGCCGGATCGACAAAGCGGGTGGTGGCCCAGCGGCCTTCGGTGTCCGGCATCACTGTTGGGGCAATGTCGCGCTCATTGGTGATCAGTGGTGCGGGCCTCTCGACACCCGGCGCCGCCTCCCAGCGTTTGCGGATCCAGTGAAACCCGGCCACGCTGTTGCTGCTGTTGTGCAGGGTCCAGCCCGCACCCGCCGGAATATAGGCATAGCCGCCCGGCGTCAGAATATGCTGCGCCCCGTCAAGGGTCAGACTAACCTCGCCCTCCGTCACGAACAGCACGGATTGTGCGGCGCTGTCATGTTCGGGCGCGTCGGACCCGCCACCGGGCTGCAGTTCGACAATATATTGCGAGAACGTCTCGGCAAAGCCGCTGAGCGGGCGGGCGATGACCCACATCCGCATGCCCTGCCAACCTGGCAGATAGGAGGTGGTGATATCGCGCATCGTGCCCTTGGGGATGACTGCATAGGCATCGGTGAACATGGCGCGGTCGGTCAGCAACTGCTCCTGACCGGGATGGCCTCCCTGAGGGGTGTAATAACGCGGCGCGGTCATCGGCGGTCCTTTCGTGATGCTTGCTGCATTTATGCGGACTCGCAGGGGGCGCTCCAAGGGGGGCGCTGCGGATAACATCCTTCGCGAAATTTTGAATATCGGGCTGCGAGGCGGCAGCCGACAGCCGTGATGGCGCATATAGGGCAGGGGGAGCGAAGCCGCACCTGCGCGGCTCCGTCAGGGTTATATCTGCTCAGAGATCAGCCAACGCCTGGCTCTGGCGCAGTTCAGCGGCGCAAAGTTGCAATGCCCGCAACGACAGTTCTGTATCCTGCGCCGGGTTCACCCCGCGCGGGGAGGAGCTGCCAACAACAATCGGCCGCTGCTCCGGGCGCGACACGGGCACCGCATAGCCGATAATGCCGGTCTCAAACTCGCTGTCTGTCACCGCATAACCCCGCTGTCGCGCCGTCGTGACCCGCTCTAGGATCTGCTCCGGTTCGGTCAGCGATTGTTCGGTATGGCGGGGCATATCCGCTGTTGCCAGTGTCTCAGCGGCGGCGTCTGCCGACAAACAGCCCAGCAGCATCCGGCCCAGACTGGTGTGAACCAGCGGGATATGGGCCCCGGCCGTGAATCCGTAGGTGACCGGCGCATGTTCAACCGTGGACTGCGCCAGCAGCAGCACACGCCCCTGATCCAGCGTTGCAAGGGTGATCTCAGCACCCAGACTGCGCGCATGACGGTTGAGCACCGGCTGCACCTTGCGGCCAAATTGATTGGCCTGAAGAAACCCGCCCGACAGCGCCAGCACCTGTGGCGTCAGCGACAGCACACGGCCCTGCTGACGCAGATACCCCGCCTGCACAAGCGTCAGCGCCCCGCGCCGCGCGGTGGCGCGGTCCTGGCCGGTGCGTCGGGCAATATCGGCCAGTGTCAGCGTCGGCGTTGCAGCATCAAATGCAGCCAGAACAGCCAGCCCCTTGGCAAAGCTGGAGGAAATATTTCGGTCTTGTTCACTCATTGTCTATTCCACAAATACGCGGCAGCGCGCCCCTCCGGTCACCGAAACATGCACTCAAACAGGCTCACTGCGCTGCCTCTGGGCCTATAGCGCGACCGCCAGTGGACCTGCGCCATGATCGGCGTGTTTCTGATGCTCCTGTTTTCGCCACTCTGGGTAGTATGTTTATTCCGGTCTTCAGCTACATGCGGAAATCCCTGCCAAATGTGCAGTTTTTCCGTTTGGCTCCTGATAAGAGACTGGACCTGAACTAGTTTTTTAGTTCAAGCTTAAATTATCCAGTTGCATAACAAAAGCGGTGCAGCAGGTGGGCAATAGCTGACACTGGACGCAACGTCACAAATGACGGCGGTTCAGCAGCAGTGCCCGGAGGCGTGAACAGGAAGAAGGCCGGATCACAAGATGACAACATCGCTCAACAGGGGCGCGCTGGCGCGCAACGGACTGCTTTCGGACCAGGCCTGCCACGATGCGGAGGCGGTATTGGCGCAATGCGAGGCCGCACGGGTGGAAACTGTGCGGGTGCTGTTTGCCGATCAACACGGCATTCTGCGTGGCAAGACCTTGGTTGCTGCTGGTCTGCGGTCGCTGTTCGAGCAGGGGATCGCGGTGCCCTCAACGCTGCTGCTGAAAGACACCGCGCATCGCACTGTCTTCCCGGTGTGGAGCGAAAACCCGGAGGAGGTGGTGACACCGATGCAGGGTGCCAGTGACGTTCTGCTGGTGCCGCGTCCTGAGACCTTTCGGGTGCTGCCCTGGTCGCCGCATTCGGCTTGGATCTTCTGTCATGTGGCCTTTCACGACGGCGCAACCGTGCCCTTCGGCTCAGCCCATGTGTTGGAGCACGCGGTGGCAACGCTGGCGGAGCAGGGGCTTCAGACGGTGGTCGGGCTGGAGGTTGAGTTTCAGATTTTTGAGCGGGTCGACCCTGCGCTGGGCCACGCCCAGCAGGGCATGCCGGGGGCACCTGTTGAGACGCGCAACCTCATCCAGGGGTATCAGTATCTGACCGAAACCCGCTACGCTGAGGCCGAGGGCATTCTGGATGCCCTGCGGCGTCATGCGCAGGCGCTGGGCCTGCCAGTGCGGACCGTGGAAATCGAGATGGGGCCGAGCCAGTTCGAGTTCACCTTTGACCCCGCTGACCCGATGACGCAGGCCGACGCCATGGTGATGTTTCGTACCATGGCCAAGGAGGTCTGCGCTGCCAACGGGTTGCACGCCAGTTTCATGGCCAAGCCCCGGCAGGATCATGCCATGGCCAACGGCTGGCATATCCATCAATCGCTGATCGACACCCAGAGCGGGCGCAACCTCTTCATGCCGGAGGTCGCGGGCGCGCTGACCGCCGAAGCCAGCGGTTGGATTGCAGGATTGCTCACCCATGCGGAGGCCGCCTCAATTCTGGTGGCGCCAACCGTGAACAGCTACAAACGCTATCTGCCCTATCAATTGGCCCCCAATCGGGTGCAATGGGGGGAAGACAACCGTGGCGCGATGCTGCGGGGGCTTATGCGGCCCGGTGATCCCACCAGCCGGATCGAAAACCGCGCGCCAGACAGCACCGCCAACCCGTATTTTGCACTGGCCGCCCAGATTATCGCGGGCAGTGAGGGGCTGATGGCGGGCAGGCAGGCGCAAGCCCCGACCGCGTCGCCCTATTCTGATGACGCGGAGAAGCTGCCGCGCTCGTTGGGTCAGGCCTTGCAGGCCTTCTCCTCATCGGAGCTGTTTCGCAGCGCGCTGGGGGAGGATGTGGTCGACTATCTCACCCATCTGAAGGAGGTCGAGTGGGCCCGCTATCTGGATACCGTTAGCGAATGGGAGCAGGCCGAATATTTCAATCTTTACTGATACTTATTCGCCCTCATCTCCCATCGCTTGATGCCTGTCGGATTCGGCGATGCCACCTGTCGGAAATGCCACCAGATGGCGGCATTGCAGCTTGAAGAGAAACGATATTATTGCTAGCGTATACAGGCGTATGCGGGAGAACCAGCGCGGTGGCAATTGACCGCCGACTTTGGTGCCGAAGGAGCAACCGCCCCGGAAACTCTCAGGCCACAGGGACCGCAGGCGCAACACACTCTGGAGAGACCCTGACCACATCGGGGCGCCGAAGGGATAACGATCTCAGGCAAAGGGACAGAGGGGGCATCACATCGTGCAGGCATGGCCTGCGCGTACGATTTGATGCCGGGACCATGCCACCACAACGGATCGGACCGGCCCTGAAACGCATGGGATGGATCGGCATGGCTGCTGAGACTTCGGGACAACCAGACATCTCCCGCGCTGATGTGCGCGGGATCCCCGGCGCTGGCCAGCCTTGCGTCGACCTGCCCTGCGGCGACCTGTTCGGTCGGGACGGGGCAGAGGCCGCCGATATCACCCCCATGATGCCGCAGATCACCACCACCAAACCGCGACCGTCCAACCGGGCGGGCCGCCGCAGACGCTGACGCCAGCGCCACCTCCAAAGGAAGAGACCGATGAAATTTACCGAAGAACACGAATGGCTGCTGCCGGAAGGCGACGATCTGATCACAGTGGGCATCACCAGCCACGCAGCCGAGCAGCTGGGTGATGTCGTGTTTGTGGAGCTGCCCGAGGTCGGTACCGAAGTGTCCAAGGATGATGAGATCGTGGTGATCGAATCCGTCAAGGCCGCCTCCGATATTCTGGCGCCGCTGGACGGTGAGATCGTCGAGGTGAATGAGGCGCTGGCCGACAACCCTGGCAAGATCAACGAGGATCCGCAGGGCGATGCCTGGTTCTTCAAGATCAAACCCTCCGATCTGTCGCCGATGGACGATTACATGGATGAAGCCGGGTACAAGGACTTCATCGGTTGATCCTTCCACCCCGCCTGCGCCTCTTGCGCGGCGGGGTTTTTTGATCGCTGTTCCCGCATAGATCGCGGCAACCAGCCGCAAGATCGGGCCTGCCCGCAGCCTCCTGCTGCCTTAACCTCCTGTTGCTGAAGAGGGCGACATATGTCTTTTGAACCCACGGATTATCTGCCGTACGACTTTGCCAACCGCCGCCACATCGGCCCGTCACCCGAGGAAATGGATGACATGCTTGCCGTGGTCGGCGTCAAGAGCCTGGACGCGCTGATCGACGACACCGTGCCCGCCACCATCCGTCAGGCCGCCGCGCTGGAGTTTGGCCGCCCCCTATCCGAACGTGAGCTGCTGCATCACATGCGTGAGGTCGCGGGTAAGAACGTTCTGAAGACCTCGCTTATTGGTCAGGGCTACCACGGCACCGTGACCCCGCCCGCCATCCAGCGCAACATTCTGGAAAACCCGGCCTGGTACACGGCCTACACGCCCTATCAGCCCGAAATCTCGCAGGGCCGTCTTGAGGCGCTGCTGAACTTCCAGACCATGATTTCAGACCTCACCGGTCTGGAAATCGCCAATGCTTCGCTTCTGGATGAGGCGACAGCCTGCGCCGAGGCGATGACGGTGGCGCAGCGGGTCTCCAAATCAAAGGCAAAGGCGTTTTTTGTCGACCGCGACTGCCACCCGCAGAACATCGCCGTGATCCAGACCCGCGCCGCGCCGCTGGGCATCGAGGTGATTGTCGGCAACCCGGATAAGCTGGACGCCTCGGCGGTCTTTGGCGCGCTGTTCCAATATCCCGGCACCTACGGCCATGTGCGCGATTTTACCGATCACATCGCCCAGCTGCACGCGCATAAGGCCATCGGCGTTGTCGCGGCAGATCCGCTGTCGCTGACCCTGCTGAAGGAGCCGGGCGCGATGGGCGCCGACATCGCTGTCGGCTCGACCCAGCGCTTTGGCGTGCCGGTTGGCGCCGGTGGTCCGCATGCGGCCTATATGGCCACCAAGGATGCCTATAAACGCGCGATCCCGGGCCGCATCGTCGGCGTGTCGGTCGATGCCCATGGCAACCGCGCCTATCGCCTGTCGCTGCAAACCCGCGAACAGCACATCCGCCGGGAGAAGGCGACCTCCAACGTCTGTACCGCGCAGGCCTTGCTGGCGGTAATGGCCTCTATGTATGCGGTCTTCCATGGCCCCAAGGGTCTGAAAGCCATCGCACAACGCATCCACCGCAAAACTGTCCGTCTGGCCAAGGGGCTGGAGGACGCGGGCTTCAAGGTGGATCCCAGATCCTTCTTCGACACGATCACCGTGGATGTTGGCCCCTTGCAGGAGGCGGTGCTGAAATCCGCCGTGGACGAGGGGCTGAACCTGCGCCGGGTTGGCGAAACCCGCGTTGGCATCACCCTGGATGAGGTGACCCGCTCTGAGACCATCGAAGCGGTCTGGCGCGCCTTTGGCATCCGCCGCGGCGACGATGATTTCACGCCTGAGTACCGCGTGCCGGAGAACATGCACCGCACATCCGATTACCTGACGCATCCGATTTTCCACATGAACCGGGCCGAGACAGAGATGATGCGCTACATGCGTCGCCTCGCGGATCGCGATCTGGCGCTGGACCGTGCGATGATCCCGCTAGGCTCCTGCACGATGAAGCTCAACGCCGCGGCAGAAATGATGCCGCTCAGCTGGCCGGAATTTGCCAATATCCACCCCTTTGCGCCTGAGGATCAGATGCAGGGCTACGCCGAGATGGTCAGCGACCTGTCAGAGAAACTGTGCCAGATCACCGGCTATGACGCGATTTCCATGCAGCCGAACTCTGGCGCGCAGGGCGAATATGCGGGCCTTCTGTCCATCGCGGCCTATCACCGCGCCAACGGGCAGGGCCATCGCAACATCTGTCTGATCCCGATGTCCGCCCATGGTACCAACCCGGCCTCTGCCCAGATGGTGGGGTGGAAAGTTGTGGTGGTGAAATCCGCCGAAAACGGCGATATCGACCTCGATGATTTTCGTGAAAAGGCGGAGAAACACGCCGAAAACCTTGCAGGCTGCATGATCACCTACCCCTCGACCCATGGCGTGTTTGAGGAAACCGTGCATGAGGTCTGCCAGATCACCCATGATCACGGCGGTCAGGTCTACATCGATGGCGCCAATATGAACGCGATGGTGGGTCTGTCGCGTCCCGGTGATCTGGGCGGCGATGTGAGCCACCTGAACCTGCATAAGACCTTTGCTATCCCGCATGGTGGCGGCGGCCCCGGCATGGGCCCGATTGGGGTGAAGGCCCATTTGCAGCCACATCTGCCCGGCCACCCGGAGACCGGCGGGGAGGAAGGCCCGGTTTCGGCCGCGCCCTTCGGCTCTGCCTCCATCTTAACCATCAGCTGGGCCTATTGCCTGATGATGGGCGGTGCGGGTCTGACCCAGGCGACGAAGGTGGCGATCCTCAATGCCAACTACATCGCCAAGCGGCTCGAAGGGGCATATGACGTGCTCTATAAGGGGCCCACGGGCCGCGTCGCGCATGAGTGCATTCTGGACACCCGCCCGTTTGAGGCCAGCGCCAATGTCACCGTGGATGATGTGGCCAAACGCCTGATCGACAGCGGTTTTCACGCACCAACCATGTCCTGGCCCGTTGCTGGTACTCTGATGGTGGAACCCACCGAGTCTGAGACCAAGGCAGAACTGGACCGGTTCTGCGAGGCCATGCTGTCGATCCGCGAGGAAATCCGCGCGGTAGAGGCAGGCGAAATGAACGCGGAGAATAACGCGCTGAAAAACGCCCCTCACACGATGGAAGACCTCGTGAAAGACTGGGATCGCCCCTATTCCCGCGAACAGGGCTGCTTCCCTCCGGGCGCGTTCCGGGTCGACAAATACTGGCCGCCAGTGAACCGTGTCGACAACGCCTACGGCGACCGCCATCTGGTCTGCACCTGTCCGCCGATGGAGGACTACGCAGAGGCGGCTGAATAAACCACTTGCAGACGGGCCCTTCGGGGCCCGTTTTCTCGTGCCCCGCTGCGGTGATCCTCCCGTGACGTCCCGTCACGCGGCTGGACAGCGCCGCAATCCGCGCGCCATGCTGCAGTCAAACGAAACAATCAAATGAGGCGCCGGGATGGACATGAACTTGGGAATGCGGAGCGAAAACCGCGCGCTTCTGGACCGGGTGGCGGTGATGATCCGCGACGAGATCATGCCGATGGAGGCCGCGTATCACGCCGAAATCGGCAAGGGCGACCGCTGGCAATACACTGACCGGCAGGCCGAAATCCTTGAAGGCCTGAAAGCCAAGGCGAAGGCGCAGGGTCTGTGGAATTTCTGGCTCACCGACAGCGACAAGGGCTTTGGCCTCTCCACCGTGGAATACGCCTATTTCGCTGAGGAAATGGGTAAGACGCCGTTGGGGGCAGAGGTCTTCAACTGCTCCGCGCCGGATACCGGCAATATGGAGGTGTTCGAACGCTACGGCACCGAGGCGATGAAACAGCAATGGCTGGCGCCGCTCCTGCAGGGAGAGATCCGCTCGGCCTATCTGATGACTGAGCCGGATGTCGCCAGCTCTGACGCCACCAATATCTCCATGTCCTGCGTGCGTGATGGCGATGATTATGTGCTGAACGGCGAAAAATGGTGGGCCTCCGGTGCCGGGGATCCGCGCTGCAAGGTCTATATCGTCATGGTGCGTACTGGCGGCGACAACCTGCCCAAACACAAGCGCCAGTCAATGATCGTGGTGCCTGCGGATGCGCCGGGGATCGAGGTGCTGCGCCCGATGGAGGTCTACGGCCACGATGACGCCCCCCACGGGCATATGCATATCCGCTTTTCGAATGTGCGTATTCCGGCAGATCATATGCTGCTGGGAGAGGGGCGCGGGTTCGAGATCGCGCAGGGCCGCCTTGGGCCGGGCCGCATTCACCACTGTATGCGCGCCATTGGTCAGGCCGAAAGCGCGCTGGAGCAGCTCTGCCGCCGCTCACTGCGCCGCGAGGCCTTTGGCAAGCCGCTGGCCCAGCTGGGCGCCAACTACGACATCATCGCCGAATGCCGGATGGAGATCGAAATGGCGCGTCTCCTCTGCCTCAAGGCGGCGTGGTATATGGATCAGGGGGACGCCCGCGCTGCCGCGCCCTGGATCAGCCAGATCAAGGTGGTCGCCCCCCGCGTCGCGCTGAAGGTGATCGACGAGGCGGTGCAGATGCACGGCGGGCAGGGCATCAGCCAGGACACGCCGCTGGCCCAGGCCTGGACCCATGTGCGGACCCTGCGCCTTGCCGATGGTCCGGACGCCGTCCACCGCAGGCAGGTCGCGCGGGCTGAGCTAAAGGCCTACAGTCAGGAAAATCTCGGTTAACGGTCTGCCCCGGCCCCTTGCGGAGTGCTGGGAAAACGGACGTCCAAAAACCACTCTCAGGCGCTCTCCACTCGGAGGGCGCTTTTTGTATTTTGGCTAATAGTCTGAAATGAAATTAAAAAATACGTCACGCCAAAGTCGATCACCGCAGATCCTGACGTGGCGGAAATTTTCTGTGGATATCTTGCCGTGGTTAACGGCAGTCGCTATACGCACGCCTTCCGGTCGCAGCCTACCCGGATATCAAAACAAGGACTGAAAACTTGAAAACACTTGTCATCTGCTCGGGCGGGCTCGATTCCGTGTCCCTTGCCCATATTCTTGCTGCCCAAGGGCAGCTCTCGCGTTTGGTGTCGTTCGACTATGGACAGCGTCATCGCAAGGAACTCGATTACGCCGCCGCCTGTGGGCAACGGCTTGGGGTTCCGCATGAGATCATCGACATGCGTTCGATCGGCGCCGCGCTCAGCGGTTCTGCATTGACCGATGATATCGATGTGCCGGACGGGCACTACGCCGAAGAGACCATGAAGGTCACGGTTGTGCCAAACCGCAATGCCATCATGCTGACCATTGCCTACGGGATTGCCGCCGCCAAGGGCGATACGGCCGTGGCAACGGCGGTGCATGGCGGCGATCACTTTATCTACCCGGACTGTCGCCCGGCGTTCACCGATGCCTTCGACGCGATGCAGCGCATGGCGCTGGATGGGTATGCCGATGTGTCGCTGGTGACGCCTTTTGTGCATCGCTCCAAAGGGGACATCGTTGCCGACGGCGCGGCGGTAAACACCCCCTTTGCCGAGACATGGTCCTGCTACAAAGGCGGCGAACATCATTGCGGGCGCTGTGGCACCTGCGTTGAACGCCGTGAGGCCTTTGATCTGGCGGGGGTCGTGGATCCCACAGTCTACGCTGACCCGGATTTCTGGCGCACCGCCATCAAAGAGGGGGGCGCATAATGTTCCGGATCACCAAGGAATTCCACTTCTCCGCATCGCATCAGCTGACGCATCTGCCAGCAGATCACCAATGTGCCCGGCTGCATGGGCACAACTACATTGTGGTGATTGAACTGGCGGGCGCTGAGCTGAACAGCGATGGGTTTGTGCGGGATTATCACGAGCTGGCACCGCTGAAGAACTACATCGACGGCAGCTTTGATCACCGCCATCTGAATGATGTGATGGAAGGCCCCTCCACCGCAGAAAACATGGCGCGCCATTTCTATGACTGGTGTGCCGCCCGCTGGCCGGAAACCGCCGCGGTGCGGGTATCAGAGACGCCTAAGACCTGGGCGGAATACCGACCATGACCGAGGTTCTGATACCGCGCGCCGAGCGCGCGACCGGGGACACATCCCCTCCTGCGCATAGGCAAGGGGCCAGCCGTTCGGCGCCGACCACGCTGCGTATCGCGGAGATCTTTGGCCCGACCATTCAGGGCGAAGGGGCGCTGATCGGTGAACCCACCGTATTTGTCCGCGCGGGCGGCTGTGACTATCGCTGCAGCTGGTGCGACAGCCTGCATGCGGTGGACAGCCGCTTCCGCGACACCTGGGCACCGATGGCCACGGATGAGGTCTGGCAGGAGGTGTCCCGCCTCAGCGGTGGCCAGCCACTGACGGTCTCGCTCTCAGGTGGCAACCCGGCAATCCAGAACTTCGCGCCGCTGATCGCTTTGGGCAAGGAGGCAGGCTATCGCTTCGCCTGCGAGACACAAGGCTCCATCAGCCAGCCTTGGTTTGCGGCCCTCGATACCCTTGTGCTCAGCCCAAAACCCCCCTCCAGCGGTCACCGCGTGGACTGGCAGAAATTCGACCACTGTCTGTTGGCTGCCAGGGGCTGCGCTCAGATCGTGCTGAAAATCGTGATCTTCGATGACTGCGATTACGATTGGGCCAAGGCGGTGGCACATCGCTACCCTGACCTGCCGCTCTACCTGCAACCTGGCAACCCGGAGGTCGACCCCGAGACCCCGGTGGATCTGACCGCCGCCACCGAACGGCTGCATTGGCTGATTGAAAAAGTAACCGCCGACCGCTGGTTTGTCCCCCGTGTGCTGCCGCAGTTGCATGTGCTGGTCTGGGGCAACAAACGTGGCGTCTGAACGCGTGGAGTGAGGAGACAACAAAATGACTGATGATATCTACAAAGACCTGAAACAACTGGGCGGGGCCACGGTGATGCCCGCAAGCCCCGAAGACGCCGAGCTGGAGCGGGTGCCCAATCCACAAGCTGATGTGGCTTACAACATACGCTTCACCGCGCCGGAATTCACATCGCTCTGCCCGATGACGGGCCAGCCCGATTTTGCCCATCTGGTGATCGACTACGTGCCGGGCAAATGGCTGGTGGAGAGCAAATCGCTGAAGCTGTTCCTGGGGTCATTCCGTAACCACGGCGCATTCCACGAGGATTGCACGGTGTCGATTGCGCGCCGTCTGGCCGATTTTCTTGAACCACAGTGGTTGCGCATCGGCGGCTACTGGTACCCGCGTGGTGGTATCCCGATTGATGTGTTCTGGCAGACCGGCCCGCTACCCGAAGGGGTCTGGATCCCAGACCAAGGGGTGCCCCCATACCGCGGTCGCGGCTGACCCAGTGCCACAGATGCCACAGGCGTAGTATCCCAAGATCAGGCCGTCAGGCCTGATTTTCACGTGGCCCCAGCAGCGGATCCCGCATCATTGCAGCGGCGTCAATATCGGCACTATCGGCGCCCAGCAGATTGCCGCGATGGCGATTGAAATAAAGGTCAATCCGGCTGTAAAGCGTATTGCGGCGCATTTCCAGACAACGCAGGAGCGCCTTGCGCGCATAATCCAGTAGCTCGTCCTTCTGGTTCTCCAGATGATGCAGTTCCGCCGCGCGCTCCGGCTCTGGCTCGGAACCGGTAGGTCCAGAACCGGTAGACCCATTGGCCGATATCTGATCCGCAACATCCTCAGCGTCCGCAGGGGTCAGCGGCGGCGCGGACGACAGCTCTGGTGACAGCATGAAGTGGCAGCCCAGCAAGACGACCTGACCGGGTGTGACGGTGATCGGATCGATATAGGTCAGGCATTCGAAGGGGCGCCCATGGGCATCATAGTTCCACAGGGTGCGCGCGATGCTGTCGAAGCCATCGCGAGCGACTTTCAGCTCGCTGAGCGTGCTTTGCATCACCGCGGGTCCGTCAAACAGCGGGCAGGGGCGGTCGATCACATCCTCAGCCTTATACCCGGTCGCCTTCTCAAAGGCTGGGTTGACGAAGGACAGTTCCAGCTCTTCCGCTTGTGGGTTGATCAGCGACAGTGGCAACGTGGAATACCGCAGCAGGCTGCCCAGAAGATCCATTTCCTTGTTCATGTCGCCGCCTGCCTGTTCTGGACCCAAATCTGGAAAGAAAACGCACGCATCCGCGAATGGTTCCCCGAAATCGAAGAAAAAATTCGTGCGTCTGGTCCGGACCCGTCCGGTGCGTTCAAACGTCGTTCAATTTGGGGGGATTATTGCGCAATCCCAAAGGGATCGTCAGGGTATCCGACGCGCGCCAGATAGAGCCCGTGACCGGGGCAGACCGGCCCGCAGGCGGCGCGATCCTCGGCTTCTAGCGCGGTTTTCACATCCTCGGGCGCCCAGGCTCCCGCGCCGACCCGCTCCAGCGTGCCGACAAAGCTGCGCACCTGATTGTGCAGGAAGGACCGCGCGCGCACATGAAAATGGATTTCCGGCCCGGAAAAACCCTGAACCCGCTCAACCCGCAATTCGTCCAGTGTCTTCAGCGGGCTGGCCGCCTGACAGATCGACGACCGAAAGGTGGTGAAATCATGCTGACCAATCAGATGATTGGCCGCTTCCTGCATCGCGTCGGCGTCCAGATCATGATTGAGCTGCCAGACCTGTCCGGCCTCATGGGTTGCCGGGGCGCGCCGGATCAGGATGCGAAACAGATACTGCCGCTCAACCGCAGAAAATCGCGCGTGCCAGTCTCCCTCCACACGGGCGCAATCGACAATCGCCACGGGCGCGGGTTTCAGGTGGAAATTCAACGCCTCGGACAGGCGGAACGGATCCCATTCCTTCACCATGTCACAATGCGCAACCTGACCCAGACCATGCACGCCGGTGTCCGTGCGCCCCGCCGCCGCAATCGTATGCGGGCCGGGTTCCAGCCGCGCAAGCGCATCCTCGATCGCCCCCTGTACGGAGGGCTGATCTTTCTGGCGCTGCCACCCGGCGAAGGGCGCGCCGTTATATTCGACTTTCAGAGCAAAACGCGGCATGGCGGGCAAGTAACGCGGCCGGGGCTGGGGCACAAGTCCCTGCCACTACTGCGCCGGGGTGGTATCACGCCCCGCCAACCCCTATCTTGGTCAAATTGAACAAGGATCCGGTCCAACGCAGGGGCCGCAAGGCGGGGCAAACCTTTGGGACTATCATCACTGGCAGACGGGGTTTTGCGCAGCGTCGAGGGGGCGGGCGCCTCCCTATCGGAGAGCCTGTTTGAACCCTCGATCCGCCTTGGCGTCACCGGTCTGGCCCGCGCGGGCAAAACGGTGTTCATCACCTCGCTGGTGGCCAATCTGATGAACCGGGGCCGTATGGTGCAGCTGTCCGCCGCGCGCGAGGGGCGGATCGAGACGGCGTTTCTGCAACCCCAACCGGACGACACCGTGCCCCGTTTTGACTATGAAAACCACCTTGGCGCCCTCACAGGTCCGCGTCCCTATTGGCCCGACAGCACCCGGGCTGTGTCTGAGCTGCGGCTCAGCCTCAGGGTCCAGCCCAACGGGCTGCTGTCGGGCTTGCAGGGGCCGCGCACGCTGCATCTGGATATCGTGGATTACCCCGGCGAATGGCTGCTGGATCTGGCGCTTCTCGACAAATCCTATGCCCAATGGTGCGATGAGGTGCTGACCCGCATTCGTGGTCGCGCGCAGGCGCAGACGTTTCTGGATCTGGCACAAAAGGCCGACGCCACCGCCCCGCATGATGAGCCGCTGGCGCAAGAATTGGCCGGGGCCTTTGCGGCCTATCTGCAGGCTGCCCGCGCCGTAGGCTATTACGACTGCACACCGGGGCGCTTCCTGCTGCCCGGCGATCTGGCGGGCTCTCCGGTGCTGACCTTTGCGCCAATCCCGCTGTCGGATACCGCCCCCCGCCGGTCCCTGCACCGCGAGATGGAGCGCCGCTTTGAGGCCTATAAATCCAAGGTCGTCAAACCCTTCTTTCGCGATCACTTTGCCCGCATTGACCGGCAGGTGGTGCTGGTTGATGCCCTGAGCGCAATCCATTCCGGCCCCCGCGCGGTGGAGGATCTGCGCCACGCGATGACCGATATCCTCGCGGCCTTCCGTCCGGGCCGCAACGGCTTTCTGCGCCAGATCCTGCGCGGCAAGCGGGTGGAGAAAATCCTGTTCGCGGCGACCAAGGCTGATCACCTGCATCACCAGCAGCACCCCCAGCTGACTGCCATCATCGAGGCGCTGACCCGCGACGCGCGGGATCGCGCCCGCTTTGCCGGGGCGGAGACCGCGGCCCTGTCGCTCGCCGCGCTGCGCGCCACAACAGAGGAGCTGCGCAGCCACAACGGCAGCGATCTGCCTTGTGTGCGCGGCACTCTTCTGGACAGCGGCAAACCGGCCGCGTTTTATCCCGGTGCCCTGCCGCAAGACCCCTCACACCTGCTGACCCCGGCCCGTCAGGGCGCCGAAAGCTGGCTCGATGGGGATTATCAGGCCATGGCCTTTGCCCCGGCCCCACTGACCCTGCGCCCCGGCGATGGCCCGCCCCATATCCGCCTGGACCGGGCGGCGGAATTCCTGATCGGAGATCGCCTATGACAGCCTCATCCCCGCCCATCCTGCGTGTTGCGCGCAGCACCGATGCCGGCAAGATCGCCGAGATCCTGCACCGCTTCGAGGTTGATACCCCTTGGATGCCCAAGCAGCACACCGGGGCCGAGGCGATCAGCTTTTGCGGCACCATGATTGATCGCGGCTGGGTCACCATCGCGCAGATAGACGGACGGGTAGAGGGGTTTTTGGCCCGCGACGGTGCGGAGATCTGCGCGCTTTATGTGCGCGACACGGCGCGCGGGCAGGGGCTTGGCCGCTTGCTGCTGGACTATGCCAAATCGGTGCAGTCGCCGCTCCAGCTCTGGACGTTTCAGGCCAACGAAGGCGCGCAGCGGTTCTACCTGCGCGAAGGTTTCGTCGAACAGACCCGCAGCGATGGCGCGCGCAACGACGAAGGGTTGCCGGATATTCAATACATCTGGCCCGCACCCTCGCCGAAGCCTGAACCCAAACCCCGCGCCGCCGCAGTGACAAAGCCCTCAAGCCGGCAAACCGGATCGCCCGAAAAAGGACACGCCATGAGCCGCAAGGATGCCGTCCTCTTCGACCTCACAGACAGCGCCACCGCAGACGAAACCCCGGATGTGGCCAGCGCGCCGCCGGTCCCGGATCTGGACGGCGCCAGCAGCGACCTGCCGCAGCCCGCGCTGGCGCAGGCCGCCGTACTGGCCAGCCGTCGCCCCTCGCGTCTGGCGCGCTGGTTCTGGGCCTGTCTGACAGCGCTGATCGGCGCGGTCATCTCGGTCGCGGCCTGGGAGTTTGTCACCGGCCTGATTGACCGCATGCCGCTCCTGGGCTGGGCAATCACCGCAGGCTTTGCCGTGGCCGTCCTTCTGGCCCTTCTGATGGGCCTGCGTGAACTCGCAGCCCTCTCCCGCCTGCGCCGGGTCGAGAGCCTGCGCAACGCGCAACCGCTGCTTTCAGCGGACCCGACCGACCCCGCCGGGGGGCAGACCGCTGATGCCACCGCGGATCTGAAGGCCGCCCGCAGCTATGTTGCGGGACTGGAACGGTTTTACCGCGGGCGCAAGGATCTCACATGGGGGTTGGCCCGACTGGACGAGCGCAAGAGCGACATCATGGACGCCGACGCGCTGCTGCATCTGGCCGAGGCGGAGCTGCTCGCGCCGCTGGATGCCCGCGCCCTGCGCGTGGTTGAGAGCGGCGCCCGACAGGTCGCAACCGTTACCGCGCTGGTGCCCTTGGCGTTGGCCGATGTGGTGACGGCGCTGGTGACCTCGCTGCGGATGATCCGCCGCATCGCCGATATCTACGGCGGGCGCTCCGGCTTCTTCAGCTCCTGGCGGCTCACCCGCGCGGTGCTGGCCCATCTGGTGACCACTGGCGCTGTCGCTGTTGGCGATGACCTGCTGGAACCGGTGCTAGGCGGATCGATCCTGTCCAAACTCTCTCGCCGTTTTGGCGAAGGTCTGGTGAATGGTGCGCTCTCCGCCCGCGTTGGCATCGCCGCCATGGAAGTCTGCCGTCCGATGACCTTCTCCAAGGCGCAGAAACCCCGGACCCGCAAGGTTATCCAGCGCGCCCTCACTGGCCTCTTCACCAAGGACGCCTAGCCACACGCCCCAGGCTGATGCCTCGCATGAGCCACGCCCAAGGCCACAAGGATGCGCTGGCCCCGCCAGGGCATCTATGGGCGCGGGAGCACTTGTGCCTGCGCGGATCAGAACAGCTTTGGTGGTGCGTCTTTTGGCTGGCGCATTGCGACGATCCCGGTGCGGAACCCTTCGCCGATCCGGTCCGCCAGAGCGCCCCATTGCAGCGCGGTTCGTTCCGGCAGTTCCGCCTGCAAGACCTCGTGAAACAATCCCAGCCAGATCGCAAAATGCTCGGGCTTTACATCCGGTCTGCTGACATGCACCCGCATGGGATTGCCGCTGTAACATTTCTCCCGCAGGATGGCATTGCGCCAGAACCGGGTGATCAGCGCCTCATGCTCCGGCCAATCCTCCACATGTGCCGAAAACACCGGCCCCAACACCGCATCGCCGCGCACCCGCGCATAGAATATATCCACCACATAGGCGATCTGCTCTGCCGTAATGTCAAACCGCGCGAGGGACGTCTGGGTCATGTGAACTCCACCTTTCCACCCGTCGCTACACCAGAGCGCCCCGCCGGTACACCCACCGTGCGGGGCAATCCCTGCGACCAATTGTGCGGCGTGTTGATACGCTTTTATCCCGTAGGTTGAGCTTCGCCCCAAGCCATGAAATCATTCCCAAAACAGAACGGGACCATGGATTTGCCAAATCAGATTGCTAGGCGTGTTGTTGAAAAATACCTGAACCTCCAGTCGCCTAGATATGCGCTGCTGATTGATGCGCCATGGGGATGCGGAAAAACCCACTTTATCAAAGCAGCAACCGGATGCGAAACAGATCCCACACGTCTCTATGTGTCACTTTACAATGTCCACAGCTCTGATGAATTTGACTGGGCCTTGGTTCGTGCGCTTAATCCTTGGGTCAACGGTAAGCTGGCGAACTGGGTTCGTGCAGGTAAGGGCCTTTTGTCGTTTCGAGCGTATGGCTTCGCTGCGGACCCTTCGAAGGTAAACCTCACAGAAATAGCTCTTCAGAAATTACCGCAAACAATCATTTTCGATGATGTTGAGCGATGCGGCCTGCCCGTGAAACAGCTTTGGGGGCTGATCAACCGCTTTGTCGAGCACGAGAGTAAGCGCGTCATTCTGATTGCGAATTCGGATAAACATACCGAACCTCCCGATTTTTTGCACAGTCGCGAAAAATTGGTTGGTCAGATCGTGACAATCGAACCAAATGTTGATGCGGCTATGACAGCGGTCTGGGGCGATATCCCTGATGGTCAGGGGCGTCGGTTCTTGCAAGCACATCAGGCGATCATCAAAACGATTTTCGAAGAGGCAAGCCATCGGAACCTCCGTCTTTTGCTGCGTGCTATACGGGATGCTGCCGACCTCATTGATCGGATCGAACCTGAAATGGTTGCTCATACCACCTCCGTGCAGCGCCTCACACAAACCTTCCTGGCACTTCATATGGCCTATCATGAAGGGTCAATTGACAAAAATGATCTGAGACAACGAGGAGATTCAGGTCGATATTTGAACTCTGGCAAGGAAGACGATGGATCACCATTGAGCAAGTTGAGGCAGAAACATCCGAACGCTGATATCCTGAATTATAGGGGAGGGGCACTTCCTGCGGAACTCGGCGTCAACCTTCTTGTCGATGGCTACGCATCTACCGCACAAATCAATATTGCACTCAAAGCGACAGGTCATTTCACTGCTCCAAAAGAAACACCTGACTGGATCCGCCTGTGGAACTGGGAAGAACAAGACACCACAGAGCTTGAGGGCGTCATTGCCCGTATAGAGGCCAGTCTGGCGAGTTTTGAGGTGACTAATCCCGGTGAAATTCTTCAGATCTACGGCGCTCTAAATTTCATGGGCAAGTATCGCGGCGATTTTTGCCCACGGAAAACGGCTCGCAAGTTCTATTGCTACGTGAGGGCACTGTCAAAACGGGGCATACTACCTGCTCGGGTTGCAAGCTTTGCGGCTGTTCATGAACAGTATGGATTTGATTGGACCAGTGGAACCATTTCATACGGGGGGTATGGTTTCGAGCCTGCTCCTAGAGGAAAAGGCCTATGTCTTCTCATTCGTAAACTCATGGATCAAGCCTTCGCGAGAAAGCTGCCAGAAAGAGCATCTGAATTACTGGGTTATCTTCAGGACCAGCCAGAAACATTTCTTGATTTGCTGGAAAAGAATACAGGTGAAGGGGTAAGCTACTGGGAGGCACCCATCCTTCATCATATGGACTGCTTGGCTGCAGTTGAAGCCATTTTCAAACTCTCACAGAGGGACCGTGCCACTGCCCTTCGGGTTCTGGATGCTATTTTTTATAGAAAGCTTAAGAACAGTAAGGCCCTGAGCGCAGAGCACGAGTGGATTGAAAACTTGAAGGTAAATCTGGTTGCCAAGGCTAATGCAGTCTCGGCCATATCTGCTGCGCAGATGCGTCGGCTCATCCAGCGTGCCGAGACTAAGGCGGGCTGATCCGCTCTGGACGCTGGCATAGCACAGTCCTATAAGGCCTCCATGTCCCATGTTGCGGCCATCATTATTCGAATTATGTCCCCGGCGCTCTGACCACGTGAGCCGCCGGGCAAAGGTGCTTGAGCCATCGCACCGAACCGAATATCCCAAAACACGACCAGATCATCCAAAGGACGCTGCACATGTGTGCCGACACGCCTCAGACGCCTGAGTACAAAGACACCCTCAATCTGCCCAAAACCGATTTCCCGATGCGCGCGGGCCTGCCCAAGCGGGAGCCGGGCTGGCTGGAGCGTTGGGCCCAGATTGGCGTCTATGACAAACTCCGCGAAAAGGCCGCCGCCGCTAAGGGCACGGACGCGGAACGCAAGCCCTTCACCCTGCACGATGGACCTCCCTACGCCAACGGTCACCTGCACATCGGCCACGCGCTGAACAAAACGATCAAGGACATGATCGTGCGCTCGCACCAGATGATGGGCTTTGATGCGCGCTATGTGCCGGGTTGGGATTGCCACGGCCTGCCGATCGAATGGAAGATCGAAGAGCAGTACCGCAAGAAGGGTAAGAACAAGGACGAAGTGCCGGTTGTCGACTTCCGTCAGGAATGCCGCGCCTTTGCCGATGAATGGGTCGGCATCCAGCGCGAGGAGTTCAAGCGTCTCGGCATCACCGGCAATTGGGATGATCCGTACCTCACCATGAACTACCACGCCGAGGCGGTGATCGCGGGGGAATTCCAGAAATTCCTGATGAACGGCACGCTCTATCAGGGCTCCAAGCCCGTGATGTGGTCCCCGGTAGAGAAAACCGCCCTGGCCGAGGCCGAGATCGAATATCACGACCACAAGTCCCACACCATCTGGGTGCCGTTTGGCTTTGCTGGTGCAACCGGCGATCTGGCCAAAGCCCGCGTTGTCATCTGGACCACCACCCCCTGGACCATCCCCTCGAACAAGGCTGTCGCCTATAACCCGAAGGTCGCCTATGGCCTCTACCGCGTCGACGCCACGCAGGAAGAGAGCTGGACCAAACCGGGTGAGCTGTATCTCTTTGCCGATGCGCTGGCCGCAGACGCGCTAGAGAAGTCCCGCGTCACCGAATTCACCAAGGTCCGCGATGTCGAGGCCTCCGAACTTGATGGCCTGACTCTGAACCATCCGTTCAAGGGCATCGAGGGCGCGAACGGCTTCTGGGATTACGACGTGCCAATGATCGACGGCGACCACGTCACCGATGATGCGGGCACCGGTTTTGTGCACACGGCGCCCAGCCATGGTGCGGATGACTACGAATGTTTCGTGGCGCGCAACTGGATTGACCGCATGACCCACAATGTGGGCGAGGAATCTGAATTCCTGCCGCATGTGCCGTTCTTTGCCGGACTTCAAGTCTTTGACAAAAAGGGCAAGGAAGGCAAAGCCAACACCGCCGTGATTGCCAAGCTGGTTGAGGCCGATGGCATCATCGCCCGGGGCCGCGTCACCCATAGCTACCCGCATTCCTGGCGCTCCAAGGCGCCAATCGTGTTCCGCAACACGCCGCAGTGGTTTGCCTCCGTCGACCGCGAACTGGACGACGGCATGGGCGAGATGGGCGACACCATCCGCACCCGCGCGCTGAACTCCATCGACCAGCTGGTGCAGTGGACCCCGCAGACCGGCCGGAACCGTCTCTATTCCATGATCGAAAGCCGCCCGGACTGGGTGCTTTCGCGCCAGCGCGCCTGGGGCGTGCCGCTCACCTGCTTCACCAAGAAGGGCGTGCTGCCGACCGATCCCGATTTCCTCCTGCGCAATGAGGAGCTGAACGCCCGCATCGTGGCCGAATTCGAGGAACATGGCGCTGATGTCTGGTACACGGATGGCTTCAAGGAAAAGATGCTCGACGGCATCGTGACCCCCGACGACTATGATCAGGTGTTTGACGTGCTCGACGTGTGGTTCGACAGTGGCTCCACCCACGCCTTTGTGCTGCGCGACCGCGAAGACGGCACCGAGGACGGCATCGCCGACGTCTACATGGAAGGCACCGACCAGCACCGCGGCTGGTTCCACTCCTCGCTGTTGCAGGCCTGTGGCACCAAGGGTCGCGCGCCCTATCGCAATGTGGTCACCCATGGCTTCACGCTGGACGAGAAGGGCAACAAGATGTCCAAATCGCTCGGCAACACCATCGTGCCCGAGAAAATCGTCCAGCAGTATGGCGCGGATATCCTGCGTCTCTGGGTGGCGCAGACCGATTACACCGCCGACCAGCGCATCGGGCCGGAGATCCTGAAAGGCGTCGCCGATGGCTACCGCCGCCTGCGCAATACCATGCGCTATATGCTCGGCAGCCTGGCGGATTTCTCCGAAGATCAGCGGGTCGCGCCTGCGGATATGCCGGAGCTGGAACAATGGGTCCTGCACCGTCTGGCGGAGTTGGATCACAAGGTCCGCACCGGCTATCAGGCCTTTGATTTTCAGGGCGTCTTCTCGGCGGTGTTCAACTTTGCCACCGTGGATCTGTCGGCCTTCTACTTCGATGTCCGCAAGGATGCGCTTTACTGCGATGGTGACACGCTGAACGCGCGTGCGGCCCGCACCGTGCTGGATATCCTGTTCCACCGCCTGACAACCTGGCTGGCGCCGATCCTGGTTTTCACCATGGAAGAGGTCTGGCTGGAACGCTTCCCCGGTGAGGACAGCTCGCTGCATTTGCAGGACATTCCCGCGACCCCTGCGGATTGGCTGAATGAGCCGCTGGCCGCGAAATGGGCCAAGGTCCGTCAGGCCCGCCGTGTGGTCACCGCGGCCCTTGAGGTGCAGCGCGTGGACAAGGTGATCGGTGCCTCGCTGGAGGCCGCGCCGGTGGTGCATGTGCGCGATCCGGAGGTGCTGGAGGCGCTGAAATCGGTGAATTTTGCCGATGTCTGCATCACCTCCGATATCGCCCTCAGCGGCGATCCGGCTCCGGCAGAAGCCTTCCGTATGCCCGAGGTGGACGGCGTGTCGGTGGTGTTTGAGAAGGCCGATGGCGACAAATGTCAGCGCTGCTGGAAGATTCTGCCGGATGTGGGTCAGCACAGCCACGCAGGTGTCTGCGGGCGCTGCGATGCGGCGCTGAGCTAAAATAGCGATCCGTCCAGGTGGGCAGCCAGTGCTGCCCCGGACAGCGGTGATCTCAGATCCCCAACGGGATCTGCGCGCCGCCCACCCCTCGATGGGGCGGGCGGCGCGCTTCTTTTGACGTCTTTGACGGGGGTATGGTGTCAAAGAACGCCGGGGGTTTTCTGCTCAGCGCAAGGCAGGCAATCCGGGCCGGATCAGCCCATCGCCCGCAGCGCCGCGCGATAGTTGTTCTGGGCGATCACTTCGCTGGTCGGAAGTGGCCCGGCGTGGCAACCCGATTGCAGATCTTGCAGGGTCTGTTGCACCACGGTGCGCAGATGCTGGGTGCCGACGGCAATCAGACTTCCGCCCTCACTTGGTCCGGTTATGGCGGCCTGCTGGGACACGGCCTTGGCCGTCTTCGCCAGGGAGGCGGCAGTTTCCAGCCCGCCCGGCAGCGTTCCGGTCTGCTGGGCCTGCGCCTGTTTCGTCGCCGCCTGCCCACTCATGTGGCCATTCAGCATGCGGTAAACGCTGATATTTCCTTGGGTGGTGATATGCATGGCGACTGACCTTCTTCATAACTTGAGACCCAGTTTTACTAAAATTTAGTGCAATTGCATGGGCACCTGAGGTTAGCCGACCCTGCCGAAGGCATAGCCTCCTATCCCAAAGGTTAGGTCCAGCGGCGGGATTGAGGTTCCGCCTTGACGCTGAGCAGGATCCCGCAGACGCTGCCCAGGGTGTGCAAGCATCAAGCGTAAGGACTACCGGACCCGTGCAGCCCCCTGAAACCGCGACCCAGCAGATGGCTGAGGCCAGTCTTGAAACACCTGTCGGCACGCTGTGCGTGGGGGAGCAGGATGGCGCCATTGTTCGCCTGACGTGGCAGGCCGCGCCCGCGGGTGTCGCAGGCTCGGCCCTGACGGCTGAGGCTCTGGCCCAGCTGCGCGCCTATTTCGCCCATGAGCTGACCGCGTTCGATCTGCCGCTGGCAGTCGCGGGCAGCGATTTTCAGCGCGCGGTCTGCGCTGCCATGTCGGCAATCCCGCTGGGCGAAACCCGCACCTATGGCGACATCGCAAAGGATCTGGACGCAGCGGCCCAACCCGTTGGCAATGCCTGCGGCGCCAATCCGATCCCGGTGATCATCCCCTGCCACCGGGTGCTTGGCGCCTCAGGTCTTGGGGGATTTTCCGGCGCGGGCGGGGTTGAGACCAAGGTCGCTCTTTTGCGTCACGAAGGGGCGGCGGGATTGTTGATCTGATCGGCATCTTGCGAAGGGGGTATATTGCCGGGGGAAGGCGGACCAAGGGGTCCGCCGCAGGAGATATGTCTGATCCGACCGTGCGGGTGGCTGTCCTCATCCGGTGAAGCTGCTAATCCTTCGCAGGCTGCCACAGCGCCGTCTCAACCTGCCCGCCTGAGTAGGCGCGCCATTGGAAACGGTCACTTTAGGTGGCGGCATATCGCGCCATCACGCGACAGGCCCGCAGCCCGGTTTCGGGTCTCACGGAGAGACCCGCAGTCTGGCGAGATCGGCCTGAGACGGCCCGCTCAGCCCTTGCTCTCGGGGATGATCTGCTGCGCGATGCCGACAAAAATCAGATAGACCGAAGTCAGCACCAGCCCCCAATGCGCCCAGCTTGCCGGGTGAAAATCGACCCAGGCGGCCCAGCCAGCAAAGAACGTCCAGGCCAATGCCATCGGCAGCGACACCTTGCGCCAGCGTTCGGTGCGCACCGGGTGAATGAACTTCAGCGGCAGGAACATCGCAATCGCCAGCAGGGTGACCAGCGCCAGACTGGTCCAATGGCTCGGCTCCAGCGCAAAGATCACCAGAACCAGCATATTCCAGCATCCGGGAAACCCGGAGAAGGAATTGTCCTTCGTCTTCATCCGCGTGTCGGCAAAATACAAGGCACTGGCAAAGGTGATCACAATCAGCGCCACCCAACCGGTCCACCCCGCCATCAACCCGGATTTGAACAGCGCAAAGGCCGGGATGAACACATAGGTGAGGTAATCAATGATCAGATCCAGCAGCACACCGTCGAACTCCGGTGCGTAGCGCTTCACCTCATAATGCCGCGCCAGCGGCCCATCCACCCCATCCACGGCAAAAGCCACGACAAGCCAGACAAACATCAGGCTCCACTTGGCATCAGCCGCAGCCAACATGGCAAGGATTGCAAAAACCGCGCCGGTGGCGGTCAGCAGATGAACGGAGAGGGCACGATACTGAGGTGTCATACGCCCCTGATGGCGAATTTCCCGCACCCTCGCAAGTGGTCAATGGAAAAACGTCTCGCCCATGCGCGGAAATTCGGGTCTTTGGGGGTGGTCATGTCACCAGCGTGAAAGCAAACGCTTAGCCGTGGATCACCTGCCACAGCGACATCGGGCCACCGTTTTACGGGTCGGCAGGATCTTCCATCAGCGCCTTGCGAAACAGCGTCTCGGTCAGGCTGCGGCTGTCCACGATCTGCGGCGCCTCACCGGTATCAGATGGCCCTTGTGCCGCGACAAATTCACCGCGTGCGGCCTTGCCCGCGCGATAGGCTGCCCATTCGTGATCAGAAATCTCACGGTCGCCATCGCTGTCCAGATCCGCCAGAAGCTGCTCATAAAACTGGCTGAAATCCACATCGCCAATATCGGATGTGCTGGCATTGGCGGCGCTGCGATTGGCGGGGTTGTAGGGCGCGCCAAGCGGCGCGGCGTCGGTGGAATGGCTTTGGGCGACGATACTCATCACGGGGGCTCCTTCTGGATTTGACGCCAGCAATCTGGCGCAGGCCCCTTACTGCGAGGTTAAATCCAGCCCTTTGATGGCGTGTTTTGCGCAGGCCTTACGCTTTTGGGTGGGCGCGGTTGTAGACATCCATCAGATGCGCCGTATCGACCGCCGTATAGGCCTGCGTTGTCGACAGCGAGGCATGGCCTAAAAGCTCCTGAATGGCACGCAGATCGCCGCCTGCTTCCAGCAGATGGGTGGCAAAGCTGTGCCGCAGCGCATGCGGCGTGGCACTGGCAGGCAGGCCCAGCTGGGCGCGTGCCTGCGCCATGGCGCTGCGAATGAGCCGCGCATTCAGTGCCCCGCCACGGACACCGCGAAACAATGGTGCTGCGCGGTCCTGCGGATGCGGGCAGAGCCGGAGATACCGGTCCACCGCCTGACGCGCGGCAGGCAACACCGGCACGATCCGTTCTTTGTCGCCCTTACCTGTGATCCGCAGAACTGCCGGCAGCGGCGCGTCTGCGCCGGTCAGGCCCAGGGCCTCGGAGATCCGCAGCCCACAGCCATAAAGCAGCGTCACCACCGCCACATCACGCGCCGCCACCCAATCGGTGGTGGACTGAAACTCCACCGTTTCGATCACCGCCCGCGCCGCATCCTCGGCCAGCGGGCGGGGGAGTTTTTTCTGGAACTTGGGACTGCGCGCCGACAAGACGGCGGTGGGCTCAAACCCCTGCCGCTCAGCCAGCCAGGTGTAAAAGCTTTTGACCGCCGACAGTTTGCGCGCCAATGAGCGCGCCCCGGTGCCTGTGGCGCGGGTGGCTGCCATCCAGGCGCGCATATCACCGGTGGAAATCTCCGCCAGCGCCCCCAACCCCTGCGGGCCGCCAAAATGCTGAGTCATAAATGCGAGAAACTCCACCACATCGCCGCGATAGGCGGTGACGGTGTTCTCAGCCGCCCCCCGAAGCGCGGCCAGCCCGGCCAGCCACTGCTCCAGCGCATCGCGGCAGGCCGGGGAGATCAACAGAGGGGACGGGGGCGTCACGACAGCCAGTGGCGCATCGACCGTTCAAAAACGCCTGCAAAAAACGCCAGAAGATCGGTGCCATGCTGTGGGGTGAACTGATGCGGATCCTCGGACCCCAGAACCAGCAGGCCGGGCAGGCGGCCTTCGCCCAGTTCCAGTTTCAGACAGGCCTCGGACCGGATGAAATCCGCCTTGGCACCATGGGTGCGGGCGTGGCCGGACTGCATCTGACGCAGGGTGACCTGACGGTCAGGGCCATTGCGCTGCGGATTGATGTATTGTTCCACGAATCCCGGCTCGACAACCTTCAACACCTGATCCATGCGCTGTACGGCGGCGTCCTGTTCGGGATGGGCGGTTTCCAGCACCAGCGTCACCGAATCCACCCGCAGGATTTCCGCCAATTCACCACCGAGGTTGCCGAGATAGCTCTCAAAATCCATCGGATCCAGCAGCCGCAGCACCGCCCGGTGGATCTGGTTGGTCCCGGCAAGGTTCTCATAAGCCGCTGCAATCACGGACCGATGGGTATCCTCCAGCCGATCCAGCCGGGCCTCCATCCGCTCCATCGCGATGCCGCGCAGGTCCACGATATTGGACCCCATTGCGCGCTCATTGGCGCTGACCAGCGCGTTCATCACGCTTTGATCTTCCAACAGGGCGTCGGGTTTGGCCAGGATCGCCTGGCGCAGAGTGTCTTCCAGTTCTGCCGTCGTGCTCATGTTCTGCTCTTTGTGACCTCTGATGGGTTTTGCCGGAGTTATAACACGGGTTTCGCGCAAGCGTGGTAAAAAATTCCCTGCCACCGGCGCACCGCCGCTCGAGCACCGGGGGAGGGGCATCCGCCAATGAAAAAGTGGCCGCCCACCGGGCCGCCCCTCCTGAAACCTGTCCGGTGCACTGAGGCTTACAGGATCTTGATGTTCGCGGCCTTGATGTCGGCGAGGAAGGCATCCAGACCCTTGTCGGTCAGCGGGTGGTTGATCATGCCCTTGATCACGGCGGGCGGCGCGGTGATCACGTCGGCACCGATACGCGCGCTTTCCAGCACGTGGTTGGCGCTGCGGATGGAGGCGGCGAGGATCTCGGTGCCGAACCCGTAGTTGTCATAGACGGTGCGGATGTCTTCGATCAGGTCCATACCATCGAGGTTGATATCGTCCAGACGACCGATGAAGGGCGAGATGAAGGTCGCGCTCGGCCTTGGCCGCCAGCAGCGCCTGATTGGCAGAGAAGCACAGCGTCACATTCACCATATGACCATCGTCGGTCAGGGTCTTGCAGGCCTTCAGACCGTCCCAGGTCAGCGGCACTTTGACGGCGATGTTTTCGGCGATCTCGACCAGCTTGCGGCCTTCGGCAATCATCGTGTCAGCATCGGTTGCGGTCACCTCGGCAGACACCGGACCATCCACCAGATCACAGATCTCCTTGGTGACTTCGATGATGTCGCGGCCGGACTTCTTGATCAGCGACGGGTTGGTGGTCACGCCGTCCACCATGCCCAATGCGTTCAGCTCGGCAATGGCGTCGATTTCAGCGGTGTCTACGAAGAATTTCATCGGCTAGGGTCCTCTGGATGGGTTGGCCTTGATTGCGCTAGCCTTTACCTGATGGCGGAGGCTTTAAAAACCCCCCGTGCGCCCGGCGTCGATTGCCGGGCATCGCTTTGGGGTCATCATCCCCACCGGGCAAAAGAGGCAAGCAGCGTGCAGGAGCAGGCATTTTTCAACGAGGGCGAGCGGGTTGGCGTGCTGACAACACAGCCGCTGGACCGCGTTCTTGACTACCGCGCCCCCGAAGGCGGCTGCCATCTGGGCACCTATGTCGAGGTGCCGCTTGGCCCGCGCCGCGTTCTTGGGGTGATCTGGGGGCCGGGGGCCGGGGATTTCGATTCGGCCAAGCTGCGCCCGGTGAACCGGGTGCTGGACGTGGCCCCTATGCGCGATGAGATGCGCCAGTTCCTGAGCAAATCCGCCGATTACACACTGACCCCTCTGCCGAGCGATG
The DNA here is from genome assembly GCF_045040595.1 of Phaeobacter sp. BS52. Taxonomy (NCBI): domain Bacteria; kingdom Pseudomonadati; phylum Pseudomonadota; class Alphaproteobacteria; order Rhodobacterales; family Roseobacteraceae; genus Phaeobacter; species Phaeobacter sp. BS52. The sequence goes on along the minus strand of NZ_CP090662.1, from coordinate 2,201,962 downwards.
CTGCGGCTGGCCACCCGTGCGCCCGGCCTCTCCGATCCGGTGTCCATGCGCAAGGTGCTGCGCCCGACGGGCCAGATGCCCGACCGGATGACAGACCCCCGCGAACGGGTGCTTGCGGCGGCGGATGAATATCGCGGGCTGGCGTTCACGGCGAAAGAACTTGCGGATCTGGCCGGGGTCACAACCTCGGTGATCAAAGGGCTGGTGAAACAGGGCGCCCTGCGCGAGGAGGACGCGCCCCGCGATCTGCCCTATCCCCGTCTGGATCCGGATCTGCCCGGCAAGACCCTGACCGAGGATCAGGCCGCCGCCGCCGCCACTTTAGGCGAGGGCGTTGCCAGTGGCCGCTACGGCACCACACTGCTGAAGGGCGTCACGGGGTCGGGCAAGACTGAGGTCTATTTGGAGGCGGTCGCCGCCACCCTGCGTGCAGGCCGTCAGGCGCTGGTGCTGTTGCCGGAAATTGCGCTGACGGCAGAATTTCTCAAACGGGTCGAGCAGCGTTTTGGCGCGACGCCCGCGGAATGGCACTCCGGCGCGACGATGACCGAACGCCGCCGGGTCTGGCGCATGGTGGGGCAGGGCAAGGCGCAGCTGGTAATCGGCGCACGCTCGGCCCTGTTCCTGCCTTATCAGAACCTCGGCCTCATCATCGTGGATGAGGAACATGATACCTCCTACAAACAGGACGAAGGCGTCTGTTATAATGCCCGCGACATGGCGGTGCTGCGCGCGGCCATGTGTTCGGCGCAGGTGGTGCTGGCGTCTGCAACGCCCAGCTTGGAAACCTGGGCTAATGCCGAGGCGGGCAAATACAAACGGCTTGATCTCGCGGCGCGCTTTGGCTCAGCCGTTCTGCCGGAGATGCGCGCGATTGATATGCGGGCGGAAAAACTTCCCGCCTCGACCTGGATCTCGCCAACGCTGAAGCAGGCGATGACTGCGCGGATCGAACGGGGTGAGCAATCGCTGCTGTTTCTCAATCGCCGGGGCTTTGCGCCAGTCACCATCTGCCGCGCCTGCGGCGGCCATGTGACCTGCGACCACTGCGATTCCCGCATGGTCGAACACCGCTTCATGAAGCGCCTGATGTGCCACCAATGCGGTGAGACCAAACCGGTACCGGACGCCTGCCCGACCTGTCAGGTCGAGGGCAAGATGGCCCCCGTCGGCCCCGGCATCGAACGGCTGGGTGAGGAAACCGCCGCGCTGTTCCCGGAGGCCCGGATTGCGGTTCTCTCCTCAGACCTTTTCGGCTCTGCCCGCGCCCTGAAACAACGGATCGAGGAGATCGCCGCAGGCGAGGCCGACATCATCCTCGGCACCCAGCTGGTGGCCAAGGGGCATAACTTCCCGCTGCTCACATTGGTTGGCGTGATTGATGCGGATCTGGGCCTGCAAGGCTCTGACCTGCGCGCGGCGGAGCGCACTTTCCAGCTGATGCGCCAGGTCGCAGGCCGGGCCGGGCGCGCCGACAAACCGGGTGAGGCGCTGATGCAGACCTTCCAGCCCGAACACCCGGTGATCCGAGCGATCCTCTCCGGTGATGAAGAAGCCTTCTGGAAAGCCGAAGCCGCCGAACGCCAGGCCGCGGGCGTGCCCCCCTATGGGCGGATGGCCGGTATTGTCCTCTCCGGGCCGGAGCTGCCTGCCGTTATGGATCTGGGGATGGCACTGGCCCGCAATGACATGCCGCTGCGCCAGATCGGCGCGCAGGTCTTCGGTCCGGCCCCGGCGCCAATTGCCCGCATTCGTGGCCGCCACCGGGTGCGCCTGCTGATCAAGGCCAGCAAGGGCACCCCCTGCAGGACGCCATCGCCCGCTGGATCAAACCGGCACGCCTCAAGGGGGATCTGCGTCTGTCGGTCGATATTGATCCGCAGAATTTCTTCTGAAGTCCGGTCGAAAAACAAGGCAGATAAATCAGGGCAGCGCCTCGCACCTCGTCTAGGCGGGGGCCGCCACGCCGCGCTGATCCACCAGCAGATCTGTCAGCACGGCCCCGACCCACATGGAAAACAGCGCCAGCCAGGCGGTGCCCGCAAAGATCGACCCGCCGGTGACACCGGCGCCGATTGCGCAGCCCCCGGCCAGCATACCGCCAAACCCCATCAAAGCCGCGCCGATCATGGCTTTGCGCATGGTGACCGCCCCGTCAAAGGCCTGAATCCGCATCTCGCCCGCCAAAGCCGCCGCCAGCATCGCGCCGCCAAATACCCCGGCGACCAGCCCGATATCAAATTCCAGCACCGAGGCGCGATCCAGAAAGAACATCAGCATCCGTGCCGATGGGCCAGTAAAGGTCACGCTTTCGATCTGTACCGGATCAAACGCCACCTGCGCCAGCGCCGATGTCAGCCCCCAGCCAAGTGCCACCGCAAAGCCGACACCAGAGGCAAAGATCAGCCGCGCCGCGCCGATGCGGTTTTGCAACGCGACCCCAAGGGCGAGAGCCGCCATGCCCAGCCCCAACGCCAACCCGGACCAATCCGGCAGGCCAAAGGCTGCCAGCAGATCCAGATTGCGCCCGCCCGTGGTGATCCAGAGACCGGCCAGATAGTCGCGCAGCGGTGCCAGATACCCGGCGAGGCTCATCTGTGCGACCACCGCAAAAATCAGCCCGGAGACCACACTGCGCAGATTGCCGGTCGCCGCCAGCACCAACAGCCGCCCGGAACAGCCCCGCGCCAGCACCATGCCAATACCAAAGATCACCCCGCCAAGGATGGCCCCGGACCAGCTGCCGGGCACTGCCATCATCCGCGCCTCATCGGTGTCGATCCAGCCCAGCAAGCGCCCGGCCTGGACCCAGACCAGCGCGGTGGAAAAGGTCAGGAGCCAGACCGCCACCCGGTCCCCCAGTCGGCCACGGGCGAATTCCACCGTGGCCGCGCGCAGACAGAACCGCGACCGCTGCGCCGCGACGCCGAAGATCCCCCCGGTCAGCAGGCCTAGCAGCGCCGCTGTCACTGGCTCGCCTGCCCAGTCCATGATCTCAACCAGTTCCGGCATCGCATCAGCCTCTTGTTACTATTCGAAAACCTGAATATGAGGCCAAGCTACTCCGTGCATTGATGCAGATCAGATGTGCGCGGCGCTTTTTCCCTCGCCTGATGGGGCGGATGGGCGTATCTGCTGGGGCATGTTCAAACCTGTCCCCACCGAAGCTGCCGCTTCCATGCCGCTCTGGCGCCGCCCGACAACTCTGTTGTTTGTGATGGCGCTGACCATGCCCATCGCCTTCAATACCTGGAGCGCGTTGCTCAACAACTTCGTCATTGAGGCTGCGAATTTCGACGGGGCAGACATTGGCCTGCTGCACACGGTACGCGAGATTCCGGGGTTTCTCGCCATTGGCGTCATCGCAGTGATCCTGTTTGTGCGCGAACAGGTGCTGGGGCTGGTTTCCTTGATGATGCTGGGCGTGGCGACGGCGGTCACTGCCTGGTTTCCCAGCCTTGGCGGGTTGCTCACGATCACGCTGCTCAGCTCCATCGGGTTTCATTACTATGAGACAGTGAACCAGTCGCTGCAGCTGCAATGGCTGCCAAAGACACGCGCGCCGCAGATCCTGGGCTGGCTGGTGGCGGCGGGATCGGCGGCGACGCTGGTGGTCTACAGCCTGATCGCGCTGCTGTGGGAACCGCTGGGCCTCACCTATAATATCGTCTTTCTGCTGGCCGGAGGCACCACCACGGTTCTGGCGATCTTCTGCCTGCTGGCCTATCCGCAATTCGACGCCCCGCATCCGCAGACCAAACGCCTGATCCTGCGGCGGCGCTACTGGCTCTATTATGCGCTGCAGTTCATGGTACGGCGCGCGGCGGCAGATCTTTGTTGTCTTTGCTTAGCTTCATGATGGTGGAGAAATTCGGCTTTGCAGTGCATGAGCTGACCAGCCTTTATCTGATCAACCTGATGATCAATATGATCGCGGCACCACTATTGGGGCGTGCTGTGGCCCGCTTTGGTGAACGCCGGACGCTGATTTTTGAATACACCGGGCTGGCGCTGGTCTTTGCCGCTTATGGCGGGCTTTACTGGTTCAGCTGGGGCGTGGTGCTGGCCGGGGTGCTTTATGTGGTGGACCATATCCTGTTTGGGCTGGCACTGGCGCTGAAGACCTATTTCCAGAAAATCGCCGACCCGTCTGATATCGCGCCGACGGCTGCCGTGGCCTTTACCATCAACCATATCGCTGCTGTGGTTTTGCCCGTCACGCTGGGTCTGCTGTGGGTGGTTTCCCCGGCGGCGGTCTTCGCACTGGCGGCCTGTATGGCCCTGATCTCGCTCACCCTGTCGCTGCTGATCCCGCGCCATCCGGAGCCGGGCAATGAGACGATCTTTGTGAAATGGCGCAGCGCCGCCCCGGCGGAGTAAGCCTGCGCGCGCCAGATCTGACCCTGCATCGCCGTGGGCGCTGCCCCCGGTTGCCCCCGGCAGACCTGCGCCGCCAGCTCTTGACCTGCGCCGCCGACGGGCCTAGGCGCTGTGCAACCATTGCCCGGAGACCGCTATGCCTACCTTCACCGCCCTCACCACCCTGACCGGAAAAGCCCCCGCCGAAGCGCTCGGCGAAGCGATGGAGCGTCTGACGCCGGAGCCCACCGGCCTTGGCGTGTTTGAGGTTGAGGATGGCTCCGGCCTTTGGGAGGTTGGCGGCTATTTCACCGAGACCCCGGATGAGGCCGGTCTGGCGCTGCTGGCGACCATGTTCGACGCCCAGCCTTTTGTGATCTCCGAACTGCCGGAAACCGACTGGGTGGCCCATGTGCGCCGCGAACTGGCCCCGGTTGAGGCGGGCCGGTTCTTTGTCTACGGCAGCCACGATGCCGACAAGGTGCCCGCGGATCGCATTCCGCTGCTGATTGAGGCGGCGATGGCCTTCGGCACCGGCCACCACGGCACCACGTTGGGCTGCCTGAAGGCGCTGGACACGCTGATCGACGATGGTTTCGTCGGCGACAAAGTGGCTGATATCGGTTGTGGCACGGCAGTTCTGGCAATGGCGGCCGCGCGTGTCTGGGACGGGCAGATCCTGGCCAGCGATATTGATCAGGTCGCTGTGGATGTGGCTGAGGCCAACCTGAAGGCCAACGACATGGAAGGCCGTGTTCACTGTCTTGAGGCCGCGGGCTTTGACGCTCCGGCCCTGGCTGATGCCGCGCCCTTTGATCTGATCTTCGCCAACATCCTGAAGGGCCCTCTGGTTGCATTGGCACCGGATGTGGCGGCGCATCTGCGCAGCGATGGCTATGCGATTCTCTCCGGTCTTCTCAATGAGCAGGCGGATGAGGTGCAGGGCGTTTATGCACAAAATGGCATCAATCTGGTCCAGCGCAGTGAGATTGGTGACTGGACGACGCTGCTTCTGCAGAAAACAGGCTGAATCATTCAAGTTTGTTGAGCATTTTAACGACCCGCCCCAAAATGGTCTCATTACCTACCTAAGCATTAAGATGTGGATGGTGGGAGCCATTGCAGGGTTTTGGTTATGGGTGAACAGAGTAACAATTTCTACGCTCGGCTTGACCGACTGGAGCGCAAACACGGGGCCATGGCGCGCGGCTACACCGCTAAGGTGCGCGCGGATGGGTTGATCGTGGTGGCGCCGCGACGGGTACAGTCGCGGATTTCCGGCCGGTCGGTGATCTTGTTTGTCGCGGCGTTTCTGCTGTTCAAGGGGTTCTTGATGGCAGCGCTGGGATTTGGCAGCTACGACCACCGTGTCGATCAGCTGCGGGCAGGAACCGGGCTGGAGAAAGCCGGTGCATTTGTTATGCAGCGGGATCCCGTGTCGCAGTTCCTGGCCGAGAAGATCGGGCCTGTGCTGCGGTAGAGGGGCAGGCTGGCGGGCCAAGTGTCGGGCGCTGGGGGGCATCCGACATAAAACGGTCGCGCAGTCATGTCCGACGCAGCAGGGTGTCGCCGAGGCGCAGATCTGCAAACCAGACCTATAGAAAACGCCGCGCTCCGTCGGGAGGCGGCGTTTTTCATATTCCGAATGATCGACCGCCCGGCAGCACCGGGGCGGGATCAGACCTCAGAAGACCGGCTTGCCTTCGGCAATGCGGTCGATGTCCGCGCGGCACAGCCCAATATCGGCCAGTTCGCGGTCGTTCAGCTGACCCAGAGTCTGGCGGGTGGTGCGAGCGTCGTTCCAGTCGACAAACGCTGCCAGCAGGCTGGCGGTCTTGGCGCTCAAGCGGCCAAACAGGCTGCTGGTGCCATAGGTGGTGCGGGTGGTGTCAAATGCAGCCATGTCCTCGTCCTTTCGGAGGTTGAATGAATCTCTTCGCCATGGGGCGATGGACGGCACTTAGTGAGGAGAAAAGCCGCTGACAATCGCCGAAATTGCATGTGTCCCATGCGCAAAACGCATGGCTTATTACCCATAAAAACAAGGGAATTCTGCGGATTTTTCATGCGCAGAGGGGGAATGTCGGTTTCAATAATATGGGTGGTCGTTTTCAGAACAGGATTGGGGCATTCCGCCGAAAACCGGCAATCCGCACGCGGTCTCAAGCCGGATATTTGGTGCCCGATCCAGGGGGAAAGCGGTTGGATATGTTCGCGTTTTGTGCTAATCCTGCGACAATAATGACCACTCGGCCATCTGCCGGGGCAGGCAGGGATAGGGCAGACATGCGGATACTGGGCATCGACCCGGGGTTGCGGAACCTCGGTTGGGGCGTGATCGAATCACAGGGCACCCGTCTGAGCCATGTCGCAAACGGCGTCTGCACCTCCGATGGCGATGATCTGGGGGAGCGGCTGCTGTCCCTCCACAATCAGGTGATCGAGGTGATCGCGGCCTACCGTCCCGATCAGGCCGCCATCGAACAGACCTTCGTGAACAAAGATGGTGCGGGCACGCTGAAACTGGGTCAGGCCCGTGGCGTGGCCCTGATGACATTGGCGCAGGCCGGTCTGCCGGTGGGTGAATACGCGCCGAACCGCGTCAAGAAAACTGTGGTCGGCGTGGGTCATGCGGCCAAGGAGCAGATCCTCCACATGGTGAAACTTCAGCTGCCCGGCTGCCTGCCCAAGAACGCCGATGCGGCAGATGCTCTGGCCATTGCCATCTGTCATGCGTTTTATGGGGGCACGCAGACCCGCCAGCTGAAGGAGAAGCGCGCGTGATCGGAAAACTGACTGGACGACTAGAATACCGCAGCACTGACCATGTGCTGATCGACGTGCGCGGTGTCGGCTACATCGTCTTTTGCTCTGACCGCACCCTCGCCACGCTTCCCGGCGCGGGAGAGGCGGTGGCGCTTTATACCGATATGGTGGTGCGCGAGGATCTGATGCAGCTCTACGGCTTCCCCTCGCTGGTTGAAAAAGAATGGCACCGCCTGCTGACCTCGGTGCAGGGGGTGGGGGCCAAGGTTTCGCTGGCGATCTTGGGCGCGCTTGGCCCCGATGGCGTCAGCCGCGCCATTGCTCTGGGCGACTGGGCAGCGGTGAAGGCGGCCAAGGGCGTTGGCCCCAAGACCGCGCAGCGCATCGTGTTGGATCTGAAGGACAAGGCGCCGGGTGTGATGGCCATGGGCGGCACCATCGCCGATGCCATGGACGGTCCCGGTCTGGATGTCGTTGAATCCGTCGCGCCGGTGGAGACCGGCAAGACGCCCCGCAAGGCACCGCCAAAGGCTCCCTCCGGTGCGGCTGCCGCCTCTGCGGGGGCGCTCTCCGCGCTTAGCAATCTGGGCTATGGTCCATCGGATGCCGCCGCTGCTGTGGCCGAAGCTGCCGCCACCTACCCGGACGCCAATGAGGCCGAACTGATCCGCGCCGCCCTACGCCTCCTGGCGCCGAAAGGGTGATGATGACACGGAAAGAGCAGCGCCTGAGCCTGGGTGGGTGCGAAGCGCCCTCCCGTGGGGAGGGTCGGGCGCTGCCCGGCCTTCAGCCGGACAAAGCATATGCCAGAAAGCGGGACCATGATTGACGCCGACCCCACCCTGCGCCCCGCACCGCTGCCGGAAGACAGCGCAGGCGACACCGACCGCGCTCTGCGTCCGCAGGGGCTGGGCGAATTCATTGGTCAGGCCGAGGCCCGCGCCAATCTGCGCGTCTTTATCGAATCCGCCCGCCGCCGGGGCGAGGCGATGGACCACACGCTGTTTCATGGTCCCCCCGGTTTGGGCAAAACCACGCTGGCGCAGATCGTTGCCCGTGAACTCGGCGTGAACTTCCGCATGACCTCCGGTCCGGTGCTGGCCAAGGCCGGCGATCTGGCGGCGATCCTCACCAATCTTGAGGCGCGTGATGTGTTGTTCATCGACGAAATCCACCGGCTGAACCCGGCGGTGGAGGAGGTGCTCTATCCGGCGATGGAGGATTTTGAGCTGGATCTGGTGATCGGCGAGGGGCTAGCCGCGCGCACTGTGCGAATCGAGTTGCAGCCCTTCACCCTTGTTGGCGCCACCACCCGCATGGGTCTTTTGACAACACCGCTGCGCGACCGTTTCGGCATCCCGACGCGGCTGCAGTTCTACACCATTGATGAGCTGTTTGAGATTGTCAGCCGCAATGCCCGCAAGCTGGGGGCCCCCGCCGATGATGACGGCGCCCGCGAGATCGCGCGGCGCGCCCGCGGCACACCCAGGATCGCCGGACGGCTCCTGCGCCGCGTCGTGGACTTCGCGGTTGTCGAGGGCGATGGCACCATCACCCGGGAGCTGGCCGATGGCGCTCTGACGCGGCTGGGGGTGGATCAGCTGGGTCTGGATGGCGCCGACCGGCGCTATCTGCGGATGGTGGCAGAGAACTATGGCGGTGGACCCGTCGGGATCGAAACCATGTCCGCCGCGCTGAGCGAAAGCCGCGACGCGCTGGAGGAGGTGATCGAACCTTACCTGCTGCAACAGGGGCTGATCCAGCGCACACCGCGCGGCCGAATGCTGGCGCATAAGGCCTGGACCCACCTTGGATTGACCCCGCCACGCGGTCAGGGCGACCTGCTGCTGTAACGCGTCACCTGTTGCCGGTTGGCGTCAGCCTTTGTGCGGTTTGGCGTCAAATTTGCCGCGAAGGGTTAAGGTGGATTTGAAGAATTGGATTCAATTTTAGCGTATGTTTCGCACGCGAAACATTTGGTCATAGCTGCTGACCTACGTGGCAAACCCTGATGGACGCGCCGCGCCCTGCGCATCGCGGCCTCCGGCGGGGATATTTCAGGCCAGCAAATGCAGGGTGGCAGCCGGTCGCAACCCTTGTCGTTGATCCCGCAAGCGGGCATTAAGCGCCCATAAGACCGCAGTCCGAGTGGAGAGCCGTATAATGACCCCAGCCGAGATCGAAGCCCTGTTTACCCGCACCGATGGCACTTATGCCTTTGCCCGCTGGGGGCGACCGATTGCACCGATTGTCTTTGGGGTGGAGGACTGCACGCTGGCCACCGTCAAGGGCGCGATCGAGGCGGTGGTGACCCTTGCAGGCCATCAAATGGCCGAGACCGATCCCGAGCTGGGATCGAACCTGATGGTGTTTTTCTTCCGCGACTGGGACGAGTTGACGGGCGTGCCGGATCTGGACCGGCTGATCCCGGATCTGGACCCGCTGGTGGCGCGTCTGAAACAGGCGGATGCCAGCCAGTACCGCGCGTTTCGCTTTGACGATCAGGGCGGCATTCAGGCCTGTTTCGTGTTCCTGCGCATGGCCGGTGACATGGCAAAACTGCTTAGCCGAAACCCTGGCGCTGACGCAGGCGGTGCAGATGATGCTGACCTGGGGCGACAGCGCCTTTGCCGAGACCTCGCCGCTGGCGGTGCTGCCGGACACCGGCGCCACCATTCTGCGGCCCGAGATTGCCGGGGTGATTGCGGCTGCCTATGATCGGATGATGCCGGTTGCTGCTGCCGACAACTCCCATGCGCTGCGCCTGTTTGCGCGGCTGCAAGCGCCGGTGACGCCGCCCGCAGATGACGCCAACCCGACCCGGCACTGAGCCGTCGCCAGAAAGGCCCAGACAGATGATCCATCGCTTCCCGGTTCGGGTATATTATGAAGACACCGACATGGGCGGGATCGTCTATCACGCCAATTATCTGCGGTTCATTGAACGGGCGCGCAGCGACTGGGTGCGCAACCTCGGCAACGACCAGAACGCTATGCGCGACGCCGGTCTGATCTGGGTGGTGCGTCGCATTGAGGCGGATTACCTCGCCCCTGCCAAATTCGACGAGGAGCTGCGGATCGAGACCGAGGTGCAAAGGGTCACGCCTGCACGGCTCACCATGTCACAGCAGGTGTTTCGCGGCGAGACGGAGCTGTTTCGCGCGATTGTCACTGTGGTTTGCGTCAATGCAGAGAGTGGCGCGCCCATCCGCCTTCCGGCAGAGATTCGCGCATTACTGTAACAATTCCTGCTCTCATGGCTGTTTCATTGGCTTTTGGCCTTGAACTGCGATAGCCTTTTGCCAAATGAAAGCCGGAAAACGGCTGAAAGACGGCCAAAAACATAGAGCAGGTCCATGGAAGCAGAAACTCTGGCGTTGGCGCAGGAGATTGATTTCTCCATGTGGGGGCTATTTGAACGGGCGACCCTGACGGTCAAACTGGTGATGCTGATGCTGGTTGGCTCGTCGATCTGGTCCTGGGCCATTATCCTGCAGAAACTGATCAATTATCGCCTTGCCCGGCGCGAGGCGGCGGAGTTTGATCGCGCCTTCTGGTCGGGAGAGCCGCTGGACGGTCTGTTCGATCAGATCGGTCCGCAGCCCAAGGGGCAGTCGCAACGGATCTTTGCCGCTGGCATGACCGAATGGCGGCGCAGTCACCGCACCGACGGGGCGCTGATTGCCGGCGCGCAGGCGCGGATCGAACGGTCGATGGATGTCGCCATCGCCAAGGAAAGCGAACATGTCCAAAGTGGTCTGTCGATCCTGGCCACTGTTGGCTCCACCGCGCCTTTTGTTGGGCTGTTCGGCACCGTCTGGGGCATCATGACCGCCTTTATTGAGATTGCGGAGCAGCAGAACACCAACCTCGCCGTTGTGGCGCCGGGCATTGCCGAGGCGTTGATGGCGACCGGTCTGGGGCTGCTGGCGGCGATTCCGGCGGTGATTTTCTACAACAAGCTGAGCGCGGACAGCGACCGGATCATCGGCAGCTATGAGGCCTTTGCTGATGAGTTTGCCACCATCCTCAGCCGTCAGTTGGATTCCTGATCCATGGGGGCCTCGGTTCAACCTTCCGCCGCCAACGGGCGACGCCGGGGACGGCGGCGCAGCCGTGCGCGGCCGATGGCGGAAATCAACGTCACGCCCTTTGTCGATGTGATGCTGGTTTTGCTGATCATCTTCATGGTGGCCGCCCCTTTGATGACCGTGGGTGTGCCGGTGGAGCTGCCGAAGACCGCCGCCGGGGCCTTGCCCGGGGATGAGGAAGAGCCGCTGACCGTGACCATGACCGCCGGTGGTGAAATCCAGATCCAGACCACGCCTGTGGCCCCGGATGAGTTGATCGCCAAACTGCGCGCCATCGCGGCGGAGCGGTCCTCCGATCAGGTGTTCCTGCGCGCCGACGGGGCAATCCCTTATGAGGCGGTGATGCAGGTGATGGGCGCGCTGAACGCCGGTGGCTTTTCCAGCGTTGGGCTGGTGACCGATGTGGGTGGTCCGAGCCTTGACGGGCGGGCCGTCGACGATACCGGGCAATAGGCGGGGCACGGGTGTGCAGACCGGAACCAAGATCTCTCTTGCAGGCCACGGATTGCTGGCGGGCTGGGTTGTGTTCGGCGCCTGGTTCCCGTCTGAACCCCTGCCATTGGCGGTGCAGGATGTCGCGATCATCTCGACCGAGGAGTTCGCGCGTCTGAGCCAGCAGCGCGCGGCACCGGTGGTTGCGGATACCGCAGGGGATCTGAGCCAGCCAGACCCGGATCCCGCGCCGGAGGTGACCCCGCCAACCCCGCCCGCGCCAGAGCCGCAGATCACCCAGCCCGAACCGGTGACTGTGCCTGAGCCAGACCCTGAACTGACGGAGCGACCCGAACCGCAGCCGGTTGAGCCGACGCCACCGGTGGCCGCGCCATCGCCACCGGATGTGCCGGATAGCACCAGCGTGACGCCCCAGCTGACCGAACGCCCGCAGCTGCGCCCGGTTGACCGGGTTGCGCCAACACCTGTCGCACCACCGGAACCGGACACCCAGATTGCTGATGTAGCACAACCCGAAGTGTCCGATGAGGTCGGGACCGAGCCGGCACAGGAGGCCCAGCAGGCCACCGCCGAGGCGGCGGCCAACGACCGGATCGTGACCGAAGAGGTGGAGGCCGAGACCGAGCAGGTGGCCAGCGCCGCCCCCGCGCAGTCCCTGCGCCCGCGGCGGCGCCCGGATCGGCCCACGCCAGCGGCCCAGCCCGAACCTGAACCCGCATCTGAGCCTGAAACTAGGCCAGAGCCGGAACCTGCTGACCCCGCAACAGATCCAACCCCGGACCGCGCGGATGCGGTGGAGGATGCTCTGGCAGCCGCCCTCGCCGGTGGCGGCGAAGTGGAAGCGCCGGAACCCTCTGGCCCGCCGCTGACCAGTGGCGAGAAGGACGCGCTGCGGGTTGCGGTGCAGCAATGCTGGAACGTTGGCTCGCTCTCGTCGGAGGCGCTGCGCACCACCGTTGTGGTCTCCGTCGCACTGACACAGGATGGCCGTCCTGAGGAGGGCAGCATTCGGATGTTGTCCAGTACCGGCGGGTCAGGGTCGGCAGCCAATCAGGCCTTCGGCGCGGCGCGACGGGCGATTTTGCGCTGTGGTGCGCGCGGCTTCCAACTTCCGTCTGACAAATATGCCCAATGGCGTAATATCGAAATGACCTTCAATCCCGAAAGGATGCGGATCAAATGAGGACATATCTGGCAACGCTCGTGATGGGCGCGACCCTGCTGGGAGCGGCGGTGATGACGTCTGCTCTGCCTGCGCAGGCACAGGATGGCCCCTTGCGGATCGAAATCACCGACGGGGTGATCGAACCCTTGCCCTATGCGGTGCCCGGCTTTGTGCCCGAAACCCCTGCTGCGGCTGAACTGGCGCGCGATATCTCGCGGGTGATTGCAGCGGATCTGAGCGGCACCGGCCTGTTTCGAGAGGTGCTTAGCCTCGGCCCATATCTCCAAAGTCACCGATTTTGACGCCGCCGTGTCCTATGCCGACTGGAAGGCGGTGAATGCGCAGGCGCTGATCACCGGCGCGCTCAGCGTCAATGGCAACCGTCTGACAGTGCGGTTCCGGGGCTATGATGTCTTTGCGGAGAAGGAACTGGGCACCGGGCTGCAATTCTCCGGCACCACCGATGGCTGGCGGCGCATGGCGCATAAGGTGGCGGATGTGATCTACAGCCGCATCACCGGCGAGAGCGGCTATTTCGACAGCCGTGTGGTGTTCGTCTCCGAAAGCGGTCCGAAGAATGACCGGCGCAAGCGGCTGGCGATCATGGATTACGATGGCGCCAATGTGCAGTATCTGACCAACAGCGCCTCCATCGTGCTGGCGCCGCGGTTCTCCCCCACCGGTGACCGGGTGCTTTATACCAGCTATGAAAGCGGCTTTCCCCAGATTCATGTGCTGGATGTGGGCAGCGTTCAACGCCGGGTTCTGTCGGCGGACAATGGCATCATGAGTTTTGCACCGCGCTTTGCCCCGGATGGGCGCACGGTGGTTTATTCGCAGTCGCAGGGCGGCAATACCGATATCTTCACGATGAATATCGACACCGGCGCCCGCACCCGTCTGACCAGCGCGCCGTCGATTGAAACGGCCCCGTCGTTTTCTCCCGATGGCAGCCAGATTGTTTTTGAAAGCGACCGTTCCGGCGCGCCGCAGCTTTATGTGATGGCCGCCACCGGGGGCGAGGCCCGGCGGATCAGCTTTGGCGCGGGGCGTTACGGCACCCCGGTCTGGTCACCGCGCGGGGACATGATCGCCTTTACCAAACAGAACAAGGGCCGGTTCCACATTGGTGTGATGCGCACCGACGGCAGTGAGGAACGCCTACTGACGGCGTCTTTCCTGGATGAGGGGCCAACCTGGTCGCCCAACGGTCGGGTGATCATGTTCACCCGCGAGACCCAGGGCGCCAGCGGCCGGGCGCTGCTTTATTCGGTGGATGTGTCAGGACGTAACCTGAAACCTGTGCGCACCCCGGATGGCGCGTCGGACCCGGCGTGGTCGCCACTGCAGAACTGAGGTGTCGCGCGTCTGCCATGCTGGCCCAACACGCGCGTCAGAAACGAAGACCAAAGTGGCAGCGGCATCAGCGCTGTGATAAATCTGGTGCAAGATATGGAAACGGGATGAGGCGGACATCATGAGTGGTTTGACAAAAGCAATGCTGGTGGCAGCGGCATTGGGACTGAGTGCCTGTGCAGGCAATCCCTGGGACGACACGGCTGGGGGCAATGGCTCCGGTGCGGGAGCGGGGGCAGGTGCCGCGGGACAGCTTGACCCCAGCAGCCCTGCCTATTTCCAGCAAACCGTTGGCGACCGGGTGTTGTTTGCCGTGGACCAATCGACGCTGTCGCCCGCCGCACAAAGCGTCCTGCAGGGGCAGGCGCGCTGGCTCACCGCGAACCCGGATTATGTGGTCACCATCGAAGGCCACGCGGATGAGCAGGGCACGCGGGAATATAACCTGGCCCTCGGCGCGCGCCGCGCCAATGCCGCGCGGGAATATCTGCTGTCGCAAGGGGTCGCAGGCAACCGTCTGCAGGTCGTCAGCTTTGGCAAGGAACGCCCGCTGGAGATCTGCTCGAACGAGGCGTGTTACACCAAGAACCGTCGCGCGGTCACCGTGCTGGCGGGTGGCCTGACGGGGTAAACGATCATGCAACTGCGTCCTTTTGCGATTGCCGCCCTTGCGCTGGTGCTGGTCATGCCGCCGTTGATGGCGCGGGCACAGGATGAACAAACGCTTGCTGATATCCGTCAGGAGCTGACGGTACTGCACGTTGAGATTCAGCGATTGAAGCGGGAGATGTCGACCACCGGCAGCCCGCAGACCAATGTCGCAGGGGACAGCGTTCTGGACCGTGTCAGCGCCATCGAGGCGGAGCTGCAGCGGCTGACCGCGCAGACCGAACAGCTGTCTTACCGGGTGGACCGGGTTGTGCAGGATGGCACCAACCGGATTGGTGATCTTGAGTTCCGGCTGGTGGAGCTGGAAGGCGGCGATATCTCGCAGCTGGGCGAAACGACCACGCTTGGCGGTGGGGAATTGCCCGAAGGCGGCGCACCGGCCCTGCCAGTAACGCCGGGCACCGCTGTTGATACCACCTCTGAGCTGGCGGTCGGGGAACAGGCGGATTTCGATGCCGCCAAAGCGGCGCTGGACAGCGGTGCCTATCAGGAGGCGGCGGAGAAATTTGCAGCCTTCACGCAGGCTTATCCGGGCAGCCCTTTGGCCGCTGCGGTGGAATATAACCGTGGCAAGGCGCTTGATGGGTTGGGCGACACCCGTGAGGCCGCGCGGGCTTATCTGGCGTCTTTTTCCGGCAATGCCACGGGTGAGACCGCGCCAAAAGCGTTGTTTGAACTTGGCGCAGCTCTGGGGCGGCTGGGACAGACCAGTCAGGCCTGCGTGACCCTCGCCGAGGTTGGCAGCCGGTTCCCCGGCGTCGCCGAGACGGCCGCAGCGGAGGCCGAGCGCGCCAAACTGGCCTGCAATTGACCCGCCCCGACCGGGATATTCTGGCCATCGTGCAGGAGCAGTTCCGATCTGCCCTGCCAGCGAGGTTGGGGGTCGCGGTTTCGGGTGGCGGTGATTCGATGGCGCTCATGTATTTGCTGCATGAGTGTTTTGCCGATGTTGGTGTTGAGATCTGTGTCGCGACCGTGGACCACGGGTTGCGCCCGACCTCCGGCGCGGAGGCGCAGATGGTAGCGGGCGCCGCTGCCAAACTGGGCATGGCCCATGACATCCTGCAATGGTGTGACCGCCCGACAGCAGGGCAGGCGGGCAATCTGCAGGAACAGGCCCGCACTGCGCGCTATGCGCTGCTGACCTCCTGGGCGCAGTTGAATGACATCTCCACGGTGGCGCTGGGGCATACGGCGGATGATCAGGCTGAAACGCTGCTGATGCGGCTGGGCCGGTCGTCGGGCGTCTCTGGCCTGTCGGCGATGTCGCGCAGCCGGGCCATGGAGGGGGTGACGCTGCTGCGCCCGCTGCTGGAGGTCACACGCGAAGAGCTGCGCGAATATCTGCGCGCCCGTGATTGCGACTGGGCCGAGGATCCAAGCAATGAAGATGCCCGGTTCGAACGGGTCAGGGTGCGTCAGGCAATGGACGCGCTGGCACCGCTGGGGCTGACGGTGGAGCGGCTTGCGGCCGTGGCGCGCAATATGGGCACCGCCCGTGAAGCGCTGGATTGGTATACGTTTTTGGCTGCCCGGGACATGGCGGAGGTGCGCGATGGCGCGATTGTGATCGACCAGCGCCAGTTCCGCACCCTGCCGGATGAAATCGCCCATCGGCTGTTGGTGCGGTCGGTGCAATGGGTCAGCGGGGCGGTGCATCCGCCACGCCGGGAACCGATGGTCAAGGCGCGCGATGCGGTGCGCCACGGGGGATCCTTCACCCTTGGGGGCTGCCGGATGATCACCCGCAGGCAGCGCACCTGGATTTGCCGCGAATATAAACCGGTTGCCGAAGAGGTGGCGCTGCCGGGTAAAATCTGGGACCAGCGCTGGCGGGTTTTTGGCGGAGAGGTGATGGATCACGAGGTGCGCGCGCTGGGACCAGAGGGGTTGCTGCATTGCCCTGACTGGCGCCGGGCCGAGGTGCCGGGCGCGGTTTTGCAGGCGACGCCGAGCAGTGTGGAAACAGGATCAGCTGATTGCCGCCCCATTGGCGGGAAATGGCAACGGATGGTCCGCAGAACTGGTCCAGAACAGCGAAGAGTTCTTCACAGCTCTTTTATCGCATTGAACCTCAGTGAAGTATCCCTATTTTAGAGGCAACGAAGGCGGCCTGCCAGGTGCGCCTCGCATATTGGGAGACTTTCCTTGGGCAACGTACGCAATATCGCCTTTTGGGTTGTTCTGTTTGTGCTCGTCTTGGCGCTGTTCAACTTGTTCAGTGGTTCCGGCAGCACCATGCAGAGCCGAGAGAAGACTTTTTCTGACTTTGTCAGCGCGGTTGAAAACGGCAACGTCAGCACTGTGACGCTGGATGGCGAACAGGTTCGCTACACCACGTCGGACGGCCAGAACTTCATGACCATCAAACCCGGCGATGCCGAGGTGACCACGCTGTTGATCGACAACAACATCCCGGTGCGCGCTGAAAAGCAGCAGCAGTCCGGGTTCCAGTCGTTTCTGCTGACGCTGTTGCCCTTCCTGCTGCTGATTGGTGTCTGGATCTATTTCATGAACCGGATGCAGGGCGGCGGCAAAGGGGGCGCCATGGGCTTTGGCAAATCCAAGGCCAAGATGCTGACCGAGAAGCATGGCCGCGTGACCTTTGACGATGTCGCTGGCATTGATGAGGCCAAGGAAGAGCTGGAAGAGATCGTTGAATTCCTGCGCAACCCGCAGAAATTCTCTCGTCTGGGCGGCAAAATCCCCAAAGGTGCTCTGTTGGTGGGCCCTCCAGGGACTGGTAAGACGCTGCTGGCGCGGGCCATTGCTGGTGAGGCCGGTGTGCCGTTCTTCACCATCTCTGGCTCTGATTTCGTCGAGATGTTTGTCGGTGTCGGTGCCTCTCGTGTGCGCGACATGTTCGAGCAGGCGAAGAAGAACGCGCCCTGTATTGTTTTCATCGATGAAATCGACGCTGTGGGTCGCCATCGCGGCGCAGGTTACGGCGGTGGCAATGACGAGCGCGAGCAGACATTGAACCAGCTGCTGGTTGAGATGGACGGCTTTGAAGCCAATGAAGGCGTGATCATTCTGGCCGCGACCAACCGTAAGGACGTGCTGGACCCTGCGCTGCTGCGTCCGGGCCGGTTTGACCGCAACGTCACCGTCGGCAACCCCGACATCAAGGGCCGTGAGAAGATCCTTGGCGTGCATGCGCGCAAGACGCCTCTGGGCCCGGATGTGGATCTGCGCATCATTGCGCGCGGCACCCCCGGTTTCTCCGGTGCGGATCTGGCCAACCTGGTGAATGAGGCCGCGCTGATGGCCGCCCGTGTCGGTCGCCGTTTTGTCACCATGGAAGATTTCGAATCGGCCAAGGACAAGGTGATGATGGGGGCGGAGCGCCGGTCCATGGTGCTGACGCAGGATCAGAAGGAAAAAACCGCCTACCACGAAGCGGGCCACGCGGTTGTCGGTCTGGAGCTGCCGCTGTGTGATCCGGTCTATAAGGCAACGATCATTCCGCGCGGTGGTGCGCTGGGGATGGTGGTGTCGCTGCCCGAAATGGACCGGCTGAACTATCACCGTGATGAGTGCCAGCAGAAACTGGCGATGACCATGGCAGGCAAGGCGGCTGAGGTGATCAAATACGGCGAGGATCATGTCTCTAACGGCCCGGCTGAGCGACATTCAGCAGGCCAGCCAGCTGGCGCGGGCCATGGTGCTGCGCTGGGGTATGTCGGACAAGGTCGGCAATATCGACTACGCCGAAGCGCATGAGGGCTATTCCGGCAACACCGCTGGCTTCTCGGTCTCTGCCAACACCAAGGAACTGATCGAGGATGAGGTGAAGCGCTTTATCCAGCAGGGCTATGATCAGGCGTTGCAGATCCTCAAAGACAAGAATGAGGAATGGGAACGGCTGGCGCAGGGGCTCTTGGAGTATGAGACCCTCACCGGTGACGAGATCAAACGCGTGATGAAGGGCGACCCGCCGCAGGCGGGCGAGGATGAGGGCGACGATGCCGACACCGGCGGCGCCTCGGTCACCGCGATCCCGAAGGCCAAGCCGAAGAAATCCGCATCGGATGACGGCCTGGCGCCGGAGCCGTCCTCCTGACGGTAAGGCATTCAGAAGACTGCAAAACCAAACCCGGTCCCCAACAGGTGGCCGGGTTTTTTGATGCGCTGGGTGTGATGCACCGACGGCGAGCCACAGAGGCTGTTGCAGGGCTGGTCAGACACCGGGCGCGTGCCTATGGTGGCGCTGATTTGTCAGGTTATTTTGCAGTGGAGGTGCCCCATGCCAGTGATGCGCGAAACCGAGTTTCAGGGAGAGGTGACCTGGATCGGCTATGTTCCGGCGGCCACCGGGGGGCTGCGATCAGAGCAGCAGGATCAGCTGGCGCTGAGCTTTGACGGGATCGCAGGGGAGCGTCACGAGGGCGCCTTGCGGGCGTCCTGTGTGCGGGTGCGCAACCTGCATCCCGAGGGCACGGAAATCCGCAATCTGCGCCAGATCAGCATCCTGTCGGAGGAAGAACTGGCGCTGATCGCTGCGGATATGGGGATGGAGCGGATCGACCCGGTTCACCTTGGGGCGACACTGGTGCTGCGCGGTATTCCCGACCTCAGCCATCTGCCGCCCTCCAGCCGCTTGCAAGGGCCAGACGGGGTGACGCTGACGGTGGATATCGAAAACCGGCCCTGCATTTTCCCGGCCAAGGAGATCGAGAAGGATCACGCAGGCTTTGGTCCGAAATTCAAACCGGCGGCCACCGGGCGGCGTGGGGTGATGGCCTGGGTGGAGCGGCCCGGCGTGCTGAAAGCGGGCGAACCCCTGCGCCTGTTTGTGCCGGATCAACCAGCCTGGGCGCCCTGAAACTTGACTGAGACCCGACTGAAGTCCAGCTGAGGCACACCTGAGGCACGGCTTGAGTCGGGCCAATCTCCCCTCGCGGTTGCGTATAGGCGTCGGGCTGACACAATTGGCAATCTTTGGCTGCCCTAGGGTGAGTGAACGCCGTTTCAATGCCTGATCATGTCGGAAATCACGCGCATCGAATGTCGCAGAAGGGCTAAGTCTTGCGGGAAACCGGCACGGCTGTGCCTGTACATTCGCGACCTCACAATTCAGGAACCCGGCCATGAGCTACAAGAGTGACATCGAAATCGCCCGCGAGGCGCAGAAGCGTCCGATCCAGGAAATCGGTGAAAAGATCGGCATCTCCAGCGACGATCTGCTGCCATATGGCCACGACAAGGCGAAGGTGAGCCAGGACTTCATCAACTCGGTGCAGTCGAAGGAAGACGGCAAGCTGATCCTGGTGACCGCGATCAACCCGACCCCTGCGGGTGAAGGTAAGACCACAACCACCGTGGGTCTGGGTGACGGTCTGAACCGCATCGGCAAAAACGCGATGATCTGTATCCGCGAAGCGAGCCTCGGCCCGAACTTCGGCATGAAGGGTGGCGCCGCAGGTGGTGGTTACGCGCAAGTGGTGCCGATGGAGGAAATGAACCTCCACTTCACCGGTGACTTCCACGCGATCACCTCTGCCCACTCGCTGCTGTCGGCGATGATCGACAACCACATCTACTGGGGCAATGAGTGCGAAATCGACATCCGTCGCGTTGCATGGCGTCGTGTGGTCGACATGAACGACCGCGCCCTGCGCCAGATCACGGCGTCCCTGGGTGGCGTGTCCAACGGTTTCCCGCGTGAAACCGGTTTTGACATCACCGTGGCCTCGGAAGTGATGGCGATCCTCTGCCTCGCCAACGACCTGAAGGATCTGGAAAAGCGTCTGGGTGACATCATCGTGGCCTATCGCCGCGACAAGACCCCGGTTTACTGCCGCGACATCAAGGCAGAAGGCGCAATGACCGTGCTGCTGAAAGATGCGATGCAGCCGAACCTGGTGCAGACCCTGGAAAACAACCCGGCGTTTGTCCACGGCGGTCCGTTTGCGAACATCGCACACGGCTGTAACTCCGTCATCGCAACCAAGACCGCGCTGAAAGTGGCTGACTATGTTGTCACCGAAGCGGGCTTTGGTGCGGACCTCGGCGCCGAGAAGTTCATGAACATCAAATGCCGTAAGGCAGGCATCGCACCCTCCGCAGTGGTGCTGGTTGCCACCGTGCGCGCGATGAAGATGAACGGCGGCGTGGCCAAGGCGGATCTGGGCGCTGAGAACGTCGATGCGGTCAACTCCGGCTGTGCCAACCTTGGCCGTCACATCGAGAACGTCAAATCCTTCGGCGTGCCGGTTGTGGTTGCGATCAACCATTTTGTCACCGACACCGATGCCGAAGTGGACGCGGTCAAAGCCTATTGCGCCACCCACGGTGTCGAAGCGGTTCTGTCGCGCCACTGGGAGCTGGGCTCCGAGGGCTCCGCACCGCTGGCTGAGAAAGTTGTCGAAATCGTCGATGCCGCTTCTGCGAACTTCTCGCCGATCTACCCCGATGAGATGCCGCTCTTTGAGAAGATCGAAACCATCGCCAAGCGCATCTACCGCGCCGACGAGGTGCTGGCCGACAAGAAGATCCGCAACCAGCTGAAAGAATGGGAAGATGCGGGCTATGGCAACCTGCCGGTCTGTATGGCGAAAACCCAGTATTCCTTCTCTACCGATCCGAACCTGCGCGGCGCGCCCACCGGCCATTCGGTCCCGGTTCGCGAAGTGCGCCTGTCGGCGGGGGCTGGCTTCATCGTGGTTGTCTGCGGTGAGATCATGACCATGCCGGGTCTGCCGCGCAAACCCGCGTCGGAATCGATCCGCCTGAATGACGCAGGCCAGATCGAAGGCTTGTTCTAAGGCCTGAAATAGGCAATCTGCGGCCCGGGGAGCCTCCCCGGGCCGCAGGAGTTTGAAGCGATGACTGAACGACACCCGCCGCAGGACTGTGCCGATATGGCCATGCTGCGGCAGCAGATCGACCGGCTGGATCGTGACTTGATCGCGCGTCTGGCAGAGCGGGCCAGCTATATCGACCGCGCGATCGAGCTAAAGACGGAAAACGGCTGGCCAGCGCGTATTCCGGCCCGTGTCGAAGAGGTGGTCATGAATGCCCGTACCACGGCAGAGGCCACGGGGCTCGACCCGGATCTGATCGAAGCACTGTGGCGACAGCTGGTGGACTGGTCGATTGCCCGTGAGGCACGGGTGATCCGCGAGGAGTAACGCGCAGCCCCATGTGGCGCGCAGCAAGAGGACAGAAGCAATGGCAGCGAATATCATCGACGGGAAGGCCTTTGCCGCCACCGTACGGGAGAAAGTGGCAGGCCACGTGGCCCGGCTGAAGGAAGAGCATGACATCACCCCCGGTCTGGCGGTGGTTCTGGTGGGGGAAGATCCCGCAAGCCAGGTCTATGTGCGCTCCAAGGGCAAGCAGACCGTTGAGACGGGCATGAACTCCTTTGAGCATAAGCTGGATGCCGATACGTCTGAAGCAGATCTGCTGGCGGTGGTCGATCAGCTGAACAAGGACCCGGCTGTGCATGGTATTCTGGTGCAGCTGCCGCTGCCCGGCCATCTGAACGAAGATCTGATCATCAACTCCATCGCGCCGGAGAAAGACGTGGACGGGTTCCACATTTCCAACGTGGGCCTGTTGGGCACCGGTCAGAAGTCGATGGTGCCCTGCACGCCGCTGGGCTGCCTGATGATGCTGCGCGACTATCACGGCTCGCTGTCGGGCATGGACGCGGTTGTGATTGGCCGGTCGAACATTGTCGGCAAGCCGATGGCGCAGCTGCTCTTGGGCGACAGCTGCACCGTGACCATCGCGCATTCCCGCACCAAGGATCTGCCGGATGTTGTCCGCCGCGCCGATATTGTGGTTGCTGCCGTTGGCCGCCCGGAAATGATACCCGGTGACTGGATCAAGGAAGGCGCCACCGTGATCGACGTGGGCATCAACCGTATCCCCGCGCCTGAAAAAGGCGAAGGTAAGACCCGTCTGGTGGGTGATGTGGACTACGCCAGCTGCGCCGAGCGCGCAGGCGCGATCACCCCGGTACCGGGCGGCGTTGGTCCGATGACCATTGCCTGCCTGCTGGCCAACACCGTGACCGCCTGCTGCCGCGCCAATGGGCTGGCAGAGCCGGAAGGGCTGACAGCCTGATCAGAATTGTCCTGCCATCTGCGGATGGCGGAGATCTGTTGCTCCCGTCGAGTGCCCCCCTTTCAGCGGCAAAGCCGCCTGCCGGGCATTGGGCGGGAGTATTTTTTGGAAAGGTGACAGGCGGGAACCGCCTGCGGATCAGCCCGCGGCGACCGGCACCATTGTGCCCTGCAGAAGGGCGATCAGTTTTTCCTCATCGCCGGTTATGGCATGGACTTCGGCGGTGACGATGATCAGGCGGCGGCCGGGTTTGATCACCTTGCCCGTGGCGCGCAGCGTGTCACCTGCGCCCGGAGCCAGAAGGTTGATCTTCATCTCGGCGGTCATCACTTCGCTGTCTTCGGGCATCAGGGTGAGGGCGGCATAACCTGCGGCGCTGTCCCCAATGGCAAAGCTGAGGGCGGCATGGGCGACACCGTGCTGCTGGCGACTGCCCGGCAGGATCGGCGCGGTGAGGGTGACGGTGCCTTCGCCGACCTCTGCGATTTCCGCGCCCAGCGTCTGCATCATGGTCTGTTTTGCAAAACTGTCGCGGATGCGCTGTTCGATCATGGCGGTCCCTTTCACATGTGCAGCCAGCATAGACCACGCGTATTGCGTTGGGGATGTGACGCTGCGCGCAGATCTAGGAAAAGGGTCAGCGCGGCATCGGGCAGGGCAGGGCGCGTGGCCCGGTGAGGATCGCGAGGGCGCGTGGTGACATCAGATCCCGCAGCGCGCTATGGGTGGTGCAGAGGCCGCCGGTATAGGTGCCGAAGGCGGGCAGGATCAGGCGCTGGTGATCGGCCAGAAACGCCGGTCGGGCGCTGCCGCGCAGGCGAGCCTTCGGGTGATAGTGGCCGGAGATTTCGGCGGCGACCCCTGTGTCGGGCTGGCTGGTAAATGCCGGGTCGGCGATGTGGCGAAACAGCAGCGGGCCGAGGGTCAGGCTGTCCAGCGCGGCCCCTGCCAGCCCGGTCGGGGCGGGATCATGGTTTCCGGTGATCCAGACCCAGCGGGTGGCGGCAATCAGCTGCTCAAGGTGCGTGCGATCCGTCGGCGACAGCGCGGCAGCGGCGGCATCATCGTCGAAACTGTCGCCCAGACAGACGACCATCTTCGGTTGCGTCTGCTCGATCACCGCTGCAAGGCGGTCCAGCGTATCGCGGGTTTCATAGGGGGGCAGGGCGGTGCCACCGCGCCTGAGCTGGCGTTCGGATTTCCCCAGATGCAGATCGGCGACACAAAGCAGCCCGCGCGCCTGGCACCAGAGCGCACCGGATCCAAGTGCTGTGAGGCGCTCGCCTGCGAGGGAGAAATCATAGCCGGTCATCATGGATCTGATCGCTGGTTTTACGGGCGGGTGCAAGCCCCGCCTGCCGCTGTCAGAGGCCTGGTTCCTGCGGTGGTGTCAGCTCGGTCAGACCGGCGAGGCGCATCAGGTCTTCGGTCTCGCGTTGCAGCAATTTTTCCTGTGCGGCGCCTTTTACCGGGACCTTGCCGACCTCAAGCAGCAGGGGGGCTGCAAGGGGGGAGATCCGCGACAGGCGGTTGAGGGTGATGTTTCCGTTGATGCGAGTGAGCATCTCCTCAATACGGCCGAAATCCACCAGGCCGCCAAGCGCCTCCTGCCGTGTGATGTCCAGAAGCAGGTGATCAGGATCATATTTGCGCAGGGTGTCGTAGAGGATGTCGGAGGAAAACGTCGCCTGACGGCCGTTTTTGCGCTGGCCGGGGGTGTTGCGCTCGATGAGGCCTGCGATATTGGCCACCGCGCGAAAGCTGCGTTTCATCACTGCGTTGTCCGCCAGCCAGCCGTCGAGACCGGCGCGCAGTTTGTCGGGGTCGAACAGCGGGGCGGGGTCGTCAACCGGGCTGAGACCCCAGATCAGCGTGGCATAATCCGTGGCGACAAAGCCCAGCGGGTCGAGCGACAGCTCTTCCATGCGTTTGGTCAGCAACAGACCGAGGGTCTGCATCGCGTTGCGCCCGGCAAAGCCATAGACGCAGAGGTATTCGCGCCCCCGGAAGGGAAAGCTCTCCAGCAGCAGCTGGCCCCGGCGCGGCATCTCTGAGACCTGACGCTGCAACGCCAGCCAGTCGGCGGTATGGGACGGCAGATCCGGCCAGCTGTCGCGTTGCAGGATATCCAGAATGCGGATGCTGAGCTGGGTCGAGGTGGCAAATTTGGTGCCAGAGAAGACCGCCACCTTGGGCGTCTTGCTGGCATTGCGACTGACCTCCACCGTCATTTCACGCAAGCTCTCATAGCGTACAACCTGCCCGCCTATGAGAAAGGTATCTCCGGGGGTGAGGGTCGCGGCAAAGGCTTCCTCAATTTCCCCCAGCGGTTTGCCGCCACGGCTGCGTTTGAGCCTGACTTTCAGGAGGTCTGTGTCCTGAATGGTGCCGATATTCATGCGGATGCGGCGGGCGGCGCGGGGGTCGCGCAGCTGCCACAGCCCGTCGGGGCGCTGCAGCAACCGCTGCCATTGATCATAGACCCGAAGCGCGTAGCCACCGGTGGCGCAGAAGTCGAGGCAGGCGTCGAACTCTGCGCGGGTGAGGCTGGCATAGGCGCCAGCCCCGGTGACCTCAGCAAACAGATCATCGGCAGCAAAGGGCCCGGCGCAGGCGCGGATCAGGATGTGCTGGCAGAGGACGTCGCGGGGGCCGGGATGGCGTGGCGTGCCGTCCAGCGTGCCAGCCTCAACCGCCTCAAGGGCGGCGCGGCATTCCACCACCTCAAACCGGTTGGCAGGCACCAGTAGCGCCTTGGACGGCGCGTTGTAGCGGTGGTTGGCGCGGCCGATGCGCTGCACCAGTCGCTTGACGTTTTTTGGCGCGCCGATCTGGATCACCAGATCCACGTCGCCCCAGTCGATGCCCAGATCAAGCGAGCCGGTGCAGACCACGGCGCGCAGTTCTCCCCGGACCATGGCGGCCTCCACTCGGTCGCGCTGCACCCGATCAAGCGAACCGTGGTGGACGCCAATCGGCAGGCCGTCCTCATTGGCGAGCCAGAGGTTGCGAAAGAAGATTTCGGCCTGGGCGCGGGTGTTGTGGAAGATGAGCGTGGTCTTATGGGCCTCGATCTGCTCCAGCACGGCGGGGATGGCATGGGCGGCACCGCCACCGGCCCAGGGTGGGGCCGCGTCTGTGTGCAGCATCCGGATGTCGGGGGCGGGGCCGGGATCGGCCAGCACGATATCACAGGGGTCGGGATGGCGCGCGAGGTACTGCGCGATGGCGGCGGGATCATCGACGGTGGCGGAAAGGCCGACCCGGCGCATGTCGGGGCATATCGCTTGCAGTCGGGTGAGGGCGAGCATCAGCTGGTCACCGCGTTTGCTGTCGGCGAGGGCGTGGATCTCATCCAGCACCACCCGTTTCAGCCCGGCAAACATGCGCGGCGCGTCCTCGTAAGAGGTGAGCAAGGCGAGGCTTTCTGGTGTGGTGAGCAGGATATGGGGGGGATCGGCGCGTTGGCTGCGCTTGCGGCTGGCGGGGGTATCACCCGTGCGATCATCAATGCGGATGGGCAGGCCGATGTCGTCAACCGGGGTGCGCAGGTTGCGTTTGATATCTGCCGCCAGCGCCTTCAGCGGTGAGACATAGAGCGTGTGCAGCCCCTTATGGTCACCGGTGGCAAGATCGGCCAGGGTAGGCAGAAAACCCGCCATCGTCTTGCCGCCGCCGGTGGGCGCAATCAGCAGAGTGGCCGGATCCCCGGCGCGGTCCAGCATCTCCTGCTGATGGGGATGGATGGTCCAGCCACGGGTGCTGAACCAATCTGCGATAACATCGGGAAGCCTGCTCATCCGACTTATGTAGGCGCGTCGGCAGAATTTTTCTAAGAGTTCTGGCCAAAGTTTTTCAAAAACTTTGGGGTGGCTTATTTGACGATATGTTCGTCCTTCACGAACATATTGGCCCAGGCGCGGTCGATGAGGTCGGGAGACATCTGGTAGGGGATGCCTTCGAAATCGCAGATCGCCTTCATCTGGTCGATCAGGAACACCGGTTGGTAATTGGCGTAGATATTGTCGATGGTCGGATATTTGTGCTTGAGCAGGTGGACCAGCGCGGCCTCATCCAGCGGGATGCCTTTCTTCTGCGCCACCATGGCAAAGATCTTGAGGAAGTTTTCCTGATCCGGGCCGTCGATTTTGATCTTGAAGAAGATCCGGCGCAGGGCGGCCTGGTCGAAGATTTCATTGGGGTGAAAGTTGGTGGAGAAGATCACCAGCGTGTCGAATGGCACCTCAAATTTCTCGCCTGATTGCAGAGAGAGGATATCGCGGCCCTCTTCCAGCGGCACGATCCAGCGGTTGACCAGCGCCTGCGGTGATTCCGCCTGTCGGCCAAGGTCATCGACGATGAAAATGCCGCCGGTGGATTTCAGCTGCAGCGGAGCCTGATAGGTGCGCGCAGTGGGGTTGTAGACCAGATCCAGCATCGACAGGGACAGCTCACCCCCGGTAACAACCGTGGGGCGTTCACACATGACATAGCGGCTGTCAAAGCGGCGCGCGCGGCGCAGGCTGTTGGGGTCATCCTCCGGCAGGGGGACGGCGGTGTGTACGATCGGGTCATAGACGGTGATCACCTGACCGGCATATTCGATGGCACGGGGCACATAGACATTGTCGCCAAGGGCATCGCGGATCCCGTTGGAGATGGAGGATTTGCCATTGCCGGGGGGGCCATACATCAAGATGGAGCGGCTAGCGCTGACGGCGGGGCCAAGATGGTCCAGCAGGCTGTCGGGCAGCACCAGATGGCCCATCGCGCCCAAGAGCTGCTGACGGGTGACCAGAATATTGCGGATCGACTGGCGTTTGACCTGCTCGCGGTAGATGTCCAGCGGCACCGGCATGGCGCCGTAGTATTCCGACTGGCTGAGGGCATCCA
This sequence comes from Phaeobacter sp. BS52, assembly GCF_045040595.1. Lineage (NCBI taxonomy): Bacteria > Pseudomonadati > Pseudomonadota > Alphaproteobacteria > Rhodobacterales > Roseobacteraceae > Phaeobacter > Phaeobacter sp. BS52. The sequence goes on along the minus strand of NZ_CP090662.1, from coordinate 2,174,134 downwards.
GCGCGCGGGCCTTGCCTGCGTCGGTCAGCTGATAGCCCATTTCGTTGCCGGAGTTCGCATTCAGCGTGCCGGTGGCCTCCAGCAGTTTCTGTTCGCGGGCAATATCCACCAGTTCCTGTGTCACCGGGATTGGCAGGCAGATTGCGGCGGCGATTTCGCTGACGTTTTCGCAGGTCTTGCGGAAGATCGTCTTCAGCAGGATGTCCCGCATCATCACCATGGGGAGCTGCATCTGCTCCAGACCACGCGGAGAGGGGGGCGCCATCACGGCGGAGGTTTCCATATTCATGCTGCGGCCTGCCTGTTTCGGTTGCACAAGGGCACGCCGGATGGCGCGCGGGTGTTCCAGACAAGAGTTTATTCAGCACTGTGGCACAAGCGGGGCAAAGCTGGTGCATTTCCGCGAAGCGGCGGCGCGGATACGGCGCATTTTAGGAAAGCTGCGGGAAGACTCGGAGGGGCCTAGACGGGGGCGGTCTGGCCCAGCTGGCTGCCCAGCACCAGATAGAACACCAAGGTGCCGCCAAGGCAGAGGCCCATCGGGAATTTGCTGCCAACATCCCAGCTCTTCCACTCCGGCGCGAGGCGGCGCAGGGGGGTGTATTTGGCAATCCGATGCGTCAGAAACCCGGCCAGCAACATGGCGGAGAAGATGATCACCACCACCGAGAGATCACCAAAGACCACAAAGGGGGCTGCGGCACCGGCGAATTTGGCGTCCCCCGCCCCAACCATGCCAGCGCTGTAGCACAGGAAGCCAAGGCCGATGCCGATGGGCAGATGCAAAAGCTGCCAGCCGTAGTCTGTCCAACTCATCAGGAAGGGGCCGACAATGACAAAGATCGCGGCCAGAAGATCCACTGTCCAGTTGGGGATCCGCATATGGCGCAGGTCATTGAGCGCGACCACGCAGCAGAGCGGCACGACAAAAGGCAGAAACCATAGGGCGACATGGGCCGAGATCAGCATGGGGCGCAGGCTCCGGTGGTTAGCCGTTTTCCAGCGCAGCAAGCGCGCGGGCGGCAGCGTCGAAATGCTGCGGGTGGGTCGAGATCGCCTGACGCAGCAGGCTTTCGCCGGTCTGGACGTCGCCCTGTTTCACAGCCGACAGCGCTAGCGTGTGCAGCAGCTGAGCGCGTTCGGTCTGATCCATCGGGATCACCGGCAGGGTGTAGTTGCGCTGTGCGCCACGGGCCAGCACCAGATTGTTTTTTGCGGTGAACAGCGACTGATCCTGACGGATGGCATCGCCAAACAGGCGCTCGGCCTCGGCATAATCGCCACGGGTCAGTTTGGAGTAGCCCCAGTTGTTCATCACGCGCGCGGGCTGCGTCGTGAGGCCAACGGCGGTCTGGTAAAAGCTGTCGGAGCGTTTCCAGTTCTGCTCGGAGTCGGCCACCATCGCCTCCAACCGGTAGCGTTTGAAGGTCTCATGGGTGGGCGGCACCTTGTCGAGCGTGGTGCGGGCCTCGTCCCAATTGCTGGTGCGGATCAGCGCGTCGGCCAGTTCGACGCGGTCCTCATCGGTGGCCTCGGGGAGGGAGACGACTTTTTTCCAGGCGGTGACGGCCTCGGTGTTGCGCTTGGCGCGGATCAGCGAAAGCGCCAGCCCCCGGTTGAGGTCGATCCGCTCGGGGGCGGATTTCACGGTGCGCTGGAAATAGGTGACGGCCTCATTCGGGTCGGCAACGGTCAACATCACATCGTTGAGGTTGCTTTCATCGACCACGTTCACCTCCTGAAAGGCGCGGTCCACGGCTTCGGTGTCGTCCTTGGCGCAGGCCGACAGGGCAAGCCCACCGACCAGACATACGGATACGAAAATCTGCTGGCGCATTTTTTGCGTCCTCTGTGCTGCTCTGCCTCTAGGCCTTGCGTCACCGGGACGTGCGAATCAGGTAACTGCCCCCGCCGCGTTGCACCAATGCGTAGCCTTTTTGTTGCGGATCACTATGCGTGCTCTGGTCAAGTTTTGCGAGAGCAAGGCGGAAATTTTCGCGGATTGCGTCACTTTCGCCATTATCAAGCGCGAAGGCGCGGCGCAGGATCTGCTCAGCCTCGGGGTATTTTTGCCGTTCCATCAGCACCACGCCGAGGTTGTTCATGGCGGCGGGCCAGTCGGGATCACGCTCCACCGCGCGGCGCAGATGGGTTTCGGCCTGCCCCAGACGCCCCAGTCCCAGATTGGCGGTGCCAAGGCCGGAGAGCACCTCTGCGCTCAGCCCGTCCTCCAGTGCAGCGCGGGTAAAGGCGTCCAGCGCCAGCTCATATTCCGCGGCCGCCATCAGCCGGTGGCCTACAATAAGGCCGCTTTCGGATGTGCCACGGGGATCAATGCCGGGCAGGGCCGGGGCACCAAGGGGATCGTCGGGATCCGATTTGCCGCCCGGCGACATGCAAGCCGCCACCAACGCAAGCGCGAGGGTGGCGGGCATCAGTCGACAGAGACGGGAGGGGGTGGCCCAACCCAGTGTCATCATGTGTTATTTGCTCATATTGCCCAGATTGGCGATGCCCTGCGCCGAAGGTCCGACCAGAATGATCAGCAGCGGCGGCACCGTGAGGGTCATTGTGGCAAGGGTCATTTTGGTTGGCAACTTGTTTGCGGCCTCTTCGGCGCGCATCACCCGTTTGTCCCGCATTTCCCCGGCATAGACCCGCAGTGCCTCGGCAATCGAGGTGCCGAAGGTGGCCGATTGGATCATCACGGTGACAAAGGAGGAGACATCCTGCACGCCGCAACGGGTGCCCATGTCGCGCATGACCTTGTCTTTGTCCTTACCGGCTTTCATCTCCTGGGCGACGACGTCGAATTCCTCCGCCAGAGCAGGGTAGGAGGCATGGAGTTCCTTGGCGACGCGCACGATGGCCTGATCCAGCGACTGGCTAAGCCTCAACACAGACCAGCATCATGTCGAGCGCGTCGGGAAACCCGGAGGTGATCTCCTGCTTGCGCTCTTCGATGCGGCGGGTGATCCAGTATTTCGGCAGCATATAGGCGGCAGCACCGGGGCCAATGATGCGGATCACCATCTGCTGGCTGTCATACTCCATATCGGCGTTCAGCACGTAGACATAGAACAGACCCAACGCGAGGCCGATCAGCCCCAGGGCGAATTGCGCAAAGTGGAAGAAACGCACCGAATCCTTGGACTGGTAGCCAGCCTGCCGCAGCTTCAGCTCCATCTTGGAGAGTTCGGCGGCGTCCTGTGGTTCCAGAAAGGAGGCGAATTTCTGCAGCTGTTCGTTGCGATCGGCCTGCCGCAGGCGTTCCTTCTTGGGTTTGGTCTGGGTGCTGGCCGACATGCTTTTCTGCAGCTTTTTCAGCGGATCCTCGGGCTGGTTCAGCAGCAGCGGGATCGCCAGCAGGATCATGAAGAGGCCGATCAGCCCAACCACCAGAAGTGGGCCGAAGGGGCCGAGGTGTGTCACCAGCAGGTCGTTGATATCACTCAGGGATGTCATGGATTTCGCCTCACACCTTGATGTTCGTCAGCATGCGCATGACGAAGAGATTGACGGTCAGCATGGCGCCAACGACGAAACAGGCGGGGATGAACCAAGGGTGGTCGATCACGCTGTCATAATAGCCCGGATCCTTGGCCAGAATGCCGCCCAGACAGAACAGCGGGAAGCCAGAGAGGAACTTTCCGGACCACTGCGCCTCGGCGGTGATGGCTTTCACACGGCGGAACAGGCGGAAGCGGGCGCGGATCACCTTGGCCAGACCGGCCAGCACCTCGGCGAGGTTACCGCCCGATTGCTGCTGGATGGTCACGGCCACGGCGAGGAAGCGCATGTCCTGCATGTCCAACCGTTCGGCCATTTCCTTCAGCGCTTCGCCGACATCGCGGCCATAGGCGCTTTCGTCGGCGATGACGCCAAATTCGGTGGCCAGCGGGTCGTCGACCTCATTGGCGACGATCTGCACGGCGGAGGAAAACGGATGACCAACGCGCAGGGAGCGCACCATCAGTTCGACGGCATCGGGCAGCTGCTCTTCGATCATGGCCATGCGTTTGGCGGCTTTTTTGTTGACCCAGAAGAACACGGCGCCGACGCCGATAATGACCGAGGCCAGCAGGCGCAGCGGCAGTTCGGCGCTGGTGCCGACGCTGAGGCCAACGAAGGCGATGGCCGCTACGCCGCCCATGATCAGGATCAGCTGGCGCGGTGAGAATGCGATGGCTGCCTTCTGTGCGCGTTCAGCCAGCAGAGAATAGAGCGGGATCGACTTGGCGCTCATATGCTGGCGCATTTCCTTGCGCAGCTGTTCCAGCACCTGTTCGCGGTTGCCGCCCTTGTCCATCATCTCCAGGCGGCGGTTGACGCGGCTGTTGAGGCTGATGGATTTGCCAAATGTCACCAGATAGAGACCTTCGACCAGCACCAGAACGCCGATGAAGATCAGACCATAGATGATTGGTTCTGCACTCAGTTGCATCAGCGGGCCTCCATCACGGTGGGTTCATAGATCGCCGACGGCAGGTCGTACCCCCAGAGGCGGAACCGCTCGGAGTAGTGGCTGCGCACGCCGGTGGCGGTGAAATGGCCGATGATCTTGTTCTCCGGTGTGAGGCCGACGCGCTGGAAGCGGAAGATTTCCTGCATGGAGATCACATCGCCTTCCATACCGGTGATTTCGGTGATGGAGGTCATGCGGCGGGAGCCGTCCTGCAGACGCGAGGCCTGCACGATGATGTTGACCGCTGAGGCGATCTGGCTGCGCACCGCCTTGATCGGCATTTCGATGCCGGCCATGGCGATCATGTTTTCCAGACGCGAAATGCCGTCGCGGGCAGAGTTGGCGTGGATCGTGGTCATGGACCCGTCGTGGCCGGTGTTCATCGCCTGCAACATGTCGATGACTTCCTCGCCGCGGGTTTCGCCCACGATGATCCGGTCCGGGCGCATCCGCAGGGCGTTTTTGAGACAGTCGCGGGGCGAGACCTCACCGCGACCCTCGACGTTGGGCGGGCGGCTTTCCATCCGGCCCACATGGGTCTGTTGCAGCTGAAGTTCCGCGGTATCCTCGATGGTGAGGATGCGTTCGGCATTGTCGATGAAGGATGACAGCGCGTTGAGCGTGGTGGTTTTACCGGAGCCGGTACCGCCGGAGACGATGACATTGAGACGGGTGGAGACAGCGGCCTGAAGATAGGCGGCCATTTCCTCGGTGAAGGCGCCGAAGTTGACCAGATCGTCAATGCCCAGCTTGTCCTTCTTGAATTTACGGATTGAGACCAGCGAGCCATCCACGGCCACCGGCGGCACCATCGCGTTGAAACGCGAGCCGTCAGCAAGACGGGCGTCCACGTAAGGGTTGCTTTCATCGACACGGCGCCCCACGGCGGAGACGATCTTGTCGATGATCCGCATCAGGTGCTTTTCATCCTTGAAGGTCACATCGCTGAGCTGGAGTTTGCCATCGCGCTCGACAAAGACCTGCTGCGGGCCGTTGACCAGAATATCGTTGACGGTGTCGTCCTGAAGCAGGGTTTCCAGTGGGCCAAGGCCGGTGACCTCGTCATAGAGTTCCTTGGTCAGGGTCTGGCGGTCCTCACGGTTGAGAACGATGCCTTTTTCCTCAAGGATCTCGGTGGCGATAGAGGAAATCTCGGCGCGCAGCTCAGCCTCGCTGGCACGTTCCAGCGCGGCGAGGTTGAGGTTGTCCAGCAGTTCGCGGTGCAGCTGGATCTTGATCTCGCCCATCCGCTCCTTGCGTTTGCGTTCCTTGTCCGCCGGGGTTGCCTCAGCCGCCTTGCGGGCCATGGGTTTGCGCATGTTGGCGGCCGGGGCGGGGGCCTTTTGCGGCGCAGGTGCGGCCGCAGGGGCCGACTGCGCGGCAGCGCGCGGCGTGGCAGACTGTTTTTTGTACTTGGAGAACATGGAAAGAACGCCCCTGGTTAAATCTGGGTTCAGGCCGCCGCAGCGTCGCTTTGACCGAGGTCATGCAGCGATTGGGCCAGTTTCAGAATTTCCTTGCGCAGTGGGTTTTTGGCCGCTGAACTGGCCAGTGGATTGCCATGATCAGAGCTCTGCGCCACCTGCTTGCCGCCATCGGGCAGTTGCAGGTCGATGGAAATGCCCAAGGATTCCGCCATGCGTTTCACGCGGCTCTTGCCACTCAGGTCCGTGAATTTCGGAGCCCGGTTCAGCGCAAACCGCAGTTTTTCAAACGGCAGGTCCTCGGATTGCAGCGCCCGTTTCAGGCGCAGCGCGTTCTGCGCCGATCGCATGTCCAGCTCCACCATGGAGAAATAGACATGCGCCATATTGAGTATGGTCTCTGACCACTGCACCAACGTGTGGGGCATGTCGATGACCACAAAATCGAAGTGGCTGCGCGCCAGCGTCACCACCCGTTCGATATCTTCGGGGGTGATGAACTCCAGCGGGATCATATCCACCGGTGCGGTCAGCACCTGCAGCTTGTCCTCATAGGTGACCAGCGCCTGACCAAAGACATCTTCGTCGAGGTTTTCGGTGTCGCTGAGCATCTCCATCACAACTTCGCGGCGCGGCAGGTCGAGGTAGGTTGCGACCGAGCCATATTGCAGATCGAAGTCGAGGAGGCAGACGCGCGGTGTCTCGCTGGTCGACAGCTGCGCCAGCTCCCAGGCGAGGTTGACGGCCAGAGTGGTTGAGCCGCTGCCGCCGGCCAGACCATGACAGACGATGACGGCGCCATCGCGCTGACTGCCGGTCTTCAGCGCGTGCTGGGGTTCGGCGGTGCGCTCGGCCTCCGCCAGGCGCAGGCGCTCAATTGCGGCCTGCAGCTCCCCTTCCGGCAGAGGGTAGGGGATGAATTCATCGGCGCCCTGACGCAGCAAGTTGTGCAGCGCGGCGGGGGTCACATCCTCGGCGATCAGGATCACCTTGATATTGCGGGCCTTTGCCTCGGTGATGATGGTGCCCATCAGCGGCAGGTTGTCCTCGTCGCCGCTGTCCAGGGCGAGGGCGACAAATTCCAGCGCTTCGGCTTCGCTTTGATTGAAGAAGGCCAGCGCCTCGGTGAAGCCGAGGTCGCCCCAGGATCTCGCCCATGGTTGCTTCCATGTCTTCGATCAGCAGGTCGAAGTTCTGCACGTCCCGACTGATCGTACAGGCAACAATCGCATTCGCTTCTGTCTGCGGCATACCGCTGCTCATCACCGTTATCCTTCTCTCGGGGCGTGTCGCGCCATCTTGGCCGGAGCACGCTAGCACGTGCATCCGATTGATGGACGCACATTACCTCTTGAGAACAATGTCGGGGAAGATCTGGGCGAGATTGGGGCCAAGGCCGCCCATTTGTGGGGAATTCCTAACAAAGCCTGAACAGGGTTAACCGCAGGCAACCCTGTCCTGCCGTGCTTATTCCAGGGTGGTTTTGATCGACCGCTCACTGGTGAGCGAGGTCCGTGGCACCGCGCTTTCGATGTACTCACGGTAGATAATCTGCGCGTATTTTCCATCCAGAACAGTGGGATGGCGCTTCAGGAAGCCGCTGACCTCAGTGACGGTGCGGCGGTTGCGACGCTCGCGGTCTGAGGTCGGAATCAGAGGCTGTGTCTCGCCGAAGGAGACCACGGCCTGCAATCGGCTGCGGCTGATGCCGCGCCCGACGAGGTAGTTCACAGCTGCGCGCGCGCGGCGCAGGCCAAGGGCCTTGTTGTAGCTGGCGGAGCCGACGGCATCGGTATGACCAAAGACACGGAATCGCACCTCGGGGAATTGCCGGATCCAATGGGCCTGCTGATCCAGCACCGCGCGGGCATTGCCATCAAGCTGGGCACTGTCAAAGGCGAAGGTGATGGTGGTCGGCACCTCTTCGGCAAAGCGGGTGGCGAGCTGGATTGCGAAATCGCGTTCTCCGGCCATCATGGCGGCGTTGGAATTGGTGGCATTGCCAAAGACCGAACGGTCCAGCGGTTCGCCCGCCTCATATTCACAGGCGGCCACTGTCAGGGACAGGCCAAAGAGTGCTGCATATCTGATCATCTGCCCCATATCCCTCTGCTTAATCCATCACATAGCCGTAAGAGCCATTGAAGTCCTGCTTGGCCACTTCGCTGGCGGGGCCTTTCTGGCCTTTGGCCACCCGACCCATCAGGAACAATTCACTCTCACTTGGCGGGCGGATACGATCGGTCGGCAGGCTCAGCGCCTCGCCGCGTGTCGGGGTTACCAGATGGGCGCTGACGATGATCACCAGTTCGGTCTGCGCGCGCTGGTAGTTGGCGCTGCGGAAGAGCGAGCCGAGCACAGGGACATCGCCAATCCAGGGCAGCTGCGAGGAATTGTCGCGGAATTCATCGCGGATCAGACCGGCAATGGCAAAGCTCTCACCATCGCGCATTTCCACTGTTGTAACGCTTTCCCGGCGCGAGAAGGCTGCGATGCTGAGGCCGTTCAGCTCAATCGAATTGGTGGGATCGATGGCGGAGACAGCGGCCTTCATTTCGAGATTGATCACATCCGCATCGACCACGCGGGGGATGAAGTTCAGCTCAATCCCGAAGGGTTTGAATTCAATTGTAATGACACCGTCTTCCTGGGCGACGGGAATGGGATATTCACCGCCGCACGAGGAATTTGGCCTCCTGTCCCGAGAGGGCGGAGAGATTGGGCTCTGCCAGGGTGCGGACGACGCCTTTCTGCTCCAGCGCCTCCAGCAGGAGATTGACCTGGAAGGCACCGGCATTGAAGCCGAAGACAAAGGCGCCGGTGTTGTCATTGGCCGCCGGAATGTTGCCGGACAGGCTGTTGGTCAGCGCGCCTTGGGTGTTGAGGGTGCTGGTACCACCGTTGACGCCAACGCTATTGCCGCCCTTCACGCCGAGCGAGGCGCTGAGGGATTTGGAAACGGTGCGCTGCATTTCGGCAAAACGCACCTTCAGCATGACCTGCTGCACGCCGCCGACCGACATCAGGTTGCTAACCCGCTCAGGCGCATAGCGTTCGGCCAGATCCAGCGCCCGCTGCAACCGGGCAGAGCTGGACACGACGCCGGACAGGACGATGCCATCGTTGGCGGTGCGGACTTCGATTTTTTCGCCGGGCAGGATCTGCCGCAGACGTTCCTTGAATTCGCTGACATCGGCGGCCACGCGGACATCGACGTTGGTGATCAGGCGACCGGAGGCATCCAGCAGGGTCAGGGTGGTGAGACCCGGCGCCTTGCCCAGAACGTAGATCGTGCGATCCGACAGCGAGGAAATATCGGCGATGCTGGGGTTGGCGATGCTGAGTTCGGAGAAGGGCACGTCGCTTTCGACCACCACCGCCCGGTTCATCGGCACCTCAAGATTGGCGGCGGTGCCTTTTTTGACCACGCGCAACCCATTTGCCCAGGCTGCATCTGCAACCGGGAAACACACCAGCGATAGCCCCGTCAGGGCCGCCGCAACATACCGTCTAAAAGCCATGTGACCTGCCTTTCCGATCACGCCTCAATACAGGGTCTTTTTGCCCATTGTTTGCGCCACTCTGCGCGCATCGGCGAATTTTTGCAAGAATCAAAGGCTTCCGGCGTGCAGCTACAGTGGCTGACCTGTGGGGTGTCGGCAACAATCACATAAAAACACCGCCCACGGAGGGACGGTGTTTGATATGTTATCCACCTGAAACCTTTGCAGGAATGCGCGCTTGGGGATCAGTTGGTGCAGGGAATCGGGATCTCGACCACCTCAGCGCCGCGACGGGTGCGGATGGTGCAGACCTTTTCCTGTTCGGCCTGTTGCGGTGCCTCGATCGCGCCGAGACCCAGCAGGCTACGCTGATCGACCTCAATCACCGAGGCGACGGTGTCATCGCCCGCGCCCACAAGTGACAGCGACAGTCGACCGGTGGATTGCGCCTGCGCCAGTGCGGCAACCTGTTCGGGGCGCACGGCGGCAGTCACGGTGCGCGCGATCACGGCGCCATCCAGATCGCCACCGGCGGTCTGATCCACGGCGATCAGTTCGATATTGGTCTGGATCAGACGGGTGAATTCGCCATTCCGGCCACCATTCTGATCATTGAGCGAGCCAGTCCAATAGACGTCCACGTGGTCACCGGGGCGCAGAAAACCGGACACGCCGGAGGAGACATCAACCCGGATCGCAAAGGCGCGCATGCCTTTGGACAGGCGGGAGGTGATGCCCGCGTCTTCACCGGGTTTGGTGACCTTGACCGCCAGAATCGCCTCATCCTTTTCCATGCGGCGCAGCACCACGCGATGATCATCGGGGTATTGCGGCGGGAACAGCGCGTCCATGGTCAGGAAGGCGCCTTCGGGAATGGCGTTTTCGGGCCAGCGAACGGTGCGGATATGCTCCTTGGTCAGCCGTTCGCCGTATTTCAGTTGCGTGTTGGCGATAAAGACATCGACCAACGGAATATTCTCTCCCCGCGAGGCGCGCTCACGGGCGAGTTCGTTTTGGTAAGCGGTGATATAGTTCTTGGCCATCATCACAGCCCCCCCAGCAAGGGCGACTCCGACAATGAGGACAAGTCCGAATACTGCACGCATGGTGGTACCTCTCATCAAGGGCTGCCGGAGTTGCGGGTGCAACACCGGTGCCTGGGTCGGTCAAACCGTTGCCTGAACCGGGCGTTCTGTCCCAGTGCTGCCGCCGATGCCATTCGCCACCGGCGGACAAGACGCGTTGCCGCGCCCCGATCAGCTAAACGACCAATTGGTCATATAGGCTGCCAGCAGGTCGGCCAGTCCCAATGCGCCATCCTCCATAGAGGCGGCGATGAGCACAACCAACCCAACGATCGCAGCGGTCAGAACCACCCAGTCAACGGTGACTGCGCCGTCGTCTTTGGCAATGAATTGCTTGAACCTGTTCATACTGGACCTCGCTAACCGAAGGTTCCTTGGGCAAAGGGCCGCACCTTAGGCAAAAGGCGCGGCCCTCAAACTCGTCAGGTCAAAAGCGACTTAGGAGTCGGACGGACCTTTGGTGCCCAGGTAGGAGCCGGTCGCGGATGTCAGGTTCGACGCGCCGTTTTCGATCGAGGTGTAAACAACACCTGCCAGAGCGGCCACAGCGGCGGTCAGAACAACCCAGTCAACGGTCACGGCGCCAGAGTCGTCTTTACGGAAGTTTTTGATGAATTTGATCATGGTTCGTCCCTCCAAAGGATCTAAAAGTGTGTTTCAACCTTGCCGTACGTTTGTGAGCCTGCTCTCTCCTGCTCGGCTCTGTTCGACTTGGTGTGAAGCTATATAGCCAGCGGAGCGTGGCAGGATTTGGGCTGAAACGCGGACTCATTTGCCCTACTTTAACTTTTTGCCAATGATCTAGTTAAGTCATTGAATTTGAACAGTTATTATTTTTACTTCTTATCAACACCCGTGGCTCTGGGGCGGCAGATCTTGGTAAATATGGCAAATCTGCCAGAATCTGGGCCGCAAATCTGGATTTTTACCGACGCTTCGGCGAGTCTCGGTGGCGAAAACAGAGGCAGAGCAGCCCCATGAGTCTTTGGCGATCCATTTCTGGCCGTGTGGCGGCCATTGCGTCGGCGAGTCGGCGCAGGCGTCCCGGTGTTGGGGGCAACGGTGGGCATGTGGACTGTTGGTCGCGCAGGGCTGCTGCAGCGCTTGTGGCCTCGGCTGTGATCTGGACCACCAGCGCTGACGAGAGCGGCGCGCAGGTGGTTGAGAAAGCCGCACCGGCGCCTTTCCCTAAGTTTGAGGCGAAGCGCGTACGCCCGCCCAAACCCGGCACCAAACAGCGGATCAAGATACAGATCGAGACGCCCGCCAATATCCCCGCGCCGCCCGCCGCCACGGAGGCGGTCACGCCTGCCGCACCGCATAAGGGGCGCTATACCGGGTTCTGGGCAGAGATCTCCGACAGTTTGGCAGACGGCGGTCCCGGTCGACTGGCCAAGGCGCTGCGGGCGCTGGATGGGGACACGCCGGTGGCGGCGCCCCGGCTGCAACTGATGCAGGAGATTGCCACTGCGCGCGGCGTACAGATCCTGACCGCCAGTGTGGGGACTGATGTCTCTCCCGCATTGGTGCTGGCGGTGATTGCCGTGGAATCGGCAGGCAAGGCCGAGGCGGTCAGCAGTGCAGGCGCGCAAGGATTGATGCAGCTGATGCCGGACACAGCGGCGCGGTTTGGGGTCAGTGACGCCCTGGACAGTGGCGAGAACATCGCGGGCGGGGTGAAATACCTCAACTGGCTGATGGGAGAGTTCAACCGTGATCCGGTTCTGGTGCTCGCGGGATACAATGCTGGCGAGGGCTCTGTGCGCAGCCATGCGGGCGTGCCGCCCTTTGCCGAGACGCGTGATTACGTGCCCAAGGTGCTGGCGGCGTTTCAGGTGGCGCGCAGCCTGTGTATGACACCGCCGGAGCTTATCACCGATGGCTGTGTGTTTCGCCGGGTGAAGTAGACCAGAAGGGTGCCAAATCCCATGGCGCCGCGATTTTCCGAAAATTGTTAAGGTTTCACCGCCGGGATCATGTTTCTGCCCGATTTGGCTGATTTATCGCGAACATATTCTACCTGAAGTGATTGTGGAGACAGGCATTGGATTTAGGGATTGATCCGTCGGCTTTGGCCGCAGGTTCGCATGCGGCGACTGACAATATTATCATGTTCGGCACCATCGCATTTGTTGGTTTTTTCGGGCGCTTGCTGTTCGTGGCCTTCGGGCCGGGGCTGGCGAATGCCAACCCGCTCGGCAATTTTTCCGGCTACGGGCATATTCTGGTGGCGGTGGCGCTGTTTGCCGGTGCGCTGCATCTGTCGGGCAAGACGGTGAAGGCGCAGGTGCTGTTCAACCGCCATCTGGTTGATCCGGTACTGGTCACCGTGTTGGGACGCGACAGCTGCGATCAGAATGGTGACGACTACTGCGTTATCGTGTTTGAGCAGGACCGGGAGATGAGCGTCAACTGGTACGACAAACGCGTCCATATGTATGAGTTGCTGAATGCGGCGGAGTTGCCGCTGTGGTCCTCCTTGCGGCCACAGGGGCGACCGACTGCGACGCCACCGGCCCAGTTTGCAGGTGCGTGACAGAAAAACGGCCCGTCAGATGATCTGGCGGGCCGCGTCGTTTTGAGGGTGCCTTGCGGCGATCAGTTGACGATGGTCGCCTGGGTTGCGGCGCGCAGCTCATCCTCGCTGACGCCCTCGGCGGTCTCAACAATCTTCAAACCGCCCTCGACCACATCCAGCACGCCAAGGTTGGTGATGATGCGATCCACCACGCCTTTGCCGGTCAGGGGCAGGGTGCAGTCTGTCAGCACCTTGCTGTCGCCGTGTTTGTTGGTGTGGTCCATGACCACCACCACGCGGCCGACGCCTGCGACCAGATCCATCGCGCCGCCCATGCCCTTAACCAGTTTGCCGGGGATCATCCAGTTTGCCAGATCGCCGTTTTCGGCGACTTCCATCGCGCCGAGGATCGCCATGGCGATCTTGCCGCCGCGGATCATCGCGAAGGATTGCGCGCTGTCGAAATAGGCGGTCTGGGGCAGTTCGGTGATGGTCTGCTTGCCGGCTGTTGATCAGGTCGGCATCCTCTTTGCCCTCAATCGGGAAAGGGCCCATGCCCAGCATGCCGTTTTCGGACTGCAACGTCACGTTGACGCCGTCGGGGATGTGGTTGCTGACCAGCGTCGGAATGCCGATGCCGAGGTTCACATACCAGCCGTCCTGCAGTTCCTGTGCCGCGCGGGCGGCCATTTGATTGCGGTCCCATGCCATATCGCGGTCTCCTTACTGTGCTGCGGGGCGCGTGGTGCGCTGTTCGATGCGTTTCTCGTGATCGCCTTGGATGATGCGATGGACATAGATGCCGGGCAGGTGGATCGCATCGGGGTCAAGACTGCCGACGGGGACGATTTCCTCGACTTCCGCAACGCAGATCTTGCCGCAGGTGGCGGCAGGCACGTTGAAATTGCGGGCGGTCTTGCGGAACACCAGATTGCCGGTTTCATCGGCCTTCCAGGCCTTGACGATGGCGAGATCGGCAAAGATGCCTTCTTCCATGATGTAGTCTTCCATGGCGCCATTTTCGCCGGTGGGGAACTGTTTCTCCATCTTGCCCTCGGCAATGACGGTGCCCACGCCGGTCTTGGTGAAGAAGCCGGGAATGCCTGCGCCACCAGCGCGCATGCGTTCGGCCAATGTGCCTTGCGGGTTGAACTCCAGCTCCAGCTCACCGGAGAGATACTGGCGCATGAATTCCGCGTTTTCGCCGACGTAGGAGGAGATCATCTTCTTCACCTGCTTGGTCTGCAGCAGGATGCCGATGCCGAAATCATCAACGCCCGCGTTGTTGGAGGCGAAGGTCAGATCCTTGGTGCCTGCGTCCTTGATCGCATCAAGCAGCAGTTCCGGAATACCGCAGAGCCCGAACCCGCCTGCGGCGATGAACATGCCATCGTGCAGCACACCGTCCAGCGCCTCGGCAGCGTTGGAATAAACCTTTTTCATATCCATCTCCCATGATCATCAGCCAGGTTGGCAAAGTTCTGACGCCCGCCGGGGACAGAGTCAACGATACGGAGAAAGACACGTATTTCTACGGACGGGGGCACAGGGTATCGGATGGCGCGGCACAGCGCGCCGCGGCAGCGGCGCCATGCCCAACGGGTCGAGACCCGTCGCAAGACGGGGCTGACCGGGCGGGAGTTCACCGGGTGGGAGCAGTTTGGGAGAGGCGGCCAGAGGCCAGCGGGGGGCGGGTTACCCCTCGTCGCTGCTGGTCTCGGCCTTCTTTTTCGCTGCTTGGCTTTTTCGCGGCGGGTTTCTTCGCCGCTGTCTTTTTGGCGGCGGCCTTTTTCGGGGCGGCCTTCTTTGCCGGAGCCTTCTTCTTGGCGCCGGATTTGCCAGCTTTATCGGTGATCAGCTGCACGGCCATCTCGACTGTGACATCCTTCGGCTCAACGTCCTTGGGCAGGGTGGCGTTCACCTTCTCCCATTTGACGTAAGGCCCGTAACGCCCGTCCATGATGCTGATGGCACCGCCGCTTTCGGGGTGATCGCCCAGCTCTTTCAGCGCCTTGGCCGCGGCGCGGCGTCCGCGACCGGGGTTGGCGCGCTTCTCCGCCAGCATTTCCACCGCGCGGTTCATGCCGATCTCAAAGACGTCGAGCGTTTCCTTGAGGTTCACGTAAACCGGCTTTTCCTCGTCGGGTTTCTGATGCGCAATATAGGGGCCAAAGCGGCCCAGATTGGCCTGGATCGCGCCGCCCTCGGGGTGCTGGCCAATCTCGCGGGGGAGGGTCAGCAGGGTGACGGCCTGTTCCAGCGTGACCTCATTCGGACCCCAGCCCGGCAGGAAATCCTTGCCTTGTTTGGGCAGCGAGGAGCGCGGTGGTTTCTTGTTCTCGGGCGTGGCTTCGCCGCGCTGCACATAAGGCCCGAAGCGACCGGACTTCAGGTGGATCTCATCACCGTCATCTTCGCCCAGCACACGCTCGTAGCCCTCCGCGCCTTCGCCGGAGATGGGGCGGGTGTAGTTGCATTCCGGGTAGTTGCCGCAGCCGACAAACCCACCGGTGCGCGAGGTTTTCAGATGCAGCTGACCGGCGCCGCATTTGGGGCAGATGCGGGGATCGGCGCCATCTTCGCGCGGCGGATACAGCTGCGGGGCCAGCGCGTCATCCAGCACATCCAGCACTTCGGTGATGCGCAGGTCGGAGGTCTCAGAGATTGCGGCGGAGAAATCGCGCCAGAACCGGCTCAACAGATCCTTGTAGTCGCGGTCGCTGCAGCGCTGACGTCGTCCAGCTCACCTTCCAGATTGGCGGTGAATTCATACCCCACATAGGTGCGAAAGAAGTTCAGCAGGAAGATGGTGACGATCCGGCCCTTGTCCTCAGGGAACAGGCGGTTCTTGTCCTTGCGGACATATTCGCGGTCCTGAATCGTGGTGATCACAGAGGCGTAGGTGGAGGGGCGACCGATGCCCAGCTCTTCCATGCGTTTGACCAATGTCGCTTCGGTAAAGCGGGGCGGCGGCTGGGTGTGGTGCTGCAGGCCCAGAACCGCCTTGTCGTCTGACAGAATGGCGCCACCTGCGTCGGCTTTCTCCGCCTGCGCGGCCAGGGATGCCGCGAATTTCAGCGACTCACCCTGCATGATCTGCGGCAGGCGCTTGTCATCATCGTCAACAACATCATCGCGGCCTTCTTCGTAGACACGCAGGAAGCCGTCGAACAACATCACCTGACCGGTGGCGCGCAGCACCACCTGACGGTCGTCAGAGCCGATATCAACCGTCGTCCGCTCCAAACGGGCGCCTTCCATCTGGCAGGCGAGGGTCCGCTTCCAGATCAGATCATAAAGCTTGCGCTGGTCATCCTCGGAGACCTTCAGGCTCTTGGCGTCGCGGCTCATGTCGGTGGGGCGGATACATTCATGCGCCTCTTGCGCATTCTTGGCCTTGTTCTTGTAGATCCGGGGCGATCCCGGCACATATTCGGCGCCGTAGCGCTTGGCGATTTCGGCGCGCGCCTCCTGCACGGCCTCTGGCGCCATGTCGATGCCATCGGTCCGCATATAGGTGATGTAGCCAGCCTCATAGAGGCGCTGTGCGGCGTTCATACACTGCTTCGCGCCCATGCCGAATTTGCGGCTGGCTTCCTGCTGCAGGGTGGAAGTCATGAAGGGTGCAGATGGATTGCGGGAGGCAGGTTTCGCCTCGACCGACTGCACGGTCAGGGACCGGCTGGCAACGGCCTGCACCGCCAACTCTGCCGCGGTGGAGTTGGCCAGCGCGTATTTGTCCAGCTTGTCACCGCCGAGAACCGTCAGGCGGGCCTCGAACTCCTGTCCGCGCGGTGTCGCGAGGCTTGCCTTCACGGACCAGTATTCCTGCGGATTGAACGCTTCGATCTCCATCTCACGCTCAACAATCAGGCGCAGGCAGACCGACTGCACACGCCCGGCAGAGCGCGCACCGGGCAGTTTTCGCCACAGCACCGGCGAGAGGTTGAAACCGACGAGATAATCCAGCGCGCGGCGGGCCAGGTAGGCCTCCACCAGCGGCAGATCAACCTGACGCGGGTTCTTCATCGCCTCGGTCACCGCTTCCTTGGTGATGGCGTTGAAGGTCACCCGGCTCACCGGTGTGTCTTTCTTGATCGAGCGGCGTTTGGTCAGCGCCTCCTGCAGGTGCCAGCTGATCGCCTCGCCTTCGCGGTCAGGGTCAGTTGCGAGGATCAGGGCGTTGTCGTCTTTCAGCGCATCGGCGATGGCCTTGACGTGTTTGCGGCTGTCGGCGCCGACCTCCCAGGTCATTGCAAAATCATCGTCGGGTTCGACCGATCCGTTTTTTGCAGGCAGGTCGCGCACATGTCCGTAAGAGGCCAGAACCGTGTAGTCGGAGCCGAGATATTTGTTGATTGTCTTGGCTTTAGCTGGGGATTCTACAACAACAACGGGCATAAATTCGTAAACCTCTATGGGACGGGCTGCGGGCGCTCTATGGCGGGGCAACATGTGGGGTGCAAGGGGAGATTGTCAATCCGGCTTCGAATGACAATGGGCTGTTGCGTCAATCAGCGCTGGGATTTGGGGGCCGGTGCGCCCTGTGGCTCCCGGTCGAAATCTCCCCGGATCAGGAGGCCACCCGCCGCGCGGGCGACGGCGCCTGAGAGCTCCAGATCGGTGAGCGCCGGGGCCAGATCGCGTGACGTGACTGCCAGGTCGCGGACCAGCTGATCCTCCGCCGTGGGGGCAGGGCCAAGCCGGTCGAGGATCCTCTGGTGCAGCGCTGCGGTTGCGCGCAGATCGCGCTGTTCCGGCGGGGGAGGGGGCAGATCCGTGAGGCGGGCGCTGGCCGCCGCCTCAGGCGGGGGCACCGGGCGGTCGGAGAGGTCGGCCACCACGCGGTGCGACAGATCCACCGGCGGCAGCGCCTCGATCACATCCTGTGCGTTGCGTACCAGTTGGGCACCGTCGCGGATCAGCATATTGCAGCCCGCAGCACGGGCATCAAACGGGTGTCCGGGCACCGCCAGCACATCGCGCCCCAGATCCAGCGCGTCGCGCGCAGTGATCAGTGACCCCGATTTCGCGGCACCTTCCACCACCACCACAGCCTGGGCGGCGCCGGCATGATGCGGTTGCGGGCCGGAAAATGCCGCGCACGGGGCGACATGCCCATCGGGTGTTCGGAAATCATCACGCCCTGATCGGCGATATCCGTGGCCAGCCGGGTGTTTTCGGTGGGGTAGATCACATCGACGCCGCCCGCCATCACGGCGCAAGTTCCGGTGCGCAGGGCGGCCATATGGGCGGCAGTATCAATGCCGCGGGCCAGCCCCGAGATGATGCAATACCCGGCTTCGCCCAGCTCCCGGGCCAAAGCGCGGGCCATGCGCACCCCCAGTGAGGAGGCATTCCGCGCGCCGACAATGGCGATCGTGGGCTGGTTCAGATGCGCCGGATCCCCCACCGCCCAGAGGAGGGGCGGGGCGTCGCGCAGCGCGGCCAGATAGGATGGATAGTCGGCCTCCCCAAAGCACAAAAGCCGCGCATTGGCGGCTTCTGCGGCCTTGATTTCGGCCAATGCCGCATCGGCAGAGCATATTTCATACCCTTTTACGCCAGCGGCGCGTGCCATTTCAGGCAACGCGGATAGCGCGTTCTGCGCTGATCCATATTTCGCGAGGAGACGGTGAAACGTCACCGCGCCAACACGTCTTGAGCGCAAAAGACGGAGCCAGGAAATCCGAATATCTTCCGTGGTGGGTGGGAGTGGGGGGTGAGTGGAAGAATGTGCTTCTTCGGTCATCCTGCGCTCCGCCTTGTTGCAAGACTATGATTAGCTCTTGAGTGGTTAACAGGTGATGAACGTGGAGAATTAAAGGAAATATTTTAACAAACTCAAATCTAACTCATTCTACCATAAGCGAAAATTCGCCTTCTCTGTCCGGTGCGGTCAAAAACACCCCCCCGCGCGCTGCCACTCTGCGAGGGGCAAATATCGTCAAAACACCGAAAAACGCCGCCGAGTCGGCAGTTTAGCGACACGGCGGCGATTCTTGTGGTGAGTGCGGCTTCGGGTCTGATGGCGAGACCGCGACCACCTCTCGCGATGGCTCAGGTGGCGGAGCCGCCAACTGTAAGACCGCCCATCAGCACCGTGGGCTGGCCAACACCCACCGGCACCCATTGGCCCTGTTTGCCGCAATTGCCCATGCCGGGGTCAAGCGCCATGTCATTGCCAAGCGCGCGGATCTTGTTCAGCGCGGTGGCGCCATCACCGATCAGGGTTGCGCCTTTGACCGGGGCGCCGACCTTGCCATCCTTCACCCGGTAGGCCTCGGTGCAGGAGAACACAAATTTGCCGTTGGTAATGTCGACCTGACCACCACCAAAGCCGACGGCCCAGATGCCATCCTTGATGGAGGCGACCAGATCGTCGGGGTTGGCATCGCCACCCAGCATATAGGTGTTGGTCATCCGTGGCATTGGCGCGTGGGCGTAGCTTTGGCGGCGTCCGTTGCCGGTGCTCTCCACGCCCATCAGGCGCGCGTTCTGACGGTCCTGCATGAAACCCACCAGCTTGCCATCCTCAATCAGGGTGGTTTTCTGGCTGGGGGTGCCTTCGTCGTCCACGGTGATGGAGCCGCGCCGGTCGGCGATAGTGCCGTCATCCAGCACCGTCACCCCCTTGGCGGCGATCTGCTGACCCATAAGGCCTGCAAAAGCGGACGACCCCTTGCGGTTAAAATCCCCCTCAAGCCCATGGCCGATGGCCTCATGCAGCAGGATGCCGGGCCAGCCGGGGCCAAGCACCACGTCCATCTCACCGGCGGGGGCGGGGACGGCCTCAAGGTTGACACAGGCGATCCGCAGCGCCTCGCGGACCTTGCTCTGCCAATCGGCGGGATCCACCAGACCGTCCAGCCCCACGCGCCCGCCGCCACCGGCAGAGCCGCTTTCACGGCGGCCATCCTGTTCGACAATCACCGAGACATTGAGCCGGGTCATCGGGCGCACATCACGCACACGGGTGCCATCGGCGCGCAGGATCTCAACCTCCTGCAGGGAGGCCGCCAGCATTGCTGAGACCTGTACCACCCGCGAGTCCTGTGCGCGGGCAAAGGCGTCGATCTCGCGCAGGGTCTCTACCTTCACGGCAAAGGGCATCGCGCCAATCGGATCATTCTCAGTATAAAGACGGGTGTTGGTGCGCGGCGGTGGTGGGGCCATGGTGCCGCCGCCATCGCCCACGGCAAGACGCGCGGTTTCGGCGGCGCGCTTCAGCCCGGCAATAGAGACATCGGTGGAATGGGCATAGCCAGCGACCTCGCCGTTGACGGCCCGCAGGCCGAACCCTTCGGCGGCATCATAGCTGGCATTGCGCAACCGGCCATCATCAAAAACCAGCGCTTCCGACTTGCGCCGCTCGACAAAGATCTCCCCATCATCAGCCCCCGCAAGGGCCGAACGCAGGCCCCCCAGGGCCTCGTCTTCGGGCAGGGTTGTTTCAAACGGGCGGAAGGCTGCGGTATCCATGGTTTGACCTCGGTTTTTTTGATCTAAATCAAGAAAGCGACGCTTTGACGCGAGCATTCCTCTTTAACTGCACGATGGAATATGATTTTTAGCAGCGTCAAAGACAACGGGTCCGGCGCGTTTTGTGGAATCAAAGTTCCGACATAGGACGTCGGCGCAGGAACAACTCGATCAACCGATCAACTGATCAGGACATGACATGAAGAACGCTTTGATGCTTTCAGGCCTTTTCTCAGGCCTCTCGAGCCTTCCAGCTATGGCGCAAGAAGGTCTGGAAACCATTGGCAAGCCGGTTGACGGCGGCCTTGGCTTTCAGCCGACAGCGACCGAGCTTGCCGAAGGCATCCATTCTCTGGACTACATGATTTTGGTGATCATCACCGCTGTTTGTGTGTTTGTCGGGGGGCTGCTGCTGTATGCAATCGTGCGGTTTAACCGTCGCGCCAACCCGAATGCGGCCCAGTTCACCCACAATACGCCGGTTGAAATCGCATGGACTGTTGTGCCGATCATCATCCTGGTCTTTATCGGTTCCTTCTCTCTGCCGGAGCTGTTCCGTCAGCAGGAAATCCCCGAGGGCGACATCACCATCAAGGTGACCGGCTACCAGTGGTACTGGGGTTATGAATATGTCGACCACGAGTTCGGTTTCGAAAGCTTCCTTCTGGCCAAGGATGAACTGGCTGACAACGGCTATGCCGAAGATGAGTATCTGCTGGCCACCGACACGGCCGTTGTTGTGCCTGTCGGCAAAACCGTCGTGATGCAGGTGACCGGTGCAGACGTGATCCATTCCTGGACCATCCCGGCGTTTGGCGTGAAGCAGGATGCGGTTCCCGGTCGTCTGGCGGAGCTGTGGTTCAAGGCTGACAAGGAAGGCGTTTATTTCGGTCAGTGTTCCGAGCTTTGCGGCAAGGACCACGCCTATATGCCGATCACTGTAAAAGTGGTGAGCCAAGAGGCCTATGACGCCTGGCTGGAAGGCGCGATCGAAGAATACGCCGGTCTGCCCCAGTCCTATCAGGTCGCCTCCAACTGAGCGATACGATTGGCGCTTGCCTCCGGGCGGGTGCCACCTAGCTATCACGTGAAAACGGATCGGGCCGCGCAGTCGCTGCGCGCCCGCTTTCGCTAAGACAGATCACGACAGAAGAGAGCACCATGACTGACGCAAGCATCAACGCCAGCACCGTCCAGCAAGGGGACGCGGAGTTCGGGGACTACTTTGCCCTGCTCAAACCGCGCGTGATGTCCCTTGTGGTGTTCACGGCGCTGGTAGGGCTTCTGGCTGCGCCGGTTGGCGTGCACCCTGTCATCGGCTTCAGCGCTATCCTGTTCATTGCCATCGGCGGTGGCGCCTCCGGGGCGCTGAACATGTGGTGGGACGCCGATATTGATCAGGTGATGAAACGCACCAAGAGTCGCCCGATCCCCGCGGGCAAGGTTGAGCCGGGTGAGGCACTGTCGCTGGGGCTGGCGCTGTCCGGTCTGTCGGTGATCATGCTGGCACTGGCAACCAATGTGTTTGCCGGGGCGTTTCTGGCCTTCACCATCTTCTTCTATGTGGTGATCTATACCATGTGGCTGAAGCGTGCGACGCCGCAGAACATCGTCATTGGTGGCGCTGCGGGTGCCTTCCCGCCGGTCATTGGCTGGATTGCGGCCACAGGCTCCATGGCGGTTGAACCCTGGCTGATGTTCGCCCTGACGTTTATGTGGACGCCGCCGCATTTCTGGGCGCTGGCGCTGTTCATGCGCTCGGATTATGACGATGCGGGCGTGCCGATGCTGACCGTGACCCATGGTCGCCGCTCCACCCGCAAACATATCCTGATCTACACGGCCCTGCTGGCCCTGCTGGCGGTTGGCACGGCCTTCTCCGGCGTGGGTGGCCCAATCTATCTGGGCGTGGCGCTGGTGTTGAACGCGCTGTTCCTGCAAGGCGCTTGGAAGATCTCGCGCCGTGACGAAGACGACAGCGAGGCGGACAACTTCAAGGTCGAGCGCAGCTTCTTCAAACTGTCGCTGCTGTATCTCTTCCTGCACTTCGGCGCGATTCTCGCTGAGGCTGTGCTGAAACCCTATGGATTGGGAGGCTGGTAAGATGAGCCTGCGCAAAGAGCATGAGCTGCACCAGAGACGGAAAGGCCGCAACATTGGCGTAGGGGTTCTGCTGGGATCCTTCGTGGTGCTGGTTTTGGCCCTGACCATCGTCAAGGTCACATCGGCAGGGTTCAAATTCCCCAACACTGCCGCCGCTGTGGAACAGACCGAGGAGCAGAACTGATGGCATTGCAGGGACCACAGAAAACCGTCGTACAGCTGGTTGGTGTTGTTGTCCTGATGGGCGGGCTCGCCTGGGCATCGGTGCCGTTTTATGATTGGTTCTGCCGGGTCACTGGCTTTGGCGGCGTCACTGGCGTTGCGGATCAGGCTTCTGATACGGTGCTGGATCAGACCATCACCGTGCGTTTTGACGCCTCCAAGGAACGCGATATGCCGTGGCAATTCACCCCGGTTGAGCGTGAGATGGAGATCAAGATCGGGGAAACCGGGCTGGCCTTCTATGAGGCCTACAATCCGACCGACCGCCCCGTTGCCGGGCAGGCGTCTTACAATGTGACGCCCTATTCGGCTTAGCGCCTTCTTTGAGAAAATCGCCTGTTTCTGCTTTGAAGAGCAGGTGCTGCAACCGGGGGAACGGGTGGAAATGCCTGTGACCTTCTTTGTCGATCCTGAAATTGTCGAGGATCGGGACGGAAAATACGTGCATACGATCACGCTGTCGTACACATTCTATGAAATCGATCTGCCAGAAGGGTATGCCGCCCTTGAAACCGGTGATACAGCCGGGGCAGGCACAAACACGAACTAGGCCGCTTTGGTGAGGGACACTTAAATGGCGCACGCTAAAAATCACGACTATCATATTCTTCCGCCGTCGATCTGGCCGCTGCTCAGCTCGCTCGGGACCTTCATCATGTTGTTTGGCGCGGTTCTGTGGATGCATGGCGTCACAGCCTATGCGTTCTGGGGCGGCCTCATCATGGTGGTCTACAGCGCCTATGCCTGGTGGGCAGAGGTTGTTGCCGAGGCGCGTCAGGGCGATCACACCCCGGTTGTTCGCATCGGTCTGCGCTATGGGTTCATCCTCTTTGTGATGTCCGAAGTGATGTTCTTCTTCGCTTGGTTCTGGTCGTTCTTCAAACACGCGATCTACCCGATGGAGACCTATGTCGGCACCGAATATGTGGCGCCGAGCATCTATCCGGTTGATGCCTTCCACCTGCCGCTGATCAACACGCTGGTGCTGCTGCTGTCTGGCTGTGCTGTCACCTGGGCGCACCACGCGCTGGTCCACAACAA
The DNA here is from genome assembly GCF_045040595.1 of Phaeobacter sp. BS52. Classification (NCBI taxonomy): domain Bacteria; kingdom Pseudomonadati; phylum Pseudomonadota; class Alphaproteobacteria; order Rhodobacterales; family Roseobacteraceae; genus Phaeobacter; species Phaeobacter sp. BS52. The sequence continues at coordinate 2,150,291 of NZ_CP090662.1, read as the reverse complement.
TGACCGCAAGGCGCTGATCCAGGGCCTGTCCATCGGTATCGTGCTGGGTGTCTTCTTCACCTTCCTGCAGGGCTATGAATATGTTCACCTGCTGCACGAAGGCTGGGAATTCGGCGGCGATGAGTTCTACTCGAACTTCTTCATGGCCACCGGCTTCCACGGTTTTCACGTGATCATCGGTACCATCTTCCTGACCGTCTGCCTGATCCGCGCGATGAAAGGCGATTTCACCCCCGAGCAGCACGTCGGTTTCGAGGCCGCTGCCTGGTACTGGCACTTCGTTGACGTGGTCTGGCTGTTCCTCTTCGTGGCGGTTTACGTCTGGGGCACTGCAGGTCTGGCCCACTAAGGGCATCCCGAATTGTAACGGGTACAGGTTTGTGGTTTCGAATCCCGACCTGACCCCGTAAGACATGCAGCGCGCGGAGCCATGCTCCGCGCGCTTTCTCATTCGCAAGGACAGCGTGATGCGACGGTTGATCTTTCTATCCCTTGTTGGCGGTCTGGGCCTTGCGGCGCTGATGGCACTGGGGATCTGGCAGATCCAGCGACTGGCCTGGAAAGAAGACCTGCTGCGCACCATCGAGGCCCGGATCGCGGCGGCCCCGGTTGCCCTGCCAGAGACCCCGACGCAGGCGGAGGATCGCTACCGTGCGGTGTCGGTCACTGGCGAGGTTGAAGCGGCGGAACTGCATGTGTTCTGGGTCACCAAGACGGCTGAGACCGGCTACCGCATCATCTCACCCTTGCTGACCGAAGATGGCCGACGGGTGCTGTTGGACCGGGGTTTTGTTCGCGCCGCCGCGAAGGATCGCGCGCGTGCCACCGGCGCCGCCGCGATCACCGGCAACCTCCTGTGGCCGGATGAGGGCGACTGGACCACTCCGACTCCTGAGGTCGATACCAATATCCTCTATGCGCGCGATGTGGCTTATATGGCCGAACGGCTGGGCACCGAACCGGTGCTGATCGTCGCCCGCAGTGTCTCTGCCGACGCGGATGTGACACCGCAGCCGGTGACCACGGCAGGCATCCAGAACAATCACTTGCAATACGCGATCACCTGGTTTTCGCTGGCCCTGATCTGGGCCGCCATGACCACCTATTTCCTGTGGCGCTCGCGCCCAAAATCCGAAGGCTGAAGCGATGAAATATATCTCGACCCGGGGCCAGGCGCCCGAGCTGACCTTTGAAGATGCCATGCTGACCGGGCTTGCCCGTGACGGCGGGCTTTATGTTCCGGCCGAAATCCCGACCATGTCCAAGGCGGAGATCGCGGCCCTTGCCGGTCTGTCCTATGAGGAGGTCGCGTTTCGTGTGATGCGCCCGTTCCTTGGCGACTGCTTCACCGATGAGGAATTTCGCGGCATCATCGCCCGCGCCTATGACGGCTTTGGCCATGCCGCGCGCGCGCCGCTGGTGCAGCTGGCGCCGAACCATTTCCTGCTGGAGCTGTTCCACGGCCCGACGCTGGCGTTCAAGGATTTTGCCATGCAGCTGATCGGTCAGCTGTTTGAAACCGCGCTGAAGCGGCGCGGCGAAAGCGTGACCATCGTGGGGGCCACCTCCGGCGATACCGGCTCTGCGGCGATTCAGGCCTTTGGTGGTTTGGATGCGGTCAATGTCTTCATCCTCTACCCCCATGGCCGGGTGTCGGAGGTGCAGCGCCGTCAGATGACCACGCCCACCGATGCCAATGTGCATGCGCTGGCCGTGGATGGCGATTTTGACGACTGCCAGGCCGCGCTGAAGGATATGTTCAACGATTTTGACTTCCGCGATGAGGTGCGTCTGGCTGGTGTGAACTCCATCAACTTTGCCCGCGTGCTGGCGCAGGTGGTCTATTACTTCACCTCTGCCGTGTCGCTGGGCGCGCCAGAGCGCAAGGTGAGCTTTACCGTGCCGACTGGTAACTTCGGTGACATTTTCGCCGGCTTCATCGCCAAGCAGATGGGGCTGCCCATTGACCAGCTGGTGGTGGCGACCAATCAGAACGACATTCTGCACCGCTGCCTGAGCGGGCAGGGCTACCATAAGGGCGAGACCATTCCGTCAATCTCGCCGTCGATGGATATTCAGGTGTCGTCGAACTTTGAACGCGCGCTGTTCTATGCCTACGGGCAGGACGGCGCCGCCGTGGCCCAGCTGATGGACGAGCTGAAGTCGGGTGGTTTCGAGGTAAGTCAGGGCGCCATGCAGGCCTTGCAGGAGCATTATGTCTCCGGACGCTGCTCGGAAGCGGAAACCTCCGCCACCATCAAATCAGAACGCGCGGCCTCCGGCGAGTTGCTGTGCCCGCATAGCGCCATCGGCGTGAAGGTTGCAAATGAACAGCGCAACCCTGCGGTCCCGATGGTGACGCTCGCCACTGCGCATCCGGCGAAATTCCCGGCGGCGGTAGAAGAGGCCAGCGGCATTCATCCGCCTCTTCCCCCGCGCATGGCAGATCTGTATGACAGATCGGAACGGGTGACACGGATCGCCAATGATCTGACCACTCTTGAGACACATATCAGAAAGCACATCGCGCATTGACAGTTCAACAACACCAACTCGCCAACGGGTTCAGAATCGTCACCGAAACCATGCCAGGGCTGCAATCTGCTGCCATCGGCGTCTGGGTGACCGCAGGCGGGCGGAACGAGCGGATTGAGCAGAACGGGATTGCTCATTTTCTTGAGCATATGGCGTTCAAAGGCACCAAGCGGCGCAGCGCGCTGGAGATTGCCGAGGCGATCGAGGATGTGGGCGGCTATATCAATGCCTACACCAGCCGCGAGGTGACGGCCTATTACGCCCGCGTGTTGCAGGAAGATGTGCCGCTGGCATTGGATGTCGTTGCTGACATCGTGCGGAACCCGGTGTTTGACCCGCGCGAGATTGAGATTGAGCGCGGCGTGATCCTGCAGGAAATCGGCCAAGCGCTGGATACGCCCGATGATGTGATTTTCGACTGGCTGCAGGAAGAAAGCTATCATGACCAACCCATCGGGCGGACCATCCTTGGTCCGGCTGAGCGGGTGCGTGCCTTTGACCGTGAGGATCTGGAGCGGTTTGTCGGCGAACACTACGGACCGGGTCAGATGATCCTCGCCGCCTCCGGTGCCGTGGACCATGACACAATCGTGAAACTGGCCGAAGAGCTGTTTGGCGGTATGGCGCCCAAGACGCTGGTTATGCCTGCGGCGGCAACCTTCACCGGTGGTGAGGCGCGGCAGGAGAAGGCGCTGGAACAGGCCCATATCGCGCTGGCCTTTGAGGGGCCGGGGTACCGCGACGATGCGATCTACACCGCGCAGATCTACTCCAGCGCCCTGGGCGGCGGCATGTCGAGCCGCCTGTTCCAGGAAGTGCGCGAAAAACGCGGGCTGTGCTACACGATTTTTGCCCAGACCGGTGCCTATGCTGACACCGGCACACTGACGCTTTATGCGGGCACGTCCGGGGATCAGCTGGATGAATTGGCCGGGATCACCATCGACGAGATGAAGCGCGCCGCCAGCGATATGAGCGATGCCGAAGTGGATCGTGCGCGGGCGCAGATGAAGGCGGGGATGCTGATGGGGCTGGAAAGCCCGACCAACCGCGCCGAACGGCTGGCCCGTCTGGTGCAGATCTGGGACGAGGTGCCGCCACTCGAGGACACCGTGGCGCGGATTGATGCGGTGACCACCGCCGATGTGCGCGCCATGGCCGAGGATATGGCCCACCGCGCGTCCATGGCGCTGGCGCTCTATGGTCCGGTGGGCGATGCAGCCCCGCTGACCGCCCTGCAGGAGAGGCGCGCCGCCTGATGCTGCTGACCGGACGCAAGGTGCGCATTGAGACCGAACGCCTGACTCTCAGGCCGCCGATCCATGCGGATTTTCGCGACTGGGCCGCGTTGCGCCAGCACAGCCAGGGCTATCTCACCCCGTGGGAACCCAGCTGGGCGGCGGATCATCTGAGCCGTAAGAGCTTTACCAATCGGGTTTACTGGGCGCGCCGGGCGGTCAGCTCTGGCTCGGCACTGCCGCTGTTCCTGATCCGACGCAGCGATCAGCTGCTGGTCGGGGCGATCACGCTGGACAATATCCGGCGCGGGCCTGCACAGGCGGGCACGCTGGGGTATTGGACCGGTCAGCCCTTTGCCCGCCACGGCTATATGCGCGAGGCAATTGGCGCGGTGGTGCATCACGCCTTTACCAAGCTGGATCTGAGCCGGATCGAGGCGGCGTGTTTGCCGGAAAACGCCGCCTCCCGCGGGCTGTTGGAGAGTGCCGGCTTCAAATATGAAGGCGTGGCGCAATCTTATCTGCAAATCAACGGGCGCTGGCGGACACATGTCCTATATGCTTCGTTGCGCCATGATCGGCGCGGACGCACGCAGGTCGGACAAGCCTGACGCCCTGGTGGGCGCGGTCGACCATAGCACGGCAATAGGAGAGACGCGCATGACCCTGAACCCTGCGGACACTGGTTTTATCGACCATCTGCGCGCTTTGCTGCCCGAGGATACCCTGCGCGCGGCGGACCCCCGGTATCTGGAAGAGCCGCGTGGCCGCTATCACGGGCAGGCGGGTGTTGTGGCCCTGCCGCGCAGGACCGAGGAGGTCGCGACACTTCTGCGGGCCGCCCATGCCGCCCGTGTGCCGGTGGTGCCCTATGGCGGCGGCACCGGGCTTGTTGGCGGGCAGATCATGGGCGCGGAGGGGCTGGCACCGCTGGTGATCTCGCTGGAGCGGATGACAGGCCTGCGCGGGGTCTATCCGCAGGAGAACGTGATCGCGGTCGAGGCGGGCATGGTGCTGGCCGATGTGCAGGCCGCCGCCGCAGAGGCGGGTCGGTTGTTCCCGCTGTCACTGGCGGCAGAGGGTACGGCGCGGATTGGCGGCACGCTGGCGACCAATGCCGCGCGGCGTCAGTGTTCTGCGCTACGGCAATGCCCGCGATCTCTGTCTGGGGCTGGAGGCGGTGCTGCCCAATGGTGAGATCTGGCAGGGCCTCAGCCGCCTGCGCAAGGACAACACCGGCTATGACCTGCGCAATCTTCTGATCGGGGCCGAGGGCACGCTGGGCATCATCACCGCCGCCTCGCTGAAGCTTTCGCCGATCCCGGCGGAAGAGGGCACCGCGATCCTGACGGTCGCCTCCCCGGCGGCGGCGATTGACCTTTTGGCAATGGCGCGTGATCAGCTGGGCGAGACGATCAGCGCCTTTGAACTGATCCACCGGCAGGGGCTTGAGTTCCTGCGCGAAACGCTGCCGGATCTGCGCCTGCCCTTTGACGATTTGCCAGAATGGTGTGTGCTGATCGATCTTGGTCTGCCCAGCGGGCGCAGCCCGGCGGAGGCGCTGGCGGCAGTGTTCGAGAGCGCACTTGAGGCCGGGCTTTGCGCCGATGGCGTTATTGCCCAGTCAGAGGCGCAGCGGCAGGCGCTGTGGTCGGTGCGCGAGCATATCCCCGAGGGCAATCGCCGCATCGGGTCGGTCTCCAGCCACGACATCTCGGTCCCGATTTCATGTATTCCCGATTTCATTGTCGAGGGCGGCAAGCGTCTGGCAGCGCTGGGGGATATGCGGATCAATTGTTTTGGTCATCTGGGCGATGGCAACCTGCACTACAACGTCTTTCCCGCGCAGGGGCAGGATCGCAGCGCCTATGAGCATCTGCGCAGCGATGTGAAGCGCTGCGTGCATGATCTGACCCATGACTACGGCGGCTCGGTCAGTGCTGAACATGGCATCGGACGGCTGAAGGTGGCGGATCTGCAGCGCTATGGCGATCCGGTGAAACTGGCGGCGATGCGGGCGATCAAACAGGCGCTGGATCCGCACGGTATCATGAACCCCGGTGCCGTGGTGCCACTCGCCGACTAGGGACAGGTAGGGCAGGTAAGGTGGCTCAGGCTGGCTGCATCCGGGGGCGGGCGGGTCGACTGCGCATCAGCAGCAGCACCATGATCGCGATATTGAGCCCGTTCCAGAAGATCCCGTTCACAAAGGCCAGCTGATAGGATCCGCTGACGTCGTAGATCCAGCCCGACATCCAGCCCCCCAGCGCCATGCCAAGGATGGTCATCATCATCACGAACCCCACGCGGGTGCCTGCCTCCTGCGGGGGCATGTATTCCCGCACCACCAACGCATAGCTTGGCACGATACCGCCCTGTGCCAGCCCGAAAATGGCGCTGACCAGATAGAGCGAGACCATACCGTCGTACGGCAGGTACAGAAACAGCGCGATACATTGCAGGATGGACCCCACCAGCAGTGTCCGCACGCCGCCAAACCGATCCGCCACCAGACCGGAAATCACCCGGCTGACCACGCCGCCCAGCAACATCAGCGACAGCATCTCAGCCCCCACCGTCGGGCCATAGCCAAGACCAACGCAATAGGCGACGATATGAACCTGCGGCATCGACATGGCGACGCAGCAGCCGATGCCTGCCAGCCCCAATATCCATTGCAGCTGACGCGGAGAGAGCCCAACCCGTGCGGCATTGCTGGCGGAGGTCGCGGCACTGTCGCCCTGCGCGCTGAGTGCGATGCGGCGTCGCAAGACCAACGACAGCGGGATCACCACCAGCAGCGTGACCCCGGCAAGGGTGGCATAGACGCTGCGCCACCCGCTTTCGGCCAGCATTCCGGCCAGCGCCGTGGGCCAGATCGCACCGGAGAGGTAATTGCCGCTGGCGACCAGTGCCACCGCAATGCCGCGCCGTCGTTGAAACCAGTGGGAGATATCAGCAATCAGCGGCCCAAATCCCGCCGCCGTGCCCAGCCCCAGAAACAGATGCGCTGCCGACAGCCAGATCATATCCGGTGCCAGCATCGCCAGCCCGTAGCTGACAGCACTGAGCAGCGCCGCCGCGCAAAGCGCCAGCGTAATGCCAAACCGGTCAACCAGTCGGCCAATCACCAGATTGCCCACGGCAAAGCCGATCATCGTCAATGTATAAGGAAGCGAGGCCGCAGCGCGATCGGCGTCGAATTCGACCTCGACCGCGGGCATGACCACGATCACCGCCCACATGCCGACATTCGCGACCGTGGCAATGGCCAGCGTGACCAGAAGTCTGGCCCAGGAATAGCGACTGTCGAGGATAGCAGAGGTGGACATGTCGGCACGCTATGAGACGCGCCGACATGCTGCAATGATTATCACCCCTTCCAAGAGGGGAGAGGGACAGCAGGGGTGTCAATCACCGCAGATTATGTCGGCGGCGGTATCTCGGGCCGTCGCCGCCGACTGTGGCCGCGCCCCCATCCCGTGGTCCGAAAGGAAAAAGACCGCAGGAGCAGGCGCGCCACTCAGGGATGGGGGCCGCGCGAACCGCTTCGCTGGCCATCCCGCCTGAATTTTAGGGCATGATCACGGTGTCGATGACGTGGATCACGCCGTTTTCAGCCTCGATATCTGCTGTTGTGACCGTTGCCTCATCCACCATCACCCCGCTGTCCAGATCAATGGTGACTTCGCTGCCCTGAACGGTTGCGGCCTTCATGTCATCAACCAGATCACCGGACATCACCTTGCCGGGGACCACGTGATAGGTCAGGATTTCGACCAGCTTGTCCTTATTTTCCGGCTTCAGCAGCTCCTCTACAGTGCCTGCGGGCAGAGCGGCAAAGGCAGCATCGGTCGGGGCAAAGACAGTGAAAGGCCCGTCACCCTTCAGCGTGTCAACCAGACCAGCGGCCTGAACCGCAGCAACCAGTGTTGAGAAATCCCCAGCACCCGCGGCAGTGTCGACAATGTCCTTGGCATGGCCACCGGCGAAGGCGGAGGTGGCGAGCGCCATGGTTGCGGCGGCGGTCAGAAGTGTCTTGCGGATCATGAGTACATTCCTCTGTTTTGGTTGCATGCCCAAGCTGGCATTGACGGTGTTACGGGGAGGATTGCGGTTTGGATCTGGCGGGTTTTCGCCGGGCGCAAGTTGACAAAAAAGGCGCGCCGCCTAAGCCACGCGCCCTTATGATTTCCACTCACATTTATGTGATTGAGAAGATAGGTTTGCCAGCAATTTTCAGGTGATCCACCCCTGTTTCCAATGTGTTCAGGGACGGATCACAGCCAGTTTGCTGCGCGGGGGCGCGGTATCAGGCGCCCTCAAATTCGCAGAGCACGGTGACATCCATGCCAAGATCTTCAAGCACCTTGCGCCCGCCGAGTTCCGGCAGATCAATGACAAAGGCGCAGGAGACGATTTCGCCGCCCAGACGCTCAATCAATTTGATACCTGCTGCCGCCGTGCCGCCGGTGGCGAGTAGGTCGTCCACGACCAGGATCTTCTCGCCGGGCTGGATGGCGTCGTCATGCACTTCCATGATCGCCTCGCCATACTCCAGTTTGTATTCCTGGCTGATGGTGGTGCCGGGCAGTTTGCCCTTCTTGCGGATCGGCACGAAGCCAACGCTCAGCTGATGCGCAATGGCGCCGCCGAGGATGAAGCCGCGCGCTTCTAGCCCCACAACTTTGTCGATCTGCTCGCCCGCATAGGGGTGCAGCATCTGGTCAATGGCCATGCGAAACCCGCGCGGGTCGGCAAAGAGTGTGGTGACATCGCGGAACATGATGCCCTCGTGAGGGAAATCGACGATGGTACGGATGTAGTCTTTGACTGCGGTTTTGCGGGCCATGGGGTGTCCCCTTTTTGGTCGTCTCTATGGGTCGCCTTTTGGGCGGTGTCTTTGCCACGGCGGCCCATAGGCAGCGGCGCGGCCAAAGATATGTCGCTGAAGGGCGCGGTGCAGACAAGGGCAGGGTCCGCCCGTGCCCGTTGTCTTTTGCGGTTGTGACCTTTCAGAACCAATCAGGGTCATCAGAGTCAGGGCAGGGCGCGGGTTTTAGCCCAGAACGCGGCCTGCAACGGCATCCAGCTTTGCAAGCAGGGCGGGGTCGCGTTTCTCCGGCGCGGTCATGATGGCGTATTCCAGCGCGGTGTCGCAGCCGTGCGGGCAGGCGGCGCGGGTCTGGCCCAAGAGCGCAGGCAGGCGCTGCACCAGCGCGCGGCCCTTGGCGGAGTTGCCGGTGAGGGTGGCGATAATGTCGGTGATCTCCACCGCGCCATGTTCAGGGTGCCAGCTGTCGAAATCCGTCACCATGGCGATGGAGGCATAGCAGAGTTCCGCCTCGCGGGCGAGTTTTGCCTCGGGCATATTGGTCATACCGATCACGTCACAGCCCCAGCTGCGATACATCTTGCTTTCCGCCATGGAGGAGAACTGCGGCCCCTCCATACAGAGATAAGTGCCGCCGCGATGGATCTTGATGCCAGCATCTTTGCCCGCCGCCTCCGCCGCGTCCGAGAGCCGTTCGCAGGTGGGGTGCGCGACGCTGACATGGGCGACACAGCCGGTGCCGAAGAAGCTCTTCTCGCGCGTGAAGGTCCGGTCGATGAACTGATCAACGATGACAAAATCCCCCGGCGCCATCTCCTCGCGGAAGGAGCCGCAGGCGGAGATGGAGAACACATCCGTCACCCCAAGCCGCTTCAGCGCGTCGATATTGGCGCGGTAGGGGACTTCGGTCGGGGAATGCACATGGCCGCGCCCGTGACGGGGCAGGAAGGCCATTTTCACGCCGTCCAAGGCCCCGGTCAGGATCTGATCCGAGGGCGCCCCCCAAGGGGTTTCCACCGTGACCCACTCGGCGTCATGGAGACCGTCGATGTCATAGAGGCCCGAGCCGCCGATAACCGCAATCATTGTTTCCTGTGTCACGTGATCTGCCCCTTGTGCTGCTCACTTGGTTGTGCCTGAGGCGGGGCTGGTTTGACAAGCGTCCGGGGGGAAATTGATTGATCCCGCCCAATGGGCGGCACCGCGATGATGTGATTGATACCGCCCACTGGGCGGCACCGGGAGGATGTGATTGATGCCGCCCATTGGGCGGCATCGAGGCCTTCGGCGAGAGTATTTGGGGAAAGATGACAGGCGGCGGTCACTCGCGCCGGATGATCCCCGTCAAAGCCGCCGCGCCAAGGGCGGTGACGATCCAGCCCGCCAGCGTGAAGACCCAGCGCAGCCACCATAGCTGCTTGCCCCACCAGCCCCGTTCGGTCGAAGGTGCCCAGGCGTCGGTCTGGCCTAGGTCGATGATGGGGACGACAAGATCTGCCGCATAGGCATAGCGATTGAAGCTTTCCCAGTCGCGGCCAATGGTGGAGGTCAGGCTCCAGTCTTTGGCTGGGTTGGGATGAGGCGGGTGGTTGTTGTCTGCGTCGTATATCGCCCAGCTCTCTGATTGGAGCGCAACTGCCGAATTGGGCGCAAAGCTGCCTTCCTCCCAGGCGAGGTGGGCGGGGATGGTGGCGAGCCCCCACAGGAGCACCAAGGCGATCAGGCTGCGTTCTGGGCGAAAGCCATGGCCCGTCAGGAGCAGGGAGAGGCTATGCCAGATCCAAAGGGCGGGCGTTGTTGCCATGGCCCACAGGCGCTGGATGGGGTGTTTGGCGTTTGCAATGCGCTCTTTGCGGGCGTGGTGTCGCAGCTTTTCCCCGAGTGCGACCCGGACCTTGGTTGCATCCGCCTCATGCCCCATATCGTGCAGAACCTTGGCGAGCTGTTTGTAGGGGTGGGGGAAGAATTCACCACGCCAGGTGTCGCCTTTGGCGAGCCAGTTGAGCCGGGTGCGGGCATCGGTGGAGCCAATAATGCGGCGATAGGTGAAGCCGTCAAGGATGAGGTTTTCACCATCTTGCGTATCGTCTGGCCAGCAGTCGGGATCATCAACAAGGTCGCGGCATTTTGCAGCGCTAAGATCTACGACGCCTTGGACAGCGATCTGGTCACGAAGGAAAAACTCTTTTTCAATATCAGCGCTCTGGAGGGTCAGGGCCTTTCCGTGCTTGTTCTGGAACTCTGCGTCGGTGCAGTGTAAATTGCCGCGGGTTTTGATGCTAGTCAGATCCGCTTCGCCGAAGATTTTTGCAGAGGAGAGAAACACATCCTTTCTAATATCCGCGTTCTGAAGATTCAGCGCTCTTCCGCCCTTGTTCTGGAATTCGGCACCCTCGAAATCGAGCTGGCCGCCGACTTTGAGGCTGGGAGCTTCAAGAAACGGCAGTTTGCAGGAGTTCAACGAGACGTTTTTCAATGCGGTGCAGCGGGTGGCGTAGATCCCATGATTGAATAGGCAATTGTGAAACAGCACATTCCACGATATTTTACAGTCTATTATAGACAGTTGGCCACTGATAAATGCCCCTTTCAACAAAACACCGACTTCCGTGACAGAGGCATCCGAACAGCCACCCAAAAGGAAAAAACGCAGCACATCGGCGCGGATGTGGCGATCAGTGGGCAGGGATGACCAATCTTCTGGTTCAGACGGGGTTTTACCCTCCGGATCGCATTGACAGGGTTTACCGGCCTCCACAGCTGCCCTCAGCTTCCACTCCGCCTCTGTTGGCCCGCCTTCAATGGTCTTTTCAATCTCGTCCCAGCTCTTAAACCGCTGCATGTCAAATCCTTTGGGTGCAATGACGCGACAGTTTCTTGAAAGCACCGGAAAATCAAGGCGGGGCGAGTGGCTAAGTGTTACCAACCGCTTAAGTTTAATGTCAGCAGCGTTGCCGCAATGTTTCGCGTGCGAAACAATTGGGCAGGAGGGGTGACCCAATCAGCGGTTGGGCCTCATGGAAAGCGGCGCAAAGGGCCGTGCCCTTGCCCCAATGGCGGAATTCCGCTAGGGGCGGCGCTAACATGACCCTTTCCCGATCACAGGTGACCCCATGACACGCGGCATTATGGCGACGCTCGCCAAGCAGATTTCACCGCCCAATCTTTCCATCATGCAGGATGAGGGCTTTACCGTCTCCCGTGTGCGCACGGAGCTGCTGTCCGGCCTGACCGTAGCGCTGGCGCTGGTGCCTGAGGCGGTGGCCTTTGCTTTCGTCGCCGGGGTGCATCCGCTGGTCGGGCTCTATGCGGCCTTTATGGTGGGGTTGATCACGGCGGTGTTCGGCGGCCGACCGGGCATGATTTCAGGCGCGACGGGCGCCTTGGCGGTGGTCATGGTGGCGTTGGTCGCACAGCACGGGGTTGAATACCTCTTTGCCACCGTGGTGCTGATGGGGATCCTGCAGATCATCGCCGGTGTCATGCATTGGGGCAAGTTCATCCGGCTGGTGCCGCATCCGGTGATGCTGGGCTTTGTGAACGGTCTGGCGATTGTGATCTTCCTGGCGCAGCTGACGCAGTTCAAGGATCCGAGCAACACTGAGGCCTGGCTGGCGGGTCCGCAGTTGATGATGATGCTGGGGCTGGTGGGGCTGACCATGCTGATCATCTGGGGCACGCCCAAGATCACCGCAATCATCCCGGCGCCGCTGGCGGGGATTGGCATTGTGGCGGCGCTGGTGATTGCCTTTGGGATCAATGTGCCGACCGTGGGGGATATGGCCTCAATCAAAGGTGGTTTCCCCTCCTTCCACAACCCGTTTGGCACGGGTGAGGGGCTTTATGGCACCGCCCTTGCGCCCTTCACGCTGGAGACGCTGTGGATCATCCTGCCCTATGCGGTCATTCTGGCGGCGATTGGTCTGATCGAAAGCCTGCTGACGCTGAACCTGGTGGGCGAGATCACCGGCAAGCGCGGCGGGGCCAGTCAGGAGTGCATTGCGCAGGGCGCGTCCAATGTGGTCACAGGCTTCTTTGGCGGCATGGGCGGCTGTGCGATGATCGGCCAGTCGATGATCAATGTGAAATCGGGTGGCCGGACGCGGATCGCGGGCATCGCCGCGGCGCTGTTCCTGCTGGCGTTTATCGTTGTGGCCTCACCGCTGATTGAACAGATCCCGCTGGCCGCACTGGTGGGCGTGATGTTCATGGTGGTGATCGGCACCTTTGCCTGGAACAGCTTCAAGGTGATGACCAAAGTGCCCTTGATGGATGCCTTTGTCATTGTGCTGGTGACCGTGGTGACAGTGATGACCGACCTTGCGATTGCGGTGGTTGTCGGTGTGATCGTCTCTGCGCTGGCTTATGCCTGGAACAATGCGCGCCGTATTCACGCCTATACCCGCGAGTCCGAAAGCGACAAGGGCGCCAAGGTTTACGAGATCGAAGGGCCGCTGTTCTTTGGTTCCACCGATGGGTTCATTGAGCTGTTTGACGTGGCGAATGATCCGGATCACGTGATCGTGGATTTTGCCCGCAGCCGGGTGGTGGATCAGTCGGCCTTGCAGGCGATCGAGACGCTGGCGGGCAAGTATGAGGCCGAGGGCAAGGCTGTGGTGCTGCGCCACCTGAGCCGCGACTGTCATCAGCTGTTGACCAAGGCGGGCCATCTGATGGTCGATAGCGATGACGACCCGGACTATCAGGTTGCGGTCGATTACTCGGTCAAGACCGGGATCCTGGGCGGCCACTGACGCGTGCCGGATTGGCAAAAACAAAACCCGCGGCCCCAAGGGGGTCGCGGGTTTTGTCGCTTTTGGGGGTGTTCCGGCTGGGTGGCCGATCCGCGATCAGCCCCGGTTCGATCCCGGTTCAATCCGGGGCCAGAGCCTCCAGCATGTCGAGATCTCCGGCCAGTAGGGCCGGTTCTGCGCGGCTGATCAGATCGGCTGGCCAATCCCACCACTTCAAAGCCAGAAGCCGAGCAATCTGCGGCTTGGAAAACCGGTGCCTTACAGCGGTGGCGGGATTTCCGGTGGCGATGGCATAGGGCGGGATGGAGCCGCGCACCACGGCGCCTGCGCCGATGATCGCGCCATCGCCGATTTTTGCACCGGGCAGGATCAGTGCACCATAGCCGATCCAGACATCATTGCCCACGATGGTATCGCGGGTATCGGGTTGAAACCCCGCCATCTGGGTCTGGTCAAACACCGGAAAAGGATAGCAGCTGAGACCATCCTGCGCGTGATTGGCGGAGGCGGTGATGAAGCGCACGCTGTCTGCGATCTGGCAGAACTTGCCAATCACCACGCGTTCGCGGGATCCGGCAAAAAGATAGGGAGCCAGCCGACTGGCCCAGTCCGATGGCGGCTCAAAGGCGGAGGCATAGGTATAGGCGCCGATGGTGAAATTCGGGTGGTCAATCGCCTCGGCCAGCATCACGGTGCCCGCGTGCGCGGTGCCGTCCGGCAGGGTGATGGGATTGCGGCGCCTTGGATCGGGAAGGGGCATTGCAGGGCCTCATTGGTCGGGGCGGGTGAGGGAAAAGAGATCTCGGACAACAGAGTAGTCGCGATAGCCAAGGCGTGCCAGCGGCTGGAACCGGGTGACATCAAAGGTGCCGTCGTTAAGACAGCTGTCATCCAGATGGACGCCGACCACCTCGCCGAAGACCACCTTGTTGGCAGCGCCGGGCAGGGTCACGATCTGCGTCAGTTTGCATTCCAGCGCGGCGGGGGCGGCGGCGACGCGGCCACAGCTGATGGTCTCGCAATCGGCCATCTCAAGCCCTGCATGTTCGAACTCATTGATGTCCTTTGGCAGCGGTGCAGAGCTGGCGTTCATCGCATCCCGCAGCGCATAAGACACCACATTGACGCAGAACACACCGGTCTCCTCGATATTGGCGACGCTGTCCTTGGTGCCGTCGCGATCCGCCTTGGCGGAGGTGGAGGCAAACATCACCTGCGGCGGTTCATAGGCGACCGCGTTGAAAAAGGAATATGGCGCGAGATTGTTGCCGCCGTCCGCCCCGCGCGACGAGATCCAACCGATGGGGCGCGGGGTCACAATGGCGTTGAACGGGTTGTGCGGCAGGCCGTGGCCATCTTCTGGGCGGTAGAACATCTGCGGGTCTCCTATGTCTTGGCGAAGGCGGTAGCGCGCTGGTTTTGCTCGCGGATCCGGTCGCCGGGGTTTGCCCAAGGCTTACGCGCGTGTTAGGCCGATGACCAGCCTGCCGGGAGAGATTGCCGTGCGCTGTGGGACAAAGCCCGCAGGTGCGGCAGTAACGATCCGTGTCGGCAGGGACGGCGACGGGCGTGGAGGCAGGGCGGCGTGATTGAATTGAAGGCAGAGCAGCCCGAGGACCGGTGGGAGGTCGAGGCGCTTTATGATCTGTGCTTTGCGCCGGGGCGCGAGGCGCTGTCGTCTTATCGCCTGCGCGAAGCCGTGCCGCCGGTCAACGGGTTGAGCCAGGTGGCGCGGGACGAGGGCGGCATTCTGGCCGGGGCGATCCGGTTCTGGCCAGTGCGGATCGGCGATGCGGCATGGCCTGCGCTGCTGCTGGGGCCGGTGGCCGTTCACCCGACCCATCAGGGGGAGGGGTTGGGCGGTGCGTTGATCCGCGACAGCCTTGCCAAGGCGGCAGAGCGTGGCTGGAGCCGGGTCTTGCTGGTCGGGGACGCGCCGTATTATGTCCGCTTCGGCTTCACCCCATTGTGCGGGGTCGACATGCCGCCGCCGACAAACCCGGACCGGGTGCTGGGGCTGGATCTGGTGCCTGAAAGCTGGGCGAATGTGCGCGGTCAGGTGCTGCGCTGGAGCGGGCCGCAGACGCCGGGCTGAGGGGTTTGGTGGCGGCGGCGAACGGCTGCTATCTTGAAATACGGGGCGGGAATACAAACATTTTCTGCAACAAGAGGTGCGCTATGAGTGAGATCCTGACCCCTGATACGGCCCTAAATACAGACCTGACCAAGCCGCTGGCCGCTGCCGCCGTGGAGGCGGAGCTGACAGCGTTGGCGGAGCGCTATCGCGCGGCCGGTGGGCTTGGGATCCAGATCCTGAACCTTCTGGGCGGCTCTGTCGACGGGCTTTTGGACAGACTGCCCGCCCCGGTGCGGAGCCGGTTGGATGGCGCCACCGAGCAGGCGCTGCAATTGGCGATGCAGGGGGCCAGCGGGTCTCGGCGGGTGTTGCCGGACCAGCCCTCCGGTGTCAATCGCGCGGTGAGTGCTGCGATGGGCGCTGCGGGGGGGATGGGCGGTCTGCCAGGCGCGCTGGTGGAACTGCCTGCGACAACGGCGTTCCTGTTGCGCAGCATACAGGGGGTGGCCGCCGAAGAAGGTTTTGATCCCGAGGCAGATGGCGTGCGCTTTGACTGTATCCGGGTGTTTGCCTCAGCGGGGCCGCTGGCGGCGGATGACGGCGCTGACCTAGGGTTTCTGTCGCTGCGGCTGGGGCTGACCGGCGGCGCGGTGCAAAAGCTGATTGCCCAGGTGGCGCCCCGGCTCAGTGTGGTGCTGGGCCAGAAACTGGCGGCACAGACCGTGCCGGTGTTGGGCGCTGTTGCCGGGGCCACGACCAATTTTGTCTACGCGGGCTACTATCAGGAAATGGCGCGGGTGCATTTCGGGTTGCGCCGGCTTGCTGTTGCGGCGGATCAGCCGCATGAGGTTCTGGTTGCGCGGTTGCAGGACCGGCTGCTGGCTCCGCGTTAGATCGTTCATCGCGGCCCGAACCTGCGGCACCGATGTGACGTGAACTGTGGCGCGGGCGCTTCTGCCCTTGCACTTCAGGGGATTGAAGATTTAATCATCCCCTCCTGATAAGAGTGATGGTGATGATACAATACGCTCTGAAATGCGCCGAAGGGCATCGTTTTGACAGCTGGTTCCAGTCGGCTGCCGCTTTTGACAAGTTGGCAGCGGCAGGAATGGTGTCCTGCGCGCATTGCGGCTCCAGTCAGGTTGAAAAGGCGATCATGGCGCCGCGGGTGCGCCCCGGTCGCAAGGCCGTGTCCCCGGTCGGGGAGGCCGAGCCAGGCACTGCGGCGGCGCCTGCTAAGATGTCGCCAGCTGCGCCAGCCACCGCTGCGCCGTCACGCCCCCCGGCGGCGGTGGCACCTGGAGCGGGCGCGCTGAGCACCCCCTCGGGAGAGTTGGAGGCGGCGGTGGCCGAACTGCGGCGCAAGGTCGAGACAAATTCAGATTATGTCGGTAAGGATTTTGCCAGTGAGGCGCGCGCCATGCATTTGGGCGACACACCAGAGCGGGCGATCCACGGTGAGGCCAAGCCGGAAGAGGCAAAGGCCCTGATCGAGGAGGGCGTGCCGGTGCTGCCGCTGCCCTTCCTGCCCAATAGAAAAACCAATTGAAGGAAGACCGTTTATGCATGTCGTCGTGACAGGAACCAGCCGGGGCATTGGCCGTGAATTGGTGGCCAAGCTGCGGGAGGAGGGGCACGAGGTGACCGGCACCTCGCGCGATCATTCCTCTGGTGTGCGACTGGATGTGACTGATCCCGGTCAGCAGGCGCGGTTTGCCGCGCAGCTGAAGGGGCGCCCGGTGGATCTTCTGGTCTGCAATGCCGGGGTCTACCTCGATAAATCGATGGCGCTGGAGGATTACTCGGCTGAGGTCTGGGGCAAGACGCTGGCGGCCAATGTCACCGGTGTCTTCCTGACGGTGCAGGCGCTGTTACCGAACCTGCGGTTGGCGGCGGATCCGAAGATCGCGATCATTTCCTCGCAGATGGCGAGCCATGCCCGCGCGCCCGGCGGCAGCTATGCCTATCGCGCCTCAAAGGCGGCGGCGCTGAACATCGGGCGCAATCTGGCCACTGATCTGCTGCCCGAAGGAATTGCCGTCGGGATTTATCATCCCGGCTGGGTGCGCACCGATATGGGCGGCGATGAGGGCGATATCTCGGTGCAGGAATCCGTGGCTGGGCTGATGCATGAATTTGATGTGCTGAGCACGGAAACCACCGGCTGTTTTCACACCTGGGACGGGCGTATCCACGCCTATTGATCCGCGCCGCACACGCCGTTGCGCAGGCGTATCTGGATACATGAAAAAAGGCCGGAGCAGATGTGCTCCGGCCTTTGTTGATTTTCTGGAGTGCCATGGCAGCGGCTGATCACTCCCAGCAGCTGACCAATACGGTCATACCGCTGGCCTGACGGGTGAGGGCGCCAACGGGCAGGGCCGTGGCCCCGGCGCTGGCGTCTGTGACGGTCACCCCGGCGCTGCTCAGCGCGCTGCGCAGACTATCGGCGTTGGCGGCGAAGCTGACGCGGTCGGGCAGCTGGGTGGCGCCTTTGCTCTGGCTCAGCAACATGCCTTGGACGGCGCCATCAGTGGTCAGAACCGGACCGCCTGCATCGCCTGGCTGGCTGGTCAGTTGCAGACGCGAGACACCTGTGTTGCCGCTGAGGTCTTTTACATCCTGTAGGCTACCCCAGCTGAGGCTGGGAGCGCCCAGAACGCCCTCATAAGAGAAACCGGACACGGCGATATCGGACTGGAGGCGCGCAGAGGCGCTGGCGAGAGTGGCAACGGCCATCGGAGCGAGCGGCTCAACCGGGCGCAACACGGCAATCCCCGCGGCGCTGTCGTTGAAGGCAACCTCGGCCTGATATTCGTGATCCAGCGTGACCCGCGCGCAGCCAGCAACCACATCAGAGGTGGTCACAACGCTGCCCTTGGCATCGACATAGAAGCCCGAGCGCGACAGGCGCGGTTTGCGCACGTCGAGACCGGAGACCAGATCGACATTCTGCGGTGCATCGGCCCCGGCGGCGGGGTCAAGCACGCCATCAATGCGTTCGAAGCTGTTTTGCATCTCGGCCAGCACGCGGGCGCGGCGATCGTCATCGCCCATCGGCCAGACCAGCGTGAAGCCTTTGATCTCCCCGTTGGCAAGCCGGGCCTCGGTGTAGGAGACGATACCATTGCCACGCCCTTCAAGGGTGAAGCTGTTGCCGCTGCGCTGGCGCGGGCCGTCCAGCGGCACGATCTTCAGCGTCTGCATGATGTCATAAAGACCATAGAGTGTGCGTTTGTCGCCGGGCTGGCTGATCAGGAGGACCTGCGCGCCGAGATCACCGCTGCTCTTGAACAGGGCGAATGGAGACTCGTAGCGGTCAAAGGTGACTTCTCCGGCGGGGATGTTCAGCGTGATCCCGGCCCTTGTATCTGTGAGCGGGGCCATACCCACGGAGATCAGCGGCGCGTTGTATTCATCCATCAGGGCCTGACGCTGGGCGGTAGTCAGCACACCGGTGGGTGCATAGCCACGCGCCGACTGCCAGTCCGACATGGACCCACGGGTGCCACGACCAAAGGCCCCGTCGATGGTGGAGGTGTAGAACCCGGCCGCCTTCAGCGCGATCTGCAGATCCTTGCGCTCTTCGCGGGTGAGGCGGGATTCGCTGCGGCGGGCCTCGGCGGGGGTTTCATCAGGCAGCAGTGTCTGGGCGGAGGCTGCCGGGTCTGCTGGCGCCTCGGTCACCACTGCGGGGTCGATGGGCTCCAGAACCGGGCTTTCGACGGTGGGCTGTGTTTCGGTGTTTGCGCTGGCCGCTGTCGGGTAGAACTGATTGCCAAGGTTGCGGCCAAAAGCGATGAAACTGTCGCGCGGGATCTGACGTTCGGCGCGGTAGACCTGCAACACCCGATCCGCATCGCTGCGCGCATAAGGGCCAAGCACGATACCGTACCAGCCACCGCCGAGTGCGAAACCAGAGACATCGGGCAGGCGGGCGGCAAACTCCTGCGCCTCGGCCTGGGCTTCGCGCAGCGAGGCGCGGGCGGCGATTTGGATCCAGACGGTGTCCTGTGCGGATTGTTGGGGGCTGGTCTGGGCGGTGGCAACGCCTGAAAAGGCGGATGCCAGCGCCATCAGGGACAGTGCCAGCGTAGCAATCAAAGTCTTCATCAAAAGGCCTCTATCGGGTGATCGGTCGTTGGCGCGCACATAACCACTTTCGCGGCGCGAAGGGAACTCCTCTTCGCAGGGGGAAAACCGGGGCGCTGATGCCAAATTCGGGCTTTGACGTTGGCCTGACCGGCGTTTGCCGAAGGTCTGACAGGCCGCTGACGGGGGTAAGCGGGCCAGTGGGGGCGCTTCGGGGCGGTTGGACGGGCCTGTGCCGCGATGTGCCGTTGACCCTAGGCCGGGGCTTGCATAGGAAGAACCCCGGATTTGCTGCCCCCATAGGGAAGAAACATGACCGACACCAAAGGCGCCCCGCGCTCATTCCAAGAGATCATCCTGAGGCTTCAGACCTACTGGGCTTCCAAAGGCTGCGCCATTCTGCAGCCCTACGACATGGAGGTGGGTGCCGGTACCTTTCACCCGGCGACAACGCTGCGCGCGCTTGGCACCAAGGCCTGGGCCGCGGCCTATGTGCAGCCCTCGCGCCGCCCGACGGACGGGCGCTATGGTGAAAACCCCAACCGGTTGCAGCACTATTACCAGTATCAGGTGCTGATCAAACCGTCGCCGCCGAACCTGCAGGAGCTGTATCTCGGCTCGCTGGAAGCGATCGGTGTCGATATGGAGATGCACGATATCCGTTTTGTCGAGGACGACTGGGAAAGCCCGACGCTGGGCGCCTGGGGGCTGGGCTGGGAAGTCTGGTGCGACGGTATGGAAGTTTCGCAGTTCACGTATTTCCAGCAGGTTGGCGGCCACGACTGCCATCCTGTGTCGGGTGAGCTGACCTATGGTCTGGAGCGTCTGGCGATGTATATCCTTGGCGTTGATCACGTGATGGACATGCCGTTTAACGACCCGGATGCAATGATCCCGCTGTCTTATGGCGATGTGTTCAAGCAGACCGAGGAAGAATACGCGCGCTGGAACTTTGACGTGGCCAACACCGAAGTCCTGCTGCGTCATTTCGAGGAGGCCGAGGCCGAATGCGCCGCGATCCTGGCGCAGGAGCATATCGACCCCAAGACCGGCAAACGCATCATCATGGCGCATCCCGCGTATGACCAATGCATCAAGGCCAGCCATGTCTTCAACCTGCTGGATGCGCGCGGGGTGATTTCGGTGACCGAACGTCAGGCCTATATCGGTCGGGTGCGGGCGCTGGCCAAACAATGCGCCGACGCCTTTGTGCAGACCGACGCCGAGCGGCCACGCGGCGTAAGCCGCGCCGCGCTTTCACGAGGAGTCCACGGATATGGGCAAGTTCCTTTCGCTGATCCTGATCCTCTCTGGTCTCGTGGCCGGGGCGGCGATGTATTACCTTCAGGTCTATGGGTTTTACGAGGACGTCGCGCTGCAGCCGGGCCGCGATGTGATGTTGATGCCGCTTGGCGATGGAGAGCCTCTGCCGATCCGCTACAGCGGGTTTGAGGCGATTGACGCCGAAAGCTCTCCCATTCGCTACCGCGCCTGTTTTGCCACCGATCTGAAGCCTGAAGAGCTGGCGCAGCTGTTTGTGCTGTCGGATCAAAAAGAGCCGCGCAATGCGCCGGGTTGGTTCGACTGTTTTGATGCCGAGGCGATTGGTGCCGCTCTGGCGGAGGGGCGCGCCGAGAGCTTCCTGTCGGTCAAGAACATCTCCTACGGCGTGGACCGGATCGTGGCGGTGACCGACGCCGGGCGCGGCTATGTCTGGCACGAGCTGAATGACTGCGGCCAGAAAGCCTATGACGGCACCGTTGTGGGCGAGGAATGCCCGCCCCGGCCCGAGGCTGGCGAGGGGAACTGATGACCACCTGCGCCCTGTCTGCCCTTTCTCTTCTTATTGCTGCGCCCGGATGCGCGGCCATCCGTAAGGACATCTGATGCCTGATCTTCTGATTGAACTGTTTTCCGAGGAAATCCCGGCCCGTATGCAGGCGCGTGCGGCGGAGGATCTGAAAAAGCGTATGACCGATGGTCTGGTTGAGGCGGGTCTGACCTATGCCTAGCGCGCACGCGCTGTCGACGCCGCGTCGTCTGACGCTGGCGCTGGAGGGGGTGCTGGACCACTCGCCGACCGTGCGCGAAGAACGCAAAGGCCCCAAAGTGGGCGCGGCTCTGCCTGCGCTAAAAGGGTTCGCGAACGCTTTTGGAATTAGCCCTCAAGCTTTGCCCATAATCGACAGTCTGGCTGAGGGCGTCGGAACAAAAGTGACTATCGGCGAAGTCACTTTTGAAAATCGTGAAGTGAAGGGAAAACAAATAATCTTTGCTTCCCAGGAGGTTCCTGGTCGCCCGGCGGCAGAGATCATTGCCGAGGTGCTGGAAGATACCATCCGCAATTTCCCATGGTCCAAATCGATGCGCTGGGGCACCGGAACTTTACGCTGGGTGCGCCCGCTGCAGTCGATCCTCTGCATTCTGTCGAAAGAAGACGGCGCTGAGGTTGTGCCGCTGGATATCGACGGCATTGCAGCAGGCAACACCACCTACGGCCATCGTTTCATGGCGCCCGATCAGATCACCGTCACCGGGTTTGATGATTATGCCGCCAAGCTGAAGCGCGCCCATGTGGTGCTGGATCCGGCGGAGCGGGAAGCGGCGATCTGGCATGAGGCCACCAATCAGGCCTTTGCCAGCGGTCTGGAGGTGGTCGAGGACAAGGGACTACTGGCGGAGGTCGCTGGTCTGGTGGAATGGCCGGTGGTGCTGATGGGCGCCATTGACGATGAGTTTCTGGCCCTGCCGCCGGAGGCCCTGCAGACCTCGATGAAAGAACACCAGAAGTTCTTCTCCGTCCGCAATCCCAAGACCGGGCGGATCGAGAAATTTATCACCGTCGCCAACCGCGAGACCGCAGACAATGGCGCAACCATTCTGGCGGGCAATCAAAAGGTGCTGTCGGCGCGTCTGGCGGATGCGAAATTCTTCTGGGAGAACGATCTGCGCACGGTGACCGAACACGGGTTTGAGCCTTGGGTTGCGAAGCTGGGCAATGTCACCTTCCACAACAAACTGGGCACGCAGGCGGCGCGGATTGACCGCATCGCCGCACTGGCGCGGGAAATCGCGCCTGTCGTTGGCGCGGATGCTGATCTGGCAGAGCAGGCGGCGCGGGTGGCGAAGGCCGATCTGTCTTCCGAAATGGTTTATGAATTTCCCGAACTGCAGGGCCTGATGGGCCGCTACTACGCCGATGCAGCTGGCCTGCCTCAGGACGTCGCCAACGCCTGCGAAGCGCATTATTCGCCGCTTGGCCCGTCCGACGACGTACCGACAGAACCGGTGTCTGTTGCTGTGGCGCTGGCGGACAAGCTGGACACGCTGACCGGCTTCTGGGCGATTGATGAAAAGCCCACCGGATCAAAAGACCCCTTCGCCCTGCGCCGCGCCGCGCTGGGGGTGATCCGGCTGGTGCTGGAGAATGATGTGCGGATGGGCCTGCTGGGTGTCTTCACCATGAAAACGGAAGACTCTTCTGAGTTTGAGAAGAAATCGCAAAACCTGCTAGGTTTCTTCCACGACCGCCTCAAGGTCTTCCTGCGCGATCAGGGTATCCGCCATGATGTGATCGACGCCTGCATCGCGATGGACGGCAATGATGACCTGACGCTGCTGGTGAAACGGGCGCGTGCGCTGGAAGACTTCATGAAATCCGAGGATGGCCCCAACCTGTTGCAGGGCTTCAAGCGGGCCAACAATATTCTGGCGCAGGCCGAGGAGAAGGATGGCGTCGAATATTCCTATGGCGCGGACAAGAAATTCGCCGAGGACGACAGCGAGATTGCCCTGTTTGATGCGCTGGCGACCAGCGAGGGGGCGATATCTTCGGCCATCGAAGGCGAAGATTTCGCGGCTGCCATGGGCAGCATGGCGGCGCTGCGCGCACCGGTGGATGCGTTTTTTGAGGCGGTGCAGGTGAATTCGGACAATGAGGTGGTGCGCCGCAATCGTCTGAACCTCCTCAGCCAGATCCGCAAAGTCTGCGGGCAGGTTGCCGACCTCAGCCGCATCGAAGGTTAAGGGCGCCGCAACAGGCCGCGCGGCTGCACACGTCGCATGAATGACAGTCTTAAAACCCGGCGTGACCTGAGGGGCGCGCCGGGTTTTCTGCTTTTTCGGGGGGTTGCTGCGTGGCGGCCGTGCTTTTCCTTGCGGGAACCGGGGACGCGGCTATGCTGCATGGCAAAGGAAAGGCGCCGCAGTGCAGAAAGATGATCAGGACATGGCCCAGACGCCACAGAATGAGGCACCGGATTCGGTGTTGATCACCCCGGTGGCGCCAATTGCCAATTCCACCCATGGCGGGCGGGCGAAATGTCTGCAGCGGCTGGTGCGGCTGGATCTTCCGGTGCCGCGGACCGTGGCGTTGTCGTTTCAGGCGGTGCATGGCATTGCCCAGGGTGAGATGCCCGATATGGCGGCGATTGTTGAGGCGTTTCCAGCGGATGCGCTGCTTTGCGTGCGGCCCTCGTCACAAGACCCGGATTGGGGCGGACCCGGCGCGATCCTGAATATCGGGATGAATGACGCGCGCTATGTCGATCTCTGTGACAGTCTGGGGCGTGACGGCGCGGCGGCGCTGTATCTGCGGTTTGTGCAGTCTTATGCGGTGCATGTGGCGCGGTTGGACCCGGATGTGTTTGACGATGTCGAAGACGGCGGGCCGGATGCGTTGAGCGAGGTGCTGCATGCCTATGAGGCCGAGACCGATGAGCCGTTTCCGCAGGATCCGGCGGAGCAGCTGGCGGCGGTGCTGCGCTCCATGGCGCGGGCCTGGGAGGGCACCTCGGCGCGGTTGTTGCGACAGGCCAAGGGCGCGCCTGCGGATGCGGGGTTGGGGCTGGTGGTGCAGGAAATGGTGCCGGGTTTTGGTCAGGGCGAATGCGGCTCTGGCGTGTTGCAGCTGGTCAATACCAAGACTGGAGAGCCTCAGATTACCGGGCGGTATCTCAGCCAGAGCCAGGGGCGCGATGCGCTGGGGGCTGGGGCCGAGGCGCTGTTTCTGGAGCGGGATCCGCGCGGTCCCTCGCTGGAGGACTCTGCGCCGGAAGCCTTTGCCGATCTGAAATCCCATGCGCGGCTGATGCGGCAGCGTCTGCGTGAGGAAATGCAGGTGGAATTTGTGATCGTCAGCGGCGCGGTGCATATCCTTGACGGGGTGCGTGTCACCCGGTCGGCGCAAGCGGCTGTGCGGATCGCGGTGGCGCTGGCGGAGGATGGTATCATCCCGCGTGCGGAAGCGATCATGCGGGTGGATGCCCATATCTTGACCGAGCTGCTGCACCGGCAGGTGGCTCCGGATGCGACCCGTGACGTGATTGGCCATGGCATTGCCGCGAGCCCCGGTGCGGCCACCGGGCGGCTGGTGTTTACGGCGGCGGAGGCGCAGGCCAGTGCGGCGCGGGGCGAGCCTTGCATTCTGGTGCGGCGCGAAACCTCCCCCGAGGATGTGCGCGGCATGCATGCCGCGGTTGGGGTGCTGACGGAACGGGGCGGCATCACCAGCCATGCGGCGGTGATTGGCCGGGGGCTGGGTCTGCCCTGTATCGTGGGCGCCTCCAACCTCAAATTTCACAGCAAACGCAAACAGTTGGTTGCGACGGACGGGCGTGTATTGACGCGTGGCGATACCATTACGATTGATGGCAGCAGCGGCGAGGTTCTGGCCGGGCAGCCAGAGATGCTGGAGGCGGCGGAAGATGGGGCGTTCCAGACATTGCTGACCTGGGCAGATGAGGTGCGCGACATTGGCATCCGCGCCAATGCGGATACGCCGGAAGATGCCGAAACCGCGCGCAAGTTCAATGCACAAGGGATCGGCCTGTGCCGCACTGAGCATATGTTCTTTGATCCCGGTCGGTTGACGGTGATGCGCGAGATGATCTTTGCCGAGACCTCGGAGGGGCGGGCGGCGGTGCTGGCGCGGTTGCTGCCGATGCAGCGGGAGGATTTCTTTGCGCTGTTCCGCATCATGGAAGGGTTGCCGGTCTGTATCCGGCTGTTTGACCCGCCGTTGCATGAATTCCTTCCGACTTCCAAATCCGGACAGCGTGAACTGTCTGAGGCGCTAGGCATCCCGGTGAGCGATGTGACCCGGCGGGTGGAAGAGATGGAAGAATACAACCCCATGCTGGGCCTGCGCGGCGTACGGCTGGGGGTGACGGTGCCGGAGATTTACGACATGCAGGCGCGCGCCATCTTTGAGGCGACGCTTGATGCGTCGAAGGAAGGTGAGCCGGTGGTGCCGGAGATCATGATCCCGCTCGTCTCTGCCAAGCGCGAGGTGGAGCTGGTGAAGGCACGCATTGATGCGGTGGCGCTGGCAGTGAAAGCCGAACGGGGTGAGGATTTCGCCTATCGTCTTGGCGTAATGGTGGAGACACCGCGCGCGGCGCTGCGGGCCGGTGAAATTTCACCGCATACGGCGTTTTTGAGCTTCGGAACCAACGATCTGACACAGATGACCTACGGCATGTCACGCGATGACGCCGGGCGGTTCATGTCAGTCTATGTCAACCAGGGGGTCTTTCCCGAGGATCCGTTTCACGTGCTGGACACCGATGGTGTGGGCGAGCTGCTGAAACTGGGGGTGCAGCGGGGGCGGGCGGAAAACCCGGATATCACGCTGTCGATCTGTGGGGAGCATGGCGGCAACCCCGAATCGATTGCGTTTTGCCGCGAAGCAGGGTTCGATTACGTCTCCTGTTCCCCGTTCCGAGTGCCTGTGGCGCGGCTTGCTGCAGCGCAATTGGCGATTTCCAGCCAAACCGGAAAATCTCCACGCGAATCCTTAAAATCCTAAGGAAAACAAGGGGCTTTCTCAGTCGCAGGATATGCGGGCGGATTGACGCCTACCCAGCGGTCAGCGGGGTGCGCTGTCCCGTCGCTGGACGTTTGCAGGGATTTCCACTAGGAGGTGCGATCGCGTGACGTTGGGATGGCCGTGCGCGACCTTTCTAGTGGGGATACCCTGATGAAGATTCTGACAGTAGCTGCCGTGTTTGCTGCCGCCTTGGCAGCGGCCAAAGATGTATATGCGGATTCTGGTTTGGACGCGCTGTTCAAACGTGAGCAATCCACCCTGAACGCCGTGCCAACGGGGCGTTTGAACAATTTTTTCAACTTCAGCCGCTCGGACAAAAAGTCCAAGCCGACCGAAGTTAAATACACCAAGGCCTGGCTGGACAGCGTTCCCGTCGCCAAAGGTGGAGATAATTTCGCCTGTCTTGCTGAGGCGCTCTATTTTGAGGCGCGGGGCGAGACTGTGAAGGGGCAGTTTGCCGTGGCCGAGGTGATCATGAACCGGGTGAAATCCTCGCAGTTTCCCAATAGCCTCTGCGCGGTGATCAATCAGGGCACAGGTCGGAAATACCAGTGCCAGTTTACCTACACCTGTGATGGCCACAAGGAAGTGATCCGCGAAAAGACCGCGTTTGAGCGGGTCTCAAAAGTGGCGCGTCTGGTGATGGATGGGGCGACCACCGGGATCACCGATGGCGCCACCTATTATCACACCACGGCTGTGCGCCCGCGCTGGAGCAAAAGCTTCACCAAGACCGCGCGGATCGGCGTTCATCTGTTCTACCGGGATGACCGGTTCCGGACCGCATTGAACAACTAAGGCGTGTTTTGCGGCTTGGCTGCCGGGGCGGAAACCTCGGCAGCGCCGCTTTCGGCCACTGGTATGGCGCATGAAGGCCTGTTATGCGGGCGCCGCATGTTTATGCTGGAACCTCACCGCCAGATAGCCAGTTCAGGGGCCCGTTCGTCATGTCGTCAGAAATTCGTCTCGCATTTGCGCACCCTTCGGAACGGTCGGAGGCCACGGCTTCGCGTGGACCGTTGGACCGGATTTCGCTTCGGGATCATACGGTAGAGGTCGAGATCGGCGCCTTTCAGGCGGAGCGCGGCACGACCCAGCGGATCTGCTTCAACGTGGTTGTCGAAATTGCGCCGCTGCTGGCGGATCTGGACGACGATGTCGACCGCATCCTGTCCTATGATCGTGTGACTGAGGCGATCGCGCATGAATTGTCGGAAGAGCGGCTGAACTTGCTGGAAACTCTGGCGGAGCGGGTTGCGGAGCGTATCCTTCTGGAACCGCAGGCGGTGCGCGCCTTCGTGCGGATCGAGAAGCTGGACCGCGGCCCCGGTGCGCTGGGCGTCGAGATTGTGCGCGCCCGCGATCAGGTTGCCAGCGAGGTGGACAGCGAAGAGCGCCCACATCCAAGGCTGATGTATCTGTCCAACAGCGCCATCGACAGCGACGGGTTGAGTGGTTGGATTGACCAGATGCAGTGCCGCCAGCGCCCTCTGATCCTCTGTGTCGGCGCACATGAGCTGGCAACACCGCAAACGGGTCACAAATGGACCCAGCGGCGGATTGATCTGCTGGCCATTGAACAGAACCGCCTGGCGGCTGGCCGCAAAGGATGACCGCTGCGTTGTGGTTTCCACGCGGACAGAGCTGGACTGGGCTATGAAAAACGGGCAGATTTGCGTCTGGGCACCGTCAAAAATCGTTTTGGATGCGGTAGATGGCCCTTCGGCTGCGCCTTCGGAAGCGGTGGCGTTGGCTGCGTGGTTCGCCGCCACATTCGAGGCTGGCGAAATGATCGTGATTGGCGCTGCACTGCCTGACAATCCGGGGGTGCCACTGCGCGCTGTGGATGTGGAGCAGACCCAACTGTGAGTTATTACCGACCGCTGGTTCAGCACGGGGAAAACCGCCCCGAGGGGGCATTGTCGCTGATCAGTGGCGCTCTTTGGTTTACCCAAGTCGAAGTGCTGGACCGCGGCGCACCGCCACGGCTGATGCCCGCGGGGCTGCTGCCCGAGGACGTGCGGCACAGGCTGACGGCACGGCGGGCGACGATTGCCGGGCTGGATATGACCCAGCCACAGATCATGGGCATTCTGAATGTAACGCCAGACAGTTTTTCCGACGGCGGCCAGCATGATGAAGTCGGCACGGCCTGCGCAGCTGCGCTTCAGATGGTGGCGGATGGGGCCAGTATTATTGATGTTGGCGGCGAATCCACCCGTCCCGGCGCCGAGCTGGTGCCTGAGGAGGAGGAAATCCGCCGCACCGCGCCGGTGATTGCCGCGATCCGTGCCGGGTCGCAGGTTCCGATTTCCATCGACACCCGCAAGGCCGTGGTGCTGGCCGAGGCGCTGGAGGCTGGTGCTAGCCTCACCAATGATGTGTCCGGCTTTACCTTTGATCCGGCGCTGGCGCCACTGACGGCGCAGGCCGGGGTGCCCGCCTGTATCATGCATGCGCAGGGCGATCCCGCGACGATGCAGGACAGTCCCGCCTATGATAACGTGTTGCTCGACGTTTATGATTTCCTCAAGGCGCAGATTGACCGGCTGGAGGATATCGGCGTGGTACGTGAGCAGATCGTGATCGATCCCGGCATCGGCTTTGGCAAAACGCTGGAGCACAATCTGACCCTGTTGCGAAACCTTAGTCTGTTTCACAGCCTTGGCTGCCCGATCCTGTTGGGTGTCTCTCGCAAGGGGTTCATTGGCAAACTGGGTCATGAGCCGGATGCCGCCGCTCGTGCGCCTGGCTCCATCGCGGTAGGGCTTGCAGCCCTGGCCCAAGGCGTGCAATTCCTGCGGGTGCATGATGTTGCTGAGACGGCGCAGGCGGTTCGCCTGTGGCAGGCCGTCCGATAAGACCCCGACCGAAAGGGCTGATATGCGCAAATTCTTTGGCACTGATGGCGTGCGCGGCACTGCCAATATCCACCCGATGACTGCAGATATGGCGCTGCGCATCGGCGCTGCCGTGGGCCGGTATTTCCGGCGCGATGCCTCCGGTGTGCACAGGGTCGTGATTGGCAAGGATACCCGCCTGTCCGGTTATATGTTCGAAAGCGCGCTGACGGCAGGGCTGACCTCGACCGGGATGAATGTGCTGTTGCTTGGCCCGGTGCCGACCCCGGCCGTTGGCCTGATGACACGGTCGATGCGGGCTGATCTGGGTGTGATGATTTCTGCCAGCCACAATCCGGCGGCGGACAATGGCATCAAGTTTTTCGGCCCCGATGGGTTCAAACTGTCCGACACCGTCGAGATGGAGCTGGAAGCCCTGATCGAAGCGGGTGTTGAGCCTGCGCAGGCGCAGAATATCGGCCGCGCCAAACGGATCGACGATGCGCGGTTTCGGTATGGCGAGCGGGTCAAGAGCTCCCTGCCGCGTGATATCCGTCTCGATGGGCTGAAGGTGGTGATCGATTGTGCCAATGGGGCGGCGCACCGGGCCGCGCCTGAGATCCTGTGGGAGCTGGGCGCGGAGGTGATCCCGGTGGGGGTTTCACCGGATGGCACCAATATCAACCGCGATTGCGGATCGACCCATCCGGGCACGGCGGCCGAGACCGTTGTCGCCCATGGTGCCCATGTTGGCATCTGTCTGGATGGTGATGCGGACCGGGTGATCCTGATCGATGAGACCGGCAAGGTGGCCGACGGCGATCAGTTGATGGCGCTGTTGGCAACACGCTGGGCTGAGGACGGTGTGCTGGCGGGGAATGCGCTGGTGTCGACCGTCATGTCAAACCTTGGGCTGGAGCGTCATCTTGCGGCGCGGGGCATCGACCTTCAGCGCACGGCAGTCGGCGACCGCTATGTGGTGGAGCGGATGCGCGAGGGCGGGTTCAACCTTGGTGGTGAGCAATCCGGCCATATCGTGATGACGGATTATGCCACCACCGGTGATGGGTTGATGGCCGGGCTGCATTTCCTGGCGGAGATGGTGCGCGCCGATAAACCGGCCTCTCAGCTTGCGCAGCAATTTACACCGGTGCCGCAGCTGTTGAAAAACGTCCGCTTTGCAGCTTAGCCAGACGCCGCTGGAGAGCGATCAGGTTCAGACGGCGATCAAGGTGGCAGAGGAAACGCTGGCCGGACAGGGGCGTCTGTTGATCCGCAAATCAGGCACTGAACCGCTTGTTAGGGTCATGGCTGAGTGCGAAGACGCCGAGATGCTGACGGCAACGGTGGATAGTGTGGTTGCTGCAGTTGAGGCAGCGGTCGCGACCTAAAGCGGTCTCTGGCTTGCGATGTAAAACACAGGAATGGCCCGCCGCTGATCTGTCAGCTGGCGGGCGTTTTCTATTTCGTGGGCTATTTTCCTGTGCGCCCGAATAGCCGTGTCAGGGCGCCAAACTGGCTGATGCACAGGCCGCTGAGGATCAGCAGGAGCGCGATCAGCATCGCGGGCGGCAACTCTTCGCCCAGAAAGACGGCGCCCAGCACCACGGCCCAGACCGGCACCTGATAATTCGTCAGTGTCATGAAGGTGGGGCCCGCCTCGCGGACCACGATCACGCGCAAGAGGTTTGCGGCGGCGGTCGGGATCAGGCCGAGGACTGCTGCGATAAACAGCGTGCGGGTGTCAGGGATCACCGGCGGCCCCTCGGCCAGCCAGGCGACCGGGATGATGAGCGCGGACCCGATGAGCAGCAGGATGGCCGCCAGCCCCAATGGATCCACCGGCGGCAACCGACGTGTCAGGATGGAGCTGACCGAGTAGCAGGCGGCCGCCGCAAGACAGGCGGCGCGACCATAGCCTTCGAGTGCTGCGCCGCTGCTTTCAAACGCGGTGCTGCCCAGCAGGACCGCCACCCCGGCAAAGCCGATCGCAAACCCGATCACGCGGCGCAGGGTCATTTGCTCACCCGGGATAAAGACATGCGCCAGTGGCAGCACCATCAGCGGAATGGCGGCCATGCTGACGCCAGTGAAGCCAGAGGAGACATGCTGCTGTCCCCATGAGATGAGCATGAAGGGCAAGGCGGTGCTGAGGATGCCGATGAGGGTCAGCGAGGGCCAGTCTGCCTCGGATTTGAACAGTTTGAAGCCGCGCACACCCCAGATCGCCGTTAGCAATAGGGCGGCAAAACAGATGCGGCTGGCGGCCAGCCAGAATGGGGTCGTGCCCTCCAGCGCAAGCTTGATCAGCAGGAATGTTCCGCCCCAGACAAAGCCGAGGATGGCGATCATCAGCCAATAGCGCGGTGCGATGTTGGGCATGGGGTCCTCCGCTGGTTCACCGCGCGACAAGATCCCGCCGGGCAGGTGGGGTCAATGGCAATTGCTTTGTTATCTATCGAAGTGGTTTCACGGGCAGGCCGCGCGCACGGCGGTTGCGGCTGAGAAGGAGGCCACCTAGGATCAGCGCTAAGGCGGCAAACAGCTGGGGCGGCAGGGTTTCACCCAAGAGGGCCGCGCCGAAGACCACCGACCAGACGGGCACCTGATAGTTCACAGTTGAGAGGAACGCCGGACCTGCGCTGCGCGCGACCTGAACCAGCAGCACCTGAGCAAGGGCGGTGGGCAGCAGGCCGAGGTAGATCACGGCGGCGAGCGGCTGCATGGTGGGCAGCTCTGGCACACCTTCGGCCCAGAGCGCGGCGGGGGTCATCATTGCAGCACCGCAGAGGAGAGCCGCAGCGGAGAGGGACAGCATGTTCACCTGCGGACAGAGCCGGGTGATGATCGAGCCGATGGCGTAGCACAGCGACGCGCCGAGGCAGGCCAGCCGGGCAAGGGATTCAAAATCTGTACCAGCAGAGCGAAAGGCATCAAGGCCGATTAGCACCACAACGCTAAGCAAAGCCGATCAGGAAGCTGATGGTACGACGCAGGGTCATATATTCGCCGGGCACCAGAAGATGTGCCAGCGGCAGCACAAACAATGGGACCACAGCCATGCACACCCCGGCAAAGCCGCTGGCCACGTAAGTTTGCCCCCAGCTGAGCAGGGTGAAGGGCAGGGCGTTGCTGAAGAACCCCATGCCGAAAGCGCAGGCCCAGATAATCCGGCCATCAGATGTGTGCAGCGAGGGCAGGGCGATGCCCATGGCCCTGATGACAGCGAGCAGACACAGCGCGCCGATCAGGATTCTGAGCGCGGCGATGGTCATGGGTGGAAAGCCCCGCAGTGCCAGCGACACCGCCATGAAGGAGGCGCCCCAGATCACGCCAAGAAACAGAAGCTTGGCCCAATTGGTGGTGCCGGGGGAGTCGCTCATCACAAAACCTCAATCACTGGCAGCTTGCCGGTTTGCCGGAAAACTGCGCTGCTGCTGACAAGTCGGGGAGGGTCGGGCGCTGCCCGGCCTATCGGTCGGGCGGCAGGATTGGAAAATGACTTTCTGAATAAAAAGGGCGCTCCAAGATGGAGCGCCCTGCAGAGGAAAAGGCTGCGGAGGGTTCCGCGGGCGCCTTAGTTCTTTTCTTTGTCGACCATCTTGCTTGAGCCGAGATCCACGGCATCATGCCGCGCAGCTTGGCGCCGGTTTCTTCGATCAGGTGCTCGTCATTGGCACGGCGGGAGGCTTTCAGGGTGGGCTGACCAACCTGGTTTTCCAGCATGAAGTCGCGCACGAATTTACCCTGCTGGATGTCGTCCAGAACCGCTTTCATGCGGGCTTTGGTTTCGTCATACTTCAGGATGCGCGGACCGGTGACGTACTGGCCGTACTCGGCAGTGTTGGAGATCGAGTAGTCCATGTTGGCGATGCCGCCTTCATAGATCAGGTCAACGATCAGTTTCACTTCGTGCAGGCACTCGAAATAGGCCATTTCCGGGGCATAGCCGGCCTCGACCAGGGTCTCGAAACCGCAGCGGATCAGCTCAACCAGGCCGCCGCAGAGAACAGCCTGCTCACCGAAGAGGTCGGTTTCGCATTCTTCACGGAAATTGGTTTCGATGACGCCGGAGCGGCCACCGCCGATGGCGGAGCAGTAGGACAGACCGATTTCCAGCGCCTTGCCGGTGGCGTCGGTGTCAACAGCCACGAGGCAGGGCACGCCGCCGCCTTTGGTGTATTCGCCACGCACGGTGTGGCCGGGGCCTTTGGGGGCCATCATGATGACGTCGACGCCTTCTTTCGGCTCGATCAGGCCGAAGTGGACGTTCAGGCCGTGGGCAAATGCGATGGCGGCACCCGGCTTGATGTTGTCGTGGACGTATTTCTTGTAGGTCTCTGCCTGCAGTTCGTCGGGCATGGTGAACATGATCACGTCACACCAGGCCGCCGCTTCTGCGATACCCATGACCTGCAGGCCTTCGCCTTCGGCTTTCTTGGCGGAGGGGGAGCCTTCGCGCAGAGCAACGACGAGGTTTTTGGCGCCAGAGTCGCGCAGGTTCAGCGCATGGGCGTGACCCTGGGAGCCGTAGCCCAGAATGGCCACTTTCTTGTCCTTGATCAGGTTAACGTCGCAGTCGCGGTCATAGTATACACGCATGATCATCGTCCTTTTGTTTCGTGTTTGAGGGCATCATAGGGCGTGTTGGTAGGCAAAGTAGCCCTGATGTGAGTGAAAATCACCCAAAATGCGCAATGGTTATTCGCTAATAAGTGATATAGCATAAGATTCATGCTTGATGATCTTGACCGACGCATACTTCGCCACCTGCAGACGGACCCGGAACAATCGCTGCCGGATTTGGGGGACCGCCTCGGCCTTACGGCCTCGAGGCTGTCCCGGCGGCTGGAGAAGCTGCGCGAGAATGGGATCCTGCTGGGGCAGCGTGCAGTGATTGACTGGCGTGCCTTGGGCTATGAGGTCGAAGTCTCCCTGCGGATCACGCTGGACAAGACCAATTCACGAGCCTTTGACGAGTTTATCCCCGCCGCACGCGAGATTCCTGAGGTGCTGGAGATCCAGACCTTTCTGGGGCAGGTGGATGTGCGGCTTTCGGTGATTGCGCGGGACATGCCGCATTACCAGCAGATTTACCGCGCCGCGATCCTGACCCTGCCGCATATCACCGATATCGAGGCACTGATGCATGTGGCGCGGATCAAATCGGACGAGGCGCTGCCGATATGATGGCGCTGGATGAGATTGATCACGCGCTGTTGCGCGCGCTTGGGCAGGATGCGACGCAGTCTGCGGGTGCTTTGGGG
Source organism: Phaeobacter sp. BS52 (assembly GCF_045040595.1). Classification (NCBI taxonomy): domain Bacteria; kingdom Pseudomonadati; phylum Pseudomonadota; class Alphaproteobacteria; order Rhodobacterales; family Roseobacteraceae; genus Phaeobacter; species Phaeobacter sp. BS52. Next base: position 2,115,825 of record NZ_CP090662.1, on the reverse strand, counting down.
CGCGAGATGGGACTCAGCCAGCCAGCCACGTGGCGGCGCATTCGCCGGTTGCAGGAGGCCGGCATCATCACCGGGCGCAAACTGGAGCTGGATGCAGGCAAGCTGGGGTTTGGTGTGACGGTTTTTCTGGGCATCAAGCTGGCCACAAAGGGGCGCGTGTCGCTGGAAGATTTCGAACGCGCGGTGTCCGCCATTCCTGAGGTGCAGACGGTGGAGCATATTCTGGGCATGTATGATTACCGCCTGCGGGTCACTGCCCGCGATATTGCCGATTTTGAGCGGGTGCTGCGGCGGCGGGTGATGACCCTGCCCGGCGTGGGCAGCGTCGATGCGAATGTCCTGCTGAGCGAGGAACGCAGGCCCGGTCCGCTGGGCTAGCCTAGAGGCTGCGGGGCAGCGCGATATTGCTGGATCGACCAAGCCCGTATCGAAGCGTCACACCAATCACTGCGAGGCTGATCACCAGCCAGAGACCACCCCAAATGACGGTCGTCCCGCCGATTTCCTCCGCCATCATACGGGCGTCGGAGCGCAGGTAAGAGCGCGCGATTGTATCGTCCCAGATATCAAGCGGCGCATAGATCATGCTGCTGATGCCGATAATCCGCAGGATCAGGTCATTGACGGCAAGGCTGAGATAGCGCGCGGTGGCCAACATCAACACGCCTGTCGTCAGGGTGAAGACCAGCGCGAAGAGATCACGGACATAGATGGCCGCAACAAGCAGCGTGAGTGCCCCAAACAGGGCGAGGATTCTCCGATCCCAATCGGTGCGCAGGGCGATGACAAACAACGCAGCCCCAATGAGCAGCGAACCGGTATACCCGGCTGACAGCATCAGAAAGCGGTTGCCACCCCGCGCGGTCACGCTGCCGCCCTCATAGGGGTCTATGGTGAGATTGAGAACCTCACCGCCGGTGGCAAGGGTAACAATGGCATGAGATGTTTCATGCAGGAAGACGGTCAGGATACGCAGCGGCAACACAGCTGGCGTGGACCAGAGCAGCACGATCAACAGCGTCAGGAAGATCAGCTGCCAATGTCCTGTGATCACACGCCGAAGAGCTTGCATCTTATTTGACACCCAGCCCCATCTGCATGAGCGTTTTGCGCACCGGTGCCATGGAGTAGAGCGCATTGAGCCCAAAAGCGCGCAGATCGCGCAACGGACGCGGGGTCAGCATGGAGGTCCGGTTCAAAAGGTCGATCCCCTTCACCCGCATCAGAATATCGCTGTGGCGGGCCTTGTGGTAGGTGTCTAGCATGGCAGCATCACCCAGCCCTTCTGGACGGGCCTGCGCCAAATCCAGCAGCACGCGCAGATCGCCCAGCGACATGTTCAGACCCTGCGCCCCGATGGGCGGCACCACATGGGCGGCCTCTGCCATCAGGGCCAGGCGTTCGCCATTCATGCGGGCGGCTGATTGGCTGATGATGGGCCAGATGCTGCGGCGGGAGGCAAGCCGCAGCTGCCCCAGAACGCCGCAGCTGCGCCGGTTCATTTCAGCCTCGAAAGCGTCCACATCCATGCGCTGCAGCGCCTGCGCTCGTGGGCCGCGTTCCATCCAGACAATGGCGGACGAGGGCTGGCCGTTGTGATCCGGCAGCGGCACCAGTGTGAATGGTCCGCCAGAGCGATGGATTTCGGTCGAGACGTTTTGATGTGGCTGCGCGTGTGTGACGGCAAATGCCAACGCTTTCTGCCCGTAACGGGTTGTTCGCACGGAGATGCCCGCCGCGCGTCGCATGGGGCTGTCGCGCCCATCACAGGCCAGCACCAGGCGGGCGGTGACGCAGGTGCCGTCACTCAGGGTGACCTGTGCGGCGTTTGTGCGCGTGAACAGGTTACTGGTGCCAAGACCGGGGCGGAAATCCACGGTATCGAGGTCATCAAGACGCGCCAGAAGTTCGCGGCGCAGGAGCCAGTTGGGCAGGTTCCAGCCAAACGGTTGATCGGAGATGTCGGCAGATTTGAAATCTTTGGTGACGCGGGCCACGGGCTCAGCGCCGCCTGCATCAATGATTCGCATAATCTCCAGCGGGGCGGCGTGGCTGTCGAGCCGTGCCCAGATCCCCGCCTCTTGCAGCAGTGCCTTGGCCGGTTGCAGGATCGCGGTGGTGCGCAGATCGGCCCCGGCATCGTCGCGCAGCGTCACGGGCGGCGTCGGGTCGACGCAGATCACCTTGAAACCGGCAGCCCCCAGTGTCGCCGCAGCGGTCAGCCCAGCGATGCCGCCACCGGAAATCAGAATGTCGCAACTGTCAGCCATGGAACCTGCCTTTCGTCTCTGCTTCTGAGATAGGCCGGTGATGATCGGAATGACAAGCGACATACTGTCTTTTTTGGCGGCGCCGTTGACTGCGTCTGCGCAGATCTAGCCGCGGGTGATGCTTACCAGGATCACGAACATGATCGCTGTTTTGGCGACCGCAGGCAGGAACAGCGCCGGCAGGCCCCAGATGGCGACGGCCAGCCCCCAGAGCAGCACATAGAGCAGAATGGCCAGCAGGGCCTTTGTCGCATTGGCCTGATCGCGGCTGTCAGAGGGCGTCACAGGGGATGGAGCAGCGGGGGCGGCCACCGTTGGGGCCGTTTGCTGCTGGGCGTGGTCAAAAGTCATGTCGTTCATTGGGCGGCATCCTCAGTCTGAGCAATCCGCGCGGATCGTGGCAGCGGGACGCCACGGACGCGCATCAAAGATGCCAGTCATATATACCTTATCAGCCCCGGCAAAAGAGCGGTGCGGCGGCGCGCCACAGGGGTGCGACAGGAAGCGCAGCCGGGGCTGCGTGTGGTGGCACCGGTGCTTAGAGCAGGCCGAGAAACCGGGTCAGATCATCAGTATGATGGTAGATATGCGCGCCGGGTGTCGCCTCGGGCGCGACATGGACGGTCCGCATGCCCAGATCATGCGGGGCCTGCAGGTTGCGTGGATCATCCTCAAACATCGCGGCCTTTGCTGTGTCGATGCCGAGCCTTGGCAAAGATGATGTCAAAAGCCTGGCGCTCCGGCTTGGGGCGATAGTTGGCGTGTTCAACGCCGTAGATTTCGTCAAAACAGCCCTCAAGCCCCCGCGCGGCCAGCACCTGCTCGGCATAAGGCGCGGTGCCATTGGTATAGATGATCCGTTTGCCGGGCAGGGCCTTGATCCGCTCAGCCAGCAGGGCGTCCGGCTCCAGCTGGTCGAAGTTGATATCGTGGACCTCCAGCAGGAACGGATCTGGATCCAGATCATGATGTGCCATCAACCCCGCAAGGGTGGTGCCATGCTCGCGCCAATAGTCGTCGCGCAGCTTGTTGGCCATTTCCTGGTCAACGCCAAGGGCAGTCATGACATAATCCGTCATCTTGACCTCAATTTGGTCAAACAGCCGGGCAGATGGATGATAGAGGGTGTTGTCGAGGTCGAACACCCAGTGGCGGACGTGAGAGAAAGATTGCGATACCATGGCGAGGGACTCTAGGCCGCGACCTATGCGATTGCAAGCATCGCCGGTGGGAATAGTCGGTGGAATAGATGTGGTCGAAACGCGATCCTTGACTGGAATACACCGCGCGATCTTAACCGCTTGGCCGGGGCGGGGTTGATTGCACAGCGGCGAGGCCTGTAGACATCGGGGAGCAACAATCCAAGGATCGACATGAGCCTTCCTCGCAGTACCAGCCAGACCGACGCTTATGCGCTGATCCTTGAAGCCATTGATGTCGGGGTCTATCGCCCCGGTGACCGTCTGGTCGAAAGCGACCTTGCGGAACGATTTGGTGTGTCACGCACCCCGATCCGCGAGGCCTTGCAGCGGCTGGAGACGCAGTCGCTGCTGGAACGTGACGGGCGGTCGCTGATTGTTGCCTCACTGGACCATAACCAGATGGCGGAGCTGTATGTGGTGCGGCGTGAGCTGGAAGGGCTGGCCGCCAGCCTTGCGGCGCGGCATGCCACCGAAGAAGAAATCCGGGTGCTGCAGGAAATGGTCGCCTCGGATGATGCCTTTGTCGACAATCCGACGGAGCTGGCCAAGGCGAACCGTCGCTTTCATGAGCAGATCCATCTGGCCTCCCACAATCGGTATCTGGTGCAGCAGCTGAACCTCGTGCATCGCACCATGGCGCTGATGGCAACCACATCACTCGCCGCGGAGGGGCGGGGCCGGATTGCGCAGGCGGAGCATAAGAGCATTGTGAACGCCATTGAGCGGCGCGATGAAGAGGCCGCTTAGCCGTGCGTTGAAGGATCATATTTCGGTGGCCTTCATGACACGGTTGAAACAGGACGCTGGCGATCGCAGCAAGGGGTAGGGCGCCTGCTGCCCTCACGCTATGTTCGGGGGGAGCGGTGTTTTGCCGGAATTCTGTGATTGCCCATGCGCCGTCTTGTCCCAAAAAAACGGTTTGAAGATCAGCTCATAAAGCGCCTTGTAAACGGCGATCACCCCCATCGGGAAATACAGGATCATGCTGGGTGCCCAGAGCGCCAGCCAGCGCCGTCCGCTGGCGAAGGCGGCGGTGATCCCGATCGTGATGCCCAGCAACTCGAAAAACACCAATACGGCAGCAGCCAGATAGGGCCCCCCGGCAGGCAGCAGTGGCGTGCTGGGATGGTCGAACCCCAGGGTGATCAGCCAGAAGGTCCAGAGGCAGGGCGCCAGCAGGAACTGACCGACCGTGCCGAGGAAGAACGCCTGCAAGCCAAGAAATTGCCGCCAGCCCAGTTGCCGCGCCAGGACGGCGGGGCGGCGCATATGGACCAGATAGGTGACCATGAAGCCCTTCAGCCAGCGTGATCGTTGCTTGACCCACGCCCAGGGACGGCAGTTTGCCTCCTCATAGGTGGTGGTGGGCAGCATCTCGGTGCGGTAGCCAAGTCGGCAGAGCCGGACGCCAAGATCGGCATCCTCGGTCACGTTATGGGCGTCCCAGCCGCCCAGTTGCTCAAGTATGTCGCGGCGAATGAAAAGTGTGGTGCCGCCCAAGGGCACTACCAGACCGAGGCGCGCGATGCCCGGCAGCACGATGCGGAACCAGCTGGCGTATTCAAGCGTGAAGCAGCGCGATATCCAGTTCTGACCGGGGTTGTAGTAGTCCAGCGCGCCCTGCAGGCAGGCCAGATCATTGTCCCCTTGGGCAAAGGCGCGGGCGACCTGCTCCAGTTGCTCGGGGTCCGGTGCATCCTCGGCGTCCCAAACGCCGATGATTTCACCCCGGCAGTAGTTCAGCGCGTAGTTCATGGCCCGCGGTTTGGTGGTGAGGCCGCCGTGGGCGGGCACCTCGATCACCCGGAACCAATCCGGCAGATCGGCGCAGCGAATGGCATTGCGGGTGACCTCGTCTTCCTCTTCCAGGACCAGCAGAATCTCCAGCAGGCTGCGCGGGTAGGTGAGTTTACACAGGCGTCGCAACAGGGCGCGGCCGATCTCCGCCTCCTTGTAGAGGGGCACCAGAACGGAGATCCGCGGCAAGCGTTGCTGCGTTGCTGGCCCCCCCAGTACCTGATCGGAGCGGAGCGGTGTCTTGGGCTGTAATCGGGTCTTTTGATGCAGGCGCTGCCGGTGTCGATCCTGAAGATGGGATAAAAATCCGGCACATTTCAGCAGCACAAACAGCAGCAGTGTCAAAAGGGCGAGACCGCAGAACAGGGTGAAAACCACCCTCGGCATAATGGTGACAAGTGCAAGGGTCGCCAGCCCGATGAGGAGCGGCATACCGAGCCAGTTCGGCTGGCCAAGGGTGCGGCAACTGTAGGCCAGCGGCACGCAGGCGCTGGCATGGCGGGCGAGATCATCGCGAAAATGAGCGGTCAGCAACTCGGTGATCTGGGCCTCGCTGGCGAGGACCGGTCGGATGTCGCCAAAACTCTCCGCAAGGTCGCGCTCTAGCTCAGCCAAACCGGCCGGATGCGCAACCGCCACCACAAGTGTCTGCCCCAGTTGCATATATGGCAGCGCACAGCGACGCAGCCAAAACTGGGCGGGCTTGCGCGCGAGCAGACGCGCCTGGGGGCGGTGACCACCCAGATCAACCCGTTGCAACCCATGCTCGGACGATAGCGCATCCAGAACCTGTTCCTGACTGGCCCACCCTTCGGAAACAAGGATGTGATCAATCGGAACACGCTGATGCTGGCGCAGAACCAGCGCCCGCATCAGGTGGTCCTTGCTGACGGCGTGATGGTCAACCAGACGCCGTTCAAACGACGTTTGGCGCTCTCGCCGGATCAGGGGCCGCGCGGCCTCGATCAGTCTGAGGTTGTGTTCAACCATAACTGCACAGTTTATGCGGTTATGGATTCGGACAAGAGTTTTTTTGGCAGGGGACTGTCCAAGTCCCTGTCATCCATGGCAAAACCTCGCCATGGATCGGTGTTTTTTGCGAAGGCTTATCTAAAGCGGTGCCGATTTACGCGGATTTACGCGCGGCCATTGCCTCGGCGAAACGCTCAAACAGATAGAAGCTGTCCTGCGGGCCGGGGCTGGCCTCCGGGTGATGCTGGACGGAATAGACCGGACGATCCGAGATGCGAATGCCGCAGTTGGACCCGTCAAACAATGAGACATGGGTCTCCTCAACGCCGTCGGGAAGGCTCTGACCATCTACGGCGAAGCCATGGTTCATCGAGGTGATTTCGACTTTGCCGGTGGCGTTCTCTTTCACCGGGTGGTTGGCACCGTGGTGGCCGTGGTTCATTTTGACGGTCTTACCGCCAAGCGCCAGTGCCAGCATCTGATGGCCGAGACAGATACCGAACATCGGCAGATCGGTTGTGTCGAGGATTTCCTTGATCATCGGCACGGCATATTCCCCGGTGGCGGCTGGATCGCCCGGACCGTTGGACAGGAAGACGCCATCAGGGCTATGCGCCAGCACGTCTTCAGCGGTGGCGGAGGCAGGCAGCACGGTAACGTCGCAGCCCGCAGACGCGAGGCACCGCAGAATGTTGCGTTTCGCGCCATAGTCGATGGCGACGACTTTGTGCTTGGGATCTTCCTGCCGGGTGTAGCCCTCAGGCCAGGCCCACCGCATCTCGTCCCAACGGTAGCTTTGGGTGCAGGTCACGTCTTTGGCCAGATCCAGACCTTCCAGACCGGACCATTCGCGGGCCTTGGCGACCAGGGCTTCGATGTCGAAGTTGCCGTCAGGATCATGGGCCAGCGCCACATGCGGTGCGCCGAGCTGGCGGATTGCGCGGGTCAGACGACGGGTATCAACGCCGCCGATGGCAATGCGATTGGTCCGGGTCAGCCAGTCCTTCAGCTCTTCGGTGGCGCGCCAGTTGGAGGCCAGTGTGGGATCCCATTTCACCACCATGCCCGCGGCGACCGGGTCAGCGGTTTCGTCATCTTCCGGGGTGACGCCGGTGTTGCCGATATGGGGGAAGGTGAAGGTCACGATCTGCCCGGCATAGGAGGGGTCGGTCATAATTTCCTGATAGCCGGTCATGGCGGTGTTGAAGCACAGTTCTGCAACTGTTTCGCCATATGCTCCGAAGCCGTTTCCGTAAAAGATGGTGCCATCTGCGAGCGCCAAACATGCGGTGGGTTTGGGCGTGACGGTATCGGCCATGGCGCGACTCTCCAATCTGGGCAAAATTCATGGGCTTTTAAGGGGAGGGCCGCAAGGCGTCAAGCCTGCCTAGGCGTGTTACGACCGTGTTCTGACCGCGTTCGGGCGGTCTTCTTGCTCGGCTACGGCCTTTGATGGCCGCTGGGGAGTGCCCCAACGTCATTCGGAGGGCCGCAACTTGAATTGCCCTACCACTTTAGGTAAAGATCCGGTTTCCGACTCCGTGGGAATGGACAGATAAATGGATACGCGAACTCGGGTCAATATGGCCCTGAAACAGGCCATGAAGGACCGCGCAGCAGCCCGACTGGCAACCCTGCGTCTGATCAATGCCGCGATCAAGGACCGCGAAATTGCCGAACGGGTGGACGGCGAAGCCGGGGGAATTGGCGATGCTGAGATCCTCGCGATTCTGGGCAAGATGACCAAGCAGCGCAACGAAAGCGCGCGCGCCTATGAAGAAGGCGGGCGGCTGGATCTGGCAGAGCGCGAGCTGGGTGAGATTGCCATCATCGAAGAATTCCTGCCCAAGCAGCTGAGCGATGATGAGGTGGCAGAGGCCGTGAAGGCCGCTGTTGTCGACACCGGTGCCCAGTCGATCCGGGATATGGGCAAGGTCATGGGCGCGCTGAAGGGCAAATACACCGGCCAGATGGATTTCGGAAAGGTCGGTCCGCTGGTCAAGGATCAGCTGTGCCAAGGGGGCGATTGCTGACCTGCCACTGACAGGCGGACATCGTTGCAGAGATCAGAAGCCCGCCGCGTTTGGCGGGCTTTTTTGTGTGCACGGCGTGATGGGGTTTCGGCACAGATCGGCGGCGTGCCCTAGGAAGCTGTCCCGTATGTCTGCCGCAAACGGATTGTCGCGGAGGATTGCCTCCAGCACACTGGGGGCATCCCCGGTCACCATGCGGCTGGCCTGCTGCATCAGCTCGAAACTGGTGGTGGTCATCCGAAGTGTCTCCGGCGCGACCTGATTGAGGGCCTGAGCGATCAGATGGGTGAGCCCCTGTACCGTCGCCAATTCACGGTCATGCGCTTCGGGTGTGGTCCAGATCACCTCAAGCTGGAAGATATGCCGCAACATTGCTGCCAAGCGGAATGGGCGCCCGCCGCGCAGGGGGCAGAGGGCGATTTTCTGACCGGCGAGTCCCTGCCGGGTGCTTTCGGGACCAAAGAGCGGATGGGTGCCAAGCAAATTGACCTCTAACGGCAAGATCCGTTGCATCACATCGGCTTAGCGCCATTTTCACTGATCCGACATCCAGCACCCATGTGCCGGGCCGAACCAGCGGCGCGAGCGCGTGACACAGCGGCTCCATCGCGCTGACAGGTACGGCCAGGATCACCAGGGGGCAGGCGGCGGTTTCCGCAAGTGAGCCAAACCGGAGAGATGGGTGGCGTGGCCCCTCATCGGTCTGTACCGGATCATAGACGCAGATTGGCACCAGGGGTGACAGCTGACGGGCGATTAACTGCCCAAATGCGCCAAAGCCAATGAGGCCAACACGGGAGAATAGAGGAGGTTGGGGCATTGAAATCGGGCTCCGGTCTGTGCCGCGATGCCGATGGAAAGGATGGGAGATGATGTCTCAGACCGCCGGATCGCGGCGGGGTAAACATCAAGAAATGAGAATGCGTCCGCCGTTATGGAAACAGCGGATAATAGACGGTCGAAAAGATCAGGCTCGCATTGGTCATAAGTCAGCCATAGCCGGGCTGGGCGTCTATGTCAAAGGGCAGCACGTCAAGGGGGCGTCATGCCTTGCGAAAGGCTGTCTGTAGTTCGTCATAGAGTGCCTTGCGCTCATCCTCTGACAGGAAGGCACCAATTTCGACCTCGCGACCGCTGCCGCGCAGGGTGACATAGTTGGGCACCGGGCCATCATCGGTGTGCAGCTCGACCTTGGTCCAATAGCGATTGCAGCTCCAATTCTGGCGCGCGCCTGTTGGATTGATACGCTCCAGATGCGCTTCGCTGGGGTCCAGCGTCAGCACCTCCAGCACGTGGCGGTCGCGGCGGCTGCGGTCCAGCGCCCATTTGACGGCAAAAAGCGTGGCCGTCACAAAGGGCAGAACCCCCCAGAGAGCAGCGCTGCCAAGGAGCGGGATCATCGGAATGGTGATCAGCGCGGCGAGTACGCCGAGAAAACGCACATACCCCTCCGGTGGCAGCGATTGATGCGGCCAAAGATGCAGCTCCTGATAGCTGTCGGTCCGGGCGGTGGTCCATTGGTAAGGCATGGCGTGAATTTAGCGTCTCGGCGAAGGCTGTCCAGCACTCTGGCGGCAGACAGGGTCAGAGATGTGCCAAGACGTGCTGATACAAAGAAGAAGGCCCCGAAGCGGGTGCTTCGGGGCCTGTCTGTGTTTCAACTCATCTGCACCTTAGTGCGAATGGGAGCGATCCCAGTCTTCCTGCTTGGGCAGGATTTCGAAGGTATGCTCCGGCGGCGGAGAGGGCAGGGTCCACTCCAGCGTGTCGGCATATTCGTTCCAGTAGTTGTTCTGGGTGATACGAGCGCCACGCAGCAGCGAATAGATCACAACACCAAAGAACAGCAGGAAGGAGGCAAAGGAGAGGAACGCGCCATAAGACGAGATCTTGTTCCAGTAGGCGAACCCTTCCGGATAGTCGATGTAACGACGCGGCATGCCCTGACGACCCAGGAAGTGCTGGGGGAAGAAGGTCAGGTTGGCGCCGATGAAGAACATCCAGAAGTGGATCTGGGCGCCCAGCTCGTTGTACTGACGACCGGTCATCTTGCCGAAGTAGAAATAGATGCCGGAGAAGATCGCGAACACTGCGCCCAAGCTCATCACGTAGTGGAAGTGTGCAACCACGTAGTAGGTGTCGTGATATGCACGGTCCACAGAGGCCTGCGACAGAACCACACCGGTCACACCACCAACGGTGAACAGGAACAGGAAGCCGAAGGCGAACATCATGGGGGCTTTGAACTCAATGGAGCCGCCCCACATGGTGGCGATCCAGGAGAACACCTTCACACCGGTGGGAACCGCGATGACCATTGTGGCCAGCATGAAGTAGGCCTGCTGGTTCAGCGACATGCCGACGGTGTACATGTGGTGCGCCCAAACGACGAAGCCCAGAACACCAATCGCGATGATCGCCCAGACCATCGGCAGGTAGCCAAAGACCGGCTTGCGCGCGAAGGTCGCGATCACGTGGGAGATGATGCCAAAGCCCGGCAGGATCACGATGTACACTTCCGGGTGGCCAAAGAACCACAGGATGTGCTGGTACAGGATCGGGTCGCCGCCGCCGGCAGGATCAAAGAAGGTGAAGCCGAAGTTGCGGTCCATCAGCAGCATGGTGATCGCGCCCGCCAGAACCGGCAGGGACAAGAGGATCAGCCAGGAGGTGACGAAGATCGACCAGCTGAACAGCGGCACCTTGAACAGGGTCATGCCCGGCGCGCGCATGTTCAGGAAGGTGGTGATCATGTTGATCGCACCCAGGATCGAAGACGCACCAGAGACGTGAACGGCGAAGATCGCCAGGTCCATGGAGAAGCCGCCTTCGTTGGTGGACAACGGCGGGTAAAGAACCCAGCCAACACCGGAACCAGCCTGATCATTGCCGCCAGGTGCCAGAACCGACGCAACCGCCAGCGAGGTGCCTGCGACATACATCCAGAACGACAGGTTGTTCATCCGCGGGAACGCCATGTCCGGCGCGCCGATCTGCAGCGGCATGAAGTAGTTGCCAAACCCGCCGAACAGCGCGGGAATAACCACGAAGAACATCATCAGGATGCCGTGGCCAGTGATCAGAACGTTCCAGAGGTGCCCGTTGGGGGTACATTCCGCAGACGCATCTGCAAAAAGACGTGCGCCTTCGAGGCACATGTACTGAACGCCGGGATCCATCAGTTCAAGCCGCATGTAAACGGTGAACGCGACGGAGATGAAACCAACGATCGCCGAAACGATCAGGTAGAGAATGCCGATATCCTTATGGTTCGTGCTCATGAACCAGCGGGTAAAGAAACCGCGCTCGTCTTCGTGGCCGTGACCATGAATGGCTGCATCTGCCATTAAGGTGCCTCCTGTTGCATAACGATAGGCCCAAAAAACCGTATAGGTGGGCCTAGAACTCATCTTGCGTTTTAGTTCGCCCGCAACAGGCCTTCAATGGTGGAGTTTGATATGGATCAAGAATAATTGTCGCGGGCAGTCCCGTTTCGGGCTGCGCGGACTCCCGACGGGTGTCACGGTCGAGGGCGGGACCTCGCTTTGGCGCCCGCCGAATTCAACGCCAATACCGCAAAGCGATACTGTTTTGTCAATCAAGATGCCGTGGCGTGCTTGACCCTGATCGCCGGGGGCGCGAAAGTCCGTCCGACGACCTCACGGAGTGCAGATAGTGGCGCAATACGATCCAAACAATATCTTCGCGAAAATTCTGCGCGGAGAGCTTCCCTCCTACAAAGTGTATGAGGATGAGGCGACCTTCGTCTTCATGGATATCATGCCGCGATCTGACGGTCATATGCTGGTCGTCCCCAAGACGCCGTGCCGCAATCTGCTGGATGCCTCGGCTGAGCAACTGGCCGCCGTGATGGCCACGGCGCAGAAGATGAGCCACGTTGCGATGCGCGCGTTCGATGCGCAAGGGGTCACGGTACAGCAGTTCAATGAGGCTGAAGGCGGACAGGAGGTTTTCCATCTCCATTTTCACATCCTTCCGCGCCGCGGTGGCGACACGGTGCGGCCGCCCGGCATTATGGCCGATCCCAACATCCTGTCTGCACATGCTGAGAAAATGCGCGCGGCACTTGCCGCTGAGTGAGGGGGACGCAGGGTAGCCCAACAGGTGGCGCCCTGTGGTTGAGACACCATTGGCTGGTCGGGGTCGCAGGTTATTCTACCCTGGCGCGAAAAAAAAGGATTGATATGTGTGGCCCGTTTATCCTAGGGTCGCCGAAATTTTCACGAAGTCCTTAAAACATTGGGGTTTGACCGCGTCGGTGAAGACACGGAGCGCATGGTTTGCGCGCTCCGGTGCTGACGGGGTTTAGGTATGGGGAATACCTACAGCAGCCGCTGCTGAAGCGTCGGGCCATTGAGAGATGTACCCGCAGGCGAGGCAGGGTGACGGCCCTGATTGAGGTCAGGGCTGATTGTGTTCACACCGCGGGTGTTTGTACGCTGCGGGTTTGCAAAGTGACGGGCGTTTGCCTGTGTATGTTGCTGAGGAGGGGCCGTGGGTAGGACGGCAGAGGATAGCGGCGATTCAGATGGTTTGTCGGACGAAACGGTGGCAGCCGCTGTGTATGCCTCGGTTCTGGGTACAGCCAATGCCGAGGCCTGGCGCGACCGGTTGAACCGGGCCGGTTATGATGATGTTTCCGATCTGGCCTCCCGGTCTGCGATTGGTTCGGGCCATGCCAGCAGGCAGACTGCGGCTAGGGCGGGCTGGAATGGCCCTGCGACGCAGGCGGGTGACATAGATCTCAACTCTGTTCTTTTGGCGGAGGGGGAGGGAATGGGCCCTGTGCTGATCGGGCGTCACTTCGACCGGGCAATCTACCTCAGAAGCCGACTGGCAGCAGCGCAGAATCATGGCTGTTGGCCAGAACTTCAGACCGTGCTTCCTTGCGGTGATCGCAACTGGGCGCTGATATCGCACGAGGCCGAGGTTTTGGCCGCAGGGGGCGACTGGCCTGGCAGCGGGCGGGTCACCGAGCCGTTTATGTCCAACAAGTTGCAGATCACGGATGCTGACCTGCCAAAATGGCATCACCTGTTCGACGCTGGTGCGCGGCGCCCTGCGCTTGTGCTGTTACGGGCTGCCGGGGGGCATCTGCTGATGTGTCAGCCGCTTGGGGGACGCGCGGTTTTCTCCAACATGGCGGAGGGTGATGTCGGCGCTGATCAAATCGGCTTGAGGCACACGGATCTGTCACGGCGATCCCGCAGCACGGCAGATCTGGCCGCGCCTGCATTTTTGGTGGAGCAGGTGCGGACCGCCTGGTCGGACACGGCGGCAACCCTGATCGCAAAGCGGTTTGGATTCGATCCGCAGGAGATGTCGCTGCTGCGGCGTTTGCTGACCGGTGACAACTGGGTCGAATTGCGGATAGGCACGGGGGGGCAGCGTGGTCCTGAACTGGCTGTTCTGGGCAGGATGCTGACCAAGACAGCCGCACCGAGCTGCCCGGAAATGCTGCGATTTCTGGCATATCTGATTGCCCAGACGGTCGAGGACTACGAAATCGCGGCAGGGGTCGCATCGCCGCCGCAAAAACGGCTTTCTTTGCCTTGCGGGCTAAGCTCGCGCTATCTGCGTTTTGGCGCGGCCCGTGGGCAGGCGGTGATCTTTGTGCACGGCATCTTCGACGGTATCGCCGGGGTGCAGCGGTTGCAGCCCATGCTGCGTGCGCGCGGCTTGCAGGTGTTGGCGCCGTTGCGCTGTGGATACGGCGCGTCGGACCGATTGCCGCGCCAGGCCGATCCTGTTGATCTGTTCATCACGCAGCTTGAGGCGCTGATTGATACCGAGGGGTTGGAGCGGCCTATCCTGCTTGGACATCGCAGTGGCTGCATGTTTACCGCCGCTGCAGGGCGCCGACTGCGGGACCGTCTGGGCGGGGTTATTGGCGTTGGCGCGACGCTGCCGCTGCCCAGTATGGGGCAGGCGGGCGCTTTGCGTGGGCATCAACGTGCCATGGCGCTCAGCGCGGTTCATGCCAGGGCAGTATTGCCGTTGGTGGTGCGCAGCTGGTCCCGGTCGGTGCGTCAGAAAGGGTCGCAGGTCTTGGTCTCGCGCCAGATTGCAAAAGACAGCGCTGATCGGAGATTGCTGGCGGATCCCGAACTGAGCGCTGTGCTGGAGCAGAGCCACAGGATGATGATGCAACATGGGCGCGGCGGATATGAGACGGATCTGCGGCTGGCGGCGCGCCCGCGTGAGACACGCCACAGCGCCAAAGCGGCGCCGACCATCTACCTGCATGGCGGTGAGGATACCGTGACCCCTGCGGAACGGTTGCAGGCAGCGCTTGGCCCCGGCAGTGCGGATCTGCAGATCCGGATCAGCAAACGGGCCGGGACCATGCTGCTTTATGCGCAGCCGGAACTGGTGTTCGCAGCAATTGAGGATTTGCGGCAGCGCATCCCCTCGTAAGTGCGAGCTTACCGTCGGTCTTCGACGCTGGCCTAATCCGTGGGGCAGGTGTCTGTTGTGGCGAAGGCCACATCGAAGCACTGTTTCAGCGCGACATCGACGTCGGTCATGGTCACCGGCAGGCCCAGATCCACCAGGCTGGTGACGCCAAACTCTGTGATGCCACAGGGCACGATGCCGTCAAAATGGCTGAGATCGGGTTCGACATTGATGGAGATGCCGTGAAAGCTGACCCATTTGCGCAGGCGGATACCAATGGCCGCGATCTTGTCCTCGGTCTTTTCACCATTGGCACGCAGGGGTTTGTCATCACGTTCGACCCACACACCAACCCGACCATCGCGGATACGACCGGTCACGTTGAAGCGATCAAGCGCCAGGATCACCCAACGTTCCAGCTGGCGCACGAAGCACCGCACATCCCGGCCACGTTTGGCCACATCCAGCATGACATAGATCACGCGCTGCCCCGGCCCGTGATAGGTATATTGCCCGCCGCGCTTGCTCGGATAGACAGGAAAGCGATCAGGATCTGTCAGGTCTTTGGGCTGCGCTGAGGTGCCTGCGGTGTAAAGCGGAGGATGTTCAACCAGCCAGATGCACTCCTCTTGGGTTCCGGCGGCAATCCCGGCGGCGCGGTCTTCCATGAAGGCGACGGCCTCGTCATAGCCGGTAAGGCCTGAGGTGGTGATCCATTCAACCATCGACGGTGTCCTTTGTTACGACTTTTGTAACCAGTATAGCGCGGCGCGCCGAATTTTCTGGCCTGCTTGCCGCGTGGTGCGCTACCGTGATTGCATGTTTTCATCAATAGGGGGGCGCGTAATATGTTCTCAAAATCACTTAAAACGACATTAGCCGCATCAGTTCTGGCAACCTCAGGGGCGGCACCCGCCGTTGCCGATAACCTTGGCGCGGCGCTGGTCGGCAGTATCATCGGCGGTGTGATCGTCAACGAGGCGCATAAGAACCGCGCGCGCAAACAACCGGTTACGCGCAAACGCACTTATTCACCGGCGCGTGTCCAAAACCGTGAAACGCAGACTGCACTCAATTATTTCGGCTTCCCGGCGGGCTCTCCCGACGGTGTGATGGGCCGCAAATCCCGCGCCGCCGTCGCACAATATCAGGGCCATCTGGGCTTCCCTGCGACGGGCCAATTGACCCAATATGAACGCGATTTTCTGGTGTCATCCTACAGCCGGGCGCAAATCGGCGGCCCGCAGGTGATCAAGGCGATGCAGGGGCCGAATGGTGTGCGCGGTCTTCTGCGCACTTGGCGAGATGAGGCCACGGGCACCCGCAGTGCCAGCGCTGGCGGCTATGGCAGCTACGGGGGATTGCCCTTCGAGGTCAGCGAGGCGGTCGATGAAATCGCCGCCAGCGCTGATCCCAGCGCCGAGCAATTGTTGCAGCGATCCGGATTTATGCAGCTGGCAGATCTGAATGGGGACGGCAAGAACGACTATATGATCGACACCTCGGTGTCGGGCAGTTCCTTCTGGTGCGGGGCGTCGCATTGCTCTGTCATGGTGTTTGCCTCAACCCCGCAGGGGTATCAGCGCAATGACTTCATGGCGCGCGGGGTCACTACGGCGAATTTTTCCTGCCATCAGGGCGTCTGCCGAATGAGCGATGACCCAGCGCCCGGCACGGTCCAAGCTGGCGCGCCAACGCCGGCACCAGCACCAGGTGATAGCGTGGGCGGTACGGTGCTCGCCTCTGCACCGCAGGCCGTGGCACCTGCGCCATCGCCTGCTCCTGCGGCTGGTGGTCTCGTGGCGCTTCAGCTGTTCCAGCAACCGGCACCAGCGGCCAATACGGCCTCGCTGACCAGCCATTGCAGCAAAGTCAGCCTGCTCACCAGCTCCAACGGCGGCTATATGACGGTGTCCAATCTGCGCGATCCCGAATTGGCGCTGGGTGAGCAGTTCTGCCTGACACGCTCTTACGCAATCAACTCCGGCGAAGCGCTTGTCGCCAAGGTGCAGGGTGTGAGCCAGGCGCAAGTCGACAGTCAATGCGACGCCTTTGGTCCGGTGGTGCAGCCCTATCTGGCCAAGCTGGGGAGCACAGGCAGCGACACGCTGGTCTCCGATCTGCAGAAATTCGTCTTGCAGTCGAATATGTCGATCGAACAGCTCTCCAATACGGCGGGCATTTGCCTGTTTTCCGGATATCGCCGGGACAATATGGAGGTGGCCCTCGGCGCGGCCTTGATCATGGTGGGTGTCGGGCAACGTCCCTACGCCGAGTTGATCGGTCATCATCTGGCGCAGGGCTTCGGTGTGGCAAAATCACCGGAACAGGCACAGGGCTGGTACCAGACAGCTATTGCAGCCCTGGAGGCGGGGGCCGACCCTGCCTTCGCTCCGGGTCAGCCGGAACGTCTGGCACTGATCAAGGCGGCCTCTGCCGGGCTGACTGGTGGGCTGGCGCAGCCGGTTCCGGCCGCTAGCACGGCAGCCGCGTTGCCAAGCTTCTCGACAGACTGAGAAATCTGACGACCAATCAGGCTTGTAGACAGGGGCGGGAGCATCTTCCCGCCCCATATTTTTGGCGACTGCCGAAAACCCTGCGAAATGATCATTTTGCATCTTCACAACTCCGCCATGCTCGTCTATACGCCGCTACACCAAGTCAAGACAGTGCGGTCGTGGCGGAATTGGTAGACGCGCAGCGTTGAGGTCGCTGTGGGGTAACACCCGTGGAAGTTCGAGTCTTCTCGACCGCACCAACTTGTGAGACTAAGATTTTGATTTCCTTCGATATCATTCGACTGAAGGAAACTGAGGTTTTACACGTAAAACACACAATTAGCCGGAACGATACCTTCTAGTACAACAGAAGGGCTCCTAATGATTCCGTTCACAACTACGGTCCAAGCATTCGTCTAAGTCGGGGTCTTGGCCCGAGCGTGCTGCAGTCGCTGCGGAGCGTTTGATCTGCATTTTGGATCAATCTTTCGTTTCCGGGCAAAAGTTGAGTTTGGAAAAGACCTTAGAAGCGACGGAGCTACAGACTTGGCTTCTGTCACGGGCGCGCCGCGCCAAGATAAGCGGGCTGATGAGTGTTAATAGCTCCGTGGCCCAGTGAGCTCTTCGAAGTATTTCGTGCACAAATCCATACCTCGGGACGGCTGACATCCGACGGATCGCGCCATGGCATTTGCGCCATTTATCAACATTCGCAAGCAACCGGAAACAAAAAAACCACCGAAAGCCAGGCTCTCGGTGGTCATTTGATCTGTGCCGAGAGG
Source organism: Phaeobacter sp. BS52 (assembly GCF_045040595.1). NCBI lineage: Bacteria > Pseudomonadati > Pseudomonadota > Alphaproteobacteria > Rhodobacterales > Roseobacteraceae > Phaeobacter > Phaeobacter sp. BS52. The sequence continues at coordinate 2,097,854 of NZ_CP090662.1, read as the reverse complement.
TCAAAAAGCTCCCGGATAGCCTTGTTATGCTATGCTAAATTACAAGCAGAAACCGATTGCTCAGCCGCATTTGGAGTGGCCGCAGCTGCGGCAAGTCATGCAGCCTTCGACCATTTGCAGGTCATACTGGCCACAGCTTGGGCAGGGTTTGCCGCGTGGGGCGTTGAGGGAGACCACCTCCGCTTTTGGATCTGATTTCAGACCCATCCCTTCGCCTTCGAGAAAACCGGTGGCAACCATATGTGTTTCGATCACGCCGCCGATCGCTGCGAGAATGGAGGGGATGTATTTTCCCTGCACCCAAGCCCCGCCGCGGGGATCAAAGACCGCTTTCAGCTCTTCCACGACAAAGGACACGTCACCGCCACGGCGGAACACGGCTGAGATCATCCGGGTCAGGGCCAGCGTCCAGGCGTAGTGCTCCATGTTTTTGGAGTTGATGAACACCTCAAACGGGCGGCGGTGGCCGTTGATGATAATGTCGTTGATGGTGAGGTAGATCGCGTGCTCGCTGTCCGGCCACTTCAGCTTGTAGGTGTGACCTTCCAGCGATTGCGGGCGGTCCAGCGGCTCTGACATATAGACCACTTCTGCCGCACCGGACTCGCTGATATCGGCCTCATGGGGGGCATCGGCGGTTTCACCTGGTGCCGTGTCTGCGCTTTCACTCACGGAGAGCACAGAGCCGGTCACGTCATTCGGGCGGTAGGTGGTGCAGCCTTTGCAGCCCAGATCCCAGGCCTGCATGTAGACATCCTTGAAACTGTCAAAGGAGATGTCTTCGGGGCAGTTGATGGTCTTGGAGATGGATGAGTCGATCCATTTCTGCGCCGCAGCCTGCATTTTGACGTGCTCGGACGGGGAAAGCGTCTGGGCGTTGACGAAATAGTCGGGCAGCTCTTTGTCGCCGAATTTGTCGCGCCACATCTGTACGGCGTAGTCCACGACCTCTTCCTCGGTGCGGCTGCCGTCTTTTTGCAGAACCTTACGCGTGTAGGCATAGGCAAAGACCGGTTCGATACCGGAGGACACATTGCCCGCGTAAAGCGAGATGGTGCCGGTGGGGGCGATGGAGGTCAGCAGTGCGTTGCGGATGCCATGCTCGCGGATGGCGTCGCGCACGTCTTCATCCATGTCCATCATCGTGCCTGATGCCAGGTAGGCGTCCGCATCGAACAACGGGAAGGCGCCTTTTTCCTTGGCAAGATCCACCGACGCCAGATAGGCCGCGCGGGCGATCGCGTGCAGCCAGTCTTCGGTCTGACGCGCGGCCTCGTCCGAGCCATAGCGCAGGCCAAGCATCAGCAGGGCGTCGGCCAGACCCGTCACGCCAAGGCCGATGCGGCGCTTGTTCTGGGCCTCCTGTGCCTGTGCGTCCAGCGGGAATTTGGAGACGTCGACGACATTGTCCATCATCCGCACTGCAGTTGCGACCAGGTTCTTCAGCCCCTCGGGGTCCAGTTCGGACTCCTTCTCGAACGGGTTTTTGACCAGGCGCGCCAGGTTGATGGAGCCAAGCAGGCAGGCGCCATAGGGGGGCAGGGGCTGTTCACCGCAGGGATTGGTGGCCGCGATCTGTTCCACGTAGGACAGGTTGTTGGCCTTGTTGATGCGGTCGATAAAGATCACACCCGGTTCGGCATAGTCATAGGTGGCCTGCATGATCTTGTTCCACAGATCGCGCGCTTGCACGGTCTGGTAGATCTTGCCGTCAAAGATCAATTCCCATGAGCCATCAGCCTTGACCGCTTCCATGAAAGGATCAGTGACCAGAACCGACATATTGAACATGCGCAGGCGGGCCGGATCGGATTTGGCGGTGATGAAGGCTTCGATATCGGGGTGATCGCAACGCATTGTCGCCATCATCGCACCGCGGCGGGAGCCTGCGGACATGATGGTGCGGCACATTGCGTCCCAGACGTCCATGAAGGACAGCGGCCCGGAGGCGTCTGCGGCGACGCCTTTTACATCTGCGCCGCGCGGGCGAATGGTGGAGAAATCATAACCAATGCCACCACCCTGCTGCATGGTCAGCGCGGCCTCTTTCAGCATGTCGAAAATCCCCGACATGCTGTCCGGCACTGTGCCCATGACGAAGCAGTTGAACAGGGTTACCTGCCGCGCGGTGCCGAGCACCTGCGGTGATGCGGCCAGCGGGCAGATACTGGAAATCCTCAAGCGCACCATAGAATTTGTCTTCCCAGGTCTTGGGGTCGCTCTCCGCCCGCGCCAGATCGCGTGCGATGCGGCGCCAGCTGTCCTCAACTGTCTGGTCGATGGGGGTGCCATCGGCCTGTTTGAAACGGTACTTCATGTCCCAGATCTGTTCGGCAATCGGGGCGGCAAAACGGCTCATATGGCGAATCCCTATGGTCGGTCGTGGCTAAGGTGGCGGCCTGCCTACACCAGCCGCGCGACAATCCTCAACGCTGAAATCACATTGAGGCGTAAATTTGTCCTCATCATACCACAACACCTTGTCGATCTGCCAGTCTGACCTACAATATAGGGTTCATACTCTGGACGACTCTGTGGGCATCTTGTGGATAACTATATCAATCTTGTGAAACTTTCTGTTGGGACTGAAACCGTTGACGGGCTGGCGGCCTGGCAGGCGGAGTACCGCAAGCAACTGCCTGAGGGGTTGCCGCGCCATGTCACGCGGATGTGGCCCAAGCGTGAGGCGGAGATCCTCAATGGCGGGTCGATCTACTGGGTGATCAAGGGGCAAATCCAATGCCGCCAACGGATTTTGCGATTGGATGAGGTGATTGGTGGCGACGGTGTCCGGCGCTGTGCCATTGTTTTGGAGCCGGAGATTCACCGGACCCAAGTGGCGCTGCGTCGTCCGTTCCAAGGATGGCGCTACCTGAAGCCGGAGGATACGCCGCCAGACTTGCCTAAGGGGCGAACGGCAGAAAAGCCATTGCCGCCTGAGCTGTCACAGGCGCTTGCCGAGATCGGGGTGATCTGAGCAAGCGGGTTTTGTACCTGCGAGAACGCTAAGGCCCCGATGGGGCCTCTGTCTGGGCGTCAGGTCTGATCTTTGAGGGTAGGCTGACCGGTTATGAGCGTTCTTTGCCGACGTTTTCTTCAAACGCGGTATTGAAGGCGGCTTGTTTTTCTGCAGAGGCGTCGCTCTGATAGGTCGTCTTCCACTCATCCATGGTCATGCCGTAGAAGATTTCGCGGGCTTCCGATTTGCCCATCTCGATGCCGCGCTCATTGGCCGCTTCCTGATACCAGCGCGACAGGCAGTTGCGGCAGAAACCGGCGAGGTTCATCATATCGATGTTCTGAACGTCGGTGCGATCTTCCATCAGATGCTGTCGCAACCTGCGAAAAGCGGCGGCTTCGAGTTCGATCTGGGTTTGCTTGTCCATGTCGGGCTCCATCTGTGAAAACACCCGATTGACTAACAGCTGCGCCTGGACTGGGCAACTGATGACAGGGCGGGCAAGGGGGATAGATCAATCGGCGGGTCGCTGGGGTGCTCGAAAACTACGCGCCATATGTCATCTGTCCGTCGTCATTTGGTGATGAAGCGTTAGGGGAGTTGCGGCAAAATGGGATTTAGGCGATAAGCGCCGCAGCAATGTTTGCGATAACACCGTTCCAGCCGATGAAGAGGATGACCCCATGAGAAGATCGCGCAATGTAAAGATTGTTGCCACCCTTGGGCTTGAGCATCCGAAACCTATGAGACCATTCGCGCGCTGCATGAAGCGGGCGCAGATGTGTTTCGCCTGAACATGTCCCATGGCAGCCACGAGGAAATCGCGGCGAAACATGCGATCATCCGCAAGGTCGAGGCCGATCTGGACAGCTCGATCGCCATTCTCGCCGACCTTCAGGGGCCGAAGCTGCGGGTAGGTGTGTTTGCCAGTGGTTCAGAAGAACTGGTTGAGGGCGCGTCCTTCCGTCTGGACCTGGACGAGGCCGAAGGTGACGTAAACCGGGTCTGCCTGCCGCATCCTGAAATCTTCGAGGCGCTGCAGGCTGGCGCTCATCTTCTGGTCAACGATGGAAAGATCCGCCTCAAGGTTGAGACCTGCGGCAATGATTTTGCCAATTGCACTGTGACCACCGGTGGAACCATTTCAAATCGTAAGGGCGTGAACGTCCCCGATGTGGTGCTGCCGCTGGCGGCGCTCTCGGAGAAGGATCGCGGCGATCTGGAATTTGTCTGCGGGCTGGGCGTTGACTGGCTGGCGCTCTCCTTTGTGCAGCGCGCGAAGGATGTTTATGAGGCCCGTGGGCTGGCTGATGGCCGCGCGGCGGTGCTGTCGAAAATCGAAAAACCAGCCGCCGTCGACAACTTCGACGAAATTCTGGATGCCTCCGACGGGATTATGGTTGCACGTGGTGATCTGGGCGTTGAGTTGCCTGTCTCTGCCGTGCCGCCGATCCAGAAACGTCTGGTGCGCCGCTGCCGTGCGGCCGCAAAACCTGTGATCGTGGCCACCCAGATGCTGGAAAGCATGATCGAAAGCCCGATGCCGACCCGTGCAGAGGTCTCCGACGTGGCCACCGCGATCTATGAAGGCGCAGACGCCATCATGCTCTCTGCTGAATCAGCGGCGGGCCAGTATCCGATCGAGGCTGTGCAAACGATGGACAACGTCGCGACAGAGGTGGAGGTCGATCCGACCTATGTGCAGATCATTGCGGCATCACGTTCTGCCAAGGGCGATACCGTTGCGGACGCCATCGTCGCGGCTGCCCGCGAGATTGCGGAGAAGACCGAGATCAAGGCGATTTGTTGTTATACCCAGAGCGGCACCACCGCGCTGTTGACGGCGCGTGAGCGTCCCGGTGTGCCGATCATAGCGCTTACACCATTGGCGCGCACCGCCCGCCGCCTGGCGCTGAGCTGGGGATGCAACTGTGTTGTGACCACAGATCAGGACCGGTTTAAAGGCGCTGTTGTTGGCGCTGCCCGCGCCGCGCGGTCTGGTGGGTTCGCAGGCGAGACGGATCAGATCGTTGTCACCGCCGGTGTGCCGTTCAATGTTCCGGGCACCACCAACATCCTGCGCGTGGCACCCTGTGATGAACGTTTGATCTACAGCACCGACCCGGAGTAACCTAAGCGCGTCTTACCTGAATGAGGACGCGCAGCATGGATACGGATCTGGCACTGGTGCTTGGGCTCTTGCTCGCCTTTTTGGCAATCCCCGCTCTTTTGTCTGCCGCAAGCGACCGCCGCACCCCCAGGGTGTCGGCGGTTTTCCTTGTCCTGGCGGTTGGTCTGCTCCTATATGCGTTCAGCACCAAATCCGGGGGCTACCAGGTCGATGATATCCCTAAGGCAATTTTCCGGGTGATTGGCCGATTTACCTGACCGTCGCGGCGGGGGGATTGTCGCAGCGGGTCCCGTCAGGCCTGAATATGAAATCTTGGTGTTTCAGATGAAGAATCCGCTTGCCCTTATGGCCCGGCTTGCGTAAACGGCACCCCTGTTCGCGTGGCTAAGCCCAGAGTGGCATGCCGAGTCGCGCATAGACCGAACCCGCATTGAAGGAGACGGAAATGCCCAAAATGAAGACAAAATCGAGCGCCAAAAAGCGCTTCAAAGTGACCGCGACCGGCAAGGTCCTCGCAGGTCAGGCTAGGCAAGCGCCACGGCATGATCAAGCGGACCCGCAAGTTCATCCGCGACGCCCGCGGCACCACTACCCTGTCGGCACCCGACGCAAAGATCGTCAAGGGCTTCATGCCCTACGACCGCTAAGAGGAGATCTGAGATATGTCCCGCGTTAAAGGTGGTACCACAACTCACGCCCGTCACAAGAAAGTCATCAAGGCCGCAAAAGGCTATTATGGCCGCCGCAAGAATACCTTTAAGGTAGCGCGTCAGGCCGTTGACAAGGCAAACCAATACGCAACTCGCGACCGTAAGAACCGCAAGCGGAATTTCCGCGCGCTGTGGATCCAGCGGATCAACGCAGCTGTGCGTAGCCACGACGAGGCTCTGACATACTCCCGCTTCATCAACGGCCTGACCCTGGCCGGTATTGAAGTGGACCGCAAAGTGCTGGCCGATCTGGCTGTCCACGAACCCGAAGCTTTCGGTGCGATCGTGAAGCAAGCACAGAGCGCCCTGGCTGCCTAAGTTCAGGCACAGGATCAATTCAAGCGGGCCGTTCTGGAAAGAGCGGCCCGTTTTGCATGTCGCGCCCCTATTTGCCTGTATTCGTCCGATCTGTGGCGTCGCGGCAGGCGTTGGGTGCGCGTGGGGGGCTGCCGGATTGCCGCGATTGCGTTCAGATTGGCTGCGAGCCGGTGCAAATGCTTGCTTTCAGCCTCTGCTGTGATAGCAGAGCGGCAGCATTATTCAGGGGACCGTCATGGACGATCTTAAAGCAAAATATCTCGGGCAGATCGCCGATGCTGCCGATGAGAACGCGCTGGAGGCCATCCGGGTCGCAGCTGTTGGCAAAAAAGGCGACGTCAGCCTTAAGATGCGCGAGCTGGGCAAGATGACGCCCGAAGAGCGGCAGGTCGCAGGGCTGGCTCTCAACGCGCTGAAGGACGAGATTAACGCGGCACTGTCTGCGAAAAAAGCAGGGCTTGCGGATGCCGCACTGGACGCGCGCCTGCGGACCGAATGGCTGGATGTCACGCTGCCGACCCGCCCGACCCGCAACGGCACGCTGCATCCGATCAGCCAGGCCAGCGAAGAGCTGACCGCGATATTTGCCGAGCTGGGGTTTTCCGTTGCCGAAGGTCCGCGCATTGACACCGACTGGTACAATTTCGATGCGCTGAACATTCCCGGCCACCATCCGGCCCGCGCCGAGATGGACACCTTCTACATGCACCGCGCGGAAGGCGACAACCGCCCTCCGCATGTGCTGCGCACACACACGTCGCCGGTGCAGATCCGGTCGATGGAGAAGATGGGCGCGCCGCTGCGCATCATCTGTCCGGGTGGTGTGTACCGTGCCGACTATGACCAGACCCACACGCCGATGTTTCATCAGGTCGAAGGCCTCGCCCTCGATAAGGACATCTCGATGGCCAACCTGAAGTGGGTGCTGGAAGAGTTCGTAAAATCCTACTTCGAGGTGGACAGCGTCGACCTGCGGTTCCGGGCCTCGCATTTCCCCTTCACCGAGCCGTCGGCAGAGGTTGATATTCGCTGCTCCTGGAAAGATGGCACGCTGAAGATCGGGGAGGGCGATGACTGGCTTGAGATCCTCGGCTCCGGCATGGTGCACCCCAAGGTGATTGCGGCTAAGCGGTATTGACCCCGATGTCTATCAGGGCTTTGCCTTTGGCATGGGCATCGACCGGATTGCGATGCTGAAATACGGCATCCCCGATCTGCGCGCCTTCTTCGACAGCGACCTGCGCTGGTTGCGCCACTATGGGTTCCAATGCCTGGACGTGCCGACGCTGCACGGTGGTTTGAGCCGCTAAGATTTGAACAATTTAGATCGCGCATCGCCCACCTATCGAAGGTGGGCGTTTTGCGTTTTTGGGTACATCCCCCGGTCTTCAGGCCGGGCAGGGCATACGGTCTTTCGGTAGAAAGAACGGGGGCCTACAATAAAAGTGGGCGCAGCCGCGCCTGCTAAGGGAGCGAGCACGAGTGCGAACGTTCCCGCTCTCTTCACCCCCACAAATATGTGACGTGACAAGGCGCTAACGTTGGTTAGTGTCGGGAAAATGATGCGATTTGTTCTGCCCCTTGCTGCTGTCCTGACTGCCACCTCTGCCCTCTCGATGGGGCCATGGAAGGGCAATGCTGCCCCTTGCGGCGCAGATGTGGCCTGTGCGTTGGGCGAACGGTCTTATCACGTTCTGGAGCCGGAGGGCTGGGACGGCGTCTCGCCTCTACCGGTTTTGCTGCATTTTCACGGATGGTCCCGGACGGGCAAACATGCGCAACGCTCTGACAGGGTGGGGGCCTCGGCAACGCGGCGGGGGGTCCTGCTGGTGACACCCAACGGTCGCGGCAAGAGCTGGAACTTCTGGACTGCAGGCACCGAAGATGTGCCTTTTGCCGATGCGGTGCTGGCCGATGTGAACAAGCGCTATCCCGTCGATCAGAAGAAGGTCTATGTGTCCGGCTACTCCTACGGATCCGCAATGGCCTGGCGCTATGTCTGCCAGAGCGGCGCGGATGTGGCGGCGCTTTTGGCGGTCGCGGGGAGCATCGATCAGACTGAGACCTGTCCGCAGGCCCCTGAGGAGGTGCGTCATGTACATGGTCTTGCCGATCAGGTTATGGATTTTCCGATGGGGCCGGGGGAGGATGTGACCTATCCGGTGGCTCTGTGGCGGCGTGCATTTGGTTGTGAGGGCGCGGGCGCGCCGCAGAAGGACTGGCAGGCGCGCAGCTTTCTGACCTTCTCTCGCACCAGCTGGAGCTGTGCGGGGCACGATGTCACGCTTGATCTGCATCCCGGCGGGCATTTCATTCCACACGGTTGGATCGGGCGGCAGCTGGATGAGCTTTTGGGTCTCACCCCCAGCTATCCTTAGGCTCTGAACCGCGCCAAGGCTTGCACATGGGGGCAATCTTTGTCATTGCCTGCTGCAACATGCATGGCTTGCCATAGGAAACTGGACCGATGAAATTCACTCTTTCTTGGCTGAAAGACCACCTCGAGACCGACGCATCGGTCGAGGAGATCACAGAAACCCTGACCGATCTTGGTCTTGAGGTGGAGGGCGTGTCCAACCCCGCCGACCGGCTCAAGGACTTTACCTTGGGCTATGTGAAACATGCTGAGAAACACCCCGATGCGGACAAGCTGCGAGTGTGTAAGGTCGACACTGACGAAGGCGAGATGCAGATCATCTGCGGTGCGCCGAACGCACGCGAGGGTATCACCGTGGTGGTGTGTAAACCGGGCATGTATATTCCAGGCCTGGATATCACCATCGGTGTTGGCAAGATCCGCGGCGTCGAGAGCTTTGGCATGATGGCCTCCGAGCGGGAGCTGGAGCTGTCGGATGAGCATGACGGCATTATCGAATTGCCCTCGGGAGAGGTTGGGGACCGGTTTGTTGACTGGTTGGCACAGAATGCCCCGGCCAAGGTCGATCCGGTTATCGAAATTGCCATCACTCCGAACCGCCCGGATGCATTGGGTGTGCGCGGCATTGCCCGTGATCTGGCCGCGCGCGGTCTGGGCACGCTGAAACCGCTCACGATTGAGCCGGTTGAGGGCGGTTATGACAGCCCGATCAAGGTGGCGATCGCCGAGGATACATTGGACGGATGCCCGCTGTTCACGGGCCGCCTGATCCGGGGCGTGAAGAACGGTCCAAGCCCGCAGTGGCTGCAGGACCGGCTGAGCGCCATCGGCCTGCGCCCGATCTCGACCTTGGTGGATATCACCAACTACTTCACCTTCGATCAGAACCGTCCACTGCACGTGTTTGATGCAGCAAAAGTGGCTGGCAATCTGCGGGTTCACCGCGCCGCTGGTGACGAGACACTGACAGCGCTGGATGAGAAGGATTACACCCTCTCCGAGGGTCAAATGGTAATTTCTGACGACAATGGCGCAGAAAGCATTGCCGGTATCATGGGCGGGGCTGCGACGGGCTGCACCGAGGAAACCACAGATGTATTTCTGGAGAGTGCTTTCTGGGACCATGTTCAGATCGCGACCACGGGCCGTGCGCTCAAGATCAACTCTGACGCGCGCTACCGGTTTGAACGGGGCGTTGACCCTGAATACACGCGCGAAGGATTGGACCATGCGACCCGCATGATCCTTGATCTATGCGGTGGTGAGCCGTCGAATGTGGTGATCGCCGGGGCCGTGCCAGATCATGCGCGGGCTTATAAGTTGGATCCGGAGCGGGTTCAGTCGCTGGTCGGCATGGATATCCCGGAATCCGAACAACGCCAGACATTGACCCGGCTCGGCTTCCGCCTGGAAGGCAATATGGCCCATGTTCCCAGCTGGCGCCCCGATGTGATGGGGGAGGCCGATCTGGTTGAGGAAGTGGCGCGGATTGCCTCTCTGACAAAGCTGGAAGGCAAGCCTTTGCCGCGGCTCACCGATGGTGTGCCCGCGCCGGTGATGACACCGCAACAACGCCGCCAGCAGATTGCACGTCGGACCTGTGCCAGCCTCGGCTACAATGAGGTGGTGAGCTACACGTTCATCGACAAGGCCTCTGCGGCGCTGTTCGGCGGTGGCGATGATGCCACCATGCTGGCCAATCCGATTTCGTCTGAGATGTCGCATATGCGTCCTGCGCTGCTCCCGGGTCTTTTGCAGGCTGCGGCGCGCAATCAGGCGCGGGGCTTCATGGATCTGGCGCTGTTCGAAGCAGGCCCCGCGTTCCACGGTGGCGAGCCGGGTGAGCAGCATAACCTTATTTCTGGCCTGCTGGTTGGGCGGACCGGTCCCAAGGATGTGCACGGTGCCAGCCGCGCGGTCGACACCTTTGATGCCAAGGCTGATATTGAGGCGGTTCTGGCGGCGATCGGCGCCCCTGCAAAGGTTCAGATCCTGCGCGGGGCACAGTCCTGGTGGCATCCGGGACGGCACGGCAAGATCTGTCTCGGCCCGAAGAAGGTGCTGGGTGTCTTTGGTGAACTGCACCCCAAGGTGCTGAGCGAAATGGGCATCAAAGGGTCCGCCGTGGCCTTTACCATCTGGCCCGATGAGGTGCCGATGCCGCGCAAATCCGGCGCCAACCGGGGTGCATTGGTCCAAAGCGATCTGCAGGCGGTTGAGCGTGACTTTGCCTTTGTCGTGACGGATGATGTCGAGGCGCTGACCTTGGTCAACGCAGCGGCTGGCGCGGATAAGGTCCTGATTGACGATGTGCGTGTGTTCGACGAATTCATCGGTGGCAGTCTGGGGGAGGGCAGAAAATCGCTGGCCATCACCGTGCGGTTGCAACCGACCGACAAGACCCTGACCGAAAAGGACATTGAAGCGGTCAGCGCCAAGATCGTGGCCAAGGTCACAAAGGCGACCGGCGGTACATTGCGCGGATAACAGCGGACTGAGGGCAATTGGTCCGATCTGACCGTATGACTTGGAAAACGCGCCCGGTTTCGGGCGTGTTTTTATATATGGCCGAGGAAGTCAGCAAGCAGATCAAAGACCAACCTGATCCTGCGACTGGTGTGCAACTCCCGATGCGTGGTCAGCCAGATTGGAAAGGTGATCGGATCCAGACCGGGCAGCAGGCGTTCGATCCCGGGCGTTGGATCTGCCACAGCTGTCATCATCGGACAGATGCCAAACCCCTGTTTGACCAACTCCCAGGAGGCAAGGCCGCTGGTGGAACTGATCCGAAAGTTTTGCGCTGTCAGGTGGATGCCGAGTGGGGCCATGAACTCAATCGACCGCTCCAGATCGGCGAAACCCACAAAATCATGACGCGACATCTCTTCGGGTGATTGCGGGCGGCCCCGGCGCTCCAGATAACTGGTGGCAGCGTAGAAATGGGCGTGTGACTCCCTGACCAGACGGGCAATCAGCTCGGGCTGATCCGGGCGCACGTGGCGGATGGCGATATCCGCCTCGCGTCGCATCAGATCGCGAATGTCATTTGCAGCCACCACATCAATCGTCAGCCGTGGCGCGCGTTGTCTCAGCTGGTGGAGGGCTAGCGGCAGCACATAGGCCGACATAACGTCGCTTGCGGTTATTCGGACCGTGCCCTCAATTGCTTGCGCCTGCCCGGTGGCGGCGAGCGACAGTGCCTCCGCGGCGTCTCCCATTTTGCGGCTGTGGCTCAGCAGGTCATGTCCGGCCGAGGTTAGCGCGAGACCGCGCCCCAATCGTTCGAACAGCAGAACTCCGAGGTCTGCCTCAAGCGCTGCAACCTGTCGCGACAGGGTTGGTTGGGTCAGGCCCAGTTTGCGCGCCCCTGCAGACAAAGAGCCTGTCTCAGCGGTCGCCAAAAAGGCGCGAATGTGGTTCCAGTCCGGATCATCCATGCGGAAATGTATAGCACCCTTGCGAATTTCAGCAATTTATTGCTGGTTCCTGTATGGGTAAACCATCCTCATTCAAGGAGAAGACTGATGACAGCCGACGCGCGCTTCTGGAACCGGATAGCCCCAAGATACGCCAAATCAAAGATCAGGGACGAAGCCGCCTATCAATACACATTGGAGCGGACCAGATCCTATCTCACGGCGGCGGATCATGCGTTGGAAATCGGCTGTGGGACCGGGTCGACAGCAATCGCATTGTCAGATGCAGTTGGAAGGATCACCGCAACCGATCTGTCGGATGCCATGCTTGATATTGGCCGCGACAGAGCTGCCGAGGCGGGAGCCGACAATATTCGGTTTGAACAATGCAGCGATGATGGGTTGCCCGCTGGACCGTTTGACGCCGTCATGGCCTTCAACCTGTTGCATCTGGTGCCGGATTTGGACGCCGCGCTTTCGTCGGTTGCCGAGCGCCTGCCCAGTGGCAAGTTATTCATCTCCAAGACGCCCTGTCTGGGTGAGGCACGAGGCAGCTTCAAATATTGGATGTTCTTGACCGTGATCCCGCTTATGCGGCTGGTTGGACAGGCCCCGAGCAACGTGCGTTTCCTCAGCGTGGCAGATCTGGAGGGCGCGGTTGAACAGGCAGGGTTCGAGATCGTTGAGACCGGAAATTATCCTGCGTCCACCCCAGGTCGCTACTTGGTGGCAAGGCGTCGCTGAGCTCGGCGCTGGACGAAGGTCCTCGGCTGGTGAATACTTCGCCTGCTTGCCGACCGGGTTTTCTGTCCGGTTCAATGGCATCCATCAATGAGCGACCTTAGCAGTGAGGCGGATTCGACGGCGTGGCCGCGCCTGCCCGTTGCTGGCGCAGGAAAGGACATTTCGTGACGTTGAGCATATATCTCTCAGGTGAAATTCACACCGATTGGCGCGATCAGATCATCGCCGGAGCCAAGGATCTGGACGTGCAGTTCAGCAGCCCTGTGACCGATCATGACGCCAGCGACGATTGCGGTGTTGCCATTCTGGGGGCGGAGCCGAACAAATTCTGGCATGATCACAAGGGCGCCAAGATCAACGCGATCCGAACCCGCAAGGGGATCGAAGAGGCCGATATCGTCGTGGTGCGATTTGGTGAGAAGTATAAACAGTGGAACGCGGCTTTTGATGCCGGTTATGCGGCAGCCCTTGGTAAGTCGTTGATCGTGCTGTCACAGGATGAGCATCAGCATGCCTTGAAGGAGGTTCACGCAGCCGCACTGGCGGTGGCGAAGGAGCCAGCACAAGTTGTTGAGATCCTGCGCTACGTGCTGAAGGGGAGCCTGCCTGCGTGACAGGACCAACTCTGACGACGGACCGCCTGCGTCTGCGACCGCACCAGCTGGATGATTTCGAGGCGCTGCTGGCGCTGTGGATGGATCCTGTGGTGGTGCGCCACACAATCGGTCGCCCAGCCAGCCGCGAAGAAACCTGGACCCGGTTGTTGCGCTACATCGGTCACTGGCAGGCCCTTGGCTTTGGCTATTGGGCGGTGACGCTGCAAGAGGACGGGCGCTATATCGGGGCGGCAGGGTTTGCGGATTATCACCGTGACATTGATCCACCGATTGGCGCGCTACCGGAGGCCGGTTGGGCCCTGATGCCTGCTGCCCACGGGAAAGGGTTGGCGACAGAGGCTGTTGACCGGATGCATCGATGGGCTGCGGAGGCCACGCAATGGGATCGCACCTGCTGTCTTCTGGACCCTGAAAATGCAGCTTCGGTGAAAGTCGCCAAGAAGCTTGGGTATCAGCCCAGCCACGATGCGCTCTATCGTGAGGAGCCGACTCTGGTGATGACGCGCACGATCACGCGCTGACCGATGTCACGAATAAGCCGCCCCGCAGGCTTGGCGGGGCGGCTGTTGCCGGATCAGGCCTCTTTCTTGATTTCGACGCTATGAGGATAGGGGATTGAGATCCCCTTGTCGTCGAAGGCTTCCTTGACCGCTTGCGTCATTGCGAATTTCAGCTCCCAGTAGTCGGCCGCCTTGCACCACAAGCGCGCTGTCAGATCGACCGAACTGTCGCCGAGATTGGTAACCCGCACCCAAGGCGCAGGATCTGCCATGACGCGCGCATCTGCGTTCGCAAGATCGAGAATGATCTCCTTCGCCGCGTCTGCGCTGTCGCCGTAGTCGATGCCAAAGACCATATCAACGCGACGCGTATCATGCGCCGAGTAGTTGGTGATGATCGCGCCCCAGGCCTGGCCGTTGGGGATAATGATCTGAACATTGTCAGGTGTCACCAGCTCTGTCACGAAGAGGTTGAGATCCACCACTGTTCCCGAGGTGCCCCCAATATCGACGTATTGGCCCAACTTATAGGGGCGGAACATGACCAGCATCACCCCGGCAGCCAGATCGCTCAGTGTGCCCTGCAGGGCCAGGCCAATGGCAAGCGTTGCAGCGCCGAGCATTGCAACCAGGCTGGTGGCTTCGATCCCGAATATGCCCAGAACGGCGACCAGCACGATGGCCAGCAACACCCAACGCACTGCACTGGCGGCAAAGTTGCCGAGTGTTTGGTCAAGGTGCGGGGTGGCGTTGATGCGACGACGTACTGCACCGCTGATCAGGCCGGCTGCAATCCAGCCGACAACCAGTACGACCAGCGCTTTGGCAGCGCTGACGAGCAGGGGCCAAAGGGCACCCAGCTGTTCAATCCATTGTTCCATAGTGTTGTTTGGTCCTTGTCACGATCTCATAGAAATACCCATCACCGACAACAACGGTTGCCGGTGCGTTCGCTGCGGGCATAGTCGGACCCGGCTGGGCTGTCACCCGCAGATCAGATGTCAGCAGATCAACGTTTCAGGGAGTCGCGGATTTCCAACAGCACATCCAGTTCGGTTGGGCCAGCGGGGGCTTCCTCGGCTGGAGCAACGTCTTCCTGCTTGAAGGCGGCGTCTTTGAGGCGGTTGACATAGCGCACGAGCATGAACACCACGAAAGCAATGATAAGGAAATTGATTACGGCCATCAAAAAGGCACCGTGGGCAAAAACGGCGGCTCCGGCTTCTCGTGCCGCCTCAAGGCTGGCGCCTTCAGGGACAGTGCCTGCCAGTACGAGATAAGAATTGGTGAAATCGACGCCGCCGGTAAAGACACCGATGATCGGATTGATCAGGTCGCTGACCATGCTTTTGACGATTGCCGTAAAGGCTGCGCCGATGATGATGCCGACGGCCATGTCCATCACATTGCCCTTGGCAATGAAGTCTTTGAATTCCTGAAGCATGCTACTTGTCCCTGTTAACGAACCACTTTGTTATTGAGCA
This sequence comes from Phaeobacter sp. BS52, assembly GCF_045040595.1. Taxonomy (NCBI): domain Bacteria; kingdom Pseudomonadati; phylum Pseudomonadota; class Alphaproteobacteria; order Rhodobacterales; family Roseobacteraceae; genus Phaeobacter; species Phaeobacter sp. BS52. The sequence continues at coordinate 2,082,598 of NZ_CP090662.1, read as the reverse complement.
GCCAACGCGGGTACCCGCGCGCTGTCTGGTGGCAGTCTAGTCCGGTTTTTGCGGCTAGGGCTATTGATTTTGCGTTGTAAATTCGAGGGGTAGGCCCGTCGAGCCACCCTTGAGGCTGCTGCTGGTTGCGTCCTTCGCCACATTCTCAACGCAAAATGGACTTGCGTCGACCCCAGAGTGGTCCCGCGTCGGGCGTCTTTGCGGGGTAATCATTCCGTAAGGGATGTGTTGTGACCTATGCGCCAAGCGGCTGATTGCGTCGTGGAACGACACAACATGTCAGGCCGATCCTTTGGAAGGGGCGGCGGTGAGGTATCCGCAGGTTTTGTCACTGCGGGGTGAGTGTTAGGCACAAGGTAGACGTGAGACATGGCCACTCTTGACAATGCGATCTGGTTGACCGGTGCCAACGGTGCTGCGCAGAACGGTTCAACAACGCTGAGCGAAAGCGGCAACTCCACCGTCGTGACCGGGACCTTCACACCGGGCAGCTGGGACAGCTCCCAGAGCGGCTACCAAGTGTCCGATTTCGGTGCCTTTGGTGTCAGCGAGCCGATTACCGCAAGCTATGGTTTCTCCAATCCGGTGAGCGATCTGCGGTTTGACCTGCAGCATGTGAATTCCAACGGCAGTTCTCATGACGACAAATTCACCCTGCGGGTTCTGGATGCCAGCGGCGTTCTGATCCCTGCGGCACAGATCATTGCGGGACTGACCGGGGTGACCCACCATCAGGTGACGATCAATGCTGACGGGACAGTCTCCATCGAAGGGGAGGGCAGCACAGCTGCCAATATCGGCGTCGCGATTGACGGGCCGATTTCGCAGCTGGATGTGACTTTTGACAATGGCAGCGATGCGCCGATCTCCGGTGGGGCCGGGCTTTCGGACTTCACCTTCTCCATTCCGCCCGCACTCGACTATGTCGTGGAAGGCACGGATGCAGGCGAGAGGATTGATATCGATTATCTGAGCGATCCCGAAGGGGATCGTGTCGACAGCGGGGATGCAGCTGACGGCTCTCAGGATGATGTGATCGTGGCCGGGGGGGGCGACGATACAGTTCTGGCCGGTGAGGGGGACGACTTCGTTGATGCCGGTGCAGGCAATGACTCCGTTGAAGGTGGCGCAGGCAGTGACACGCTCTCCGGTGGTCGCGGACGTGATCTGCTGCAAGGCGGGGCTGGCAATGACCTGCTGCAAGGTGGCCGCGGCGGAGACACGCTTGAGGGGGGCGCTGGGCGCGACACGCTGGAAGGCGGTGTCGGGGATGACTCACTAAGCAGTGGCGACGACAACGATCTTCTCTTGGGCGGTGATGGCGACGACACCATTACCGCAGGCTACGGCGATGACACGCTTTATGGTGGGGACGGCAATGATCGGCTCGAAGGGCTTTATGGCAATGATCTGATCTATGCCGGTGACGGCGACGACCATGTCTTTGGCCGTGACCAGGATGACCTGATCTATGGCGAAGACGGCAACGATACGCTGATCGGCAGCATGGGAACGGATACCGTCTGGGGCGGTGCCGGGAACGATATTCTGGCGGGCAGCCAGGGCAATGATGAGATCCACGGCGGCGATGGTGACGATCTGGCCTTCATCGGTGTCTATGAGGATTCCGATCGCATTTTCCTCGACGATGGCAATGATTTTCTGGACGGAAGCTCCGCCGGATCATCCTTCTACGGGGAAGGCGGTCGCGGCGACGATGTGATGAACAGCGGCGTTGGAAATGACACGCTGCTGGGGGGCGAGGGATATGACCGGCTGAGCGGCGGCGCGGGTGGTGACTCGCTTGATGGCGGCAGCGAAGATGACATCATCGAAGGCGGCAGCGGGGCAGATACGCTGATCGGCGGAACTGGCGCTGACAGCCTATACGGTGACGACGATCGGGATTTCTTTGTTGGTGGGGCCGGAGACGTCGTTGATGGCGGCGAAGGTGGCGATGACTATGACCGCCTGGATATCAGTGAACTGCGCGCGCTGGGCGACACGCGTGTGGTCTACACCAGTGCCGACCGGGAAGACGGACGGGTTGAGGTCCGAAATGATCAGGGGGACTTTGTCAGCAGGCTGACGTTCTCCAATATCGAAGAGGTCATTCCCTGTTTCACCCCGGGCAGCCTCGTTTTGACCCCCGGTGGCGCAGTGCCGGTGGAAGCGCTTGAGGTGGGCGACCGGGTGATGACGCGCGATGGCGGACCGCAGACCTTGCGCTGGACCGCGCGCCGCACCGTGACCAACAACGATCTTGCACGGCGGCCGCAGTTCCAACCCATTCTCATCGAGGCAGGTGCGCTGGGTTTTGATGGTGGCGAACCTGTGCCGAACCGGGATCTGATGGTGTCACCGCAGCACCGGATGTTGCTGACCGGAAGCCGCGCCGAGTTACTGTTCGGGTCAAACGAGGTTTTGGTGGCGGCGGTGCATCTGCTCAATGATCGCGATATCCGCCGCGCGCGGACGATGGATGTAACCTATATCCATCTGCTTTTTGATCAGCACGAAATCGTCTGTGTGGATGGCGCCTGGAGCGAAAGCTTCCAGCCGGGCGATCTGACGCTGTCGGGCATGGATGCGGCCCAGCGGTCCGAATTGTGCCATCTGTTCCCGGAGCTGGAGAGCATGGGGCGCGCCTTTCCAACGGCGCGGCGATCCCTGCGCAGCCACGAGGCACGTGTGCTGTTGTCCTCAGGACATGGCAGTATCAGGTAAGACCCTAACAAGGGAGGAGGACCCGGCCACTACTCGCAGCCGGGTCGATTTCGTTACTGGTACTTCTTGATTTCGCCAGTTTTGAGGCGGGCCAGATAGCTGTTCAGCTCGCCTTTGACGATGGGCATCAGGAAGTAGAGTGCCACGATATTGACCACTGCCATGGCAAAGATAGCCGCATCGGAGAAGTCGATGACCGGACCCAGGCTGGCTGCGGCGCCGATGATGACGAACAGGCAGAAGATCACTTTGAACACCAGTTCGGTGGTCTTGCCTTCACCAAACAGGAAGGTCCAGGCCTTGAGGCCATAATAGGACCAGCTGATCATGGTGGAGAAAGCAAACAGGATCACTGCGATGGCCAAGATGTATTTGAACCAGCCAAATGCGGAGGAGAACGCCGCAGATGTCAGTGCCACGCCGGAGTTGCCATCGACGGTCTGGATGGCGCTGCCCGCTTCGTTCAGCACATAGAGACCGGTTTCAGGATCGCTGACCAGTTGACCGGTGATGATGATCACCAGCGCTGTCATCGTGCAGATGACCACAGTGTCGATGAAGGGCTCCAGAAGCGAGACGAAACCTTCGGTGATCGGCTCTTTGGTCCGCACCGCGGAGTGGGCAATCGCCGCCGAGCCAACACCGGCTTCGTTGGAGAAGGCCGCGCGTTTGAAACCCTGAATCAGCGCCCCGACCATACCGCCTGCAACGCCGAGACCGGTAAAGGCACCGTCGAAGATCTGGCCAAAGGCCCAGCCGATTTTGTCGAAGTTCAGCAAGATGATCACAAGTGCGGTCAGCACATAAAGGACACCCATGAACGGCACCACCTTCTCGGTGACACTGGCGATGGATTTCAGGCCACCGATGATCACGGCGAAGACCACACCGGCAAAGATGACGCCGGTGATCCAACCGGGATAGTCGCCAAGCACATTGGTCAGCTGCGCATGTGCCTGATTGGCCTGGAACATGTTGCCGCCGCCAAAGGCGCCGAGGATACAGAAGATCGAGAATAGAACCGCCATGAACTTACCACCGGGCAGGCCCCGTGCGGCAAAACCTTTGGTCATATAGTACATCGGACCACCGGAGACGGTGCCATCGGGGTATTCATTCCGGTACTTCACGCCTAGCGTACATTCGGTGAATTTCGACGCCATGCCCATCAGGCCTGCGAGGATCATCCAGAATGTCGCACCGGGACCACCGATGCCAACGGCAACCGCAACACCGGCGATATTGCCAAGGCCGACAGTGCCAGAAAGAGCCGTGGCCAGCGCTTGGAAATGGCTCACTTCGCCTGCGTCATTCGGATCCGAATAGTCGCCTTTGACCAAGGAAATCGAATGCGGGAAGGCGCGGAACTGGATCAGTCCGAAGTAGATGGTGAAAATGGTTGCCGCAATCACCAGCCACGCAACGATCCAGGGAAAGCTGGTGCCGGGGAATGGGCTGAAGATGAAATTGACAAACCAGCCGGTGGAGCTGGCAAACAGCTCATTCACCTTTTCGTCGATGGTCTGTGCCATCAGCGGGCCCGACAGCCCGAGGGCGCCGGGGACGGCCAGAGCAGCCGCTTTTGAGAGAGTGTTCATGATGACCCCTGTCGATCAGTTATGGGACAATGGTGACCGGAACCGGCGCAGCCTGCGCCAGGCTGCCTGCAACCGAACCAAACAGCCGCGACGAGAGCGCGGAGTGGCCGGTGCGTCCGATAACGACGTGATTGGCGCCTTCGGATTTGGCGATGGTCACCAGCACTTCGGCGATATTGCCGTATTTCACCGTGGCGGTGACATCCACGCCGCTGGTTTCCAGATCCTTGAGAAGCGGCTGAATCAATGCGGTTTCGGCGCGCTCCAGCTCTTCCGTACGGCGCTTGTGGCGCTCTGCCAGCTCGGAGGCGGACAGAAACGAATACGGTGACCATTCCAGGACATGCGCGACAACAATGCTGCCGCCCTGTGCCTTTGCCACGTCCAGCGCAAAGTTGAGCGCGGTGCGCGCGCTTGTGCTGCCGTCGTAGCCAACTACGATTTTTGAGGCCATCTGCCCCTCCCTTGGTTTACGTCATCCCTGTGACGAAGTGTCTCAATTTTAAGACGTTGTTGATAGGAAAGGTTCTCGATTTCCTTGCGTATTGGGAAAATTTCGGAAAAATGTGCGGATAACGATTAACTATTGGGAAAAATTCCGATGGACTTGCTGGATTCGCGCATTCTTTCCGCCTTGCAACAGGACGGTCAGATCTCCATGGCCCGCCTGTCGGAAAAAGTTGGGCTGTCTTTGTCCGCATGTCATCGTCGTGTCAAGATGATGGAAGCCAATGGCATGATCGAAGGCTATGCCGCGCGGCTGGATCGCAAGAAGGTTGGTCTTGAGCTGCAGATTTTTATCGAGATCAAGCTGGTCAGTCAGCAGCGGGAGAATATTCAGGCGTTTGAAGATGCCATTTCACATATGCCCGAGGTGTTGGAGTGTCATTTGATTTCAGGGGAATTCGACTATCTGATGCGCGTTGCTGCGCGTAATACGGATGCTTATGAGAAACTCTATCGCAACAGATTGTCGGAGATCCCGTCGGTTGCGCAGATGAAGACGCTGCTCGGGGTGTCCACCGTGAAGGAGTTTCGCGGCTATCACCTGGACTAGCACTTCATGGCTGGCGGGCATCTGCGACCAGACAATCCAGTCCCGAAGAGGTCAGAGTGCTGATAAACGCCAGAAGATCAGATTTCTCCCGGTGGCTCAGGCCGAGTGGTCGCACACGCGGGTCTTGACCCGGCAGCCCTGCGCCACCGCTGTCGTAATAGTCAATCACCTCAGCCAGCGTGCTGAACCCGCCGTCGTGCATGTAGGGGGGCGAGACAGCGAGGTTGCGCAGCGTTGGCGTTCGGAACCGCCATCGGTCCTGCGGGTCCTCGGTCACCTCATAGCGCCCAAGATCAGCATCCCGCGGGCCGCTGACCGCGCGGACCAGGTCATAGTCCACATGATGGATCACGCCGGGTGCGACCTGAACGGGCAGGGTTTTCGGTGGGTTTTGACGTTCCAGTTCCCGCATCTGACCATATCCGGTGTCGTGAAACTGCTGATCGGTGAAGATTGCATGCTCCGGGCCAAGGCTGTGGCAGGACACACATCCCGCCTTGTCGCGAAACAGTTCGAACCCGCGTTTTGCGCTGGGTGACACCGCAGTCTGGTCCTCGCCATAAAACCATTGGTCAAACGGGCTGTTGCCGACGGTCAACGCCCGTTGGTAAGCGGCCAACGCCATGCCGATCCGGTCTAGCGAGGCGGGCGCCCCAAACGCCTCATGAAACAAGGTATTATAGGCATTGTCGGTTTGAAGGTGGGAAACGACCCGTCCTGCGGATGGGTTGGCCATCTCGTTTCGGGCGGTGAGCGGACCGATAAACTGGGTTTCCAACATGGGATCGCGGCCATCGTGAAACAGCGGGTCCAGCAGGCCCACGTTGATCAGGCTTGGCGCGTTGCGTTTCACGCTGCGCCCTTCCACGCCGACCGAAGTCGCGAGCTCCCAGTTGGCAAACCCCTGTTCCGGCACATGGCACATCGCGCAGGACATGGTGTTGTTGATCGACAGCGCGCGGTCAAAGAAGATCTGCCGCCCCAGCGTAATCCGCGCTGCTGTCGGAGGATTGTCCGCCGGGTAGACCAAAGGTGGCAGACCCAGCTGCGGTGTCAGGCTGCGTTTGGCGGCTCTCTCCGCCCAGTGCTCATCTGCTGGCCGTGGGCAGCTGTCAGCTGAGATCTGCACCGGCAGATCGCTTGGCCCCGCAACGATATCTCCGTCGGCGAGCGCTCTCGAGGCGGCGGCGTTCAGCGAAAGCGCAGCAGCTGCGCTGAGCAATATGCAACGTCGCAGATGCAGGGGGAGGGCGATCACTCTCTAGCCTCTTCAAGTAGCAGCGTTTCCACATCTGTCATCAACAGGCGCGGGTCGATCAGGCCCAGCCCGTAGACATTGCGGATCATGCCATGACGGTCGACCAGATACATGCGCAGAAGATGGTTGATCTGGTCGTCTGCGCCGCCACGGTCCACGACCTGCCCAAACCCGTCCAACAGGGGCTGCAATGCCGCGGCATCCGGCGTGGTCAGCACCTGCCAATCCAGTTTCTGGGCGCTGGCAGGATCGCTGCTTACTGGATGCGCGAAGGCCGCGATGGCCTCGACCGTGTCGCGCTCTGGGTCGAAGCTGATGGTCATCAGTTGAACGTCCTGTCGCAGATCCGGAAGCTGTGCGCTGGCGTCGTGAATGTCATAAAGCGTCGAGAAGGCCAGCGGACAGCCATCAACATCGCCGCAGGTCAGATAGACAAAACTGATCAGCGTGATCTTGCCATCGATCAGTTGGTGCAGCCGACCCTTAGTGCCATCGGCGGTCAGTACCATGCTATCCGGTGCAGGTTTCAATCGGTTCAGCCGATAAGATCCCGGTTCCGGCGGGCTGAACTGGAAGGCAGGATCGCTTGGGAATACCTCCGAAAGGCGGGCAGGCGTGGCCCGCAATGCAGCGGGCATCAACCGTGCCATCAGATCCGCAGGGCGCCAGGTTCCGGCCAGGGCCACGACACCTGTCAGCACCACCGCAGCAGCGGTTATGGAAACGGCGAGAGTTTTCTTGCGCATGGAGTTCCTCCGGCAAGGTGAGGTCCGCGAGGGGAGATCGGGGCGGCAGCATACCGCCCCAAAGCAGTCTCTTAAGCGGAATAAAGCGCGGCGCTGCCAAAGCGCATGATGTGCGCGCGACCCAGGCCTGCAGCATAAAAGTCGATGCTGAAATCCTCGACCAGTTCTTTGCCGTCCCAGTTGTAGGCCCTCAGATACTGCACATCGTCCTCGCCCTTCTTGTCCCAATTGGCGAGCAAGGAAGAGGAGAAATAGACCCGTTTGCCGTCCCAGCTCTGGCTGACCATATTGACCTGTCGATCAATGGTTTTCTCATAGATCTGTGCCGGGTTATGCGGGTCGGAGATATCAAACAGCCGGGTCTTTCCATCCATGAAAGAATTGACCCAAAGCGTTTGATCATCGGCGGCGATGGAGATGTCGACGGGCAGCGGGATATCTTCGGGGTTGCCGATGTCTGCCACCGATTTGGCCTGCCATTCGCCATCGTCATCCTCATAGATCAGCCAGAGCTGCGAGGTGAGTGCGGTGGTCGAGAAAGCGTAATTGGCATTTGGCCCCCAAGGGAAGCGCACTTCGAGCGGCGCGCCGGGCACGTTGAATACCTTGCGGGGCTGACGGGTGTGCAGATCCCAGAGCACCATGCTGTTGCCAAAGCGTTTCATCGCTTCGGCGTCCTGCAGCATCTGCCCGAAATCCATCATGTAGTTTGACCATCCCGTGAAGGACGAGGTGAGCATCACGTTCTTGCGGATCAGGGCGCGAATGTCATAGCCATAACCATCCGCAACCGCGCCATCGACCGCGACGGCCCCTTGCATGTCATCAGCGGTGGGCATCCAATAGGTGGCGACATAGTCCCCGTCATCATTGTATTCGACCAGCGCCGTTCGACCGCCGTGGTCGTCCTGATTGCTCAGCCCGGTGATCATCATGCTACCGGGCAGGGCAAAAAACGTGTGGGGACCAACCACACCGCCGGAATCGGCAACAAATGTCTCGATCACCTTATGCAGCTTGGGCGCTGCGGGATCGCTGTGAATATCGAAGATGAAGATCCGATTGGTATCAAGCCCGCCAGTCCAGAAATAACGACGATCAGCTGAGAAGCCGCCATGATGGGCCTCGTTCCGGCCACCGACTGAGAGACTGTGTATGACCTCCCCGCGGGTTGGCGAGCCGGGACGCAGGTCAACGGTTACCATTTTGTCTTGCTCGTCTCCCATTCCTTCCACCCCGAGGGTCCAGACGTAGACGAATTCTTCCTGACCCGTAATCTTGGGCATGTAAGGGGACTGACAGGTCTCATCGGCAAAGGCGCGAAACGGCGCTGCCATGGCCAGCGCGGCGGCGGATAACCCGCCGAATTCTCTTCTGTTCATATTCTCTCTCCCTTCAAAAAAATCAGTGTTGTTGGCTGGCCCTTTCCTTTGCAGCCGCCAGTGAATTGGCATTGGTGGTTTCCGCCTCAACGACCGAGCAATGTTGAATGGCCGCGGCGGCATGAACGGCTTGTTTCGTGAGAATTGGTAAAATTCTGGGCTGGATGGCAGGTGTGATACGGCCGGTCGGACCGACTACGCCCATCGAGAAAATGGCGCCAAGCCGGTCGACGATGATCGGCACCGCAATGCTGGTGACCCCGATGTCAATCTCACCATCGCAGGTGGCATAGCCATAGCGGCGCACCTGCTGCAACTCGCGGGCAATCTGGTCCGGGTCGGTGTGTGTCTTGTCGGTGAAGCGCATTGGCAACATGTCAATCAGGTCTTCCTGAAGCTCCGGCGCGAGGAAGGCGGCAATTGCCTTGGCCGAAGAACAGGCATGAACTGGGCGGACCCCTAACCCTGGATAGATATAGGGAACTGAGGGATCAGCCGGGACCTGCGTGTGAATCAGATCAACGCGACCGCCACGATAGCGCGCCAGAAACGCGGTCTCGCCCAAATCCTTCACCACCCGCTGCAACACGGCAGAGACCGCGTTGATGACATGGGTGTCGGACTTTCCCGTCAGCGCAATCTTTACAAACCGCAGTCCCAGAACATACCGGCTGCCGGTCTCGGTCTCCTCCAGAAAGCCGCATTCGAGTAGCGCTGCGATATGCCGATAAAGGCTGGCGCGGGGGGTCGCCGTCATCCGGGCCAGTTCGCTTGCGCTTACCGGTGAGGCAGAGGAGGCTACTGCCTCCAGAAGAAGGATCTGTCGGTCCTGCATGCGATTCCCAGAATATGGACACTTGTATCGTAATTCGGGAAAATTGAGTCTGACAAGGGTTTTTGCCAACCCATGCCAAGGGGCGGAGGCCCGGATACGCGCGCTGGGGCGCTCGGATCAGCGCTTACCGCAGAGCAGAAGACGGCAGTCAACTGCCGCCTTTGAAGGGTTTCAGGGCAAGAGCGCCTATCGGGAAGGGCTGCCATCGCGACCGGTGGGGATGACCTCGTAACCGGGTTCCTCTGGCTCATCATCGGTCATTTCAGGTGGGAAACCGGGTGCAGTGATCTCCAGACCAGTGGCTTCTTCCAGCCGTCTGATGATGTTTGGGGACAGCTCCCGGCTGCCAAACCGGGCCTCGCCGTCTTTGAAGATCTTGATCATCAGAGGGTTGATCTCCAACGGCACGTCATGGCGATCAGCAACGGCCTGAAAGAGGCCAATATCCTTTGAGACCAGATCCATGGTGAAGGAAATATCGCGGGATCCGTTCAGGATCACCTGGCTTTCGGTTTCATGCACAAAGGAGGTGCCGGAGGAAATCTTGATCGCCTCATAGGCGGTGTTAAGATCCATTCCAGCGGCCTTCGCGGTCACCAAAGCCTCGCAGCAGGTCAGAAGATTGGCGGTTGCAAGATAGTTGGTGATCACCTTCAGGACCGAGGCTGAGCCGATCGGCCCTGTGTGCAGGATACGCCGTCCCATGGTCTTCAGCAGCGGCGCGATCCGGTCAAAGGTCTCGCGGTCGCAGCCGGCGAAGATCGAAATATTGCCGGTGTCCGCCCGGTGACAGCCACCGGATACGGGGCAGTCCACGGCGGTTCCCCCCGCCTGTTCGACCATGGCGCCAAGGCGTTTGACCTCGGCCTCATCCGTCGTGGACATCTCCATCCAGATTTTGCCGGGCCCAATCTCCGGTAGCATCTGTTGCATGACCTGATCGGAGGCTGTGGGCGATGGCAGGCAGGTGATCACCGCGTCGCAATTGCGCATCAGTTCTGCCGGGTCATTTGCTGCAGTGGCGCCCGCCGCCGCTGCCTTCGCAACCAGCGCGGCATTCAGGTCATAAACGCTGAGATCAATGCCATTGCGCAGCAGGCTGCCACTCAGCTTGCCACCAACGTTTCCGAGGCCGATAAATCCTACTTTCATGCCGCTCTCCCTGCTGGCTGTTTCAAGGAGCATTCCAAGAACCAGGGCAAAGAGGAACAAAAATTGCAGTTCTTGGAGTGAAAAACAGCTGTTCGGCGCGCAGCTTTGACAGATTCCCAGTTGGAGCGATTATTCAAAAGGTCATATGCGGCTTGGCTCCACCGAAACCCGCCAGATGGCGATTTTATTTCTGAGGGAGGATGCACACAGAAACAGCGTGCCCCGATCAGTTTTCAGCACAATCAAAGGGCGTGACCATGGACATGCGGCTCCGAGTCGCAACGGGCGGTGCTTTCAGGATCTGGTTGGCGTGGAGCAAGCTGAGGAAGGCATTGCGCATGTCACTGGCAATGTCATGCTGCAAGGCAACGGTAATGTTTCCCTGCCGTAAAAGTGTTCGGTTCTCACTATCCAGATCATGGGCGACATAGGCACGGGGGCAGTGACCATAACCTTTCAGCAGTTCCGATATGGTGCGATTGGCCCCGCCCATCGAATAGACGCCTAATATCGGCCCAAGGCCCGGAGCGGACAGTTGCTCCTGTAGCACCGCTCTGGTCTCAAACGCGAGCCCGGCCCCGGCTGAAACTGTCATCAGCCGCAGATCAGGGCGGCGCTCTGACATCAACCTGAGGAAGCCACATCGCCTTTGAGCCTCGCCATGAAAGGCCAATTGGCTGAGTGTGGTCAGGATGGTTGCTCCGGATGGAGCGCTGTTCGGCAGACATTTGTCGATCATATAGGCCGCTGACTGGCTAAGCCGCGTAGTTGTCCGGACCGCAATAGGCGCGGCGAACACTCCCTGGCAGGTCGGTAAAGGCGCAGACAACCGGAACGCCCTTACTGTCCAATTCAGCGACCATCGCGGTGATCTCAGGCAGATCCCGCACCTTCAGCACCACCCCGTGACTGCCACGTTTGAGGATTTGCCGAAGCAGAACAACGCAGTCAGGCGCGGACATGATCTGGCGAAAACTATACCGCGCGTGGATCACCGCCGGGCCAATGGTGGGCAGGACCGCCTCAGTTGCGTGCCGAATTTCCCGGCTGAACCGTTCGGGTGCTTCCACCACAACGTCGAAGTAGAGCCGCCGCCCCCGTGCTGAGAGTTGCTGTTCCTGTCCCTCCAGTTCGGCGATGGCTGCGCGAACGCGCGCCTGGCTGCGGGGGCTGACATTGGCGCGTGCGTTCAGAACGCGGTCCACAGTTGCCGTGCTCAGACCGGATTGCCGGGCGATATCCTTGATCGGGAAAGGATGACTCATTGATGTATTTTTGATGGATTTGCGCGCTGACCACAAGAGCCCGACCCGGCAATCTCATAGCGAGAGACAGTAGAGAGGAGGCTCTGATGACAGCTGCTGCGACACCGATGGAGCAGGCCTATTTTGATCCTGATGGATGCGCGTTGAGTGACTTCACCGCGCAGGTTGAACGGGAACTGACACCCGACCAGGTTCCGCTGGCCGACAAGATTGAGAAGGATATCCCGATCTATGACATGGCAGCCCTTAAGGCGATGCTCAGCGGGCCAGAGGCGCGCCGCCATCTGATGGCAGAATGGGCGCAGGGATTGCGATACGGGGCGGGTGTTCTGGTGCTGCAAGGTGCCTATCAGGACGTGGCTCCGATTGATGCCGCAAGCGCTGTCTTCGACGAAATCATCTCACAGGAGCGGCAGGCAAATGGCGGTGGTGCGGACCATTTCGCTGCAGCGGGATCAAATGACCGGGTTTGGAATGCGCTCCAAAAGCTCTGCGTCGCTTCGCCGGATGTCTTCGCGCGCTATTTTGGCAACTCATCAATCGCGGCCGTTTGCGAGGCCTGGCTTGGACCCAACTACCAGATGACGGCGCAAATCAATCTGGTGCGTCCGGGCGGAGCTGCCCAGCAGGCGCATCGTGACTATCATCTGGGCTTTCAATCAGCGGAAACCTCCGCGCAGTATCCGGCCCATGTGCATGACCTATCGCCAGTTTTGACGCTGCAGGGGGCGGTGGCCCATACCGATATGCCGGTGGAGAGCGGCCCGACCAAGCTGCTGCCGTTTTCGCAACAATACCGTGCGGGCTACGCAGCTTGGCGGCGCGAGGACTTCCGGGCCTATTTCGAAGAGCACTGTGTGCAGTTGCCTCTGGCAAAGGGCGATGCCGTGTTCTTCAATCCGGCTTTGTTTCATGCCGCAGGAGCCAACCGATCGAAGGATGTTCAGCGGATGGCAAATCTGTTGCAGGTTTCGTCTGCTTTTGGCCGCGCAATGGAGACTGTGGACCGGCGCGGCATGTCGGAGCGGCTTTTCCCGGCGCTGGCCAGGCTGAAGCGTGAGAGTGCCATGACTGACGCTGATCAGGCCGCAGCAATTGCAGCCTGCGCAGAGGGGTATTCTTTTCCAACCAATCTGGACCGGGACCCGCCGGTGGGCGGTTTGGCCCCACAAACGCAGGCCGGGCTGTTTCATCAGGCCCTTACCGAGGGTTGGACATCCGAGCGTTTCAACAAGGCACTGGCGGCACAGGACTTGCGCCGCCAGGCATAAGGATCTGATCGCTTACAACGCGACCGGTGCCCCCGTCTCAAGCGATTGGGCGGCGGCATCGGCCAACATCTGGGCGCGTAAGCCGTCGTCGATGCTAGGGGAGGGGGTGCTGCCGGTTTGTACAGCTTCGACAAATCGCGCCATTTCGTTGCGATAGGCCGTTTCGTAGCGTTCAAGGAAGAAGTGCTGTGCAGGAGCTGTCTGAAAGCCGTTGGTTCCGGCCACTTCTACCGTGTTCTCCAACATGTTCGCCGCACGGAGCATCCCCTTGGAGCCATGCACCTCCACCCGTTGGTCGTAGCCGTATGTGGCCCGCCGGGAGTTGGAGATTTGGCAGATCTTGCCGCTGGCCGTGGTCAGCGTAATGGCGGCTGTGTCCACGTCGCCTGCTTCGCCAATGGCGGGATCGACCAGCGCTGAGCCAACCGCAAAGACCTGCACCGGTTCCTCGGCCAGCAAAAACCGCGCCATATCGAAATCGTGGATCATCATGTCGCGGAACAGGCCGCCAGAGGTCTTGATATAGCTGACCGGCGGCGGGGACGGGTCACGTGACAGGATCGAGACAATCTCCACATCGCCAATCTCACCGGCCCGCAGGCGCTGTTGCAGATTGGCAAAGTTGGGATCGAAACGACGGTTAAACGCTGTGAGGAAGGCAACACCAGCCTCGGCTACCACCTTTTGACAGTCGCGAATGCGGTCGGCGGACATATCGACGGGCTTCTCGCAGAATATTGCCTTTCCTGCAGCCGCAGCCTGATGGATCAAGTCGTAATGCGTATCAGTCGGAGTGCCGATCACCACCGCGTCTACGTCCGCGCTGGTGATTAGCGCGGAGGCCTCGCGCACATCAGCGCCGATCTTGCTGGCCAGGGCATTCGCGGCATCCGGCATCGCATCTGCAACCGCAGTGACGCGCACCCCGTCCAATTGCCCGACAGATCGCGCATGGACCTGCCCGATGCGCCCGCAGCCCAAAAGGCCGATATTCAACATTGTGTCTCTCCCTTGAAGGCGCGAAGAACGCTGCGCGCCGCAGCAACGACCGGATCGTGGGTTTCGGACAGGATGCTGACCCTGTCGAACCGGTCCGGATCGCTATTTACCGCATCGCGCAATGCGGCCCCAAAGGCCATGCGCAATTCGGTGCCGATATTGAATTTGCAGATACGTGACTGGCGCGCCAGCATTTTGCGCTGCGCGACCGGCACGCCGGAACCGCCGTGGATGACCAGCGGCACTTCGGTGATCGCCTCTATGGCGCGGATGCGGTCGATATCGAGTCCGCCTTCCTTGTCCTGTTGCAGATGCACATTGCCGACCGAGATCGCCATGGCATCAACGCCTGTTTCCTGTGCGAATTGCCGGGCCTCTTCCGGGTCGGTACCGGCTGACCCCTCGCCGCCGGAATACCCGACAAAGCCGATCTCTCCCTCGCAGGAGACATTCGCAGCATGGGCCATCTCTACGATGGCTGCGGTTTCGGAGATATTCTGATCCAGCGGTTTGCGCGAGCCGTCGAACATCACCGAGGTAAAGCCGCTGTCGATGGCGATACGGCAGTCCTCAAAGGTGTAGCCATGATCCAGATGGGCGACCACAGGAACCGATGCACTTTCGGCCAGATGCCGGAACATCTTGCCCAGGACCGGTAGCGGAGTATGAGCGCGGCAGGACGGGCCGGCCTGCAGGATGACCGGCACGCCTTCGGCTTCAGCAGCAGCCACATAGGCGCGCATGTCTTCCCAGCCCAGTGTGACCAGCCCCGCAACGGCATAGCCATTGCGCAGGGCTGGCTGCAGGACGTCAGCCAATGTTGCAAGGGTCATTTGAACTTAGCCACCATATCCTTGATGCCGGGGATGGTTTCGACCTGATAGGCATGGGTCGGCTGGAAGTACTGGATCAGGCTGCGCTGGCTCAGACCGCCAAGGATGGTGAAATAATACATCTCATATCCTGGCATCACGGCGCAGGGGTGATACCCCTTGTCGATCATGATCGTGGAGCCATCCATCAATTGATAGGCGTCCCCCGGCTTGCCCTCTTCGCGTTGCAGGATCTGCACGCCAGAGCCGTGGTTCGGACGGAAGCGGAAGTTATACGTCTCGTCATGGCGCGTCTCGATGATGTTGCCGTCGGCATCCTCGCGGTCGGTATCATGTTTGTGCGCCGGGAAGCCGGACCAGCCGCCCTGTCCCACGGTGAACAGTTCTGACACCAGCAAGCGGCCGACCTTGTCGTGCTGTTTCTGGCCAAGGATATGTTTGATTTTACGATGAGTCTTGGTGTCGTCAGAACCGTATTGCACCAGATCGATACCGTCGGCGCGCACGTCAAATGGTTCCAGCACCTTGTCGTATTTGGCGCCCGCGATGAAGGTTTCGGTCGCATCCGTTGTGCATGTGATGGTCACCTTGGCTCCGACGGGAATATAGACGCCTTCCGGCTCGCCGTCCCAGACGTCGGCGGTGCGGGTGCCGATGTCAGCATAGCTCAGGCCCTCGACCTCAATGTCTACGGTGCCGGTGGCCGGAACGATGCAGGTCTCATAGCCGGGCACCTGATATTCAAAGGTCTGGCCCTTGGTTAGTTTAACGATGTTGAAATAGTTCAGCGGAACAAGCGCGTTGTCAGCATCGACAATGGCTTTGTTCTGGTTGTCATGAGGGGCGATATGCATTTGCGGGTCCTTTCAAATTTCGGTGGCGCCGGGGTGCGTTGCAAGAAACGCCTCCAGTGCGGCAAGGTCGGGCATGGCGGGGGCGCAGCCGGGTTTGGCCACCACGACGGAGGCACAGGCTGAGCCGCGCAGAATGGCATCCTTCATTGGACGCCCTTCGGAAAGTGAGGCGAGGAAACCGGCCATGAAACTGTCACCGGCGCCGGTCGGTTTTAGCGCATCTACGGGGTAGATACCGGTGCGGACCTCCTGGCCATCGGCAAAGGTGACAGCGCCCTTGGGCCCCATCTTGTAGACGACGATGGAGGCAGAGGTGTGCGCCAGCGACCGTGCTTTGGCGAGGCCTTTGTCAATGCCACCGGCCATGAAGCCGAATTCCTCATCATTGCCGACAATGATATCGGACATGGCGCCTGCGCGAGACAGGATATCCGCCGCAACCTCAGGCGAGGGCCAGCTATAGGGGCGGTAGTCCACATCAAAGATGATCGGCAGCCGGGCCGCGCGCGCCAACTCAAAGGCGCGGAAGGTTGCGCTGCGTGATGGTTCAGCCGCGAAAACTGTTCCTGCGGTGATCAGCGCGCTGTACTGGCTGTAATCCACCGCCTCCACATCTGCGACGGTCATCTGGAAATCGGCGGCATTGTTGCGATAGATCACGCTTTGATGGTCCTGCACCCGGCTTTCATAAACCGCCAGAGAGGTCCGATATTCACCGGTGATGCGTTTCACGTGAGTCCGGTCAACACCGTAGTGATCCAGCTGGTTGAGGCAGTACCACCCCACCGCATCATCAGAAACGCTGGTGACCAGAGCGGCGCTGCATCCCATCTTGACCAGACCTGCGGCGATATTGGCGCTGCTGCCGCCCATGGCGACCATCATGTCCAGTGCATCAGCCGTGGCGGTGCCAGCAGGGGTTGGGCACAGATCCATACCCACCCGACCAAGGACGAGGAAATTGCGGCCTGCCAGATCTGAGCTGGCCTTGCTTGGCTGTTTCATCACACGCCCCGCCGTTGTTTGATGCGGCTGGACTCCCAGTCGATATGGGCCTCGCGCACCTTGTCATCCTTGGTGATATGCGGCGTGCCAACCTCCCACCAGGCGTGGCCTTCGGTGGTCCAGCCTTCATAGGCGTCAACCTTCATCACGATGACGGTTGTCCGATCGTTGCCTTGCGCGCGTTTGAACGCTTCGCCCAGCTCTGCCGGATTGGCGGCGGTTTCGGTAAGTGCCCCCATCGAGGCCGCGTGACTGGCAAAATCCACGCCAAAGGCTTCAGGTATAGTGGGGCAATCCTCAAGCAGATTGTTGAAGCTGGTATTGCCCGTGTTGTTCTGCAGCTTGTTGATGACCGCAAAGCCGCCGTTGTCCAGGACCAGAATGATCAGCTTCTTTTGGCTGAGAACGCTGGAATAGATGTCAGAATTCAACATCATGTAGGAGCCGTCACCGACAAAGACGATGGTGTCACGATCCGGCTCTCGCTCGGACTGGGCGATTCGAGCTCCCCAGGCGCTAAGCAATTTCATAACCCATGCAGGAAAAGCCGAATTCAACATCAACTGTGCCGGGCTCCAATGTGCGCCAATTGGCGGTGACTTCCGCCGGAAGCCCGCCAGCCGCCGCGACCACACGGTCCTTCGGATTGCAGAGTGCGTTCACAACACCGATGGCCTGCGCATAGGAATTGGGCCGGTTGTCCCCGTAAGAGACGTTGTCTGCGACATAGGCCACCCAGTTACGGCGGCTCTCCTGAGCACGGGCGACCCAGCTGCCAGGGGCCTTGTAGTCACCGCTTGTTGCGCCAAGTTCCAGAAGCCCGCGCTGGGCGTCGCCGACAACCGGCAATGCGCGGTGTTTGCCTGCGTCATGGCGCGCTGCGTTGATCGAGATGAACTGGGCATCTTGCGCAAAGGCGGTCCAAGATCCGGTGGTAAAATCCTGCAATCGTGTGCCAACTGCAAGGATCACATCTGCCTCGGCGGCGATCGCATTGGCGCTGTCCGATCCGGTGACCCCAATAGGACCGATATTCAGTGGATGGGTTTCACGCAGGTTGGCGCGACCGGCGATGGTTTCAACAACTGGGATCTGATGTGTTTCGGCAAAGCTGGTCAGCTCGGCCACGGCGCGGCTGTATTGCACACCGCCACCAGCAATGATCATCGGGCGTTTGGCGCCGCGTAGCGCTTGGGCAGCATCTGCGATTTCGGCCGAATCCGGCGCGATGCGGCGAATGCGGTGGATTTTCTTTTCAAAGAAAACCTCGGGGTAGTCATAAGTCCATCCCTGCACGTCCTGCGGCAGGCCAAGGAAGGCGGGGCCGCAGTCGCCGGGATCCAGCATGGTGGCGATCGCAGCGGGCAGGGACTGGATGATTTGGGCGGGATGGGTGATGCGGTCCCAATAGCGCGACACGGGCTTGAAGGCATCATTCACACCTAAGGTTGGGTCGTCAAAATTCTCCATCTGCTGCAGTACCGGATCCGGCAGGCGAGTCAGGAACGTGTCGCCGCAGAGCATCAGCATCGGCAGGCGGTTGGCATGGGCCAGCGCGGCGGAGGTGAGAAGGTTTGATGTACCCGGACCAGCACTGGCTGTGCAGAACATGAACCGCTGCCGCAGCCACTGCTTGGCATATCCAGCGGCGGCAAAGCCCATGCTTTGTTCGTTTTGCCCCCGGTACAGCGGCAGCTCATCACGTGCCTCATAGAGCGCTTCGCCAAGGCAGGTCACATTGCCGTGGCCAAAGATGCCGAAGCCACCTCCGCACAGACGTAACTCCTCGCCGTCAATCTCAATGAACTGATTGGACAGCCATCGGATGATGGCCTGGGCGGTGGTCAGCTTAATCGTTTTTGGCGGCGTCGTCATAGGCAGGGATCCCTGGGATGGTCTGTGGTCGGGTCGATTTGATCTTGCGAGATGTCGAATCCCAAGATACAAGTTTTGCAACCGGTTGCAAATTGAAATTGATGGGTTGGGAGGCCAGAATGACCGAAATCGGTATCGGAATTCTCGGCGGGGGCTACATGGGCAAAGCGCATGCCGTCGCGATGGCTGCGGTGGGGGCGGTGTTTGACACTGCTTTGCGCCCGCGTCTGGAAATGGTCTGCGCCACGACCCCAGCCAGTGCGGAGCGGTACCGGCGGGCTTATGGGTTTCAACGCGCAACGGACGACTGGCAGCTGCTGGTCAACGACCCCAAGGTCGAGGCGATTGTCATCGCATCTCCACAGCAGACCCATCGTATCGTCGCAGAGGCAGCCTTTGCGCTGGGCAAGCCCGTTTTTTGCGAAAAGCCGCTGGGTGCATCGCTGTCTGATAGTCGTGCCATGGTGGCAGCGGCGGAGACATCGGGCTGTCCCAATATGGTCGGGTTCAACTACATTCGAACCCCTGCCAGCCAATATGCGCGGCGTTTGATTGCCGATGGTGTGATCGGAGAGGTGACCTGGTTTCGCGGCGAACATACCGAAGATTTCTACGCCGATCCCGGTGCCCCCGCGACATGGCGCACGGAGGGCGAAGCCAATGGGACCATGGGCGATCTGGCGCCGCATATGATCAATGGTGCAATGGCGCTGATCGGGCCGATCACGGAACTCATCGCCGAGGTAGAGACCGTTCATACGGACCGCCCCGGTGGCCGTGTCACCAATGACGACCAGGGGCAGATGATGTGCCGTTTTGCCAATGGGGCGATGGGACAGATGTTCTTTAGCCGTATCGCGACCGGTCGTAAGATGGGCTATGCCTATGAAATTACGGGAACAAAAGGAGCGATCCGCTTTGATCAAGAGGATCAGAACGCGCTGTGGCTCTATCTGAGCGAGGGTGACGAGGCCACCCGCGGCTTTCGCAAGATCCTGACTGGCCCTGCACATCCCGACTATCTGCCGTTTTGCCAAGGGCCGGGGCATGGCACCGGGTATCAGGATCAGATCCTGATTGAGGCGCGGGACTTCCTGCGCGCGATCGAAACACAGACACCGGTTTGGCCGACATTTGAGGATGGGATGGCGGTAAATCAGGTGATTGCTGCTGCCATGGCCGCCTCAAAAGGGCGGTCCTGGCAAACCGTATCAACGTTCTAAATATCTAAGAAAGCAATGCAAAATGACGATCAGAATTGGCAATGCCCCATGTTCCTGGGGGGTAGAGTTTGCACAGGATCCCCGTAACCCGGACTGGCGCAGCGTTCTGAAGGACTGCGCCGAGGCTGGCTACAAGGGGATTGAGTTGGGGCCTGTGGGCTACATGCCCGAAGATCCCGCAATTCTGCGGGATGCGCTGGCCGAACATGATCTGGAGTTGATCGGCGGCGTGGTGTTCCGGGCGTTCCATGATCCTGATCAATGGGACGACGTCCTGGACGGGGCACATCGCACCTGCAAGGCGCTGAAGGCGCATGGCGCGGAGCATTTGGTTCTGATCGATTCCATCTCGCCCCGCCGCGCGCCGACTGCCGGGCGCGCGTCGGAGGCTGAACAGATGGGCCAATCAGAATGGTCGGCATTCCGCGACCGGCTGGCCACAGTGGCCCAGATCGGGACCGAGGAATACGGTCTGACCGTCGGCATCCACGCTCATGCAGCGGGGTTCATGGATTTTGAGCCGGAGCTGGAGCGTTTGCTGGATGAAGTTGACGACAAGATCCTGAAGATCTGTTTCGATACTGGCCATCATTCCTATGCCGGATTTGACCCGGTTGCCTTTATGAAACGGCATATGGATCGTATCAGCTATATGCATTTCAAGGACATCGATCCCAAGGTGAAGGCAGATGTGATCGCCAAGCGGACAAATTTCTACGATGCCTGTGGGCAGGGGATTTTCTGCAATCTTGGCGAGGGCGATGTTGATTTCCCAGCCGTTCGGCAACTGCTTGTTGATGCTGGGTTTTCTGGCTGGTGCACGGTGGAGCAAGATTGCGATCCGACGCTGGACCCTGACCCCGTTGGTGATGCGCGGGCGAACCGCGAATACCTCGAATCTATCGGTTTCAACTAGGGAGCGGCACCATGACAAAACTGAAATGGGGCATGATTGGTGGCGGCGAAGGCAGCCAGATCGGACCGGCTCATCGTCTGGGCGCAGGACTGGATGGTGCCTTCGATTTCGCGGCGGCGGCCTTGGATCATCGCCCAGAGGAGGGGCGTGCCTATGGTCAGCGGCTGGGGCTTGCGGCGGACCGCGCCTATGGTGACTGGACGGAGATGCTGGAGGGGGAGTGCAATCGCGCGGATCGGGTTGATCTGGTCACTGTAGCAACCCCCAATGCCACGCACTTTGAGATCACCAAAAGGTTTCTGGAAGCTGGCTTTCACGTGCT
This sequence comes from Phaeobacter sp. BS52, assembly GCF_045040595.1. NCBI lineage: Bacteria > Pseudomonadati > Pseudomonadota > Alphaproteobacteria > Rhodobacterales > Roseobacteraceae > Phaeobacter > Phaeobacter sp. BS52. The sequence goes on along the minus strand of NZ_CP090662.1, from coordinate 2,061,280 downwards.
CTGCGAAAAGCCGATGACGATGACTGTGGAAGAAGGCGAGGAAATCGTCAAAATCGCCAAGACGAAGGGCAAGATTTGCGCCGTGAACTATGGCTATTCCGGCTATTCCCTGGTCCGTCATATGAAGGCAATGGTGGCGCGCGGCGACCTTGGCAAGATCCGGCTCGTGAAGGCTGAATTCGCCCACGGCCACCATGCGGACACGGCTGATGCAGACAATCCGCGGGTGCGTTGGCGCTACGATCCCGCGCAGGCCGGGGTATCTGCCCAGTTCGCGGATTGCGGTATCCACGCGCTGCATATGGCGAGTTTTGTCATTGGCCAGGAAGTGGAACGCCTGTCAGCTGATACGGTCAGCTGTATTGAGAGCCGGGTTCTGGAAGATGACGCCATGGTGAACATGCGCTTTGATGGCGGGACAGTCGGGCGGCTCTGGACCTCGTCGGTGGCGATCGGACGCCAGCACGGGCTGACCCTGCAGGTGTTTGGAGAGACTGGTGGCCTGCGTTGGTCGCAGGAACAGCCAAACCAGCTTTACTGGATGCCCCTTGGTGAACGGCTGCAGGTGATTGAGCGTGGCGAGGATAATCTCAGCCCCGAGGCAGATCGCACCAGTCGTGTAACCATCGGTCATGCCGAGGGGATGCCGCTGGCCTTTGCCAATATTTACAGTGATTTGGCAGAAGCGATCAGGGCTGAAAAGGCCGGGCGCCCAATCGATCCTGCCGCAGATCTATATCCGCGGGCCGAGGACGGGTTACGCTCCATGGCGGCAGTTTTTGCAGTCGCGGAGAGCGGCGCAACAGACGGGGCCTGGGTGGATGCGCGTCCGCCTATGTTTCGCTGATTGAGCCTGATCTGAAGCAGGGCAGGGGCGTCGGTATTCCGGCGCCCTTCTTCGATGCCGGGTGATTCAGGTTTCTTGGGGTCGCAGGGTTCCGCGCTCTACCACATGACAGGGGAAAATACGGGCCTCTGGATAGCGATCAGGTTCGTCCAGCATCGCCGCGACCAGCTCAATCGAGGAATTGACGATCTGTTCAATCGGTTGGTGGATGGTGGTGAGGTCAATATTCTCCCACCGTGCCATCTCCATGTCGTTGAGGCCGATAACCCCGATGTCCTGCGGCACCTGCAGGCCCTTTTCGCGGATCGCACTAAGCGCCCCAATCGACAAAACGTCATCACCGCAGAAATAGGCCTCAGCCGGGTCATCGCGAAGCAGGCGCAGCATTTCACGGCGGCCCGCCTCGAAGGAGTAATCCTCGGCAAAACTATGCGTTGCTGTGACATCTGGATGGATCTCCATCTCCGACGTGAAGCCCTTGCAACGGTCCTGAGTTGAGGTTGCGGTCTGCGGGCCCCCCATGAAAGCGACCGTTTTGTATCCGCGGGCTACAAGCGTGCGTGCAGCCATCCGGCCACATTCGACGTTGTCGATCCCCACGACATGTACCTGCGGAGTGGAGGACGAGCGGCCAAAGCTGTGCACCACCGGCACACCCGCATCGCGAAATGCCTTGGCAAAGCCTGGCGGGAGAGTCGAAGAGGCCACCACCACGCCATCCACAGAATATTGTCGCAACATCCGGACCGAGTTTTCGGGATCGGTTTCGTCAGAGAGATTGACCAGCAGTGGCCGCAGGCCGCGATCCTGCAAGCGGCGTGTAAACCGGTCGAAGACCTCAAGGAAAATCGGGTTGTGAAAGTTGTTTGAGACAAGGCCAATCAGTTTGGTGCGTCCGGTTGTCAGAGAGGAGGCCAATGCGTTCGGACTGTAGCCAAGTTCCTGCGCGGCCTTCTCGACCTTGCGCCGCATCTTTTCGGAGACGGATGCGCCATCGGTGAATGTGCGCGACACCGCTGATCGTGAGACCTGCGCCCGTTCTGCCACCTCTTTTAACGTTACAGCCATTCCTGGTCTTCCTCTTGTCCGGGCCATCTGGGGCCCATCCACCTGTGCAACCGGCTGCGCACCGGATCAGAGTATCTATCGCGGATCCAAATCGAGTTCAGCAGAAAAAATGCTGCCACAAATTGCAACCGGTTGCAAAAAAAATCGATTCGTGGTTATTCTGATCCCCGACGCGAATGGGACCGCCCGGACGCGATCGTGACGGTAAAACTTTGGGAGGAAAGAATGACGTCAATCTTCAAGACATTTATGCTCGCAACAACGGTTGCAGCGGCGCCGATGATGCTGGCAACAACAGCCTCTGCCGAGGGTGAAAAATATATCCTCGTCAGCCACGCCCCCGACAGCGACAGCTGGTGGAACACCATCAAGAACGGGATCGCCCTGGCGGGCGAGCAGATGAACGTGGAGGTGGAGTACCGCAACCCGCCGACCGGTGACCTCGCCGATATGGCGCGGATCATTGAGCAGGCGGCAGCCTCAGGGCCCAACGGCATCATCACAACCCTGTCCGACTATGATGTGCTGTCCGGCCCGATCAAAGCGGCCGTGGACAGCGGCGTGGATGTGATCATCATGAACTCCGGCACCCCGGATCAGGCCCGCGAAGTCGGCGCCCTGATGTATGTTGGTCAGCCAGAATATGACGCAGGCCATGCGGCGGGTATGCGCGCCAAAGCGGACGGCGTCGGCAGCTTTCTTTGCGTAAACCACTACATCAGTTCGCCATCTTCAACAGAACGCTGTCAGGGCTTTGCCGACGGGCTGGGTGTGGATCTCGGCGATCAGATGATTGACAGCGGACAGGATCCGGCGGAAATCAAGAACCGCGTTCTGGCCTATCTCAACACCAATCCGGAAACTGATGCGATTCTGACACTCGGCCCGACTTCGGCGGATCCGACCCTGCTGGCGCTGGAAGAAAACGGCATGGCTGGCGACATCTATTTCGGCACCTTCGATCTGGGTGAGGAAATCGTCAAAGGTCTGAAAGCCGGTGTCATCAACTGGGGTATCGATCAGCAGCCGTTCCTGCAAGCCTATCTGCCGGTCGTGGTTCTGACCAACTACCACCGCTACGGCGTGCTGCCCGGCAACAACATCAACTCTGGCCCTGGTTTTGTAACCAAGGACGGCCTGGAAAAGGTCGAAGAGTTCGCGGGCGAGTACCGGTAATCATCTCCCCAAGTGCGGGCGGCTGAGACACATCAGCCGCCCCTTATTTTAGAGAGAGCACTATGTCTGACGCACCTACCCAATTTGCGGAAGACGAGCGGATCAAAACCCGTTCGAAATTCCGCGAAGCCATGATCCGACCCGAATTGGGCGGCATTATCGGCACCATCACCGTATTCGCGATGTTCCTTATTTTTGCTGGTGACAGCGGCATGTTCAACAGCCAGGGCGTGATGAACTGGAGCCAGATCTCCGCCCAGTTCATGATCATCGCAGTTGGGGCCTGCCTGCTGATGATCGCGGGCGAGTTTGATCTCTCGGTCGGGTCCATGATCGGGTTCGCGGGAATGTTGATCGCCATTTTCAGCGTAACGCTGGGCTGGCCGGTCTGGTTGGCTATTTTGGTGACCTTCGCAATCGCCACAGCCATTGGTGCGCTGAATGGATTTATCGTGGTGCGCACGGGGCTGCCCAGCTTCATTGTCACGCTGGCGTTCCTGTTCATCCTGCGCGGCTTTGCTATTTATTTGCCGCAGACCATTGAACGTAAGACCATCATTGGCGGGGTGGCTGACGCCGCCGAGGGCGATTGGATGGCGGCACTGTTTGGCGGCAAAATTCTGACCGGCCTGTTCCAGTGGCTGGGCGACAACGGCTGGATCGCCGTTTTTGAACGCGGCACCCGCAAGGGGCAGCCGGTGGTCGAGGGGCTGCCCATGCTCATCGTTTGGGCTATTCTGCTGGTGATCGTTGGTCATGTCATCCTGACCAAAACACGGTTTGGCAACTGGATCTTTGCGGCGGGCGGTGACGCTGAGGCTGCGCGGAACTCCGGGGTGCCTGTCAACCGCGTGAAAATCCTGATGTTCATGTTCACGGCTTTCTGCGCGACCGTCTTTGCAACCTGTCAGGTGATGGAGTTTGGCGGCGCCGGATCGGATCGCGGTTTGCTGAAAGAATTTGAAGCCATCATCGCGGTGGTGATTGGTGGCGCGCTCTTAACCGGTGGCTATGGCTCGGTTTTGGGGGCGGCGCTCGGTGCGCTGATCTTTGGGGTGGTGCAGCAGGGGCTGTTCTTTGCTGGGGTTGAAAGCTCACTGTTCCGGGTGTTCCTCGGTCTGATCCTACTGTTTGCGGTCATCCTCAACACCTATATCCGCCGCGTCATCACAGGGGAGCGCTGATATGACTACGTCTCAACCCTTGATCCGCATGCAGGGTATCGAAAAGCACTTTGGCAGCGTCATCGCGCTGGCCGGTGTCTCGGTTGATGTGTTCCCTGGGGAATGCCACTGCCTGCTTGGCGACAACGGAGCCGGGAAATCGACCTTCATCAAAACCATGTCCGGGGTGCATAAACCCACCAAGGGCGACATCCTGTTCGAAGGTCAGCCGCTGCATTTCGCGGATCCTCGTGATGCGATTGCCGCAGGAATTGCCACTGTGCATCAGCATCTCGCGATGATTCCGCTGATGTCGGTCAGCCGCAACTTTTTCATGGGGAATGAGCCGATCCGCAAGATCGGTCCACTAAAGCTGTTCGACCATGATTACGCCAATCGCATCACCATGGAAGAGATGCGCAAAATGGGTATCAACCTGCGTGGGCCGGATCAGGCTGTTGGCACCCTGTCGGGGGGGGAACGTCAGACCGTAGCCATCGCCCGTGCAGTGCATTTCGGCGCCAAGGTGCTGATCCTGGATGAGCCGACATCGGCACTGGGTGTGCGCCAGACCGCCAATGTGCTTGCCACCATCGACAAGGTACGCAAGCAGGGGGTGGCCGTGGTGTTCATCACCCACAACGTGCGTCATGCCCTGGCCGTTGGCGACCGGTTCACGGTGCTGAACCGCGGCCAGACCCTCGGGACGGCAGAGCGCGGCGAAATCTCCGCTGAGGAGCTGCAGGATTTGATGGCAGGCGGGCAGGAGCTGGCAACGCTTGAGGGAAGCCTTGGCGGCACAGTCTGAGGCGATACCAGATTCATTGAAAAAATCCGCCGGGGCGCAGGTTCCGGCGGATTTTGTTTTAGGCTTTTTCGCGTGCCCTGCGCAGAACACCTGCGGGCGGGAGCGTGCCGACTTCTGTCTCTACCGGCTCGGAGAGATGGTTGAACCAGAATTCCTCCGTCGCGGTCTGGCGCATACGCACACCCTCGGGCATTTTGCGGATGGTCACGCCCGCGCGGGCGCAGAGCGTTGCGATCAAGCGGTCCAGGCCCGCCGGATCCAGCCACCCGGCACAATAGACCTGATCGCCCGCAGCGACAGCGACCGCATGACCGGTTGAGGTTTCGATCAGAACATCCGCCTCACCCTCCAGCGTTTCCAGATAGCCGACAACCGCGCCATCGCCGTTTGCGAGTGACAGCGGCATATCCGGTCGGAGGCTTTCGACCGCTGCGATGACCACATCCAGCCCCTGAAGAGCGGGCGGCAACGGGGCGGTTGGAATCTTGAAATCCTCATCCCGCGCCGCTGTACGCGGACCATAAAGACGCAGACCTGGCGCATCAGCCAATGCCCTCCGCAGGTCATCCGGGAGGTGCATCAGGCCGGGGGCAAGGATCAACTCGTATCCGGTGAAATCACTTTGGGTCGGCGGGACGATGTCAACAGACAGACCCGCGCGACGCAGGGCACGGTAGTGGTCCAGCACAAGGTCGAAGTAGCTCAGACCTTGACCATGCGGCTGCACCTGCCAGGCCCATTCTGCGTCATAGTCGAAGATCAGCGCGACAGGAGCCTGCGATGGCTCAACCTCACCCGCGCTTGCCAATTCTTCAGCGACCTGACGTGCCTCGGAGATGGCGGGGGTCTCTGCACTATCAGGCCGCAGTAGACCAGCATGGAGTTGTTCCTGCGCAAAAGGCGCCTGCCGCCAGCGGAAATAGCAGACCGCCTCTGCCCCATGGGCAAACGCCTCCCAGGTCCAGAAGCGCACCATGCCGGGCAGGGGCGCGGGATTGTAGGGCGCCCAGTTGACCGGGCCGGGTTGCTGTTCCATCACCCACCAGCGCCCACGCCCCACAGCACGGTAAAGGTCATGGTGAAAGGCCTGAAAATCCGGATCACCCTGCCGCGTATATCGGCGCTGATCTGCTGTGCTGGCCCCAACCCGGTCCTCAAGAAAGCCCAGGGGGTAGCTGTCCCAACTTGCAATCTCCAGATCCACGCCAACCTTGTAGTGGTCAAAGTCGGTCACCCGCCCCATGTAGTTATGCGCAATCGGCGCGTCGGAATGGGCGCGTAGGATCTCCACCTGATCGCGGTTGAAGCTGACCACCTGATCCGATGAAAACCGTCGGAACGCCTGAACATGGGCTGGGTTCGGTTCGGTCACGGTGAGGTTCGGCAACCCGATCTGGTCAAAGCGCTCATACTCCATCGACCAGAACACATTTCCCCAAGCGCTGTTCAGCGCGCAAATGTTACCGTCGTACCGCTCTTCCAGCCACCGCACGAATGCCAAACGGGCTGCGTCAGAGTAGCTGATCGTGGTCTCGTGGCAGCCGTATTCATTGTCCGTCTGCCAGGCGGCGATGCGCTCGCCGGGTCCATAGCGCTCCGCCATCAGTGTGACGATCCGCCGGGCCTCTGTGCGGTATCCCTGGTGGCTGAAGCAATAGTGGCGACGCGAACCGAAGCCGCGCGGCTTGCCGTCTGCATCCAGCGCAAACATGTTAGGGTGGCGGTCCACCATCCAGCGCGGCGGCGTTGCGGTCGGGGTGCCCAGTACCACCTTCAATCCGGCCGCGACCAAGGTGTCGATGGCCCGGTCCAGCCAGTCCCATTGCAGATCACCGGGGGTAGGTTCTATCTGTGACCAGGAGAATTCGCCAATGCGGACCCAGGTGAGCCCCGCCGCGACCATGCGTGCGGCGTCCTCCTGCCAGATATCTTCAGGCCAGTGTTCGGGATAGTAGCAGGTGCCAAGCGTGCGCTGCATGATGGTCCTCAAAGAATGACGCGGTGTTCGCGCTGGCCCTTGGCCGTCGTATGAATGCGGTAGGTCTTGCCCGCTGCCGGATCATTCAGCCCATCTGCGGCGGTGGTGATGAACAGGTCTGACAGGTCTTCCCCGCCCAGGGCTGGGCAGGAGGCCTGCGCGGTCGGGACCGGATAGATTGCTGTCAGCTCTCCCGTTGGGGTGTAGACCGCGACACGGCCTGCCCCCCACTGCGCGTTCCAGAACCGGCCTTCCGTGTCAACAATGGCGCCATCGGGGCCGAAATCTTCGCCGCTAAGATCGATAAACACCGATGGTTCGCCAATCGGCCATCCGTCCTCTGCTGTCAGTGTCTGCCGCATGATCTTGCCCATCTTGGTGTCGGTGAAATAGGCGCAGGATTTGTCCGGGGCAAAACAGATCGCATTGGTGATGGTCTGGTTTGGTATCAATTGGCGCAGCTCGCCCCGATAGTAGCGATAGATCGCGCCCAGACCGAACTCCGCCTTATAGCCCATAGTCCCGATCCAGAACCCGCCCCAGGGGTCTGCCCGACCATCGTTCGAGCGGGTCAGGGGCTGATCTGCCTCCAGATCTACCAGATGGATCCGCGCGCCGCTTTCGATATCAAACCGCCAGAGCGCGCTGGCGCTGGCCATGATCAGGGTCGTTTCATCGACCCTGCCAGCGGCGGACACGCAGTCGTCGAACTGCCAGTGGATCTCCGTTTCCCCAACAACGCTGAGCAGCCGCTTTTCGAGGATATCGAACCAGAACAGCTGCTTGCGGGTCGGGTGCCACAGCGGCCCTTCGCCAAGGGTGCAGCGGGTTTCGCTGAGGACCTGAGCCGCCGCTGCATGGATTTTTGGGTCATCTGCCATCAAAGGCCTCGTCGTAAGCCGCAACGGTTTCTGCCGCAAGACGGGCGACGTCTTCGACTGCGCGGCCGGGTTTATAGAGAGAGGAGCCCATGCCGAAACCGGTTATGCCAGCCCTCTGCCACGCTGAGAAGTCGTCAGGACCAACGCCGCCCACAGCGTAGGTTTCAGCATCCATTGGCAATACCGCCTTCAACGCCGAAAACCCGTCCAGTCCCAGTTTGAAGGCGGGGAAGAATTTCAGGCCATCCGCTCCGGCACGGAGAGCAGAAAAACACTCTGACGCGGTAAAAACCCCTGGATAGGACAACAGACCTGCCGTTTTCGTCGCGCGGATCACATCCGGGTTGCAGTCGGGCGACACCACCATCTGTGCCCCCATGGCTGAGAGCTGAGCAACCGCACCGGTATCGAGAACGGTACCTGCACCGACTGTGGCGCGCCCCTTCGCCTGATCCAGCATGGCGGCGATGCTGTCGTAGGGCTGGGGAGAATTCAGCGGGACTTCGATCTTGGTGATACCGGCGGCAATCAGGGCATCGGTCATGGGGCGTGCCTCGTCAGGACGCAGGCCGCGCAGGATGGCGATAATATTTCGGCTCATGGGGTTTGGCTCTTTTGCAATTGATCATACGCGGCTGAGAGGCCGGCAAGGGTCAGGGTTTCGGCGTCAACGCGCTGGGGGGCGCACCCCAGCGCGCACAGGGCTGTTTCATAGCAGCGGGCCAGCAGATCGGTGCCCAGTATGGTGATAGGTTGGTGTGACCAGTCGTTTTGGGTCGCCGCTAGCTCGGCCCCGATCAACAGGCCCGACAGGCGGGCTCTACCGGTTTCCGGTGGCTGGCCGGTCAGCAACGCATCTGCGCGCAGGCGAAACAGCTGCGCCGAGATCGAGGCCGGAGCTGCGAGGCTCTCAGCGATGGCTTGGGTAAAAGCGGCGTCATCCCAGCCCTCCTCAGATACGCAGTGTCGCAGCACGGATTGTCCCCGGAGCAGGGCAAACATCTCACCGGTCATGAAGGTGGAGAAACTGGTGACCTGCCCCTGATCAAGCTTGACCCATTTGCTGTGGGTGCCGGGCAGGCAGATGACCTGGGTTTCCTGTTGATTGCTGCCTTGGGAAAGAAACCCTGCGATTTGGGTCTCCTCTCCGCGCATGACATCAGCCGGATCCGTGGTTTTGATGCCAGGCAGCAAATAGACCGCGAGGCGTGGATCCGTGATGGCTAGGCTGGGTGGCCTCGGCAATGCCTGGCGGCGGGCAGGGGGCGCTGGCATAGGGGGCCTCGGCCCAACCTTGGCGCGAGCCTGCCATTCCACAGCAGATAACGGGGAGCGGGTAGTTTTCGCCCGTTGGGAGATGATCGCCCAAGAGGTCCAGAAGTGTGGGTTCATAGTCCTGTGGGCACAGCCGTGACATGCCACGGTCAGAGGTGAGGCGGGCGATCACTTGATTTCGTGCATCCATCACCCAGAGCCGCAACTGGCTTGTCCCCCAGTCTGCCGCAATCCATGCAGGTGCAGATGTGTCTGACGTTCTATCTGGGGAGAGGTCGGGCGGAGCTGTCATCCCGTCACCACAACCCCGCCGTCCACCACCAGAGTCTGGCCGGTGATCATGCGGCTTGTTGCAGAGGCCAAAAACAAGGTGGAGCCGACAATGTCCTTAGGGGCCAGATGGTCCTTCAGGCACTGGCGTTCCAGGTGGGCCGCAAGTGCCTCTGGCGTTGCCCATTGATCCAGCTGCTTATCCGTGAGCACCCAACCCGGCGCCAAGGCATTGACCCGTATGCGATCTGGTCCGAACTCGCGGGCGAGGCTCCGGGTCATGCCGTTGATACCTGCATTTGCGGTGGTATAGGCAGGGTAGCCGCTGTTTCCCATCATGTAGCTGATGGAGGTGAAGTTGATGATGGAGCCACCACCCGCGGCTTGCATCCCCGGCAATACCGCCTGACAGGCAAAGAAATAGGCCTTGAGATTGATCGCCTGCGCCCAGTCCCAAAACTCTTCGTCCACATCCGATGTGGCGTGGCGCCGATCATTGGCTGCGTTGTTCACCAGTGTGGTGATCGGGCCATGTGCTTCGGCTGCCTGCTTAATAGCCGCTTTCAGCGCCGGAATATCGGTGATGTCGCATTGGATGAACAGGGGGCGGTTGCCAGTCTCGGCTTCCATGCGGTCAACAAAGTCAGAGGCGTCAGAGCGTCCGACAAAGGCGACCCTTGCGCCTTGCCGTAGAAACCCTTCGCTCAGCGCGGCCCCGATGCCGGAACCGCCGCCGGTGATGAAAACCGATGCGCCCTTCAGGTCCGGAAAGATTGCGGTATCGCTCATCAGTGGCTCTCCCGTGTGACAGGGCGGGTATCTTTGCCCACGAGGAAATCAAGGTCAGCGCCTTCTTCGGCCTGAAGGACGCTGTCGACATAAAGTTTTGCATAGCCGCGCGTGTAATGCGGCGGCTCCGGCTGCCAGGCCTCCCGGCGCGAGGTCAGCTCTTCTGCTGAGACCAGAAGGTCAAGCGTGCCGTTTTCTGCACTGACCCGGATCCGGTCGCCGGTCTGTACCAGACCAAGGGGGCCGCCCGCCTGTGATTCTGGCGAGACATGCAGAATAACTGTCCCAAAGGCCGTCCCGGACATGCGACCATCGGAAATGCGGATCATATCACGCACCCCTTCGCGGACCAGTTTGCGGGGGATCGGCATATTGCCGACCTCGGGCATGCCGGGATAACCCTTGGGGCCAACACCTTTCAGAACCAGAATGCTGTCTTTGGTCACTGGTAGATCGTCGCGGTCAATGTTGGCTTTCATGTCCTCAATGGTCTCGAAAACATGGGCGATGCCTTCGTGCTCCAGCAGATGATCTGTCGCGGCTGAGGGTTTGACGATGGCACCGTTGGGCGCAAGATTGCCGCGCAGAACACGCAGGCCCGCTGCCGGTTTGACGGGTTCGTCAAAGCGCTTAATGACGTCTTCGTTGAAACATTCCGCACCCTCGGCATAGGCCATGATATCGCCGCCCAGAACGGTGGTGTTGCTGCGCAGGTGCCCATTGTCGGCAAGTTGTTTCAACACAACCGGCATGCCGTCGGCATAGCAGAAATCTTCCATCAGGTATTTGCCTGAGGGCATGCAGTTGACCAGGAGCGGGATATCACTGCCGAGGCCGAAGTCATCCAGGGCCAGTTCAACTCCGACGCGGCCAGCCAGCGCCAGGAGGTGAACAACCGCATTGGTAGAGCCGCCAACCGCCGCATTGGCCATGATCGCGTTGATGAAGGCATCACGGGTCAGCACGTCGGAGGGTTTGATATCTTCCTCGACCATCTCGACGATCCGCTTGCCAGTCAGATGCGCCAGTGCCATGCGGCGGGCATCTACTGCGGGCAGGGCAGCGTTGGTTGGCAGGCTCATCCCCATCGCTTCAACGAGGGACGCCATGGTGGAGGCTGTACCCATTGTCATGCACACGCCCTTGGACCGGCTCATGCCTGATTCTGCCGCCATGAAGTCCTGTAGCGTCATCTCTCCCGCACGCACCGCTTCGGAGAACTTCCATACATCCGTGCCAGAGCCGATATCCTTGCCCTGCCATTTGCCGTTCAGCATCGGTCCGGAACTGACCACGATGGCAGGCAGATCAACAGAGGCAGCCCCCATCAGCTGGCCGGGGGTCGTCTTGTCACAACCGCCGAGCAGGACAACACCATCGATGCCGTAGGCCCTGATCGATTCCTCCACATCCATCGCGAGGAGGTTGCGGAACAGCATCGCGGTTGGCTTCATCTGGGTTTCGCCCAGCGACATCACCGGGAATTCCACAGGGAACCCGCCCGCCTCCCAAACGCCGCGCTTCACCCCTTCGGCAAGATCGCGCAGGCCGGAGTTGCAGGGCGTTAGCTCGGACCATGTGTTGCAAATCCCGATAATCGGACGGCCGTCAAAGGCGTGATCGGGAAACCCCTGATTTTTCATCCAGCTGCGGTGGATAAATCCGTCTTTGTCCAGTTTGCCGTACCAGGCGCGATTTCGTCTGTCTTTGGTCATAGGCGTGTTCCTTCAATCACCCAGATCGACTGTGGGAAGGTCCAGGGCAGGGTGATCCCTTGGTGCATCAGATATTGGCCGCTGAGGCGGGCGTTTTCGGTTTTCAGGAGTGGAGAGCCACGCGACAGGCCGGGGGCGTCGTCGCGGTTCAGTAGGCGGATGTCGTAGGTCGCATCCGCATCCAGTCCAGTGAGGCGCAGCGGACGGGGCAGGATCTGCGCACTGGCTTTTGAGAGGCTAGCAAAGGCGACAAACCGACTGCCATCCTCGGCGCGTTGCAGCTCTGCGATCACTGCCGGATCGTCACTGTCGAGGCGCAGAATATCCGCCCGCTCGGTCCAATGCCGGTTATCTTTCCACCAGTTGGTTACATCGCGCAGGACCTTGGCCTCATCCACCGTCAGCTCTCGCGGGTCCATTTCAAAGCCCATATGCCGCTGCGCTGCGACCCAGGCACGGAGGCGGATGTCGGTTATGCGACCGGAGGTGTGGCACTGACGTGGGCCGACGTGACTGCCCGTCACGACCATAGGCAGGAAAAGCGCGGCTTCGTGCTGGATCCGCAGCCGCTCCAACGGGTCGTTGCTGTCAGAGAGCCAGACGCGATGGGTGCGCGACAGAATGCCAAAGTCGATACGCCCGCCACCGGATGAACAACTCTCAAATTCCACCGAGGGGAAGCCTGCCCGCAGCCGGTCAAAAAGTGCATAGATCGCCTCAGCCTGCGCGCTGTCTGGCTCGGGTAGCACACGATTGTGATCCCATTTCACATAGTCGATGGGATGGTCGGCAAGTACGGCTGAGATGCGTTCGTAGAGATAGGCCTGAACCTCTGGTCGGGCGATATTCAGCACCATCTGTTGTCGGCCCAGGACCTGATCAGGATCGCCCAGAACCCAGTCGGGGTGGGCGTGAAACAGATCGCTGTCCAGGTTGATCATTTCCGGCTCAAACCAGATGCCGAATGTCATGCCTTCTGCATGAACATGGTTGATCAGGGGCATCAGCCCATCGGGATATTTGCGCGCATCGATTGTCCAGTCGCCGAGGGAGCTGGTATCGTCATCGCGTTTGCCGAACCAACCATCGTCCAGCACGAACCGTTCGGCTCCCAAAGCTGCGGCCCGGCTTGCAATATCGCAGAGCGTGGCGTGGTCGTGGTCGAAATAGACCGCTTCCCAGCAGTTGTAATGCACCGGTCGCGGGCGCGCAGGGGCAGGAGGCTGAAGGGTATCGTCGCGCAAGTGGCGCTGAAAGGCAACGGCGCAACCGTTTATCCCCTGATCCGAGAACACTGCATATAGTGGCGCGGTTTCAAATTGGATGCCGGGGGTGCGGCGGCTGCCGGTTGCGTGCCCCCATTGGATCTGGCGCCGTCCGTCAGGCAGTTCCTCAGCCAGCATTTTGTGGCCTCCGGACCAGCCGTAGTGAAAAGCGTAGGCGGCTCCTTGGCTGTTTGTGGTGCCTGTGCAGGGCACGATCAGGCCGGGGAAATACTCATGCCCGGTGCGACCGGTGGGATTGTCCCTGAGCCGTGCGCTGAGCGCTCCAGGGTGTCCTGCTGGTCTGAAACTCCCCGATCCAGCGACCATGAAAATCGATCATCTCGTGACTGTTCTGAGGCCCCGGAAAGACTGGTGCAGAGAGCCAGTTCACGCTGATCGGCTGTTCGGAGGCGAGCGAGGCCTGCGCACGGATCATGCCGGTTGTGGGCGTCAGTTCAAACATCGCCTGATAGCGAAGACCGTTGCCGGTGTCGTGGTAATGTAGGATGAGGCTCAGGTCGCCTTCTTCCGCTCGATCAAACGCGAAGCGCGGCAGCAGCGCCTTGCCTGTGCTGTCCGTGAGCGACAGACCCGGCTGTCCGGGAAAGGTCCGCCGGGCCTCGGGGCAGATCGACAGCGGCGGCACGGCATCCAGCATGCCCCCCGTCACATCCATGCGCGCGGCGGCAACAAGCATCTCCAGATCAGTCCCATCCGGCAGGCACGGCCCCCAGTAGATGATCTCTGCCAAATCTGTGCCATGGGCAGCGAGGATCAGGCTTTGCCTCTGATCCTGAAGCGCCCAACAGCGGATACCGGTGATCGTGCTCACTTCACGGCCCCCAGAGTCAGACCGGCGATAAAGTGGCGCTGCATCAGGAAGAACATCGCAACCGGCGGCAGCGCCGCGACAATGCTGCCCGCACTCATCAGATGGTAAGCCGCGCGGTATTGCGCGTTGAATGATGTGATACCTGCTGTGACGGGCTGACTCTCGGCGCCTTGGGTCAGAACGACCGCCCAGAAGTAGTCGTTCCAGATGAAGGTGAAGATCAGCACACTGAGCGCGGCAATTGCTTAGCTTCATCAGTGGCAGAACCACGAACCAGAAAATCCGCCACTCTGCGACACCTTCGACGCGGGCCGCCTCTATCAGCTCATAGGGCAGGGCGCGGATGAAATTACGCATGAACAGCGTGCAGAACCCGGTCTGGAACGCAATGTGAAACAGCACCAGACCCGTCTTCGTGTTGTAAAGCCCCATGTCCAGCGTCAGATCGCGCACTGGCACCATCAGGATCTGAAACGGGACGAAGTTGCCCGCCACAAACATAAAGAACAGCAACAGATTGCCGCGGAATTTATACACGCCAAGCGCAAAGCCCGTCATGCAGGACAGGGCGACTGCGCCGATCACGGTAGGGACGGTGATCAGGACAGAGTTGAGCAAATACCGCGGCATGTCGGAACCAAAGAAGACCCGGCCATAATTGCTGACCCCTTCGAAGGATGACGGCACCCCCCAGTAATTGCCTGTGGTGAAATCGGCCTCTGGCTTGATCGAGAAAATCGCCACGGCGATCAGTGGCAGCAGCCACATGATAAGGGCTGCTGGGACCAGCGCCTGATAGGTTGTCTGCCACGCGCGCGAGCTATTCTGAATGGGTTTCGGAAACATCAGCGGGCCCCTTTGTCGTCTTGGTACATGGACCACAGGAAATAGGCGATGAAGCAGAGCATGATCAGGAACAAAACCACAGCTATGGCCGCGCCATAGCCCATGCGGAAGCCATATTCGGACAGCGCCTTCTCAAACATATAGAACGACAGCACCCGGCTTGAGCCAAATGGGCCACCGTTGGTCATGATTGAGATGAGGTCAAAACTGCGCAGCGCGCCGATGATGGTTACGACAAACGCCACGAAGGTCGCCGGACGCAGCTGCGGGATGATCACATACCACAGCATTTTGGCGCCTTTTGCTCCATCCAGACGCGCGGCCTCGACCTGTTCGGGGTCAACCGCATTGAGGCCGGTCAGGTAGAGGATCATGCAATAGGCTGTCTGGGGCCAGAGGCTAAGCAATGATAATGCCATAGGTCACCAGCGTCGGATCGCCCAGCACATTGATCGGACCAAGGCCGAGCCAAGCCAACACCTGATTAAGGAGGCCGAATGTGGGGTCATAGAACCAGCTGAACACCAACCCGACAACCACTTGGCTGATCACAAACGGAAAGAAGAACAATGATTTGTAGAGGCGGATACCTGTCACAGTCTGATTGAGGAACAAGGCGATGAACAGGCCTGCCGGGATCGCAAGGAGGTAAAGCAGCAGCCATTTGAGATTGTTCCAGAGAGAGACCTCAAACGCGCGGTCATCCATCAATTCCCGGTAATTTTCCATCCCGATGAACTGCGGGTCACCCAGACCGTCCCAGCGATAAAACGATAGGTTGAAGCTCTGCAGAATTGGGAAAATTACATAAAACAGAAAGAAGATCACGCCGGGTGCGAGAAACAGCCAAGGCGCAAGGGCTTGCCGGTTGCGCCTGAGCCAGCTGTCACTGACACCGGGTGAGGTGGCAGACGATCCGGTTTCTGGAGCGAGGTTCATCTCAGCCACGGGAAATCTCCCTTGTTATCGTCAGTAGCGTGGTTTGGTCACGGATCCCGACAGGCGGATGGCGATCTGGCGTCAGGGCGCCGGGAACTCATGAGGAGGGCAAGGCTGGCGACTGTCGGCCTTGCTGTTTGGGAAAATGGCGCTGATCAGTAGACCCGCTCGCGTGCCTTCTCCAGCCGGTTCAGGATGTCATCCAGATTGTCCGGGAACACCATGAACTCCTGGAACCCTTCCATCGCGACCGAGGCCATTTCGGCAGGCGCATCGCGATCAAAGAATTGCGCAATACCACCCGGGGAATTGGACGACAGCATCTCAAATCCCTGGTTCAGCATCTCGTCATCATCGACCGAAGAGCCGGAGTTGACCGGCAACTGACCAAGGGCTGCGCCACCGTTGATTTTGGTCTGATTGTCAGCTGACACGACAAAGCGCAGGAAGGCGCGTGCGGCCTCCTTGTTCTGTGCACCGGACGGAATGTGGAAGGTGTCCGTTGGTGCGTCCTCTGCCAGCTCGACATCGGGGTTGATGCTGGGGAACTGGTAGAAGTCCAGCTGATCCGTGCCAAGGCCCGCTTCGCGCAGCGGCGCCACAGCAAAATTGCCCATCAGATAGGCCGCGGCCTCGCCCTTGACCATGAACGGTAGGGCTTCCTGCCAGCTGTAGGACTGATGGTTGTCGATGAAGGCGCCCATGTCGATCAGCTCGCGCCAATTGGCGAAGGTCTGCTTCACGCGGTCATCGGTCCAGGCAACTTCTCCGTTGGTCAGCGCCATATGGAAGTCGTAGCCGTTTGTGCGCATGTTCAGGTAGTCAAACCAACCGCCTGCGGTCCACAGAAACTTGGTGCCGATGGTGAAGCACTTGCGTCCCGAATCGAGGATCTTCTGGCAGTTCGATTTGAAGGTTGCCCAGTCCTTGGGCTCTTCGAGACCGAGCTCATTGTAGATGTCTTCACGGTAGTAGACGCCCCACTGGTAGTAGGTATAGGGAACGCCCCATTGCTTGCCATCCAGCGTCATCGCACCTTTGGTGGAGGCCAGCGCATCGGCGATTTCAGGTTCTGCCCATAGATCACTGATATCCTCGAAGAGGCCAAGCAGAGACGTAGGGCCGCATACGGTTCGCGGCATACCAGTTGGCCACATCGGGCGGATTCGCCGACAGGAAGTTGCGGATCTGTGTCTTATAGGCTTCGCGGTCGATCACGGTCAGTTCAACTGACAGATCGGGATGCATGGCGTCGAATTCCTCCGCCATCTGCTCCATCACTGCGCGGGGCGCAGGATTGGACATGTCCGAAAAAATCTTGAGCGTGCCACTCAATTCAGCCTGTGCCGCAGTGGCCAGGCCAAGGCTGAGAGCGAGACCCGCAACCGTTCCTTTCAAAGTCTTCATGACGTCCTCCCTGTTGACGTAGGTTCTTTTGTTTCATATAATGGAACCAAATTCCAACTATTGAAACTATGAACGCGCTCGGCTAAGGATGTCAACAGTTACATCGGCTGGGTTCGGTCAGAGAAAGGACAGTGATGGCGAAAGCTGCGCCCCAATCACGAGAGGCGGATGGTACCGTCGGCAAGGCGCTGGCGGTGCTGGATCAGATCGCCGAGGCTGGCCGCCCGATGCGGTTTGGCGAGGTGCTGGCCGCATCCGACCACCCGAAAGCAACGCTGTACCGGCTGGTCCAGACCCTGACCAATCAGGGGATGTTGGCCTACGACGAAACCAGTCAGACATACGCACCGGGCCTGCGGTTGGTACGCTTGGCCCATGCTGCGTGGCGGCAAAGCGCATTGGCACCCGTGGCCCGTCCCTATCTGGATCAACTGTCTGCGGATGTCGGGGAAACCATTCATCTGGCGCAGCTTGATCGTGGGCAGGTGCTCTATGTTGACAAGCGCAATGCAGAAACGCCGATTGAAATGTTCAGCCAGGCTGGAAAGATCGGGCCGGGCTATTGCACCGGTGTTGGTAAGGCCATGATTGCCCATCTGTCAGCTGATGCACAGGCCGACGCCATTCGCAGGCAGGCGTTTTTTGCCCACACCGCGCACACCCTTGCAACACCTGAGGCGCTGCTGAACGAGCTTGCCGAGATCCGCCGTGATGGTGTGGCCTTTGATCGGGAAGAGCATGAACCGGGTATCATCTGCATCGCCGCCCCGATCCTGTCGGAGGCGGGCAAGGTGATGGGCGGGCTGTCGATCACATCATCGCTGCAACGTCAGTCGCTGGAGGGGCTGACGGCTCTGCGCCCGGCGCTGCTGCAAACGGCCAAGGACATCGCAACCGCTGCCGAGACCTGGCAATTTCCAAGTTAACCCAAGGGGAGAAGACGCATGACAGGGGTCACTTTGGCCAAGGCCGTCAAGAAATATGGAGATGTGCAGGTGATCCATGATGTGGATCTCAGCATCGACGACGGCGAATTTTGTGTCTTCGTTGGTCCTTCGGGCTGCGGGAAGTCGACATTGTTGCGGATGATTGCCGGGCTTGAGGAAACCAGCAGCGGTAATATTCATATCGGCGATCGGGACGTGACCTGCCTTGACGCGGCAGATCGCGGCGTTGCGATGGTCTTCCAGTCCTATGCGCTCTATCCGCATATGACGGTGGAGGACAATATGGGCTTTGGCCTCAAGATGAACGGTCACCCCAAGGAGAAGGTCCGGGAGAAAGTGGCCGAAGCCAGCCGGATCCTGAAGCTGGACGACTATCTCAAACGCAAGCCCAAGGCCCTGTCGGGTGGTCAGCGTCAGCGGGTTGCGATTGGCCGTGCGATCGTGCGGGGGCCTGAGGTGTTTTTGTTCGACGAACCGCTGTCCAATCTTGACGCCGAACTGCGGGTCGACATGCGTGTTGAAATCGCGCGCCTGCACAAGGAAATCGGTGCGACGATGATCTATGTGACCCATGATCAGGTCGAAGCGATGACACTGGCGGATAAAATTGTGGTGCTGCGTGCCGGACGTGTGGAGCAGGTCGGTAGCCCGATGGAGCTTTATGCAGATCCTGATAATCGCTTTGTGGCGGGCTTTATCGGCTCGCCCAGCATGAACTTCCTTCAAGGAACCGTGCAGGGCGACGGTGTCGTTGTGCCCGCGCTTGAAAACCGTCGCGTTGCGACCTCAGTGGCCTTGCCAGCAGATGGCAGCAAGGTGCTGTTGGGTCTGCGTCCGCAGCATCTGAGCGTGACAGCCGCAGACAGCAGCTTGGTTCTGGACCTCAGGGAGCGACTTGGCGGTGTGTCCTACGACTATCTGAGCACACCAACCGGTGAAAAGCTCATAGTTGAGACCCGCGGTGACGAAGCCTTGCCTGAGGGGACGGCCGTTGCCCTGGGCTTTGATGATGCGGATGCATACGTCTTCGACGGGACGACAGAGCAACGTCTGCGCTGAAATTGAAAAACCCCGGTGCTGATGCGCGCCGGGGTTTCTTTCGTGTTTTGTGGCCCCGCTAAAGGGCTTACAGGGACTGCATCCGTGCGGCCTTGCCTGTCCATGCCGGGTTGCTGACCGCATCTGCGAGCGTTGCAGCAACATCGCCGCGCGCGGCGATGCCTTCGGGATCGACCTCCTCACCAAAGAGTATGTCGCCGCTGCCATCGCCATCGGTCAGACGCACCGGGCGCAGGATTGCGTAGTCCAGTCCCGACTGCATCAGGTGTGTGTCGGCGTCATGTTTGGCCTGCAAATAGTGGGCAAGATCTCCGTCCGGGTCAGGATCGTCCGCGCCGATGGAACTGAGCATGACAAATTTGGAAACGCCCGCGTGTTTGGCCAAATCAATCAGGGCTTTTGCGCCATCGCGGTCCACTTTCTCTGTCATCTCCGCCGATGTGTCGCCGCCGGACCCAGCTGCAAAAACGACGCTATCGCATCCTGCGCAGGCCTCTGCAGGCAGATCTGTGAGGTCTCCGTGCCGCGTGGTCGTGCCGCGCGGCAGTGTGCTTGTGTCGGACCCTTCGCGGACCAGGGCGATTGGGTGGTGGCCGAGACGCTGGAGTTTTTCAACGACCCGGCGACCGGTATTGCCTGTGGCGCTAGCTACGAGAACTTGCATGGTGATCTCCTTAGTTCCTGTGAATGATATTGGTGATCGATAGCTGACGGGTCAGAACGAGGGCGCCATCGGACCCACCTTGGCCACTGCGGCTTGATAGCCAGGCTGGTCCTGCAGATCAGCCCAGTAGCGCGCCACCCGCGGCGCGTCCTCTAGCGCGCCGATAGCTGCCAGATTGGCGAGGATGTAGGAAAACTGGATATCTGCCAGGGTGGCGGTGTCGCCAAACAGCAGCCCCTGTTCGGGCAGCTTCTGGGTAAGATAATCAAGGTGTTGAGCCATGGCACGTCTCGCCGCATCGGTGGCCTCTTCACCCTTCAGGGCAGGCAGTAGCACGCCCATGGCCACTTCGGCGAAGGAGCTTTCGACATAGTCGAGCAGTTCCTCGTGATGCACCGCCTCAGCGCTGCCGGGGGAGGGATGATGATGCGTATCTCCGTACCGGTCGGTAATGTAGCGCAAGCAGGTTGCGGATTCTGCGATCATTGTGTCGCCATCCTCGATCACGGGGGATTTGCCCAGCGGATGTACCTTGGCGAGACTTTCGGGCGCCCTGAAAGACGCGGTGCGGTCATAGGTGACGACAGTGTAGGGTTGCCCCAGGTCTTCCATCAGCCAGATCAGGCGGATTGCGCGCGAATAGGCAAGGCAATGTATCGTCAGCATGGGCGGCGTCTCTTTACAGAGGGTGTCGATCGCAAAAGGAACGGCGGCCTTTTCGCCGCCGTTGTGTATCCAACGGTTGGGGTCGCGATTTTGTTCCTGAGGCCTGCCGCAGCTGCGCATCGATGTAATCAGAGAGTGGAACCAGCATGCCCAGTCAGGTGTTTTCCTATAGCGATCGCTTCATATCAGGGGCGGTTGCAGCATATGCCTGCCGGATGTGATAGGATGTAGCCCTACGAGAGGAGATGGACCATGGCTGGAGGATGGGCGCGCGATGGCGCGGTGAGCGAGCAGATCGAGGCGTCGATCAGTGACGAGCTAGCGCGTCTTAAGTCTCGGCCTGCGCCGGTGGGTGAAAGCCTCACCCATTGTGCCGATTGCGAGGAACCGATCCCGGAGCCGCGCCGCAAGGCCATTCCGGGAGTGAAGCTCTGTATCGAGTGCCAGCAGGATCGCGACAGTGCCTACAGCGCGCGGGGTGGTATCAATCGGCGTGGCAGCAAGGACAGTCAGCTCAAATAACCGCCGACAAAAATGCAAAGGGCGCAGCCGATTGACCACGCCCTCTATTTGTTCGGTGATGTGCGTGAGGATCAGTCCTCCATCGCCTCCAGCTCGTCGATCATATCGGAGATCATGCTCAACCCCTTGTCCCAGAACGTGGGATCAGATGCATCAAGGCCAAAGGGCGCCAGCAGCTCCTTGTGGTGCTTGGATCCACCGGCCTTCAGCATCTCGAAATACTTGTCTTCAAACCCTTCAGCCCCCTCGGCATAGACCGAGTAAAGCGCGTTCACCAACCCGTCGCCAAAGGCATAGGCGTAGACGTAGAACGGGGAATGGACGAAATGCGGCACATAGGTCCAGAAGGTTTCGTAACCTTCCATGAAGTCAAAGGCCTCGCCAAGGCTTTCGGCCTGCACTGACATCCACAGCGCGTTGATATCGTCTGGTGTCAGCTCGCCCTCGGCGCGGGCGGCGTGCAGTTTGCACTCGAAATCGTAGAATGCGATCTGGCGCACGACCGTATTGATCATATCCTCGACCTTGCCTGCCAGCAGGATCTTGCGCTCGGTCTTATCCTTGGCGTTTTCCAGCATCTTGCGGAAGGTCAGCATCTCGCCAAAGACCGAGGCGGTTTCGGCCAGTGTCAGCGGTGTCGATGACAGCATCTCGCCCTGATCTGCCGCCAGCACCTGATGCACGCCGTGGCCCAGCTCATGCGCGAGGGTCATCACGTCGCGCGGTTTGCCAAGGTAGTTCAGCATCACATAGGGGTGCACGTCGGTCACCGTCGGGTGGGCAAAGGCGCCGGGCGCCTTGCCCGGCTTCACAGCAGCGTCGATCCAGCCCTTGTCAAAAAACGGCTCGGCCAGATCGCCCATTCGCGGGTCAAAGGCGCTATAGGCG
The DNA here is from genome assembly GCF_045040595.1 of Phaeobacter sp. BS52. NCBI lineage: Bacteria > Pseudomonadati > Pseudomonadota > Alphaproteobacteria > Rhodobacterales > Roseobacteraceae > Phaeobacter > Phaeobacter sp. BS52. The sequence continues at coordinate 2,039,275 of NZ_CP090662.1, read as the reverse complement.
TCCATCACCATTTTGCGGGCTTCGTCCCAGTTGACGGTGCGCGAGGTTTCCATCGGCAGCGGTGCATTGCGGTCCCAGACCTGCATGCGGTCCAGCCCCAGCCATTTGCGCTTCAGCTCATAATAGCGGTGCGACAGCTTGGGGTAGGCGGCAACAACGGCTTCGCGCAGCGCCTCCACGACCTCCGGCTCGACGTGGTTGGAGAGGTGGCGCCCCATCTGCGGCGACGGCATCCCGCGCCAGCGGTCCAGGATTTCCTTTTCCTTGGCTTGGGTGTTGTGGACGCGCGCAAAGATCTTGATGTTGTCGGAGAAGACCCGCGCCAACTCCCGCGCTGCGGCCTCGCGCTTGCTGCGATCCTGCTCTGTCAAGAGGTTGAGCGTGCCCTCGATGTTCAGTTCTTCGCCATTCACGGTGAAGGTCAGACCGGCAATAGTCTCGTCAAACAGCCGCTCCCAGGCATCGCCCACAACGCCCAGGTCATGCAGGAATTTCTCAAGCTCATCCGACAGCTGATAAGGCTTCATCGCACGGATCCGGTCAAAGATCGGTTTGTAGCGGGCCAGATCGCTGTTGGCGGCGAAGTGGCCGTCCAGCACGGTGTCCTCAAGCCGGTTGATCTCCAGCGTGAAGAACACCAGCGGCGTGGTGAAGATGGTGATCTTTTCCTGCATGTCGGACATGAACTTCGCGCGACCCGCATCGGTGGTCAGCTGGTAATACCGCAATCCGGCAAAGGACATTATCCGGCCAGCAATCGCGTTGATCTTTTCATTGCGCAGGACACAATTGAGCAGGCCATCAGCATCCAGATCAGCCAGCTTGCCCTCGTAATCAGCCGCGAAGCTTGCGCATTCCTCTTCCAGCCAGGCCAGATCCCGGTCCAGCTCAGACGCATCCTCGGAGGTGTAGAGATCGCTGAGGTCCCATTCGGGCAGATTGCCCAGCCCGTCCGGCCCGGCCCCACCTGCGGCATTGGCGTTGACGTCTCGCATCAGGTCGCGGTCAAGGAAGGGAGCGTTGATCATCAGGGCACCTCAGGCTGTTTTATGTCTGTTTCGACATTTAAGCGCGAGGGCAGGGGATCACAAGCAACCGCCCTGCGTGTTGCGTGATTTATGCGCATGACCAAGGCTGTGCGCTCAATCCAATCTTACGGCACAGGGCAGCCTAGTCGGCGTATTGGTCAAACAACCGGGTCATCTTGTCAAAAATGCTGCGGCGCGTGTCAGCCCCTTCCATCATCACCTCGTGCTGCGCGTTCTTGACCAGATCCAGTTCCCCGCCAGGCCAGCGGGCCATGCGATCATGGATGGCGGCGGTATTGACGATCTGTTCCTGCGTCCCGAGGAAGGTGATGCAGGGCAGCGCAGGCGAGGGCATTTTTGCAAGGTCGGCGCATTCACGCAGACTCTCACCCAGCCACCGGACCGTCGGCCCGCCGAGCGACAGGTCCGGCTGTGCCGCCAGCTGATCCTGCATGAGACGATACATCTCCGCATCATTTGTGAGCGAATTGCCCTCAAACGGGCTGGCCTGCACATAAGGGGCAAGGGTGGTTGTCGGAGTCCGCATCGCGCCAATGCCGAACCGGTCGCCCATCGCGCTGAGCAACCGCGCCACAGGACGCAGGGCCGGGGGAATCTGAATGCCCCACATCGGGGCGGAAAACACACAGGCCTTCACAGGCAGCCCCTCCATCACGGCGCGAAGCCCGATGGCCCCGCCCATGGAGTGCCCAAGTACAAACCAGGGTTTTGGCAACGCCAGCCGTTCCGCCAGATTCACCGCAGCGTCGACATCTTTCTGAAAATCGCGAAACGCAACAACGTGGCCTAGAAGGCGCTCGGGCAGCATCCGATCAGCAAGCCCCTGGCCGCGCCAGTCAACCGCCAATGTAGCATAGCCGCGGTCGGCCAGGTCCTGGGCTGCGGCGCCGTATTTCTCGATATATTCGGTGCGTCCCGGAAACAGCAGCAACGTGCCTTTTTCGGCGCCGTCCGGACGCCAATGGCCCACGCGGATGCGCAGGCCATCGCTGGTGGTCACCCAATGGGCCTGCCCGCCGTCGGGTCCTCGCGCGATATCGGCAAAGAATGGGGCGGGGGTCAGATCCATCAGGTGCGCGTCCATCAGGCCATCGCCGATGCCAGTTTCATCGCGGTGCCCATGTCACCATCAATGGTCAGCTTGCCGCTCATGAAGGCAGTTGTCGGGTTCAGTTCCCCTTCAATGATCGACTGGAACGTCTCGGCGTCGGCGGTCATGGTGACTTCGGCCTCTTCGTCAGCGACGCGCGCACCGTTCTGGTCGAGCATGATTGTGCCCATGCCGGTGATGTCGAATTTGGCGGAGCCATCAAAGCCGCCGTCCATTTTTTCGTTCAGCGTTTCTGCTGCTTGGGTCAGCGTTTCGCTCATGTTCAGTCCTCATATTTGGTCCGCAGCCGCAAATTTATGTGAGGGAAGGCCCCCAGGCTCTGGAAAACGCGGGCTGCGCGGTTACACTTAACCCATCATGGTTGCAAAATTCTCCAATCTCAAAGCTATCGTGGCGGCAACGTCTTTGACAGTCCTGTTTTCCGTGCCTTTGCAGGCGCGCGCTGAGGACCCCGTGGATGAGGCGGGATTGCTTGCAGCGCTGGCCCAGGCCGACCCGGGTGAGGCGATTGGCCTAGACAGGTCATTGCAGGCGCTTTGGGGGAGCAGTGGTTCTCCGGCGATGGACCTTTTGCTGAAACGAGGCAAAGACGCTCTGGAGCGGGGCGACACCCGCATTGCCATTGAGCACCTGACCGCGTTGACCGATCACGCGCCCGGATTTGCGACCGGTTGGTATGAACGTGCGCGGGCCTATTTTACTGCGGGGCTTTTCGGGCCTGCGGTGGCGGATCTGGAGCGGACGCTGATGTTGAACCCTAATGACTACAACGCGATCTTTGCGCTGGGAGCGATGTTCGAACAATTCAATGATCCGCAAAACGCCTATGAGGCCTACCAGAGGGCGCAGGCTATACATCCGCATCACGAGGCGATAACCAGCGCGCTTGATCGGCTGAAGACCACAGTCGAAGGCAAAGAGCTGTAAAGCGGGCAATTGAGCGCGGTTCGGGCGTTGAGGGCACTATCATGACAGGCATGCAGAGTTCCGGGACCTCCCGGCCCTGGCGGTTCTGGGACCGACCAACACCGGCAAGACGCATTATGCAATCGAACGCATGTTGGGGCACCGCACCGGTGTCATGGGATTTCCGCTCCGTCTTCTGGCGCGGGAGGTTTATGACAAGGTGGTGGCGGCCCGCGGCCCCTCTGTGGTGGCGCTGGTCACCGGGGAGGAGCGGATCGTTCCGCCGCGTGCGCAGTATTGGATCTGCACGGTTGAGGCGATGCCCGAGGGCATGGGCTGTGATTTTCTGGCGGTAGATGAGATTCAGCTCTGCGCCGATCCGGAACGCGGACATGTGTTCACTGACCGTCTGCTGCGGGCGCGTGGCACGCAGGAGACACTGTTTTTGGGTGCGGATACCATGCGCGGCCCGATCGCAGCACTGGTCCCCGGTGTCCAGTTTCTGCGCCGGGAGCGGCTTTCGGATCTGGTCTATTCTGGCTCAAAGAAGCTCAGCCGGATGCCCGCCCGCACAGCCATCGTCGGATTTTCCATCGACAACGTCTATGCCATTGCCGAACTTCTGCGCCGTCAAAAGGGCGGCGCAGCGGTGGTCATGGGCGCGCTCAGCCCACGGACGCGAAACGCCCAGGTGGAGCTATACCAGAACGGAGAGGTGGACTACCTGGTAGCGACCGATGCCATCGGCATGGGGCTCAACCTTGATATTGATCACGTTGCCTTTTCCTCCCTGACCAAATTTGATGGGCGCCGGATGCGGCAGTTGGCGCCCAATGAGCTGGCGCAGATCGCCGGGCGGGCAGGGCGCGGCATGAGCCACGGCAGTTTCGGGGTGACCGGCGACGCGCCGCCGCTGGACGATGGTGTGGCGCAGGCCATCATGGAGCATCGTTTCACGCCGCTGAAAAAGCTGAACTGGCGGTCCTCCAAGCTTCAATTTGGCACTGTAGAGGCGCTGATCCGTTCCCTCGAATCAGCACCAGAGGATCAGAATCTGGTTCGCGCACGTGAAGCGGATGATCTCATCGCGCTGAAATCGCTTTCCCAACAGGATGAAATTCTGGCGCGGACAACCAACGCCCCCTCTGTGCGACTGCTGTGGGATGTCTGCCGGGTTCCCGATTTTCGCGGTATCTCTCAGTCGGAACATTCTGGCCTTTTGGGCGTTTTGTTCCAGTATCTGCACGGGTCCGGTGTGGTGCCGGACGATTGGCTGGCACGGCAGATAAAACGGATCGACAGGGTTGATGGCGACATTGACGCATTGTCGAAACGTTTGGCCTTTATCCGGACCTGGACCTACGTTGCACAACGGAACGGCTGGGTCCGTGATGAAAGTCATTGGCGCGGAGAGACGCGCGCTGTAGAAGACAGATTGTCGGACGCCTTGCACGAACGTCTGACTCAGCGATTTGTGGACCGGCGCACATCCGTGCTTTTGCGCTTAGCTCAAACAGAAGGAGGCCCTTTTGGCCGAAGTGAATGACAAGGGTGAAGTGACCGTCGAAGGTGAATTCGTTGGTCGTCTTGAAGGGTTCCGGTTCTCGCCGGACAAGAGCGCTCAGGGCGCCGAGGCAAAGGCGTTGAAATCCGCCTCCCTGCAAGCACTCGCACCGCATTTCCATCTCCGGGCTGACCGTTTTTACAACGCGCCGGATACTGAAATTGATTTTACCGATCAGGGTGGCCTGATGTGGGGCGAACATGCTGTCGGCAAATTGGTGGCTAGGCGCAGATCCGCTGAACCCACGTATCGAGGTTTTCGTCGATGACGCTGCTGGGGCAGACGTCGCTCAGAAAGTCGAACGCCGCCTGCAGCATTTCATCTCCCGCAAGGTCAACGCGCTTTTTGAGCCGCTGCTCAACCTGCAGCGGGACGAAGAGCTGACCGGCCTTGCGCGTGGCTTTGCCTTCCGCATGGTCGAGGGGCTGGGCCTTCTGCCGCGTGGAGCCGTCGCACAAGAGGTGAAGGATCTGGATCAGGATGCCCGTGGCGCGCTGCGCAAGCACGGCATTCGGTTTGGCCAGTTCACCATCTTCATGCCACTGCTGCTGAAGCCGGCACCGACCCGACTGCGTCTGGTCCTCTGGGCGCTTGCCGAAGGTCTGGGGGAGTTCCCGGATGCACCACCAGCTGGTCTGGTGACCGTGCCGGTCATCAAGGATGCACCGCAGGGTTATGATACCATGTGCGGGTATCGCAATGCAGGCGAACGCATGATCCGTATCGATATGCTGGAACGCCTTGCAGATATGCTGCGGGCCGAAGACAGCCGTGGCGGTTTTGAAGCCAAGGCCGACATGCTGTCGATCACCGGCATGACGCTGGAGCAGTTTGCCGATCTGATGCAGGGGCTTGGCTACCAGGCTGACAAGGGCGAGCGGGTGAAAGCCAAGGCTGTTGATGCCGTGGTGACTGAAACCGGCACGCCTGAAGCCGATGTTCCTGTTATGGATGCCGCTCAGCAGGTTGAGAACACGCCTGCCGCTGCGCCGGATGAGGCTGACACCGCTGCAACCACCGACGCTGTGGTCGCCGACCCGGCCGCGCCTGCTGACGTTCCGGTTGAGGTCACCGGGATCGAAGATGCCGGCGTTGCGCCTGTGGCGGAAGAGCTCGCTGATCCGGTTGCTGCCGATCCGATCCCGGAAACCGCAGAAATTGAGACTCCTGTCGGCGATGCGGCGGATGCGAAGGTTGAGGAACAGGAAACCGAGGTTTTCTATACCTTCACCTGGGGCCGCGCCCGCAAGACCGGTGGAAACCGCAACGGCAATCGGCGTGGTCAGGAGGCTGGCGGCGACCGTGGCGGTGCCAAACGCGGTGGTGATGCCCCGCGTGGCAAGGGTAAACCGCGCGGCGGTAAGCCTGGCGGTCGTGATGGCAAACCCGGCAAAAAGGGCGGCCGTCAGGATCAGGGCAGCAAGACCTATTCGGCGCGCCCGCCGAAGAAGGAAAAGCAGATTGACCCTGACAACCCCTTTGCCGCAGCGCTGATGGGGTTGAAGCAATCCGATTGATCGGCTGCTGAAACCGAAGAGGGGGCTGGTGAGCGAGAAGATCAGAATTGACAAATGGTTGTGGCAGGCGCGGTTCTTCAAGACCCGCAGCCTGTCCGCCAAAATGGTCAGTGGTGGTCATCTTCGTCTCAATGGCAACAAAATCGCAAAACCGGCTCAGAACGTCTCTTCCGGGGATGTTCTGACCTTCCCGCAGGGCCGCATCATCCGAACCGTGCGGATCGAAGCCCTCGGAACACGGCGCGGACCAGCCCCAGAAGCACAGGCGCTGTACTTTGATTTGACCGAAAAACAGGACCCCGTGCCGCGCAACCCGCGCTACGAGGGAAAAGGTCGCCCGGATAAGAAAGAGCGCAGAGCGCTTGATCTTAGTCGCCGGGATGGTGCGTTTTGACATCTTGAAGCCTAGCGCTTCGGTGATTTAGCTACAAGCCAAACAGCTACGGGACTCGGCCAACCATGACTTATGTCGTTACGGATAACTGCATCGCCTGCAAATACACCGACTGCGTCGAAGTCTGTCCGGTCGATTGCTTTTATGAGGGTGAGAACACATTGGTGATCCACCCGGATGAATGTATTGATTGCGGTGTTTGTGAACCGGAATGCCCGGCGGACGCGATCCGCCCCGATACCGAACCGGACATGGATAAATGGGTTGAGTTCAACCGCAAATATTCTGAAATGTGGCCGGTCATCGTCTCCAAGAAAGACCCGCTTCCCGAGGCGGAAGAGCGCGACGGCGAAGAGGGTAAGCTGGAGAAATATTTCTCCGAGGCTCCAGGCGAAGGCGGCTGAGCCAAGGCTCCTGGCAGGACTATCGCATCATGTGAGCGGCGACTCACCTCCGGTGTTCTTGGCGCTGCTGCCAGGGATGCGCTGGAAGGTGAGCCCGTTTTGCGGTGTTTTCTATGGTCCGATAGCCCCCCACCATGAGGTTTCACGGGTCCTCGCCTTTTTGTAAGGCAAAAAATGTGATATACTCAGTCAGCAAATGACCAATCACGGATGTCCGCCTTGGCTGTGCGCCTTATGTCGCACGGGTCTGTTGGCGGTTTTCCTGCGACATGTCTGCGACGCGGATCTTCGGATCATCGCGCGTGTGGACCTGTGGCAGCCCAGCCGATCCTGACATCGGCACATAGCGAGGAAAGACCTGTATGACTAAATCGAAGAAGCCTGAATTCCGCCCCGACGACTATGTTGTGTACCCCGCCCATGGCGTTGGCCAGATCATTTCGATCGAGGAGCAGGAAGTGGCCGGCTTCGCGCTGGAACTGTTTGTGATCACCTTCGAGAAGGACAAGATGACCCTGCGGGTGCCGACTAACAAGGCAACCGAAATTGGCATGCGGTCGCTCAGCTCCCCCGATGTGATCGCCAAAGCGATGACCACGCTCAAGGGTAAGGCGAAAGTAAAGCGCGCGATGTGGTCGCGCCGTGCCCAAGAGTATGAGCAGAAAATCAACTCGGGTGATCTGATTTCCATCGCGGAAGTGGTCCGCGACCTGCACCGCACCGATGACCAGCGCGAGCAGAGCTATTCGGAGCGTCAGCTCTATGAGGCCGCGCTTGAGCGTCTGACGCGTGAGGTTGCAGCCGTTTCCGGTGGCGATGAAATCTCTGCTGCGAAGCAGGTTGACGAGGTGCTGACCTCCCGCGCTGCGGCGTGATCTCTACCCGAAAACAGCGGTGATCTAGCCAGCTGATATTCGGAAAATCGAAAACAAAGGCTGCGCTTCAGAGCGTGGCCTTTTTGATTTTTGGGCTATGATTTAGCCCCTCCCGATGTCACTGCGTATATCTGACAGGGTGATGCGTCCGACCACGGCCAAAAAAACGAGCAGAGAATACCCATGACGGACCTAAAGACTCGCCTGACCGATCTCTATCGGGGCACTGACAGCGCATCTGTCCGCTTTCGCTATGGGCTGATCGGCTTTGATGCCGTGACCATCCTGTTTTTCATGTCCACCGCTCATATCCCCCACGGGCCATGGTTGATCGGGCTGAGCTGGCTGGTCGGGCTGGTTATCGCGTTGGATCTGGCGGCACGGTTTTGGATCAGCAGCAACCGGCGCAAGCTGTTCTGGCGCATCTACACGCTCGCTGACATCATTGTGCTGGTGTCGCTGTTGTTGGAGACCATTCTGCCCGGCGGGCTGGCGTTCCTGCGCATCTTGCGAGGGTTGCGGCTGATCCACTCCTACCATCTATTACAAGATCTGCGGCGTGATAGCCGGTTCTTTCGTCGCCATGAGGATGCAATCATTGCCGGGATCAACCTATTCATCTTTGTCTTTGCGACGTCGATGACGGCTCTGGTGTTCTTCATGGACACCACAGGCAGCGACTATCCTTATATTGATGCGCTCTATTTTACGGTCGCGACGCTGACCACCACCGGTTTTGGCGATATCACCATGGCGACGCCTGCTGGTAAAACCTTCTCTGTATTTGTGATGGTGGTGGGGGTGACCCTATTTGTGCGGCTAGCGCAGGCGATCTTCAATCCGCAGCGTGTGCGTTATACTTGCAGCCAATGTGGGCTAACCCGCCACGATGTGGACGCTGTCCATTGCAAGCACTGTGGCGGACAGCTGAAGATCCGCACCAGCGGCGTGGAGTAAGCGGCAGCGGGCCTCAGCTGAGGATGGCGGACAGGCAGAGCAGCGCGACAAGCTCACACAGCTGCTGCGTGGCCCCCAACACATCTCCGGTCTGCCCCCCGATCTTGGTGCGGGCTGTGGCAGCGACAACGGCAGCGACCACACACATCGCCAATAAGGATCCCCAGGCGGCCCAGCCAAGCATCAGAACGGCGGCCAGGGTTGCAATCGCCAGCCCCAATCCGCAGTTGCGCCAGGGAGGGCGCCCGACGGAGGAGGACAGGCCGGTGCCGCGCGCATTCGGCAGGGCCGCCATGACGACTGGCATCATAGCGCGGCTCAGCATGGCCACAGGCAAGAGCGCCCATGCCGCGTCAGCCGCCAGCAGGCTCGCATAGGCGATCCAGCGTAGACCAAGTGTCAGGATCAGCGCCAGTACACCATAGGTGCCGATTTGGCTGTCCTTCATGATCTCCAACCGCCGCTCAGGGGTGAAGCCACCCCAAAACCCATCTGCGGTATCTGCCAGCCCATCCTCGTGCATGGCGCCCGTCAGAACTGTCTGTGTGAGCAGCGCGATCCCAGCCGCCAGCATCGGAGATAATCCTATTCCCTGCGCGATGACCGCCAGCAGGCACGCCGGTACCGCGACGGCAACCCCGGCAAAGGGAAATGCCCACACCGCGTGCGCATGTCGCGCAAACTGTTGTTTTTGCAACCTTGGCATGGGCAACCGTGTCAACAAGATCAACACGAGCAGAAAATCTACACCAGATATGTCGTTTTTTCGCATTTGCGGGCCTCACGGAGGGCTTGCGGTGTCAAGATGAACCGGTACATACGGATGATCCGCTTTACCTGCGACGACCCCTTCGATGCAATGAGGCTTTCCATGCTATCACCGCTCTTTTCGCTTGATCACTTTCGTGCGCAGCTTGCGCAGGCTCCGGGCGTGGACGAACGGGCTGAAACGGCCGCAGCCGAACGCAACAGCCAATTGACCAAACCGCCGGGCTCGCTTGGGCGGTTGGAGGATCTGGCGATCTGGTACGGCAGCTGGCGTGGGACCGACCGCCCGGTGATCCGGGCGCCGCAGGTGATCGTCTTTGCCTAGCAACCACGGCATCGTGGAGCAGGGGGTCTCTGCCTTTCCGAGCGAGGTGACCGCGCAGATGGTCGCCAATTTCAAACACGGCGGTGCCGCGATCAACCAGCTGGCAAAGCTGGCGGGCGCCCGTCTGGATGTTCATAGCCTCGATCTGGAAACGCCAACGAAGGACTTTACCAAAGACGCCGCCATGGATAGCGCCGAACTGCTCATGGCGTTGCAGACCGGGTGGAAATCAGTTGATCCCTCCGCCGATCTGCTTGTGGTGGGGGAAATGGGTATCGGCAATACGACACCGGCCGCAGCGCTGGCCTGCGCGCTGTTCGGCGGTGACGCCGGGGATTGGACCGGACGCGGGACCGGTGTTGATGACACTGGCCTGGCGAATAAAACCCGGGTTGTGGCGGAAGGGGTGGCGCTGCATGGCCCGGCCATCACCGACGGTGTTGAGGCGTTGCGCCGTCTCGGCGGGCGCGAGATTGCCGCCATGGCCGGGGCGATGACCGCGGCCCGCATGATGAAAATTCCGGTCATTCTGGACGGGTTTATCTGCTGTGCTGCGGCCGCCTGCTTGATGCGCACGCATCCGGCGGCATTGGATCATGTCGTCGCCGGTCACCAGAGCGCCGAAAGCGCCCATGCCGCATTGCTGACGCATCTTGGCAAGCCGCCATTTCTGTCGCTGGATCTACGCCTCGGAGAGGGGTCTGGCGCGGCCCTGGCCATCCAGGTGCTGCGGGCGGCTGTCGCGTGCCACAGCGGTATGGCGACCTTTGAGGAAGCGGGCGTTTCCGGCAGTTGAGCTGGCGCTATGTGCCACTGATGCCGCTTTGCCGTCCCGCCTTTTGACAGGCGGGGCGATGCAACGGAGGATCAGGCTGATTTCTGGTCTGAGGATTTCTTCGCCTCTGCAAGCTCCAAGAGCGCTGTTTCCAGATCTTTTTCCAGCTCGCGGGCGCGGGCGATATAAGCCGGGTTTTCGCTAGCTTGGCGTTCCGGGAATCCAGAGACTCGCCAGTTCGCGCACGGTCTGACGATCATGGGCATAGAACGTCTGCTCCGCCTGCGCCGCCTCATATTCGCTCAGCCCGATCTGCTCCAGAACATAGCGACCGGCGCGTAGGGAGCTGTCGAACATCTCACGCACAATATCATTCGCTCCAGCCTTGTAGAGTTCAAACACATGGTTGCGATCAAATGCGCGCGCAATGATGTGCAGATCCGGATAACCGCGACGGGCATGGGCAACCAGCCTGAGGGCTGCCTCTCTGTCGTCAAGTGCCACAACAAGAACCTTGGCCTTTGCAATGCCAGCGGCTTTCAGCAGTTCGGGGCGGGTCGGATCACCGAGGAAGCTCTTGACGCCAAACCGCCGCATCAGCTGAACGGATGCCATATTGCTGTCCAGAACCACGGTATTGAACCCGCTGGCACGGACCAGGCGATTGACGATCTGACCAAAGCGCCCAATCCCGGCCACAATGACCGGGCCTTCTTCGTCGATTTCGTCGGCGGCCTGTTCCTTGGGGCTGTCCTTGCTGTATTTCGACAGCAGGTCATAAAGAATGAACAACAGCGGAGTGATCAGCATCGACAGCGCGATCACCAGAAGCAGTTTTTCGGACAGTTCAGGTGGCACCACATTGAGCTGCCGGGAAAATGCCAGCAGGACAAATCCGAACTCACCCGCTTGCGCAAGGCCCAGCGTAAACAGCCAGTGATCGCGTTTCCTCAGGCCGAATGCTTTGCCCACAAAATAGAGCACAGCACCTTTTGCGATGATGACCAAAAGGGCAAGGCCGATCAGATCGCCCGGTTCGGCCAGAAATAGGCGATAGTTGATACCGGCACCGACCGTGATGAAGAACAGCCCCAGCAGCAGCCCTTTGAAGGGGTTGAGGTCGCTCTCAAGCTCGTGCCGAAATTCACTGTTGGCCAGAACCACCCCGGCAAGAAAAGCCCCAAGCGCAGGCGAGAGACCGACCAGTGTCATCAGGAAAGAGATGCCAACAACGATCATCAGCGCCAGGGCCGTGTACATTTCGCGCAGGTTAGAGGCATGGATGAACCGGAACACTGGCCGTGCCAGATAGACACCGGCCAGCACAATCGACGCAATAGCGGCAAGGGTGACCAGGGTCACAGCCCACCCCGGCAGCCCTTCGACCAGCGACAGTGTGGCGTGGCTGGATGCACCGTGGGCGTCATCCGCGGCGCGCGCAATGGATCCATTCCCGGTGATCTGCGCGCCATGTTGGGCCGCCAGCAGCGGCAGTAAGGCAAGGATGGGAATGACCGCGATGTCCTGCGTGAGCAGAACCGAAAATGTGGCCCGCCCCCCACCGGTTCGCATCAACCCCTTCTCAGAGAGGGTCTGCAGTACGATGGCAGTTGAGGACAGCGAGAGCGCCAGCCCGATGGCCAGTCCCACCTGCCAGGTTTCACCCGCCAGCATGGCAGCCCCCATCAGGGCCATCGTACTGACGAGGATCTGCAGGCCGCCCAGACCGAGCAGCTTATGCCGCATCGCCCAAAGCGCGCGCGGCTCCAGCTCCAACCCGATCAGAAAGAGCATCATGACGACGCCAAATTCGGCAAAATGGCGCAGATCTTCGGCTTCGCTTCCAACAAACCCGAACACCGGTCCGATAATAATTCCGGCAGCCAGATAGCCTAAAACCGAGCCAAGCCCGAGACGAGCGGCAATCGGAACGGCAATCACCGCGGCTGCAAGGTAAATCGTCGCCTGATAAAGAAATGCATCCATAAGTTTTGGTATCGCAAGCGGTGCCCGGCTTGGCAACGTTTAACATGCGATGACGGCGTGGGTCGGTGTCGCAGCGCCTGCCTTGGCTCGCCGGGGCATCATATGTGCCCGAAATCAGGCAATCAGCGCTGACCTGTCGGAACGTCGAGCGCCACTGGTCCGGGCCGCAGGCCGAACGAGGCAGGTGACCAACCGGGACTTGGAAAGGGGCCTAGGGTCGAGATCCATCACTGCAGAGTTGGCATGCGAGGCGCCATAAATCAGAGGCTATGAGCGCGCAGGGGCGGGCGGTCCCAAGCTTCAAAAAAGCGAGAGGCCCTGGTTCGCCAGCCCTTCGAGTATTTTGAGCGGCCTGTGTTACCCCTGCGGCGCCACGGGCCGTTGAAACAGAACCGCTCTTCTTGCGGTTCTATTTCTTGTCAGGGATACCAACAGCAGACAAAACCAGCGCTGGCCGATTAGCGGGTCCCAACCCTGGCTTGTGTGCAACCTGTGCGCCTGGCGTCAGCGTTCCAGAGAGCGGATCTCATTGCTGAGTTTCGCAATACGCTCCAGCCGTTGGGAGATGCGCTCCTGAAAGACGCCAAGCTGGTCGATGATATCCGCCAGTGTTTCGCCCGACTCCGGCAGGCGGGCACTTTCGATTTTACACAGAACACGAGTTGAGCTGAGGCCCAGAAAATGACGGTGCATAACCTGGCAGGCATGCATGATACGCGAGGCTTCGCGCTCCACCTGGTCGAGCCCCTTGCCTGCGCGTTCCAGCTGCTGGGCCACCAATTGGGCCAGCACATCGCGTTCCCCCTGCATGTCAATGTCCCCCAGACCGCGCCGCTCCTTCTGCAGCTGGATGTCGCATTCCTTCAGGACACGAACCATGCACTCGACAAACAGGGAGTCGTCCACGGCAGCCTCAATCACCGCAAAATTGCTGTCCTTGCCCATGACATGCGCTGCAAACCAATCAGACATCTCGCGCGACATCGCGCCATAGTTCTGCGACAGGACAGTGACGGGCCCGCCTGAGGGCTCGATACGTGACGCAATGACCCGCAGGTTATGCGGGATCGTGTGCATGGCGTCGAAATCCTTGATTAGGCCTTCGGTCTCACTGACGAGTGTCTTGGCATTGTCCAGCATCTGGCACAGATCGATAATCATCTGATCCGGCTCATTGTCCAGCCCGATGTCGCGTGCGATCAGTTCCTCACTCATCGCCTTGGTTGCGAATTGGCGATAGTCGTCAAACCCATGATCGACAATCCAGCCCTTCAGGCGTTCGGCGCTTTCCTCCGGCGTCAGATCTTCGTTTTGCTCCGCTGCCAGCAGCTTGGCGTAGAGGCTTCGGGCATCGTCGAACATCTTGCTGGTGGGTTTGATCCGTGCCGACAGGTAGCCGTCAGCGCAGGGCACCACGACCGCATAAACCCAGTAATAAAGCCCATCCTTCGCCTTGTTCTTGACGTAGGCGCCCATGGTTTGGCCGCTCTTGATGGTATCCCAGAACAATTGGAACACACCTTTGGGCATATCGGGGTGGCGAATGGTGCGATGCGGCGCACCAAGCAGTTCGTCCCAATCGTAGTCGGACACCCTGCGGAACACATAGTTGCCAGCGATGATGACCCCGCGGCTATCGGTGCGGGAGAAAAACACCTCGTTTAGCCCAAACGGAGCCTCGCCGCGGGTGGGGCGGCTTTCAATGCGACGATCTACAAAGGACACGGTCTCTATCCAATCTCTAAGTCTGTACCCTGTTTGTATAGCGCACGAGTGTTCACGGAACCTTAAGTCGGCAGCGGTCCATCGCTTTTTAATTGTGCCATCACAATCTGGCTTTGAACCCGTGCGACCGTTGGGTGCGGCAGTAGAATTTCGTGCAAAAGCCGGTTTAATGCAGCAAGATCAGTGCAGAATACTCTAAGTAAATAATCGGCTTCGCCGGTCATGGTCCAGGCTGAGGTGATTTCAGGGCGCATCCGAACCAGCCGTGAAAATCGTTCAGATTGTTCAGGTCCGTGACTCTCCAGATGGACCTGCACAAACCCCTGGACACTCAACCCCAGCTTGTCAGGATCCAACCGCGCCTCGTAGCTGCGGATGTAGCCGTCGGCCTCCAGACGTTGTCGGCGCCGCCCGGCCTGGCTGGCTGAGAGGTTCAGCAATTCCCCCAGCTGCTGTGCGGTCAGATGGGCGTCTTTTTGCAGTGCGGAGAGCAGTTTCTGATCAGTTGCGTCTAACATATGCGGGACTTTCACAAATATTCAACATCATGCGCGTGATTTACGCGCCTACACACTGGCATATCCTAAACTATGCGCAAAACAAGCATCTGAATTGCGGTATTCTAAATGCAGCTACACTATTCCCTATCTGGAGGAAGCCGCATGGGTCCGTTCCCGCATAATGCCCCGAAATCCGTCATCAGCGCCGAAAACCCGGCCGGGACCGATGGGTTCGAGTTCGTCGAATTTGCCCATCCCGACCCGCAGGAGCTGCGCGATCTTTTTGCGCGTATGGGGTATGAGCTGGTGGCGCGCCACAAGAACAAGCCGGGCATTGAGCTGTGGCAGCAGGGCGATATCACCTATATCCTGAACGCCGAGAAAGGCAGCTTTGCCGAGCGCTTCGTGGCGGATCATGGTCCATGCGCGCCGTCTATGGGGTGGCGTGTTGTCGATGCGCAGAAGGCCTTCGAACACGCCGTCGCCAAAGGGGCGGAAGCTTATGAAGGCGACGACAAGACGATGGACGTCCCTGCGATCAAGGGGATCGGCGGCTCGCTGATCTACTTTATTGATCAGTATTATGACACCTCGCCGTATAACACTGAGTTTGAGTGGCTCACCCAGTCGAAACCGCGCGGTGTTGGCTTCTATTACCTCGACCACCTGACCCATAATGTTTTCAAGGGCAATATGGACAAATGGTTCAGGTTCTATGGTGAGTTGTTCAACTTCAAAGAAATCCGTTTCTTCGATATCGAAGGAAAATTCACCGGACTGCTGAGCCGCGCACTGACCTCGCCCTGCGGGCGCATCCGCATCCCGATCAACGAAGATCGTGGCGAAACCGGGCAGATTGTCTCTTATCTTAAAAAATACAACGGCGAGGGTATCCAGCACATCGCGGTCGGTAGCGAGGATATCTATGGCGCGACGGATGAGATTTCAGACCGCGGGATCAAGTTCATGCCTAGCCCCTCCGGCCAGCTACTATGAGATGAGCCACGACCGTGTGGTCGGCCATGAGGAACCGCTGGACCGGATGCAGAAACACGGAATCCTGATTGACGGCGAAGGTGTTGTTGATGGTGGGGAGACCAAGATCCTGCTGCAAATCTTCTCCAAAACCGTGATCGGACCGATCTTCTTCGAATTTATCCAGCGCAAGGGCGATGATGGCTTTGGCGAGGGTAATTTCAAAGCGCTATTTGAGTCGATTGAGCGTGAGCAGATTGCCAACGGAGAGCTAGCAGGGGCTGAGTAAGCAACCATTCGCAGACCTAAACGACAAAAGCCGGGCCCAGGGTGGTCCGGCTTTTGTCATTTTGGTTCGCAATTTGGGGCATCTTCTGCGCCGTGGTCGTATCGTTCCGGCTGGGTTGGCCTTAACTGCTCGGAATTTTCAGCGTTAGATTGCGATTGCCCTTTTGGTATTGCAGCTGGCTGTCGCCAATGGCCACAACACGCCCGCCATCGATCCGATCTCCGACTTTTACCTTCTTGTAACGGCCGTTGGGCATCAGGATCAGCGCGCGGCGATTTGACGGGGTGCCATAGACACCGATCAGGTTCACGCGCCGCAGATTGATCGCGTTGTCGACGGTCGCTTGCCGCGCAACCGAGGCGCTGGATGGGATCCGTGGTGTAACTGTCCGGGGCGGGGCGCTGGCGACCGCTTCTGAGATGCTGGCCTCGGCATTGCGCTGACGATTGCGCTGCGCACGGTCGACCAGATTGGCGAAATTGGCTGGCCGCCCACGGGGCACAACGGAGCGGGCAATCGCCTGTGCGGTTGCGGGCAGACTGTTTTCCTCTGGCGGTTTCAACCCCGGTGGACGGCTGCGAGGGCGTAGCGCGCCCAGTTCAGCCCGGCTCAATCCGCCAAGCTGCGCGCGTTCATTCTGTTCAACCAGATCGTTGGGGCGCTGTTTAGGGCGAAGTTCCGACAGGATCGCCTGACGCGCGGCTTCCTCCGCTGCAGCTGCAACGTCCGGGTCTGGACGGGCAGGGGTCGGTGGAGGGATCTTTTCAGGACGGCCGAGGAACACCATGATCCCATCCGGGTTCAGCGTCCCGTTCGGGGTGGCCTTGACCAATCCGCGCTCATCCAGCTCAAACTGTTGTCCGGCAGCAGTCGGGGTGCTGATCGCGCCCAGTTCCAGGTCCGTGGCGAACAGGGTCTGATCGGGCAGGGCTGTTGCATCTTCGGAGATATCGGTCGGGTCAATTGACGCCACATAGAGGGTCTCAAGCGTATCTGTTCCCGGGGTTTCGGGCGTTTCAGGTGCATGTTGCCAGATGCCAGTTGCGGCATATTGGGCCGCGCGTGTCAGCGACGTGTCCTGATCTGCCGTCACCGCAGGTTCATCCGTTTCCGGGGCCAGCTCGGCGCGGTCCAGATCCTCCGTGAGCGTTTCATCTGCCGTTGGCGTGGCGTCCTGCTCCAGCCGCAGCGCGTCCAGAACCGCGGTATCCGTACTGGACAACCCCTCATCACCCTCCGCAGGGGCAGCCGTGTCATCGGGCGCTGTGCCGTCTGTCGTTGAGTCCAGCGGCAACAACGCCCCCTCATCAGGTTGATCTGGTATTGCGCTGACTTGGGGTGCGATTTCACCGGGACCACTTGTGTCTGGGCTGTCCAAAGGCGTTGTGGTTGCATCACTGACGGCGTTGCGGGACTGCCTGTCGGCAAGGATGGCCCAGGCCGCCACAATCGCCATGAAAATCAGCAAGCCGCTCACCAGGGCCAAGCCGAGGAACCGTGGCTTGCCGCCGACCTTCTGGTTTGAAACACCGGCGAGCAGAGAAGCCTTGCCAGCCTCATGCAGAGATTTCTTGTCCTTGGGCGCCTCCGGGAGTGAGATATCCGCGATGTCATCACGGGGCAGAACCGGCGCCGGACTTGCTGCTTTTGGCGCGGGTGGGATTGCGCCCTTGGCGGTGGGGGAGGCTATGACCGGCCCGGTCGTCGGAGCGGCCAGCGGCTGCGCTTTGGTGGTGCCGCTTCCCGGTGTCGTCGGGCTGTCGGACAATGCAATGGAGCCGAAGGCAGCATGAGGCACCACCCGCTGGCCATCGTTAGGCTTGGTCTGCGTAGGCGCATTAGCCTCGGCAACGGCTTTGGTCGCTGCAGGCGCTTTGGGCGGTACTGGCGAAGCCGTTGGTGCAGAGGCTTTCTGCGCGCGCAGGTCGCCATCCTTGCGCCGTCGCGTCGAAAACCCGCTTGCAGCGATAGCTGTTGGCGCCGTCGGCGTATCTTCGGTGTCGGTGTCGGTGTCGGTGTCGGTGTCGGTAACGGGCGCGGCGTCTGGGGTATGATCCGGCTCAGCTACGATCTGTTCGGCCTCTTTGCCCTTGGCTGCGGCAGTGTCAGACACATCGTCGGGAATGTCATCGGCAGATGCCTCCTCGGGGTCTGACGGGGCAGGGACCGCGGAGGCAGCATCATCAGCGGTGGTGGTCAGCGGCGCCGCAGTGGTGGGGGGCACCTCGGGTGATGCGTTTTCGTCTAAGGGCGTGTCTGCATTGCCCTCAGCATCCACAGCAGCGTCAGCAATAGCGGGCGGCGCGTCGGCGGGGCCGATGTCAACCACCGCGACGCCGTCAGGCTCAACCGGGGCTTCGCCAGATTGCAGCAGGGTTTGGGACGCGCCAAAAAACGGCTCTCCCAGGAAATTCATCTCCTGCGGCATCGCAACAAAGCTCACCGGAAGGAAACCATGTGCCAACGCAAAATCTTCGGCCTCTTGCAAGGTTTCGCGGGCGACGGCGGCCACATGGGTCTGTGCACCATCCTCGCTCAGGTCGAAGACCAGCTCCTCCACCTGATAGGGCGTGGCCCCATCGAGGCCCTGCTCGGCAGCGGCGCGCCGGCTGTCGGGATCGGTGACCCCGGTTTCAAGCGTCAGATATCGAATTTGATCGTTCGGGATGATCAGCTTGCACGCGATTGGCCCCTGCGCATG
This sequence comes from Phaeobacter sp. BS52, assembly GCF_045040595.1. Lineage (NCBI taxonomy): Bacteria > Pseudomonadati > Pseudomonadota > Alphaproteobacteria > Rhodobacterales > Roseobacteraceae > Phaeobacter > Phaeobacter sp. BS52. The sequence continues at coordinate 2,020,454 of NZ_CP090662.1, read as the reverse complement.
GCGTTCGCCCAATTGGCGCAGATCCGCTAGCGCGGCGCTCAGATCGTCGACATCCAGCGAGACTGTGCCAATCTGGCGCCAACCATCGGCGGCACGTTGCAACAGGCCAACGCCGGTGGAGGACAGAGAGAGTGCAAACCCCGGTTTCATGATGCAAACACGCCTTCAGCTTTAGTATGCCCATACCCCTGTGTGGCAGGGCGATCTTGGCGCAGACCATAAGGCAGAGCGCGCGCAAGGGAAAGGAAAAGACACGATTTCCCCCTTGCAGGCGGTCAATTGCCATCCCCATGTTACACCCAGAAAAAGGAGCAGTTCGATGAAAGCTAGACATATCTTTGCCTCGGCGCTGGCGGTTCTGCTGGCAACAGGGCTTGCCCATGCGCAGGAAACCCCGGTGGATCGCCAGATCTCGGTCACCGGTGAGGCGCGTATCGCCGTCACCCCGACACTGGCGACAATCACCTTGGGCGTCACTGAAGAGGCCGAAGAGGCCGCTCTCGCCATGTCCGCAGTCTCCACCAAGATGGTCGCGGTGGTTGATGAATTGCGGGCGGCTGGTATCGCAGCAGAGGATATGCAGACCCAGCAGATTTCCCTAAATCCTGTCTGGTCTCAGGACCGCAGCTATTCGGATGGCCGCCGCAAGATCACCGGGTTCAACGCCTCCAATACCCTGTCCCTGCGCATCCGCGATCTGGATCAACTCGGCGAGGTGCTGGATCAGGTGCTAAAAGTCGGCGCCAATGATTTCCGGGGGTTGAGTTTCGGAGTCACCGATCCGGCAAAAGTGCAGGACCAGATCCGCGGCGCCGCAGTGAAAGATGCACGACGCAAGGCAGCCCAGCTGGCAGAGGCCGCGGGGGTTGAGCTGGGCCCTGTGCGGTCAATTCACGACCGCGACACCGGTGGTGGCCAGCCGATGATGGCGATGGAGATGGCCCGCAGCGCTCCTATGCCGATCGAGGCAGGTGAGTTGAATTTCAGCCACAGCGTTTCCGTGGTTTACGATATCAAGCTGCCGACAAACGACTGAGAACCAAAAAAGGCCGGGATGTCCCGGCCTTTTCCTTATGACGTAACACTGGCTGGGTATCAGCGGGTTAGCTGCTCGCCTTACTCAGAGCCTGATCCAGATCACCAATCAGGTCATCGGCGTTTTCAATCCCGATAGAGACGCGCACAACATTCGCCCCGGCGCCAGCCGCCTCCTGCTGCTCAGGCGTCAGCTGGCGATGGGTGGTTGAGGCAGAGTGGATAATCAGTGACCGGGTATCGCCAAGGTTGGCAACATGGCTGAAGATTTCCAGCGAGTTCACCAGTTTGACACAGGCGTCATACCCGCCCTTCACCGCAAAGGTGAAAAGCCCGCCAGTGCCCTTGGGATACTGTGCGTTCGCACGATCATGATAGGGCGAGGATGGCAACCCTGCGTAGGTCACATAGTCCACGCGCGGATCCTGCTCCAACCACGAAGCCACGGTTTTGGCATTCTCACAGTGGCGTTCCATCCGCAGGCTGAGGGTCTCAATCCCCATCAACGTATAATGCGCGGCCTGTGGGTTCATGGTCATGCCCAGATCGCGCAGGCCGATGGCAATGCCATGGAAGGTGAAGGCCAGCCCGCCAAAGGTCTCGTGGAACTTCAGCCCGTGATAGGCTTAGCTCGGGCTGCGACAGCGACGGGAATTTGTCATTTGCCGACCAGTCAAATGTGCCGGAGTCCACGATCACGCCACCGGTCACAGTACCGTTGCCAGTCAGATATTTTGTTGTGGAATGCACAACCAGCGTCGCCCCATGAGCAATCGGATTGCAGAGGTAGGGCGTGGCCGAGGTGTTGTCGATGATCAGCGGTACACCCGCCGCATCCGCAACATCCGCAATGGAGCGGATATCCGTGACATAGCCGCCAGGGTTCGCAACAGATTCGCCAAACACAGCCCGCGTGTCGTCATCAATGGCTGCGGCCACCGCCTCAGGGTCGTCGAAATCCACGAATTTGGCCGACCAGCCAAACCGCTTGATGGTCTGGCTGAACTGGGTGACGGTGCCCCCGTATAGCCGGGTTGAGGCCACCACATTGCATCCTGGTCCCATCAGTGGGAACAGCGCCATGATCTGGGCAGCGTGGCCGGAGGAGCAGCAGACCGCCCCAACGCCACCTTCCAAGGTCGCAATGCGCTCCTGAAGTACGGCCACTGTCGGGTTGGTCAGACGCGAATAGATAAAGCCGACTTCCTGAAGGTTGAACAGGGCCGCCGCATGATCTGCATCGCGAAACACATAGGCGGTGGTCTGGTAGATCGGCGTCTGCCGCGCACCGGTGGCCGGATCGGGCTTGGCGCCGGCATGAATTTGCAATGTGTCGAACCCGTAGCTTGGCGCTTCAGACATTGAATGTGCTCCCCTTGAATGGTCGACCCTACTGGTCGGGACTTGTTTCGCGCGTAAGAACACTCTGCCACGACCGGTAAGGCAAGCTGCAATTTGGCGCTGGCCTCGCGTGGCGCAGGATCCGGCTGGGCACACAAGGCACTCTTCCGCAGAGAGCGCATGTCGAAAGCGCTGATTATCGCATCCAGAAACCGGCGGATTTGATCCGGTTGCGCAAGGCCTGCTCCTTACGAGGCAGGTTCTCTCGATCAAACATCGCGCGTACCTTGGCGCCGCGACCCTGATAGATCATGCGCTTCATCGGCTCATATTGCTTCAGAACTTTCTTGATCTTGTTCGGTCTGGCGACGGTCTCCAGCGCGGCGACCACATCATCGCTTTCCCGCGCGTATAGCAGCGGCAGGCTGCGGTAATGGCAACTCATCTCCCCATCAAGATAGCCTTCGGGCAGCGTCGCCCGCCCACCGCCAAGGCTGTGAATGACCAAAGGCAGAGCGATCTGATCCAGCCAGGGATCCAGCGACTGGCCGATCAAGGCCTTTGGCAGATCGTCGCGGATGGAGACTGCATACTCAAGAAACCGCTGACCAAAGGCGCGGGGACAAGTCCCATAATAGTAGCTAAGCATTGAAATAGAGATAGCGGCGCCAGAAATTTTCAGGCTGGCTGTGATCAAGGCTGCTGTCGAAATCCAGACCAAAGCGATCATATAATGCGCGCCAAATCCCGGTCATGTCGGGACCATAGAGCGTCGGCTTCGGCCAGGTCCCTCCCGACGCAGTGACGCCGAGGGGCGGGCAAAATCCAGCGGTATCTGGTTGAGCGGACCGGTGATCAGCGTGTCGGTGTCAAAGAACACAAATGGTTCGCCCTCTGGCATGGCCAGAAGCGCCTCAATCTTGTTGCCATAGGGGTAGCTCTCGCCAAAGGTGGCGGATTGAAACGGTAGAATTTCCGCTCCCAAGGCTTCCAACGCCTCCAATACCGGTTTGTTGCGAATGCTGGGATCCCTGGTCCAGAGCGCGCCTGACTGCGGGACCGCCACATAGAGCCGCCCTGTAAATTCAGGGGCGTATTGGCGCAGGGAGGCCGCAAACAGCACCGCCTCATATTGCAACCGCCCTGCCTGTCCGACGATCATGATATTGAAACGTGTTTCCGTCATACGGCTGCTTCCGGTTTCTTGGGGTGGTCAGCACGTTGCCTGCGCTGGCACGCAACAGCCCCTATCATCTTGTTGATGGCATGATCATATATTTCTGCACCGGTCACCAGCATGTCTTTGGATCGATTTGACATTTGGGTCCCGACCGCAACGCAGACCCGTGACCACGCAGGGATGACCGAGAGCCCAGTGAAGATGGCCGCCGCCGTCAGCCCTGCTGACGGCGCAAACCGGTGGAGTGCAGAGATCGGCGATCCTGTTGGCAGACCGCAAAGGGGGCGGGATTGGTTACGGCAAAATATGCACGATCTTCGATTCAAATACCGATATGAAATTCTCAGCCACAAGACGAATTTTTCGTCTTGCACCCCTTCGCGAGAGGCGCTATCTCGCTGCTCAAGGCCCCTATAGCTCAGCTGGTAGAGCAACTGATTTGTAATCAGTAGGTCCGCGGTTCGAGTCCGTGTGGGGGCACCATTTTCCAGATCAAAGATCTCAGGGATGCGCTGGTTGGACGCGCTCTTAAGCCCGCCTCTGTTAACGCGGATCGCAATGGTCGCGGCTGGCGTCCATCATAGGGCCGTGGGGCATATTCTACCGATCGATATCGTCATGATTGAAGTGCGGATGGGTGATTATCCCTTGCCGTGTTGACGCTGTTTTTCTCGCTAAAAGTTGAGCTTGATCGGCCTGTCGTTAAGGTCCTCTCGGCAATATTAAGTCATCTGTCACCATTTGACCGCAATTTATCGGTACGAGCGAGATCGGATAGCTGTTGTCAAATTAGGTGAGGCTCGCCTTTGACGCGTGACCGCGACGGCGGGGAGGTGGCCTGGGAAACCCGGAAAGGAGGATGCGTTTGTTTTCATTATCGCCAGACCTCGTGAATTCCGTTGCCAGCCAAAACAAGCTTGTTCGGTCCGACCTTCCGTCCCGATTTGCCTCGATCACCCTGGTGTCGCTGCTGTCCCTCTATTTTCTGTCCTTGCAGACCATTGCCATCGTCTACACAGCCTACGTTCTGGTCGAACTGGTTGGTCTGCGGGTCTACCAGCGTCTGTCATCTGGCGTAACGCTCGGCGGCATCATTCTCTTTGCCGGTTCCGCATTTGTCGGCGTCTGCGTTTTCAATTCTTTGTCGCTGCTGTTGTTCCTGCATCCTGAACCCTTCCCCAAACTGATGGGGGCGATGCTGCTGATCATTGCGCTCAATCATTCGGTGGTTGCGCGATCGGCATGGTTCTATTTTGGGATCATCACTGCGGTGCCGATTATCCTGACCGTAGGCTATATGGTTTGCGCGACGCTTCTCCGTGTGGCGAGTCCCGGCGAAATGATCATCGCCGCGGTCATTCTGTTGTTGGGGGCCGCCTATATGGTCCACGCCATGTGGGTGCAGCACCAGTTGACCGCGCGGCTGCGCGAGGCGTTGAGCGCGGCGGAGGCCGCGAGCCGTGCAAAGAGCCGGTTCCTCGCCGCGATGAGTCATGAAATCCGCACACCTCTGAATGCGATTTGTGGCATGTCCGAATTGATCGAAGAGGAAAATTCCGGGTCTGATACGCTGCGGGAGCAGACGCAGCTTCTGCGCAAATCGTCTCAGGCGCTCACCGGGATCCTCGATGATGTGCTTGACCACGCCAAGATCGAGTCGGGTCAGTTCGAACTGAACCTGGCCACGGCCTCCCCGCGGGAAGAAATCGCCAGTGCCGTTGAAATGTATCGCGCGCGCGCGGATGAAAAGGGGCTCGGGCTGGCTGTCAGCCTGGGGCAGAACATCCCTGACTATGCGGAATGTGATGCATTGCGGCTGCGGCAGGTGATCGGCAACCTGGTCTCCAACGCGGTGAAATACACAGAAACCGGTCAGGTTGAGGTGGCTGCTGATTACGAAGATCTCGACGGGCGCGTGATGCTGCGCGTCGCGGTTTCCGACACCGGTCGGGGCATGACGCCGGAGCAAAGCGTCAAACTCTTCACAGATTTCTATCGCGCCAAGGACAAGAACGCCCCCAACGTCCCCGGCACCGGGTTGGGATTGGCAATTGCCCGCCATCTGGCCCGCATAATGGGCGGCGATATCACTGTGCAGACCGGCCGCGACTGGGGCAGCTGTTTCACTTTCTTCTGTCCGATCACCGCGCTGGATGCCTCAGAGGTGGAGGTCCTGCCGCAGCAGATTGCCCGCACAGAGGCAAGCGAGCTTGGCGATCTGTCTATTTTGCTGGTGGATGATACGACATCCAATCGGCTGGTGGTCCGGGCGTTTCTAAAGAACAGCGGCGTGCGGATCACCGATGCAGAAAACGGCGCCGAGGCCTTGGACGCCTTGGAGCGACACCCGTTTGATCTGGTGCTTTTGGACATGAAAATGCCAGTGATGGATGGCCGCGAAACCCTCACGGAAATGCTGCGGCGTGGCGGACGGATTGCGGCAACGCCGGTGGTCATGCTGACCGCGAACGCGGCCCCGGAAGAACAGGAGCTGTTCCTGCGGCTCGGTGCGGTGAGTTACCTGTCTAAGCCGGTCAAAAAATCCGTGCTGCTTTCGGAAATTCGCAAGGTTACATCGGCACCGGCGGCGCGCTCAGCCTGATCGCGTTGCAACCTTCCGGGCAGGCAGTGCTGTCTGGTGTCGGGCGGTCGCCGCGATTTTTGACTGACGCGATCCCAATGTGAGAAGCGGCCGCAAAAAGCGCAGTGGCTTTTCTGAATTAATTCAAAATTTACGCTTTCCGGATAGGTTGAGTCGAATTTTCGATAAATTGCCGGAATGCAGGTTTGCATTCGGGCTGGAACAGTTGACCGGGCCTGCGATGCAGTCGACAGAAATTACATTCGACAACTTTGCGGAGACCGGCGGGCTCTTCACTGAGATGTTGCGCGCGCGCTATCGTCATTTTGTTCAGTTGCGACGCTGGAATCTGCCCAATGTGCGTGGCTTGGAGTTTGACCAGTACGACACACCAGAGAGTATCTACTGCACTGTTCATGAGGGGAAAACAGTCCTCGGCGGTTTCCGGGTGACCCCCACCACTGCGCAGTGCATGACCACCAGCTACATGTTGCGGGATGCGCAATTGGGTCTGCTGCCTGGCCTGCCGTCAAATGTCCTGGATCATTCCGCGCCGCAGGATGCCGCAATCTGGGAGGTCAGCCGGTTTTTCGTCGAAGATACGCTGAGCGCGCGGGAGCGCAGAGATGTGCGCGGACATCTGGAGCGCGGTCTCTCCCGGCTCGCGCAGGAGTGGAACATCAGCGCCTTTTTGTGCATCACGTCGGTCACAGCTGCGCTGCTGATGCGCAGGGCGCGCCTGTCGATCACCTCCGCCGGGCCCAGGTTTGAAGCAGGCGGCGAAACCTGTCAGGCCTACCACCTGACAGTCGACGCAAAAAGCCAACGCAGCGACGCAGACGCAGCATAAGCGCGCTCAACAGCGGCAACCGCGCGGCGCTACGTCAGACGATGAACTGCGCTCTCAAGTGGCAAGTGAGACGCGCCCGGTTTGTGCCATGGCAATGCTCAGCTCTTCGCTTAGCGCATCCCACAATTGCTCCAGCCCAGCCTCGCCCCTCGCAGCAATCGCGTATTGCAGGATACGGCCCAGAAACACGAAATCTGCACCCATTGTGATCGCCTTCAGAACATCCTCGCCCGACCGGATGCCGCTGTCGTAGAAAACCGGGAACGTCGGCCCAAGATCTGCACGGATCTTTGCCAACATCTCTATCGGGGCGGGTGCGGCTTCCAGTTGTCGCGCGCCATGGCTGGAAATCTGAATGGCATCAACTCCAGCCGATACCAGCGCACGGGCGTCTTCGACGTCCAGCACGCCTTTCACCACCAGTTTTCCGGGCCAAAGGTCGCGCAGCCGGGCCAGCGTGTCCCACGTGGCGCGCGCCCGGCTTTCGGTGCGGTCGAAGTCATAGCCGTCCATTTTGAAGTTCGCCATCACAGGCTTGCCTTTGAGCAGAGTTGTTAGTGACCAGCGCGGATGCAGGGCGAAATCAATGAATTGGCGCGGACCGATGCGGAACGGCATCTTGAAGCCATGCCGCAGTTCGCGTGGGCGGCGGCCGACCTCCGGCACATCAACCGTCAGCACCAGAGTTTGATAACCAGCCGCGCGAGCGCGCTCGGCCAGCTTGAAAGTGCCAGTGCCGTCACCGCTGAAATAGAGCTGAAACCAGGCATAGCCTTCCGTCGCCTCCAGAAGCGTCTCGAGCGACGTCGAGGCGACGGTGGAGACTCCATGCGGCACCCGGTAGCGCGCCGCCAGCCGGGCCAGCATCAGGTCGGCGCCAGGAGCCGACAGGTTGCACATGCCCATGGGGGCAATGCCAAAAGGGCGGTCTGCCTCGGCGCCAAATATGCTCGTGGCCAAAGACCGCTGGCTGACATCGCGCAAGATACGGGGCCGCAGGGTGATGGCATCCAGGGCAGCGCAGTTCCGCGCTGCCCCGGTTTCCTGTCCCGCGGCCCCATCGATATAGTCAAACACCATCCAAGGCAGCCGCCGCCGGGCCAGACGGCGGGCGTCCTCAGCCGAATGAATGGCGCCTGCGCCCATCAGCTGGTGACAGCCGTCATAAAGCGGTCGCGGATCACCACCGGATCCATCGTGATCACCGGCATCTTGGCGTTGCCGCTATCGCATTTCACCACCAGCACCGTGGCCTCGCCACTCGCCAGCGTCTGTTCCAGTGCAGGGCCGGTGTCTTTGTCCTGCACCTCGATCACCCGGCCACAGCCAGCGGCGCGCGCCATGGCAGCCAGATCGGTGCGCTGACTGGTGTAGGTCGGCTGATCGCCGGTTGAGCCATAAGAGCCATTGTCGATGATCATCAGGATATAGTTGCCGGGCGCGTTGTTGCCGATAGTGGGCAGGGTGCCGAGATTGGTGAGGATTGAGCCGTCACCGTCAATCACGATAACTGGCTTCGGCTGTGCCAGCGCCAGCCCCAGCCCGATGGAGGAGGCAAGGCCCATGGTGCCCAGCATGTAGAAATTGCTGGGCTGGTCATCGATGGCGTGCAGCTCTTGGCTGGGAATACCGATATTGCAGACCACCAGTTCGTTGCGCAGGATGGGCGCGATCTCTTTCAGGATTTCGGAACGGATCATTGGTCGCCATAGCCTCCCCAGAAATTTGCGTCGGTCAGGATGGCAACAGGTTTGTTGCACATGAAGGTGTATTTCAGGATGTTGTCGAATTCCTCGACGTCCCGCTGCCAGTGGAAGTGGTAGGTCGGGATATTCATCTGCGTCAAAAGTGCCTTGGTATGCACGGCCATTTCCACCTGGCAGGCCACCGGCTCGCGCAGCTCGCCGCGGTAGGAAATCAGCATCGGCAGCGGCATCCGGTAGTATTGGATCAGCGTCGCAAGCGTGTTGATGGTGACCCCGATGGCGGTGTTCTGCATGATGATCGCCGGACGTTTTCCCCCCATCCAGGCCCCGGCACAGAGGCCCATGCCTTCGTCTTCCTTGTTGGAAGGGATGTGAAAAATGTCATCGCGCTGGTCGATCTCCTCAATCACACCCGCCAGTTGCTTGCACGGCACGGTGGTGACGAAGGAGACGCCATTGGCCGCCAGATCGTCAGCGATCCTCTTGTCTATTGTCATGGTCGATTGCCTTTGTTTGAGGTCTCGGTGTTGGGGATCAAAGGGGGCGGCAGACATGCACCGCGCAGGGCGCGTGGCGCACCACACGGGCGGCGGTCGAGCCGAGGAAAAAGTCGCTGAGCCCGGGTTTATGTGAGCCGACGACGATACAGTCCGTACCGTTCTGTTCTGCATATTCAACAATGGCCCGGTACGAGCGACCTTTGACAATTTCAGCTGCCACATCGCCATAGTCGGCGGTCTTCTTGGTCAGCTGCTGACGGGCCTTTTCGAGCCCTTCGCGCACGGCATCCTCATCCAGATAAGCGCTGACAGAGCCTTGCGGGGCCTCATAGACATGCAGTGCGGTGATCTGTCCGCCGGGGTTGCACAGGGTCGCGGCGGCTTTCAGTGTTGTGCCGGACACCCCGTGGTCCAGGGCCATGGGAACCAGGATCTTGTCATACATGATGCTCTCCGTTTGCTCAGCTCAGGGCCTAGGCCCAGGGATCCAGAATGATCTTTGGCGCGGCCACTGCGCCGGACCGCAGGTCGCGAAATGCGGCGGCGCCGTCTGATAGCGACCGCTGTTCTGGCCAGTCCAGCGGACCTAGGCGGCCATCAAAGATCGCTTGCGCGGTGTCGCGAAAATCCTGCGCGGTATAGGTATAGGTGCCGATAAAGGTGATTTCCTGCAGCGTCATGCGGCGGATATCCAGACCGCCCGCATCCTCGCCCAATCCGACATGGGCAATCACGCCGCCAGGCGCGGCCGCGGCAGAGGCGGCGGCGCGGGTGGCGGCATAGCCCGCGGCGTCGACCACCAGTGGTACAATGCCCTGCAACTCTGCCACCGCCTGCTGGCCGCAGTGGTCTGCCAGAAAAGCCCGGCGCGCGGCGTTGGGTTCCTGAATCGCGACGTCCTCCACCCCCATTGCGCGCAGCGCCAGCGCAGCGGCCAAGCCGATGGCACCGCCGCCGATCACCAGCGCGCGGCGCTCTATATCCGGGTGCAGCGCCTTCAGCGCGAGCCGGGCGGCGTGCCAGCTGACTGCCAGCGGCTCGGCCAGGGCGGCCTTTGACAACGGCACATCTTTGGGCACGGTTACAAGGTTGCGCTCCGGCATCGCCACGAATTGGGCAAAGGCGCCCTCGCGCGGGGGCATGGAGATGATCTGTCGGCTGGCGCAGAGGTTTTCACGTCCAGCCGCGCAGGCCGCGCAGCTGCCGCAGGTCACCAGCGGGTTGATCGTCACCCGGCGGCCCGCCTGCGGTCCGTCCTCAATCACGCCCGCAGCCTCATGCCCCAGGATCAGCGGCGCGGGCCTGCGGGCATCGTGGCCCAAATAGGCGTGCATGTCCGAGCCGCAGATACCAGAGGCACGGATGCGGATCAGATGCTCGCCCTCTCGTCGCGCAGCCATCGGCACATCTCGGAATGCCAGCGTCTCAACCCCCTCATAAACCAAGGCTTTCATTTCGCTGTGAACCCTCCATCGACCATCAATACCTGCCCGGTGACATAGGCGGAGGCATCGGAGCAAAGAAACAATAGCGGCCCGTCCATATCCTCCAGCTCGACCATTGCGGCCAATGCAGGTCTGCGCGGCGTTTCGGGCCGCACGGTCCCCATCATCGAACACGGCCTGGGTCAGCTCGGTCGGGAAAAACCCCGGCCCAATTGCGTTGGCGGTGATGCCATGGGGCGACCAGGCCTCAGCCATGGCGCGGGTCAGCTGGGCGATCCCGCCCTTGCTGGCGCCATAGGCAACGCCGCCGGGAAAGGCGCGGGTGGTCTGGAGCGAGGCGAAATTGACGATCCGCCCCCAACCTCTGTCCTTCATCGTAGGCACCAGCGCCTGGCTCAGAAAGAATGGAGCCGAGAGGTTCAGTGCGATGGTCTGGTCCCAGCCCTCGGCGGTGACGTCATCCGCCGTTTGCCGGGTATTTACACCGGCCGCATGGATCAGGATATCCGGCGCCCCGAAGGGGGCTGAAACGTCTTCACGCAATGCGTCGAACCTGCTGCGGTCTGCCACATCTGTCATCACAGGGGCAGCCTTGGCGCCAATCTCGGCACAGACGCTTTCCAAAGTCTCGGCCCGGCGCGCCACCGCGACCACCTGCGCACCGGCAGCGGCCAACGCAATCGCTGCGCGACGCCCCAGCCCGGAGCTGGCGCCGGTGATACAGGCGGTCCGGCCTGTCAGGTCGAAAAGCGCGCGCGGGTCAGCCATTTGCAGTCAGGTCAAAGGTTTCATCCGGGAAATACTTGGCCAACCGCACGTCAGCAGCGCGGGCGTGGCCCTCCATCCCTTCCAGCCGGGCAATCCGTGCGGTCGCCTCTGCCACTGGTTTGGACCCTTCGCGGGTGGCGCGCTGCCAGGTGACGATCTTCATGTATTTATGGACTGACAGCCCGCCGGTGTAGCTGGCCGCGCGCGAGGTTGGCAGCACATGGTTGGTGCCCGCTGCCTTGTCACCATAAGAGACCGTGGTTTCCTCGCCCAGAAACAGCGAGCCGTAGCAAGTCAGCTGCCCCAGCCACCAATCCAGATCCTCGGCCTGTACGGTCAGATGCTCTGGCGCGTAGGCGTCGGAGCAGGCGGCCATATCCTCGCGGTTGGCACAGAGGATGACCTCCGCATAATCGCGCCACGCCGCAGCGGCGTTCTCGCGGTTCACCTCGGGCAGATCGTCGATCAGCCCCGGCACCCGCCGCATCACCTCCTCGGCCAGAGTGCGATCATCCGTCACCAGCCAGACCGGGGAGTTGTAGCCATGCTCGGCCTGACTCACCAGATCGGTGGCGACGATATGGGCGTCCGCCGTGCTGTCGGCCAGGATCAGGCTGTCAGTGGGGCCTGCGATCATGTCGATACCGACACGGCCGAACAGGATACGCTTGGCCTCCGCCACGAATTGATTGCCGGGACCAACGAGGATATTCGCCTTGGGCAGTCCGAACAGGCCGAATGTCATCGCCGCAACACCCTGCACGCCCCCCATCGCCATGATCTGATCCGCGCCGCAGATATGGGCGGCATAGACGATGGCTAAGCGCCACGCCGACGCCGGGGCGCGGCGGCGAGCAGGCGGTGATGTGTTTGCAGCTTAGCCACTTTGGCGGTTGTGACGGTCATGATCGCGCTGGCGATATGGCTGTAGCGCCCGCCGGGCACGTAGCAGCCCGCTGCATCCACCGGGATCGCCTTCTGTCCGGTGATGAAACCCGGTGAAATTTCGGTTTCCACATCATGCACAGTGCTTTTCTGTAGTTCGGCAAAGCGGCGCACGTTGTCATGGGAGAACCGAATGTCGGCCTTCAGCTTTTCCGGCACCAAGGCGCAGGCGGCCTCAATCTCCTCATCCGTCAGCAGGACGTTGCCCTCGTATTTGTCGAATTTGGCCGCATATTCCAATGCTTTGGCGTCGCCTCCGCCCTCGATCTCATCAAGGATCTCCTGCACAATCTTATGGGTCTCGGACGCATCCGACTTGGGGGTCAGGGCCGCCTTCTTCAGGTACTCACGGGTCATGTCCAAAGGGTCCTATTTATAGATGTCAGGGAGCAGCGTGGTTGAGATCGCAGGCAGATAAGCGATCAGCAGCACCACAATCAGCATGGTCAGAACAAACGGTATGGCGCGGGCGGCGATCTTGAGGATGGACTCACCGGTGATGCCGGAGACAACAAACAGGTTCAGGCCCAGCGGCGGAGTGATGAACCCCACACCCAGCGCGGTGATCATCATGATGCAGAACTGGATTTCGTTCATGCCGATGTTGTCGGCCAGCGGTTTCAGGATCGGCGCCAGGATCACGATGTTGGGGGTCGTCTCCATCACACAGCCCGCAGCGATCAGAATGCAGATCATCAACAGGATCAACATGGAGGGGTCATCGGTCAGCCCGGTCACCGCTGTGACAAACCCCTGCGGCACGCCCATGATGGCCAGTGCCTCTGCCAGCGGCGCTGAAAAGGCGATGATCGGCAGGATCACCCCGTTCACCTTGGCAGAGCTGACCAGCATCGCCGGGAAGTCCGCCAGTTTCAGCGTGCCCAGCAGAAAACCCATCAGGATGGTGACAACGACAGCGGTGGCGCCAGCCTCAGTCGGGGTCAGGCGGCCAGAGAAGATACCGTAGAAGATGATCCCTGGCACGATGAAGGCATACCAGCCGGATTTCAGTGACTGGCCCAGATTGCCCAGCCATTCTCCCAGGCCCATATTGCCGCCGGTCTCATAGGTATAAAGCCGGTTCATGATGATGTTGGTGACGAGGATCGACACCAGAATGGCAATCCCCGGGATCAGCGCCGCCAGAAACAGGGTGGAGGCGGAAATGCCCAGCACCAGACCGATGATAATATAGGCGATCGAGGGCGGGATCAGAATACCGGTGCAGGCACCAGCAGCCACCAGCGCGCAAGCGTAGGGGCGGGGGTAGCCGCTTTCGACCAGCCGGTTGATGGTCATCCGTCCGACCGCAGCAGCGCCAGCGGCGTCTGAGCCGGAGATCGCCGCGAACATGCCGCAGACCAGGACCGTGGCGGAACCAAAACCGCCCCGTGTCCAGCAGGTCAGCGCCTCGGCCACATCCAGGAACTTCTTGCTTAGCCCGGTTCTGACCAGCACATCGCCGGTCAGGATGAACAGCGGCACCGCCGTCAGCGCAAAGGCATCAATGCCGGTGAACAGGCTTTCACCGATAGCGCTCAGCGGCAGGTCGCCGGACATCACCAGCATGGTGATCGCAGCAGTCCCGATGGCCGCCCAAACCGGCACCGCCAGCGCAATCAGGGCCACAAACATGATCACCGGCAGGTAGAAATCCCAACCCAGTTCCACTGTTTGATTGAGTGAATTCCACAGCATCTCTCAGATCCTTCAATCAAACAGCTTGTCGCCTTCGAAGACGGGCGTGCCGTCTCGAAGACTGCGAAAATCGCGCAGGAAGGATTGCAGCAACCGCCAGACCATCAAGGCGAACCCGGCTGGCACCGCCATCAGGAACCAGACCATGGAAATGCGCAGCCCGTGGCTGACAGAGCCGAATTTGGCGGAGACCAGCACCGTCTCGAACGACCAGTAGAGCGCCACCAGCGCGACCACGAACATCACCAGATCGCCAAGGATATAGAGCAGCGCCTTAGGGCGCGGCCCGAGGTAATGCATCAGCACATCAATGCGGATATGGGCGCGCTCCTTCACTGCGGCGGCGGCACCGATCCAGGCGAGATAGATGAAGGAGTAGCGCACAATCTCCTCCCCCCAGATCGAGGAATAGGCAAAGAGTTCGCGCCGGATAACCTCAACCGCCATAGTGATGACCAGCATCACGTAGAAGGTCAGCAGCAGCCAGCGCTCGGCGTTCTTGTCAATTTTCCGCAAGAGGTCCATCGCTCGTCCCGAGGGTTGGGCGCGCCTTGTGAATCAGCCCAAATCGGGCTGTCGCAGGCGGCTAAAAGAGAAAGGGAACGTGGCACCGGGGGTTCCGGAACCACGTGGTGCGACAGCTTATGCGTCGTGGACGTAGTATTTGCCCTGCGTGCCTGCGGCCTCTTCCAGCTTGGCGAAACTGTCCATCGATCCGGCCAGCTCAGTCTTGAAGCTATCCCATTCGCTGCGCTGATAGCCGCCGACCTCTTGCCATTCGCCCAGCTGATCGTCGCTCAGCGTATGGAAGGCGACACCGGCCTTGGCCAGCTCTGCCATGGCGTATGCGCGGGCTGACGGCACCTTGGAGAGGTTCTGATGAGCGGTCATCTCCGCCCCCCACATCACGCCGTCCTGCACATCAGCAGGCAAGGAATTGAACCATTCCAGATTGCACGAATAGACCTGACTGTCCGGCACCGCCTGGGTGAAGGTCACGTGGCTCAGGATATCCTTGAAGCCAAAGACATAGAGCGCACCCACAGAGGGGTCGAGCGCATCTGCCACACCTTGTTTGATCGCCGACGGCGTCTCGCCCCAGGCTACGGGCGTCGGGTTGGCACCGACCATACGGTAGTACTGCTGCAGCATTTTGGAGCCCGGAACCCGGAATTTCACACCCGCCATGTCGCCCGGGGAGGTCACCGCATTGCCGCCCTTGCGCACAGCCACGACGCGGGGATCAATGTTCACATAGAACAGCGCCTTGAAACCGTTGGCCTCCACCTTGGGGTGCACCTCAGCGTTCCAGAAATCGGAGGTCACCAGATTGGTGAACCGCTGATTGGAGCCACAGAGATAAGGCATGTTGATCAGATCAACGGTGGAGGCGAAGGGGGCGAAATTCGACAGCGAATGCTGTGCCGCCTGAATGGTGCCGCCCTGCACCTTCTGCACCAACGCACCGCCTGCGCCCAGCTGCCCACCGGGGGCCAGTTTGACATAGATCTTGCCATTGGTGGCGTTCTGGATGTTCTCCTTCAGGTCCAACTGCATGATTGGGTAGCTGCGCGACGCGCCCAGCACATAGGCGGTGGCCACCGTCATGATGTGCTCGGCCGCACGTTCACGCTCCTTTTCTTCCTTGGCGGTTTGCGCCACTGCCTCAGTGGACCAAAGCACCCCACCAGCCCCCGCGACCAACGCCGCAGTAAATGAGCCGGTCGAGGCCAGTTTCAGAAAATTACGGCGCTCTGCAGATTTGAGCCCATCCTTGCCATTCGTCATTGTCTTCCTCCCTTGGAAATCCATCAGCTGCCGTCTTGGTTTTTTTGGTCAGCTTCTTTTTTGAGAATTGCAGCCACAAACAGAATGGATGCTGCAAACAGGATCACCATCTCGCCGACGTCGCTCAGAAAACCGCCGCTGCCAAAGGCGCCGAGGGCGACATTGGCAAAGAACACGGCAAACACGCAAACAGACGCCATCAGAAACATCGAAAGATCCCCGTTGTTATCTCATCACCATTTGTAAGCGCTTACATCAATAATGCAAGCGCTTACATTAAGCGCTGGCAGCGGTCGGGAAATCTGCTAAAATGAGCCCGCGAAATGACAAGGTACGACATGGGAAAAAGCCCCTCCGCTCCAACACTTAACGATGTTGCCAAGGCTGCAGGCGTCTCGACCGCCACCGTGTCGCGCTGCCTGAATTCACCGGACCGTGTCATCGAGACCACCCGCCAGCGTGTGATGGAGGCGGTCGAATCACTGGGCTATACGCCGAATTTCGCCGCCCGCGTCATGGCGGCCAAACGCAGCTTTACCATCGGGGCGATTATTCCAACGATGGACAACGCGATTTTTGCGCGCGGGTTGCAGGCCTTTCAGGATCAGCTGCGGGAGGATGGCTACACCCTGTTGGTGTCCAGTTCCGCCTATTGCCCGGAGATGGAGCGTGAACAGATCCGCACATTGGTTGCGCGTGGCGCAGATGGCTTGCTGCTGATCGGCCACGACCGGGAGGAGCAGATTTATCAATACCTTGAGAGGCACCGGGTTCCGGTCATTGTGGCTTGGTCTTATGCACCGGAGCGGCCGCAGCCGTCGGTCGGGTTCAGCAACAAGGGCGCGATGCGGGATCTGGCCCAAACGGTGGTGGACGCGGGGCACTGCCACATTGCGATGATCTCAGGTATCCTGCAGGGCAATGATCGTGCCCAAAATCGTGTCAGCGGTGTCCGGGATGCCATGCGTTCCAGAGGTCTCGACCCGGCTGCGCTCACATTGATCGAAACCCCCTATGAGATTGAGAAAGGGGCCGCAGCCTTTGCAGAGCTGATGTCGCATGCCCCCCGCCCAACCGTGGTGATGTGTGGCAATGACGTTCTGGCGGCAGGGGCGCTCCGCGAGGCGCGAAGCCGGGGGATTGCGGTGCCTGACGATGTCTCCATCACCGGGTTTGATGATATCGAGCTGGCGGAAATCGTCAGCCCCGCTCTCACAACTGTGCATGTCCCGCACCGCGAAATGGGGCGCAAGGCAGCGCAAGAACTGATTGCAATCGTGGAGGGGCGGTCCGAAGGGCAGTCGGTCTGCATCAGCACCACTCTTGTCACGCGTCAGTCCTTGGCGCGGCCGTCCGGCAGATAGCAGCGCGTTCTCACCGGCCAATCCGCTGCAGCTGACAAAAAAATCTGTTGCCTTGGGCAGACCCGCTATGCTCCAACAGTGGCACGACCCTGGCAATAAAGGCATTGCGCGCTGCTGTCCGGGTGAGCGGAGCCTTTTCTGCTCAAAAACGGACCGCCTGTTGGTCTGTCGCGTGCAACCGGCTCCCTTCATGTGACCAAAGGCGGCGCGCCGCCAAAGCCAAGGACTGAGCCATGCTTCACAATGACCAACTCGACCAGTGGGATCGCGACTGTTTCTTCCACCCTTCAACGCATCTCGCTGAATTTGCTCGCGGAAATCTGCCACAGCGCGTGGTGACCGGTGGCAGCGGCTGCCATATTGAGGACCGCGACGGCAATCGGTTGCTGGATGCCTTTGCCGGGCTCTACTGCGTGAACGTCGGCTATGGCCGACCTGAGATCGCCGAGGCCATTGCCGATCAGGCCCGCGAGCTGGCCTATTATCATTCTTATGTCGGGCACGGCACCGAGGCCTCGATCACCCTGGCAAAGATGATCCTCGACCGCGCCCCCGACCATATGTCGAAGGTCTACTTCGGTCTTTCCGGCTCTGACGCCAATGAAACCAACATCAAACTGATCTGGTATTACAACAACATTCTGGGCCGCCCTCAGAAGAAGAAAATCATCTCCCGCTGGCGGGGGTACCACGGGTCCGGGCTGATGACCGGCTCGCTGACGGGGCTGGAGCTGTTTCACAATAAATTCGACCTGCCGCTGGCACAGGTGGTCCATACCGAGGCCCCATATTATTTCCGCCGCAGTGATCGCCGCCAGAGCGAGGCCGACTTTGTTGCCCATTGCGTGGCAGAGCTGGAGGCGCTGATCGCGCGGGAAGGGGCCGATACCATCGCCGCCTTCATCGGGGAGCCGGTTCTGGGCACCGGGGGCATCGTCCCGCCGCCTGCAGGATACTGGCCCGCCATTCAGGCGGTGCTTGAACGGCACGATATCCTGCTGATCGCGGACGAGGTGGTCACCGGCTTTGGTCGCTTGGGCACGATGTTCGGCTCCGATCACTACGGCATGCGCCCCGATCTTATCACCATCGCCAAGGGGCTGACCTCAGCCTATGCGCCGCTGTCGGGGTCCATCGTGTCGGACAAGATGTGGCAGGTGCTGGAGCGCGGCACGGATGAGAACGGCCCGATTGGCCATGGCTGGACCTATTCGGCGCATCCCATCGGCGCCGCTGCCGGGGTGGCCAATCTCACCCTGATTGATCAGCTGGGTCTTGTCGAAAACGCGGCGACCGTTGGCAGTTATCTCAATGGTGAGATGCGTAAGGCCCTCGGCGATCACCCGAATGTCGGGGATGTACGGGGCGAGGGGATGCTCTGCGCGGTGGAATTCGTGGCGGATCGGGACGACCACCGCCTGTTTGACGCCAGTGACAAGATCGGCCCGCAGATCGCAGTCAAATTGCTGGAGCAGGACAGCGTGATCGCGCGGGCCATGCCTCAGGGGGATATCCTAGGCTTTGCGCCTCCCTTCTGCCTGACACAGGATGAGGCCGACCGAGTGGTCACCGCCACCCATCGGGCGGTCTCCGCGGTTCTTGGTTGACGAAGGATGCAACGATGACAAATCCCAACATCCCGTTTGAACGTGCTGAGTATCAGCAGCGCCTGGCCAAAACGCGCGCGGCCATGGCCGATGCCGGGCTAGACGCGCTCTTTGTTACCGATCCGTCCAATCAGGCCTGGCTTACCGGCTACGATGGCTGGTCGTTCTACGTGCATCAGGGGGTGATCGTCCTGCCGGATGGCGATCCGATCTGGTGGGGGCGACATATGGATATGATGGGCGCGCGCCGCACCTGCTGGATGCCGCAGGATCACCTGCTGGGCTACGGCGACCACTATGTCCAATCCACTGACTGTCACCCGATGCAGCATCTGGCCGAGCAGCTACGCGCCCGCGGGTTGGGCCATGCCCGGATCGGGGTCGAGATGGAGAATTACTACTACTCGGCAAAGGCCCATGCGGTGCTGACGGCCGCCCTTCCGGAGGCGACACTGGCGGAGGCAACGGCCTTGGTCAACTGGCAGCGGTTGATCAAATCCGATGCAGAGCTGGGCTTTATGCGCAAGGCCGCGCGGATCACCGATAAGGTGATCCAAACCGCCATCGAACGGGCCGCGCCCGGTGTGCGCAAAAACGATCTGGTGGCCGATATCCTGCATGCCGGTGTGACCGGTGTGGAGGGCGATTGGGGCGACTACCCGGCCATCGTGCCGCTGACCCCCTCCGGGCTGGATGCAACGGCGGCGCATCTGACCTGGGACGGCACCCCGATGCGGCAGGGCGAGGCAACCTTCTTCGAACTCTCCGGCTGTTATCGGCGCTACCACGCGCCGCTGTCACGTACGGTATTTCTGGGCACCCCCTCACAGGAGATGCTGCGGATCGAGGCGGCGCAGATCGAAGGCATCGCCGCCGGGATCGAGGCGGCCCGCGCGGGCAATCGTACCTGCGATATCGCGGATGCTTTCATGGCCGTAATGGCCAAACACGGGATCGAGCGTTCGGGCCGCATGGGCTACCCGGTTGGCCTGTCCTATCCGCCGGATTGGGGGGAGCGCACGGCGTCAATCCGCAGCGAGGACACCACTGTGCTGCAACCCGGCATGGTCTTTCATTTCATGCCGGCCCTCTGGATGGACACATGGGGGCTGGAGACCACGGAGACTCTGCTGATCCGCGACACCGGCGCTGCCGAGCCGCTCTGCTCGATTGAGCGCAAACTTTTCGTGAAAGGGTGAGGGGATGATGGAGCAGACCACCGGCATTCTCTCAGATCTCATCGCCTTTCCGACGGTTTCAGCCGATAGCAATCTGGAGATGATTGCCTATCTGGCCAACCGGCTTGAAGACTGCGGCGCGCGGGTGGATGTGATGTTTGATGCCAGCGGGCAGAAGGCCAACCTTTTTGCCACGCTTGGCCCCGAAACCGATGGCGGGATCGTGCTGTCGGGCCACAGCGATGTGGTGCCGGTGACCGATCAGGACTGGACCAGCGACCCGTTTGCAATGGTGGAACGGGACGGGCGGCTCTACGGGCGGGGCACCTGCGACATGAAGGGGTTTATCGCCGCGACACTTGCCATGGCGCCAGAGTTCGCCGCGCAGATCAGCCGCCGCCCCCTCCATTTCGCCTTCACCTATGATGAGGAGGTGGGCTGCATTGGGGCCGGTCATCTGGTGCAGGCCCTGCGCGAGCGTGAATTGAAACCACGACTGGCACTTATCGGCGAACCAACCAGCATGCGCGTCGTCGAAGGGCACAAAGGTTGCCACGAATACAGCACAAGGTTTCAAGGGCTTGAGGGGCACGGCTCCGATCCGGGCCGGGGCGTTAATGCGGTGGAATACGCCGCGCGCTACGTCAATCGCTTGCTGGATCTGCGCGGTGATCTGCAACAGCGCATGCCGCCGGACAGCCGCTTTGATCCGCCCTGGACAACGCTGAACATCGGTGCCCTCAACGGCGGCAGCGCCCATAACGTCATCGCGTCAAAGGCGCAGGTGGATTGGGAAATGCGGCCGGTGCAGCCCTCGGACGCGGATCATGTCAAGGACACGATGGCGCGCTATTGCCGCGATACTCTCTTGCCCGCGATGCAGGCCATCTACCCGGAGGCCAGCATCGAGACGGAGGTGGTGGGTGAGGTGGCCGGTCTCACCCCTACCAGCCAAAATGAGGCCCGTAACCTCATGGCGGAGCTGCTCGGCAGCAATGCTGCTGAGCTGGTGCCTTTCGGCACCGAGGCGGGGCTGTTTCAGGCGCTTGGCCTGGATGTGGTCGTCTGCGGCCCCGGCTCCATCGCGCAGGCGCATAAGGCAGATGAATACCTGTCGCTTGATCAGCTGTCGGACTGTCTGAGGATGCTGGAGCGGTTGGGAGACCAGCTGGCAAACTGAAGCCAGCCCTTTAGCGCACGCCCGTGAGTGCAGATTGCAGCGCGGTGTAAGATGCCTTGGGCGTGCGTTTCAGCGTGTCAAAATCCAAATGCACCAGCCCAAAGCGTTTCTCATATCCCAGCGCCCATTCGTAGTTGTCCAAGAGCGACCACAGAAAATAGCCCTGCACCGGCACCCCCTCGGCAATGGCGCGGCGCAGGGCATCCAGATGGTCGTCCACAAAGGCGACGCGCGCCGCATCCTGCACTGTGCCATCCGTCACCACATCCGCATTGGCCATGCCGTTTTCCGTCACCAACAGCGGCAGATCCCCCGTATACTCGCGCGCGGTCCGCGTCAGGAAATCATAAAGCCCCTGCGGATAGATTTCCCAGCCCATCTGCGTTTTCGGCAGCGGGCCGTCCACCTCGGCATAATGCGGCCAAGGGCCAGTGTCGGGGGCAATCCGCTTGCGGGTGTAATAGTTGATCCCGCACCAGTCTACGGGCGCGGTGATGGTGGCAAAATCATCCTGCCATCCCTGCGGCAGATGCGGTTCCAGCCCCTCCAGCGCCAGATCCGGGTAGCGCCCGTGAAACGCCCCACCAAGGAAAAAGCCGTTGTAGATCGCATCATAGCGCGCGGCGGCCTGCTGCGCGGCCTCGCTGTCATCAACGGGCGTGGCCCATTCCAGATTGAACACACCGCCCAGATTGCCCATGCCGAGGGCGCGCATCACCTGAATGGCAGTGCCATGGGCCAGCATCACATGGTGCATGGCCCGTGCGGTGGCGCGAATGTCGCGCAGACCCGGCGCGTGATGGCCAAGGAAATGCGACAGCCAGCCCACACACCACGGCTCATTGATCGGGGCAGCGGAATACATCCGGTCGCCGATCCGGCTCATGGTGACCTCGGTATAGTCGCCAAACCACTTGGCAATCTCGCCGTTGCGCCAGCCGCCCAGATCCGCCAGGGCCTGCGGCAGTTCCCAGTGATACAGCGTCACACAGGGCTTCAATCCGCGCTCCAGCATTGCGTCTGTTAGCCGGTCATAGAAATCCAGCCCCTCAGGGTTTGGCGCGCCGCGCCCCTCTGGCATAACCCGCGCCCAGCTTGTCGAAAATCGGTAGCAGTCAAACCCGGCGTTTGCCGCCAGATCCAGATCCTCAGCGTAGCGATGATAGTGGTCGCAGGCCCGCTGGCCGTGTTCGGCGCGCACCACATTGCCCGGCGTCGCGGCGAAACTGTCCCAATGGGTCAGCCCGGCGCCGCCAAATCCGTGGCCTTCGATCTGATAGGCAGAGGTGGCAGTACCAAAAAGGAACTCTTCGGGAAAATCAGCGCGGGAGTTTCGGAACATTGGAAAGGGGCTCCTGTCGGGGGGCAGTCAGCGAGGAGAGGGCGCAGGACCGGTGGAGCGGCCAACGGTCAGCTGCGCTTCTAGCAGGCGGGTTGGAAGCGGCAGGCCGGGATTGCGGATCTGGTCCAGCAGCAGATTGGCCAGTTGGCGGCCTGCCTCCTGTACGGAGGAGACGGTGGCGGTGAATTGCGGCACCTCATCGCCGTTGCGCAGATAGGACAGATCATCGTCATGGGTGATCACCGAAATATCGCGGCCCATCTGACGCCCTGAATCCTCGATCGCGCGGCGCACGCCCATTGCGGGGATGATCGACGACACCAGATAGGCGGTGGGTGGATCCGCCATCGCCTGAGTTGTCACAACCGTGCGATACCCATAGCTCTCGGTCATTTCCTCCGCATACATCAGCGCGGGATCCAGCGGCAGGCCTGCCGCCTTTAGCGCGTATTCATAGCCCGCCCGCCGACGCCAGGCGAAATCCATGCTCTCCAACCCGTTCACCAGACAGATCCGCCGGTGCCCAAGGTCGATGAGAAACCGCGTCGCCCGGTCAAAGGCGCTTTTGTTGTTCACATCCAGCCAGCAATAATCCCCCGCCAGATCGGAGGCGCGGCCGTGCACGGCAAAGGGCAGGCCGATTTCACGCAACAGCCCGATCCGGGGATCCGACATGCGCGGCGCATGCAGGACAATGCCGTCAACATTCCGCTTGGAGGCCATCTCGCGATAGGCTTTTTCCTGCTTCTTATCCTCAACCAGCGACAAGACCATGTCATAGCCCGCCGCGGCATAGCTCTCGCCAGCACCCGCAATGAAGTCGCCGAAAATGGGGTTCACCATCTCATGCTGCGACGACAGGGGGATCACGTGACCAATCGCCATTGCCCGCCCTGTGGCCAGCGCTTTGGCGCGGGTGTTGGGTCGGTAGTTATGTTGCTCTGCGGCGGCCGCGACACGTTTGCGGGTTGCTTCGCTCACCTCGGGAAAGCCGTTGAGCGCACGGCTCACTGTCGTCTGCGACAGGTTCAGATATGCGGCCAGTTCCTTCAGGTTCATTCGCCGAAAACTCCAAAGCGCTTTGATTCTAATATATGCACCCAGGGCAATCACGGGCCATCTGCGCAGTTATGGCAGGGCAGGGGATAGGCTGGCAAGTCCCGTGTTTTTTGTAGTTGTTTGATGTTAGGACGGGAAATTGTTGACAGTTCCACCCGAATCCGGGATTTTGCTAAAATCCAAAGCGCTTTGAAAATTTTGAAACCGTGACAAACGGCAGGCGCGTTGAACACTCGGGAGGAAACATCATGAAACGCAGTCTTTTGGCAGCAGCCGGCGTCTTTGCCCTGTCTGCTGGTCTTGCGCAGGCCGAAGGCGCGCTGACCTTTCCGGTCGGCGAGGGAGAGTTTAACTGGGAGAGCTTCGAGGCGCTGAAGGCAACGGATCTTTCGGGGGAGCAGGTCACGGTTTTCGGACCATGGCTCGGCCCGGATCAGGAGGTCGTCGAAAAGGTGCTCGCGTATTTCGCTGAAGCCACCGGTGCGGACGTGCGCTACACTGGCTCTGACAGCTTCGAGCAGCAGATCGTCGTCGATGCAGAGGCAGGCTCCGCGCCCAACGTCGCTGTTTTTCCGCAGCCGGGTTTGGTATCGGACATGGCCGCGCGCGGGTTTATCGCGCCTCTGGGCAGTGAGACCGCAGACTGGGTGCGTGAAAACTACGCCGCTGCAGCGACTCCTGGGTTGATCTCAGCAGCTTCACGGGGCCGGATGGCAATGACGATGTCTTTGGTCTGTTCTACAAGGTCGATGTAAAATCCCTTGTCTGGTACGTGCCTGAAACATTTGAAGATTTCGGCTATGATATCCCTCAGTCGATGGAGGAGCTGAAGACACTGACCGATCAGATGGTCGCCGATGGCAACACGCCTTGGTGCATCGGTCTGGGATCTGGTGGTGCCACTGGCTGGCCTGCAACCGACTGGGTTGAGGATATGATGCTGCGCACGCAGGAGCCGGGCGTCTATGACCAATGGGTGTCCAACGAAATCCCCTTCACCGATCCGCGCGTTGTGAATGCTATCGAGGAATTCGGTTACTTCGCCCGCAACGATGATTACGTCTCGGGTGGTGCGGGCGCCGTGGCCTCCACCGATTTCCGCGACAGCCCCAAAGGTCTGTTCGCCAGCCCGCCGCAGTGTTTGATGCACCGTCAGGCGTCGTTCATCCCTGCGTTCTTCCCAGAAGGGACCGAAGTGGGTCTGGATGCTGATTTCTTCTACTTCCCGGCCTACGCGGAGAAGGATCTGGGCAGCCCGGTTCTGGGTGCTGGCACCCTGTGGTCGATTACCAACGACAGCAAAGGTGCGCGCGCGCTGATGGAGTTCCTGAAATCCCCCATCGGGCATGAGGTCTGGATGGCGCAGCAGGGCTTCCTGACCCCGCATAAGGGCGTGAACACCGATGTCTACGCCACGGACACGCTGAAGAAGATGGGGGAGATCCTGCTCTCTGCCGATACCTTCCGCTTTGACGCATCTGACCTGATGCCGGGTGGAGTAGGCGCGGGATCCTTCTGGACCGGTATGGTCGGCTATGCCGAGCGGCACCCCGGCGGAAGAGGTTGCGGCCGAGATCCAGTCCTCTTGGGACGCTCTGAAGTAAGATTGCGCTAGGGCCGACCCCTGAGGGGTCGGCCCGCTCCGTTTTCTTCCCCGGGATCGGCCGCCCCCTTAGGCTTTGTCCGGTTGACCCCGGTCCGCTATCCACGCTCCACCACCAAGGGAGATATTCCATGCATCCAGCCATTCAGGGCCTGCTCACAATCGCCTTTGGCGTCGGAGGGTGTGTCGGCTATTTCTACTTTTCCAATCTCGTGCTGGACCGGGTGATCTTTCCGGCGCGCGGCGCGCATATCGCCCGCAATATCCGTCGCGCCAATATGATCCGGCCTTGGCTGTTCCTCTTGCCCGCATTGCTCGCGTTGGGGCTTTATCTGGCCTATCCGGTGGTTGAGACCCTGCGCCTGTCGGTCACGGAACGGATTCCCGGTGGCGGATCAGAGTTCGTCGGCCTTGCAAACTACCAGCAGATGCTGGCAGAGGCGAAATTCTGGGAGGCGCTCCAGAACAACTTCTTGTGGCTCCTTGTTGTGCCTGCGGCCTCAACCGCCTTTGGTCTGCTGGCCGCACAGCTGACCGACAGGCTGGCCTGGGGAAATATCGCAAAATCGCTGATCTTCATGCCGATGGCGATCTCATTTGTCGGCGCTGCGGTGATCTGGAAACTGGTCTATGACGCGCGCCCCGAAGGCACCGATCAGATCGGCGTCTTGAATGCGGTCTACATCTACTTTGGTGGCGACGGGCCGATGCAATGGCTGACAATTCCGTTTTGGAACAGCTTCTTTCTGATGATGGTGCTGATCTGGATCCAGACCGGTTTTGCCATGGTGATCCTGTCGGCAGCCCTGCGCGGCATTCCCGAAGAAACCGTGGAGGCGGCCATCGTGGATGGGGCCGGACCATTTCAGATCTTCTTCAAGATCAAGGTGCCGCAGATCATGGACACCATCGTTGTGGTCTGGACCACCATCACCATCGTCGTGCTCAAGGTTTTTGACATCGTCTTTGCCATGACCAATGGCCAGTGGGAGACGCAGGTTCTGGCCAATTACATGTACGACAAACTGTTCCGCGCCAATGACTGGGGCGTCGGCTCTGCCAGTGCCATGGTCATCATGCTGCTGGTGCTGCCGATCCTGGTCTGGAACGTCTATAACGCCCGCCGCGAAATGCGCTGAGGAGACCGCGATGACTGTTATTGCCGGAGAAAAACCTGCGCTGATCTGGGCCTTGCGCCTGTCTGTGGTGCTGCTTGTGGGCCTGTGGTTGTTCCCGACGCTGGGCCTCTTGGTGTCCTCCTTCCGCACCTCGGACCAGATCGCGACCAGCGGCTGGTGGCGCGCGATGTTCCCGAGCGAGCAGAACCTGACCCTGCGCACCGATCCCCCCAGCGCACAGGTGCAGGAGGGCGACCTCTATGTGATTGAGGGGCGTCTCTTTGCCGACGGCACCGAGAGTGAGATCTCCGCCTGGGGCACCTCGGCACGCGAACCCGCCGCTTACCAGCCCGGTGAAACGGCAGAGCTGCGCCGTGGTGGCACCCTGACAGTCACCGAGGATGGTGCCTACCGGATTGAAAGCGCTGAGGAAATCAGTGGCAAGCGCGGCCCCCGCGTGTTCGTCACCGCAACCGTGCCGCCAGAGTTCACGCTGGAGAATTATGAGACCGTACTGGTGTCCGGCAATGCGACAGACAATATGGCAAAGGCGTTTTTCAACACGCTGACCGTAACCATTCCGGCCACCATCATCCCGATCCTCGTCGCGGCCTTTGCCGCCTATGCGCTGGCGTGGATGGAATTTCCGGGCCGTGCCCTACTGGTGGCGGCTATCGTTGGCCTGCTGGTGGTGCCCCTGCAGCTGGCGCTGATCCCGCTGCTGAAGTTCCACAATGAGATCGGCATCGGCAAGGGCTACATTGGCGTCTGGATGGCGCACACCGGTTTTGGCCTGCCACTCGCGATTTACCTCTTGCGCAACTACATGGTCGGCATTCCCCGCGACATCATTGAAAACGCCCGCGTCGATGGCGCCACCGATTTCATGATCTTTGTGCGCATCATCCTGCCGCTATCCTTCCCCGCGCTGGCCTCCTTTGCGATCTTCCAATTCCTGTGGACCTGGAACGACCTTCTGGTGGCGATGGTGTTCCTGATCGACGCAACCGGAGAAACCACAGTGATGACCAAGCAGATTGTTGAACTGCTCGGCACCCGTGGCGGCAATTGGGAGATCCTCGCAACCTCCGCCTTTGTCTCGATCGCGGTACCACTCGCCGTCTTCTTCGCGATGCAAAAATACCTCGTCCGCGGCCTCCTTGCAGGCTCGGTCAAGTGACCTGATCCGCAGGCCGGATCAGACCGGCGCTGCCCCTTACTCTAAGACTATGGAAAACAGCTGACATGAACGCTCAAGCTCAACTCGACCCGGCCCAGGTTCTCGCCGCTGACCCCGATTGGTGGCGTGGTGCGGTGATCTACCAGATCTACCCGCGCAGCTATCAGGACAGCAACGGCGACGGCATCGGTGACCTTCGGGGCATCACCCAGCGCCTGCCGCATATTGCCTCGCTTGGGGTGGACGCGATCTGGATTTCGCCGTTCTTCACCTCCCCGATGAAGGATTTTGGCTATGACGTTTCGGATTATTGCGACGTCGATCCGATGTTTGGCAGCCTGTCCGACTTTGATCAACTGGTCGCCGCCGCCCATCGTCTTGGCCTGCGGGTGATGATTGATCTGGTGCTGTCGCATACCTCTGACCAGCACGCATGGTTTGGTGAAAGCCGTCAGAGCCGCGACAATGCCCGCGCCGATTGGTACGTCTGGGCCGACCCGCAACCAGATGGCACGCCGCCCAACAACTGGCTGTCGATCTTTGGTGGCTCTGCCTGGCAGTGGGATCCCCGGCGTGAGCAGTATTACCTGCACAACTTCCTGGTCTCGCAACCTGATCTGAATTTCCACTGCCCTGCGGTGCAGGACGCGCTGCTGGATGTGACCCGCTTCTGGCTGGAGCGCGGTGTTGATGGCTTCCGCCTTGATACGATCAACTTCTACTACCACGATGCAGAGCTGCGCTCGAACCCGGCCCTGCCGCCGGAGCAACGCAACGCCACCATCGCCCCCTCGGTGAACCCCTATAATCATCAGGAACATCTCTATTCCAAGAACCAGCCGGAAAACCTCGCCTTCCTTGGCCGGTTCCGCGCGCTTCTGGATGAATACCCGGCCAAGGCAGCCGTGGGCGAGGTGGGCGATGCGCAGCGCGGGCTTGAGATCATGGGCAGCTACACGGCGGCCAACACCGGTGTTCACATGTGCTATGCCTTCGAACTTCTGGCCAAGGATGTGCTGACCGCCTCCCGTCTGGCTGAGGTTTTTGCCGAGGTGGACCGCGTTGCCGCAAATGGCTGGGCCTGCTGGGCGTTTTCCAATCACGATGTGATCCGCCACAGCAGCCGCTGGGGTCTCAACCCGGCGGCGCAGCGCCTGTTCACCACCATGATGATGTGCCTGCGCGGCACCGCCTGCATCTATCAGGGTGAGGAGCTGGGTCTACCGGAGGCAGACATCGCCTTTGAAGACCTTCAGGACCCCTATGGCATTGAGTTCTGGCCCGAATTCAAGGGCCGCGACGGCTGCCGCACACCGATGGTCTGGGAGCCGTCGAACAGCGCCGGCTGGCTTCAGTGAGGGCAAGCCATGGCTGCCCGTCTCGCCCGAACACCTGACCCTGAGCGTCGCCACTCAGGAGGCCGACCCGGACGCCATGCTGCACCACTACCGCCGTGCCATTGCCCTGCGCAAGGCGCATCCGGCGCTGGCGGTGGGCACCCATGATCAGCTGCGGGCAGAGGGCAATGTCGCTTTCTTTACCCGTCAGGACCGCGACGAGGTGATCTTCTGCGCCTTCAACCTGGGGGACACCCCGGCAGAGATCACCCTGCCGCAGGGCACATGGCGGACGCCTGACACCGACATCGCCTTGGCCGATCTACCACCGAACGGCGAGCGTGTTGCGCTGGCACCGTGGCAGGCCTGCCTTGCGGTGCGGGTCTGACAGAAACGACGAGCAGGGGAGGGACCAGTAGATGGCAAACCTGAAATTGACCAATGTGGCCAAAACCTACGGGGGCGGCGTCGAGGTCCCTGAGAGACATCAACCTTGATATCAAACAGGGGGAGCTGATCGTCTTTGTCGGCCCTTCTGGCTGCGGCAAATCCACCTTGCTGCGGATGATCGCGGGGCTGGAACGGATCAGCGGTGGCACGCTGGAAATCGACGATGCGGTGATGAATGACATCCCGCCCGCTCAGCGGGGCATTGCGATGGTGTTCCAGTCCTATGCGCTTTATCCGCATATGACGGTGCGCGACAACATGGCCTTTGCGCTGAAGATCGCGAAGAAAAGCAAGGATGAGATCGACGCCGCCATCGACCGTGCCGCCAAGATCCTGCAGCTGGAACCCTATCTCGACCGCCTGCCCAAGGCGCTGTCGGGCGGGCAGCGGCAGCGGGTTGCCATCGGTCGCTCCATCGTGCGCGATCCGAAGGTCTATCTTTTTGATGAGCCGCTCTCCAATCTGGACGCGGCGCTGCGGGTCGCCACCCGGATCGAAATTGCCCAGCTGAAAGAGGCGATGCCCGACAGCACCATGATCTATGTGACCCATGATCAGGTGGAGGCGATGACGCTGGCCAGCCGCATTGTGGTGCTCGCCAACAAAGGCATCGCGCAGGTTGGCACCCCGCTGGACCTGTATCAGCGACCGGAGAATGAATTTGTCGCCCAGTTCATCGGCTCACCTGCCATGAACCTTATCCCCGGCACCGTGGTCGCCACGGGGCCGCGCACCACGGTGCGGCTCACCAGTGGGGAGGAGGTCGTGGCCGAGATCCCAACAACTGACGCCGATCAGGGGCTTGCCGTGAATGTCGGCGTTCGGCCCGAAGATCTGGTTGAGGAGGGCACAGGCGGCGCGTTGATCGACAGCCGCGTTGATATCGTCGAGGCCCTGGGCGAGGTTACCGTGCTCTACATCGCGGCGGGCGAGGGGAAGGATCCGCTGATTGCCAAACTCCCCGGCATTCACAAGGGGCTGCGCGGCTCCTCTGTGCGGCTCTATGCCGACCCGGCCAAGCTGCATCTCTTTCACAACGGCCAGTCGCTGCTCTATCGCTAAGCGCTCGCGCTACTTCTGCAAGACAGTGCTGCGCCATTCCTCAAGGAACCGCGCCCGTTTCAGCCGGTCCAGAAACACCAACAGCCCCGGTCCCATCTGGATCGGGCGCAAGGCGGCGGTGGGGTTGGTCTCGGCGGTGGCGTAGCGCGGGAAAGGATAGTCCGGATCGCGCCCATCGCCCCAAGCGGCCCGCAAAAGGTGGTCGATGAACGCCCCCGCCAGATCCGGGCGCTCCGCCCCTCTCAGCACGACAGCCGTGCGCAGCATCATATTGGTATAATCCTGCGGATCGACGATCTCGATCCGCTCTGCCAGATCGTCCCGCGCACGGGCATAGCTGCCGAGCACATTATAGGCGATGGCCAGCTCCCCGCGCGCCACCGCCTCGATCATCTCGCCGGAGCAGCAATAGAGCCGCAAATCAAGGCTGCCGAAAATCTCCATCATTCGCCAGAAACTCTCCGAGGTGCGCAGATCCTGCGTGGCAAACAAATAGCCAAGGCCGCTTTTCTCGACATCATATGTGCCGATGCGCCCCCGAAACCGGTTGGGGTAGCGGCGCAGGAGCGACATCAGCGCCTGACGGCTGCGCGGCATCTCCAGCCCGTCAAAGGCGGCAGGCGACAACACAATCGACGCGGGCTCCTGCGAGAAGGCAAAAACATGATCGCGCCAGACCGCCCAATCCGGGATCCGCAGCCGCCCAGCGGGGGAATGCGCGCGGGTGTACCCATCGTTGGCAAGCTTGGTCTGTAGATCCAGCGCCGAGGAGACGGCAAGGTCAAAACCCGCGCCATCCTCCACCACCGCGCGCATCAGCTCTGAACTGCTGACCGTGACGTAGTCCACCACCACTGTCGGACGGGTGCGCAGAAAACTCTCGACCAGTGGGGCCAGCAGATCGGTGTCCGTGGTGGACAAAACCCGCAACACATCCGCGCTCGCCTCAGCGGCGGCGGGGCCGAACCGGCGCCGATCCTCCACCTCAAACGCCTGCGCTGCGAACGCTGGCAGAACAAGGGTCAGGGCCACCAGACAGGCTGCGCGGATCAGGCCTGTCAAAGCACTGGAAAATACAAGGAAACGCATGATCCCTCCTGTCTTGGAGATGCCGCTGCAGCGGCCCGCTGGTAGCCTGGCTCGGCGCGATGGTCAGGCGCCCGCCATGGGCCTCCACAACTTCACGCGCAATGGTAAGCCCAAGGCCCGAGCCAATCGTCCCCTCGGCATTGGCGCCTCGCGCAAACCGCGCGGTCAGCGCGTCGGTGTCACCGCTGGGAAATCCGCCCGCCTCGTCGATGATGCTCAGCCGCAGCTCTGCCCCCTCCTTGCGCAGGATCACCTGAATGTCGCTCTCGGAAGGCGCATATTTGATCGCATTGTCCAGCAAGTTGCGCACTGCGTTCTGGATCAGGATCGGATCGCCGGACAGGGGCGGCGTTTGCGGCAGGTCGGAATGCAGCGCGATATCTTTCAGCTCCGCAATAGGGCGCAGCCGGTTCAGCAGATCGCGCGATAGCGCCCCCAGATCCACCTCTTCGCGCAGTAGACTGTCGGTGCGAAAGGTCACCATCGCATGATCCAGCAGTTGCCCCGCCGCGCGGGAGCTCTCATCGATGGCGCGGATCATCTCGCGCAACGAGGCGCGGTTTTCGTCCCGCTCGACCCGTCTCAGCGTGATCTCGGCCTGCGTGCGCACCGTGGCCAGCGGCGTGCGCACCCGGTGCGCGGCCTCTGCGATGAAATCCTCCGACCGCGACAGGGAAATCCGCAGCCGCTCGATAAAGCGGTTCAAAGATGTGACCAGCGGGATCATCTCCGACGGCACCGGGCGGCGCACCGGGCGCAGATCCTTCGGTCCACGTCGCGACACCGCTTCTGCCAGTTCGGCAAGCGGTCGAATACTGGACTGTGCCGCCCAGATTGCCAAAAACGCCGCAATCATGAAAAACCCCAGACCAAGCTGCAGCGCGGTGCGCGTCAGCTCCGCCAATTGCGCCGACTGCCCTTCGCGGGTCTGCGCCACCGAAATCACCACATCGGAGACCTGACCGTTCAGCGACACCCGACGCGCCAGGGTCACCATGCGGATGCTGTCACCCTTGTATGGCGCAGTATCAAATCGCGGCTTCCCTCGCTGCGGCAGCAGATCGGACAGCGGAAGATCGCCGTAACCAGTGAGCAAACGATCATTCTGCGCGACCCGATAAAACACCCGATCATCGCTGACATTGCCCAGCATCGATAGCGCCGAATAGGGGATATCGACCATCACATCGCCCGAGCGGACAGAGACCGAGTCCATGATCGACGTGGCCGAGGCTTGCAAAATACTGTCATGGGTGCGCTGCGACACATCCCGGGTGAAGACCAGCACGATGAAGAACAATAGCGAGGCAAGAAAGGCGGCACTGCCCACCAGCTGCAACGTCAGCCGCCGCCGGATTGACCCGCTGGTCGGCAGCGCGCGGCTCATGCAAGCGACATCCGATAGCCCAGCCCGCGCACCGTGGTGATTTCCACATCCGCCCCGGCCAGATGTTTGCGCAGCCGTGCCACATAAACCTCAATCGCATTTTCCGAAACGTCTTCCTCATAGGAAAACAGCCGGTCCACCAGTTTCGATTTGGAAAAAATCCTGTCCGGCGCATTGATGAAAATTTCCAGCAGTCGCAGCTCCTTGTTGCGCAGGGAGACGGTTTTGTCGCCCACCACCAGCGTGCCCGCCAAGGGATCAAACACCAGCGCGCCGAATCGTTTCTGGTTGGAACTGCCGCCACCATGGCGCCGCAACACTGCCCGGCAGCGCGCTTCCAGTTCGGAAAAATCAAAGGGCTTGGTGATGTAATCATCCGCGCCCAGATCCAGCACGCCCACCCGATCCGACACCTCTGACCGCGCGGTCAGCACGATCACCGGCGTTGTGCCCTCGCGGCTGCGATGGGACTTAAGAAAACTGCGACCGTCCCCATCCGGAAGCATAATATCCAGTAAAATCAAATCGTAATCCGCCGTCGCCGCATAGTCATCCGCGACCGCCAGATCCGGGGCATGATCCACCACATGGCCATCCATCCGCAGCCGGTCCTCGACGGCGGCGGCCAGGCTCAGGTTGTCTTCGACCAGCAGAAAACGCATGGGGATCTATCCGTGGGAAGGGCAACGCCCGTGGTGGCAAAATGCGATGTGACAGGTTTGTGTCAGCTTGACGTGTTCCCTTTCAGTCATGAGCGGCCAAGCCGCCATTTGTCAAATGGGAGGACAAACAGATGAAAACGACTTTGACCCGGCGCGCCCTGATGGCGGTGACCGCTGCGACACTGGCCTTTGCTGCGCCGGTTTCTGCGGATGAGATGGTGGACAGCATCCACTTTCTGATCCCCGGCGGCGCAGGCGGCGGCTGGGACGGCACCGCGCGCGGCACCGGTGAGGCGCTGACCAAGGCGGGCCTTGTGGGCAACGCCTCCTTTGAAAACATGTCCGGCGGTGGCGGTGGCAAGGCGATCGGCTATCTGATCGAAAACGCCGAGAGCAACCACGGCACCCTGATGGTCAACTCGACGCCGATTGTGATCCGCTCGCTCACCGGTGTCTTCCCGCATAACTTCCGGGACCTCACCATGGTGGCAGGCACCATTGGCGATTACGCGGCCATCGTTGTGGGCAAGGACAGCCCGATCAACTCAATGTCGGATCTGATCGCAGCCTATCAGGCCAATCCGCGCAAGACCGCCATCGGCGGGGGTTCGGTCCCCGGCGGCATGGATCATCTGGTTGCCGCCATGGTGATGAAAGCCGCAGGCGAGGAGCCGACAGCGGTGAAATACATCCCCTATGATGCGGGCGGTGTGGCTATGGCCGCACTTCTCTCCGGAGAAATCGCCGCACTCTCCACCGGTTTCTCCGAGGCGATTGATCTCGCCAACGCAGGCGAGGTTAAGATCATCGGCGTCACCGCCGAGAACCGCGTGCCTGCCTATGCAGACGCCCCCACAATGAAAGAGCAGGGGATTGACGCCACTTTCGTCAACTGGCGCGGCTTCTTCGGCGCGCCGGGACTGCCAGAGGAGAAGGTCGAAGCCTACCGCGCCGCCCTGGCCAAGATGTATGACACCCCCGAATGGGAAGAGGTCCGCGCCCGCAACGGTTGGGTGAACATCCATAACAGCGGCGACGACTTCGTCAGCTTCCTGGAGGGTCAGGAAAAGGTCATCAAAAGTCTGATGCAGGAACTCGGCTTCCTCTAAGTCTGGCAGAGCAGACAGGCGTCCGGTCCGAGTTGTGCCGGGCGCCATGCCTCTGACACCAGAAACCGGCGGCGCGCATCTTCAGGAGGGGGCCGCGCCGCCCGCCCGGTTTCACGCTCGATATATCTCATCAAAGGGGGAGAGCCCAATGGCGCTCGACCGATGGATCGCGCTGGTCATTCTTATGATCAGCCTCGCCTATGGCTACACGGCCTTTTTCACCATGGACGAAGGCCTGCCGCCGTTCATGAAATTCAATGCCATCTGGCCCAGCACCTTCCCTAAGGGGTTGTCCGTTATGGCGGTGATCTGCGCGCTGATCATCCTGCTGTCACCGCAGAAAGCTGATGCAGGCCCCAAGGCCGGCGACATCGATTACCGCCGCTTGCTGGACTACAAACTGGGTCAGGCGATGGCACTTCTCGCGATGATGGTGATCTACGCGCTGGCGCTGCGTCCGGTTGGCTTCCTGATCTCCACCATCGCATTTCTGGTGATCAGCGCCATGATCCTTGGCGAACGCAAGCTGCATATCCTGATCCCCATCGCCGTTCTGGCGGCTGGCGTGGTCTGGTATCTGGTGCAGCAGGTGCTGGGTATCTACCTGCGCCCGCTGCCCTTCTTTATGGGAACTGGGGGCTGATATGCTGGACGGTATTCTGATCGGCCTCAGCACGGCCTTTTCTTTCAGCAACATCCTGATGGTGATCGGGGGCTGCCTTATCGGCACCTTCATCGGCATGTTGCCGGGCCTCGGTCCGATGAGCATCATTTCCATCATGATCCCGGTGGCGATCTCCATCGGTGATCCTTCGGCTGCGCTGATCCTGCTGGCAGGTGTCTACTATGGCGCCATCTTCGGTGGCTCGACCTCGTCAATCCTGATCAATGCGCCGGGCGTGGCCTCAACCGTGGCGACGTCCTTCGATGGCTACCCGCTGGCGCGACAGGGCAAGGCGGGCAAGGCGCTGACCGTGGCGGCGATTTCATCCTTCTGCGGCGGCAGCATTGGCGCGATCCTGCTGATGATCTTCGCCCCTGCGCTGGCCAGCGTCGCGCTGCTATTCCATTCCGCCGAATACTTTGCGCTGATGGTGGTGGGGCTTTCTGCCATCGCCGCCTTTGCGGGCACCGGTCAGGTGGTGAAGGCGCTGCTGATGACCGTGCTTGGCCTGATCATGGCCACAGTGGGTGAGGGCGCGCTGTTCAACATGCCCCGCTTCACCATGGGCATCATGGACCTGCAATCGGGCTTTGGTTTCATCACCCTGGCGATGGCGATGTTTGCCCTGCCAGAGGCGCTGTATCTGGTGCTCGATCCCAGCCGCTCCAAGACCGAAGGTGGCAGCAATGAGATCAAGGATCTGCGCATCACACGCGAGGAGGCCAAATCCATCGCGCCGGTGATTGGCCGCCAGTCGATCCAGGGCTTCCTGATCGGTGTGCTGCCGGGGGCAGGGGCCACCATCGCCTCCTTCCTTGGCTACGCGGTGGAGCGCAATATCGCCCCGAAGGAGGAGCAGAAAGAGTTCGGCAAGGGCGCCATCAAAGGCCTCGCCGCGCCGGAAAGTGCCAATAACGCCGCCTGCACAGGCTCCTTTGTGCCATTGCTGACGCTTGGCATTCCCGGCTCGGGTACCACGGCAATCCTGCTGGGGGCGCTGATCGCGCTCAATGTCTCGCCCGGTCCGCGCCTGATGGTGGATGAGCCGGAGATCTTCTGGGCGGTGATCATCTCGATGTATGTCGGCAACCTGATCCTGTTGATCCTGAACCTGCCGCTGATCCCCTATATCGCCAAGGTTCTGGCGGTGCCGCGCAACTATCTGATCCCTTTCATCTTCTTCTTCACCTTGATGGGGGCCTATATCGGGCAGAACAATGCGACCGAACTGCTGATCCTCGTCGGCCTAGGGATCTGCGCCACGGTACTGCGCTTTGCCGACTATCCGCTGGCCCCCTTGCTGATCGGCTTCATTCTGGGATCCATGCTGGAGGATAATTTCTCCCGCTCGATGCAGCTCTATGATGGGCTGGGTTTCCTGATGGAACGCCCGATGACCATCGGCCTCTTGGGGCTGGCGGCGGTGTTGGTGATCCTGCCCAGCTACCGGGCCCGCCGCGCCCGGCTGCGTCAGCGCGGGGTGGCAGACGGCGATTGATCGTCGCCATGGAAACAGATCACGGGGGGCGCTGCGGCGCCCTTTTTCGTGGCTCAGCCCAGGATCAAGAGCCAGAGCCAGACCGTCAGGATACAGGACCCCGTGGCAATCAGCACCGAGGACGCCGCCACCCGCTTTGCGCGCCCATATATATTGGCAAAGATATAGGCGTTGAACCCCGGCGCCATCGCGGCATTCAGCACCGCAGAGCGGAACAGATCCGGCTGCACCTTCAAGGCGCTGCCCATGCTCCAGACCAGCGCCGGATGCACCATCAATGAGATCGCACAAACAAAACCGATGGTGCGCAGGTCTCCTTCGGGGCGGTATTGCACCAGCACGCCCCCGAGCGCAAACAGCGCCGTTGGCAGCGCCGCCCGAATGACCAGCGACAGCGCCTCGTCCACCGCTTGAGGGATCCACAGGCCCGAGAGGTTGACGACAAACCCCAATGCGATGCCGAGGATCAGCACATTCTTGAACATCGCGCTGAACACCGATTTCACCGTAGCGATGCCGCCAGCACCCTTGTTGCGCACGATCTCCATAACCGTGATCCCCAGCCCGTAGCAAAACGGCGAGTGAAAGGCGATGATCGCATAGTTGCCAGTCAGATTGTCGGCCCCATAGGCGCGCTCCGTGATCGGCAGGCCCAGCAGCACAGAATTGGAGAACAGGCAGCAAAAGCCGATCGCCACGCAATCTTCCCAGTCGCGTTTGAAAATCAGCCGCGCACCGGCCATCCCCAGACAGAAACAGGCCGCCGCGCCTGTATAGAAACTGATCAGCAGACGCGGGTCAAAACTCGCCGACAGATCCAGCGTCGCAATGGCGCGAAACAGCAGGCAGGGAATGGCAAAGCTCTGGGTGAATTTCATCAGCCCATCCACATGGCTGGACTGAAAATACCCGCGCCGCGTGGCGACATAGCCCGCGCCAATGACCAGAAACACCGGCAGGATGACATCAATCAGGCTCTGAAACATGATGTGCCTTCCTATGGGCGGGGTCGCGGTCGCCTTATGTGGCGGCGCAGATCGGGTATTCGATCACCATCCCGTCATAGGCGGGATCGATATGATCAGGGGTCTCAGCGGCGACCTGCGCGTAATCCAGATCAATATGCATGTTGGTCAGTACCGCGCGCTTTGGCGCCATCCGCTCGATCCACTCCAGCGCCTCGTCCAGCGACAGATGGGTGGGATGCGGCTTGCGGCGCAGCGCATCAAGGATCCAGCAGTCCAGATCCCGCAATTCCACCAGCGCACTGTCGGGGATCTTGGCCACATCCGGCAGATAGGCGACATCGCCAATGCGGAACCCCAGCGCCTCAATGGAGCCGTGATTGACCTCAAACGGGCGCAGGGTGATATCGCCACCGGGGCCAGAAATCGTCAGCGGGCCGTCAATGCTGCGCAGGTCCAGAATGGGCGGATAGGGGGAGCCTGCGGGCTGCACAAAGGCATAGCCAAACCGCGACAGCAGCGCGTTCTGCGTGTCGCCATCGGCATAGACCGGAATACGGTCGCGCATGTTGAAGACGATCATCCGCAGATCATCAATGCCATGCACATGATCGGCGTGGGAATGGGTATAGACCACCCCGTCCAGCCGCCCGGTGCCGGTGTCCAGCAGCTGGCTGCGCATATCGGGGGAGGTGTCGATCAGCACCGTCGTGGTGCCCTCGGGACCGTCCCGCTCCACCAGAAGCGAGCAGCGGCGGCGGCGGTTGCGGGGATTGTCAGGGTCGCAATCGCCCCAATGCCCGCCCAGTCGCGGCACCCCACCGGAGGACCCGCAGCCCAGAATGGTAAAGCGCAGCACGCCCATCAGGCGGCGGCCTCATATTTGGCAGCCTTCCAGAACAGCCGGTCAAAATTGGCCTGTGTCTGGGCGGCGAAATCGGCGTAATCCACACCAAACACCTCTGCGCCTACGCGGGCGGTATGGGCGGTATAGGCTTAGCTCATTGCGTTTGCCACGATAGGGCGGCGGCGCCAGATAGGGCGCGTCGGTTTCCACCAGAATCCGCTCCATCGGGGCGGCGGCAAAGATATCGCGCAGTTCCTGGCTCTTGGGAAAGGCGGCGATGCCCGACATTGACAGGTAGAACCCCAGATCCAGCGCCGCCCGCGCCAGTTCAGGCGAGGAGGAGAAGCAATGCATCACACAGGTATAGGCGCCCTTGGCCATTTCATCGCGCAGGATGGCGGCCATATCCTCATCGGCTGCGCGGGCGTGGATGATCAGCGGCAGGCCGGTTTCCCGCGCCGCCGTAATATGGGTTCTGAGCGAGGTCTTCTGCACCTCCGCACTGTCGGCGGTATAGTGATAATCCAGCCCGGTCTCGCCAATGCCGACAAATTTCGGATGCTGCGCCAGCGCCACCAGTTCATCAACCGAGACCAGCGGCTCGTCTGCGGCACTCATCGGGTGGGTGCCCGCCGCATAGAAGATCGGCGCATGCGCCTCGGCGATGGCGCGCACGGTGGGCTCATTGCGCAGTTTGGTGCAGATCGTGACCATGCGGATCACACCGGCCTCAGCTGCCCGCGCAATCAGCGCGTCCAGCTCACCCTCGAAATCGGGAAAATCCAGATGGCAATGGCTGTCCGTAATGGACGGGGGCATGGGGGAAAGGCTCTCGGTCATAACTGCTCTCTGTCGCGTCCTGCGGGGGTCCGGTGCTCCGGATCAGCGCGCCGCAGTGTCCTGCATCTTGAAAACCGTATCTAGGACAAGTGCTGCGGGGTCAAGGTTCACCGCCTGACCGTGGCGCATCCGGGCTGTCACCTGCGCTGCCAGATCCGCCCAGGCACGGGCCTTTTGCGGCGTCGGCGAAAGCCGGGACAGCACCGATGCCTCCTGCGGGGCGGCCTCCGGCTGTGGGGCGGTTCCGGTGGCGCCGGTGCGTGCTAGCCGCGCCAGCGCCGTATCAATCAGGGTGAGCAGCAGCTCGAATTTCTCTGCCCCACCCCGTGCTGCGGCCTGTTCCGCCAGCGCCATGGCGCGCTGCCGATCCAGCCGGGGCAGGCTGTCCAGCAGCCGCACCACATCGCTGTAGGCCTGCAAGCCACCGAGGTTCAGCAGCCGCAGCGCCGCCCCGACAGAGCCATTGGACAGCGCGGCCAGATGGTCGGCCTGTCTGGGCAGCTCAGCGCCTGCCTGCGTCAGCGCCGCCTGCATGTCCTCAGCGCTCAGCGGCGCAAACCGCAACAGCCGGCAGCGCGAGCGGATCGTCGGCAACAGTCGCGAGGGCTGATGTGAAACCAGCAGCAGGGTTGTGCGGGCAGGCGGCTCTTCCAGCATCTTCAGCAGCGCATTGGCGGCACTGGTGTTCATATCGTCCGCGGCATCCACAATCACCACCCGGCGTCCGCCGTCGGTGGCCGACAGGCCAAAGAATTTGTTCAGCGCCCGGATGTCATCGACCACGATCTGATCGCGCAGCTTGCCCTTGTCGTTTTCGCTGCGGGTAATCGACGCCAGCCCCGGCTCCGCCAGCGCCTGAATGCGGTGCATCACCGGATGATCCATTCCGATATCCAGCGAGGTGGCAGGCGGCGGCGCGCCGAACAACCCCGCATCCTCCGCAGGCGGCTGCGATAGCAAAAACGCCGCAATGCGCCAGGCCAGCGTTGCCTTGCCCACGCCCTGCGGGCCGGTCAGAAGCCAGCCGTGATGCAGCCGGTCCGAGTTGAAGGCGGTCAGGAAATCCTGCTCCGCCTGCGCCTGTCCGAACAGCTGCTGCGTTTCGCGCGGATGGGGCGCGCCTGCTGTCTGATCCGCGCGCAGAGGGGCGTCATCCTTGCTCATGCGCCTGCGTCTCCCTCGGACGCGGGCAGGGCGGTGGAGACAACTTCCAGCACATCGCGCGCGACGCTGTCCATCGGGCGATCCCCGTCGATGACGCGAAACCGGTCGGCAAATTCCTGAGCCAATGCCAGAAACCCGGCACGCATCCGCTGTTGCAGATCCAGACCAAAATCCTCGAACCGTTCTTCGTTGCCCTGACGGCCCTTGGCCCGCGCCAGCCCTTTGGCCGGGTCCATGTCGATCAGGATGGTCAGGTCCGGTTCATGGCCAATCATCAGGTGATGCAGCTGATCGACGCTGGCGCGCAGATCCCCGCGCGACAGCCCCTGATACATCCGCGTGCTATCGGCAAAGCGATCACAGACCACCACCTTGCCCGCAGCCAGCGCAGGCAGGATCCGCCGTTCCATATGGTCGCGCCGCGCTGCGGTGAACAGCAACAGCTCGGTTTCCGCCGACCAGCGGTCGGGTCCCCTCCAGCACCAGACGGCGGATCTCCTCCGCGCCGTCTGACCCGCCGGGTTCACGGGTCAGGACAACCTCAATCCCCTGCGCCTGCAAGGCCTCCGCCAGCAGCCGACATTGCGTCGATTTGCCGGAGCCGTCGATACCCTCAAATGTGACGAAGAGGCCGGAATAGAGGGCTTCGCCATCGACTGCGGCGCCGGTTTTGGCCGCTGTCACTGGCTGGCCTCAGGCCCGCTGAGAAAACGCTTCACCAGCACTTCGGCAGCGGTCTTCACCCGCACCGGGAAGCCACCGGTCGGAATGTCCTTCTCCGCCACCAGCGGCAGCCGCACCTCTGGCAACTCATCCGGTTGCAGCACCAGTTCGGCCAGCTGCTGCCCCTTCTCGATGGGCGCATCAATCGGCCCGGTATAGACCACCTCGCCAGTGATCTCGCGACCGGCAAGGGCAGGCAGCAGCACGGTCAGATCCTCCGCGGGCACCAGCCCTACGGTTGCCTCTGCGCCGCGCCAGACCTCGGCTTCTGCGACCGGAACACCCGCTTTAGCCACCGTTTTTTTGGCAAATTGGCGAAACGACCAGTTAACCAGGGCCTCGGCCTCCTCTGCGCGGGCGGTGGTGCTGTCCAGACCGGTGATCACAAAAATCACCCGCCGGTCGCCCTGTGCGGCGGATCCCACCAGACCATAGCCCGCCTCGGAGGTGTGGCCGGTCTTCAGACCATCCGCGCCGATGCCCAGACCCAGCAGCGGGTTGCGGTTGCGCACATTGGAGGGCGCGCGGCCATCAAATTCAAATTCCCGCTCGGCAAACAGCGGGTAATACTGCGGGAAATCCTCGATCAGCTTTTCAGCAAGGATCGCCAGATCCTCCACCGACATCCGGTGCCCGGCGGCAGGCCAGCCGTTGGAATTGGCAAAGGTGGAGTTCTCCATCCCCATCTCCTGCGCCCGTTTGGTCATGTAGCGGGCAAACCCCGCCTCAGTGCCATCCGGGCTCAACGCTTCGGCCAGCACCACGCAGGCGTCATTGCCCGACAGCACGATAATCCCGCGTAAGAGATCCTCCACCCGGACCCGATCCTGCGTATTGAGGAACATGGTCGAGCCCTTATAGCTCATGGCGTGTTCGCTGACCGGCAGCCGCTCATCCAGTGTCAGGCGGCCATCGCGGATCGCTTCAAACGCCACATAAAGCGTCATCAGTTTCGACATCGACGCAGGCGGCAGCGCCAGATCGGCGTTCTTGGCCAGCAGCACGGTATCGGTCTCCTGATCCAGCACATAGGCGGCGCGCGCGCGGGTATCAAAGGCCGCAGCCGACAGCGCCGAAAGGCTGACCAACAGGCCAGCCGCACAGGTCAGTTTCAAAGCAGAGCGAAGCGGAGAGGGGAGAAAGGTCATGACAGAAGCGTCTTTCCGGTTGGTCACGTCAAGCAGAGCCGCACAAGCGAGGTCAATTGGTGACCGCATAGGCATCGGAGAAGCCGACGGCCTTGACGCTCTTCAGCAGCTGACTGCGTTCGGATTTCGATTGGGCTAGCCCGACCAGCACCCGCCAGAACGGTTTTCCGTTGCTGGACTGGGACAGGACTGAGGGCATAAGCCCGGCATTGCGCATCTGATCGGCGGTGCGTTTGGCATTGGCCTCAACACTGAAAATACCGATCTGAATATAGGGTTTGTTCAGAGAGGAACTGGCTGCTGCGGCCTTGGTTGCGGTTGAGGCCACGGCGGGTGCGGCTGCCTGCGCAGGCGCAACAGCGGTCGGGGCCGCCGCGTCAATGGCCGCCGCAGCACCGGCAATCGGGTCCAAAGGCTGCGTGTCGATATCGCCGCCATCGGCCAGGGTGACATCGGCCTCCTCAAGGATGACCTCCGCTGCCTGCTCCGGATCGGCAACTTTTTCGCGGCGCAGCGCGGTGACATTCAGTTCAACCGGTGCACCCGCCAACATGCCCAGAGCCTCGGACGCATCGGAGGACACCTGCAGCCGGGGACCGGGAATTTCCCGCTCACGCCGGAACAGCGCACCGATCACAAATTTGCCATTGGCCTGATTGCGGATGATCACCTGTTCGGGATCTTCGGCATCCGGATGCGCCACCCAGACCCCGCCCAGCGAGGGGCGCCCATCCCACAGGCCCGCTTCGGTCACCTGAAACACCTCTGGTGCCTCCACCTCGCGTTCGACCAGGCGGGTACTGCTGGAGGGGGTGACGGCGCCGTCTTCCTGTGGCTTTGGTTTCAGGAAGGCCAATCCGGGGCCTTCTTCGCAGGCGCCGAGGATCATCAGCCCGGTCAGTGCCGCCGCAAGCCGTCGGCCCCGGCGCGAAGACCCTTGGTCTTTGGCGCTGTGTTTGCGTGTCGACATAGCGTGAACCATGTGTGCTTCCTTGCCCGTATCTGACGGCGCTTTGCGCCTTCTTATGCGCGCTGTCCTGCGCTCCGTGCCGATTGCTTCGGCGTCAGCTGTTCCTGTACCGGTTGTTCCGGCGCCTTATGATGGGCGCAGCATAGCCGCCACGCCAACGCAAGGAAACCCTGCCACAGCGCGCTCGGCAAGTTTTCGGCGATCGCGGATCCCTGTGGCAGCCCGTCACGCTCGGCCCGCAGCGCAGGGTATCCGGGACAGGTGGCGGGCACCGTGAAACGGCATAGGATGCAATTCCCTCTTGCCAGACGGGCAACCAGCGCCTAAACCCGGCGCCGACCGGGGAGGTGGCAGAGTGGTCGAATGCGGCGGTCTTGAAAACCGTTGAACGTGAGAGCGTTCCCAGGGTTCGAATCCCTGTCTCCCCGCCACTTTATCAAGTAGTTAGCCGCCACCTTGACCGCTCACCCCGAACGGGTAATGTCACGGCTTCCCCAAAAATTTCTACGTTCACGATCTGTTTTTGTTTCGGTCTCTGAGGCTTTGTGCCTCTTTCGCCAGGGGCTTTTGGCTGCCCCTTTCGAATACTTTTGAACCAGGATAGGCTCTTGTGCCCGGTGATCGCGACAATCTGCTGATCTGTGCAACCGACTTCAACCAATTAACCAGCGGTTTTTAAAGCAGACTGTGCTGTGAGTATTCAGCCAGGCTCGCCGTTTTTCGCACAGCCATGACTTTCTTCTGCAACTGGTCGTAATTCAGCTGCCTGCCACTCTTTCCCACTGGAGCGACGGCTTGTCGCTCTTGATGAGCTTTTCGAATGTGAAGCGCTGAGCAAGCGCACCGCCACCGCGCATCAGTCGCCAATACTTGCGGCCATATTCTTCGCAGTTCGGATCCGTGCGTGTCGCACCTCGGCACTGGCGAAAAGCCACATCTTGAGACCCCGATGGCGCGGGGTAGTGACTACCTGCCCTATCGGGTCGCGCTGAGGCGCGAGATCGCCCGGTGCCTTGGAGTTTTCTTCTTCTTTTCCCGTCCGTTACGCGCAGTCACGTGCTGATCGGTGCCGTTTCTTTCGCGGGAGACGGCACCGTGTCTTGGGGGAGCAGTTATTCCACGGCCTGCATTTCAGTGTCGATTTCGATGACCAGTGTCCCAACCGGGATGGTCATGCCAACACCAAAGTCTTTCGGCTCGATTTCGGCTCGCGCATAAAACGCCGCCCAATCGCCTTTGTAATACTCTAGGAACTGCCCCAACGGGTGCTCTCCAATATGGGTCAAAGTGGCCTGAAGCGTCACGGGCTTGGTCACCCCGTGCATGGTCAGGTTGCCTGCTATATCAGCGGTCTTGTCACCGGTGCGGGTAACAGAGGCGCTTTCAAAGGTGATTTCCGGATATGTTTCCACTTCCAGGAAGTCGGC
Organism: Phaeobacter sp. BS52; assembly: GCF_045040595.1. Lineage (NCBI taxonomy): Bacteria > Pseudomonadati > Pseudomonadota > Alphaproteobacteria > Rhodobacterales > Roseobacteraceae > Phaeobacter > Phaeobacter sp. BS52. The sequence continues at coordinate 1,975,644 of NZ_CP090662.1, read as the reverse complement.
ATTCTTGATGTGATCATCCAGCGCAGCGACACCGGAATGGATGCTGGTTGCATCCACAACCGCTTTCAGGCGTGCGCCTTCGACATTGGCTTCATCCAAAACCAGAGTGCCTTCAGCCTTGGTGAACTCGCCATGCTGCATCGAGACGCCTGCGTGGCTCCATTTTACGCGGACTTCGGTGTGACCCTGTTGGGTTTTATAAGTTACCTCAGCCAAAACAGGGGTTGCCAGAGCAATGGCGGTCGCGGTCGCGGTGAAGAGCTTTGAGAACAGCATGGTATTTCCAATCTTCGCAGTTAAGAAAATGAGGCAGAGGGCAAAAATGCGTGTGTTCTACGCACGCCCAGCTCTGGCCGGGACCTGAGCCACTCCGGGTTCAGGCCCCAGTCAGACAGGGTCCGTCATCAGGGCTGATAGGGCTCTTCCCGCAGCGTGTGGCTGACGAGAAGCTTGAAGAAGAGGATGGGCAGGAACCATTCCAGATGTTCAGGATTCTCGAAGACATAAAGCGACAGAAGCAGCGCGATGCAGTAGATGAGGGCCGCAAATGGGCGCTGCAGATACAGAGGTGTCAGAAGGATCGCCGCACAGGACGCAAGGGTGAAGCCATAGACCATGGCAATCCAGCCCAAATCAAAGCCCAGAAATGCCCAACTGAACAAGGTGATCTGGATCAGGTGGATCGCAATGAAGGTCATGTGGGCCTTGAAACCCTCACCTTCACGGAAGAACCAGCGCTTGGCGGCCGAGGTCGAATTTGTGATGGCACCGCCGACCATATCCACAGCCATCAATGACACCAGAATATACTGCCAAACATTCCAATCAGCGTTCTGATAGAAGCCGAAGACAATAACGCTGCAGCGGCAAAGATGAACGGTGGATAAAGCTGCAGGTTCTTTTCTGCTTTTGTTGCCCCTGGGCCGATCAGCGTGTCGATAAAGCCCCAGAAGCCAACCCGTTTGCCGGGCAGCGTCCAATCAATTCTCATGGTCGTGTCGTTTCCTTGAAGAGTTTGGGTTTAGGAAAAAGTTACGCCGTTCTCAGTCATCGGCAGTGTGCTGACCATCGTGCCAGCCAAGGCTGCGACAGCGTTGGCCAGAGCTGGCCCAGCGGGGGGCGTTCCGGGTTCGCCGATGCCGCTGGGGGCTTCAGCCGAGGGGATGATGTGGACATCAATGGCTCCGATGTCGCCGATGCGCAGCGGCTCGTAGTCTGGGAAATTGAACTGGTCCACTTTGCCGCTGCTGAGGGTGATCTGATCGCGCATGATGTGACCGATACCGTACCCGACGCCGCTTTGGATCTGGGCGTCTACGATGTCCGGATTGACGGCAATGCCGCAATCCACGGCGCATGTGATTTTCTCAATCTGCACGCCGTCCTCCACACTGCCCGAGACTTCGACAACAAGCGCAACAAAGGTGCCAAAGGACATATGGCCCGAAATCCCCTGCGCATGACCGGCAGGCGCCTTGCCCCAGCTCGGCCTTGTCTGCGGCCAGTTTCAGAGCCGCTGACTTCCTCTGCTGGTTCTTGTTGTTCGCGCCCGCCAGATACGCCAGCCGGTACTCCAGCGGATCGGCTCCGGCTGCCTTGGCCGCCAGATCCATCATTGTTTCCATCACATAGGCTGTGTGGGCGTGGCCGATGGAGCGCCACCACAAGACTGATGTTGCCTTTTGAGTGTCGGTTAGGCCGAGGGCAAATCCCGGAATGCTGTAGGCGGTATCAACAGCCCCTTCCACGGAAGTGTGATCCACGCCGTTATGCACGACGATTTGTTCAAACGGGGTGCCTTTCATCACCGATTGGCCAGCAATTTGATGCTGCCAGCCGATGATGGCCCCCTTGGCATCTAGGCCAATCCGCACCTTGTGGCCGAAGGCAGGCCGGTAGTAGCCACCCTGAATATCATCCTCGCGCGTCCAGACCAGTTTCACCGGCCGCGTCCTATCCGTCATGATAAAGGCCAGCGCCGCTTCGACCTGATAGTCCGCCGATGGGGTTGCCCGGCGGCCAAAGGACCCGCCTGCGAACATCGACTTGATGTGAATTCTTTCCTGCGGCAGCCCGAAGATTTCCTGATAGGCCAGATGGGTTGCCGTCGGCATTTGCGCCCCATCATGGAGCACGATGTCGCCATCCTCGGTCTGTTCAATGGTGCAATTCAACGGCTCCATCGGGGCGTGCGCCAGCAGCGGGAAGTAGAAAGTTCTTTCAATGGTTTTTTCCGCCCCCTTGATGTCTGCCGCCACGGCGTCCGGATCCGTGCTGTTCGCCCGGAACTCAGGTTCGGCGTCCAGCGCCGCCCTGATTTCGGCTTCGACCTCATCAGAGCTGCGGGTCTCGGCGGCAGAGAGATCCCACTCGGCCTCAACCGCGTCCCGCGCCTGAATTGCGGCCCAGGTGTTTTCTGCATAAATGGCGATGCCCGCCTTGTTTGGCAGAACTGCAGAATGCAGGTAGCCTTGCATGTCCTGCGCGGCGCTGTCGTCAAAGCTGACGGCCAGGGCACCCCGCGACGGTGGGCGCTTGATCAGTACAACCATTTGATTGGGCAGATGCACATCCATGGCGAATTTTGCCTGACCGTTGCCTTTGCTTGCGGAATCCAGACGGCGGGCGGCAGGTGAGCCGATCAGCTTATAGTCTGCCGGATCTTTCAGGCGCGGGTTTTCAGGTGCTCAAGCAGTTGTGCGGCCGCCGCCACAAAGTCGCCGATGGGGGCAGAATGCCCGGCAGCACTGATAATCCCCTCGTCGATTGTGATGTCCGAAGCATCATTTCCCCATGCCGCAGCCGCGGCCGCAATCAGCATCTCACGGGCTGCCGCACCAGCCTGGCGGTACTGATCCCAGGAGTTGACAAGGGATGTGGAGCTGCCAGTGCCCTGGAAAATGCCGAACCTGAGGTTGGCATAAAGTTCAGGGTTAGATGGCGCGAACTCGAATTCGATCTGATCAAGGCGCAGACCGATTTCTTCCGCAATCAGCGTGGAGAGCCCGGTGCTGATGCCCTGGCCAGCCTCATAGTGCTTGACGATTGCTGTCACCGCACCGTCCGACCCGACTTTGACAAACGGGTTGAACTGAGCCGTGCTTTCCCCGGCAGCGGCAAGACCGCCGCTGGGGTTTACTCCGACAAAGAGAACAGCTGTGGAAGCCGCAGCCCCCTTCAGAAAGTTACGGCGGGACGTATTCGCGGTCATCTTCAGCCCTCCAGAATTTCAGCAGCGCGCAGGATGCCCGCCCGGATACGCTGGTACGCAGCACATCGGCAGGCATTCCCCGACATGTAATCGTCGATCTCTTCCGCGTTGGGTTTGGGGTTCTCGGCGAGCAGGCCTGTCGCAGACATGATCTGCCCGGATTGGCAGTAGCCGCATTGAACAACATCCAGCTCCAGCCAGGCCTGCTGCACAGCCGCGCCGATCGCTCCGTCACCGACGGCCTCGATGGTGGTGATTTCAGCGCCCTCTGTATCTTCGATGTATGTCTGGCAGGAGCGCACAGGCTCACCGTCCATATGCACCGTGCAGGCGCCGCATGAGGCGATGCCACAGCCGAACTTCGTTCCGGTGAGTTTTAGTTCGTCCCGTATCACCCAAAGAAGCGGGATCCCCGGCGCAGCTTCGACGGTATGCGTCTGGCCGTTCAGTTTCAGCTTGATCGTCATCTTGACTTCCCTTTGGCAGAGCCACCCTGCCGCTGCTTGGCAATTGCACGGCTTGGCAGAAGTGTCTTGAAGATGCCTCCCTTGATATTGAGAATCATCAATCACTGTCAACAGTTGTTGACTGCTGGTGGTGACAACGGGCTTGACTTCCCGTCAAAAGCGATCACATTCGCGTCATGACTTCAGAAAATTCAACCATCCAAACCAATAACTTGATCTTCAAAGCTGGAACCAGTCTCAGCACGGAACTGATCCTGGACACCGCCCTCACCTTGGCGGAGGAGGTTGGAAGCCTTGAAAAACTGTCGCTCCGGAAAATTGGCAAGGCCTTGAATGCGGATCCTACGGCGATCTATCGCTATTTCCGCAGCAAGAACGAACTGCTGCAAGCGATGGCAGACCGGATCTATTCACGAATGCTGCTTGACGAAAGATATAACAGACGAGGACTGGGCTACTCAGCTTACAGAAATCGCATCCTCCATCCGCAGCGTTTATCTGGTCTTTCCGACGATTGGACTGGAAGTCACCAATCTGTCTGAGTCTGATGCTCGGGCTGCCAGTTACGTGATTGACGCAATCTATCGTGCATTGGAGCACTCCGGCCTCCCGGAACGGCAAATCCCAGTGTTCGGAGAAGTCCTGCTTTCCATGGCGATTGGTGTTGGCACCGGTGAAAATCTGTTTGGTTCTGATCCGGATCGAAGTAAGGCGTTGGTCAGGGAAAAACAGAAAAAACTCGATCCGGCTCAATACCCGAACCTGACCCGCCATCTGGGCAGCCCGATCCCTTCCAACGAAGAGGTTTTCGACCTTGCCGTTCAAATGCTGATCGAAAAGATATCGGCAGTCGCAAGTGCCAGCAGCAAAAGCTGAACACACATGGGAAGGCCAATCAATCCACTGCCAGGAATGCCATGGTGCCTTGTTCATCCGCCATGGCACGCGCCGTGAGAAGGGCCGCCAGGTCAGGCAGGCAAGCTTGGGTCGGCAACCTCAGGCAACGAACATGAAATTGAGGAGTACCGCTCTCCTCACAGCCGGAATTTTTGCGCTGCTAGGCGCATGTACTTCCTATGAAACAAGAAACAAGATTCAGATCATGAGCAGCTCAACACCCAGCCATCACACGGCCAACCACAGGTTCCGGAACCCTCCCGGCAGCCCGGTACGCGAAGGGTCCGCCGGAGAAATGCTCGGGTTCATCATGAACCAGCTGTTCTCTTCTTTCAAAACACCTATTCCCAGCGATCATGTCCTGGGAGGTGACGAATTCCGTCGGCAATTGGCGCAGGCCCGCAATCCAAGCGTCACATGGCTGGGCCATTCTGCATTCATCATTAGGCTGGGTGGCAAGATCATACTGACAGATCCGTTCCTCGGGGAAACTGCCGGTCCTGCGGGCTTTGGCCCCAAGCGGTTTGTCGCAGCTCCGATCACCGGAGCCGAGTTGCCCAAGGCAGATGTGCTGCTGGTTAGTCACAACCACTATGATCATCTCGATGCTCCGACAATCGAAGCCTATCCCTACAAGGCGGACATCCAGGTTATTGTTCCATTGGGTCTGGGAGCATTCTTTACCAGCCGCGGCTATTCAAAGGTGATTGAACAGGATTGGTGGGAGAGCTGGCACTCCGGCGCCCTCAAAATCTCCACCTTGCTTAAGCACTTCACAACTCCGGCCGCGGTCTCCGTGACAAGAACAAAACGCTGTGGGCCAGCTTTGGCATCTTCACCGACGAAGGCCGCATCTGGTTTTCGGGGGACACAGCGAGCGGACCTGTCCTTGACGAGATCGGCAAAAGGGCGGGGCCTTTCGATTTGGCGTTGGTGGCTATCGGAGCATATGAGCCGCGCAAACTGATGAAGGGAGCCCATGTCACCCCTGAAGAAGCTGTTGAACTGGCAATGAAAGTTGGCGCCCGAGCTGCAATCGGTATGCATTGGGGAACAATTGCGTTGACGCCGGAAAATCCGTTTGAAGCGCCAATAAAGTTCCGCAAGGCAGCGGAAAAACTAGGCCTGGGCGCAGAAAAAGCTGTTGTGATGAAAATCGGTGAAACCGTAAACCTGGCTGCCGGTGACCTCACGCCGCCGCACCTTGTGCAGCGTTAGACAAATATGGGCGGCAGGGCCTGCATTAATTCTTCCGTCTCGTGGTGACTGATTGTCCGCCGCCCGGCGCTCTGACACGCTGCCAACCCCTGCAGTGAGATTTTGGCATTATCTAGCTTCGCCCTTTCCAGCAGAGTGTAAACTGCCCCGTTCAAGTCGGCCACCTTGGCTTGACCAAGGTGGTTTATCCAAGCTTCACCTGAAACCTGTGAATTCAGGTGGCAGAACGCGCTGTGGCGCACGCGCAGCGAAACCATCCAAGGTACAGGTTGGGCTCAGGGCCACCCAATGCGTCTGCGTGCCTTCAGCAAGATCGCCGTGCAGCCCAGCTACTCGAAGACCGCACGCAGCCCAAAGCGGAACTCCGTCAAGGCACCGAGAGTGAGGACTATCAACCGCTTCTAATAATATATGGTGACAAGGCTTCATTCTCATCTTTGCGAGAAGGTCGCTTGTAGCACGACGTGGCTTTGGGAGCGAAATGCTCCATGTTGTGTTTAGCTCAAATTATGGCGGTAGCTCACTATCAATATATCGCGTGAAGTCGCCTTTACGCGTTTGAAAGCTTCGACGTATAACACTGTTATTTCGAAAATTGTCTGTGAGGGGCGTGCAAGGTCCACTGAAGCGGGGTGGCTTGGCTGGCCTTGCTGTTTTTACGCGTCACCGTGGAGGGTTGGAGACAGCCCGCCGCAGCAGATAGATATCCATGATCCAGCCATGATCCGCGCGGGCGTTGGCGCGGGTTTCGATGATCTGATCGCTGACCTCTCCCAACGGGCCTGAGATCGAAATCTCGTTTTCCATCCCGGCATAGGCCGTCCACCAGATCTGAAGGCCTGCGGGATCAAGCGAGCGGAACGAACAGGCGCCATCTAGCATCACCACCAGCGTCTCGGTCCCTTCCGGCCAGCCCGCATCGCGCAGCTGCCGCCCGGTGGTGATGGTGAAGGGACCATTGATGGTATTAATCGGGATCGCATGCGCCGCCGTCAGCGCCTGAATGGAGGTGATGCCGGGAATGACGCGCAGGGCAATCTCGGCCCGCGTCTTCAGCCGGTCAGCAATGCGCATCGTGCTGTCATAAAGCGAGGGATCCCCCCAGACCAGAAACCCAACCGCGCCACCTTCGGGCAAATGGGTGGTGATGGTCTGCCACCAGATCTCAGCAATCGCGTCATGCCAGTCATCGACCCGTTGGCGGTAATCCTGCGTCGCCTCATCCCGCACCGGCAGGTCGAATTCCACGATGCGGGGCGCGGGGTGGTCCGGGCCGCCCTCGCGGATCGCTGCGGCGCAAATGGCTTGGCGCACCCCCGCCAGATCATCCTTCCCGGCGCCCTTATTGGGAATCAGGATCAGATCCTGCGCGTTCAGCGCCTCCACCGCCTGCAGGGTCAGATGCTGCGGGTTGCCGGTGCCGATGCCAATCAGGGTAAGGTCAATCATTGCGGGCCTTTCAAATGAAAACACGGCCCCGAAGGCGGGGCCGTGCCGGTTCAGTCATGTGCCAAGGATCAGGCGTTGTTGTAAAGACGCGGTGTCACCAGCGCGCTGCCGTTGAGGCCACGCATTGCCTTGGCACCGGCCAGAACCGCCAGATCGGCAATCGGCTCAATCAGCACCACCAGCATGTAGGCGCCACCAAAGGTCAGCACGGAAGTTACCGTTTCGCCACCAAACCCCTGACCGTAGAAGGCCCAGAATGCCACCCAGGCCACCACGCCGCCCTGATAAGCGGTGCTCAGCGCCAGCGCCTGGCTGTACTTGAGGTCGACATAGGCGGTGCCCGGCGCGATGATACGGGCGGCCAGCGCTTGCAGGGCAAACAGCGGCACCAAGAGGGTGGTCAGGTTGATGAAATACATCGGCAGATCAAACGGCGCAAAGAACACGCCCTGGATCAGCAGACCCGCCGCCAAACCAAAGGCCGCAGGTGCGGCCCCTAGGATCAGGAACAGCGTCGAGCCGAGAATGAAATGCACCTCTGAGACGCCAACCGGGAAATGCGGCAGCACCTCGAAAAACAGGAACACGCCCACGGTCGCGATCATGGCGCGCAGGGCATAGGATACGATATTGGTCTTTTTCAGATCCGCAAAGGTTTCCTTGGCGGCATAAGTCGCAGCGCCAGCTGCGGTGGCATAAGACAAGCCGATTTTGGTGGCATCAACGATGCCTGGTTCGATATGCATTACTGTCTCCTCTCCGTCTCACCCGACGGGTTGATTATGTGGCATGGCCGGTCTCCTGACTCGCGGGTCGCTGCTTGCTCTCCCCCTTCCCAGCCCGTTGGCCAGTGGGTGTTGGAAAGCTGCTCGCCGCTCACAGTCGCGGGGGCGGTTGAGGCTTCGGTGCCGCGATTGGGTCCACCGTTCCTCATTCCCGTTTCAGTCCTGACGCTTAGCGCCGTTGGAACACCATATGCCGCCTATGTGCCCGCTGGCGCCTGACTCGGTCAAGTTTGAATCCGGCTCCGCAAGAGATGTTAGCGACGCGCCCTTGGGTCAGCCGGACCCTGCGCGCACCGCAGCAGGACATCCCATCCGCACAGCGCAGACAGGAGCATCACAGAGGGCGCAGCACCCGCACAGGCGAGCAGAGGGTCTGACGCGTATCGCGGCCGACCGCCTGATGCGGATCAGCTGGTCTCGGGGGCATCCAATCCGGCGTGGGTCGGATCTGCGGGCTGATCGGCCAGCGGGCCATAGAGGATCAGCACCGGCGCGGTGGTCTGCATCGCCCGCAATGCTGCCGAGCAGGTCCCCAACTGTATGGCAATGCAGCTCCTGCTCCGGTGTCGACACCCCCAGCGCCACCAGCGCATGTGTCTGCGGCGGCAACCCCGCCTCCATCAGCTTTTCCGCCAGCGCCGCAAAGGTGCTCTTGCCCATGTAGACAACCGTTGTGGCCTCACCATCGGCAAGGGCGGCCATATTCAGATTGTCCGGCAGGCCACCGGTGACGTCATGGCCGGTGATGAACTGCAGCCGCCGCGCCGTCATGCGCCGGGTCAGCGGGATGTTCGCCGCCGCCGCCGCCGCCGAGGCGGCCGTGACGCCGGGCACAATCTCGAACCCGATCCCGGCCTGCCGCAGCGCGGTGATCTCTTCTTCCAACCGGCCAAACACACCGGAATCCCCGGATTTCAGCCGCACCACATGCAGACCGCTCTGGGCGTAATCGACCAGCAGCTGGCTCACATGGTCCTGCTTGGGGGAGGGGCGACCCGCCCGTTTGCCCACGCCCACCAGATCGGCGTCCGCGCGGGCATGGGTCAGGATCGGCCCGGAGGACAGATCGTCAAACAGCACCGCATCCGCCGCCTCCAGCCGCTTCACCGCCTTCACGGTCAGCAGCTCCGGATCGCCGGGGCCAGAGGACACAAAGGAGACAAAACCGCTCATCCCTGCTCTCCGGTGATCAGATGGAAGAAGGTGCCGGTGACATGGCCCTTGATGGAGCCAGTCTCTGGCACCGGGTTGCCGTCAGCGTCCATGACATTGGCCAGCGGCGCATCGGGTTCTTCCAGAATGGTGGAATAATGGAATTCATGCCCGCGCAACGCCGTGCCTGCCTCAAAGCCGGGCATCCCCGCCTGCAGAATGGCGCGGCGGTAGCCGAGGTGGAACTTGCGCTTCTCGTAAGAGGTCACGAGGCCCAGCAGCCCCAGCATCTGGTGCCGGGTGCCCGCCTTGTCGATCAGTGCCTCCCCCAGCGCCATATAGCCGCCGCATTCGCCATGCACCGGCTTGCTCTGCGCGTGTTTGCGAAGCCCTGCGCGAAAAGTCTCTGCCGCCGCCAGTGTGCCGCCGTGCAGCTCAGGGTAGCCGCCGGGCAGCCAGACCAGATCGGAGTCCGCAGCGGGCGCCTCATCCGCGAGCGGCGAGAACGGCAGGATCTCTGCCCCCGCCGCGCGCCAGCCGCTCAGCAGATGCGGATAGGTGAAGGAAAACGCCGCATCCCGCGCCAGCGCAATCCGCTGTGCGGGCGGCTGGGGCAGGCTGGCCGGTGCAGGCGCCTGACCGGCCAGGGCTGCAGCCTTGATTGCCTCCAGATCGACATTCTCGCGCAGAAACGCCGCATAGCCTGCAATCGCGGCTTCCAGATCCGGATGTTCCACCGCCTGAATGAGGCCCAGATGCCGCTCTGGCAGCGCCAGATCGCCTCGCCGGGGCAGGGAACCCAGCACCTTGATCCCGGCCTTCTCCATGCCCAATCGCGTCAGCCGTTCATGGCGCGGGCTGGCGACACGGTTCAGGATCACACCGGCAAAAGGCAGGTCAGGATCATAGTTCTTGAACCCCAGCGCCGTGGCCGCCGCCGATTGCGCCTGACCGCCCACATCAACCACCAGCACGACGGGCCAGCCCATCCGCTTGGCCGTCTCGGCAGAGGAGCCGAAACCCGACTGCCCGCGCGTTGCCACGCCGTCGTAAAGTCCCATGGAGCCTTCACCGATGCAGATCTCCGCGCCTGCCGCCTGTCCGGTGACCGCATCCAGCAGCCCGCCATCCATGGCCCAGGTATCCAGGTTGAAGCTCGGTCGTTTCGCGGCTGCCAGATGAAAGGCCGGGTCGATGTAATCCGGCCCGCTCTTGTAGGGCTGCACGGTCAGCCCGTCCTCAGCCAGCGCCCGCAGAAGGCCCAGCATCACGGTGGTTTTGCCGGTGCCCGAGGAGGGCGCCGAAATCATCAGTCCGGGTGGGGTCATATCAGTCATCGCCATGGCTCCAGCTCGACCACGGGCTGTCGGCGCTTTGCGGCCTGTAGCGGCGGTCGTAATCGGTAGAGTAGAGGCAGCTTTCGTCAAAGCCCTCGCCCTTCAGCACCGGCCCCACCAGAATGAGCGCCGTGCGGGAGATCTTCTCGTCCAGCGAGTCCTTCAGGGTCGCAAGCGAAGCGCGGATGATCTGCTGATCCGGCCAGCTGGCGCGGTACACCACCGCCACCGGGCAATCTGCGCCATAATGGGGCGTGAGGCTCTCGACCACATGATCAAGATTGCCGATCGACAGGTGGATCGCCAGCGTGGCGCCGGTCTTGGCAAAATTCTCCAGCGACTCGCCTGCGGGCATTGAGGACGCCCGCCCTGGCGTGCGGGTCAGCACCACCGACTGGCCCAGGCCGGGCAGGGTCAGTTCCGTTCCCAGCGCCGCCGCAGCAGCGGCAAAGGACGGCACGCCGGGGGTGACGCTGACTGGAATGCCCTCGGCTTTCAGGCGGCGCAGCTGCTCGCCCATCGCCGACCACACTGACAGATCGCCGGAATGCAGGCGTGCCACGTCCTGACCTGCTTCATGCGCCGCCTTGATCTCTGCCACGATGGCCTCCAGATCCATTGCCGCCGTGTTGATGATCTTGGCATCCGCCGGGCAGTGGCTCAGGATCTCCTCCGGCACCAGCGAGCCCGCATAAAGGCACACCGGGCAGGCCGCGATGATGTCGCGCCCGCGCAGGGTCAAAAGGTCGGCAGCGCCCGGTCCGGCGCCAATGAAGTGAACGGTCATGGCTCAAGTCTTTCTGCTATGGCCGCGGTGGCAAGCCCATCCGCGGTGACAACTCTGGGGGCCAGAAGACGCGCCCGCGCCCCCGGTGCCCCATGGCGCGCCCCGGCCAGCGCCGCGGCTTCCGCCAGCGACCCAGTGCCGAACCGCGCCTTGATCCGGGGCGAGCAGGTCAAGGTCTGCTCCCCGCTAATATCCTGTTCCGGCAGCGCAATCACCGGCAGGCCGATGCTGCGTGCAAAGTCCTGCATGGCAGGCGCTGCAGCCTTTTCCGCGACAGAGGCCAGCGCATCCACACGCTCCCCGGTCAGCGCCAAAGCCGCCTGCAAATCCGCCGCCGTGGCGCTCTCACGAAATCCGATCCCCGCCACCTTCATCGCGTGACGCTCCACTGAATGACAGGCCGCGCCCGCCGCCAGTCGCGCATCGACCCCAGCGGCCCGGCCTCAGCAATCTCCGCCTTCAAGAGATGGCCGCCGCGTGCCGCATGGGCCTGCATCAGCAGGGTCTCGGTCTCCAGCGTGACGCCATTGGCCACCAGCCGCGTGCCTGCGGGCAGGATGTCCCACAGATGGTCCAGCAAATCCTGCGAGCCGCCGCCACCAATGAACACGCAATCGGGCAGAGGCTGGCCTTCCAGCACATCCGGCGCCTTGCCCGGCACCGCACGCATCCGGTGATCCAGCCCAAACGCCGCCGCATTGGCGCGGATATTGTCCAGCTGGCTCTCGCGCGGCTCAAAGGTGATGGCCCGCGCTCCCCGTGCCGCCAGGCACCACTCGACAGAGACAGAGCCGGAGCCGCCGCCGATGTCCCATAGCAGTTCCCCCGCGCGCGGTGCCAACGCCGACAAGGTCAGCGCACGGACGGGACGTTTGGTGATCTGCCCGTCGCTGGCAAAGAGATCATCCGCCAGCCCGGACGCCTGCGGCAGACCCTTGCGGCCCGCTGCCTCAACCGCCACGGCAACAGGGGCCTGAATGTCTTGCAGGTCAAAATCTTGTGCCGCTGAAGACCGCACCCTCTGACGCGGCCCGCCAAGGCATTCCATCACGGTCAGTCTTGACGCTCCGAACCCTTCAGCGGTCAGCCATTCCGCCAGCTCTGCCGGTGCCGCCCCGTCGCGCATGGTGCAAATCACGCGTGTCCCGCTTCCAAGCAGAGCCCGCAGCCGCGCATAGGGGGCCGCGTGCAGGCCAAGGCAAAGAACCTCCTCCAGCTTCCAGCCCAGCCGGTTCGCCGCCAGCGCAAAACACGCGGGCGCCGGGTGCGACACCCATTCACCCGCTTCAAGATCCCGCATTAGCGAGCCGCTGGCGCCATGCCAGAACGGATCACCTGAGGCCAAAACCACCACGCGCCGCCCGCGCATCGCCAGCACCGGCTCGGTCGAAAACGGCACCGGCCAGGGCTGCCCCTTGGCGCCAGCACCAGCCAATTCCAGATGCCGGGGCCCGCCGAAAATCACATCGGCCTCCACCAGCGCCTTCCGGCTTGCATCACTCAGGCCTTCCAGTCCATTTTCGCCCAGACCAATGATTGTGAGCCACGGGTTAGACATGACACGCATCCTTCTTCTGGGCGGCACCACCGAGGCCTCCAGCCTGGCCAAAACCCTGGCCGAGGCGGGCGCGGATGCGGTGTTTTCCTACGCGGGCCGCACGGCCAAGCCGGTCAGCCAGCCGCTGCCGACCCGTGTGGGCGGCTTTGGCGGAGTGGAGGGGCTTTCTGGTTATTTGAAGACCGAAAGCATCACCCATGTGATCGACGCAACCCACCCGTTTGCCGCGCAGATGAGCACCAATGCAGTGCAGGCCTGCGCGGCGGCGGGGGTGCCGCTCTGCGCTTTTGAACGCCCGGCCTGGCAGGCGGGGGAGGGCGACAGTTGGCTCCACGCGGACAGCATCGAAGGCGCGGTGAACGCTCTGCCCGAGGCCCCCGCGCGGGTGTTTCTGGCCATCGGCAAACAGAACCTCACCCAGTTCGCAGCCAAGCCCCAGCACCACTACCTGCTGCGGCTGGTGGATGCGCCGGAGGCGGAATTGCCGCTGCCGCACACCACGGTCGAAATCGCCCGAGGCCCGTTTGATGCGGCGGGTGACACCGCGCTGATGCAGCGCTATGGCATCACGCATGTTGTGGCGAAAAACGCTGGCGGCGCGGGTGCTGCGGCCAAACTCACTGCCGCGCGCACCCTCGGCCTGCCGGTCTTCATGATCGGCAGACCGCAGGTGCCCGCCCAAGCAGGGCAGCGCCCCATCAAGGGCAGCGTGGCAGAGGTTATGGCCTGGATTGCTCATCCTTCGGCAACGTAACGGGGCGTGTAGACGTAGCTGCCAATGCGCCGCGTGTCGCGGTTGCCGACAATCACCACGGTGCGCATGTCGGCCATCTCGGGCGTGGCGTCCTTCAGCGGCACGGTCAGCAGCTCCTGTCCCGGCTTGGTCACGTCGCGGGCAAAGGTGATGAGCGTATCCTGACCGCAGGCATCCCGCAGGATGTCCAAAGCGCGGGCAAACTGATGCGGCCGCGACTTGGAGCGCGGGTTGTAAAACGCCATCGCCAGACCGGCCTCGCCGACCAGCTGCAGGCGCTTTTCAATGAGGCTCCAGGGCTTCAGATTGTCGCTGAGGTTGATGGCCGCGAAATCATGCCCCAGCGGCGCGCCGATGGCGGCAGCAGCAGCCAGCATCGCGGTGATGCCGGGCAGCACCTTGATCTCCAGATCCAGCCAGTCCGGGTGGCTTTCTGCGTTATTCTCCAGCGCTTCGAACACGGCGGAGGCCATGGCGAACACACCCGGATCGCCGGAGGAGACCACAACAACGCGCTTGCCCTCAGCCGCCATCTCCAGCGCGTGGGTGGCGCGGTCGACTTCGACCCGGTTGTCAGTGGCGTGCAGGGTCAGCCCCTCACGCGGCGCGATGCGCTTCACGTAGGGGATATAGCCGACGATATCCGTGGCCTCATCAATGGCGTCGCGCACTTCCTGCGTCACCAGCGCCTCGTTTCCGGGACCAAGACCGGCAATCACCACCCAGCCATTTCCTGTGTTGCTCATGGCCGACGCCCCTGTCCGTGCACCAATACGATGGAGAAGTAAGGCACCTCGCCGTCGATCTCCGACAGCTTCTGCACAGTCTGCCCCGGCATGGTGCCGCGTTCGACCAGCCAAGCGTCATCTGCGCGGCCAGCACGCTCCAGCGCGCGGCGCAGCTTGGGCAGGTTGCGGCCGATTTTCATGACCACCAGCGCATCGGTTTCCGCCGCGCGTTTGGCCAGCTCATCCTCGCTGAGGGTGGCCATGGCCACGGTCAGAACATCGTCCCCCCAGGTGATCGGCTGGCCGGAGGCGGTCCAGCAGCCGGACATGCCGGTGATGCCCGGGATGATCTCCTGCTCCGCACGGCCCTGAAGCCGGGTGTAGAGATGCATGTAAGAGCCATAAAGGAACGGGTCGCCCTCGCAGAGCACCACCACGTCCTCATCCTTGGCAATCTCGGCCAGCGTATCGGCCCAACGGTCATAGAATTCCGCCAGCACCCGGTTGTATTCGGGGTCGGAGAAATGGATTTCGGTGGTGACCGGATATTCCATCGCGTGTTCGGTGACGCCCTCGGCCAGCATCCCGTCCACGATCGCGCGGGCCTGACCCTTGCGGCTAGGCCTTGCGGAAATAGGCGATGTGACGCGCGCCTGTGATCATCCGGTGCGAGCGGACGCTCATCAAATCGGGGTCCCCGGGGCCCAGCCCGGCGCAGATCACTTTGCCCTTGGAGATGGTCATGGCTTATTCTTTCCAGCTCGCCAGCGCGTTGACCGCAGCCACCGTGATGGCAGAGCCACCCAGACGGCCCTTCACGATCATCGACGGCACGGGGAGGTCTTCCATCAGCGCGTCCTTGGACTCCATCGCGCCGACAAAACCCACCGGGCAGCCGATGATCGCGGCAGGGCGGGGGCAGTCTGGATCCTTCAGCATGTTCAGCAGATGAAACAGCGCGGTGGGGGCGTTGCCGATAGCCACGACAGAGCCTTCCAGTTTCGGGCGCCACAGCTCCAGCGCCGCTGCAGACCGGGTGTTGGACATTTCCTTGGCCATATCCGGCACTTTCGGGTCGCGCAGGGTGCAGATCACCTCGTTGTCCGCAGGCAGGCGCGGGCGGGTGATGCCTTCGCTGACCATATAGGCGTCGCACAGGATCGGCGCGCCTTTGGCAAGCGCTGCGCGGGCGGCCTCCGCCATGCCCTGGGAGAAGCGCACGTGCTCTTCCAGCCCGACCATGCCGGCGGCGTGGATCATGCGCACAACGACGCTTTCCTCGTCCTTGTTGAAGCGCGCCAGATCGGCCTCGCGGCGAATGGTGGCAAAGCTTTCGGCATAAATCGCGGCGCCGTTGGTCTCATAGGTGTGGAGCATGTCAGCTGCCCTCTGTCAGTAGGTCGGGAGTGGCGCGCAACGCGGCGGCGCTCAGGGAGGTGTTTAGCGGGTGATCGGCGGCAGTGCCATTGCAGATCAGGTCGAATGTATCCGCGCCGGTGGCTGTCAGGACCAGATCGGCCGGGCGGGGATGGGCGCAGCCTTTGGCGCAGCCGGAAATATGCAGGTGTTGACCCGCAGGGACCGAAGCGGCCAGATCGCGGGCCAGATCGCGCGTCACCGCGCGCGCCTGCGGGCAGCCGGGGGCGCCGGTGCAGGCGCTCACACGCAGGCGGGGATCCGTGGCGTTCAGGATCAGGCCGGGCAGGGGCGGCAGGCTGTCGATGCCTTCCACCAGCAGCATCCGCCAGGGGGTCAGCCGCAGCACGCCGTGACCGGCAAGTTTGGCCAGCGTGCGGGCAGGCATCTGGCCGAATTCCAGCGCCACCAACAGGCCAAAGGGGGTCACACCCGGTCGCTGCGGTGCAAGCCGCGTTGCGCCGGGGGCGGGGGCGGCATGCGCTGCGGGGGGCGCGCGGCGCGCCATCAGCTGATGCATTCTGCCACGCCCCTTAGTCGCGCCGCCCTGATCGAGAAACCAGCGGGCCAGAGCGAGCGCCTCGCCAGCGGCAGCTTCTGCCGTTACTGGCAGGCCGGTGTCTGCCCCATCGGCCCGCAGGAGCAGCCCGTCCGGGCCGCGCTCAATACGGATATCGGCAGCGGTGTCTGTCAGGACCGGAGCCGCGCCGCAATCCACCGCGAAGCCGAATTTTCCGGGCAACTTCAGATCCGTCGCCTCTGTCAGCGCGGCGGCTAGATCCTGTGCAATCTGGTGGCTTACGTCCCCCGCCTGCCAGAAGGGTGTCAGAGTGATATTGCGCCGTGCCTCGGCACCCGCGTCCTCATCCAGCAGACCGAGATCACGCAGCCCGGCGATCAGTGCCGCGTGGGCCTCTTCACGGATGCCGCGCAGCTGCAGGTTGGCGCGCGCCGAGATATCAACCAGACCCGAGCCATGCGCCTGCGACATCTCGGCCAGACCGCATGCCTGTTCCGGGCTGAGCCGCCCCAGGGGCGCGCGCACCCGCACCACCAGCCCGTCACCCGACATCATCGGGCGCAGCGCGCCGGGGCACCAGCCATAGACTTTGGGTGTGGCGGCAGTGCTCACACCGCCCCCTCCAGTTCGGCCATGATCGAGTTGCGCCGGGTGCTCCAGAGACCTGCATCGTGCAAGGCGCGGAAGCGGTCGCGCATGGCGGCAAGGGCGTCGGGGTTTTCGCGGCTCATGAACTCAACCAGATCCTCGCGGCCCAAAGTGGCCTCGAAGTAGAGATCAAAGAGATGCGGCTGCACCACCTGCGCCAGATGCGCGAAGGCGGCCATGTGATCCAGCGTCGCCGCAACCTCTGCCGCGCCGCGAAAGCCGTGGTTCATCATCGAGGTGGCCCAGTCGGGATTGGCGGCGCGGGCGCGGGTGACGCGGGCGATCTCCTCGCCCAAACTGCGCGCCTGCGGCTTGTCGGGGCGGGTTGCGTCCATGTGGTAGAGCGCCGGTGCCTCTTGGCCGATCCGCGCCATCGCAGCGGCAAATCCCGCCTCATGGGCGGCATAATCCGAGGCCACCAGCAGATCGGTTTCCGGCAGATCCTGAAGATGTACGAAACTGTCCGTGGTTTGCAGCCGGGCCTCCAGCGCCTCGCGGGCATCGTGGATATCGCCCTTGGCGTCAATCGCATGGGAAGACGCATTGAGCCAGGCCTCGCCCGCCGCTGCCCGCGCCGCGTCGGTGTAATCGTCCAGATGCGGGGTCATGGACAGGCCGTATTGGCCCGGTTTTGGGCCAAAGACGCGGGGTGTTTCGGTCAGATAGGGGTTGTCTGCGCCGCTCTCCTCGCGGGCAGCCAGCGCGCCTGCGGCGGCCTCGAACATCTGGGCCAGACCGGGGAAGACATCGCGAAACAGGCCCGACACCCTGAGCGTCACATCGATGCGCGGACGGTTCAGCATCGTGAGCGGCAGTACCTCGAACCCCGACACGCGTTCAGAGCCTTCATCCCATTTGGGAGCCAGCCCGGCAAGATGCAGCGCCATGGCAAACTCCTCACCGGCGGTGCGCATGGTGGCCGATCCCCAGAGATCAATCACCAGCCCTTTGGGCCAGTCGCCGTGGTCCTGAAGGTGGCGGCGCAGCAGCTCTTCCGCCAGCTTGACGCCTTGGGCATGCGCCGCCCGCGACGGCACCGCGCGGGGGTCCGTGGTAAAGAGGTTGCGCCCGGTCGGGATCACATCCGCGCGGCCCCGGAAGGGTGATCCAGAGGGGCCGGGGGCGACCATCTGGCCATTGAGGGCCGCGATCAGACCGGCGCGTTCGTCCGCCCCACATTGGCCGGTGCCAAAGATATGCAGCCCCTCGCCATATTGGCTTTCCTTAATGTCGCAGACAAAGGCGTCGATCCGGGTGATCGCCTCGGCGGCGCAGCTGTCCGGGGTGAGGCCCAGATCCGCTTCCACACCGGTGCCCTGTGCCTCGGCGCGGATGTCGTCGATCAGCCGGTCGCGGCGGGCGGGGTCCAGACCATCGGCGGTGGAATATTCATCGAGCAGGCTTTCGAGCCGCGCCATGCCGTCCGGCAGATTGGTCTGCGCCAGCGGCGGTGGCAGATGGCCAAGGGTGACGGCCCCGATGCGCCGTTTGGCCTGGGCCGCCTCACCGGGATCATTGACGATAAACGGATAGGCAACCGGCAGCGGGCCGGTCAGCACCTCCGGCCAGCAGGCCGCCGAAAGCGCCACGGATTTGCCCGGCAGCCACTCCAGCGTGCCATGGGCGCCGATGTGCACAAGGGCATCGGCCTGCGCCCGCAGCCACATGTAAAACGCCACATAGGCATGGCGCGGGGTGCGGTCGAGGTCGTGGTAATCGTCGACGCGGGTCTTCACTTCGCCGCGCTCCGGTTGCAGGGCGATCAGCGCGTTGCCTGCACGCAAGGCCTTGAAATGAAACGCCCCCTCATAGCAATCGGGATCGTCTTCCGGCTGGCCCCAGGCCTCGGTCAATGTTTGCTGCAACGCCTGCGGCAGGGCAGACAAAGCCGCATGGTAATCGGCGAGGGGGACGCTCTGCCTTTCCTCCATCAGGCGCAGGCCGGTGCTCTCCAGCGGTTCTACGGCATACCCCTGATCCCAAAGCTCGCGCAGGATTTCATCGCAGGAGGCCAGCGCATCCAACCCCACCGCATGGGCCAGATTGTGATCTCGTCCCGGGTAGGTCGACAGCACCAGCGCCAGACGTTTCTCTGGATTGGGCAGGCGGGACAGATGCAGCCAGCCTTCGATCCGGTCCACCGCGGCCTTTACCCGGTCCATATCGGCGCGATGGGCAAAACGGGAATATTGCAGGTCGGGGTCTTTTTTGCCCGGCGCCTTGAAGCTGACCAGCCCGGCAAAAATTCGTCCGTCCACTTCGGGCAGCACCACATGCATCGCCAGATCGGCGGGGGACAGACCGCGATCGGCCTCGGCCCAGTCTTTGCGCCGGGCGGTCGACAGGGCCACCTGAAACACCGGGCAGCCGGTGGTCGACAGCGGCGAGGCGCTGCCGTCGCTGCCCTGCGCGGAGAATGCAGTGGCGTTGATGATCGCAGCCGGGGCCAGATCGGGCAGGGCGCCGCGCAGCCAGTCGGCGGCCTCCGGTGCCTTGAGGCTGGCGGCAAAGACGCCATAGGCGGCATAGCCCCGTCCGCGCAGCTCACCGATCAGCGCATCCACCGGGGCGGTGTCGGCGGCGGTCAGATAGGAGCGATAGAAGCTGACCAGAACCAGCGGTTTTTCCGACGCAGGCAGATCTGCTAGCACCCCGCGATCCGGGTCGTAATAGCCATATTGCGGCACCGATTTCAGCCCTGCCACCGGACCGGCATAGAGCCCCGCCGCCAGCGACAGCTGCGCCAATGCGGCCTGTGCGGCAACAGCGCCGCCGGTGTCGCAGAGATGCTGCAGACGGCGCAGGGTAGAGGCGGGCAGGGTCGACAGCTCATCCAGACGCGGATCTTCGCGCCCGTCCGCAGGCAGGATCGCCAGCGCGATGCCTTTGCGGCGGGCCAGATCCTGCAGGGTGGCAAGCCCGTAGGACCAGTAGCTTTCCCCGCCGATGAGACGCACGAGGACGCCTTTGGCGCCCTCCAGCGTTTGTTCCGCGTAGACGTCCACCGACAGCGGGTGTTTCAGCGCCACCAGATTGGCGAGCCGCAGTGTGGGCAGCCGGTCCTTGCCGCGATGCCAGCCCGCCGCAAAGGCGCCGAGATCACTGTCGGAGAAGGACAGCACCACAAGGTCCGCAGGCGTCTGCCCCAGATCCTGTGGTGTATCACTCTCGTCAAGGCCGTGGCTTTCGCGGAAGACGACATGCATGGGCTTAGTTCCTGTTGGGATCGCCACGAAGGGCAGCGCCCGTCCCGGCGGGGAGGGCGAGAAGCGCCCGCCCCGTGGGGGGCGGGACGGGCGCTGCCCGGCTTGCGGGCCGGGCGAAGCATCCCAATTTACGCTTCTCTGTCATCATTTCGGCTTACGCCCCCAGCTCGGCGCGGATCGCCTCGGCGTCGATATTGTCATGCTCGGCGATGACCACTAGAACCGTCTTGCGCGCCTGTGCGCCCCAGGGCTGGTCATATTGCGCGCGCAGGCGTTCACCCACGGCCTGGACGAGCATCCGCATCGGTTTTCCTTCCACCGCAACATAGCCTTTGACGCGCAGGATATTGCGCTCGCGGGCGAGTTTCACGATAGCATCCTGCAACAGTTGCGGATCGGAGACTTCGCCCATTTCGACCACGATTGTATCAAAATCGTCATGGCTGTGGTCATGATCATGATCATCGTCGTGATGATGGTGGTGTTCGTGATGCGAGGGGCGCGCGTCCAGATCATCTTCGGCGGCGGCCTCAAGCCCCAGAATGACGCGCGGGTCGATCACGCCTTCGGACATCGACAGGATCGGCAATTTGCGCGGCGCTTCCGCCTCGATCATGCTGCGGGCCTTGTCCAGACCGTCCTCACCGGCGAGATCGGCCTTGGACAACAGGATGATATCGGCGCAGGAGATCTGATCCTTGAACAGTTCTGACAGTGGGGTTTCGTGGTCGATGCCTTCGTCGGCCTCGCGCTGGGCCTGCACGGCCTCCAGATCTGTGGCGAACTGACCCTTGGCGACGGCTTCGGCATCGGCCAGTGCAACCACGCCGTCGACGGTGATGCGTGAGCGGATCGCGGGCCAGTCAAACGCCTTCAGCAGAGGTTTCGGCAGCGCCAGACCGGAGGTCTCGATCACGATGTGATCGGGTTTTTCCGGCAGGTCCATCAGCTGTTCGATGGTGGGGATGAAATCATCGGCCACGGTGCAGCAGATACAGCCGTTGGCCAGCTCCATGATGTTTTCTGCCGGGCAGTTTTCATCGGCGCAGGATTTCAGGATTTCGCCATCCACCCCGGCGGTGCCAAATTCATTGACGACCACGGCCAGACGTTTGCCCTGCGGGTTCTGCATCAGATGGCGGATCAGGGTGGTTTTGCCCGCACCAAGGAAGCCGGTGATGACGGTGACGGGGATTTTATTCAGGTCGCTCATGGGGTTAATCCTTGGACAACGAAGGGGGAGTGGAAGGCACCGCCACAGGTGCAGGCGGGATGCGGGCAATGGATTGCTTGCGGAACACCACAGGGCGTTCGCGCCAGGGCACCAGACCATCCGTGGTGGCGGCATAGGCGGCAGCGCCGGTCAGGATGTCGGGCACATGTTCGTCGGGATCAAGATCGCCGTAGATATAGCTCCAGCGGGCATCGCCGCCGCTCAGCACCATGGAACAGCCGCGGGTGCAGGCCGACAGGCATTCGACACCGCGCACGTTGACACCCTCGGGCAGGTCGGCCGCCTGCAGGGCGGACAGCATTTGCGCACCGGGGCGCGGGGCCTCCGGGTCGGTCACCTCGCCGCGACGGCAGGTGGTGCAGATCGTCAGTGTTACCTCGGCCATGAGCGCCCTTCACTTGGTTTCAGCGAGGGGGCTGCGGGCCAGCGGGGGCGCGAAGGTCGCGCGGGGATCCCTGCCGGTCGCGGAACACCCCGTCCGCCCGTTGCGTTTCTTGCGCTGGCAGGTCTCCCGGCTTGCGGATGCCAAGGCCTGGGGCCTTGACGGTCATCCGGCCTTCCCGAGTTTCCTCAGTGGCATCGGAGACCTCTCCGGTCACGGTCGCGGGGGCGGCTGTGCTTGGTTTGGCCCGGATGGCCCAACTGTCACATTCCCTCTTCGCCTGCCAAATGGCAGGAACCAACAAAACCCCCTTGCGCCATTGCCCCTGTCTTTGTCAAGACATGGGCGAACCACTAGGAGAGCCCCGATGAGCGATAAGTCCGAGACCGACATTTCCGAAGCAGAAGCGGCACGCCACGCGGCGAAGATGGCCAAGAAGAAGGCCGCGCGCGACCGCATGATGCAGAACAAGGATGGTGAGAAAGGGCTGATCATCGTCCACACCGGCCCGGGCAAGGGTAAATCCAGCTCTGGCTTTGGCATGATCATGCGCTGCATCGCCCATGGTATGCCCTCGGCCGTGGTGCAGTTCATCAAGGGCGCCTGGCAGACCGGCGAACGCACGCTGATCGAGGAAAACTTCAGCGATTTGTGCCAGTTTTACGCGATGGGCGAAGGTTTTACCTGGGAAACACAGGACAAGGCCCGCGATATTGCCGCCGCGCAAAAGGGCTGGGAAAAGGCCAAGGAGATGATCCGCGACGAGCGCAATACCATGGTGCTCTTGGATGAGATCAACATCGCCCTGCGCTATGATTATATCGACATCGCCGATGTGGTGGAGTTTCTGGAAACCGAAAAACCGCCGATGACCCATGTTGTGCTGACCGGCCGCAACGCCAAGGAAGAGCTGATCGACATCGCCGATCTGGTCACCGAAATGGGCCAGATCAAACACCCCTTCCGTGACGGCATCAAAGCCCAGAAGGGCGTGGAATTCTGATCGCTTCTGACGATTTGAGATGGAACGCCCCCGCTATCCAATGCGGGGGCGTTACGCCGAAACTGCGCCGGTCTGACTGGTCGCGAACTTCTGAGCGCTTACGGCAGATCATAAAGCCCGAGGGCGTTCCCGTCAGGGTCGGTAAACTCTGAATAGGTCACGACATCTGGAATTTGAATGGCGGCGCCGGTATCAATGCCAGCGTCAGCCCATATGGCCTGAGAGGCGGCCATATCCTCCACCAGAAATCGGACGACAGCCCCGGACGGCTGGGGATTTTCGGTTTCGAAGATCTGATACCACGTATCGGGCGCCACCTTGAATTCGACAACGCCGGGAACGGGCTTTAGCACCTCAACCTCAGGGCCAAATAGGGTGAGATACCACGCTTCTGCATCGGTGATCGAGGTCACAGGAACGCCGACGGTGATCTCCTTGAAAGGGTCAGCAGAGGCGACACCCGCTGCAAGCAGCAGGGCGACGGGTGCTGTGCAGACACGGCGCATCGTCATGCGCCACCGGTCAGATCTTCGGCCAGCATCATCGCGTTGCCGTCAGGATCGTAGAAGGTCGCTGTTTTGACCATGCCTTCGACGACATCGGTTTCGCCGTCAAATTTCACCTTGGCCTGTTCCAGTTTCTGCCGCGCCGTATCCAGATCTGCGATACCGAAGACGGGAACGCAGTTGCCGGGGGCGGGTTTGGTATGCTCACCCAGACCGATTGTGACGCCGGATGTCTTGGTCTGAAGCTCCGACCAACCGGCCTCATCCGCGTGGTAGATCGTGTCAAACCCAAGCATGGTTTTGAACCAATCCGCCGTTGCGTGGCGATCCTTGACCGAAAACGAGATTGTGATGGTGTCTTCCAATGAAATAAGCGCCATGGTCTTCCCTTTTGATCGAAAATATACTAACTATACTTTATGGACATTGAGACGTTTGTCAACACCACCTCAAGGGCCTGGGCGATCCCTATTCTGGCCCATCTGCACGCAGGCGTTGCCGGGCGGCAGGCGCCGCTGCTGACGGCCACCGGGGCAAGCAGGACGGCGTTTGCGCAAAGCGTTGATCATCTGATCTCAATCGGGTTGCTGGAGCGAAATCCCGGCTATGGCCACCCGCTGCGGCCTGAGTTTCGGCTGACTGCGCTGGGCGTTTCCGCCGCCGCCACCGCCAATAAAATCCACAGTGTCACAACCGAAGAAGATCGCGATTTGCTGCGGCGTTCGTGGACGTTGCCGATTCTGACGGCCCTGCATGAGCCAAGCCACTTCAACGATATTAAGCGCAATCTGCGCAGGATTACGGATCGCGCCTTGTCTCAGTCGTTGAAAACGCTGGAGGGGCGGCAATGGGTGCATCGCCACGTGGATGAGGCTGCCCGGCCCCCACGCTCAATTTACCATGCGGTGAATACCGGTGGTTTGATAAGTCGTGTTGCGGCCAGCGACATCAGCTTTGCCGGATAGCTTCGCCCGCACTCCGAAATCATAAGAGACAGCATTGCCCCTGCAGGGTCGGTTAATGAGCACAGATAACAATGTCAGTCCTTCTGACCAAATGTTTCGCGTGCGAAACAATCGGGCAGGGAGGCTGATACTTTTTATGGGCGTTGCGCAGGGGGCGGACGCATAGGGAGTGGAAGTGTTGCGGAGGGGTTAAGGCGTCGGGGCCTGAAATGGCCCGGCGCCCACCCGTCCCAGAGACCGCACTCAGGCGGCCAGATCTGCGGCCTTGCTGCGGATATATGCGTCGACCGCCGCGCGCTCTTCCTCGCTCAGGCGCAGCGCCAGTTTGGTGCGGCGCAACAGGTAATCCTCGCCGGTGCGGACCCATTCGTGGGCGATGGTCCAGTCGAGTTCACGGGCGGTGATGGTGGCGCCGAAGGCCTGGCCGAGATCGGCAGCTGTGGAGGCTGTGCCCAGCACGTCCCAGGCCTCTGTCCCATAGGCGCGGATCAGGCGGCGAGTCGCGTATGGGCTGAGGAAAGGATAGTCCTGCGCCAGTTTCGCGGTCAGTTTTGCCACGTCCCCAACCGGGAAATCACCGCCGGGCAGGGCAACGCCTGCGGTCCAGTCGGCGGGCAGATCGGGGAACGCGGTTGCGATCTTGTCCAGCGCGGCCTCGGCCAGTTTGCGATAGGTGGTGATCTTGCCGCCAAAGACATTCAGCAGCGGCGCGGCGCTGTCGTTCAGGGTCAGCACATATTCGCGGGTGGCGGCGGTGGCAGAGCTGGCCCCATCGTCATAGAGCGGGCGCACGCCGGAATAGGTCCAGACGATATCGTCGCGGCTGAGCGGATTGGCGAAATACTGCGAGGCGAAATTGATCAGGTAATCCTGTTCCTCCGGCGTGCAGGTCGGGGCGGTCTGCGGGTCGGGGTGGTCGGCGTCGGTGGTGCCGATCAGCGTGTAGTCTTCCTCATAGGGGATGGCGAAGATGATGCGCCCGTCGGTGCCCTGAAAGAAGTAGCAGCGCCCGTGATCATAGAGTTTCGGGACCACGATATGGCTGCCGCGCACCAGACGGACGCTTTCGCGGCTGTTCTGGCCCAGCTTCTGACGCAGCACATCTGCCACCCAGGGACCGCCGGCATTGACCAGCATCTTGGCGCGGCGCTGCGAGGTTGCGCCCGTGGTGATGTCTTCAAGGTCAATCACCCAGTGGTCCGCGTTGCGGGTGGCGCCGGTGACCTTGGTGCGGGTCATGATGTCGGCGCCGCGGGCCTCGGCGTCGCGGGCATTCAGCACCACCAGCCGCGCGTCTTCGATCCAGCAGTCGGAATATTCAAAAGCGGTCTTGAACTTCGGGTCCAGCGGGCGGCCGGCGGGATCGCTGGCGAGATCCAGTTTGGAGGTGCCGGGAAGGATGCCGCGTTTGCCGAGGCTGTCGTACATGAAGAGGCCAAGACGGATCAGCCAGGCCGGGCGCTAAGCCCTTCATCCACGGCATGATGGTGGTTAGCAGCTTTGATGTCGGCGTGGTGTTGTCAAAGCGCATGTCCTTGTGGAAGGGCAGCACAAAACGCATCGGCCAGGAGATATGTGGCATCGCCTTCAACAGCACCTCGCGTTCGATCAGCGCCTCACGCACCAGCCGGAATTCGAAATATTCAAGGTAGCGCAATCCGCCATGAAACAGCTTGGTCGAGGCGGAGGAGGTGGCGGAGGCGAGATCGTTCATCTCAGCCAGCGCAACAGACAGGCCGCGACCGGCGGCGTCACGGGCGATGCCGCAGCCATTGATGCCGCCGCCGATAATGAAAAGATCGGTGATTTGGTCTTGAGCGTTTGTGTTAGACATTTTCGCTACTTTCGTTTTCGCCAACCCAGAGGATTTGCGTGCCTGCGGCCTTTGCCGCGCGGGAAAATTCAGCGGGGACGGGGCGGTCGGTGACCACCACGTCGAGATCAGAGATATCGCAGATGCGGACCGGGGCGGTGCGCTCGAACTTGCTGCCATCGCAAACAAGCACACGCTTGCGGGCGTTTTTGAGGATGGCGCGGGCGACGGAGACTTCGCGTGGGTCATGGTCAAGAATGGCGCCATCCGCATCCATGGCCGAGGCGCCGATCACCGCGATATCAACTTTGTAACGGGCAATGAACTCCAGCGCGTCCTCGCCGACGATGGCGCCGTCGCTTTGCCTTATGGCCCCGCCGACAAGCACCAGTTCCTTGCTCTCATCCTCCATCATCATATTGATAATGTTGATATTGTTGGAAAGAACGGTGAGGCCGCGATGGCCGGAAAGGGCGCGGGCGACCTGTTCGGTGGAGGTGCCGATGTTGAGGGTGACGGCGCAGTTGTCGGGGATCAGGTCGGCGGCGAGCGCGGCCATGGCGCGTTTGCCACGGGCGTTCAGCTTGCGCCGTTCGGCGTAGTCGCGGCTGGCGCCACTGCTGCTGCGGACCGCGCCACCATGCACACGGGAGAGCGCGCCACGGGCGGCCAGATCGCGCAGGTCGGTGCGGATGGTCTGCAGCGAGACGCCAAAGCGCTGCGCGAGGTCCTCAACCTCGACCCGGTCCTGTCGGGTCAGGAGGTCGAGAATGGCAGCCTGTCTGTCGCTTGCGTCCATGGGGGATCCTTTCGCAGGCCTATCTAGGCCTCCGGTTGCGAAAAGTCACGGATTATTT
Organism: Phaeobacter sp. BS52; assembly: GCF_045040595.1. NCBI lineage: Bacteria > Pseudomonadati > Pseudomonadota > Alphaproteobacteria > Rhodobacterales > Roseobacteraceae > Phaeobacter > Phaeobacter sp. BS52. The sequence continues at coordinate 1,948,751 of NZ_CP090662.1, read as the reverse complement.
TCGTTTCACTTTCGTTTCGCTTTCTTGGCTGGCTGATCAGGCAATCGGGATCAGATGGTTGTCCCAGGCAAGATCTGTGCGGGCCAGGATGTGCGGCGGACGATCAGCTTGGCTGGTGCTCAGCTGTGCCAGCAGCCCCTGACCGGTGGTGACAACAAAGCCATCTGCGTTACTGGCCAGCCCGCAGACATCCGCGAGGCGGCGTTCCCGCAGCAGCGCGCCGGTGGTGCAATCGGCGATCTGCACCACACCGCCGCGCGGGGAGGTGACGGCGATCTGTGTTCCATCGCGGGAAAAGGCGACGGAACCGCCATAGCCGTTGAGGTTGCGCAGGCGGGGGTCATCCTCGGCCATCAGGCGGGGGGCAGTGCCGGGCTTGTGCAGGCCGATGATCGGCAGATCGGCGCCCAGATCGCCCTGCCACTGCATCGCAAAGCCAACGGTCCCGGTGGCGCTGATGGTAAGGTGACGGATCGAGTTCAGGCGTAGGTCTGCATCGAGGATCAGCTGATCCTGCAGGGTGCCCTCAAGGCTGAGGTAGCTGAGGTTGGGTTGCATCGTGGCGAGGTTCAGCTTTGCCCGGCCGCTGTCGGGATGGGTCTGAATGCCCCCGTTGGCCACCACCAGATCGTGCTGGTCGTCGGGGCTGGTGCGCAGGCGGATATCATGCGGCCCGATTCCACCAGAGGCATGATCGCCAATCCGGCGGTAGCCCGCGCTGGCGTCCCAGATGCCGATCCGGCCATCGCCGCTTTCAAAGGCGTTTTCGGCGGTGAACAGGCGGGAGCCGTCCGGGGAAAATACACCATGGCCATAAAAATGGTGACCTTTGGGTGGGGTCAGCCGGGCCAGGGCCGCACCGGTGCGGCAGTCGATCACATCCGCGAACTGTCCGGGGCGGCGGGCGAAGGCGACCGCTTCGGGGCGGCTGGGGTGCGCGGTTGCGGCATGGCCACGAGCGGGCAGCGGATGGCGGAACAAGATGGTGCCGTTGCGGTCCAGACCCGCGAGGAGGAAGCGGCCATCAGGTGTTTTGCCTAGCTGAGAGATAGGCGGGGTGGCCAAGGTCGGCCCAGCTGGCCTGCGGCGCCATGCCTGCGGCCAGAAGACCGGCAAGAAACCCGCGACGGGAGGGGCTTAGCCATGGGGTCAGTCCCCGTCGAGGGAGTTGAACCCTGCGGTGACGCCGAGTTTCGGGCCAAGCCGGGTGGTGATCAGGCTGCGCAGGTCGTTGACGTCCTGCTGCACGGCTTCGATGCGGAAGCGGCGGGCGGGATCGGCCACCCCGGCGAGGGAGGGATCGTCCAGCGCGCTGGCGCGGGTCAACGCCTTGGCAAAGCCTGCATGGATATCCTGCATCAGCGCGGGGTCGCCTGCGGCGAGGGCAAGGGCGAGCGGTTCCATCGCAGTGAGGGTCAGCACGATGTGGCGCTGGCTGCGGGCGGAACGGCGGGCCTCGGCACGGTTGGGGCGGGGGGCGTCGAACTGGCCAAGGGGACGTCCCAGCCGCATATCAACCAGCACCTGAAACCCGGTGGTCAGGGTTTTGAACAGCTCCTGCCGGATCTCTGCCTCCGACTGGTAGCGGTTGCCCGGTCCGGGGCTGACCAGTGTCACGGCATAGCTGTTGTGCCAATCATCGCGGACCGCGGCGGTGGTGCGGGCGATGTCGGCGCTGATGGCGGCAACCAAGGCGCAGCGCTGGTCTGCGGTGCCTTCGGATTGGATCGCCGCATCGAAGAGGAGATATTCCAACGCATAGAAGCCGCGCAGGGCAACCGACTGGCTGGCGAAGGTATCTGCATTGGTGAGGGTATCGCGGGTCGCCTCGGTGAGGGCGCGGCGCAGGGTGCCGGGGATCTTGTTGCGGCTGTCGGGCCAGAAGGCGAGGGCAAAGGCGCGGTTGTCGGTTTCGGTTGGACCAAAGCGCAGGTGGCTGGCAGCGATCCAGGCGTCAAAGGCGCGGGCAAAAGCGTCGCGCAGGGCCGGATCATCCGGGGTGCAGTGGCTGGCGGCAACCTCGGCCAGGGTGGCGCTTTCGGCGGCGAGCCGGTCAAAGCCGGGGAGAATGTGGTGGGTCAGCACCCAGTCCACCTGCTGCGCCGGGTTGAGGGCTTCGGGCGGTTGCTCCGGAGTGGTGACAGCTGAGGTGTCGGTCTGCGCAAGGGTTGCTTGTGGGGGCAGGGTGGCGCAGACCATAGTGGTCGCAACGGTCAGGGCGACAACACGCGACAGGAGCACAGGTGACAGGCGCGTAGGTGACGGGCGCATAGGTGATGGGGGCGTGGGCTTGGGCATCAGAGCGACTCCAGAAAGCGGATCAGATCGGCGCGGTCTTCGGGCGCAAGGCCCACCACGGTGTCTCGGGCGGATTGGGCTTCGCCGCCATGCCAGAGGATCGCCTCCAGCAGGGTGCGGGCGCGACCATCATGCAGGAAACCTGCGCGCGGGTTCACTTGCTGGACCAGCCCGATCCCCCAGAGCGGCGCGGTGCGCCATTCGCGCCCGGTGGCACGGGCTTCGGGGCGGTGGTCGGCAAGGCCCTCGCCCATGTCGTGCAGCAAGAGGTCGCTATAGGGCCAGATCAGCTGGAAGCTCTGCGCTGGTTGCGCCTCCAGCCGGTTGGTGACGAATTTTGGCGTGTGGCAGCTGGTGCAGCCTGCGGCGTAGAACTGCGCCTTGCCGCGCAGGACAGCGGGGGCGTCCGGGTCGCGCCGGGCAGGCACGCCCAGGTTGCGGCTGTAGAAGGTGACCAGATCCATATTGGGCTGGTCAATCTCGGTCTCGCGGATATCATCGCCGCCGTGCGGGGCGTTTTGACAGGCGGTCTGCGCGGCGGTGCAATCGCCGGAATGGGCCGGAAACAGCGGTGTGGAGATGCCAATATCGCCGGAAAACGCGGCGGCGGATTGTTCATGCACCGTGGGCTGGCTAGGCCTTGTAGCCAAAGCGGCCCAGCATGATCCGGTTGTGTTCCGCTGACCAGACCAGATTGGCGCGCCCGGAGATGCCATCGCCGTTGCTGTCATCCTCGTCCACGCCTGCCAGAATGTCTGCGGCGGGGATCGCCTCCAGCAGGCCGAGGCCAATCATGCTGGGGGCGACGCGCGGCGACAGCATGGCGTCCTTGTGCAGCGGGCCATAACCGAGGGAGTTGGCGCTGTAGTCGGGGCGGCGCAGGGTGGCCGACTCGCCACCTGCAAGCGCGATGATCTCCTCGCTATAGGTGACGCCAAGGCGGTATTCGGGCGCGATGCCGGGAGCGGAGAAGTCCTGCATCTGGCCACCATAGGTCGGCTCTGGTGCGGTGCCGATGTAGTCGGTGATGGCCTGCATCTGGTCCGGCACCGGGCCGGGGATGGAGACGCGCAGAAACATCGTGGTTGAGGCATAGTCCGGCCCATCCGGCACATGGCCGCGCCCGTCCTTCAGGTGGCAGCGCTGGCAGGAGCGCGCATTATAGAGCGGCCCCAGCCCGTCAGAGGCGAGAGTGGAGGCCGGGGAGAACACCCAGATCTTCTTGAACAGCCCATTGCCAAGTTTGAATTCCAGCTCTTCCTCAAAGCTGAGATTGGCGCTGTGCTGCGAAAACGCCTCGTCATCGGTGCGGGCGCGCACGGTGGCCGCCCCTGCGGGCAGGGCCTCATAGGGTTCGGGCTGGTCGAACTGCGTTGTTGGGCGGGTGACGGCGCGAATGCGGGTCTGTTCCGCGTCGGTGCGCGGGAGGGTGGCGAGATGCGGATCGGAGAGATCTGTATAGGGCGCCGCCGCCTGTGCGTGGGTTGCATCGCCTTCCGGCGCGTCCCCTGCCAGGGTTTCCGGCAGCGCAGTGGTTTGCGTGTCGGCCAGAGTGGGAAGCGGTGCGATCAGCGTGATCAGGCTGAGACCCATCAACAGCTGGGACAGATGCGGGCGGTGGGGCGACGGGGAAACGCGCATGCGGGCTGGGATCACTTCTATTGGCGGGGCGCGGGGCCTCCTGACCTTGGATAGGAGGATCCGGAGCTGGCATCAACTCTTGCGGGGTGGACAATTTGTCCGGGTTGTTCGGGGTGTCCGGGTTGTTGGGGAAAATTGGTGCTGCAAACGGGCCGGGCCAGAACGCCAAGAGCAGGGGCTACGCATTGCGCCGCCCCTGCCGTATCTTTGCTGCCGTGGCAGCCCTTGGCCCGTCTTACTGGAAAACGGCTGTCGGGTTGTCGAGCGAGTCGGAGCCTTCGATGGCGACGCCATCCAGATCCAGCGCTGTCACCACGCGTTCGATGGAACGGGTCTGATCAACCAGACCGTTGACACCGCCCATGACCAGCGCTTCGCCTGCTTCATTGCCCTGTTCCAGCATCTGATCGTAGGAGAAACCAGCCTCGGCAGCGGTCTTGATCTGACCCAGAGCGCGCATGGTGGTCGAGAGCTTGCTGCGCATTTCGCCGTCCAGTGCGGGGTCGATCTCCTGCACCAGATCGGAGAGCGACGCGCCGGAAACCATGCTGCCGTCGGTGCGGATGTATTCACCCAGATAGACGTTCTGCACGCCCAGACCATCGTAGTAATGGCTGTTGTGGGTGTTGTCGGAGAAGCAATCATGCTCTTCCTCGGGATCGTTCAGCATCAGGCCAAGGCGCATACGCTCACCAGCGGTTTCGCCGTAGGAGAGCGAGCCCATGCCGGTCAGCATGGCGGTGATGCCTGCGTTTTCATCCGACAAAAGCGTGCCGCGGGCTTCGCCTTCGGAGCCCCATTGTGCGGTCATCCACTCCAGATCGGAGATCAGCAGATCGGTCGCCGCCTTCAGGTATTCACCGCGGCGGTCGCAGTTGCCGTTGGTGCAGTCTTCGCCTGCAGCATAGTCGGTCCAGGCGCGGTTGCCAGCGCCGTGGTCGGTGCCGTTCAGGTCCTGACCCCAGAGCAGGAATTCGATGGCGTGATAGCCGGTTGCCACATTCGCCTCGACGCCGTCGGCTTCGTGCAGTGTGTCCTCGAGCAGAGCAGGCGTGATGGCGCTGGCGTCGATGGATTTGCCGGACAGCTCAAAGCTGGGATTGGCGACGATATTCAGCGCCGCAAGGGTGTTTTCATCGGTCGGACCGCCGTAGCTGGTATCGACATAATCAATCAGGCCTTCGTCCAGCGGCCATGCGTTCACTTTGCCTTCCCAGTCATCGACGATGGCGTTGCCAAAGCGGAAGACCTCGGACTGCTGATAGGGCACGCGGGCGGCGAGCCAGGCCTTGCGCGCGGCCTCCAGTGCCTCGGCCGAAGGTTCGGCGATCAGCGCGTCAACGGCGGTCTGCAGGGTCTTGGCCGTGTCCAGGCTGTCCTGATATTTGGCGTGCGCAATGTTTGCGTAGGTGGTCAGCACCTCAGCCTTGTCTGCCGCAAAAGCGGGAGCCGCAACTGTGGCGAGCGCTGCAACAGCGGTACCTGCGAGAAAATGCGATGTCATTAGAGCGTTCCTTAAGGGTTAGTCGAGATGGTATGATGTGAACGGGTTACAGGGGAACGGTGGCTGTCTGGCAGTGGGACCGTCAGTGAAGGGTGGTCGAGAGCGGCTGCAGCTGCGCGGGATGCGCGGCGGGGCCAGCTGTCTGGTCGCTCAGCTGATCCAGGATCAGGCCAATTTTGGCGGCGAGGACGGTGGCGCGCTGCGCCTGTTGTGGCTGGACGATCAGGGCGGCGAAGAGATTGGCATCCTCATATTCGCCATGCGCGGCTGCACCGACCAGATTGGCAAAGCAGTTTTCATCAGCACCAAGGCAGGTGCAGGTCATCCCGTGACGCACCAGCGGGCGGCGGCCCTCGGTGACGCAGAAATTGCACAGACGTCCGAAATTCTCATAGGCCTGACGGCCCAGCACCGGACCAAGAGCGGCTTGCAGATCTTGGCGCAGCGCAATGCGGCTGTCCGGACCATTGAACCAGTGACGCAGGTTGCGTACGGCCATAGCCTCCAGGGCGGGCAAATCTGTCAGCAGGCCGACAGTGGCCCCGCCCCGTGGTGCCGCAGATGCGGCGGATGTGCTGTTGGAAATCATTTTGTCAGGATCAGCTTTCCGGCGCGGGTGATCCGCAGGCTGTAGATCTGGCCATTGAGCAGGATGCGGGCCTGATTGCCACCACGGGCGAGTTCCTCGGCGTGGTAGGTCGGGAAGACTTCGGTGGCTGCGGTTGTGGTGGTGGCGGCGTGGTCAAAGGTCATCTGGTTCATCAGGGTCACCCGTTTCGGTTTTCCGACCGATCCAGATACCATTCCAGGCAAAACCCCTGATCACCGCGCGGCAGCCCGTAGGCGTGCAGGCTGACCGGCGCGCGGGTGCCCTCGGCGGGGCGATGGCGCAGGGAGAAGAATTGCAGAAGAAACGACACTGGACGATCTCGGTTGATTTGCTATCAGTCGGGCTGGCTGCACAATCACAGGTTGGCTGAACTGTCCTAAACCTGACTTATTTAATCAGAATCGTCAACCTGACTTTTTTAGTCAGATTAAGATTTTTTGCCGATTGCCTTTGTGGATGGCTGGGAATGGCTGCCATCAGGAGGCGCTGAAAGCCGCCACCAGCCTGTCAATGAAGAGCCGCAGCCGCTGCGGCAGCGGACGGCGGTCCGGGTAGACCAGATACAGCGTGAGCTGGGTTTCCACGCCGACAGGCGGCGGGGCAAGATCCAGCTGCCCCGAGGCATGGTCCGCATCGCACATCGGGCGCGGAAAACAGCCTCTCGCCGCGCCGGAGCGCACCAGTTCCAAGGCGAGCGCAAAGGAGTCACAGGCAATGCGGCCCACTGCGCGCCGGTCCGTCAGGTGCCGCGCCAGCGGGCCGAGAATCGGCAGGTCGTCATTTGCCAGCTGTCCCGGCGGCGCTGCCAGCACCACCGGCGTCTGAGACAGCACACGGGCAATCAGGCTGTCGCTGCCCGGACGGTTGCCGCGCAGCGCCAGATCAATGCCATCGGCCATGAAATCGGCCGGGGTGTCATCCACCGTTATGGTGATGGAGATCTGCGGATAATCGCGCAGGAAGTCCGACGTCAGCGCCGCCAGCGGGGCCATCGGCAGCGCCGTGGGCACCGAGAGGCGCAGCAGGCCGCTGGCCTTGGCCTCCGCGGCAACCAGATCGCGGGCGGCGTCGATCTCGTCCAGCGCGCGGCGGCAGCGGTCCAGAAACAGCGCGCCGGCTGGCTGTCAGCGCCACGCGCCGGGTGGTGCGGTCCAGCAGGCGCACCCCCAGGCCTTGTTCTAGGCTGCGAATGCGGCTGGTGACCGTGGAGGCGGGCAGCCCGAGGCGGCGCGCAGCCGCGGCAAAGCTGAGCTGACCCGCAACCTCGGCAAAGGTTTCGATGTTTTGAAGACGATCCATTAAGCGAAATATCCGTTCAAAGTCTTCAATATTAAGCCGATTATCCCGCAATATGCGAGCGTTTACTCCTGTCGGATATCACAGGAGAATACAATGAACAGACGTCAAGTGTTGAAGAGCGGCGCGGCCCTGACCCTGAGCGGCGGCTTGCCCGCTGTGGCGCGGGCGGCGCAGCCGGATGTGTCGCTGCGCTGGTTGGGTGGGGCCATGCTGGAGATTGAGGCTGCGGGGCTTCGGGTGCTGACAGATCCCTGTCTGGGCGAGGGGCCTGAGGCTTTTGTCATGGGGGATCCGAATGAGATGTTCGATCTCGCGCGCGGGCCGAACGTCAAGCCACATGCCCGGCTCACCCCGTTTCCGGGGCTGCGCCACGACCGCTATGATCTGGTGCTGCTAAGCCACGCCCATGAGGATCATTTCGATCAGGCGGCGCAGGCCTGGCTGGACCCGCAGCTGCCGATGCTGGTGCCCCAGCATGACCTTGCAGCGGTGCGGCAGAAGGGGGTTGCCGCCAGCGCGCTGGCCCATGGCGAGACGCGGCGGATCGAAGGGCCTGAGGGGGTGCTGCGGATCACGGCCATGCCTGCGGTCCATTCAGAAAACCCAGAGGTGGCGCGGTTGCTGGGGCTGGGCAACGGCTATCTGATTGAGGTGGAGACGGGCTTGGGCGTGATGTGGATCTATTGGGCAGGGGACAGTTTTCTGGTGCCGCCGGTCTGGCAGGCTCTGCGCGCGGCGCCGGTTGCAGGGGCGGGTCTGCTTGATGTCTTTATCCCGCATCTGGGCGCGGTTGGCGGGGCGGGCGCGCTGGGGCAGATTTCCATGGATGGGAAGCAGGCGGCAGATTTTGCGCAGCGGCTTGCGCCAAAGGCGGTTCTGCCGATCCATCATTCGACCTATGCGCTCTACCGGGAAGGGCCGGAGGTGATGCGGCAGCACCATGCGGAGCTGGCCCCGCGCTGGCAGCTGCGGATGCCGCCGGAGGGGGCGTCGATCCACCTTTGAACGCAAAAATAAGGCCGCTCCCGGTGGAGCGGCCTTGGTCATTGTCAGAGGGCGGGCCCTGAAATCAGTCGCGGGTGCCGGAGAAGCGTTCCTGCCATTCCTCGCGCTGCTCGTCGGTGATCTTGGCAAAGAGCACCTCCGGCACGGTGAAGGCGTGACCTGCGGGCAGCGCGGAAAGGGCGGCGGCCACATCGTCGGGCCAGCTGCGATCCTCGGTCTGGAGGGCGGCCAGCAGACGCTCGGTCGCATCGGGGATGAACGGGGCCGACAGCACCGCGTAGAGACGGATCAGGTTGAGGCCAAGGCGCACCTGAGCCGCGGCCTGATCGGGGTCGGTTTTGAAGACGGACCAGGGCGCCACGGATTGCAGGTATTCATTGCCCGCAACCCAGATCGCCCGCAGTTCCTGCGCGGATTTGCGCACGTCCATGGCGGCCATATGGCCCTCATAGGCGGTGACGCGGGTGCTGATCTCATCAATCAGGGCCTGTTCGGCTTCGCCGTAGTCATTGCCCGCAGGGACTTCCTCGCCGTATTTGGAGCGGCAGAATTTGGTGATGCGGCTGACGAAATTGCCCAGCACGTCCGCCAGATCCTTGTTCACCGATTGCTGGAAATTCTCCCAGGTGAATTCGGAATCGCTGCTTTCCGGGGCGTGGCTCAGCAGCCACCAGCGCCAGTAATCAGCGGGCAGGATTTCCAGCGCCTGATCCATGAACACGCCGCGCCCCTGCGAGGTGGAGAACTGGCCGCCATCGTAGTTCAGGTAGTTGAAGGATTTCAGGTGGTCGACCATCTTCCACGGCTCGCCGGAGCCAAGGATGGTGGCTGGGAACGACAGGGTGTGGAAGGGGACGTTGTCCTTGCCCATGAACTGGACGTATTTCACATCATCGGCGCCCTTGTCTGTGCGCCACCAGCGCTGCCAGTCGGCGTCGGATTTGCCGTTGGCGTCAGCCCATTCGCGGGAGGCGGCGATATATTCGATGGGGGCGTCGAACCAGACGTAGAACACCTTGCCCTCCATACCGGGCCAGTCCTGATCGCCCTTCTTGACCGGAACACCCCAGTCGAGATCACGGGTGATGCCGCGGTCCTGAAGCCCGTCGCCATCATGCAGCCATTTCTTGGCGATGGAGGTGGTCAGCACCGGCCAGTCGTGCTTGCTGTCGATCCAGGCGTCCAGCTGATCCTTCAGCTGCGACTGGCACAGGTAAAGGTGTTTGGTCTCGCGCACTTCCAGATCGGTGGAGCCGGAAATCGCGGAGCGCGGGTCGATCAGATCGGTGGGGTCCAGCTGCTTGGTGCATTCCTCGCACTGGTCGCCGCGGGCGCGTTCATAGCCGCAGTTGGGGCAGGTGCCCTCAATGTAGCGGTCGGGCAGGAAGCGGCCATCGGCGTGGGAGTAGACCTGTTTTTCGGTGACTTCGCGGATTAGCCCCTGCTCGGCCAGCTTGCCTGCGAAATGCTGGGTCAACGCGTGGTTCTGCGGGCTGGAAGAGCGTCCGAAATGGTCAAAGCTGAGGCCGAACCCTTTGGCGATGCCTAGCCTGCACCTCATGCATTTCGGCGCAGTATTCGGCGACCGGCTTGCCTGCCTTGGCGGCGGCCAGCTCGGCGGGGGTGCCATGTTCGTCGGTGGCGCAGAGGAACATCACCTCATGGCCGCGTGCGCGCTGGTAGCGAGCATAGAGATCTGCGGGCAGCTGGCTGCCGACCAGATTGCCCAGATGCTTGATCCCGTTGATATAGGGGATCGCCGAGGTAATGAGAAAGCGCGCCATATCATCCATCCAACTAAAGCTTTGCTGGCCCGTCTAGCGCATGGCGCTGCTGCCGAAAACCCCGCTGTGGGACTTGTGGCTAATTTCCCCGCCCTGAAGGGGGTCGCAGACCGTCTAGCGCCGCTCGCGGGAGCGTTTGAGCAGGCGGCCAATGGTGAAGGAGGTGCGCGGCGCATAGACGTAGCGGGTGCGGTCCTCGGGTGCGGGGCGGGCGCGCATCCGCGCGAGGCCAAAGACGATCAGCCCGAGATGGCCCACCGCAACAAAGGCAAAGAGCGCGCCGGGGCCGTAGTTTTCGATCAGGGCCGAGGAGATCAGCGGCGAGGCGATGGCGCCAAGGGCGTAGAAGAACATCAGCGCGGCGGCCAGTTCAATCCGCTGCTGCGAGGTGGCAAAATCATTGGCGTGTGCAGCAGAGACCGAGAAGATCGGCATGGTCGTGAAGCCGAAGAAGGCGGCAGAGGCCATCACTGCGAGAGTGCCCATGCCGCTGGCAGCCATGGTGACGCCGCAGGATAGGATCGCCACCACCGACAGCCAGATCAGCACCCAGCGACGGTCGTATTTATCCGCCAACCAACCCAGCGGGTACTGGGCCAGCGCGCCGCCAAGCACGAAGGTGGCAAGGAAGAAGGCGATCTGCCCGACCTCCAGCCCGACCTCCTGCCCGTATATCGGACCAACCATGCGGAAGGACGCGGAGCTGAGCGCGGCGACGATCACACCGGCAACCGCCAGGGGTGAGCAGGCCCAGGCGAGTTTCGGGCGCAGCCTAGGCGCATCGGGGATGTCGGGCTGGCTGACCTTGGTCATGGTGAGCGGCAAGAGCGCCGCGCAGCAGAGGATCGCCAGCAGGTTATAGGACACATAGGCGGCAGGCGGCAGCACCGCGATCAGCAGTTGCGCCACCAGCGAGGCGGAGAGATCCACGATCCGATATGACCCCATGGCGCGACCACGGGTTTCATTGGTGACCTTGGCGTTGAGCCAGGATTCGATCACCGTATAGCAGCCTGCCACACAGAGGCCGGAGGCGATCCGCATTGCGGCCCAGGCCAGCGGATCCTCTGTCAGGGTGTGGCCGATCAGCCCCATCGCGCCAAGGGCGGTACAGACGGCAAAGGCCCGGCTGTGGCCAACATTGCCCATCAGGCGCGGCACCCACCAGCAGCCGATGAAAAATCCCAGGAAATGCGCCGAGCCGAGGAAGCCGATCTGTTCCTTGTCAAACCCCAGTGTCAGACCAGAGAGCGCATCCAAGGGACCCACGCCGCCGGTCGACAGCTGCAACAGGATCACCGAGAGAAACAGCGCCGCAAAGGAAATCATCATCCGCATAATGGCCAGTCATGACCGCTGCGAGGTCAGATTGCACGGGTGTTTCCGACATTTTCCCGATTGGCGTGTCGTATTGTGTCTGGTTTGTGCCCGGCGCGGCAGATTTGCCGCGCCGCCAGCCATGGATCGGGACGAGGGGGCGGCTCAGTCGTCGCGTTGCGCGATCTTGCCGCCTGCTTTGCTCCAGGCGGTAAACCCGCCCTCAAGATGCATCACCGGGGCAAGGCCCATTTCCATTGCGGCCTTGGCGGCCAGCGCAGAACGCCAGGCGCTGGCGCAGTAAAACACATAGGTTTTGTCCTGATTGAACACCGGCTTGTGGTAGGGGCTGTCGGGGTCGATCCAGAATTCCAGCATTCCGCGCGGGCAGGAAAACGCGCCCGGAATCGTACCGCTGGCCTGCAGCTCGCGGATGTCACGCAGGTCGATGAAGACATAGGCGTCGTTGGACACCGCAGATTGTGCGGTGTCGATGGACATGGTGTCGACGATGGCATTGGCCTCCTCAAGGAGGGTTTTGACGCCTTTGGTGATGGTCTGGGGCATGGTGGGATCCTGTGCTTATTGGCTGGGGTGGTCCGGTTCCTGCGGCAGGCTGGGGCAGGGCGCAGCGCTTGGCAAGGGGGCAGAGGCGCGCAGGTGAAGCTGGCCCGTGGTGGGGCGATCCGGTTGCATCACGCCGGGCCTGCGCTAGTGTTTGCGCTGACAGGGGGGCGCAGGCGCCCCCAGCAGCTGCAACAACAGGATTTCGATCATGAAGATGAACCCGCTTGGCCGCACCGGCATGGAGGTGTCGCAGATCTGTCTTGGCACCATGACCTTTGGCACCCAGACGGGGGAGGCGGATGCCCATGCGCAGATTGATGCGGCTTTGGCAGCAGGGGTGAATATCCTCGATACGGCGGAAATGTACCCGGTGAACCCGATCAGCGCCGAGACCATCGGTGACAGTGAGGCGATCATCGGCAATTGGAACGCGCGCACCGGGCGGCGGGGGGAGTATATCCTTGCCACCAAACACTCCGGCGAGGGGTTGCAGGCGGTGCGGGAGGGCGCGCCGATCACGGCGGAGACCATCCCCGCTACGATCGAAGGTTCCTTGCGGCGGCTGAAGACCGATTACATCGACCTTTATCAGTTTCATTGGCCAAACCGGGGCAGCTATATGTTCCGCAAGAACTGGCAGTATGATCCGGGCGGCGATGACCGGGCCGAGGTGCTGGACAATATGGCGGGCTGTCTTGAGGCGCTGAAGGCGCAGGTGGATAAGGGCAATATCCGCGCCTTTGGCCTGTCAAACGAAAGCGCCTGGGGCACGGCGCAGTGGCTGCGGCTGGCGGATGAGACCGGCGGGCCACGGGTGGCGTCAATCCAGAATGAATATTCCCTGCTGTGCAGGCTGTACGATACCGATCTGGCGGAGCTGAGCCTTTATGAGGACGTCGGCTTGCTGGCCTTTTCACCACTGGCGACGGGGTTGCTGACGGGGAAATATCAGGATGGTGCGGTGCCGGAGGCCTCGCGCAAGACGCTAAGCCCGGAGCTGGGCGGGCGTGACACGGACCGGGTTTATCCGGCGGTGGCGGCCTATCTGGAAATCGCCAAGCGTCATGGGTTGGATCCGGTGCATATGGCGCTGGCCTGGTGCCACACGCGGCCGTTCATGGCCTCGGCCATTTTTGGGGCGACCACCTTGGCGCAGTTGCAGCATGTGCTGGCGGGGGCGGATGTGACCCTGTCGCAGGAGGTGCTGGAGGAGATTGACGCGGCCCATCGTGCGCATCCCATGCCCTATTGATTGCGGCGGGGACGGCCTGACTTTGGATGCAAGACGGGCGACCCAGAAGGGCCGCCCGTTGGCATAGAGTATTATCCCACCCGCTCTCAGTAAGAGCCGGTGGAATGGCGCGGCAGCGGGCCGCTTTGGCGCAGCGGGCTTTGGCCTTGTGACAGCGGCGCCTGACTGAACAGCGGTTTGCTGGTGGCAAGACGTGTGGGCGCGGCGCTGGTAAGGCTTGCCTGCCGCAATTCGCGTGCTGTCGTGCCATGGGCGGTGCGGAAGGCGCGGGCAAAGCTGGACTGGGAGTTGAAGCCGGTCGCCAGCGCCACCTCCATGATCGGCAGATCCGTGTCGGTGACCAACCGGCGGGCCTCAGCCAGACGCAGTTGCAGGTAGTGGTCCTGCGGGGTGGTGTTCAGGCGCAGGCGGAACTGCTGTTGCAGGCTGCGGGTGCTGGTGCCCAGTTCCTCGGCGATCTCGCTGAGGGGTTTGGGATCATCCAGCGCGGCCTCCATCAGGGCGTTGGCCCGTGCGGTGAGCGACGAATGCTTGGAGCTGCCAAGGCGGCTTTGCGGGCGCTCGGTGGAACCGGGGCCATCGTAGAGGAACAGGCCGGCCACGCGGGAGGCAAAGCCCGCACCATGGCGGCTGCCGATGATATGCAGCATCATCTCAATCGCGGGTGTCGCGCCGCCGGAGGTCATGCGCCCCTCGGAGAGGGTGAAGCGGTCATTGCGGCACTGCACACCGGGGAAGCGGCTGGCGAAATTGTCCAGATCTTCCCAATGGGTGGTGGCGGGGTGACCGTCCAGAAGACCGGCCTCGGCCATCAGCCAGGGGCCGCCGTCGATGCCGGCAATGGTCGTCCCACCCGCCGCCAGACGGCGCAGGCTTAGCCAGCAGGCTGGGGGTGGCGTGGCGCGCCAGTTGGAAGCCGACGATCACAATCAGCAATTCGCAGCTTTGCAGGCGCGCCAGCGGGATGCCCGGCACGCTGAGGCCGCTGGTCAGCATCGCAGGTTCGCTAGTGGCGGTGACATAGTCCCAGTCGAAGGCGCCACGACCAGCCAGCCGATTGGCTGCGCGCATGGGATCGACAGCCGCGGCGAAGGACAGGGTGTTGCTCTCATCAAGCACCAAAACAGCCGTTTTTAGCGGCTGATTCTCGGGCTGGAGGATGTTTTTTGCGGATTTCATCAAGTTCGATTCTGCATGTTGACTAGTGGGTGCAACAAGGCTGCGGCACTGTCGAAAACAACACAAACAGGAATCTGGGGGCAGGCTTGGGGATAACTCGGGCACAACCCTGTACATCGAGGGGAAAACCAAAATGCCTCTGAATATGGCCAAAAACGTCTTCATCACCTGCGCTGTCACCGGCTCTGGCGGCACCCAGGATCGCAGCCCGCATGTGCCCAGATCGCCCAAGGCGATCGCCGAGAGCGCCATTGCAGCAGCCAAGGCCGGGGCGGCGATTGTGCATTGCCATGTGCGTGACCCCGAGACCGGCGCGCCCTCGCGCGATCTGGCGCTTTACCGGGAAGTGACCGACCGGATCCGTGAGAGCGACACCGATGTGGTGCTGAACCTCACTGCTGGCATGGGCGGTGACATGGTGTTTGGCGATACCGAAAACCCTCTGCCGTTGAATGAGGCGGGCACCGATATGATCGGCGCCACGGCCCGAATGGCGCATGTGGCCGAATGCCTGCCGGAGATCTGCACGCTGGATTGCGGCACGATGAACTTTGCCGAGGCCGATTACGTGATGACCAACACGCCGGGCATGCTGCGGGCGATGGGTCAGATGATGACCGAACTGGGCGTGAAGCCGGAGATCGAAGCCTTTGATACCGGTCATCTGTGGTTCGCCAAGGAACTGGTGAAGGAAGGCGTGTTGGCCAGCCCCGCTCTGGTCCAGCTGTGCATGGGGGTGCCCTGGGGCGCTCCCAATGACCTCAACACCTTCATGGCGATGGTGAACAATGTGCCGAGCGATTGGGATTGGTCTGCGTTCTCGCTGGGGCGCGATCAAATGGCCTATGTTGCGGCGTCTGTGCTGGCGGGCGGCAACGTGCGGGTTGGGCTTGAGGACAACCTGTGGCTTGGCAAAGGGCAGCTGGCGGAAAACTGGCAGCTGGTCGAACGCGCAGGCACCATCATTGAGAACATGGGGGCCAAGCTTATGGGGCCGGATGAGGTGCGCGCACAGCTCGGTCTGGTGAAGCGCGCGCCGGTGGCGAAGTAAGGCGCGTTTCAAAATGGGGGGCAAACGTGCCCCCTGACACAGGGCGGCGGCAATTCAGGGTTGAAGCCCAAAAGGGAATTGGATTACTTGGTTGAATGATATTCCTTCCATTCTTCGCTGCCTCGATGCTGTCCCTCACCGCTTTCCTTCAGTCCGAGGCCGCTTGGTGGAAAGGGCCGCTTGCGGCGCTCGTACTGTTTTTGGCCGGGTTTGGGGTCGCGGTCGGTCTGTCCGACGCTGTCGTGGAAAACAGCATTGCCCCACCTGCCATGGGGATCGCAGCCGGGGCGTGGCTTGGTGCCGGGGTTATCGGTCTGGGAGCAGTTCTTGCTCTGATTTTGCGAAAGTCTCTGTCCCCGGGCCGGATCGCCGGGACCGCCTTCCTTGGCGGTTTTGCGTTCTTCAGTGTTCTGCCTTTCCTCATCTAAAACAGATCACCAGTTTCGCGCTGCCAGCGCATTTGAATTCAATGAAAATGAAAACTGCCTGCTTGCCAGCGGGCAAGGAAGCCATGCGCGCTTAACCCGCGCGGCGTGCCCGTGTGGTTCATGGGCCAATGTCTTTTGGAGAACAATGTCATGATAAAAACAGCAGCAATCATTGGTGGTGGGGTTATTGGCGGCGGATGGGCCGCGCGGTTCCTTTTGAACGGTTGGGACGTGCGGGTGTTTGATCCCGATCCGGAGGCCGAGCGCAAGATTGGCGAGGTTCTGGCCAATGCGCGGCGCAGTTTGCCGGGGCTAGGCAATGTGACGCTGCCTGCGGAGGGCCGCCTCAGCTATCACGCCACCATTGAGGACGCGGTGGCCGGGGCAATCTGGATTCAGGAGAGCGTGCCGGAGCGGCTGGAGCTGAAACAGAAGGTCTATGGCGCCTTGCAGGCGCATGTCGCGGCGGATGCTGTTATCGGCTCGTCCACCTCCGGCTACAAACCATCGCAATTGCAGGATGGCTTCAGCAATGCCGCCCAGATCGTCGTCGCGCATCCGTTCAACCCGGTCTACCTGATGCCGCTGGTGGAGCTGGTCACGACTGAGGCCAATCCGGCCAGCGTGATCGACAGCGCCAAGGCGATCATCACTGAGATCGGTATGTATCCCCTGCATCTGAAGAAGGAAATCGACGCCCATGTGGCCGACCGGTTCCTGGAGGCGGTCTGGCGCGAGGCGCTGTGGCTGGTGAAGGATGGCATCGCCACCACCGAAGAGATCGACAACGCGATCCGCTATGGCTTTGGCATTCGCTGGGCGCAGATGGGACTGTTTGAGACCTATCGCGTGGCCGGGGGTGAGGCGGGCATGAAGCATTTCATGGCGCAGTTTGGCCCGGCGCTGAAATGGCCCTGGACCAAGCTGATGGATGTGCCTGAGTTCACCGATGAGCTGGTCGATCTGATTGCAGGCCAGTCGGATGATCAGTCCGGTCAGCATTCGATCCGCGAGTTGGAGCGTATTCGCGATGACAACCTTGTGGGGATGATGCGGGCGCTGGGCGCCAATGACTGGGGCGCTGGCGCGCTGCAGAACGCCCATGACGCGGGGCGCGAGGGGGATGCCGGGTTGGTGCGGTCGCTGGATGCGCTTGACGATCTGAGCCAGCCGGTGCTGACCCAGAGCCGGATCGTGCCTTTGGATTGGACCGACTACAACGGCCATATGACCGAGAGCCGCTATCTGGATGCCTTTGCGCAATCCACTGACCGGCTGATGATGATCATTGGCTGCGATGCAGAGTATATCGCCAATGGCGGCAGCTATTTCACCGCTGAAACCCATATCCGCCATATCGATGAGGTCCATGCGGGCGACCCGATCCAGGTGAAGACTCGGGTGATCATGGGCGCGGGCAAGAAGATGCATCTGTGGCATGATATGTATTCCGGCGAGCGTTTGCTGGCGACCGGCGAACACATGCTGCTGCATGTGGACCTGAAAACCCGCCGCTCCGCACCGCCTGCGCCGCAGATCGAGGCCAATCTGGTGAAGCTGGCGGAGGCCCATTCCGGGTTACCAGCCCCTGAGGGGCTGGGCCGCGCGATTGGGGCACCCCGGTGAGCGCTGAAGGGGGGAGCCGGGTTCTGATCACCGCCGGTGGGTCCGGGATTGGCCGCGCCATGGCGGAAGGCTTTGCCGCCGCCGGGCATCAGGTCTGGGTTACGGATGTCAGCGCTGAGGTGCTGGCGGATGTGCCGAAGGGCTGGCGTGCAACGGTGGTGGATGCCACCGATGAGGCGGGTGTGAAGGCGCTGTTCGCAGAGATCGCCGAGGTCTGGGGCGGGCTGGATGTGCTTTGCGCCAATGCAGGGATTGCCGGGCCGACTGCGCGGATTGAGGACGTGGCACTGGAGGACTGGCGCAAATGCGTGAGCGTCAACTTGGAGGGCTGCTTTCTGGCCGCCAAATACGCGGCCCCTATGATGAAGGCGGCCAGGGCCGGGGCGATCATCGTGACGTCGTCAACTGCGGGGCAATACGGCTATCCGAACCGGGCGCCGTATGCCTCGGCAAAATGGGCTGTGATTGGCCTGATGAAGACGCTGGCGATGGAGCTGGGGCCGTTTGGTATCCGAGCCAATGCGATCTGCCCCGGCGCGGTGGAGGGCTCGCGGATGGAGGGTGTGCTGGAGCGTGAGGCAGCGGCCAAGGGGATGACGCGCGATCAGGTCTATGATGGCTATGCTGCGGGGACGTCGATGCGGTCCTTTGTCGAGGCGCAGGATATTGCCAATATGGCGGTGTTTCTGGGGTCGGACGCAGCGCGGTTGGTGTCAGGGCAGGTGATTGCGGTGGATGGCCATACGGAGAACCCGGATCCCAAGGTGTGAGCCGAGCTGCACAGGCGGCCCGGCTGCAGCGTTCAGGAAATCGCCGCCCTGAGCGCCCTCAGTCGCCCCGGCAGTTGCCGCGCAGTGATATCGGCCTCGCGCACCAGATTGTCGAAATGGCTGGTGAAAGTGGCGATCCGCTCCTTGTCGCGGAAGGCGAGGTAATGTGAGCCTGCATAAAACACGCACAAAAGCGGGCCGAAGATGGTGAGTGGCGCTGAATAGAGCCGCTTGGCATCAAACAGATAGATACGCAGGCGGGGGTACAGCTGTTCGGCGAGGCGTTCGAACTGGGTGAGCTGCTCCAGTCGGATCTCAAGCGGCAGGCCTTCGTAATAGCCTGCGCCCTGGGCAAAGCTGTCCAGCTCATAGATTGGCAGCGCGATTTCATAGTCTGACGCAGATTGGCGCATCCAGGTCAGGCGATCCTCGGAGGCCCCGATGGCCTGATCAGCGGTGCGGCCCAGATGCGGCGCAAATTCCCATTCCAGCAGCGCGCGGGTTTTTAGCATGTCGGGCAGGGCGGCAGGGACGTGGCGGATTTTGTAGCCCTGTGCCTCCTGATGCCAGTCAAAGATCCGTTCATCCACCAAGGCGCGGGGCGCCTTTGTCATCGACAGGCTGGCGGCGACCAGATCGGCAGCGTTCTCAGGCCGGTCCGACAGGCTCAGGAGCCAGTCGGCAGAGACCCCAAGCGCCGCCGCGCAGGCGCCGACCACGTGGGCGTTGGGCAGTCGCGCGCCAGCGTCCGTGAGCAGCTGCGAGATGGTTGAGCGATCCACCCCAATGGCGCGGGCCAGCGCGCTTTGGCTGAGGCCGCTGTCGTTGAGCGCGCGGTTGAGCCGGGTGCGAAACTGCTCCGCGCGCAGACGTTTGTCCATAATATCAATCATGTGATGATTTTTATCACGATTGCTGAATTTTGTTAATCATATTCGGAATTCTGCATCGCCCGGCATCCGTGTAGGCCAGAGGAAAGGTAAGAAAAACAGGAGGCTGCAGATGGACACGCGGGCGCGATCAGTGGTGAAGGCGGTAATCTGGAACCTTCTGGGACTGGCGATGATGGCGGGGATTGGCTGGCTGCTGACCGGGTCGCTTGCGCTTGGCGGGACACTGGCGCTGGTCAATACCTGCGTCGGCTTCTTGTCTTACCTGCTTTATGAGCGGATCTGGGCCGGGGTGCGCTGGGGGCGGCGTCATGTCTGATCCGCAGGTCAGCCCTCAGGTGCCAAGCCAGCGCGCCATGCTGGACCGTGTGCAGCTGCAATTGGGGCGTGTCGAATGGGGCACGCTGGCGCTGATACTGGGGTGTTATGCGGCCTGGGGGGCGGCGCTGGCATGGCTGCCGTTTGTATCTGTCTGGCTGGCGGTGCCGGTTCTGGCCTGTCTGATCACGCTTCAGTCCTCGCTCAGCCATGAGGCGTTGCATGGCCATCCGTTCCGGCTGCGTGTCTTGAATGAGGCCTTGATGTTTCTGCCGCTCAATCTGGCGGTGCCCTATGGCCGGTTTCGGGACACCCATCTGGCCCATCATCATGACGAGCAGCTGACCGACCCCTATGATGACCCGGAGACCAATTATCTGGATCCGGCGCAGTGGCGCCGGATGGGAGCCGCGCAGCGGGGGCTTCTGTGGTTCAACAATACGCTGGCGGGGCGGGTGCTGCTGGGGCCGCTGCTGGGGCAGATCCGTTTTATGGCCGAAGACTGGCGGCTGATCCGTGGCGGCGATGAGGCGGTGCTGCGCGACTGGTTGCTGCATCTTCTCGGCGCGGGGCTGACGCTGTGGCTGGTGGCGCAGAGCGCGCTGCCGTTCTGGGCATACCTTTTGGCGGCCTATCTGGGGTTGGCGATCTTGAAGATCCGCACCTTCCTGGAGCATCGCGCCCATCTTGATCCGGCGGCGCGTACGGTGATTATCGAACGTGGCGGTCTTCTTGGTTTTTTGTTTCTGAACAATCACCTGCATGTGGTGCATCATTGCCATCCGGGGGTGCCCTGGCATGCGTTGCCACGCCTCTACCGGGACCGGCGGGGGCAGTTTTTGGCCCGCAATGACGGCTACGCCTACCCCTCTTATGGTGTGGTCCTGCGCCGCTATGCCCTGCGGGCAAAGGATCCGGTCGCACATCCGATCTGGTCAGAGCGGCCATAGCCCCCCATAAGGGGCAGATGACCTTATGGATCCCCATCGCCATCGCGGCGGCCAGTTTTCAGACCGTCCGCTTTATGCTGCAAAAGGTGTTGAGCAGCGTCACACTGTCGACGGCGGGGGCGACGTTTTCAAGGTTTGTCTATTCCGCGCCGCTGATCTGGGCCGGGCTGCTGTCTTATCTGGCGCTGTCGGGGCAAGCGTTGCCCGCGCTCAGCGCCCGGTTCTGGATGTTTGCCACCATCGGCGGCACCGCGCAAATCCTGGCGACGGTCTGTGTGGTGGCGCTGTTCCGGCAACGCAATTTTGCGGTTGGGATTACGTTCAAGAAAACCGAGGTGATCCAGACCGCGCTGGTTGGGCTGGTGGTGCTGGGAGATCAGATCACCGCCCTCGGCTGGGTGGCGATTGTGATCGGCCTGTGCGCTGTGCTGGTGCTGTCGAAGACACCGCAGAGCAAGGGGCCGTGGTGGCGGCATCTGTCCAGTCCGGCGTCGCTGTTGGGGCTGGGGTCGGGGGTGCTCTTTGCCTTTTCAGCGGTGAGTTATCGCGCCGCCTCGTTGGAACTGGATGCGCTGGCGCCAGCGTTTCGCGCCGGTGTGACGCTGGCCATCGTCGTGAGCTTGCAGACGCTGTTCATGCTGGTCTGGCTGAAGTGGCGGGAGCCCGGCGAGATCGCGCGGGTCTGGGCGGCGCGGCGGGTGGCGATCTGGGTCGGGCTGACCAGTATGGCGGGATCTTTCTGCTGGTTCTGGGCCTTCACCCTGCAGAACGCCGCCTATGTGAAGGCACTGGGGCAGATTGAATTGCTGCTGTCGCTGCTGGCGTCAGTGCTGTTCTTCAAGGAGCAGATCACCCGGCGCGAGATTGTCGGCATGGGTTTGCTGATCCTGTCGATCCTGGCGCTGCTGCTGGCAATTTGAGCGGCCTGCACTGCGGTTTTGGTGACCGGTCAGTCGTCCGTGGGCATCGGATAGCCCTTCAGCCGCAGAAAATGGCTTGATTCATCATCGTTGCGAAAGAACGGCACGCTTTCTGGCGGGCCGTCCTGGCGGATGCGTCTGGTGACCTCCGCCAGCACCACCTCGGTGATGAACGGCAGATCGTAGGTGCGGACCTGGCTGAGCGGGATCCATTGCAGATGCGACAGCTCATCCGAGGCGCGGGAAAAATCATCAATATCGCTGCTGATATGCGCCGCATCCACCAGAAAAAACCGGGCGTCGAACCGGCGCGGGCGGCCGGGCGGTGTGATGGCGCGAAAGACAAACTGCAGCGCCTCGGCGGTGGGCAGATGACCGGTGGCGGCGAAGTCGGCCCAGTCTGCTTCAGGCGTGGTGGCCCATGTGCCGGGCTGCCCGAGGATGAGGCCGGTTTCCTCCCATAATTCGCGAATGGCAGCGACAGCGAGGGCGTGATGCAGATCTGCGTCGGACTGCTCGGACAGGCGGTCCTGGCAGAGCGACGGCAGCGGGCGGGCGAGCGGCACATCGGCGTCGCCGGGATCTACAGCGCCGCCGGGAAACACCACCTTGTTGGGCATGAAGGCGGCGCGGGCGCCGCGCTGGCCCATCAGCACCTGAGGGTCATCGCCCATCCGATCGCGCACCGCGATAATTGTCGCGGCATGGCGGATCGGAGTGGTGTCCCGGCGCGCGCTGGCGGCATCGGCATAGCCGGTGTCGATGGCTGCCTTGGCCGGGGTGGGCGATTTGCTCATGTCTGGGTCGTTCCTAACGCTGGCGGGTCAGCTCGCCTTGCCGAAGCCGTGCATCCGACGCGCCCATTGATAGGCGATCACGATCCCCTTCATCCGGGGCAGGAGAAACAGCGAGGACAGCAGGCAGCCCAGCGAAAACACGGTGAAGGTGACCATAGGCTCAGGCCGCCAGGTGAAATAGACCACATGCAGGAGCGGGGCCATAATGTGGCCAACCAGCAGAATGGTCAGATACGCCGGACCGTCATCAGCGCGGGCGCTGGTGAGGTCGAGCCCGCAGTTGGAGCAGCTGTCGTTGACCTTCAGGTATGAATGCAGCAATTTGCCTTCGCCGCAATTGGGGCATTTGCACCGCCAGCCGCGCAGCACGGCGGGCATGGTGGGGCGATCTTCCTGAGTATCGGTTTTTAGATCGGCTGAAAGTGCCGCAGATGACTCGGTCATAACAAATCCTATCTTTTGCCCGCATATTTGAGCGCATTGGCCGCAAGTTTAAAGGGGCAGTCCGCCGGAGTGCGTCGGCATGCCGCAAGAGTGCGCCGTCCGCACTCATGGTGCAATGGACAGGTGAAACTGTGCAATGCGCTGGGTGAAAATTCTGCCGGGCTTTTGAATTTTTTGCGACGGAACTCTGCCGGGGCTGCGTTTTGTTTCTGTGATTGGCAGCAACGGGCTGCCTGCTGCAAAAGGAACCGCAGACATGAAACATACCAAGTTTATCGCCGCCGTTATCGCTGTCGGAGCTGTCATCGGAGCCACAGGTGCGATTGCGAAGCCGGGTTTTGGCGGCAAGGGCGGTCATGGTCCGCGCATGAGCTTTGAAGAGATGGACACCAATGGCGACGGTCAGGCGACCAAGGCTGAGATGGAAGGGCTGCGCGAGGCCCGTTTTGCGGCGGCGGATACCGATGGCGACGGTCAATTGACACTGGCAGAAATGGAAGCTGCCGCGCAGGCCCGGGCCAAATCCCGCGCGGCTGCAATGCTGGAGCGGATGGATGCGGATAAGGATGGCGCGTTGAGCCTGGACGAACTGCCAAAGCCGCGTCGGATGGGAAAGATGTTTGACCGGGTAGACGCCAATGACGATGGTGCTATCAGCAAGGAAGAATTCGAGAGCGCGCGGGCGAAATTCCGGGGCCGTCATGGGGCCGGGCACAAACCGCGCGGGGATGTGCAAGACAGCGAGACGGAACAGAACTGATCCGATACGACAGATGCATATGTCTGCCAATACTGCGGAGCGGGCCCCGGAGCAGGGCCCGCTGATGCCGCCGCCTGACACCCCGGCGACGCCACAGGCGGAGGTCGTGGAGGATCCGGACGGGGCAATGCTGATCCGCTTTGCCGCTGGTGATCCGGAGGCGGCGGGTGTGCTGACGGCGCGGCTGGCGCCTCGGGCGCTGGGTGTTGCGATGCGGGTTCTGGGCAACCGCGCGGAGGCTGAGGACATCACGCAGGAGGCGATGGTGCGGCTGTGGCGGCAGGCGGAACATTGGGAGCCGGGGCGCGCCCGGCTATCGACCTGGCTCTACCGGGTGGTGATGAACCTCTGTATTGATCATAAACGCAGATTGCGGGGCGGACATGTGGATCTGGACGCCATCCCCGACCCGCCGGACCCTGCGAAATCTGCGGCGGAGCAGATGCAGGATGGGGCGCGGCAGGACGCGCTGCAGGCTGCACTCATGCAATTGCCGGAGCGTCAGCGGCAGGCGGTGGTGCTGCGTCATATCGAAGATCTGGCGAACCCGGAGATTGCCGGGATCATGGACATCAGCGTCGAGGCGGTCGAAAGTCTGACCGCGCGGGGCAAGCGGGCGCTGGCGGCAATCCTGGCCGGGCGCCGGGCCGAACTGGGGTATAATGATGGTTGATAAAACTGGAAAAACCGCGCCTACACAGACGGGCGCTGATGCTGAGGAGAGGTTGGATCCGGCGGATCTTGCCGCGGCTGAGCTGGCGCTTGATGATCTGTTTGCCAGCGTGCGGACCGCTGCCCCGGCTCCCCTTCCTGAGGAGGTGGAGCAGGCGATTCTGAGCGAGGCTGCGGCGACGCAGGCGGCGATCCTAAACCGTCAGGCGCTGGCATCAGATCTGGCGTCGCCGCCGGGTGCTGCGGGCAGCGGATTTTTTGCCGGGTTGCGGGAGCTGTTGGCGGGGCTGGGCGGATGGCCTGCCCTTGGCGGATTGGCTACGGCCAGCGCTGCCGGGCTGTGGATCGGGTTGGCGCCACCTGCGTTTCTGCCCGACCCGGTAAGCCTTGCCGGGATCGAGCTGAGCGAAGACAGCCTGCCTGATGACAGCTACGACTTGGCCGTGGTGCTGAGCGAGGAGATGGAATGACCCACGAGACCCGCAAATCCAAACCCGGCCGCCGTCTGCGCTGGCTGCTGATGGCGTCGCTAGCGCTGAACCTTGCGGTGGTTGGTGTCGTCGCCGGGGCGGCCTGGCGGTTTACTGGCCACAAAAAAAGTGCAGGAATGCCACCTCCGGTCGGGGCGATGCTGTTTCGGGATCTAGACGCTGAAACCCGGCGCAGCCTGCGCAAGACTGCTGAGGGCGAGCATGGCAGCTACAAGGGACGGCGACGTGCGGAAGGCGGCAAAGTGGTTGACCTGCTGCGGGCCAGCCCCTTTGACGCGGAGGCCTTGGGAGGGATGCTGGAGGCGCAGGCCACACGGCGACATGATTTCCAGCGCTCCGTTGAGGCGGCCTGGCTGGATCAGATCGTTGCCATGACCGCAGAGGAGCGGGCGGCCTATGCTGACGAGCTTGAGGAGCGTATCCAGCACCCGAAACGGCGTAACTGGCGGCACTGAACGAGGAAAGCAGCACTGATCCGGTTTTGATCGCCGGTCGGCTGGGCCTATGACTAACTGGAATACTGAACGGGGCAGTGAGAGGATCGCTGCCCCGTTTCATGGTTCTGGACCAAATGGCTGCTCGGCCGGTCCCGCCTGTAGTTGCGCCAGTTGTCTGCCGGGTTGTCCCGGTCTTTGGCAACTGGCGCCCGGTGACACTGTCCCGTGTCTGGTGGTCTTTGACCGTGCCGTTGACGGCTTAGGTCGCGTTGTTGCTGTCAGGCTGCGAGGCCTGCCAGAGAGACCTGATTGCGGCTCAGCATGTTTGGCCGCATAGAGCGCGCGGTCGGCATTGGTGATCAGGGTGCTGACGGCACTGTCGTGATCCTGCGGTGCGAGATCGGTGCCGCAGTGCTGGTGCTCGGTCGCGGCGCGCCCGCCGATGACGACGCCGACGCTGATGGTCACATAGATCGGTGCATCAACGCCGGGGATATGGAACGGCTTGCTGTTGATCCGGTTGCAGAGATCACTGGCAGCGGCTTTGGCCATCGCCTCGCCAATCGCGGGCATCACGATCATGAATTCCTCACCGCCGACGCGGGCCAGCAGATCGACCGGGCGCAGCGCGGTTTGCAGGCGTTTGGCCGCTTCAATCAGCACCGCATCGCCGACCGGGTGGCCGTAGAGGTCATTGATCTGCTTGAAATGGTCAAGATCAGCCAGCATCACTGCAAATGTTTCGCCGGTCTTGGCAGAGGTACTGGCGACCCGCTCAAGAAAGGGTTTGGCATAGCGGCGGTTGAAGAGGCCGGTCATCGGATCCTCAACGGCGGCGCGCAGCCCGTTGCGGACGGTGTCGCGCAGCTGATCAATGCGGGCCTTGTTGCGCAGCTGGCTGTCAAGACGGAGCGCCAGCTCGGCGACGTCGAAGCCGGACTGAAGCACATCATGCGCGCCCCGGTCCAATGCCTCGGCGGCGATGGCAGGGTCGGCGGGATGAACCACGGCGATAACCACGGATTTGCGGGTCGTCGCACGGGCGCGCAGATCCGCCAGCAGGCGCAGCCCCTGCGCCAACGTGTTGCGCCCCAGTTCGATCACGATGGCATCAGGCACCGGTTCCCGCATCAGGGGGTGGACCGCATTGAACTGATGGTTGCAGAGTTGATAGGGCACACGCGGGGTCAGCTGGGCCTGCCAGTAGACCCCTGTGGCGGCTTGTTCGGTCACCAAGGCGACATGCGCGCCGCCCAGCCCGACGCTGATATGTGGGCTGGAGAGGGGCAGGGCATAGCCATGGGCGTTGCCACGCTGCAAATTCAGCTCTTCCTGGGTGCTGCTGGCACGCAGAAGGCTGCGGATCCGCGCCTGCAACATGGTGTCATCCAGCGGCTGCAACAACACATCGTCGATCCCGGCAGTCAGGGCGGCCAGGCGGCGGTCGGCGTCGCTGTCGTGATCGATGGCAATCATCGGAATATCGGCAAGCTGATCATCGGCGGCCAGCGCCTGTTTCACGGCAACCGCGTCGCCATCGGGCAGCGACATGGCGCTGAGGATCAGATCGGGGCGGCAGCGCAGGGCGGTTTTGGCAATATCGGCAACAGTTTCGGCCTGAACCACCCGGTAATAGGCGGCGGACAGCTGAACCTTCAGCATGATCCGGTTGGTCGCAACACCGTCGATAATAAGGATAGTGCCCTGCACGTGGTGCCCTTTCGCCCCTTGCATTGGAATTGACTCAAGTTTTAATGAGACTGGTTAACAAACCCTTTCGTATTCTCACCAATTTGACCGTGAAGTGTCAGGAATGTGTGCGCATATGCTATTTTCCGCCGATGCAGCCGAAACTTTGGGCTTAAAAGCGCTTGCCTGGCTGGCAGGCAACGATGAGTTGCTGCCGGTTTTTCTGGGCGCAACCGGCGCGAGTGAGGCAGATCTGCGTGAGCAGGCGGCCAATCCTGAGTTTCTGGGCTCGGTTCTCGACTTTCTGACGATGGATGACGCCTGGGTCATGCAGTTCTGTGACAGCGTCGGTCTGGCCTATGACCAGCCGATGCAGGCGCGGATGGCGCTGCCGGGTGGGGCGCAGGTTCACTGGACCTGAGGTCTGCGAATGTGGCAGCGCTGATGGGTGGGCGCGATGGCATCGTTAAGGGATGTGATTAACCTCTCTTACTAGGACGGACTGGTCATGGCCACGGGCTGGCTGGTGCGGCGGGCTTCAATCGCCTATGTGTCCGAGCGATGTCCCCGGTGGATCGAGGACCACAGCCCCACGTCTGCCCCTTGCGCCTGAGGCCAGCGCGCTATGTCGGGCGGATGTCAGATCTAGGAGTGCCCATGCCCGTTGATGCCCTGCTGTTCGACAAGGACGGAACGCTGTTTGATTTTGCCGAGACCTGGAACCGCTGGACCGGCCGGTTGCTGGACCGACTGGCGGAGGGTGAGGTGGACCGGTTGCAGGCAATGGCGGCGGCGATAGATTTTGATCTGGCGACGGGTAAGATCCTGCCCAGCAGCCTGGTGATTGCCTCCACCAACCGGCAGGTCGCGGAGGCGCTGGCGCCGCATGTGCCACAGATGGATCTGGATCAGCTGGAACTCTACATGGCCGAAAGCGCCGGTGAGGCGGACCTGGCCGAGGCGGTGCCATTGGCGGCGTTTCTCGATGATCTGCTGGCGCGGGGCAAGGTGCTGGGGGTGATGACCAATGATGCGGAGCAGTCGGCGAAGTCACAGCTCAGTCGCAGCGGAGTGCTGGATCGCTTTGCCTTTGTTGCCGGGTTTGACAGCGGCCACGGGGCCAAGCCGGACGCCGATCCGCTGCTGGCCTTCTGTGCCGCCACCGGTATCGCGCCGGAGCGCACCGCCATGGTGGGCGACAGCCTGCATGATCTGGAGGCCGGATTGGCGGCTGGGATGCAGCGGATCGGGGTGCTGACCGGTCTGGCCGGGGCGGCGGATCTGGAAGCCCATGCGGATGTGGTTCTGCCCGATATCGGCCATATCCCCGGTTGGCTGGATCGCTGACCGTGTCGCCGAGCAGCGGATTGGCAGCTGTCGGATCGGGTGAACTGGACACATATGCCCAGAAATATGTGATCTGACCGGGGTTGGCGCTGAAAAGCGACCAAACCTGTCGGGAACAGGCATTCGGACCGCGCCTGAACAGGGCCTGCTGAGGCTATGAGCCAACGGTCGGGCGCCCCCATGGGTGGTCGCACCGATCAGCTGACAGCAGGGAGGGCCGCCATGACAACAGAGACACGAACCCGAAAACGCGGTGGCGGACGCGCTGGCGCGGCGGCCCGGCGCGGGGATGCGGTGATTGAGCAGATGCCATGGTCGGTGCCGCGCAACATTGATCGCCCGATTGAGCCGCTTGGCCCCGAGGGCGTGGCGGCCATTCAAGATGGTGCGATGCGGATCCTCGAAGAAATCGGCATCGTGTTCCTCAATGATGAGGCGCTTGAGATCTTCAAGGAGGCGGGCTGCAAGGTCGTGGGTGACCGGGTGCATCTGGACCGGGAGTTCGTGATGGAGATGGTCGCCAAGGCGCCATCGGAATTCACCATTACGCCGCGCAATCCTGACCGAACCCTGCCGGTGGGGGGCAATCATATCCTGTTCGGCAATGTGTCTTCGCCGCCGAACTACTGGGATATGTCGCTGAATGCGAAGGTCGCGGGCACCCGTGAGCAATGCCAGAACCTGCTGAAGCTGACCCAGTATTTCAACTGCATCCATTTTGCCGGGGGGTATCCGGTGGAGCCGGTGGATATTCATGCCTCGGTCCGGCATTTGGATGTGCTTTATGACAAGCTGACCCTCACCGACAAGGCGATGCACGCCTACAGCTTGGGCAAGGAGCGGGTCGAGGATGTGATGGAGATGGTGCGGATCGCAGGCGGGCTTACTCATGAGGAGTTCGAGGCCCGACCACATATGTATACCAACATCAACTCCACCTCGCCGCTGAAACACGACCAGCCTATGATCGACGGCTGTCTGCGACTGGCACGGCGGGGGCAGGCGATTGTGGTCACACCCTTCACGCTGGCTAGGCGCGATGGCGCCGGTGACCATGTCGGGGGCTGTGGCGCAGTCTATTGCCGAATCCCTCTCGGCGATTGCGCTGTTTCAATATGTCCGCCCCGGCACGCCCTGTGTGATCGGCACCTTCACCTCCAATGTGGATATGAAATCCGGTGCCCCGGCCTTTGGCACACCGGAATATATGCGCTCGACCCAGATGACCGGGCAGATGGCGCGCTATTATGGTCTTCCGATGCGATCCTCGGGTGTCTGCGCGGCCAATGTGCCGGATGGGCAGGCGATGTGGGAGACCTCCAATTCGCTCTGGGCGGCGGTGCAGTCGGGCACCAATATGGTCTATCACGCGGCTGGATGGCTGGAAGGCGGGCTGATCGCCAGCCCCGAGAAATTTATCATGGATTGCGAGATCCTACAGCAGATCCAGCGCTATATGCAGCCGGAGGTCATTGGCACCGGTCCCGAGGATATCGCGCTGGAGGCCATTCGTGAGGTCGGAAACGACGGGCATTTCTTTGGTATTCAGCACACGCAGGACCGCTATAGCACCGCGTTTTATCAACCCTACCTCAGCGATTGGCGCAACTATGAGGCCTGGGAGGCGGCGGGTGCGGTTTGGACACCGGAACGGGCGCATAATCTGTTCAAGGAGATCATTGCCCGATTTGAAGCGCCACCGCTGGATGTCGCCCGGCAAGAGGAACTGGCGGATTTTGTTGCACGCCGTAAATCCGAGGGAGGCGCCCCAACCGATTTCTAATGGCAGTTGAGGGGAAGTTTCGCGCGTTCAGACCTCTGCCATTATTTTGCGCAAGTGTATAAGTCAGGCCGATCTAACGAGAGAATCGCTGCCATGACTGACCCGGATACTGCAACCGCTTTGCGCGCCCGTTTGCCTATGGTGGCTTTGGGCGCGGGTAGCGGATTTGCCATGTGGCTGTTGGCGCGGGACTGGGACCAGCCGGGTCTCTCTGAGAGCCTGTTTTTGGCGATGTTTGCGTTTCTGTCCAGTTTCTGTGGCGCAGCACTGGCGATGATCGGGCCGCTGTCGCTGTTGCGTGCGTTGCGCGGGGCGCTTTGGGTTGCGGTGCCGATGACCGCGCTGATGTTTCTGGCGGCGTTGCGCTACCCGGTTGCGACCGATCTGCTACAGAATGAGGTGTTGGTGCTGATGGCGCTGACGCTTGGCGCCATGGCCTGCCCATTTGTGTTGCTGCGGTTGTCCACGCCCGACCGCTGGACCCGGTTTGCGGCACTGTCTGCGGCCAGCTGGGGTATCGTGTTTCGCCTGGCCTGCGGGGTCGGATTTGTCGCGGTCTTCTGGATTCTTGGTTTGTTGTCCAATGCCCTGCTGGATCTGGTCAACATCACCATTCTGGAAGACATCGCCGAGGTGGATTGGCTGGCGCTGACGCTGAGCGGCGCGGTCTTTGGTCTGGGCCTGGCGGTGGTGCAGGAGCTGGGGGGCGGTGGCGCGCCGCATCTTCTGTTTCGGTTGCTCAGCCTGCTGTTGATCCCTGTGCTGCTGGTGGTTGGCCTGTTTCTGGCCGCGATCCCGCTGCAGGGGTTGTCCAGCGCCTTTGGTCATCTGTCCTCGGCTGCGACGCTGATGGCGATGTCAGCGGTGATGATGACACTGGTCTGCGTCGCACTGACTCGGCAGGAGCATCCAAGGGGCGCAAACGGCATGGCGGCACGACTGCTGGCGATTGGTTTGATGCTGGTCACGGGTCTGGCAGCCTGGGCGGTCCTGATGCGGGTTTGGCAATATGGTTGGACGCCGGATCGCATCTATGCGCTGCTGTTTGCGATGACGTTACTGCTGCACGGGTTGGTCTATGCCTGGCTGTGCGGCCATCGGAGGCGCGGGTTGGCCGGATCTGTTGCGGCGCGCCATTGTCGGCCTGGCGCTGATGACCGGTGCCACATTGGCGCTGGCCCTGACGCCGCTGGTGGATGCGGGGCGCATTGCGGCCAACAATCAGGTGGCGCGGGTGCTGGCGGGTGAGACAGAGGCAGCAGAGCTGCCCCTGTGGCAGATGGCCCATGACTGGGGGCAGGGCGGGCTTGACGCGCTGACGCGGTTGGAGGCCCACGCGGAAGAGACCGGGGATACAGATCTCTCCAATCGCCTGCAGCTGGCCCGCAGCGCGACGAGCCGTTGGCAGATGACGAAGGATGTGGTGGACGTCACCGATGATCAGCGCAAGGAGCTGATTGAGCTGCTGCCCGTACAGCCCGCCGGAGCCACAGTGACAGCAGATGATTTCAGAGGGCTGAAGCGTTTTCAGCTGCTGCGCTGGATTCGCGGCTGCAAGCGGCTGCTGCCGGATGGCAGCGCGGGCTGTGTGCTTATTCGCGGCGCGCTGGGAGTGACCTCAGACGAGGCGGCGGAGCTGGCCTTGCTGCTCTTCAGAGAAGGGCGGGACGGGGCGCAGCTGGAGACCCTCGCCTTGCGGTTTGGCCCGGACGGCGCGGACATGCTGGACCGTATAATTCTGGATCGTATAATTCTGGATCGCGGACCACCGGCGCAGCAGCAGACAAAAGAACAGGTCGAGGCCTTGCTGGCGGCGGCGCAGGCTTAGCCGTTTCGAGATATCTCCGGCACGGCAGAATACGTTGAAACTGGGCGATCTGGAGGTATTGATACAGCGCCGACGCTGATCTGAGGGAAAACCGTAGCAATTTTAATTGTTGGCCCTTTATTAACCAGGCTGGGCCAAAAGTAGAGACACGTAACAAGGGGCCAATGATGCACGGTCTGATCAATAGGGCATTCCAGGCGTTTGTCAGCACCACCTTCGGGGAGGACAGCTGGCAGGCAATCATGGATACGGCAGAGCTCGGCTTTAGCGAGTTCGAAGCGATGCTTACCTATACGGATGAGCAATCCCAGATCATGTTGCGGACTGCAGAAAATATTCTGAAACGCCCGTTGCCGGAAATGCTGGAGGATATGGGCACGTTTCTGGTGTCGAACCCACAGCTGGAGGCGCTGCGCCGGTTGCTGCGTTTTGGCGGGGTCAACTACGTGGAATTCCTGCATTCACTGGATGATCTGCCGGATCGCGCGCGGCTGGCTGTGGCCGATCTGAACCTGCCGGGGCTGGAGCTGATTGAACAGGCGCCCGGGCAATTTGAACTGCATTGCCAGCCCGGTCTGCCAGGGTACGCCCATGTGCTGATGGGGGTCGCTGAGGGCGATGGCGGATGACTACGGCGATCTGGTTTTCCTTGATCATTCAGGCACGCAGGACAACGCAGAGGTGATTGCAATCACCCTGGTTGAAACTGAATTTGCCGAAGGCCGTGCCTTCGACCTGGGGGCGCATTCACTATGATGATGAGCATGCGGGAAATCTCCTCCATCGCCAATGAAATCTGCCCGATGCATGTGGTCATTAACCATGAAGGGCGGATTACCGGGGTTGGTCCCACATTGCGCAAGCTGCGCCCGGATACCGAATGGATTGGCAGCCGGTTCTTTCGGATCTTTGACCTCGCACGGCCGCGTCGGGTTCGGTCCACTGAGGATTTGATCAAGACAGCTGCAGCGCGAAACTGCATCTCAATTTTCGCGATGCACCGCAAACCGGTCTGAAAGGCGTGCTTGCCCCCTTCCCGGAGGGGAAGGGCGGGTTCATCAACCTGTCTTTTGGCATTTCGGTGCTTGAGGCGGTGCGGGATTATGATCTCACCAGTGCTGATTTCTCCCCGACGGATCTGACCATTGAGATGCTCTATCTGGTTGAGGCGAAATCCGCCGCCATGGAGGCCTCGCGCCAGCTTAACCTGCGCCTGCAGGGGGCGAAAATCGCCGCTGAGGAGCAGGCGTTTACAGATACGCTGACGGGTGTGAAGAACCGCCGCGCGATGGATCACATCCTGAACCGGCTGATCTCTTCCGGCCGGGATTTCTCCCTGATGCATGTGGATCTTGATTTCTTCAAAGAGGTCAATGACACGCTTGGTCATGCCGCAGGCGATACGGTTCTGCAACGGGTGGCCAAGCTGATGGTGCAATGCACCCGCCAGAATGACACAGTCGCGCGGGTCGGTGGAGATGAGTTTGTTCTTATATTTGAGGGTCTTACTGACCGGATACAGCTCTCAGGTATTGCCCGCCGATTGATTTCCAGCATCGAGGAACCAATCCCCTTCGGTGACAAGACCTGCAAGATTTCGGCCAGCGCTGGCACCTCGCTCTCGGCCGCCTTCTCTGAAGATCTGGATGCGGCAACGCTGCTCCATCAAGCGGATGTGGCGCTTTATGCGGCAAAGAATGCTGGCCGGGCGCGCCATTTCTTCTATCAGCCAGGTATGGAAGAGCAGGATCCCGAGGCGTAGCGCTGAACCATGCGCTGGTTTGCGGCGCTGCTGGAGTTGTGGCAGAGGGTCTGATGCGCTGCTGGCTTGGTCTTGCGGCTGGACTCCCCCTCCCAGAGCCGGGTTTGATCACATCAGAGCGGTAATGCCGTTTGCCTGTCACATGTTTCCTGCTGGTTGACAGCGGGCAGACTGTGGATTGGCCGTGGCAGTCAGAGGTTTGCACAATCAGGCCCGCCTTATGGATGGCGTGCTCGTTGCTTTTATCGCGCTATGTAGGGGAAAACAGAGTGGCAGCCCGTAGGGGAATCGAACCCCTCTTTCCAGGTTGAAAACCTGGCGTCCTAACCGATAGACGAACGGGCCACTTTGTCTGTGAGGGCGTGTTTACTGAGTAGATCGCCCCGGCGCAAGAGGGATTTTGACATCCACGCGAGTTTTTTTCAGCTCCGAGAGATGCCCTGCAAGCTTCTGAAAAACATGAATATAAATGGGTATGCTGCGCATGGTGTCTGGCAGCTTTCAGCGATTGTCTGTTGGTGCGGCCCAAACCGCAGAAAGGACGGTTGCAGGGCTTCGCCGCCGATGAGACGAGCGCCAGTTGACCGGATTAGGTGATCGTATCTGTGCGGTGATGGCGAGCAGTTAAACGCCAAACCCAGGCTACACTACGCAAGGAGCAAGTGATATATCACGACAATTGTGCGGAGAAGTGGCAGCCCGTAGGGGAATCGAACCCCTCTTTCCAGGTTGAAAACCTGGCGTCCTAACCGATAGACGAACGGGCCACTTGGTGTGAGCGGGTATTTAGTGTTTCGCGCCGGAACCCGCAAGCCAAAAAACACCAGTATCGTAAATTATTTTATCCTGGGCGGAGGATGGTTATTCTAAGAGGGCAGGGCCTTTGTGCGCAGTGTTTTTCCGTGACCGATCTCAGGCCTCGGCGGCATCCTCCAGCCGCAGCTGCACGGACTGGCGGCCGCCCCAGGTATTGATTTCAAGCCGACCGGCAAAATGGAACCGCGCGCCACCATGGTCCAGCAGACGCGGCCCCAGCGCGGTGTCAAAAGCGCCAAAGCAGATGGCATCGATCCCGCTGCTCAACCCGTCACTGAGCGAGAGTTTCAGGTGGCTTTCGCCAACTCGTTTGGCAAACCGCACCTGCAGGTCGGGAAAGCCGTAGCGTGGGGCGGGGGCGCCAGCCCCAAAGGGGCCTGCCTGTTCGATCTGCTCAATCAGCGGCACGGTGGCGGCGCCGGGCATCAGCATCCCGTCAAGTTTCAGATCGCTTGGTCCCAGATCGCCAGCCCCCTGTTTGGCCAAAAGGGCGCTGAGCCGCTCCATCGCCGGTTCCAGTTGGTCACGGGCCACGGTCAGACCGGCAGCCATCTTGTGGCCGCCCCCTTTGATGAGCAGCCCTTCGGCGGCAGCCCGCTGGATGGAGGCTCCAAGATCAATGCCGCTCACGGAGCGACCCGATCCCTTGCCCTCGTCGCCATCAAGGCCAATCACGATGGCGGGGCGGCTGAGCGGCTTCTTTCAGGCGCGAGGCGACAATCCCGACAACGCCGGGGTGCCAGCCTTCACCAGCGGCCCAGACCAGAGGGGCATCCAGACCGCGCGCCTCCGCCTGTTCCAGTGCGGCGGCGCGAACCGCGTTTTCGATATCGCGGCGCTCGGTGTTCAATTCATCCAGACGCGCGGCGATGGCCTCGGCCTCGGCTGGGTTGTTGGTGGCCAGCAGGCGCGCACCCAGATCAGCCTTGCCAATCCGCCCGCCCGCGTTGACCCGTGGCCCGAGCAGAAAGCCAAGGTGATAGGTGGAGGGGGCAGAATCCATGCGCGATACATCTGCCAGTGCCACCAGTCCGGGCCGCTGCCGGGCGGCCATCACCTTGAGGCCTTGCCGGACAAGCGCGCGGTTCGCCTCAATCAGCGGTGCCACATCGGCGACGGTGGCCAGGGCAACCAGATCCAGCAGCGCCATCAGATCAGGACCGGTGCCGAGCCCTTTGTCCCGCATCTGGCGCCGTAGCTCTACCAGCATCAGAAACACCACGCCGGCCGCACAGAAATAGCCCAGGTCGCCGTCCTCATCCTGGCGGTTGGGGTTCACCACTGCGACACAGTCGGGCAGGGTCTCTCCGCCCAAGTGGTGGTCGAGTACGATCACATCAGCGCCCTTGGCGGCGGCAATCGGACCATGAGACAGCGTGCCGCAATCGACGCAGACAATCAGATCGTGGTCACGGGCCAGCGCGGCCATCGCCGCATCATTGGGGCCATAGCCCTCATCGATCCGGTCGGGCACATAGAGCGTGGCCCCAAGACCGACCTGATCAAGCCAGACCAGAAGCAGCGCTGCCGAGGAGCCGCCATCAACGTCATAATCGGCAAAGACCGCAATCCGCTCGCGCCGCTCCACCGCTTGCAGGAAACGGGCCGCGGCGGGTTCCATGTCCTTCATCCGGCGCGGATCGGGAAGCAGCTCTTTCAGTTGCGGTGTCAGAAATCCGCTGGCCTCATGGGCGGGCACGCCGCGCCGGGCCAGGGACCTGACAGACGGCGGCGGGCAGCGTGGTCTGCTGTTCCATCATTTCGGCCGCGCGGGCAACCTCCACATCGGGGCCAATCCAGCGACGCCCGCTGAGCGAGGTCTCAACTCCCAGAAAGCTCATGTCTTCGTCCCTTTTCCGCGTGCCTGCCCCGGGCGCTGACGGGGCGTTCTTATGGCAAAGGCCGGATCTGCGCGGACCCGGCCTTTCACCTTTCTTCAAATACTCAAAATCCAACCTTTGCGATACGTCGCAAGATCAGATCCTACTGATGCGCGCTGAGCGGCGTCCGGTAGCTCATCCGGCGCACGGAGCCGGTTTTGGAGCGCATCAGCAGTGTGGTGGTTTCGACCCAGCCCGGCTGACGTTTGATCGCGGGCAGCAGCGAGCCGCCGGTGACGCCGGTGGCTGCAAAGATCACATCGCTGGTGACCATCTCGTCGCGGGCATAGACGCGGTCCAGATCGGTGATGCCGGCCTTGGCGGCGCGGGCTTTCTCATCATCGTTGCGGAACAACAAGCGGCCAAAGATTTGACCCCCCATGCATTTCAACGCAGCTGCCGCCAGCACACCCTCAGGGGCGCCGCCCTGACCCATATACATGTCGATGCCGGTAATTTCAGATTCGGCGCAATGCATCACGCCTAGCCACATCGCCGTCGGTGATCAGGCGGATGGCGGCGCCGGTTTCGCGGACTTCAGCGATCATCGCCTCGTGGCGGGGGCGCTCCAGAATGCAGACGGTGATGTCAGAGGGGGCGCAGCCCTTGGCCTTGGCCAGCGCCTCAACCCGTTCGCGCGGGCTCATGTCCAGCGATACGACATTTTCCGGCAGGCCCGGACCGACGGCCAGCTTGTCCATATAGGTGTCCGGCGCGTGCAGCATAGAGCCGCGCGGCCCCATTGCGATCACGGTCAGCGCGTTCGGCATATCCTTGGCGGTCAGCGTGGTGCCTTCGAGCGGGTCCAGCGCGATATCAACGCCGGGGCCTTTGCCGGTGCCGACTTCCTCACCGATAAAGAGCATGGGCGCTTCGTCCCGCTCCCCTTCGCCGATAACCACGACGCCTGCGATATCCAAGAGGTTCAGCTGTTCGCGCATGGCGTTGACAGCGGCCTGATCGGCGGCTTTCTCGTCGCCGCGACCAATCAGCGGTGCAGAGGCCAGAGCGGCCTGTTCGGCCACGCGGGCCAGGCCGAGCGACAGCAGGCGGTCGTTAAATGCGGCGTCGTTGGTGTCAGAAGTCATAGCCAATGTCCTATCTCAATCCCTGGTCGGTGCCGTCGCATACCCTGCATCTGGCAGCGCGGGCAAGGGCGGTTGGCGGTAACGGGCCGTCGCAATTGGCGCCGATACCGGTGTTTTTATATCTGATGGCGCTCAGACCTCTTCGATGCGCAGCGCAACAGGCTCACTGGCCACAACATCGGTCTTGGCCAGATCTTCCAGTGCCGTCTGCAGGGTGCTGGAGGTGCATTTATGTGTCACGATCAGCACGGGCGCGGTCGGCTCGGAGTGGCCGTATTGGCGCATCCGGTCGATGGAGATCCCCGCATTGCCAAGCGCAGCGGCCACCTTTGCCAATGCGCCGGGTTTGTCCAGCAGGGCGAGGCGCAGATAATGCGGCGCGGCAAGGCTGGTCTGGGCTGCAGGGGCATTCTCCAAAGAGGTCGCAGGCTGCCCGAAGGTGGCCAGACGGCTGCCGCGGGCCAGATCGCAGATGTCACCAAGGACGGCGCTGGCGGTTGGGCCTTCGCCGGCACCGGGGCCGCGCAGGACGATCTGTTCGACCGCGTCGCCTTCGATCACCACCATATTGGTGCCGCCTTCGAGCTGGCCGAGCGGCGAGTTTGCAGGTACCAGACAGGGCGACATGCGCTGTTCCAGCCCACGCCCGGTGCGCTGTGCGACGCCCAGAAGCTTGATCCGGTAGCCCATATCGGCGGCGTGGCGGATGTCGTCCAGGCTGATGCGCTGGATGCCTTCCAGCTGCACATCGTCAAAGGCAGGCTTGGTGCCAAAGGCGATGGCGGAGAGGATCGCCAGCTTGTGTCCGGCGTCGATGCCGCCCACATCCAGATTGGGATCAGCCTCAAGATAGCCAAGGCGGCCACATTCCTCAAACAGGGCGTTGTAGCCCTGGCCGGTGGCTTCCATCTGGGTCAGAATATAGTTGCAGGTGCCGTTCATCACGCCCATGACGCGGGTGATTTCATTGCCTGCCAGACCTTCGGTCAGGGATTTGATCACCGGGATGCCGCCCGCGACAGCCGCTTCAAAGCGGATCACGCGGCCTGCGGCCTCGGCCTGTTCAGCCAGCGCCTGACCGTGGATCGCAAGCAACGCCTTATTGGCGGTGACAACGTCTTTGCCTGCCTCCAGCGCGGCCTCGGTCGCGGCCTTGGCGGCGCCTTCATGGCCGCCCATCAGCTCCACAAAGACATCGACATCGTCGCGGGTGGCCAGCGCCACAGGGTCGGTTTCCCAAGCATAATCGCCAAGCGGCACGCCACGGTCCTTGCCCGCGTCCCGGGCGGAGACCGCTGTGATCTGGATCTGGCGTCCGGTGCGGGCCTCCAGCATGGCTGCCTGACGGCGGATGATCTTGATCACGCCGGTGCCAACCGTGCCCAAACCTGCAATACCAAGGCGAAGCGGCTCTGTCATAGCTGGGGATCCTTTATTTCCGAAAGACGTCTCCCCGCCTTAGCGGGTTCGGCGCAGCGGTGCAACGGCGGCGGCGGTAAGCGGCGGACAAATCCCAGGGCAGGGCCTGTGTTGCTGTGATATCAGGCGGCTTTGCTCATGGCTGCGGGGGCTGCCGGGGCTGCCAAGCGGCGTGTCCCGCGTCAGGGTTGCGCGGCGCGCAGCCGATCAGCGCGGGCCTGCAAGCGGGCGGCGCGGGCATCCAGCGTGTCTTCCAGCGCTTTGCTCTCCTCCGCTGCGGGGGTGCTGGGCTGAAGTGCATCTTCCAAGGGCACAAGGGCAGGGTAGTCGGCGCCGCGCAGATCGGGGGTGAGTCGGTCTTCCAGCTCCGGCACGCGGGCACAGGCAGAGATGAGTGCAGCTGCGGCGAGCAGGGGAAACAGCCGAGAATACCGGCGGACGGGCGCCGATGCCGGAGTTGCACAGATGATGGGCATCGGGGGTCGGTTTTTGGGCTGTGCGGGCGATTGCATTAAAACCATCCTTGTTCACTATTCCCTTGATGCACATATTGGTGAAAAGGCACAAGCGGGGCTTTTATCTGAACGAATGTTCATATAAAATCGAGAGATGGCACGTACCCAAGGTTCACATTCCGATATCACCGGTCCGCGCATCCGTGCTGCGGCGCTGAAGCTGTTTGCCCAGCATGGCTATGCGGCGGTCTCCATGCGCCAGATCGCATCCGAGGTCGGGGTGCAGGCCGGGGCGCTTTATAACTACACCCCTGACAAGCAGAGCCTGTTGTTCAGTCTGATGGAAGGTCATATGACCGAGCTGTTGCAGGCCTGGCAGGATCTGCGGGCCCCGGATCAGACGGTGCCGTCTGGCGGTGCCGAGGATCATGTTCTGGCGCGGCTTGAGGCCTTTACCCGGTTTCACATTCGCTTCCATCTGGAGCGGCCGGATGCGGTTTTCATCGCTTATATGGAGCTGCGGAACCTGTCGGAAGACAATTTCACCGCGATCGAGTCCCTGCGTCGCGAATATGAGAATGCGCTGGAAACAATCCTGAAGGACGGGGTGCGGCTGGGCGTGTTTCATATCCCCGACACCAAAATCGCGACTCTGGCGGTGATCGCGATGCTGAACGGTGTAATGACCTGGTATCGCAGCGGCGGACGTCTGTCGCTGGACGAGGTCGAGGCGATTTACTGGGATATGGTGCAGAAATCTGTACGTGGCTGAACCCGGCCCGCCTGAATCCGTACAATTAAGGATCGGCGCCGCGCAGCAACGCGGCACCGACATGTCGTCTGGGGCGGATCTAATGGGCTGGTCGGATGAACTGACCATTGCGCAGATCCCTGAAGGCCTGCCGCAGCTCATCCTGTGTGTTCATGACAATTGGGCCATGCCAGGCTACGGGCTCCTCAATCGGGGCGCCTGAGATCAGCAGGAAGCGGACGCCCTCCGGGCCAGCCTGTACGGTGATTTCTTCACCGCTGCCAAACCGGACCAGCGTACGATCGCCGGACATGTCGCGGATGTGCAGCTCCTCGCCCGCGACCTCTTTTTCCAGCAGCACGCCCTGCGGCGTTGCAGCATCGACAAAGGCGCCCTGACCGGCAAAGACATAGGCAAAGGCGCGCCGGTAGGTGTCGATGCGGAAGGTCTTCTTCACGCCGGGCGGGACGGAGACATCCAGATATTGCGGGTCAGCAGCGATGCCATCGACGGGACCGCGTTTGCCCCAGAAGTCACCAACAATGACCTTCACCCGGGTGCCGTCGTCATCAATCACCTCGGGAATATCCTTGGCGGTGATGTCCTGATAGCGCGGCGCGGTCATTTTCTGGCTGGCGGGCAGGTTGCCCCAGAGCTGGAAACCGTGCATCTGGCCCTTAGCGTTTCCTTTCGGCATTTCCTGGTGCAGGATGCCTGACCCTGCGGTCATCCACTGGACATCTCCCGCGCCCAAGGTGCCGTTATTGCCCAATGAGTCGCCATGGTGAACGGTCCCGTCCAGCACATAGGTGATGGTCTCGATTCCCCGGTGTGGGTGCCAGGGGAAACCGGCCTCGAAATCTTCGGGGTGGTCATTGCGGAAGTCGTCGAACAGCAGGAAGGGGTCCAGCTCGCTCGGGTCGTGAAAACCAAAGGCGCGGTGCAGTTTGACGCCTGCGCCTTCCAGCGCCGGTGTGGCAGGGCGGGTTTCCAGGATGGGACGGATCGACATGGCGGGTCTCCGGTTGCTGTGTATGCCCTCATAGATAAGCCTGTGCGAGTGTGTCGGGAAGGCCCGCGTGTTAACTTCCCGTGTGCGCTGACGCACATATATGGGCTGTGCGAGCCGCTTTCCGGGACACCGTCACAACAGGGGGCTATGCCCCTTGGCGCAATCAGGCTACATCCGCCGGGATCGGCCCCAAGGTGCAGACGGGGCTGAAGACCAGGGTGAGGACATAGGTGATGGGCCAGAGGGCGGGATCGGGCGAAATGAAGGATGAGATTTTGGCAACTGTTGATGCCTCCGCGCCGCGGCGGGTGCTGGCAGTGGTGATGCTGATCGTGGTCGGCGCGCTGGCAATCTATGTGGCGCTGGCCACACCGCCAGCCCCCCATTGGCTGGTCTTTCTGCTGGCCATCGGCGTCTTCTGCCTATGGCTGGCCATGCGTCTGTGGCAGGCCACCGCATTGCGGATTGAACTGACCGACGAGGTGCTGCGCAGCTCCGACGGGGCGGTGATTGCCAAGGTGGCGGATGTTGTTGCGGTGGATCGCGGGGTGTTTGCGTTCAAACCATCAAACGGCTTTCTGATCCGAACCGCCACCAAGGGGGCGCGCAGCTGGCGGCCGGGGCTTTGGTGGCGACTGGGGCACCGGATTGGCATTGGAGGTGTGACGCCGGGCGCGCAGAGCAAATCCATGGCAGAAATCCTCGCCATCATGATTGCGCGGCGTGAGGCGGGACAGTCGCAGGTCTGAGGCGGCATATGTATCGTCGAACAGAAAAAGGCGCCACCGATGCCGGAGGCGCCTTCGTTGATTAAGCCGCTGGCCTAAAGCGAAGTGCTTTAGTCTGTGGGGCCGCTATTGTCGTCGTGGCTGCCACCACCGCTGTCCTGACCTTCGAATTTCACCTGCGGTGCAAAACGCGGGCGAGTGAAGACGAAATTCTGGATATCCATATCGGGCAGGCCAACATTGAAGGCGGGGTCAATATCGTTCTTGGTTTCCACCAGAATGACCCGCTCCTGATCCGGCATGGTCGGCAGATCATCCTTGACCTCTTGAATGTTGCCGTCCTGCCATTCGGTGAATTTGCCGCCACGCACCTTGGACCAGTCCACGTAGTAGCGGTTATCATCCTCGTCCCAGCGGATCACCGAGATCCTGAGAGAAATAGAGGAGTCGACGCGGATCAGTAGCTTGGCCAGATCGTGCATGCTGTCGATGTAATCCTCATTCAGGGTCGAGGTTTCGCGCGAGATCAGATCCGAGATCGTATATGCGGCTTTTAGATTCACCCCTTCCTGACGGAACGCATCAAAATAGGTGTAGATTGCTGCAAAGACGCCGAGCAGCAATGGCATATAGAAGGCAAACTCAACCGAGACCGAGCCATCGGTTTCGCGTCTGTAGCGGCGGAACAGGGTGCGGATACGGGTCAACATGGCTTACCGGGGCTCCTGAACAAAGGCTGAGGTTGCATAGAGGCGGATCCGGCCGTCGGCGTCATTGTCCATATCGTCAGCCAGACCCCAATGAGGGAACACGGGCTTCATGGCCATACAGGCGCGGATGAACATCAACTCGTTGGAATCGCCGGTGACAAAATTGCGCACGGGCTGCACGTCCTCAACCCGGTTGATGCAATCGGGAACCGGGTCAACCGGCGTCCAGGCATAAGGGTCAACCTGTACCATCTCGAGCCGCAGCGACGTGCCGCAGTTGCGGATGAAACCGGAGCGGCGGCAAACCTCGTCGCGGATCTCATTGTGTTGCTTTGGTACGCCGGTCGAAAGGCGCAGGCCCCGCACGGTCTGATCCAGCGCCCGTTCCAGCATGGATTGCTGAATGGTGATCATGCCGAGTTCCACCGTATTCATCAGCAGAAACAGAAAGGCCGGGATCACAATGGCAAATTCCACTGTGGCGTTGCCATCCTCGCGCTTGCGAAACAGGCGCAGCGCGCGGCGCAGCCGATTTGCCTTTTGATGTTGGCTCCGGCGGGTCATTGCGTCAGCCTCAGCTGGCGGATCGACGTCGCGATGGAGGCAAAGGCGTCGCGGATCTCAAGCCCGCGCACATCAAAGTGATGGGCATCCGAGCTGGCACAATCCTTCAGCACCGCGGTGCCGCTGCTGGGCGCCTCAAAACCGATGGTGTAGACAACGATGCCCTGGTTTTTGGCGGCGTTGCAGACCGCGCGGGTGCGGGCGTTTTTGGTGCTGGTGTTCCAGTAGTCATAGACGCCGTAGTACCAGACGCTGCGCGCTGAGGACTGGCCCATCCAGTCGCCATAGAGGTACTTGTAGAGATACTTCAGCGAGGTTTCACCAAACAGTTCGCCCCAGCTCAGGCGTTTGACATTCTCAGGCTCTCCCTGCTCATCCTGCCACCAGCAGCTGTAGCTGCCGCATTTACGATAGCTGCCCTGACCGTAGGCGTGATCCTCCCAGCGGTTCATGCGATCCCACCAGTATTTATCGCGTTGCGGATCATAGAGTGAGTAGCGCGGGTTCGATCCGGTGGCGGCAGAGTTGTACCAGACGTCGGAGGATCCTTCGCGGTGGTCGGACTCGACATAGTACTGGTTGGTATTCTTGCCGTCGGTCATCAGCA
The DNA here is from genome assembly GCF_045040595.1 of Phaeobacter sp. BS52. Taxonomy (NCBI): domain Bacteria; kingdom Pseudomonadati; phylum Pseudomonadota; class Alphaproteobacteria; order Rhodobacterales; family Roseobacteraceae; genus Phaeobacter; species Phaeobacter sp. BS52. Next base: position 1,905,302 of record NZ_CP090662.1, on the reverse strand, counting down.
CGATAACCTTGACCGTTTCGTGGTCATTGAAGGCCGCAGGGCGATTGTTGAACGTTGCGGGCACCATGGCGCCGCCGCCCGATGCCAGCGCGCTGATGGCGGGACGCGCACTTGGGTCGAGCAGGGCAGTGCCCCATTTCATGCCAACATCAATTGATGTGTTGCCTTCTGCCTGAAGGCCGTCAATGAAGCCTTTGAGCGTGTTTGCATCTTTCTGGAACGGCAGAATTTCACGGTTGGCACTGTCTTCGCAGGTCGGGCTGTCCAGCGGGTTTGCGCTGGCGCGGTAGTCACTGCCGGACCAAACGCTGAAGTGCATCGTCCGGTCCAGTTCCTGGGTGGTGGACAGGGCGGTGGTCTGAAAATGGCTGCCGACAAAATTCACACAGTTGGAATAGGCGTGCTCATCCGTGGTGTTGTACTGATCCATCAACTCGGTCGGCAGGCTGACCTGTGTGGCGTAGGGGATGATGGAGATCGACATCTTGTTGTCGATGGTATTGGCGATCATCGTATCGACGAAGTCTTTTGCCGCAACCTTGAGGTTGGCCAGACGGCTGTTGCTGCGCATCGATCCGGAGACATCCAGCACCAATGAGATTTCCAGCCCGTCGATGCTCTCTTCGGCGCGGGAGGTCGCATAGAGCGGCATGTCCTGCCCGCTTGAGAACTTCAGCATGTGGGTTTCAAATGTGGTGTCGATGGTGCTTTGCACCTTTTTGAACCCAAGCCCGGTTTCAGCCACCGGAGGTGTGTAGTATTTATTAAGCCCCGCCTTGCTGAGGTAGTCCTGAACCACCGCCGCAGGCGGCAGGGGCTGGTCAAGATCGGCCGCAGCCAGAACCGCGCGGTCGAGGGTATATTGCAGGATGGTGCGGTCCCGTTCCATGCGCATCAGATCAACGCCGATCCCGCCAACGGCCAGCATCGACAGCAAGAAGCCGACCATGGGTTTCAGCAGCACGCCCGAGTCATCCTGCCGGAAGGCGCGCAGCTGTGCCCCGCTGCGGATGCAGGCGGTCAGGCAGGCCTGTCGGGCCGCGATGGATATCTTGTCAAAACGCATAGTCATGTGTCGAACCCCCAGCCGCTTAACCCCCCGGCGCAGCGCCATCAGAAATGGAATTTCACACTTATTAATGCTTTATGAAGGTGGCGGAATTGGGGCGTATACCGGACCAAATCGCGCGCATTGTCCTTGATTTTAACGGTAATGCGGCGCTCATGCGCGGGTTGTTCGGGGTGCGTCAACAAACCGGAAGCGACCTGCAAAACGCGGCGACTCAGTCAAATGCCGCATGTCCTCAATTTGCCTAATATTGATTCTTTTTGCGCGGGAATGGTCAAAAAGGTCGCACCTTCTTAATCCAAGAGTCATAGTGTCGGGACACTATCTCACTGAGTCGACGCAGAAGCACGGAGTACAGCCGATGAGCAGTGCAACAGAACCCAGTTTTCGCCAGAGTGTGGACCTGATGTTCAACAGGGCGGTGTCCCTGATGGACCTGCCACCGGGCCTGGAAGAGAAGATCAGGGTTTGCAACGCGACCTATACTGTACGCTTTGGCGTGCGGCTGCGGGGGGGATCCAGACCTTCACCGGGTATCGTTCGGTGCATTCCGAACATATGGAACCCGTGAAGGGCGGCATCCGCTATGCGATGGGCGTGAACCAGGATGAGGTTGAGGCGCTGGCGGCGCTGATGACCTATAAATGCGCGCTGGTTGAGGCGCCGTTTGGCGGCTCCAAGGGCGGGTTGTGCATCGATCCGCGCCAGTATGAGGAGCATGAGCTGGAGCTGATCACCCGCCGTTTCGCCTATGAGCTGGCCAAACGCGATCTGATCAACCCCTCCCAGAACGTTCCGGCCCCGGATATGGGCACTGGCGAGCGTGAAATGGCGTGGATTGCCGACCAATATGCGCGGATGAACACCACCGATATCAACGCCAAGGCCTGTGTCACCGGCAAACCGCTGAATGCGGGCGGTATCGCTGGCCGGGTCGAGGCAACGGGCCGCGGCGTGCAATATGCGCTGCGCGAGTTCTTCCGCAACCCGGAGGATGTGGCCGCTGCGAAGATGGACGGGTCGCTGGATGGCAAGCGCGTCATCGTTCAGGGGCTCGGCAATGTGGGCTACCACGCGGCGAAGTTCCTGATGTCGGAAGATGGCGCCAAGATCACCGCCGTAATCGAACGCGATGGCGGTCTGATTGACGAAAACGGTCTTGATATCGAAGCGGTGTTCCAGTGGATCGCCAGCAATGGCGGCGTTACGGGCTACCCGGATGCGCGGTACGTCGAAAACGGCGCGCTGCTGCTTGAAGAGGACTGCGACATCCTGATCCCGGCGGCGCTGGAGGGGGTGATCAACCTCACCAATGCGGCCAACATCAAGGCGCGGCTGATCATTGAAGCGGCGAATGGCCCCGTCACTGCGGGCGCGGATGAGATCCTGCGCGACAAAGGGACCGTGATCATTCCCGACATGTACGCCAACGCGGGCGGTGTGACGGTGTCCTACTTCGAATGGGTGAAGAACCTCAGCCACATTCGTTTTGGCCGGATGCAGCGCCGTCAGGAAGAGGCGCGTCACCAGCTGGTGGTGGATGAGCTGGAAGCTCTGTCCGAAAGCCTGGGCAAGACCTGGACGCTGAACCCCAAGTTCACCGAGCGTTATCTGCGCGGGGCGGATGAGCTGGAGCTGGTGCGCTCGGGTCTGGATGACACCATGCGCACGGCCTATCAGTCGATGCGGGAGGTCTGGCACGGCCGCAACGATGTCACCGATTTGCGCACCGCCGCTTATCTGGTCTCCATCGATAAGGTTGCCAAGAGCTACCGCGCCAAGGGGCTCTGACAGGCGCAGAGGCACCGCAGCATCAGCTGTATTAACAGGAGGCGGGGTTTCCCGCCTCTTTTTTATTGGCGGACCGGGTCTCAATGAACCGGCGCAAAGTGACTGCGATTTGGCGGCGGTTTGCCCGGTGATCACGGGAGCAGTTCACGGGATGCAGTTTTGCCGCAATCACCGTCAATGGTTGGGGGAAGAACGCGGTCCCACGCCTGATCTTGCCGAACTGCGACCCTTTGTTCCTTCGCGAGGTCGGCATTGGCACTAGACAGACATGTCCTGAACATGGTGCTGATATCGTCAAGATGACGTCCGACGCGGCGCGCGTGGGGCTGGTATCTGGGCGCAGATCGCGCCAGACTGTCGCTCAGGCGGCGTCCGCGACCCTGTCCGACCACACGTGGCGGCAGGCGGGGGCCCCGACGGGACGAGAAGGGGGCGGGAATGCGATTTTCTGGCTGGCGCGTGCTGCGTGAAGGGCTGACAGGCAACCGGGGCTGGCAGGGCCATTGGCGTGACCCGGATCCGAAACCGCAGTATGATGCGGTGATCATCGGGGGCGGGGGCCATGGGCTTGCGACCGCCTACTATCTTGCCAAGGATCACGGCATGACCAAGATCGCCGTGCTGGAGCGCGGCTATATCGGCGGTGGCAATGTGGGGCGCAACACCACCATCGTGCGGGCAAATTATTATCTGCCGGGCAACTCTGAGTTCTACTCCCATTCCCTGAAGCTGTGGGAGGGGCTGGAACAAGATCTGAATTACAACGCGATGATGTCGCAGCGCGGGATTTTGAACGTTTTTCACAATGATGCACAACGTGACAGCGCCGTGCGGCGGGCGAATGCGATCATCAATCAGGGCGATGACGCCGAGATCCTGTCCCGCGATCAGCTGCGCGACATGGTGCCGCTGCTGAATTATGCCAACAATCGCTTTCCCATTCAGGGGGCGCTGTTGCAGCGCCGTGCGGGCACGGCGCGCCATGATGCGGTGGCCTGGGGTTTTGCACGGGGGGCGGACCAGCGCGGTGTTGATATCCTGCAGAACTGTGAGGTGACCGGCATTCGGACTGAGGGTGGCAAGGTCATCGGGGTTGAGACCTCCCGTGGTCTGATCCGCGCGGGCAAGGTCGCTATGGCCGCCGCCGGGCGGTCCAGTCAGGTTGCGGCCATGGCTGGTCTGACCCTGCCGATTGAGAGCCATGTCCTGCAGGCTTTTGTCTCAGAGGGGCTGAAGCCGATCATTGATCATGTGCTCACCTTTGCTGAGGGGCATTTGTATATCAGCCAGTCGGATAAGGGCGGGTTGGTTTTTGGCAGCTACCTGGATCTCTACGCGTCTTATGCGGCGCGGGGGAATCTGCCGATGGTGGAACACACGATGGAGGCCTGCATGGCGATGTTGCCCGCCATCGGCAAGGCGCGGCTGCTGCGCAGCTGGGGTGGTATCATGGATATGACACCGGATGGCTCACCCATCATCGACCGGACATCGATTGAGGGGCTCTATCTCAATGCGGGCTGGTGCTACGGCGGCTTTAAGGCGACGCCGGCCTCTGGGCAATGCTATGCACATCTGATCGCGACGGACCGCCCCCATGAGGCGGCAGCGGGGTTCCGGCTGGACCGATTTGAAACGGGCCGTGGCCTGATGGATGAGGAGGCGACCGGTGCGCAGCATAATCTGCATTGACCCCAGCATTCCCGAACGAACACCTGTGGCCGCCGCAGAGGCGGGGATGAGTATTTTTGGAAAGGTGAAAGGGCGTCAACCATGAGGATTACCTGCCCCCTATGTGGTGAGCGCGACCGGCGCGAGTTCTATTACCGCGGGGCTGCGCTTGCGGCTCCCGCAGAGGGCGACAGTCCTGAGGTCTGGCATGCGCATGTCCATCTGCGGGACAATCCCGCCAAGCCCGGTTGAGGAGTGGTGGTATCATCAGCAGGGCTGCGGCAGCTGGATCCGGGTTCGGCGGGACACTGCCAGCCACGAAATGCTCGCGGCCCAGTTGGCCACATCCGGGGAGGAGGGCTGATGCGGATCGCGGGCTGGGAAGGCGCAGCGGAGGCGCGCGAGGTTGGCTTTTCCTTCAATGGGCGCGCCTTAAGGGGGCGGGAAGGGGAGCCGCTGGCGGCGGCGCTTCTGGCCAATGACATTCATCTGGTGGGGCGGTCGTTCAAATATCACCGCCCACGCGGCATCTTGACTGCAGGCAGTGAAGAACCCAACGCGCTGGTCACCGTGGGAGAAGGGGCCGCACAAGAGCCCAATCTGCGGGCAACAACGCTGCCCGTGTATGAAGGACTTGCGGCACGTAGTCAGAACTGCTGGCCGTCGGTTGGGTTTGACGCCATGGCAGTGAACGATCTGGCAGCGCCGTTTCTGGGCGCGGGGTTCTACTACAAGACCTTCATGTGGTCGAGCAGCGTTCTGGGAAAAGATCTATGAGCCGATCATCCGGCGCGCCGCCGGGCTGGGGGCATTGTCTGGTGCGCCGGATGATGCGACCTACGAGAAGGCTTATGGGTTCTGCGATCTCTTGGTGATCGGGGCCGGGCCTGCGGGGTTGATGGCGGCGCTGACGGCGGCGCGGGGTGGTGCGGATGTGATCCTGTGTGACGAGGACAGCACCCCGGGCGGAAGACTGTTGAGTGAGCGGGAAACCATCGCGGGTCTGCCTGCGCGAGAGTGGGTCGCCAATGCGGTGGCAGAGCTGGACAGTCTGGACAATGTACGCCGTATGACCCGCACCACCGTGACCGGGGTCTATGATCAGGGCACCTATGGGGCGCTGGAAACACCGCCGCAGCAGGCAGGAGCCGCGCCGCGCGCCTGTTTCTGGCGGCTGGTGGCCAAACGGGCGATCCAGGCGGCGGGCGCGTTGGAGCGGCCTGTGGCCTTTGCCAATAATGACCGACCAGGGATTATGATGGCCGGGGCCGTGCGCAGCTATCTCAATCGTTGGGGGGTGGCGCCGGGGGAACGGGTGGCCGTGTTTGCCAACAACGATGACGCGCACCGCACGGCACAGGATCTGGTGGCGGCGGGGGTGCATGTGGCGGCGGTGATCGACAGCCGCCATGACGCCCCGCTGAGCCCTGATTTCCGGGTGATCCGGGGGGCACAGGTCTGCAATGCCTCCGGGCGACAACGGTTGGAGAGCCTGACCCTGCGTTCGGTTTCGGGGGAGGAAAAGTTGCAGGCTGACTGTCTGGCGATGTCCGGTGGTTGGAATCCGACGCTGCATCTGACCTGCCATCTGAACGGGCGGCCCCGTTGGCGGCGGGACCTTGCGTGTTTTGTGCCGCAGGATGGTGCGGTTCCCGGGCTGGAGCCCGTGGGGGCCTGTCGCGGACGGTTTACCACCGCGGCGGCCTTGCAGGACGGGGCTGAGGCGGGCGCGGGCGCGCTTGAGGCCTTGGGCAAGCGGGCGGTTGCGGCAGAGGTGCCTGAGGCAGAGCAGGCTGAGTATCGCATCTCCCCACTGTGGTCGGTGCCGGGGCGTGGGCGCGCCTGGGTTGATTTTCAGAACGATGTCACGGTCAAGGATATCTGTCAGGCCGGGCGCGAGAACTTCCGCTCGGTCGAGCATATGAAGCGCTACACCACCCAAGGGATGGCCACGGATCAGGGCAAAAGCTCAAACGTGGTTGCGCTGGCGGTTCTGGCGGAGGCTACGGGGCGCAGTATCCCCGAGACCGGCACCACCACGTTCCGCCCACCTTATGTGCCGGTGCCGATCGGCGTAATGGGGGCGGGGGCCGAAGATCAGGGCTTTGCGCCCCGGCGGCTGCTGACCTCGCACCGGCTGGCGGAGGATATGGGCGCCCATATGATGGAGGTGGGGCTTTGGTATCGGGCCAGCTACTTCCCAAAAGCTGGCGAGACCCATTGGCGGCAGTCCTGCGACCGCGAGGTCGGGTATGTGCGTAATGCGGTGGGGGTCGCAGATGTCTCCACCCTCGGCAAGATTGATATTCAGGGACCGGATGCGGCGCAGCTGCTGGATTATGTCTATGCCAATGGCTTTGCCAAGCTGAAACCGGGTCGTGTGCGCTACGGTCTGATGCTGCGCGAAGATGGGTTTGTGATGGATGATGGCACCACCGCCTGTCTGGCGCAGAACCACTATGTGATGACCACAACCACCGCTGCGGCCGGGCAAGTCATGGCGCATCTGGAGTTCGTAACCCAGGCATTGCACCCCGATTGGGATGTGCGGATCAATTCCGTGACCGAGCAATGGGCGCAGTTTTCCATCGCCGGTCCCAAGGCGCGCGCGTTGTTGCAGGATCTGCTTGGCGCGGATTTTGTGGCTGAGGACTGGCCGTTCATGGCTTGTGGTGAGATCGCGCTGGGTGAGATTACCGCGCGGCTGTTCCGGATCTCCTTCTCGGGTGAGGAGGCTTATGAGCTGGCGGTGCCTAAGCGCGCTACGGTGAGAGCCTCTTTGGCGAGTTGCTGCGCCGGGCCGAGGCGCTGGGCGGTGGGGCCTACGGGTTGGAGGCCCTGAATGTCCTGCGGATTGAAAAAGGGTTTCTGACCCATGCCGAGATCAATGGCACGGCGACGCTACATGATCTGGGGTTTGATGGAATGTTGCGCTCCGGTAAGCTCTGCGTGGGCCGCGAGATGGCATTGCGCGCTGGGTTGGTCGACAAGACCCGCATGCGGCTGGTGGGGATCAAACCCACCGGTGCGGTGCAGCAACTGACAGCCGGGGCGCATCTGTTCGACCCGGAGGATCCGGTCACGCGGGTATCTGATCAGGGCTATGTGACCTCGGTCTGCTATTCGCCGACATTGGGCCGTATGATTGGTCTGGCGCTGATCAAGGCTAGCCCGGACAGGATCGGTGATCCTATTCGGATGGTGGATCACACGGCTGGTCTGGATACGTTGTGTGAGATTGTGGAGCCAGTGTTCTTTGATCCGGAAGGGGAGCGTGCCCGTGGTTGAATTGAGTGCAAAAACCCCCTGTGCCGGGCTGCTGCCCTTAGAGGTCGGGGCGCTGTCGCTGACTGAAGCGCCGGATGAAGAGAGGAAGACGCTGGCGCCCTATGCTGGGCAGGCGGGCGCGCTTTCGGCTGCCTTGGAGGCGGCGCATGGGCTGCGCTGGCCGGGACCGAACCGCAGCCATGCCAAGGCGGGCGCGCGGATTATCTGGTTTGGCCGAGAGATGGCCCTGCTGAGCGGCGTCCGGCCGGATCCTGTGCTGGCAGACCATGCTGCGCTTACCGATCAAAGTGACGGCTGGGCGGTGGTCCGGCTGGAGGGGGCGCAGGGAGATGCGGTGCTGGCGCGGCTCTGCCCGGTGGATCTGCGGCCAGCTGTGTTCAAACGCGGCCACACGGTTCGCTGTGAGTTGAAACATATGGCGGCATCCATCACGCGGCTTGGGCCAAAGACCCTGCAGATCATGGTGTTCCGCTCCATGGCGGAGACACTTGTGGATGATCTGAAAACAGCGATGGAAGCTGTCGCGGCACGGGGGTAATCTCTCTGGATCACCAACTGATTCCGGGAGTCATCTGTATGATCCGTCTTGCCCTTGTCGCGGCATTGCTGGCAACGCCAGTCTATGCAGCTGAAAAGAAAGAAAAAAGCTGCAAGTACCAAGGGCAGGTCATGGCGGCGGTGCAGCAGGCGCGGCTGGACCGGGTGAAGCAGGCGGAGGTCAGCCAGACGATTCTGGACAGCGATCCCAGCTGGCCGGACCAGTACAGCAAGGCCATTCCGCAATTGACGGCCCATGTCTACAGCCTGCGCAAGCGCGATCTGCGCAATACGGATCTGGGCGCGTTGATGGAACAGCAGTGCCTGGAAAACTGGGATCAGATCCAGAAGATGAAAAAGCAGCTGCAGAGCAACTGAGATGTCGCTTCCCCCCGGTTTCCTTGACGAATTGCGCACCCGCGTCAGCCTCACCCAGGTTGTCGGGCGCAAGGTCATGTGGGATCAGCGCAAATCGAACCAGGGCAAGGGCGACATGTGGGCACCATGCCCGTTTCACCATGAGAAATCCGCCAGCTTTCACGTCGATGACCGCAAGGGGTTTTACTACTGCTTTGGCTGCCATGCCAAAGGGGACGCACTGAAATTTGTGCAGGAAACCGAGAATGTCGGCTTCATGGAGGCGGTGCAGATTCTGGCGCAGGAGGCGGGGATGGAAATGCCCGCCCGTGATCCAAGGGCGCAGCAGAAACAGGATCACCGGGCCCAACTGGCCGAGGTGATGGAGCAGGCCGTGCGGTTCTTTCGCCTGCAGCTCAACACGCGGGCCGGGGAGGGCGCGCGCAGCTATCTGGCGCGGCGCGGGCTGAGCGGCCCCGCGCTGGAACGTTGGGAAATCGGCTTTGCGCCGGAAGGGTGGCAGAACCTCTGGGATGCGCTGCGCGGCAAGGGGGTGCCGGAAGAGCTGATCATGGGGGCAGGTCTTGCCAAACCGTCCAACAAGGGCGGCAAACCTTATGACACCTTCCGCAACCGGATCATGTTCCCGATCCGTGATGCGCGCGGGCGGGCGATTGCCTTTGGCGGGCGTGCAATGGACCCGCGCGACAATGCAAAATATCTGAACTCTCCGGAGACGGCGCTGTTTGACAAGGGGCGCAGCCTTTACAATCACGGACCTGCGCGCACCGCCTCGGGGAAATCCGGCCAGCTGCTGGTTGCCGAAGGTTACATGGATGTGATTGCGCTGGCCGAAGGCGGCTTTGAGGCGTCGGTGGCGCCTTTGGGCACGGCGATCACTGAAAACCAGCTGCAAATGCTGTGGCGGATCGCGGATGAACCGATCATCGCGCTGGATGGGGACACTGCAGGCCTGCGCGCAGCGATGCGTCTGATCGATCTGGCCCTGCCTCTGTTGGAGGCGGGGAAATCCCTGCGCTTTGCGCTGATGCCGGAAGGCAAGGGCCCGGATGATCTGATCCGCGCCGAAGGGCGCGAGGCCGTGCAGGCGGTGCTGGATCAGGCGATGCCAATGGTGCGGCTGCTGTGGCAGCGCGAGACCGAAGGCAAGGTGTTTGACAGCCCGGAACGCAAGGCGGCGCTGGACAAGGCGCTGCGCGACAAGATCCGGCTGATCCGCGATCCGTCGATCCGCCGCCACTATGGCGAGGACCTGCAGGATCTGCGCTGGGAACTGTTTCGCGGGGGGCGCCCGCGGGAGGATACTGCCGGGTCCGGTCTGGATCTCGGCTTCGATGTCGCGCCTGACCCTGGTTTTGATCCGGGGAGCAGGCCCGCAGATGATCCCGGTTTTGGAGCAGATTACGACGCTGGGTACGATCCGGGGTATTATCCGGCGGGCTACGATCCGGGGTATGATGTCGGCTATGATGCTGGGCCCTACGATGCCGGGGCAGCGCCAGCGGGTGTGCTTGCCGGTCGGTCCGACTCATCGGGCGGTCAGGGCTATGCAGGCAAACAAGGTGGCTATGCGGGCGGCAAAACCCGCAAGGGCAGCGGGTTTCGCGATGGTACGCGCATGCCCTGGCGGGGCAAGAACGCCCCGCCGCAGCCGCTGGCAACCACGCGCAACTCTCTGCTGGCCGGTGGCAGCGAGGAGTCGCTGGTGCGGGTGCGCGAGGCGGTGATCCTGGCCACGGTGATCACCACCCCGGCCGTCATCGCCAAATATGAGGTCAATCTGGAGCGCATGGCCTGTATCGGGTCAGATCACGCGCTGCTGCGCGATCTGGTGCTGCGCCATGGCGTGGATGCGCCCGAACGGCTGAAAGAGGAAATAGCTGCAGCTGCCGGGGCGCATGCCCTTGAAAACCTCTTTGCGCTTCGCCATGTGGCAATCAGCCCCTGTCTGCGCCGTCCCGGTGACGTTGAAGTGGCCAGCCTGACCCTGGCGGAGGAGTTTGCCAAACTGGAGGCGAGCCGTGGGCTCGACGCTGAGCTGGCCGAGGCGGAAGAGGATTTGGACGGGCTGGCAGATGAAGCCGTGACATGGCGACTGGGGCAGGCGGCAGAAGCCCGCAACAAGGCCGTGCGCAGCGAGAATGAAGACCGTGCGCAATATGATGTGGGGGAGAACGGAGCGCGTCTGAACCGTGAGGAACGCGACGCTTTCGGAGCCCTGTTGGAACGAATTGGCTACTCCAAGAAGTGACCGCTGCGCCGCAGTGAGTCGTTTTGCTAAGGAAGAGCGAAAGAAAAACGGGTAAACCGGGTGACGAATCAGCGGATCGCGATAATGATTCGCGAAACCGAATCGCCCCAGCCCCTACGAGGAGCATTGAATGGCCGCCAAAGATACCGACGACCGCAAACCTGACGATCAGGAGCCCGAAATCTCTCTCGACATGAGCCAGGCTCAGGTCAAGAAGATGATCGCCGAAGCGCGTGAGAAGGGCTACATCACCTATGATCAGCTCAATCAGGTCCTGCCGCCGGATCAGGTGAGTTCGGAGCAGATCGAGGATGTGATGTCCATGCTCTCCGAAATGGGCATCAACATCATCGAGGATGAGGAAGCCGAAGAGGAAGAGCAGAAAGGCTCGACCGAACTGGTGACCACCGAGAGCAACCGCGAAGTGGCGGTGGCCGGGGCGGCAGCTGAGAAGCTGGACCGCACCGACGACCCCGTGCGGATGTATCTGCGCGAGATGGGATCCGTCGAACTGCTGAGCCGCGAGGGCGAGATCGCCATCGCCAAGCGGATCGAGGCCGGTCGCAACACGATGATCGCAGGCCTCTGCGAGAGCCCGCTGACCTTCCAGGCGATCACCATCTGGCACGATGAACTTCTGTCCGAAGATATCCTGCTGCGCGATGTGATCGACCTTGAGGCGACATTCGGCAACCAGCTGGATGAGGATGGCGAGGTGAGCGAGCCGGTGGTGGATACCTCTGCCGTGGCCGCGAACAAGCCCGCCGCCAAGGAAACCGGCCCGGAGCTGGATGCCGACGGCAATCCGATTGCCCAGGACGATGACGACGACGAAGATGATCAGGCCAATATGTCCCTCGCCGCGATGGAAGCGGCGCTGAAAGACAAGGTCCTGACCACGCTGGAGCAGATCTCCTCAGACTACGCACAGCTGAGCGAGATGCAGGACAGCCGGATTTCGGCCACCCTGAATGAAGATGGCTCCTTCAGCGAACGCGACGAGCAGGTCTATCAGTCCCTGCGCGCAGAAATCGTGCTGCTGGTGAATGAGCTGCACCTGCACAACAACCGGATCGAAGCGCTGATCGACCAGCTCTACGGGATCAACCGTCGGGTCATGTCGATCGACAGTTCCATGGTGAAGCTGGCAGATCAGGCCCGCATCAACCGTCGTGAATTCGTCGAGGCCTATCGCGGTCGCGAGCTGGACCCGAACTGGCTTGCTGAGATGGGCGAAAAGCCCGGTCGTGGTTGGCAGATGTTTGTCGAGCGGTCGACCGAGAAGGTTGAAGAACTGCGCGCTGACATGGCCCAGGTCGGTCAATACGTTGGTTTGGATATCTCTGAATTCCGCCGCATTGTGCAGCAGGTTCAGAAGGGCGAAAAAGAGGCCCGCCAGGCCAAGAAGGAAATGGTCGAGGCCAACCTGCGTCTCGTGATCTCCATCGCCAAGAAATACACCAACCGCGGCCTGCAGTTCCTTGACCTCATTCAGGAAGGCAACATCGGCCTGATGAAGGCGGTGGATAAGTTCGAATACCGTCGCGGTTATAAGTTCTCGACCTATGCGACCTGGTGGATCCGTCAGGCGATCACCCGTTCCATCGCGGATCAGGCGCGGACCATCCGTATTCCGGTCCACATGATCGAGACCATCAACAAGCTGGTCCGTACTGGCCGCCAGATGCTGCATGAAATCGGCCGCGAGCCGACGCCGGAAGAACTGGCCGAAAAGCTGCAAATGCCGCTGGAGAAGGTCCGCAAGGTGATGAAAATCGCCAAGGAACCGATCTCTCTCGAAACCCCGATCGGGGACGAGGAAGACAGCCAGCTGGGCGATTTTATCGAGGACAAGAATGCCGTGCTGCCCTTGGACAGCGCCATTCAGGAGAACCTCAAGGAAACCACCACCCGGGTTCTGGCCTCGCTCACCCCGCGTGAGGAACGGGTTCTGCGGATGCGCTTTGGTATCGGTATGAACACCGACCACACGCTGGAGGAAGTTGGCCAGCAGTTCAGCGTGACCCGCGAACGGATCCGTCAGATTGAGGCCAAGGCGCTCAGGAAACTGAAGCACCCGAGCCGCTCGCGCAAATTGCGGTCGTTCCTCGACCAGTAACATTGATGCAACCGCATCAAAGAAAAAGGCGTCCCACTCGGGGCGCCTTTTTTGTTGCGCGTGTGCAGGGTTGCGCTGGATGCGGGGCGAAATACGGGGCGCTTGGCGATGTACCGGCCGGTCGGTGTGTTAACCATTCCTAACGGTCAGCAATTGTCTTCGGCCTGCGAGTACCTAAGTTACCAACATATTAATTTCGCGATATCGGAGGGGGTCCAATGCCGCAAAATTCGAATTTGAACGACGCACTCACCGTGTTGGACGACAAACTTAGATCGCTCAGCGCGCTGACCAAGGCGAATGCTTTTTTGGTGGATATCATGCGCAAGGATCGCGCGTTGCTTGAGGAGCTGGACGCTCCAGCTGCCCGCGCCATGTTGATGGATCGGGCCTGCGCCGCCTTCGGCGAAGAGGCTGGTGAGGCGGCGGACCCAGATGTTCTGGATGTGTTGGCCACGGCCCTGACCGAAGGACAAACCGCTGAAATCATACCCTTTCCGACTGAGCGCCGCCACTAAGCCGGGTGTTCTGCTGACGGCACTTGTGATGTCGCTGCAACCACCCGGACGGGATGTGATCCACGCCCGGATGGTATGCGACAGATAGAGTCTGCGACTGCCGGGTTAGCCGGTAGGCATCAGGAACACTTCGCGCACGGCGTTACGCGGATCAGCCTCCAGTGCAAAGACGACGGCATCGGCCACATCTTCGGGCTTCAGCTTGTCTGGCTTGGCCTCATCAAAGAAGGCGGTGTCCACCATGCCCGGTGCGACGACCGTACAGCGACCACCCCATTCCTTCATCTCCTCTGCAAGATTGCCACCATAGCCATGGACGAACCATTTGGAGGCGCCGTAGATTGAGCCGGGAATATGCACGCGCCCGGCTGCCGAGCCGGTCAGCACCATGTGGCCTTTCTGGCGTTTCAGATGTGGGAGGGCGGCCTTGGCTGTGTAGAGCAGGGCTATGATATTGATATGTACCAAATCGTGCCATTCAGCCGGATCGCCCTTCTCCGTGCCGGGTGTGTTCAAGCCAGTGCCCGCATTGGCAAAAGCAGCGTCGACCTGGCCGAAACTGTCGTGAAGATGCTGCAGGGCGGCAACCTGATCTTCGAATTTCGTCGCATCGCCGGGCAGGATCAGGGCACCGTCACCCAGTTCCGTGGCAAGGCTGTTCAATTTGTCCTCGGATCGGGCAAACAACCCGACATTCCAGCCTGCCTTATGGGCCGCACGGGCGGTTGCCGCGCCAATGCCGCTGGAAGCGCCGGTGATGAACAGGGTTTTCTGAGCCATAGAAAGATCCTCTCGCTTGGGGTGTTTGGCTGCTCAACGCGGTGACCAGGTGATTGGTTGCGTCGCCGCGGCAAAGTGGCGTTGCCCCGGTGAAAGTGATCAGTTGTGACTGGCCGCACCGCTCGGTATCTGGAATCCTGCCTTTGGCCTCCTATCTCAGGTCTGAGACCCGTATGCTTTGCGGAGTGGGCCCCTTTGGTCTGAGGGTTTCAGTCCGGACGCGCGGCAGATCAACTTATTCAGGGATTGGCATCATGCGACTACTTTCTTTACCCCTTGCAGCGACGCTTGCGCTCTCAGCTTGTGCAGAGGCAGCGCCGACAGCCCATGTCACCCCTGACCGGGCGCGGGTTTTTGCGCTGTCTGATGGCCAGTTCGAAGTGGCCCCACCGCAGGGCGCTGTTCGTTCGGCGTTCTGGTGTGGGGCTGCCGACTACGCCCGCCGCGCATTGGGCGCTGGCTGGAGGCAGGACATTTACGTCGCCCGTGGCTTGGGCGCCGGGGTGGCGGTGAACCGCAAATCCACCGTGCATTTCACGCTGACACCGGTTGCGAGCGAGCGTGGCGACAGCTGGCTGAAGCGGACCAACGCCTATCGCGTCGGGGACCGGCTGAGTGTTCAGCAGGCTGACCACCAATGCACAACTGCTTTTACCCGCTTCTAAGGATCACAGTGGCCCCGAACCAGGAGGTTGCCCATGCGTTTTCTTTCCCGTTTTACCTCCCACCTTACCAAAGTAGCGGGCCGCACTATTCCCACCTCAGGTGGACGGATTCTGGGAACCGTGGGCGCCGGGCTGGCACTGGTCGCCCTGTCGACACCGGCCTTCGCCTTTCGCGCCATCAATCGGCTGGAGGTGGTGCCTGCCGGGACCGGGCAGTTTGAGGTGATTGGCCGGGCCGGAGCCCTGAAATCAGACTATTGGTGTGCCGCCGGAGACTATGTGCGCAAATCCCTGGGGCTGTCCTGGCAGACGAAGATCTACGCCGTGGACGGTATCGGCCCCAGCGCCACCACTGGTGCCCGCTCTGCCGTGCGCTTCACGCTGGATCCGGCAGCTACCGGGGTGACGCCCTTTACCGGCAATTGGACCGGCGATATCCTGACGTCGGGATATGCGTTCCGCGCCAATGCGGCTTATGGCAAATGCGAAGATTGGATTTTTCCCTTCCGCAGTCGCAACTAAGGTGCCCAGATCAAGGCAATCAGGACCAAGGGCAGAGGCCATGCAGGCAGAGTTCACCGTCACAACCCGTGGCCAGGCGCTGTATGAGATAACCGATCAAATCGCCCGTTGGGTGCAGGGTAGCGGGCGCAGCCAAGGGCTGCTGACGCTCTTTGTGCAGCACACGTCCTGTTCGCTGTTGATCCAGGAAAACGCTGATCCGGAGGTGCAGGGCGATTTGCTGGCCTATCTGTCCCGTTTGGTGCCTCCGGCCTCCGATCCGTCGATGGCTTATCTGCGTCACATCTATGAAGGGCCGGACGACATGCCCGCCCATATCAAGGCAGCGTTGTTGCCGGTCAGCCTGTCCATCCCTGTGCGCGATGGGCGCCCTGCATTGGGCACCTGGCAGGGAATCTACCTGTTCGAGCATCGCGACGCGCCACACAGCCGCAGGGTGATCGCGCATCTGGTCTAGGCCCCGGCATCTTGTGGTCGCAATTCACCTCTACCCAAACCCTAGAGGCTGCCATATAGTTGTGGATAAGGGCGCAGCGGCGTCCCGTTGACCGGCGGACTGGAACAGGGGGGACAGCTGATGCGCTGCCCATTTTGCGGAAATATCGACACCCAAGTAAAAGACTCGCGCCCTGCTGAGGATCATGTCTCGATCCGCTTGGCTGCCGGTTCTGTCCGGCCTGCGGCGGTCGGTTTACCACTTACGAGCGGGTGCAGCTGCGTGATCTCGTTGTGATCAAGACCAATGGAAAACGTGAAGATTTCGACCGCGACAAGTTGGAGCGTTCGATCCGTATTTCCATGCAGAAACGCCCGATTGAGCCGGAACGCATTGACCAGATGATTTCGGGGATCGTGCGACGGCTGGAAAGCATGGGCGAGACCGATATTCAGTCCAGCAAGATTGGTGAGATCGTGATGGAGGCGCTGGCCCGGATCGACACCGTTGCCTATGTGCGCTTTGCCAGCGTTTACAAGAATTTCCAGGCGGCGGATGATTTCGAGGATTTCGTTCACGAGCTGCGCCCGCCGGTGGCGCCGGAAGAGTGAGCCCCGCAGAACGGGCGCGGCCCGAGGACGCGAGGTTCATGTCGCTGGCATTGTCGCTGGGGCGGCGCGGGCAGGGGAACTGCTGGCCGAACCCGGCGGTAGGCTGTGTGATTGTGCGCGACGGACGCATCGTTGGCCGTGGTTGGACGCAACCGGGCGGGCGTCCCCATGCTGAACCACAGGCGTTGCAGCAGGCCGGGGGGCTGGCGCGCGGCGCAACCGCCTATGTCTCGCTTGAACCTTGCTCCCACACCGGGAAGACACCGCCTTGTGCGCAGGCCTTGATCGACGCCGGTGTCGCGAGTGTTGTCGCCGCGATTGAGGATAGCGACCCGCGCGTCTCAGGTCATGGGTTTGCGATGTTGCGTGACGCTGGGATCTCGGTCACCACTGGGGTCTGTTCCGATGCGGCAGCGCGGGATCATGCCGGTTTCTTCCTGAAGACCGAACAGGGACGTCCCTTTGTTACCCTGAAACTGGCAAGCAGTTTTGACGGGCGTATTGCCACCGCAACAGGCGAAAGCAAGTGGATCACCGGGTCGGAGGCGCGGCGGGCAGTACATGCCATGCGGGCGCGCCATGATGCGGTGATGGTGGGCGGCGGTACCGCGCGGGCCGATGATCCCTCGTTGACGGTGCGGGATCTTGGCGTGACCCATCAGCCGGTTCGGGTGGTGATTTCGCGTCATCTGGATCTGCCGCTGATGGGACAGTTGGCGCGCAGCGCGCGCGACATTCCGGTCTGGATCTGCCACGGTGCCGGAGCCGACACTGAGCGCCTGCGCGCCTGGGAAGGGTTGGGGGCGGTCTTGCTGCCCTGCGCGGCGGACGGGTTGCAGCTGGACGCGGGCGACGTGCTGCAGCAACTGGGACAGGCCGGGCTGACACGGGTCTTCTGCGAGGGGGGCAGTGCGCTTGCGGCCTCGCTTCTGGCGCAGGATCTGGTGGATGAGTTGATCGGGTTCACCGCAGGGCTGGGTATCGGCGGCGATGGCTTGTCTTCGATTGGCGGCCTCGGGCTGGACACATTGGCCGAGGCGCCGCGCTTTGATTTACTGGATGTTCGTCCGGTCGGGGCTGATATCCAGCACCGCTGGACGCGCTCCCTGCGCGAGTAGGGGCAGGCGCCCACTGCCAAAAGGGTCTCCTAAGCGCGCGCAGATCAGCGCCACAGGTGGGCGTAGGTGGCCAGCAGACCCTGAAGCTTGGCCAGTGTTCTGTTGGCGGCGCTTAGTTCGGGGATTTCTCCTTTGGCCAGTCGCTCGACCACCAGTTCCACCTGACAGGGCTGGCCGCTGACTGGATCCACGTAACGCGGGTAGTCGATCAACGTAGCGTGCACCAACCCCATCAGCGAGAGGCGTGCACGGCGGCGGGCCACCGGGACGGCTCCCAGATCCGTGGTCAGCCCCCAACCGGCATAGAAGGGCGCGCCAACCGTCGTGACCTTCACCCCGCGCAGCAGGGCCTCAAACCCCATCAGCGACGTCATCGTCCAGACCTCATGTACCATATCCAAGAGCGCCATCGGATCGCTGTCGGGAACCACCACATCCGCCAGCTGCTCAGCGGCGATGCTGCCACTACGCAGTCCGGCCTCTACATCGGGGTGGGGTTTGTAGATCAGCACCGCGTCCGGATTTGCAGCGCGCGCGGCACGTAGCAAATCAGCGTTGGTCGCGATTTTCTCACAGCCCAGCCGCACCGACGCATCATCGGCCACCTGTCCCACGACCAGCACCCGATGCCCCTCCGGCAGGTCCGGCACCGTGCCGCCAAGGTTGTATTTCGACAGGCTGTCCTGCACCAGTCGCTGGGTCAGGGCTTCTGCGCGCTGTTGCTGCTCCGGCGTCAGGGTGGCGCGGGCGGCGATCAGATCCTCCAGATCGCTGGGTTGGTGGGGGTCGTAGTAGATCCCCTGCCGGTCCACCACCAGCGACAGCGGCGGGATCAGATCCGCGCCCAACCCGCGCGACCGCAGGAACCCATCCTCGACACGATGAGCGCCGGGAGATTGCCCCGTGCTGGTGCGCCCGGCCCAGATCATCCAGTTGCGCCCGCTGGTCTTCGCCGTCTTGGCGCTGTTGCTGAACCGCAGGCGCCGGTAGCGGCCAAAGAAAGTCTGTAGCGGCTGACGTTTCCAGAGCCGCATGCCAGAGGCGATCCAACCGGCGCGGTCCTGCTGCCAGGCGCGGGTCTCTGCCTCCAGCGCGTCGATCACCTCCTCCAGCTCGCACAGGCGGTCGTGATGGGGGCTGTACCACGTGGGATAAAGGATCATCGCGGCTGCAAACAGCTGCGCGCGGGTCAGGCGGCGCTGGCGGCGGGTGATGGGGAATTCATCCTCGCTGAGGCCCCAGCCAGCGTAGAAGGGCTGGCCGAAGATACGGGGCCTGTGGCCGCAGAGGATCGCCTCAAACCCCATTTGCGACGATACAGTATAGACAGCGATTGCGCCCTCCAGCAGCGCCCAGGGCGACACCGGCGCGTCAAGGATTTCAACCCGGCCCTGCGCGTCTGCTGCGCTGTAGTAGCCGGGGCGGTGGCCTGCGCGGTCTTCTGGGTGGGATTTGATGATGATACGGGCGCCCGGATGTTCGTCCTGGGCGTAATAGAGCATCTCTTGAAATCGCGCGTGATCGGTGCCCTCGAACGGGGTCGAGGCACGGACGGAGGCATCACCACGAGCCTGATCAATCACCAGCACGTAACCGGGATCAGGGACCGGGGCCTGCGGTGAATAGGCGTTGTATTTGCTCAGATGGGCGTCCTGCAGCCGTGCGATGGCGCGCCGGGCGCGCCGCATCAATGCGCTGTCATCCAGTGGGTGCGAGGCCAGCAGTTGCTCCAGATCGGAGGGAGTTGCAGGGTCAAAATGCAACCCGGAGCGGTCCAGCAACAGCCCCAATGGCGGCTCTCCCGCGCGGCCGGGATGGATCGAGCGGAGGAAAGCGTCCTCGACCCGCAACAGCTCACAGCCCTGCGCCTCAGCCACAGCATGGCCACGATGGGCGGTATCAGCATTGCCCCAGACCGCGACCAGATCATCGGCGGTTGGTTTGCCCAAGCGCAGGTCATACCCGGCGAGTGTCAGGATGCGCCGCAGCCGCTTTTGACGCAGGAAGCCGGCGTTGTAATAAAAAAGCCGGGAGCGCGCGCCCCCGGCCTTGGTCGTCGGGTATTGTCCCGTCATGTCATCAGCCGCCGCTGGCCAAACTTTCGACGCTGGCGATGGGAGCCAGCGGACTGGCCAGCAGGGAAATCGTCTTCGTCCACTGGGCGTAGGGCGCCTCTGTGACGTAGAGCGTATCGGAATCGCGGATCACAAAGTCGCGCGCCACAAACAGCCCGTTGGGTTTCGTCAGGTTCAGCACATAGACCAGCCGCTGCGCACCGATCAGATCGTTGCGCCCCAAGACCTGATTGGCGATTTCGGCAGGTTCATTGCGCAAGACAAAGACGCCGGTGGGATCCGACGCGGTGGAGACCAGACCGCCGACCTGCGCGATCGCTTCAAGGGCGGAGAGGTTCTGGCTTTCAAACGGGACGCGCGCCTGCGCGCTGGTGGCGCCCAATGCGGTGAAGGAGCGGCTGTCCTCTTCCACCAGGATTTTGTCCCCGCCGCGCAGAGCAATGTCCAGCTCTGGATGTTTGAAGAGATCCTGGAACCAGATGGTGCCACGCTCGGCGCCACGAATGACGGTGATCTGGGCGTTTTCAGGCTCAATCGCGACGCCGCCTGCACGGGCCAGCATGGTCGCCAGCGTCCGGGTGGGGCGTTCAATCGGGTAGACCCCTTGTCCACCTACGGCCCCGGTCAGGCTGACGGTTGCGCCATCGCCTGCAAGGCGGCGCACCTGAACCTGTGGGTCCGGGGTCTGGTCTTCCAGTTTCTTGGTGATGGTGCGGCGCAGCTGATCCGGCGTATTGCCGGAGGCGCGCAGCCGCCCAGCATAGGGAACGAAGATGAAGCCGGCACTATCGACCTGCACCTCTTCCAGAACCGTGGCATTGGTTGTTTCAGCCGCCAGCAACCCGTCGTCGACGTTTTCCCAAACCGTGAGGCCAAGAACGTCACCGGGGCGGATCACATCGGAGGTCAGCCGACCGGCGCTGCGGAAACTGTCAGAAAATCCAAGCGCGGGTACAACAGCGGTGGCACGGGTGACGCGGTCATTGACCGAGACGATGAAGGCATCGCCTTCTTTTTGCACGGAACCGGCGTAGATCTGACGCTTGTTCGGGCCGACCTGGGGAAGGCCACAGGATGCTGCCAGCGAGACTGCGGCCAGAATCGCAACCGGTCGCGCCCATTGAAAGGGAACGGTTTTCACTGCTCGGTCTCCTCGACCTATTATTGTTTTGCCTCAAGTTTTGGGGCCAAGCTAGCGCAGTGTCTTGAAAAAATCCAGCCTTAGAGATGTGGCGCCTCAGCTCACCACACGCAACTGTTGCCGCGGTGCCGCTGTCCCCTGCATCAGCGCCTGATAGGGGTCTTCTGCCGCCAGCATCATATCCACCACCTGCCGCAGCAGTTGGCGGCGACCCTTGCGGGAATAGAAACCACCGGGAAGTTGCGAGGTTTCCAGAAGATAGCGGCGATAGTCCTTATAGGCGCGGTTGTCCGGCCTTGCGGGCGCGGCAAAGAAGTCCGCCAGTGGCTGGGTCGAAACAAACTCAGGCTTGTCATAGACAGCCTTGCCGAACACCTTCAGCGGGATGCCGCGCCAGAGCACCTGCTGACCTGCGGTTGAATTCACGGTAACGGCGGTGCGGGCCTCGTTCAGCAGGGCGGCCAGTTTGCCGCCGCGCACGTAATGCACGCGATGTTCCAGCCCGTAGCGTTTGGCCAGCTGACGGACGGTGCGCCGGATCGGAACCCGGCCGTCCTCAAGCGGATGCGCCTTGACCACGAGGTGATGATGACGTGGCGCACCCTCAGCGAAGCCCTGAAACACGTCGGTCAGGAAATCCGTCAGGCTGGCAAAGGGCGAATGCTCCTGAAAGGCGCTGTCATGTTCCAGTTGTAGCAGCGCCAGGTGGTAGGGGAAACCGCCGTTGCGGATGCGTCTTGTGGCGACCCGACGCTCAAGCGCCTGGAACGGCATCAGCAGCAGGCGGCGCAGATATAGCTGAAATTCGCGGGTGACCGGCAGCGCCCGATGGGGGCGGAACTGGCGGTAGCCACGATTGAGCAGCATGACAAAACCATGATAAAGCGCGCCATAGAAGACATGCTGCCGGGTATCGCCCCAATGGGACGGCGGCAATGGTGCCTCCATGTCGGACAGGGCAAGGGCCGCGGTCATCTGCGTGACCGGCATGTCCATCAGCCGGGAATGCCCGTTGGAGCCCTCCCGTTCATAGGTGACCCAGTACGGGCGCAGATAACCTTCCTCAAACACATGTACCCGGATGCCGCGTGCGCGCGCCGCGGACACAGCTGTCGCGTGGATCGGACGGGTGTCGCCGTAAAGCACCAGATCGGTAATCTGACGATCACCCAGCACCTGTTCGAGATGTGCAGGCCAGTCCTCCGGTGTGCCGCGATAGGGCAGGTAGCTGGTCTTGTCGCGCCAGAACGCCTGATCGCCCGCGTTGAAACCGACGCGCCAGACAGCGCAGCCAGCCGCCTGCAGCATCTCTGCCAGACTAGCAAAGAACGGCCCGTGAGGCCCTTGCAGAAACAGGAAAGCGCGCTGTGGATCGTCGGTCTTGTGCATAATGGGTCAATTATATCCCGATTGTACAAACAATGGCTTAACCGCTAATTCGGCTTAACCATATTCGCGGTCTAGGGTAGGGCGCCGGACCAGCGCAAGGCAAGAGCGGCCATCGGTGTCGGGCATTTGCAGGGCGGGGCGGGTTCATCCGGCAACAGCGGGGCTTGCCGCGCGGCGGTCCAATGGCTACCAGAGAGGCGCTAAGCCGATCAACACGGCCACAACCGCATTTGCAGGAGCCCGCCCATGTTCACAGGCATCGTCACCGATATCGGCATCATCACCGAGCTGGAGCAGCAGGGCGACCTGCGGGCGCGGATTAAAACCGGCTATAACACCGCCACCATTGATATTGGCGCCTCGATTGCCTCTGACGGCGTTTGCCTGACAGTGATCGCGCTGGGGGACGATTGGTATGACGTGCAGATATCGGCCGAGACTGTGTCCAAGACCAATATCGGCGGCAACGGCTGGACCGTTGGCAAGCGGGTCAATCTGGAACGCGCGCTGAAAGTTGGTGATGAGCTGGGCGGCCATATCGTGTCAGGCCACGTCGATGGGGTTGCCGAAGTGGTGGACATCCGCGATGAGGGTGACAGCACCCGTGTTACCCTACGCGCGCCACAGGATCTGGCACGTTTCATCGCACCGAAGGGGTCGGTTGCGCTCAACGGGACTTCACTGACTGTGAATGATGTGGAGGGCTGTGATTTCGGCATCAATTTCATCCCGCACACCAAAGAGGTTACAACCTGGGGGGATGTGGCTGTCGGTGATGCGGTGAACCTAGAGATCGACACGCTGGCCCGCTACGTCGCGCGGTTGAACGAAGCAAGCTAACTCTGGTCACCTACGCCGACCGGAACGACCGTCTAGAGCTGAGGCAAACGGCTCCCGCCCCTTGGTCGCGGCACCACCAGTGCCGCGCAGAGCGTTGGGCCGAGCGCGCCGCCTTGGCGGCGCGCGTCAACGCTTGACTGCAGGGCGACTGGCAGGTCGGGACGCTGCCACGTTGACGATCCAACCCGCCAACTGACAGGCCTGCTGCTGACGGCGACGCCGCGTCCGGGCTATGGTCTGCCGCATGCGGGGCTGGTATTTGCGGGATGGCTGGTCTATCCCGCTTTGGTATCCACGGCCTTGCTCGGGGCTGTGGGGGTCGCATAGACCGCTGTCCACGACTGCCCACCGAAAGGTTGCCTGAATGAGCTTTGAAACACCGGGGCCGATTGAAGCCCAGCTGCGCGATGCAATCAGCCCGATTGAAGAGATCATCGAAGAGGCCCGCCAGGGGCGGATGTTTATCCTCGTGGATCACGAAGATCGCGAAAACGAAGGCGATCTGGTGATTGCCGCCGAATTTGCGGATGCTGCGGCAATCAACTTTATGGCGACTCATGGGCGAGGGCTGATTTGCCTGCCGATGACCGCCGAACGGGTTGATGCGCTGGGGCTGCCAATGATGGCTGTGAACAACTCCTCGCGTCATGAAACCGCCTTCACCGTATCAATCGAGGCGCGCGAGGGTGTTTCGACCGGGATTTCGGCAGCCGACCGCGCCCTGACCGTTGCGGAGGCCATTAACGAGAATAACACCATGGCATCGCTCGCGACACCGGGCCATGTCTTTCCGCTGCGGGCGAAGCGGGGCGGGGTTCTGGTGCGGGCGGGCCATACCGAGGCTGCGGTTGATATCTCGCGCCTCGCCGGGCTGAACCCGTCCGGGGTGATCTGTGAGATCATGAATGATGACGGCACCATGTCGCGCCTGCCGGAGCTGGTCACCTTTGGCAAGACACATGGGCTGAAGATTGGCACCATCAGCGACCTGATCGCTTACCGGGCGCGCAACGACAATCTGGTGGTTGAAACCTCGCGCGAGACTGTGACGGCCGAGATTGGTGGTGATTGGGAGATGCGCCTGTTTACCGATCAGACCCATGGCATCGAACATGTGGTGATGATCAAAGGCGATATCACCACGCCGGAACCTGTGTTGACCCGCACCCACGCGCTGCATGAGGCGACCGATCTGCTGGGGCTGGGTCCCAAGTCGGCCCGCCAGCTGCCCCGCGCGATGGAGTTGATCGCCGCGGAAGGGCGCGGTGTGGTCTGCCTGTTCCGCGAGCCGCGCAGCGCACTCTATGCGCAGGACGACGAGGGCCCGCGCACCATCAAGCAGACCGGTCTGGGCGCGCAGATCCTCTCAAAAATGGGGCTGCAGGAGCTGGTGCTGCTGACAGATTCGCCCTCCACCACCTATGTTGGACTGGATGCCTATGGCCTGACCATTGTTGGCACCAAACCTCTGTTGAAGGACGCTTGATATGGCTGCACATGAAACCCACTACACGCTGGACCGCCCGACCTTTGACAAGCCGGTGAAGCTGCTGATTGTCGTCGCCCCTTATTACAAGGACATCGCCGACAATCTGGTCGCCGGGGCGCAGGCGGAGATTGAGGCCGCGGGCGGCACCTGCGAGCTGATCGAGGTGCCCGGCGCGTTGGAAGTGCCGACGGCCATCGCAATCGCCGATCGCAGCTCAAACTTTGATGGCTATGTGGCGCTGGGCTGTGTGATCCGGGGCGAAACCACCCATTATGAAACCGTTTGCAATGACAGCAGCCGGGCAATTCAGCTGATGGGTTTGCAGGGGCTGTGCATCGGCAATGGCATCCTGACCGTGGAAAATCGCAAGCAGGCAGAGGTCCGGGCAGATACCAAGGATCAGAACAAGGGGGGCGGCGCTGCCGCTGCGGCCTTGCATCTGATCGCGCTGACGCGTAAATGGGGCGCCCAAACCAAGGGAGTCGGCTTCAAGGCCCCTTCCGAGGCCATCAGACTGGCCGACTCAGATAATGGACCCACCACCGCATGACCACCTCGGACAGCCAGGGCGCCGCTCGCAAGGGCAGTGACAAGCACAAGATGAAATCAGCGTCCCGGCTTTATGCCGTGCAGGCGCTGTTTCAGATGGAACATAGCAATCTGACCTTTGACAAGGTCATTGTCGAATTCGAAGACCACCGGTTTGGTGCAGTCTATGACGGCGATGAAATGGCTGAGGGCGACTCCAAGAGCTTTCGCAAGCTGATTGAGGGCGCGGTCAACGAACAGGCCAAGATTGACCAGATGACCGACCGTGCGCTGGTGGCCAAATGGCCGATTGCCCGGATTGATCCCACGCTGCGCGCCTTGTTCCGTGCCGCTGGCGCTGAGTTTCTGACGGGTAAAACCCCGCCCAAGGTGGTGATCAACGAGTTCGTCGATATCGCACGCGCCTTCTTCCCGGAAGGGAAAGAGCCGAAGTTTGTGAACGCCGTGCTGGACCACATGGCCCGCGAGGCAGCGCCCGAGGCCTTTTGAGGCCCGCTTGGCAGGCGGCGTCCCTTGGTAACGGGATGCAAAAAGACAGGTGAAGATAGAGCGTCATGTGAAGACAATTGGAAAGCGTGCCCCAGTGGCGCGCTTTTTTGATTCTGCTTCCGAAGGCGAGTGTCAAAGACCGGGCGACATGCGTCAAATTCCGCCGATCCGCCATTTGCCGCTGGACGCCCCAGCAAAGAATGCTACCGTTTTTCCTGTAGCAGGAGGGCGTTTTATGCCGAAGCTGGTGAGACTCTATATTCAGAATGTGGTGATTGGCTTTGCCATCGCCGGGGCCTTTGTCGGGATGCTGTTGTGGCTCAATGTAATGAACCTTTGGCATCTGGTCAGCACATCGGACAGCGGGTTGCTGGCGGTTGCGCTCCTGTGGTTCATGAACGGGATCGTCTTTGCTGGGGTGCAGTTCGGCTATGCGGTGATGTCGCTCGCAGGGAAGGACGATGGCCCGCGGGGCGGAATGCGCATCACGCCGGATGTGAAACGTGAGATGATCCCGGTGCGGGTCCCCGCCGAGAAAGCCTCCAGACAGCTGCCGCGTCGCTGACCCTTAGTCCGCAGTGCGATGTGGCTTGGGCACACTTGCCCCCAATCGACCAGCCGTGCCTCTCTCAGGCGCGGCTTTTCTTTTGTCAGATCGAATTGTGGTGGAATGCGGCGGGACCACCAGTCAACCGTGCGGTTTTGATTCCCGAGGACCTGTATGTACAGGTGGGCGCCAGGTAAAAGGACCAGGGTCCGAACAGAGCCAGCTCCCTCGGAATTGCTTAAGGCCACTGGAATGCTACCTGTCACGAGAAGGGCAGAACCCGCCTCCGCTCTAACTAGGGGGCGGGCAGGGGGGAGACAAGGGGGTGGCCCAAGTCTTTTCGTGCCGTTGGTCAACGCAGGGCACTCAGCGCCGCTGACAGGGCGTGATCAGACGATTGGTCCATGGCGTGGACTTGCTATTTGTTCATGAATTGTTCACATTGCCGCCATGGTACAGGATCTTGCCCCCGGTCAGCGTCTTGCGCGCGGCGTGGCGCGTCACATGGCGACGCTTGGCTTTGTCACAGTTGAGGAATTCGTCCCTGCGCGCGGTCTTCGGGTTGATGTTATGGCGCTTGGCCCGAAGGGTGAGCTATGGGTGGTGGAGTGCAAGTCCAGCCGCGCCGATTTCCAGTCCGACAGCAAATGGCAGGGCTATCTGGAGTGGTGCGACCGTTATTTCTGGGCCGTGGATCTGGCGTTTCCGAATGAGCTGTTGCCGGATGACAGCGGGCTGATCATTGCAGATGACTACGACGCAGAGATTGTCCGCATGGCGCCGGAGCAGAAGCTGCCCGCCGCCAGACGCAAAAAGCTGATCCAGAAATTCGCGATGGATGCGGCCAGTCGCCTGCATCGGTTGCGTGATCCCCAGCCGGGTGCGGCTGGGACCTGGAGTGTCTGAGGGCCGGTTCGGTCCCGAGATCAGGTGTTGAGGCTGCGCGCGGCCTGAGCGGCTGCCATGATCTCTTCGGCGATTTCATTGGCCTCTTCCGGGTCGAAATCCATCGGGATCTCGATGCCATCGGCTTCGATGAAAATGCGCACCATGCCAGCATCGGTGGGGCCGATCTGCATATTGGCTTCGATGTCACGCTCGGTATTGATGCTCATGCGGCACTCCTGTCGTCGGGCTTGCGTTAGCTGGTTCTGCTAGCTTGCCAGCAGTCTAAAGGCAAGAACCCGCCGCCGCCAGACGGGGTATGTCAGACGGGGTATGTCTGGGTGCGCGCGACCCGTCCCATTGGCGGCACATCTCTGCACATTGAGGGTAAAAACTTGCGGCTTTCCTCTTGCGCTCTCATCGCCCCTGTATTAAATCGCCCTCAGTGCCGCCTTAGCTCAGTAGGTTAGAGCGCCTGATTGTGGATCAGGAGGTCCCCCGTTCGAGCCGGGGAGGTGGTACCACTCTTCACCCCAAGAAAATCGCGGCCTAGACAGAAACCGGCTTCAGGCTATGCTGCGTTGGTTTTATCTTTATCCTGTGAATTCAACGCTCTCTCAAGCCTGTGAGGCTCTGTCTGCCGACTTGTGACCGCCGCCTTGCGTCAGTTTTCGGCAGGCTGGATCTTCAACCGCTGCTCGACCGCGCCGCTCAGATTGTTCAGGATCAGGATTTCATCCTCATCTGTCACCACCGCAATCCAGCCGTCGCCAAAGGTCACGGCGCGGGCACTGACGCCAGTCGGCAGGGAGACAGTTTCCGGCAGGTTTGGACCGGATGCAGACAAACGGATGACAAGCAGGGTCAGAACCACTAAGAACCCGCAAATCATGATCACCGTCAATGTGGTCACCATCCGCCGCAGGAACACCAGCTGGGGCGGTTCACTTTGATTATCTGTTTCAGAAGGATGTGTCATGGCCCGCCGCCGGATCGAGTTTGTCATCGCGGAAAATCCGCCTAAACGGCTTGATAAAGCGGTTTCGCGTGATGTGCCAGAGGAAGCCACCCTGTCCCGCACCCGACTGGCTAGGCCTGATTGAGGCTGGGCAGGTGCAGGTGGACGGTGTGGTCGTGACCGACCCCAAGGCCAAGGCGGAGGCTGACGCGCTGATCGAGATCACCGTGGAGGAGGCCGAGGACAGCCACATAGGCCCCGAGGATATCCCGCTTGAGGTCATCTATGAAGACGACGATCTGATTGTCATCAACAAACCCGCAGGCATGGTCGTGCATCCGGCGCCTGGCACACCCTCCGGCACCTTGGTCAACGCTTTGTTGCATCACTGCGGCGACAACCTTTCCGGCGTGGGCGGTGTCAAACGTCCCGGCATTGTTCATCGCATCGATAAGGAGACCAGCGGTCTGTTGGTGGTGGCCAAATCCGACGTCGCACATCAGGGGCTGGCGGCGCAGTTTGAGAAACACACAGTGGAACGCTACTACCGCGCCATTTGCTACGGTGTGCCTGACGCCAACGATCCACGGCTGCGCGGTGTAAAAGGCACCAGTTTCGAGCCGGGCAATATCCTGAAGCTGACCACCCAGTTGGCCCGTCACAAGACCGACCGGCAGCGGCAGGCGGTTCTGTTTCAGGGCGGCCGTCATGCCATTACCCGCGCGCGCATCGTCGATGCCTTTGGCACACCGCCAGTTGTCGCCTTGATCGAATGCTGGCTGGAAACCGGGCGCACCCATCAGATTCGCGTGCATATGGCGCATGCAGGCCACGGGCTGGTTGGGGATCCTGTTTATGGCGGTAAGCGCAAGCTGGCGGCAAAATCGCTGCCGGAAGACACCGCCGTTGCCATCCAGACCTTCCCGCGTCAGGCGCTGCATGCGGCGGTTCTGGGGTTCATCCACCCGGTCACAGGCGACGCCATGCGGTTTGAGGCGCCCTTGCCGGAAGATATGGCGCATTTGCTGCAAAAGCTGGGAACCGCTGCAGCGCATAATACGGCCTCTTGGTTGGTAAGCTGCTGAATTATAGAGGGGATTATACGCGCATTCGGTGTGGATGCGCGGCTCCTTTGTGTGCAAATCCCTGTGAACTTCGTCACAGACCGCTTTTCTTACGATTCCTATAAGAGATAAACTTGGCAACTCTTGAACGGGGCTATGCGTTAACCCATATGACAAGATGTTAAGTCCTTATACATTGGGAGGGACACAAAGAATGGCGAATTATGCAAACCTGCCCGCACCAACACCCGAAGGCGGGCTGAATCGGTACCTTCAGGAAATCCGCAAGTTCCCGCTGCTGGAACCGGAAGAGGAATACATGCTGGCCAAGCGCTGGGTGGAAGAGCAGGACAGTGCCTCTGCCCATAAGATGGTGACGTCGCACCTGCGTCTGGCGGCAAAAATTGCGATGGGATATCGCGGTTACGGCCTGCCGCAGGCCGAAGTGATCTCTGAAGCCAATGTCGGCCTGATGCAGGCGGTCAAACGGTTCGACCCCGAGAAGGGCTTTCGCCTTGCGACCTATGCCATGTGGTGGATCCGCGCCTCAATTCAGGAGTATATCCTGCGCTCCTGGTCGCTGGTGAAGCTGGGCACAACCTCGGCGCAGAAAAAGCTGTTCTTCAACCTGCGCAAGGCCAAGGCCCGTATCGGTGCACTTGAAGAGGGCGATCTGCACCCGGACAGCGTCAAGAAAATCGCCACTGATCTCGGAGTGACCGAGACCGAGGTGATCTCCATGAACCGGCGTATGTCCGGTGGGGACGCGTCTCTCAATGCCACTGTTGGCAGTGAGGGCGAGGGCACCATGCAGTGGCAGGACTGGCTGGAAGATGAAGACGCAGATCAGGCCGGTGACTATGAGGCACGCGATGAACTTGAGGCCCGGCGTGAACTTCTGGCAAGCGCGCTTGAGGTGTTGAATGATCGCGAGAAGGATATTCTGACTCAGCGCCGTCTGGCCGATCAGGCTAAGACGCTGGAGGATCTCAGCACGCAATATGGCGTCAGCCGCGAGCGGATCCGCCAGATCGAGGTGCGCGCCTTTGAAAAGCTGCAGAAGAAGATGCGCGAACTGGCGTCCGAGAAGGGCATGTTGTCAGTCCAGTGACGCCAGCAGATCTGCGTTGCAAATGTGATGAAACGGCCCCGCTTTGGGGCCGTTTTTCATCGCTTGGCAGGGGATCGCGGATTCGCTGTTACACCGGGCAGGGCCTTAGCCTTGGTGGGTTTCAAACGCCTTAAGAAAACAGATCGAAACTCTACGTAATAATGTTGCGAAACGGGCAATTGAAGGCATTGACCTAACGCTTTGTTAGGGGGCAGCGGCATAGTGTCGAGGGATGTAATTCCTCAAAGGACCAAGTGACCGATGCCGTCCATATTCTTTCGTCTTCCCATCCGTATCTACGCAGTGGTGGCGATGGCGCTCGCACTTTCCGTGCTGTTGACCGTTCTGCTGCTGTCGCGCGCGGTCGATAATGCCTATGCCATGCGTGACCGTGAACTAAACAACATCATTGACACGTCCATCAGCCTGCTTGCCGATCTTGAGGCTCAGGTGCAGTCGGGTGACCTTACCGCCGATGAGGCGCGCGCGCAGGGGCGTGAAGTGATTGAAAAAATCCGCTTCGAGACGTCCGGGTATCTCTTTGCCTTCGACCAGGACCTGGTTGTGCGGGCGCATCCGATGGTGCCCGATTGGGTGGGCACCGACCGGTCCGGTTTCGAAGACGTGAAGGGCATGAAGGTTTTCCAGGAACTCGGCAAGGTTGCCGCCAGCGACGGTGCTGGATCTGTCCGCTATTGGTTCCAGAAACCAGGGCAGACCACGCCAGAACAGAAAATCGGCTATGTGCAGGCGTTTGAACCCTGGGGCTGGATCATCGGCACGGGATCTTATGTGTCTGACATTCAGGCGGACCTCGCGCAGATGCGGATCGAATCGATGATCACCCTTGGCGTGAGCCTGGTTCTGCTGATGATTGCTTCGACCGTCCTGTTGCGCAGTGTTACGGGGCCGATCAATGGGCTGAAGGCGCGGATGGCCTCCATGGCAGAGGGCGAAACCCATGCGGATGTTCCCTACACGCAGGCCCGCAGCGAAATCGGCGAAATGGCCCGCACGCTGGAAGCGTTCCGCGAGAAACTGGAGCAGCAGGAGGAGATGAAAGGCCATCAACAGGCCCGCGATGCGGAGCGTGCTGATGTGGTGCAGGTTATCTCCAGTCGCTTGGCGACGCTGTCACAGGGAGATCTGACCGTTCGCATCAATGAAAACCTGCCGGAGGATTACGCCCAGCTGCAGCGTGATTTCAACCGCACGGCGGAAACCCTTGGCTCCACGGTCACCCAGGTGATTGACACAGCCGAGAGCATTCGCAGTGGCGCAAATGAAATCAGCCAGGCCTCTGACGATCTGTCCAACCGCACCGAAAGCCAGGCCGCCACGCTGGAGGAAACCGCCGCCGCTCTGGATGAGATGACGGCCAGCGTGAAATCCGCCGCCGAAGGCGCGCGCAGCGTCGAAAGCATCATGCAGGAGGCCAAA
The DNA here is from genome assembly GCF_045040595.1 of Phaeobacter sp. BS52. Taxonomy (NCBI): domain Bacteria; kingdom Pseudomonadati; phylum Pseudomonadota; class Alphaproteobacteria; order Rhodobacterales; family Roseobacteraceae; genus Phaeobacter; species Phaeobacter sp. BS52. The sequence goes on along the minus strand of NZ_CP090662.1, from coordinate 1,873,571 downwards.
CAGGAGGCCGAAACCAGCGGCGAAGTGGTCCAGAGCGCAGTTTCTGCCATGACCGAGATCGAACAATCCTCAAGCCATATCTCGCAGATCATCAGTGTGATTGATGACATCGCCTTTCAGACCAACCTCCTGGCGCTCAATGCCGGGGTGGAAGCCGCACGTGCTGGCGAGGCGGGCAAGGGCTTTGCCGTGGTCGCCAGCGAGGTGCGGGCCCTGGCGCAGCGCTCCTCGGATGCCGCGATGGAAATCAAGACCCTGATCGGCGACAGCACCAAACAGGTGGAGCGTGGCGTGGATCTGGTTGGCAAAACCGGCGATGCGCTTCAGGGCATTGTCGAGCGGGTCAGCCATATCTCGCAACTGGTGTCCGGCATCGCAACCGGGGCCAGCGAGCAATCTACCGGCCTGCATGAGATCAACACCGGCGTGACCCAGCTGGATCAGGTCACCCAGCAGAATGCCGCCATGGTTGAAGAGGCCACCGCCGCCGGTCACATGTTGAATGCGGATGCCAGCAAACTGGCCGACCTGGTTGCCCATTTCCGTGTCGCAGCAGGCGGCGGGCAGACGGCGGCCCCAGCCCGCAAACCCGCAGCGGCCCCGGCGCCAACCCGGAGCCCGGTTGCACCGCAGGATGCCACCCCCAGTGCCCCCAGTGCTCATGGCGATGATTGGGATCTTGAGGCTGTCACACCGCAGCCAGCCCCCGCAGCCGCAAGCACCAGCGGCAATGCCGCCAAGGACATCTGGCAGGATTTCTGATCCCGCCAAAAGCCGCCAACCCCAATTCCAAGCCAAGTGAGGTCAGCTCAGGCTCGGAATTAGGCCGATTAGAAAAACACCGCGCCGGATCAGTTCGGCGCGGTGTTTCCGTGCCGCTGGTTCCGGCTGATGTGTCCGTCGGCAGTGAATGGCGCTGTCCAAGCCGCAAGAGCAAGCCGAGGCAAAGACGCGCGAGATGGTACGCAACCAGGGTGCGGTTCCACGGCGCTCCGAAAGCGAGATCTGGCAGCGCTGGTCTGTCTGGTCTGAGCGGGGCGGTTCAGGCCGCGCCTTCCTTCAGACATTCATGCACATAATCGCCGGCATGGGCGCAGGCCTGTTCCAACCTCCGACCCGCCATCAGCTGTACGGCAATTGCCGTCGCGAGGGTGCAGCCGGTGCCACGCCTGCTGCGTGGCAGCCGTGGTCTGTCGTAGCGCACATGCGTGTCGCCAAAAAAGAGCTGGTCAACCGCCATGGCCCCGCCTCCGTGTCCGCCTTTGATCAGCACCGCATCGGCGCCCGCCTGCTGCAACTCACGGGCCTGCTGCAACTGGCGGGCCTGCAATGAGATGCCGGATGCCTCAGGCCTGTCGGGGTGCCGGTTGCTGGCGGAGGGGGCAAGCTGAGCGGCCTCTTGCAGATTAGGGGTGATGAGAGTGGCGCGCGCAATCAGCGGTTTGAGGTCTGCGGCCTGCATCAACTGGCCACCGGAACTGCTGCGCAGCACGGGATCCAGCACAACCGGGCATGTTTCGGGCACGGAGTGGACCAGCGCCTTGGCGATGACTTCGGCGGCCATTGCGCTGCCGACCATACCGATTTTTACTGCAGAAATCGGCCCGGTCGCGGCGGCGGCGCGTATCTGGCTTTGGATGGTCTCGGGCCGTGTCGGCTGGATCTCCTCCAGCGCCGTATCCGTCTGGACTGTGATCGCCGTCACCACCGGCCGCAACGCGGGCGTTCGCTGTGCAAATGGCGGCAGCAGCTGCGCCATTGCAGTGGCCGCGGCGATGTCTCGGGTCAATCCCGCACCGCCGCTGCTGTCGGTTCCAGCGATGATCAGAAGCGCGCTCATCCGCGCCGACCCGCAGCCAGCAGGACAATTTCTCCGGCGAACTCCGGGGCAATCTCAGCCGCCATGCGCCAAGCGCGCAGGCCACTGTGACAGGCCAGCACCACGCGGCGATCACGGGGCAGATCGCTTGCACGCAAGGCCTCCGGCAGGATACGAACGGCAGCGCGGACGGCGGGTGTCGGGGCTTCTTGTTCGGGGCGCAACTCAACCACGTAATCCTCATCGGTGATCGCGTTCCGTCCGATGAAGGGGACGGGGCGGGATGGCTCCTCTGCAGTGCTGAAATCAAAACCACCCATCTGCAGCCCTGCGAAGTCCATGCTGAAGAGGCGCCCGCGCGGGGTCGGCTGGTGGTTGAGCAACAGTTTCAGCGCCAACTGTGCTTGCCAGGCGCCAATCACGCCGACAACCGGCCCCATAATGCCGGAACTGGCGCAGGTGGCGGCACTGCTGGGCGGGTCAGGGAAGACCGCGCGCAGCGACGGGCCGCCGCCGCAGAACACGCCGACATAGCCCGATTGTGCCAGCGCCGAAGCAGAGATCAAATCTCGTCCCAGCCGCTGGCAACAATCTGACAACGTATATGACACCGCGTGGCTGTCGGCGGCATCAATCACCAGATCCACCGGTGTCACCGCAGCTGTGACATTGTCGGGGGTGAGATCTCGCGCATGGGGATGCAGGCGCAATTCGGGCGCCATGGCGCGCAGCCTTTCGCGGGCGGCGTCAACTTTGTAGCGGCCGATATCTGCGGGCGTATACAGGGGTTGGCGCGGCAGGTTCGTGGCCTCCACACTGTCGCCATCCATCACCGTGATTTCACCCAGTCCAGCCCCGGCGAGATATTGCAGGACGGGGCTGCCCAGCCCGCCAGCCCCGACCACCAGAACATGGGCGGCTGCGAGCTTTGCCTGTCCTTCCGCCCCCACCTCGGGCAGGGCAATCTGACGGTCAAAGCGACTCATGTGGCACAGGCCTTGATCCATTCGCGGGTGCGCGCCTCCGGATCAGGGGCCTGCTGGATATCGGTGACCACCGCGGCGCTGTCTGCGCCCGCAGCAAAGACACCGGGCAGGCGTTCGGGCGTCAGCCCGCCAATGGCGACCAGAGGTGTGTCGCCCGCCATTTCCTTCCAGCGCCGCAGGCGATCCAAGCCTTGTGGCGCCCATTTCATCTTCTTCAGCAGAGTTTCATACACTGGGCCAAGGGCAATATAATCCGGCTCAAACGCGAAGGCGCGCTCCAGTTCCGCCTCATCATGGGTCGACAGGCCAAACCGTACGCCCTTGCGACGCAGCGCGGCAAAATCGGCGCTGTCCATGTCATCCTGCCCCAGATGGACAAATCCGCAATTCAGGTCCAGCGCGGCCTGCCAATGGTCATTGACCACCAGCTGTGCGCCATGCACCGCACAGAAATCCCGCGCCCGCGCGATCTGGCGGCGGAGCTCCTGCTCTGGCAGATCCTTCAGCCGCAGCTGCACCAGTCGGACCCCATGCGGCACCAGCAGTTCCAGTTGGCTGACATGGCCAACGATCAGGTAAAAACGCTCCATTGTCGTCTCCAAATTGAGGGGGCTCAGCTCAGCGCGGCGAGGCCAAGAACAGGGGTGGAGGGTACGGCCATATCGCGGCGTTCCATCGGGTCAGCCAGATACCCTCCACGGCTAAGCCTCAATCGCGAGTGCGATGGCACGGGCCATGCTAAGCAGGGTCTCCGGCCTTTGCCACTGCCGTATTCAGCAGCACCGCATCCATTCCCAGTTCCATTGCCTGAGTGGCATCAGAGGGGCGGCCGATGCCCGCATCGACGATCAAAGGAACATCGGGAAAATGCGCCCGCATTGCGCGCAGCGCATCGGGGTTGCGCAGGCCCTGACCGGATCCAATCGGCGCGCCCCAGGGCATCAACACCTCGCAGCCTGCCTCCAGCAGCTTTTCACCCACCACCAGATCATCGGTCGTGTAGGGAAACACCTGAAACCCGTCATCAGACAGCACGCGCGCGGCCTCCACCAGCGCAAACACATCGGGCTGCAGCGTGTCGGAATGGCCGATCACCTCCAGTTTGATCCACGGGGTGTCAAACAGTTCGCGCGCCATATGGGCGGTGGTCACGGCCTCCTGCACAGAATGGCACCCGGCTGTGTTGGGTAGGATGCGACAGTTCAATGTCCGCAGCTGATCCCAAAACCCGGCGCCGGTGCCCTCCGCCGTTTCCCGTCGCAGCGACACCGTGATGATTTCGCTGGCGCTGCTTTTGATTGCCGCGTTCAGAACGCTGGGTGAGGGGTATTGCGCGGTCCCCAACAACAGGCGTGAGGTGATGTCCTGACCATAGAGTTGCATGGTTCAGCCCCCTTGCATCGGCGTGAGGATCTCCAGCCGATCCCCCTCCGCCAGTTGAGTTTTGGGGCGGGCAGCGCGGGCCACGAAGTGTCCGTTGACGGCGGTTGCAACTGCGGACTGGGCATAGCCTAGCTGGTGCAGCGCCTCGTCGAGAGTGCCCGCGCGGACCTCATGCGGTTTGGCGTTGACGGTGATTTTCATCCTGTGTCTCCGGTCTCAGGCGGTTTGCCACATACTGCGCCATGGCGGGCGCCAGCAGAAATCCGTGGCGGTACAGCCCATTGAGGAAAAGCGTCCCGCCGTCCTGATGAAGGCGGGGCAGATTATCGGGGAAGGCGGGGCGCAGACCTGCGCCGGTTTCCACCACGCTGGCCTCGGCAAACCCGGGGTGCAGGGTGAAGGCGGCGTTCAGCAACTCACTGAGCGAGCGCAGGGAAATTGCGCGCGTCGATGTGCTCTCAATCATCGTGCCGCCGATCATGAACAGGCTGTCGCCCCGCGGCACCAGGTAGAGCGGCATTCGCGGATGGAGCAGCCGAAGCGTGCGACTGATCTTCACCTCCGGGCAATGCAGGATCGCCATCTCGCCGCGCACAGGGCGCAGATCTGGCAGTTGCCCTGCCGCGGCGATGCCCCTGCAATCCAGATCAACAGAGCCGGGGGCATCCGTGCCAAGGTAGATTTCCGCCCCCAGCGCGGCGGCCGCAGCGGCCAGATCCCGGATGGCGCGACGCGGATCCAGGTGCGCCTCCTGTTCGAAGAACAAACCTTGCGCAAAGCGCCCTGTGAGGGCTGGTTCCAGTGCCGCGATCTCTGCCCCGTCAACCCCCCGATAGCCGGTCGTGCGACGGGCAAAGCGGGTCAGCTCTGCCCGGTCGCGGGCAGGCGCCACCACCAGCGTGCCGCGCCTGTGGACGGTTGTGACCTTGGCCCACCAGTCGATGGCGCGGCCACCGAGGGTGATCACCTCCTCCTCGGCGCTTTCGCGTTCACACCAGGGTGCCAGCATGCCGCCTGCATAGCGCGAGACACTGCCCGCGCCGATCTCTGTCGCGCGCTCATAGACCCGCACCGCAGCCCCGCGCTGCGCCAGTTCATAGGCGCAGGCGAGGCCCGCGAGGCCTGCACCTGCGATGGTGATCATTCCGCCGGTTCCGCAGCCTCGGGCGCTGGCACATAGAGTTCGCCGCCTTCGCGAAACTTGGCGGCCATCGCCTCCATGCCTTCCTTCTGCGCCTCGGCGCGGATGTCGTGGCTGATCCGCATTGAGCAGAACTTCGGACCGCACATTGAACAGAAATGCGCCACTTTATGGGCCTGCTTGGGCAGGGTCTGGTCGTGGAACTCGCGCGCAGTATCCGGATCCAGCGACAGGTTGAACTGATCCTCCCAGCGGAACTCGAACCGCGCGCGACTGAGGGCATCGTCACGGCGCTGCGCCCCCGGCAGACCCTTGGCGAGGTCGGCTGCATGGGCGGCGATCTTATAGGTGATCACGCCGGTTTTCACGTCGTCGCGATCCGGCAGGCCAAGGTGTTCCTTGGGCGTCACGTAGCAGAGCATCGCACAGCCGAACCAGCCGATCATCGCCGCCCCGATACCGCTGGTGATGTGGTCATAGCCCGGTGCAATGTCGGTGGTCAGCGGCCCCAGCGTGTAGAACGGTGCCTCGTGGCAGCACTCCAGCTGCTTGTCCATATTCTCCTTGATCTTGTGCATGGCAACATGGCCCGGCCCTTCGATCATCACCTGGCAATCCTTGGCCCAGGCGATCTTGGTCAACTCGCCCAAGGTTTCGAGCTCGGCAAACTGCGCCTCGTCATTGGCGTCTGCGATGGAGCCGGGGCGCAAGCCATCGCCCAGCGAGAAGGAGACGTCATACTGGCGGCAGATGTCGCAGATGTCCTCGAAATGTTCATAAAGGAAGCTCTCCTTGTGGTGATGCAGGCACCACTTGGCCATGATCGAGCCGCCGCGCGACACGATGCCGGTCACGCGCTCCACGGTCATTGGCACCATATGCAGCCGCACGCCGGCATGGATGGTGAAATAGTCGACGCCTTGTTCAGCCTGTTCGATCAGCGTGTCGCGGAACACGTCCCAGGTCAGATCCTCAGCGATGCCGTTCACCTTCTCCAGCGCCTGATAGATCGGCACGGTGCCGATCGGGACTGGGGAATTGCGCACAATCCATTCGCGGGTGTTGTGGATGTTGCGCCCCGTCGACAGGTCCATCACCGTATCCGCACCCCAGCGGATCGCCCAGACCAGTTTGTCCACTTCCTCCTCCATCGAGGAGGTGACCGCGGAGGTGCCCATATTGGCGTTGATCTTCACCAGGAAATTGCGACCGATGACCATCGGTTCAATCTCGGGGTGGTTGATGTTTGCGGGGATGATGGCGCGGCTAGCGGCGATCTCATCGCGGACAAACTCCGGCGTTACGTAATCGGGGATATTGGCACCAAAGTCGTTGCCATCGCGGTGGCAGGGCGAGAGCTCGCGCAGCTGGTTTTCGCGGATGGCAACATATTCCATCTCCGGTGTGATGATGCTCGGCACGGGCATAGGCCAGCTGGGTTGGTGCCTTGCCGTCCTTGCCGCGCAGGGGGGCAGGCTTCACCGGGAATCCCGGCGTCAGACGGTCACCCTCGACGAACCCGTTGTCCTCAGGCTTCACATCGCGGCCTTGATAGTTTTCGACGTCGCCGCGTGCCTCTATCCACTGACGGCGCAACTGCGGCAGGCCCTCGCGGATATCGGTCAGCACATCGGGGTCGGTGTAAGGGCCGGAACTGTCATAGACCGGCAATGGCGCCTCGCCAGCGGTGGGGTGGGTGGCGATTTCGCGCATGGGCACGCGGATGTCCGGATGGACTTCGCCGCTGACATAGATCTTGCGCGAGGCAGGCAATGCGCCTGTGGTGATCTTGGGATTGGGGACGTTCATTTTGGTGCTCCTCGAAGCCTAGACTTGGAAAAGACACCAGATGAGGTTTGGCTCGGGAAACAGAGGGCGTAGCGCCCCCTTGTTCAGTCATCGCAAGACGTCCGGGAGTGTACAAGTCCCGCAACCATGCGCGCCTAGCTTCCTACGCCAGTATCAACTGGGTCAGGTTCAAAGGGTCGCGCCGCCGGTTCGGGAATGCCCCGCACCTAAACGCCTCTCAGTCCCCTTGGCGGGACTCCCCTGCGTGCTTTAGGGGTAGGGGAGATATGGTCTCTCCGTCAATGTATTATTTTATAGATTATTATTATCTTTAAGTAACAATGATATGTGATGTTATTAGCTGGGGGTTGGAGTGAATTCGCCGCAGCGCAGCTTTGCACTTGATCGCTGCACGTCAAGTTATCTATAAAACATCAACGCCATCCGCGTATGGCCATCAGGTAGAGAGAACAGGAGACAGCATGCTGGACGCTGCACCCATCCGCACCGATTGGACCCGCGAGGAAGCGGAGGCAATTTACAACACGCCTTTAATGGATCTGCTGTTTCAGGCGCATTCGGTACACCGGCAGTATTTCGATCCCAATCAGGTGCAGAAATCCAAGTTGCTCAGCATCAAGACCGGCGGCTGCGCCGAGGATTGCGCCTATTGCTCGCAGTCGGCCCGCAACGGTGCGCAGCTGTCGGCCTCCAAGCTGATCGAAGTGCAGCGGGTGATTGCCGAGGCGAAAAAAGCCAAAGAAAGCGGCGCGACCCGCTACTGCATGGGTGCCGCCTGGCGCTCGCCCAAGGACCGCGACATGGCGGCGCTGGAGGCAATGGTGCAGGGGGTCAAGGACCTGGGCATGGAAACCTGCATGACCCTGGGCATGCTGGACGAGGAACAGGTGTTCCGCCTGCGTGATGCGGGTCTCGACTACTACAACCACAACATCGACACGTCGGAGCGTTACTACTCCGAGATCATCACCACCCGCACCTTTGCCGACCGTATCGACACCCTGAACCGGGTGCGCGAGGCGGGCATCAAGGTGTGCTCCGGGGGCATCGTCGGCATGGGGGAGAAGCAGCTGGACCGCATCGACATGATGCTGGCGCTGGCGACGCTGGAGGTGCACCCGGATTCGGTGCCCGTGAACATGCTGATCCCGATTGCCGACACGCCGCTGGCGGATGTGGAAAAGCTGGATCCGATCGAATTTGTCCGCTCCGTGGCGCTGGCCCGGATCCTGATGCCGAAATCGCATGTGCGCCTGTCTGCAGGCCGCACAGACATGTCGGACGAGATGCAGGCGATGTGCTTCTTTGCCGGGGCCAACTCGATCTTTGTGGGTGACACGCTGCTGACCGCCGACAACCCGGAAGAGGACAAGGACCAGCAGCTGTTCGACCGTCTGGGCATCACCGCGATGGCGGTGGGATGTGACGGCAGCCGCTGATGGCGGGGGCCTTCCCGAGGCATGAGACATCGTTGGAAGCGCTGCGCAATCGCGGGCGCTACCGGCAGCTGATGCCGCGGGACGGGCATGACTTTGCCTCCAATGATTACCTTGGGCTGGCGGGCAGCGATGTGCTGCGCACCGCTGCTGTTGATGCGCTGGCGCGCGGAGTGCCGGTCGGGGCAGGCGGTTCGCGCCTGCTGCGCGGCAATGACGCAGAGCATCAGCAGTTGGAAGCTGAGGCGGCGGCGTTCTTTGGAACCGAGGCAGCACTTTTCATGGGGGGCGGCTTCACTGCCAATCAGGCGATTTTCTCGACCCTGCCGCAGCAGGGCGATCTGGTGCTGTATGATGCGCTGATCCATGCCAGCACCCATGACGGGATGCGGCTGGGCCGGGCGGAGACCCGCAGCTTTGCCCACGGCGATGCGGAAGACGCTTCGCGGGTGCTGACGGACTGGCGCGCTGCTGGTGGCACCGGACAGGTCTGGATCGCGGTTGAGGCGGTCTATTCCATGGATGGCGACCTGGCGCCGCTGGATGCGCTGATGGCGCTTGCCGATACGGACGGCGCGGTGCTGGTGGTGGATGAGGCGCATTCAACGGGTGTGTTCGGCGATTTGGGGCGCGGGCTGGCGCACGACTTTGCCCACCGGCCGAATGTCCTGAGCCTGCACACCTGCGGCAAGGCGCTGGGGGCCTCTGGTGCGCTGATCTGCGGCCAGCGGGTGCTGATCGAGACGCTGATCAACAAGGCGCGCGGGTTTATCTTTGCCACCGCCCCGTCGCCCTTGAATGCCGCACTGGTGCGCGCGGCCTTGGCTGAGCTGCAACAGAACACGGGCCGCCGCGAACAGGCATGGCAGGGGATCACCCATGCCCAAGGCGAGGCCAAACGCCTTTGCGGGCTGGACGGTTTCCAAAGCCAGATCCTGCCGGTGGTGATCGGTGACGATAAGCGCACCATGGCGCTGGCGTCCGCCATGCAGGCGCTGGGTTATGATATTCGCGGTATCCGCCCGCCGACGGTGCCGCGCGGCACCTCGCGGCTGCGGCTGTCGATTACTTTGAATACCGGGGCAGGGGTCATCACCCAAATGTTCGAAGACCTCGCCCGGGAAATGGAGACTAACCCATGAGCGCGCTGATCGTCACCGGGACCGATACCGGCATCGGCAAGACCATCTTTTCCGCAGGTCTGGTGCAGGCACTGGGCGCCACCTATTGGAAGCCGGTGCAATCGGGGCTGGAAGAGGAAACCGACAGCCAGATCGTGGCGCGCCTTTCCGGCCGTCCGGCGCTGCCTGAAGGGTATTTGCTGCAACTGCCAGCCTCGCCGCATCTATCGGCGGAGGCCGAGGGCGTAGAGATCGACCCCGATACGCTGGCCTTGCCGCACGTGGACGGCGTGCTGGTTGCCGAAGGGGCGGGCGGGCTGATGGTTCCCTTGAACCGCAAGGTTCTGTATCTTGACCTTTTTGCCCGCTGGAGCGCGCCGGTGATCTTATGCGCGCGGACGCAGCTGGGCACGATCAACCACACGCTGTTGTCGCTAAAGGCCCTGCGCGGCGCGGGCTGCTCGGTGGTGGGCGTGGCCTTTATCGGCGATGCGGAGCCTGCGGTTGAAGAAACCATCTGCCAGTTTGGTCAGGTGGCGCATCTGGGCCGTCTGCCGGTGCTGGGCGAGCTGACCTCTGACGCTTTGGCCGTGGCCTTCCAGGCCAGTATCCGCATAGACCTGATCAAGGAGGCCTTGGGATGAGCGCTGCTGACCTCAGCCAGCTGGAGTTCGACCAGCAGCACCTCTGGCATCCCTACACCAATGTCGCCAGACCCGGCCCGACCTTCGTGGTGAAGGAAAGCGCGGGCGTCCACATCACGCTCGACGATGGCACCCGGCTGATTGATGCCATGTCGTCGTGGTGGTGCATGATGCACGGCCACAGGCACCCGGCGATCACATCGGCTATCCACGACCAGCTCGACACCCTGCCGCATGTGATGTTCGGCGGGCTGACCCATGATCCGGCGATCGACTTGGGCCGCAAGCTCTTGGAGATCACGCCCGTAAGCCTGACGCGCATCTTCTACTGCGACTCTGGCTCGGTCTCGGTCGAGGTGGCGATGAAAATGGCGGTGCAATACCAGCATGCCATCGGCCAGCCGAGCGCGCAAGGAGTTTGCCACCATCCGCTCCGGTTATCACGGCGACACCTGGAAGGCGATGAGCGTCTGCGACCCGGACACCGGCATGCACCACCTGTTTCAGGGCGCGCTGAGCGTGCAGCATTTCGTTTCGCGCCCGCCCATCCGTATCCATGAAGAATGGGTGGAGGACCCGACGCTGAACGGGCTGGGTGAGCTGCGCAGCGTGCTGGAGGCCGGGCGGGACAAGATCGCTGCCTTTATTCTGGAACCCGTGGTGCAGGGTACCGGCGGCATGTATTTCTATCACCCGGAATACCTGAACCAGGCCCGTGCCTTGTGCGATGAACTGGGTGTCCTGCTGATTTTCGACGAGATTGCCACCGGCTTTGGCCGCACCGGTGAGTTGTTTGCCACCAATTTCTGCACGGTCCAACCGGATATCATCTGTTTGGGCAAGGGGCTGACGGGCGGCCATATCTCATTCGCCTGCACCATGACCAACGACCGCGTCGCGGAGGGCATCGGCGGCAGCAACCCTGGCATCTTCATGCATGGGCCGACCTATATGGCCAATCCGCTGGCCTGTGCGGCGGCCAAGGCCTCGCTGGATTTGCTGACCGGGCAGGCCCCCGAAACTCAAGACTGGCGCGGCACCGTCTCTGCGATCGCAGAGCAGATGCAGGCTGAGCTGGCACCGGCGCGCGATCTGCCCAATGTGGCGGATGTGCGGGTGCTGGGCGCGATTGGCGTCATCGAGATGAAACACGCGGTGTCTGCGGATGAGGCCCACGCCCGGGCGCATGAAATGGGCGTGTTCCTGCGTCCCTTCGGCAAGAACATCTATACCATGCCGCCGTTCATCACCTCGCCAGAGCAGCTGAGCCGGATCACCGCAGGCATGCTGCGGCTGGCGCGGGAGCTGTAAATGGATTTCCGCTGGCTCAAACAGGATCAGGCAGCTGAGGCCATCGTGGTCTTTGGCGGCTGGGCTGTGGGGCCGGATGTGTTTGATCATCTCACAGGCCCTCAGGACATCCTTTTTGTCAGTGATTACCGCGGCCTTGATGCAGACCTTCCCGATATGTCGGGTTACGACCATGTCACCCTTCTGGCGTGGTCTTTTGGCGTTGCAGCCTATGCCCATTGGCAGGAGGGGCGCACCGATCCCTTTGGCCGCAAAGTTGCAGTCAACGGAACCCTTGCGCCGGTGGATGCAGGGCACGGTATCCCGCCAGATGTGATGGCCAAAACGGCGGAAGGGCTGAGTGAGGCGAGCTTTGCCCAGTTCCTGCGCCGGACCTTCAATGCGCCGCAACCCCCCAGGGTGATCGACATCGAGGCCCGCCGCGCTGAACTGCATGCGGTTGCTGCGCGCGGCGCGGCCCCCGCCGTGGCCTTCGATCAGGTCTGGATCGCGGGGCGGGATCGAATTTTTCCGCCTGCCAATCAGCACCGGGCCTGGGAAGGTGCGCCACTTCGGGAACTGCCCGCGGCGGCCCATGCCCCCTTTGATCACTTCGACAGCTGGCAGGCCCTGATCCCATGAAAGATCTGACACCCCCAGCTGTTGATGCCGCCCGTGTGGCGCGCGCCTTTCGCCGGGGGCTGGGCAGCTATCACGGTGCGGCGTCTGCGCAGGCGCAGATTGCAGCCGAACTTTCGGCGCTTTTGGCCAAACACGTGGGTCAGACACCGTTTTCGCATCTGTTTGAATTTGGGGCCGGGACTGGCCATCTGACCGATGCGCTGCTGCGGGATCTCTCGGTTTCGCGCCTCACGCTCAACGATCTGCTGCCTGAGGCGGAGGCCGGTTTGCTGCCGATCCTGAAGGCACGGGGGAAATCCGCAAGTTTCCTCCCAGGGCGAATTGAGGACATCTGCCTGCCCGAGCCGCTAGACCTGATCGCAGCGGCCTCTGTTGTGCAGTGGGTCAGCGACCTGCCAGGTCTGCTGCGCCGATTTGAGGCTGCGCTGTGCCCCGGTGGCTGGCTCGCGCTCTCCGGTTTCGGCTCGGCGCATTTTCATGAATTGGTCGCACTCGGCTCTGATGCGGCAGCCCCAAACTATATGGACCACCACCAATGGGCGGGGGTGCTGCCTCAGGGTCTGCGGCTGATCGAACTGCGACAGGCGCCGATCGTCCTCAGGTTTGACACTCCGCGGGCGGTGCTGCGCCATCTGCGGGACACCGGTGTGAACGGCCAGTCGCGCGGTGGCTGGAGCCGTGGCAGGCTTCGGGCGTTTGAAGACGCTTATTGCAGCCGTTTTTCCCATCAGGGCGGTGTGTGTCTCACCTATGATCCGGTGCTGATGTTGGCACGGCGCGTCTGAACAGCACTGCGGCCAAAGTCGCAGGCCGCGCGACGATTGCGCCTCTGGCAGTTGCGCGGCTTTGGCGCTAGCCTGTGGCCGAAAATCACCAAATAAGAGGCCACAATGCATCTGTCCTACGTCATGACCCAGGAGCGCGGTGCCACCGACAAGCTGCTCAGCGCATTGGCAGAGCGGTTGCAGGCCGATGGGCTGCGACTGGCCGGGATCGTCCAGACCAACACCGAATGCTATGACAACGCGCTGTGTGACATGGATGTGCGCGTCCTGCCGGCTGGGTGAGACCATCCGTATTTCGCAATCTCTCGGCCCAGAGGCGCGGGGATGCCGTCTCAACCCGGAGGCATTGGAGCGCGCGGTGGGGCAGGTCACGGCGGCGCTGGGGCAGGACCGGCACCGCAGGTTCTGTTGGTGAACAAATTCGGCAAACATGAGGCGGACGGGCGCGGAATGCGCCCTGTCATCGGCGAGGCGCTGGCGCGCGGAGCGGTGGTGGTTTCTGGCGTCAACCGGATGAATGTCGAGGCGTTTCAGAACTTCTCTGACGGGCTGGCGCAGGAGGCTGAACCGGATCTTGATGCGCTCGTAAACTGGGTCCATTCCGCCGTTGAAGAGGCCGCGAAAGAGAGCTGATAATCCCTGTAGTCGCACAGCTGATCTAACAAACCGGTGGGAGATATCACGCCGGTTTGTTTGGCGTACCTGCCGCAGATGATATCAGAGAGTGGAGTGTATAGGCGCGGGTGGTCGGTGCGTGAAGTCAGGAATAATGATATAAATCAGGTGGTTGGATTAAGATATTCGCCCAGCGGCAAGTGCCACCATCTTCTTGCTTCATACTGTTGAAAGAGAGAAGATGGTGGGCGACCCTGGAATCGAACCAGGCGTGCGTCTCCGCGAGGGAGTTACAGTCCCCTGCCACACCTTGCGGCCTGTCGCCCACAATCAGTTGCATGTTGCACCTGATGTGGAGGCGTGATTACAAGCAGGTCAAAGGGGCGTCAACCGGAAAAACGCAAGTTTTTCACGCGGGTCCTGATTTCTTTCTGCTGGAGAGCAATATGTCCAAAAAACCCAAGTGGGTCGTCGAAAAAGAGCAGGCCAAGAAGGCGGCTTCCGCTGAAACCGTATGGCTGTTTGGCCTGCATGCGGTGCGCGATGCGCTGCTCAATCCTGAGCGTGAAAAACTCCGACTGATGGTGACCCAGAACGCGGAGGCAAAGCTGGCCGATGCCATTGCACAGTCGGGGGTTGAGGCAGAGGTGATTGACCCGCGCAAATTCAACCCGCCGATTGACAAGCAGTCGGTCCACCAGGGCGCCGTTCTCGAAGTGAAGCCGCTGAACTGGGGCGGGCTGGACGAGAACTGCATCGGCGCGGAGGTTCCGCGCGTGTTGCTGCTGGACCGGGTGACAGATCCCCACAACGTTGGCGCGATCCTGCGCTCGGCAGAGGTGCTGGGCGCCAGCGCTGTCATCGGCACACGACATAACTCCGCACCAGAGACCGGCGCGCTTGCCAAAACTGCCAGCGGTGCGCTGGAGCGCCAACCCTATCTGCGGATGCGCAACCTTGCGGACACGATTGTCGAATTGCAGCGGATGGGCTTTCTGGTGCTGGGCCTTGATGGCGAGGCGGAGCAAACCATCGAAACGGTTCTGGACGGGCGCAAGAGCGCTCCTGTGGCATTGGTCCTCGGGGCAGAGGGGCCGGGCCTGCGTCAAAAGACGAAGGAAACCGTGGATCATCTGGTCAAGATTGATGCTGCCGGTGGTTTTGGGTCGCTGAATGTCTCCAATGCGGCGGCGATTGCGCTCTACGCCTCGCTGCCTCGCTAATTGGTGCCAGCGACCCCGATCAGGCCTGTGAGGCGCTCTCGTGACAATGTCAGCGCGCCCTCACAGGCCTATCACAAATGCGTATCCTCTCTTTGCAGACGCCGGTCTGCCGGGCAGACTTATCGTGACGCCGTCGCGGGCATGCACCTGTCTGCGCGCCAAGACTGAACAACTCGACGAAGGACCCCGCCTGCCCGTGACCCGCCGCCCTGCCATGCCCAGTCCGCAATCCCACCCGATCCCGACGTCGCGCATTCCGCGCCTGCGGGAAGGGAAAGTCCGGCATCTGGGTGCTGTGGTCAGGTCGATGATGGCCGTGCTGGCGGTCGGCAGTGTGGTCGCTCTGGCGGCGACGCTGACGCCTGAGACAGCCCGCGCTGACCCGGCGCTGGTCTCCGCGCCAAGGGGAGTGGCCGCAGGTGGCCATGATGTGGTGGCATTTTTTCAGGATGGGACGGCCGTGCTGGGCCAGCAGACCCATGCGATCCTGTGGCATGGGGCGGTCTGGCGTTTTGCCTCCTCGCAGAATCAGGAGCGGTTTGAGCTGAACCCCCGCGCCTATGCGCCCCGGTTTGGGGGCTATTGCGCATATGCGCTCTCCAAAGGGTATCTGGCGCCCGGTAATCCGACGCTTTGGGTGATTGCGGACGGTCGGCTTTATCTGCTGAACAATCCAAGCGCGCTGGCCGCATGGCAGGCCGAGCGGCAAGCGCTGATCGCCGCCGCAGAAGGGCGGTGGCCCAAAATCCTGCGGAAGTGACCGGCAGGCACCGCCTCTTGCCTGAGTTGCGAAAGCCCCGCGACAGGTTCCTATGTGACTGGCCGCGCGAGAGAAATGTCACGAATTTGAGAGGTTCCCTTTCAAAATCGACAACCCACCCCATATTATTAACAGACTGCGAACTGGAACCTTCGCAGATCTTTTTCACTGTCCCTCGTTCCATACCTTGCGCCCGGGCCTGATCCCGGGCGCTTTTTTCTTGCTCTGTAGGGAGCGTGTGATTTCTGACAGGGCTGCAGCACGCAATTGATCTTGCACCCAATGCATCAGGCGATACGGTCAGGGTTGACGCAACGCTCATCAGACGACTTTGGCAGGGCGATGTGAGACCAGTGCAGACGGGGGAGCGATGCCAGACTATACCGACCAGCATCTGAAAGGTGTGCTGACACGCACCAAGACCATCGCGGTGGTTGGCGTCTCCACGAATTCGGTCCGTCCCAGCTACTATGTGGCGCGATATCTCGGCCTCAAGGGCTATCGCGTGCTGCCGGTGAACCCGGGCCATGCGGGGAAGTCCCTGTTTGGTCAGACCATTCACGCCAGCCTGAGTGATATTCAGGAGCCGGTCGATATGGTCGACATCTTTCGCCGCTCCGAGGCGGTGCCCGCCATCGTGGAGGAGGCGCTGGAGGTCTGCGAAGGGGTGCAGACGATCTGGATGCAGATCGGCGTAGAGCATGCCGAGGCCGCCGCAAAAGCGGAGGCGCGTGGTGTCACAGTGATCCAGAACCGCTGTCCGAAGATCGAATATCAGCGCCTGTTCGGAGAGCTGCGCATGGGTGGATTTGCCACCGGGATCATTTCCTCGAAGCTCTGAGGCGGCTGGTCAAATCGGTGCTCCCACCAGCCACAGATCCCTATGTCAGCCCTTGGGTCGCGCGGCCTTCTCAGCAATGCCACTCAGACCCTGACGATCTGCCAGCACCTGAAGCACATCATCCAGCGCCACATCACGCGCTGCCAGCATCACCAGAAAATGATAAAGCACATCCGCCCCCTCAGAAGCGAGGCCGGTCTTGTTGTCCTTCACCGCCTCAATGATGGCTTCAATGGCCTCCTCGCCGAATTTCTCGGCACATTTTTCCGGCCCCTTGGCAAGCAGTTTGGCGGTCCAGCTGCTGTCCGGATCAGCCCCCTTGCGGGACAGAATAGTGGTCTCAAGATCGTGCAGCAGGGTCATGTAAGCCTCATCGGGATACCGGCAGCGGCCATATGTTGTTTGGCTTCCTGCACAGTGAATTCACCAAAGTGAAAGATGGAGGCCGCCAGAACCGCGCTGGCACCGCCCTTGGTGACGCCCTCCACCAGATGGTCCAGCGTGCCGACACCACCAGAGGCGATCACGGGCACATCGACGGCATCGGATATCGCGCGGGTCAGCGGCAGGTTGAAACCTGATTTGGTGCCGTCGCGGTCCATTGAGGTCAGCAGGATCTCTCCCGCACCTTTGGCCACTACGAGCCGGGCGAATTCAACCGCATCAATGCCGGTTTCACGGCGACCGCCATGGGTGAAGATTTCCCATTTTCCGGGCGCCACCGTTTTGGCGTCGATGGCGCAGACGATGCACTGGCTGCCGAACTGATCCGCAGCCTCGCGAATGACATCCGGATTGGCCACTGCTGCGGAATTGAACGAGACCTTATCGGCCCCAGCCAGGAGCAAGGCACGCACGTCTTCTTTTGTGCGGACCCCACCGCCCACGGTGAGCGGTACGAAACACTGCTCCGCCGTGCGCCGCACCATATCGAACATGGTGCCGCGGTTTTCATGGGTCGCGTGGATGTCGAGAAAGCAGATCTCATCCGCGCTAGGCCGCATCATAGGCCTTGGCGGCCTCAACAGGATCGCCAGCGTCGCGCAGGCCAACGAAATTTACACCTTTGACCACGCGGCCATCAGCCACGTCGAGACAGGGGATAATGCGGGTTTTCAGCATGGAGGATCCCTTTGCCGCTGCGGATGGGCCTGTCTTACTGCGCGGGTGGTTGGGATGCAATCACGGGGCTGTGCCGCGCGATGCGGCGCATGCTGTCCCGGACAATCAGGATGTGAAACGGCATCACCAGCGCCAGATAGATCCGCCCCAGAAGGTTATGTCGGTGTACCCAGGTGGCCATGTAAATCTGCCCGTCATGGCGTAAAACGGTGATGCGGAAATCCAGATGACTGTCATCGGCACCCAGGATCAATTCGCGGCTGTCCTCAAAGGTGACGGGAAAGATCGCGCCTTCGCCGGTGTCACTCACCTCGGTTTTTAGTCCCAGCGGGCGTACAATCGCGTTGCGCAGCCGTAAAAGCGCGGAGGCCCATCCCGGCATCGACAGGCCAATATCGGCAGCCTCCCGCGGGGACAATGGGCTTTCAACCGCATAGCCGTCGATGAAATCGCCGGGCGAGACCATCTGCCACAAACGGGCACTGTCGGGGAGGCGGGTCTTGCGGACGCGGGGCATGGGCTGAGTTCCGTTTCTGTCTTCGCACCGGAGAGATCAACGGCACTATTGCGGCGCAATAAACGTCAATTTGCGACAGATGGGAAGCGGGCGCGGTGCCGCAGGGGGTGCGGCATCTGCCTCGGCACCATTTATGACTAGGTTTGCTGTGTGCAAATGATCGGACCCGGCCCTGTGGCACGGGTTTGCCGATGCCAAAGATGTGAATTGTACACAGGGCTGTACTGGCTTGTTCTTAGCGCATTCATTCCCCAATTCGGAGCTGCCGTTATGATCAAATCCCTTGCCCTCGCCGGAGCCATTGCTGTTATGTCCGCCTTTCCTGCCGCTGCTGACCTGATCAAAATACCAAGCCAAAAACCCGTGGCCGAAACCATGGATGCGCTGCAGGCCGCCGTTGAGGGCGCGGGCGCCACGGTGTTTGCCCGTGTGGATCACGCCGCAGGGGCGCAGAAAGTGGATCTGTCGCTTGGTGACGCGCAGCTGCTGATCTTTGGCAATCCCAAACTGGGTACCCCGGTGATGCAGGCGGATCCGCGCGCGGGGTTGTTCCTGCCCCTGAAAATCCTCGCGTATCAGGACGCGGAGGGGCAGGTCTGGCTGACCTATGAAGATCCGGCCGAGATGCTCTCAGCGCTGGATGTTCCGGCCGATGCGGAGGCCGTGGCCAAGATGCAGGGCGCGCTTGGCAAGCTGACGGGTGCCGCGGTCAAATAACGCGGGCGGTTTCAGCACAGGCGGAGGGGGCGCTGCCCCCTCTGGGCCTCCGGCCCATTCATCCCAGAGATATTTCCTGCCAGAAGAGGGGCGATCAGCTCTTGAGGATCTTCAGCGCCTCGCCAAGGTCGATCGCGCCATCATAAAGCGCGCGACCGGAGATGGCGCCGTTCAAAGGCGCGCCGCAGGATTTGAGCGCCCGCAGATCGTCCAGCGAAGACACACCGCCCGAGGCAATTACCGGAATGCTCACGGCATCGGCCAGCGCGGCTGTGGCCTCAACGTTCGGACCTTTCATGGCACCATCGCGCAGAATATCGGTGTAGATAATCGCGGCCACACCGGCATCCTCAAAGGATTTTGCCAGATCGGTCACCATGACATCGGTCTCTTCGGCCCAGCCCTTGGTGGCGACGCGGCCATTGCGGGCATCAATGCCGACGGCGACCTTGCCGGGGAAGGCGCGCGCCGCTTCGCGGACCAGATCGGGGTTCTCCACCGCAACGGTGCCGAGGATCACCCGCGCCAGACCTTTGTCAATCCAGCGTTCGATGGTGGCCATATCCCGAATGCCGCCGCCCAGCTGGGCCGGAACCTTGCAGCGCTTCAGGATTTCCTCGACCGGGGCCGCATTGACCGGCTCACCCGCGAAGGCCCCGTTCAGATCCACCAGATGAAGCCAGTCACAGCCTGCCTCGACAAACTCCAGCGCCTGCGCTGCGGGGTCATCGTTGAAGACGGTGGTCTTCTCCATATCACCATGCAGCAGGCGAACGGCCTGGCCATCTTTGAGGTCGATTGCGGGGTAGAGGATCATCTGGCCGGTCCTTCATAAAACTAAGCTGGCCTCTTTTGCACAAGGCCACGCCGGATTGCAACGCGACCCGAGGTCAAGCTTGCCTGAATTGCCTCTTGGCGGCCAGACTGGCTGCAAAAGGGAGGATGACACATGAAGAAACTGGCACTTGGTATCGCCTGTGCATTGGGTCTGGCGGGCATGGCCTCAGCTGATCCGGTGCTGGGCACCTGGAAAACGCAGCCTGATGACGGCTCATATGCCCATGTCACCATGGCGCCCTGTGGCGCAGCCGTTTGCGGCAAGATCAGCCGGACGTTCAATGCTGAGGGGGAGTATAAATCGCCCAATATCGGCAAAACGCTGGTGATTGACATGGTGGCGAATGGCGATGGGTCTTACGCGGGCAAGGTCTGGCGCCCCTCCAACAACAAGATCTATACCGGCAAGATGAACCTGTCCGGCAAATCGCTGGCCTTGCGGGGCTGCGTGGCAGGCGGTCTGATCTGCTCCAAACAGACCTGGAGCCGGGTGAAGTAAGCGCGCTTTTCAAGATCACACGAGATGATCGGGACATCAGGGGGCGGCGACATCAGGTCGGCGCCTTTTTTTGTGATCGGTGCGCGGACACTGGGGGCAGGGCCCTAGAACAGCCCCAGCTGCACCGGGATCGGCACGAAGCCGCGTTTGATCTGGCGATCGCGATGTTTCTCGGCAGCTGCCAGGGCGGTTTCCTGGGATGTGTAGTAGCTGCGCCGCTGTTGACCCCCGGCCTCTCCCAGCGGGCCGTTGGTCTGTTCGACACACCACTCCCCGAACAGGGTCTGGCTCAGGTTCAGCACGCAATAGCGGTGTTGACCTTCAATATAGTCGAATTTTTCGAGACGGATCTGCACCGGGCCGCGACCTGCAAAAGACTGGGGATATCTGGGTTTGCGGTGTATGCCCGTGTGCGTCCCCACTGTCCATCCATTCTCGCGCGGATTTCACATTGCCATGTGGCGTCCGGTTGCCATCTGGCCACAGCCCCCTGCGGCCAGATGCCTTCCCGTCATTGATCTGATGCCCGTGATCAGACGTCGCCGTCGTATTCGCCGCGCGCGGGGTAGTCATTGGCGATGGCAAAATCCAGCGCCGAGACCAGTTCCGAGAAATGCGGGCGCACGAAGGGCATGGTCTGCACCGACCCGTAATAAAGCGTCTGCTCAGGCGTCACCATGAACAGGCCGGGTTCGGAAAACAGCGCCGGTTCCTCAATCCCGATGGAGGTCTTGCCGCGCGAGGTTGACAGATACAGCCCCCACTGGCGGGCGACGTTCAGCGACAGGTCATAACCAAAGCGCAGCGCCTCAGCGCCGATCTTGTCGGCCATCGCGCGGGTCCGTTCTTCGCCATCACTGCTGACGGCGATACAGGCCACACCGCGGCTGGCGAAATCAGCAACCCGCTTTTCCAGCTCGGTCAGATAGTTGGCGCAGATCGGGCAGTGCAATCCGCGGTAAAAGCAGATCACCGTGCCCCGTGTCGCATCTTCTGAGGACAGATCAAATGTCCCGTGGTCCAGTGTCGGCAGGGTGAGATCGGGTGTTTTTTGGCGTGGCATCAGCATGGGGTGGTCCTTGTCAGATCGCAGTGTTGGTGGCTTGTTTTTCATCTTTGCGCAGATTAGGGTCACATAAATCCGAAAAATATGATGGATAATCCGATTTCCATGGATCGTCTGACCACATTGATGGATCGCTTCCAGCTCAGCGTATGCGCCGCAGGGCCGGGGGAGGCGAACCTTATCGCCCTTGCGGATTCCAAAGGTGAGCCGGTGTGTATCTGCTATCGTACGAACGAACGGTCACAGATGCCCACCTCTGCTGCGGTGATGTGGGCGGCGCGGGTAGAATGGTCTGGACGTCGCAACCCGTTTCTGGCGGCTCTTCCGGCGCAGGTCGAATATGACATCTCCGATGCTCCGGAGGTACAGGCTCTGGTGCGTGCAATGCGGGGGGAGGCTGAGGCCGGTCGCTGCGGGGCGCAATCAGTGATCAACCGCTTGGGTGAGGTGCTGATGGTGCATCTTCTGCGCAACCAGCTTCAGAATGGTGCGACCCAGCCGGGGCTGCTGGCCGGGCTGGCGGACCCACGGCTGAGCCGGGCGATTGTCGCCATGCATGATCATCCGGGCCGCCTCTGGAGCAATGCCGATCTGGCCGAGGTCGCGGGATTGTCGCTGTCGCGTTTTGCCGAAGTTTTCGCCGCAGAGGTGGGAGAAACCCCGATCGGATACCTGCGCCGCTGGCGGTTGATCCTTGCACATCAGGATCTGTCGCGCGGGGATCGGGTTGATGCCGTGGCCCGGCGCTATGCGTATAGCAGCCCCGAAGGTTTCAGCCGTGCCTTTCGCAAGGCCTATGGCGTGGCGCCGCTGTCGCTGCGCATGGCGGCTGCCTGATCGCCGCCGCGCCTGTCATCTTTCCATAAATACTCAAATACAAAAGCCACCTGCGCAGCAGGTGGCTTTCGGATGTCATGATATACCAACCCTTGGGTTACGGCGCCCAGGTCAGGAAATTCCCGATCATCCGCAGGCCAACGTCCTGGCTTTTCTCCGGGTGGAACTGCATCCCCACCATGGTGTCACGACCAATAACGGCGGTGACATCGCCACCGTAATCCACATGTGCCAGCCGCTCCGCCGGGTCTTTTACCCGGAAATGGTAGGAGTGGACGAAATAGCAGTGATCGCCGGACGTGATGCCATCAAACATCGCGTGGTCATGGTCGATCACCAGATTGTTCCAGCCCATATGCGGCACTTTCAGGCTGCTGTCGCTGGGCGTGATCTTGACCACATCCCCCTGAACCCAGCCAAGGCCTGGAGTGTCGCGGTATTCGTGGCCGGTGGTGGCCATCAACTGCATACCGACACAGATCCCCAGAAAGGGGCGACCGTTCTGTTCGACCGCCTCCACCATGGCCTCATAGATGCCGCGATGGCCGCGCAGCTCCTCCGCGCAGGCCGGGAAGGCGCCATCGCCGGGCAGCACCAGCCGGTCGGCCCGCGCCACAACATCGGCGTCCGAGGTCACCACAACCTCGCCGCCATCCACCTCCCGCGCCATGCGTTGAAAGGCTTTTTCGGCCGAGTGCAGATTGCCGGATTCGTAGTCGATGATCGCGGTCAGCATATTAGAGCGCACCTTTGGTCGACGGGATGGCATCGCCTTTGCGCGGATCGGTTTCGACAGCCGTGCGCAGGGCGCGGGCCACGGCCTTGAATGCCGCTTCGGCGATGTGGTGGCTGTTGAAGCCGTGCAGCTGGTCAATATGCAGTGTGATGCCGCCGTGCGTGCTCAGCGCCTGAAAGAACTCGCGCACCAGTTCGGTGTCGAAAGTGCCGATCTTCTGGGTCGGAAGATCCACATTCCAGATCAGAAACGGACGCGCAGACAGATCCAGCGCACAGCGCACCTGCGCGTCATCCATCGGCAGGTGGCACTCGCCATAGCGGTTGATGCCCTTCTTGTCACCAAGGGCCGCAACCAGTGCCTGCCCCAGCGCGATGCCGGTATCCTCGACGGTGTGGTGATCATCAATGTGATAATCTCCCTTGGCGCGGATGGTCATATCGATCAGCGAATGGCGCGACAGCTGGTCCAGCATATGGTCGAAAAAGCCGACGCCGGTCTGGTTGTCATAGGCACCGGTCCCGTCGAGGTTGATCTCGACAGTGATCTCGGTTTCGGCGGTCTTGCGGGTGATCTGAGCGCTACGCATGGTCGGCATGTCCTTGATATCCTGCGCCGCTTATAGGGGCAGGGCGGGGGCGCGCTCAAGCCTGCCGCAGCAATTGGCGCAAAACTGTTGCGCCATTCGACCGCGCGGCCCCCACGGGAGGCCGCGCCGGGGATTGCCTCCGCCGCGCCTGCGTGTCAGCTTGGCGGTCAAACCACGCATTCCCAAACAGTTGAGGGGCACCATGTCCACCTGCGTCTTTATCCAGATCCGCTGCAAGCCCGGCACCACCTACAAGGTCGCCGAGGAGATTGCTCTGCGTGAAATCCATTCCGAGCTTTATTCCACCAGCGGGGACTATGATCTGTTGATGAAGCTATATATTCCCAGCGATCAGGATGTTGGCAAATATATCAATGACCAGCTCTTGGTCATCGACGGGATTGAACGCTCGCTCACCACAATGACCTTCAAGGTGTTCTGATCCGCCGCAGCGTTCGGGGCAGCGGGGGAGCGGCGCGGGTCCATGCCACGCCACCTCCCTTGCCCCGGTTTCCCCGACCTACCGGATACAGTGGTCCCCGGATCCACTGGCGCTCTGTACACCGCAAGTCCCGGACCGTCTGGTTCCCCCCGAAACCATCTGACCGCAGGGCCATGCAGGATCACATAATCAACTGGTGCTGAAATGCTGGTTTGGAACACCTTTGGAATAGGATAAGCCTTGCAGCATTTTATGGTCCATTCACGGGGAAAAACCGCAGGTTTGTGACATTGCTGATCTGGGAGGCCATCCTGCGCCCCACCGTGATAAGCCACCTGACCAAGAAAAAGCGGCGCCATGATCTGACGCCGCTGCCGTTGATTTTGCAGTCTTAATTGCCGCGCTTTTTCGCGTTAGTGGGCCAGGTGGCCACCGGCCTTCAGCTCCGCGTAGCTGGCGTCGATCGCGGTCTTCAGGCGGGTCAGCATCTCGTCAACTTCCTCGCGGGTGATGATCAGCGGCGGGCATAGCGCGACGGCATTCCCGGCCACCGCCCGCAAGATCAGCCCGTTGTCCTGGCACAGCCGTTGCGCGGTTGCTCCGGCACGCCCTTTTTCAAAACTCGCGCCGGTGGTTTTGTTCGACACCAACTCCAGCGCCGCAATCAATCCCTTGCCGCGCACCTCGCCCACCAGTGGATGATCGGTGAAAATCTCCCGCAGCTGCGCCTGCAAATAGCTGCCCACCTCGGCGGCATGCGCAAACAGGTTGTCACGCTCGTAAATCTCCAGCGTCTTCAGCGCTGCCGCACAGGCGGCGGGGTGACCGGAGTAGGTGTAGCCGTGGCCAAACACGCCGACCTCATTGGTCTGATCCACCATCGCCTCATACATCCAGCCCGGAATGACCGAAGCAGAGATCGGGAAATAGGCAGACGACAGCTGCTTGGCGAAGGTCATCAGATCCGGCGTGATGCCCATGGTGGTGCAGCCGAAATCCGCACCGGTGCGGCCAAAGCCACAGATCACCTCATCCGCCCAGATCAGAATGCCGTATTTGCGCAGCAGCGCCTGCAGCCCCTCATAGTACCCCTCCGGCGGCACGATCACGCCAGAGGCACCGGTGATCGGCTCCACGATCATCGCAGCAATTGTATCGGGATCCTCAGCAAGGATCTGATCCTCAAGGTTTTGCAGGATCCGCTCGACAAACTGCGCCTCGGTCTCATTGCCCTGCCGGGCGGTGTAATAATGCGGCGAGTCGGCGCGCAGGATGCTCAGCGCCTCCAGCGGCGCGTCGAAATGCGCCAGATTTGCGGGCAGGGACGTCAGTGAGCTTAGCCGCCACCGTGACCCCGTGATAGCCGCGCTCGCGGGTGATGATCTTGCGTTTTTCCGGCTTGCCGATGGCGTTGAAGTAATATCGCAGCATCTTGTAATGGGTGTCATTGGCATCCGAGCCGGAGTTGCCGAAGAAGATATAGGCATCCTCCACCGGCACCATTGCCGCCAGTTTATCCGCCAGATCCTGGATCGGCTGATGTGTCTTGCCGCCAAAGGTGTGGGAAAAGGGCAGCTTGTGCAGCTGTTCGGTGATCGCATCCATCACCTCGGTGTTGCTGTAGCCCAGCGAGGTACACCAAAGACCCGCCAGCCCTTCGATATATTTGCGCCCGTCGCTGTCGAACACATAAATGCCTTCGCCCCGCTCAAGGCAAAGCTGTTCAGTGGCGGTGAAATTGGTGGTGGGATAAATGACCGGGGCCATGGGCTGTTGTCCTCCTGAGCTGGCGCGCCGCCGCGGCGGCATATCGGGAATGGGGCTGGCGCCCCCTTTGGCCACAGCATTGGCGGGTTTTGAGAGTCGGGTCAAAGGAATTTGATCAAATCTTCGCGCCAATTCCGCACAGGCCATATGTGGCGCGCAGCAAAAGGCAGAAACGCAAAAGGCCGCTCGAAAGAGCGGCCTTTGCAATCCAAATGGAGCGGGCGAGGCGATTCGAACGCCCGACCCTAACCTTGGCAAGGTTATGCTCTACCCCTGAGCTACGCCCGCGCTGCCATTTGGTGAGGCGGTATGTAGGAAATTGCTGCAGCCCCCGCAAGAGGAAAAATGACCTGCCATAGCAGAAAATAGCAAAACCCACGCTGGCCCCACACACTCGCGGGCCTGCGCTTTACCGCCCGCGCTGATCCGGCAAATATCCTCTAGTGAATTGTTTTCATTGGACAAAGAAAAAGCCGCTCAATTGAGCGGCCTTTCTGTCCTGATGGAGCGGGCGAGGCGATTCGAACGCCCGACCCTAACCTTGGCAAGGTTATGCTCTACCCCTGAGCTACGCCCGCGCTGCCATCTGGTGAGGCGGTGAATAGGCAATTGCGCGCAGGGCTGCAATAGGAAAACAGCGGCTTTTTACGCCTTGTCGAAAAAATCTTCGCAGCCCGCGTGGCTGGCGCTCGCCGCCAGCCGGGCCTCTGCCAGGGTGGTCAGCTGCGCGGAGATGAATTCGGATGCGCTGCAATTGGGCAGGTCGAGTGCGCGGATCAGTTGTGCATCTTTGCGCCCCTCAAGGATCACGATGCCATCGCGGGCCAGAAGGTCGCGGGTGCCATGGCCGCCGTCCGAACGGATCCGCCGCATGAAATCCTTCTGCGCTGCCACGGCCTCCACCACATCCCGCGGAATCGGCTGGCGCTGTACCGCCCGGAACAGGGTCGCCATCCGGGCATTGCCGCTGTCCCCGGCGAAAATCTCCTCCACTACGGCCTCCGGCAGCAGGCGCCAGAAATTGGCCGGGTAGGGCTGGTCGCACAGCAGCCAGAGGATATGCTCAAACCCCTGCGCAGAGATCGACCGTTTGGCGTCCTTGTTCTGCCCGGCGGTCAGGTAATCGCGCCGTGCCACAATGAGCCCCAGATAACAACGCGCCCGCGGCTCATCTGCCGCCACCAGAATGCAGGGCTGATCCACCGCCTCGGTTGGAATCATCCAGTTGCTGCCCATCGTGTGTTTGATATCCACGTCATGGCCGAGGATTTCGGTATCCAGCCGCCCCTTCGGCAGCCGCAGCAGTGCGCGCAGCTCAATCTCCACCCGCGTGCCGATATAGGTCTTTTCGGTTTTTTCCAGATCCTCATAGGCGCGCCGACCGGTTTTGGCGGTCAGGATCACATCGTCAATGCAATCGCGCAGCATTGCGGGAACGCTGCGGGTCAGCTCCATCAACCCGCCCGCACGGGTGGTGATGTCCTGCGCCAATGCAGACAGCAGGGCGTGATCGGCGTGACCGGGGCTGACCTGGCTGGGCGGCAGTTTCTGTTTCATCGCACGCCCTGTGCTGATCCGCAGCGGCGGGATGAGTATTTCTGGAAAGGTGACGGGGCAGGGCGTGGCCTATCGGAGCAGGCGGAAATCAGGCCCAACATCTCAACGCGCCTCAGCGTCCGGCGGCAGGCGTGGTGACAACCTTCAGGCTGGGGCGTGCAATAGCCAGGCGGATCTGGCGCGCCACAGCCTCCGCCACCGGGGGCGGGAAGGCATTGCCGACCTGGCGATAGGCGTTGGTCTTGGCGCCGGTGAAATGCCAGCTGTCGGGGAAACCCTGGATGCGCGCCACCATCCGCACGGTGAGGCGCGGCATATCGTTGTGGAACGGATCCGGTGCCTCATAGGCGATCGTGCGCCCCTCAACGCCCAAGGCCGCCCAGGCACGCCGTGCCCGTGTCGGACCCAGATCCGGTCCGCCGTGTTTCTTGGAGCCGCCAACAATGGTCGGGGCGATTTCATCGGCCTTGGCGGCCCAGTCGTCCGCCCCGCGCCAGCCGCGTTCCTTCATCAGGTCGAGCAGCGTCTCACCCACAGTGCGCGGATTATGCGGCAGGGGGTCGGGCCAGTTGAACTGGCCAGAAAATTCCTTGCGCAGGGCAACAATCGCCACCCGGGGGCGCAGCTGCGGCACGCCGTAGTCAGAGGCATTGAGCAGCCGCCAGTCAGTCTCATAGCCAAGCTTGGCGAGCTGTTTCTTCAGCTTCTCGCGGTAATCATGGAACACCGCATCGAGGAAGCCACGTACGTTTTCGATCATCACCGCGCGCGGGCGGGTGGCGGCGACGATTTCGATGGCGTCATCAAAGAGATTGCGCTCGTCTTTCTCACCAAGCTGTTTGCCCGCAACGGAAAATGGCGGGCAGGGCAGGCCGCCTAGCCAGGAGATCAATACCGCGATAGGCGTCGGCATCCGCCTTGAAGGCGCGCACGTCCTCCTCCAGTACGTTCCACTGAGGGCGATTGTGGCGCAGGGTGGCGCAGCAGTGTTTGTCGATTTCGACCAGCGCGGTGTGGTCAAATCCGGCCTTCTCAAGCCCCAGCGCCTGACCGCCTGCCCCTGCGCAGAGTTCTACCGATGTGAGCATGCTGCCGTATTACCTGTTCTCGTGCTGCGGATGCAGCTGTTCCCGCTCTGTTCTTAGGCGCTGAAGTGATTCCGCGCAAGCCAGAGGCTACGCTGGATTTCAGAAACACAAAAGGCCACCGTTGCGTCTGCAGCGGTGGCCTTTTTGCTGTCCAAATGGAGCGGGCGAGGCGATTCGAACGCCCGACCCTAACCTTGGCAAGGTTATGCTCTACCCCTGAGCTACGCCCGCGCTGCCATTCGGTGAGGGGGATTTAGTCATTCGCTGGCAGGGCTGCAAGCGAAAAACGCAAAGTGGTCGGCAAAAAAATGACCGTCACAGCGATTTGAGCGACGGAACCCGCTGGTTGCTGCGTTTTACCTCTATAATGACACCATGAGCCCGGCCGAAACGACCCCAAGCACAACGTACCAATGAGCCGGGCCAACCCGCAGACAGATCTGCGAAACCGAAAAGGGAGCCGCTTGATAACACTGCTAAGCACACCGCTGCGTGACCGGCTGGGCACATCCTTGGACGACCGGCTGGATACCCTGCGTATTCTGGGTCTGACCGTTGCCATTTGTCTGGCAATCGGCGTCAAACTCACCGCCGGTGGACAGGCCGCGGGTCTTCATTCCGCCGAGACCCCGGTGATGCTGCCGCCCGCGATTGAGACACAGGCGCTGATCTGACCATCACGCATCTGGCAGCACGCACCATCTGACGAGAGAAAGGCGCCCCCGATCTGAGGGGACGCCTTCATATGTATTCGCAGCGCCCGCCATCCGTGACAGGCGCTGGCGGCGATCACTCCAGCTCGATCAGCAGATCCTTGGCGTCGATCTGACCACCGGGTTGGACATGCACGGCCTTCACCACCGCATCACGTTCGGCGTGGATGCCGGTCTCCATCTTCATCGCCTCGATGGTCAAGAGCATATCGCCCTCATGCACCGGCTGACCAACCTGCACCGCAACGGAGGCCACAACACCCGGCATCGGCGCACCGATGTGATTGGGGTTGCCCTGCTCGGCCTTCGGGTTGGCCTGGGTGGTGGCCTTGACCAGACGGTTCGGGACGCGAATGACGCGGGGCTGACCGTTCAGTTCAAAGAAGACTTTGACCTCCCCCTTGTCGTCAGTGTCGCCAATCGCCTGCAGGCGGATTTCCAGCGTCTTGCCGGGATCGATTTCGGCCGTGATCTCCTCGCCCGGTTCCATCCCGTAGAAGAAGGTGCGGGTGGGCAGGCTGCGGACCGGGCCATAGGTCCGGTGGCGGCCCATGTAATCAAGGAAGACCTTGGGATACATCAGGTAGCCGTTCAGATCCTCATCATCGACCTCTTTGCCTTCCAGTTCTTTGGACAGTTCGGCGCGGGTCGCTTCCAGATCCACCGGGGCGAGATGGGCGCCGGGGCGTTCCAGATTGGGGGCATCGCCTTTCAGCACCTTGGAGACGATCGCTTCAGGGAAGCCGCCCGGAGGCTGGCCCAGATTGCCGCGCATCATGTCCACCACCGAGTCGGGGAAGGCCACATCGGTCTTCGGATCCTCAACATCATCGCGGGTCAGCCCTTGGGACACCATCATCAGCGCCATATCGCCAACCACCTTGGACGATGGCGTCACCTTCACAATGTCGCCAAACATCTGGTTCACATCGGCATAGGTCTGCGCCACATCCGACCATTTCTCTTCCAGACCCAGCGACCGGGCCTGTGCCTTGAGGTTGGTGAACTGACCACCGGGCATCTCGTGCAGGTAAACCTCGGATGCAGGCGCGGCGAGACCGCTCTCGAAGGCCACATAATGCGCCCGCACCTGCTCCCAGTAACCGGAGATTTCGCGCACGGCGGCAATGTCGATACCGGTATCGCGGTCGGTGTTGCGCAGCGCTTCGACGATGGAGCCGAGGCAGGGCTGCGAGGTGCCACCACTGAAGGCATCCATCGCCGCATCCACCGCATCCACGCCCGCATCAGCCGCCGCCAGAATGGTGGCACCCGCCACACCGGAGGTGTCATGGGTGTGGAAATGCACCGGCAGGCCAACCTCTTCCTTCAGCGCCTTGACCAGCTGGCGGGCGGCCGCTGGCTTCAACAGGCCTAGCCATGTCTTTGAGGCCCAGAATATGCGCGCCTGCGGCTTCCAGCTCCTTGGCCATGCCGACATAATATTTGAGGTCGTATTTGGCCCGGTTCGGATCGAGGATATCACCGGTGTAGCAGATGGTGCCTTCGCAGATCTTGCCGCTCTCGACGACCGCATCCATGGCAACACGCATGTTTTCAACCCAGTTGAGGCTGTCAAATACGCGGAACACATCCACGCCGGTGGTCGCGGCCTGACGCACGAATTCCTGCACCACATTGTCGGGGTAGTTGGTGTAGCCAACCCCGTTGGAGGCGCGCAGCAGCATCTGGGTCATCAGGTTCGGCATCCGCTCGCGCAGATCGCGCAGGCGCTGCCAGGGACATTCCTGCAGGAAGCGGTAAGCCACGTCGAATGTCGCGCCGCCCCAGCACTCAACCGAGAACAGCTGGCTGAGGTTCTGCGCATAGGCCGGGGCCACCTTGATCATGTCATGGCTGCGCATCCGGGTGGCCAGCAGTGACTGGTGGCCGTCGCGCATGGTGGTGTCTGTCAGCAGCAGCTGGCGCTGTGCTTTCATCCAGTCGGCCACCGCCTGAGCGCCCTTCTGCTCCAGCAGGTTGCGGGTGCCATAGGGCTGCGTTGCGGCATCCGCCTTGGGGGCGCGCGGCTCTTTCAGATCGGCATGGGGCGCGGCGCGGCCTTCGGTTTCGGGATGCCCGTTGACCGAGATATCGGCGATATAGGTCAGCACTTTGGTGCCCCGGTCGCGGCGCTTGGCGAACTGGAACAGCTCCGGCGTCTCGTCGATGAATTTGGTGGTATATTCATTCGATAGGAAGGTCGGGTGTTTCAGCAGGTTCTCGACAAAGGCGATATTGGTGCTGACACCGCGCACCCGGAATTCGCGCAGGGCGCGGTCCATCCGCGCAATCGCCTTCTCCGGGGTGGGGGCCTTGGCTGTCACCTTTGTCAGCAGCGAATCGTAGTATCGCGTGATCACCCCGCCCGCATAAGCCGTGCCACCATCCAAACGGATCCCCATGCCGGTGGCCGAGCGATAGGCGGTGATGCGGCCATAGTCGGGAATGAAGTTGTTCAGCGGATCTTCAGTGGTCACCCGCGTCTGCAAGGCATGGCCGTTGAGGCGGATTTCATCCTGTGACGCCTTGCCGGTGGCCTCGGCAATGGTCTTGCCCTCGGCGATCAGGATTTGCGCCTGCACGATGTCGATACCGGTGACTTCCTCGGTGACGGTATGTTCCACCTGAACGCGCGGGTTTACTTCGATGAAGTAGAATTTGCCGTCGTTCATATCCATCAGGAATTCGACGGTGCCTGCGCATTCATAGTTCACATGCTGGCAGATCTTGCGGCCCAGATCGCAGATCTCGGCGCGCTGCTCCTCTGTCAGATAGGGGGCAGGCGCGCGTTCGACCACCTTCTGATTGCGGCGTTGGACGGAGCAGTCCCGCTCATAGAGATGGTAGATCTCGCCGTGCTTGTCGCCAAGGATCTGAACCTCAACGTGCCGGGCGCGGGTGATCATCTTCTCCAGATACCCCTCGCCATTGCCAAAGGCGGCTTCCGCTTCGCGGCGGCCTTCCAGTACTTTTTCTTCCAGCTCATCTTCGCTGTGGATCGGGCGCATGCCGCGACCGCCGCCACCCCAGGAGGCTTTCAGCATCAGCGGGTAACCCACGTCTGCGGCTTCCTTGCGGATCGCGTCCATATCATTGCCCAGCACCTCGGTTGCCGGGATCACGGGCACATCGGCCTCAATCGCGACGCGGCGGGCGCTTGCCTTGTCGCCAAGGGCGCGCATGGTTTCCGCTTTCGGCCCGATGAAGGTGATGCCATTGCGCGCGCAGGCATCCACGAAGTCCGGGTTCTCGGACAATAGGCCGTATCCGGGGTGAATCGCATCGGCGCCGCATTCCTTCGCGACACGAATGATTTCATCAATCGACAGATAGGCGGCGACTGGCCCCATCCCTTCGCCGATCCGATAGGCTTCATCCGCCTTGAACCGGTGCAGGCCCAGCTTGTCCTCCTCGGCATAGACGGCCACGGTCTTCTTGCCCATCTCATTGGCTGCCCGCATGACGCGGATGGCGATCTCGCCGCGGTTGGCGATCAGGATTTTCTTGAAGTCGGTCATGGCTTCCTCGGGGTCGTGCAGTTTGGCGAAGTGATAAGCGCAAATTAGGGTCCGGTATAGACGTAGTTCTGGGTATGGCCAGCGTGATAGCGCTGACCTGAGGCCAGAAACCGGCAAAAATTGCGATTACGGCGGTGTATTTATGTCCGTATCGGTCCTATTTGTCGCGAATGGCGGGTTAAGGGGCGGAAGTGTCAGCGGTTGCGGCAAGTTGGTCAAATCGGGGATCCCGAGTTGGCCCATGTTTGCCTCCAGGTCCTTACGCAGTATGTCGATCAGATGCGCCGGTCCCCGTGGTCCAAGCGCGGCGAGCGCAAAATGGAAGGCGCGGCCTAGCATCACGAAGTCAGCTCCCAATGCCAGCGCCCGCAGGATATCCAGCCCGCCCTCGATTCCGCTGTCGAAAATCAGCGGCAGGCGGGTGGCGGCGCGAATGCCGGGCAAGGTCTCAATCGTTGACAGGGCCGCATCAAACTGCCGCCCGGCGTGATTGGATACCCAGAGCGCATCAACGCCAAGGGCCTCCAGTGGCGCGGCATCTTCGGCGCGCATAACGCCCTTGATGATCAACGGGCCATCCCAATGGTCCCGCAACCATTTCACATAGTCCCAGTCGGGCGAGGTGCGCAGCAGGTAGCCGACATGGGCGGTCGACGACAGGCTGTCGGTCTGGCCAGCGGTGTATTTGTCCAATGTCCGCATATGCGGCAGGCCACGCTGCGCCATGCCCATGGCCCAGGTCGGTCGCATGGCCACCTGTGCCAGCAGCCGGGGGGTGAGCCGCGGCGGCTGCGTCAGCCCGGAGCGGGTCTGCCGTTCCCGCCGGGAGGCGACGGGCACATCCACGGTCAGCACCAGCCCGGCAAATCCGGCGGCCTTGGCGCGCGCCAGCAGATCGCGGCGGATGTCTGGGTCCTTCGGCGGGTAGAGCTGGAACCACGGCGCGGCCCCCAGATCATCCACCAGATCCTCGGGTGACTGGCTGGCGACGGTGGACAGGCAATAGGGCAGGCCCTGTGCCGCAGCGCAGCGCGCCAGCAACCGTTCCGCATCCGACCAGATCAGCCCGGACATGCCAACCGGCGCCACACCAAACGGCAGCGGGCGGTCAACGCCCAGAAAGCGACGGGTCAGATTGGTCTGCTGAGGCCCATGCAGGATAGACGGCGAAAACCCCAGCTGATCCAACGCAGCACGGTTGCGGGCCTTGGTTGCCTCGGTCCCGGTGCCGCTGTCCAGATACTCCCAAACGAACCGCGGCAGGCGCCGCCGGGCGCGCTGGCGAAGGTCACTGAGAGCGGGATAACGCTGGTGCAGATCCATGCCGCGCATTTGTCGCTGCCTTGCAGCAAAAGTCTAGTGCCGAGTGCGGGTTTGAAATAATTTTGTAACTATTCGTGCTGGGCCTGTTCCATCTGGTTCCCTCTCATGCGGCTGCGCGAGGCCATGCGGCCATGCGCTCATCCAGGCCCGCCGCCGCCCGCATTGCGCTCTTCGTGACATGATACTGGTCGCGTGCGGCAGGTGCCGGGCCAGAGCATTGGGCATACTGACCTGTGTGCTTGCAGGGGCCAAGTCAGCTGCGCAAGAAAGCCATCTGAGTGTTGCAGGCGTCTCCTTTGCCTCGGCGGCCCTCGCGGATCTTTGCTTGCTGCTGCCGTGTCACTCAATGGTGGAAAATATGTCTCAGGCGCAAGGGAGGCACACGACCGCCGCGCGCACTGAACGGTAGAGGTTGGGCAGCGAGGCAGGGGTTAGGTCGCGAGACCGCGGCGGCTGAGCTTGCGCGGTAGATCGCTGCTGGCCGGGTCAAGGGGCGCGATGGCCCGACTCCTTGGTCACGCGCAATCGCCTCATTCGGCGGCGATCGGACCGTCGGGTTTTGGAGATGTGGACAGGCCTTTTTGCGCGCCGGGGTCGCGCGGGGCCTGTTCGGCTGAGGAGGCGACACAGACCTGATTGCGCCCCTTTGCCTTCGCCTCATAGAGTGCCTCATCCGAGGCCCGCAGCAGATCTTGTGGCATGGTGCCGTGACGCGGGT
The DNA here is from genome assembly GCF_045040595.1 of Phaeobacter sp. BS52. NCBI lineage: Bacteria > Pseudomonadati > Pseudomonadota > Alphaproteobacteria > Rhodobacterales > Roseobacteraceae > Phaeobacter > Phaeobacter sp. BS52. Next base: position 1,839,027 of record NZ_CP090662.1, on the reverse strand, counting down.
AATGGGCCACCCCAAGGGAGATCGAAATTCCTGGCAGCGCCTTTTCCCCGTAGCGCACAACAATGGCCTCCACCGCCTGGCGCAGCAGCTCGGCCTTGGTCATGACGTCTTCCTGGCTGGCGCCGGGCAGGATCAGGGTGAATTCCTCGCCGCCCGGACGGCAGGCCACCTCTTCGCCGTCGCAGGCCTGCTCCAGCACCGAGCCAACGGCGCGCAGAACCATATCCCCGGCATCGTGACCATGGTTGTCATTGAATTTCTTGAAGTGATCCACATCCACCGCGATCAGGCTGAGTGGGATGCCCGATTTCTGGCTGGCATTGATGCTCTTGCGCAGGGTTTCGGTCATATGGCGACGATTGAACAGGCCCGTCAGCGGGTCACGCACGGATTGATCATGCAGCTGATCGCGCATCCGCACATTGGCGATGGCCATGGAAATCTGTTCCGCGCACATCTGGGCCAATTTCTTGCTCTGTGTGAATTCTTCAGTGACGTCACTCAGGGCGCGCAGATGCATCAGGCCAACAGTTTCGCCATGCGCAAGGATCGGGAAGCAGTAATAGGCGCGACCGTCATGGGGTTCGGCATGTTCGCAGACAAAATCAATCTCCGAGGCGCCAAATTCATAGGTGCGGCCACGGCGCAACCCCCAGCATTCTTCCGGGTGAATGTGATCTTTGTGGGTGCCGCCATTCCAGCTGGCGCAGCCGTCCAGTACATCGCGTGAGTTGGAGTAGACATAAACGCTGCCTTCGGCTGTTGGCAGGATATGGGTCATAAAACGCGCAACCATGTCAAACAGCTCATCTAGCGAGCGGCTGGATTGCAGCCATTCGTTCAGCTCCCCCAGCAGCTGGACCTCGCGGGCCAACCGCAGCTGTTCGTCCAGAATTTCACGTTCGGTTTCGCTGCGCTGACGCAGCTGGTTCATGCGGAAACGGTTCGATTTGAAAATAACATAGACGGCAATTGTCATTGCCAGCAGCGCAACGCCGGTCAGCAGGGCAACCGAAAGCCGGGCCAGCTGTATGAAGGTGTCTCGCAGGTCGGTGATATCCGTATGGAAATCAATCGCGCCGTCGAAATGACCATTGTGCATAAGCGGTACGTAGATGCGGGCAACCTCTCGGGTGATCCCCTCGTCGTAGCTGTCGCTGAGCGGGGAATCGTCGATCTCAAACGCGGAAACCGTTCTACTGTTGTAGTAGACTTCACCGCGGGACACCTGAGTCGAAAAGAAGACGTTGGCCTCAAATTCCCCGATTTCATCACTGCGCGAGGACCAGAAAATCTCTCCCGCGCTGGTCAGGAGGCGATAGCGATAGACATCCGTCTCCTCGGTGAACAAGGTCAGCAACGCGGCATCCTGAGGCTGGATGATCCCCTCTTCAAAGGCTTTTTCGGCGTTGGCCATATGTAGGGTCACGCGGCGCTGCCACAGTTCGGCCTGCTTCCGGATGTCCGCCTCCAGCATTTTATCGACAACCGGGCCGGGCACCGCCAGTACTGCCCAGATCGATACCACAGCGGCTGCAATCAGCATGAGCAGCAGGGACAGGCTGCGGATTTTCTCCGCAATGCTTGAGGTCAATGCAGTGTTCATAATGTGCTGGTCTGCCCCACTGGTACTTGGTCAATCAACAACAACCCATAGGTGAATCAACATGGCTGACGGTGTTTTAGAAAACGTTAACGCCCCAGTTCCTGGCCGTCTTGAGGGGGGCAGGGTGCCCATGGATAACGCCGCAAAGCGGACATGAGTTGCCATGATATTAGGGTGGAACAGACTGTGAACGCCCTCTTTCCGCCGGGATTGAATCGCGCTAATGTCCCGCTCATGAGCAGTTTTGACGATATCGACCCCTATGAGGGGATCTCGCTGTCCGCGCGCGCCATGGCAGCGCGGCCGATGCCGTATCTCGACGGGCTGAACCCGGCACAGCGGGCCGCCGTTGAATGCCTGGAGGGACCTGTGCTGATGCTGGCCGGGGCTGCAGCACCGGCAAGACGAAGGCGCTGACTGCGCGCATCGTGCATCTTCTAACCACGGGCACCGCCAAACCAAACGAGATCCTTGCCGTGACCTTTACCAACAAGGCCGCGCGCGAGATGAAGGAGCGGGTTGCAGGCATGTTGGGGCAGGCGGTTGAGGGGATGCCCTGGCTTGGCACCTTCCACTCGATCTGCGTGAAACTGCTGCGCCGCCATGCCGAATTGGTCGGGCTCAAATCCAATTTCACCATTCTGGATACCGATGATCAGATCCGCCTGCTGAAACAGCTGATCAAGGCGGAGGGCATTGATGACAAACGCTGGCCCGCACGGATGCTGGCAGGCGTCATTGACGATTGGAAAAACCGGGCGCTGACGCCGTCGAAGGTGCCGGTCTCCGATGCCAGTGCCTACAACCATCGCGGCGTGGATTTCTATGCTCAGTATCAGGCGCGGCTAAAGGATCTGAACGCGGTCGATTTTGGCGACCTACTGCTGCATATGGTCACCATCTTTCAGGATAATCCGGATGTGCTGGAGCAGTACCAACGCTGGTTCCGCTTTATCATGGTGGACGAGTATCAGGATACCAATGTGGCGCAGTATCTCTGGCTGCGGCTGCTGGCGGGCGCGCATAAGAACATCTGCTGCGTCGGTGACGATGACCAATCTATCTATGGTTGGCGCGGCGCAGAGGTCGGCAATATCCTGCGGTTTGAAAAGGATTTTCCCGGCGCCAATGTGGTGCGGCTGGAACAAAACTACCGCTCGACCGAACATATTCTCAGCGCGGCCTCCGGTGTGATCCGTGGCAATTCCGGCCGTCTGGGCAAGGAGCTGTGGACTGAGGCGCGCGGCGGCGAGAAGGTCCGGCTGATCGGTCATTGGGACGGCGAAGAGGAAGCCCGCTGGATCGGCGAGGAGATTGAGGCGATGCAGCGCGGCACCCGTGGTCTGGCGCCGGTCGATCTTAACAATATGGCGATCCTCGTGCGGGCCTCGCATCAGATGCGCGCCTTTGAGGACCGGTTTCTGACCATCGGCCTGCCGTACCGGGTCATTGGCGGGCCACGTTTTTATGAGCGGCTCGAAATTCGCGATGCCATGGCCTATTTCCGGCTGGTGGTCAGTGCTGACGATGACCTGGCTTTTGAGCGGATCGTCAACACGCCGAAGCGCGGCCTTGGCGACAAGGCGCAGCAGACCATTCAGACCATGGCGCGCAGCAATGGAGTCTCCCTGGTGGAGGGCGCGCGGCTTGCGGTTGAATCCGGCCAGATCAAGGGGAAGGGGGGCAATGCCCTGCGCCAGCTGGTCACCGATCTTGCCCGCTGGGGACGTCTGGCGGGCGACGCCGACATGACCCATATGGAGCTGGCCGAAACCATTCTGGATGAAAGCGGCTACACTACCATGTGGCAGACCGACAAAAACCCGGATTCGCCGGGGCGTCTGGAAAACCTCAAGGAACTGGTGAAGGCGCTGGAGGCGTTTGAAAACCTGCAAGGCTTCCTCGAACATGTCAGTCTGATCATGGATAATGACAAACAGGACGCCGCCCAAAAGGTGTCGATCATGACGCTACACGCCGCCAAAGGGTTGGAATTTCCGGCTGTGTTCCTGCCCGGCTGGGAGGATGGCCTGTTCCCCTCGCAGCGCTCCATGGATGAAAGCGGCCTGAAGGGCCTCGAGGAAGAGCGCCGTCTGGCCTATGTCGGCATCACACGGGCCGAGGAAATCTGCACCATCTCCTTTGCCTAGCAATCGCCGTGTCTTTGGGCAATGGCAGTCACAACTGCCCTCCCGCTTCATTGATGAGCTGCCGGAAGAACATGTGGAGGTGCTGACCCCGCCCGGTCTTTATGGTGGTGGCTACGGGGCTGCGGCCCCCGGCGGTGGTGGTGGGGCGGTGCGCTCCACGATTGAGGATCGCATGGCAGCTGCCGACGGGTACAACTCGCCCGGTTGGAAGCGCATGCAATCCCGCGCCGGTGAGCGTGGTCTGTCACAACCCAAGGAAAGCAAATCCAGCGTCATCGACCTCACCGCGACATCCGCCTTCATGGTTGGGGAGCGGGTGTTTCACCAGAAATTTGGCTATGGGGCGATCACCGGGATCGAAGGCGACAAACTGGAGGTGGATTTTGAGAAGGCTGGCACCAAGAAAGTCGTGGCCCGCTTTGTCTCCGCAGCGGAGGACGTGCCCTTTTAATCCACACCTAGATGGGACCTTGCCGTGATGGATCACATCTATTGGTCGTCGCAGTGACGAAGGCCGACATAGCAGTCAAAACAGATCAGGCGTCGACATTCTGTCGGCGCCTTTTTTGCGGCCGGTGATCAGTGGGAGGGACTGCGGTGCAGGCCATAAGGCACAAAAAAACGGCGGTGCCAGGGAGGAGGAGGGCACCGCCGTTCTGTGCAACACCATACCATCAGGGAGGAGGAGGCATGGTGTATCAGGATCCGGCTATGACGCCGGTATAGGGTGCGGTGACATCAGGGAGGAGGAGGATGTCACCGCGATTACAGGCCCTCAAGGGAGGAGGAGAAGAGAGCCTGAACTCTTTATTTCGTGCCGTAGGCGGCCTCATAGGCAACGCTGCGCAGCATGGAGCGGCTCAGCCCCAGATCTGCCAGTTCGCGACCAGAGAGCGTCGACAGCTCATTCATGGTCTGGCGATACAGGCGGTAGCGTGCAATCTTGCCTTTCAGTTCGTCAAACACGGCGCGCGGGCTGAAGGCCAGAGCGCCTTTACGGGTTGTCATATTATCAACAGCGGCCATCGGTGTTGTCCTTAACGTCTATGTGTGTGTCTGGCCGTTTCCGGCCTCGCTTGACCCCATAAATATGATAATGCTGCGAGCGCACAATCCCTGAAAGGGGCATTTCTGCTATGCAGCAAATGCATGGGTTTCCTAAGGGAAACGGGGTTGATCCTGCTGAGTTATGCATCAAGGAGCGGTCAGGCGCTCAAAAACCGGGCGGGGCGTGAACCGGCGTGCCATGGCGCCTGCCTTGATCGGCGCGGTCTCTCATCGCAATGCGGCCTTGGGCTTGGTCGCGGCAGGTCTTATATGGCTGGAAACCATGAGGAGACCGGCCATGACCCCCACCCAGGAAGAGATTCGCGACGCCCTTGCGCGGCTGCAGCTGCCCGATGGCGGCACGCTGGTCTCACGTGACATGCTGCGCGCGGTGATGGTTGATGGCGGGCGCGTCAGTTTCGTGATCGAGGCCCCCAATCCGCAGATCGCCGCCCAGATGGAGCCGCTGCGCCGCGCTGCCGAGGCCACTGTTCTGGCCTTGCCGGGGGTGGACAGCGTGTCCGCTGCACTGACCGCTCATGCGGACGCGGCCGCCAAACCGGCGCCGACCCTGAAACTGGGCGGTCATCCCAAACCGCAGCAGGGGCCGCTGAAACCCAGTGGTGTCAAACGCATTCTCGCGGTTGGTTCGGGCAAGGGCGGCGTGGGCAAATCCACCGTCAGCGCCAATCTCGCCGTGGCTCTGACGCGGCAGGGCCGCAAGGTGGGGTTGCTGGATGCGGATATATATGGACCGAGCCAGCCGCGCATGATGGGCGCCAGTGGCCGCCCCGCCAGCCCGGATGGCAAAATCATTGAACCGCTGCACGCCCATGGCGTCACTTTGATGTCCATCGGCTTCATGGTGGATGAGGCCAAGGCCGTGGTCTGGCGCGGCCCGATGTTGATGGGCGCGTTGCAGCAGATGCTTGGGCAGGTGAACTGGGGTGAACTCGACGTGCTGATTGTGGACCTGCCGCCCGGCACCGGCGATGTGCAGTTGACCCTCTGTACCAAGGCGGAGCTGTCCGGCGCCATCGTGGTCTCCACGCCGCAGGATGTGGCGCTCCTCGATGCGCGCAAAGCGCTCGACATGTTCAACACCCTCAAGACCCCCGTGCTGGGCTTGATTGAGAATATGTCCTTCTTCTCCTGCCCGGACTGCGGTGGCGAGCATCATATCTTTGGCCATGGCGGCGTCGCTGCGGAGGCGGAGCGCCTTGGCGTGCCGCTGCTGGGCGCGCTGCCGATTGATCTTGAGACCCGGTTGGCAGGCGACAATGGCACGCCGATTGCGGCCGGTGATGGCGTGATGGCGCAGGCCTACGCCAAAATGGCCGAAGGGCTGATCCGCGGCGGTATGGCCTGACACACTATCTGATCGCCAATCGACCGGCCTGCTGAAGGCCGGTCTCACCCGCAAGCCCTGTTGTCGGATCTCACAGCAGCCCGACCGCCGGGCTGGCTTTGGGCGATCATGGGCTATCTGGGAAATTATGGGAGCCATGGGAGTTCATGGGGCCGGTGGGAATTTATGGGCGTGCGTGAGCGCGTTTTGCCGCCGCTACTCCGAATCACTGTGCCCTTACGGTGCGTTTATTCGGGAATACCGGCCAAATCAGGCCGTTTTGAGTGTTCCGCACGGATGGAGCTTTTCGAACGAAAAGAGAACACGCTGATTCTCCAGATCTGTTTGCAGAATATCTGGGAAATCATGGCACTTTTTTCAGATCCACGATCGCACCTATATGTAGTGGGTTTTGCGATGTCTTAATCTATACGTGGGAAAATTATCGATTCCTCTCCGTAGAATCGGCGCGGCATTATCTACATGCGGCAGGAGGGTCCACAGAAAACAGTTGTGGCCCACGTTTTCCCATAGTATCCCTAGTTCATCGAATGAGACGAAGAGCAGGGGCACCAAACGACCCCAACCAAAACTACTAAGAAGCAGGTTTCATACAGGCCTTCGCTTTCATCGAAAATAGAGAGATCCGGCGCGCGAGCGAGCAGACATCCCCCCAGGTGGCGCGCGCAGTCGGACACCCCGCATGTCGGGATTAGGGAGGCGGGTTGATCAGTGGCAGCAGATCAGCCCGCCCCTTTTGCTTCTGGGGATCGCTTCGGCACGAGGGACGCTGAAAAAAGGGACGATAGATTGGGCCGTAGGTTCAGAGGTGAAAGCCACCATAAGGTGGATACAAAGGGGCGGGTCTCGATTCCGGCCTCCTTTCGCCGTGTTCTGGAAGCGGGCGATCCCAACTGGCAGTCCGGCAGCAACCCCGAACTGGTGATCGTCTACGGCGACCAGCGCCGCAATTTTCTCGAATGTTACACGATGGAGGCGATCGAGGAAGTCGACGCCAAAATCGACGCCTTGCCGCGGGGCTCAATGCCGCGCAAAATGTTGCAGCGCATGTTCCATGGTCAGTCCTTCCCGACCAATGTGGATGAAACCGGGCGCCTGGTGCTGCCTGCGAAGCTGCGCAACAAGATTGATCTGGAGGCCGAAGCGTTCTTTATCGCGGCTTAGCGACACATTCCAGATCTGGAAGCCTGAAACCTATGAAGAGGAAGAGCTGGCGAAATCTGAGGAGTGGATGGATGATCTGCCCGAGGACTTCGACCCGATGGAACTCCTCGACGGCGCCGGAGGCGCTTGATCCATGACAACGGACCGCCCAACCTCAACCGGTCCTCACGTACCGGTTCTTCTGCGTCCGCTGCTGAAAGCGGTGGCGCCGGTCACCGGGCGCTGGCTTGATGGCACCTTTGGGGCCGGGGGCTACAGCCGTGGCCTGCTGGAGGCGGGCGCGGATCATGTCATTGGCGTCGACCGCGATCCGCTGGCCTTTGAAATGGCCGAAGGCTGGATCGGCGACTATGCTGGCCGTCTGAGCCTGCAACAGGGTGTGTTCTCCCGCATGGACGACTATGCGCAGGATCTTGATGGCGTTGTGCTGGACCTTGGCGTCTCCTCCATGCAGCTGGATCTGGCCGAACGCGGCTTTTCCTTTATGCGCGACGGGCCGCTGGATATGCGCATGTCGCAGGATGGCCCCTCAGCCGCTGATCTGGTTGCGGAGCTGGATGAGGCCGCCTTGGCCGATATCCTGTTCCTCTTTGGGGAAGAACGCGCCAGCCGCCGTATCGCCCGCGCCATCGTGAAGGCCCGGACCGAGGCGCCGATCACCACGACGCTGCAACTGGCTGGCATTATCGAAGGCTGCCTGCCGCGCTCCAAACCCGGCCAGTCACACCCCGCCACCCGCAGCTTTCAGGGGCTGCGCATTGCGGTGAACGCCGAATACGAAGAGCTGTTTGAAGGGCTTCTGGCTGCCGAGCGCGCGCTGAAGCCGGGCGGACTGCTGGCCGTGGTGACGTTTCATTCGATCGAGGATCGCATGGTCAAACGCTTCTTCCAGCACCGCGCGGGCAAGACCGGTCGCGCCAACCGTTATGCGCCCGAGGTGGAGGAAACCCCCTCGCAGTTCACACTGGTCACCCGCAAGGCGGTGGGCCCAGACGACGAGGAACTGACCGAAAACCCGCGCTCCCGCTCTGCGCGGCTGCGGGTCGGACGCCGCACCGAGGCCGCGCCGATTGCAATCAGCGCCAAGGACATCGGCATGCCCCAGCTGAAGCAGGCGCAGGGGAGAGACAAACGCTCATGAAGACGCTGCTTTATATCGCCACCTGCCTGGCTGTCTTTGGGTTGGCGTTCTGGGCTTACCGCGAGAATTACACCACTCAGCAGGTGCTGAAGGAGACCCGCAGCCTGCAACGCCAGATCGGTGCCTCGCAGGTCCGGCTTAGTGTGTTGCGCGCCGAATGGGCCTATCTCAACCGCCCGGATCGCCTGCGCGAACTGGCGGAGCTGAACTTTGATCGCCTCAGCCTGCTGCCGCTGCGCCCGGAACAATTTGGCCGCGTGGATGAGGTTGCCTATCCCCCGCAGGAGGATGAGCTGCTGGATTTCACCAACGGGGTTGAGGTTTCCGCGCTTGGGGCCAATGGCCAGACAGCAACGGGGACGCAGCCATGATCCGCACGCCGCTGCGCCCCTTGGCCCGGATCCTGACTGCGCGCGCGCGCGGCGAAAACCCGGATGCCATCGAACGGGAAAACCTGCGCCAGCGCCATGCGGAAATGCAGACCCAATCCCGCCAGCGCGCCGAGGGGCGGCTGCTGGTGCTGGGGATGTTTTTCCTCTGCGCCTTCACCGCGATTGTCGCGCGGATGGCGACACTGGCCACCTCCGAACCGGTTGAGCCAATCGCCAGCGCGCCCGGCAGCGCCATCGCCATGCAACGCGCCGATATCGTCGACCGCAAGGGCCGCATTCTGGCGACCAACTTTGAAACCCATTCGCTCTATGCCCAGCCGCCGCAGATGGTGGACCCGGAAGGGGCCGCGCAGCGTCTGGTTGAGATCTTCCCCGATCTGGAGCTGGAGCGGCTGGTCGGTGACTTCACCGGTAAGCGTAAGTTTATCTGGATCAAGAAGAAAATCAGCCCCGAGCAGAAACAGGCGGTGCATGATATCGGTGATCCCGGCTTGCTGTTTGGCCCCCGCGAGATGCGGCTTTATCCCAATGGCAGCGTCGCGGCGCATGTGCTGGGTGGGGCCGGTTTCGGCAAGGAAGGTGTCAGCGCCGCCGAGGTGATCGGCGTCGCGGGTGTCGAGAAGCAGTTTGACGACTACCTGCGCGATCCGGCCAATGGCGGGCGTCCCCTGCAGTTGTCGCTGGATCTGACGGTACAGGCCGCCTCCGAACGGGTGCTTTATGGTGGCATGAAGCTGATGAACGCCAAGGGGGCGACCTCGATCTTGATGGACGTCCACACCGGCGAGGTGATCTCCGTCGTGTCGCTGCCGGATTTTGATCCCAATGACCGCCCGCGTCCGCCCACCTCCGGCTTTGATCCCTCCACCAGCCCGCTGTTCAACCGCGCGGTGCAGGGCGTCTATGAACTCGGCTCGACCTTCAAGATTTTCACGGCGGCACAGGCAGTTGATCTGGGGATTGTGAATTCCGAGACCATTATCGACACCTCCGGTCCAATGCGGATCGGGCGTTTCCCGATTGGTGAGTTTCACAACAAGAACTATGGCAAGCTGAGTGTTGCCGACATTATCGTCAACAGCTCCAACCGGGGCACCGGGCGGCTGGCCTTGCAGATTGGCGCGCAGCGTCAGCAGGATTTCCTGCGCGCGATGGGCATGTTCGAACCCACCCCGATTGAGATCGCCGAGGCGGCAGGCGGCAAACCGCTGAAACCCCGCAAATGGGGGGAGCTGAGCACGGTGACGATTTCCTATGGGCATGGGCTGTCCACCAGCCCGATGCATCTGGCGGCGGGTTATGCGGCGATTGCCAATGGCGGCCAATATGTTGCCCCCACCATCCTGCGCCAGAAGGGGCCACAGCTGGGCCACAGGGTCATGTCGCCGGAGGCCGCCGGTCAGGCCCGCGCGATGCTGCGCAAGGTCGTGACCAGCGGGACCGCCAGTTTTGGCGAGGTGCCCGGCTATCAGGTCGGCGGCAAGACCGGCACCGCTGACAAGCCCAAACCCCGTGGCGGCTATTACGAGAGCAAGGTCATCGCCACCTTTGCTGCCATGTTCCCCGCCCATGATCCGAAATATGTGCTGGTGGTGACGCTGGATGAACCGTCGGTCATTGCCCATGGTGAGGAGCGCCGCACCGCAGGCTGGACAGCTGTGCCGGTTGCGGGTGAAATGATCGGCCGCGTTGCGCCGCTTCTGGGGCTCAGACCACAAGTTGAACCCGATGGGCTTGCTGCTATAACCCTCACCTCAAACTGAACAGGTGGGGTTGCTATGAGCACCATTGAAAACCGTCCTCTCAGCCAGTTGGGGCTGACCGCGCGTGGCGGTGTCGATCCGATGATCCGGGGCATTGCCGTGGACAGCCGCAAGGTGGTCGAGGGCGGGCTGTTTGCGGCCCTTCCCGGCAGTCAGGTGCATGGGGCGAAATTCACGCCTACCGCGCTTGGCAATGGGGCGGCGGCAATCCTGACCGACGCAGCCGGGGCGCAGATCGTTGCTGAGCTTTTGCGCGAGTCGACCGTAGCGCTGGTCGTGGTCGAAGACCCGCGTCAGGCGCTGGCCTATGCGGCCGCCCTCTGGTTTGGCGCCCAGCCTGAGACCATGGTGGCGGTCACTGGCACCAATGGCAAAACCTCGGTGGCGAGCTTCGTGCGCCAGATCTGGGTTGAGCTGGGCCATCAGGCGGTGAACCTTGGCACCACCGGTGTGGAGGGCGCCTGGAGCCACCCGCTCAATCACACCACACCGGAACCGGTCACCCTGCATGATGCGCTGGCGCAGGCGGCGGCTGCGGGGGTCACCCATGCCGCGATGGAGGCCTCGTCTCACGGGTTGGAGCAACGGCGCTTGGACGGCGTGCATCTGGCGGCGGCGGGGTTTACCAATTTCACCCAGGATCATCTGGACTATCACGAAACATTTGAGGCGTATTTCACTGCCAAGGCGGGTCTGTTCCGCCGGCCCTGCCGGATGACGGCGTGGCGGTGATCAATATGGATGACCCCCGCGGGGCGCAGATGCGCGCTGTCGCTGCCGCTCGCGGGCAGGAGGTGATCTCCGTCGGGCGTGGCGTGGGTGATCTGAGCCTTGTGGGCGCGCGCTATGATGCCTCCGGGCAGGACATGCGCTTCACCTGGCACGACAAACCCTATCAGGCGCGGCTGAACCTGATTGGTGGGTTTCAGGCGGAGAATATCCTGCTGGCCTGCGGTCTGGTGATTGCCAGCGGAGAGGATCCGCAGGCGGTGTTTGACACGCTGCCGCATCTTCAGACCGTGCGGGGGCGGATGCAACTGGCCGCCACGCGGGAAAACGGCGCGACGGTGTTTGTCGACTACGCCCATACCCCCGATGCCGTGGCCACCGCGATCAAGGCGCTGCGCCCGCATGTGCTGGGTCGGTTGGTGGCCATTGTCGGCGCAGGTGGTGACCGTGACGCCGCCAAACGCCCGTTGATGGGGCAGGCGGCGCAGAATAACGCCGATCTGGTGATCGTCACCGATGACAACCCCCGCAGCGAGGATCCGGCGGTGATCCGCGCGGCCGTCAAGGGCGGCGCCCCGGATGCGATGGAGGTCGGCGACCGGGCCGAGGCGATCCTGCGCGGCGTTGATGCGCTTGGGGCGGGCGATGCCCTGCTGATCTGCGGCAAGGGGCATGAGACCGGCCAGATCGTCGGCAGCGATGTCCTGCCTTTTGATGACGTCGAGCAGGCCAGCATGGCCGTCGCCGCTTTGGACGGGAGATTGGTATGAGCCTTTGGACAGCTAAGGAGGCCGCCGCCGCAACTGGCGGTCAGGCCATTGGCAACTGGCATGTGAACGGTATTTCCATCGACACCCGCAGCATTGCCAAGGGCGATCTGTTTGTGGCGCTGAAGGCGGCGCGCGATGGCCATGACTTCGTGGCGCAAGCGCTGGAGAAAGGCGCCGGTGCTGCGCTGGTCTCACACCGACCCGAGGGCGTTGCCGAAGATGCGCCGCTGTTGCTGGTTGACGACGTGCAGACCGCACTTGAGGCCCTGGGCCGTGCAGGCCGCGCACGCACAGATGCGCGGGTGATCGCGGTCACCGGATCCGTTGGTAAGACCTCGACCAAGGAAATGCTGGCCCGGATGCTGTCGGATCAGGGCCGCACCCATGCGGCCGTCGCCAGCTACAACAACCACTGGGGCGTGCCGCTGACATTGGCGCGGATGCCGGGTGACACTGAATTTGCCGTGATTGAGATCGGCATGAACCACCCCGGTGAGATCAGCCCGCTTGCGAGACAGGCGCGACCGCATGTGGCGATGGTGACAACTGTGGCGCCGGTGCATCTGGAGGCCTTTGACGGGATCGACGGCATCGCCGCCGAGAAGGCCGCCATCATGGAGGGGCTGGAGCCCGGTGGTGTCGCAGTTCTGAACGCCGATATTGCTGAGGCCCCGATCCTCCAGTCGGTTGCCGAGGGCGCGGCACGCGATGTGTTGTGGTTCGGCGCTGGGCAGGGGTCGATTGCCCCCACATACCGGCTGACCGCAACCACCCTGCGCGGGGATGAGACACTGGCCTTGATCACGCTGCCGGATGGACAGACGCATCGTCTGCATATCCAGTCGCTTGGCGCCCATTTCGCGATGAACGCGCTAGGGGCGCTGGCCTGTCTGGCGGCCTTGGATCTGGATCTGACCAAGGCGGTGCAGAGCCTGTCGCTCTGGTCGCCGGTCACCGGTCGTGGCGCGCGGGAAACCGTGTCGCTGGGCGAAGGGAAGGGTGACGTCCTGCTGCTGGATGACAGCTATAACGCCAACCCCACGTCTGTGGCGGCGGCGCTGACGGTGCTGGCGGCAACCCCCTGCGACGGTCGCCGGATTGCCTACCTCGGCGATATGAAGGAACTCGGCCCGCAGGAGCTTGAGTTGCATGTGGCGCTGGCCGAGCTGCCCGCGATGGCAGATCTGGAGGCGGTGCATTGCATTGGCCCCCTGATGGGCGCGCTCCATGCCGCGCTGCCTGTGGACAAACGCGGCGGTCACTATGCCAGCAGCGCTGATGTGCTGGCGGATCTGGCGGGTCAGATCAAGGCGGGGGATGTGGTGCTGGCAAAAGGCTCGCTCAGCATGGCATTGGCCAAGATCGTTGACGGCATCCGTGAATTGAGTCATGGCGAGACCACTTTCTGAACTTTGATGAACTGAGGACCGGCTGACATGCTCTATTGGTTAACCGCGCTGTCGGATGGGGGGGATCTCTTCAACCTCTTCCGCTACATCACCTTCCGCGCGGGCGGGGCGTTTCTGACGGCGCTTCTGTTTGGGTTTCTGTTTGGGCCACCGCTGATCAACGTGCTACGCCGCAAGCAGGGCAAGGGCCAGCCGATCCGCGATGATGGGCCTGAGGGGCATCTGGCAAAGGCGGGCACCCCGACCATGGGGGGCTTGCTGATTGTCGGCGCGCTGGTGACCGCGACGCTTTTGTGGGCGCGTTGGGACAACCCCTTTGTCTGGCTGGTGCTGTTTGTCACGCTGTCCTTCGCGCTGATCGGCTTTGCGGATGATTATGCCAAGGTCTCCAAACAGAACACCGCAGGCGTGCCGGGCAAGCTGCGGCTGGCGCTGGGGATCACCATCGCGGTGATCGCAGCGCTTTGGGCCTCCGCCTATCATCCGGTGGAGCTGCAAAACCAGCTGGCGCTGCCGGTGTTCAAGGATACGCTGATCAATCTGGGCCTGTTCTATGTGCCGTTTTCGATCTGCGTGATCGTTGGCGCGGCCAATGCGGTGAACCTGACCGATGGTCTGGACGGTCTGGCGATTATGCCGGTGATGATTGCGACCTCCACGCTGGGCGTGATCGCCTATGCGGTGGGGCGTGTTGACTTCACCGAGTATCTGGATGTGCATTATGTGCCCGGCACCGGGGAAATCCTGATCTTTGCCGCGGCGCTGTTTGGCGGTGGTCTGGGGTTCCTGTGGTACAACGCGCCGCTGCACTGCCGTGTTTATGGGCGATACCGGGTCATTGGCACTGGGGGGTGCGCTTGGGTCCATTGCGGTGGTCACCAAACACGAGCTGGTGCTGGCGATTGTTGGCGGTCTCTTTGTGGTGGAGGCGCTGTCGGTGATCATTCAGGTGCTCTATTTCAAACGCACCGGCAAGCGGGTGTTCCTGATGGCGCCGATCCATCACCACTATGAGAAAAAGGGCTGGGCGGAGCCGACCATTGTGATCCGCTTCTGGATCATCTCGCTGATCCTCGCGATGATTGGTCTGGCGACCTTGAAAGTGCGCTAAGTCACGACCGACTGCCGCCGCGCAGGTTGTCCTGCGGGGCCGGTGGGGCCGGTCTGGTCTGATATCTGGAACCGCTCTGGGCAGGGATGCCTCGGGCGGTTTTTCAGTACGAAGAAGGCGGCGCCGCCGGGGGGCGGAGGGTGGATGACCTTTGCTAGGGGTCATCTCCGTCTGTCGGCCTGTGCGGATCCCCCAACAGCCTTGGTGGGACTGGGAATGGGGGACGGTCTCCTGGTCGTCGTGTTGCAACGTCTCCAGGGTAGCGGTGGTACCTGAACGGAGGATAACCGCTGCGTGCGCAGGGCTGGCAACGCGCCTAAAACACCGACCAGTCCATTTCCCGGGCAAGACGTTCCATCGCCTCAGTGCCCAGTTTGGAATTGCCATTGCGGTCCAGCCCCGGCGACCAGACGGCGATGCAGGCCTGACCCGGCACAACACCGAGGATGCCGCCGCCCACTCCGCTTTTGGCGGGCAGGCCGACGCGATAGGCAAATTCACCTGACCCGTCATAATGCCCGCAGGTCAGCATCAGCGCATTGAGCCGTCGCACCCGGTCCAGCGAGACCATGCGCGGATGGCAGTCGGCGCCGATCAAAAACCGCCCCGCGCGTGCCAGCTGCGTGGTGGTCAGTTCGGTGGCGCAATGGTGGAAATAGGTGCCCAGCACCTTCTCCGGCGGGTTCTTGAGATTGCCGAAAGAGGCGAGAAAATGCGCGTGGGCAAAGTTGCGGTGCCCATGGGAGGTTTCCGAGCGGGCCACATCGGCGTTGATGTGAATGTCGTCATCCTCCGCCGCGGCGCGGATAAAGCTGAGGAACTCGGCCAGCGCTTCGCGCGGCTCGCGACCTGCGAGCACCTCATCCGTGGTAACGATCGCGCCTGCGTTCACAAATGGATTGCGGGGGCGGCCACGTTCGTGTTCCAGCTGGACAATGGAGTTGAACGCGGTGCCCGAAGGCTCCCGCCCGACCCGCCGCCACAGCTGATCGCCAGAGCGACCGAGCGCGATGGCGAGGGTGAAGACCTTGGTGATGCTTTGGGCCGAAAACCGGGTGGCGGCATCCCCCGCGCTGTAGATCTGCCCGTCGGCGGTTGCCACGGTGATGGCAAATTGGTCGGGGTCGACCTGACCCAGCTCCGGGATGTAGCTGGCGACCTCACCCCGGTCGGGGTCATCGCGAAGATCGCTGTTGATGGCGTCGAGGATCTGCTGCAAGCGCGCGTCCATGGCTACGGGGCCTCCCAATTTATGGCCGACGTTAGCCGGATGCTGGTGCGGTGACAAACGCAACGGGACTGGCATTGGTTCCATGGATCGGGTAGCGATTTGATCAAAGGTTTTGCGGGAGGTTGGGCGATGATCCCTGTCACAGGTTTTGAGGGCGCAAAAGTCGCTGTGTTGGGGCTGGGCCGGTCGGGATTTGCCACCGCACGGGCGCTGCGCGAAGGCGGAGCAGAGCCGATCTGCTGGGATGACAATCCCGGCGCACGGGCGCGGGCCGAGGTTGAGGGCCTCACCTGCCGCGATCTGCTGAAATCCGGGGCTTTTGATGACATCGCCTCATTGGTTGTCTCGCCGGGAATCCCGCATCTTTATCCCAAACCCAACCCGGTGATCCGCGCGGCGATGGTCGCGGGCGTGCCGGTGGACAATGATATCGGGCTGTTCTTCCGCTCGGTTGCGACACGGGGCTGGGAACGGTTCGATCAGGCGCCGCGCATCGTGGCCGTCACAGGGTCCAACGGCAAATCCACCACGGTGGCGCTGCTGCATCATATTCTGCAGGAGGCCGGACATGAGAGCCAGCTGGCGGGCAATATCGGCCGGGGTGTGCTGGACATTGACCCGCCGGGATCCGGCGGCATCGTGGTGCTGGAGCTGTCGAGCTATCAGACCGATCTGGCCCGCGCGCTGACGCCGGACGTGGCGGTGTTCACCAACCTCAGCCCCGACCATCTGGACCGGCACGCGGGCATGGGCGGCTATTTCGCGGCCAAGCGACGGCTGTTTGCCGAAGGCGGACCGGATCGCGCTATCATTGGCGTGGATGAGGATGAGGGGCTGTATCTGGCCGGTCAGCTCTCTGAGGCCGCCAGCGACGACCGGGTGATCCGCATCTCGGCCAGCCGGAAACTGACCGGACCGGGCTGGCAGGTCTTCGCCCGCAAGGGGTTCCTCAGTGAATACCGCAAAGGGCGACAGGCGGCGTCGATTGATCTGCGCCAGATGCAGGGGCTGCCCGGCGCGCATAACCATCAGAATGCCTGTGCGGCCTATGCCGCGGCGCGTGCTTTGGGCCTCGCACCACGTCTGATCGAGGACGCGCTGGCCAGCTATCCGGGTCTGCCGCATCGCAGTCAGACCATCGCGACCCACGCAGGCGTGCGCTATGTCAACGACAGCAAGGCCACCAATCTGGACAGCGCGGTGAAGGCCTTGAGCGCCTTTGACAATATCCGCTGGATCTGCGGCGGGCTGGAGAAAGATGGCGGGCTGGAGGCCCTGCGCGGCCAGACCGGCAAGGTGCGCAAAGCCTATGTGATCGGGCGCGAGGCGGCGGGCTTTGCCATGCAGCTGGACGTCGAGGCTGAGGTCTGCATCACCATGGCCGAGGCCGTCGCCCGCGCCAGCGCTGAGGCGGAGGCGGGCGACACGGTCCTGCTGGCCCCTGCGGCGGCGAGCTTTGATCAATACGACAACTTCGAACAGCGCGGCGAGGACTTCATCGCCGAGGTGGCGAAGCTGCAGAGTTGACGCCTACTGAGCTGCGGATTGCGCCATCTCTCTGGATAGGATCTCGTAATATTCGGGCAGGGTGGCCTGTAGCCGGGCATGGCCCTCGGGGGTCAGTGTCACCTCCTTGGAGCGGCCATCGGTCTCGCTTGCGGTGATGCGAACCAGCCCGTCGGCCTGCAGCGCGTGCAGCGTGCGGGTCATCACCGGTTTCGAGACATCAATCCGCTGCGCGATCTCATTCGGGCTGAGCCATTGGCGATCCGGTTCCCGGTCAATCACGATCAATACCAGAAACCGCAGCTGCGACAGGCCATGCCCTGCAAAATAGGTTTCCAACTTGCGGATCAGCAGGCTGGCCCGGCGCATCATCAGCAGGGCATCGCTGATGAGCGCCGGGTCACTGCCATAGGCCTCCACGTAGCGTTCGACCATCTGGCGGGAGGGCAGCTCCTTGAGGAAGAACATGCGGTCAGGCCAGCGCGGTCATCTTGTGGATTTCAGCCGGGGCCGCCAGCCAGTTTTCATATTTGGCAAAGATCGGTTTGATGTAGTCCATCTCGTAATGGGCAGCGAGGGCGTCGTCGCTGGTCCATTCCTCATCCAAGTAGAAACAATCGCCGCTGCGGCCTTCAAGCAGGTTGAACTTCAGGCAGCCGGGTTCGGCGCGGGTGGGGGCCAGGATGCTGGTGAGGCTGTCGCGGACATCCTGCATATGCTCGGGCTTCGGGGTGATTTTGGCGATCAGTTGAAATTGCGTTGTCATGAAAAGGCTCCTTAATGAGTTATCATGCTAACTAAATGGGGGTGCGGGCGCGGATGTCAAGCCACAGGCGGGCGGCTTGGCTCAGCTGCGGGCGGCGATGGCGCTGCCCGCGGCCACGCCTGAGGCCCAGGCCCATTGGAAATTATAGCCGCCAAGCCAGCCGGTCACATCCACCGCTTCACCAATGGCATAAAGGCCGGGTACGGTCTTCGCTTCCATGGTTTTTGACGACAGCGCATCGGTGTCAATGCCGCCCAGCGTGACCTCTGCCGTGCGGTAGCCTTCGCTGCCGGAGGGGGTGAGGTGCCAGTTTTCCAGACGGTCGCTGAGATCGCGCAAGGCCGCGTCGGATTGATCTGCCAGCCGTCCGTTGAGGTTGAACTCGGGCGCTAAGAATTCCACCAGCCGTCCGGGCAGGTGGCGCGCCAGCTCGGTGGTCAGGGCCTTGCGCCCGGCCTCCTGACGTTGGCTGCGCAACAGGTCAAATAGTGGCGTTTCAGGGATCAGATTGACGCTGATCTGCTCCCCTTCATGCCAGTAGGACGACAGTTGCAACACCGACGGGCCAGACAGGCCACGATGGGTGAACAACAGGGCCTCGTCAAAACGGGTGCGCTCATTCGACAGCCGCGCGGGCAGGGCAACGCCTGCCAGTGGTTTGAAGCGCTCTTCGGAAAAGGTGAAAGGCACCAGACCGGGGCGGGTGTCCGTCAGGGGCAGATCAAACTGGCGTGCCAGATCATAGGCGAGGCCGGTGGCCCCCATCTTGGGGATGGATTTGCCGCCCGTGGCAATCACCAGATTGCGGGCGGTCAGCACCTGCGGCTTGCCCTCGCGCGCCACCTCGACGCGGAACCCATCGGCGCTGCGCGTCACGGAGGTCACGCTGGTTTGCAGCCACAGATCGGCGCCCGCTGCCTTCATTTCCTCCACCAGCATCGCGACAATCTGCTTGGCCGAGCCATCGCAGAACAGCTGGCCGAGGGTTTTTTCATGCCAGGCGATGCCGTGACGGTCCACCAGCTCGATGAAATCCCACTGGGTGTAGCGGGCCATGGCGGATTTGCAGAAATGCGGGTTCTGCGACAGGTAGTTTTCGGGGCTGGCATACATATTGGTGAAATTGCAACGCCCGCCGCCAGAGATGCGGATTTTTTCACCCGGTGCCTTGGCGTGATCAATCACCAGCGTGCCGGGGCCGGAACGCGTTGCACACATCATGCCAGCTGCGCTTAGCGCCAAGGATCAGGGTTTCATAAGCCATGCCCGGCCATAGGCGCGGATAACTGCCAAAGGCAAGAGGAAGAGGGTGGCCTGATGAAAACTTTCCGGGTACTGTTTGCCCAACGATCCCGAAAACGGGACGGATCACGAGGCAGATAGTGGCGGTTTATCCATGACTGAAATGGTCTATGGCGCGCTCCCCGTACAGGCGGGCGAGCCGATTCTACCTAAATGGTGGCGGACGCTGGACAAGTGGACAATGTCCTGCGTCCTGATGCTGTTTGTCATCGGGCTTTTGCTGGGGCTTGCGGCCTCGGTCCCGCTGGCAGAGCGCAACGGATTTGACAATTTCCACTATGTTGAGCGGCAGGCGGTGTTTGGTATCACGGCGCTGGTGGCGATGGTGATCACCTCGATGATGTCACCGACGCTGGTGCGGCGGCTGGCGGTCATCGGGTTTATCTGCGCCTTTGTGGCGCTGGCTCTGCTGCCGGTGTTTGGCACCGATTTTGGCAAGGGCGCGACGCGCTGGTACAGCCTTGGCTTTGCGTCGCTTCAGCCGTCAGAATTCCTGAAGCCCGGATTTATCGTGGTGGCGGCCTGGATGATTGCCGCAAGCCAGCAGATCAACGGGCCACCGGGCACGCTGATGTCCTTTGGTCTGTGTCTGACCGTGGTGCTGATGTTGGTGATGCAGCCCGACTTTGGTCAGGCCTGTCTGGTGCTGTTTGGCTGGGGCGTGATGTATTTCGTGGCTGGCGCGCCGATGCTGCTGTTGGTGATCATGGCGGCGGTGGTGGTGATGGGCGGCGTTGTCGCCTATTCCAGCTCAGAGCATTTTGCCCGCCGCATTGACGGCTTCCTGAACCCTGAAATCGATCCGACGACCCAGATGGGCTATGCCACCAACGCCATTCGCGAGGGCGGTCTGTTTGGCGTTGGTGTCGGCGAGGGTGAGGTGAAGTGGTCGCTGCCGGATGCGCACACCGATTTCATCATTGCCGTCGCGGCCGAGGAATACGGGCTGGTCCTCGTGGTGATCCTGATCCTGCTCTACACCGCTGTTGTGGCGCGGACCCTGTTCCGCCTGATGCGGGAGCGGGACACGTTCATCCGCCTTGCAGGCACCGGTCTGGTTTGCACCTTCGGGGTGCAGGCGATGATCAATATGGGCGTTGCTGTACGGCTCTTGCCAGCGAAGGGGATGACCCTGCCGTTTGTGAGCTATGGTGGTTCCTCCCTCATTGCGGGCGGTATTGCGGTTGGTATGCTGCTGGCGTTTTCGCGCTCGCGTCCGCAGGGCGAGATCGCGGATTTCCTGCGTGGACACGGACGGGGTCACGGGCATCAGACCGGGCCTGCGCGCGGTCACGGGCGCGGATAGAAGAAAGACCTGAATTACGATGGCGCAGAAATTGCTCTTGATGGCGGCGGGTGGCACCGGGGGGCATATGTTCCCCGCGCAGGCTCTGGCCGAAGCGATGCTGAGACGCGGCTGGCGGGTGAAGCTGTCCACCGATGCGCGCGGGGCGCGCTACACCGGTGGCTATCCCCACACGACGGAGATCACCGAGGTGTCCTCGGCCACCTTTGCCCGGGGCGGGCTGCTGGCGAAGGCGATGGTGGCACCGAAGATCGCGGCGGGTGTTACGCGGATGGCACTGCAGATGCGGCGCGACCGGCCCGATGTGGTGGTGGGATTTGGCGGCTACCCGTCGATTCCGGCACTGGGGGCGGCGACGCTGCTGAAACTGCCGCGTATGATCCATGAACAAAACGGCGTGCTGGGCCGGGTCAATCAGCTGTTTGCCACCCGGGTGGCCGGTGTGGCCTGTGGCGTCTGGCCGACGGATCTGCCGGAAGGGGTTGATGGCGTGCATGTCGGCAACCCGGTGCGCGGCGCTGTTCTTGAACGCGCTGGGGCTTAGCTATATCCCCCCCGGTGACTACCCGATGTCGGTGCTGGTGATGGGCGGAAGCCAGGGCGCGCGGATCCTGTCGGATGTGGTGCCGGGGGCGATTGCTGCGCTGCCCGAGGCGCTGCGCAGCCGGTTGCGTGTCTCGCATCAGGCGCGCGATGAGGATGGCGCGCGGGTGACGCAATTTTATGCCGAACATGGGATTGCGGCGGATGTGCAGCCCTTCTTCAGTGATGTTCCTGCGCGCATGTCCGAAGCGCAGCTGGTGATTTCACGCTCTGGCGCCTCTTCGGTCGCGGATATCGCGGTGATTGGCCGCCCGTCGATCCTGATCCCCTTTGCTGCGGCGGCTGGCGATCATCAAAGCGCCAATGCCCGTGGGCTGGTGGATGCCGGTGCTGCGATCCTGATCCCGGAGAGCGCTCTTGACGTTTCGGCGCTGGCAGAGCAAATGAGCGCGGTTCTCAGCAATCCCGATGGTGCCAGCCAGATGGCGCGGGCCGCCTTGCAGGTGGGTATTCCCGACGCGACCGAGCGGCTGGTGGGGCTTGTTGAACAGCTGTCCGAGGAAGGAATGACATGACCCCTGCGACCAAACTCCCCGGCGACGTCGGCCCGATCCATTTTGTGGGTATCGGCGGCATCGGCATGTCCGGCATTGCCGAAGTGCTGCTGAACCTCGGCTATGTGGTGCAGGGTTCGGATCTGAAGGCGTCAAAGATCACCAACCGGTTGACAGAGCTGGGCGCGCGGATCTTTGTCGGGCAGGCAGCAGAAAATCTGGAAGAGGCCGCAGTTGTGGTCATTTCCTCAGCGATCAAACCGGGCAATCCCGAGCTGGACGAGGCCCGCCTGCGCGGTCTGCCGGTGGTGCGCCGGGCGGAGATGCTGGCAGAGCTGATGCGGCTCAAATCCAACATCGCCATTGCAGGCACCCATGGCAAGACAACCACCACCACCATGATGGCAGAGCTGATGGTGGCGGGGCATTTTGATCCGACGATTGTGAATGGCGGGATTATTCACGCCTATGGCTCCAACGCGCGGATGGGGCAGGGCGAGTGGATGGTGGTTGAGGCCGATGAGAGCGACGGGACATTCAACCGCCTGCCTGCGACCATCGCTGTTGTCACCAATATCGACCCGGAGCATATGGAGCATTGGGGGGATTTCGACACACTGCGGGACGGGTTTTATGACTTTGTCTCCAACATCCCGTTTTATGGCGTCGCGGTCTGCTGCACCGATCACCCTGAGGTACAGGCGCTGGTGGGCCGGATCACCGACCGCAGGGTTGTGACCTATGGCTTCAACGCGCAGGCGGATGTGCGTGCGGTCAACCTGAGCTACAAGGCCGGTGTGGCGCATTTCGACATTCACTTGCAGGCTGAAGACCGCGTGATCGAGGGCTGCACCCTGCCGATGCCGGGGGATCACAATGTCTCCAACGCATTGTCCGCCGTGGCCGTGGCGCGCCATCTGGGCATGAAGAGCAGTGAGATCCGCGAGGCGCTGGCCGCCTTTGGCGGGGTGAACCGTCGCTTTACCAAGGTGGGCGAAGTGGATGGCGTGACCATTATCGACGACTATGGCCACCACCCGGTTGAGATCACCGCCGTGCTGAAAGCGGCGCGTCAGGCCTGCGACGGGCGGGTGATTGCGGTACATCAGCCGCATCGTTACTCGCGCCTGTCCAGCCTGTTTGAAGATTTCTGTGCCTGTTTCAATGAGGCCGATGTCGTTGCCATCGCCGAGGTCTTTGCCGCCGGTGAAGACCCGATCGAGGGCGCCGGTCGCGATGATCTGGTGGCCGGTCTGATCCGCCATGGCCACCGCCACGCGCGCGCCCTGCTGGACGAATCGGATCTGGAACGCCTGGTGCGCGAACAGGCGCGACCCGGTGATATGGTCGTCTGCCTCGGTGCGGGTACCATCAGCGCCTGGGCCAATGGTCTACCCGACCGGTTGCGGGGCTGAGGGTGACGGGCGTGATCTCATATCTGCTGGCGGTTGGCCCGGTGGGTGAGGTGACGCCATGCTGAGCCTGCTTGCTGCCATCCTCTGGGTGTTCGTGGCCACCGGCGTGGCCGCATTGCCGTTGCGCTGGCAGCGGGGGCCGGGGATTGCACTGATCGCTGTGGCGCCGGTTCTGATCTATCTGCTGGGACGGGATCACGGCTGGTTTGCCGCCGCTTTTGGAACATTTGCGCTGGTGTCGATGTTCCGCCGCCCGTTGTTGCACGTGCTGTCGCGCCTGCGCCGCGCCCCGGCGCCGGAGGTGAAGGAATGACGTTGTCGCTGATCCTTGCCTGTCTTTGGGTGGTGGCGGCCAATGTGTTGGCGATGGTGCCCAGCCGCGACAATCACTGGTCGCGCGCCTATCTGCTGATCGCGGCAGGTATCCCGCTCGTCGGCTATGTGACCTATGAAAACGGCCCCTGGTGGGGGCTGGGCGTGCTGTTTGCTGGCATGTCGATGCTGCGATGGCCGGTGATCTATCTGGGCCGCTGGCTGCGCAGTCGGCTGAGCCGCGGCTGAAGCCCGCCGATTCTTTCGCTCTTGCAATCTTCCTTTGGCACCTGGCATCGGGTTGGGCCATTGTGTGCCCGACCCAAACCAGAGTAAACGCAGGTCTGATCCGGCGCGCATGAGTCTTTTTCTGCGTCCGGGTGGCCATAATGGCGCCAGTGCGTATTGGTGCGACAGGCAGGGGCAGGGCATATGAATATCGACGGGCTGCGTGGCAAGCTTCATCCCAATCGCGATCTATCCGGGTTGACCTGGCTGCAGGTTGGCGGCCCGGCGGATTATCTGTTTCAGCCTGCTGATATCGAGGATCTGAGCCATATGCTGCGCAGTCTCGACCCAGAAGTGCCGGTGTTTCCGATGGGGGTCGGCTCAAACCTGATCGTGCGGGACGGCGGTATGCGGGCGCTGGTGATCCGGTTGGGGCGCGGGTTCAATGCGATTGAGATTGAGGGCGACACGGTTGTGGCGGGGGCTGCCGCGCTGGATGGCCATGTGGCGCGTAAGGCGGCAGACGCGGGCATCGACCTGACATTCCTGCGCACCATTCCCGGCTCTATCGGGGGTGCGGTGCGGATGAATGCGGGTTGCTACGGCAGCTATATGGCCGATGTGTTCCAATCCGCGACCGTGGTGCTGCGCAGCGGCGAGGTGGTCACCCTTCGTGGTGATGACCTGAAGTTCGCCTATCGCCAGAGCGATCTGCCCGAGGGCGCGGTGCTGGTGTCAGCGGTTTTGCGCGGGCCCAAAGGTGATCCCGAAGCGCTGCATGCGCGGATGGAAGAACAGCTGGCCAAGCGTGATGCGACACAACCCACTAAGGACCGGTCAGCCGGGTCGACCTTTCGCAATCCGGCGGGGTTTTCGTCGACCGGGCAGGCGGATGATGTCCATGATCTGAAGGCCTGGAAGGTCATTGATGATGCCGGAATGCGCGGCGCGCGGCGAGGGGCTGCGCAGATGAGTGAGAAGCATTCCAATTTCTTGATTAACACGGGTGGCGCATCTGCCGCAGATCTTGAGGGATTGGGGGAAGATGTCAGAAAAAAGGTTTACGCCAATTCTGGCATAACGCTAGAGTGGGAAATCATGCGGGTGGGGGATCCGCTTTCCAAATAGCCGACAAAGGCCATGTTTTTCAGGATGTTACTCCTGATCAGCAGGGCACCGCTTTGGGAATCGCAGCGGCAGGCAAACTGGAAAAGCGCGATCTTGGTAAAGGCACTGTTAACGGGCCGGTAACGTTTATGACGTTAATGTGGTGACAGCGAACCACAAGGGTGCGCGCAGTGCGGGGAACACGCCTCGCAATATCAAAAAGGCAGGTCTTGACCTGCCGCATTTGCGGTCAATTTGGGATCGCACAACAAGGGGCGAAAAGCCCCGGAACATTTGAGGCGCTTGTCGTGAGTAAGTCGAGCAGGACACTCCCGAAAGTGGCGGTATTGATGGGTGGCCCCTCGGCTGAGCGCGAGGTGTCTTTGTCCACTGGGCGCGAATGCGCCACCGCGCTGCGGGACGAGGGATATCAGGTTACGGAACTGGACGCGGGTCCGGATCTTGCCGCACGTTTGCAGGCGGATCGCCCCGATGTGGTGTTCAATGCGCTGCATGGTCGTTGGGGCGAGGATGGCTGCGTGCAGGGGCTGCTGGAATGGCTCGGCATCCCTTACACCCACTCCGGCGTGCTGGCCTCGGCGCTGGCGATGGACAAGCAGCGGGCCAAATCCATCTACCGCGCCGCTGGCCTGCCGGTTGTTGAGAGCGGGATCTATTCCAAAGCCGAGGTGATGGCGGGGCATGTGATGGCGCCGCCCTATGTGGTGAAGCCCAACAACGAAGGCTCCAGCGTCGGTGTCTATCTGGTGAATGAGGTTGCCAATGGCCCGCCGCAGCTGTCGCAGGATATGCCGGATGAGGTGATGGTCGAAAGCTTTGCCCCCGGGCGTGAGCTGACCACCACTGTGCTGGGTGACCGGCCATTGACGGTAACGGATATCCTGACCGACGGCTGGTATGACTACGACGCGAAATACAAACCCGGCGGTTCGCGGCATGTGTTGCTGAGCAGATGTCCCCGAAGAGATTTTTGCGCTTTGCCTTGATTACGCGGTGAAGGCCCATGATGCGCTGGGGTGCCGGGGCATCAGCCGGACCGATTTCCGCTGGGACGAGGCGCGGGGCGCCGAGGGGTTGATCCTGCTGGAAACCAACACCCAGCCCGGCATGACCCCGACCTCTCTGACGCCGGAGCAGGCGGAGCACAGCGGTATGACCTTTGGGCAGCTTTGTTCCTGGTTGGTTGAGGATGCGACATGTCCTCGTTGATCGACCGTTTCCGCAAACCCCGCGAGGGGCGCCCTGATCCGGCGCCATCGCGGCTGACCTATCGCATCCAGCGCTGGATGCTGACGCCGGGTATTCGCTTTGGCGTGCGGTTTGGCATTCCCTTCTGTCTGGTTTTTGTCGCCGGGGCCGCCTTTATG
The DNA here is from genome assembly GCF_045040595.1 of Phaeobacter sp. BS52. NCBI lineage: Bacteria > Pseudomonadati > Pseudomonadota > Alphaproteobacteria > Rhodobacterales > Roseobacteraceae > Phaeobacter > Phaeobacter sp. BS52. Next base: position 1,812,718 of record NZ_CP090662.1, on the reverse strand, counting down.
GCGGATGAGGCGCGGCGTGACCGGTTGCAGGTGATGATCAGCGACCTGCGGGCGTCGATCGAGGAACGGCCCGAGTTCATGGTCAATGTGATGGCCATTGATGGGGCCGGGCGCAGCGTTGCCGAAGACATCCGCGAAGTGGTGCCGATTGATTTCCCCATCAGTTCCTTCGATCTGGATCTGACGCAGATCCGCGATGAGATCACCGGGCTGGACCCGGTGCAGACGGCGGATGTGCGGATCCGCCCCGGTGGTGTGCTTCAGGTCACGGTGGAAGAACGCCAGCCCGCTGTTGTTTGGCGCAGCCGCGAAGGGTTGGCGCTGCTGGATGCAAATGGGGTGCATGTGGCTGAGCTGGGGGCGCGCAATATGCACCCGGACCTGCCGCTGGTGGCCGGGCGCAGTGCGGATGATGCCATTGTGGAAGCGCTGCGGCTGTTTGCCGTGGCCAAGCCGTTGGGGCCGCGGATGCGCGGGTTGGTGCGCATTGGCGAGCGGCGCTGGGATCTGGTGCTGGACCGTGGTCAGCGGATCATGTTGCTTAGCCGAAAACCCAGTGCCCGCGCTGGAGCGGGTGATTGCCGTCAGCGAAGTGCGCGACCTTCTGGAGCGCGACGTGGCGGCGGTGGACATGCGCCTGGCGGCGCGTCCGACCGTAAGAATGACCGAAAACGCCGTCGAGGACTGGTGGCGGATCCGACAGTTGAACGCAGGCGGGCTATGACATGACCGATCTTTACCAATCCCAGCGCGCCATGCGGCAGATGCGACGTCAGGCGATGCAGCGCGGTGTTGTGGCCATTCTGGATGTGGGCAGTTCCAAGATCGCCTGTCTGGTGCTGCGCTTTGACGGTACCGGGCGGCTGAGCGAGGACAATTCCATCGGCTCACTGGCGGGGCAGTCGGGATTTCGGGTGATCGGCGCGGCCACCACCCGCTCCCGCGGGGTGCAGTTTGGCGAGATCACCGCCATGCAGGAAACCGAGCGCGCCATCCGCACCGCTGTTCAGGCGGCGCAGAAAATGGCTGAGGTGCGGGTGGATCACGTGATCGCCTGTTTCTCCGGGGCCAACCCGCGCTCCTACGGGCTGGATGCACAGGTCGATCTGGAAGGTCAGGTGGTGACCGAGAATGAAATCGCCCGCGTGCTGGCCGCCTGCGAGGTGCCGGAATATGGCGCCGGGCGCGAGGTGCTGCATGCCCAGCCGGTGAACTTTGCGTTGGATAACCGCTCCGGTCTGAACGATCCGCGTGGTCAGATGGGGCAGACGCTGGCCGCAGATATGCACATGCTGACGGTGGATGCGCTGACGGTGCAGAACCTCGTGCGCTGTATCCAGCGCTGCGATCTGGAACTGGCGGGAATTGCCTCCTCTGCCTATGCCTCCGGCTTTGCCGCGCTGGTTGAGGATGAGCAGGAACTGGGGGCGGCCTGCATCGATATGGGCGGCGGCTCGACCTCGATTTCGGTCTTCATGAAGAAACATATGATTTATGCCGATGCGGTGCGTATGGGTGGCGATCACATCACCAGCGATATCTCCATGGGTCTGGGGGTTCCGACCGCCAATGCGGAGCGGATCAAGACCTTCCATGGCGGGGTGCATGCCACTGGCGCGGATGACCGCGAGATGATCGACATCCATGCCGACACCGGCGATTGGGAGCATGATCGCCGTACAGTCAGCCGGGCCGAGTTGATCGGCATCATGCGTCCGCGTGTTGAGGAGATCCTCGAAGAGGTCCGTGCGCGTCTGGATGCGGCTGGGTTTGACAGCCTGCCCAGCCAACAGATCGTGCTGACCGGTGGGTCCAGCCAGATCATGGGTCTGGACGGGTTGGCGAGCCGTGTTTTGGGTCAGCAGGTGCGGCTTGGCTAAGCCTTTGCGCGTTCACGGCCTGCCGCAATCGGCGACCGGTCCCGGCTTTGCCTCCGCTGTTGGTCTCAGCCTGTTTGCCGCCCATCCGCAGGATGAGTGGTGGGATTTTGAAATGCCGGTGGATCGCAACGCCAGCGGCACGTTGAAGCGGGCGGTGAAATGGTTCCGCGACAACTGGTGAGCGGTGGTGTCCGGCAGGGCTGACAAGGGTCTGTCGTCACCTCGGGACCTGTGGTTGCAGGGCTTTCATTAATCAAATGTTAACGAAAAACTTCGCTGGCAAGGCGGTTTCGCGGGTGACAGCGAAATCCCGCCGCGTTAATATTCCGATAACGACCGCATCATGCGGCGCATGTAGGCCGAGCAGTGGCCACCAGTATCAGTGACGAGATGTGCTTTCGAGGGCTTTGGTTTTCGGGGGCTGACGTCATGTTGTGGTGTGTTGCGTGGCTTTCCACAGCATTTGCCAAAATCGGCGAAATGTCGCGAAATTAGACAATACTATGTCTATATTTTGTGGAAAATAGCGCTTTTTTGGATGACGCGACTCGTGCTGCGCGGTAGGATTGTCGCAAAGATGGACAGGAATAGGCCCTTGCGGGAGGGCTGATAAACACAGGCGGAACGAGCATGACCTTGAACCTTTCGATGCCCGGCCAGGAAGAGCTGAAGCCCCGGATTACCGTGTTTGGCGTCGGCGGGGCAGGCGGCAATGCCGTCAACAACATGATCGACAAACAGCTGGATGGCGTGGACTTTGTCGTCGCCAACACCGACGCGCAGGCGCTGCAGCAAAGCGCCTCCAAGAGCCGCGTGCAGCTGGGCATCAAGGTGACCGAAGGTCTGGGCGCGGGCGCGCGCCCTTCGGTCGGGTCTGCTGCCGCTGAAGAGAGCATCGAACAGATCGTGGATCACCTCGCGGGGGCGCATATGTGCTTCATCACCGCAGGTATGGGCGGCGGCACCGGCACCGGTGCGGCGCCGATCATCGCGCAGGCCGCCCGTGAACTGGGTGTGCTGACCGTGGGTGTTGTCACCAAGCCGTTCCAGTTCGAAGGCAACAAGCGGATGCGTCAGGCCGAGGAGGGTGTCGAAGCCCTGCAGAAGGTCGTCGATACGCTGATCATCATTCCGAACCAGAACCTGTTCCGTCTGGCCAATGAAAAAACCACCTTCACCGAGGCGTTCTCCATGGCGGATGACGTTCTTTATCAGGGTGTTAAGGGTGTGACTGACCTGATGGTCCGCCCCGGTCTTATCAACCTCGACTTTGCGGATGTGCGCGCCGTGATGGACGAGATGGGCAAGGCAATGATGGGCACCGGCGAGGCCGAGGGCGAAGATCGTGCCGTGCAGGCCGCCGAGAAGGCGATTGCCAACCCGCTCCTGGATGAAATCAGCCTCAAAGGCGCGAAGGGTGTTCTGATCAACATCACCGGCGCCCATGACCTGACCCTGTTTGAACTGGACGAAGCGGCCAACCGCATTCGCGAAGAGGTCGACCCGAACGCAAATATCATCGTGGGCTCCACCCTCGACACTGAGATGGAAGGCAAGATGCGCGTTTCCGTGGTTGCCACGGGTATTGATGCGGTCGACGTCCACTCCGACATTCCGGTGCCGCGTCGTCCGATGTCCGCGCCGCTGAAACAGACCGTAAGCGTTGAAGAAACCCGCAGCGCCGCGCCGCTGGAGCTGAGCACCCCGGTCGAGCAGCCCGTTGCCGCCACCGCAGAGCCGGTTGCCGCAGCGCAGGAAGAACCGTCGCTTTTCTCGGAATTCGACGACGGTCAGACCGCTGCCGAGGGCCACTACGAAGAGGTTCTGGAAGACGCAGGCGAACAGCTGGGCGCCGATGGTCTGCCTGCGCCAGCCTATCAGGGCACGCCTGCGCCGGAATTCCAGCCACAAGCGGATGTGGCCAGCACTCAGGCCGAAAGCTTTGTCGCGCCGAAGGCACCTGCGCCCGGCACGCCTTCGCCTGAGGCGATCGTGCGTCTTCAGGCCGCCGCACAGCGTGCGCAGCCTCAGCAGCCGATGCAACAGCAGGTCCAGCAGCCGCATATGCAGCAGCGCCCCTCGATTGATGCGGTTCAGCCGCGTGCGCCGCAGCCTCAGCAGGTGCAGCAGCACCAGCCTCAGCAGCAGCCCGCTGCAGCAGGTCAGGAACAGCGCCGGTTTGGCCTCAACTCCCTGATCCACCGCATGACTGGCAGCGCCGCTGAAGGCCAAGCTGCCAAGCCGCAGCAGCCGACGCGCCAGCAGCCGCCGGTGCAGCAGTCCCCGGTTCAACAGGCGCCGATGCATCAGCCCCAAGTTGCGCATCAGGGCCAGCAGGCGGCCCCGGCTGCCCAGCCGCAGCGTCAGGCCAACCCGGAGCAGGAGCGGATCGAAATTCCGGCATTCCTGCGCCGTCAAGCCAACTGAGCTGATCACATATAAGATAAAAAGGTCGCCATCTGGCGGCCTTTTTTCATTTTGTATCAGAGGTTTATTGCCGGTTGGGCAGTGTTTTGCCTATCTGTTACAGGGATGTTTCATTCCGTTACAAAGATTGAGTTGAGCCTGACGGAGTGACACCTTACCTCTGTTCCGCAACAAGGGCCAAGACTGCGGCCCTCCCATACGGAATGAGGCCAACGTGCAGAATACGCTTAAAGCATCAGTGACATTTGACGGGGTGGGCCTCCACTCCGGCAAACCTGTTCGCATGATCCTGAAGCCTGCTGCGGCAGGGCACGGCATCTGCTTCCGGCGCACTGACATTGCCTTGGGCAACACTCTGGTCCCCGCGCTTTGGGACCGGGTCGAGCGCACGCCGCTCTGCACACGTTTGGTCAATGCCTCCGGCGTTGCGGTTTCCACGGTAGAGCACATCATGGCCGCGCTGGCGGGCTGTGGCATCCACAATGCGATGATTGACATCGACGGCCCCGAAGTGCCGATCATGGATGGGTCTTCGGCCTATTTTGTTCGCGGCATCATGCAGACCGGCATTCAGCGTCTCGCTGCACCTGTCACCGCCTATCAGATCCTGAAGCCAGTGAGCGTCAGTCACGACGGCGCAACAGCGACCCTGTTGCCGAGCAACCGTCTGACCATCGAATTCCACATCGATTTTGCTGAGGCGGCGATTGGCCGTCAGAGCAAGACGCTGGATCTGCGCAATGGCGCCTTCGCGCGTGAGCTTTGTGACAGCCGCACCTTCTGCCGTCGCGTTGATGTCGAAAGCATGCAGGCCAATGGCCTGGCGCTGGGGGGTGTTCCCGGTGAGAACGCCGTGGTGTTTGACGGTCCCGAAGTCCAAAGCGGTCTGGGCCTGCGTCATGCGGATGAGCCGGTGCGCCACAAGATGCTGGATGCGCTTGGCGATTTGTCGCTGGCCGGTGGCCCTGTGTTTGGCCATTACATCGGTGACCGTGCTGGTCATTCGCTGACCAACACGTTGCTGCGGGCCGTGTTTGCAACACCCGGCGCCGTGCGTCAGGTGACGTGCGATACCGCGATGACAGCGCGCCTGCCCGGGCAGGGGCTGGTCTGGGCCGAGATCCCGACCGACGCGCGCCGCGTTGCGTAACTGAATTGAGGCTATCGGGCGGGAACGTCGGCTGGGGGGCCTGACGTTCGATCTGGGTTCCCCCGGCAAACGGGGCGCACCCGGCGCCAACCGGACCGCGCGCTGCAACGACAGCACATCGGTCATTTTCGGACAGAGCGAAGCAGCAGGCGTGCCGGGCACAGGCTGCACCTCCGTCCGCTTCTATACAGGCCCATGCGTTGGCGCAGCCCGACCGGAGCAGCTTGCGCCGGGGGCACCGGGGGGAGATCTTCGAGCCGTTCTTAGGCACAGACCCTTGAGGGGCGGGGCGGTTCGAAGATCACACCGGCGGATGCTGCCAACGGGTGTGCGTGACATGCCGCCGTGCTGAGCCTGTGTTACCTGATTTTGACCGCATGCCAGACCTTTGTTTTGCCGCGCCTTACTGCGACGGGGCGGGGCTGGGCTGCTTCATACCCTTGACCCCGCCGCGCTTTCTCTGCCAAGTGGGCTGGAAATCGGTTAAAGACGTTTTGCGCGTCAATTGAATGTGCTAGACCGGGCAGAACCGGGGTTCACACCCGTAAGTAAATGACGGTGAGGTTAGGCGGACATGATCGGCATGGGGGCGGCAGCCAAAACCATCGGCGCGGTTCTACTCGTAGCTGCGCTTTCGGGATGCGGCGGAGATGGGGGCGCGGCCAAGAGTTCGCAACCGCTTGAAGGCTTTACGCCGGAGCAGATCTACGAACGTGGTGAGTTCGAGATGGAGCGCAACCGGACCGAGGATGCGGCCTTCTATTTCTCCGAGATTGAACGTCTCTACCCCTATTCGTCCTGGGCCAAACAGGCCCTGATCATGCAGGCCTACGCCTACCATCTGGGCCGGGACTATGAGGACAGCCGCGCTGCCGCGCAGCGCTATATCGACTTCTATCCAACCGAAGAAGATGCCGCTTATGCGCAGTATCTGCTGGCACTGAGCTATTATGACCAGATCGACGAAGTGGGCCGCGATCAGGGGCTGACCTTTCAGGCGCTGCAATCGCTGCGCACTGTGATCGAAGTCTATCCCGACAGTGAATACGCCAGTTCAGCGATCCTGAAATTCGACCTCGCCTTTGATCATCTGGCGGGCAAGGAAATGGAGATCGGTCGCTACTACCTGCGCAAGGGGCATTATACCTCTGCGGTGAACCGGTTCCGCGTCGTGGTCGAGGATTTCCAGACCACCACCCATACCGCAGAAGCGCTGCACCGTCTGGTGGAGGCCTATCTGTCGCTGGGACTGGTGAATGAGGCGCAGACCGCCGGTGCCATTCTGGGCCATAACTATCAATCGACCGAATGGTATGAGGACAGCTTCAAGCTGCTGACAGACAACGGGCTGAAAATGCGCGATGTTGGCAACAACTGGCTGAGCCAGATCTACCGTCAGTCCATCAAGGGGCAGTGGCTGTAATCGCCACGTCCGCAATGGGGCCGGGCCATGCTGCGCGCGCTTGATATCCGCGATATCCTGATTATCGACCATCTTGAGCTGAATTTTCAGCCGGGATTGAACGTGCTGACCGGGGAAACCGGCGCCGGTAAGTCCATCCTGCTGGATTCGCTTGGGTTTGTTCTGGGCTGGCGGGGCCGTGCGGAACTGGTGCGTCAGGGCGCCAAACAGGGCGAGGTTCTGGCCGAGTTCGACCTGACCCCGAACCATCCTGCCCATGCGGTGCTGGCGGAGGCCGGGTTGCCCGGTGGCGACACGCTGTTGTTGCGCCGGGTGAACACCGCTGAGGGGCGCAAGACCGCCTGGGTCAACGACCGGCGCTGTTCCGGCGAGGTGCTCAGGGCACTGTCCGACACATTGCTGGAGCTGCACGGCCAACATGACGACCGGGGGCTGCTGAACCCGCGCGGCCACCGCGCCATGCTGGATGAATTCGCGGGGCTGGGCGACATGTTGGCCACCGTGCGAGATCGCTGGGCCACGGCCAGCCGGGCACGAAAGGCTGTCGAGGAAACCCGTGTCGCGCTGGAGGCCATCCGCGCTGAGGAAGATTTTCTGCGCCATGCGGTGGCAGAACTGGACGCGCTGGACCCACAGCCCGGCGAGGATGCCGCGCTGGATCAGCGCCGCCGTGAGATGCAGTCTGCCGAACGCATTCGCGGTGATATCCAGCGTGCGCAGGGTATTCTGACAGACGGCGCCGAGGCGGCACTGGGGGATGCGCAGCGGTGGCTTGAAGGGGTCTCGGATCAGGCGGAAAATGCGCTGGATGCGCCAATTGCCGCGTTGCTCAGGGCGATGATTGAACTGGGCGAGGCGCAGGACGGCGTTGCCCGGGTGCTGGACGGGCTGGAGTTCAACCCCGGTGAGCTGGAGGAGAGCGAAGAGCGCCTCTTTGCGATCCGAGCGCTGGCGCGCAAGCATGATGTGCTGCCGGATGATCTGGGTGGCTATGCCGAGACGCTGCGCCGGAAACTGGCGGCGGTTGACGCCGGTGATCAGGATTTGGCCAATCAGGAAGCCGCATTGGCCGAGGCTGAGGCCGCCTATGCAGGCGCTGCCGCGCAACTGTCAGCCGCGCGCCGCGAAACGGCTGCTGCGCTGGATACCGCAGTGATGGCGGAGCTGGCGCCGCTGAAGATGGAGCGGGCAGTGTTTGAAACACGGCTCACCGATGCGGAGCCGGGGCCGGAGGGCAAGGACGCTGTTGCCTTTACCGTGGCAACCAATCCGGGCGCGCTGAGCGGGGCCGCTGAACAAGATCGCGTCGGGCGGTGAGTTGAGCCGCTTCCTGCTGGCGCTGAAGGTGTGTCTGCGCGGTGAGACGGGCAATCAAACGATGATCTTCGATGAGATCGACCGCGGTGTTGGCGGTGCCACCGCCGATGCTGTTGGACGGCGGCTGAAATCGCTGGCTGAGGGCAGTCAGGTTCTGGTGGTGACCCATTCACCGCAGGTTGCCGCACAGGGCGCGCATCACTGGCGGGTCCAGAAACAGGTGATTGACGGCCAGACCCTGTCGCAGGTGGTGCCTCTGGATGAGGGCGAGCGCGTTGATGAGCTGGCGCGGATGGTTTCTGGTGATACAATCACCCCAGAGGCCCGCGCCGCTGCCAAGGCGCTGCTGGCGGGCTGATGTAAAACTGTCGCTCTGGCGGCCGTAAGCGGTTGAGTTTTCACGATGGTTTAACCACCCTGTCGATAGTCTGCCGCTGAAAGAGACAAGAACGACACCGGGACAATCGGGTTCATGCCACAGACCATTCGCTCCGTTATTTCTGCCCAGTTCACTCAGGGCGTGGCCGGAGCGCGGGATGTCTGGCGGGTGTTGCGGCATCGCGGCCCAAGCCAGATACAATTCTGGTTTATCGCTTTGCTGATCGGGATTGCCGCCGGATTCGCGGCGCTGTTCTTTCGCAAGGGGATCACGGTGTTTCAGGCCTGGGTCTACGGCGCGGAAGATGTGAATTTTCTGCATAGTTTTGCGCAGGGCATGCCGTGGTACTGGCTGGTGGCGATCCCCACGCTGGGTGGACTGGTGGTTGGGTTGATCCTGCACCGGTTTACCCCCGACGCCCGCGTCCGCTCCGTTGCGGATGTGATCGAAGGGGCAGCGCTGGGAGATGGCCGGGTAGAGATGCGCGCCGGGCTGGCCTCGGCCTGTGCGTCCTTCCTGACGCTCAGCACCGGAGGCTCAACCGGGCGGGAGGGACCGGTGGTGCATATGGCCGGGGTGATCTCGACCTGGGTCAGCAACCGCATTCAGGCGGATGGCATCACCGGGCGCGATCTTCTGGGCTGTGCGGTGGCGGCGGCGGTCTCTGCCAGTTTCAATGCGCCCATCGCCGGGGCGCTGTTTGCCTTGGAGGTGGTGCTGCGGCATTTTGCGGTCCATGCCTTTGCGCCGATTGTGATTGCCTCGGTCGCCGGGACAGTGATCAACCGGCTGGAATACGGCGATGTGACCGAATTTGATCTAATCACGCCGGGCGCGCTGCAGTTCTATGTCGAATTGCCAGCCTTTCTGATGCTTGGGCTGATCTGCGGGCTGGTGGCGGTGGTGCTGATGCGCTCGATTTTCTTCGCCGAGCAGATCGGCAATGCGTTGCAGGACCGGTTGCAGCTGCCGCGCTGGCTGCGCCCGGCGGCGTCGGGTCTGCTGCTGGGCGTGATTGCGGTGTGGTTCCCCCATATTATCGGCGTCGGTTATGAGACCACGGTTCTGGCGCTGACAGGGGCGTTGGTGTTGCATCAGACGATCCTCTTTACGGTAGTCAAAACCGCCGCTGTGGCGATCACTATGGGCGGACGCATGGGGGGCGGGGTGTTTTCCCCCTCGCTGATGGTGGGCGCGCTGACCGGATTGGCCTTTGGGCTGATTGCAACGGCGGTGCTGCCGGATGTCTCGGGGACGCACACGCTTTATGCCTTTGCCGGAATGGGGGCGGTGGCGGCAGCTGTTTTGGGGGCACCGATTTCCACCACGTTGATTGTGTTTGAGCTGACAGGCGACTGGCAAATTGGCTTGGCGGTGATGGTGGCGGTGTCGATGTCGACGGCGCTGGCCTCGCGCATTGTGGATCGGTCGTTTTTCCTCACCCAGCTGGAGCGGCGCAATATCCACTGTGCCGCAGGTCCGCAGGCCTATCTGCTGTCGATGCTGCGCGCAGGGGCGGTGATGCGGCCGATGGGGGATCCGCGCTGTGCCAGCGCCGAAGACTGCGCCGTGTTGATTGAACAGGGGCTGTCGATCCGGGCCTCCGCCTCACTGGAGGCCGCGATGCCGATCTTCGATCGGGCGGAACTGATGTATCTCCCGGTTCTGGCTGAGGCGGAAGGTGGCGACAATCCGCCGAATCTCATCGGGGCCCTTTACCACATTGATTCGCTCAAGGCCTACAACCGCGCATTGGCCGCAGCGGCTGCCGAAGAGCACAGTTGACGGCTGAAAACTGCGGCAGCTCAGCGCCGGTTTGCGACATTTCCAACAAAGGAGCCGCGCAAATGTATGTATACCCGCAAAAGACGATCTCGAATATGTGATATTTCTGAAACGGGTGTCCGCTTTTTTTCTTAAGTAATTTTAACCTTTGTCGGCGCGGCCACTTAATTATGGTTAACATAACGATAATGGTGATCATTCTTCGGAAGTGAAAACATGCAACACAATAAAATCAGCCCGACAGAGGCTGAACACGTGGCGAAGGCAGTAGAGCAGGAAAACGAACGCGCGTCTTATGAGGCGTTGATCGACTATGTTGTTCAAAGTGCACGAGATGCGCAGATGTTCTGCACAGGCGAGTCTGTAGAGGCGGCGCGTGAGCATCTGTGCCAAACGATCCTCAGCTAACCGCCACGGTGTTTCAGTCGGCTTATATTGGTTTGTTAATTGGTATTGTTTCTATTTCTTCAGATCCGCTTCTAAGGATCTAAAAACGGCCCCGGTAATACACAGCACTAATCGATCAAATTGATCGTTATACGTGCGTTTTGCGTGCCGCGCTTTGCGACAGGCGGCTGGCCCGCGGCTGCTCTGCTTGTGAGTAGGGGTCGTTTTTCGACCAGATTTACGCTGTGCCGCCCTGCGGTTTCCGGATCCGTCAGCATCTGACTACGACCCGGCGTCCCCTTGGTGTGCAGGGCTTCTGACCGCCCGTAGATCTGGGCGAAAGCTTGCTTATTCACAAAGAAGGCGCCCCGATATGGGACGCCTGCGAGATGTGGGCAGCGTATTCCTGCCGATGATTTTCGGGTCTCAGATCTGTTCAACCTTGACCGTGTCTCCGGTGACAAAGGCGAGGTGATCTTTGATCTCGGCCACGGCGTCGAGTGGATCTTCATAGCTCCAGACGGCGTTTTCCGTCACCGAGGATTTGTTCACGATGGAGTAGTAGCTGGCGTCGCCCTTGCTCGCGCAATGGGTGGTCTTGTCACTGCGGTCCAGGAAGGCGGTTGCGATGTCACCGCGCGGAAAATAGATGACGGGCGCCAGATCGCCCTCGCTCAGCTCAAGCGCGTTGCTGCTTTCGCCAAGCACTGCGCCACCGGAGCGCACCACCCAGGTGCCTGCTGCCTTGCGAATTTGGATCTTTGTCATGGTCTTTTCCTTCACGTCGTTCGTCACGGATCAATATCGTCTTTGGTTGTAACACTGCGGTATCACAGTGGTGCCGTAGCGGCATCCAGCCAGCGTCGCGCCGGGGCTGTTACGTTGGGTCCAATCTTGTCGGCCACAGCCGCATGATAGGTGTTCACCCAGTCCCGCTCTGCCGTTGTGAGCATCTCTGCGACGATCAGTCGCCGGTCCAGCGGGGCGTAGGTCAGGGTGCGCCAGCTCAGCATCTCACGGTCTGCGTCGGCACTGGCCAGCTCAGGGGCCGGTTCTACCACCAACAGGTTTTCAATGCGAATGCCAAAAGCGCCTTCGCGGTAATATCCCGGTTCATTGGATAGGATCATGCCGGGGTCCAGGGGAACGGCGCCAGCGCGGCTGAGCCGCTGGGGGCCTTCGTGAACGCTGAGGAAGGCACCGACCCCGTGGCCAAGCCCATGGTTGAAATCCTGTCCGGCCAGCCAAAGTGGCATTCGGCCCACCGCTTCGATGTCGCGCCCGGCGAGACCTTTGGGCCAGCGCAGCCGCGACATGGCAATCATGCCCTGAAGGACGCGGGTATAGGCATCCCGGGCGTCCTGCGGTGGGGTGCCGATGGCGAGGGTGCGGGTGATGTCGGTGGTGCCGTCCAGATATTGCCCGCCGCTGTCGAGCACCAGAAGGTGGCCTTCGTCCAGCGTGGCATTGCTGTCCTCGCTGACGCGGTAGTGAATGATTGCGCCGTTGGGGCCGGTGCCGGAGATGGTCTCAAAGCTGATGTCGCGCAGTTTGGGATCCTTGCGCCGCTCCGCTTCGAGGTGTTTGACCACGTCGATTTCGGTGACCGTACCGGCGGGCTGCGCATCGAGCCAGGCGAGGGTTTCGACCACCGCTGCCCCGTCGCGTAGATGAGCGGCGGCGCTGCCCTCGACCTCGGCGGTGCATTTGCGGGCCTTGGGCAAGGCGCAGGGATCACCGGCTGCGACCAGCGCATCGCCGAGCTGATCGGCGACGATCTGGGGCAGGGTGGTCAGGTCAGCGGCGACGGCGGCATTCCGGGCCTGAGCAAGGTCCGCCACCGCCGGGAGGAAGGCCGCAGGCGTTTGCACGGACACATCCGGGCCGAGATGTGCGGTGACGTCAGCCAGCTTTTCTGCGGCCATGAACAGATCCACCCGCGCGTCGGCGTGCAGAATGGCAAAGCCGTGGGCAACCGGGTTGTGGGCGATATCGCTGCCACGGATGTTCAGCAGCCACATGATGCTGTCAGGCAGGGTGATCACCGCCGCGCTCTGACCCGCGTTGCGCAGCACCTCGGCCAGAGAGGTGATCTTGGCGGCGGCGGTTGTGCCTGCGTAGTCAACAGGATGGGCGATGACGGGTTGCATGGGCGGGGCGGGCTGATCGGGCCAGATGCGGTCCACCAGATTGTCGCATTGGACGAAGTCAAAACCATGGTCGCCCAGTGAGGCTGTCAGCGCCTGGATCTGGCTCGCCGAATGCAGCCAGGGGTCATAGCCGATGCGTCCGCCCTCTGGCAGCTGTTCTTTCAGCCAGTCGGCGAGCTGCACCTCCGGCCAATGGACCGGGGTGTAGACCTCTGCCACCTGCTGTTTCACCTGCGTGCGATAACGCCCGTCGATGAAGACGCCTGCGATGTCGCGCAACACGGCGCAGAAACCGGCCGAACCGGTGAAGCCAGTGAGCCAGGCCAGCCGCTCATCGCCGGGGGCAACATATTCGCCCTGATGGGCATCGGCGCGGGGCACCAGAAAGCCGTCCAGCGCCTCCTTTTGCATCTCCGCGCGCAGCGCGTTGAGCCGGGGCGGGCCTTGGTCCGGGCGGGTCGCTACGTCAAAGGTCTGGAACATCGGCTCCCTCCATCTGTTTCGGGTGGTCCGCGACGGTCGGTCAGGGCGCAGCGACCGGCCCTTCCGGGAGGGTGTTGCGCGACGTCGGCAGGAACAAGGAAATGACGCGGCAATCATGGCGCGCTCTGTCGCGAACACTTGTTCCAAATCCGGCGGCTTCCCGCAACCCCTGTAACACAAAGCCCCGCACGGTTGGCGGGGCTTTGGTAAGAAGGGACGGCTGACAGATCGGATCAGCTGGCGCGTTTGATCCCCATGACGCGGGCACGGGCGCGCGGGTCACTGTCAAACAGCGCGGCGAGCTGTTCTGTCATGGCGCCTGCCAGCTGTTCAACATCGGTGATGGTGACGGCGCGGTCATAGTAGCGGGTCACGTCATGGCCGATGCCGATGGCCAGCAGTTCGACCTGTTTGCGCCGCTCCACCATGGCGATCACATCGCGCAGGTGTTTTTCCAAATAGTTGGCCGGGTTCACCGACAGGGTGCTGTCATCCACCGGCGCACCATCGGAAATCACCATCAGGATTTTGCGCGCCTCTTGCCGCGCGATCATACGGCGGTGCGCCCATTCCAGTGCCTCACCGTCGATGTTTTCCTTCAGGAGGCCCTCTTTCATCATCAGGCCGAGGTTGTCACGGGTCCGGCGCATCGGCGCATCGGCGCCTTTGTAGATGATGTGGCGTAGGTCGTTGAGGCGGCCGGGCAATTGCGGACGACCCTCATTGAGCCAGGCCTCGCGGGCCAGGCCACCTTTCCAGGCGCGGGTGGTAAAGCCGAGGATTTCGACCTTCACGTTGCAGCGTTCCAGGGTGCGGGCCAGAACATCGGCGCAGATCGCGGCGATGGAGATCGGGCGCCCCCGCATGGAGCCGGAGTTATCGAGGAGCAACGTCACCACGGTGTCGCGGAATTCGGTGTCTTTCTCGCGTTTGAACGACAAGGGCGTGGTGGGGTTCGCGACCACACGGGCCAGACGACCAGCATCCAGAATGCCCTCTTCCAGATCAAACTCCCAAGAGCGGTTCTGCTGCGCCTGAAGGCGGCGCTGCAATTTATTGGCCAGCCGTGAAACAGCGCCTTTCAGCGGTTCCAGCTGTTGATCGAGGTAGGCACGCAGACGTTCCAGCTCGGCAGGTTCGGCGAGGTCTTCGGCGGCGATTTCCTCGTCATGGGCATCGTTGAACACCTTGTAGTCGGGATCCGCCTCCGACACAGCTGGCGGCGGCGGGGGATCAAGCGGCGCCTCACCATCGGGCATTTCGGTGTCTTCGGCGAATTCATCATCCGCCATTTCATCCATGGAGACCTGCGCCTGACTCTCGTCCTGCTGCTGTTCCTGAGCCTGCTCGGGGTTGGCGTCGGCTTCTTCCTCGTCGGAATCGTCCTGACCGTTGCTGTCGGGGTCCTGCTGCTCCTCAGCGTCCTCTTCAGCGTCGTTTTCCTGCTCATCGTCGAGCTGGTCCGGGTCCTCACCCAGCTGATCGCCATAGCCCAGATCGGTGATCACCTGCCGTGCAAATTTGGCAAAGGTGGCCTGATCCTCGATGGTGTCGTCAAGGTTGGCCAGTGTTTCACCGGCCTGCTGTTCAATGAACCCGCGCCAGAGTTCCATCACATTGGCGGCGGCCTCTGGCAGCGGGCGGCCAGTGGCGAGATGGCGGATCAGATAGCCAGCCGAGACCGCCAGCGGCGCCTCGGTTGCGGATTTGATCTGGTCATAGCCCTTGCGCAGGGCCTCGTTCTGGATCTTGACGTCAATATTGGAGGCGGTGCCGGGCATGTGCCGTGCGCCCATCGCCTCGCAGCGGGCGGACTCCAGCGCCTCATAGAGGTCCCGCGCCATATCGCCGGGTGGGGCATAGCGGGCATGGGTGGCGGTGTCGTGGAATTTGTGGCGCAGCGCCAGCGCATCGGCGGTGCCACGGGCCAGCAGCACCTCTTCGCGGCTCATCCGGCGGGAGACCTGCGGCAGCCGCATGCTGTCCCCGGACATTCCAGCCGGGTCAACGGAATAGGAGACGTTCAGCTCAGAATCGTCAGCCATCACCTTGGTGGCTTCGGCCAGCGCCTTCTTGAACGGATCGGCGGGGTTATCGTTGAGCTTTTTCATTTCTTGCCGAACCTTTCCAGACAGGTTGCCTTGTCAGCAATATACAACTTGAGCTCAGGAACACGCGAGGGAATACTAATCGGGCCAAATGCCTTCATGTAGTCGTTGATATACGAGTGGTCAGGCCCATCAGCCTCTTCTTCTAAGGCAATGAGATTATCAAAGATGTCACGGTCGGTTACCCAGTCAAAAGGCGCGCCGAGGTGCTTTTGTTTGCGGGAAACAGGGTTGGATCGCATAATCATCCGATGAATAGTTGTTGCGTCAAACAGTCCGCGGCATCTGGCGGCAACGAATCTGGGGTTGCTCATGTCCTGATGTTCCGCAATCGCGAGCATTTTTTCCTTTGTCAAATTTTGTGTCGGCGCTGGGGAGTTTGCGGCCCATGTGGTGCTGACCGAGCCGCAAACCACTAGGAACGTGGCTAAAGTATGCCGGGCTTTGATCACCCCAAGCTCACGCTGGCGGCGCTTTCGGGCAGCTCTTCGTCAAAGCAGCGCTGGTAGAACTCGGCCACGGTCTGGCGCTCCAGCTCGTCGCATTTGTTCAGGAACGACAGGCGGAAGGCATAACCCACGTCGCGGAAAATCTCGACGTTCTGTGCCCAGTTGATCACGGTCCGGGGCGACATCACGGTGGAGAGATCGCCGTTCATAAAGGCGGTCCGGGTGAGGTCGGCGACGGTCACCATCTGGGAGATGGTCTTGCGGCCCTCGGCGGTGTTGTAATGCGGCGCCTTGGACAGCACGATGGCCGCTTCGGCATCATGGCTGAGGTAGTTCAGTGTCGCCACCAGCGACCAGCGGTCCATCTGGGCCTGGTTGATCTGCTGGGTGCCGTGGTAGAGCCCGGTGGTGTCCCCAAGGCCCACGGTGTTGGCGGTGGCAAACAGGCGGAAGTAGGGGTTCGGGGTGATGATCTCGTTCTGGTCCAGCAGCGTCAGCTTGCCGTCATGCTCCAGCACCCGCTGGATCACGAACATCACGTCGGCGCGGCTAAGCATCATATTCGTCAAACACGATGGCAACCGGATTGCGCAGGGCCCAGGGCAGGATGCCTTCGTGGAATTCAGTGACCTGCTTGCCGTCGCGCAGCTTGATCGCGTCCTTACCAATGAGGTCGATCCGGGAGATGTGACTGTCGAGGTTCACCCGCACGGAGGGCCAGTTCAGGCGGGCGGCGACCTGTTCAATGTGGGTCGATTTACCGGTGCCGTGGTAGCCTTGGATCATCACACGGCGGTTGTGGCTGAACCCTGCAAGAATGGCCAGTGTGGTTTCGGGATCGAATTTATAGGTGGGGTCCAGAGCCGGAACCCGGTCAGAGCCTTCGGCGAAGCCCTTGACGGTCATATCCGTATCAATTCCGAACACATCGCGCACCGAAAAGGTCTCGGTGGGTTTCGCGTTCATATCCAGCAAACCGTCGGTCATCGCAGTCGATCCTTATCCTCATCCGCGCAGCGTCCGTTGGCTGCGGGCAATCCGCTGGATTGGTGCCCGATCTTGTCTGCAATCGCAAGGGGCCATGACCGGGTTTGACCAGCTGTCGTGACGTTTGGATCAAAACTGGCCCTATGGGGGCTGTCCCCGCTACCGGATGCGCTATGTTCTCTCCGCCTAACGCGTGTTGTGCCGGGAGGTCGGCGACGCGGGTGGATGTCGCAGTAAACGCATAGCGGGGTTGCGTCTGCGGGCGGTCTGCGGCGCCCCGATGGGCAAATGAACCCTGTACAACAGGGGGCAAAGCCGATATCAGCGCGCACCTGGATGATGCCATCCGCGTTCCTGCGCAGTCGGGGACATTCCCGATATCGGCGTGCCCTCTGGCGGCGCGCCCCGCAGCAAGCGAAATGAAATCTTGAAAACAGCACTCGAACAAGCGCTTCAGGCGCGCGGCTACGAGCATTTGACACCCGTGCAAGAGGCCGTCACCGCAGCCGAGCTGGATCAGTCCGACCTTCTGGTGTCGGCACAGACCGGATCCGGCAAAACCGTAGGCTTTGGCCTGGCGATGGCCCCCACATTGTTGGGCGACGCCGAGAAACTGGACCGTGCCGATCTGCCGTTGGCGCTGGTCATTGCGCCGACCCGCGAACTGGCGTTGCAGGTCAAACGCGAACTTGGCTGGCTTTATGCCGAAGCGGGCGCGCATGTGGTCTCCACCGTTGGCGGTATGGATATGCGCGATGAGCGGCGCGCGCTGGAACGTGGCGCCCATATTGTCGTGGCGACGCCCGGGCGTCTGCGCGACCACATTATGCGCGGCTCCATCAATCTGTCGCAGGTCCGCGCCGTGGTGCTGGACGAAGCCGATGAGATGCTCGATCTGGGCTTCCGCGAGGATCTGGAGTTTATTCTGGGCGAGTCCCCGGAAGAGCGTCGGACCCTGATGTTCTCGGCCACCGTGCCTGCGGGCATTGCGCGGCTGGCGGAGACCTATCTGAAGGATCACCAGCGCATCAAAACCGTGGCGGAAGCCTCGCAGCATGCTGACATTGAATATCAGATGCTGGCCGTGGCGCAGCGGGATGTTGAGAACGCGGTCATTAACGTGCTGCGTTTCCACGAGTCGCCCAATGCGATTGTGTTCTGCAACACCCGCGCGGTGGTGAATCGGATGACCACACGGCTGAGCAATCGCGGATTTTCCGTGGTTGCCCTGTCCGGCGAGCTGTCCCAGGCGGAGCGGTCCAACGCGCTGCAGTCCCTGCGGGACGGGCGCGCGCGGGTCTGCGTTGCAACGGATGTGGCGGCGCGCGGGATCGACCTGCCGAAGCTGGATCTGGTCATTCACGCGGATCTGCCATCCAGCCATGAGACGCTGTTGCACCGGTCGGGCCGTACTGGCCGTGCCGGGCGTCAGGGCGTGTCCGCGCTGATCGTGCCACCAAAGGCAAAGGGCAAGGCCCTGCGCCTGCTGCGGTCGGCCAAGATCACGGCAGAGACCAGCCCGGCCCCCAGTGCAGATGATGTCCGCACCCGCGACTTTGAGCGCCTTCTGGGCGACAAGGCCTGGAGCGAACCGGTCAGCGAAAACGAGACCGCCCCTGTGGCGGAGTTGGTTGAGCGGTTCTCGCCCGAGCAGCTGGCCGCCGCCTATCTGCGTCTGTTCCACGATCGCCACAGCGCGCCTGAGGAGCTGAGCGATCCGCAGCACGACAAACGTGAGCGCCAAGAGCGCGCGCCCTTTGGTCCGTCCGTGTGGTTTGCCGTCAGCGGTGGCCGCAAGGCTGGTGCCGAGCCACGCCGACTGCTGCCTGCGCTGTGCAATGCCGGTGGGCTGACCAAGGATGATATCGGCGCGATCCGGGTTCAGTTTGATCAAAGCTACGTGGAAGTGCGCGAAGCCAGCGCCGAAAGCTTCTGGGGCGCGGTGAAACATGACGGTCTGGAAGAGGGGGCAAATGTCACCCGTCTGGACAAGGCGCCGGATCTGCCCAAATCTCCACGCCCGCAGGGGCGTGAAGGCGGTGGTTTCCGCGATGACAAGCGCGGCCACCGTGGACAAGATCGCGGAGATCGCGGAGATCGCGGCGGCGAGCGGGGGGAGCGTAAGCCCTATGGCGACAAGCCCCGTTATGACAAACCGCGCGGCGACAAGCCTGCTTACGGTGACAAGCCACGTGGTGAAAAACCATATGGTGACAAGCCTCGTGCCAGCAAACCCTATGGCGATAAACCGCGCGGTGACAAACCGGCCTATGGCGACAAGCCCCGTTTCGATAAGCCCAAGCGCACAGGTGAGGGCGGCAAAGCCACAGTGACCGCACGCGGGTCGTCGGACCGGGGGGCAACGCCGTCGGCGCCTGCCAAACCTGCGGTTCCGGGCAAGCCCAAGGGCGATTGGTCCAATCCGGGGAAATCCGGTCGCAAAGGGCCGCCACCGCCGAAGGGCAAGCCCAACAGCAAGAAAAACAAGGCCCGTGCAGTCGTTTCCGGTAAACCCGGCGGCAACGCGCGACCGCAGCGCAAGGGCAGCTGAACCGCCTATCAACGTAAAATGAAGAAGCCACGGCGCCAATGTGCCGTGGCTTTTTTCGTTGTTATATTCGCAGGAGAGAGGCGCGGTTATCCGCCAGTTTGCCGATGTTCAACGGGCGCTCGGCTGATCGGCGAAAACCTGCGGGAGGCGGCGTAGGGGACAAAGAAAAAGCGCCGCTTGCGCGCCGCTCTCTGGCTTTTTCGAAACGGCAATGACGCCAGTTGGTTGAAACGGTTTAGGTGCAGCGGCTCACTTGAAGCTGCGGCTGTCCTTGATCTGATCCCAAGCCCAGACCACCTCTTGCAGCTGTTCTTCCTGGCTGCGGTCGCCTCCGTTCATGTCGGGGTGCAGCACTTTGATCAGCTTTTTATAGGCCTTGCGGATGTCTGCCTTGCTCCAGTCATCCTTGGCCTCCAGCACCTCAAGCGCGCGACGTTCGGTCGGCGGCAGACGGCGCCCGGCAGGGGCGGAGCGGCCCGGATTGCGGGTGGCGTTCTGACCCAGTACCTGATGCGGATCCTCAATGCCTAGCCGCGCCCAGGCCCGCGCCTCTGGATCGCCCATGGGTTTGGTCTGGCGTTCCCAGACCTTGTCCTTGGACTGCTGAGCGTTCAACTCAGCCTCAGTGGTGCCTTCAAAGAAGTTCCACTTGTTGTTGTATTCGCGTACGTGCTCCTGGCAGAACCAGTAGAAATCATCCAGCACATCGGGGGCCTTGGGTGCGCGGAATTTGCCGGGCTCATCGCAGCCATCCTTGTCGCAAACGCGCTGGGAGGTCTCGGACGCGCCGGTGGCGGCCCGCCGCCCGCGGGGGTTCTTTTTCTTCGCTGACCGGATGGACATATCGAAACCAAAGGGATCTGACTTGGTCATGGGGCGCACCTTCTAGACGCAACTGTTCGACTCGGAGGCAGCAGTTTAGTCTAAGGGGCGGCAGATTGAAGGGGGCTGGGAAAATTAATACGGGGATTTTTATGCAGGACACGGCAGAATGAGCATTCGTGATGAGATTGAGGTACGCCTGCGCGCAGAATTTGCGCCAAGCGTGCTGCGGGTCGAGGATGAGAGCGATCAGCACATCGGCCATGCAGGCCACGACGGGCGCGGCGAGAGCCATTTCAACGTGCATATCCGGGCCGCGGCCTTTGCGGATATGAGCCGCGTCGCGCAGCATCGTGCGGTGCATAAGGCGTTGGGCGACATTGTGCCCCGCATCCACGCGCTGGCGCTGGATATCGGCGCCTAGCGCGGCAAGTCAGGCAAAGCCCCGCCTATGTGACCATGCGGCAACGTCGGCGGGGAATTCGGGTAAGGGGCTGGTCAGCTCCCTGCCGGATCTTTGGAGGGGGCTTGCGCCTTTGTCAGCTTTGGCTCGGCCTTTGCGGCAGGTTTGACTGCGGCGCCTTTCGGCGTTGCGGCGAGGGTGGCGCGGGCCTTCAGTGCGGCGGTTACGCCAGACACCGGGCTGAGTTCCTCCACGCCATCATCAGCCATCATCGCACGTGCACCCCGACCGGGAACGGCGATGGCGCCCGCCGGGGCCTCCGGATCACCGGCAATGGCGGTGGGCGGTACGATGGCGGTGGTGGTCGCCGGACCAAGGGTCGGCACAGTGGTGGTTTCCGGGCGGCTGGCGGCCGCGGGCTCCGCGGTGGCGGCTGCGACGTCTTTGGTGTCCGGATCTGCTGGCTCGCTGATGGTCGGCCCCGTGGTCTGAGTGGCGATCTGGGCGCTGAGCTGTGCGGCCAGCTGGGCGATGGCGCCAGACTGTGTATCGTCAGCCGCTGCTGGCAAGGCGCGGCGGAAAATCAGCACATTGCGCCAATTGGTTGTCGAGCCGGTCAGCCCGCTGCGTTCTTCTGAGGGCAGAAGCTCCGCGCGCTGATACTCCCAGCCCTCTGCTG
The DNA here is from genome assembly GCF_045040595.1 of Phaeobacter sp. BS52. NCBI lineage: Bacteria > Pseudomonadati > Pseudomonadota > Alphaproteobacteria > Rhodobacterales > Roseobacteraceae > Phaeobacter > Phaeobacter sp. BS52. The sequence goes on along the minus strand of NZ_CP090662.1, from coordinate 1,791,338 downwards.
CCATCTCATTAAGCAGAATATCGATGGAATTGGCGAACCGGGCTTCGGCAGTTTTGACCCCTTTGGCCTTGGTGCCCTTGGCGGGGGCGGGAACAACCTTGTACTCAAAAGCTTGCATAAACGTCTCCTGTGTCGGCGGCAGGTTTAGCGCAAGCGTGCGGGGGGTCAAGCGTCCGCGTTCCCCATGGGCGGGGACCTGTCGATGGGCAAGTCGATCTGTAGTATAACCAAATTCCGCGGCGGAATTCCAGTTTGATGACGGGGGCTTGCGCCGTGATGTCAGCACAAAGGGGACACAGGCGGGTGAGTTGCAGCCTGCGCAGGCACCAAAAAGGGCGCCACTGGGGCGCCCTTGGTCAATCTGCAATTGGGTCTGATCTGCGACCCGCGGGTTGCGCTCACTCGCCCAGTTTCTTGGCCACCAGCTCATTCACCGCCTTGGGGTTGGCCTTGCCGCCGGTGGCTTTCATCACCTGGCCGACAAACCAGCCTGCGAGCTTGGGGTTCACCTTGGCCTTCTCCACCTGTGCGGGGTTGGCGGCGATGATCTCGTTCAGCGCGGCCTCGATGGCGCCGGTATCTGTCACCTGCTTCATGCCGCGCTCTTCGACGATCTGAGCCGGGTCGCCACCTTCGGTATAGACGATCTCGAACAGATCCTTGGCGATTTTGCCCGAGATGGCGTCCGAAGAAATCAGATCAATGATACCGCCGAGTTGCGCCGGGGAGACCGGGCTGTCGGTGATTTGTTTGTCCTCGTCCTTCTTCAGGCGGCCGAAGAGTTCGTTGATCACCCAGTTGGCGGCCAGCTTGCCGCTGCGGCCCTTGGCGGTTTCCTCAAAGAAGGTGGCCGATTCCACGTCGGCGGTCAGCACCGAGGCGTCATAATCGGACAGACCGAAATCCTTGATGAAACGTGCCTTTTTCTCGTCCGGCAGTTCCGGCAGGTTGGCGGCGATATCATCAACCCAAGCCTGTTCGATTTCCAGCGGCAGCAGATCCGGGTCGGGGAAATAGCGGTAGTCATGCGCCTCTTCCTTGGAGCGCATGGAGCGGGTTTCGCCCTTGTCCGGATCGTACAGGCGGGTTTCCTGGTCGATGGTGCCGCCCGCCTCGATGATGGCGATCTGGCGGCGGGCCTCGACGTCGATGGCCTGCTGGATAAAGCGCATGGAGTTCATGTTCTTGATCTCGCAGCGGGTGCCGAGGTGGGAGAAGTCCTGGGTTTCCTGATACTTCTCATACTGGCCCGGACGGCAGACGGAGACGTTCACGTCGGCGCGCAGGTTGCCGTTTTGCATGTTGCCATCGCAGGTGCCCAGATACTGCATGATCTGGCGCAGCTTGGCGATATAGGCGGCCGCTTCCTCGGGCCCGCGGATGTCGGGGCGAGAGACGATCTCCATCAGGCAGACGCCGGTGCGGTTGAGGTCGACGAAGGACATGTTGGGATCCATGTCGTGGATCGATTTGCCTGCGTCCTGCTCCATGTGGATGCGCTCAACCCGCACGTTGCGCGCGGTGCCGTCGCCCAGTTCCACCAGCACTTCGCCCTCGCCCACGATGGGGTGATAGAGCTGGGAAATCTGGTAGCCCTGCGGCAGATCGGGGTAGAAATAGTTCTTGCGGTCAAAGGCGGACCACAGGTTGATATCGGCCTTTAGGCCAAGACCGGTGCGCACGGCCTGTTCAACGCAGTAGTCGTTGATCACCGGCAGCATGCCGGGCATCGCCGCATCAACAAATGCCACGTTGGAGTTTGGCTCGGCCCCGAACTTGGTGGAGGCGCCGGAGAACAGCTTGGCATTGGAGCTGACCTGGGCATGCACCTCCATGCCGATGACCAGTTCCCAGTCATGCTTGGCGCCCGCGATTACTTTGGGCTTGGGGAGTTCATATGTCAGGTCGAGCATGGTTTTCCGCCGTATCCGAATGTCTATAGTTGGCAAGCGTTCTAGGCCTCTGCGCGGGCAGGGGCAAGAGGGCAATGGCGGCGCGGGATTGCCGGGGCGGTATTTGCCCTCTTGGCGGGGTCAGGGCGTGCAGATAGAACTGGCAGCCCGAGCAGTTCAACAGGAGGCCGCCTTGGACACATCCGCCCGCATCAGCCAGACCATTGCCACGGAAATCGGCGCTGCCGCGAAACAGGTGAGCGCCGCTGTCGCGCTGCTGGACGAAGGCGCCACCGTGCCCTTTGTCGCGCGCTACCGGAAAGAGGCGACCGGGGGTCTGGATGACACCCAGCTGCGCTAGCTGGCGGAACGGCTGGAATATCTGCGTGAGCTGGAAAAGCGGCGGGCGGCGATCCTTGAGTCGGTGAAATCGCAGGACAAACTGACCGATGCGCTGGCATCCTCAATCGCGACGGCAGAAACCAAGGCGCAGCTGGAGGATATCTACCTGCCCTATAAGCCAAAGCGGCGCACCAAGGCGATGATTGCCCGCGAAAACGGGTTGGAGCCGCTGGCAGAGGCCATTCTGGCCGACCGCCGCATAGACCCGGAAAAGCTGGCGGAAGGGTACATTTCCGAGGCGTTGGAAACGGTGAAGGATGCGCTGAACGGCGCGCGCGATATCCTGACCGAGCGGTTGACTGAAAATGCAGCCCTATTGGGGCGGTTGCGGGGGTTCCTGCAAAAGGAAGCGGTGGTCACCGCCAAGGTGATCGAGGGCAAGGAGCAGGAGGGCGCCAAGTTCTCGGACTATTTCGCGCATTCCGAGCGTTGGGCCGATGTGCCTTCGCACCGGGCGCTGGCGATGCTGCGTGGGTCAAACGAGGGCGTGCTGACGCTGGATGTGGGGCCGGAGCCGGAAGAAGGTGCCGCGCGGGCCGAAGGCATGGTTGCGGCGGAGCTGGGCGCGGGCGGCAACGGGCCGGGGGATATTTGGCTGCGCAAGGTCGCGGGCTGGGCCTGGCGGGTGAAGCTGTCGCTGTCGATGATGCTGGAGCTGATGGGAGACCTGCGCGGTCGTGCGCAGGAGGACGCTATTCAGGTCTTTGCCCGCAACCTCAAGGACCTGCTGTTTGCAGCGCCAGCCGGTGCGCGGCCGACTCTCGGGCTGGATCCGGGTATTCGCACCGGCGTCAAGGCGGCGGTGGTTGACGCAACCGGGAAATTGGTGGCCACCGAGACGCTGTATCCCTTCCAGCCGAAGAACGATCTGCGCGGCGCGCAGGTATCGATTGTGAAACTGATCGCCGAGCATGGGGTGGAGCTGATCGCCATCGGCAACGGCACCGCCAGCCGCGAGACTGAGCGGATGGTGGCGGAGGTGCTGAAGCATCTGCCTGCCAAGGTGAAGGCGCCGACCAAGGTGGTGGTGTCCGAGGCCGGCGCCTCGGTCTATTCCGCATCCGAACTGGCGGCGCGGGAATTCCCGGATCTGGACGTGAGCCTGCGCGGGGCGGTGTCGATTGCGCGGCGCCTGCAGGATCCGCTGGCGGAGCTGGTGAAGATCGAACCCAAGAGCATTGGCGTCGGCCAGTACCAGCACGATGTGGACCAGCACAAACTGTCGAAATCGCTGGAAGCGGTGATCGAGGATGTTGTGAACGCCGTTGGCGTTGATCTCAACATGGCGTCTGCGCCGCTGCTTGCGCATGTCTCGGGCCTTGGCCCCGGTCTGGCAGAGGCGATTGTCGCACATCGGGATGTAAACGGGGCGTTTTCCTCACGCCGCGAGCTGCTGAAGGTGGCGCGGCTTGGCCCCAAAGCCTATGAACAATGCGCGGGGTTTCTGCGCATCCGGGATGGTAAGGAGCCGCTGGATGCGTCCTCGGTTCACCCCGAAAGCTATGCTGTGGCGCGTAAGATTGTGGCTGCCTGCGGGCGCGATATTCGTCAGATCATGGGCGACGGGGCAGCGCTGAAGTCTCTGCGGGCAGAGGAGTTTGTCGGCGGCGAGGTCGGGCTGCCGACTGTGCGCGACATTTTCGAGGAATTGGAAAAGCCGGGCCGCGATCCGCGTCCGTCCTTTGTGACGGCCTCGTTCAAGGATGGGGTTGAGACGATTACCGATCTTAAGCCCGGCATGGTGCTGGAGGGCACGGTGACCAATGTTGCAGCCTTTGGCGCCTTTGTGGACATTGGCGTGCATCAGGACGGGCTGGTGCATGTGAGCCAGCTGGCGGACCGGTTTGTGAAAGACCCCCATGAGGTGGTGAAGACAGGCCAGGTGGTCAAGGTCACCGTCACGGAGGTGGATGTGCCGCGCAAGCGGATCGCGCTGACCATGAAGAAGGACGGCGGCGCCTCTGCCAAAGAGGAGCGTAACGCACGCGGACCGGCCAAGGGGGCAGGCCCGCGACAGGGCGGCAAGCCTGCGTCTGCTCATGGCAGGCATAAGGGGCCGGGGCAGAAGCAGGGCAAAACTCAAAGCGCGCGTCAAAACTCCGGTCAGAAGACTGATCAGAATACCGGCGCTCTGGGGGCCGCTCTGATGGATGCCTTCAAGAAACGATAGCAGGACACCGGATGGAGCGTGAACGTGGCGCAGGCGTGCGAGGCGCCTGTGCTAGTTTGAGGTGACCCGCAGGCCGCTGGCGGAGAATTCCACCCTCTGGCCTGCCTCGATCTCATTGCGGAACAGTTTCGCGATAAAGGCCAGTGCATCCTTGCGTCCGTGATCGGCAAAGCGGCGCGGCGAGGCGATGCGCAGGTTGTTGTCAAACCGCTGGGCTGCGTGGGCCCAGATCAGGGGATGGATTTCGCGCAGGTGATCGCGGATCAGCCATTCTGCGGCCTCCACGATTTCGGTACGCTGCGGGGAGCCTTTGGTGGCGGCTTCCTCGCCGTAGCGCAGGGCCACGGCGCAATAGGAGGACAGGAGGTTGATCATTTCCTGATCGGGGCGACGGGCCACGATATCGCGCAGACCGTCCATGAAGAAGTCGATATCGACGCGGGCGCAGGCCTCCGGGTCCAGTGCAATGGCATCGAAATAGACCCAGGCATAGGCGCCGTGGCCCCAAGTGGCCTCGGTGCGAGCGGCGGTGCGGCGGGCCTCCAGTTCGAGCGCGGTATAGTCGCCGAACCAGCGCGGCAGCATATGGGTGCCCAGACTGCGCATGTGGCGGTGATTGTCGGGATCAAGATCAATGAGTGCTGCAAAGTCATCGGCGACCTGCGTGGTCCCGGCAGAGCGTTGCCCGGCCAGAAGGGCGGTTTTGGCGGCGGCTATGAAGGGGCTGTCGAGTGCAATGCCATCCAGCGGGTGCAACAGCGCGGCGGCCCTGTCGAAATGGGCTGCACAACGCTGACCGTTGGCGACGGTGATCGACAAGACGTCGGAATACCCCCGCCAGATCCACGCCACATCAATATGGGCCAGGGCCACCAAGGTGCGCAGATAGGGGTCGTCGCGATGCTCGACGCACATGGCCTCCAGCCCCATGACACCTTCGATCATCTTGCGCCGGTCTGCGGCGTGGCCGAGGCTCAGCGCGTGTTCGACGGCATTGACCACATCGCCGCGGGCACCATGGGCCAGCAGTTCGGCGACGGGGAGGCCATGCGGCGTGTTGCGTCGCGCCCTATCAGCCTCTGCGATCCGGGCGGAGAGGTCAGCCCAGCGATCCTGACGGGCGAGGAACTGGCCCTGATCCTGCAGCGCCGCGCAGTCACTGCCGGAGTGCGCAGGATCGCAGATTGGCACGATCAGTTGCTCGGTTGATTGGGTGATGGCGCTGCTGTGGCTGCGCGGCTCGCAGGTACTGTCCTGAACCGTTGTTGGTTTTGGCAAGCGGACGGGGTGACCATCGGCGGTCTGGACCGCCGGTGCGCGCCCGTCGCCGGGCAGAAATGTCGCAAAAACCTGTTTGAAAAGATCGCGCGCTGGGGTGTTTTTGTTGAGCATATCTATGTCCGCGTGCTGGCAGCTTAAATCACTGAAAACAAACTGACCCGGCTTTGGGGCGCAATCATGGCGCGCGCGCGCCATTGCGGAGGACGATTGGGATATTCCAGTGGCAGGTTAACGGGCGTTAAGAGTTGGGTTTGCGGCGGAGACGCCGCTCAGACCGCTAGAAAATCTGAAAATGATGTCGCTCAACCCGCAGATTGGCGGCAATCAGAGCTTGCTCAAAGCGCTGATGCGGCGGCAGGCAATCCGGCGGGATACGCAGGCGTTTGCCGCTGTTGGTGTGAACCGTGGCGCGATGGGAGAAATCCCAGCGCCTGTCGAGCCGGATGTGGCTGATCCGATCCAGGGGGATATCTGTGCTGCCGGAGGCCGCGTTGCACCAGCTAAGGCCCTTGCTGTCCACCGCCAGCATCGCAGTAGGGTTGCGCCATAGCTCCCACAGGCCGGGCAGCAGGGGCAGCGCCAGCACCACAGCAATCCAGACAGCGGCGGAGAAATAAAGCGATATGATCAGAATGCCGACCGCCCAGAGGCCAAGCGCCACGGTGAGGCGCGGTGTGCGGGCGGTCCCGCTGTAGCGATACGCCGTGGAGGAGGCACCGCCGTCAGACACCCGTCAGACCTACGGCACGGTGGGTGTCACCGAGATCCGGCTGACGGCAATGCTGCACCGTTTCCAGATCTACAGAGGGGAACGGGCAGTCAGGCCGCCCGCTCTTTCTGCGTGTGGTGGGCATCACCCCTGCAGGATCCGGCTGACCATCTCATGGGTGTCACGGCTGAGACCCTCTTTGGCGAGGATGCGTTCCAGTTCAACTCGGATCAGGGCCTGTCGCGCACTGTCGTAGCGTTTCCAGGTCTGGAAGGCCGCACACATCCGCGCGGTGGTCTGGGGGTTCAGGCTGTCCAGCGCGATCAGGTTCTTTGCCAGCAGCTGATAGCCCGCGCCACTGACATGGTGGAAGCCCGCGTGATTGCCCGCCAGCGCGCCCATCACGGCGCGGAAGCGGTTGGGGTTCTTCATGTCAAAGAGCGTGTGACCGGTGAGGTCCGAGGCAACCCCGGCTGCCGCATCGGGGGCGGCACAGGCCACCTGCAGGGCGAACCATTTGTCCATCACCAGACGGTCATCCTGCCATTGGTCGAAGAACGCCTGACTTTGGCTCTCGCCATTTTCCGCCTTCATCAGTGATGCCAGCGCCGCATATTGCTGGGTCATATTGTCAGCGGCCTGATACTGGCGTGCCGCCTGTTCGCCGCCATCCAGCCGGGTCAGCAGGGACAGGATACGACCGTTCAGCGCCCGCAGACCGGCACCATGGGCATCGGGCTGATAGGGGCCATCTACAGTAGTCGCGGCATAGAGCCGGGGCAGGCTGGTTTCCAGCTGTTGCGCCAGCGTCTGAGCGAAGGTCTCTGCCGCATCGTAGATCTTCTGCGGATCGGGGGTGACACCTCGGTCGTGCAGAGATTGGGCAATCTCGGACTGGCTGGGCGGCGATAGCACCAGCGCGCGGAAGGCTGGATCAAGCATGTCATCACGCACCAGTTTCTCCAGCGCATCCAGATAGGCCCCGTCGGGCGCGGCGCCCTCGGTCACCATAGTGACGCGGGTTTCGGTGGCCAGAGCGTTGCCCGCCTCCCAGCGGTTGAAGGGATCAGTGTCATGGGCCAGCAGGAAGGCGCGTTCTGCGTTTGTGGTCTCGCGCTCCAGGATCACCGGGGCCGAGAACTCGCGCAGGATGGAGGGCACGGGTTTCGCGGCGATGCCATCAAAGGTGAAGCTCTGCTTGGCTTCGGTCAGCTCCAGCACCTCCGTTTCCCGCACTTCATCGCCGTTAGGAGAGAGAAGTCCCACCGCGATTGGAATAACGCGAGGGGCCTTGTCGGGCTGGCCGAGGGTGGGCGGTGTCGATTGCTCAAAGGTGAGGGTATAGCGACCGTCGGCATAGTCCTCAGAGACCTGCACCCGCGGGGTGCCCGCTTGACTGTACCAGAGTTTGAATTGGCTGAGGTCACGCCCGGTGGCATCCTCAAACACCTTCAACCAGTCTTCGATCGTACAGGCCTGACCGTCGTGCCAATCAAAGTAGAGATCCAGCGCCGCTGCGTAATTCTCATCGCCCACAAGGCGCTTCAGCATCCCAATGACCTCAGCGCCCTTTTCATAGACGGTGGCGGTGTAGAAGTTGTTGATCTCTTGGAATTGTTCCGGGCGCGGCGGATGGGCGAGGGGGCCGTTGTCCTCCGGGAACTGGCGCGCGCGGAGCGCAATCACATCCTCAATCCGCTTCACCGGCTCTGACCGCATGTCGGCAGTGAACTGGGCATCGCGGAACACGGTCAGGCCTTCCTTCAGACACAGCTGGAACCAGTCGCGGCAGGTGATGCGATTGCCGGTCCAGTTGTGGAAATACTCATGGGCGATAATCGCCTCAATCCGTTCGAAATTGGCATCCGTTGAGGTCTCGGGCGAGGCGAGAACGCAGGAGGAGTTGAAGATGTTCAGCCCTTTGTTCTCCATCGCGCCCATGTTGAAGTCATCAACCGCGACGATGTTGAAGATATCCAGATCATATTCGCGGCCGTAGACATCCTCGTCCCATTTCATCGACTTCTTCAGCGCTTCCATGCCAAAGGCGCATTTGCCCTCGTCTCCCGGGCGGACCCAGATGTTGAGTTCGACATTCTTGCCGGACCGGGTGGTGAAGCTGTCGGGATGGTTCACCAGATCACCGGCCACCAGCGCAAAGAGATAGGCCGGTTTTGGCCATGGATCGTGCCACTCCGCCCAACCGTCGCCTGACCCGGTGGGATTGCCATTGGATAGAAGGACCTTTTCATTCCCTTCGATACGGACCGAGAAGGTCGACATCACGTCAGGGCGGTCAGGGTAATAGGTGATCTTGCGAAACCCCTCGGCCTCACATTGGGTGCAATACATGCCGCTGGACATATAAAGTCCCTCCAGCGCGGTGTTGGCGGCGGGGTCGATTTCCACCTCCGCTTCCCAGGTGAAGGGGGTGTCGGGTGTGTCGCAGATGAGACCACCCGCGATCAGCTCGGGCGTCACAGGCTTACCGTCGATCTTGGCGGAGATGAGTTTCAGCGCTTCACCGTGCAGGCAAAACCGCGGATCGGCGGCGTTTTCCTTGGGGGCAAAGCGGATCTTGCTCAGCACGCGGGTCGAATTCGGCGCCAGTTTAAATGTCAGCTCTACCGCCTCCACCTCAAATCCGAAAGGTTTGTAATCCTTCAGATAAAATGTCTCCGGTGCGGTGGTGGGCGCGGCATCTTTCATGGTTTTTTCCTGTTCCGTGGAACCCGGGCGGGTCGGTCAGCGTATCTATTACAAGCCTGTGTACCAGCGGCTGCGGCCCCGCGCCAGCAACCGCGCAAACTTGTAGACAAAGGAGCGGCCCATGTCGGCACCTGACACCAATGTTGAACGCGAAGAGAAGCTGCACAAACCGGCCCTGCTGGGGATCCGGGGCGTCGTGGTGGCTGTGCTGCTGATGTTTGCCGTCTTCCTGCTTTGGGTTTTCAACAAAGGCGGCGAACAAGATGTCGTCGAAACACCGCAGACGGCTGCCGAAGTGCAAGCGACTATCGCGGACAACTGACCCAATCCTCCGACGACTTGAAATTCCTCCCCGACTGGACCCGGCAGCGCTCTGCCGGGTCTTTTTTTGGTTTTTTCTATAGCGCTGGGTTTGTTCCGGGAAATCCTAAAGGGAGAACAGCACCTATCGTGTTTATTTGAAGCAGCTTCGCCTGAATTGGTAAACTAATATTACCACCATCGTTGCTGATAGGAAACTTTTGGTGTATCCGAGTCCGCAAACGCGCATTTACAGGAGGATCACCCCATGAGCGGGATGCAGGAACGTCATGATATGCAGGTGGCTGACACGCTGGTGTCCTTCATCGAAGACAAGGCTTTGCCCGGCACTGGTGTGACAGCGGATGCGTTCTGGGCCGGTCTGTCCGGGCTGGTCAACGGGATGGGCGATGAGAACCGCGCCTTTCTGGCAAAACGTGCGGATCTGCAGGGACAGATTGACGCCTGGCACATCGAACGCAAAGGGCAGGCCCATGACGCCGCCGCCTATGAGGCGTTTCTGCGCGATATCGGCTATCTGCTGCCTGAGGGCGACGATTTTGAGATCGAAACGCAGAATGTCGACGATGAGATCGCCAATGTTCCGGGGCCGCAGCTGGTGGTGCCGATCACCAATGCGCGCTTTGCTCTGAATGCGGCCAACGCCCGTTGGGGCAGCCTCTATGATGCGCTCTATGGCACTGATGCCATGGGTGATCTGCCTGAGGGCAAAGGCTATGATGCCGGGCGCGGTGCGCGGGTGATCGCTTGGGGTCGCGGGTTCCTTGATCAGACCTTCCCGCTGGCTGAGGGGTCGTGGAACGACTGCACCGGTCTGTCTGTGGAAGGCGGCGCGCTGGTGCCAACGCTCAAGGATGCCGCGCAGTTTGCAGGTTATGAAGGCGATGCGGCCACGCCGGGCAAAATCCTGTTGAAGAACAATGGCCTGCACGCGGTGATCGTGGTGGATGCCAACGGGAACATCGGCACGGGCGATCAGGCCGGGATCAATGATATTGTCCTGGAGTCAGCGCTCTCCACCATTATGGACTGCGAAGATTCCGTGGCCTGCGTCGATGGTGAGGACAAGGTCACGGCCTATTCGAACTGGCTTGGGCTGATGAAGCGCGACCTCGCCGAAGAGGTGACGAAGGGTGGTGAAACCTTCACCCGTGTGCTGAACGACGACCAGACGTTCACCGCACCGGATGGCTCGGATCTGGTGCTGAAAGGGCGCTCGCTGCTGCTGGTGCGCAACGTCGGCCATCTGATGACCAACCCTGCCGTCCGCGATAGCGCTGGGCGCGAGGCAGGCGAGGGCTTCATTGATGCGATGACCACCGTCCTATGTGCAATGCATGATCTTCAGGCCGAGGGCGGCAACTCGCTGCATGGGTCCGTTTACGTGGTGAAGCCGAAGATGCACGGGCCGGAGGAGGTTGCTTTCACCGACCGGATTTTCACCCATGTCGAAGACGCGCTGGGCTTGCCGCGTCACACCGTCAAGATCGGCATCATGGATGAGGAGCGTCGCACCTCGGTAAACCTCAAATCCTGTATCCGGGCCGCAAAACATCGGGTTGCCTTCATCAACACAGGCTTCCTTGATCGCACCGGCGACGAGATCCATACCTCGATGGAGGCGGGGCCAATGATGCGCAAGGGCGAGATGAAAGCGACGCCTTGGATTGCCTCCTATGAGGATCGCAATGTTGATATCGGTCTGGCCTGCGGCCTGAAAGGGCGGGCCCAGATCGGCAAGGGCATGTGGGCCATGCCGGATCGCATGGGCGAGATGCTGGAGGCCAAGATCGGCCATCCGAAGTCCGGTGCGACCTGCGCCTGGGTGCCGTCGCCAACCGCCGCGACGTTGCATGCCACGCATTACCACCGCGTGAACGTCCATCAGGTGCAGGACCAGCTGAAAGCGGGCGGCGCGCGGGGCACGTTGGATGATCTGCTGACCATCCCGGTGATGCAGGGCGAGAACCTGTCGGAGGCCGAAATCGCGCAGGAGATCGAGAATAACGCGCAGGGTATTCTGGGCTATGTGGTGCGCTGGGTCGATCAGGGCGTGGGATGCTCCAAGGTGCCCGACATTCACAATGTGGGCCTGATGGAAGACCGTGCAACCTGCCGGATTTCCAGCCAGGCACTGGCCAACTGGCTCCATCACGGCATTGTGGATGAGGCGCAGGTCATGGCCGCGATGCAGAAAATGGCCGCAGTCGTGGACGGACAGAACGCGGGCGACGCCAGCTACACGCCTATGGCACCGGGATTTGATGGAATTGCCTTTCAGGCGGCCTGCGATCTGGTGTTCCGTGGGCGGATTCAGCCCTCCGGCTATACCGAGCCGGTGCTGCATGCGCGTCGCCTTGAACTGAAGGCGCAGGGCTAAGAGAACAGATGGGGTCGGGCGCTGTGCCCGGCCCCTTTTTTTACGAACATACTAGAGCATATCAAGGACACCGAAATGACCCTTACACTGGATCAGGCCCGCAGCATCATTGATCACACCCGGGCGAAGGGCCGCGAGATGGCGCTTAAGCCGTTGTCGGTGGTCGTTCTGGACGCGGGCGGTCACGTGCTGGCGTTTGAACGTGAAGATGGTGCCGCTCCGGGGCGTTTTGCTATCGCGCATGGCAAGGCGTACGGCGCGGTGATGTTGGGCATGGCGGGCACAGCCCAGATGGCGCGGGCTGAGCAGCAGGCCTATTTCATGGCGGCCGTGAACGGTGTCTATGGTGGGCAGGTTGTGCCGGTTCCGGGCGGCGTTCTGCTGCGCAGTGAGGCGGGGGTCGTGATCGGTGCGGTTGGGGTTACCGGGGATACCTCCGACAATGACGCGGAGGCCGCGATGGCGGGCATTCGGGCCACCGGTCTGAACGGCGAGGCGTGATTGGTTTGCCCGACATCATGGGAGGTCGGGCAGGACGACAGGCCGCAGACGACATGACCGATGTGAAAGCTGCGGCGCATATGCAGCTTTTTACGGGCTGACGGCGGGTCGCGCCCTTAAGGGGAATTGCCACTCGCCGCAGCGTGGCTGTAGGATTGTCCTGATCCGGTCGTGCCGCCCGTAAGGGCGCATGACCGATGCCCAAACCGCTGAGGACAGAATGACACGCCCCAAAGTCGGCATTATTGGCAACTCCTATCTGATCAACGATGAATACCCGGCCCATGCCGGGGGGACCATGAACTCCGAGGCGGTGGCCGAGGTGGCGGGCTGCATGCCGCTGCTGATCCCCTCCGATCCCCGGTTCCTCTCGGTTGAGGAACTGCTGGAGAGTTTCGACGGTTTCCTGCTGACCGGCGGGCGACCGAACGTGCATCCAAATGAATACGGTGAGGCGGAAACCGATGCGCATGGCGCCTTTGACCGGGCGCGCGATGCCATCGCGTTGCCGCTGGTGCGGGCCTGTGTGGAGCGGGGGCAGCCGTTCCTTGGCATTTGCCGGGGGTTTCAGGAGGTGAATGTGGCCATGGGTGGCACTCTTTACCCGGAGATCCGTGACCTGCCGGGGCGCATGAACCACCGGATGCCGCCCGATGGTACGCTGGAGGAGAAATTCGCCATGCGCCATATCGTGGAGCTGAGCGAGGGCGGTGTGTTCCACCGATTGTTCGGTGCGCCTGAGGTGATGACCAATTCGCTGCATGGGCAGGGGATCAAGGCACCGGGCAACCGGATTGTGGTTGACGGAACTGCGCCTGACGGCACGCCTGAGGCGATCTATGTGAAAGACGCGCCCGGCTTTACCCTTGCGGTGCAATGGCACCCGGAATGGGACGCCGCCAATGATCCTGTGTCGCGGCCCTTGTTCACGGCCTTCGGGGATGCGGTGCGGGATTGGGCGGACGGGACCGGAGCGCGGGGCCATCGTCAAAGCGCCTGATGTGAGGCATCTGACGGCGCTGCTTCTGCTTGCGTTTGTATCAACAGGCACCGCGATGACGGTGCCTGTTGTCGTGTCAGGGAAGCCTTCTCAGACCAGAAGGTCAAACTCATGCATCAGCGGCAATTGCCGTGCGCGCTTGCCCGTGAGGTCAAAGAGAGCATTGGCCAGCGCAGGCGCGGCAGGCGGGGTGCCCGGTTCACCGGCTCCGCCCATTCGGGGCTGATTTTCCAGCAGGGTCACCTCAACCCGGGGCATCGTGTGCATGCGCAGCGCGTCATAGTCGGGGAAGTTCTCCTGCTCGACCGCGCCGCCATCAATGGTGATCTCCCCAAAACAGGCGGCTGACAAGCCGTAGACCATGCCGCCAAACATTTGCGCCCGGGTGTTCTTCGGGTCGATGACACGCCCCAGATCGGCAGCAATCCAGGCGTTGGTCATGCGAATCTGGCCCTCTTCATCGGCCACTTCGATCACCTGAGCGACCGGCGTGCCAAAGCTGTAGGCCATGGCGACCCCGCGGCCGATGCCGTCGGGTGTTTTGCCAGTCCAGCCGGACATGTCGCGCACGGTCTCCAGCACGTTGGCGGCGGGGGCCCATTCGGCGCGGGCCAATTCCAGCCGGAAGTCCAGCGGATCGCGGCCCGCCGCTTGGGCCATTTCGTCAATAATACTGTCGGAGAAGAACCCGTTGAACGACGCCCCGACCGAGCGCCAGAAACCAACCGGGAGCATGGGCGTGGCCAGATAGCCCTCAACCCGGAAGTTCGGGATCGCGAGCGGCTGGTTGAAGGCCGCGTCCACATGCCCCTTGTCCGGGCCGCTCATCGGCAGGCCCAGCATCCGGCCTGCGCCCTCAACCGTGGCGGATTGGGCGGCGATCTTGCCATGGACCATCACGGCCTTGCCATCTTTCACCGCCGCGCGGTAGCGGGCAACGGCACCGGGGCGGTAGACGTCGTGCGCCATGTCCTCCTCGCGGCTCCATGTCAGCTGCACCGGGGTATCGGGCATTTGCAGGGCGATCTGCACTGCACGGTCCGTGTAGTCGGTTTCGATCCGCCGCCCGAAGCCGCCGCCCAGATAGGTGGTATTCACCTCCACCGCGTCGGTGTCGAGCCCTGCCAAGGCTGCGGCGTTTTTCTGCACAATGGTTGGACCCTGATTGGGGGCCCAGATTTGCAAGCTGTCTCCGGAATAGAGCGCGGTGGCATTCATCGGCTCCATCGTGGCGTGGGCGAGGTAAGGCAACCGGTATTCAGCCTCGATCACGGTCGCGCCCTCTGGTAGCGCGTCCACATCGCCGTCATCACGCATGGTGGAATTTGGTGCGGCGCCAAAACTGCGAGCGATTTCCTCAAAGATGTCCTCTGTGGTCTCGGGGTAGGGGGCTGCCTCCCACGTGACGTCAATGGCATCGACGGCCTGCTGGGCAAGCCAGGTATTGCTGGCCACGACTGCAACCGCATCGCCAAGGTCAATGATCTTTTCGACACCGGCCATCCCATCGGTAGCGCTGGCGTCAAAGGCGGTTTTGCCAACGCCGAAATGCGGGCTTTGCCGGATGGCAGCAAATTTCATGCCGGGCAGGCGGACGTCGACGCCAAACTCTGCAGTACCGGTGGATTTGGCGACCATGTCGATGCGCGGCACGTCTTTGCCGATCAGACGCCATTCAGAGGCCGGGCGCAGATCCGCTTCAATCGGGGCAAGGGAGGCAGCGGCATTTGCAAGCGCGCTATAGGGCAGGCGGGCGCCGTCGGGAGCAATAACATGGCCGTCCTCGGTCGTGAGCTGATCGCGGCTGACGCCCAGCTGATCGGCGGCGGCCTGTTTCAGGGTTTCGCGGGCGCTGGCGCCAGCATGGCGCATCCGTTCAAACCCGTCCCGCATGGAGGAGGAGCCGCCGGTGACCTGCAGATCAAGAAACTTCGACATGTGGCCGACGATTTCGCCCAGCGAGTGCTGGAATTCGGAGGCATCATAGCCGCGACCGGGCAGCGCCTCGGACATCATGGCGCTGTTGTAATAGGCCTTGGCTGCCGGGCCATGCAGCACGGTGACCTTGCCGGGATCGACGTCCAACTCCTCCGCAATCAGGCTGGCCCATGCGGATTTCACACCCTGTCCCATTTCGGCCCGAGGCGCGATCAGCGTGACGCCGGACTGATCGACAAAGACAAAGGGGTTGAGCACCGCGCGCCCGTCCTCCTGTGCCAGCGGATTGGGGGCGGGCTGGTGGTATTTATAGGTGCCGAAGGCAACACCGCCGACGATGGCGGCAGAGCCGATGAGAAAGCTGCGGCGGGCAATTTTCTTGAGGCTGGCCATGAATCAGGCCTCCTTCATCATACTGGCGGCGTCGTGAATGGCGGCGCGGATACGCGGGTAGGTGCCGCAGCGGCAGAGGTTGCCCTGCATCGCCTCATCGATTTCTGTGTCACTGGGCGAGGGGTTTTCCGCCAACAGACTGGCGGCCTGCATGATCTGGCCGGACTGGCAGTAGCCACATTGGGCCACCTGATTGGCGACCCATGCCTTTTGCACAACGGCCATTGTGTCGGGTGTTCCGACCCCTTCGATTGTGGTGACATCGCCCCAGACGTCGGAGAGCGCCACCTGACAGGAGCGCACGGCCTCGCCATCGATATGCACCGTGCAGGCGCCGCAGGCCGCGACGCCGCAGCCGAATTTTGTGCCGGTAAGACCAATCTCATCCCGCAGCACCCACAGCAGGGGCACGTCGTCCGGCAGATCGACCTGATGAGAGGTTCCATTGATGCGAAGGGTGGTGGACATGGCGGGCTCTTTCTCGATTGGCTGACGTGGTGACATAATTGGCTTATTTTGTCAGGCTGTCAATTGACATAATTGAGGCGAAGTGTCAGAAGCGATTTCATGATCAAATCTTCCAGCGATCCGAAACAACGCGCCATTCTTGAAGCGGCCTGGGGGGGATTTGCGACCTACGGGTATCGCAAAACCTCAATGGACGACATTGCAAGGCGGGCGGGCATGTCGCGACCCGCGGTCTATCTGCACTTCAGAAACAAGGAGGCGATCCTGGAGGCGTTGATTGATGCGCATTATGCGGAGACTGCTGATCGGCTCCGTGCGGCGCTGACGTTGCAAGGCACAGCAGCGGCGCAACTGCTTGCGGCCTTTGAGGCGCAGGGCGGAGAGGCGATGGAAGCGATGTTGAACACGCCCCATGGGATGGAAGTGCTGGAAGCCAGCATGAGCAGCGCGGGGGACCGTATTTATGCAGGCGAGGCGCTCTTGCGGGATGTTTACGCGGCATGGCTGGCTGAGATGGCTGCGACGGGCACCATTCGTTTGACAGGCACGGCCGAAGAGGTCGCACGGACATTTTGCAGCGCGATGAAGGGCGTGAAACACACCTCTGCGGATTACGCCAGCTATCGCGCAGGTGTGCGTCAGCTGGCGCAGCTGTTTGCGGCGGGGCTGTCCCCGCGGTGAGGCAGACCAAGCAGGCCTGCCTCAGGGAGTGGCGTGTCAGAGCACGGTGCGCAGGTGCCAGAGTTCGGGGAAAAGTTCCACCTCAAGCATCCGTTTCAGGTAGCTTACACCACCAGTGCCGCCGGTGCCGCGCTTGAAACCGATGACGCGCTCGACCGTGGTCACGTGATTGAAGCGCCAGCGGCGGAAGTAATCTTCAAAATCCACCAGCTTTTCTGCCAGCTCGTAGAGGTCCCAATGTGCCTCGGTATTGCGGTAGACCTCGCACCAGGCGGCCTCGACCGCGGGATGGGGCGTGTAGGCCTCTGACAGGTCGCGGTTCAGCACCTCATCCGGCAGGTCGAAGCGCTGGCCAAGCGTCCGTAGCGCCACATCATAGAGCGAGGGCTTGCTCAGCTCTTCCTCCAACAGGGCCAGAATGTCGGGCCGGTGGGCGTGGGGGCGCAACATCGCCTTGTTGCGATTGCCGAGCATGAATTCGATCTGGCGGTACTGGTGCGACTGAAAGCCCGAGCTTTGCCCCAGCTCATCCCGAAAGGCGGTGTAATCGGAGGGTGTCATGGTGCGTAACACATCCCAGGCCGAATTCAGCTGTTCAAAGATACGGGCGACACGGGCAAGCATCTTGAATGCCTCATGCGGCTTGTCCGCTAGTAGGCGCGCACGCGCAGCGGTCAGCTCGTGAATGGCGAGACGCATCCAGAGTTCGGAGGTCTGATGCTGGATGATGAACAGCATCTCGTCATGGGTGTTGGTCCAGGTTTTCTGTGCGGTCAGCAGCGTGTCGAGCGACAGGTAGTCGCCATAGGACATGCGCCCGTCAAACGACATCTGCGCGCCTTCTTTGGCGGGATCATAGGGGATGGACATGGTAAGGCTCCTTGGTGTTCCGGTAGTGTATCAGATTGCGGGAACAGGAGCCTTTCTCGAATTGAGCGTGCCGCATTGGGCCAGGCGTCGCCACAGGGCGACCCAGCCAGCCGGACGGCACAGTGGCACGCGGTATGCGGGCAGAGCCATCATCAGGTGACGGCGTTGCGGGTCTTGTATTCGGCACTGTCCCACAGCGCGTTGGTCATCACATCCTCGATGATATCGACGGCGGCCCGGACATCGCCCTCATCAATGTAGAGAGGAGTAAAGCCAAAGCGCATGATGTCAGGCGCGCGGAAGTCACCGACCACGCCACGGGCAATGAGCGCCTGCATGGCGGCGTAACCCTCATGGAAGCGGAACGAGACCTGACTGCCACGGCCAGCGCCATCGCGAGGGGAGGCAAGGGTGAGATCGGGACAGCGGGCTTCGACCTCAGCGATGAACAGATCGCAAAGTTCAATCGACTTGGCGCGCACATCCGCCATATCGGCCATGTCCCAGATGTCCATCGACGCCTCAAGCGCGGCGAGTTGCAACACAGGGGGCGTGCCGACCCGCATCCGTTCGATGCCGTTGCCGGGTTTGTAGTTCAGGTCAAAATCAAACGGCGCGGCGTGCCCCAGCCAGCCGGACAGGGCCGGGCGGGCGGCATCTGCGTGGCGGGGGGCGACGTAGATGAAGGCGGGACCACCAGGGCCGCTGTTGAGGTATTTATAGGTGCAGCCGACCGCGAAATCCGCCTTGCAGCCAGCCAGATCCACCGGCAGCGCGCCTGCGGAATGGGCCAGATCCCAGACCGTTATAACCCCAGCGGCATGGGCCTGTTCTGTCAGCGCCTTCATGTCGTGTTTGCGCCCTGTGCGATAGTCCACTTCGGTCAGCATTAGCACCGCAATGTCATCGGTGATATGGGTGCTGACCTCTTCCGGCGCGACAACGCGCAGGGCATAGTCCGGGCCCAGCGATTTCACCAGCCCCTCAACCATATAGAGGTCGGAAGGGAAGTTGCCGCTGTCGGACAGCACCACCTTGCGGGTTGGGTTCAGCTCCAACGCCGAAGCGACGGCTTGGTAGACCTTGATCGACAGGGTGTCTCCCATCACCACGTGGCCCGGTTCGGCGCCGATCAAACGCGCAATCCGGTCGCCGATGGCGGTGGGTTTCTGCATCCAACCGGCCTTGTTCCAGCCGGTGATCAGCATCTCGCCCCATTCGTCCTCAATCGTGCTGCGCACCCGTTCTGCGGTGGCGCGGGGCATTGGCCCGAGAGAGTTGCCATCGAGGTAGATCATCCCTTCCGGCAGGGAGAACATGGCCTTGGTCGCGGCAAAATCGGTCATCTGAACCTCGTGAGCATGGGTGATCTGGCGGTCAGCATATTTTATGCTTAAAGTTTCTGGAGTGCTATCGCATCGTGCCGCCCCTGTCCAGAGATAGGATCCAGGATCCCCGCTCTGGGCGCCACCCGGCTGTGGCTCGGGAATGCCCAACTCGGTGCGTTTGCGCTTGGACAGGCCTGCGGTGACGAGACGATAGGACAGGCTGATCTGCTCTTTCAGTTCCGTGTCGCTCAGGCCGGGATCCTTGAAATGCTGCAGCCATTTCATCCCGCGCGACGCCAGATAGGGCGCCGGGCGGACGCCCGGACGCTCTTGCAGGATCTCAAAGGCGATGTCGCCGGTCTTGAAGGTAAACGCGTCTTTGCCATCAGCCCAGCCGCAGATGGCAAAAACTTTGCCCCCTGCCTTCCACACGTCGGCATTGCCCCATTGGACCACATGGGACGTGGCGGCAAAGCTGGCGCAGAACGCGTTGAACTCTTCCCGTGTCATCAGGTTTGCCCGTCGGCAATCTCAATTGTCTGCCCGTTGATCGACTGTGAGCCGGGACCGCAAAGCCACAGCAGCGCTGCGGCCACCTCATCGGGCAGAATCAGGCGTTTGTGACGATTGGCGGAAACCATGATCTTCAGTGCATCTTCCTCACTGACGCCCGCGCGCTGAGAGATTGAGGTTACGTTCCGGTCGATGATCGGGGTATCGACGTAGCCGGGGCAGAGGGCGTTGAAGGTATAAGGCGTGCCCAGATAATCCTCGCTCAGCGAGCGTGTCAGGCCGATAAGCCCATGTTTGCTGGCCGAATAGCATGGCGCGCCTTGCAGGCCACGCAGGCCCGCGATGGAAGAGACGGTGACGACGCGGCCCCAGTCGGTCTGGCGCATGGATTTCATGGATTCGCGGATCGTCAAAAAGGCGCCGTCCAGATTGGTGGCCATCATATTGCGCCAGAACTCCATCGACATCTTGTGCAGGGCCTTGCCCTCGGCGATGCCAGCATTGGGCACGCAGATCTGGATCGGCCCGCGGGCGGCAGTGGCGGTGTCGATCTTGGCGATGACATCCGCCTCGTCACGGACATCCATCGCCAGCGGATGCAGCCCGTCGGTTGCAACCTCCTCCAGAACCTCTTGCCTGCGTCCGGTGATGGTGACCTCTGCACCTTCTGCGGCCAGCGCCTGTGCCATCGCCAGGCCAATGCCGGTACCGCCGCCGGTGATCAACGCGTGTTTTCCCTTGAGTGTCATGGCCTTGCTCCGCTGTTGGGTGTTGGTGTTCTTTGCCGGGATATCTCCCGGCTGTGAGAAGAGCCTAACCGCCGCGCGAAGGCAGGCAAGATCTCCGTTCCGTCACTTTGTCGGGGATTTCAGGGGCAGGGGGATTTTGCCGTTTTGACCACCTCCGAGAGATTGTTTACATAAATATTCCAATGTGTGAATGTCATGCCAAAGGTGGCGACAGGCCCCCGTTGCAGATGGAGGATAACATGAAAACTCTGGCCCTTGGCCTCTTGGCCGCGCTGATATCGCCCGCAGCTGCGCTGGCGAGCGAAGATATCGCCGATCAATACCCCCAGTCCGAGCTGTATTCCAAACCTGTGGAGGTGATCCCGCAGGTATTTTCCGCTATCGGGGCGACCGCACCGCCAACCTACGAAAACGCAGGTCACAACAATAATCTCAGTTTTGTCGTGACGGATCAGGGCGTTGTCGTCATCAATGCGGGCGCGTCGGACGCGCTGGCGGCTGCGCTGCATGCGGAGATCAAAGCGCTGACCGATCAGCCGGTGGTGCTGGTGATCAATGAAAATGGTCAGGGCCATGCGATGCTGGGCAATGGCTATTGGCGCGATCAGGGCGTGGATGTTCTGGCCCATATGGAGGCCACGGCAGAGGTCAAAGAGAACGGCCATTTCATCCTGCAAGGCATGCAGAGCTACAATAAGGACCGCGCGGGCGCGACACGGATTGAGCCTGCCAACCTCAGCTTTGAGGATCGCTATGATCTGTCGCTGGGGGGCGTCGATTTTCAGATCCTGCATCTGGGCCCGGCCCATGATCCTGGCGATACTCAGGTCTGGATTCCGCAGTGGGGAATGTTGATCGCCGGGGATATCGCGTTTCACGAGCGGATGCTGCCGATTTTTGAACATACCTGCACCAGTTGCTGGATTGAGACTTGGCAGGAAAAGTTGGAACCACTGGATCCAACCTATGTGATCCCCGGTCACGGCCATCCGACCAATTTCGATCAGGTGCGGCGCTACACGCTGGACTACCTCGTAGATCTGCGCAGCAAGATTGGTGCCCATATCGAAGAGGGCGGCGATCTGGCGTCGGCTTATTACGTGGATCAGGCCCGCTGGCAGCAGCTTGATACCTTTGAGGAATTGGCGACCAAGAACGCCGGTCGCGTCTATGAGGAAATGGAGTGGGAATAGCCGCAGGGGGTCTGTCGCTTTGGCCATTGACGCTCTTGTGACCGGTGATTGGCGCCGTCTGCGCTGATCACCCGTTTGGGCATGCCAAAGTATACGTGGCTATCCACAACGATTTGTGCAGGATCATGCCGCAAATGGAACGGATTCGCCGTTTCACGACCATTCAGGGCAATTTGTCCTTATCCTTCGGAGGAGCGCTCCGAAGGGTGGACCTTCTGGCCTCATAAGGGAAAACTGCCGCTGATGCGCATCAAATCGGACAAGGATCACCCGGAGTGTCGCCTGCAATGAAATGGATCGACGTGCCTCCGGTGTGGCTGTTGGGCTTTGCGGTGCTGGCCTGGTGCCAGGCCCGGTTTCTGCCGTTGGGGCTTGAATTCTCGGGGGGCGCAATCGGCGCGTTTGTGGGGTTTCTCAGCGGTGTGCTGATCGGCGGGGGGATCGTTTTGATGCTGCTGGCGGTGACGGAACTGCGGCGCCAGAAGACAACGCTTCACCCGCATGGGCAGCCCAGCCAGCTGGTGCAATCTGGCATTTTCAAACGCAGTCGCAATCCGATTTATCTCGGTGATTGCCTGTTGCTGCTGGGGCTGATCCTGCGGTTCGATGCGGTGCTGTCGCTGGCGCTGCTGCCGATTTTCGTTTGGGTGCTGGAGCGGCGGTTCATTCTGCCGGAAGAAAACCGGTTGCGCAGGCAGTTTCGCGCGGACTGGGCGCGGTATGAACAGAAGACACGGCGATGGCTGTGATGGATTTGCGGCACCGCGGCAATCCGTTGCGGCGACGCAGCGAAACTGTTGCGCAAAAATGTTGCGCAATGTAGTCAAAATATTTGCGATACGTGCTCAGCGAGTCTGGCGCGGGGACAATGAGGGGGACCGACAAGGTGAAAATAGGCACGCCAAAAGAAGTATTTGACGGCGAGGCGCGGGTTGCGATGACCCCGGACTCTGCGGTTCAACTGCAAAAGCTGGGCTATACCTGTGCGATCGAGACCGGCGCAGGCGCGGCGGCTGGGTTTGCAGATGCCACATATGAGGCTGTTGGCGTTGAGATCGTCAAAACACCGGCCGCCCTGTGGAAAGCGGCGGATATCGTGGCCAAGGTGCGCCAGCCGACTGAAACGGAACTGAAGCGGATGACAGCGGGCAAGACGCTGATTTCCTTCTTCAATCCGGGCGGCAATGAGGCCGGTATGGAGCTTGCACGCTCCAAGGGCGCCAACGTGATCGCGATGGAAATGGTGCCGCGGATTTCCCGCGCGCAGAAGATGGACGCCCTGTCCTCCATGGCCAATATCGCGGGCTATCGCGCGGTGATCGAGGCGGGGAATAACTTTGGCCGGTTCTTTACCGGTCAGATCACGGCGGCGGGCAAGGTGCCCCCGGCCAAGGTTTTGGTTGTCGGGGCCGGTGTTGCCGGTCTGGCGGCCATCGGGGCATCCACCAGCCTTGGCGCGATCACCTATGCCTTTGACGTGCGCCCTGAAGTGGCCGAGCAAGTCGAAAGCATGGGCGCAGAGTTCGTTTACCTTGATTTTGAGGAAAGCCAGCAGGACGGTGCGGCAACCGGCGGTTACGCAGCTGTCTCCAGCCCCGAGTTCCGCGAGGCCCAACTGGCCAAGTTCCGCGAATTGGCCCCTGATGTTGATATCGTCATCACCACCGCGCTGATCCCCAACCGCGAGGCCCCCAAGCTGTGGCTTGAGGATATGGTCGCGGCGATGAAGCCTGGATCCGTTATCATTGACCTTGCAGCTGAAAAGGGCGGCAATGTCGAAGGCACGGTGATGGACGAGAAGGTCGTGACCGAAAACGGCGTAACCATCATCGGCTATACCGATTTCCCCAGCCGCATGGCGGCGCAGGCTTCGACGCTTTATGCCACCAACATTCGTCACATGATGACTGACCTGACGCCCGAAAAGGACGGTCAGATCAATCACGACATGGAAGACGATGTGATCCGTGGCGCGACTGTGACCTTCGAGAAGGAAATCACCTTCCCGCCGCCACCGCCCAAGGTGCAGGCCATCGCGGCCCAGCCGAAGAAAGAGGTGAAGGAGCTGACGCCCGAAGAGAAGCGGGAGCAGGAAGTCGAAGCCTTCAAGCAGCAGACCAAGAACCAAGTCACCCTGCTGGCTGTCGGCGGTGCTTTGGTGCTGTTCGTTGGGCTGTTTGCGCCCGCCAGCTTCATGCAGCACTTCATCGTGTTTGCGTTGGCCTGTTTTGTGGGCTTTCAGGTGATCTGGGGTGTTGCCCACTCGCTGCATACGCCGCTGATGGCTGTCACCAATGCGATTTCCTCGATCATCATCCTTGGGGCGCTGATGCAGATCGGATCGGGATCATTCCTGGTGATCTTCCTCGCGGCAGTGTCGGTATTCATGGCCGGGATCAATATCTTCGGCGGTTTCCTCGTCACCCGGCGCATGCTTGCCATGTTCCAGAAATCTTAAGGAGGCCGGGATTATGGACTTTGGCTTTACAACTGCCGCCTATGTGGTTGCGGCTGTTCTCTTCATCCTGTCGCTGGGCGGCCTGAGCGGGCAGGAAAGCGCAAAGCGCGCGGTCTGGTACGGCATTGCGGGTATGGCGCTGGCGGTGCTGGCAACCTTGATTGGGCCGGGTGCTGGTCTGTGGCTGTTGTCGATCCTCTTGATCGCTGCAGGCGGCCTCATCGGCTACTATGTCGCCAAACGTGTGCAGATGACCGAAATGCCACAACTGGTGGCGGCGATGCACTCGCTGGTGGGTCTTGCAGCGGTTTTTGTGGGCTTCATCGCCCATATTGAGCTGGGTCGCGTTCTGGCGATGGATGACACCGCCAAGAAGGCGCTTGAGGGTTTTGGCGCGCTGCTGGCCAAGAAAGACGGTGTTGAGATCGCGATCCTGCGGGTTGAGCTGTTTCTTGGTGTCTTCATCGGGGCTGTGACCTTTACCGGGTCGGTGATTGCCTATGGCAAGCTGGCGGGCAAAGTGTCTTCGGCGGCGACCAAATTGCCCGGCGGGCATATGCTGAACGCCGGTGCGGCCGGGCTCTCGCTGATCTGCCTGATCTGGTATTTCAACACTGGCGGCCTCTTCCCGCTGTTCCTGATGACTCTGGCGGCACTGTTCATCGGCTACCACCTGATCATGGGCATTGGCGGCGCCGATATGCCGGTGGTTGTCTCGATGCTGAACAGCTACTCCGGCTGGGCGGCGGCAGCGATTGGTTTCTCGCTCGGCAATGATCTGTTGATCGTGGTTGGCGCGCTGGTTGGCTCCTCCGGTGCGATCCTCAGTTACATCATGTGTAAGGCGATGAACCGCAGCTTTGTCTCGGTGATCCTTGGTGGCTTTGGTGGCACTGCAGGCCCGGCGATGGAAATCGACGGTGAGCAGATCGCAATCGAGGCAGATGGCGTGGCTACCGCGCTGGATGAGGCCGACTCTGTAGTGATCATCCCCGGCTACGGCATGGCAGTGGCGCAGGCCCAGCAGAATGTGGCGGAACTGACCCGCCGTCTGCGGGCCAAGGGCAAAAACGTGCGATTTGCGATCCACCCGGTTGCAGGACGTCTGCCCGGTCACATGAACGTGCTCTTGGCGGAAGCGAAGGTACCCTATGATATCGTGCTGGAAATGGACGAGATCAACGAGGATTTCCCGGAAACCGACGTGGCGATTGTCATTGGCTCCAACGACATCGTGAACCCAGCGGCACAGGAAGACCCCAATTCGCCGATCGCTGGCATGCCGGTGCTGGAATGCTGGAAAGCGAAACAAGTCTTTGTCTCCAAACGCGGTCAGGGCACCGGTTATTCCGGGATCGAGAACCCGCTGTTCTTCAAGGAAAACACGCGGATGTTCTATGGCGATGCCAAGACCAGCCTTGACAAGCTGCTGACCATGATCGGCTGACTGTTCGGCTCATCGCTGCACACACTGAAAGAGCGCTCCTGACGGGGCGCTCTTTTTTGTTGGCCAATGCGGACTGGGGCCTGTGCTATCATAGGGCAGCCGAGGAGGATGATATGGAAAAGGCCCAAGGCATAGGTGGCGTGTTCTTCCGCGCCAAAGACCCAGAAGCGCTCAGCCGATGGTACAATGACCATCTGGGAATTGACCCCGTTGGGGGGACACCCTGGATGCAGGGAGGCGGCTATACTGTCTTTGCCCCGTTTGCTGAGGACACCGACTATTTCGGAGACACAAGCAAACAGTGGATGATCAATTTCCGGGTAACGGATCTGGCGGCGATGATCGCGCAGTTGCAGGCGGCGGATATCTCGGTGGAGACACGGCCGGAGTGGGACGGTGAGATCGGCTATTTCGCGCGGCTGCACGACCCTGAGGGCAATCCGATAGAATTGTGGCAGCCGATTGGGCGGGCTGCAGATACCGCTTGAGCTGGAGTGTACTCCAGCCGCTAGGGTGTCCCGACTCACCCATGGTGGGTGGGCAGCAAGAGAGACGTGCATGAAGATTTCAGACGTGGCGATGGCCACTGGCCTGAGCGTGGATACCCTGCGCTTTTACGAGAAGATCGGGCTGATAGACCCGCCCGCGCGGGATGCCGCCGGGCGGCGGGTCTATGACCGCGATATCCTCGGCTGGATCCGTTTTCTGGGGCAGTTGAACGCCACAGGAATGAAGCAGGCGGACCGCGTCCGCTATGCCAGATTACGGGCAAAGGGGCGGGAAACACTGGCCGAACGGCGCGAAATGCTGGAAGCCCACCGTGAGGTGATCCGCCGCCAGCTGGCGCAGCTTCATGACACGCTTGCCCTGATGGATCGTAAGGTGGCGATCTACCATGACCTGGAAAAGGACAGCGCAGATGTCTGACGCATTGACCAATGGCCGCAAGCTGCTGGCAGAGATGAACCCGAATCTGGAAGCGATCCTGGCAGAGCGCTACGATGCACATTTGCCGGGAATGGCAGAGAGCTTGGTGGAATGGGCCTATGGGCGCCATTACGCGCGTGAGGGCCTGGACCTGCGCACACGGCAGCTCTGTACAATTGCCGCGCTGACGGCGCTTGGCGGTCAGACCACGCCGCAGTTGAAGATAAATATCGCTCATACCCGTGCGGCGGGCGCAAGTGAGGCGGAGATTCTGGAGGTGATTTGGCAGATGGCGGTTTATGGCGGGATGCCTGCGGCCATCAATGGTTTGAATGCGGCGATTGAGGTGTTTGAGGCGGCATAATGCCCTCGTCTGGCGTCGGGCTTGCCTCGATTGTATACGGTTGTATCCAGTTAAGGCATTGAAATAACGTAATTCTTTACAGGTCAACTTGCCTCCGCTAACCTGTGGTCTGCCGCTCAGGGAGACCACAGATGCCGCCAATCCAAGACCACCCGCTGCGTTACCAGCTGGCAAATGAGCTGCACGCCCGCCCGTTCCCAACGATGAGCAATCCGTCGACGGTGATCTATCTTGCGATCAAGCAGCCGCAGGAGGCGGTGCACCGCGACCGCAGCCGGGATCTTGCCCATCTCATTGAGCTACTGGACCGGCACGGGGTGCCGCATCCGAAACCGGGTGCGACACATCATTCCGCGCAGCTGGGGCGCCATACCCTGAAATGGGAACAGCATACCGAGTTCGTGTCTTACACGCTGTATTTCGATGGCATCAGCGAGCGGCCCTACGATCCTGCGGATTTCGATGTGTTCCCGTCTGATTGGCTGTCCGAGGCGCCGGGGCAGCGGATCACCTCGCTGATGCTGCGGATCCTGCCGCGCGGCGAGGTTGCGGATGTACGCCGGGCGCTGACCGATTGGTTTGTGCCTGAGAGCCTGGCCGTTGCGCGGGTGCTGGATGACAGTTGTGTGGTGGCTGGGGATTTCCGTATCGACCCGGCAGGTCACATGCGGTTCGCCGTTTTTCCGAACACGGAGACGGGCGCACAGCGGATTGGCCGGGTGGTGCAGCGTCTTTGCGAGATCGAAACCTATCGCGCCATGTCGATGCTGGGGTTTTCGCGGGCGCGTGGCCTCAGCCCCACCATCGGGGCGCTGGATACCCATCTGAGTGAGATGATGGTGGAGATGACCGGCGACCGCATGCCTGCCGAACAGACGCTGTCACAGCTGTTGATCGTCTCGGCTGAGTTGGAAGCGATGGCGGCGCAGGCGGCGTTCCGCTTTGGGGCGACAGGGGCCTATGATGCGCTGGTCAACCAGCGCATTGCCCTGCTGCGGGAGGCGCGATTTGAAGGGTATCAAACCTTTGCCGAGTTTATGCTGCGCCGGTTTGAACCGGCCATGCGGACCGTAAAATCAACAGAGGGACGGCTGGCCACATTGGCGGATCGCGCGCGGCGGGCAGGGGAGTTGCTGCGAACCCGCGTCGATGTAGAACGCTCCGCACAGAACCAGGCGCTACTGGAAAGCATGGACCGCCGCGCAGATATGGCGCTGCGGCTGCAACATACGGTGGAGGGGCTGTCTGTGGTGGCGATCAGCTACTATGCGGTGTCACTGGCGTCCTATGCGCTCTATCCCCTTGCCGCGGTTCTGGGCCTCAGCAAGGGGATGATGACGGCAGCGCTTACTCTGCCGGTTGTACTGATGGTGTGGCTCGCTGTGCGCCAGATCCGGAAGCGGCTGCATTGAGCCAGGCATTTGCGGCCAGGCCACCTGCGGCAATCGACGCCAGTGCCAGCACCGCAGCCAGGCTGAGTGTCGGAATACCAGCGAGGCCTGCGCCAACGGTGCACCCGCCTGCAAGAACACCGCCAACGCCCATCAGTACAGCGCCGCTGAGGTAGCGGCCAGTCTGGCGCGGGCTCTCAAAGCTTTGCCACTGAAAACTGCCACTCAGCAGCGCGGCGACCAGTGCGCCGATTAGCACGCCACCGACCAGACCCGTACCAAAACCAGCCGGTACGGCGCTGGACGCCAGCGTGTAGAACAGGGTCTCGGCTGATGGCGCGGTGAAGGAGAGGCTTTCCATCGCGATGGGGTCAAATTCGTCGTACAGCACATAGCCAGTGCCCACCCAGGCAAGAGGCACCAGCGCGCCAATCAGTGCCCCGCCGAGCAGTGGAAGCGCGCGATTGCCGGAGCGCAGGGCCAGGACCAGCGCAGCAGCAGCGACCAAGGTGGCAACCACCAAGGGCGCACCGGTCAGTGTCGCCAGTGAGGCATAGTCGCCGACCGGCAAGGTTACGCCGCCAATCCAAGTGCGGAGCGGAGCCAGCACGCCCTTAAGTGTCGCATGGGCGACAATGGCGAAAGTCACAATCACCACCAGGGCGCGCAGATTGCCGCTGCCGGTCAGCACCATCAGCCGGGAGACACAGCCGCGTGTCAGCACCATGCCTGAGCACCGAACATCAACCCGCCTAGGACCACCGCTGCCACGGGCAGATCGGCCACCATCAGGCGGTGTTCACCAAAGCTGATCCAGCCAAGCGCCACAGCGGCTTGGGTGCCAAGAACCGCAACTGCGAGCGCCATTGCCCAGACACCAGCGGCTTGACGGCGATCCGCGCCGACTACAGCACGGCGAAAACAAAACCGGGTCAGCTGCGCCAGCCCTCCAAAGAGGATCCCGACACCAAGGGCAAACAGGACCGAAACCGCACGGGCGGTGGTGTCTTCAAAGCCAAGTGTTTCGAACATATGCGGTCTCCGTGACTGCGATGGGGTGCGACGGGATCCATCGCTTTTGGAATATTTTCCCGAAATGACCGTTTTTTCGGCAGGCAGCAAGCTTTGAGGCCAGATGGCATGGCGTATTGTGCAGGAAATTATTCTGTCCGAAGTGATCTCTCTGGATCAGGCGTCCCGCCGCGCTTGCAGTGGGCAAAAACAAATCGGCCACTCTGAGGGAGTGGCCGATTGATATGTTTTTATTTGAATGTGTAGGGGTGTTATGCCCCGTACTGCGTCTTCGGTATCAGCGGCCCCGGATCCGAGGGTCCAGCGCGTCGCGCAGGCCGTCGCCGAGGTAGTTGACGCTCAGCACGGTGAGAGAGATCGCCATGCCGGGCCAGAACACCCGCTCAGGATACTGCTGGAGATAATCCGTCGCATCATAAAGCAGCCGTCCCCAGGTCGGGAAATCCGGCGGGAAGCCGAGGCCGAGGAAGGACAAAGCCGACTCGGTGATGATCGCGGTCGCAATACCCAGTGTGGCCGACACCATAATCGGCGACAGCACGTTGGGCAGGATGTGGCGCGAAATCAGCTTGCTGTTGGTGGTCCCGATGGAGCGCGCCGCCAACACGAATTCCCGTTCCTTGATCGCCAGAACATCGCCCCGCACAATCCGTGCGGTGGGCATCCAACTGGTGATGCCGATGGAAGCCACGATCAGGATGAAGATGCCCTGTTCCGGCCCGAAGGTCGCGTTCAGCGGCTCGCGGAACAGCAGCATCATCACCAGGAGGAGCGGCAGCAAAGGCAGCGCCAGAAACAGATCTGTCAGTCGCATCAGCGGCCCGTCGAGGCGCTTGAAGAACCCCGCCAATACGCCCACCAGCGAGCCGAGGAACAGCGCCAGCAGCATTGCGGTCAGACCAACGGAAACGGAAGTCGCCCCCCCTGCCATCATCCGGGCCAGCATGTCGCGGCCCAGCTGATCGGTCCCGAAGGGATGTGCCCAGCTGGGGCCCTGATTGCGGGCGCGGATGTCGATGCGGGTGGCATCGATATCCCAGAAAAACGGGCCAAGATAGACCGTCAGCACGATCAGCAGAAACAGCGCACCGCCAAGCATGGCACCTTTGTGCGATTTGAACTGATCCCACACATCCAGCCACTGGCTGCGGGGCGGTTGGTCCAGCTCTTCCATCACACCTGCGGCGGGCAGGGCGGTGGAGGCGGGGGCAATCCCTTCGTCGGGAACCAGACGGTCCTTATCAGTCATAGCGGATCCTCGGGTCTAGAATGCCATAGAGCACATCTGCGATCAGGTTGAAGAGAACAATCAGCACAGCAAAGATAAAGGTCAGCGTTTGCACCATCGGCAGATCGTTGGCCTCAATCGCGCCGATCAGCAGCTGACCGATGCCGTTCACCTTGAACACCTGTTCAGTGATGATCGCACCGCCGAAGATGGCCGGAATACCAAGCGCAATCACGGTAACCACGGGGATCATCGAGTTGCGCAGCACATGGACCATCACAACCACATATTCGCTCAGGCCTTTGGCGCGGGCGGTGCGGACATAATCCTGATTTAGGTTGTCCAGCATCGAGGCACGCATGAAGCGGCTGAGCTGTGCGGTAATTTGCAACGCCAGCACCATGACCGGCATGACCATCTGTTGCAGCTGTTTGACGAAGGAGTCCCAACTGTTCACCACATGCGTGGTGTCATAGATCGAGGGGAACCAGCCAAGCTGCACCGAGAAAATTACGATCACCAACACGCCGGAGAAAAACGGCGGCACCGAGAAGCCGACCATCGACACAAAGGTGCCGACCTGATCGAACCAGCTATACTGGCGGTAGGCTGAATAAATGCCGATAGGCAGGGCGATGGCGATCGCCACCAGATAGGCCGTGCCCACAACCCAGAGGGTCTGCGGCATGCGCTGCACAACGATATCCATCACTGGCGAGCGGGTCTGCCAGGAGATCACACGCAGGTCACCGGCTGAAAAGCTGGTGCCTAAATAGTGGTCGATCAGAACCTGAGGTTCGATCCAGAAGAACTGTACGATCCATTTCCAGAATCGGATATGCGCGGGTTGGCCAAGGCCAAGCGCCTCGCGCATCTTTTCTTTGACTTCGGGGGGGACGGTCAGAGGAACCTGAGCCATCGGATCACCGGGCGCGAGTTCAAGCAGCAAAAAGATAACAAGGCTGATGAACAGAAGCGTCGGAACCGACAGAACAAGGCGTCTGATTGTAAAGGTCAGCATCCAGTAGGCGCCTTTGCAATTGGAAGAATGGGGTGGAACTGGGCGGTCTTTTGCCTGAGATCCATTTCTGGCCGATGCAATGACGTCATTCGGACGTAAATGGCAAGAGGCCCCGGCGCATTACCGGGGCCACTGCAGGCGTTAGACGCTTACTCGGTGCGGTGCCAGTCAGCTGCGTTCCACAGCTCGGTGTCCCAGACGTTCAGATCCACGCCACCCAGGGTGTTGGAGCGCGCGGACAGACGACCACGGTGAACCAGCGGAATCATGCCACCTTTTTCGACGATGATATCGTTCAGGCGCTTGGCGATTTCCGCGCGCGCTTCCAGACCAGCCGTTTGGGACAGTTCGGCGTGCAGCTTGTCGAATTCCTCATCGCAGAAGCGGGAGATGTTCTCACCCTGCCACTGGCTGTCAGGACGCGGTGCCTTGTCGCACAGACCGTTGCCCAGATAGGACTGCGGGTCGGTGCCGTTGAAGGTGTTTGCGTACATTTCGACGTCAGCATAGAACTTCTGGAAGGTGTCGGGGGAACCCGGATCACCACCGAAGAAGACCGAAGAGTTGATGTTGCGCAGCTCGGTCTCAATGCCGATTTCGCTCCACCACTGTTTGATCAGCGCCTGGAAATCCTGACGCACGGCGTTGGTCGATGTCTGGTACAGGATTTTCATTGGCTTGCCGTCGGGTGTTTCCCGGACGCCATCACCGTTGGTATCCTTGTAGCCGGCTTCGTCCAGCATCGCGTTAGCGGCGGCGAGATCCTGAGTGGAGCAGTCGAACGTATCCGACGCAAAGGCTGCAGGGGCAGGAACCCAGTTACAGCCGACTTTGCCTGCCTTGCCATAGCCGATTTCCACCAGCAGCGGACGGTCGATGGCCAGTGACATGGCTTTGTAGACCGCCGGATCGCTGAGGAACGGATGCGGGCGGATCACCGAACGCTCATCCGGACCAAGCGCCGGATCGGGGTTGGTGTTGTTCAGCATGATACGCTCAACCAGAGGACCAAAGCCCGCGACTGGCACGCCTTTGCCGCCAGTTTCCATCTGCGCGATGACTTCGGGGGCCAGCTGGAGATTCCAAGCGTAGTCGAACTCGCCGGTTTCCATAACGGCACGACCTGCTGCGGTTGCGTCGCCGCCACCTTTGAACAGAACCTTGGCAAAGGCAGGCTTCGCCGGGTCACGGTAGTTGGTGTTGGCCGACATGGTGATCACGTCGTTAGGCTTGAACTCATCGACCACAAACGGGCCGGTGCCGATGGGCGCAAAGTTGGCGGTGGTGCATTCGGGTGCTTTGGCACCGACGCAATCAGCAAACTGCGCAGCCTGGATGATCGGGCTTTCGCCGCCGACAAAGGGGCCATAGGGGAAGGGGGTCGGTTTGTCGAAAGTGACCTTGACGGTCAGATCGTCGACAGCTTCGACGCTGGTGACGCCTTCGAATTTGGTGACCTGCGCGCAGCCGCCTTCGGGGTGCATACAATAATCAGCGGTGAATTTCACATCCTTGGAGGTGAAAGGCGTACCATCCGACCAAAGAAGGCCCGGCTTGATCTTCCAGGTGATCGAGGTGAGATCTTCGCTCACGCCGCCATTGTCGACAGTCGGGATCTCTTCAACCAGATAGGGAACCATTTCGCCCTGTGGGTCGTAGCGTGCCAGCGGTTCGATCACCAGTGACGCCGATTCCACATCCTTGGTGCCGCCCGACAGGAACGGGTTCAGGATGGACGGGGCTTGCCAATAAATGATGTTAACCTGGCCGTCCGATCCCCGTTCGGCAAAGGCTGCGGGGGCAAGCGCGGCTGACGCAATTGCACCCAGCAAAAGGGTCTTAATTTTCATAATTCACTCCTTGTCGGACACGTATGTGCCTTCTTTTGACCGGGTCTGTTGCACCCCGGAGATTTGCCACATCGCTGTGGTCTGTGCGGTTGAGCACGCAATCTCTGCCGGGTTGTGGCTGCGATCACGTTACCGCGATCAGGGCTTGCAACCGGAGGCAGGCGTGGCTGCACTGCGGGTATCGAATACAGACTTCTGCCAAATTGCAAGACTTGCAGCCGAGAAAAAATTGCGCAGGCTCTGGC
This sequence comes from Phaeobacter sp. BS52, assembly GCF_045040595.1. Lineage (NCBI taxonomy): Bacteria > Pseudomonadati > Pseudomonadota > Alphaproteobacteria > Rhodobacterales > Roseobacteraceae > Phaeobacter > Phaeobacter sp. BS52. The sequence goes on along the minus strand of NZ_CP090662.1, from coordinate 1,757,877 downwards.
CGTGGGTTTGACGGGGTCAGCGCAGGTGCGTACACCTTTCTGTTAACGCCATCGAAAAAAGAAGAATACGAAGGGGACGTCACGGTGCTGGATCAACCAATCGCGCAAATCAAAGGGCTCCGGGTGGAGTTTCAGACCAAAGACGGCCCGGTGGTGGGCGTCAAGGATGTCTCCTTTGATGTTAATCCCGGCGAAACCGTTTGCATTGTTGGCGAATCCGGGTCTGGCAAATCGGTGTCCTCGCTGTCGCTGATGCGTCTGGTTGAGTTTGGTGGCGGCGATATTACGTCAGGGCAGCTGCTGTTTGACCGCCGCGACGGAGGTGAGGTGGATCTCGGCAAAACCGATCAGGCGCTGATGAAACAGATTCGCGGCAATGAGATCGGGATGATCTTTCAGGAGCCGATGACCGCGCTGAACCCGGTGTTCACCGTCGGGCGTCAGCTGACAGAAGGGCTGCGGATCCACAAAAACCTCAGCAAGAAAGACGCCGAAGCGCGCGCGCTGGAGCTGCTGCGTGAGGTCCGCATCCCAGAGCCGGAACGCCGCCTGAAACAGTATCCGCATGAATTGTCGGGCGGGATGCGCCAGCGGGTGGTGATCGCGATGGCGATGGCCTGCGAGCCGCGTCTGCTGATCGCAGATGAGCCGACGACGGCGTTGGATGTGACCATTCAGGCTGAAATCCTTGCGCTGATGGACCGGTTGAAGCGGGAAACCGGCACAGCCGTGATGTTCATCACCCACGATATGGCGGTGGTCGCGCAGATGGCAGACCGTGTGGTCGTCATGTTCCGTGGCAATAAGGTCGAGGAAGGTACCGTCACGGAGATCTTCGAGAACCCCCAGCATGACTACACCAAAGCCCTATTGGCGGCGGTTCCCAAGCTGGGCGAGATGCGCGGCAAGGACTACCCGGAGCCGATGAAGCTGATGGGCGTGGAGCAGCAGGAAATTGCACCGATCACGGGCAGCGATGAGGTGCTGCTGGACGTTCGCAACCTGGTGACCCGTTTCCCGGTGAAGGGGGGCATCCTGCGCCGTACCGTGGCCAATGTGCATGCGGTTGAAGATGTGTCTTTCAAGGTGTTCAAGGGGCAGACCCTGTCGCTGGTTGGTGAATCCGGTTGCGGCAAATCCTCCGCCGGGCGGTCGCTCCTGCGCTTGGTGGAGCCGCAATCCGGGGCGGTGGAATTCGAAGGCCGCGATATCCTTGGCCTGAACCAGAGCGAGCTGCACAAGGCGCGGCTTGATATGCAGATGATCTTTCAGGATCCTTTTGCCTCTCTCAATCCGCAGATGCAGCTGCTGGACCAGGTGGCGGAACCGATGCGCAACTACGGTCTGGCCTCTGGTTCAGAACTGCAGGACCGCGTTGCCACCCTGTTTGATCGGGTGCATCTGCCGCGCGGTTTCATGCGCCGCTATCCGCATGAGATGTCCGGCGGTCAGCGCCAGCGTATCGCCATTGCCCGCGCCCTTGCACTCAATCCGAAACTGATTGTCGCGGATGAGGCGGTCTCGGCGCTGGACGTGTCGGTGCAGGCGCAGGTGCTTAATCTGATGATGGAACTTCAGGCCGAACTGGGGCTGTCGTTCCTGTTTATCAGCCATGATATGGCCGTTGTTGAACGGGTCAGCCATCAGGTTGGCGTGATGTATCTGGGCCGCATTGTCGAACTCGGACCGCGCGCGCGCGTGTTTGAGAACCCGCAGCACGCCTACACGCAGGCCTTGATGAAGGCGGTGCCGATTGCTGATCCCAACCAGCGCAAATCGGAGAAGGATCTGAACTTCAAACCGATCCCGTCGCCGATCCACGATCTGAACTACGAGCCCGAGCCCTCGCAGTATATTGAGGTGGAACCGGGGCATTTTGTTCTGACCACGGATAGCGGTTACTAAGAACATGGCAGAGCAGCTCACCCCGCTGGAGATCATGAGCAAGCTGATCTCTTTTCCCACTGTCAGCAGCGAAACCAACCTGCCGCTGGTGGATTGGGTCGAGGGCTATCTGGCCGGTCACGGCATCACCGCGCACCGCTGGGTAGATCCCGATCAGCCGCATAAGGCGGCGGTTTTTGCGCATGTCGGCCCCGAGGTCGAAGGGGCAGTGGTGCTGTCAGGGCATACGGATGTTGTGCCGATTGAGGGGCAGCCGTGGGACAGCGATCCCTTCACCGTGGTTGAGCGGGACGGCAAGTATTTTGGTCGCGGCACCTGCGACATGAAAGGTTTTGACGCCTTGGCGATCTGGGCATTGGTCGCCGCGCACCACCGAGGTGTCGCGCGGCCTTTGCAGCTGGCGCTCAGCTTTGATGAGGAGGTAGGCTGCACCGGTGCGCCGCCGATGATTGTCGCAATGCAGGAGGTTCTGCCCAAGGGATCCTGTGTCATCGTTGGGGAACCTTCGGTGATGCGCCCGGTGACCGGGCACAAGGGTGGTATTGGCTACAGCACTCATCTGGTGGGCTTTGAGGTGCACAGCTCTCTCATGCACACGGGTGTCAGCGCCATCATGCAGGGGGCCCGGCTGATTGATTGGGCCAATGCGCGCAATGCGGAGAATATGGCCAAGACGCCGGATGACGTCGCATCTCTGTTCACGCCGCCCTTCACCACCTGCCACGTCGGTATGATCAATGGCGGCACGGCCCATAACATCACGGCAAAAGATTGCCGTTTCGTGATGGATTTCCGGGTTGTTCCCGGCGAATCTGCGGCCGAATGGGAAGCGGCCTATCTGGCGAAGCTGCGCGACATCGAGGCAGAGATGCAGGCGGTCCATCCCGACACCCGCATTGATGTCAGCAAGAAGTTCAATGTGCCGGGCCTGGTTCCCGAGGTCGAAGGCGAAGCCGAAACTCTGGTGCGTGCGCTCACCGGCGACAATGGCACCCATGTGGTGAGCTATGGGACCGAAGCGGGGCAGTTTCAGGAAGCGGGCTATTCCGCTGTGATCTGCGGGCCTGGTGATATCGCGCAGGCGCATCAGCCAAATGAGTATATCGAGGTATCGCAGTTCAACGCGGGCCATCGGTTCATGCAGCAGCTGGTTGACCGCCTCGCAGCCTGACGGCTGGCCTGCGCCGGTTTCGGGGCCTTTGCTTGGGCTGATCATGGCCGACGGCGATCTGCTTGAACCTCATTACTTGATAAGGCAAGTTTTCTGAAAGAGAGTGGCCGCAGACCTTACCGTTGATGCGGCTATCCGCCTGCTCGCGCCATTGGAAACAGTGTTTTCGTTGCTTGGCAGCCAGCGATGCAGCTGGGACAGCGGACCAATATTAGGGAGATGCCCATGCCGATCAAGAATCGCCTGTCTGAAATGCACGCTGAGATCACCGGTTGGCGGCGTCACCTGCATCAGATGCCGGAACTGCTCTATGAGGTGCATAAGACCGCCGCTTTTGTCGAGGAGAAGCTGCGCAGCTTTGGCATCACAGACATCACCACCGGTGTTGGCCAAACCGGGGTCGTCGCCGTCATCGAGGGCAAGACCAACACCTCGGGCCGCGCTATCGGCCTGCGTGCCGATATGGATGCGCTGCCAATCACTGAGGCGACAGGGCTGGATTATGCCTCCCAGACGCCGGGGCTGATGCACGCCTGCGGCCATGATGGCCATACCTCGATCCTGCTCGGCACTGCGAAATATCTGGCCGAGACCCGCAATTTTGACGGCAAGGCAGTGCTGATTTTTCAGCTCGGCAGAAGAAGGCGGTGCCGGAGGCAAGGCGATGTGCGATGACGGCATGATGGCGCGTTGGGGTATTCAGGAGGTCTATGGCCTTCATAATGCGCCGGGCATTCCGGTTGGGGAATTTGCCATTCGCTCCGGTCCCATTATGGCGTCCTCCGATGAATTCGAGATCACCGTGACCGGGCTAGGGGGGCACGCGGCTACCCCGCATGAGGCGATTGATACCACGCTTGTGGCTGCACAGATTGTGGTGTCTTTGCAGTCGATTGTGGCGCGCAATATCGACCCGCTGAAGCGTGTGGTGCTGACTGTTGGCACCTTTGAAACCGACAGCACCGCCTCCAATGTGATCGCCCATACGGCTCGGCTGCAGGGCACCGTGCGGACGTTGGATAAGGAATGTCGCAGCCTGGCCGAGACCCGCGTGCGCCGCATTGCGGAGGATATCGCCTCGGCCTACGGCGCGCAGGCTGAGGTCAATTGGATGCCGGGCTATCCGGTGACCGTGAATACCGAAGCCGAGACCGGCTATGCGGTGGAGGCGGCGCGCGCCGTGTCGCCCAAGGTGAGCGACAACACGGATCCGATCATGCCATCGGAAGACTTCTCCTACATGCTGGAAGAGCGCCCGGGCGCCTATATCTTCCTTGGCAATGGGGACACCGCCATGTGCCACCATCCGGCCTATGATTTCGACGATGAGGCGATCCCGCTGGGCTGCAGCTGGTTCGCCGAGCTGGTCGAACGACGTATGCCCGCAGCCTGAGGATGACCCGATGCCCGTGAAGAACCGCTTTGCTGAAATGCACGCCGAAATCACCGCCTGGCGTCGGGACATCCATCAGCACCCGGAAATCCTCTACGAGACACATCGCACCAGCGCACTGGTGGCCGAGAAGCTGCGTGCCTTCGGCTGTGACGAGGTGGTGACGGGGATCGGCCGGACCGGCGTTGTTGGGGTGATCCGGGGTCGCAGCGATACGCAGCACCGGGCGATTGGTCTGCGTGCCGATATGGATGCGCTGCCTATGGCAGAAGACACCGGCCTGCCGCATGCCTCGCAGATTGAGGGCGCGATGCACGCCTGCGGCCATGACGGCCATACCGCGATGCTCCTGGGAGCGGCCAAATACCTGTCCGAGACCCGCAATTTCGATGGCACTGCCGTGGTGATTTTTCAGCCCGCCGAAGAGGGCGGCAATGGTGCTGAGGCCATGTGCAAGGATGGTCTGATGGACCGCTTCGGTATTGATGAGGTCTATGCCATCCACAATTCGCCGGGGCTTGAACTGGGCAAATTCGCCCTGCGCCCGGGGCCGATCCTGGCCTCTGTTGATGAGTTCATTATTCGTCTGCAAGGACGCGGTGGCCATGCGGCCAAACCGCAGGAAACCGCCGATACCACGGTGATGATGTGCTCGCTGATCACAGCCCTTCAGACCATCGTGTCGCGCAATGTCGATCCCATTATGCAGGGGGTTTTGTCGATCACCTCGGCAGAGACATCGTCAAAGGCGTATAACGTCATCCCGGACCGGGCGGAGGTGAAAGGCACCATTCGCACCCATTCACCAGAAGTCCGGGCACAGATCCCAGAGCGGCTGCGTGCTGTCACTGCCGGAATTGCGCAGAGTTTTGGCGGCTCTGCGGAGGTGGAGTTTGTGAACGGTGTCCCCGTGACAATCAATGATGCTGAGGCGACCACATACGCCCATGCGGCAGCGCTGGCGGTGGCGGGCGACTGTGAGGAGGTGGCACTGGCCATGGGTGGTGAGGACTTCTCCTTCATGCTGGAGGAGCGCCCCGGTGCCATGATCCGTGTTGGCAATGGCCCTTCGGCTGGCCTGCATCACCCGGCTTATGATTTCAACGACGATGCCATCCCAGCCGGATGCAGCTGGTTCGTCACCCTGATCGAGCAGCGGCTACCAATGCCTTGATAGGAAGGGGTCGTCTGCATCAACCGTCATTCAACTGAAAACAGCGCGGACCAAGATCGTCAGCGCATTGATAGAGAAAAAGGACCTTACCATGCCTGTGAAGAACCGTTTCGCCGAACTGCAAAGCGAAGTCACCGCTTGGCGACGTGACATCCATGAAAACCCTGAAATCCTGTTCGAGACCCACCGCACCAGCGCGCTGGTTGCGGAGAAGCTGAAAGAGTTCGGCTGTGATGAGATTGTCACCGGCATTGGCCGCACCGGCGTTGTTGGTGTGATCAAGGGCAAGTCTGACAGCTCTGGCAAGGTGATCGGTTTGCGCGCCGATATGGACGCGCTGCCGATCCATGAACAGACCGGGTTGGACTATGCCTCCAAGACCGATGGCGCGATGCACGCCTGTGGCCATGATGGCCACACAGCAATGCTGCTGGGGGCGGCCAAATACCTGTCTGAGACCCGCAATTTCGACGGCACCGTGGTGGTGATTTTCCAGCCCGCCGAAGAAGGCGGCGGCGGTGGCAAGGAAATGTGCGACGACGGCATGATGGATCGCTGGAACATCCAGGAAGTCTACGGCATGCACAACTGGCCGGGCCGCCCGGTTGGCTCCTTCGCGATCCGTCCGGGCGCGTTTTTTGCGGCGACCGATCAGTTCGACATCACCTTTGAAGGGCGCGGTGGTCATGCGGCGAAGCCTCAGGAAACCATCGACACGACCGTGATGTCGGCGCAGGCCGTGCTGGCGCTGCAAACCATTGCCTCGCGTAATGCCGATCCTGTGCATCAGATCGTGGTCTCGGTGACCTCATTTGAGACCTCCTCCAAGGCGTTCAACGTCATCCCGCAGAGCGTTCAGATCAAGGGGACAGTGCGGACCATGTCTGGCGAGATGCGCGATCTGGCGGAAAAGCGGATCAATGAGATTTGCGATGGCATTGCTGCGACCTTTGGCGGTACGGCGGCCGTGACCTACCACCGGGGGTATCCGGTGATGGTGAACCATGACGAACAGACCGAGTTTGCAGCGAAGGTGGCGCGGGATATCTCTGGTGGCTGCGATGATGCGCCCCTTGTGATGGGTGGCGAAGATTTCGCCTTCATGCTGGAAGAACGCCCCGGTGCCTATATTCTGGTTGGCAACGGCGACACCGCCGCCGTGCACCACCCCGAATATAACTTCAACGATGAGGCCATTCCCGCCGGGTGCAGCTGGTGGGCAGAGATTGTCGAACAGCGGATGCCCGCCGCCTGATCACTGAGGTAAAAGACAAGCTAAGAGGATCGCCTGTCCCGTTGTGGGCAGGCGATTTTTTTTGGCGTTATCTAGGGGGCTTGAGAGGCTGCTCGCGCTTAACTTGCGGACCAGAGCTCTTGATAAACGGCGTCGATGCCATCTGCCTCCGCACGGGCGCTGAAGGTGTGGACCGCCAAATCGCGACCAGCTTGTCCGCGGCGTGACAGTTCTTCGGGTGCTGACAGCAACTGACCTGCGGCCTCTGCCGCGGCGTCGGCGGCCTCCAACGGCACCACGGTGCCGACGGTCCCTTGCGCTGAAAAGGCACGATAATACCCGGTGTCTGAACCGACAAAGGGCACAGCACTCGCGAGACCCTCCAGCGGGGCCATACCGTAGCCTTCGTAGCGGGGCAGCTGCATCACCAGCGACAGCGCCCGCATCACGCGCGGCAGATCGCTTGCCGGAATTTCGCCGGGAAACAGAATGCGTTCGCCAAGGCCCGCCGCGGCGATCTTTGCCTGCAAGCCCTTCAAAAAGCCCTGATGCTCTCGTGTGGCACGCCCGATCACCAGAGCGATAGCGCCGGGGTGTTTCGGCAAGAGGCGCAGCATAGCGTCAACAAACAGATCGGTGCCTTTCTCGGGCCGAATACGCCCGACGGTGGCAATCCCTTGCTGGCCGCCATAGCCAAGCGTGGCCCACGCCGAGCTGCGGTTCTCCGCCGGTGTGAAGACATCGGTGTCGACCCCATGCGGCACCACAGCACGCACATGGGGGACATAGGTTGCGGCGGCTTCGGTGGTGGCGATCACCGCATCCATGCGCGAGATCAGCCAGCGCGGAAACGCAGAATGCCGCCGTTGCGCCGCTGAGGTGAAAACGATCCGCACCGGCAGGCGCAGGACGTCGCGCGCCCAGATCGCGGCACGCATTTCGGTGTTGCGCCGGACGTGCCAGATCGCGAAGGGTTTGGCGGGGTCATGATGGCGTGAGGCCGCGCGGGCGGCGGCGATGCTAATCGGATCCGGGCAGCCGGGCAGGGCGCGTCCGACCAGCGCCATCTCGTATCGTCCGGCCTGTTGACGCACCACATTCGCAGCGGTCGCCGAGACACCGGTGAAATTGTGATTGAAGTTGGTGACAAGCAGGTCGGCCATCTGGCGGTTCCGATCAGTTGCGCGTGTTGGGTGAAGGGAGCGCCAGATGGGTGATCAACAGGTCCACCACACCGTCAAGGGCTGCCGCCTGCGCCTCGACCACGCTGCGCGCAGCAGTGCGAGCCGTGTTAAGGGCGGTGTCATCCGTCAACCAATGCTGGACTGCGTCGGCCAACGTTGGGGCGTCGCTGACCTCAACCGCTCCACCGGCGTCGATCAGCGGTGGATAGGTCTCGGCAAAGTTGGAATAACCCGGGCCGGTGATGACGGCGGCGCCAGCCTGTGCCACCTCAAACGGATTATGCCCGCCGATGGGGGCAAGGGAGCCGCCCAGAAACACGATGGGCGACAGCGCATACCATGTGCCGACCTCGCCCAGTGTATCCGCCAGATAGACCTGCGTGTCAGGGGTGAGGGCATCGCCTACGCTGCGACGGGCAACGCTGAGGCCCGCCTTCTTGATCAGCGCGATCACCTCTGTTGCGCGCTCCGGGTGACGGGGCGCCAGCAACAGGCAGAGGTCGGGGGTCTCGGCCAGCAGCGCTTTATGCGCGGCGATCACGGTCTCCTCCTCTCCACGGTGGGTGGAGCTTGCGACCCAGAGCGGGCGCGCTCCCAGCTCGGCCTGAACGGAGGCAAGGGCGGTCTGATCAACGGGCAGCGGGGCGGACCCGGCTTTCAGGTTGCCGCTGGGATGGACGCGATCAGCCGGGGCGCCAAGGTCGATCAGGCTCTGGCCCATCTGCGGGTTCTGGCTGAGCAACACATCGAAATGCTGCATCATAAAGGCAGCGGTGGCCGGTTTGGATTTCCACCGCGCGATGGATCGGGCCGACAGTCGGGCATTGACCAATGCCAGCCGCACGCCGGAGCGTTTGGCCGCGTCCAGCGTTACCGGCCACAGCTCACTTTCGACAAAGAGCGCTGCGTCCGGCTGCCAATGCCGCAGAAAGCGGCGCACGGGGGCTGTCGCATCCAGCGGCGCAAACTGGTGGCGGCAATTGCCGGGCATACGCTTGGCCATCATCTCGGCAGAAGTTGCGGTGCCCGAAGTCAGTAGGAATTCCGCGCCGGGCAGGCGGGGGGCCAGTTTGTCGATCAGGCTCAGCGCGGCCAGGCTCTCGCCGACCGAGGCACCGTGAAACCACAGCAACGGCGCAGGGTGGCCATCGGGCGTTTGAGGTGCCGGGCGCGGCTCTGTTGGATAGCCCATCCGTTCGCGCTGGCGGGCAGCTGACACGCCGTGATCGGCGAGCTTGCCTGCGACTTTACGATAGGCAAACGGCGCCAGCACCGCAGTGATCGCGCGGTAGAGGTGAAACAACAGCGGCGCTGCGCTGGTCTTGCGGCTGGACATCTCAGCCGCCGGTATGGCTCATGTGGCGGGGCATTTGCCCGTCGAGCTTCTGCCGCGAATAGTCAAAGTCATGGCCTTTGGGTTTCAGGGTGATCGCCGCACGGATTGCATCTTCCAACGCCTGATCATTCTGGGGATGATCGCGCAGGGGCGCGCGCAGGTCTGCCATGTCTTCCTGACCCAGACACATGTACAGCTCCCCTGTGCAGGTCAGCCGCACGCGGTTGCAGCTTTCGCAGAAATTATGCGACAGCGGCGTAATGAAACCGATTTTCTGACCGGTTTCTTCCAAGCGCACGTAGCGCGTCAAGCCCACCTGTGCGCTCCGCCAAATCGGTGACGCTGTAGTGATCGTCGTAAGCGCGGCGCACATCTTTCAGCGACCAGTACTGACCCAGTCGGTTTTCGTTGCCGATATCGCCCATGGGCATGACCTCGATCCAGGTGAGGTCCATATCACGCTCCGCACACCAGCGGGTGATGGCGGGCAGCTCGTCTTCGTTGAAGCCCTTGAGAGCGACCGCATTGATCTTGATCCGCAGCCCGGCCTTCTGTGCGGCGTCAATCCCGCGCAGCACCTGCGGTAGGCGGCCCCAGCGGGTGATCTCGGCGAATTTACCCTCATCGATGGTATCGAGGGAGACATTCACTCGGCGCACACCCGCGTCGTAGAGGCCCTGCGCATATTTCTCCAGCTGAGACCCATTGGTGGTCAGCGTCAGCTCCTTCAGCGCGCCACTTTCGAGATGGCGTGTCATGGAGCGGAAGAAAGTCATAATGCCCCGACGCACCAGCGGTTCGCCCCCGGTGATGCGCAGCTTCTCAACACCCAGATTGACGAAGGTTGAGCACATCCGGTCCAGCTCCTCCAGCGTCAGCAGCTCTTTCTTCGGCAGGAAGGTCATATTCTCGGACATGCAGTAAACGCAGCGAAAATCGCAGCGGTCAGTGACCGAGACACGCAGATACGTGATGGCGCGGGCGAAGGGATCGATAAGCGGAGCAGTCATCCCTCTTAGGTAAAGCGGGGGCGGGCTTGCGGCAAGGGCTGAGTTTGGCCGAAACGGGGATTGCCGCTGGCAATGCCGTGAGGTGAGAGCTAGTGTCGCGCTATGCGTTATTCTGTTTTGATCCTGTCTTCTGTCGTGCTGCTTGGGGCCTGTGGCCCGTTGCAGTGGAATTCCTCGGTTCTGGGCGGGCGGACGTCCGCTGGCACGGCCGGGGAGTCGGCCACCGATACCGCCGCCAATACGGTGCCGCTGGCCCCGGGGGTCGAACAGACACCCTTGGATGCGGCAGAAGGGCAGAGCGCCTCAGCCGGTGTGACCGCAGGCTACACCGGGCGCGCGTCGACCGTCGCCAGCTTGGGCGACCCCTCGCAATCGGGTCTGTGGATGGAGACGCCGCTGGTCGATAGCCCACAGACAGCCCGCGTGCGTTCGCCGCGCGGCACCGAGGTCACGCTGACCCTGCGGCCCATCGGCGGCGATACCGGAGCTGGAAGCCGCTTGTCCATTGATGCGATGCGCGCACTGGGACTGCCATTGACCGAGCTGGTCGAAGTACAGGTGTTGCCAGCGGCGTGATCTGACATCCTGAAGCGATGAAAAAGGGCGCGAGGGATGTCTCCCTAGCGCCTTTTCTTAGTGTATCGGACTATGCGTTGTCGCTGACAGTTGTATCTGCGGTGGGTTCACCAGCGGGCCCTAGATATTTGGCCGCTTCTTTCCGGGCAAAAGGTTTCATCGCCGCGCCATGTTCGGCCAGAAACGCGCGGCTGCGGTCGGCATCGTGTTTGCTGAGATCGCGCAGCCACCAGGCGATGGCTTTCTGAATGAACCAGTTGCGATCGGGCACGTAGCGTGCAGCCCAGCCTAGGATCCGTTCACGCGCAGCCAGCTCTTCAGGTTTTGGATTGGGCAGTTTTGCCCAGGGCAGGGTCGAAACCAATGCGGCGCGGCGGGTCCACATGTGGTCGCTGGACGTCCAGGCCTCAACTGTGTCCAGCCGCTCGGGCTGCGCCTGAAGCCGTTTCTGAATGGCTGAGGCGGCGTGGTCGGCAATGGCCCAGCTGTCAAAATCCGGCACCCAGCTTTGCAACAGATCCCAGACCGGCGCGTCCTCCTTGATCCGGGCCTGGGTCAGCAGCTTGGCCGCTGCGATTCGGGCTTCGAACACATCGCTGGCCCAGAGCTCCTGCGCCAGCGCACAGCGGGCGGTAAGGCCGTCATCCTGCGCGCTGAGTGTCTTGCGCCACTCTTGGCTGAGGCTGTTGATCACCGGGTTCGGTACGCCCAACACCCGGCGTTTTTGCTTGTGATAGCCCGCCATCTGGGTCGCGCGCGCAGGCTCCGCAGCGGCCTCCAGCGCGGCCAATGCCACTTCAATCGTCAGCATGTTCATTCCACGGTCACCGATTTGGCAAGGTTGCGCGGCTGGTCGACATCGGTGCCCTTGGCGATTGCGGTGTAATAGGCGATCTGCTGCGCAGGTACCGCATAGAGGATCGGCGCCAGCGTGTCGGGGACTTGCGGCATTACAATGACCTCATGGGTGCCATCGCCAGCAATCCGGGCACCTTCAGCATCCGTCACAAGGATCACCTTGCCGCCGCGCGCCATCACCTCCTGCATGTTGGAGACGGTCTTGTCGAACAGCGCATCACGGGGGGCGAGGACCACCACCGGCACCTTTTCGTCGATGAGGGCAATGGGCCCGTGCTTCAGCTCGCCGCTGGCATAGCCTTCTGCATGAATATAGCTCAGCTCTTTGAGCTTTAGCGCGCCTTCCAAAGCCAGCGGATAAAGCTGCCCGCGACCAAGGAAGATGATGTCCTGCGCCTTGGCCAGCCCGCGGGCAGAGGCGGTGATTTGCTTCTCTCCTGCCAGCGATTGGTGAATCAGCCCGGGCAGGGCGCGCAGATCGGCAGGCATGCCATCCGGCAGTGGCAGACCGCGTTGCTCAGCCGCGCGCAGGGCCAGCAGCAGCAGAATAGACAGCTGGCAGGTGAACGCCTTGGTTGAGGCGACAGAAATTTCGGGGCCCGCGTGCAGCGGCAGCACCACATCGCTCTCGCGCGCGATGGAACTTTCGGGAACGTTGACCAGCCCGACGATCTGCTGTGCCTTGCCGTCCATGTAACGCAGCGCCGCCAGCGTGTCAGCGGTCTCGCCCGACTGCGAGACAAACAGCGCCAGCGTCTTGTCCGACACCGGCGGCTCGCGGTAGCGGAATTCGGAGGCGACATCGACCTCAACCGGCATCCGGGCGATTTGCTCAAACCAGTATTTCGCAACCATGCAGGCATAAAACGCGGTGCCGCAGGCCACCATGGTCAGTCGCTCGATCTTGGTGAAATCCAGCTCTGCAGGTAGCGCCAGCTGCCCGTCGTCGCCCAGATAGGCCTTCAAGGCGCGGTCAATGGCCACCGGCTGTTCGGCGATTTCCTTGGCCATGAAGTGCTTGTGCCCGTCTTTGTCGACGCGGGCATTTACCAGCTGGATCTGGCGTTTCTCGCGGTTGGCAATGGCGCCGCGCTGGTCCCGGATCTCAAGGCTGTTGCGCGTCAGTACCGCAAAATCGCCTTCTTCCAGATAGGTGATCTGATCGGTGAAGGGCGCCAGCGCAATGGCGTCGGAGCCAACGAACATTTCGCCGTCACCATGGCCGATTGCCAGGGGCGACCCCTTGCGGGTGGCGATCATCAGATCCTCTTCGCCCTCAAAGAGAAAGGCCAGCGCAAAGGCCCCCTCCAGCCGCGCGACGGTTTCACGCGCGGCCTCAATGGGCGTGTGCCCCTCACGCATCAGGAATTCGCAGAGCAGGGCCACGGTTTCGGTGTCGGTCTCGGTTTGAAAGGTGATGCCTTTCTGAGCCAACTCGCCGCGCAGATCCTTGAAATTCTCGATGATGCCATTGTGGACAACCGCGACGCCACCGGCCCGGTGTGGATGGGCATTGCCAACAGTTGGGGCACCGTGCGTGGCCCAGCGGGTGTGACCGATCCCGGATTTACCGGGCAGTGGATCATGCACCAGTAAATCGGAGAGGTTCACCAGTTTTCCCACAGCGCGGCGGCGGTCCAGCGCGCCACCGTTGACCGTGGCGATGCCCGCGCTGTCATAGCCGCGATATTCAAGCCGCTTCAGCGCCTCGACCAGAATGGGGGCTGCTTCGTGATTGCCAAGAACGCCGACGATGCCACACATTAGTCGGCTCCTTTGCTCAGACGGGCCTTCTTTGCGCGCAGCATGTCCATCAGCTTACGCGCGCGGCCCGGTTTGTTTTGTTGCTCAGCACGGGCAATCGCCAGCGCGCCGTCTTCAACCGATTTGGTGATGACCGCGCCGGTTGCAGTCATGGCTTCATTGCCAATGCGCACCGGGGCGACCAGCATGGTGTTGGATCCGATGAAGGCGCCGGAGCCGATTTCGGTGCGATGCTTCATCACGCCGTCGTAGTTACAGGTAATGGTGCCCGCACCGATGTTGGTCGCCGCGCCCACACTGGCATCGCCGATATAGCTCAGGTGATTGACCTTGGCGCCTTCGGCGATTTCGGCGTTCTTGATTTCCACAAAGTTGCCGATGTGGGTGTTCTCGGCCAGTTCCGCACCGGGACGCAGGCGGGCGTAGGGGCCAACCTTGGAGCCTCGCGAGATATGGCAGCCCTCGAAGTGGGAGAATGATCGGATAAACACACCGCTTTCCACCGTGACCTCAGGGCCAAACACGACATTGGGTTCGATGATCGTGTCGCGACCGATGACAGTGTCAAAGGCCAGATAGACGGTCTCAGGGTCCATCAGCGTGACACCATCTGCCATCAGATCGACGCGTTTACGCTGCTGGAAAACGCGATCCGCACGGGCCAGATCAGCGCGGGAGTTGATGCCAAGGGTCTCAACCTCATCACAGGACACAGCTGTGACCCGCAGCCCATCGGTGCGTGCCAATTCGACCAGATCGGTGAGGTAATATTCACCCGAGGCATTGGCGCTATCAACCCGGTCAATCAGCGCAAACATCTGCGCCGCATTGCCCGCCATCAGGCCTGAGTTGCAGAAATCAATCGCCCGCTCCGCCTCGGTTGCGTCTTTATATTCAACAATCCGCTCAAGGCTGTCGCCATCCATGACCAACCGGCCATAGCGCGCGGGATCAGCCGCGGTGAAACCAAGGACCACCAGATCTACGTTTTGTCGTGCGGCCAGCATTCGCTGCAATGTCTCGGCGCTGACGAAGGGTGTGTCGCCATAAAGCACGACGATATCGCCCTCGAAATCGGACAAGGCGTCACGGGTTTGCGCAACCGCATGGGCCGTTCCAAGCTGTTCTTCCTGAACAACAATCTCAGCGTCTTCGTCGATGTCGGCCATCACGGCGCGCACATAATCGGCCCCGTGGCTAAGCCACAACAATTGTGCGTTCCGGGGTCAGCGAGCGCCCTGCGGATAGCGCGTGTTCCAGCATCGGGGCGTGGGCAATGGGATGCAAAACCTTGGGCAGGTCGGAGTTCATCCGGGTGCCTTTGCCTGCGGCCAGAATGACGAGGGCGGTGCTCATGTGGTGTTTTCTCTTTGTCTTTTCAGCGCCCCCGTTTTATCCGCTAACAGCAGGCGCGCAAGGCAAAGCGCCATCAAACAAGGTTGCGGGTTGCAACAAGCGGTGGCGAAAACGCGCCGAGAGGGGGCAGATATGCGAACGGTTATCTTCGATCTTGACGGCACTTTGGCGGATACATCTGGCGATCTGCTGGCCGCCGCCAACGCCTGCTTTCGTCAGATGGGGTTGGGGGATCTGCTTTCCTTGCCGCGGGATGCGGGCGTAGCCCTGCGTGGCGGCAAGAGCATGCTGACGACCGGACTGAAGCGGGTTGATCACTATCACGAAGAAACCGTTGAAGAATATTACCCGTTGCTGTTGGAGCACTACCGCGATGCGATCGACCACCATACCGTGATGTATCCCGGTGCCATGGCGGCGGTTGAGCAGTTGAAGGCGGACGGGTTTCGCGTTGGGATTTGCACCAATAAGCCTGAGGCGCTGGCAGAGAAGCTGACCCGCAGCCTGGGCGTGCGGGATGCGTTTCACTCGCTGGTTGGGGCGGATACCCTACCTGTGCGCAAACCTGATCCCGAACCCCTGCGCGAGGCCGCGCGCCGGGCAGGTGGGGACCCGGAGCGGACCATCCTGATTGGTGATACCGATACGGACCGCAAGACCTCCGCTGCTGCGGGTGTTGCCTCGGTGCTGGTCACCTTTGGTCCGTCTGGCGGCGACCTTGAGGCGCTGCGCCCGGAAGCGCTGTTGCAGCGGTTTGAGGATCTGCCCGCACTGGCCGCGCGTCTGCTGCCGCTCTAGTCGCAATATATGCCACTGGCCGGGCTTGACCTTGGGCAGTCGGGCGCAGACAAACGCAGTATGACAGAGATTTTCAGCGGCAGTTTTACCCAGCAGGAACCCATCCCGGAAGAGGCCATTGCCGCCGCCGTCGAGGTGATGCGGCACGGGCGTTTGCATCGCTACAACGTGGTTGAAGGCGAGGCAGGGGAAGTAACCCTGCTGGAGGAGGAATTCGCAGCACAGATGGGCGCGCCTTATGCGCTTGCGGTGGCCTCCGGTGGCTATGCGCTGGCGACGGCGCTGCGTGCTGTCGGGGTGAAGCCGGGCGACAAGGTCCTCACCAACGCCTTCACCCTCGCGCCGGTGCCGGGGTCAATTGCGGCTGTGGGCGCAGATCCGGTCTATGTCGGCGTCACTGAGGCGCTGACGCTGGATCTGGAGGATCTGAAGCGGCAGCTTTCGGTCGACGGGCACCCGCGCGTCCTGATGCTGTCGCATATGCGCGGGCATCTGTGTGATATGGACCGGTTGATGGCGATCTGCGACGCTTCGGATGTCACCGTGATTGAGGATTGCGCCCACACCATGGGGGCGCGCTGGAACGGGGTATTGTCTGGACGTCACGGTGCGGTTGGCTGCTATTCCTGCCAGACCTATAAACATGTGAACTCAGGCGAGGGTGGTCTGCTGGTGACCTCGGACCCGGACATCGCCGCACGCGCGATCATGTTGTCTGGGTCGTATATGCTTTATGAGCGGCATCGCGCAGCTCCGGGGCCAGAGGTGTTTGAGCGGATAAAATACGAAACCCCCAATATCTCCGGGCGGATGGACAATCTGCGTGCGGCCATCCTGCGCCCGCAGTTGCGAGATCTTGATCGGCAGGTGCAGCGCTGGAACGACAGCTATCAGCAGATCGAGGCTGGTCTGCGCGACACCTCGGGTCTGAAGGTGGTCGAACGCCCGACCGAGGAGCTTTATGTCGGCTCTTCCATCCAGTTTCTGCTGCTCGATTGGTCTGCTCAGAAGATTACCGAGGTGCTCAACCGTTGTGCCGCGCGGGGGGTTGAGCTCAAGTGGTTTGGCGCGCCGGAACCTGTTGCCTTTACCTCTCGCTATGACAGCTGGCGCTATGCCGAGGCACCAGAGATGCCCGCAAGCGACCGGGTTCTGCACGGTGTTATAGATATGCGTGTTCCGCTGACATTCTCGCTGGATGACTGCGCGCAGATTGCCCGCATCATCCGCGCAGAGGTGGCGGCGGTGTTCCAGGCAGGCCCTAACTAAGGGTCCAACACAGGCAGATTTGGGTTGGTCCGGCCGCGCAGAGTTGCCGCTCAGATGGCATCCAGAGCGGCGCGATTGTTCTTGCTGATCCGCGCGACAAGCCGCTTTTGTCTGGCATGCGGCGGGATGGGTCTGGCGCTTGCGGTGCCGCCATGCTTTGTGCCGCAGATCAGATCGGGGAAAAGCAGTGTCAGCTCTTCTCGTGCGGCAGGCGACAAGGCGGCGAGCGATTGTTCGGTCACCAGCAGGCTTTCGCTCGGCGCGCCATTGGCAACTACGATCTCATGGTTGTCGAACAGCATATGATAGTAGGTGACAGCCGCGCGGTCTTCGTTGATGTAGATGCCGGGCAGGGCGGTCAGGCGAATGGCTGGGATCAGCACTTCAAATTGACCAAACATGCGCTGCGCCACGCGCGAGCGGATCAGCATGCGATGCTGGCGTGAGACCTGTAGCGGCTGACTTGGCAGTCCGGGGCCAAGCGCGCCTGCTTCGATCCGAACCGGGCAGAGCTTGGCGTTGTCTGCAATCTGTGCTGGCGACACGCTGCGCTTGCCGATCCAGCGCAACGGCCGCGGTCCATTTTCGGTCAGGATGACAGTCCCCGGCGTCAATGTCTCTATTGCGCGGGGGCCCTCAGCCGTTTCGATCAGCGTGCCATTGCAGAAGCAGACCATCAGCGAAATATTGTCGACGATGGCGCCCAGGCTGTTGTCGCTGCCCAGTTCTGTCAGGCGCAGGGTGTATTGGCCTGCACTGGGGAAATCCACATTCAGACTGACCTGCGTGAAGCTGTTGGTGGTTGGCAGTACCGACATCGACGCGATAACGGCCCCGCCCGCATCCAGAATTTCAACGGTGAACCCTTCGGTTCCGGCCTGGTTCAGCGATGCTGTGCGTAGGGCGGCATCCAGTGTCAACGCGGTCTGGATTGGATTGTTGACGGTGAAAGATTGCTCCATGACCGTGGTCTGGCCGGATTGTCCGTCCATCTCGGCAACGCGGTTGGACGAGCCGTTCCCGAGATAGGCGTTCTCGGTGTAGCTGGTCTCAAGATCGGTGCCTCCCCAATTGGCAGATCCGCTGTCGAAGGTTCCATTTATGATCAAGTTCTGCATCTGGCCGGATCTCTATGTGCTTCGGTAAATTTTTTCCTAATGGCAGACTAAGGCGTCAGTGTGGCGACGGCCAGCGGTGCGCGGGCGGATGGGTGAATATTTCTGGCATCAACGTGACGCGTTATTGACTGAGGGGGAGGGATGTGGCAATTAATGAACAACTGTTCAATAACTGACGGGTTCAGGAGAAAACGATGTTCAACGCAAGCATGACTTTTGATCTGGGCGAAGACGTGAACGCCCTGCGCGACATGGTGCACCGCTGGGCGCAAGAGCGCGTCCGCCCGATGGCGCAGGAGATTGATCAGAAAAACGAATTTCCGGCAGAACTCTGGCAGGAGATGGGGGAGCTGGGTCTTCTCGGCATCACTGTGCCCGAGGAGTTCGGTGGCGCTGGCATGTCCTACCTGGCCCATACTGTTGCGGTTGAGGAGATCGCGCGGGCCAGTGCTTCGGTCTCGCTTTCCTATGGCGCGCATTCGAATCTCTGCGTCAATCAGATCAAGCTGAACGGCAATGCCGAGCAGAAAGCCAAATACCTGCCGCGACTGGTGTCTGGTGAGCATGTTGGCGCTCTGGCCATGTCCGAAGCAGGCGCTTAGCTCGGACGTCGTCTCGATGTCGTTGCGCGCGGAAAAGCGCAATGACCACTACCGCCTCAATGGCAATAAATACTGGATCACCAACGGTCCTGACGCTGACACGCTGGTGGTCTACGCCAAGACAGATCCGGATGCCGGGTCAAAAGGGATCACGGCCTTTCTGATTGAGAAAGAGATGAAAGGCTTCTCCACCTCGCAGCATTTCGACAAGCTGGGGATGCGTGGCTCCAACACCGCCGAGCTGGTTTTCGAAGACGTGGAAGTCCCCTTTGACAACGTGCTGGGCGAAGAGGGCAAGGGTGTGCGCGTTCTGATGTCCGGCCTCGATTATGAGCGCGTGGTGCTGGCAGGGATCGGCACCGGTATCATGGCGGCCTGCATGGATGAGATGATGCCTTACATGAAAGAGCGTAAGCAGTTCGGCCAGCCCATCGGGAACTTCCAGCTGATGCAGGGCAAAATCGCGGATATGTACACTGCGATGAACACGGCCCGTTCCTATGTTTATGAGGTTGCGAAGGCCTGCGACAAGGGCACCGTAACCCGTCAGGATGCGGCAGCCTGCTGTCTTTATGCATCCGAAGTCGCCATGACCCAGGCGCATCAGGCGGTGCAGGCCTTCGGTGGTGCGGGCTATCTCTCTGACAACCCGGTTGGGCGGATTTTCCGCGATGCCAAGCTGATGGAGATCGGTGCGGGCACGTCGGAAATTCGCCGCATGCTGATTGGCCGCGAGTTGATGGGCCAGATGTAGCCACGCTTGGGCCTTAGGGCGGTCGGTAGGACAGTTCGCGCTTATTCTGCGCGGTTTCTTATCCGGAAAACGAGAAAGCGGCGCGCCATTCGGCACGCCGCCCCTCCCTGAAGCACTCGTCTCAGTCTGTTACTCGTCAAAAGGATCAAAAGCGGTGAACGTAGCCAAAGCCCACTGTGACCGGATCGATTTCGGCGGTACCGATTTTGGCGCCGTTGAGGGTCACATCGGTTTCGATGTCCATGTAGCGGACGTTCACCCGCAGTGCGCCGCGGTCAGAGATCTGCCAGTCCGCACCAAGGTTCAGCGCCAGCCCGACACTGTCATCAAGCGAGATTACGCCCGCAGGGGAGCTTTCCTCAAAAAAGGTGGTGTAGTTGATGCCGATGCCGACAAAGGGTTTGAACTGGGTTTGTGTCGGAAAGTGATAGTTGACCGACAGGGTCGGCGGCAGATGCTTGGTGGTCGCGGTGTAGGCGCCGTTCAAGGAGATATCATGTTCGAACGGGCTGGCGGCCAGAAGTTCGATACCGATGTTGTCGCGGATGAAATACTCCGCAGTGAAGGTGAGTGCGGTATCGTCGTCAATCGTCGCAGCCGCGCCCGCAACGGTGCCGTTGTCGGACTTTGGATTGACGTTGGCGATACCGACGCCAAGGGTCCAATCCCCCTGGGACTGGGCAAGGGCGGGGCTTAGCCAGAGCTGCCAGTGCAGCGCTAAGAGCCAGGGCGGAAACCATACGGGTCATTGGGACTATCCCTCTTCTATCGTGGTCGGGTCGTTTGTTTGCAAAGAACGTATGCGCCTCAGGCAGCGACAGAACACTGATCTGGATCAAGAAGCGGCGTGCTTTCCCTTTGGGAACGCAGGGAAAAACTGCATATCAGTTATGCGTTCTGCGAAGGGCTTGGGATGAGCGGCATGTCTGGACCTATATCGTACCCGGGATTGCGCGCCGACGGTGGCTGGCAGTTTCCCGCCTGTCTGAACATGGCGGCGCAGGCGCTGGATCATCCGGACGAGCAGGTCGCCCTCATTGATCTCACCACCGGGGTGCGTCGCGATGTCCGCTACGGTGAGTTGCGGCAGATGGTCGATGTGATGGCGCGCGATCTGATGCAGCGGGTGCAGCCCGGTGACCGTGTCGGTGTGTTGCTCAGCCAATCTGTCGATTGCGCCGTGGCGCATCTCGCGATCTGGAAAATCGGTGCCATTTCCGTGCCACTGTTCAAGCTGTTCCAGCACGATGCGCTGGCCTCGCGTATTGGCGATGCGGGGCTTGAGCTGGTGCTGACGGATGGCGCAGGCGCGGCGCAGCTGGGCGTGCTGGCGCAACCGCTGCTGGTCGCGGATATCCTGGCTGCAAGCGCAGGTCACAGCGGCCACCTCCTGCCTTATGCGGAAACCACGCCAGAGACCCCGGCAGTGCTCATCTACACGTCTGGCACCACTGGCAGCGCCAAGGGCGCGCTACATGGTCACCGGGTACTCTCTGGTCATTTGCCGGGCGTGGCCATCAGTCATGATCATCTGGGCCAGCCGGGTGACTGCCTTTGGACCCCTGCGGATTGGGCATGGATCGGCGGCCTGTTCGATGTGCTGATGCCGGGTCTGGCGCTGGGCGTGCCGGTTGTGGCGGCGCGGCTGGACAAATTTACGCCGGAGGCCTGCGCCGAAATCATTCGTCAGGGCGATGTGCGCAATGTGTTTTTCCCGCCCACTGCGTTGCGCCTGCTGAAGGCGGCGGGGCAGGGGCTCGACGGTCTGCGCTCCGTGGCATCCGGAGGAGAGCCCCTGGGCGCAGAGATGCTCGCCTGGGGCCAGCGTCATCTGGGCGTGACCATCAATGAATTCTACGGCCAGACCGAATGCAACATGACGGTGTCCTCCTGTGCCGCTGATTTTCCGGTGCGGCCGGGCTGCATCGGCAAGCCGGTTCCGGGATGTGTGGTCGAGGTGATAGACACCGACGGCACCCCCACCAAAGGTGAAGGCGACGTCGCCGTACGCCGGGGGGCTGCCTCAATGATGCTGGAATATTGGAACCGCCCTGACGCGACGGCTGAAAAATTTCATGGCGACTGGCTGGTAACGGGGGATCGCGGCATCTGGGAAGGTGGCTATCTGCGCTTTGTCGGGCGTGAGGATGATGTCATCACCTCCGCGCGGCTACCGCATCGGCCCGGCGGAGATTGAGGATTGCCTGATGACGCATCCGGCGGTGGCGACTGTAGGGGTCGTCGGCAAACCCGACGCGCTGCGCACCGAGATCGTGAAAGCCTATGTGGTGCTGAAACCCGGTCATTCTCCCGCGGAGAAAGATCTGCAAGACTACGTCAAGCAGCGCCTCGCCCAATACTCCTATCCCCGAGAGGTGGAATTTCTGGATGCGTTACCGATGACCGTGACCGGCAAGGTCATCCGCAAGGACCTGAAGGCGCGGGCTGCGGTGGAGGAGGAAGGATGAAACACTCAACCTTTTTTGCGATCACGACCATCTTCGTTGTTCTGGGGCGCACTGCGTCACCTTTAGCCGCCGACAGTGAACCGCACCTATTCGATACCGCTGGTTTCCTGAGCTCATGCACAGGATTTGTTCCGGATGTTGATTATGCGTTGCCGATGGACACTCAATGCATCTCGCAGGCGGTACGCATGTGTAACCTGAGCCACGAATTGCAGGTTCTGAAGCGCTGTGTTGATAGCGCCGCGGCCTGGATGGAGACAGATAGTGCACGCATTATTACTCAGATGCCTGGCTTCGATATGAGTGTCTTTGATGACAACGGCCTCGTAGGCCCGCCTTTGTCTGCTTTGGGAGAGGTGCCTGATTGTACCAAGGTTTCGGACCCAAATTTGTCGTCCGAAACGGTGTGCCGCTATTCGGAGGCGCTTTCGCATTGGCTCAAACTAAGAATTCTAATGCGCAGTGACGGGCTGATCGGGGAGGCAAGCCAATGATCCAAAGTGTTGCTTACCCGGCGCACGCGGCCCCAAACGCGAATAAAGATCTCAACCCTACAATGGGAGAGTGGACATGAAACTCACATCCAAGGCGATGCCTTCCTCTGAAGGCTTCAAACAGAACCGCGCGGCGCATCTGGATGCGCTGGCGCAGATCAGCGAGGCGGCAGAGGCCGCGCGCATGGGCGGCGGCGAGAAATCCCGCGCCCGGCACGAAAGCCGCGGCAAGATGCTGCCGCGCCGCCGGGTCGCGAACCTGTTGGACCCCGGCTCTCCGTTTCTGGAGATCGGTGCCACTGCAGCGCATGGTATGTATGATGGGGTTGCTCCTGCGGCGGGCGCGATCGCAGGTATCGGGCGGGTGCACGGCCAAGAGGTTATGGTGGTCTGCAACGACGCCACCGTGAAAGGTGGTACCTACTACCCGATGACGGTGAAGAAACACCTGCGCGCACAGGAGATTGCCGAGGAGAACCATCTGCCCTGCATCTATCTGGTCGACTCAG
Organism: Phaeobacter sp. BS52; assembly: GCF_045040595.1. NCBI lineage: Bacteria > Pseudomonadati > Pseudomonadota > Alphaproteobacteria > Rhodobacterales > Roseobacteraceae > Phaeobacter > Phaeobacter sp. BS52. The sequence goes on along the minus strand of NZ_CP090662.1, from coordinate 1,734,904 downwards.
GTGGTGCCAACCTGCCCAATCAGGATGAGGTCTTCCCCGACCGTGACCATTTCGGGCGCATCTTCTACAATCAGGCCCGGATGTCGGCGAAAGGCATCCCGCAGATCGCGGTTGTCATGGGATCCTGCACTGCGGGTGGCGCCTATGTGCCCGCCATGTCCGATGTGACGATCATCGTGAAGGAGCAGGGCACCATCTTCCTTGCAGGGCCCCCGCTGGTGAAGGCCGCCACGGGCGAGGTTGTCAGCGCCGAGGAGCTGGGCGGCGGTGATGTGCACACGCGCCTCTCCGGCGTGGCCGATTACCTCGCCGAGGATGACGCCCATGCCCTGGCGCTGGCGCGGCGCGCGGTGCAGTCGCTGAATATCACCAAGCCGCTGACGGTGAACTGGGCCAGTCCCGAAGAGCCTGCCTATGACCCTGAGGAAATTCTTGGCGTGGTGCCGGGTGATTTGCGCACGCCCTATGACATCCGCGAGGTGATTGCGCGTTTGGTGGACGGCTCGCGGTTCGACGAGTTCAAGCCAAGGTTCGGCGAGACGCTGGTGACCGGTTTTGCCCATCTCAAGGGCTGCCCTATCGGGATCATCGCCAACAACGGCGTGCTGTTCTCCGAAGCGGCCCAGAAAGGCGCGCATTTCGTCGAACTGTGCAGCCAGCGCAAGATCCCGCTGGTGTTCCTGCAGAACATCACCGGCTTCATGGTGGGGCGTAAATACGAAAACGAAGGCATCGCCCGTCACGGCGCCAAGATGGTGACGGCGGTGGCGACCACCAACGTACCGAAGGTAACCATGCTGGTCGGCGGCTCCTTTGGGGCGGGCAACTACGGCATGTCGGGCCGCGCCTATTCCCCGCGCTTCCTCTGGACCTGGCCGAATTCTCGCATTTCGGTGATGGGCGGTGAGCAGGCGGCAGGCGTGCTGGCAACGGTGAAACGCGATGCCATCGAACGTCAGGGCGGCAGCTGGAGCACCGAGGAGGAAGCCTCCTTCAAGCAGCCAACCATCGATATGTTCGAGGAGCAGAGCCACCCGCTTTATGCCTCAGCGCGGCTTTGGGATGATGGCATCATCGACCCGCGAAAGTCCCGCGATGTGCTGGCGCTCTCCCTGAGTGCGGCACTCAATGCCCCGATTGAAGACACGCGCTTCGGCGTCTTCCGGATGTGAGGATCCCCCATGTTTGATAAAATCCTGATTGCAAACCGCGGCGAAATCGCCTGCCGCGTGATGGAAACCGCCCGTGCCATGGGGGTGCGGACCGTGGCCGTTTATTCCGACGCCGATGCGGCTGCAAAACATGTGCAGATGGCGGATGAGGCCGTGCATATCGGCGGCCCGGCCCCGGCGGACAGCTATCTGAAGGGGGATGTGATCATCCGTGTGGCGCAGGAACGTGGCGCGCAGGCGATCCACCCCGGCTATGGCTTCCTGTCGGAAAACCCAGGGTTTGTGGATGCGGTCGAGGCCGCAGGCCTCACCTTTATCGGGCCGTCTGCGGATGCGATCCGCAAAATGGGCCTCAAGGATGCTGCCAAGGCGCTGATGGAAGAGGCCGGCGTGCCGGTGGTGCCGGGCTATCACGGTGCCAATCAGGATGCGGAGTTCCTGGCAGGTGAGGCGGAGAAGATCGGCTATCCGGTGCTGATCAAGGCGGTTGCCGAGCGGCGGCGGCAAGGGGATGCGGCTGGTTGAACAGCCATCCGAATTTGCCGATGCCCTGAAAAGCGCGCAGGGCGAGGCGACCACGGCCTTCGGCAACCCGGATGTGCTGATTGAAAAATACGTCCAGCAACCCCGCCATATCGAGGTGCAGGTCTTTGGCGACGGGACCCGCGCGGTGCATCTGTTCGAACGCGACTGTTCTCTGCAGCGTCGCCATCAGAAGGTGATCGAAGAGGCGCCCGCACCCGGCATGACCGCCGAGATGCGCGAGGCCATGGGGCAGGCGGGCGTGCGCGCGGCTGAGGCCATCGGTTACAAGGGTGCGGGTACTGTCGAATTCATCGTTGATGGGTCCGATGGGCTGCGCACGGATGGTTTCTGGTTCATGGAAATGAACACCCGCCTGCAGGTGGAGCATCCGGTGACGGAACTGATCACCGGCGTCGACCTGGTGGACTGGCAGCTACGCGTTGCCTCCGGTGAGAGCCTGCCTGCCCAGCAAGACGACCTCACGATCACTGGCCACGCGTTTGAGGCACGGCTGTATGCCGAGGACGTACCGAAGGGGTTTCTGCCAGCAACTGGCACGCTGACGCATCTGTCCTTCCCGGCTGAGTGTCGCGCCGACAGCGGTGTGCGGGCAGGCGATACCATCAGCCCGTGGTATGACCCGATGATCTCCAAGGTGATCGTGCATGGCACCACCCGTGAGGTGGCCCTCTCGAAGCTGCGCCGGGCGCTGGAACGGACAGAGGTTGCAGGGACGGTCACCAACCTTGCCTTTCTGGGGGCACTTGCTGCCCATGAGGGGTTTGGCCGGGGCGAGGTCCACACCGGCCTGATCGCCCGCGATCTTGAGGCGTTGACGGCGGTTGGTGAGGTTCCTGTGGCGCATTGGATTGCTGCCGCCCAGCGGGCGTTGGGCCTGCATCAGCCAGGTGAGGACAGCGGGTTTACCCTCTGGGCGCCGCTCCATCGGGCAGTACAACTCACCCATGGCGAGGCGTGCCTTGATATCTCGGTTGAGGTTCTCGGGCCGCAGGCGCAGCGCTGGCAGTTGGACGACAGCAGTCATGAGGTCACCTTTGATGGCGCAGTTTGGCGGCACAGCGGAGATCCCCTGCCAAATGTGGCTGAAGCGGATGGCTGAGCTGACAGTGTTTGGCCGGATCAGCAGCATCTTTGATGCGATTGATCCGCTGGATCGGGCCGGGACTGCCGGTGGTGACACCAATGTTATCGAGGCGCCGATGCCCGGTTTGGTCAAGGCCGTGTTTGCGGAGGCGGGTGCCGAGGTCAAAGAAGGTGACAGACTGGCTATCCTTGAGGCGATGAAAATGGAACACTCTCTCTTGGCGGCGCGCGATGGCGTGGTGGCTGAGGTTTTGGCCTCTGCCGGTGATCAGGTCGAGGCTGGCGCCGCGCTGGTTCGTCTGGAAGAGGCGGACAGCTGAACAGCGATCAGATCGGGCGGTGCCATAGGTGCTGCCCCATCTGCCACCGCAGCAACGTCTGTGGTTTGAGCGATGTCTGAGATTGCCTTGGGGAGAAGTGCATCATGAGCGAAAGCGTTGAAATTTTCGAAGTAGGTCCGCGCGACGGGCTACAGAATGAAAAGCGCGACATTCCCGTCGCTGAAAAGATTGCCCTCATCGACCGGCTGACCGATGCCGGGTTCCGTCGGATCGAGGTGGCGAGCTTTGTCTCCCCGAAATGGGTGCCGCAGATGGCGGGGTCGGGAGAGGTGCTCGCGGGGATCCGTCGCAGGTCTGATGTGCGCTATGCTGCGCTGACGCCCAACATGCGGGGCTACGAGGATGCCCTGACCGCAAAGGCGGATGAGATTGCGATTTTTGCCTCCGCCTCCGAAGGTTTCTCCAAGGCCAATATCAACGCGAGCGTGGCAGAATCGATTGAGCGTTTTACGCCAATCATCGAGGCGGCGCGCCATATCGATATGCCGGTCCGGGGCTATATTTCCTGCGTGACTGAGTGTCCCTTTGACGGGCCGACCGACCCGGACGCAGTTGCGGCGCTGGCGGATCGCCTGTTCTCCATGGGCTGCTATGAGATCTCGCTGGGCGATACCATCGGTCAGGCGACACCGGATTCCATAGCGCGCATGTTGCTGGCGGTGCGGGAGCGTGTGCCGGTCACCCGTCTGGCGGGCCATTACCACGACACGGCCGGGCGGGCGATTGACAATATCGATGCGTCTTTGTCACTGGGTGTTCGGGTCTTTGATGCCGCTGTTGGCGGGCTGGGGGGCTGTCCCTATGCACCGGGCGCTGCGGGCAATGTGGCGACCGAGGCGGTGCATGAGCACCTGACGCGTCTGGGCTATGAAACCGGCCTTGATGGGGATGTGCTGACCGATGCCGCAGCTATGGCGCGGGAGATGCGCAGCGACGGCAGCTGAGCCGCGGCGGGCATCTTCTTCATCACACTACAGGCAGCCCGTGGCCTTCGGGCTGTAACATCGACAGGCAGAAAGACCCGATATGTATCAGACCATCACGCTCACGACGGATGAGCGCGGCGTTGCCACGCTGACGCTGAACCGACCGGAAAAACACAATGCGATGTCCGGTGAGATGTTGCAGGAGCTGAAAGCCGCCGCAGCCGAGCTGGCCAAGGATCGCACTGTTCGTGTTGTCGTCCTCACGGGGGCGGGCAAGAGTTTCTGTGCCGGTGGGGATCTGGGCTGGATGCAGGCGCAGATGGAGGCAGATGCCGAAACCCGCGGGCGCGAGGCGCGGGTGCTGGCGGAGATGCTGATGGCCATCAACACCCTGCCGCAGCCGGTGATTGGCGCGATCCAGGGCAATGCCTTTGGCGGCGGCGTCGGTATGGCCTCGGTCTGTGATGTCGCGATCGGCGCGGATCATATCAAGATGGGCCTTACTGAGACCCGGCTTGGCCTGATCCCGGCCACCATCGGCCCCTATGTGGTGGCCCGCATGGGAGAAGCGCGGGCGCGGCGTGTCTTTATGTCGGCGCGGCTGTTTGGCGCTGCGGAAGCGGTGGAGCTGGGGATTCTCGCTCGGGCGGTTCCCGCAGCAGATTTGGGCGCCGCGATCGAGGCGGAAGTGATCCCATATCTCAGCTGTGCGCCCGAAGCGGTGGGTGCGGCTAAGGCGTTGGTCCGTGATTTGGGGCCGAAAATCGACGATGCAGTGATTGACCACACCATCGCCGCATTGGTGGACCGTTGGGAAGGCCGCGAGGCACCTGAGGGGATCGCCGCGTTTTTTGCCAAGGAAAAGCCCAGCTGGCAGCAGTAATTCCGTCAAAAATGTCGGATTTCATTCACCAGGGCGTGCCTTTTGCGAGGCGCGCCTTATCCTATGAAAACAATAGGGTTTACCTGCCGTGATGTTGATCTGCCGCGTCGGTTACAGAAGGTTTATCCATTAACGATGCGTTGGTTGACGGTGAGGGGGCAGGGGAGTAGACACAGCCCCAAGTCAACACGCCAATTGACGGCGCGCAGAAATCCGCGCGCACGGAAAGGAGCCACTCGTGGAAGAGATGTTGCGGGAATACCTCCCGATTCTGGTGTTTCTGGCCGTAGCGGTCGGGCTTGGAATTGTTCTTATTTTGGCGGCAGTTGTGCTGGCCGTCCGCAATCCGGACCCTGAGAAGGTCAGCGCTTACGAATGCGGGTTCAACGCATTCGACGACGCACGGATGAAGTTTGATGTCCGGTTTTACCTGGTGTCGATTCTGTTCATCATTTTTGATCTGGAAATTGCATTCCTGTTTCCCTGGGCCGTCGGCTTCAAGGATATGAGCGATGCTGGTTTCTGGTCGATGATGGTGTTCCTCGCTGTGCTGACCATTGGTTTTGCCTATGAGTGGAAGAAAGGGGCCCTGGAATGGGAGTGATGACCGGAGCCAACACGGCTGGCGTCGACAAGGAAGTCGTCACCCAGGCCCTGAATGCGGAGCTGCAGGACAAAGGGTTTCTGCTGACGTCCGCCGAAGACATCATCAACTGGGCACGCACCGGTTCGCTGCACTGGATGACCTTTGGTCTGGCGTGCTGCGCGGTTGAGATGATGCACACCTCGATGCCGCGCTATGATGCGGAACGTTTCGGCATTGCGCCACGCGCCTCCCCGCGTCAGTCGGATGTGATGATCGTGGCAGGCACGCTGACCAACAAGATGGCCCCCGCCCTGCGCAAGGTCTATGACCAGATGCCCGAGCCGCGCTATGTGATCTCTATGGGGTCCTGCGCCAACGGTGGTGGGTATTATCACTACAGCTATTCTGTGGTGCGTGGCTGTGACCGGGTTGTGCCCGTGGATGTCTATGTGCCCGGCTGCCCGCCCACGGCAGAGGCGCTGCTTTATGGTCTGATGCAATTGCAGCGCAAAATCCGCCGCACCGGCACCCTTGTGCGCTAAGTGGCTTTGGTTGGAGAGACAAAAATGACTGAAGCGCTGAACGAACTCGGCACCCAGATCGCGGCCAAGCGCCCGGATTGCGTTATCGGCTGGGATGTCAGCTTTGATGAGCTGAACGTGGATGTTGCGCCGTCAAATCTGGCGGGATTTGTTGAATTTTTGAAAGCGGACGCGACCTGCAAGTTCTCGTCGCTGGTCGATATCACCGCTGTAGACTACCCGGATCGCCCCAAGCGGTTCGACGTCGTCTACCATTTCCTGTCGATGTATCAAAACCAGCGGATCCGCCTGCGCGTGTCGATCCGCGAGGATGAGATGCTGCCGTCGATCGTTGGCATTCACCCCTCGGCCAATTGGTTTGAGCGGGAGGTGTTCGACATGTTCGGCATCCTGTTCACCGGTCACCCGGATCTGCGCCGCATCCTGACCGACTATGGCTTCCGTGGCTATCCGCTGCGCAAGGATTTCCCGACCACTGGCTACACCGAAGTGCGCTATGACGAGGCGCAGAAACGCGTGGTCTACGAACCGGTGAGCCTGGTGCAGGAATACCGCCAGTTTGACTTCATGAGCCCATGGGAGGGTGCCGAATACATCCTACCCGGCGACGAGAAAGAGGGGGCGAAATGATGGACGGCTCCAAAATGGACGACGCCCTGACCGGCGAACAGAAGATCCGTAACTTCAACATCAACTTCGGCCCGCAACACCCTGCTGCACATGGTGTTTTGCGCTTGGTTCTGGAGCTGGACGGCGAGATCGTTGAGCGCTGCGACCCACATATCGGCCTGCTGCATCGTGGCACCGAGAAGCTGATGGAAAGCCGGACCTACCTGCAGAACCTGCCGTACTTCGACCGCCTTGATTATGTGGCGCCGATGAACCAGGAACATGCCTGGTGTCTGGCCATCGAAAAGCTGACTGGGGTGGAAGTGCCACGTCGCGCGTCGTTGATCCGTGTGCTATATTCTGAGATTGGCCGTATCCTCAACCACCTGCTGAACGTGACGACGCAGGCGATGGACGTTGGCGCGCTGACCCCGCCGCTCTGGGGCTTTGAAGAGCGCGAAAAGCTGATGATCTTCTACGAACGGGCCTGTGGCGCGCGCTTGCACGCGGCGTATTTCCGCCCCGGTGGTGTTCATCAGGACCTGCCAGATGCGCTGATCGACGATATTGAGGCGTGGACCCATACCTTCCCGGCGGTGATGGACGATATCGACGGGCTGTTGACCGAAAACCGGATTTTCAAGCAGCGTAACGCGGATATCGGTGTCGTGACTGAGGAAGATATCCTCAACTACGGCTTTTCTGGCGTCATGGTGCGGGGCTCTGGCCTGGCATGGGATCTGCGTCGTTCGCAGCCTTATGAATGCTATGATGAGTTCGATTTCCAGATCCCGGTCGGCAAGAACGGCGACTGTTATGATCGTTACCTTGTTCGTATGGAAGAGATGCGCCAGTCGCTGTCGATCATCCGTCAGTGTATCGGCAAACTGCGCGAAACTCCCGGCGACATTCTGGCCCGTGGCAAACTGACCCCGCCAAAACGCGGCGACATGAAAACCTCGATGGAGAGCCTGATCCACCACTTCAAGCTCTACACCGAAGGCTTCCACGTCCCCGCTGGCGAAGTTTACGCCGCTGTTGAGGCGCCCAAAGGGGAGTTCGGCGTTTATCTGGTCGCAGATGGCACCAACAAACCCTACCGCGCCAAACTGCGCGCGCCCGGTTTCCTGCATTTGCAGGCCATGGATTATGTGGCCAAGGGCCATCAACTCGCGGACGTCGCTGCCATCATTGGCACCATGGACGTCGTATTTGGAGAGATTGACCGCTAATGCTTCGTCGTCTGCATTCCGAACAACCCGACAGCTTTGACTTCACGTCTGAGAACCAGACATGGGCCGAGGCGCAGATCACCAAATTTCCCGACGGTCGTCAGGCCAGCGCGATCATTCCGCTGCTGTGGCGTGCCCAGGAGCAGGAAGGCTGGCTGACCAAACCTGCAATCGAATGTGTCGCGGACATGCTGGGTATGGCCTATATCCGCGCCCTTGAAGTGGCGTCTTTCTACTTCATGTTTCAGCTGCAACCGACTGGTTCGATTGCACATGTCCAGATCTGCGGGACCACATCTTGCATGATCTGCGGCGCGGAGGATTTGATTGCAGTCTGTCAGGAGAAGATTGCCAATAAACCCTTCACCTTGTCCGCAGATGGCAAGTTCACTTGGGAAGAGGTCGAGTGCCTTGGTGCTTGCACCAACGCACCCATGGCTCAGATCGGCAAGGACTATTACGAAGACTTGACCGCTGAAGGCTTTGCGAAACTGCTCGATGATCTGGCCGCTGGTCAGGTGCCGCTGCCGGGTCCGCAGAACGGACGCTATGCGGCAGAGCCGAAGTCTGGCCTCACCTCGCTCACCGAATATGAGAGCGGGAAGACGCAGTATAATGCCTCCGTCCAGCTGGCGGCTGATATTGGCGATACAGTTAAGCGTATCGACGGGACCGAGGTTCCGATCCTGACGCCTTGGATTGGTAAGGATGGTAAGGTTGCCGGACGCGACAGCGCCGATACCCCGCCGCCTGCGCCGAAAACACCGCTTCCCGCAGTGAAACAGGCAGAGGTTGCCAAGGCGAAACCCGCCGCGCCAAAGAAGGCCGCACCGAAAAAAGCGGGTGTTGGTGAACCGGCCTCTCCTGAGGGGGCCGCGACTGAGGCGGCTGCCGGTGTCGAGGAAAAGCCAGAGACGCTGACTGCAGCTCGCGATAGCGGTGCAGATGATCTGAAGATGTTGAAAGGTGTCGGCCCCAAGCTGGAGCAGACCCTGAACGATCTTGGCTTCTTCCACTTCGACCAGATCGCAGCCTGGACCGACGAGCAGGTCGCCTGGGTCGACAGCCGGTTGAAGTTCAAGGGACGCATCGTCCGCGATGGCTGGATCGAACAGTCCCGGCAGCTTGCGGCAGGTGAGGAAACGGACTTCGCCAAGAAGGCCAAGGCCGACGATCGCTACAAAGACGACTGAAACAAGATAACCGCCGCTGCCCATCGGGGCAGGGGCCAAAATTCAGGACCATATGAGCGTAGAACACGACAAAGCACTGGCAGCAAAGGGGCGGCACATCGCGTTGGTGATTGCCGCAACCATGCTTGGTTGGCTGGCGATGTCACTGTTCATCGGACCCGCACTGGGGCTCGCCGGACGGTACGCTCTGCTGTTTGATTTCGCAGCCCTTGCAGGCTTCATCTATGCAGCGGTCAACATTTTTCAACTCTGGCGCATGCGCCAGGACAGCCAAAGGTAGGCAGACATGCTGAAGGACCAGGACCGGATCTTTACCAACCTTTACGGGATGCATGAGCGCACATTGGCGGGCGCAAAACAGCGGGGCCATTGGGATGGCACTGCGGGCATCATCGAAAAAGGGCGGGACTGGATCATCCAGAACATGAAGGATTCCGGCCTGCGCGGACGCGGTGGTGCGGGCTTCCCGACCGGCCTGAAATGGTCTTTCATGCCGAAGGAGAGCGACGGTCGCCCCTCCTATCTGGTCATCAACGCCGATGAATCGGAGCCGGGCACCTGTAAAGATCGCGAGATCATGCGTCATGATCCGCATACGCTGATCGAGGGCGCGCTGATCGCCTCCTTCGCGATGAATGCGCATACCTGCTACATCTACCTGCGCGGCGAATACATCCGTGAGCGCGAGGCGCTGCAGGCCGCGATTGACGAATGTTATGACCAGGGTCTGCTGGGGCGCAATGCCGCCGGATCCGGCTGGGATTTCGACGTCTTTCTGCACCACGGCGCGGGCGCTTACATCTGTGGCGAAGAAACTGCCCTGATCGAAAGCCTCGAAGGCAAGAAGGGCATGCCGCGTATGAAGCCGCCGTTTCCGGCGGGTGCCGGTCTTTATGGCTGCCCGACCACGGTGAACAATGTGGAATCCATCGCCGTTGTGCCGACCATTCTGCGCCGTGGCCCGGATTGGTTTGCAGGCTTTGGCCGTCAGAACAACGCGGGCACCAAACTCTTTGCCATTTCTGGCCACGTCAACAACCCCTGTGTTGTGGAGGAGGCCATGAGCATTTCCTTTGAGGAGCTGATCGAGAAGCATTGCGGCGGCATTCGCGGCGGCTGGGACAACTTGCTGGCGGTCATCCCCGGTGGATCCTCTGTTCCCTGCGTACGCGGCGAGAAGATGAAAGACGCCATCATGGACTTTGACTATCTGCGCGGCGAACTGGGCTCCGGCCTTGGCACCGCAGCAGTCATCGTGATGGACAAACAGACCGACATCATCAAGGCGATCTGGCGTCTGTCCAAGTTCTACAAACACGAGAGCTGCGGTCAGTGTACGCCCTGCCGTGAAGGCACCGGCTGGATGATGCGTGTGATGGATCGTCTGGTGAAGGGCGAGGCCGAGCTGGAAGAGATTGACATGCTGTGGGATGTGACCAAGCAGGTTGAGGGCCACACCATCTGTGCGCTTGGTGATGCGGCAGCTTGGCCAATCCAGGGTCTGATCCGCAACTTCCGCGAGGAAATTGAGGACCGCATCAAGGCACAGAAGTCCGGGCGCATGGGCGCCATGGCGGCTGAATAAGGTCCGGGGGAGCAGTTGATGATCACGAGTGTGAGCAAAACCATGGCTGTGCTGGCCCTCTGCGGCGGGGTACTGGCGGGGTGTGACGGGATCGTCAACGACCGTCCAACCTATGCAGGCGTTCCGTTCAAGGCGAAGTCCAAGCCGGTGAACAAGAAAGAGACGCTGGCGGTGTTTACCACCGCGGTATCAAAGGCGCCGCGTTCGCTTGAGGGCGCGCGGCTGGCTGCGCATCACGAAGGCACCCGCTACTGCATCGAGAATTTCGGATCCTCGCGTATCGCGTGGCAGGTGAACCCGCTTGATACGGATGTCGCGGTCCCATTGGATGGCGACACGGCGGTCTATGGTGGAACCTGCACCCCGTGAGCATGACGCCTGCATATCCTGTGGCTGCGCATGATGCGCCAGCGGCGGTGTTATTGCATAACGCCGCTGTCTGCGCGCGTGCTGAACGCTTTCCCACCAAGGAGCGTTCAACCATGCGAACCCTGATTGCAACCTGTGCCACCTGCCTGATGTTACTGCCTTCTATGGCGGCAGCGAAGCCATCTCTGCGCGACGTGCAAGAGATTGAAGACCCGCTATTTGCGGTCGCGCTGGCGAAGGAAGTGTCGGACCACTGCGACAGCATATCTGCGCGTTATTTCAAGGGGCTGACAGAGCTGCGTCGCCTGCGCGCGCGCGCCAATGCCCTCGGCTATACGGATAGTGAAATCCGCGCCTATATCGGCTCGGACACGGAAAAAGCCCGGATGCGGGCCAAGGGAGAACGCTTCCTGGCTCAAAACGGGGTCTCTTATGAGAAAACGGAAACATTCTGTGCGTTTGGTCGTGCGGAAATCAAGAAAAACAGCGCGATCGGCGTTTTATTGAGGGCGAAATAGACCATGTCTGACCTCCGCAAGATCAACATTGACGGAACCGAGATTGAGGTGGATGGGGCAATGACCCTGATCCAGGCCTGTGAAGAGGCCGGGGTGGAAATTCCCCGGTTCTGCTATCACGAACGCCTGTCCATCGCTCGGCAATTGCCGCATGTGCCTGGTTGAGGTTGTTGGCGGCCCGCCGAAACCCGCCGCGTCCTGCGCCATGCAGGTCCGCGATCTGCGCCCCGGCCCTGAGGGGCAGGCACCGCAGGTGAAGACCAATTCGCCCATGGTGAAAAAGGCGCGCGAAGGCGTGATGGAGTTCCTGCTGATCAACCACCCGCTGGATTGCCCGATCTGCGATCAGGGCGGTGAGTGTGATCTTCAGGATCAGGCGATGGCCTATGGCGTGGACTTCTCACGCTTCCGCGAAGCCAAGCGCGCGGTTGATGATCTGGATCTGGGGCCGCTGGTCGGCACCGCAATGACCCGCTGCATCTCCTGCACCCGCTGCGTCCGCTTCACCACCGAGGTGGCAGGCATCACCCAGATGGGCCAGACCGGCCGGGGTGAGGACAGCGAGATCACCTCCTATCTGAACGAGACGTTGGATTCTGAACCTGCAAGGCAACATCATTGATCTTTGCCCGGTTGGGGCGCTGACGTCGAAACCCTACGCCTTCACCGCGCGTCCGTGGGAACTGACCAAGACCGAGACCATCGACGTGATGGACGCGCTTGGCTCCAACATCCGCGTGGATACCAAGGGCCGCGAAGTGATGCGGATCCTGCCGCGCAACCATGATGGCGTGAACGAAGAATGGATCAGCGACAAGACCCGCTTTGTCTGGGACGGGCTGCGCCGCCAGCGCCTTGATCGTCCTTACGTGCGTGTTGATGGCAAGTTGAAGCCCGCCACCTGGCCGGAAGCGCTGGAGGCGGCTGCCACAGCGATGAAGGGCAAGAAAATCGCCGGTCTGATCGGGGATCTGGTCCCGGTTGAGGCGGCGTTTGCTCTGAAGCAGCTGGTCGAAGGGCAGGGCGGCAAAGTGGAATGTCGGACCGACAAGGCCCGTTTGCCCATCGGCAACCGCGCGGCCTATGTTGGCACTGCAACCATCGAAGACATCGACAGCGCCAAGGCGATCATGCTGATCGGTACCGACCCGCGCAACGAGGCACCGGTGCTGAACGCGCGCCTGCGCAAAGCCTGGATCAATGGCGCCAACATCGGCCTGATCGGCCAGCCGGTCGATCTCACCTATGACTATGCGCATCTCGGCACCGACCGTGCAGCGCTTGAGGCGCTGCTCAATGGCGAGACCGAAGGTGCGCTTGGCAAGGAGACGCTGGTTATTGTGGGACAGGGTGCCCTGCGTGAGGCCGACGGTCTGGCGGTGCTGGCGCACGCGCAGAAATATGCGGCGCTGACCGAAAGCAAGCTGATGGTGCTGCACACCGCTGCGGCCCGTGTTGGCGCAATGGATGTGAATGCCGTCACCGAAGGCGGCGTCGAAGCGGCCATTGACGGGGCTGAGGTGATTTACAACCTGGGCGCGGATGAGGTCGAAATCGATGCGGGCACGACGGTGATCTACCAGGGCTCGCACGGGGATCGCGGAGCGCATCGCGCTGACATCATCCTTCCCGGGGCTGCCTATACCGAAGAAAACGGCCTGTTCGTGAACACCGAGGGCCGCCCGCAACTGGCTATGCGCGCGAGCTTTGCGCCGGGTGAGGCGAAGGAAAACTGGGCGATCCTGCGGGCGCTGAGCGCAGAATTGGACGCCAAGCTTCCCTATGACTCACTGGCACAACTGCGCACCGCGCTGGTCGCAGAGGTGCCGCATCTGGCCCGCATCGACGACGTGGCGGACAACGAGGGTCCGGCGCTTGAGGTCGAGGCGATGGGCAAGGCGGCGTTCCTGTCGGCGGTCAAGGATTTCTATCTGACCAACCCGATTGCGCGGTCGTCGCAGCTGATGGCGGAACTGTCGGCGGGTGCAAAGGCGCGCGGCGCTGAGAAGATCGCTGCGGAGTGATCCGGGCGGGCATCATATCGCCCTTGCTGCTGGCGGCCTGCGTGCAGGTCCCACAGACATCGCAGGCGCCGTTCACCCCCGATTACCAAGGGGTGGAAACGCGGCTGTTGGACGGCGATCTGGTGCAGTTCCACGTTGCCATGACCGGTGCCAGAAACAGCGCCGATCTGGATAATTATGCTGAATGCGCAGCGGCGCAATATGCGCTGATCCGCGGTTATGGATTTGCACGTCACGTGCGCACAAAAATGAAACAAGAGGGTGGCGTTCAGACGGCAGATGCTGTCTACACCATCTCGCCTTCCCTCCCGCGCGGACTGCGCACCATCGACGCTGAAGTCGTGGTCGCGGATTGCGAGGCTAACGGAATACCCACGGTGTGAGGACCTATGGCTGAATTCTTTAACACCCCAGGCGGCATTGCTGTACTGATCCTGGCGCAAGTGCTTGCAGTTGTTGCCTTTGTCATGATTTCGCTTCTGTTCCTCGTTTACGGGGACCGCAAGATCTGGGCGGCTGTCCAGATGCGCAGGGGCCCCAATGTTGTGGGCGTTTACGGCCTGCTGCAATCGGTGGCGGACGCGCTCAAATATGTGGTTAAGGAAGTCGTGATCCCGGCTGGTTCCGACCGGGCGGTCTTCATTCTGGCACCACTGACCAGTTTTGTTCTGGCGATGATCGCCTGGGCGGTGATCCCTTTCAACGACGGGTGGGTGCTCTCGGATATCAACGTCGCTATTCTTTATGTTTTCGCGGTGTCCTCGCTTGAGGTTTATGGCGTGATCATGGGCGGCTGGGCGTCGAACTCCAAATATCCGTTCCTCGGCTCGCTGCGCTCTGCAGCGCAGATGATCTCTTACGAGGTTTCCATTGGGCTGATCATCGTTGGTGTCATCATCTCCACCGGCAGCATGAACTTTGGCGACATCGTACGCGCACAGGACGGTGATCTGGGGCTGCTGAACTGGTACTGGATCCCGCATTTCCCGATGGTGTTCTTGTTCTTCATCTCGGCACTTGCGGAAACCAACCGCCCGCCGTTCGACCTGCCGGAAGCGGAATCTGAACTGGTTGCGGGCTATCAGGTGGAATACTCGGCGACGCCCTTCCTTCTGTTCATGGCCGGAGAATATATCGCCATCTTCCTGATGTGCGCGCTGACCTCGCTGCTGTTCTTTGGCGGTTGGCTGTCCCCGATCCCGGGCTTGCCCGATGGTGTGCTGTGGATGGTTGCCAAGATGGCGTTCTTCTTCTTCCTCTTCGCAATGGTAAAGGCGATCACCCCCCGCTACCGCTACGATCAGCTGATGCGCCTGGGTTGGAAAGTGTTCCTGCCGTTCTCGCTGGCGTGGGTGGTCTTCGTATCCTTTGCTGCAAAATTTGACTGGTTCTGGGGCATCTTCGCTCGCTGGACCGTGGGAGGCTAACTGATGGCGAACATCGACTACACCCGCGCCGCCAAATACTTCCTGCTGCAGGATTTCTGGGTCGGCTTCAAACTGGGGCTGAAGTATTTCTTTGCCCCCAAGGCAACCCTGAACTACCCGCATGAGAAGGGCCCGCTGTCGCCCCGCTTCCGCGGTGAGCATGCGCTGCGCCGCTACCCCAACGGCGAGGAGCGCTGCATTGCCTGCAAACTGTGCGAGGCGGTCTGCCCGGCACAGGCGATCACCATCGACGCGGAACCGCGCGAGGACGGCAGCCGCCGCACCACGCGCTATGACATCGACATGACCAAATGCATCTACTGCGGTTTCTGTCAGGAAGCCTGCCCGGTGGATGCCATTGTCGAAGGTCCGAATTTCGAGTTCGCCACCGAAACCCGCGAAGAGCTGTTCTACGACAAGGACAAGCTGCTTTCGAATGGCGAACGCTGGGAAGCTGAGATTGCACGCAACCTCGAACTGGATGCGCCCTACCGATGAGCGAAGCCAAAAACCCATTTGAGGCTATGATGGCCCAGGCACAGGACATGGCCAAAGCCCTGAACCCCGCGTTGGAGAGCTTCTCTCCCACCGGCGCGTTCAAGGAGTTTGAGGCGCTGTGGCCGACGATGCCGAAGGACGTCATGGAAATGATGTTCGGCAATACAGTCAATAAGGGCGGTCTGGATGCCAAAACCCGTCTGTTGCTGACGCTGGCCGGGCTGACAATGCAGGGCGCACAGGCAGATTCAGCCGTGCGCCAGACCGTGCGCCACGCCCTTGAGGCGGGCGCGAAGAAACAAGAGATCGTTGAAACGATCGGACAGATGTCGGTGTTTGCCGGCATCCCGGCCATGACCCGCGCGCTGGAGCTGGCGCAAGACGTCATGGACGCCAAAGGGGACGATGAAACATGAGCGTTTTTGCCTTTTACCTCTTTGCCATCAGCGCCATCACCGGCGGGCTGTTCACGGTGATCAGCCGTCAGCCGGTGCATTCGGTGCTGTGGCTGATCCTGGCTTTCATTTCCTCAGCCGGGCTGTTCGTCCTGCTGGGGGCTGAATTTGTTGCCATGCTGCTGATCATCGTCTATGTGGGCGCGGTTGCGGTGCTGTTCCTCTTTGTGGTGATGATGCTGGATGTGGACTTTGCCGAGCTGAAGGCCGAGATGGCGCGTTACATGCCGCTGGCGCTGCTCATCGGTCTGGTCATCCTGATGCAGTTCGTGATGGCCTTTGGCGTTTGGGAGAGCGCACCGGCGGCCGCCACGCAGCTGGCTCAGCCGATCCCCGCCGACCAACATAACACCGAGGCGCTTGGCCTCATCATCTATGATCAATACTTCCTTCTGTTCCAACTCTCCGGCCTGATCCTGTTGGTAGCGATGATCGGCGCCATTGTGCTGACGCTGCGCCATCGTCAGGACGTGAAACGTCAGGACATCGTCGCGCAGATGATGCGTGACCCGGCGACTGCGATGGAACTCAAGGATGTGAAACCGGGGCAGGGGCTTTGAGACAATGATCACACTCGAGCATTATCTAACCGTCGCGGCGACGCTGTTCGTCATCGGCATCTTCGGGCTCTTCCTGAACCGCAAGAACGTCATCATTCTCCTGATGAGCATCGAACTGATGCTCTTGGCGGTGAATATCAATCTCGTGGCCTTCTCGTCGTTCCTCGGCGATCTGGTCGGGCAGGTGTTCACGCTGTTTGTGCTGACCGTGGCCGCCGCTGAGGCCGCGATTGGCCTGGCGATCCTGGTTTGCTTCTTCCGCAACCGCGGCACCATTGCCGTGGAAGACATCAACGTGATGAAGGGCTAAAGCGTCATGGAAACCATCCTTCTCTTTGCCCCTCTGGTCGGGGCCATCATCTGTGGCTTTGGCTGGAAATTCATCGGTGAGACCGCAGCGACGTGGACCGCAACCGGGCTTTTGTTCCTGTCGGCGCTTCTGTCGTGGATCATCTTCCTTACTTTTGACCCGTCTGCGCATGAAAACGGCTATTACACCGTCGAAATCCTGCGCTGGATCGAAAGCGGGTCGTTGTCGACCTCCTGGGCGATCCGTCTGGACCGGCTCACCGCGATCATGCTGATCGTGATCACCACAGTGTCCTCGCTGGTTCACCTCTATTCGTTCGGCTACATGGCCCATGATCCGCAGTGGAAAGACGGCGAGAGCTACAAGCCGCGCTTCTTTGCGTATCTGTCGTTCTTTACCTTTGCGATGCTGATGCTGGTGACCTCTGACAATCTGGTCCAGATGTTCTTCGGCTGGGAAGGCGTGGGCGTTGCCTCCTACCTGCTGATCGGCTTCTACTACCGCAAGCCCTCAGCCAACGCGGCAGCGATGAAAGCGTTCATCGTCAACCGTGTGGGTGACTTTGGCTTTTCGCTTGGTATCTTTGCACTGTTCTTCCTGACCGACAGCATCAACTTCGATGATATCTTCACAGCGGTGCCACAGCTGGCTGAAACCCAGCTGAGCTTTCTGTGGGGCGAATGGAATGCCGCGAACCTGATTGCCATCCTGCTGTTCATCGGTGCGATGGGTAAATCGGCACAGTTGATCCTGCACACATGGCTGCCGGACGCGATGGAAGGGCCGACCCCGGTGTCGGCCCTGATCCACGCCGCAACCATGGTTACTGCGGGTGTCTTCCTCGTTTGCCGGATGTCGCCGCTGATGGAAGTGGCGCCTCAGGCGACGACGTTCATCACCGTGCTGGGTGCGACCACGGCGTTCTTCGCGGCAACGGTTGGTCTGGTTCAGACCGATATCAAGCGTGTGATTGCCTATTCGACCTGTTCTCAGCTGGGCTATATGTTCGTCGCCGCAGGTGTTGGCATGTATTCGGCTGCAATGTTCCACCTGTTCACACACGCCTTCTTCAAGGCGATGCTGTTCCTTGGCGCGGGCTCCGTGATCCACGCGATGCACCACGAGCAGGACATGATGAACTATGGCGGCCTGCGTAAGAAAATCCCCTATACCTTCTGGGCGATGATGATCGGCACGCTGGCCATCACCGGTGTTGGTATTCCGCTAACCCATTTCGGCTTTGCTGGTTTCCTGTCGAAGGACGCCATCATCGAAAGCGCATATGCCGGTGGATCCTCCTACGGGTTCTGGCTGCTGGTGGCGGCTGCCGCGATGACCTCTTTCTACAGCTGGCGTCTGATTTTCCTGACCTTCTACGGCAAGCCACGTGGCGACAAGCACACGCATGATCACGCGCATGAAAGCCCGATGGTCATGCTGATCCCGCTGGGTGTTCTGGCGCTTGGTGCGGTGTTCTCCGGTATGATCTGGTACAGCAGCTTCTTTGGCCACACCGATAAGGTCGGCAAATTCTATGGCATCCCCTATGCGGAAGCTTCGGCTGAGGGCCACGGTGATGCTGATGGGGACGATACGCATGGTGCAGACAGCCATGGCGAAGCCAAGGATGATCACGGTGAAGCGGCCACGGGCGAGCATCACTATGTGTTCACCGGCAAGCCGGGTGAGGGCGCGCTGTACGTCGGCCCCGAGAACACCGTGCTGGACGACGCCCACGCTGCCCCGAAATGGGTCAAGGTGTCGCCGTTCATCGCGATGCTGCTTGGCCTTGGTCTTGCGATCCTGTTCTACATCGTGAACCCAAGCCTGCCTGGCCGTCTCGCCAAGCAACAGCAGCCTTTGTATCTGTTCCTCAAGAACAAGTGGTACTTCGATGAGCTTTATGATGCGATTTTTGTCAAACCAGCGCTGATGATCGGCCGCTTCTTCTGGAAGCGCGGGGACGGCAAGACCATTGACGGTGCCCTGAACGGTATCGCCATGGGCATCATTCCCTTCTTCACCCGCCTCGCCGGTCGCGCACAGTCGGGTTACATCTTCACTTATGCTTTCTGGATGGTGCTGGGCATTGCTGCTCTGGTTACCTGGATGTCGATCGGCGGAGGAACGCACTGATGGACAATCTCCTTTCTATCGTCACCTTTATCCCGGCGCTTGCGGCGGCCATTCTGGCCCTGTTCCTGCGCGGCGAGGATGAGGCGGCGCAGCGCAACGCCAAATCTGTTGCGCTTTTTGCCACCACGATCACCTTCCTGGTCAGCCTTGGCATTTATTTTCAGTTCGACCCTTCCAACACGGGCTTTCAGTTCGTCGAAGAGGCGGAGTGGATTTTTGGCCTGAAATACAAGATGGGCGTGGATGGCATTTCGGTGCTCTTCGTGATGCTCACCACATTTGTGATGCCACTGACCATTCTGGCCAGCTGGGGCGTCAGCACGCGTGTGAAGGAATATATGATCGCCTTCCTAATGCTGGAGACGCTGATGCTTGGCGTCTTCATGGCGCTGGATCTGGTGCTGTTCTACCTGTTCTTCGAGGCAGGCCTGATCCCGATGTTCCTGATCATTGGGATCTGGGGTGGAAAAGAACGGATCTACGCTTCGTTCAAATTCTTCCTCTATACCTTCTTCGGCTCGGTGCTGATGCTGGTGGCGATGGTCGCGATGTATGCAGATGCAGGCACCACGGATATTGCGCAGCTGCTGACGCATAGCTTCTCTGCGGGCAGCTTTGATCTTCTGGGCATCCATGTTGTTGGCGGTATGCAGACCCTGCTGTTCCTGGCCTTCTTTGCATCGTTCGCGGTAAAAATGCCGATGTGGCCCGTCCACACCTGGCTGCCGGATGCGCACGTTCAGGCGCCGACGGCTGGCTCTGTTGTCCTGGCGGCGATCCTGCTGAAGATGGGCGGTTATGGCTTCCTGCGCTTCAGTCTGCCGATGTTCCCGGTTGGCGCCGATGTAATGACCGACGTGATCCTGTGGATGTCCGCCATCGCGGTGGTCTACACCTCACTTGTGGCGCTGGTGCAGTCGGATATGAAAAAGCTGATCGCTTATTCCTCCGTAGCGCATATGGGTTTTGTGACGATGGGGATCTTTGCCGCGAACCAGCAGGGTATTGACGGCGCGATCTTCCAGATGCTGAGCCACGGCTTCATCTCGGCGGCGCTGTTCCTTTGTGTTGGCGTGATCTATGACCGGATGCACACCCGTGACATCGACGCCTACGGTGGGCTTGTCATCCGTATGCCTGCCTATGCGCTGGTCTTCATGTTCTTTACTATGGGCAATGTCGGCCTGCCGGGCACGTCTGGCTTTATCGGTGAATTCCTGACCCTGATGGGGACCTTCCAGAAAAATACCTGGGTGGCAGCCGTTGCTGCGACCGGCGTCATCTTCTCGGCGGGATATGCGCTGTGGCTGTATCGCCGCGTGGTATTTGGCGACCTCATCAAAGGCAGCCTCAAAACCATCAAGGATATGACTGCGCGTGAACGGTTTATCTTTGCACCGCTTGTCGTGATGACCATCCTGCTGGGCGTCTATCCGGCAGTTGTCACCGATATCATCAGCCCGTCGACCGAGGCGCTGATTGCTAACTTCAACCAATCTCTGGCCGCTGCGGATCTGTCCCCGGCGACCCAGATGGCTTCGCACTAAGGGGGCGTGGGCGATGATCCCAGCTGATCTCACCGTTATCCTGCCAGAGATTGTTCTGGCGCTCAGCGCAATGGCGGCGCTCCTCGTGGGTGTCTACACGGGCAAGGACAAACTGGCCCCGGCTCTGATCTGGCTGATGGCCGGTCTGATGTCGGCGCTGGCGATCTGGATCGGGACAGGCGCGTCTGGTAGCCGCGAGGCGTTCAACGGCATGTTCGTCGATGACGGGTTCGCCCGCTTCGCCAAGGTCGCCATTCTGCTATCGGCGTCGGCGGTTCTGGTTATGGGCCAGGATTACATGTCGCGCCGGGGCATGCTTCGGTTTGAATATCCCATTCTTGTCGCGCTCAGCGCGGTGGGCATGATGGTGATGGTCTCCGTGCAGCAACCTGATGTCGCTTTACATGGGCCTCGAACTGCAGTCGCTGGCGCTCTATGTCGTGGCATCGCTGCGTCGTGACAGCGTGAAATCGACCGAAGCTGGCCTGAAGTATTTCGTGCTTGGCGCGCTGTCCTCCGGTTTGCTTCTGTATGGCGCGTCGTTGGTCTATGGCTTTGCCGGTACGACCGATTTTGCGGGCATCTACGCCGTCGCCAAGCACGGCGACGTGTCTGTCGGCCTGCTGTTTGGTCTGGTCTTCCTGATCTCCGGCATGGCATTCAAAGTCTCGGCAGTGCCGTTCCACATGTGGACCCCGGACGTCTACGAAGGTGCGCCGACACCGGTCACAGCCTTCTTCGCCTCGGCGCCGAAGGTCGCGGCAATGGGTCTGTTTGCGCGCGTGCTGCATGATGCCTTTGGCCATGCGGTGCAGGACTGGAGCCAGGTCATTGCGCTGCTGTCGCTGCTTTCCATGTTTGTCGGCGCTGTTGCCGCGATTGGTCAGCGCGATATCAAACGTCTGATGGCCTATTCCTCCATTGCCCATATGGGCTACGCGTTGATGGGTCTTGCAGCAGGTACGGCCTATGGTGTGCAGGCGTTGCTGGTCTATATGGCGATTTACGTCTCCATGAACATCGGCACCTTTGCCTTCATCCTGATGATGGAGAAAGACGGCAAGCCAATCACCGATATCCGCGCGCTGAACCTCTATTCCCGTCGTGAGCCGGGCAAGGCGCTGGCCATGCTGATCCTGTTGTTCTCGCTGGCAGGCGTGCCGCCGATGCTGGGGTTCTTCGGCAAGCTATACGTGCTGAACGCGGCCTATCAGGCCAGCCTTGCGTGGCTGGCGGTTGCTGGTGTGATTGCCTCTGTCATCGGGGCCTTCTACTACCTGCGCATCGTCTACTACATGTACTTCGGTGAAGAGGGCGAGGAGTTGGAGACCAACCGTTCGCCAATCCTCTGGGGGTTCCTGATGGCGTCGGCTGCGGTGATGCTTCTGGGTATTATCAACATGTTCGGCATCGAGGGTGCAGCGGCATCAGCGGCTGCCACGCTGGTCAACTGACCGCTCTGACACAGAACACACAAAGGCCTGGTCTGCGGACCGGGCCTTTTTGCCTTGAAGGGACAGGATCATGAGTGAGTGGCCAGAGGGATACGGGCGCAGCCTGCTAGAGGAGGTGGACAGCACCTTGGATGAGGCCGCGCGCCGCGCGCCTACGCTGACCGGCCCGGAATGGATCATGGCCAAGCGCCAGACCAAGGGGCGCGGTCGCAGAGGGCGGGCCTGGAAGGAACCGAAGGGCAATTTTGCAGCAACCCTGGTGATGCGGCCGGATGGCGCGCCGGAGCAGGTGGCGCTGCGCAGCTTCGTGGCGGCCCTTGCCTTGCATGAGGCTTGCGTCGCACTCTGCGGGGAGACCGCGGGACTGGCGCTGAAATGGCCCAATGATGTGCTTTTGAACGGTGGTAAGCTGGCGGGCATTCTTCTGGAGAGCGCAGGGGTCGCAGGCGGCGTCACTCATCTGTCGATTGGGATCGGGGTCAATCTGATTGAGACGCCGATGCAGGAATGGCTGGAGCCGGGCGCGGTCTGGCCGGTGTCACTGCTGTCGGAGACGGGTATCCACATCACGCCTGAGGATTTCCTGACTGAGCTGGCGGCCGCCTATGCCCGCTGCGAACAGCAGTTTGTCACCTATGGCTTCGAACCGATCCGCACCGCCTGGCTGGCCCGTGCAGCCCGTCTGGGTGAGGTGATCATCGCGCGAACCTCTAATTCTGAAACCGAGGGCACGTTTGAGACGGTGGACGGCAGCGGTAACCTTGTCCTCAAGACCGCCAAGGGCCGCGTCAGCATCCCTGCGGCGGATATCTTTTTCTAGGAAGAGGAGCAGGGCAGGTCATGCTTCTGGCAGTTGATTGCGGCAATACCAACACGGTGTTTTCAATCTGGGACGGGGAGAATTTCATCGGTACCTGGCGGACTGCCACCGATTGGCGGCGCACGGCGGATCAGTATTATGTCTGGCTCAACACGCTGATGCGGTTGCAGGGGATCGAGGCAGATATCACCGATATGATCATCTCCTCCACGGTGCCACGTGTGGTGTTCAACCTGCGGGTTCTGGCGGATCGCTACTACAACACGCGCCCCCTTGTGGTCGGCAAGCCGGATTGCCTTCTGCCGGTTTCGGTGCGGGTGGATCAGGGAACGAATGTGGGCCCCGATCGTTTGGTCAATACGGTTTCCGGGTTTGATCAATATGGTGGCAATCTGATCGTGGTCGATTTTGGCACAGCAACAACCTTTGATGTGGTGGCCGAGGATGGCGCCTATATCGGCGGGGTCATTGCGCCGGGCGTGAATCTCAGCCTTGAGGCGCTGCATCAGGCCGCCGCCGCCTTGCCCCATGTGGATATCTCCAAACCCCAGTCCGTCATCGGCACCAATACGGTTGCATGTATGCAGTCAGGTGTGTTCTGGGGGTACGTAGGACTGGTGCGTGAAATCTGCGCCCGCATCAAGGCGGAGCGTGACGTGCCGATGAAAGTAATCTCGACAGGCGGGCTGGCGCCTTTGTTCCAGCAGACAGCCGATCTGTTTGACGCATTTGAGGATGATCTCACGATGCACGGGCTACAGATCATACACAGATACAACAAGGATAACGGTCTCGAGGATGAGCACTGAACGTTTAATCTACCTGCCCCTGGGTGGGGCGGGCGAAATTGGCATGAACGCCTATATCTACGGCTACGGCAAACCGGGCAAGGAACGCCTGATCCTGGTGGATCTGGGCGTCACCTTCCCGGATATGGACAGCAGCCCCGGCGTCGATCTGATCATGCCGGACATCCGCTGGTTGAAAGAGCGAGCCGACCAGCTGGAAGGGGTGTTCATCACCCACGCGCATGAGGACCACATCGGCGCCGTCGCGCATCTTTACCGCGATCTGAACGTGCCGATCTATGCCCGTGCCTTCACCGCCAATCTGGCGCGCCGCAAGATGGACGAGGCTGGTCTCGACAGTGAAGAGGTGAAAACCGTTTCTGCGTGGCCCGAGGTGACAAAACTTGGTCCCTTCACCGTCGGCGTCGCTCCGATCTCGCATTCCATCCCGGAAAGTGGCGGTCTGGTGATCGATACACCTGCGGGCCGTATCGTCCACACCGGCGATTTCAAAACTGACTCGACTCCCATCGTGGGCGAAGCCTTCGACCCGGAAATGTGGGCGGAGATCGCCAAGGATGGCGTCAAGGCGCTGGTCTGCGATTCCACGAATGTGTTTTCGCTGAACCCCGGTCGGTCCGAGGTCGAAGTCGGCCCCGAGATCACCCGTCTGGTGGGCGAGGCTGAGGGCATGGTTGTTGCAACCACATTTGCCTCTAACGTGGCGCGGGTAAAAACCCTGGCGGAGGCAGGCCATGCCGCGGGCCGTTCCGTTGTCCTTCTTGGCCGGGCGATGCAGCGCATGGTGGAGGCCGCGACCGAAACAGGCGTTCTGAAGAACTTCCCAAAGGTGGTCAGCGTTGAGGCGGCGCAGGAGCTGCCGCGCGAAAACCTGATGTTGGTGGTGACCGGCAGCCAGGGGGAACGCCGCGCGGCGTCTGCCCAATTGGCACGCGGCAAATATCGCGGCGTTGAGGTGAAGGAGGGCGATCTGTTCCTGTTCTCCTCCAAGACAATCCCTGGCAACGAACGCGGTGTCATTCGCATCATCAACCAGTTCTCCGAAAAAGGCGTGGATGTGGTGGATGACAGCTCCGGTCTTTATCATGTATCCGGCCATGCCAACCGTCCCGATCTGGAACGGATGCATGACATCATCAAGCCGCAGATGCTGATCCCTATGCATGGCGAACACCGCCATCTGCGCCAGCACGCCCGTCTGGGCGAGGCGAAGGGTATCGCCAGCGCTGTGGCCGTGAACGGCATGATGATGGATCTGACAGGTGACGCGCCGAAGGTGGTGGATTACGTCGACACCGGGCGCACCTATCTGGATGGGTCGGTCAAATATGGCGCGCTGGATGGCGTTGTCCGCGACCGGATCCGCATGGCGCTCAACGGTCATGTGGTCGTCACTGTCATCTTGGATGAAGAAGACGAACCACTCGGCGAACCCTGGTGCGATATCAAGGGGCTTGCGGAAACCGGTCGATCCAATGCCGCGCTGGTTGAGGTAATGGAAGAGGATCTGAACCAGTTTATCATGCGTGCCGGTGCGAAGACCCTGCGCGATGATGACAAGCTGGAAGAGAACCTTCGCCGTGTCGCCCGCCAGACCGCGCAGAATGAGATCGGCAAGAAACCCGAGGTGACCGTTGTGGTCAGCCGGATGCGCTGAGCCAGACCGTTTTGATCTAATTTAAGGGTTCGCCGCACCTGATGTGGCGGGCCTTTTTTGATCCGTTGTTTCGGTCATATGCCCATAGTTGATGGGCTGTAACGAAAAAGCCCCGGCAGCGTGCCGGGGCTTTCATCTGTGGTAGGGGATTGACCTTACCGTCTGCTCTCAGCTGCCTGCGCGCAGGCGTCGGATCAGGCGTGACGGGGGCGCGAAATCAGCGCGGCCAACTTCCCCGGCAGGCTGGCCATGCCCCGGCCAAGGCTGCGCAGGAAAGCGGCCATTGCCTCGGCACGCAGCTCATGCGCGCGGGCTTCGATGGCGCGGATTTCGTCGGCGGTCACGGTTGGAAACTCCAGATTGTTCATGGCAGGCCTCTTGGGTGTCTTATGTCTTGTTGACCCTCAGATAGGCTTTTCGGGGTCGGGCGACATCCGCAAAAATGGGCAATCCCGCCATGCTGCAAGTGCAAAGCTCAGAGGCGTTTGGCCGACAACTGGCGCATGGCTCCCGTTGGTCCGGTGACCCGGCACAATGAAAAAGGGCCGCCCCCAGGAGGCAGCCCTGATGATTTTAGCCATCACCGAGGATATTACCCGGCGCGGCGCTCGGCAAAGCTGAGGGCGATAAAGCTGGGCATGTGGTCGCCCATGCCAACCACATTGCGATCATTGCCCCGGTCGTTGCCGCCACGGCCACGACCGGATTTCTGGTTGCCCTTCTGCCCGGATTTCTGCCCGGAGGATTTGTTCTCGGCCGATTTGCCACGGCCAGACGCGCGCTTTTCCTGCTCAGGGGCCTTCTGCTCCTGTGCTGTTGAATCGACCTCAGCGGTCGCAGCATCATTTGCCTGCTGGGCGTCTGCCGCCTCGTTCACATCCTTGGCAGCGGAGCTGCGGGAAGAAGAGCGGCGGCTGCGGGTCTTGCGCTCAGGCGCCTCGCCGCTTGCATCGTCCTTGCTGTCTTTCGCCTTTGGCTCGGCCTTGGCTTTCTTCAGCGGGTTCTCGATGCGCGGGATCTCGTTCTGGACCAGACGTTCGATGTCTTCGAGGTTCTTTTCGTCCTTGGGCACGCAGATCATCATCGCGGTGCCGTCACGCCCGGCACGGCCAGTCCGACCGATGCGATGGACATAGTCCTCTGCATGGCTTGGAACGTCGAAGTTGAACACATGGCTAACACTGGGCACATCAAGGCCGCGCGCCGCCACATCGGAGGCGACCAGGAACCGCAAAGAACCTTCGCGGAACCCGTCCAGAGTCTTGGTGCGCTGGCTCTGATCCAGATCGCCATGAATCGGCGCGGCATCATAGCCGTATTTTTTCAGCGATTTCGCAACGATATCGACATCCGTCTTACGGTTGCAGAAGATGATCGCATTCGTGCATTTCTCGCCTTCCTGATCAATCAGGTGGCGCAGCAACTTGCGTTTCTCGCTGCCCTCACGGTCCCGGCGGGAGGCTTTGAACAGCACCACGCCTTGGGTGATGTTCTCAGACGTCGTTGCCTGACGCGCCACTTCCACGCGCTCTGGGGCAGATAGGAACGTATTGGTGATCCGCTCAATCTCTGGCGCCATCGTGGCGGAGAAGAACAGTGTCTGACGGGTAAAGGGAGTCAGGCCGAAGATGCGTTCGATATCGGGAATGAACCCCATGTCGAGCATCCGGTCGGCTTCGTCCACCACCATCACCTTGACGTCGGAGAGGATCAGCTTGCCACGCTCGAAATGGTCGAGCAGACGACCGGGGGTAGCGATCAGCACGTCCACCCCTTTGTCGATCAGCGTGTCCTGCTCCTTGAACGAAACACCGCCAATCAGCAGCGCCTTCGTCAGTTTCAAGTGTTTCGTGTAGGTGTCGAAATTCTCCGCCACCTGTGCTGCCAGCTCGCGCGTGGGGCAGAGCACCAGGCTGCGCGGCATGCGTGCCCGGGCGCGACCGCGCGCCAGCAGGGTAATCATCGGCAGGGTGAAAGAGGCTGTCTTGCCGGTGCCGGTCTGTGCAATCCCCAGCACATCGCGCCCCTCCAAAGCAGGAGGAATGGCCCCTGCCTGAATAGGGGTAGGGGATCTGTAACCCGCTTCCTCAATCGCTTTGAGAACTTTGGGGTTCAGGTTCAGATCTGAAAATTTTGTCATATGCGTCCGTTTTTGCGGACACTGACCTGGCCCGCGCGTGTATGTCAGGGCCGATTCCGCATGGTCTTGCGTCCTGTCTTGATCGGCTTGCGGCGGGGCATAGCAAAATCCGCTGCAATCGTCAAACGAAGCCGGGTTTTCGCAGGTTATTGATCCTGTAACGGGTAAATCCGAAACAGTTTAGTCAAATTGCGGGAAATGTTGACGTCGCTTGGCCGCCAAATTCAGCGGGCAATGATGGATCATACCCCGCAGGCGTAGCGCATCATAGACCTCAGGCAGCTCCGCATTGATTTCGCCGAAGAAGCGTCGCAATCCGTCTATACCGTGGTCCTGTTCGATCATGGTCAGCAGCTCATGCTTGTTTAACCCGCCGAAACGCGCCGGAAAGCCTGCACCCAGACCTGGCCGGTAGGAGCCACGCGCCAGTCGGAATCGGTAGCTGCCTTGCCAGTCATCCCAGCTGGCGGCGTGGCGATGACAGATCCGCAATCCCTCCTGCTCGGTCTCGCGGGTGTTTTTCTCGCCGTGCTGGAACAAGTTATGGATTCGGTACTGAATATCGGGGAGGCCGGTTCGGGCAAACAGCTTACCTGCCGTGTGGCTGAGAAAGCCGCCTTTGAGAAAAACGCCGAATTCGGGATAGATCGCCCTGACCTCATGCTCGCGTTCAGCACCAGAGGGGACCATTGCCTTGTAGTGATCCGCATGCCCGGCCAGCGCCTCCAGCGGGCGCATCCGCAGCACATCCGTCTCAGCAGGCAGCGCGGCGAGCGTTTCTGTGATCGCCCGGCTTTGGTCCGCGGCTGCAACATGAGGCCAGAGAAACTCATCCACATCGATATGGGCGACCCAGTCGGTCTGGATCCGCTCGTAGGCGTGGGTCGCGTTCATCGTCTGGCGGGGCTGGTGCATCTTTGGACGCGGCGCCTTGTGCTGCTTCCAATAGCGGTCGTCGCAGGTGATTACCCGAATTTTCGGATGCGCCTTTAGATGTGGGTAGACGTCGGGATTTTCTGCATCAAGGTACAGATGTAACCGGTGGGCACCCAGATCCAGGTGGTAGGCGGCAAAATCCAGGATAGATTTGGCGTCGGCCTTGATGGTGCTGACAAGACCCCATTTCGGTTGGCTCGGCGTGGTCATGACCTGCGATGCGTCTTGTAGCGCTGAATGCGTCCGAAAATGCTGCGGGGATCTTCCATCACCATGCGCAGCATCCTGATGGCGAGCGGCCGCAGCACCAAGTCCCGTTCGCCATACCGCCACAGCCGCGCCAGCATTTGTCGATCCAGATCGCCATGGGGCAGGTGGTAAGGTGTCATGCCAAGGCCGATGTCATCCAGATCCTTGCCCTTTACACGGGGAAGGCCACTGTCGGTGGGTCGCCCTGACAATCTCCGTTCACTGTCATGCAGCTTGATCAGGTGGAACAGCAACTGCAGCCCTTGTCCGCCAAGCCGCTGATCAATCGTGTCCCCATGATCCGCAAAGGTGGTTGCCGCTGAGATCAGCCAGCGCGTCGGCAGACCCGCCGCCAGTGCACCCCCATGCTCCGCCCAGATCCGCAGGAACAGCGCCCGCGCTTCCGGTGGCGCATCCCGGCGGCGCAAGATCGCAATACAGAGCGCATGGACCGCCCAGATTTCAGGATCGCCTGCAAACTCTTCCCGCAGAGACTGCCATTTATGCGCGATATGGTGGATCGGCAGATCCTTCTGCGTCGCGGGCTTGGGGCCTGGATCTGTCAGCGGACCAAGGAGAGCGGTCAAATCGGCATCCGCCGTCGGCAAGGCCGACAGCGGCTCGACAAACGGCACCTCTTTCTTTTCGAGCTGCCGCAGCAGTTTATAGAACCCGCCAGGATAGTTTTCGTTGTCGATATCCATGGCGGGGCTGGTGTCACCGATGATCTGGGAGGCTGGTCTTAGACCATCATCTCCTTGGTCGCGGTCAGTTTCAAGTCCGGATAGTCGCGCTCAACCCGGTCGATGTCCCACTGAAGGCGTGTCAGATAGACCACATCGCCATCATGATCATGGGCAATGTGCTGCTTGTTGGTGTTGATGAACTTGTCGAGCGCGGTCTTGTCGCCGCTGACCCAGCGGGCAGACGTGAATTGCGAGGCCTCAAACCGGACGGGCAGGCCGTATTCCATCTCGATCCGGCTGGCGAGCACTTCAAATTGCAACTGCCCCACCACGCCAACAATGAACCCGGATCCGATGGAGGGTTTGAACACTTTGGCGGCACCTTCTTCGGCGAACTGCATCAACGCCTTTTCCAGATGCTTGGCCTTCATCGGGTCGCCCGCGCGCACGCCTTGCAAGAGTTCCGGTGCAAAGGACGGGATGCCACTCACGCGGAGCGCTTCACCCTCGGTCAGCGTATCGCCGATGCGCAGCTGGCCGTGGTTCGGAATACCGATGATATCGCCAGCCCAGGCTTCCTCTGCCAATTCGCGATCCGACGCCAGAAACAGCACCGGGTTGGAGATCGCCATTGGTTTCTTGGACCGCACATGTGTCAGCTTCATGCCGCGTTTGAAATGGCCCGACGCCAGCCGGACAAAGGCCACGCGGTCGCGGTGCTTGGGATCCATATTGGCCTGCACCTTAAAAACAAAACCGGCGACTTTCTTTTCATCCGGCGCAATCTGGCGCGGTTGAGCGGTCTGCGGCTGCGGTTCCGGTCCGTAAGTGCTGATGCCGTCCATCAACTCCTTCACCCCAAAGGAGTTGATCGCAGAGCCGAACCAGATTGGCGTCATGTGACCTTCCAGAACCGACTGCGGATCAAGTGTCGGCAGCAGCTCGCGTGCCATTTCGACCTCTTCCAGCAGCTGCTCCAGCAGGTGCTCTGGCACATGCTCTGCCAGTTTCGGGTCGTCCAGACCGTTGATCTCAATGCTCTCGGCGATCTTGTTGCGGTCGGCCCGGTCCATCAGCTCCAGACGGTCGCGCAACATATCGTAACAGCCGATGAAATCGCGACCGACGCCGATCGGCCAGCTGGCTGGTGTCACGTCAATCGCGAGGTTCTGCTGGATCTCGTCAATGATCTCAAATGTGTCACGGCTTTCGCGGTCCATCTTGTTACAGAAGGTCAGGATCGGCAGATCCCGCAGGCGGCAGACCTCAAACAGTTTCTGGGTCTGGCTTTCCACACCCTTTGCGCCATCAATCACCATGACCGCTGCATCAACGGCGGTCAGCGTGCGATAGGTATCTTCCGAAAAGTCGGAGTGACCGGGCGTGTCCACCAGGTTGAAGCGGTAGTTGGCATAGTCAAACGACATCGCGGAGGCCGAAACGGAAATACCGCGATCCTTCTCCATCTGCATGAAGTCTGAGCGCGTCCGCCGGGCCTCACCCTTGGCGCGCACCTGACCGGCCATCTGAATAGCACCACCATAAAGCAGGAACTTCTCAGTCAGCGTGGTTTTGCCGGCATCCGGATGCGAGATGATCGCAAAGGTGCGGCGCCGGGCGATTTCTGCTTAAGCAGGTCGGGGCGGTTTGGGACGGTATCGAGCATGAGCGCGCGTATATCAGGATGGCGCGCCGAGGCAAGAAAAACAGGGGGCAGGCCCCCTGCGCATTACCGACAATCGGGGCCGCCGTTTCAATCCCAGATCAGGGCCTGCCCGGCAAGACAGGCAGGCATTGCATCTGCGGGCAGTTGCCCCAGCTGTTCGAAGAAGGCGAAGGCGTCAAATCGGGACGTCAGTTCAGCAATCTTGTCGCCTTCAAAACGAATCATCATGATCCCCTCAGCATGAACAGGCGTGACCCCGTCCGGGCCATCGGATGTCAGCAGGTAGCGCGTTGAGGTCCAGTCGCCGTCTTCCATGTAGTGCAGCATCTGCACCTGCAGCTCACCCGCCAGCTTGTGAACAACTTCGATTAGGACGGGATAATCCTTGCGGGGGTTGGTCAGCCCGTCCAGCAGTTCGGTGTTCTCCAGCGAGGGGGCAAGCATCTGGGCAAATATGGACATGTCGCGATTTTCCCAAACCTCGGAAAACCAGCGCTGCACAAGGTCTCGTTTCGTCATAGTTAGGCAAAGTTCCATAAATTCCAAATCCGGGCGTCTGGCCCATGTGTCGGAATAATCACGGAGATTTCCATCAGAAATCGTAAATTCTTGCCCCGGTGTGCTGAATTTTTCAGCATCTGTTGAGCTGATGCACATCTGTCGTTGTGTCGGTAGCTTTCTGCGGGACGCGCAGATCAGACGCGCGCGGTCACATGACGCGGCGCTTCAACCCGGCCACGGTCTGACCTCTGTCTATCAGCGCCGGTTGAATTTCCAGCCCAAAGGCCACCCGCTGATGGCCCAGCAACAGGCCCGGTGTCCGGCTCAGGTTGTCCTGTGGCAGCGCAGCCCGCGTCAACGGGTTAAGCAGGAGGCTCTCAGCTGCGATCCCTTCGGCGAATATGATCTGATGTCGCTCAAACAGTAGCTGGAAGTAATCCACAAAGCCGCCGCTTTGTTCAAAGATATCAATCCCGTTCACCAGCTCTCGCGCCCGAACCAGATGATCAGGGCGACCCCTGCGGCGGATGTCGCGGCGGGGATGCACCAACAACCGGTGGTCCGGACTGACCAGGAGATCATTTTCATTGTTGAGCGCACCGGCCCGGATCAGGATCGGAGCCATTTCACCAACCGCGCGGCTTGTGCATTGGCCAATCCAGCGCACCTCTTGGGCGCCGTCATCGCGCGTCAGAACCCGGTCCCCGACCACAAGATCCTCAATCGGCCGCTGTGCACCAGTGTCGAGGGTAATATGGGTGCCGCGCGTGAAGGAGACGCAGGCCAGCTGCGCAAGCCGCTGACGTGTGCCCTCGCGCGTTTTGCGCACCAAAGTGTAGCCTGTCTGCGGGCGCAGTGGCGAAAGTGGCAGCAAATAGATCGCTGCAATCAACCCGTCGTCGTCCACCTCGACCAAAACCAGAGCCTCAACATTGGCGCCGAGATCGGGCATCAGTGTCAGCAGGCAATCCAGATGCAGGCGCGCGCCCGGGGTGCCGGTCGCGGTTCCTTCATCTAGGGTAAGGCGCCCGTCCGGACGCGCTGTCAGGCCGATCTGGCGGAGCGGGGTATTGCGGGTCAGTTGATAGACGTCGTCCAGTTGCAGATCATCATAGACCCCAAGGCTATCGCCCATGTTCGCTCCCATTTCGACGCAGAAGTCAGCCGCCGCGAACACCGGGAGCGTTTGGGCGGCAACGGGGATCTGATGCAGCTGTGTCAACATGGGTAACCTAACCAATAGCGGCGCGCGTCCTGCGCGTGTGATGTCCCATTTTGGCGGCAAATGTGGCGAGATGCAGACCAGACGGGGGTGGTTTTGCGAAGCCAGCAGAGCCGGAAGGCAATGACGCGCAGGCACGGGTCGTCTTGCCGCAGCATCGGCACCTGCGGTTGGTGTTTGGGCTGGTCAATACCGGGACAAGGGTGCAAGCTCCGCCGCGACGGAAACGCTGTAGGATCCCGGCTTGCAAACGGCATGGCCGGAATAAGATATCGCGGCGCAACAGGGAGATATGTCATGGATTTGGGATTGGCGGGTAAGCGGGCATTGGTCTGTGCCAGTAGCAAGGGGCTGGGCCTCGGCTGCGCGGAGGCCCTGGCAGAGGCCGGGGTGGATCTGGTGATGAACGCGCGGGGGGCGGAGGCGCTTCTGGCCTCGGCCCAATCCATCCGGGATGCCCATGGCGTCAACGTGGAAACCATCGCCGCGGATGTCACCACCGAGGCGGGGCAGGCCAAGGTCATCGCCGCAGCCGAGGGGGTCGATATTCTGGTGACCAACGCAGGCGGCCCGCCGCCGGGGTTGTGGTCTGACTGGGAGCGTGAGGATTTTATCAAGGCGCTGGATGCCAACATGCTGACCCCGATCGCGCTGATCAAGGCGCTGGTGCCGGGTATGATGGAACGGGGCTGGGGTCGGGTGGTCAACATCACGTCACAATCGGTGAAGGCGCCAATCCCGGTTCTGGGCCTTTCGAATGCGGCGCGCACCGGGCTGACTGGCTATGTGGCAGGCACCTCCCGTCAGGTTGCCGCGAAGGGCGTGACCATCAACAACCTGCTGCCCGGTATCCACGCCACGGATCGGGCGGTCTCGCTGGATACCGGCGTGGCCCAACAGCAGGGGATCTCCCTTGAGCAGGCCGCCGAGCAGCGCGCCGCCAGCATTCCCGCTGGTCGCTATGGCACGCGGCAGGAGTTCGGCGCCACCTGCGCCTTCCTCTGTTCGCAGCACGCGGGCTTCATCGTCGGCCAGAATATCCTGCTGGACGGTGGCGCCACCAATATGACCATTTAACGGGGCGGGCAGATGGCATCCGGTTTCTCGCTGAAGGATCAACTGTTTAATCAGAAGAAGACCCGCTACCTAGCGGGCCTTTTCGCGGCGGCGGATCCCGGATTTGACGCCGCAGCGTTTGAGGCTGAGGTGATGGCTCAGCTGCCGGATCTGGAGCTGAAGGAGCGCATTTCCCTGATAGCAGAGGTGCTGGTCCGCCATCTGCCTGCGGATCTGGAGGCCGCCGCACCCGTTCTGCGACGGGCGCTGCCGCCGCCTCTGGATCCCAGCCTGTCGGATGATGATTTCGGCGACTTCATCTTTGCGCCGCTGGGAGAGTTTGTGGTGCTACGCGGGCTGGAGGCCGCACCGGATCTGTCGCTGCAGTTGCTGTCCGAAATCACCCAGCGGTTTTCCATGGAATGGGCTATCCGTCCGTTTCTCACCCATTGGACCGATCAGACATTGGCCGTGATGCAGGGTTGGGCGACAAGTGACAACTATCACGTTCGGCGGCTAGTCAGCGAAGGCACCCGGCCAAGGCTGCCCTGGGGCCAGTCGGTTCCGCTCACATTGGCGCAGCCCTTGCCCCTGCTGGATGAGCTCCACGCCGATCCGACCCGCTATGTGACACGTTCAGTGGCCAATCACCTCAACGACATCTCAAAAAAGGATCCGGAGCTGGTGCTGGATCGGCTGCGCAGCTGGCAGGCGGCAGATCAGCAGCGCCCGCAGGAGCTGGCCTGGATGACCGCCCATGCGCTGCGTGGGTTGGTGAAGGCCGGGCACAGCGGCGCGATGGAGATGCTAGGGTATGACCCGGACATGCCTCTCGCCGCGACCATCACGCTGCGCGATGATCCTGTGCATATTGGCGGCGCTCTACAGTTTGACTGCCAGCTGGACGGTGCACCGGACGCCCCCGTGCTGGTGGATTATCGTCTGCATTTTCAACGCCCCGGCGGCAAGGTGTCGGCCAAGGTCTTTAAGCTGAAACAAACGGCCCTGACCGGCGGCGGTACACGCCTCAGCAAGCGCCATCCGCTGAAAGCCGGGGCGAGCACCTTTACTCTGGTGCCGGGACCGCATCGGCTCGAACTGCTGGTCAACGGGCGCGTGCACGCTGAGTTGAGTTTTGATTTGTTGCCACCGCAGTGATCATGCTGCCACTGTCGACCCTTGATGTCGCGCTCTGGTGCGCTCCCTTGCATGGAGACATTGGCGTTGATATCTGCAGGCCAATCCCGATCATTTAGGTCGGACACGAATAACGAGGTCGCATGACATCTGCCCCCCCTGATCCGATGCTTGGCACCGACAGCCCGACGGCAGCTGCGCCGCGTCTCGAAATCCGCAATCTGCGGCGCTTTTTTGACGGGCGTGCGGTGGTAGATGATGTGTCCTTGCAGATCCAGGCCGGGCAGGTGACCTGTCTGCTTGGTCCGTCGGGATGCGGCAAATCCACCACGTTGCGGATGATCGCCGGGGTGGAGATGCAGGACAGCGGCGAGATCTACGTCGATGGCAAACTGATCTGCGATACCGTGTTTCGCGTACCGCCAGAGCGCCGTGAAATCGGGTTGATGTTTCAGGATTTTGCCCTGTTTCCGCATCTGAGCGTTGCCGACAATGTCGCCTTCGGCCTGAAGGGCAGCAAGGACGAGAAACGCGCCCGCGTTGAAGAATTGCTGCATAAGGTCTCGCTCGCGCAATATATCGACGAATTCCCCCATCAACTGTCTGGTGGCGAACAGCAGCGTGTGGCTTTGGCCCGCGCGCTGGCCCCACGCCCACGGATCATGCTGATGGATGAGCCATTTTCTGGGCTTGATAATCGCCTGCGTGACGGCATCCGCGATGAGACCCTGACACTGCTGAAAGAAGAGGACGCCGCCGTCCTTCTGGTCACCCATGAGCCGGAAGAGGCGATGCGGATGGCTGATGAGATTGCTTTGATGCGTTCCGGCAAGATCGTGCAGCAGGGCGCGCCTTATAACGTCTACACCCGACCAGTGGATCGCGCCGCGGTGGGTTTTTTTAGTGATACCAACATTTTACATGCCGAGGTGAACGGAGCACTTGCCGAAACCCCCTTTGGCCAGTTTCTGGCGCCGGGCGTGCCGGATGGCACCAAGGTCGACATTGTGTTTCGCCCGCAGCACCTGCGGATTGATTTTGACCGCAACGGACGCGGTCCTCATCCGACGCCCAGCGACGGGGTTGCCGCGCGCGGCGTCGTCAAACGGGCCCGCTTCCTCGGGCATGAGAGCCTGGTTGAGTTTCGTATGGATTTTGACGGCAGCGTGTTGAAGGCGACGGTGCCAAATGTCTTCCTGCCGGATGCCGGGCGGGTGATGTGGCTGACTGTGCGCCGCAACCGTTGTTTCGTCTTTCCAACCGGCGGCTGACGCGATGGATTAGTCCGGCGCGGGCGTGTCGGCATAGGGCTGATAATCCATCAGGCGCTTGCCCGGTTCATCCACGAACAACTCCGGCAGGGGCTCGGCGGCCTCGATGAGGTCAACCCGAAACACCCTGATATCCTCACGTGCCTCGCACCAGGCGGTGAGGGTCCAGACCCGGCCCCAGTATTCCATATGCAACGGGCGGATGACCCGCTCGGTCAGCGTGTCATCAATACGTCTGTAGGTGAGATGCAGCTTTTGGCGCGCCTTGATTGCTGCGCGCAGCGTCGGCATCTGGGTAAACCCTCGCGCTGCGTCGGCGAAGGGGTAGACTGCAAATTTCCACGCATCAGCTTCGGCAATGGTACCCTCGGGCAACACCGCATCCACCTTGGCGGCCAGACTTTCGGCAGCGGCTTTCAGATCCGGATCGGCAGCCTCAGCGACAATCGCCATGCCAAGGTTCAGCGCCTCCAGCTCCTCGCTGGTGAGTGTGAGGGGCGGCAGGGTGATCGCCTCGCGCACCATATAGCCCACACCGCGGGCACCCTCGACCGGCACACCGCTGGCAACCAGCGTGTCCATGTCGCGGTAGATTGTGCGGGTCGAGACCTCCAGCCGTGCGGCAATGTCCTGCGCGCGGTGCAGTTTTCCATCGCGCAGGATCTGGATAATGTCGAACAGGCGGTCGGTGCGGCGCATGTCCTAGCCTTTATACGGGGCGGGGAGGAGGTCAAGACCACCCTCCGCCCCTTGAGCCTGTAAGTTATCTGACCCTAGCTGGCCATGGACCAAACGGACCTCCTCATGACGCATCTTGGCCGTATCGGGCGCGATTGCCGCCATCACCTCTGCCGAGAACTCCTGCGTCATGAAGCTTTGTGCCACCTCCTGTGCTGTCGCCATATCCTGCCAGACCACATAGTCGGTCCAACTGCCATCTGCGCCCCGTGTCAGTTGACGATGCAGAAAGCCGGATTGCGCGCGCACAAATCCTTCGGTGCGCTGCATCAGCGCCACAAAATCCGCTGTCTTGACGCCCTCAGCCAGATGAAAGGTCACGATCTCTGCCACATGTTTGTCCATCACTTGTCTCCTTTTCGGTGTGATACACTGGCAATAGCGCCCCTCAACTGACATAAACCTGTCAGTTGGATTGCGTCACCTCGGATAAAACTGCTTTTTTGTCAGTTTCCGATGCCGCCCATGCGGCTCAGATCTTTGCCGCGCCGGGGTGGGGGCGTAAAACCGTCGTCAAATGACATCTGCGGGCCATCCCCCGGTCCGCACGCAGAAGGAGACCCTCTCATGCTTAATAATATCGGCCTTCCGGGCCTGCTGCTCATCGCCGTTGTCGTGCTTGTCCTGTTTGGTCGCGGCAAGATTTCGTCGCTGATGGGCGAAGTGGGCAAAGGCATCACCGCCTTCAAGAAAGGCGTCAACGACAGCACCAAGGAACTGGAAGAAGACAACTCCGCAGAGGCTGCGCGCGACGTGACCCCCGAGACCGAAAAAGACAAGGTCTAAGCGGCGATGTTTGATCTTGGGTGGACCGAACTCATGGTCATCGGCGTTGTGGCGCTGATTGTTGTCGGGCCCAAGGACCTGCCGGTTTTGTTCCGCAATGTCGGGCGGTTCGTGGGTAAGGCCAAGGGCATGGCGCGCGAATTCAGCCGGGCCATGAATGACGCTGCCGATGAGGCGGGCGTCAATGACATGGCCAAGGGGCTAAAGGCGGCGGCCAATCCGATGAACACCGCAATGGATGGCGTCAAACAGGCGGCGCAGGATATGGCTAAGTCGATTGACCCGACCAAATTCGACCCCGACAGCGAAACCGGGAAACTGGCGGCTGAACGGGCAGAAGATGCCAAGAAAATCCAGGCTGCCACCGCCCGTGCTGCGGCAGACCGCAAGGCGCGCGAGGCCGCTGAAGCGCAGGCCAAAGCGGCTGAGGCGGAGGCCGCTTTGGCAGCTCCGGACACGCCGACAACGCCGGAAAGTGAGACCAAGACATGAGCGCGTCTGAAGACATCGACGACAGCACAGCGCCGCTGATTGAGCATCTGGCTGAACTGCGCACCCGCCTGATCCGGGCGGTGGGCGCGTTCATCGTGGGGATCGTGCTGGCCTTCACTGTTGCAGAACCGATCCTGCAATTCCTGCTGGGTCCGATTGAGGAAACCCTGCGCAATCTGGGCGATCCCGCACCGACACTGCAATACACCAGCCCGCAGGAATATCTGTTCACGCTGTTCCGCATCTCCATGGTGTTTGGCTTTGCACTGTCGTTCCCGGTCATTGGCTTCCAGCTCTGGCGCTTTGTGGCGCCGGGTCTCTACAAGACGGAGAAGAATGCGTTTTTGCCCTTCCTCATAGCCTCGCCGGTGATGTTCCTCTTGGGGGCGAGCTTTGCGCATTTCGTGGTGACACCGCTGGCGATGGCTTTCTTCCTTGGCTTTGCCGATGTGTCGTCGATCTTTGCCAACCTTCTGTCTGGCGCGGTCAGCAGCCTGCCTGCCGATGCCGCCGTGGTGCCGGAAACCACCGAAGGGGTGCGGATCACCTTTTTTGGCAAGGTGAACGAGTCGCTGGATATCACGCTGAAATTCATCATGGCCTTTGGCCTGTGCTTTCAGCTGCCGGTGCTTCTGACCCTGATGGGGAAGGCCGGTCTGGTCAGCGCTGACGGGCTGGGGAGCGTGCGCAAATATGCGGTTGTCGCCATCCTTGTATTGGCAGCTCTTGTGACCCCGCCGGATGTGATCACGCAAGGGATCCTGTTTTCGGTGGTCTATGGTCTTTATGAGGTGTCGATCCTTCTGGTGCGCCGGGTTGAGAAGACCCGCGAGGCAAAGTTGCGCGCCGAGGGCTACTATGACGACGACGATGATCTCGGCGAGGAAATGGATATGCATCCCGAAGATGATCCTCTGATGGCCGAGTTTGAAGATGATGATCAGGACGACGGTAAGGCCAAGTAATCCCTACCGGAACGGATGACAAAAGGCGCGCTGGAAACGGCGCGCCTTTTTGCTTTGGCGGCTGCCCTCTTGCCCGCGCAGCCTGAACATGCTTTGACCCAGGTAACCCACCGACGGAGACTCCCATGGACCAGAAAAAACCGACCCGCGTTGTGCTTTCCAGTGACCACGCCGCGATTGAGCTGCGCCAGGCCATCGCGGACCACATTGCCGCCAATGGCTGGGAGGTCGTCGACATTGGCCCCACGACCCCGGAGAGCACCCATTACCCCAAGCACGGCGCAGCCGCGGCGGAGCGTGTGGCCTCGGGCGATTGCGATCTCGGGATCATCCTTTGCGGCACCGGTCAGGGCATCATGATGGCCGCAAACAAGGTGAAGGGCGTCCGTTGCGGCGTCTGCTCCGAAACCTTCTCCGCCAAGATGATCCGCCAGCACAACAACGCCAATATGCTCTCCATCGGGGCGCGTGTGGTTGGTGACAGCCTCGCGATTGAGATCGTTGATGCCTTCCTCAATGCTGAGTTTGAAGGCGGTCGCCACGCCACCCGCGTGGATATGATTGAGCCGCAGGACAGCTGATCCCACAGAGGGTCGCGCCCCCAAGCCAGATAACCGGAGGCCCAGATTATGGATGAGACAAGCCTGACCCGTATCGCGGATGCGCTGGAGCGGATGGCGCCCGCACCGTTGAAGGCACCGGATTTCGGTGCGGCGTCGGCCTTTGTCTGGCATGTCGCCCCGGACCGGCTGGAGCCTGTGAGAAGCGTCAACCGTGTTGATCTGGACCTGCTCTTGGGGATTGATCGCGCGCGCGACACACTGTTGGACAACACCCGTCGCTTTGCCGCCGGGTTCGGGGCCAATAACGCGCTTCTATGGGGCGCCCGTGGCATGGGGAAATCCAGCCTGGTGAAGGCAATCCATGGCCAGCTGTCACCGGAGTTTCCAGCACTCAAACTGGTGGAGCTGCAGCGCGAGGATCTGCCCTCGGTGGCACGTCTTCTAAACCACCTGCGGGCCGCGCCTGAGCGTTTCATCCTGTTCTGTGATGATCTCTCCTTTGGCCATGATGATCAGCACTACAAAAGCCTGAAAGCGGTGCTGGATGGTGGCATCGAAGGGCGCCCGGATAATGTGCTGTTCTACGCCACCTCCAACCGTCGCCACCTGATGCCGCGCGATATGATCGAAAACGAGCGTTCCAGCGCCATCAACCCCTCCGAAGCGGTTGAGGAAAAGGTCTCGCTCTCGGATCGGTTCGGGCTGTGGCTCGGTTTCCACCCTTGCGATCAAGATGAATATCTCACCATGATTTCAGGCTATTGCGCAGCCTACGGTGTAGAGATTGCGGAGCAGGAGCTGCGCGCCGAGGCGATAGAATGGCAAGCCACACGCGGTGCGCGTTCGGGGCGGGTGGCCTGGCAGTTCTTCACCGATCTCGCCGGTCGTCACGGTGTGAAAGTCACCTGAGAAGGTCGCGCGCGGCTTTGGAACGACCCCACCGGTACATCAAATGGAAAACGGCGCTCAGGGATCTCCCGGGCGCCGTTTTTTATGGTCTGATGTACGGGGGCGACGTCACTGCAGATAGGGCAGGGGATCAACGCTTTCGAAGCCGTTGCGAACCTCAAAATGCACATAGGCCGACGGCCCGTCACGCAGCGCAGCAATCGTCTGGCCGCGTGATACCGTGTCGCCTTTGTTCACTGCGATTTTGTCGACATTGGCATAGACCGTCAGCAGCTTGGCGTCATGGCGGATCACGATGATCGGGATATTGTTTGAATCCTTGGTGATCGCCGCGACGGTGCCGCCATCGGCGGCCTGTACCGGCGCGCCCGCAGCCCCCGCAATATCAATGCCGTCGTTCTTGCCCTTGGCATAGGTGCGGGTGATCTTGCCCTTGACCGGGTAACTCATCGCGCTGCTGGCGCTGCGGGTGGGGGCGGGCACTTCCACCTTTGGCAGATCCTTGGGAGCTTCTGCGGCCGGGGCAACGGTTTCCTGCGGCAGCGGCTTGGTCGCGCTGGGTGGGGTGGGCGTGCTGGTGCCCTCACCGGGGGCCGTGACGGTTGCGACTGCGGGCACGGCTGCTGCTGCGGAGGCCTCCTTGCGCGGTGCCGGACGGTCCTTCAGCGGGATCAGCAGGAACTGGCCTTCACGAATGGCAAAATCGCTGCCGAGACCGTTCCATTCCGCCAGTGCCTTTACTGGCACCTGATACAGCCGCGACACGGTATAGGCTGTCTCGCCGCGTTTCACCTTGTGGCGCACCGGCTCCGGCCCGCTCTGCACCTGCGGCTTGCTCGCCGGAGGCTGCGGTGCCAGCGGTGTGGTGTTGACGGTGCTTGCTGCATTTGGCGTGG
This sequence comes from Phaeobacter sp. BS52, assembly GCF_045040595.1. Classification (NCBI taxonomy): domain Bacteria; kingdom Pseudomonadati; phylum Pseudomonadota; class Alphaproteobacteria; order Rhodobacterales; family Roseobacteraceae; genus Phaeobacter; species Phaeobacter sp. BS52. Next base: position 1,693,409 of record NZ_CP090662.1, on the reverse strand, counting down.
TGGAGGGGGCACTGTCGATAGCATCTCCCGCCAGCGAGGCGATATCTACACCGCCTGTGCTTTTTGAAGCAGTGCCGGGTGCCCGGCGGGGCAGGGCGATGATTTCGCCCTGGCGCAGCGGATCGTCCGTCTTCATGCCGTTGAAACGGGCCAATTCGCTGGCGGGGAGACCAATGCGGCCAGCCACGTCATTCAGCGTATCGCCGCGTCGGGCCACGGCCACCTGATAGGACGGGTAGGTGATCAGGCCATTGGAATCCGGTTTCGGACGGCTGGTGGTGGCAGTTTGGGCCGCCTTGGTGGTGTTGAAAGCACCGATCTGGCCGCGCAGATCGTAGTCAAGCGGCGCCTCGCAAGCGGCCAGCACGGCCACCAGAGGCAACGCCATCAGCACCTTGCGGCCTGTCGCGCGATCGCGGCGGGTGGGGTCAGTCACTGTCATTTCGCTCTCCTCAGAACGCCGTTCCCGTCTTGCGGGCCCCCATTATCCCTGGGGCTTGCCAATAGTCCGTCGGCCAGCCACGTGATCCGGCTCGGGATCTTCCCGAACTTTGGGGGAGGGCAGGTCTTGCCTCTCACTTACGTGTCTTTGCCGATCCCCTCAAGCAGGGGAACAAAACGCACCGGGCGCAATTCGTCGTATTCCAGACCGCTGGCGGTTTTTTGAACACGGATCAGGGTCTGTACGGTGTCCGACTGCCCCACGGGCACCACCATGATACCGCCGGTCTTCAGCTGCGCCAAGAGCGGGCCGGGTGGATCCTCGGCGGCAGCGGTCACAATGATTCGATCAAAGGGCGCCTGCTCCGGCAGCCCGTGGCTGCCATCCCCCACCAGCGAGGTGATATTGGACAGATGCAGCTGGTCAAAAATCTGCCGCGCCTCCCGCACCAGCCGGGCATGACGGTCCACGGTATAGACACGCCGCGCCAGCTTGCTCAGGATCGCCGCCTGATAGCCGGACCCGGTGCCGACCTCCAGCACCGTGTCGCGGGGCGAAATCTGCAAAGCCTGCGTCATCAGCCCTACGACGGAAGGCTGCGAAATGGTCTGGCCGCAGGCTATCGGCAGCGGCATGTCCTCATAGGCGCGCGCCGAGAACAACCCCCGCACAAAGGGGCCGCGATCGATCTGCTCCATCGCGTCCAGTACCTGCGCATCCGTCACCCCGCGCGAACGCAGGGCAAACAGAAACTGCATCTTGGTTTCGGCAGTCGGCTCGCTCATTCAATGCCCTTCAGGCGCTCCAGCGCGTCCGTCGCCGTAAGATCTGCCCGCATCGGTGTAACCGAGATATAGCCTGCCAGGTTCTGCGCCGCATCCGTACCCTCGGCGGTCGCGATATGCTGATTGCCGCCACGGATCCAGAGGTAGCGCCGCCCGTTGGGGGAGGTCTGTTCTTCAGCGGAGAAGTGGCTGCCACGCCGAAACCCCTGCGGTGCGATCCGTCGCCCTTTAACATTCGCCGCCGGGACGGGCGGGAAATTTATGTTGTAAAACAATCGGTAATCCGCGTCTTCCTTGGGTTGTGTGTCAAGGATTGAGCGGATGAGATCGGCGCCGTGCTGGGCGGCGGCTTCAAACGGGTTGTCCAGCTGGTTGTTTTCTGGCCCAAAATACTGCGACAGTCCCATCGCGGGGATGCCCTGCAATGCTGCCTCCATTGCGCCACCCAAGGTGCCGGAGTAGAGCGCATTCTCAGCCGAATTGTTGCCCCGGTTCACGCCCGACAACACCAGATCCGGCAGCTGATCCTTCAGCACCACATGCAATCCTGCCAGCACACAGTCCGCAGGCGATCCTTCGGCAGCAAAGCGGCGCTCTCCGAGCTGGCTGAGCATGAAGGGGCGGGTGTAGCTGATGCAATGGCCGACGCCTGATTGTTCAAACGCGGGCGCGACGGTCCAGACCTCGCCGTCGGGGCCTGCCACATCGCGGGCGATCTGCTCCAGAACCGCCAGACCGGGGGCGCTGATGCCATCGTCGTTGGTGATCAGAATTCGCATGAACTGGGCCTCTCGTCTGGCTCTGGCGGGCTGTATCTTGGGTGCGGTCACGCCGATCCGCATGTCCGACCTGAATAAGATGTGGGGCAAAAGGGGGCAAGAGTTTCCCCACTGTGACCGCGCGCAAGCTACCCGGTGACGGCCCCTGCGGCACAGAGGCCACAGGTTTGCCGCCCGGCCCTGAAACCAAGGCGACCGGCGTCCCTGTCGGGCACCGGTCGGCGGAATGTCGCGCGTCTGCGTCGCCATTGGGCGTCATGCAGCCGATGAGCAGCGTTTGGTCAGTCGGCGGCGGTCAGGATCTGGGGCAACAACCGGGCGGCTTCCTGCTGCGGGCTGGCCAGCGCGTCGCGATCCTCGCCGGGGAAGAACCGGGCACGGACAGCGGTGGCCATGGGGTGCGGTGTCAGCACCTGCACCTTGGGGCCAGTTTTGGCAGTCTCAATCCGCCAGCTGTTGGCCAGCGACATCTGGGCCGCCTTGGTGGCACCATAGGCCCCAAAGAACTTCTCGCCCGCGCGGGGATCCTCAAAGAACACGGCCTGACCGGTTTGCCCCAGCAGCGGGGCCACATAGGGGATCAGCACGGAGGTCGCTGTGGCATTGATCGCCATGGATTTCTGCCAATCCTTCGCAGCGACGAAATTGGCCGGGCTCAACGGTGCGGCGTGGATCGCGGTATGCAGCCAGAGATTCAGCTGCCCCCAACGGTCGTGGATGCCGCGGCAGAGCGTCGCCATAGCCTCGGGGACAGTGATATCCATCGGGGCCAATGTGGCAGAACCGCCGACGGATTTGATCCGATCGTCCAGCTCTTCCAGCGCGCCTGTGGTGCGGGCCACGGCAACGATGTGATGCGTCGGCGCCAGTGCCTCTGCGAGGGCGGCGCCCAGACCCCGAGAGGCCCCGGTGATGAGAGCAAGTTTCTGTGTCATGGGCGCCTTGTGCGGTGCCGCGTGACGCGGGTCAAGGGGCCAAAGCGGCGCAGCCTCCGTCCCAGCCCTCCGTCCCAGCTCCCCGTCAGCCGCCAAAGCGAGTCAGCTGCCGGGCATCTCGATCCGCGCAGCTTTGCCGTTTTTCTGCAGGATCAGACCGTCGGCATCAATCGCAATGACCTCACCGCCAGACAGTCGGCTGCCACGGGTCACCACCTGCGTGCGCCCACTGGGCATGCGCACCATGGCGCTGAGGTTGTTGCTGGCGCCAAACAGTCCCAACAGGCTGAGGCGGTTGCGACGCAAGGCGTCTTTCTGGGTGGCATGACCTGCAACATTCGCCGGGGTCTTGCCGCTATCACGATTTGCCATTCTGGTAACTTGGTTCTTTCTCTAGTGCGCTCAGGGCGGATGCTGGTCGGCTATCAGCTTCGCTTTCCGCCGAACAGAGGGGGCGGGGCATGGTGGCAAGCGACTGCCGGTGGTCCGCCCATTGGTGCGCAAGCCCTTGCGCATGGCCTTTGCTGACGCTGCGCAATTGCGCGCAGGCCCTTGAACGTTTGCGGGGGGAAGCAGGCTGGGAAGCGGGGGAACTTCAGTGGGGTCAGGCGTCGTAGATCAGCGACGGCAGATCGTGGCCATAGGCATAAAGCAGGCCCAGCAGCTCTTCCAGCTGCGCACCGACCATCTGCAAATTGTAGAGCGGGTGATCCGGCTCAGAGATCTGCAACTCAGGATATTGCCCTTCAGGCCGCATATGCAGCATCGCCTCGACCGACTCGCTGCCGTCTGGTGGGATGGCATTGGCCAGCCAGGCGCGTTTGCTGCCCAGATCCTCGGTCTCCTGCATCTCGAACCGGTCGAGATAGGCCTCGAAATCCTCCTGGCTCAGCCGCGCCCAAGTGCCCAGAATGAACTCCTCACCACGGGTATCCGCCAGTGGCACCGCCAGCACTGCCCGCACAAAGCGCAGTTTGCCAAGGCGGCAAAAATCCTCGGTCAGCACATCACCGGCCTGAGCAGAGATGGCGGTGTTGTCATGCACGAACATATCTTCCGGGCAGACATCGGGCCGGTCACAGCTGAGGCTCAAAAGCTGGGCAAAGGTCGCCCCGCAACAGCGGCACTGGCGCTGTGAGCCAAGCATGCGGGCGAGATGTGGATCCAAGGGGTCGGCCTTTCGGTGGCGGGCGGTGGTGGTCGCAAAACGGCAAGAGGCGCCGATCCGGTGATCAGCGCCTCATGAGTCGAACTGATATCGGCTGCGCTCTTACTCTGCTGCGGCTTTCATTTCAAACCCCCGTTCCACCATATCGGTGGGAACAACCGGGTATTCGCCAGAGAAACAGGCATCGCAATACTGCGGGCAGGCGCTGTTGCGCCCCTGATCCTGACCCACGGCGCGGTAAAGCCCGTCCAGTGAGATGAACTTCAGACTGTCCACGGCGAGGTGCTTGGCCATCTCATCTTCGGACATGTTTGCCGCCAGCAACTTGTCACGGTCGGGGGTGTCCACGCCGTAGAAACAGGGCCAGGCGGTTGGCGGAGAGGCGATGCGGAAATGCACCTCGCTGGCCCCGGCATCCAGGATCATCTCCTTGATTTTGCGCGACGTTGTGCCGCGCACAACAGAATCGTCCACCAGGATCACGCGCTTGCCTTCGATCAGGGCGCGGTTCACGTTCAGCTTCAAACGCACACCCATGTTGCGGATCTGTTCGGTCGGCTCGATGAAGGTCCGGCCCATGTACTGATTGCGGATGATCCCCATCGCATAGGGGATCCCCGATTGCAGCGAATAGCCAATCGCCGCCGGGGTGCCGCTGTCGGGAACGGGGCAGACCAGATCCGCCTCGACCGGGTTTTCTTTGGCCAGCTCGCGGCCAATTGCTTCGCGGGTCTCATAAACAGAACGCCCGCCAAGGATCGAATCAGGGCGGGAGAAATAGACATGCTCAAAGATGCAGAATTTGGACGCTTGGCGGCGGAACGGGAAATGGCTCTCGACGCCCTTGTCGGTGATCACCACCATTTCGCCCGGTTCAATCTCGCGCATGAACTCGGCGCCGATGATGTCCAGGGCGCAGGTTTCCGAGCTGAGCGCATAGCCATCGCCGATCTTGCCGAGGACCAGCGGGCGCACGCCGAGCGGATCCCGCACGCCGATCAGTTTGGTGCGGGTCATCGCCACGACGGAAAACGCCCCTTCGACCCGGCGCAGCGCATCTTCCATCCGCTCCGGAATATTGCGCTGCAGGGAGCGCGCCATCAGGTGGATGATACATTCGCTATCGGATGAGCTCTGAAAGATCGAACCACGTTCGATCAGCTCTTTGCGCAGGGCATCGGCATTGGTGATGTTGCCATTGTGGGCAATAGCTGCGCCGCCCATGGCAAACTCGCCAAAAAACGGCTGCACGTCGCGGATCGCGGTCTGACCTTTGGACCCGGCGGTGGAATAGCGCACATGGCCAATCCCAATCGGGCCGGGCAGGGTGGACATCACATCCTGCGAGGTGAAGTTGTCGCGGACATAGCCAAACCGGCGGGCACTCTGGAACCCTTCGACAGGATCATGGGTGACAATGCCGCTCAGCCTCCTGTCCTCGGTGTTGCAGGGCGTGCAGGCCAAGAGCAACGAAATTGGAGGCGTCCTGGACGCCGACGACGCCAAAGATGCCGCATTCTTCGCGCAGCTTGTCATCGTCAAACGGGTGGGCGGGGGGCATCTGCGGCATCGGCAAGGCGGTGTGGCTCCGAATCCGGTTGTCAGGATGCCCCCCACATAGAGGGTCCGCCCGCCCATGTCACCAAAGGATCACGGTTTCACGACAGTTGGGGGTAAAAACCCCGCCCGGCTGCTGGTGCTCTCTCTAACGACAAAGACCTGCGAGCGGTCGCAGGTCGGGTGTCTTGCCATGGTCGGGGCTAGAAAACGCAGGGCCTCAGCTTGGCTGAAGCAGATCGTAATCGCGCCCTCAGGCCGCCAGCAGACCGCGCAGCATATCAAAGGCGGAGAGCACGTCATCGCTTTCTTCATCGCGCTCATCCGCGTCGCCTTTACCTGCATCGGTAAGTGCGCGGCCGTCTTCGCTGGCCAGGATCTGACGCGTCTCGGTCAGTGTCAGCATGCGAAACGCGCCGTCGTCGTCTGCGCCAGTCTCACCTGCCACATGCACCAGCATGCCACATTCGGCCCAGATCATTTCTTCCTCGGCAAAGGTGAGATAGATGCGCGCCATCTTCTCCGGCATGGCGGCAGAGATACCGTTGTAGCCGATCAGCGAGACCACTTTGGTCATCGCAGTGGGGATGTCGAACAGGCGCTCCACTGCGGCCAGTTCCAGACCAACCTTCTGATCCGCAGGCAAGGTGAGGTCATTATCATTTCCCAGCGCACCGGCGGGAACATGCACCAAGGAGGTCAGGCGCGGCACCGCATGTTTGACGCTGGTCACTTCCTGCGCCCCGCCATCCAGTGTGTAGATCTTGTCACCGGGCTTCACATCACGGGCCTGAACAAACCCGCGATCCGTTTCCACCATCACATGCGGCAGCAGACCACCAGTGCGTGGCCGGGGCCGGGCACGGCTGGGAGCGGCGGGGGAGACAGCTGCCGGGAAATCCAGCAGAAGACCAACGGGCTGACAGTCAGCAAACGATGTCGAGTGGTCCAGCAGCATGGTGTCGTCCTTCTGAGCGATGTGCCTGACATTCTGTCCGGCGTCTTGTTGACACCAATGTGCGCTGCGAAATTGGACGGAAATGGGGCAAGGATCGGGCCGATTGGGACAACTCAGGGGTTTTTGGCCGTCAATCCTGCCTCATTCACCGAATTGTTGCCCGAAAACACCTTGGATCGCAGGATTTGTTAACTTTTATCGGTCTGCGTTCCGGTGTCACCCGAGGATCGGCACGCGTTCCAATGTCCAAAAATAGCGATTCTAATTGGTTAACAGAGTGTTAATGAGTGTTTTTGATGTTAGGAAAGGTAAACGTGCCTGCATCTGGAAATATCGTCATTGGACAAGTGTCCCGTGCGAAATCTCCGCCCTCGCCTTAGCCCTCGCCGCGAGCGGTCACATGGCGATGGGTCCGGTGGTCAATGCTGGGGCTTGCAACCCTGCCAAACCTCAACCGCTCCCATCCGGCCACGAAAAAGGGCGCCAGAGGCGCCCCGTTCCAATCATGATCATATGTACCACTGTCGCAGATGCGCGATCAGGCAGTAAGCGCTTACTTCTCGCAGGCGCCAATCAGGCTCTCATACTGCGTGGTGACCCAGCCAAGCGCCTGCTCGGGGTTGCGGTCCTCGATCTTGCCGATCATCCGCTCAAACACCACGGCAGAGCGGCTCTCATCCACGATGGTAAAGCTCTGGCCGGTCATCACGACATTGTAGAGGAAGAAGGCGATCGCCACCAACAGGATGCCGCGCAGCACCCCAAAGAAGAACCCGATGCCCTGATCCAGCCCGCCAAGCGCAGAGCGCTGCACCAGCGAAGAAAACAGCGGTGTGAAGAACGACACCACAATCAGTGCCAATGCAAACACCGCAGCAAAGGCGGCGATGATCGACAATTCGCAGCTGTCCGCGATGAACTCCCCGATCACCGGGATCTCGGCCATCAGCGGCTCGACCTGCGGCGCAAACAGAAAGGCCAAGATGGCGGCGGCAATCCAACCAGCGATGGCCATCGCCTCACGCACGAATCCGCGCGAATAGGCCAGCAACGCTGATACAACAATGACAAGGGCCACGACCCCGTCGATAATGGTGAAACCTTCCATGTCCCTCGCCCGTTAACCTGCGATTAGAATTCTTGCGACTTTAGCCAGCCCCAAAATACTCGCCAACAAAACCGGCGAGATCAGAGGCCTGTCGCACCGCAAGTCCGGGGACCGCGACGGATTTGCCACCACTTGGAGCTATGGCTGCGGTGAAACCAAGTTTTTGCGCTTCTTTCAACCGGTTTTCGGTCTGAGGGGCCGGTCGCAGGGCACCAGAGAGCGATATTTCTCCGAATACCACCGTATCTGCGGGCAGCGCGGTGTCTTCGCGCGCGCTCAGCAGCGCCGCTGCCACCGCAAGATCCGCCGCCGGTTCCGAGATTTTCATGCCACCGGCAACATTAAGATAGACATCAAGCCCCGCAAACGGGATGCCGCAGCGCGCCTCCAGAACGGCCAGGATCATCGCCAGGCGCGAGGAGTCCCAGCCCACCACGGCCCGACGCGGCTGCGAATGCGGCGAGGGTGCAACAAGCGCCTGCATCTCCACCAGAACCGGGCGGGTGCCTTCGATGCCGGAAAACACCACCGACCCGGGCGAGGGGGTGCCGCGCTCTGACAGGAAGAGCGCGGAGGGATTGCGAACCTCGCTCAGCCCGCCGCCGGTCATCTCAAAAACGCCAATCTCATCTGCGGGACCAAAGCGGTTCTTGACGGCGCGCAGGATGCGGAACTGATGCCCGCGCTCGCCCTCAAAATACAGCACGGTATCGACCATATGTTCGACCACGCGAGGACCAGCAATCTGCCCCTCTTTGGTGACATGGCCGACCATGATGATGGAGATACCATTGGTCTTGGCGAATGTGGTCAGCTCATGCGCGGCGGCGCGCACCTGGCTCACGGATCCCGGCGCGCTATCGACATGATCGGCCCACATGGTCTGGATGGAATCGATGATGGCCAGCTGCGGCCGCTCCGCCTCCAGCGTGGTCAGAATATCGCGCAGGTTGGTTTCCGCTGCCAGCTTGACCGGCGCCTCCGCCAACCCCAGCCGCTGCGCGCGCATCCGCACCTGCGCGCTGGCTTCCTCGCCGCTCACATAGATCGTCTTCAGGCCCGAGCGGGCAAACTGCGCTGCCGCCTGCAACAACAGCGTTGATTTCCCGATCCCCGGATCCCCGCCGACCAGAATGGCAGAGGCAGGCACCAGCCCACCACCCAGAACCCGGTCCAGCTCGCCCACACCACAACAGGTGCGCGGCGGCGGCGTTTCCTCCGTTGCCAGATCGCTCAGCGGGATCGTTTTGCCCCGCCGCATGCCGAGGGATTTCGACGCAGGGCCGCCCTTGGACAGGCCCTTGTCTTCGGTGATGGAATTCCACTCGCCGCAGCCATCGCAGCGCCCGGACCATTTTGAAAAGGAGGCTCCGCAGGCAGAGCAGGAATAGGATGTTTTAGCCATGCGCTAGCTGTGGCAGATGTTTCCGGTTTGTTCAAGCGCTGCGGCGCCTCAGACCGGGCATGCGAGGCTCTGCCTCGCGCTCCGGGATATTTCGGGCCACAAGATGGGGCGCACAGAGCATCTTCTGGCGACACTTATCCCGGGGGAGGCCGAAGGCCGGGAGCAGCGCCCCGTTTCTAGTCGTCCTGTCGGCGCAGATGGCGCGCAGTCAGAAGAGACAGGACAATCGACGCCAGAATACAGCCCGTAAACAGATAAAGCCCCCAGGCGGTCTCAATCGTCGCGTAACCAATCCCCTTGGCCAGCGTGATATAAAGCGCGATGAGGAACACATCCGCCATCGCAAGCTTGCCCAAGACATGCAGAACTGGCTGTACCCGCGTGTCCAGCAGGCCCCATTGTACCAGCGCCAGCCCGATGGTTTTGAGATACGGCGCGAAGATCGCGAAAGCCGTGACCGTCAGCGCCAAAATGACGTCGCTGCCCCAAAGGCTCTGCAACCCGGTGATCACCGAGATCTCGCTGAGGCCAAAGATCGGCAACAACCCCGCCCGCATCAACGGTGCGAACCACGCGACGGGGTAGAGGATCAGGAGCGACAGGGTGAGGAAGCGGAGGGTCATGGCGGCTCTTTGTCTTGCGGTGGTCAACACTTGTGCGTTTCAGGCTAAATTGGAAAGGGGGAAGCAATAGGTTTCTTCCAGCAAGGTCGCTTGCGGCCCGGCCAGCGCCCGTCCGCCACCGTCAAGTCACAGATTTGCCCGCGGTAAAACGGAGGGCGCTGTGCATACACCGCGAACAGGCACTGGCTTCGTGTTGAATGCGGTTAGCGGGGGGCTTGGACAAAAAAGGAAGTATGCGCTGTTTAACCTCCAGAAGACCGAGAGCTTAGAGAAAGATCGCTTTAAAAATGGCAAACCCAGCTAGACCGCATAGCGCCGCCGCACCTGCTGCATGCAGGCGAAATGGGCCGACTATTATCGTGCGGATGAGTGAAAACTCGACAGCTAGGAATGCGGCAAGTGTCACGAAATGAACCTGCCACGACAAATGTCGCCTTAGATCGGAACCGCTTGCTAGTATGAAGAATAGAACAGCCAACCAAAGCAGCGTCATCGGTGGCAGAATTACCAGCCTAACTCCTACTTTTTGATGCACTGTCTCTCGTTGCAGCTTCATCCCTAGCCACATTGTAACCGCTGCAGCCACAAAGGGAGAAGCCAATAACAGGAGCGCTAGCAAGCCTTCCATCGGGCCTGTCACCGCACCGCTTCAATCGGCCCCTCTGCGCGGCCGTGGATGAATTGCTCCATATAGGGATCGCCCGATTGGTCCATATCTGCCACCGGACCAGTCCATTGGATCACCCCGCCATGCAGCATCGCCACATTGTCGGCAATGGCGCGCACCGAGGTCATATCGTGGGTGATGGTCATCGCGGTGGCGCCCATCTCAACCACGATCTCGCGGATCAGGTCGTTGATCACGCCGGACATGATCGGGTCGAGGCCGGTGGTGGGCTCATCGAAAAAGATGATCTCCGGCTCGGCGGCAATGGCGCGGGCAAGCCCGACACGTTTCTGCATGCCGCCCGACAGTTCTGCGGGCAGGCGGTCCGCCACATCGGCCTTCAGCCCCACCCGGCGCAGTTTTTCAATGGCGATGGCGCGCGCCTCATCCACCGGGCGCTTTAGTGAGCCGCGCAGCAGGCGGAAGGCGACGTTCTGCCAGACGGGCAGGGAGTCAAACAGTGCAGCTCCCTGAAACAACATGCCAAACCGCGCCAGAAACTTATCGCGGTCACCACTGTCGGCGGGCTTGCCGTCAACCAGGATCTCACCGCTGTCCGGCTTGATCAGCCCCAGAATGCTCTTGAGCGCGACCGATTTCCCGGTGCCGGAGCCACCAATGATCACCATGGAGCTGCCCTTGGGGATCTCAAGCGTCATGCCTTGCAGAACCCGGTTATCGCCAAAGGCCTTATGGACGTCATTCATCTGGATCATAGCGAGAAGAAAATCCCTGTGAGGACAAAATTGGCAGCAAGGATCAGGACGGCTGCGGCCTCAACCGACCCTTTGGTGGCGCGGCCCACGCCTTGCGCCCCGCGGCCCGACTGCATACCATAGTAGCAGCCCATGGTGGCAGCGATGGTGCCAAAGGCCGCCCCCTTGACCAGCGAGGAGACGATATCGCGCAGCTCAAGGAAATCGACAGTGTTTTTCAGATAGGCCGCCGGATTGAAGCCCAAGTTCTGCGTCGCGACCACATAGCCGCCCATGATGCCGATGATATCGCCAACGCCCACCAGCACCGGCACTGTGATCAGCGCGGCCAGCACACGCGGCGCCACCAGGTATTTCATCGGATGGGTGGAGAGTGTGACCAGCGCGTCGATTTGTTCGGTGACCTTCATGGTGGCGATCTCCGCCGCAATGGAGGAGGTGACGCGCGCAGCAATCATCAGTCCAACCAGAACGGGGCCAAGCTCGCGCACCATGCCGATGGCAACGATCTGCGGCACCACTGCCTCGGCGTTGAAACGCGCGCCGCCCGCATAGATCTGCAAGGCCAGCGCCGCCCCGGTGAAAATCGCCGTGAGGCCCACCACCGGCAGCGACAGCCAGCCCACCTGCAACAGCGCATTCAGCAGCTCGCGCGGGTAGTAGGGCGGCCGCAGCATATGGCTGAACGTGGACAGACCAAAGAGCGTCACCCGCCCCACAGCGCCCAGACCGGCAAGGACCAATTGTCCCAGCCGCGCAATCAGGCTGAGGGGTGAAAGACGCGAAGATGTGCTCATCCAGTATAGCTCCGTGCGTAGCGGCCGCCGAGAGAGGTGAGGATTTCATAGCCGATGGTGCCCGCAGCCTGTGCGAGCGTATCCACGGTCTGGCGCTCGTTGAGGATGCTGAGGTGGCTGGGATCGTCGCCTAGGTCGCTGACATCGACAGTGATTAGATCCATGGAAACGCGGCCGACCACCGGGCAAGGCGTGTCGCCTGCGTAGACCTGAATCTGGCCACTGCCGAGCGCGCGGTGCAGACCATCGGCATACCCGGCTGCGACCGTGGCGATGCGGCTGGGGCGCTGCGCCGTCCAGCTGTTGCCATAGCCCACGGTTTCGCCCGGATCGAGGCTGCGGATCTGGATCACCGGCAGGTCCAGCTGCGCCACGGGCAGCGCATCGCCATAAGGCTGCCCGCCATAAAGCCCGATGCCCGGACGACACAGGTCAAAGTGATAGTTGCGCCCCAGCAGCAGCCCGCCAGTAGCGGCAAGAGAACGGGGCAGATCCAGACCTTCTGTCATCTGAACAAATGTCTGCAGCTGATGGTCATTCATCGGGTGCGAGGCCTCATCGGCGCAGGCCAGATGCGACATCAACAGAACCGGACCCTGGCTGAGGGCAATATCGCGGACGGCGGCCCATTCGGCGGCCTCCATGCCAAGCCGGTTCATACCAGTATCAAGCTGCACGCCAAAGGGATGGCCGGGGAGGCTCTCGAAATGGCGCAGCATCTGGTCGAGCGAATTCAGCATCGGCGTCAGCTGGAAATCGCGCAGCAGTTTTGCGTCGCCCTCCATATGGCTAAGCAAACACCGAAATGCCGGGGCCGGGGCCGATGGCGCGACGCAGGGCCACGCCTTCCTCTGCCATCGCCACGAAGAAGTTGCGCGCACCGGCATTGGCCAGCGCCTTGCCGACGCGGCCTGCGTCCAGTCCATAGCCGTTGGCCTTGACCACCGCGGCGGTTTCGCAATTGGTCAGCGCATCGAGGTTGCGCCAGTTGGTCACCAGCGCATCCAGATTGAGTGTCAGTCTAGCAGTCGTCATGCGCTGTTCATGACACGGAGGGCACAGGGGTCAAGGGGGAAACCGCATTCCGACCCCGGCGAGGGGGCGGTTGGCCGATTTCGCGCCCAGGCTTGGGGTTGCGGCGGGCGGCGTGGGCGCCCCCTGCACGCGTCAGCCTGCGGGGCAAGCACGGGAATTTTGAGTATTTGAGGAAAGGTGACAGGGCGCGTTCAAAGGCGCCCCGCCGGGTCCAGCCGCCGGTATCAATGGCGGGTGTCTCAGGCGGCGCGCTGCGATCTTGGTGCTGCGACGCGGATCAATACTCCGGCGCGTGATCCTGCTGCCACGCCTTGGCGAGGTTGCCAAAGCGGGTGAACTGCGCCTCAAAGGCCAGCTCAACCGTGCCGATGGGGCCGTGACGCTGTTTGCCGACGATGACCTCGGCCTTGGCGTGCAGGCGTTCCATCGCCTGCTTCCACTCTTCCATCTTGTCCAATTCGTGATCGCCGGGTTTTTCCCGTTCCTTATAGTATTCCTCGCGGAACACGAACATCACGACGTCGGCGTCCTGCTCGATCGAGCCTGATTCCCGCAGATCCGACAGCTGCGGGCGTTTGTCTTCGCGGCTTTCGACCTGACGTGACAGCTGGGAGAGGGCAACCACCGGGATGTTCAACTCCTTGGCGATGGCCTTCATCCCCATGGAAATCTCCGCGATTTCATTCACCCGGTTTTCGGCCATGCCGCGGCAAAGCTGCAGGTAGTCGATGACCAGCAGATCCAGCCCATGGGTCCGTTTCAGACGGCGCGCGCGGGCCGCCAGCTGCGAGATCGGCAGGGCGGGGGTGTCGTCGATGAACAGCGGGCAACTCTCAAGATCCTTGGCCGCCTGCACAAAGCGGCGGAATTCTTCCTCCGTCATGTCGCCCTGGCGGATCTTATGCGAGGAAATCTCGGAGGCTTCGGCCAGAATACGGCCCGCCAGCTGTTCGGCGGACATCTCCAGTGAGAAGAAGCCAACGACGCCGCCATCCACGGCGCCTTCGGTGCCATCCGGTTTCTGGCCGCGCTTATAGGCCTTGGCGACGTTGAAGGCGATATTGGTCGCGAGCGAGGTTTTCCCCATCGAGGGACGCCCCGCCAGGATCAGAAGGTCCGACGGGTGCAGACCGCCCAACTGTTTGTCGAGATCGGCCAGCCCGGTGGAAATCCCCGCCATGCCGCCGCCGCGCTGATAGGCCTCATTGGTGACATTGACCGCCTCGGTGACGGCCTTGAGGAAGGATTTGAAACCGCTTTCGGTCTGGCCCTGTTCGGCCAGTTTATAAAGCGACTGTTCCGCCTCGACGATCTGTTCCTTGGGTTCAGAGGCCACATCGACCCGGCGCGCCTTGTCCGCAATGCTGCGCCCCAGCGCGATGAGTTCCCGCCGGATCGCCAGATCATAGATCATCTGCGCATAGTCGCGCACCGCAAAGGCCGAGATGGATGCGCCCGCCAGCTTGGCCAGATAGGCCGGGCCGCCCAACTCCTTCAGCCCTTCGTCATCCTCCATGAAGGCCTTCAGCGTCACCGGCGAGGCCAGCGCATTCTTGGAAATCCGCGCGGCGGCAATCTCGTAGATGCGGGCGTGGACCGGGTCGTAAAAATGCGCCGAGGTGATGATCGAGGCGATGCGATCATAGACGTCATTGTTGGTCAGGATGGCGCCCAGCAGCTGCTGTTCAGCCTCGACAGAATGCGGCAGGATGCTGGCGTCGTCGCCCGTCGCCTCGCCATTGGCAGCAGGCTCCGGGGCGGCGGGCAGATTGGGATCAAAAGGCGTAATATCGTTCATCGCTGCTCTCGTCTGCGGCCGACGTTATGTGGCCCGCGTGATTTGGCCTGTGTATACCGGCGGGGCGCTCGGTCTGGCTATCTGGAAAACTCTGAGGATAAGCTGTGCACAGCCTGTGGATATCCGCAGGCTGACCTGTGTGTCGTTTCTACAGTAGCCGGGTTGGGGTGTGTGTAGTCTATATGATGCGGTGCATTCTGGGAAGCTGTCTATATCTGCGCTGATCTGCTTGCTTCCAAGTTGATTCGGGGCGACCCTGTCCACAGGCCGCCCCAGATAAGATGCATGTCTGACAGAGGGTGATCAGGCGGATTTATGCGCCTCCTGCCAGGCCCGCGGATCCTTCAGGAATGTCTCCACCTCATCCAGTGTTTCGGCGCTAAAGCTCTTCTGCGCCTTGGCTTCGGCCAGGACATCCCACCAGGTGCACAGGTAATGCAGCTCAACACCGTGGTCGCCGAGGCGCTGAGTGGTTTCGGGGAAGATGTCGTAATAGAAAATCACTGCGGTATGGCCGCAGGTGGCGCCGGTCTCGCGGATCGCATCGACAAAGGACAGTTTGGAGCCACCGTCGGTGGTCATGTCCTCCACCAGCAGCACGCGCTGGTCCTCGGTCATCACCCCTTCGATGCGGGCATTGCGACCATAGCCCTTGGGCTTCTTGCGCACATAAGTCATCGGCAGCGCCATGCGCTCGGCCACCAGCGCGCCAAAGGGGATACCCGCGGTTTCGCCGCCAGCAATATTGTCAAACGCCTCGAAACCCGCATTGCGCATCACGGTAACGGTAAGGAAATCCATCAGCGTGGTGCGGATCCGCGGGAATGAAATCAGCTTGCGGCAATCGATATAGCTGGGCGAGGGCAGGCCAGAGGCCAGCGTATACGGCGTGCCGGTGTTGAAATTCACCGCGCCGATCTCCAGCAACATGCGGGCAGAGAGGCGGGCGATTTCTTCGCGGGAGGGGTAGGAGGAGGGGATCATTCTATCATCCTTTTGGTCGGCGCGAGACGCCGGTGGCAGAAGCCTCCGGCGGGAGTATTTGGGGCCAGAAGATCAGGCGACCTTCCAGAACACATCAAAACCGGGATCAAAGACGGTAACCGGGCCTTCCTCGGTGCTGATCTGCTCGGGGAAGATGACCGGGCTGTCCTGTTTTTCCAGCGTCAGGCGCGTGCTGTTCACCGACAGGCGGTAGAAGGCCGGTCCATTTTCAGAGGCAAAACCTGCCAGCTTGTCCAGCGCGCCGTCTTCCTCAAATACATGCGCCAGCAGCGGCATGGTGTTGGGGGCGGTGAAACAGCCGGCACAGCCGCAGGCGCTGAGTTTGTTGGGATCGGTGTGGGGCGCCGAATCCGTGCCAAGGAAGAACCGCTTGTCGCCAGAGGTCGCGGCCGCGCGCAGGGCCAGACGGTGCTCCTCACGTTTGGCCACAGGCAGGCAATAGTAGTGCGGCTTGATGCCGCCAGCCAGAATGTGGTTGCGGTTGATGATCAGGTGATGCGTGGTGATTGTCGCGCCAAGGTCCTGGTCCTGGCTGGTCACATAATCGGCAGCGTTCTTGGTGGTGATATGTTCCATCACCACACGCAGACCGGGGGTGGCGCGACGGATCGGATCCAGCACCCGGTCGATAAACACAGCCTCGCGGTCGAAGATGTCGATGTCGTGGTCCGTCACCTCGCCATGGGTGCAGAGCGGCAGGCCGATGTCGGCCATTGTCTCCAGCACGCCGCGCACCTTGTCGAAATCACTGACGCCAGAGGCGGAATTGGTGGTCGCCCCGGCCGGGTAGAGCTTCACGGCCTTGACCAACCCGCTGGCATGGGCTGCGGCCACATCCGCCGGATCTGTGTCCTCAGTCAGGTAGAGCGTCATCAGCGGCTCAAACGCCATGCCATCGGGCAGGGCGGCCAGAATGCGGTCGCGGTAGGCTGCGGCCTGATCGCCTGTCACCACCGGCGGCACCAGATTCGGCATGATGATTGCGCGGGCAAAATCGCGGGCAGTTTCAGGCAGAACGGCTGTCAGCATTGCGCCGTCGCGCAGATGCAGATGCCAGTCATCGGGGCGGGGGATGGTGAGCTGAACGGTCATGGCGCCCGCCTAGCACAGGGGCGCGCGCAGGGGAAGCAACGGCATCATCTGCGACAGCGATTGGCGGGACCGGCTTTTGTACCGGGCGCCGCCGGGCTGCCGTTACCGTTCGGGGGGCAGTTTGATCTGGCCGTCTGCGGCGCTTTTGCGCAATGCCTCCAGACGGCGGCGGAATCGGGGCGCGCGCAGCCTGCTGGTCACATTGCGGCACAGCAGCGCCATCAGATAGGGGCGCTCATCCTGTTCCAGACGGGCCATCAACTTGCGCAGGTAGGGGCCATTGCTGCGGCGGGCCCGGTAGAGCTTGTAAAACTGCCGCTCGGTCAGTCGGTCCGCCCCAGCCAGAGCGAGGATATTATAGAGGATTTCCATCTCAATCAGCCGCGTCTGAACGGTGTCGCCCAGATGCGGCGTGCGCAGCCGCAGCACATTCTTGCGCGCAAACAGGGCGGCATGCATCGAATCCAGCCGCTCACGCGGGTCGTAGATGACAAAACCCTGCTTGGCCGCATCCATCATGTCCGGAGCAAAGCCGTAGCGGTCGGTGAAGTCAACGCGGCGCATCTCGCTGAACCGATCGTCCCAATCTGTGAGACGCGGATCCAGCGTTGCCTGTGGTTGCACCGCCACGACAGTTGCGCCGGGGGCGGCAACGGAGAAGGCCGCCGCCGCATAGCCGCAGGGGCTAGGCGCCATAAAACACCACCTTGTCGAATTCATCGAAGAAGCCGTCGTCAACCAGCTGGTCGAAGAACCCGTAGATCCGCTCGTTGCGGAACCAGGTGTCGCCATTGGAGATGATGCACAGATGGGACCAGCCGAGGTTCTTCACCAGATCAAACCCCAGCGGCTGCGCCACATCCGACAGGTTGTGGATCCCTTGGATGGTCTCGAAACTGACCAACAGCGTATTGCCCTGATCAATGAAACTGGCAAAGTGACGGCTGCCCAGTGGCTGATACATGCCGTTTTCCTCGGCCAGGGCGGCCATACGGGCCTGCCACTGCGCGGGTTTCAGCCCCGACAGGTCCTCGTCCAGCGTGTCCAATGTATCCTGCTGCATTGCATCGTCCTCTTGTCCCGCCCTTGTTCGGACGGGTTTGCGTCTGGCAACATCTAAGGGCGAAATAAGGCTAAAATTGGAAATTGTAAGGCCGGTTTATCGGCCATCGGCGCGGGTTTCGTTGGAAAAGATGCCTTTTAAGGCCAGCGCCATATGTCCCATATCCTGCCGTCTGGCTGGCTGCTCTGCGGCGCGGGCCGCAATATTGCGCCGGATCAGTCGCTCTTGTCGCCGCCCTGCGGTGCGCCATGGCGGCCCAACGTGGCAAAGCCGGTGAGCGTGCGTGCGGTGCCGGGGCTGATCAGCCGCGAGGGCGGTGTCATCATCAGCCGCGAAAACAGCGTCCGATATGCCTCCTGCTGCATCAATCTGCGAAACTGCTCGTGGCGCCACTGGACCGCACGGGTGTGCAGCTTTTGCAGCTTGGCGTCCTCGCGCAGCAGATCGGCAATGGCCTCGCGGGCAGGGCGATAACGAGCAATACTCTCATCCTCATCGGTGTTGAAATTCCGTTCAACCCAGTAATCCATCCCCAGATCGCCCGGACGGTTGACCCGCCCCCGCTCGGCCTTCAGCACATAGCTTTCCATGGACCCCAGCGGATAGTGGTTCAGCTGCACCAGATCGAAATTTGCCTGCCCGTAGTCGGAATAGACCCGCTGCGTCTTGAACCCGTGATCCAGTTCCCGTCCGGAACCATCGAACCAGCGAAACTCCTCTAGGGTGGCGCCGTCGTCCGGGCTGCGCGGGCGATGCACCCCCAGTTTGCGATAGGTGCCATCGTTGCGATAGAGCGTCTTGAACATGGCCGCGCGCCACGGCCAGTGGATCACCTCCGGCGCGCAGCGGGTGAAGCTGTCGGTCACCGGCTGGTCCTGATAGCGCACCGTCTCGCCATTGCCGAACAGCCGCCAGGTCAGGGTGATGGCATCCGCATCGGGCAGCGCTGCGTGAAGATCCGCCAGCCGACCCTCGCCTGCATGGATATTGACGAATTCATCCACATCCAGCGCCATCACCCAGTCAGCCTTGCGCATCAGGCGGTGTTTGTCCGCCTTCTTCAGCCCGGTGAACTGAATGCCGCCCTTGTCATAGGGACCATCGTTGCGCAGGTGGGTGACATGGCCCAGCTCATCCAGCCGATCCAGCATCCGGTCCGTGCCATCCGCGCAGTCGTTGGACAGAACGAGGATATCGCTGAAACCCACCGCCTTGTGATGGGCAATCCATTCCAGCAGGAAAGCGCCTTCGTTCTTTACACATGTCACGGCCAGTGTTCGCATGCTGTCTCCTGCCACGTCTGTACCGGACCCGCCTGGGCCGATGGCGTGTCTCTGTCATCGCATTGCAGCGCAGGCCGGTCAATGTGTCCGGAACCCGGGCACAGTATCGTCCACGGATGACCTATGGGACCAAAGTGGCATGACCAGCCGCTTGACCCGCTTCCATCGCCGTGGCCTCTTGGGCAGAGCCGAAGGGGAGCCAGATGTCGCAGCAGACGAAGACGAGCCAACCGCAGACCACCAGCCATACTGTCAGCCATCCCAGCAGTCACGCTGCAGGCCTCTCTGCGCCGGTCGGCGCGCGCGGGATGCCCGGCTCCATTGATGCGGTGGAAACCCTGCTGACGGAGGCCGGGTATGTCGCCGACCGCGGACTGGCGACGGTGGTGTTTCTGTCGCTGCGCCTTGGCCGCCCGCTGTTTCTGGAGGGCGAGGCCGGTGTGGGCAAGACCGAGATCGCCAAGACCCTCGCGGCCGCGCTGGGCCGTCGCTTGATCCGGTTGCAGTGCTACGAAGGGCTGGATACCTCCAGCGCGGTCTATGAATGGAACTTCGCGGCCCAGATGATCGCCATCCGCGCCGCCGAGGCAGGCGCTGGCGAACCGCGTGATCGCGCAGCCCTTCAGGCGGAACTCTTCAGCGACGACTATCTTATCCGCCGCCCGCTGCTGGAGGCGATGCAGCCCGATCCCGCTGGCGCGCCAATCCTTCTTATTGATGAGTTGGACCGCACCGATGAGCCGTTTGAGGCGTTCCTGCTGGAGGCGCTCAGCGATTTTCAGGTCACCATCCCCGAACTCGGCACCATCAAGGCGCCGGAACCTCCCATCGTGATCCTCACCTCCAATCGTACCCGCGAGGTGCATGATGCGCTGAAACGGCGCTGCCTCTATCACTGGGTGGATTATCCGGATTTTGACCGCGAGATGGAAATCCTCACCGCCCGCGCGCCCGGTCTGGCGCCGCGTCTGTCGCAGGAGGTCGTGGCCTTTGTGCAGGCGTTGCGCACCGAAGATCTCTTCAAACATCCCGGCATTGCCGAGACAATTGATTGGGCCAATTGCCTGTTGGCGCTGGATGTCATTGATCTGTCGCCGGAGGTGATCGCCGACACATTGGGGGCCATTCTGAAATATCAGGATGATATCAGCCGCTTGCAGGGCTCCGAGGCGAAGCGCATACTGGATCAGGCGCGCGCAACGCTGGGCCCTGCAGGATGATGCGGACCTGCGCTGATGCCTGAATACCCACCCCTGCCGCTACCGGAGGCTCCCCGGCTGGCGCAGAATATCACCCATTTCGCGCGTGGCTTGCGACGGGCCGGGCTTCCCATCGGTCCCGGCCGGGTGGCCGAAGCCGTCGAGGCGGTGGCCACGGCGGGCTTCACCTCGAAGCAGGATTTCTACTGGACCCTGCACGCCTGCTTTGTCTCCAAACCTGAACATCGTCAGGTCTTTGCACAGATCTTTCGGCTCTATTGGCGGGATCCGCGCTTTCTGGAGCATATGATGGCGGCGATGCTGCCCGCGATCCGCGGCACGCAGGAGGAAAAAGCCGCAAAGCCGGCCCAGAAACGCGCCGCCGAGGCGCTCTTGGATGGTGCCGAGGCTCCGGATCGCCCCGACCAGCCGGAGGGGGAGGAGCCACCGGAGCAGCTGGAGTTAAACGCCGAACTCACCATGTCGCGGGAGGAACGGCTGCGGCAGCTGGATTTTGAGCAGATGAGCACCGCCGAAGTCGCCGAGGCCAAGCGGATGCTGGCCATGATGCAGCTGCCAATCCGTCCGATCCAGTCCCGCCGCCTGATCGCCTCCGCCACTGGCAATCGCATCAACTGGCGCCGCACCATGGCGCAAGCCGCCCGTCAGGGCGGCGAGATCACAACCCTCGCACGCGCTCAACGCCGGTTGCGCTGGCCCAATCTGGTGGTGATCTGCGATATCTCCGGCTCAATGAGCCAATATTCCCGCCTGATCCTGCACTTCCTGCATGCGGTCGCCAATCGCAAGGGGCCGGGCTGGGCGCGTGTGCATGGCTTTACCTTCGGCACACGGCTCACCAATATCACCCGCCATCTGGGGCAGCGCGATGTGGATGCCGCCCTTGCTGCCGCCGGGGCAGAGGCGCAGGATTGGGAGGGGGGCACCAGGATTGGCGCCTGCCTGCATGATTTCAACCGTGACTGGTCGCGCCGTGTCATGGGGCGGGGCGCCGTGGTTCTGCTGATCACCGACGGGCTGGACCGCGATGACAGCGATCAGCTCAGCGCCGAAATGCAGCGGCTGCATATCTCCGCGCGCCGCCTGATCTGGCTCAACCCGTTGCTGCGCTTTGACGGTTTCGCCCCCAAGGCACGCGGGATCCGCGCCATGTTACCCCATGTGGACAGCTTCCGCGCGGGCCATTCGATTGCGGCGCTGCAGGATCTTGCGGATGTCCTCACCCGGGCGGAAGACAGCGGCGAAAAACAGCGGTTGATGCAGATGCTGACGACTGAATAACGGACACAAGCGCCACCTCTGATCGGCAGGCTCTGGCCGAAAATCATCGCTCACAGGCAACTTATTTGCCCCGACGCGGGTTATGTTTCTAGGCTTTGCACCGCACAGCGAAAGGAACACCGCATGGTTTCGCAGCTTCTCAGATCCTCGACCGCGCTGGCGGTCATCGTCTCTCTCACTCTCCCGGTTGCCGCCCCCGCGCAGTCGAAATCGGACCCGACTGACCTCAGCCAGATGGCCCCTGAAGAAATCACACAGGCGGTGCAGCGCTGCCTACGGTGGCTCAAGAATGGGCGCATCAGCCCTGAAGGGGAGATCCTGAAGGGCAAGGGAAAAGGGGCCAAAGCGAAGTTCTGCCAAGCCTATATCACCGGTGAATTGGACGCTGGTTTGGATCCCGCCCTTGCCTCCTCCGCACTGATGGCAGGCGCTGAACAGGCTGAGGCCGTACCTGCCGCGGGCGAACAGGCCGAGCCAGCAGCCCCGACCGAGGCAGAGCAGGCCGCCGCCGCTCCGGTTGAACCTACCCCAGAACCCGCCACAGACGCGGCCCCCTCTCAGACCGCGCAGACCGAAGCTCCGGCCGAGACGGCAGAGACAACCGCTGAACAGAACGCAGGTGAAACCACCGCAGAGGCAGAGACTCCGGTGGAGCCGGTCGCCAATGATGGTGTGAACACAGCGGCCAACACAGAAGCAGGCACCGCCGCGCCAGAGGATGTGGCTGATGTCGAAACCACCTCCGACACCGAACTGGCCGCAGCGCTGGCAGAGGCAGAGGACGGGACCGACCCTGCACCTGCGTCCGAGCCTGAACCCGAACCCGAGGTCGAACCGCTCGACAGTCAGGCGCAGGCTGACGCGCTGGCGGAGGTTGAGGCCGAGGATGACAGCGCCGCCGCCGCCGCGAGCGCTGACACCACCGGAGAGGCTGAGGTGGTGGAAGAAACCGTGACCGAAGACACCGCGCGCAGTTCGGACGAGGAGTTTGAAACCGCCGTCAACACGCCCGCTGCCGAGGCTGAAACCACCGCAGAGGCGGAAACTGCTGCGCCGACTGAGAACAGCGCAGCCGCCGCCCCAGCCGCAGAGGAGGACGACGGCCTCAGCAAGCTGCAGAAGGCCGCGCTTCTGGGGCTTGGCGCCGTTGCCATTGGCCAGCTGCTGAAGCAGGGCGAAACCGTGGTGACCAACTCCGGTGACCGTGCGGTGGTGGAACAAAACGGCCAGTACCGGGTGATCAAGAATGACGACGCCCTGCTGCGCCAGCCCGGCAGCAATGTCACCACGTATAAGTTCAAGGACGGCTCCACCCGCACCGTGGTCGTGCGCGAAGACGGGACGGAGGTTGAAACCATCCGCGCCCGCGATGGCCGCGTTCTGCGCCGCACCCGTACGCTCACCGATGGCAGCAGCGTTGTGCTGTTCGATGACACCCAGCGCGCCGACAATGTGGTGGTCTCCGAATTGCCCACCGCCGCCCCGCGCAGGTCGGCATTCAACAGCGATACGATCAACGCGGATGAGCTGGCGCTGGCGCTCGCCGCCAAGGAAACCCCCGCCGTCAGCCGCCGCTTCTCCCTGCGCCAGATCCGCAATATCGATGCGGTCCGCCAACTGGTTCCGGAAATCACCGTGCAGTCGATCAACTTTGAAACCGGCTCCGCGGTGATCCGCGCAGCAGAGGCCGAAGAACTGGCGGCGCTGGGCAATGCGCTGCGCGAGATGATCGCGCAGAACCCGCAGGAGGTGTTCCTGATCGAAGGCCACACGGATGCGGTTGGTGCCGCCCCCTTTAACCTCGCACTGTCAGATCGCCGCGCCGAAAGTGTCGCATTGGCCCTGACCGAGTATTTCAAGGTGCCGCCCGAAAATATGGTGGTGCAGGGCTATGGTGAGACCGATCTGGCGGTGGTGACTCAACGGGCCGAGCGTGCCAATCGCCGCGCCGCCGTGCGCCGGATCACGCCGCTTCTGCAGGGCGGTAACTGATCGGTTGCTATTGATCCGAGCCTGAACAACTCAAAGGGCGCCCAGATCGGGCGCCCTTCTATCGGTTTGAAACCTGCGATAGCGGCTATTTTCGGCTGCGCTTCTTGATGGTTTTCGCCGTTTTCACCATCTTGCCAAAGCTTTTGTCCTTGGCGCGTTTTTGCGCCAGAGAGGCGGAATTGAAGGCTTCTTCGGCGGCCAGTTTGCGCCAGCGGTCCAACCGGCTGGCGTCAACCTCACCGGCGGCAATGCCGAGCCTGCACCGCGCAGCCCGGCTCCCCTTCATGGGCGCAATTGCGGAAGCGGCACTGTGTCGCCAGCTCTTCCAGATCGGCAAAGACATCGCCGACACCGCTGGCCGCATCGGTCAGCTGCAACTCGCGCATCCCCGGCGTGTCCAGCACGCCGCAGCCGTTGTCGAGGAAATAGAGCTGCCGCCGGGTGGTGGTGTGGCGTCCGCGCGCGTCATCCTCGCGGATGCCCTGCGTCGCGATATCCAGATCCTCGCCAAGCGCCTTGGTCAGCGTCGATTTGCCAACGCCCGAGGTGCCGAGGAAGGCAATGGTCTGCCCGGCCCGCACCCAAGGCGCCAGCGCCTCGCGCGCGGCCGCGCTCTTGGCGTTCAGCGGCACCACCTCCACCAGATCGGAAATGCTCCTGGCCTGGCTGATATACTCCGCCGGATCCTCGCAAAGGTCGATTTTCGTCAGCACGATCACCGGCGTCACCTCTGCATCAAACGCCATGGCGATGAACCGCTCCAGCCGCGCGACATTGAAATCCGCATTGCAGGAGGTGACCACAAACATCGTGTCGATATTGGCGGCGATCAGCTGGACCTTGCGATCCTTGCCCGGTGCGCGGCGGCGGATCAGGCTTTTACGCTCCAGCACCCGGCTGTGGGTTGGCAGCTCGGAGTCCAGCATCAGCCAATCCCCCACAGTCGCCTCGGGGCCGGGGGGGGATCACCATGTCGATGCCGTCGCCCATGGCGCGCAGCCCGTTGCGGTTCACTTCGGTGATGCGCACGGGCGGGTGGCTCGCCATTTCGTCCAGATCGGTCTGCTGGGAGAAGACCCCCTGCCAGCCAAGATGCTCCAGCGCGCTCAAAGGGCGCGTGCTGTCGGCGACGTCTTCAGGCGCAGGGGTGCTCAGGAATTGGGAATAGTCCCTTGTCATTGGGAATGTCTTTCTTGGTGTGATCGCGGGGTTGGCCCGGATCTGTATGTCTGATGAATGTCGCGCAAATCTTCCCTGACACCTGCCAATAGGGGCAGGCGGCATTCTCCGGGGCCATCTGCAAACCGGGGTGGCCTCTGCCGCCCCTTCTTCACCAGGACATAAACTCTCCAATTCTCTGGCGCTTGGTCTACCCGAGGCAGGGTGACTTGGCAAGCTTTCGCCGCGCGGGGCCGCGGCGGGCCGCCCCGTTTAGCGCGTCAGCTCCCGCATCCCGCGTTCCAGCCCCGCCAGCGTCATCGGCACCATCTGATCGGCAAAGATCTCCCGGATCATCTGGATCGAATGGGTGTGGGGCCAATAGGCCTCCGGCACCGGGTTGATCCACAGATGCGAGGCCCATTGCGCCCGCGCCCGCTCCAGCCAGACCTGACCGGCCTCCGGGTTCCATTGCTCATTGGCGCCGCCCGGATAGGCAATCTCATAGGGGGACATCGACGCATCGCCGACAAAAATGCACTTATAGTCCGGCCCATAGGTGCGCAGCACCTCATGGGTGGGGATCTGCGCATCCCAGCGGCGGCGGTTGTCGCGCCAGACCCCTTCATAGAGGCAATTGTGGAAGTAGAAATATTTCAGATGTTTGAACTCGCTGCGCGCCGCCGAGAACAGCTCTTCCACCACTTTGATATGCGGATCCATTGATCCGCCCACATCCAGAAACAACAGCACCTTCACCGCATTGTGCCGTTCGGGCCGGGTTTTCACGTCCAGATAGCCGTGTTCCGCAGTGGCGCGGATGGTGCCTGACAGGTCCAGCTCCTCCGCCGCGCCCTCGCGCACCCAGCGGCGCAGACGTTTCAGCGCCACCTTGATGTTGCGGGTGCCCAGTTCGACATCACCATCCAGGTTCTTGAACTCGCGCTTGTCCCAGACCTTGACCGCGCGCTGATGGCGGCTTTCCTTCTGGCCGATGCGCACACCTTCGGGGTTGTAGCCATAGGCGCCAAAGGGCGAGGTGCCCGCTGTGCCGATCCATTTGTTGCCCCCCTGATGGCGGCTTTCCTGATCCTTCAGCCGCTCCTTCAGGGTCTCCATCAGTTTTTCAAACCCACCAAGCGCCTCGATTTCGCGGCGCTCTTCCTCGCTGAGGTGCTTCTCCGCCATCTTGCGGATCCACTCCTCGGGGATGTCCACGGCCTCCATCACCGCCTCAGCGGGGATCGCCTCCAGCCCGGAGAATGTCGCGGCAAAGGCGCGGTCGAATTTGTCGATATTGCGCTCATCCTTCACCATGGCGGCGCGCGCCAGATAGTAGAAGGCATCAATATCATAGGTCGCAAGCCCCGCTTTCATCCCTTCAAGAAAGGTCAGATATTCGCGCAAGGACACCGGAACCGCCGCCTTGCGCAGGTTTTCAAAGAAAGGCTGAAACATCTGGGTCTCCGTCAGGGCTGATCAGGTGGCCATCTTGCGCCCCGCGCGCTGCGTCAGAGCAGCATGCGGTCGGCGAGAATGGTCGCAAACAACCCCAGAATAGCAAAAACCATGGCGTATGCAGCGCCATATTGCAGCTTATCCGCCAAGCTGCCGCCGCGTTTTTGGGCCGTGCGGACCCCCAGAAGTGCGCCAAGAAGCAATGCGCCGATTACGATCATGCCGATGTCCGTCTGTTAAGAATGTTCATGTCTCAGGTGGGGCCGTGCCGGTCCGGGTCAAGCCGTGACGCCGCTGGCGCTGCGCCAGCCGCAGATCAGTGCGGCGGCGCAAGGGCCGCAATCTCGGTCATCGCGCTGCGCACCGCCCAATCCGGGCCGAACCCGTAGCGTGCCCATCCCTGGCTGTCCAGTCTCACCGCATAGGCCGCGTCAGTTTGGCCCTGCAACAGCAGCGCCTCAGCCTCCAGCAGCATCAGACTGGAGAGCAGCACCGCGTTCTCCCCCCGCGCCGCCACCGGCAGGGCAGGCCGGATGCGGGCCAGTGCCATGGCGCCATCGCCGCGAATGATATCAAAGGCAGCCATGCGGCTCGCGATCTGGGCGCGCAGCAGCGGGCTGTCGTAACGTCCTTGCAGATGGATCAGCGCGGTCTCGAAATGCTGCTGCGCCAGTTCCGGATCACCCCGTTGCAGAATGCGCCCCAGCACATAGTGGTTGAAGGCCCGCCGGTGATCCTGCCAGCCCAGATCACGGGCAATCGCCGCCCCGCGATGCGCCGCCCGCAGCCGAACGGCACGGCTGCTGCCCGGTGTCAGCGCCGCCTCGGTCGCGTCGATCCAGTCGCGCGAGGTGGCGGGCAGTGGTTGGGCCGCCCGACCAGCCCCACCGGGATTCAGTCGCGCCAGAATGGTCGGCAGACGGGCGGCAACCTCAGCCCGTGTCATGCCGCTGCGCAGTTCGGGCGCATAGCCCACCCGCAGGATCAACATGTCAAATCCGGTCAGCACCGTATGCACATTGTCGTCATTGAACACCGAATCCGACAGCCGGTAGAGATCGTTGAGCGGCCCGATGGCCTGTGCCAGCTCCTCGTGCAGGCAGTCGCGGGTTTCCTGCGGGCTCACATCATTGGGCACAAAAATCGCCAGCCTCTGACGCGCGCGCAGATTGGCCCAATTGGTCCGGGGTTTGCGCTTGGAGCGGCGGTATTCCGCCAGCGAACTGACATTGGGCACCACGAAACAGGCCGCGCGGGGCGAGGCGCGGCGGATGGCTTTGCGCGGCACAGCCTCAATGGTGATATTGGCAGCAGGGCCCACAGCCTCTCCGCCCAGCAGCCGCAGATCCAGCCCGGCCTCGCGCTGCAACCGCTGCATGAGCGCCGCCAGATCCCGGTTCAGGCTTTTGGTGGGCTGACCGATAAGGCGCAGCGTGATCGGGTGTTCAAACCGGGTAAAGACGGGCAGGGCGGTGCCGCTTTCCAGCTGAAAATGCAGATCGAGGAAATCCCGCGCAATATCGCTGTTGGCCCGCTGCGGCGCCACCGGATGTGCGCGGGCAAAGCTCTTGGCCGGGGCCAGCGGCGCCAGTGCCGCAGCGGTGCGGCTCGGGGGCGCATATCGTGTCTCAGCCCCGCATGCAGCCAGTGCCGCCACCATCGCCAGCGCCGCAAACCCGCGCCAGCACCGTAGGGGGGAGGGCCGCCCTGCAAGAGGACCGGCAGAAGGACCAGCGGGCAACAGACGGGGCCGGAATGTGAACAAGCGATCTCTCCTGCGACAGGACAGCCCCAGCTTGTGCCAAGACAGGGTTAAAAATCAATGTTATGGCTGGCCATAGCGCAGCAGAGCCGCAAAGAGAAGGGCACCCCGGCAACACCTCTCCTGCCGTGAGGCGAGGCAGGACCATCCGCCCCGGGTCAGGGGCAAACGCAGAGACAGGTTGAAAAGGCTACGCCAATGGCGTATATACGCAAAGAGACACAGAAATGCCTGCGGGTGGATTACCGCATCACCCCGGTCGCGATCGAGGACGCCATCCACGCCTATCTGGACGAGGACGAGCTGGCCCGGCTGATCGCCACCCTGGTGCGCGACCCCACCATCGGGCGCAAGACGGATGAAGATTACCACCATGTCGCCGGGGATCTGACGCTGCGCTACCGCATCCATCAGGCCAGTCCTGATCTGATGATGGTCTATGTGCTCAGAATACACCGCCGACAGCGGGATCCGCGCCTGTCGGGATTGATGGCGCAGGGCGCGCGGGCGGTGGGCAATCTGGCGCTGGATGTGGTGAAATCCCGCATCAAGGCGCTGCTGAAGGAGGCTAATTGATATGGCAGAGCATAAGGCAAACCATCAGGCCAGAGGCACCGGCCGTATCCGCCAGCAAAGCGAGGCGGACCGTGATGCCATGGCGCTGCAGCAGATGCAGGACGATATCTCCGGTAAAACGCCCTTGGAGACCATGGCCAGCCGCGAGGTGCCGATGGTGGACGTTGTACGCCTGCGCAAAACCCTCGGCATGTCCCAGGAACGGTTTTGCAGCCACTTCGGCTTTCGCCTCGGCTCGGTGCGCAACTGGGAGCAGGGCCGCCGCCTGCCGGAACGCCCGGCCCGCATTCTGCTGCGCATGATTGAGGATGATCCAGAGCGCGTCGAACGCTTCCTGCGCGAGGCTTACTGATCAACCACGAAGACGAGGGGGGCATCTCCCTAACGGCACCGCGCCCTAAACGCGCGTCCTTTGCGCCAAGGTCCAATGGTGATGGTGCGGGACTTTGCGGACATTCAGCGAACGTCCGCAAAGCAGTTCTGCATGGAGTTATGCCGCCGCTTCTATCTGGATTTCGCCATTATGTAGGAAACATCGCTTGTCGAAAAGTGACAGATCGACAGGATTTGGCAGTCGTACATCCTCTATACTTGGCATGTCACTGGACGATAGTTCAAAAGCGCGGTCGATCTGCGAGATCAGAACCACAACCGCCCCACGTTCGATGGCAAATTTCTTGAGCGCCCTGACTTGTTCTTCAAGCGGAGGATTGCTTCTCTTTTGATCCAAAAGCTGCAGGTAATCGACAACGACGAATGCATCGTCCGGCGCATTGCTGAGGCGGTCAACAATATGCGCAGCGCAGATATCGTCCGAGGTATCAACGATGATTGGACCGTCATGCTCTTTTCGATCGAAACCAAGTTTTTCAAACCGATCCCAGATATCCGTTTCATTGTAGTCCAATGAAAAAACATAGCCGGTGCGATTGTTCTTCTCTGCCAATGCAGTCAGTTCCAATCCAAGAAGGGTCTTACCGTGGCCGGGTCGCGCACCAATCAACACAATATCTCCTGGCTTGAGCTGGTTTATGATTTCCTTGGCCGGTGTCGCTTTGGAGGAGCTGGACGCCAAGTGGCTCCAGCTCCTGAAGCCCTCATTGATGGCAATCTGGTTGAGTGCCTTGTGGAGCCTGATGTCATTGTCGCGTGCCATCAGTTTGGCCTGACGCTTAAGTGTGTAGATTGGTGATGATAGTCTCATCTTAAACCTCCGGTAACGAGCGGTTTCCGCAATCCCTCCTTATGCGCGTGCTCGAACAGGATCGGTTCGAAATGGTATCGCTCCGCATGTCAAATGCTGCCCCAGTGGAGGGAGGAGGCCCGAGCAAGGCCACGACCAAATTTTACCCTGATCGCTCGACATACACAATTGGATTTCGGTCATTCGCAGCACGCTGACGAACGCTCACGTTGGGCTCAACGCGGATCATCTCTACGGTGTCCACTAAGGTACCTCATCCGAGCCTCTGCGGATGTCTCGACTGCCCAGTCCCTGCGCAAGCCTGCCGTGTCTGGTCGCCACGCCACAGTCGCGCGCCAACAAAAAGGCCCACACAGGTGCAGGCCTTTTTATCTCTCACGTCGTCGCGGAGGTCAGCGACGGCCCCGCGCCATGAAGGCGAGCCGCTCGAACAGATGCACATCCTGCTCGTTCTTCAACAATGCACCGTGCAGTTTCGGCAGCGCATCCGCGCCGTCGCGTTTCAGATCTTCCGCTGTCAGATCCTCGGCCAAGAGCAGCTTCAGCCAATCCAGAACCTCTGACGTCGACGGTTTTTTCTTCAGCCCAGCCGTGTCACGGATCTCGTAGAACTGCGTCAACGCCGTGGTCAGCAGGCTGTCCTTGATGCCGGGGTGATGGACCTCGACGATCTTGCGCATGGTCTCGGCATCGGGAAACTGGATGTAATGAAAGAAGCACCGGCGCAGAAACGCGTCCGGCAGTTCCTTTTCATTGTTGGAGGTGATGATCATGATCGGACGCTGACGCGCCCGGATCGTCTCGCCGGTCTCGTAGACATGGAACTCCATCTTATCGAGCTCCTGCAACAGGTCATTGGGGAACTCGATATCGGCCTTGTCGATCTCATCAATCAGCAGCACCACCTTCTCGTCCGCCTCGAAGGCCTCCCAGAGCTTGCCGCGCTTGATGTAGTTCTTGACGTCATGCACCCGCTCATCGCCCAGCTGGCTGTCGCGCAACCGGCTGACCGCATCATATTCATAAAGCCCCTGCTGGGCGCGGGTGGTGGATTTCACATTCCACTCAATCATCCGCAGCCCCAGCGCATCGGCCACCTGCCGCGCCAGCTCGGTCTTGCCGGTGCCCGGCTCCCCCTTCACCAGCAGCGGCCGCTCCAGCGTAACCGCGGCGTTGACCGCGATTTTCAGATCCTCGGTCGCGACGTAATCCTTAGTGCCCTGAAACTGCATCTCTTTCCTGCCTCGTTGCCTCTGTGCAACCCCTGGGGGCGCTCTTATGCAGGTTTTAACCCTTTGTGCGTACTATTGTGTAGTGACAATCGCTGACGCAGGGGATAAACGCTGCGGCATGCGGGGGGAGCCGCTGAGTTTGTAAACAATACCGAGGAAGACCGGCAGTATGGGGCAAACCAAAGGTAGTGAAATGAAGCAAGAGGTGTTTCTGCCGGATGATTATCGTCCGGCTGATGATGAACCCTTCATGAATGACCGGCAGCAGGAATATTTCCGTCGCAAGCTGCATGAATGGAAACAGGAACTCCTGGCCGAAAGCCGCGACACGATTGAGGGGTTGCAGGACAACACCCGCAATATTCCCGATGTTGCCGACCGCGCCAGTGAAGAAACCGATCGCGCGCTGGAGCTGCGCACCCGGGACCGCCAGCGCAAGCTGGTAGCCAAGATCGACTCGGCCATTCGCCGCATCGACGAAGGGGAATACGGCTACTGCGAAGTCACCGGTGAGCCCATTTCGCTCAAGCGTCTGGACGCCCGGCCCATCGCCACGATGAGCCTTGAGGCACAGGAACGCCACGAGCGCCGGGAAAAAGTCCACCGCGACGACTGACTTTCTTGCATTTGTAAAAAAAATCATAACGCCGGGGCCTGTTGCTCCGGCGTTTTTCGTTTATCTGGGGGTATCGCGCGGCCAGAACGGACCGGCCTGTGTGCAGATAGCGGGACAAGATGAGACTGACAGACCGAAAAATCACCATCATCGGTGCGGGCATTGGCGGGCTGGCGGCAGCGCTTGCCTTCAGCCGACAGGGCGCAAAGGTCACGGTTCTCGAACAGGCAGACGCCATCACCGAGGTTGGCGCAGGTCTGCAAATCAGCCCCAACGGCGTTGCGGTTCTGCGGGCGCTGGGGCTGGCGGATGATCTCGCCTGGAGCGCGCCGCGCGCCCGCGCCGTGGTCCTGCGCAGCCACCGGCAGGGCCGCGAGGTGCTGCGGCTTGATCTCGACCAATATGCGCCGGGACAGAATTTCTACTTCGCCCACCGCGCCGATCTGATCAACCTCCTGGCCGATGCCGCGCGCAAGGCCGGGGTCAAGGTGCGCCTGCTGCAAAAGGTCGACCGCATCACCAGCGGTGCCCGCCCGGTGGTGCATCTGGCCAATGGCGCACAGTGTGGCGGGGATCTGGTGATTGGCGCCGACGGGCTGCATTCCAAGGCGCGGGCCGCGTTGAATGGCGTCGCGACGCCCCGCTTCACCGGGCAGGTGGCCTGGCGCGCGACAGTCGCCAATCTGCACAATCACCCGGCGGAGGCACAGGTTTTCATGGGGCCGGGTCGCCATCTGGTGACCTATCCGCTGCGGGACAGCAGCCTGATGAACATCGTCGCGGTCCAGGAACGCAAGACCTGGGCGGAGGAAGGCTGGCATCACCGTGATGACCCGGAGGCGCTGCGCAGTGCCTTCACCGGATTTGGTGGCGCCGCCGCCGATCTGCTGGCGCAGGTCGATCAGGTGGCCCTCTGGGGGCTGTTTCGCCATCCGGTTGCCGAGGTCTGGCATCAGGGCAACCTCGCGATCATGGGCGATGCTGCGCATCCCACCCTGCCGTTCATGGCGCAGGGCGCAAATCTCGCGCTTGAGGATGCCTGGGTGCTGGTCGATGCCCTGCGCACCGCC
Organism: Phaeobacter sp. BS52; assembly: GCF_045040595.1. Classification (NCBI taxonomy): domain Bacteria; kingdom Pseudomonadati; phylum Pseudomonadota; class Alphaproteobacteria; order Rhodobacterales; family Roseobacteraceae; genus Phaeobacter; species Phaeobacter sp. BS52. The sequence continues at coordinate 1,660,624 of NZ_CP090662.1, read as the reverse complement.
ACCAGTGACGAAGAAGGGCTTGCCACCTATCAGAGTCGCCGCCGCAACCGCGCCGCCAAAGTGGTGGCTGCCGCCACCGGCAATGCCTGGAAATACCACCTGCGCCAGCCGCTCGCATGGCCCGCGCATCAGATCCTGCGCCTCGGCGGGCGGCTCGCGCCCCAGCGCATGGTGCAGCAATTCGACTGGATCTACGGCCACGACGTCACCGGCGGCACCCCCGCCCCAACAGGCAACGACCCCGGCGCAGGTGGTCCCATCACGACGCTGGCCTGAGAGGGTGAGCCGAGCCATAAAATCATTGACCGGGGCCCTTGTTGTCTGTCTCGGTATCACCAGTTCAGCGGTTTCGGCCCAAAACCGAAATCCGGTCAACATATTCTTCGGATTTGATTTTGTTTTGCTCCCTCTGGCGATCAAATGGGCCTGCGGGGGGCAAAGAGACGACGACCTATCTCAAATTGACACTCTTATTGCTGCTTTTCCTGAAGACGCAGAGCGCGCGGGGATCGCGCCTATGGTCACTGATCTATCGACGATATCGGCTAGGCGTGAAAAGCCTGCCCCGGCTCCTCGGTGGTGAGGTGACGGAACAGCAAGCCAAGCAGCTGTGCGTCGCGGCCCTGCCGCTGAATATTGATGGGGTGACGCCAGAGCAATTTCTCAGCGGCGACCAGACCGGCATGTCCAATGAGCAGCAGGCCGCGTGGGCAAATTTCTTCGACGTTATTGAACGTTTTCAATAATATAGAGGATGTTCACGCGCGACAGCATAGCTGGCTGGACAAGACCCACCCGCGCAGCGCGCCGTCGGTGCGGATAGGTCCTCAGCGCCTCACAGATCCAGATCGACCCAGACCGGCACATGATCTGATGGCTTGTCACGGCCGCGCACATCCTTATCGATCTGGCAGTCACGCAGCAGGTCGGCGGCCTGCGGGCTCAACAGGAAATGGTCGATGCGGATGCCATTGTTGCGGTTCCAGGCGCCAGCCTGATAATCCCAGAACGAATAATGCCCCGGTCCCTGGTGGCGCGCGCGGAATGCCTCGGTAAAGCCAAGCGCCATGATCCGCTGAAACGCGGCCCGGCTTTCAGGGCGGTGCAGCGCGTCGTCTTTCCAGGCCTCCGGCGTCTTGGCGTCTTCAGCCTGCGGGATGATATTATAATCCCCGGCCATCAGGGCGGGCATTTCCTCGGCCAGCAGATCCTTTGCCCGCTGCCGCAGCCGCTCCATCCAGGCCAGTTTATAGGCGTATTTGCCGCCTTCGACCGGCTGGCCCTCCGCGTCCAGCTCTACCGGGTTGCCATTGGGCAGGTACAGCCCGCAGATGCGGATTGCCTGTTTGCCCACCACCGTCGCCTCGATCCAGCGCGCCTGTTCGTCGCTGTCATCACCGGGCAGGCCGCGCCGCACATCCTCCAGCGGCAGTTTCGACAGGATCGCCACCCCGTTAAAGCTCTTCTGACCGTGGGTTTCGACATTATAGCCGCGATCCTCAAACAGCTCGCGCGGGAAGGCCTCATCGACGGATTTGATCTCCTGCAGCACCACCACATCGGGCTGCGCCTCATCCAGCCAGTCCGGCAGCGCGTTGATACGGGCCTTGATACCATTGATGTTGAAGGTGGCGATTTTCATATCCGGTCTCCTGCCTCTGTGGCCCGGGGTGGGGCGCCTGATCTATCGCCCAATCCGGGCGAGGGGGCAAGGGCGCGGCGGGACGCCCATGCCGAATCATCGCCATCGAAAATGCGACATATCGCAAAACTGCGCGACACCCGGTTTGCAGCGCTGCAAGAGGAGAGGCCGCCGATCCCCCCGCGTTTTGTGTGGCTGGGGCTGTGGACAGCTCTGTGGTTAACCTGTGCAGAAGCGGCTTATTTTCTTTCTGGTCAGGCATCTGCCGCGCAAAGCTCATCGGTTGTGTCATCATAAAAACAACCCAAGGGCGTGCTTTCATGTTGTCGAGCAGGCATTCCGTGTCAATCGTCGACGGGTGTTTTTCACCTAGAACGGGAGACGATCCATGACCACTGCTACACAGCGCCGCCAGACCGTGGCACCGCAATTGACCGCGCCAGAAACCGACCTTCACAGCGGCCAGGGGGCGGAGCTGTTTTCCTCCGGCTCGCTCAATCACGACAGTCGCGGCGACATGGTGGAAGGCGCCGGAACCTCGCTGTTTTCCTCTGGCTCAGCGCCCCGCGCCGACCAGGCCACTGTCAGCGGTGCCGCAACCGGCTTGTTCTCGTCCGGCAGCTGACCTTCGGCCATCCGACCTTCCAGATTTGCGCCCTACCACCGGGGCGCAAATCCCGCATTGGTGCAAAATCCATGACTGTCATCCTGCCTTTCACACATCCCGGAGCGGGCGGCGGCAAAATCCGTCGCGCCGACATCGGCACGCTGCCCAGCCATCAGCCCCCGACTGGACCGGGGCTCTCTGCGGCTGGTGCAGCTGCGCCGTGGGTCGAAAGCTTTGCGCGCCACCGGCGGTCGCCTCAGGATGTCTATTGGCTGAAGGAGAACGCAGAGCTGCTGAGCCTGCTTCGGGTGATGCAGCAGTGGGTTGGGAGAGGCGCAGGCGCAGGCGATTTCGGGGATGAGGCAGCCCTGTCCCCCCTGCGCCCGTTTTACGACCGCGCCGCCCGGCAGTTGCAGTTTTTCCCGCAATACTACCGGTTTATCCTGTCGATCTGTCTCGATTACGAGGACCTGATCGGGACCGGTCGCTTGGGGCCCAACACCCGCGCGGCGGAACTGGCCCATTGGGTGGCCCATCAGGGGTTGGTCGAGGCGGAAATGTCAGACCTGCAACGGGCCGAGGCGCGACAGCTATTGGCGCGCCGCGGCATCGCGGTGCCAGTGGATCCGGGGCTTGATGACAGGTTGCGGCGCTTCGCCCGCCGCAGCCAGACCTTCGCCATCCCCAATCGCAAGGCTGCTTATGAGCTGACCCATATCGTATTCTACCTCTCCGACTATGGTCGCCGCGATCCGGGGCTGGACGACGCGGTGCAGTGCAGCCTGACCTATGCGGGGCTTCTGGCCTGCCTGGATCAGGATCTGGATCTCCTGTCTGAAATCTGCATCGCGCTGCGCTATTGCGGTGTCACGCCGCCATCCCTGTGGGAGCAGGCCCTGACGCGCGCCTTGGAGGGCTTTGTTATCACGCCAGACGGGTTTGAAGGGCATATGGATGGCTATCACGCCTACTTCGTCACCCTATGGTGGCAGCAGATATGCGCACCGGCGGAGCAGCCGTTGGGGGTGGATATCGGCGGCTTGCGCGCCGGCGCATTCCATATCGCGATGCCTGAAACCACCAGCCTGCTGCGTCCGCTGTCGGCTTGGCTGCTGGATGTCGGGGAGCACTCGCAGATGCCCGCGCCGCAGCTCTGGCGCAGCGCGGTGAATGAGATGACGGCCCAACACGGGCCGCAGGCGGGTCAACAGCTGTGTGACCTGCAGCAAAGCAGCCCGATGTTTGAGGGCTTCTGGCGCATCTTCAGCAGGCGCGGTAAAGCCCTACATAAGACCCGTCGCATCAATTCTGATGGCATTAGCTTGACGGATCAGACCCGGTAGAGGTCGTGCCCTTCAGGACGGCGTGGCAACACCCGCAATCAGTCGCGTCTCCAGGGCGTCCCCGTGCAGCACCGAAATATCTCCGGTGGTTTCCAGTACCACCGCGCGCACCTGCGATAGCGACAGCACATTTGCCTCGCGAAGCTTGGCCAGCAGATCATCCTCAGAGACCCGTGTCGCCGCAAGTGCGCTTTGCAGAATATCTCCGTCACGCATCAGCATGACCGGCGTGTTCTGCACAACGGCTTTGAATTTTTCCGAGGATTGTCGCAGCCGGGCCACGACGTATTGCACACAGAGCAACGTCCCGATGGACAGCGCGGACTGCCCAAAGGAGGACCATGACGTTGCTTGGCTCGCCCCGGCAAGAAGAGAACCGATGGCCACTGTCACAACAAAATCAAACGCAGTCATTTTTGAGAAGGCACGCAGCCCGACCAGCCGTACGACCACAATCACCCATACGATTCCGATGGAGGACAGGAGTGCCGATCTTAACAGAAAATCACTCAGAATATCTTCGACAAACACTGCGCACCTCGCCAGATAGGGGTCAATCGGGAGCGGCGCGCCCGGCGCTTCCGTGAAACGGCGAAGCCGTATTGACGAAGGGGGAATAGTATCCGTGGGCGCCCGCTCACCAAAAGAACGCGCGCATCTCTGAGAAAGTTCCCAATTGACGGACAGTTAGATGGTTGCATTAGCGGTTGCACACCGCCGCCTCTGCCGCCCGGTTCATTACATTGAGAACGACGTACCACAGCCGCAGCTGGAGGTGGCGTTCGGGTTGTTGATCACAAACCGCGCGCCGATCAGCTCTTCGGTGAAATCAATCACCGCGTTTTCCAGAAATGGCAGCGAGACCTCATCGACCACCACTTTCTGCCCCTGACCCTCAAGGATCAGATCATCCGCCTGCGGGGCATCCAGGGCAATTTCATACTGAAAGCCGGAACAGCCGCCGCCTTCCACTGCCACACGCAGCGCCTGACCCTGATCGGCGGCGCCAATTTCGGCCAGCCGGGCAAAGGCGCGCTCAGTCACTTTCGGGGGCAATTGCATCTCTGGTCTCCCAATGAGGTGATCACTGCCGTGTTGCAGCAGAGACAATAATATAGAAAGGTGACGCGACAGGGACAAGATTGACCGGGGAAAAGATTAGTGACCTACGCGCCTTACGCGACCATGCCGGACCGCAGCCGTGGTCGTCAGGTCCCCGAGGAAGAAAGCAGCTTCCGCTCGCCTTATCAGCGGGACCGCGACCGGATCATCCACGCCAGCGCCTTTCGCAGGCTGAAGCATAAGACACAGGTCTTTGTCGAACATGAGGGCGACAATTATCGCACCCGGCTCACCCATTCGATTGAGGTGGGGCAGGTGGCCCGCACCATCGCCGAGCGCGCTTGGCCTCAACCAGGAACTGACCGAGGCGGTGGCGCTGGCCCATGATCTGGGGCACACGCCCTTTGGCCACACCGGTGAGGATGCGCTGCATGCGCTGATGGCGCCCTACGGCGGCTTTGATCACAACGCGCAAGCGATCCGTATCGTCACCTCGCTGGAACGGCATTATGCTGACTTCGACGGGCTGAACCTCACCTGGGAGACGCTGGAGGCGATCGCCAAACACAATGGCCCGTTGGTGGGCGATCTGCCTTGGGCGCTGGCCGAGTGCAACGCGGCGGTGGATCTGGAGCTGCACACCCATGCGAGTGCGGAGGCGCAGGTGGCGGCATTGGCGGATGACATCGCCTATAACAACCACGATCTGCACGACGGGCTGCGCGCGGGATTGTTCACCGATGCCGATATCATGGACCTGCCGGTGATCGGGGCCGCCTATCATGCGGTGGACAGCCGCTATCCCGGTCTGGATGCGCGCCGCCGCCGACATGAGGCGCTGCGCCGCGTCTTTGGCGTGATGGTCAGTGATGTGATCGACGGCGCCCGACGTCGCCTTGCCGCCAGTGGTGCCCGCAGCGTCGAGGATGTGCGCTCCCTCGGGGCACCTGTGGTGGTGTTCTCCGATGCGCTTTGGGCCGATCTGAAGGATATCCGCGCCTTCCTCTTTACCCGCATGTATCGGGCCCCCAGTGTGATGCGCAAACGCGCCGAGGTCTCCAAGGTGGTCGAGGCGCTGTTCCCGCATTTCCTTAACCACCCTGAGGAGATGCCCGCCCGCTGGCAGGGCGATATCGCCGCCGCCGCAGGGGAAACCGCGCTGGCCCGCATTGTGTCGGATTACATCGCAGGGATGACAGACCGCTTTGCGCTGCAGGAACATCGTCGCCTGTTCCCGGCTGAGGCCGCCGCTGCGGAGGTCGACCTGCGCGCGGGGGAATAGGCGCGGGCTGAGCTGCGACTGGCGGTATCGCTGATGCCAACTGGCTCTATCGTCGGGCGGGCGCGATGCGGTTTGATAGGCAAGAGACAGCTGCAAACCGCAAGAGGGCGCCATGATCCCCACGGGCACCACAACCAGTGGCCTGACACATTGGACCGTCACCTTTCAGGACGCGCCGGAAATGGCGCGGATCCGCGCGGACCGGCTGCGCCGGGATGCCCATATCGCCTTTGTGCGCGCCCACCCGGAATTGCAGATCGGCGGTGCGCTGGCGATGCGGCCCGAGCAGGATTTTCCCGGCGCCATCTGGAACGTAGAGGCTAAAACGCGCGGTGATGTGGAACGTCTGATCCTGCGCGATCCCTATTATGTCGCCTCGCTGCGCCGCTATCAGATCACCCGCTGGGGCCGCCTGCCGGTGCGCGACGCGCCGGTGGCCTGATCCGCAGGATTGCGGGGCGGTACTGACCTAGGCGACAGCGGGCGCGCCTCCACCGGTCGCGCCCAATTTTCTGACCGAGAAAATGGACCAGAAAACTCAAATTTTCCGCCCGGCGGCCCGCGCAGGCGGATAGGTGTCCTGCAATCCTGTTGACCCTGCCGCTGGCCCTCGGTATCCGCAACGTTGAACAGATGGGACGCCAGACATGAACCTCTTTACCGATATCCGCTCGCTCGTGCTTGACTGCCTCAATGTAATGGTGGCTGAGGGCACCCTGCCCGAAGGGCTCGATTTTGCCAATGTCGCGGTAGAGCCGCCGCGCGATGCGGCGCATGGGGATATGGCAACCAATGCGGCGATGGTGCTGGCCAAACCCGCCAAGATGAAGCCGCGCGATATCGCCGATGCGCTGGCAGGGAAGCTGGCCGCGGACGCGCGCGTCACCGCCGCCGAGGTGGCAGGCCCCGGTTTCCTCAACCTGCGTCTGGATCGCAGCAGCTGGCAATCGGTGCTGGCGGCCGTCCTGGCGGAGGATATCAAATTCGGTCGCTCCGACCTCGGCGCGGGCAAGCGGGTCAATGTGGAATATGTCTCCGCCAACCCCACCGGCCCCCTGCACGTCGGCCACACCCGTGGTGCGGTGTTTGGCGATGCGCTGGCCAGCCTGCTGGATTTTGTCGGCTATGACGTCACCCGCGAATACTACATCAACGATGGCGGCGGTCAGGTCGATGTGCTGGCACGCTCTGTCTACCTGCGCTACCTCGAGGCCCACGGCCAAGAGGTCGCCTTTGTCGATGGCACATACCCCGGCGACTATCTCGTCCCGGTTGGTCAGGCGCTGAAGGACAAGGTTGGCGATGCCTATGTGGACCGGCCCGAAGATGTCTGGCTGGAGGAGATCCGCAATTTCGCCACCGATGCGATGATGGATCTGATCCGCGCCGATCTGGCCTCGCTTGGCATCCAGATGGACAAGTTCTTCTCGGAGAAATCCCTCTACGGCACTGGCCTGATCGAATCCGCGCTCAAAAGCCTGGACGACAAGGGCCTGATCTATGAGGGCGTGCTGGAGCCGCCGAAGGGCAAGAAGCCCGACGATTGGGAACCACGCGAACAGACCCTGTTCAAATCCACCGAACATGGTGATGACGTCGACCGCCCGGTGAAGAAATCCGATGGCGCCTGGACCTATTTCGCACCGGATATCGCCTATCACTATGACAAGGTCGAACGCGGCTTTGATATGCTGATCGACATCTTCGGCGCCGACCACGGCGGCTATGTGAAGCGGATGAAAGCAGCCGTCTCAGCCCTGTCTGATGGCAAGGTGCCCTTGGATATCAAGCTCTGCCAGCTGGTGAAGCTGTTCAAGGACGGTCAGGAATTCAAGATGTCCAAACGGGCAGGGACCTTTGTCACCCTGCGCGATGTGGTGGATGCGGTGGGGCCGGATGTGACCCGCTTCATGCTGCTCACCCGCAAGAACGATCAGGGCTTTGATTTCGACCTTGATAAGGCGCTGGAACAGTCCAAGGACAACCCGGTCTTTTATGTGCAATACGCCAATGCGCGGATCTGCTCGACCCTGCGCAAGGCGGCGGAGGCGGGGATCGCCACCGACGACGCCACGCTGGCCGCTGCGGATCTGTCGCTGTTGCAGGATGACGCCCAGTTGGCTGTCGCCAAGAAGCTGGCGGAATGGCCGCGTCTGGTGGAAATCGCCGCCCGCACCAATGAGCCGCATCGCGTGGCCTTCTACCTCTACGATCTCGCGTCTGAGCTGCACGGGCTCTACCATCTCGGCAAAACCAACGAAGGTTTACGTTTTGTTAACGAGAGCAACCCATCTGCAACACATGCGAAAATGGCGCTGGCCAAGGCCGTTTCCATTGTCATTTCCGCCGGTCTTGGTATTCTTGGGGTCACACCGGCGCAGGAGATGCGATAGCTAAAATCGCCCAGGCCGCCGGATCGAGGCAGATCATCAAGTAGAAACCCGGGGCGGTGCATCGCGCACCGTATGCGGGCAGTGAGGCGGAAATGGCGTATTTTACGCAGGCAGGTCACGGCCAGTCGTATTCCAATGGAGGGGACCGTTCTTCGGACCCCGCCACAGAAACGCAAGGAATCCGGCAGGAGCCGTCTTTCGCCGATGCGCATCTGCGCGATCCCGTTGCCCAATCGCCCTATCCGCAGCCGGAACACCCCTTCGGCCATGATCCGCAGACACCCGCTCCGCGCCCACAGGCCGCCGCAGGGTATGGCCAGCAGCCGCAAGCGGGTGGGTATTTTGCACAACATCAGCCGCAGGCGCCCGCGCAGGGCTATAGCCCCTATCAGCAGGCAGCCCCCGCCTATGGCGACCCGGCAGAGGACGCCTATAGCGGTCCGGGTACCGATCAGGGGCACCGCTATGACGACTATGGATTTACCCCCGAACCCGCTCGGCACAGGCCGCGCCGGACTGGCGAAGGCGTTTAGCGCCCTTGGCGCCGTGGCCTCGCTGGCGCTGGTCGCTGGCATCGGTCTCTGGGGCTACCAGCTGATTTCACGCGACGTAAGCGGCGTGCCCGTGGTGCGCGCCGTCGAAGGCCCGTTGCGGGTTCAGCCAGATAATCCCGGTGGCCTGCCCGCCGATCATCAGGGCCTTGCGGTCAACGCGGTTGCCGCCAACGGCAATGTCGAAAGCCCCGCCGACCGTCTGACCTTGGCCCCCGAAGACGTGGCGCTGACCGATGATGATCAGCCGATGCAGGCGGCCCTGACAACAGACACCTCTGGCGCCGGACGGGATCGCGCGCCTGTGGCTGACACCTCCGATCTTTCGACTGAGGCGGTGGCCGCCTATCAGGGCGGCGACATCGACGCGCTGGTGGCAGAGCTGACCGACGGCGTCACCCCACTGGGACAGGATGCGCTGAACGGGGCTGAGCAGCTTTCCGCTGCCGCTGCCGCGCCAAACGCCGCCCCGGCAATTGTGCAGCCGGAACCCCTGCAACCCGTGAGCATCGCCGCCGTGGCCCCGGCACCGAACGCGGCCCTGCGCAACGCCCCCGGTGTGCGCGTCTCACTGCGGCCCGCAGCGCGCCCGGCGCGGTTCTCTCCCACCCGTGCGGTTGCGGCCACCCCGGCGGCACGCACCACCCAGGACGTCTCGCCTGACAGCCTGCCCGCAGGCACCCGGCTGGCCCAGCTTGGCGCATACGAAAGCGCAGAGGTGGCCCGCGCCGAATGGGACCGCATCCACGGTCGTTTTGCGGACTATCTGGAAGGCAAGAAACGCGTGATCCAGAAGGCCGAAAGCGGTGGTCGCACTTTCTACCGCCTGCGGGCGATGGGTTTTGCCGATCTCTCCGATGCGCGTCGGTTCTGCTCCGCGCTGGTGGCGGGCAACGCCGACTGTATTCCCGTGACCACCCGCTAGGGTATCCCCGCCAGGACTTGGGGTCACCCCCGACACCTCAGCGCCCGGCCCAGCCGGGCGTTTGTCGTTTACCATCCGGCAAACTGCTGCCAGTTTGCCCCATCCGACCATGGCGCCGCCCGCGACACTGGTGTATCAGCGCCCCAGCACAAAGAGGATCGCAATGCGTTACGGAGCCACCATATTAGATGCCGAAGGCCTGCGTCTCAGCGCGGCGGAAAAGGCGCTGTTTCAGCGGGTCAATCCGTTTGGCTTCATCCTGTTTGCCCGCAATATCGACACTGCCGAACAGACCCGCGCGCTTTGTAATGACCTGCGCGAGGCGGTGGGCCGTGATTGCCTGATCACCATCGACCAAGAGGGCGGCCGGGTGCAGCGCCTGCGCCCGCCACTGGCGCGGCAATGGCAGCCCGCACTGGATCACGCGCAGGCGGCAGGGGCGGGCGCAGACCGTGCCATGTATCTGCGCGCGCGGCTGATCGCGGAGGAATTGCGCGATCTTGGCATCGACAGCAACTGCGCGCCGCTGGCGGATGTGGTGGGCGAGGGGACGCATCCGTTCCTCAAAAACCGCTGCTATGGCAGCGACCTCGCCACCGTGGTCAACCGCGCCCGCGCGACCGCTGACGGCCTGCTGGACGGCGGTGTGGTGCCGGTGGTGAAACACATCCCCGGCCATGGCCGCGCCAGCATGGACAGCCACCATGATCTCCCCCGGATCACCGCGTCTCTCGCCGATCTGGCGCGGGAGGATTTCGCCGCTTTTGCCGCGCTGAACGATCTGCCGATGGGGATGACAGCCCATCTGGTTTATGAGGCCCTCGACAGCCAACCCGCCACATTGTCCCCCCGCGTGATGCAGATGATCCGTTCGGACATCGGCTTTGACGGTCTTATTATGAGCGACGATATCTCGATGAAGGCGCTGAACGGCGCCCCCGCAGATATCGCCCGAGATACCATCGCGGCTAAGCTGCGATGTGGTCCTGTTCTGCAACGCCCCGCTGGATGAGCGCGCCGCCGTGGCCGAGGCCGCAGGCGAGATGACCGACGCCGCACAGGCGCGTGCCGCGCGCGCCGAAGCCGCCCGCCGCGCGCCCGCCGCGCTTGACATACCCACGGCCGAGGCCGAACTATCAGCCCTCATGGGCGGACAGGTATATGGCTGACACTCTGTTTGACGACGACGCGCTCAGCGTCGAGGACCGGCTCGCGGCCGAAGCATTGATCGTGGACGTTGACGGCTACGAGGGGCCGCTTGACGTGCTCCTGTCGCTCTCGCGCACGCAAAAGGTCGATCTGCGCCGCATTTCGGTGCTGGAACTGGCCCGCCAGTATCTCAGCTTTGTGGAAAAGGCCCATGAGCTGCGCATTGAACTGGCTGCCGATTATCTGGTGATGGCCGCTTGGCTCGCCTATCTGAAATCCCGGCTGCTGCTGCCGCCCGACCCGAGCGAAGAAGGCCCCTCCGGTGAGGAACTGGCCGCGCATCTGGCGTTTCAGCTGGAGCGTTTGCAGGCGATGCGCGACAGCGCCGCACGGCTGATGGCCCGCGACCAACTGGGCCGCAACTTCTTTGCCCGTGGCCAGAGCGAGGATGTCACTCGCATCCGCACCGTCAGCTACTCGGCGAACCTCCTGGATCTGATGCAGGCCTACGCCCGCATCCGTACGCGGGATGATTTCCGCCCCTTCGTGCTGGACCGTGAGGCGATCTTTACCATGGAGGCGGCGCTGGAACGGATGCGCCACCTGATAGGCTACACCGGCAGTTGGACCGATATGCTCACCTATCTGCCCGAAGGCTGGCACTCCGACCCGATGAAACGCCGCTCCGCCACGGCCTCCACCTTTGCCGCCTCGCTGCAACTGGTGAAAGAAGGCCATCTTGAGCTGCGCCAGAGCGAGACCTATGCGCCCATTCAGCTGCGCATTCGTGACAAGGATACCTGATGGACGACCACAGCCAGAACGCCGTTGCGGAGGAAACCCAAACCCTGTTTGAGGCGCCGCCGATGGCCGAACAGGAACGCATGGTGGAGGCGGTGCTGTTTGCCAGCGCCGAACCGGTGACCGTGCGCGATCTTGAGGCGCGGATGCCGCACGGCTGCGAGCCGGGCACCGCGATGGAGCACCTGCGCAAACGCTACGAGGGGCGCGGCGTCAACATTGTGCGCGTCGGCGATGCCTGGGCGCTGCGCACCGCCTCTGATCTCGGCTTTCTGATGCAGAAGGAAACGGTGGAAACCCGCAAACTCTCGCGCGCCGCCATCGAAACCCTTGCCATCATTGCCTATCACCAGCCGGTCACCCGCGCCGAAATCGAGGAGGTGCGCGGCGTCTCTGTGTCGCGCGGCACCATTGATCAGCTGTTGGAAATGGACTGGATCCGCCTTGGTCGCCGCAAGATGACGCCGGGCCGTCCGGTGACCTTTGTTGTGACGCCGGTATTCCTTGATCACTTCGGGTTGGAAAGTGCGCGCGATCTGCCCGGCCTCAAGGAGCTGCGCGCCGCAGGCCTGTTGGAAAACCGCCCGCCACCGGGCAGCCTGCCCCTGGGCGGGCGCGGCGACAGCGACGAGGTGGAGGAACAGCCGGAACTCTTTGGCGATTGATTGCCCACCGGGACAGACGCCCTAAATCCGCCGCATAGAGGGGCCACACTAACACGGCCGGGCTGGTGGCCCGGCGATCCCGATTGGTGCGAAGGAGACAGGCAAATGAACATTGAACGCGTGATCAATATGATCCTGCGCCGCCTTGTGGGCCGCGCGGTGAACGCAGGCGTTAATGCCGGGATCAAGGCTGTCTCAAAACGTGGCAAAGCGCAGGGCGCAGACAAGGGCAATCGCCCGGTCCACCAGGATGAGGCAGCAGCCCAGAAGGCGCGTCTGATGCGTCGCAACACCCGACCGCCCCGGTTCTAGGGAGAATCAGACGTTCTCTGGTGAACTGAAATGCTTTGACAGCTTCAGCCCCTGACCCTGATAGTTCGACGCAATATCAACACCGTAAAGCTGCTCGGGCACTTCGGACATCCGCTCATAGACCAGCCGCCCGACAACCTGCCCATGCTCCAGCACAAAGGGCGCATCATGGCAGCGCACCTCCAGAACACCGCGCGACCCAGCACCGCCAGCGGCGGCATAGCCGAATCCGGGATCGAAGAACCCGGCGTAATGCACCCGGAATTCGCCCACCATCGCCAGATAGGGCGCCATCTCGGCAGCATACTCCGGCGGAATGGCAATCGCCTCGCGGCTCACCAGAATGTAAAACGCACCGGGATCCAGAATGATCTGCCCCTTGGTGGTGCGCACCTCCTCCCAATACTCTGCCGGGTCGTAGTGACCCAGTTTCGACAGATCGACCACGCCGGTGTGATGTTTGGCACGGTAGCCCACCAGATCACCGCTTTCGGGTCGCAGATCGACGGAGAAGCCGAGACCATCTGAAATCACCGGATCACCAGACACAATCGGCGTCGCCTCATGCACGGCGCGCAGGTCGGCGTCACTCAGGAACGTCCGCCCCTGACGAAAGATGATCTGCGTCAGCAATTGCCCCGGCTGCACCACAACAGAAAAGCTCTGCGGGCAGATTTCCGCATAAAGCGGCCCGTCATAGCCATCGGGCACCCGGTCGAACTCCACACCCTGATCGGTGATCACCCGCGTCATCACATCCAGCCGCCCGATGGAGGATTTGGCACTGGCCGCCGCCGTCATCCCTTCCGGCAGGCGAATGCGCTCCATCAGAGGCACCACATAGACGCAGCCTTTTTCCAGCACCGCACCGCCGGTCAGCGCCACCCGGTGCATGGTCAGATCCTCCAGCCGCTCCGCAACCGTGCGCCCAAGACCGGGCAGGAACGAGGCACGCACCCGGTAGGCGCAGTCGCTCAGCCGCAGATCAAGGCTCGCAGGCTGGATCTGATCATTCAGGATCGGAGAGGAGGCGGCAATCGCGCCCTCGGTGATCATCTGCCGGATTTGCCGGTCCGACAGCACACCCTGTGTCAGGCTGCTGCGCGTCTGTCCCTCAGATGTCATCCCATTCTCCCAACGCTTTATTATCAACACCTTGCACGAAAGGCAGATACAAAAACACCCACCCCAGAAAGGGGCGGGCGTTTTTTAGCCCCTTGCGAGGCGGGGTATTTTGGTCGGGCTAGCAGGACTCGAACCTGCGACCTTCCGTCCCCCAGACGGACGCGCTACCAGGCTGCGCTATAGCCCGTTGCGCTGGTTTCTACCCTTTTTTCCGGCAGGGGCAAGCGAAAAGATCAGTTTCTTTCGCCCCGCTGGCAAGTTTCTAGGCCGCCCCCTGATGCGCGCGCAATCTCTCGGCGCAGGCCCGCACCTCCGCGATGTGATCGGCCGGCAGATGGTCCACCCCGGCCAGTCGCGCCAGCACGCCCGACGCCTGCGGCGCATGCGGCTCCGCCTCATCTGGAATGTCGATCACCAGCGGTTTTGGCTCTGCTGCGGCACCCTCAGCGACCTCCTCACCGACCGGCGCCTCAGCTTCCGCCAGATCCGCAGCCACCAGTTCCGGATTGATCAGGTCCGGGGCGCCCAGATCTGGCTCACCCCCGTCCTCGTCCTCGCCGTCGTCCGCGTCGACACTCTCCTGATCAAGGGGATCGGCCACGACCGGAGCAGGATCCGTCAGCTCAACTTCGGCCACATCCGCGTCACCCAGGTCCGCCTCCGCCAATGCGGGACCATCCGGCTCAGAAACATCCTGTTCTGGTTCGGGCATGTCAGCTGCCGGTGTGACCTCAGGGGGTTCCGCATCCTGTACGCCAAGCGCGGACATCTCGGGATCCAGCGCCGCATCCTCTGGCAGATCGCTCTGCAGCGCGGCTGTCGTCTCCTCGGCAGTGATCTCCGCCGCGACCTCCGGGATGTCCGCCTGTGGCGCGAGGTCCGGGGCCGTCTCGGTCAGTTCCGCAGGCGCTTCAATCTCCGCAGGCGCCGTCAGTTCCACCGGGTCTCCCAGCTCCGCCGGAGCGGCCAGTTCCAGCGTTTCAGCCATGACATCCGGCGTCTCTTCCGCGAATGGTGCGGCAGTATGCTCCGGCTGGGGCGCAGCTTCTGCATCTGCAAGATCTGCCACAACCTGCTGCGGCTCCTGCAGCGCAGCGTCCTCCGCCAGTGGCGTGTCCAGAAGATCATCGGAGACCGCAGGCGCGCTCAGGACCGGGTCGCTGACCACGCTGTCGTCCAGCGTCGGCGCATCCAGATCCAGGGTGTCCAGATCCACCGCGTCGGCTGCCACTGCGCTGTCGTCAGTCATCTCCGGCAGCTCTGCCGGTTCAGCCAGATCCGGCGCATCGGCAGGTGGCTCCGGCATCTCCGCCTCATCGGCAAAGGCCAAGGGATTGTCCTCGGGGGAGGGGGCTTCGTCGTCATCCGCCTGATGGTCGGCATGTGTTTCCGTGGCAGCGGTCAACTGTTCTTCTGCGGCTGGCACCTCCATGCTTGAGACCAGCGGTTCGGCCTCCGCAAGATCATCTCCCAGATCTAAGGGCGGTTCGGCAAGGGGCTCGGCCTCAACCGCCGCGACCTGTTCCGGCGCCACCACATCGGCAAGGGCAGGGTCACTGTCCAGCGCCTCGACCACCGGGGCTGGGCTGTCGCCCTGATCAAAAACCACCGGATCCGGCACGTCACCTTCAGCCACGGCATCAGGAGTCGACGTCTCTGGATCGGCAGTTTCAAGATCGGCAATCACTGAGTCCGCAGTCTCATGCGTTGTCGTCTCGACCGTCTCTGTCGCATCATGCAGGGGCGCAGCAGCTGCGGAAGCTGTTTCAGGGTCTGCGATCAGACCCGGCGCTTGCGGTGCAACAGCCTCCGCAGCACGCACCGGCTCATCCACAACAGGCTGGTCCGGGGCATCTCCATCGCTCCAGGGAGAGGCGCTCTCGGCGTCGGTTTCATCGACTGCGGCCACAGTCTCCACGTCTGTTCCCGCGGCCACCGGGCCAAGGCTCGGCTCAGCGGTGGGCGCCGGATCAGCCTCAACCTCCACGGCGCCACCTTCGACAGCGTCACCTTCCACGGGGGCGACCGAGGTGACGGTCTGCGCAGCCGGGGCCATCAGCTCCGCCGCCTCGAGGGGAACATCCACGTCCTCTGCCGCCGTCTCTGTCTCAGTCGGCAGGGGCGCGACTGGGTCCGCACCTTCGACCTCAGACACCTCAGGTGTTGCACCCCACAACTGGCCCTGTTCCGGCGTGGGCGCATCAACATCTGTTGTTGTATCAACGGCTTGATCGATTTCAGCCGGGGCAGTGGCATCACTCTCGCCTGCGATAATCACAGCATCACGCGTCTGATCCGCGACATCCAGCGGCAGACCCGGTTGGGCAGCCATTGCGGGGCTTTCCGACGGGGCCTCTGGCGCGGGCGCAGCCGTATCGGCCATCGCCGCACCCATCGCAGCGGAAGGCGGGGTCGATGGTTCCGGTGGGGGGGCGGCAGGTGTTGCCATTGGTGCCGCTGTTGGCGCGGCAGGCGTGCTCGCCGCATCGCCGGGTGTGCCACCTGTCATCCCAACCGGTGTTTCACCGACCACCTCGCCTGGCATCTCGCCCGTAGGCGCTGGCGCGGCGGGGATCGCCGTTTCGCTGGTGGGCGCGGCTGGCGGGTGGAGCGACCCGGTCTGAGACACCGCAGTGTCAATCGGATCGGCAGCGGGAGCCACACCATCAGCGGCAGGCGCAGCGGCGGGCATGGAGGGAGACCCCGGCGCGGCGTCGAACGCGGGTTCCACGGCGGCAGAGGTCCCGTCCTCAACGGCAGGCGTTGCCGGGGCCACGGGCGCGGTTTCTGTCTGCGCTGCAACAGGCGTCTCACCCTGCGGCGGCGCCACAGGTGTCGGGTCCGCTGGGGCCAGCGGTGCAGACGCAGCTGGGGCAGATGCGGGGGCAGCCGCGCTGGGGGGCGCAGGAGCCGCAGTAATCGGGGCGCCCGTCACGGGCGAGGCCGCAGGGGGGGCGGCGCTGACAGATGGTGCGGCGGGTGTTGGATCCGCCAGCCCCGGTTGCGCCAGTCCCTGTTGCGCCTGCGCCGGTTGGACTTGCGTCGGTTGAGCCTGTCCGGGTTGCACGGATTGTGCTGGCGATTCTGTCGCCTGCGCCGCCTCTGCCGGTGCGGCCAGCGGCGGTTCGGTGGCGGTGGGAGCCTCTTGCGGGGCTGAGTCTGCTGGACCTTCCGCCTCGACAGGGGCCTCAGCCTGAACTTCGGCCTGAACCTCCGCGACGGCGATCTCCTCGGGCGGGCTTACCTCTCCCTCAATCACCATCTCACCCGTTGAGGGGGCGGGTTCAGTTGCCTCGGCCTCAGCGGCAGGGATATCTCCGGCACCCATGGCGGCCACATGGGCGGGACCATGTTCGCGCAACAGCGCCTGCACATCCTTGATGGACAGCCCCTTGTCGTGCAGCAAAATCTTGATGCTGCCCAACAATTCAACATCGGCAGGCCGATAGTACCGACGCCCGCCTGCGCGTTTGACCGGTTTGATCTGGGTGAATTTGCTTTCCCAGAAACGCAAGACATGCGCCTGGATCCCCAGCCACTCCGCAACTTCGCTGATGGTGCGGAAGGCGTCTGGTGATTTTGACATCGCGTGGTGTGTCCCGTGGTTACTGACCGTTATTTACGGTTCCCGTCTGCCACCCGGTCCTTCATCAAATGCGATGGTCGAAAGGTCAAAACCCGGCGAGGCTGAATGGGCACCTCTTCGCCAGTCTTCGGGTTGCGTCCCACGCGGGCGGATTTATCGCGCACGCTGAAGGTCCCGAAGGAAGAAATTTTGACCTGTTCCCCACGGACCAGGGCGTCAGACATATGCTGAAGCAGGCTTTCCACCAGCTGCGCGCTTTCGTTGCGCGACAGGCCGACTTCGCGGAAGACCGCTTCACTCAAATCCATTCGTGTTAGTGTTTTTTCGCCCATGACTATCCCCGCTGTTTGTCGAAGCATAGGGCGGGGGGAATTTCCCTGTCAATATCAATGAATTGCATCGGGGAGTTGGGCTGGTAAAATCGCACGCCTTCTGAGCGTTGCCTTGCCGCTTACCAGCGCAGCACCACCGATCCCCAGGCCAAACCGCCGCCAATCGCTTCGGTGACCACCAGATCGCCCTGTTTGATCTGACCCCGGGCCTTGCCCACCGAAAGCGCCAGCGGGATCGACGCGGCGGAGGTATTGCCGTGGTCCTGTACGGTCACGACAACTTTCTCCATCGGCAGGCCCATCTTCTTGGCTGTGCCCTGAATGATGCGGATATTGGCCTGATGCGGCACGATCCAATCCACGTCATCCGCGCCAAGGCTGGCCCGCTCCAGCGCGGTATGGGCGGTGGAGGCCAGTTTCTCAACTGCGTGGCGGAACACCTGATTGCCCTGCATGCGCAGATGACCGGTGTTCTGGGTCGACACACCGCCATCCACATAAAGCAGATCTTTGTAGCGCCCGTCGGAATTGAGGTCAGTTGCCAGAATGCCGCGATCATCGCTGCTGCTTAGCGCCATCCTGCGCCTCCAGCACCAGCGCGCCCGCGCCATCACCAAACAGAACGCAGGTGGAGCGGTCGGTCCAGTCCATGATCCTGCTGAAGGTCTCGGCCCCGATCACCAGCACCTTTTCGGCCTGACCGGAGGCAACCAGCGCATTGGCGTTGCTCAGCGCGTAAACGAAACCGGCACAGACCGCCTGCACGTCAAAGGCAAAGCCGCGCGTCATACCCAGCTGCGCCTGCACCATGGTGGCAGCAGAGGGGAAGGTCAGATCGGCGGTAGAGGTGGCCACGACGATGGCGTCGATATCTTCGGCCGTCAGCCCCGCATCGGTGAGCGCATTTTGCGCGGCCTTGGTGGCCATCATCGAGGTGGTTTCCCCCTCGGCGGCGAAATGGCGGCGCTCAATCCCGGAGCGGCTGCGAGATCCATTCGTCGGTGGTGTCTAGCGTGGCTTCGAATTCCGCGTTTTCGACCACGCGTTCAGGGAGATAATGCCCGGTCCCGACAATTACTGCGCGTCGCGTCATTCTATGGCCTGCCTTTTAGTCTTTTTTGGTGGGCGCCTGGTCGGTTGTGGTCTCGTCCATTTGCGCTGGTTTATCTTGGGTAAGCGCCACAGAGGATGCAACCCGTGCCGCCAGTTTTTCTGCAAACCCCTGCTGGGCGAGACGGAACGCCAGCTTGACCGCCGCTGAGACACCGGTGGCATCAGCGCCGCCGTGGGATTTCACCACGGTGCCATTCAGACCTAGGAACACGCCGCCATTGACCCGGCGTGGGTCCAGCCGTTTGGAGAGCCGCTTCAGTGAGGTCATCGCCAGCAGCGCGGCAATCTTCGACAGGAAGGAATATTCAAACGCTTCGCGCAGGGCGACACGCATCAGGCTGGCGGTGCCTTCGCCGGTCTTGATCGCCACATTGCCGGTAAACCCGTCGGTGACAATCACATCGGCCACGTCCCCGGGGATATCGCTGCCCTCGACGAAGCCAACAAAATCAAAGCTGCCGTTGTCCGAATGATCGGAGATCAGCCCGTAGGCCTCTTTCAGATCGGCGTGGCCTTTGTGTTCTTCGGTGCCGACATTCAACAGACCCACGCGGGGGCGGGGAATATCCATCGAATTGCGCACATAAGAGGTGCCCATCAGGGCATATTGCAGCAGATCCTGCGCATCGGCACGCACATCGGCGCCGACATCCAGCATCACGTTGAAGCCTTGCGGATTGCGTGACGGCCAGAGAATCGCAATCGCCGGACGGTTCACGCCGGGCAGTTTGCGCAGGCGCAGCATCGACAGCGCCATCAGCGCGCCGGTGTTGCCGCAGGAGACGGCGCCAGCGGCTTCGCCCTGTTTGACTGAGTCGAGCGCCGACCACATCGACGTGCCCTTGCCGTTGCGCATCACCTGAGAGGGTTTGTCCTCCATGGTGACCACATCGCGGGCATCGCGGAATTCCACGCGTCCATTGAGGATGCGTTTCTTGGCGACCAGCGGTTTCAGCTGATCTTCGGGACCATGCAGGATGAACCCCAGATCGGGGTTCTTGTCGGCGGACATAGCAATGCTCGGCCACCACAACTGCGGGGCTGGCATCTCCGCCCATGGCGTCAACCGAAATGACTATGCGGCTAAGCATTCTT
This sequence comes from Phaeobacter sp. BS52, assembly GCF_045040595.1. Taxonomy (NCBI): domain Bacteria; kingdom Pseudomonadati; phylum Pseudomonadota; class Alphaproteobacteria; order Rhodobacterales; family Roseobacteraceae; genus Phaeobacter; species Phaeobacter sp. BS52. Next base: position 1,640,641 of record NZ_CP090662.1, on the reverse strand, counting down.
CTGCATCTGATCGGGTTTACCCGCCATGAAAAGGCCTGCCTGACATAAGTCTGGGTCAGACGCGGCTTAGGCCGCGTCTTCGTCCATGTCGATCTCGTCAGCGGCTGCGACGATTTCTTTCTCGTCGTAGTGGCCGCAGGAGGGGCAAACGTGGTGCGGGCGCTTCAGCTCGCCGCAGTTGCCGCATTCGTTCGGGTTTGCAGCAACCAGTGCATCGTGCGCGCGGCGGTTGTTGCGACGCGACTTGGATACTTTGTTCTGTTGGACAGCCATGTCTCAACCTTTGTCACTTGGGGCCTTGGGGCTGTCCCCGCGGCGCGTTTCACATTCAATGTTTCGATCGGTCTGCCGTGCGTTTAGGCCGCAGCCTTGCCGATGTCCAACCAAAATTCCGATGAGCGCGCGAAAATACTGCGAATTGACGCTGGCGCAAGTGGTTTTTTGGCCGGTCAGCGCAGGAACACCAATCGGAATCGTCTGGCTGCTCTCTTTTCAGTCTTCGCCGCCGCCGTCAAGCTGATCGCGCAGAGCCGCCAGCCCGGCAAAGGGCTTGGTGTCTTCATCGCGCATCGGGGCCACACCGGGTTCGGCATGCACCGATTCTCCCAGTTCGGCGCCGTCTTTGCGGGGGTATTGCGGCAGTGCCAGCGCCAGCGCCTCCACCATCACCTCCTGCGGGGAGATATGGCTGCCAAGCGGTTCGCTGGTGTCATCTTCCGGCATCTCCACCTCTTCCTCGCTGTCGGGATGCACCATCCCGGCGATAAAGCTGCGGCGCACCTTCTGGTCGATGCGGCTGGTCACCGGATCCAGTGTCACCACGCAGGGCTGCACCACGGTCGCCCCCAGATCCGCCACCAGTTCCCAGTCGCGTTTGCCCAGGGCGCGGATCTCTCCGGCAAAGCGCAGCTTGCGCAGATCATCAACGCCAAGCTCCTGGGCGAGCGCCTTCATCGTGGCGGTGTCAGGGCGCAGTTCAAAGGTGGTTGCGCGGTTTTGCGGGAGGTCAGCGACCCGAAAAGCGGTGCTCTCAGACATTTGGGGGACTTTCGTTTCTTGAACCGGAGGCTCGGTTTAGGTAATCCGGTTCAAAGGCGTATTCAAGCCGGGGGGCAAGAGAGTAGCATGACATCCAAACGCATGAGGTCGCTGAAGGCGGCGACAAGGGTCACGGTTCTCTTGGTTGCGGGGCTCGCGGTCAGTGGCTGCGCGATGTATCGCAAACATGGATATGTCCCCAGCGAGGAGCTGCTCTCCGAGGTGGTTGTGGGCGTTGATACCAAGGACAGCGTGGCCGAAACCGTCGGCGTGCCTGCAGCAGAGGGCGTGCTGACCGATGGCGGGTATTACTACGTCTCCACCCTGATGCGCCGCCGCGGCCCGTCAGCGACAAAGCCGGTCTCGCGCGAATTGGTGGCGATCAACTTCAACGATCAGGGTGTGGTCACCGGGATCGAACGCTACGGTCTGGAACAGGGCCGGGTGATTCCCCTGCAGCGCCGCGTGACCAGCTCCAACGTGCAGGACAAGACATTCCTGCGCCAGCTTCTGGGCAGCCTCGGCAACTTTGGCCCCGGTGGTCTGATCGAATGATAGGGCGGGTCTGATCGGCCTGCATATCGAGATCTCTGAAAAGCCATCCCGATCCGGGGTGGCTTTCGTCATTTGGCTGAGATGTGATCCATGGTAGGCAGGCCTGAGTTGTTTGCTGTGCGGTAGCTTGCGGTGTCTGTGGTTGGTGGAAGATCTGTGTTGCGTGATGTGATCAATCCGGTCGGGATGACAGGTGATGCAGAGCCTGAGGCTGTTTTGCATGGCGGCCGCTACCGTGTCCGCGTCATTGATGGGGCGGAGGGGGCGCTGGCCCAAGCCGATCTGCAACAGGCACAGCGCCTGCGTGGTCTGTGTTTTGGACGACCGGGGCCGGATGCCGAGGCGCTGGATGCGCGCTGTCGGCATCTGTTGGTGGAGGATCAGGCCAGTGGCCGTTTGGTCTGTTGCTGCCGGTTGCTGCTCTTGCCGGATGGCGCGCATCTTGGGGTCAGCTACGCCGCGCAGCGCTATGATCTGACCCGATTGCAGTCTCGTACTGGCCCGCTGCTGGAGCTGGGCCGGTTCTGCATCCATCCCGATTGGCAGGACGCGGATATTCTGCGGCTGGCCTGGGGCGCGCTGACCGCGTTTGTGGACCAGCAGGGCGTGGAGCTGCTGTTTGGCTGTTCGTCGTTCCGGGGCACGGATCCGGCGGCTTACTCTCAGGCACTGGCCCTGCTGCGGCTGCGTCATCAGGCCCCGCCGGGGCAGGGCGTCGGGGTGCGTGCGGCGGAGGTGCTGGAGCTGGCCGCATTGGACCTGCCCCGCGTGGACGTCAAACAGGCCCTGCAGCAGATGCCACCCCTGCTGCGCACCTATCTGATGATGGGCGGCTGGGTCAGCGACCACGTGGTGATTGACCGTGATCTGGACACGCTGCATCTGTTTACGGGCGTTGAAATCGCCGCCATTCCCGCCGCGCGCAAACGTCTGCTGCGCGCTGTTGCCGGGGGCTTCGCCAGTCATGGGGCCTGACAGCCGTTGACCTGCCCCGCGCCCCGGTTTAGCTGGCTCCTATGGCACGTATTCCTCTCTTACAGATGTCCGGTATCTCCCTCACCTTTGGGGGCGATCCGGTGTTCGCGGATCTTGATCTGGTGGTGCAACCCGGCGACCGGGTGGCGCTGGTTGGGCGCAATGGCTCCGGCAAATCCACCCTGATGAAGGTGATGGCCGGTCTGGTCGAAGCTGACGCGGGGTCGCTGGTGGTGCCGCCCGGAAAATCCGTCGGCTATATGGAACAGGACCCGCAGATGACCGGCTTTGCCACGCTGGGCGATTTCGCGGCCTCCGAGTTGGACCCCGGTGAGATGTACAAGGTGGAGCGCGCAGGCGAGGGGCTGAAGTTTGATCCCGCGCGCCCGGTGGCGACGGCCTCTGGCGGTGAGAAGCGTCGCGCGGCGCTGGCCAAGCTGATGGCCGAGGCGCCGGATCTGATGCTGCTGGATGAGCCAACCAACCATCTGGATATTGAGGCGATCACCTGGCTTGAGAATGAGCTGAAATCTACCCGCGCCGCCTTTGTGCTGATCTCGCACGACCGGGCGTTTCTGCGGGCGCTCACGCGCGCGACGCTTTGGGTGGACAGGGGGCAGGTGCGGCGACAGGAGAAGGGGTTTGATGCCTTTGAGGCCTGGCGCGACAAGATCTGGGAAGAAGAAGATCAGCAGCGCCACAAGTTGAACCGGTTGATCAAATCCGAAAGCCGCTGGGCGGTTGAGGGGATTTCTGCCCGGCGCAAACGCAATATGGGTCGGGTGCGCGCGCTGCAGGATCTGAAATCGGAGCGGTCCAGTCAGATCAAACGGCAGGGCACTGCTGAACTGGCGCTGGACGCAGGCCCGAAGTCGGGCCGCAAGGTGATTGAGGCCGAAGGGCTGACGAAATCCTACGGTGATAAGGCGATTGTGCGGGACTTCTCAATCAAGGTGCAGCGTGGTGATCGCGTCGCCTTTGTCGGGCCGAATGGTGCGGGTAAGACCACGCTGTTGAAGATGCTGCTGGGGCTGGAACAACCGGACGAGGGCCGGGTGCAGATGGGCACCAATCTGGAGCTGGCGCTGTTTGATCAGACCCGTGATCAGCTGGACGGCGATGCCAGCCTTTGGGAAAACCTGACCTCTGATCCTCTGCTCGGGATTTCCGGCAAGGCGGATCAGGTGATGGTGCGGGGGCAGCCGAAACATGTGGTGGGCTATCTGAAGGAATTCCTGTTCGATGAGGCGCAGGCCCGCGCACCGGTGCGGTCCCTGTCCGGGGGCGAAAAGGCGCGGTTGCTGCTGGCCCGGCTGATGGCCCGGCAGAGCAACCTGCTGGTCTTGGATGAACCGACCAATGATCTGGATGTCGAAACACTGGATCTGTTGCAGGAGCTGCTGGACAGCTACGACGGCACGGTTTTGCTGGTCAGCCACGACCGGGATTTTCTGGACCGTGTGGCCACCACCACCATCGCCATGGAAGGCGGCGGCGGGGCCACGGCCTATGCCGGCTGGGTGGAGCGACTATCTGGCCCAGCGTGGCCCTGTGGCCGGGGTGGCGGAGAAATCCGAAAAACCCAAGGCGGCGAAATCAAAACCCAAGCAGGAGGCGCAGCCGAAGGACGGTCTGAGCTTCAAGGAAAAACACCGGCTGGAGGCCTTGCCCGGAGAGATCGAGCGGCTGGAGGCGGAGATCGCCAAATTGCAACAGCTGATGGCCGATCCTGAGCTGTTCACCCGCGAGCCGGTGAAGTTTCAAAAAGCCACCGATGCGCTGGTGGAGCGGCAGGAAAAGCTCTCCGCCGCTGAGGAAGAATGGCTGGAGCTGGAAGAGAAATCTGCGGGCTGAGGCCCGTCTGGTTTTTTGGTAAGTCATATTGATCCAATGTTTCGCGTGCGAAACATTGGGTCAAAGACGCTGCCGTAGTCGTTTGTAAAATATAAATTTTCCTGATTGAAGTCTAAGGCGGCGCGCGCCTGCTGCGCAACAGCTCCGCGTTTTGACCGTGCGGATGTCAGCCGGGCAGCGCCCGCGCCGGATTGCCGACAACCCTCACCCCGGCTTCCACATCCCGTGTCACCACGGCACCAGCGCCGACGATTGCGCCATCGTCTATAGTGACGCCGGGCAGGACGATCGCACCGCCGCCGATCCAGACATCGGACCCCAGCGTGACCGGGCGCGCGACCTCTAACCCCTTGGCGCGCAACGCAGGATCGCGGTGATGATCGGCGCAGTAGATCTGCACATTTGGCCCCAGCATGCTGCGATCCCCGATGCGCACAGGGGCGCTATCCAGAATGGTGCAGCCCGCATTCATATAGACCTGATCGCCAAGCGTAATATTGATCCCATAGGCGCAGTGAAACGGGGTCTCGATCAGGCAGTTCTGTCCATGTTCAGCGAAGAGCGCAGCCAGCGATGGGCTGAGGGTTTCGCTGGGGTCCGGGGCGCGGTGATTGTGCTGATGCACTGCCAGACGGGCCTGATGACGCAACACCGAGAGCTCGCTGTCTATGCAACAGTACCAGTCGCCCGCCTGCATCTTTTGCCGCTCAGTTCGGCTCATGCCGGGCCTGTTTCGGGTGAGGGCGGCGGGGGTGGTGCGATGGTTTTGGCGTAATCGGCCATGAGATCCGCCAGCGCCTCCGCCGTGGTGGGGAAGCGGGCATAGCTGTGGGGGGCCGGGACATTTGCCCAGGGCTGTTTCTCCTCGGTCATGATCTCGACGAAGGGGGTGAACCACGTCAGATCATCCAGCAGGGAGGCACGCAGATTCACCCGCTCCGGCGCCGCCTTCAGGCGCGAGAGGACGAAGCTGAGGCAGCTCGGGCAGTAATAATGCTTGCGCTCTGCGCTGTGGAGGCCGCCCAGCACCAGCTCTCCCGTGGTGGTGACGGCCCCGGTCGGGAACATGACGGTCAGGGAATAGGCGCTGGCGGCAAGTTTCTGACAATCGCGGCAATGGCAGGCCAGCGTCAGCAGGGGCGCGGCAGTGACATGCAGCTGCACAGCGCCGCAGAGACAGGCGCCGGTCAATGGCAGGTTGGGCTGGGTCATGGGTCGGCTCCCCCTCGGTCAGGCTCCGCGACAGGCTAGCGGAGTTTCTGGGGGCTGTCGCTGCTCATTTCCCTGCCGCGTCGATCAGGGGGAGGGGGGCCTCAAGAGGGGGATCCCCCCTTGAGGTATCAGCGTGGTATCAGTTGCAATGCGTGCACCTGTGGGCGCGTCAGCGCATCCGCAGCGCGCCGTCGAGGCGGATCACCTCGCCGTTGAGATAGCCCATTTCGACGATAAACCCGGCCAGACGGCCATATTCGGCAGGATCGCCCAGGCGGGCGGGGTTGGGCACATCGGCGGCGAGCTGCTGCTGCACCTCTTCCGGCAGGCCTGCGAGCATTGGGGTCATGAAGATCCCCGGCGCGATGGTCATCACCCGCACGCCCGAAGAGGCCAGATCGCGGGCCATCGGCAGGCACATGCCCACAACACCCCCTTTGGAGGCGGCATAGGCGGCCTGGCCCTTTTGACCGTCAAAGGCCGCGATGGAGGCGGTGTTGATGATCACGCCGCGGCCACCATCTTCGGCCGCGTCACATTTGGCGATTTCCACAGCGGCCAGCCGGGCCACGTTGAAGGTGCCGACGAGGTTGATGTCGATGGTGCGCTGGTAGGCATCAAGGGGATGTGCGCCATCGCGGCCCACGGTTTTGATGCCAAGGGCGATGCTAGGCGCAGTTCACGCAGGCGTTGATCTTGCCCATTTTCTCGCTGGCGAGCGCCATGGCAGCAGCAACCGACTCTTCGCTGGTGACATCGGTTTCGGCAAAATGCCCCCCGATTTCGGCGGCCACGGCGGCGCCGCGTTCGGCGTCCCGGTCCAACAGGGTGACCTGGGCGCCATTGGCGGCGAAATGACGGGCGGTGGCCTCACCAAGGCCAGAGGCGCCGCCGGTGACGACGGCGGCGGTTTGCGACAGTTTCATGAGCAGGGCTCCTCCCGGGGGTCTGTGCTATCGGGTTCATATCTGAACATGTGTTCAGATAATCACGTCCCCCTAGCAGTGTCCAGAGAGCCCGGGATTCATCAGCCGTTTGTCGAGCGCGGCCAAGGGGCGCAGCAGGCGACCCAGCGGCGGCCAATAGGCCCAGGTGCCGCCCAGTTGGTGCAACCGCGCGCCGGTGCCAAGTTTGAACCGGGCCAGACCTGCGGCATCTTCTGTGTTGATCACCCCCAGATCCAGCTGTTCGCAGCCCTGTTTGGCCAGCCAGGACATCGCCTCCCACATCAGGAGGTTATGGGCGGAGAGTGCCTTGCCCCGGTCGGTGGTGTGGGCGATGTGGTAGGTCGCGCCGCGCCCATGGCGCAGAACAAGAATGCCCGCGACGATGTCCTTGCCGTCATGGGCTTCGAAAATTTTGGCCATGCCTTTGTTCTCGCGGGCGTAGGCCAGAGTCAGATCCACGGGCCAGCTGCGATACCCGCGGCTGGATTGCTGCGCGGCATCGGCGGCAAAGATCCAATGCGCGGGTGTCTGCGGCAGCGATTGGCGGGTGATGCGCAGCCCCTGTTGTTCGCCGTGGACCAGCCGGTTGCGCCATTTCTGGTGCAGATTGGCGCGGCGCTGATCAGGGTCAGTCGTCAGGTCCACCAGCCCGACATGGGCCGGGCTGACCAGCGCCACGGCGCCGTGGCGTGCCAGGGCAGGGGTGGGGGTTTCGGGGGATAGGATCACCGGCGTGCGGCGGAGGCCGTTCTCCTGCAGGTGTTCCAGCAGACGCAACGGTTTGTCGATGCGGGCACGGTTCACCATGGCAACATCGATGCGGCCCCAGATTTTGCGGCGCATCACGACAGTGTCCTTCATCTGGCCAAGCACCAGAGGATCCTTGCCGGTGGCTTGAAGTGCGCGGGCAAATTCTGCCGATTGCGGCAAGGCAGAGATGGTTTCGTCGCGAAGAATGGGTCGGGGCATGACATCTGCTGGTGTGAAATCGAACATGGCGCCATTAACCGCAGCGAAACCTAAATGATGGTTAATGGGGGTATGAAAAATACGAATAAAATTCGAAATCATCATGCTCCGGGGCCGAGGATCACCAAAGCCGCCGCTTTGCTGGCGGCACTGGCGCTCTCTGTGCCGGTTGGGCTGGGGCTTCTTCTGGTGGACCTGCTGCTGTTGTGAGGGCGCGGATTGGCTGCGGTGGGACCCGTGGCTGAGACGAAAAAGGGGGCCGATTGGCCCCCCTTGGATCATTGTCGTGATCTATGCGCGGGGTCAGCCCTCCAGCTGCACCAGCGCATGGCGTTTTTTGCTTAAGCCGAGAGTTTGATCGGCGAGGCGAAGTTAGTTGCGTTGACCATATAGCCCGGCTCTTTGACGGGCTCGTCGTTTATCTTAGCGCCATTCTCGATAATGAGACGTTTAGCTTCCTTACCAGATTTGGCGAGGCCAGTTTTGACAAACAACTGGACAACGTTGATATGAAATTCGTTTGCACCGCGAGTAAGCGAAGACAGGAACTGATTTTTTTCATTTAAGGACATGCCGTTAGTGAAGCTTGGGTCTGCGCCGATCCAGATGAAGTCCTGAATCGAGATTGTGATTTTGGGCAGATCGTCGCCAATGCCGCCTTTTTCAAACACCTCGCGGGCGGTGGCTTCGGCGGCGGCGGCGGCCTCAGCACCATGCAGCAGGGTGGTCACCTCATTGGCGAGGATCACCTTGGCGGCATTCACCTCGGAGCCTTCGAGCGCGCCGAGGCGGTCACATTCCTCCACCGGCAGCTCGGTGTAGAGCTTGAGGAAGCGGCCCACATCGGCGTCGGTGGTGTTGCGCCAGAACTGCCAGAACTCATACGGCGAGAGCAGATCGCCATTGAGCCAGATCGCGCCGTTCTGAGATTTGCCCATCTTCTTGCCGTCTGAGGTGGTCAGCAGCGGCGAGGTGAGGCCATAGATTTCATGGTCCAGCACACGGCGCGTCAGGTCGATACCGTTGACGATATTGCCCCATTGGTCCGATCCGCCCATCTGCAACACGCAGCCATAGCGGCGGTTCAGCTCAAGGAAGTCATAGGCCTGCAGAATCATATAGTTGAATTCTAGGAAGGACAGCGACTGTTCGCGGTCGAGACGCGATTTCACGCTCTCAAACGACAGCATTCGGTTCACCGAAAAATGGCGGCCGATGTCGCGCAGGAACGCGAGATAGTTCAGATCGTCCAGCCATTCGGCATTGTTCAGCATCATCGCCGCGTTACCCGCGCCGCTGTCATAGTCGATATAGGCGTCGAACACCTTCTTGATGCCGAGCGATATTGTCGTCGATCTGGGCATCGGTCAGCAGCGGGCGTTCATCAGCGCGGAAGGAGGGATCGCCCACCTTGGTGGTGCCGCCGCCCATCAGGGTGATCGGTTTGTGGCCGGTTTTCTGGAACCAGCGCAGCATCATGATCTGGATCAGCGATCCGACATGCAGCGAGGTCGCGGTGGCGTCAAAGCCGATGTAGGCGGATTGACCGGGAGTCATCAGCGCCTCGTCCAGGCCCTGATAATCGGTACAGTCGGACAGATAGCCGCGTTCCATCATAACTGCGATGAAATCCGATTTTGGGTGGTAGGTCATGATGTGCCTCGGCTTTTGAATTGCGCGCTGCTGTATAAAACGCAATTTGCACGGGGGAAAGCAGTGTGAACGGCTTTGCGGAAGAAATTCGCTGCTGTATCCTTGCGGCCAAATCGGCGCGATGCGCCCAATATCTCAGCAGGCCTTATCAGCATGACAAGATCCCATCCTCCGGCGCGTTTGTCCGCGATCCCCAAAACCGGCGTGTTGCGCGCCCTTGGCACCATGAGCGGCACCTCGCTGGACGGGGTGGACGCGGCTATTGTCGAAACGGATGGCGTGGCGATCCACGGCTTTGGGGCCAGTGCGTATCGCGCCTATGAACCGGTGGAGCGCGCGCAGCTGGCCGCCGCGCTGGGGCACTGGCAGGGGCCGCAGGTGGAGGCGGCAGGAGAGATCGTCACCCGCGCCCATGCGGATCTGCTGGCGCAGGTTTTATCTGATCAGGCGGAAACGGATCAGCGGGCGGTGGATGTCATCGGTTTTCACGGTCAGACGCTGGCCCATGCGCCGCGGATGCAGGGCACCCTGCAGGTCGGCGATGGGGCGGCGCTGGCGGTTGAGCTGGCAACGCCGGTGGTTTGGGATTTCCGCAGCGATGATGTGCGGTTGGGCGGTGAAGGCGCGCCGCTGGCGCCGTTCTTTCACTTCGCCTGCGCGAAATATCTGAAACGAGACAAGCCCCTGTGTTTTCTGAATCTGGGCGGGGTGGGCAATCTGACCTATGTCGATCCACGGTTTGACACGGCGGAGGATCCCGGGGCGCTGCTGGCGTTTGACACCGGGCTAAGCCAATGCGCCGATCAATGATCTGGTGCAGGCGCGCTGCGGTCAGATGATGGACGAAGGCGGCGCGATTGCCCGGGGCGGTGTGGTGGAAACCGGCGCGCTGGAGTTGTTTCTGGCGGAGCCGTATTTTGCCCGGATGCCACCGAAGTCTCTGGACCGGAATGATTTTGCCGAGATGATTGATCTGGTCAGTGAGTTGACCGATCGCGATGCGACGGCCACGCTGACGGGCATGTGTGCGGCGGCGGTAGCACAAGGAATGGAGCATTGCCCGGAGCCGCCGGAGGTGGTGCTGATCACCGGTGGCGGGCGGCATAATCCGGTGCTGATGGAGATGCTGCGGGTGTCGCTGGATTGCCCGGTCGCCCCGATTGAGAGCGTCGGGCTGGATGGTGACATGCTGGAGGCACAGGCCTTTGCCCATCTGGCGGTGCGGGTGGCGCGGGGGCTGCCGACGTCCTGTCCGGGCACCACAGGGGTTCGCGCCTGCGTGGGCGGCGGTGTGGTGAGCGTGCCTGGCGGCGCGGGCTGAGGTCTGGCAGCCAAGAAACTTTGAAGTTTCTTGGCAAATTTCTATGTAGAAATTTTGTGGTCAGGCGCGGGGGATGTCAAAGCCGGGTGCGGCGAGTTCAAAGCCTTCGAACTGGAACCCTGGCGAGACGGTGCAGCTGACCAGCGTATAATCTCCGGTGGTGCGGGCGGCCTGCCAGTGGCCTTCGGGGACGATCAACTGAGGTTCGCCCGCTGTCAGTTCAGGGGTCAGCAGGTGGTCCTGTGCCGGGCCATCGTCGCTGGCCGAGAGTGACAGCACCAGCGGCGCGCCAGCGTGGTAGAGCCAGATTTCGGTGGCATCGACCCTGTGCCAATGGCTGCTTTCGCCCGCCTTCAGCAGGAAATAGATGCAGGTGCCGGTGGCGCGGCCGTTGTGGCTGTCGGCGTTACCAGCAATCCATGTCTGGCGATAGTAACCGCCTTCGGGATGGGGCTGGAGGTCCAGCTTGGCGATGATCTCATCGGCGGTCATGTCTCTGCTCCGTTTTGTCTGTTGGCACAGGGTAGGTTTGGCTCTGGCAATTTGACATTTGCCGCATATGTTTGGGCCATGACATTGCACATTCCCTTTGACAATACATATGCCGCGCTGCCGCCGGTGTTCTACACGAAACAGGCCCCTGTGCCGGTGAAGGCGCCAGAGCTGCTGGCCTATAACGCCGCGCTTGGGGCAGAGCTGGGCATCACCGCAGGTGAGACGGCTGAGCTGGCGGAGGTCTTCGCTGGCAACCGAGTTCCCGATGGGGCCGAGCCGCTGGCGCAGCTTTATGCGGGGCATCAGTTTGGCAATTACAATCCGCAGCTGGGGGATGGGCGCGCGATCCTGCTGGGCGAAGCTGTTGGCCCGGAGGGGGCGCGGCGCGATATCCAGCTGAAGGGATCGGGGCGCACGCCGTATTCGCGGGGCGGTGACGGGCGGGCCTGGCTGGGGCCGGTCCTGCGGGAATATGTGGTCAGCGAGGCGATGCACGCGCTTGGCATCCCAACCACTCGCGCGCTGGCGGCGGTGGCATCGGGCGAGCCCGTCTGGCGCGAAGGGGGCGGGCTGCCGGGGGCTGTGCTGACGCGGGTGGCCTCCAGCCATTTGCGCGTTGGGACGTTCCAGATCTTTGCCGCGCGTGGCGAGCAGGCGGCGCTGCGTCAGCTCACGCAGTATGCCATCCAGCGCCACTATCCTGACGCGGACGGCCCGATGGGGCTGCTGCGGGCGGTGCGGGATCGTCAGGCGGAGCTGATCGCGGCCTGGATGTCGGCGGGCTTCATCCACGGGGTGATGAATACCGATAACTCGTCCATTTCCGGTGAGACGATCGACTATGGGCCGTGCGCCTTTATGGATGTGTATCATCCCAGCACAGTGTTCAGTTCGATCGACCGGATGGGACGTTATGCCTATTCCAACCAGCCCGATATTGCGGTGTGGAACCTGGCGCAGCTGGCGACCGCGCTGATCCAGCAGGCGGAGGATCCGCAGGCGATGGTGGAAGAGGCGACGGAGATTGTGCATGCGATGCCCGCCCTGACTGAGGCCGCCTGGCTGCGCCGGTTCGGGGCCAAGATCGGTCTCGCTGAGGCGACACCTGAGGATATGGCGCTGATCACCGGCCTGTTGACGCGCATGGCAGAAGGTCAGGCGGATTTCACCAATACATTCCGGGCCTTGCTGGGAGAGGTTGAGCCAGACACAGGCGCGGCGCGAGATCAGTTTCTGGCGCCTGAGGCCTTTGACAGCTGGGCGGAAGACTGGCGCGCGCGACTGGCGCAGGAGGCAGACCCAGTGGCGGTGATGGCGGTGGCAAACCCGGTCTATATCCCGCGCAATCACCGGATCGAGGCGATGATCGCCTCTGCCGTGGCGGGGGATTTCGCCCCGTTTGAGCGGCTGAATACGGTGCTGTCGGATCCATACACCGTGCAGGAAGGGGCCGAGGATCTGCGCCGCCCTCCCGCGGAAAGTGAGGTCGTCAAGGCGACCTTCTGCGGCACCTGATGGCGCGTGGCTACTTGCGATTGATCAGCACGATGCCGATTGCGACCAGTGCCAGCGCGGCCCAGACCTGCGGGTAGATCACCTCGTCCAGCAGGAGCCAGCCGAGAATGGCGGCGATCACCGGTGACAGGAAGCTGAAGGAGGCGACCGCATTGGCGCGGTAAATGCTGATCAGCCAGAGCCACAGGAGATAGCCGAGGCTGGCAATGGCCACGGCCTGAAACACCACGCCGGAGATATGCAGCGCGGTGGGGTCGCGCAAAAGCGGACCGAACAGCGGCGAGATCGCCAGCAGCACCAGCGCCGAGGTCGCCAGCTGATAGGTCAGCTGGCGGATGGGCGGTACAGCGGACAGGGGCGAGAGGCGCGCACACAGAGCGATCCCGGCCCAGGCCAGCGTGGCCGCAAGCGCCAGAACATCACCGAGCAGCGAGGCATCGCCGCTGCCCCGGTGCAGGACCGCCAGCACAACGCCCCCCATGGCCAGCACAAGACCGAGCATGCGCAGCGTATTGAGCCGCTCTCCGGGCAGGAGCAGATGGCCCGCCAGTGCCAGCCAGACCGGCATGGAGTTGAAGATAATGGTGACGCGCGAGACGGAGGAGAGGTCCAGCGCGATATAAAGACAAACAAATTCGGCTGTGAACAACAGGCCGGATACCAGCCCCCAGAGATGGACAGAGCGGGTCCAATGTGTTGGCGTCTGGGCAGGCGCTGGCGGGTTTGCGCGTTTCAACTGGCCGCGAAAGGCGAGCCATGCAAGCAGCACCGCCAGCCCGATCAGAGAGCGCAGGCCTGCCTGAAACACCGGGCCAAACCCGCCGTTGGAGACCTTGATCACCACCTGATTGAAGCCCATCAACCCACTGAAGCCGATCAGCATTGCGGCCCCGAGACCGTCCATTGCGCGTTTTTCACTCATGGCGCCAGAGGAGGGGTGGGAGATCCCAGAGTCAAGGTGGCAAAACAGATGTTTAGGTCACTGCGGATCGGCCTCGCCCGGCTCTGGCCTGTGCGCTGGTTTTGGGTCATGCTGTGGCGCGTATCGCGCATCAGATTGGCAGCAGATAAGGCAGGCGGAATGACGCAGGAACAGAGCAGGCAGCCCGGTCGGCTGCGCTTGGCGAGTTACAATATCCAGAAGTCTGTCGGGCTTGATCTGCGCCGCCGCCCGCGTCGGACCTTGCAGGTGATCGAGGGGACGGGCGCGGATCTGGTGCTGTTGCAGGAGGCGGACAAGCGGTTGCCGCCGCGCCCGGCAGCCTTGCCGCATTTCATTCTGGATGAGGCCGGTTGGCAGATCGTGGATCTGGGCGGAGCCGAGTCCCTGGGCTGGCATGGCAATGCGGTGATCTGGCGGGGCGCGGCGCTGACCTTGCAGGATCATGGCCATATCCCGTTGCCGGGGCTGGAGCCGCGCGGCGCGGTCTGGGCGCTGTTTCTGACCGGGCTTGGACCACTTAGGGTGGTGGGGGCGCATCTGGGCCTGACCACCAAGGCGCGCCATGAGCAGGTGCATCATCTGGCCGAGGTGATCGCAAGAGAGCCTGAGTTGCCGACCGTCTGGGCTGGTGATTTCAATGAGTGGTCACGCCAGCCGGTGCTGGATCATCTGGCGCCGCAGTTGCGGTTTGTGCCGCCGCGCGCCAGTTTTCCGGCGCTGCGGCCCATGGGTGCGCTGGACCGGATTGCGGTGAGCGCGGGGCTTGAGGTGGTGGACAGCGGCGTTTACCGGACGCGGCCCGCGCATATTGCCTCCGACCATCTGCCGGTCTGGGCCGATCTGGTGGCGGTGGACCAACCCTAGGGCGCGCCGACCGGCCAACGCGCCGCCGTGGCCAGATGGCGGGCACAGGGCAAAAGCCGAAAAAATATAAAGCCGGAGACACGGACTGCGACCCCGGCTTTAGATCTGGTTTCAACGGCGGCCCTGCAGAGGGCCCGCTGAGGTCACCCGGTTGGGCTTACTGGGCGCGGCGGCGCTGGCCGCCGGGTTTGCCCTGTCCGCCACCTTGGCCTGCACCCTGACCACCGCTGCGCGCGCCGCCCTGGCCGCCGCCACCGCCGCCACTGCGCCGCCGACGATGACCGCCGGGTTTGCCGCCGCCACCGGGTTTGCCACCACCACCACGACGTCCAGCCGGAGCCTTGGCATCGGGCAGCACCTCCCAAGGACGACCGGAGGCCACCGGGATATTGAGGTTCATGGTCTTCTGAATGGCCTTCAGCTCGCCCATCTCATCCGGGGCGCAGAAGGCCACGGCCTGACCGTCCTTGCCCGCGCGTGCGGTCCGGCCAATGCGGTGCACATAGGCGTCGGGGACGTTGGGCAGCTCGTAGTTGTAGACGTATTTCACGTCGGGAATGTCCAGACCGCGGGCGGCCACATCGGTGGCCACGAGGATCTTCACCTCGCCGGATTTGAACGAGGCAAGCGCGCGTTCGCGCTGACCCTGGGATTTGTTGCCGTGGATTGCCGCCGCTGAGAATCCTGCTGCGGACAGCGTCTTCATCAGTTTTTCCATACCGTGTTTGGTGCGGCCAAAGACCAGTGTACGCTCATCCTTATGGGCGCCCAGCAGCTCCTTCAGGAGCGACAGCTTTTCAGCCTTGGCGATGAAATGCACCGACTGGGTGATTTTGTCTGCGGCCTTGCCGGGAGGGTTTACCTCAATCCGGACCGGGCTTTGCAGGTAGGAGTTGGCGATCTCGTTCATCTGCTTGGGCATGGTGGCCGAGAACAGCATGGTCTGGCGCTGTTCGGGCAGCAGTGCTGCGATTTTGCGCAGGGCGTGGATGAAGCCGAGGTCCAGCATCTGATCCGCCTCGTCCAGCACGAGGAAGTCGCAGGAGCCAAGGTCCAGTGCGCCACGATCAAGGATGTCCAGAAGACGGCCCGGCGTGGCGATCAGGATGTCGGTGCCGCGCGACAGGCGGCTGATCTGCGGGTTGATCGACACACCCCCGACAACCAGCCCGGTTTTGATCGGGGTGCCTTCGGTCAGGCCCTTGAGGTTGGCGGCGATCTGGTTGGCCAGTTCGCGGGTCGGCGCCAGCACCAGACCGCGCACGGTCTTGGCGGCAGGCTTGCGGCCATATTGCATCATCTGAGCGATCAAAGGCACGCCGAAAGCGGCGGTCTTGCCGGTGCCGGTCTGCGCCAGACCCAGCACATCCTTGCCGTTCAGCGCATGCGGGATGGCGCGCGCCTGAATCGGGGTCGGATCGGTATAGCCCAGCTCAGCAATGCGGGTCAGGAGCTTTTCGGGCAGCCCCATGGTTGAAAATTCTGTCACGTCTCGTCCTTTCACAGCCGGGCGGATGCCACGGCCGGTGCCGCCCATGCGCATGCCGGGCGGACTGTCGTTGGGGCAGGGACCTCGGGCGGACGGGCATCATGCCAGACCGCTGGTCGCTGCGAGTGCCCCACGCGTGATATTGGGAACGGTGGCATATCCTTAGGGTCGGTTCAGTGGCCTGCGCACGCTTCTGTCGCGGCCCGACGTCCTCTGCTCACGCGGCAGGGAGGGATGCCTGCAGCGGGAGATGGGCCTGTCGGCGATGAAAGTCAATGGTGAATTGCCGCTTATTCTGCGCCAAAGAGTGTAAAAACCCGGTTTGCGTGGCCTGCGTCTTTGTATAAACAGGGACGCCACGCTGCATAGAGGACGGTCATGAGCGAGACGATTATCGCACGCTGCGAAGCCATAGGTCTGCGGATGACAGGCCAGCGACGGGTGATTGCCCGCGTGCTGCAAGAGAGCGCCGATCACCCGGATGTCGAGGAACTCTATGCCCGTGCCAGTGCCCTGGATGGGGCGATTTCGCTGGCGACGGTCTATCGCACGGTGAAGCTGTTTGATGAGGCGGGCATTCTGGAGCGGCTGGAGTTTGGCGACGGGCGCGCGCGCTATGAAGATGCCGACCGGGAGCATCACGACCACCTGATCGATATGACCACCGGGGCGGTGATTGAGTTCTGCGACCCCGAGATCGAAGCCTTGCAGGAAAAGATCGCTGAGAAGCTGGGCTATGAGCTGCGAGGCCATAAGCTGGAACTCTATGGCGTGCCTCGTAAGCGGGACTGAACCGCGCAGGTCGTTTCCTTATCAAAAGAAAACGGGACGGAATTTTGCGGAAAATTCCGCTGTGCGACCGGGGCGGATGCGGGTTGCCCATCACCGGGTGTGATGGCAGAGGTCACATGAAGTCATGGGGCGACGTCGCAAACGGAGTAGTTCGGTGTCGCTGGCTGAGGTTTGTTGGCTGGATTGATCGGCGCCGCTGCCCTGCCGCCGTTCACAAATCATCATCATGGGCACAAACCACCATCACGGGAGGATCACGATGAACAATGTCACAGGAATTTTGCTGGTGATCCTCGCCATGGCGGGGTTCTCGCTGGAGGATATGTTCATCAAGCAGCTCGCCAAATCGGTGCCTGTGGGTCAGATCCTGATGATGCTGGGTCTTGGCAGCGGCACGGTGTTTGTGATCTGGGCCAAGCTGCAGGGACACCGGGTCCTGGCGCCGCGCAACTGGCGCTGGCGGCCGGTATTGCGCGCCTCATTGGAGGCCCTGGCGGCGGTCAGCTTTGCCTCGGCCCTGGCGGTGGTGGATATCTCCACCGTGGCGGCCGTGTTTCAGGCGATGCCGCTGGCGGTTACCGTGGGGGCGGCGCTGTTTCTGGGCGAGGACGTCGGATGGCGGCGCTGGAGCGCGATCCTTGTCGGCTTTGCGGGTGTGTTGATGATCGTGCGGCCCGGTCTGGCGGGATTTGAGCCCGGTGTGCTGTTGGTGCTGATCTCGGTTGTGGCGGTTGCGGCGCGCGACCTGATGACGCGGGTCATGGACAGCGCTGTGCCCTCTGCCGTGGTCAGCTCGCAGGCCTTTGGGTCGGTGATCCCGGCGGGGCTGGTGATGCTGCTGGTCCTCCCCGGAGAGCCTGTCGCCCTGCAGGGCGGCCAGTGGGGCATGCTGCTGGGTGGCGTGATCTTTGGCGTGCTGGGCTACTATGGCATCGTTACAGCGACCCGGATTGGCAACGCCGCTGTGATCACGCCGTTTCGCTATTCCCGGCTGGTGTTTTCCACCCTTATCGGCGTGGTGGTCTTTGCCGAGGCGCCCGATGGTATGACGCTGATTGGATCCGCGCTGATCATTGGCTCGGGGCTCTATACCTTCCTGCGGGAGCGGCGTCTGGCACGGCATGCAGCGCGCGCGGCAGCGGTGGCTGCAGCCTGAGGAACAGGCGGCGAAAACCGGCGGCAATTGGTTGCGCAAACAGGCCCCTGTTAG
Organism: Phaeobacter sp. BS52; assembly: GCF_045040595.1. Classification (NCBI taxonomy): domain Bacteria; kingdom Pseudomonadati; phylum Pseudomonadota; class Alphaproteobacteria; order Rhodobacterales; family Roseobacteraceae; genus Phaeobacter; species Phaeobacter sp. BS52. The sequence continues at coordinate 1,622,809 of NZ_CP090662.1, read as the reverse complement.
CCCTAACCCCGTAAAATAAGTCACGTTAGCGATAACGCCCGTGGTTTACTTTTGCCCTGTGGATGCTATGACGCTGGCAAGAATTGCCGCAACCATTTGCCAAGATCAGGGACCCGAGTGATGAGCACTATTATCGATATCCACGCCCGTGAAATTCTGGACAGCCGGGGCAACCCGACTGTCGAGGTTGATGTCATGCTGGAAGACGGCACCATGGGCCGCGCCGCGGTGCCCTCCGGCGCCTCGACCGGGGCCTATGAGGCGGTGGAAAAGCGCGATGGCGACAAATCCCGCTATATGGGCAAAGGCGTACTGGAGGCGGTTGCTGCGGTGAATGGCGAGATCGCGGAGGAGCTGGTCGGCTTTGACGCGACTGAGCAGGTTGCTGTCGACATGGCGATGATTGAGCTGGACGGCACTGAGAACAAGGGTCGTCTGGGCGCGAATGCCATTCTGGGCGTGTCGATGGCCGTGGCCAAGGCCGCCGCTGATTTCACCACCCAGCCGCTTTATCGTTATATCGGCGGCACCTCGGCGCGGATGCTGCCAGTGCCGATGATGAACATCATCAACGGCGGCGAACACGCCGACAACCCGATCGACATTCAGGAATTCATGATTATGCCGGTGGCTGCGGAGAACATCCGCGACGCGGTGCGCATGGGCTCCGAGGTGTTCCACACCCTGAAGAAAGAGCTGTCGGCGGCGGGTCTTTCGACCGGGATCGGTGACGAGGGCGGCTTTGCCCCCAACATCGCCTCCACCCGCGAAGCGCTGGATTTCGTGCTGAAATCCATCGAGAAGGCGGGCTACAAACCGGGCGAGGAAATCTACCTGGCGCTCGATTGCGCCGCGACGGAATATTACAAGGACGGCAAATATGTCCTGTCGGGCGAGGGCAAAACCCTGTCGTCTGATGAGAATGTGGCCTATCTGGCGGCGCTGGTGAAGGACTACCCGATCATCTCCATCGAAGATGGCATGGGCGAGGACGACTGGGACGGCTGGAAGGCGCTGACCGATGAGCTGGGCGACAAGGTGCAGCTGGTGGGCGACGATCTGTTTGTGACCAACCCCGCACGTCTGGCCGATGGCATCGCGCGCGGCTGCGCCAACTCCATGCTGGTGAAGGTGAACCAGATCGGCACACTGACCGAGACGCTAAAGGCGGTCGATATGGCCCATCGCGCGCGCTACACCAATGTGATGTCGCACCGCTCGGGTGAGACTGAGGATGCCACCATTGCCGACCTCGCCGTGGCCACCAACTGCGGCCAGATCAAGACCGGGTCGCTGGCGCGGTCGGACCGGCTCGCCAAATACAACCAGCTGATCCGGATTGAGGAGCTGCTGGGGGAAGTGGCCGAATATGCGGGCCGCTCCATTCTGAAATAAGATCTGAGGCCGGGGCGTTTGCTCCGGCCTTTTTACTTGGTGTTTGTATTTGTGGTGTTTGACCATGCTTAAAAAAATTGCGCATTTTTTCATTCGACGCGCGGAGCGCCGGGTGGGTGTTTCTCTGGAGTATTCCCATGCGATTGCGGAGGCTGATTTTGGCCTGCTGACGCGTTACAATCGGGTCTTCGGGTTTCTGGATCCCAACCGTCATGTGCTGCAGCGGCGGCTTATCACGCGGCGCGGCTGACCGGTGCGTTGAGTGCGGATTGCGGCACCTGCGTTGAGGCGGAGATCAACCTGGCAAAAGCCGCAGGGCTGGCGCCGGAGCTGATCCAGTCGATCCTGACGGGGGGCACGCTGGAGCCGGAGCTGGAGGCGGTGGTGCGGCTTTCTGGGGCTGTGGCTGGTACGCGAACGGATGATCCGGAGGCACGGGAGATTGTGCGCGCGGCCTATGGCGAGACGGGGCTGATTGAGCTGAGTTTCGCCATGAACGGTGCAGCCATGCTGCCGGGGATCAAGCGCGCGATGGGCTATGCCACGGCCTGTGATCTGCAATTGATGCGCCGCTTGGCCTGAGGCGCGGCCGCCCCTCGCGTGGGGCGGCGATTTCAATCTGCGCCTTCTCGACGTCCTGTCCTAGGTAGGCCCCAACCGGGCAGCTGCTGGCGATGGGCCTGTCGTTCGGCCAGTTCAAGGCTCATTCTTCAAATATGTGCGAATAGCGCGCGTCTGTGGCCTTGTTCACAGACGCGTGAGGACGGCTGTGGCAGTCTCTGGGTCAGGCGCTACGGGGGTGGCGCTGGCTGAGGAGGGGGAAGACCATGCGTGTAAGACCACATCCGAAAGCCCGGCCAACCGTTTCGGTGACCAAGGCTGACGCAACAGTGCCGGTTGGCGCTGCTCTTGCGACGGCCGGTGCAGGAAGCTGGCTGCCCATCGGGATTGTTGTTGCGGTGGCGCTGCTGGCGGGATGCGCGGGGCCTGGGCGCTATCCGCTGAGCGGGCAGACTGTTGGGATGAGCGATCCGGTTCTTAGCCTGTCGATGACACAGGGCGCGACTGTTGCCGGGGGGCTTTGACGCGCGCTGCCAAGGGGGATCGACAGCATCTGGGCCCTCTCTCTGTTCCGGGGGGCCTGCGCCGACGGGGGGCGCGGCTTTTTCAGCCGTTGGCGAATGGGAAAGACCCTGAGGGCGGTTGGCTCTCAGGGTCTTTTTCGTCTGTATATTTCCATGTCGGGCCGTTTGGGTCGCGGTCAGACGTGGGGTGGCTGGTCGACCTGGGCCTTAGGGGCAGGCCGCCGTGTAATAGGTGCCATCGCCGCGCGAATAGGCGCATTGGCGGGACTGGTTGTTCTGGGCCACCACGGTGCCCGCCGCCGCGCCACCCAGGGCGGCAATCAGACGCCAGTCATCATCCGCCTTGAGCGCATCGGCGGCGATCAGACCGGCGGCGGCACCACCAGCGACCCCGGCGACGGTGCGTTGTTCGGGTGTGAGGTCAGAGCAGGCGGAGAGGGCCAGAGTGGCTGCGCTGAGCCCGGCGAGAATATGCGTTTTCATAAGGGTTCCTTTCCTGTCTTATATGCGGTCCTGTTGAGCCGGACGCACTTGGGTCGTGGCGGTCGCGATGATCTTGCGATGCGGAGCGACCGGATTGGAGTGGTCGCTGTGTGGTCTAAGGGTGGCCCCCGTCCGAGCAGAGACAGGGGGCCACGCCGCGCGGGGGGCGCGGTAGATCCGGTTGAATTCTGTGGCAGACCAGAGCCACCTCACCCCTGGGGAGGCTCTGGTCTGCTGGCCGGGTCTCACCCCTGATCCCCGGCCGGTTTGGCCATTGATGTGGCCGCAGCAGTCTGGATCTGGTCCCTCTCGGCTCCCCTAAGCCGGTGTTGAGGGGGCATATCCCATCGGAATGCGCCGGACCCATGCTGGTGTTTGTGCCGTCAGCTTTGCCTTGGCGACCACCCCGGTGGGTGGCCATACGTTGCGGCTTCTGCCGCTGTCTCAGTTGCGCTGCCAAAGCTCTCTCTGGCGGCGCGCTCCCACACGTCCCACGGTGTGTTCAATATCGGTCAGCGGTGCGGAAGACTGTCGGGTTCTGCCGTGCGCTGTCTGAGAAGGAACGCGCAACCTGTGCAAGGGTTCCCTCTGCGTGGGAAAAAACATGTGGAAAAACTGCTGCGGGCGCAGCGCGGGGCGACTGGACGGGTTGGTTTGGCCGCCCTGTCGTAGCCGTTAGGACCGCTCGCCCTGCGGCAGGATCAGAGCTTGCGGCTCATCAGCATGTAGGTGTCGCGCGGTTCAAACCGGGCACGGGCATAGAGGTTGCGGGCGGTCTCATCGGTTTTGTCAACTTCGAGATGCAGCGCCTTGATGCCAGCCGCTGCGAGGGTGCGGGGCAGGGCAAAGAGCACTTCGGTGGCGATGCCGCGCCCGCGCACCGGGGGGCGAATGAACAGCTCATCCACAAAGCCGTCCATGCCGCCAAACTCTACCGACCAGCTGAAGGTGACCACGATATAGCCCACTGGGGCGCGGGCGGGGCCGATCAGATAGACCGCGCCATAAGGTAAGCCCTCAAGCAGCGGTTCAATCGCGGCCCGCCGCAGCGTGTCATCGGAGGGGATCCCCATCTCGGCGTGGAAGGCGGCGACCAGATCCAGAACGCGGTCCAGATCTTCGGTGCGGGCGAGGTGCAATGCGGCGCTCATGAGGTTTCCTTTGCTGCCAGCGCGTTGATCGCGTGGGCTTCTGCCTTTTGCACCCAATCTGATTTGCAGTCACCATATCCGTGCATGTCGCCGGGGTGCAGCGCGGCACATTTGCCCTTGATCGCCGCATAGCCCGCCCGCAGTGCCGCGTTGGCCCGCAGCGCATCGCGAAAGGCGAGATGGCGGGTGATCTCGTCAGAGCCTGCGACATAACAATGGGCCTGCACCCGGCGTTTTCCGGTTTCTGGATCATCAGCGCGGCAGTAGCGCCGTCCGGGCAGGCCGAATTCACCCAGCCATTCGAAACCAAGCGCCTCAATTTGTGGGCGGGCGGCATCCATGGCCGCTTCGCTCTCAAAGACAGGTATGAGGTCAATGATGGGTTTGGCGGGCAGATCAGGCACCGAGGTCGACCCGATATGATGCACCGTCACCAAGCCGTCTATCCTGCTGTCTGACCAGCGGTCTGCTTCGGCCTTGGCTTGTGTCGGCCAGTTGGGATCTGGGGCAACGATCAGGCTCATAGCAGGGCCAATCGGCTGGTGATCAGATCGAAGAAGCCATCGGCCTCCAGATCGCCGATGAACAGCGCATTGGCCGGGCGGTCGGTGACCCCCCACCAATCGGCCACGGTCATGCCCAGCGTCAGCTCGGACGTGGTTTCCACCACAACATTGACATGGCGGCCCGAGAACAGCTCTGGTCGGATCAGATAGGCAATGACGCAAGGGTCATGCAGCGGGCCACCTTCGGAGCCGTATTTCTCCACATCAAAGCGTTCAAAGAAATCAAGCATCTCGGCGGTGAAACGCGCCACTTTGGTATCGAGGGCACGGATCCTTTCGACGCGTGCGCGGGTGGCGAGCGCCTTATGGGTGACATCCAGCGGCATCATGGTGACCGGCACACCTGATGTGAGCACTGCGGCGGCAGCCTCCGGGTCGACATAGATGTTGAATTCTGCTGCCGGGGTGATGTTGCCGACCTCGAAATAGGCACCACCCATCAACACGATTTCCTGCACGCGGTCCACGATATCGGGGGCCTTTTGAAAGGCGGCGGCGATATTGGTGAGCGGCCCCAGCGGGCAGAGCGTGACGGTGCCGGGCGCTTCGCGGCGCAGGGTGTCAATGATGAAATCAACGCCATGCGCCTCCGCCAGCGGCATGGTGGGATCCCACAGTTCGGGCCCGTCCAGACCGGTTTTGCCATGCACATGTTCGGCGGTGATCAGGGGCCGGTGCAAAGGGGCGTCACAGCCGGCGTGCACGGCGACATCCGGGCGGCCAGCCACCTCGCAGACGCGGCGCGCGTTGGTTTGGGTCAGGGCCAGAGGCACATTGCCAGCAACACAGGTTATGCCAAGCAGATCAATCTCTTGCGGGCTGGCCAGTGCCAGCAAAATGGCGACTGCGTCGTCCTGTCCGGGGTCGGTGTCGATGATAATCTTGCGCGCGCTCATGGGGCTGTCCTTCTGGTCGTCGCGCCGACCCTCGCAAGGGTGGCGGGCAATGTCCAGCGGTGGCGCGGGCTGCGGTCGGGAATTCGCCGGTTTCCTCCCACCCTCACACGGACAAAGGCGCGCCGGATATAGCGCGCCTTAGCGGTGGGTCTGGCTTGTGCAGAAGGATCAGGCGGCGGCTGCGCCCATGGTGTCGTCCATCGCAGAGAGCAGAATGCCCGCAATCACATCGAGCTCGTCGCGGCTGAGGCGCACAGGCAGGCGGACATCGCAGGCCTGCATCAGCATGGCGCGGGTCTGCGGCAGCTCCGGGATATCGCGCAGGAACTGCCAGTTCCAGAAGGCACGGGCATTGTCTGCTGAACGGCCGAAGATCTGTACCTTGACGCCCCGTGCCTCGGTTGCGGCGGCAAAGCGGGTGATCTCATCATGACTCATATCAACCAGATTGAACTGGATCGAATCCGGGGCGCGCTGCTCTGGTGCCAGCGGTGCGGGCACGTCGATATGCGGCGAGCGGTTCAGCTGATCGGCCACGTAGTCGTGGTTCTTCAGCCCATCGCGAACCCGGCGGGCCAGTTCCGGCAATTGCGGGCGGATCACCACAGCGGAAAGATTGCTCATCCGCAGATTATAAAGCGGCAGCTGGTTCTGCCACTTGGCAAAGGCCTGTTCCAGAGCACCGGTATTGTCCCCCGGCGCGGCTTTATGTTTCTTCCAATTGTGCTCATAGGCGCCGGACATGATCACCGCACGGGCCACCAGATCAGCATCATCGGTGACCAGAATGCCGCCTTCACCGGCGTTGATCATCTTGTAGGACTGGAAGGAGAAACAGCCGATCGCGCCGAGCGTGCCGATATTGCGGCCATGCCAGGTGGTGCCCAGTGAATGGGCGGCGTCTTCGACCACCGGAATGTCGCGGGCCTGACAAAGCGCCATGATCGCATCCATATCGGAGGTATGGCCGCGCATATGGCTGATGATCACGGCTTGCACATCGTCCAGCTTGGCCTCGAAATCAGCCATGTCGATGCGGTAGTTCGCGCCCACCTCGCAGAGCACCGGCACGCAGTCGGCATGCACAATGGAGGAGGGGACCGCCGCGAAGGTAAAGCCGGGGATCAGCACGCGCGCATCACGGGGCAGGTCCAGCGCCTTCAGCGACAGGAACAGGGCCGCCGAGCAAGACGACACCGCCAGCGCGTACTTGCTGCCAAGGAGCTGGGCGAATTCCTCCTCCAGCAGGGCGACGGGCGCATCCTGCGGCGCGGTATAGCGGAACAGATCGCCAGAGTGCATCAGCGCCTCAAGCGCGGCGCGCGCGGCCTCCGGGATGGGTTCTGCCTGATGGACATTCGGGACCTGCGACGGGGATGCCTGGCTCATATTTCAAAATCCTGAAGTTACCTTTTCAAAAATATAAAAGGTCTCAAGGCGAATGCCAAGCACCCCCGGACGGACTGGCGGGTTTTGGCGACGAATTTCACGAAACTGTTGCTTTGGGTCTGTCCGGGGCAAGAGGGAGCGCACCGCATTGGCGGGCGCCTTGCAGGATCTTTAGATACCCAGCCTGTCCCGCAGCGAATACCAGGTCATGGCCAAGGCCAGCAGCGGGCTGCGCATGGCCGCGCCGCCGGGGAAGGCGGGGGCGGGCACGCGGGACATTGTATCGAAGCCGTCACTGTCACCGGCGATGGCGCGCGCCATCAGCTGACCGGCGTGGGTGGCGGTGCCGACGCCATGGCCGGAATAGCCCGATGCGCTGAGGATATTCGGGGCAAGCCGGGCCAGATAGGGCATCCGTTTCAGGGTGATGGCCAAGGTACCGCCCCAGGCGTAGTCGATTTTTACATCACGCAGATGCGGGAAAATCTCCGTCATTGGCTTGCGCACGGTGGCGGCGATATCGCTGGGGAAGCGGTAGCCATAGCTCTCACCGCCGCCAAACAGCAATCTCCCGTCATGGCTGAGCCGGAAGTAGTTCACCACGAATTTGCTATCCGCCACCGCCACATCGCGGGCCAAGACACGGGCGGCCTGCTCGCCAAGAGGTTCGGTGGCAGCGATGAAATTGTTGATTGGCATCACCCGCGCGGCCACCTGCCGGTTGAGGCCGCCGAGATAGCCGTTGCAGGCCAGGATCAGATGGTCGGCGGTGACCTGCCCTTCGGCGGTGCGCAGGCGGATCTGCGCGCCGTCTTCGATGTCGAGCACTTCGCTGCCCTCGCAGATCTGCACCCCGCCTGCTGCGGCGGCACGGGCGAGGCCGAGGGCATAGGCCAACGGGTGCAAATGGGCCGCCCCGGTATCAAGCGAGCCGCCAACATAAGTAGGCGAGGGGCAGATCGCCTCCAGCCCGGCCTTGTCCAGCGCAGAAATCTCACCGTAGCCATAGCGGTTTTGCAGATGCTCGACATAGCGATGTTCGTCGTCGACTTCCGCTTTGGAGAAACAGGCATGGGCGATGCCGGGTTTCAGGTGGCAGTCGATGTCGTGGCGGGTGATCAGGGATTTCACCAGATCCTTGGCCTCCTCAGCCAGAGACCAGAGTTTGGCGGCGTCGGCATCGCCCATGAGCTTTTCCAGCCCATCCTGCTCCATGCGCTGGCCGCTGCCCAGCTGACCGCCGTTGCGGCCCGAGGCGCCAAAGCCGACACGGTTGGCCTCCAGCAGGATGACCGAGCGCCCGGCCTCCGCCAGATGCAATGCGGCGGAGAGGCCGGTGTAGCCGCCGCCAACAACGCAGACATCGGCGCCGAGCATCACCTTGCAAGGGGGCAAAGGGCGCGAGCGGGGTGGCGGTGGCGGCGTACCAGCTGTTGGGATAGGTCCCCTTGCGGTCATTGGAGTAAAGCAGGTTCAACGCCATGGCACACCTCAATCCCCGGCAGGCGCCGCCTATACTGCGAAGCGCAACTGCCTGTCATCTTTCCATAAATACTCACCAGCGCTGACATCTCCCAGGACGCCAGCGCTGAGAATGTTAGACGTTCAGCAGCAGATGCTCCCGCTCCCAGGGGGAGATCACCTGCAGGAACTCGTCATATTCGGCGCGTTTCACGATGGAATAGACGCGGGCAAATTCCGGCCCCAGCACCTCATGCAGGTCTGTGGCTTCCTCAAAGAGGTCGAGCGCCTGACCCATCACCTGGGGGATATCGCCGTCACCGGCGTAGGCGTCTCCCTTGAACTGCTTGCGGGGGCGTTCCTCGCGGGTGAGACCGAGATAACCACAGGCCAGGGACAGCGCGATGCCCAGATAGGGGTTGCAGTCCATACCGGCGATGCGGTTTTCCACGCGCCGCGCTTCGGGGCCGGAGAGGGGCACCCGGATGCCGGTGGTGCGGTTGTCGCGCGCCCATTCCAGATTGATCGGGGCGGCCTGTTCCTTCACGTAGCGGCGATAGGAATTCACATAAGGCGCCATCACCGCGAGACCGGCGGGCAGGTGGTTCTGCAACCCGCCGATGAAGTGGTAAAACGCATCCGTCTCGCCGCCTTGTGGACCGGAGAAGATATTGTCGCCGCTCTCCATGTCGATGATCGAGTGATGGATATGCATGGCAGAGCCGGGTTCATCGGCAATGGGCTTGGCCATGAAAGTGGCAAAACAGTCGTGGCGTAGCGCGGCCTCGCGGATCAGCCGTTTGAAATAGAACACCTCATCCGCCAGCTTCACCGGATCGCCATGGCGCAGGTTAATTTCCAGCTGCCCGGCACCGCCTTCCTGGGTGATGCCGTCGATTTCAAAGCCCTGATGTTCGGCGAAATCATAGATATCGTCGATCACCGGTCCGAATTCGTCCACGGCGGTCATGGAATAGGCCTGGCGGGCGGCGGCCGGACGGCCGGAACGGCCCATCATCGGTTCGATCCCGCGCGCAGGATCAGTGTTGCGGGCGACCAGAAAGAACTCCATCTCCGGTGCCACAACCGGATCCCAGCCGCGATCATGATAGAGTTGAACCACCCGTTTCAGCACATTGCGTGGGCTGAAGGGGATCGGTTTGTGATCGCGGTCATAGGCGTCGTGAATGACTTGCAGCGTCCAGTCACCGGTCCATGGGGCGGCGGTGGCGGTGGACATGTCCGGTTTCAGGATCATGTCCTTTTCGATCCAGCCATCGTCATCCGCTGCCTCGGCCCAATCGCCGGTGATGGTCTGGTAGAAGATGCTGTCGGGCAGGTGGAAATAATCCTGCTTGGCAAATTTGGACGCTGGCACCGCCTTGCCCCGGGCGATGCCCGGCAGATCCGAGATGATGCATTCAACCTCGTCGAGACGACGGCCCTCCAGATAGGTTTTTGCAGCTTCGGGAAGGGTGTCGAGCCAGGCTGACATCAGGTCCTCTCTTTCTGGAAGAAGGCATTGAGGAAGGTTGCGATTTCACCCGATTGGACCGGGTGGTGTAATTCTGTGCTGGCGGCATCCAGGATCGCATCCGGCACCACGCCGCGTCCGCGGCTGTCGATCAGACCGCCTACAAAGCTGCTGGCGAATTCGGGATGCGGTTGCAGGGTCCAGATGTGATCACCATAGGCGAGGATACCGTTCTTGCAGTGGTCGTTTCCGGCCAGCACCCGCGCACCCTCGGGCAGGGCGGTGACCTGATCCTGATGCCACGCATTGAGCCGCAGCGGTTTGCCATCCATCTGATAGGTGACCGGGCCGACGGCCCAGCCGCCGGCAAATTTCTCAACCTTGCCGCCAAGTGCCTGCGCAATGATCTGGTGGCCAAAGCAGATGCCGACCAGTGGCTGTTTGCGGGCGTGGATCTCGCGGATCAGATCCTCTAGCGGGGGGATCCAGTCGTGGTCTTCATAGGCGCCATGTTTGGAGCCGGTGATCAGCCAGCCGTCTGCTGCGTCGGCGCCGCTGGGAAAGACGTTGTCGACCACCGCGTAGGTGTCAAAGTCAAAATCGCCGTCGGCCAGCAGGTTGCGGAACATCTGGTCATAGTTGCCCGAGTTGCCGATCAGGTTTTCGGGCGCGTGGCCGGTTTGCAGAATGCCGATTTTCATGGGTCACCAAATTTGATCAAATTAAGCCTAGCCGAGGTCCGCAACTCAGGCAAGCGCTTGATGCGGAGCGTTGTGGGCTTTGACAGGCTGATGTCATACCGCCTCAAGCCAGGACAGCCAATGGCTCTCCGCCGGGCGCTCGGCAAAGCCTGCCAGCTCCTGACGTTTCATCATCACCAGATTGCGGATCACCCGGTCGGGCAGGATCCGTGCGATCAGCGGGTCACTGTCGAAGAGGTCGATCGCGGCGTTCCAGTCGGGGGCCAGCTGCGGCAACCCGTCAATCTCATAGATGTTGCCCTCGGACGGGGCAGGGGGCGTGGCGGCGTCCTCGATCCCGGCGAGCGCGGCGCCGAGCACCACGGAAAGCATCAGATAGGGGTTGATATCGCCGCCAGCGACCCGGTGTTCAATGCGGCGCGCCTTGGGGCTGCCGCCGGGGATACGGATTGCGGCGGTGCGGTTTTCATAGGCCCAGGCGGCGCTGACGGGCGCATGGGCCCCCGGCACCAGCCGGTCATAGGAATTGCCGTGTGGGGCCAGGATCAGCGTGCTGGCGGGCATCGCGGTGAGGCAGCCGGCCACCGCGTTCATCAGCAGATCCGAGCCGCGTTCGGTGCCATCGTTGAAGATATTGTTGCCGCCCTCATCCTCGACCGAGAAATGCACATGCATGCCGTTTCCAGCCTCTTCGGCATAGGGCTTGGCCATGAATGTGGCGGCAAAACCGTGCTTGCGGGCCAGACCTTTGACCAAGGCCTTGAACAGCCAGGCATCATCGGCGGCGCGCATGGCATCCTGATGGTTGAGGTTGATTTCAAACTGGCCCAGCCCCGCCTCCGAAATGGCGGATTGGGCGGGAATGCCCATCGCCTCCGACCCTTCATAGAGGTCGGTGAAAAACGCATCAAAGGCATCAAGTTCCGCGACCGACAGGACCGACTGCTGATCCAGCTCCCGGCCTGTGAGCGGGTCGATGGGCGGGGCTCAGCTGTGCGCCGCTGTCATCCAGCAGGCTGAACTCCATTTCGGTGGCGGCGACAACGCGCCAGCCGCGCTGCTGGTAGCGGGTCAGCACATCGGCCAACACATGACGCGGGTCGCCCATGAAGGGGCGGCCGTCTTCCCAGTACATCGCCATCGGGACCAGCGCGGATGGGTTGGCCAGCCAGGGCATCGGGACGGCGCCACGTTCGGTTGGCAGCATCACGCCATCGGCGTCGCCGGTCTCAAACACCAGCGGGTTGTCTTCGACATCGCGGCCCCAAAGATCGACGTTGAGGGTAGAGATCGGCATCCGTGCGGCGCCATCTGCCAGCTTGTCTGCCAGCCCCACGGGCATACGCTTGCCACGCATCTGCCCGTTCAGGTCACAGGCGGCGATGCGGATAGTGCGCAGATGAGACAGATCCATCGGAGGCTCCCTAGTTGATTGCCCCATTACTAAAGCAGGATCCGCGAGACGCAAAGAAAATTTGATCAAAAGTTTTGTTGACCCGATCACAGGCACCGGCAGGGCAAAGAAAAAGGCGCCGCAGTGGGCGCCTTTGGGTTGCTGGGTTCCAGCAAGTTGATCAGCGGATCAGGTTGGGCCTGTAGCGGATCTTGCGGCGTTTTTCCTGCGGCAGATGGGCGTTCAGCCGGGTGTTGATCACGCCGAAGATGCCAATCACCACCAGCGTCAGCAGGATGAAATAGAAGGCCAGGATCGGGTAGGGCACGAAGGGGTTGAACGTCTTATCCGCGAAATAGCTGGCGTAATAGAGCGCATCGCCGCGCTGTTGCCAGGCCGGGAACCCGGAGAAAAACACCAGCGTGGTGGCATGGAACAGGAAGATCGCCTCATTCGTATAGGACGGCCAAGCCAGACGCATCATTGTTGGCCACATGATTCGGCGAAAGCGGGTCCAGCCGGACAGCCCATAGGCATCTGCCGCCTCGATATCGCCCTTGGGGATCGAGCGCAGCGCGCCGTAGAAGATCTCGGCGGAATAGGCGGCGGTGTTGAGGATCAGCACGATCAGCGCGCCAAGCCAGGCCGCCGACAGCGGATTGAAGATTGGCGAGACCGACTTCAGCTGCAGGAACAGGAAGTAGGCAAAAAAGAACTGGATGAACAGCGGCGAACCACGGAAGATGAAGATGAACCATTCAGCGGTTTTGCGCAGCGGCGTTGAGGTAGAGTTCTTGGCCAGTGCCACGCCATTGGCGATGACAAAGCCGATGACGACGGCGATAGCGCCGAAGTAGATGTTCCACAGCATGCCCGAGCCGATGAGGACAAACTGGTCGCAGAGGGTGAAATCGCTGCGGGGCAACATGCGTTCGCCGATGCCGAGTGCGCGCAGGCCGTAGTCCTGAAGGGTCTGAATACAGCTCATGACGCTTTCCTTTGCGCTTCACCTGCGAGGGTGGCCTGACCATGGGCGAGCCGGGTGCGGATACGTTCGAGCACGACTTCGGAGAGTTTGGTAAAGGCGAGGTAGAACACCAGCAGGCCGAGGAAATACCACATCCGCCAGTCGCCATGGGGGTAATCGGTGAAGCGGGCGGTTTTGGAGCCGCCAAGCTCACGCGCCCAGTAGACGATATCCTCAACTCCGAGAAGGAACAGCAGCGGCGTGGCCTTGATCAGCACCATCCACAGGTTGGACAGGCCAGGCAGCGCATAGGTCCACATCTGCGGTACCAGAATGCGCCAGAAGGCCTGACGATGGGTCATGCCATAGGCTTCGGCGGTCTCAATCTGGGCACGGGGCACGGCCCGCATCGCGCCAAACAGCACGTTGGCTGCAAAGGCGCCGAACACGATGGCAAAGGTCACTACCGCTAGCGAGAAGCCGTAGACCTCGTGGATCCACTGATCGGAGGAGCTGAGCGGCATCTTGGCGATGTCACAGACAACGAAGTCATTGCCCTGCCGTACGGGCGCGTCCCAGTCGGGGCATTTCACCTGATGGCGCAGATATTCAATGCCCTGATCCAATGCGATCACGAAAAACAGGAAAAATGCGATGTCCGGCACGCCGCGCACCACAGCGATATAGGCCTTCCCGAGCCAGGAGAGCGGTGTGAAATGCGACCGGGCGGCCATGGCGCCGCCGAAGCCAAACGCCAGTGCTGCCGGTGCGGTGACGGCCAGAAGCAGCAGCACCGTCCCAAAGGAGGCGTAGAAAGCAAAATGCTTGCCGGTGGTCAGGTAACAGCTCAGCCACTGGAAACCCTCCAGGCTGGCCGGATCAGAGCAAAAGGAGAAAATGGCGGGCCTCGTTCGGACAAGGACGGGTCAGGGGCACCGATGGGGCCGGGACCGGTCAAGGGTGAAGGGGGGCATGGCGCCCCCCTTCTTTGATATCAGGATGATGCGAGGGCTCAGAACTGGCCTTCGATTTCCCATTTTTCTAGCAGAGCGTTCAGGGAGCCGTCTGCCTTCATCGATTCGATGGCCACGTCGAACTTGCCGCGCAGCTCGTCATCGGACTTGCGGAACGCCATGCCGATGCCGTCGCCCAAGAGGACGTCATCTGCGACAAATTCCATCTCGGTTTCGCCCACGATCGGGATCAGGAAGTCCTTGTCGGCCATGACCGCGTCCACTTCGCCTGCTTTCACAGCGGCAACCGTTTCATCCGGAGTGGGAAATTCAACCAGGGTGGCACCGGTGGAGGCGACATGGGCGGCCTGAATGGTGGAGGCCTGAGCTGCCACCACGGCGCTGTTCACATCCACATCAGCCGACATCGCCGCATAGGCGGAGGGCGACGGGCGGGTGTAGCCGGTGGTGAAGTTCACAACTTCCTTACGCTCGGCCGTGATCGACATGCCGGCGATGATGGTGTCGTAGTTGCCGGACAGCAGGTTGGGGATGATCGAATCCCAGTCGTTGGTGACCCATTCGCAGTCCAGCTCAGCGCGCTTGCACAGCTCGTCGCCCAGCTCACGCTCAAAACCGTCAACCTGACCGTCATCGTTCAGGAAGTTATACGGAGGGTAGGCGCCTTCGGTGCCCAGACGGACAGTGTCCGCCATTGCGATGCCTGCAGTGAGGGCCAGGGCTGCGGTGCCGAGGATAAGAGATTTCATGAGGTTACTCCCGTTTGGTTTGGTCTTTGTTGGTGGTTATTTGCCGTGACGCGTGGAGGCAAGGAAGCCGCGCAGACGTTCGGATCGGGTGCTGCCGAAGACTTCGTCCGGGCTGCCTTCTTCTTCGATCAGGCCTTTGTGCAGAAACACGATGTGGCTGGAGACATCTGCAGCCATGTTCATGTCATGGGTCACGATGATCATGGTGCGGCCTTCAGCGGCGAGATCCTTGATCACCTTGACCACCTCCTGCTCCAGCTCGGGGTCGAGGGCGGAGGTGGGTTCGTCAAACAGCAGCGCCTCAGGTTCCATGCAAAGCGCGCGCGCGATGGCTGCGCGCTGCTGCTGGCCGCCGGAGAGCTGCGCCGGAAAGGCATCACATTTGTCGCCGATCCCCACCTTGGTGAGGTATTTACGGGCGGCCTCTTCCACCTCGGCGCGGTCACGACCGAGGACGGTCAGCGGGGCCTCCATCACGTTTTGCAGAATGGTCATATGCGCCCAGAGATTGAACTGCTGGAACACCATGGACAGGTTGGTGCGGATGCGCAGCACCTGTTTTGCATCCGAAGGACGCCTGGCAAGGCCGGTTCCGGACCAGTTGATCGGCTCACCCTTGAAGAGAATATCCCCCTCCTGGCTGTCTTCCAGCAGGTTGCAGCAGCGCAGCAGAGTGGACTTGCCCGACCCGGAGGATCCGATGAGGGAAACCACATCGCCGCGGTGGGCGGTGATATCGACACCTTTGATCACTTCCAGCTCGCCATATGACTTGTGCAGGCCGCGGATTTCCAGAACTGGCGTTGTGTCGGTCAAGGTGTCTCTCGTCCAATTGTCGTTGAATTCGTCCTTATTGGACCGAAAAAAAGAGCGGATGCAACGTGCAAACCGAGAAGGCACGCGAGGAAATTGGCATTTTGGCGGATAATCTGATCAAATTGTCCTTGGACTGTTCACCAGTGGGCCCTCTGCCGACCTCTGCGCCAGCCCTGTCGTGTGGGTATCCGCACCGGGCAGGTCGCGGCGCGGTTGTAGGGGATGTGATCTCCGCTCCGGCGCCAGCCCGAGCGGAGGGGTCGGGGGGGTCAGCCTGCCGCCTGCTGGCGGATGGATTGCTCGGTCAGCACCGGACCGAGTGGTGTCGGTACTGCCAGATAGGCGCCCGGTGGGATTTCGCTCACACCCTTCAGATGCAGGGTTTTGCGGTGGTCATCATCCAGATTGGCGACAGCCTGCGCGACAGCGGTGCGAAGGGGGGCCGGATCACGGCTGCTGGCGGTGATCAGTGGCAGACCCGGCGTTGGCGGTGTCCGCGCCACTTCGACCAGATCCTTGGCCCAATCATCATGCGCCTGCATCAAGGCCCAACTGACCGCATCAAGGGCGGCGAAATCGGCGGTGCCTTCGGCCACCGCACGGGCGGAGGCGCTGTGGCTGCCGGATTGAAACAGGCTGCCGGGGAGGAGGGAGAGGTCACGCAGATGCAGCATCGGCGCGGCCCAGCCGGACTGCGACAGCGCCTCATTATAGGCGAAGCTGCCGCCAGCGATCTCTCGCAGGCTATGGCCTGCGCGGTTGCGATGGGCGATGAAGACGCTGGTGTAGTGCCCCGGCGGGCAGTCCGCGACGCCGTGATCCAGCGTTGTGACCAGAGTGACCTGCTCATAGAGACGGGTGCGGTAGGGCAGGCCGCAGGTCTGCGCCAGCAGCAGCTCCGAATCGGACCAGATCGACCAGAGGTCGCCGCCACGGGTGAGGGTTTCCGGCGCATCGATGGAAGCCGCGGCCAACTCAGTGCGGATCGCCTGCCACAGGGCATCCAGGGCAGGGGCGGTTTCAGGGCGGTCATACATCGCCAGACTGGCGATCATGAGCTGGCCTCCGCGCGTTGACGGGCGCGGGCGCTGTCGACATCGCTTACCCCCAGGAGGCTGGCAGACAGGCGCAGAAGCGCATCCTCGGCCGCGTCACGCTTGCCATCGGCCAGCACCACCTGCCACAGGGCTTCGACCACGGCCATGCGGTTTTCATACGCAACGGCGTCCTTGATCGCGCGGGTAAAGCGGACGGTGTCGGGGGCCTCGGCCTCCAGCGCCTCGGCCTGTTCGCGCAGCAGGATGGCGCCGCCCAGATCGAGATCGTAGCGCGCCCGCAGGATCCGGTCGATCCGGTCCCGCTCATCGTCGGAGTAATTGTGATCAGACCGCGCAATCCGCACCAGAAGGGCGCAAAGGGCGAGGCGCGCATCGCCATCGTCCAGCGGCTCCGGCGCGGGGGCCAGCAGTCGTCCAAGCAGTTCCTTGATCATGGCTGCGGCTCCTTATCTGACGGGTCGGGGGTGGGCGATACCGTGGTGGCGCCTGCAAGCGCGCTTTCTGTGGCTGGCTGGCCTGCGGCCACGCCCTGCTCCGGGCCAAGGAGTTTGCCCTGCGCGCGGGCGCGGGCGGTGTCGCTGTCGGCCTTGGAGAGGCCCATCGCCTTGCGTGCGTCCTCGACGATCTTCATCTCGCCGGGGTGTTCATGACCATCCGCCAGCACCACCTCCCAGAGCGCATCCAGCGCTGCGAGCCGTTCCTCAAGCCCGGTGGTTTCGCGGATCAGGCGACCGAACGTGTCGGTTTCCGGCGCGGCGGCGTGCAGTTTTTCGCAGGCGGCGCGGACCTTTGCCGCCTCAATCGCGTCGTGTTGATAGAGACGGGCCAGAATGCGGTCGATCAGGCTGATCTCTTCCAGCTGGTAGTCCCGGTCTGATTGCGCCACCCGCACCAGCAGCGCGCCAAGCGCCAGCTCGGCATCGGGGTCCGGCTGGGCGGGGGTCTTTTGCGGTCGAAAGACCTGAAACAGTTTTTTCAGCATGGCACTATTCTACCCTTGAGCGCGTCCAGAACCAAGCAGGCCCTAGTCGCCGTAGCCTTCGATGATTTCCATATCGCCGGTGGAGACCGGATCGCGCAGCGCCTTTGCCTGCTGATAGGCGACGGAGTCGTAACAGGCTTTGGCGGTGGCAAAATCCTTGAATTCGATCACCACGGTGCGGGCGCGGGTCTGGCCTTCGCGGACCTCTTTGGGGCCGCCACGGATCAGGAATTTGGCGCCGTATTCGGCAAAGGGGGCCGCATTGGCCGCAACATAGTCCTTGTAGCGGTCCATATCATCAACGTCGACATGGGCGACCCAGTATCCTTTGGGCATGGGGGGTCCTTTCTGGCGCGGATATCAAGCTGTTGCCACAGGCTGATACAGAACCGGGCCAAAGGCAATGACCGCATTGCGCGGTTTTTCCCCTTATGCGGAAGATTTGACGGGACCGTTCAGCGGATGGGCCGATTTACGCAGATTTAGCGCAGATGTGAGGGCACCCTTGGGGCGCTCCGCAGAAGCACCAGCGGTCTGCGCAATGTTTTATGTGCGGTTTTTGGGGCAAGCCGGTAATGATACCAGTGGCTTGCCCCGTTATTATAGGCGATCAGCCGATTTCAGCCAGACGCGCCAGCGCCTCTTTGATCTTGGCCTCTTCTTCCTCGCGCAGGGCAAGGTTTTCGCGAGCTTCGGCGACGACCTCTTCCGGGGCGGAGGCGGCGAATTTGGGGTTGTTCAAACGCCCGCGCAGACCGCCCAGCTCCTTGGCGAGTTTGCCGAGGGTTTTCTCCAGACGGGCCTTTTCAGCATCCACGTCGATCACATCCGCCAGCGGCAGGCCAAAGGACGCACCGGGGGCCGCCACGGAGGCGCAGCCTTTGGGGAAGCTCTCAACCTGCTCCAGCGTGGTGATGCGGGCTAGTTTCTGGATCATCGCCTCATTCTTCTCCCAGGCGGCGCGCGCCTGATCGGAGAATTCTGTCACCACCATCGGGATCTTGGCACCGGCGGGCACATGCATCTGCGCGCGGGTGGAGCGGATATTCTCAATCGCGGTGATCACCCAGTTCATTTCGGCGTCGGCATCGGCGTTGACCAATTCGGTGCCATAGGTCGGCCAGTCTTCATGCACCAGCATGGTGTCACGCTTGGCGGTGTTGCCCCAGAGCTCTTCGGTGATGAAGGGCATAATCGGATGCAGGAGGATCATGCACTGGTCCAGCACCCAGCCGAGCGTCTGCCGGGTTTCAGCGATCACCGCCTCATCCTCGGAGCCGAACAGCGGTTTGCTGAGTTCGATGTACCAGTCGCAGACCTTGCCCCAGACAAAGGCGTAGAGGCCGAGGGCCGCGTCGTTGAAGCGGTAGGCCTCAAGAGCGGCGTCCACTTCCACGCGGACCTTGGCGGTTTCGCCGATGATCCACTGGTTCACGGCAGCCTTTGCGTCGGGACAGGCATAGGCCGGGGTTTCGGCATCATAGACGTTGTTGAAATGGGCGAAGTTCACCGCATTCCACAGTTTGGTGCCAAAGTTGCGGTAGCCCGCGATGCGCTGCATGTCGAGCTTCAGCACGCCACCAAGGCTGGCCATCGCCGCATTGGTGAAGCGCAGCGCGTCGGCGCCGTATTCGTCGATGATCTCCAGCGGGTCGACAGCGTTGCCGGTGGATTTCGACATCTTCTTGCCCTTGGCATCGCGCACAAGGCCATGGAGGTAGACGGTGTCGAAGGGGATGCGTTTTTCAACCGGCAGATCCTGATCCAGAACCGCCAGCTGCATCATCATCATCCGCGCAACCCAGAAGAACAGAATGTCCTGACCGGTGACGAGGGTTGAGGTCGGGAAGTATTTTGCCAGTTCCTCGGTCTGCTCAGGCCAGCCGAGGGTGCCGATGGGCCAGAGGCCGGAGGAGAACCAAGTATCGAGGACATCGGGGTCGCGTTCAAGCGTAACGCTCGTGGTCTTCATTTTGACCTGTGGGTTCCCAATTTGTGATTTACTAGGATTGGGAGCTTTTCGCTGCCCTTCAACAGTGAATTCGTCCCCGGTTGAGCGCTCTCGAATTTCGACGTCTGCGCCATGCTTTTGCCGTGCCAGTTCTGCTGCACTTTCGAAGCTTTCCGCGCAATACTGGTTGCCATCAGTATCAAACCAAACCGGGATCTGGTGGCCCCACCAGAGCTGGCGCGAGATGCACCAGGGCTCGATGTTTTCCAGCCAGTGGTAATAGGTCTTCTCGCCGCTCTCCGGCAGGATCTTGACGGTGCCGTCTTTCACCGCGTCCAGCGCCGGGCCGACGATCTTCGCGGCGTCCACGAACCACTGGTCGGTCAGCATCGGCTCGATCACAACCTTGGAGCGGTCGCCAAAGGGCTGCATGATTGGCTTGTTTTCGACGTAGGGCACGGTTTCGGAGATGTCGTTCTCGTTCCCGTCCTCATCCTTCACTGTCTTGGTCACGGTCTGCATCACGGCGAGACCTTCGGCGGTGATATCGGCGACCACGCGTTTGCGCGCCTCGAAACGGTCCAGGCCACGGTATTCTTCCGGCACCAGGTTCATCGCGGCGATGCTGGCTTCGGTGAATTCTGCCTCACCATTGGCGATGGCCTGCGCAGTTGTTGCCTCTTGGACGTAGGGCGCGCCGTCGCTGCGCATATTCGCCTTGGTGTCCATCAGGTTATACATCGGAATGCCGCCACGTTTGGCGACCTGATAGTCGTTGAAATCATGGGCGCCGGTGATTTTCACCGCGCCAGAGCCGAAATCCTTATCCGGGTATTCATCCGTGATGATCGGGATCAGGCGGCGCTGCGCCTTAGGGCCGACGGGGATTTCGCAGAGCATGCCCACGATGGGCGCGTAGCGTTCGTCCGAAGGGTGCACAGCCACCGCGCCGTCGCCCAGCATGGTTTCGGGGCGGGTGGTGGCGATGGAGATATAATCGCGCTCTTCCTCCAGCGTGACGTTGCCGTCCTCGTCCTTCTCCACATAGGTGTAGGTGGCGCCACCGGCGAGCGGGTATTTGAAGTGCCACATGTGGCCTGCAACCTCGATATTCTCCACCTCAAGGTCGGAAATCGCGGTTTCAAAATGCGGATCCCAGTTCACCAGCCGCTTGCCGCGGTAGATCAGCCCCTTGTTGTACATCTCCACAAAGACCTTGATCACGGCGTCGTGGAAGTTGGGGGAGTTCTCATGGCCGGTGCGGGTGTCGCCCTGGGCGCCTGCCATGGTGAAGGCGGTGCGGTCGTAATCACAGGAGGCACCGAGGCGCTTCAGCTGGTTGATGATGGTGCCGCCGGATTGCTCTTTCCACTCCCAGATTTTCTCCAGGAATTTCTCGCGGCCGAGCTCACCACGGGAGGGCTGCTGGGTCTTGGCCAGCTCACGCTCCACCACCATCTGGGTGGCGATGCCGGCGTGGTCGGTGCCGGGCTGCCAAAGGGTGTCATAGCCCTGCATGCGCTTCCAGCGGATCAGGATGTCCTGCAGCGTGTTGTTGAAGGCATGGCCCATGTGCAGAACGCCGGTGACATTCGGAGGCGGGATCATAACGCTGTAGGTTTCGCTGCGCTTGGCGTTTGCGCCCGCGCGGAAACAGCCTGCCTTCTCCCAGGCCTCGGAAAGCCGGGCTTCGGCTTCGGCTGCGTTAAATGTCTTGTCCATCGCCATCGGAATGTCCTGCCTGCGTATCTATCTGATCGGGTCATCCCATACCGAATGGTGCGGCAAAGGGAAAGTCTCCATAGGCGGGCCTGCCAAGAGGGGAGCGACAAGGATCCTGAGAATATCAAAAATATTATGGAACGATCCCGGCGATAACGGCGTTTTAAGGTTAATCCGGCACGGTAAGTGGTGGGGGGACTGGGATGCAGATGACAGTGAGTGATGTCGCGTCCGGTCAACCGGGGTGGAGTTCCAAGCCGCCTTTTCCACCGGGATCTCCCTCGGGTCCCGTTTGTCGATGCCTATGGTTTTAAGCCGCCCGGGCACCCTTGATGCGGATACCGCAGGGGTGGCCGGGCGCACGAGTTTTCAGGGATGATTATCGCAGCAGGCGTGTCAGTTGGTCAGCGCTTCGCGTGCAATTCACTGGCGCGGGCAATCTATTGGCCAGTGCGGTCCAGTTTGGTGGCCAGATGGATCAGGCTCTCGGAGGAGCGCACGCCGCGCGCCTCGCCGATGCGATCAATCGTCTCGTCCAGTTCGGTGGTGGTCTGCGCCACCACCTGCGCCAGGAGGTCAAACCGGCCTGAGGTGGTATGCACGACCTCGACACCTGGCAATCCGCGCAGCCGGGCCAGAACCTCTGGGCCGGAGCGCGGTTCAATTGAGATCAGCACAGTGGCCTGCAATGGCGGGCGCGCCTGCGCCGAGGTGCGCAGCGTGTAACCGCTGATCACGCCGGAGCTTTCCAATCGTTCAATCCGCGCCTGAACCGTGGTGCGCGCAAGGCCCAGACGGCGTGCCAGATCGGCCACCGGGCGGCGGGCGTTTTCCCGCAGGAGCGTCAGAAGGTTCTGGTCGGTTTCGTCGGTTTGCATATGTGGCCTGCGATGTGACGTTATTTTTCGTCACTATAGTCAATGTGACGAGCGAAATCGACGGCGTAGTGGCGGAAACTGGGAAAAACATCCAATTAAGGCCGATATCCATGCAGCAAATCCCACCTCTCTGGCTTTCCCCTGAAACCCATTTGGCGCGCAGTACACCGGATCATCCGATCCTGTATTTTTCGCCGCGCGTGCTGCATGAGGTGGCCAACCGGTTTCAGCGCGGTTTTCCGGGGCTGGTGACCTACGCGGTAAAGGCGAACCCGCATCCGGCGGTGCTATCCAATCTGGTGGCGGCGGGCATTACCGGATTTGACGTGGCCTCGCCTGCGGAGATGGACGCGGTGCGTGCCGCCAGCCCGGATGCGGTGATGCATTACAACAACCCGGTCCGCTCGGACGTGGAAATCGCGGCGGGTATCGCCCATGGGGTGGCGAGCTGGTCGGTGGATGAGCCGAGCGAGCTGGACAAGCTGTCCGATGTGCCCAAGAGCTGTGAAATCGCTGTGCGCTTTGCCCTTCCGGTGGCGGGTGCGGCCTATGATTTTGGCAGCAAGTTCGGGGCAGAGCCGGATATGGCGGTCGAATTGCTGAAGCGGGTGGCGGCAGAGGGCTGGACGCCTGCGCTGTGTTTCCACCCCGGAACGCAGTGCGAGGACGAGAGCGCCTGGGTTGAATATGTTCACGCTGCCAAGCGCATCATCGACGCCGCAGGGGTGAAGATTGCGCGGCTGAACGTCGGCGGTGGCTTTGCGGCGAACCGCGATGGGGTGGCACCGGATCTGGAGAAGGTTTTCGCCGCGATTTCCGCGGCGGCAGAGGCGGCCTTTGGTGCGGAGCAACCGGTGCTGATCTGCGAGCCGGGGCGCGCCATGGTGTCGGAGAGCTTTACGCTGGCGGCGCGGATCAAGGGAATGCGCAAGGCCGGTGAGGTGGTGTTCCTCAACGACGGGATCTATGGCGGCTTGGTGGATATCCGCGATATGGGGCTGCCGGGGCGGGTCGAAGTGGTCGCCGCTGACGGCACCCGCCGGAGGGCAGAGGCCCAGCCGCGCGTGGTCTTTGGTCCGACCTGTGACAGTCTGGATCGGTTGCCGGATGGGCTGCCGCTGCCTCGTGATACGCAGATTGGTGACTATGTGCTTTTCCCCGGTCTTGGCGCTTATTCCTCGGCCATGAGCACGCAGTTCAACGGCTATGGGCTGTCTGACGTGGCGACGGTGATCGAGCTGTCTGGACAAGCGCGCCCTTAAGGCTACTGTCGCTCCTGACGGGATCAATTGGCGCGGTGCGCAGGGCATATACCTGTGCGCCGCGTTTCTGCGTTTGCCATCGGCAAAACAGGTCCGGCATATCAGTGAGGGCAGGGGCAGAGATGGATAAATTCGGCAAAAGCCAACCGGTGCGGCGGGTTGAGGATATACGGTTCCTGACCGGGCAGGGGCGCTATCTGGAAGATGCCGCACCGGTTGGCGCACTGCGGGCCTGGGTGCTGCGCAGCCCGGTGGCCCATGGCACCATCACCCATCTGGATATTGAGATGGCTCGCGAGGCTGAGGGCGTGCAAGCCATCCTGACACTGGCTGATCTGGAGGCCGCTGGCATCCGCGTGGGCATGGATGGCGCGGTGGTGGACAACCGCGATGGCAGCAAGGGTGCCGCGCCGGAGCGTCCGATGCTGGCCCGCGGTCGCGTGCGCTTCGTGGGCGAGCCGATCGCCGTGGTGATCGCGCAGACGCTGGAGCAGGCCCGGGATGCGGGAGAGCTGATCGAATTGGATATCGACGATCTGCTTAGCCAAGGTGGATCTGACAGCGGGCGGCGAACAACTCCACGCAGAGGCGCCGGACAATCGGGCCTTTGACTGGGGCATAGGGGATGAGGCGGCAACCGAGGCCGCCTTCGCGTCGGCGGCGCATCGCGTGGCGCTGCAGGTTGAGGACAACCGGATCATCGTCAACACAATGGAGCCGCGCGGCTGTTTTGCCAATTGGACCGAGGGCCGTTTGCAGTTCACCTATGGTGGGCAAGGCGTCTGGGCGATGAAAAAGCAGCTCAGCGACAAACTGGGACTGGCGGCGGAGGATGTGCATGTCACCACGCCCGACGTTGGCGGTGGCTTTGGCATGAAGGCGATGCCGTACCCTGAGTATTTTGTGGTGGCGCAGGCTGCGCGCCTGCTGGGGCGGCCGGTGCTGTGGATGTCGGACCGCAGCGAGGCGATGCTGAGCGACAATGCCGGGCGGGATCTGACCTCACTCGCGGAACTGGCCTTTGACGCGGATCTGCGCATCACCGGTTACCGGGTTCATTCACAGTGTAATCTGGGGGCGTATAATTCCCATTTCGGCCAGCCGGTGCAGACACAGCTGTTCAGCCGGGTGTTGGCGGGGGTCTATGACATTCGCACCACCTGGCTGCGGGTGGAGGGGATTTATACCAACACCGCACAGGTGGATGCCTATCGCGGGGCAGGACGTCCTGAGGCGATCTATGTGCTGGAGCGGGCGATGGATCATGCCGCGCGTGAGCTGGGGGTTGACCCATGGGAGCTTAGGCGGCGCAATTTCATCCGTGCGGATCAGTTCCCGTACAAGACCGCAACGGATGAGACATACGATGTGGGCGATTTCCATCAGCTTCTGGCCCGTACCGAAGCGGCGGCGGATCTGGCTGGATTCTGCACAGCGCAGGGCCGCCGATGCGTTGCAGGGGAATTTACGGGGCGTTGGCCTGTGTTACTATATCGAAAGTATTTTGGGGGATCCTTCAGAAAGCGCGGAAGTTGCCTTTGAAGAGGAGGGGCGGGTGAGCATCTATGTCGGCACGCAGAGCAACGGGCAGGGCCATGAGACGGTCTATGCGCAGTTTCTGGCGGACCAGACAGGTATTCCTGCAGCAGATATTACCGTGGTGCAGGGCGACAGCGACCGCATCGCGCAGGGTGGCGGCACTGGTGGATCGCGGTCAGTGACCACTCAGGCCAATGCCACATTGGCGGCAGTTGATGTGATGATCGACGCCTTCATTCCCTTTTTGGCAGAGCAACTGGGCGTGGAGCCTGGGTCTGTCACCTTTGATGGCGAGCAGTTCAGCGCGCCGGGCAGCAACCAGCGGCCAACCCTGGTGGAGGCCGCTGAGATGGCCCGTGCGCAGGGGCATCACGCGTTGCTGCGTCACACGGCACGGGCCAAGTTGCCGGGGCGGTCGTTTCCAAACGGTGCCCATGTTGCCGAGATCGTGATCGACCCGGAAACCGGCGTCAGCCATGTGGACCGCTATACCGTGGTCGATGATTTCGGTAATCTGATCAACCCGCTGCTGGCCGAAGGTCAGGTGCATGGCGGGGTGGTGCAGGGGCTGGGGCAGGCGCTGCTGGAGCGGGTGGTCTATGACGCCGATGGGCAACTGCTCACAGCATCGTTTATGGACTACGCCTTGCCGCGTGCGGCGGATGTGCCGATGATTGATGTAGGTTTTGCGCCGGTGCCATCGACCCAGAACCCGATGGGCATGAAGGGCTGCGGTGAGGCCGGGACCGTGGGCGCGTTGGCAGCGGTGGCAAATGCCGTGCAGGACGCGGTCTGGGATCGTGGCGTGCGGCAGGTTGAGATGCCTTACACACCACTTAGACTATGGGAAGCATTGAGGAATGTCGCTGACGCAGCTGAGTAAGAGGATCCTGGGATGGCTTGGGCGCCCGCTGCGCTCCGAGCATTCTGCCGAGACCAAGCTGCGCGGGCCGCAGGCCCATCTGATCATCCTTGATGGCACCATGTCGACATTGGAACCGGGGCATGAAACCCACGCTGGCATGGTCTACCGGCTGTGCCAGGAGGTCGGCCCGCAGGTCTCTGTCTTCTATGAGGCGGGGGTGCAATGGCAGAGCTGGCGCAAAACTGCGGATGTGATGATCGGGCGTGGTATCAACCGTCAGATCCGGCGTGCCTATGGCTATCTCGCCTCGCGCTACCGTCCGGGGGACCGGATTTATCTCATGGGCTATTCGCGGGGCGCCTATGCGGTGCGCTCGCTCGCCGGTGTCATAGACGAGGTCGGGCTGCTGAAGGCCGAACATGCCACCGTGCGCAATATCCGCACCGCGTATCGGCACTACCAATGTGGTGGTGCATCGGCCAGCGGACCGGGCAAGACGCAAGGACCGCAGACGACGGCTAAACCCGACATCGCTGAGACGGAAGACGCAGGCGCTACCGCGCAGGCGGCGGCGCAGACCGGGGGTTGTGTCGCCTCCACTTTCACGGAACGTTATTGCCACCGGGATGTGGAGATTGAGATGGTTGGCGTCTGGGACACGGTGAAGGCGCTGGGCCTGCGGTTGCCGCTGTTGTGGCGCTGGGCGGAGCGGCGGCACGGGTTTCACAACCATCAGCTCGGCAAACATGTAAAAAACGGTTTTCACGCGCTGGCGCTGGATGAGACCCGGCAGGTCTTTGCGCCGGTCCTCTGGGAATGCCCCGACGGGCATGATGGCAAGGTGGAGCAGGTCTGGTTCCGGGGCAGCCATGGCGATGTGGGCGGGCAGCTGGGCGGATTTGAGGAGGCGCGGCCGTTGTCCAATGTCTCTCTGGTCTGGATGCTGGAGCGGGCCGAAAACTGCGGGCTGCCGCTGCCGCGTGACTGGCGCATGCGGTTTTCTGTTGATCCGACCGCGCCCTCGGTCGGGACCTGGCGCGGCTGGGGCAAGATTTTCCTGCTGCGCGGCAACCGTCGCGTCGGGTTGGACAGCAGCGAGCGATTGCACAGCAGCGTGGGCGCCAATATCACCGACAAACGTGTGGCGCAGTGGCAGTCGGAGCTGTCCAAAGTGGCGCGTTAGCGTTTTGGCCGCGCACCGGTGACTCTGACGGGCGGGAATGGCCAACCGGCCGACGCGCAGCGCGCGCCCTTGGGTGTCAGATCTGACGCCTGCGCATGCGGCCAATCTACATCGGTGCGAGATTTACGGGTTCGAGTGTGAGTGCCGGGCCTGCCGACAGGCTGTTGCTGAATTTACCTGCGGTGCAAGGGGACCTGTGAGGACCGGGGGATGCGTGTTCTCGACCCATCCTATCCCTGGCATATAGGTCGGCTGTGAACGCCAACGGGAGAAATGCGGATCGTCACGCAGCGCCATCCGATGCGGCGGGTTGTCCGCATCCGGTCGAAAGCCGTGTCATGCAGCGCTGACCCAACCGTCAAGCGGTTTGGACCCAGACTGGACCTTCATCGCGTGTGCAATGATATGAAGGGTGGGCGGAGTTGCCGTCCTCCTCCTCGAAATCAAGGCTGAGCTCTCGATCCTTTGGAGGTAGTCGCTGACAATCTCCTCCCAGAGCATTGGCCACCACATTACCCAGTGGCCTCTGTTGAATCCGGGCACAGTTACAATATGGAATTCGTTTTCCGCGCCCACCTTTTCAATGTGTGCGAGGTTCGACCGAGAGTGGTCGATGCTGTAGAGCGGATCATCCTCGCCATAGATTGACAAGACCGTGCCGTCGAACCCCTCGACGCGGCGAAAGAGTGTTGGATTGATCTCAGGATCACCCGGACTCGCGGTCATCCAGCCCCCGACGAAATTAATCACACCAGCCGTGTCTTCTGGCTGATCCCCAGCTTGCATAAGTGCGACCACGCCGCCGCGCGAAACTCCGGAGAAAAGCACCGCGCCATCGCTGACTTCAGGGCGTTTTCGAAGCGCAGCCAAGGCGGCATTTGCATCAATGAGGGCCCTCGTCGCGCCGGGCAGAGAAAGGCGCGCCTCCGTTGAATAGCCCTGCGACCGGTCTTCGGAGAAACCCTCATCGTAAAGCCCGTCGGACCCACCGCGACCTCGGCGCTGAGGGAAAGCCACCACCCAACCGTGAGCATTGAGCAAATCAGCAAGCCAGTCATGCGTGAAAAACCATTCAAAGTCGCGTGGGTTGGTGCCAGAACCCGTTGATCCATGATGGACAAGTGCCAGAGGGAAGGGGCCATCACCATCGGGAAGATACATGGCGACCGCGAGCTCGATTGGTTTGCCGTCTTCCGTCATGTCGGTCACCAGAAACTCGCGCCGACCTAGCTGAAACCAATCATCGGTCGGTGCCGCGAGCATGGCTGATAACTCCTGGCGCTCCAACACAGCGAAGTGATCTTCGGTTGGGTATATACCGCGCAAACGCCCGGTATCGGATACCACATAGCGCGCTGCAAAATCATCATCTGCGAAGACCAGAGTCCCGTTCTCTTGACGCGCCTTTGCCCGAAACCAGTTGCCTCCACCCTGCTGGTCACGTCCCACAGAATAGATGACGTCAAGCAGCCCGTCGTCGTCGAGGCCTTCCACGACGAGAATATGGCTCCGCCAGGAATCCCATCTGCCCACCCAAACACCAGCGAAAGGAGAGTGCCCTGCGTCGCCAATCGCGATGCCTGCTGGCAGCGGTGCATCGCCAATTACAATCGTATCCTCTGCCCGAATTTGACCTGCGAGGGGCAGTAATATGGCAAGGGCGAAGAACAGACGCATGACCACCTCTCAAATAGCGCATGGTCGATGTTGATTGACTTTAGCAAGGTACCGACTGCGCTTGTTTACGACAATTGTTTTCCCCGGCACTCCCGAACAAGCCATTCGTTGCCCGGCAGAACATCGGAGACTAGATCTTTCACCGGCTCGTCTGTGACGGGCTGCTCTCGCTCTCCTCACGAGGAGCTGGACAGCTGGTCGTGCCGTGGTTTGCAAAGCGTCGGCCAGACTTTGCCCGATGTTTGCAGATTGGCGCATCTTTATCGCCAACAAAGTGATAGCCGGGTCAGTCATGCCCCAGTGTGTGGGCGATCTTTGTCAGGGGGCTTCCCGACCTCGAAGCAGCGCCAGCGCCGGATGGAGAAACGCTTTGGCCCCTAGCTGGGAGTGATCTGCATGACAATGCAAGTGGTGGAGCCGGTGGCGTAGAGACGGCCGTCGGCAACACCGCGCAACTCGCCATGGGCAACGCCGGTGGAGCGCCCGACGTGATCGGTGAGGCCAATACATTCGATTTCGGTGCCCAGCGGGATCGATCGCAGGATGTTCACCTTGAATTCCAGTGTGGTATAGACCGACCCCTTGGGCACGCGGGTCATCACGGCGCAGGCCATGGCGCTGTCCAGCAGGGTGCCATACCAGCCGCCGTGGACCGTACCGAGCGGGTTGGTAACAGCAAATTCCGGGGTGCCACGGAAAACCACCTTGCCCGCCTCGACGCTATGCAGATGGTAGCCCAGGGTTTCCCCGATGGGCGGACCGGGCAGGCGGCCGTCAAGAATGGACTGCATGAACTCCAGCCCGGAAATCCGCGAAATCTCCTCAGGCTTCATCAGATCGGCGAGACCTGTGGCACGGCGTCGGTGAGGGGCGGCAGAGGGCGCGACGGATGAGGGAGACGGTGCGGTCATGCGGCAATCCTGATCTTAGTCCTGAACAAAACGCCCCAGCCGAAAACAGCAGGGGCGTCAGGATCGGAGGCTAGAAGCGCGCAGGTCGCAGGGCAAGCGCTACGCCACGTTCTCCAGCGAGACATCGGGCGTGATGCCAAGCGCAAAGCAGACATCACGGGTCAGCTCCGGGCGGTTCAGCGTGTAGAAGTGCAGTTTGTCGACGCCGTTGTCCATCAGATCGGAGCAAAGTTCAGTGCACAGAGCCGTGGCAAGCAGATCTTCGCGCCCGTCGCGGATCGCCTTGTCAAAGGCATCGTCGATCCAGGCCGGAATGGTGGCGCCGCAGCGTTTGGCGAAGTTGCGCGCGCCCTTCCAGTTTTCAATCGGCAGGATGCCGGGGGTGATGCGGCTGGTGTCGATCCCGGCCTTGGCGCAGTCATCGCGGAAGCGCAGGAAGGTATCGGCCTCAAAGAAGAACTGGGTCAGCGCCTCATCCGCGCTCGAGCATCCAGTTTGCGCTTCAGCCAGTCGACATCCGCGCGGGCACTGGTGGCCTCCGGGTGGCGGTCAGGGTAGGCGCCGACACGGATGGAGAATTGATCGCGTTCAGCCAGTGCGGCGATCAGTTCAACCGAATTGGCGTAGCCGTCGGGGTGAGGCTCGAACCCGGCGGCGCCTTTTGGCGGGTCGCCGCGCAGGGCCACGATTTCGCGGACGCCTGCCTCGGCAAACTGATCGGCTATCGTCATGGTCTCCGCTTTGGTGGCGTTGACGCAGGTCAGATGCGCCGCGACATTGAGGCCGGAGGCGTTGTGCAAGGTTGCCACCGCCTCCCGCGTGAGGTCACGGGTGGTGCCCCCGGCGCCATAGGTCACCGAGACAAATCGGGGGGCCAGTGGGGCCAGTGTCTGCACCGTGTCCCAAAGCCGAAATGAGGCCTCCAGAGACTGCGGCGGGAAGAATTCAAAAGAGATGTCAGGGGTCGTCATTTTAAAAAGCGCTCCGCATGATTTCATCTCTTGTTGCATACAGCCTATTGTGAAACAATTTCATAATACTCAAGAACAACATGAGCGACACGATAGATGCATATCGAATTCCGTCACCTGCGCACGATCAAGGCAATCCATCAGGAAGGCGGGCTGGCGCGGGCGGCGGATCAGCTGAATATCACCCAAAGCGCATTAAGCCATCAGATCAAGGGGCTGGAAGATCAGGCCGGGGTGGAACTGTTCCTGCGGCGCTCCAAACCGATGAAGCTGTCGGCGGCGGGTCTGCGACTGTTGCGGCTGGCGGATCAGGTCTTGCCACAGGTGGAGGCGATGCAGGCGGAGTTCTCTGCGCTGCGGGATGGCAACACCGGGCGGATGTATATCGCGATTGAGTGTCACGCCTGTTTTGAATGGCTGTTTCCGGTGTTGGAGGGCTTGCGCAAGAATTGGGCCGATGTGGATGTGGATATTCGTCCGGGCCTTGCCTTTGACGCGCTGCCCGCGCTGCAGAAGGAGGAGGTTGATCTGGTGATTTCCTCTGACCCGGAGGTTCTGCCGGGGATCGAGTTCATTGAGCTGTTTGATTACAAACCGGTTTTTGTGGCCTCTGCGCTGCATCCGCTGGCGGAGAAGCCACATATTGAGGCCGAGGATTTTCGCGGCCAGACCCTGATCACCTATCCGGTGGAGAAGTCGCGGCTGGATATTTTCAGCCAGTTGCTGACCCCGGCGGGGGTTGAGCCTGCGCATATCCGGCAGGTGGAGCTGACGGCCGTGATCCTACTGCTGGTGGCATCGAACCGGGGCATTTCTGTACTGCCCGACTGGGTGGTGCGGGAGGTGAAATATTCCTCTGACTATGTGACACGGCCCCTGACATCCAAGGGCATTACCCGCAGGCTTTATGCGGCGATCCGCAGTGAGGACCGTGAAAAACCCTATATGCAAGAGCTGATCCGCCTGGCCAAGGTTGAGGCGCGCAGGCTACAGCAGCAGTAGAGCGCTGGCCCTGGGGATTTGGTGCTTGGCGATGGCCTGTCTGCTCATCGTCGCTCGCCCTCGCGAGACACATGCGTCCGGGGCATAGCTCTCATGTGCGCCGGGGGCGGGGTTATGCCGCTATTGGGCCTTGGCAAGCGGCAATGAGGCGCGTATAGGCACGGTTTGACCGACATCTCCCCCTATTTGCTCAGGAGTCTTTCGCATGATTGGCAGCGCAAACCTCAACATCATGATCAAAGCTGCCCGTAAGGCGGGGCGGTCGCTGGTCAAGGATTTTCGCGAAGTTGAAAACCTTCAGGTGTCGAGAAAGGGCGCGGGCGATTTTGTCTCCAAGGCCGATATCGCTGCGGAGAAGATCCTGAAAGAAGAACTGATGGGCGCGCGCCCGACCTATGGCTGGCTGGCCGAAGAGGGGGGCGAGGACGAGGGCGCAGATCCGACCCGTCGCTGGATTGTGGACCCGTTGGATGGCACCACCAACTTCTTGCACGGTCTGCCTCATTGGGCGATTTCCATCGCGCTGGAGCATAAGGGCAAAGTTGTGGCCGGTGTCGTTTATGATGCCGCCAAAGATGAGATGTTCTTTGCCGAAAAAGGTGCTGGCGCCTGGATGAATGACACCCGTATCCGTGTCTCTGGTCGTCACCGCATGATTGAATCGATTTTTGCCACTGGCCTGCCCTTTGCCGGGCGGTCCGACTTGCCTGCGACCCTGCAGGATCTGGCGCGTCTTATGCCCGCATGCGCAGGTGTGCGCCGTTGGGGGGCTGCGGCGCTGGATCTGGCCTATGTGGCGGCGGGCCGCTACGAGGGGTATTGGGAACGCAGGCTGAACGCCTGGGATCTGGCGGCTGGCATCATCATCGTGCAAGAGGCTGGCGGGCTGATTGAAGCGGTGAACCCGGAGGATGATATCCTGACCTCCGGAGAGGTGCTCTGCGCCAATGAGGCGATTTTTGATGGCTTCGCCAAGGTGATCCGGGACTGATCAGGTCCGATAGCAAGTTTTGAAACGCGGCCCTTGGGTCGCGTTTTTTCGTTTGTACGTTCTGTCTGAGTGGGCTGGCGGCTTTGCTGTTGCCTATTGGTCCGACGGGTGGTTCACGCCATCGTGCCAGGGGATCTCACCATAGGTTTCGGCATGTATGCGCGGGTTGCCCCCGTCGATGCACCCGAGGTTGATCCCACATTCTGCCGGATCGGAGCGGCGCTGGTGATAGACATAGATGCCACAGGTCTTGCAGAAATAGTGCTTCGCCGTATGGCTGCCCCAGGTGTAGAGGCTGAGGTTTTCCGCCCCTTTGAGGATGCGGAGGCTGTCGGTGCGGGCAGTGACAGCTGCGGCGCCCCTGCGGATGCAGAAAGAACAATTGCAGCGGCTGGCAGAGGCAAGGCCGCGGGGGAGGTCGGCGCTGATCTCAACCGCGCCACAGTGGCAGTTGGCATGGCAGGTTGTTGGGCCGTCGGTGGCGACGGGTGCGGGAGTGCCTGAGGTCATTGAGGCGGGCCTTTTCTAAGGAATGTGAGATGGTGCGTCCCTATCGGCCCCATGGGCTATCTCGGCGGCTGTTCCTGCGGTCATCACGCGGGGATTTGCGCGCCACGCGGGGGATGCGGCTGGCAGAGTAGCTGACCTTGGGGTGGGGCGGCTGTCCATGGGTCTTGCCCCAATAGGCCGGTCCACCCCGCCGCAGCCAGAGCGGGATCGTCAGCACCAGCCCGACACCAAAACCGCCCGCATGGGCCCAATAGGCCACACCGCCCGCCTGGGGATCAGAGCCGATGCCGCCCAGAAATTGCATTCCTAGCCACACACCCAGCATCACAAAGGCGGGAATTGAGAAGACGCGGAAATAGACGATCAGGATCAACAGAATATCGACGCGCGCCCGCGGGAAGAGCAGCAGATACCCGCCCATGACTCCGGCAATGGCGCCGGAGGCGCCGACCAGCGGCACCAGTGAATAAGGTGCGCTGGCCACATGGATCAGCCCCGCTCCGATCCCGGAGACAAGGTAGAAGGCGAGGAAGGTAAAATGACCCATCTCATCTTCCATATTGTCGCCAAAGATCCACAGAAACAGCATGTTGCCGCCAAGGTGCATCCAGCTGCCATGTAGGAAAGTGGAGGTCAGCAGCGTTTTCCAGTCGTAGCCTGATGTGACCTCTGCCGGGAGCAGGGCGTAGGCGTTGTAGAGCGCGGTCAGGCGGCGCGGACTGTCATAGCCAAAATAGGTCAGCGCAAAGATCGCGATATTCGCCACCATCAGCGCGTAGGTCACATAGGGCGTGCGCCCGGACGGGTTGTGGTCACGGATCGGAAACATGGGGGAACGCTGGGCCGAATATGGCCCAGCGTCAAGAGCTTACCCGCGCGTCGCCTGTCCGGGCGTCATCCGGACTGGTGCGGCAGTCAGGACATACCGCCCAGAAGGGCCGCGTTGCCGCCCGCAGCGGTGGTATCGACACAGACATGCCGTTCGGCCTGCACCCGTGCGATATCCGGCAGGCCGGGGATCAGCGGCAGGATCGGGCCGGTGCGTTTCGCCAGCCAGATCTCAATCTCGCGCGCGGTGGCCGCATCGCCCCACCAGATTACGCCGGATATCCCGTCCATGGTTGGCAGCTGTGACATCTCGATCGGGCCGGACGCCTCAATCGCGGTGCCGCCAAGGGCATGGACCGCGCGGGCCTGCGCTGCGACGGCCTGCTGTCCCGGCCCGAGGCAAAGGAGTGGCGGACGCGCGAGCTGGGACAGGCGGTTGGACTCACCGGTGGGGCCGGGCAGGCTGGTGGTGACCTCCTGCATGGGCTGGCCGGTGGGGGCGGGCAGGGTGCTCATGATCGCGGTTTCGGCGGGCCAATTTCCCGCCATCTGCTGCCGGTCCGGGGCGCAGAAGCGCGTCATGTAGAAGGGGCCGCCTGCCTTGGGTCCAGTGCCGGAGAGGCCTTCGCCGCCAAAGGGCTGACTGCCGACGATTGCGCCGATCTGGTTGCGGTTCACATAGAGGTTGCCCGCGTGGATCCGGTCACAGATGTATTGCACCCGGTCATCAATCCGGGTGTGCAGGCCAAAGGTCAGCCCGTAACCGGTGGCGTTGATGTCACTGATGATCTGGTCCAGATCCTGCGATTTGAAGCGCACCACATGCAGAACCGGGCCAAAAATCTCCTGTTCCAGCGCCTGAATGCCGGGGATTTCGATCAGGGTGGGGGCCACGAAGGTACCGCCCTGCGGAGCGGTCATCTCCTTCAGCACCCGTCCCTCGGCGCGGGCGGCGTCGATATGGGCGAGGATTCCTCCGCGCGCGGCTTCGTCGATGACTGGGCCACTGTCGGTGGACAGGTTCCAGGGGTCGCCAAGCCGCAGCGCATCCATCGCGCCCTTCAACATTTTCAGCACATTGTCGGCGATGTCGTCCTGAAGATAGAGGCACCGCAGGGCCGAGCAGCGCTGACCTGCGGATTGAAAGGCGCTTTCGATCACGGATTGCACAGCCTGTTCTGGCAGGGCGGTGCTGTCCACGATCATTGCGTTGAGACCGCCGGTCTCCGCAATCAGCGGGGCGCCGGGGTGCAGATGTTCGGCCATGGCGGCGCGGATCTTGAGCGCGGTCGCGGTAGAGCCGGTAAAGGCCACACCGCCGACACGGGCATCGGAGGTGAGGGCGCCACCAACGGCGCCGCCGCCCGGCAGCAGTTGCAGCGCGCTGCGCGGCACACCCGCCTCATGCAGCAGCGAGATGGAGCGATGCGCGATCAGCGGCGTCTGCTCTGCGGGTTTGGCCAGAACCGCATTGCCCACGGCCAGAGCAGCCGCAATCTGACCTGAGAAAATTGCCAGCGGGAAATTCCAGGGTGAGATACAGGTGAAAACACCAACCGGCGGTTCCGCCAGGATGCGCGCGGCGTAGTAGCGCAGGAAATCCACCGCTTCGCGCAATTCGGCGACGCAATCGGGCAGGGTCTTGCCCGCCTCGCGGGTCAGCAGCGCGAACAGCTCACCGTAGTTTTCCTCATAGAGGTCAGCCGCACGGTTCAGGATCTCGGCGCGGGTCTCAGCGCTGGCCTCCCAAGGGGTTGCGGCGCTGAGTGCGGCGTCAATCTCGGCCTCACCGGCTGTCTGCACATGGCCCACGGTGGTCAGGTCAGCAGGGTTGCGCACTGGCTCATCTGTGGTGGTTGCGGTCGCGGGCGCCTTGGCCAACAGCGGCGCTGCAGCCCAGCTGTGGCTCTTCCAAGGCGCGCGGGCGGCGTCGATGATCGCAAGGGTGGGCGCGTGGCCCAGATCAAATCCCATCGAATTGGGGCGCTCCGGCTGGAACAGGTCAGGCCCCTTGCGCAGATTTGCGGTCAGATCCTCAACTTGCGCAAAAGGATCGGCGGCGACCACCTCAGGCGGGACATTTTCGTCCACGATCTGGTTCACAAAGGAGCTGTTGGCGCCATTTTCCAGCAGGCGACGCACCAGATAGGCCAAAAGATCGCGATGCGCCCCAACCGGCGCATAGATCCGGCAGTGGGTCTGGTTCTGCTCGAGCACCATATTGTGCAGGGTCTCGCCCATGCCATGCAGGCGCTGAAATTCATAGGCTCCCTTGTCCGTATCCTTGGCCATATGCAGGATGGCCGAGACCGTGTGGGCGTTGTGGGTGGCGAACTGCGGATAGATCCGGTCGGTCATCGACAGGAGTTTGCGGGCGTTGGCGATATAGGACACATCGGTCAGGGATTTGTGGGTGTAGACCGGGAAGCCGTCAACGCCTTCAACCTGCGCGCGCTTCACCTCGGTGTCCCAATAGGCGCCTTTCACCAGACGCACCATCAGGCGGCGGTCATAGCGGTTGGCCATGTCATACAGCGCATCCAGCGCCGCGCTGGTGCGCGGGCCATAGGCCTGCACCACGACGCCAAACCCGTCCCAGCCTGCGAGAGCGGGATCGGAGATCACTTCGTCAATGACCTCAAGCGACAGCGACAGGCGGTCTGCTTCCTCGGCATCGACATTGAGGCCCATACCGGCTGCCTTGGCCAGAAGGGCCAGCGCTTGCAGGCGGGGGACCAATTGCTCCATGACGCTGGTTTCCTGCGCCAGTTCATAGCGCGGATGTAGGGCCGAGAGTTTTACCGAAATCCCTGGATTCTGACGGATATCCACGCTGTTGCAAGCTGCCGCAATGGCCGAAATCGCCCGCGAATAGGCCAGATGGTAGCGGGCGGCGTCCGCTTCTGTGCGGGCGGCCTCTCCCAGCATGTCGTAGGAATAGGTATAGCCCTTGGCCTCCATTCCGGCGGCGCGTTTCATGGCGCCTTCAATGGTTTCGCCCAGCACGAACTGGCGGCCCATTTCCTTCATCGCGCGGCTGACAGCGGTGCGGATCACCGGCTCCCCCAGACGTTTGATGGCACCGCGCAAGGCGGAGACGGGGCTGCGCTTCTCATCCAGCACCTTGCCCGTCAGCATCAGTGCCCAGGTGGAGGCATTGACCAGTGAGGAGGTCGATTTGCCCAGATGCTTACCCCATTCCGACGGCGCGATCTTATCCTCGATCAGGGCGTCAATGGTGTCCGCGTCAGGCACCCGCAGCAGCGCCTCCGCAAGGCACATCAGCGCGACGCCTTCATCGGTGGAGAGCCCGTATTCGGCGAGAAACACCTCCATCAGACCGGGGGAGGAATGGCCGCGGATATCGCGCACCAGTGCCGCAGCATTGGCGCTGATGGTGCTGCGGTCCGTTGCGTCCAGATTGGCAAGCGCGAACAGCTGGTCCCGCATCTGGGCCTGATCAACATAGGTGCCTGCATCAATCTGATAGCGCAGGGCGTTGCCATGCGCAGGTGTCGGCGCAGAAGGCATTGCGGGCGTGGTCTGGGTTTGGGGCGCGGTCATGTTGGGAACTCTCCGAAAGAACCATGGGCGATGCCCAAGTTGGTCGTTTCACACATGATATCGTGAATCGATTGGGACAAACGGCCAAAAATGTGGGATATGAAGTGCAATAGGCCAAAAAGAGGCGGGTTTTCGATGCAAATGGACTTTCCGGGAATGGATCGGTTTGATCAGGCGATTCTGGCCGCCTTGGGCGAGGACGGGCGCATGTCGATCGCGGATCTGGCGCGGCGCATTGGGCTGTCGAAGACACCAACACAGGCGCGGCTGCGGCGGCTGGAGGCTGAGGGGATCATCACCGGTTATCGGGCATTGATCGATCCGATCCGGCTGGGGCTGGATCATGTGGCGTTCGTCGAAGTGAAACTGACGGACACCCGCGAGGCAGCCCTGGCGAAATTCAACGCCGCCCTTGCGCGGGTGCCCGAGATTGAACAGGCCCATCTGATGGCCTCACATTTTGACTATCTTCTGAAGGTGCGGACGCGATCCATGTCGGCCTATCGGGCGGTGCTGGGTGAGAAGATATCTGCGTTGCCGCATGTGGCGTCGACCTCCACCTATGTGGCGATGCAGGCGGTGATTGAGGACAGCGCTGTGCTGCCGTGATCGGCAGGCCGGGCGGGTGCGCGCGAAATCGTGACTTGTCCGGCAAAGGCTTTGCACCAAGATTGGGGAATGCGACAGTTCTGGATTGCCCCGCTTCTTGGTCTTGGTTTCGCTACGGCTGCGTCCCTCGCGCAGGCGGAGGGGGCAGGGCCGCCGCCATCCGGCGATATTGCATGCTGCCCGGCGGCTCCGGATCATCAGGGCGCGGTCGACCAGTTGATTGGCCGTGTGCAGGCGGCCCCGGATGAGGTATCGGCGCAGCAGATTTCCAACCAGTTCTGGCAATATTGGGCAGATGCCCCCAACGCTGAGGCGCAGGCCTTACTGGATCGTGGGATGACCCGGCGCTCAGCCTTTGATTTTCTGGGAGCGTTGGAGGCCTTCGACCGATTGGTCGCCTATTGTCCGGACTATGCCGAGGGCTATAACCAGCGTGCCTTTGTTCACTATCTGCGGCGGGATTTTGCGGCGGCCCTGACGGATCTGGATCGGGCGCTGGCCTTGTCGCCACGCCATGTGGCGGCCCTGAGTGGGCGCGCGCTGTCGCTATATGGGCTGTCCCGCCTGAGCGAGGCGCGTGTGGCGCTGGAGCAGGCGCTGTCGTTGAACCCCTGGCTGCCGGAGCGGCATCTGGCGGCGCCAGGTGGACCGCTGGCCCCAGAAGGTTTAGACCCCGCCACGCCGGAGGTGGAGCTGTAAGTTACCGCATGGCGTCGCCCGGAAAAATTCGCCAAACAGATCAGATAGCCCATTGTACCGCTGGAGCGTCCTAGGTAGGTCTGTGATAGCAGCGGTCTAGCCTGCTGCGCGGACGTGGTGGAATGGTAGACACCGGAGACTTAAAATCTCCTGGCCGTATGGCCGTGCGGGTTCGAGTCCCGCCGTCCGCACCAGTTTTGGAAGGCGTCGTATCGGGAGCAGTGAATGCGCTACACATTGGTGGCAACTGCCAAGAACGAGGGGCCGACCATTCTGGAGTGGGTCGCCTATCACAAGATGATCGGTTTTGAGACCATCATCATCTATCAGAACGATTCAGATGACTTTACCCATGAGACCTTGAAAACCCTGAGGGACATGGGCGAGATTGCTTATTTTTACAACCGTGCAGAGCGCGGGCGGCATCAGGTGAAGGCCTACAAGCGAGCCGCAAAGCAGGCGGCGTTTCGAGATGCACACTGGGTATTGGCGCTGGATCTTGACGAATTTCTGGTCGTCCATGCGGATGGCGGAACCGTGCAGGACCTCATTGACGCGATGCCAGAGTGCAATCAGATCATGTTGAACTGGAAGCACTTTGGAGGTTCAGGCAAGACGCGGATCTCGCAGGATCTGGTGGTTGAAACCTTCACGATGGCCGAGGATGAGGCGCGCGTCAAAACGCAACTGACGCCATTTAAGGCAATGTTCGATCCAAACGCATATACGCGATGTGGTGTCCACCGGCCACAGGGGCAACTAATCCCGGACGATCAGATCCGCATCTGCAACGGCTCCGGCCTGCCGCTCAGCGCCTACGAGCATCGTAATTTTCGGGCCAAAGATCCTGGCCAGCGGGCGTTGGCGCAGATTAATCACTATAACACGAAGGACGCGGCGAGTTTTGTTCTGAAGTCGTACCGTGGCAGCGCGCATCAGGCCAATCGCGCCATCGATCGAAAATACTGGACGCGGCGCAATCACAATAGTCAGGAAGATCTGCTTCTGGCCGCAAGAACCGATGCAATTCGTGGTCGGATGCAGGAACTTGATGCGGCGTCAGGTGGTCGGTTGCTAGCTCTGCGACAGCAGGCGATCGAATTGCACCGCAGCCGGTTTGACGCGCTGATGGAAGATCCTGCTACTGCGTACCGCGACCTCTATACTTATTGTCTGGAAAATCCTGGTCTGGCCACAAGAGACTGAACGTGTCCGGTGGCTGGCCCCTAAAGGGATCAGGAATTGGTGCCATCTTTTGTCTGATCCGGCGGCGCCGCGCGTTCGGCCTGAACCGAGGCGATAGTCTCCAGAAGCAGCGGTTTACGGATCGGTTTTTGCAAAAAGCGATCCATCCCGGCGTCCAGACAGGCGCGGCGGTCACTTTCGAAGGCGTTGGCGGTCAGGGCGATGATCGCAGGCTGCGCCATGTCGCTGGCCCGAATCTGGCGGGTTGCGGTCAGGCCGTCGACCTCTGGCATGGACATGTCCATCAGGATGATGGCCGGTTGATGGTCGCGACACATATCTACCGCTTCGCGCCCGTTCTCAGCCTCAATCACCTTAAGCGGGGTATCGGCAAGAAATTTTCGGATCAGCAGGCGGTTGGTCCGATTGTCATCTGCCAGAAGCAAAACGCCAGGGCCAGGCTGGAGATGCGCGGCCTCCGGGTTGATCTGTGTTGGGGCACTGGGCGCGCTGCGGGCGGCAGACAGGCGAATTTCGAGCCGGAAGCGGGACCCCTGACCTTCGTTTGAGTTCAGGCTGATGCCCCCGCCCATACGCTGCGCAAGAATATTCGAGATGGTCAGCCCCAAACCGGTGCCGCCATAGTGGCGCGTGGTGGCGGCATCGGCCTGCGAGAACCGCTCAAACACATGTCTGGCCTGATCCTCTGAGATGCCGATGCCGGTGTCCACGACCTCAATGAACAGATGATAGGGGTCCTTCGTATCGCGACTGACATGCAGAGAAATGCTGCCGTCCTGGGTGAATTTCACCGCATTACTGAGGAGGTTCACGAGGATCTGGCGCAGCCGCCCATCGTCGCCATGAACCTGCTCGGGCAGCTCATGAGCGTATGTTTGCGTGAAGGTGAGACCCTTTTCACGCAGCTTCGGGCGAAGGACATCGACGGCCCCATCGATGCATTTGCGCAGATTGAAATCAACGGCGCTGATCTCCATCTTGCCTAGCCTCCAACCGGGACAGATCCAGAATGTCATTGATGATTTTCAGCAGAGCGACCGAGGAGTCCCGGATGGTATCGACACATTGCTCCTGTTCCACCGAAAGGGGGCTTTCGGCGAGGATATCGGACATGCCGATGATGCCATTCATCGGGGTTCGAATCTCATGGCTCATATTGGCAAGAAACTCGGTCTTTGCCTGATCAGCCTTTTCGGCGGCCTGTTTGGCATAGGTCAGCTGGGCGTTGCGGTGGGTCAGCTGTTGGTTGGTACGCTTCAATTCATTGTTGAGATCGACGTCGCGGGTCACATCCCATTCAACGCCGATCATCCGGTTGCGTCCCCTTGAGTCACGAAAGGAACAGCCCATTGCGCGGATATTCTTATGGGTGCCGTTCTCCAGCCTGACCCGGAAATCGATGGAGTGGTTGCGAACATGGCGCAGCGCCTCCTGAAAACCATTGATGACACGATCACGGTCATTGGGGTGCAGAAAGGACCTCCAGACGGAGAGCGGCACATCGCTTGAACCGACGGGGTCGCCATAAAGCTCCCGCATTCTGCGATCCCAGATGGCAACATCTGAACTGCCCTCAATCTCCCAGATGCCGATTTTCGAGGTTTCAACAGCCATCTCCAGACGGCGTGACAGCGCCTCAAGCTCCCGCTCGCGCCGTTTGAGGGTCTGGATCACCGACCGTCGGGCCGCAGACAACCGGCCCGCAAGCGCGGTTGGAAAGAGAATGAATGCGCCAGCCAGCAGGATGGTGAACCGCAGTTGCCATTTGTTGTCCGCGCGGGTAGGCCAGCCCCGCTTCGGACGCGCCGCAAGTTGCCAGGTGCCCACGGGCAGGACAATGTCCATCAGGACAGGGCGATCCTGAAGAATATCTGCATCGCCGTAAAACTGCACGCCACTGGCGCCTTTGCCATCTTTCCCGACGAGGGCGACATCGATCATCAGATCAGGATCCGTCAGCCCGCCCTTGGAGTAGACGGCGTCAATGTCGATCACTGAGGAGAGGATGCCCCAAAAGGATCTCGCTTCCCTGCGGCCCGATGAAGATTGGGAAACGCGCGATCATGCCGCGACCGCCCTGCAGCAGATCAACCGGACCTGCGAGCACGAGATCGCCGCTGTCGCGTGCCAAGAGGGCGGCGGCGCGTTGGGCATCGTTTTTGCGATAGTCCAATCCGATTGCGGCCTCGTTGCCTTCGATCGGATACATCAGTTTGATGACGAGATCGGGCGCCGCAGCGATATTGCGCAGGCTATCTTCGGCGCCCAGCAGATGATCCGCCAACTGGGCAAATCGGCGCTGTGTCATATCGGGTTCCGTCGACAGCACG
Organism: Phaeobacter sp. BS52; assembly: GCF_045040595.1. Lineage (NCBI taxonomy): Bacteria > Pseudomonadati > Pseudomonadota > Alphaproteobacteria > Rhodobacterales > Roseobacteraceae > Phaeobacter > Phaeobacter sp. BS52. The sequence continues at coordinate 1,580,571 of NZ_CP090662.1, read as the reverse complement.
GCCTGCAATCCGCGAACCAGTTGAATGTCCGCTGCCAGATTGCCCTCGATTCGGGCGCGGATCAGCCCCGCCTCATATTGGACATCGGCCCGCAGCTTTTGTTCATAGATGGTATCATTCTGGGATTCAGCGGATATGCCCGCGGCGATGATCACCACCAAGGCGACCAGGGTCGGCAGATAGGTCCGATTGTTCAGCGCCTGGATCCACGCTTTGGGCCGAAATCTCATGAAAGGTACACCGGTGATTGTCGTCTGCTGTAAATATACAGTCATTCCTGACGCAAAACTGTTCAACCAATATTAACGATGCCCGAGCTTTTCCACTTTGAGAGGTTTTTCTTACGATCGCTCACGCGTAGCGGGATCTGGTTTGAAAAAACCTGACAGTCGTCTCTCTGATTAAAGTTAAATTGAGCGGTTTTTAGGTGGCTGCCAACGGAAGGGGGACCATCTTGAGTTGAACGCATTAACGAGCGCTAGCGTAAATGCGTGTCTTTGTGATCTATAGTGAACACTTTGGAAGGGTAATTAAGTTATTGTAGGCAATAATGAAATTATGAGTGAGACAGGGGAGGTGCTGCTCTCCGGCCCCTGACGTAGCGCATTTTTCAAAGTTAATATTTGGGCAAGGAACCTCCGATATTGATTTTTAGATCAACTTTCAATGTATGGCCGAGGGTAACGATGTTTTTCAAACGTGATGCAAAGAAACAGCAAGCTGAATCGACAATGGAACGGTCGATCATGGATATGATCGATCGAACTCAGGCCATGATCCAATTCGAACCCGACGGAACGATTCTGGAGGCCAATGCGAATTTCCTGGGCGCGGTCGGATACCAACTTGAGGAAATCCAAGGTAAGCATCACTCGATGTTCGTGGATCCCGATTATGCCCGCAGCGACGCCTATAAATCGTTCTGGGCGGATCTGGCGGCGGGTAAATTTTTCACCGATCAATATCCGCGCGTATCAAAAGCGGGGGAGACGATCTGGATCCAAGCCACCTATGCGCCGGTCCTCGACAGCATGGGCAAGACGGTGCGGGTGATCAAACTGGCCACCGACATCACAGCGCGGCAGAACAGTGTTGAGGATATCTCAAAAGGGCTCGAAGCCCTGAGTGAGGGGGATCTGAGCTACCGGGTGCAGCCCTCTGACCTGCCGGATATGCGGGTACTCTGCGAGGCGTTCAACAACGCGCAGGATACGTTGAATGGCGCTGTTGAAACGGTGAAGGCGGTCGCCGATGCGGTCGGCAGTACGGCATCTGAAATCAGCCAGTCCTCTAGTGAGCTGTCGCATCGTACCGAAACCCAGGCCGCCACACTGGAAGAAACCGCCGCTGCAATTGAGGAGCTGACCTCCACAGTGCGTTCTGCCGCCGATGGCGCCCGTGAGGTTGAGGACATCGTCAGCAACGCGCGCGCAACCGCGGAGGAAAGCGGTGAAGTTGTGAGCAACGCGGTGACGGCGATGTCGCAGATCGAGGAATCCTCCGGCAAGATCTCGCAGATTATTTCGGTGATCGATGATATCGCTTTTCAAACCAATCTGCTGGCGTTGAATGCAGGTGTTGAGGCCGCGCGGGCAGGCGAGGCGGGGCGCGGTTTCGCGGTTGTTGCCTCCGAAGTGCGCGCGCTGGCGCAGCGATCCTCTGACGCGGCGGGTGAGATCAAGCAGTTGATCAACGAGAGTTCGCAATATGTCGGCAACGGTGTGAAGCTGGTAAGCCGCGCGGGTGAGGAGCTGCAGAAAATCATCGGCAGCGTCAGCACGATTTCCGGCCATGTCAGCCAGATTGCAACCGGTGCTGCGGAACAATCCGTGACCCTTGTGGAGATCAACACCGGTGTCAGCCAGTTGGATCAGGTGACCCAGCACAATGCAGCCATGGTCGAAGAGGCAACTGCGGCCAGCCAGACGCTCTCCAATGACGCCAACGAATTGACCCGCCAGATTTCCATCTTCAAGACCGGATCGGGCACCCAGAACATCGTGTCATTTGGAAGCGGCGGCACTGCAGCTCAGGGCTATGGTGTCCGTGCAACCGGCTGAATGAGGCGTCAAAAGGCTGTCCATCTGAGGCGCCGCCTCTCCCAGTCAGAAGAACGATCTGGGGAACTGTCTGTACCAAATGTCCTCAGCACATGGCCGCCGCACTGCACCAGCAGCTGCGGCGGTTGGCATTTTGACCGCAGTGTTTTCAGGGGCTGATCAGTGGCCATTTCGGCGCTGTGCTGCCCTGGAACTGATCAGGATCAAAGACCGGTCTTCCGACACCATGATCTATGGAGACAGATAACCAAATCTTGCCAACCCATGACCGGAGTGACCGCCATGATCCGCCTAGCATCCATCCTCTATTCCCTGATCGGCAGCAGCCTTGCTGGGGCCGCTGTGATCGCGGTTCTGGTGGCCGGGCATGTCTCTGTTCCGGCTATTCTGATGGCGGCCGCTGTTGGCGCCGTTGCCGGACTGCCGGTGTCCTATCTGGTGGCCCGACGGCTGTATCAGGGCTGAGCATCCCCGCGCCCTGGGCAGGGGGCCGTTCACGCGTCGAAGAACCCGCGGGCCGTTGCCACGAAGGCACGCGGATTTTCGGCGTGAAGCCAATGTCCGCAATCGGGAAGTTTGGCAAAATGTGACTGGCTGAACCGCGCCTTGATCAAAGGGCGATGCTCCGGCAGGACATAGTTCGAGGCCGCGCCAGACAGAAACAGCGTGCTGCCCTCCCATTGTGCGTCGGTTTCGGGAAACCCCATGATGTGGGGCATGTCGCGTTCGAGGGTGTCCAAGTTCAGGCGCCAGCGCCTGTTCGGCAGATCAAGGGACTGCGTGAAGAAACTCTGTAGGGCTTTCTCAACGCCGAGGTTGGCCAGCTGCGCCTCGGCGTCGGAGCGGCGTTCGACCTTGGCAAGATCAACCTGACGCATCGCATGGATGTACTGGATCTGGCTGTGCTGATAGGCCACTGGTGCGATGTCCGCGACCAGCAGGCGGCGCAGCGCCTGGGGGTGGTTGAGGGCGAGCGTCATCGCTGCCTTGCCGCCCATAGAATGGCCAATCATATCAACAGGCCCGCCATGCGCTGAAATCACCTCCGCCAAATCATCGGCCATATCGTGGTAACTGTGGGTCTCGGTCCAGGGGCTGCTGCCATGGTTGCGCATATCGATTGCGATGACCTCACGCTCATCGCAAAGCCGCTTGGCAATTGCGCCCCAGTTGCGGGCAGAGCCATAAAGCCCATGCGCGATCATCAAAGTGGGTTTGTCGGTCGGGGCGCCATGGCGGATCGTGTTCAGCATATCCCCGTGATAACGTCGGCATCGTCCGCTCGCCAGCCCCTTTGCGCGGGGGATTGCTGTTGTGTTTGATATCTCCGGCTGGCCATTGAGCGCACCGCAAAGCGCCGTTACTGTGCCGTTAGTTTTTAAGATTCCGGACCATCCATGGCAGATACACTTCTCAGCGATATTGAACAGGTTCAGGAACTGCTGAAAGACCGCGAACAGGCCGACGGCGACCTTGCCTCTGCCTTGAAACACGCGCGACGCCGGTTGCCACGCCGGATCTACCGTCAGGGTATGCGGCTTGCCGAGGCGCAGCATTTGCTGGCGCACCCGAAGCTGCGGCTGACGGTTGAGCATGATCCGTTGCAGCGCGCGGCGCGAGAGGTGATCAAGCACCTGAAGTCCATCGACCTCGCAGACCGCCGTCGCGGACGGCTACTGGATATCGTCGCCACCATGGCCTTCTCGTTAATCGTGGTCGCGATATTGCTCGTGGTGGTGCTGCGCTGGCGGGGATTTGTCTAAGGCCTGACACCCCTTTCCCTTGCGGGCGCGGCCCGGTATCTTGAACGTGGTTCAAGACTGAAGGGCAGAGCAAATGGCAAGCAAGGCCGAAATCCGCAAGCAAGAGTTGCGTGAAAAACTGGTGGCAGCGGCTGAGATCCGCATCCGCCGTGATGGGGCAGGGGCACTGCGGGCGCGGGATCTTGCGACGGACGCGGGCTGCGCGGTGGGCGCCATTTACAATGCCTTTGACGATATGAATGCCATTGTGATGGCGGTGAACGGGCAGACCTTTCAGGCGTTGGGGCAGGCTGTGCAGCAGTCTCTCAACGGGGCGGAAGCTGCGGCGCCGACCGAACGGCTGATCCTGATGAGCAATGCGTATCTGGGCTTCGCCGCTGAGAATACCCGGCTGTGGCGCGCCTTGTTCGATGTGCAGGCGGAGGAGACGGAGGTCCCTGACTGGTACCGTGCCGCGCTGGAGGATCTGTTTTCAAACATTGCGGCGCCGGTTGCGGAGATTTTTCCCGACAAAACACCCCAGGATTTGGTGCTTATGGTGCGGGCGTTGTTCTCGGCCGTGCATGGAATCGTTTTGTTGGGACTGGAAAACCGGATCTCCGGCGTGCCAGTTGACCAAATTGAGCGCATGATTTCCGAGGTGTTGTCGCGGCTTACATGATTTTTTGAACATTGTTCAAAATAGTGCTTGAACGGCGTTCATAATATTTCTATACCCATATTGTGAACGATGTTCATGATATGGAGGAAGCCATGTTTGCAACGATTAAGACCTTGATCCGGGGCATTGATGCCCGCGCTGAAGAGCGGTTGAGCGACACCTATGCGATTGAGCTGATTGATCAGAAGATCCGCACCGGCGAGGCCGATCTGACCCGCGCCAAACAGGCGCTGGCCGGTTTGATCCAGAAATCCCGTATGGAGACCCGTCAACTGGAGGCGGTCACAACGCGGATCAACGATCTGACGGAGCGAGCCCGCGCGGCACTTGCAGAGGATCGCCAGGATCTGGCGCAGGCTGCGGCCACCGCCATTGCCGAGCTGGAAAACGAGCAAGCCATGCGTCGCCGCACCGTCGATATGCTGGAGCAGCGTAGCCTGCAGCTGCGCCAATCCGTCGAGGCCTGTCATCGCCGCCTGATGGATCTGAAACAGGGCGCGGTTGCCGCACGGGCCACCCGCAAGGCGCAAGGCGCGCATAGTGGCATGGCGCGGGGCGAAACCTCCGGCGACACGCTGGGGGAGGCGGAGGCGCTGATCAATCGTGTGATGTCTGCCGAGGATCCGTTTGAGCATAGCGAAATCCTGAAGGACATCGAAACCGGGCTGAGCCATGGCACGGTGGCAGACGATCTGGCGGATGCCGGGTTCGGCGCCCCGACACGCAGCACGGCTGCGGATGTTCTGGCGCGGCTGACGCCGAAAAGCTGACACACCGCCAGCGCCCAGAAATTGGCGCAGCTTTCTTAAGTATTTGAAAAATCAAGACCATCAACCGGGAGAGACCCAATGACCAACGCACGCAACGACAACAACCTGATCATCACCCTCAATGTGGCCGGTGTGGCCGTGGCTTATGGGATGCTGGGGATTTCGCTCTGGCTTTCGACCGAGGTGCCGCTGGCAACCAAAGGCTTCTGGGGTATGGGCATCATGCTGCTGACACTGAGCCTGATCAACGTTGTGAAATACCGCTTTGACATCCGTTCAAGCGAGGACCGTATCCGCCGCATCGAAGAGGCGCGCAATGAGAAGATGCTGGAAGAGGCGTTGGCTGAGACCAAGCCGCTCTGATCTGGTAGGCAGTCACAGCCCAAAAGACAACCGCCGCGCACCAAGGGTACGCGGCGGTTCTTTTTCATTCGAACTTCTTAGTGGTTCGGGTAGAGCGGGAAACGGGCGCAGAGGGCGGCCACTTTCTCGCGTACCGAAGCCTCGACCGCAGCGTTGCCATCTTCGCCATTGGCGGCCAGACCGTCGACAACTTCGATGATCAGATCCGCGATCTCGCGGAATTCTGCTTCTCCAAAGCCACGGGTGGTGCCTGCCGGGGTGCCAAGGCGGATGCCCGAGGTCACAGTCGGCTTTTCCGGGTCGAACGGGATGCCGTTTTTGTTGGTGGTGATATGGGCGCGGCCCAGAGCCTTGTCCACGATGTTGCCGGTCACGCCTTTGGGGCGCAGGTCGACCAGCATGACATGAGTGTCGGTGCCGCCGGTGACGATATCCAGACCGCCCTTGATCAGCTGATCCGCGAGGGCCACGGCATTGGCGCGCACCTGCTTCTGGTAGTCTTTGAACTCAGGACGCAGTGCTTCCCCAAAGGCGACGGCCTTGGCGGCGATCACATGCATCAGCGGGCCACCCTGGATACCGGGGAAGATCGCGGAGTTCACTTTCTTTGCGATATCAGCATCGTTGGTCAGGATCATGCCACCGCGCGGGCCGCGCAGGGTTTTATGCGTGGTGGTGGTGGCAACATGGGCATGTGGGAAGGGGGAGGGGTGCTCACCCGCGGCGACCAGACCGGCGAAATGCGCCATGTCGACATGCAGGTAGGCGCCAACCTTATCGGCGATCTCGCGGAAGCGGGCAAAGTCGATGACGCGCGGGATGGCGGAACCACCGGCGATGATCAGCTTGGGCTGATGCTCAACCGCGAGGGCCTCAACCTGGTCGTAGTCAATCAGGCAGTCGTCTTCGCGCACACCGTAGTGAACCGCGTTGAACCATTTGCCGGACTGGTTGGGGCGCGCACCGTGAGTGAGGTGACCGCCGGAGGCCAGATCCATACCAAGGATGGTGTCGCCGGGTTTGATCAGCGCCTGGAACACACCCTGGTTGGCCTGCGAACCGGAGTTGGGCTGCACGTTTGCGAATTCACACCCAAACAGCTGCTTGGCGCGGTCGATGGCAAGGTTCTCTGCAACATCAACGTATTGGCAGCCGCCATAGTAGCGACGACCTGGGTAGCCCTCGGCGTATTTGTTGGTCAGGACGGTGCCTTGCGCCTCCATCACGGCGGCGGAGACGATGTTTTCCGACGCGATCAGTTCGATCTCGTCGCGCTGACGGCCAAGCTCATCCGTGACTGAGCCGAACAGCTCCGGATCGCGCTCGGCGAGGGATTGGGTGAAAAAACCGGGGTCGCGGGAAGTGGTCTCGGTCATGCTGCTGGCTCCATGAGTTGGCGTTCCATTTGTGAGATTTCCTATCGGAAACACCACAGCCCTGAAAGCCCGGAATACGACGAATTCCTTGCTGAGAGCGGCAAGACTGGCAATCTTGGGAAAGCTGTGATTGTTTCGGAACGAATTGCGTAACACCGGAAACAGATTTGATGACCATGAGAATCGCCTTTCTGGCCAGCCGGGCTCCGGTGGCGCAGTCAGCACAAGCCGAAATGGTAAGACGATACGGCACTGTGCCGAAGGAAGACGCGGATGTGATCGTCGCCTTAGGCGGTGATGGCTTCATGCTGGACACGCTGCATGAGACGATTGACCTGCCCGCGCCGGTCTATGGCATGAACCGGGGCACCATCGGCTTTTTGATGAACGAGTATAGCGCCAGCGGGCTGCTGGCGCGGTTGCAGGCTGCAGAAGAGGAAATCATCAACCCGCTGTCTATGGTGGCCATGGATGGTGAGGGGCGCAGCCACCGGGCGCTTGCCATCAACGAAGTGTCCTTGCTACGGGCCGGGCCGCAGGCGGCGAAGCTGAAAATCTCTGTCGACGGGCGGCAACGCATGGCGGAACTGGTCTGTGATGGGGCGCTGGTGTCGACGCCTGCGGGGTCCACTGCCTATAACTATTCCGCCCATGGTCCGATCCTGCCGATCGGATCCGACGTACTGGCGCTGACCGCCATCGCTGCGTTCCGCCCGCGCCGCTGGCGTGGCGCGTTGCTGCCCAGCAATGCCACCGTGCGGTTTGACGTGCTGGAGCCGGAGAAGCGACCGGTGATGGCAGATGCGGACTCTGTCTCCTTTGCCAATATTCGCTGGGTGGAGATCGCAACCCAGACCAAGATCTCGCCACAAGATCCTGTTTGATCCCGGCCACGGACTGGAAGAGCGGTTGATCTCGGAACAATTCACCTAACGAAAGAGGGTGCTACCTTAGGGTTGTATCACGCGTTTGTGAACGCAAGTCTTGCGATTTTGTGCGATAATCGAACTCTACATAAGGCCGATGCCAGCGGTGACAGCCAAAGGGCATAGCGTCCCCGACGAGGGGCGCACGATCTACCGGGATGGCCATCGGCCCCTTATTTAAGCACCTAAACTTTGCGTTAGCCGGACTGTGCGGTGGTTACCATCTGCGCGCGTTTGGGTCCTCGAAGGCGGGAAACGCCGGGGCGATGGTCCCGCATCCTTCGTGTGATGATTTTCGTGAACGAGTATCCGGTGGTATCGGAATATCCGGGGGTCGGCGCATACCGAGCCCCGGATTTCTTTGCGTCACCCGCTTGCAATTGACATCCGTTGCCACAGCGGGTCGCACATGCGGCCAATGCGATCCTCGATTGCGATACAGGCATCCACGGCCATATCCTCGCGCCACCGGGGGGCTGCGATCTGCACATTGATCGGCTGTGGTCCGGATGGCAACTCGGCAAGGCGGCTTGGCACTGAGGCGGCGGGCAGGCCCAGAAAATTCATCGCATAGGAATAGACTGCACACCCCAGCACCTCATGCACACCCGCCGCCCCTTCGGTATCGCGATCGGGTCTGAAGAAGGGGTGTGGCAGGAAGGGGGTCAGGACAAGCGGGTAGCGCTGCATGAACAGTGACCAGTCTCGCGCGTATTGTGTGCGCTTGGCCATCATCTGCAGGAGCTCCACTCCGGCGAAGGGGGGGAATTCCTGAAAATAGACTTCGAAGATATCGCGCACGGTTTGTGAGCTAAGCTGCATCAACGTCGCCCTTCATCAGGGCATAGACCTCTCCCATCAGGGCGCGATAGCCGGTGCGGCCTGCGTCGAAGACATCCGGGAGGGTGACTTCTTCGACCTGATAGCCCGCATCCAACAGGGCTGCACGGGCGTCATCCAAGGCGGCGTCGACCTCGGTGTGCAGATCATAGCCGTAGGTCTCCTTGGAGAAGGCAACGCGGATCGGGCCGTCCGGTGCGTCGCCACGCCAGGGCATGGGCACATGGAACGGGTCGCGCGGGTCTGGCGTAATCAGGCTGGGCATCGACAGATGCAAATCGCGGGCGCTGCGGGTGATCAGCCCTTGGACCGACATGTTCTGCGCCAGAATGCCCCGTTCCGCCGATTGGCTGGGATTCCAGGCGGGCACACGGCCAAGGCCGGGTTTTACCGTCACCGCACCATTGGCAGCGGCGGGGAAGCGCAAGCTGCCGCCAATATCGTTGCCATGGGCCAAAGCGCCAATTCCCGCCATCACAGCGGCCCCGGCACCACCGGAGGAGCCGCCCGGCGAGATATGCCGCCCCCAGGGGTTATGGGTGCGACCATGCAGCGGGTTATCTGTATCGGCGCGGAAGGAAAATTCAGGTGTGTTGGTGCGCCCGATCACCACTGCGCCTGCGTCCTGTAGATTCCTCACCACCGGGGCATCATCCGGTGCAATCAGATCCTTCAGCGCGCTGACCCCATTGGAGGTCGCATGCCCCGCCTGATCGACGTTAATCTTGATCGTGACAGGGACTCCATGCAGCGGGCCACAGGGCGCGCCGCTGCGCGCGTGCTTTATCCAGCTGTTGCGCGCGATCAAGGGCGTCGCTGCTCAGATCTTCCACCACTGCATTCAGATCGTGGTTCACCTCAGCCATGCGCGAGAGAGAGGCCGTGACCGCCGCCTCCGCCGTGAGGTCGCCCGCTATGGTGCGTTGGCTCAGTTCTGTCGCGCTCAATCGCCAGATGTCGCTCTGTGTCATATAGATGCCTCCTTGCTGGCAGGGTAGGCTGGGGCATCCGAGTTGCAAGGGAAACCGCACGGCAAAAAGCCGAAAACCTATTCAGGTTTCCGGCAGCTGTTCAGTATCAGAACAAATGTGGCGCCCAGTACGGCCGGGTGCGCGCTACTTCGCGTAACCAAGCCCCTGCAATGCAGTGGTGATCTCATCCAGAATAGCGGGATCGTCGATGGTCGCGGGCATTTTCCAATCGGTGCCATCGGCGATGTTCACCATAGTGCCCCGCAGGATCTTGCCGGAGCGGGTCTTCGGCAGCCGGTCCACGACGCAGGCCAGCTTAAAGGCGGCAACCGGTCCGATTTTCTCGCGCACCAACTTGACCACCTGCGCGACAACCGCGTCATGTGGGGTCTCACAACCGGAATTCAGACAGAGGAAGCCAACAGGGGCCTGCCCCTTAAGGCTGTCGTTGACGCCGATAACGGCGCATTCTGCCACGTCTGGGTGGCCTGCCAGAACCTCCTCCATCGCGCCAGTGGACAGGCGGTGGCCCGCGACATTGATGACATCATCCGTGCGCGCCATGATGTAGAGATAGCCGTCCTCATCCTTCATCCCGGCATCGCCGGTTTCATAATATCCCGGGAAGGTGGTGAGGTAGCTTTTCCTGAACCGGTCTTCGGCATTCCACAGCGTCGGCAGAGTGCCGGGTGGCAGTGGCAGTTTTACCGCAATGGCACCCAGCTCGCCCGGGGCTACAGGGTGGCCGCCCTCGTCAAGGATATCGACCTCATAGCCCGGCATTGGCACGGCAGGAGAGCCGAGTTTGGTTGGTAGCTCTTCGATCCCCAGCGGGTTGGCGGCAATCGACCAGCCGGTTTCTGTCTGCCACCAATGGTCAATTACCGGCACCTTCAGCTGTTCCTTCGCCCAGGTAATGGTGTCGGGGTCCGCACGCTCACCGGCCAGATAGACCTGCTTGAGGCCGCTGAGGTCGTATTTCTTGACGTATTCGCCCTTGGGGTCTTCGCGCTTCACTGCGCGGAACGCGGTGGGGGCGGTAAAGAAGCTTTTGACGTTATGTTCGGAAATCACTCGCCAGAACGTGCCCGCATCCGGTGTGCCGATGGGTTTGCCCTCAAACACGATGGTGGTGTTGCCATGGATGAGCGGACCGTAACAGATATAGCTGTGGCCCACGACCCAACCCACATCTGAGGCCGCCCAGAAGACATCGCCGGGATCGACGTTGTAGATATTCTTCATCGTCCAGTTCAGCGCCACCAACTGCCCGGCGGTGTGGCGGATCACGCCCTTGGGCTGGCCGGTGGTGCCGGAGGTATAGAGGATATAGGCCGGATGATTGCCCTCAACCGGGACGCATTCTGCGGGTTCGACGCCATATTGGAACCCGTGCCAGTTCACATCGCGGCCTTCGACCAGCTCTGCCACTTCCTGCTCACGCTGGAAGATTACGCAGAAGTCGGGTTTGTGGGTTGCCAGCTCAATCGCGCCGTCCAGAAGGGGTTTGTAATGCACCGTGCGCCCCGGCTCCAGCCCGCAGGAGGCGGCGATGATCGCCTTCGGTGTGGCGTCGTCAATGCGCACAGCCAGTTCATTGGCCGCAAATCCACCAAAGACCACAGAGTGCACAGCCCCCAGACGGGCACAGGCCAGCATGGCCTCCAGTGCCTCGGGGATCATGGGCATGTAGATGATGACGCGGTCGCCTTTTTCCACGCCTTTGGCGCGCAGGGCGCTTAGCCAATGTGGCAACACGGTTGCGCAGTTCAACATAGGAGATTTCGCGCTTCGTATGGGTGATCGGGCTGTCGTAGATGATCGCTGTCTGCTCGCCGCGCCCCTGTTCGACATGGCGGTCGACGGCGTTGTAGCAGGTGTTCACCTTGGCATCGGCGAACCACTCATAGAGGTCATCGCCCTTGTCGGTCAGGGCCTTGCTTGGTGGGCTGTCCCAGCTGATCGCCTCAGCTGCCTCCATCCAGAATTGTTCCGGATTGGCCTTCCAGCCCTCATAGACCTCTGAATACGACATGCGGTTCCTCCTCACTCATCCTTGGCAATGAGTTAGGCGCATGGATCGTCACCGGGCAAGCGCGCTGCGCGACGTCGCGTCAGATTGGCGCAAGAAATTTGCATTTTTTGCCAATTCGATGTTGCAAAGTTTTGCAAACAGGGCTCATTCGCGGAATTAACAGCAAGATGGCGGTGGGTTTGCAAAGTCTAGCTGGTGACCGCGCGTTGGACCCCTGGCAGAGGTCAGGTCGCAGGCGCAGTGATTCTATGCGTGCGCCTGCGGGCATTTTGCGTGTTGCTGACAAGTGACCGGCAAGTCGGATGTCAGATGTCAGCTATAATGGGTGACTGGTGTCCCGGCGATGGCGGCCATGTTCAGCAACCCCCGCGCGGTGATCGACGGGGACACGATATGCGCCCGGTTGCCCATGCCCATCAGGATCGGACCGACTTCCAGCCCACCGGCGCGCATTTTCAGGATATTGCGCACGCCGCTCGCCGCATCGGCGTGGGCAAAGATCAGCACATTGGCTTCGCCCTCCAGCCGTGAGTTCGGGAAAATCCGCGCGCGCAGTTCGGGATCCAGCGCGGTGTCGATATTCATCTCGCCCTCGTAGATGAAATCGCGGGGCGTCTCGTCCAAAATCTGGATCGCAGCGCGCAGGCGGGCACCGGAATCGCAACGGGTGTTGCCAAACTGAGATTGTGAACAAAGCGCAATTTTCGGCTCCAGACCGAACCGACGGACATGGCGCGCGGCACCGATAACGGTCTGCGCAATCTGTTCGGGGGTGGGTTCAATCCGCACATGGGTGTCCCCGATGAACAGCGGCCCATCCTCAAGGATCACCAGCGACAACGCACCATGTGGCTCATAGGTGCCGCCGCCAAGGACCTGGTTCACATAGTTCATATGCCAGCGATACTCACCAAAGGTGCCACAGATCATGCTGTCGGCCTCGCCCCGATGAACCATGATGGCACCAATGGCGGTGGTGTTGGTCCGCATGATCGCCTTGGCCAGATCGGGCGTCACGCCTTCGCGCTGCATGACGCGGTGATAGCTGGTCCAGTAATCATAGTAGCGCGGATCGTTTTCCGGGTTCACGATCTGGAAATCGGTGCCGGGACGAATACGCAGTCCAAGGCGTTCGCAGCGGGTTTCGATCACCTCTGGGCGACCGATGAGGATCGGTGTCTCGGTGGTTTCTTCCAGAATGCCCTGGGCGGTGCGCAACACGCGCTCATCCTCGCCCTCGGTGAAGACGATGCGCCGTGCGGCGGCCTTTGCCGCCTCAAACACCGGTTTCATCAGGAGCGCGGATTTGAACACGGTTTGGTTCAGTTTGGCCCGATAGGCTGCAAGATCGTCTATGGGGCGTTGCGCAACGCCACTTTCCATCGCGGCCTTGGCCACGGCGGATGACACCACCCCAACAAGACGCGGATCGAATGGTTTAGGGATGAGGTAATCTGCACCAAAGGTCAGCTGTTCGCCCTGATAGGCGGCGGCGGCTTCGGCAGAGGTGGTCATCCGGGCCATTTCGGCAATGCCCTCGACGCAGGCGATTTGCATCTCGTCGTTGATCTCTGTCGCGCCGACATCCAGCGCCCCGCGGAAGATGAACGGGAAGCAAAGGACGTTATTGACCTGATTTGGGAAATCGCTGCGGCCGGTGGCGATGATCGCATCAGGAGAGACCTCGCGTGCCACATCCGGCAGGATTTCCGGGTTGGGGTTGGCGAGGGCAAAAATGATCGGCCGGTCGGTCATCTTGGCGACCATCTCTGGCTTCAGCACATTCGGACCAGAGAGGCCGAGAAAGAGGTCGGCGCCGTCAATGACCTGATCCAATGTGCGCAGATCGGTGTTCTGGGCGAATGCGGATTTATGCGGGTTCATATCCTCGGTGCGGCCTTCATAGACCAGACCGTGCAGGTCGCAGAGCCAGATATTCTCGCGCTTCACACCCAGTTTCACCAGCATGTTGAGACAGGCAATGCCCGCAGCGCCACCACCGGTGGACACGATTTTGATATCCTCAAACCGCTTTCCCGCCACATGCAGCGCGTTTTTGGCGGCAGCACCCACGACAATCGCGGTGCCGTGCTGGTCGTCGTGAAAAACCGGGATGTTCATCCGCTCGCGGCAGATTTTCTCAACGATGAAGCAATCCGGGGCCTTGATGTCTTCAAGGTTGATCGCGCCGAAGGTTGGTTCCAGCGCACAAACAATATCGGCGAGCTTTTCTGGATCGCTCTCGTTCACCTCAATATCGAAACAGTCGATGCTGGCGAATTTTTTGAACAGGACGGCCTTGCCCTCCATCACGGGTTTGGAGGCCAGCGCACCGATATTGCCCAGACCCAGAACCGCCGTGCCATTGGTCACCACCGCTACCAGATTGCCGCGTGAGGTGTATTTTGCCGCATCCGCCGGATCGGATTTGATTTCGATACAGGCCTCGGCAACGCCGGGCGAATATGCGCGCGCCAGATCCCGGCCATTGGCCATCGGCTTGGTCGCGCGGATCTCCAGCTTCCCCGGATTGGGATAGGCGTGGTAATGCAATGCGGCGTCGCGCAGGGTTTGGGTATCGGATTTCGGATTTTTGGTCATCAGGCGCTCCAGAGACTATAGTTTAGTGTTAAACGACTTTTGACGTCAGGGAAACAGGCTATTCATGGCTGCTGCTGCAGCAGGGGTGGGCAAGTGCTTGCACCTGAACACGCTTCGTCTCACTGTGGTGAAAAAAGACGTCAAGGGAGCGACAAATGACCGATACGATTGCGGAGCTGCGATTGCCCACGCAGGAGCTGCGGGACGATATTCCATTTTATACCAAAACACTTGGGATGAAGCTCGATTCCATCTACCCGGCAGATGATCCGGCGATCGGGGTGTTCTCCGGCCATGGTCTGCGGCTGCGGATCGAACGGGGCGCGAGTGAAGCCCCCGGCACCATTCGCATTTTGACAGACGATCCTGACGGGTTTGCAGAAGGCGCCCGCCGGTTGACCGCCCCCAATGGCACCAAGATCGAGATTGAGGAGCGCAACCCGCCACTGGTGATGCCGGAAACGGTTCACAGCTTTGTGGTGCGTCGACTGAAGGATCAGGCCCCTTGGATCATCGGGCGCGCTGGCATGCACTACCGTGATCTGGTGCCGGACCGGCTGGGCGGTTCAATCATTGCCAGCCATATTCGCATCCCTGATGGGGGGCCGGTTCCGGATATGGTGCATTTTCACAAGGTCGGCTTTCAACTGATCTTCTGCATCCATGGCTGGGTTGATGTGGTCTACGAGGATCAGGGCGAGAAGATGCGGCTGACGGCGGGCGACTGTTTCATTCAGCCACCGGAGATCCGTCACCGGGTGCTGGAAGCCAGCGACAATGTGCAGGTGATCGAAATTGGCGTGCCCGCTGAACACGTGACCGAGATCGATCATAAGATGACGCTGCCGACACCCCATCTGAGACCAGAACGCGAATGGCAGGGCCAGCGGTTTGTCTACAACACGGCCGAGGGTGCCGAATGGGCGCCGTTCCGCCTGCCGGGGTATATCTGCCGCGACACGTCGATTGCCGAGAACACCAAAGGCGTGGCCGGGGTGCAGGTGGTACGCCGGGGCGAGGGCACGCCGCAGTGGGCGGCGCATGACACCGATATTCACTTCACCTTTGTAATGAATGGCACGCTGACCCTCGAAGGGCAGGGGCGAGAGCCGTTTCAGCTGGAACAGGGCGACGCATTCGTCATTCCACCGGGCATGAAGACCCGGTTGAGCGCGCCTTCGGCTGATGTGGAGCTGCTTGAAGTGACCTTGCCCGGGGTGTTCAACACCACATTGGGCGACCCATCAGCCTGAGGCGCGATCAGCGGATGGCGGCTTGGGCCGGATGGTGTGTTACAGTCGCCAGCATGTGCCGGGGGGGCTTTCACTCCCTCGGCAAAATCCGCTAGGGTCACCAATTCTGACCAAATGATCAAAAAATCAGGGAATCGCCATGAACCTCAAAGACGCTGCCACCGCCGTTCGTGAAAACGCACACGCGCCCTATTCCAATTTCAAGGTCGGCGCAGCGATCAGAGCGGCGTCCGGAACCGTCTATGTTGGCTGCAATGTCGAAAATGTTGCCTACCCTGAGGGACCTGCGCTGAGGCGGGCGCAATTGCGGCGATGGTCGCAGCCGGTGAGACGCGGCTGGAGGCTGCCTATGTGATTGCCGACTGCCCGGCACCGATCCCGCCCTGCGGGGGCTGCCGTCAGAAACTGGCCGAGTTCGGCGCCGCTGACGTGCAGGTGACGCTTGCCACAACCGACGGTCTGGAACGTGAGACCACCATTGGTGACCTGCTTCCGGGGGCCTTTGGCGCGGATCACATGGAGCGGAGCTAAGCTATGGATGCGCGCGCAATCATTGCCAGCCTGCGCCGGGGAGACACCCCGAGTGACGCAGATTTACGCTGGTTTGCTGAAGGGCTGGCCAATGGCACGGTGTCCGATGCGCAGGCTGGCGCCTTTGCTATGGCGGTGTGTCTGCGGGGATTGGGCGTGGAGGCCCGCCGGGCGCTGACGCTGGCAATGCGGGACAGCGGTGATGTGTTGCGCTGGGATCTTGACGGGCCGGTGTTGGATAAACACTCCACCGGCGGCGTCGGCGATTGTGTGTCGCTGCTGCTGGCTCCGGCCTTGGCGGAATGCGGGGCGTATGTTCCGATGATTTCGGGGCGTGGACTGGGCCATACCGGCGGCACGCTCGACAAGATGGAAGCTATTCCGGGCGTCAGCACCCAGGTGTCTGAACAGGACCTGATGGCCATGATGCAGAGCGTAGGCTGTGCCATCGCCGGTGCAACGGCGCAGATTGCCCCGGCGGACAAGCGGCTATATGCGATCCGCGATGTGACGGCCACCGTGGACAGTCTCGATCTGATCACCGCGTCCATCCTGTCGAAGAAACTGGCCGCAAGTACAGATGCGCTGGTGCTGGATGTGAAGATCGGCTCCGGTGCCTTCATGAAGACGCTGGAAGAGGCGGAGGCCCTCGCGCGCAGTCTCAGTGAAACGGCGAATGCGGCAGGGTGCCGAACCTCGGCTTTGATCACTGATATGAACCAGCCGCTGGCGCCTGCCTTGGGCAATGCGCTGGAGGTGGCGGAGGTCATGCGGGTGCTGACCGGCGTGTCGGGGCAAAGCGGCGCATTGGCGGAGCTGACGGCGGCGCAGGGCGGTGTGTTGCTGGCCCATGGTGGGCTGGCGGCGGATGCCGAGGTGGGGGCTGCGATGATCCGCAAGGCGATTGCCAGCGGAGCCGTCGCTGAGCGCTTTGCCCGGATGGTGGCCGCCATGGGGGGACCGGGTGATTTTGCCGAAACCTGGCAGAGCATCCTGCCGAGCAGCGCCGGTGCAACGCGGCATCAAAGTGGAGCAGGGCGGCTATGTCAGCGCCATTGATGGCGAAGCGCTAGGTCTGGCGGTGGTCCAGCTGGGCGGCGGACGCATGATCGAAAGCGATGTGGTGGACCCCACCGTTGGCCTGTCGGAACTGGCGCCGCTGGGCCGGAAACTAACTGCAGGCGACCAGCTGGGGATCGTTCACGCAGCGGACGAGGCAGCGGCGGATGTAGCTGAGGCACGTCTGCGCGCGGCCTATCAGCTGTCGGAGGCTGCGCCGGAGGTGCCGCCCCTGATCTACAAAAGGATTTCATAATGCCGCGCGCGTTTCTTGTGGTGATGGACTCGGTCGGGATTGGCGGTGCGCCGGATGCCGGTGCCTATTTCAACGGCGATCTGCCTGATCTGGGCGCCAACACGCTGGCCCATATTGCCCAAGCCTGCGCAGCGGGACAGGCGGAGGAGGGACGCAGTGGCCCCCTGCACCTGCCCAATCTGGATCAGTTGGGCCTGGGAGCTGCGGTCGCGCTGGCGTCCGCTGTGCCCTGTCCGGATCTTGGGGGCGCCGGGAGCACCGGGCGCTGGGGCGCGGCCCGCGAGATCAGCCGGGGCAAGGACACGCCATCGGGTCATTGGGAACTGGCCGGGCTGCCGGTGCCATGGGACTGGTGTTACTTCCCGGATCAGACACCGACCTTTCCGGACGACTTGGTTGCACATGTCTGCGCGGCGGCAGGAACCGAGGCGATCCTTGGCAATTGTCATGCATCGGGCACTGCGATCATTGCCCAACATGGCGCCGCGCATATGCAGTCGGGTTTGCCGATCTGCTATACCTCTGCTGACAGCGTGTTTCAGATCGCAGCGCATGAGGAAACCTTTGGTCTGGACCGATTGCTGGCGCTCTGCGAGGCGGTGGCGCCTTATCTGCATCAGATGAAAGTGGGGCGGGTCATTGCGCGGCCCTTTACTGGAACACCGGAAGTTGGGTTCCAGCGCACCACCAACAGGCGTGACTATGCCATTATGCCACCTGCGCCGATCCTGACCAATTGGGTGCAGGACGCAGGCCAGCCGGTGCATGCCATTGGTAAGATTGGTGATATCTTCTCTATGCAGGGGATAGATACGCTGAAAAAAGGTGACGATGCGACCCTGATGCAGCATCTCCACGATGCGGTGGCAGAGGCTGAAGAGGGGAGCGTTACCTTTGCCAATTTTGTGGAATTTGACAGTCTCTATGGGCACCGGCGCGATATCTCGGGCTACGCGAGGGCGCTGGAATGGTTCGATGGAGAAATCGGCCGATTGCTGTCACAGCTGCGGGACGGGGACCTGCTGATCCTGACTGCGGACCACGGCAACGATCCCAGCTGGCCGGGGACCGATCACACGCGTGAACAGGTGCCGGTGTTGATCGCCGGGGCCGGGGTCGGCCCCCTGGGCACCATCGGTTTCGCGGATGTGGCGGCCACGGTTGCCGCGCATCTGAACGTGCCTGCGCAGGGGCCGGGGCGACCAGCACTCAGGACATGATGAAGCGGGCCGGTGAAAGATCCCGGCCTGTTGTCCCCCGTAGTGTTTGCAGGGTTTTACGCCAATACGCGGCAAATCCGCCTTGCCTGTCCTGCGGTGCAAGGACTAAGAGAGTTTGAATTTTCCTGAAAGGAGTGCCCAATGTCCGATCACCTGACCGTTGTCGATCACCCGCTGGTGCAGCACAAGCTGACCCTGATGCGCGACAAGGGCACCTCAACCGCCGGGTTCCGTCGCCTGCTGCGCGAGATCACCCAGCTGCTTGCCTATGAGATCACCCGCGAAATGCCGCTGACCACCACCACCATCGACACGCCGATGGAAGAAATGGAAGCTCCGATCCTTGCGGGTAAGAAATTGGCACTGGTGTCGATCCTGCGGGCGGGCAATGGCATGCTGGACGGCGTTCTGGAGCTGATCCCCTCGGCGCGGGTCGGCTTTGTCGGCCTCTACCGGGATGAGGAAACGCTGCAGCCGGTTCAGTATTATTTCAAGGCGCCGGAGGAGCTGAAGGATCGTCTGGTGATCGCGGTTGATCCGATGCTGGCCACTGGCAACAGCTCTGCGGCGGCGATTGATCTTCTGAAAGAAGCCGGTGCCAATGACATCCGTTTCCTGTGCCTGCTGGCCTCGCCCGAAGGGGTGGAGCTGATGAAAGAAAAACACCCGGATGTGCCGATTGTAACAGCCTCTCTCGATCGTCAGCTGAACGAGAAAGGGTATATCCTACCGGGACTGGGTGACGCGGGCGACCGGATGTTCGGGACCAAGTAGTCATTTGCCGTTTCGGCATGTGCTGCGTGTAGAAACAGGGGCGTCCGATTGCGGGCGCCCTCGCTGCATTGCGGGGGGCTCCCGGCCTGATCCGGGCCTATCGGGCGGGCTGATGCCTTTGGGAACTTTCGCTAATTTGCGGAAACCCTGCTTTACTCAGATTCGCTTTTCAGGCATCCTGCCGCCATATATTGTGGGGCTTTCGGATGACGCTTACTAGAATTATTGCAAGTGCCTTGATCGCGGCGGCCAGCTTTGGCGGGGCGCATGCGCAGTCAGCCCGCACCACCGAAGCCCCGGCTGAGTTTCCGCCTGCCTCCTTTGAGGGCAAGCAATATGTCGACAGTCGCGGGTGTGTTTTCATCCGGGCGGGTATCGACGGCACTGTCACATGGGTGCCGCGCGTGACCCGAAGCCGCAAGCAGCTGTGTGGTTTTGAACCGACACGAGTGGCTGCCGCACCAAGCGCGCCGAAATCGACCTCCACACCGGCACCTGAGTTGATCACGTTGCCAGCGGACCAACGCGCGAATGGCGCCGAGATCACCGTCGCAGAAGAGAGCACGCCCCCGGTCGCAGCATCGACCGCGCCGCGCAGTGTCACGACCACCAAGCCACAGCGCAGCGCGGTTCGGCAGGCCAAGCCGGTGCGGACTGCGGCCTCTACCGGCCCTGTGCCGCGACAGCGCCCGCTGCTGGATGACGCCTATCGCCCTCCCACCGCTGCGCCCACCGTCATCAGTCAGGGCTATGGCCGCTGTCCCGGTGCTTCGGCGCTGAGCCAGCAATACATCAACCGGACTGGGAATGTGCGCTGCGGCCCGCAGGGGGGCAGCAACCGCTTGTCATCGGTTCTGGACCCCAACACCCGCGTGGTTCCCAAACATGTCTATCAGGAACGCGCGCTGAGCCGTGGTCTGAAGGTGCCTGACGGCTATCGTCGGGCCTGGGGCGATGATCGCCTTAATCCGCGACGGGCCGAAATGTCACTCGGCGGCGTTCTGGCGCGTGCCAATGGCGGTGTGCCTGCCGGATACGTGCGGGTTGCCCGTCAGGACCGTTACAATCCGAACCGGGGGCCGCAGGGGACCGCAATCTGGACACGCACCGTCCCGCGCGAGGGGATCCGCCGCCCGGTAGACCGGCCTGTTGTGACCCTCTCGGCAAGACAGCGGACCGATGCCGCGGCAGCCGTGGCGCAGGATGATATCCTTGTCACCCGTCTGTCCACGCGTTCGCAACCTTCGGCGGGCACCACCCCGCGCCGAGAGGCCTCGGCGGCCTTGTCCGCGCCTGTTGCGCCCTCCCGCTACGTGCGGGCCGCGACCCTTGCCGATGTGACGCAGGCGGAAGCGGTGGCACAGCGGCTGCGCCAAAAGGGGCTGCCGGTACGTCTGGGACGGGTCAACCGCAAGGGACAAACCTTGCAGGTGGTGCTGGCCGGGCCATTCACTGGTGGGCAGGCGGCTCAGTCGGCCCTGTCCAAAGTGCGCGCAGCAGGCTTTGCCGGGGCGCGGTTGAGCAAGTAGGCAGCAGATCAGCAGATTGGCACAGGGCATGCTAAGGGCGCGTGGTTTGCGACGTCTCAGGATTCCCCTGAGAGCAACTTGGGCCGGTTCAGCCGCAGATGCTCTGCAATTGAACCCAGTCACGATCATTCAGCACCGGCTGTAGCTCGCGCCCGGCCATCGGGTCGGCCTCAATCAGGCCAAGCACGGTTTCACCGGTGATGTCCTGCGCATAGGCGTAGGGGCTGGAGGGCACCGCTGCGCGCGCGAACTCGGCCAGCGTCGTGGTCTCATCCGGGGTCGGGCGCGGCGCGCTGATGACGGTTTCTGCGTAACGGTCCAAGGTCGCTCGTGTCAGCTCACCGGTTGTCAGCATCCTGAAGGTCGCCCGGATGCCCCCGGCGGCCAGCAGCTCAGCCAGCGGATCCTGTTCCACAGCGCGGGCGCGTTCGACCAGAACGGCGCCAGCTGCGACAGCCGGATCTTCGTGATCCTCGACCAGATCACGGTTCAGCAGGACGATACCGCCGGGCAGATAGAGGCTGCTGGCCACACCGCTGCGCAGGATGACCAGCTGGCGTACATCCAGCCGCTCCGCCAGCCGGTCCAGAATGGGCGCGGTCTCCAGCGTGCTGCAGGCCTGACCCGACACCCGCTCAATCCGGCCGAGCAAGGCCTGCCCCAGCGCCTTGCGCTTGATATCCGGCACCACGTCGACCGTATGGGACAGCAGCGCATTGGGCAGCCAGAACACGGCAAGACCGGCCGCAACCGCTAATGTCGAGAGCAGCGTAACAGCGCGCAGGCGGCCCGGGCGGGCCCGCGCGCGGGTGAGGGCGGATTGCAACCGGTTGATCGCATCCAGCATGGCCGTTTCATCTTCGGCAATCTCCAGCGTCTCGCCGTGATCTCCGTAGGGATGAAAGAGGGCCGGGAAACTGCCGGGATTCTGGCGTTCAAGTGCTGCAAGGGACCAATGCGCCAACGGCCGGTCATTCATATCGGCGATGGTCAGGGTTGCGTCCCCGACCGAAACGATAACATCGCGCCGCTGCGCATCAGGGGCGGCCCGCCACAGGGCAGCAGCCTCAAGCCGTTGATATTCCCGCAATGCAGTCATGAAAAACGATGCACCTTTACCGTTAATTGTTCACAGGTCAAATAGCACGGCGATCAGGGCGTCAGCAATTGACTTTGCGACAGTTCCGTCCGCGCGTGCTTTATGAACCCATGTCAGAGTGCCTTGGCCTTCTGGCGCAGTTCAAATTTCTGGATTTTCCCGGTCGAGGTCTTCGGAAGCTCCTGAAAAATCACCTGTTTTGGGGCTTTGAAACCTGCCAGTGTTTCACGGGCAAAGCGGACCAGATCGGCGGGGTCCACGGTTGCGCCGGGCTTCAGTTCGACAAAAGCGCAGGGCACCTCGCCCCATTTCTCGTCGGGTTTGGCGACCACGGCTGCAAGGTTTACATCCGGGTGCCCCATCAACACGCCCTCCACCTCAACCGAGGAGATATTCTCGCCCCCGGAGATGATGATATCCTTCGCGCGATCCGCGATCTGGATGTAGCCATCCGGGTGCTGCACCGCGATATCACCTGAGTGGAAATATCCGCCTTGAAAGGCTTCGGCGGTGGCATCGGGGTTCTTCAGATAACCTTTCATGACCGAGTTGCCGCGCATGACGATCTCGCCCTGATCTTGGCCGTTCATCGCGATCTGCTGCATCTCATCGGACATGACCGTGATATGATCCATCATCGGGAAGGCAACGCCCTGCCGTGCCTTGATCGCGGCGCGACCCTGCTGGTCCAACGTATCCCAGCTGTCGCCTTTCCACAGGCATTCGGTGACGTGGCCGTAGGTTTCCGTCAGCCCATAGACCTGCGTGACATGAAAGCCGAGCGCTTCGATCTTCTCCAGTGTCGCGGGCGCGGGCGGGGCGCCTGCGGTAAAGACCTCAACCGTGTGATCGAACTGGCGACGGTCTTCCTCGGCGGCGTTTACCAGCATATTGAGCACGATCGGCGCGCCGCCGAAATGGGTCGCGCCTTCATCGGCGATAGCATCGTAGATCGCAGGCGCGGTGATATCGCGACAGCAGATCAGCGTGCCCCCCAGAACCGGCATCATCCAGGTGTGGTTCCAGCCGTTGCAATGAAACAGGGGCACAATGGCAAGGTATTTCGGCTGCATCACCATGCGCCAGGAAATCACCGTGCCCATGGTCATTAGGTAGGCGCCGCGATGGTGATAGACGACACCTTTGGGCCGACCCGTGGTGCCGGATGTATAATTCAGCGCAAGGCTTTCCCATTCGTCCTGAGGCATGATCCACTCGAAATCATGGGCCGCAGCGGCAAGGATATCCTCATAGATCGGATGGCGGCCTGATGCAGGGTAGCTGGCCTGATCATCCGGCACCTCGATGATTAGCGGTCCGGAACCATCGCAGGCGGCCTTTGCCTCCTCGGCGAGGGTGAGGAACTGGCTGTCGACCAACACCACCTTGGCCTCTCCATGATCGAAGATATAGGCGACAGTGCTGACATCGAGGCGTGTGTTGATGGTGTTTAGCACAGCGCCACAGGCGGGCACCCCGAAATGCGCTTCGGCCTGGGCTGGCAGGTTTGGAATCAGCGTGGCCACGACGTCACCCGGGCGGACGCCCATCCCGGCCAGAGCTGAGGCCAACCGCGTGCAGCGATCATAATAGGCCGCGTATGTCTTGCGGTGATTGCCGTAGACCACGGCTGGCACATCAGCGAACACATGTGCGGCGCGGCGCAGATGTGACAATGGTGTCAGCGGCACATAATTGGCGGCTGTTTTTTCCAGTCCTGACTCGTCCGACATCCAGCCCATTTCGGCCTCCTCAAGATGATTCATGCGTCGTTGGGTCAAGATATTGCGCATAGTTGCAACCAAGGGAAGGCGTAAGGCCGTTTTGTTTTTCGGTGACAGCTGGCGACCACGCTGCCACACCGTGTCAGTCCGGGTTTTCTTCGGGGAGTAAACCGCTTAGCTTGGCGCCATGATCCTGTCACCCGGCCGTTCCTACGTCTTTGTGCATATTCCGAAGACCGGAGGCACCGCCTTGTCGCTGGCGCTTGAGGCGCGGGCCATGGCGGATGATATGATGCTCGGCGATACCCCCAAGGCAACACGCCGCAGGCGCCGTCTCAAAGGGGTCAAAACGCATGGTCGGCTGTGGAAACATTCGACATTGGCGGATATCGACGGGCTGGTCCCTGCGGCGGATCTGTGCCGCCTTTTTGCCTTCACGCTGGTGCGCAACCCTTTTGACCGGGTGCTGAGCCTCTATCACTGGCTGCGTGCGCAGAGCTTTGATCACCCGTCAGTGCCGCTGGCCAAGACGTTGGATTTTGTCGATTTTGCCTGTCATCCCAAGATGCTGGCAGCGTTTCGCGCCACCCCGGCGCGCGCCTATATGCGGCGCGCGGACGGGGTGGAGCAATGCGCCTGCTATATCCGGCTTGAGCATTTCGCTCAGGACGCCGCACCCCTGTTCGATCACCTGGGGTTTGAGCTGCGCCTGCCCGTGGCCAATGTCTCTGATCGCCCGCGCGGCTGGCAAGGGGCCTATACAGATGCGGCACGTATGGCGGTGGCAGAGGCCTGTGCAATGGATCTTGCCCAGTTTGAATACTCTTTTAACGATTCACCGATAGACCAGTAGTCGAGAGATGGAATCACAGGGTTTTCGAAGCCTCCGCCAAAATGGCGCAGCTTTGATCCGAAATCGTGAACAACTCTCCCGCAGGTCGGCTCTTGTCGCCTGTCGGACGGGTAACGTGACGGGTCATGCAGAACGTATGGCTGCCTTGGTGAAAGGGAAAACCGATGCTGGATTGGCTGCTGAAACGCAAGCTCTCTCCGATGGCCGAGGCTCTGGCGACAGAGTATCCGTTGGTCGCAGCCGGACAGGGCGGGATCCTGTCGGGCACGCATGTGGCCTCACATCTTGGCTGGCGCCCGATTGAGGCCCTGGCCGTGGGCGATATGGCCCTTACCTTTGACCATGGGATGCAGCCCATCGTCGATATCCACCGCGAGACGCTGTTGCTGACCAGCGGTGCCCCCAATCCACTGACATGTCCGGTCTATATTCCGCAGGATGCGCTGAACAATCGCGCGCCGCTTTGGGTGATGCCGAACCAGGGAATTCTGATCGAAAGCGATCTGGCCTGTGACGGGCAGGGCGATCCCTTTGTGGTGGTGCCAGCCTGCGCGCTGGAAGGCTATCGCGGGATCCGCCGCGCGGAACCAGAGACCCGGCTTGAGATCGTCGTACCGCGTTTTGCACAGGACGAAGTCATCTATCTGGAGGCGGGCCTGCTTGGGTTCAGCGTCTCACCGCGTGACCTGCTGTCGTTCGACACAAGCGCGCAGCCGGATCTTTATCGCGTGCTGCAGCCCGAGACCGCCCGAGAACTGGTGATCGATATGATCACTGAGGAAAGCGTCTGGGCCACGACCCTGCCGATGGGGCCGGGTGGTCATGGCGCGGCAGAATATGCCGCGATGGTCTAAACCGCTGAACACAGACTGCGTCGACCAAGGCCGCCATCCGATCCGGAGGCGGCTTTTTTCGTGTTTACATGCCCTTCATAGGTTGTGTTGACGTGAAAAAGCGGCACCCAAGGGCGCCGCTTTCAAATGCGATTGGATTGCTGTGGCCTGATCAGGCGGCCTTCTCGGCCTCAGGGTTAAAGCGACCGTAGAAGGTCTGACCTTTCTCCGCCATCTCCCGCAGCAGCGGCGGGCAGGTGAAGCGCTCACCGTATTTCGCGGTCAACTGATCGCAGCGCTCAGCCGCATAGGGCGTGCCGATGATGTCGAGCCAGCTCAGCGGACCACCGGACCACGGCGCAAAGCCCCAGGCCAGAATAGCGCCTACGTCGCCTTCGCGAATGTCCATCAGAACGCCCTCTTCCAGCGCCCGCACGGCTTCCAGAACCTGTGCGAACATCAGGCGTTCCTGCACCTCGATCAGATCGGGCTGCTCTTCGGCCTGCGGGTATTTCTCCTGCATGCCCTTCCAGTAGCCCTGACGCTTGCCCTTGTCGTCATAGTCAAAGAAACCAGCGTTGGACTTGCGCCCGAGACGGCCTTGTTCTTCCATCCAGAAGATCAGGTCATCCGCTGCACTCTCCGGATAGGCATCACCCATCGCCGCCTTGGTGGCGCGGGCAATTTTGGCGCCCAGATCGATCGAGGTCTCATCGGTCAGCTGGATCGGTCCAACGGGGAAGCCCAGCTGACGTGCGGCATTGTCGATCAGCGCCGGGGCGACGCCCTCGGTGATCATCCGTGCGCCTTCGTTTACGTAAGGGATGATGCAGCGGTTGCAGTAGAAGAACCGGGCATCATTGACCACAATCGGTGTCTTGCGGATCTGACGCACATAATCCAGCGCCTTGGCCACCGCGCGGTCACCGGTTTTCTCACCTTTGATGATCTCCACCAGGAACATTTTTTCCACCGGCGAGAAGAAGTGAATGCCAATGAACTGTTCCGGGCGCACCGAGGCCTCCGCCAGATCCGTGATCGGCAGGGTCGAGGTGTTGGAGGCGAAGATGCAATCCTCAGGGATGATCGCCTCGACCTTTTTGGTCATCTCGGCTTTGACACCAGGATCTTCAAACACCGCCTCAATGATCAGATCACAGCCTTTGAGCGTGTCCAGATCCGGGGTTGCGGTGATGCGTGACAGCATCGCCTCTTTCTTCTCGGCGGTGACTTTGCCGCGCTTGATGCCCTTGTCGAGATAGCTCTCGGTATAGGCCTTGCCCTTGTCAGCGGCGTCCTGATCACGGTCAACCAGCACAACCTCCATGCCAGCCTGAGCGGAGACCAGCGCGATGCCTGCCCCCATCATGCCAGCACCCAGAACGCCGATTTTCTTCACGGACTGATCCTCGATGCCCGCAGGACGCACGGCGCCTTTTTCCAGCGCTTCCTTGTTGAGGAAGAGCGAGCGGATCATCGCCTCGGAGGAGGGGTTCATCAGCACATGTGTGAACCAGCGCGCCTCGATCTTCAGCGCGGTGTCAAAGGGCACGAGCGCGCCCTCATAGACGGCACTCAGCAGGGCCTTGGCCGCCGGGAAGGCGCCGAAGGTCTTGCCATGCACCATCGCAGCGGCACCAAGGAAGGTCATGAAGCCCGCAGGATGATAGGGCGCGCCACCGGGCATCTTATAGCCCTTCGCATCCCAGGGTTTGACGATATCGGCGTCTTTCGCCTCCAGAACCCAGGCGCGCGCAGCGGCCAGGGGGTCTTCGACAACCTCGTCGATGATGCCGGCTGCCCTTGGCTTTCTTGGGATCAACCAGCTTGCCTTCCAGCAGGAAGGGGGCTGCTGCCATGGCGCCCATCTTGCGCACCAGACGGGTGGTGCCGCCTGCACCGGGGAAGATGCCAACCATAATCTCCGGCAGACCGATTTTTGCCTTGGGGTTGTCAGCGGCAAAGATGCGATGCGTGGACAGCGGCAGTTCCAGACCAATGCCAACGGCAGTGCCGGGCAGGGCTGCTGCAACCGGTTTGCCACCTTTGTTGGTCTTGGCATCCATGCCAGGCACGTTCGATTTTGCGCAGACCTTCGTGCATTTTCATGATGCCTTCGAACAGGCCTCGCGCGGGCTCGTCACCGGCATCCTCTTTCATCTTGGCCAGCACATTGAGGTCCATGCCACCGGCAAAGTCTTTCTTGCCAGAGGTGATCACGATGCCCTTGACCGCGTCATCGCCCAGCGCGTCCTCGACCAGACCGTCGAGGTCGATCATGGCTTGGCCGTTGAGCACGTTCATAGTCTTGCCGGGGCAGTCCCAGGTGATGATGGCGACGCCGTCGGCGTCTTTTTTCATTGTGAAATCAGACATATCTTCTTCTCCTGCCGCCTGGGTTACACGCGTTCAATGATGGTGGCCGCGCCCATGCCGGACCCGATGCAAAGCGTAGCAAGGCCAGTCTCCCGGTCGCTGCGCTCCAGCTCATCCAGCAGCGCGCCGAGGATCATCGCACCGGTGGCCCCCAGCGGGTGACCCATCGCAATAGACCCGCCGTTGACGTTCACCTTGTCGTGATCCACGCCAAAGGCCTGCTCAAACCGCATCACGACACTGGCGAAGGCCTCATTGACCTCAAACAGGTCGATATCGCCAATTGCCATGCCATTGTCGCGCAGGATTTTTTCCGTAACAGGCACGGGACCGGTCAGCATGATGGTGGGGTCGGTGCCGATCTTGGCGGTTGCTTTGATGCGCGCGCGCGGCTTCAGGCCCATCGCCTCGCCGAATTCCTTGTCGCCGATCAACACAGCAGCGGCGCCATCCACGATACCGGAGGAGTTGCTTGGCGTGGTGAATGTGATTGATCCGCTCCAGATGCGGATACTTCAGCATTGCGATCTTGTCGAAGCCGGGCATCTGCTCGCCCATCATTTGGAATGCGGGGTTCAGACCGCCCAGCGACTGCATATCGGTGCCGGGGCGCATGTATTCGTCGTGGTCCAGGATGGTCAGCCCGTTGATGTCACGCACGGGTACGACGCTGCCAGCAAACCGGTTGTCGTCCCAGGCAGCCTTGGCGCGGCGCTGGGATTCCATTGCCATTGCATCAGCGTCATCACGCGAGAACCCGTATTCGGTGGCAATGATATCCGCTGAAATCCCCTGTGGGACGAAATAGTTGTCGATTGCGATGGCAGGATCAACCGCGATGGCGCCACCGTCCATGCCCATAGGCACGCGGCTCATGGATTCCACGCCACCCGCGATATAGGCGTGACCGGCGCGGCCACGGACCTGGTTGGCGGCCATGTTCACCGCTTCCAGACCGGAGGCGCAGAAGCGGTTGATGGAGACACCGGGGATCGATTCATCCAAGTCAGACGCCAGAACAGCGGTCCGCGCCAGGCAGGCGCCTTGCTCACCGACTTGGGTGACATTGCCCCAGATCACATCCTCAACCGCGTGACCTTCGAGGTTGTTGCGGTCTTTCAGAGCGTTGAGAGCCACTGCCGACAGCCGCGCGGCTGTCACTTCATGCAAGGATCCATCCTTGCGACCCTTGCCGCGCGGGGTGCGCACGGCGTCATAGATATAGGCTTCGGTCATATCAGTCTCCTCAGGCTCGGTCCGACGGGTTGCCGGGCATTAGATCGTAGGGGGCTTTCCAGCCCGGTTGTGCGCTCAGCCGTGAGAGCCAAGCGTCAATATTCGGCCACTCGGCTCGTTCGAAGCCGAAGGGTTCTGGGTAATAGAGATAAGAACAGCAGGTCAGATCGGCGTTGGTAAGGCCGTCGCCCACGATCCAGTTGCGTCCCTCAAGGTGTTTGTCCAAGATTGCGTAAGCCGCCTTCAGCCGACCTTGCAGGAAGGCGATTACCTCCTGCGGGCGTTTGTCAGCGGGCAGGAAATTCATCAGGAAGCGGCAGAGCCCGGCGTTGGAGGACAGTTTGTGATTGTCCCACAGCTGCCAGCGCAATATCTCGCGCGCCTCTTCCGGTGTCTTGCCGCCGAATTTTCCATAGGTATCTGATAGATACTGCTGGATCACACCAGACTGGCTGAGCGTCAAATCTCCGTCGACCAGCACCGGGCATTCTCCCATGTCATTTACGTCGCTGCGAAAGGTCTCGCCGCGTGTGGTGCCGCTGAAGAAATCAACAAAGACTGGCTCCCAAGCAATTCCGCCCAGTTCAAGCGCCAGCGCGGCCTTGTAGGAATGGCCGCTCTCACCGAAACAATGGAGTTTGATGCTCATGACATGTCCTTCCTGTTGCCGGAGCGCGTGGGGGTTTCACACCCCCACACCCCCGTGGAGTATTTGTGGAAAGATGACGGAGTGTTCACTCCGCGTTAACAGTGGTGACGCGACGATGGCAGTGCGGGGCAGGCTGGAGAGCCGATGCTCGTGAAAGGTGACGGCGCGCCGACCCGTTAGGCGGAGAGCTCGGGGGGAGGCGCGTCTCATCCTGTCACCTTTCCCCAAATACTCCCGCCGGAGGCATCCCGCACTGTCAGTATGGCCTGCCGTTTGCCGTGTCACAGGGACCTCGCAATCAATTCCTTCATGATTTCATTGGTGCCGCCATAGATCCGCTGGACGCGGGCATCTGCCCACATCTCTGCCACAGCATATTCCTGCATGAAGCCATAGCCACCGTGCAGCTGAACACACTCATCAAGCACATCGCCCTGAGTGTCCGTGATCCAGTATTTCGCCATCGCGGCCTTCTCGACCGTCAGCTTACCCTGAAGATGTTCGACCATACATTCGTCCAAGAAGGCCCGCGCGACCTTGGTTTTGGTCTGGCATTCCACAAGTTTGAACCGGGTGTTCTGAAACTGGGTGAGCGGGCCGCCAAAGGCTTCGCGCTCCTTGCAATAGGCGATGGTGCGTTCCACGGCGCCTTCCATCGCGCCAACTGCGCCACAGGCAATGATCAGCCGTTCCTGGGGCAGCTGCTGCATCATCTGGTAGAAGCCCTGACCCTCGGTCCCGCCCAGGATATTCTCTGGCGCGATTTCCACATTGTCAAAGAACAGTTCCGATGTATCGGCGGCATGGAGGCCCACCTTGTCGAGGTTGCGGCCACGGCTGAACCCATCGGCGCCATCGGTTTCCACAGCCACCAGAGAGATGCCTTTGGATCCTTGCGAGGGGTCGGTTTTGGCGGCAACCAGGATCAGGTTGGCGTGCTGGCCGTTGGTGATGAAGGTTTTCTGACCGCTCAGCCGATAGGCGTTGCCGTCTTTGACAGCCTTTGTCTTGATGCGCTGAACATCCGACCCAGTGGAGGGTTCTGTCATTGCCAAGGCGCCGACCAGCTCACCGGTGATCATCTTGGGAAGCCAGCGTTGTTTTTGCTCTTCGGTGCCATAGGCCAGCACGTAATGTGCGACGATGCCTGAGTGGATGCCGTGTCCCCAGCTGGCGAGATTGGCACGGCTGCCTTCGATCAGGATTGCGGCCTCATGGCCGAAATCACCACCGACACCGCCGTATTCTTCCGGTACCGAGGGGCAAAGCAGACCTAGCGCGCCGGCTTCATTCCAGGTGGAGCGATCCATCATCCCCTGCTTGCGCCAGGTCTCGAATTTTGGCGCCCATTCACGCGTGATGAACTGCGCTGTCATATCAGCCAGCATCTGGTGCTCGTCGGTCATCCAGCTGGAGTGTTGCTCTGCGCTCATGGGGCTCCCCTTGGTGTCTGTATCGTGCCTTGTGGCATCTGTTGTCTGCTGGTGGCGCGTGCCCACCTATCGTTTGCGGTCCTCAAGCTCGGCATTGAAGAGCCGCAGCCGGTGGGTGAGGTTGTCGCTGTCTGTCACGCTGTCGAAATTCTCAAACAGAAAGGACAGGGCCTCGCCTTCGTCGAGGCCAGCCTCCTGCGAGAATTTTCGCAACCGGCGGTAGCCGTCTTCGGTCATTGCGACCGGCAGGCGGCGTGTGAGGCGAAAGCGTTTTGGCATGGTCTCTCCTCCGATTGCGGCACACCGAACCGTGTCCGGAGCGCCAGTCTGTTATGTCGGCCCCGATGTCAGATAACCGGGGCAGGTCACGAAGCCCCCTGT
Source organism: Phaeobacter sp. BS52 (assembly GCF_045040595.1). Classification (NCBI taxonomy): domain Bacteria; kingdom Pseudomonadati; phylum Pseudomonadota; class Alphaproteobacteria; order Rhodobacterales; family Roseobacteraceae; genus Phaeobacter; species Phaeobacter sp. BS52. The sequence continues at coordinate 1,548,999 of NZ_CP090662.1, read as the reverse complement.
GACAATAAGGGGCTCCGATCTGCTTAAATCGCGGCTCAGAACTGGTCTGCGTCCAGCGCCATAACGGTGTCGCCACCGGTCTGGATGCGGCTGAGGTGCAGCGCGGTCGCAGGCAGTCGGCGTGCCATGTAATAGCGTCCGGTCGCGATTTTTGTCTCGTAGAACGCGGCGTCAGAAGACCCGGCGTCAAGCTCAGCCTGTGCGGCTTTCGCCATCTCAGCCCACATCAAGCCGAGACAGACATGGCCGAACATATGCATGAAGTCATAAGAGCCGGAGAGCGCGTTGTTCGGATTGGTCATGCCGTTTTGCATGAAATACATGCCAGCGGCCTGCAGATCCTTCGACGCAGCTTTCAGAGGTTCAATGAACTCCTTGCTGTAAGCCTCGGAGATATCGCCGTTTTCCTTGCAGAACCCTTTGACCATCTCAAAGAACGCCATGACATGCTTGCCACCGTCCTGCGCCAGTTTACGGCCAACCAGATCCAGAGCCTGAACGCCATTGGCGCCCTCATAGATCATCGCGATCCGCGCATCGCGGGTGTACTGGGACATACCCCACTCTTCGATATAGCCGTGGCCACCGTAGATCTGCTGGGCCTGAACGGTCATATCGTAGCCCAGATCGGTGAGGAAGCCTTTGATCACTGGGGTGAGCAGCGAGATCAGCCCATCTGCGTCCTTGTCCTCGGCGCGGTGCGCCTGGTCGATCATCTGCGCGCCCCAAAGGATGAAGGCACGGGCACCTTCTGCGAAGCTTTTCTGATCCATCAGGTTGCGGCGAATGTCCGGGTGCACGATCAGCGGGTCGGCCGGGCCGTCCGGGTTTTTGACGCCGGTGACATCGCGCCCCTGCAGACGGTCCTTGGCGTATTCCAGGGCATTTTGATAAGCGGCCTCTGCCTGTGCCAGACCTTGCATGCCTACGCCGAGACGGGCCTCGTTCATCATGGTGAACATGGCACGCATGCCCTTGTGCTCGCTGCCGAGCAGGTAGCCGGTGGCGCTGTCGTAGTTCATCACACAGGTTGAGTTGCCGTGGATGCCCATCTTTTCTTCGATCTTACCGACCGACACGCCGTTGCGATCGCCGAGTGAGCCGTCTTCCTTGACGATGAATTTCGGCACGATGAACAGCGATACGCCCTTGATGCCCTCGGGGCCGCCGGGGATCTTGGCCAGCACCAGATGGATGATGTTGTCGGCCATGTCGTGATCGCCGGAGGAGATGAAGATCTTCTGGCCGGTGAGTTTATAGCTGCCGTCATCCTGCGGCTCTGCCTTGGTGCGCATCAGGCCCAGATCGGTGCCGCAGTGCGGTTCGGTCAGGTTCATGGTACCTGTCCACTCGCAGGAGACCATCTTCGGCAGATAGGTGTCTTTCTGCGCGTCGGTGCCATGGGCGAGGATTGCGGACGCCGCCCCATGGGTTAGACCCTGATACATGGTGAAGGCCTGGTTCGCGGCAGAGAACATCTCGCCCACGGCGGTGCCCATGATATAGGGCATGTTCTGGCCACCGTATTGCTCCGGCATGTCGAGACCGGTCCAGCCGCCTTCCTTCACTTGCTCAAACGCGGCTTTGAACCCGGTGGGGGTATAGACCACGCCGTTTTCCAAGCGGCAGCCCTCGGTGTCACCTACGGTGTTCAGCGGGTGCAGCACTTCGCTGGAGATCTTGCCGGCCTCTTCCAGAACGGCGTTGGTGAAATCGGCATCCAGCTCGTCGTAGCCGGGGATGGCCTTTTCAGAGATCTTCAGAACATTGTGCAGAATGAACTGGGTGTCTTTGATCGGGGCGGTATAACTGGGCATCGCGGTCCTCGCTGTGGTTCTGCGGTGTCTGTCTGGATCGCCTCTCCCTGAATCGGGACAGGCAAGCATGGGGCCGGGATCTATTCCGCGGCTTCTTGTTTGGCGGTCATTGAGGCGATCACGCGGTCCCCCCAACGCAGTTGCTCCTTCAAGTCGTCAATCGCCTCGTTCAGCTCATCGCGCTGGCGCTCCATATCGGCGAGACGCTCGCAGGCGATGTCATAGGTGCGGGTCAGCTGTGTCAGCTGCTGGTCGCCCATATGATAGAGGTTCAGAAGTTGCCGGATTTCCTCGAGGCTGAAGCCAAACCGTTTGCCGCGCAGGATCAGCTTCAGCCGGGCCTGGTCGCGTTTGGTGAAGAGGCGTTTCTGACCCTCGCGGATTGGAAACAACAGCTCTTTGGCTTCGTAAAACCGCAATGTGCGCGGCGTTACGCCGAACTCATCGCACATCTGGCGGATGGTCTTGGTTTCATCGGTCATCGTCGTAACTCATAACTGCTGGGTTGTGAGACTAAGGTGAGCAGCTTGCCCGACGTTTACAACAGTTAGTTGACGTTGACGTAAGTTGAACGCTGCGTCACTTCTGGAGGTGACGTAGGATCCGGTGGAGTGACGCAGCGTTATCTTGTTTATGCCGCAACGGGTTGCCCTGTGAAATAGGGGTATTTTGGAGTTTTACGGGCATAATCTGCGCGGATTTTGCGTCTATTATGTTCGATTAATTGGACTGACGTCGCCGCGCTGCGATCGCAAAAATCGTGGGGTGATTTGGGTGGAATCACAAAACGCCCCACCAAACTGGCGGGGCGTTTCGGGTGGTGAGCCGATGATAAGTTCCCCCACAGGGGCAACGGTCAGGCGTCCTGCGACAGCAGGCTCAGCGTCGTGGCGCGCAGGTCGTGAAGCTCCTGCAGGGCCTCGTCCAGCTGCTCGCGCTGCTTGCGCAGCTCACCCATCTGGCGGTCGGCCATTTCGACAAACGCGCGGTTTTGCGCCTCATCGCCCTCATTCTCATAGATCAGCAGCCATTGGCGGATCTCTTCCAGCTGAAAGCCGAACTTACGTCCACGCATGATCAGCTTCATCCGGGCGCGCTCACGGGCGCCATAAAAGCGGGATCGACCTTCACGGTCGGGCTGCAACAATTCGATGTACTCATAGTAGCGAAGCGTGCGCGGGGTCACGTCGAATTCGCTGCACATCTCCTTGAATGACAATTTCTGTTCGGTCATTCTCAATTCTCCCTTACCCGCAAACTAAGCGCAACCGACAGGGGGTTCAACCGCTGGGCTTGCTCTTCGGCCAAGGTATGGCTGATAAAGAGGAAATCAAAACAACAGGGGGCCTCATGGTCGACAAGACGCGATTTGCGCGACAGTTCATAGAAGCCATTCCTCACGCGCAAGAGCTGGGGATGAGGTTGACGGAACTGGGGGAGGGCACCGCCGAGATTATCATGCCCTATGATGAGAAGCTGATTGGGGATCCGGAAACCGGGGTTATCCATGGGGGGGCTGTATCGGCGCTGATGGATACCTGTTGCGGGGCTGCGGTGATGTGCCATCCTTCGGGGCCAGGGGGGACTGCAACCATTGATCTGCGCATTGATTACATGCGCGCGGCAACTCCCGGACAACGGATCCTGACCCGTGCCACCTGTCATCACATGACCCGCAATGTCGCCTTTGTGCGCGCCACCGCCATGGACGAGGACGAGGCAAACCCGGTCGCGACCGCAGTAGGCGCCTTTACAGTGGAGAGCAAGTTTTGAGCCGCCCCCGTCCCGAACCCGTCCAAGTGGTGAAACAGCGGCGCGATGCAGCGCTCGCCGCCCTTGTGGCGTCCGTGCCCTATGCGCGCTTTCTCAACATCACATTTGACCGCCGCGGAGATGAGCTGACGGCTCAGTTGAATTTCAGCCATAAGCTGATCGGCAACCCATTTCTTCCGGCCATTCATGGTGGCGTGACGGCCGCGTTTCTGGAGATGACGGCGGTCATGACACTCACCTGGGCGAATCTCTGGGAACGCATCGAAAGCGGCAGTCTTGATGTCGAAGAATTGGCCTCTGGCAAGCTGCCACGCCAGCCCAAGACCATTGATTTCACGGTGGACTACCTGCGGTCAGGCTTGCCGAGGGATGCCTATGCACGGGCCACGGTGTCGCGGTCAGGTCGACGCTATGCCTCGGTCCATGTGGCGGCTTGGCAGGATCACCGGGACAAGCTTTTTGCTCAGGCAACGGGTCACTTTCTGATGCCGCAGGAGGCGGCCACGCAATCCTCAACCTCGCCGGAGTTTGTGGCAGATGCTGCGCCGGGCGATAAGGCTTAGGCGCAGATGACAAGCGTCGCCGCCGAAGGGGCCAAGCCGATCACCCATAAGCGCGTTTTGAAAATCGCGCTGCCGATCGTGCTGTCGAATGCCACCGTCCCGATCCTGGGCGCGGTGGATACCGGCGTGGTTGGCCAGATGGGGCAGGCGGCACCAATTGGCGCGGTTGGCATCGGGGCGGTCATTCTGGCGACGATCTACTGGATCTTCGGATTTCTACGGATGGGCACCACAGGGCTCGCTGCGCAGGCGCGCGGTGCTGGCGACTGGGCCGAGACCGGCGCGCTGCTGACCCGGGGCATCCTACTGGCCTTCGCTGCGGGCGCCATGTTCATCGTCGGACAGGCCGCTGTGTTCTGGGGCGCCTTTGCGCTGGCGCCAGCCAGTGCCGAGGTCGAAGGGCTGGCGCGGGCCTATCTGGAAATCCGGATTTGGGGCGCGCCCGCGACCATCGCGCTCTATGCGGTGACCGGCTGGTTGATCGCGGTGGAGCGGACGCGCGGGGTCTTTGTGCTCCAGATCTGGATGAATGGCCTCAATATCCTTCTGGATCTGTGGTTTGTGCTGAGCCTTGGCTGGGGCGTTGAGGGTGTCGCCGCCGCGACCCTTATTGCGGAGTGGAGCGGCCTTGCGCTGGGGCTTTGGCTGTGTCGTGATGCCTTTGCGGGGCGTCAGTGGCGCAACTGGTCGCGGGTCTTTGATCCGGTTCGGCTTAAGCGTATGATGCAGGTGAATGGCGACATCATGATCCGCTCTGTCTTACTGACCGGGTCTTTTACCACCTTCCTGTTCATTGGGGCCGATCTGGGCGATGTCACGCTGGCGGCCAATCAGGTGCTGCTGCAATTTGTTGAAATCACCGCCTTTGCGCTAGACGGCTTTGCCTTCTCCGCAGAGGCGCTGGTCGGCAGCGCAGTGGGGGCCAAGGCGCGGATGCAGCTGCGGCGCGCGGCGGTTGTGGCCAGCCAATGGGGCGTTGGCGGCGCAATTGCGCTAGGGCTGCTCTTCTGGCTTGGCGGTGGGTGGCTGATTGACGTGATGTCCACGTCTGAGGAGGTGCGCGCGGCGGGGCGTGATTATTTGATCTGGGCGGCCATCCTGCCGCTGATCAGCGTCGCCAGCTACATGTTTGACGGCATTTACATCGGTGCCACCTGGACCCGAGATATGCGGATAGCGATGCTGCAATCGGTGGCAATCTACGCCGTTGCGCTTGTTGTTCTGGTGCCAACACTGGGCAACCACGGGCTTTGGGCGGCGCTGATGGTGCTGAATTTGGCGCGCGGCACCACGCTTGGTCTGCGCTATCCACGACTGGAAGCGCAGGTCGGCAGCTAGCGCGGCGGACTTTTCTCGAAATACTCGGGAGTGGTCAGAGGAGCGCAGTGAGACCCTCGGTTGGACGACCGATGATTGCAGTTTCCCCGGTGATTGCAATGGGGCGCTCAATCAGGATCGGGTGGGCCGCCATCGCTGCGATCAGGCGCGTGTCGTCATCGGTCGTGCTGAGGGTCAGCTCTTTGAAGATCTTCTCACCCTTGCGCATCATATCGATTGCGCGAACACCAAGCTTTGCCTGAACCGCAGTCAGCTCAGCCTCTGACGGAGCATCATTGAGATAAAGCCGCACAGTCACCGTCGCGCCGCGCTCTTCCAGCAGGGCAAGGCCCGCACGGGATTTGGAGCAACGCGGATTGTGCCAATAGGTGATCATAGCCAGTCTCCTCTTTTACTGCCAACGGCCTCAGTGACGTTGGAGAACCCGTCTCGCGCCAGCAGCTGATCCAGCCCGCGCGCGATGTCACCGGCCAGCGACAGCCCCGCATAGACCATGGCCGTATAGAATTGCACAGCCGAGGCGCCAGCGCAGATCTTGGCATAGGCCTGCTCCGGGGTGGAGATGCCACCGACGCCCACGAGTGGTACGCGGTCGTCGAGCAGCTCAGACAGCTGCGCCAGAACGCGGGTGGATTTCTCAAACAGTGGCGCACCAGATAGCCCGCCCGCTTCGCCGCGATGGGCGCTGTTGAGCCCTGTCCGCTCAAGCGTGGTGTTGGTGGCAATCACCGCATCAATCCCAGTTTCAACAACGACTTCAGCGATATCTTCGATCCCGGCGCGATCCAGATCCGGCGCGATTTTCAGGAACACAGGCACCCGCCTATCCAACCCGTCGCGAGTCTCGATCACGCCGTTGAGCAGGGCCGAGAGCGCCGCCTTGCCCTGGAGGTCGCGCAGTTTTTCGGTGTTGGGAGAGGAGACATTGACCGTGGCGAAATCCAGATGCGCGCCGCAATGGGCCAGCACCTTGGCAAAATCTGCCGCGCGATCGCCGCTGTCCTTGTTGGCGCCAAGGTTGAGGCCGATCACAGCATCCTGTGGACGGGCCGCGAGGCGCTGGCCGATCACCGCCATGCCCTCATTGTTGAAGCCGAACCGGTTGATCGCGGCCTGATCTTCGGTCAGGCGAAACAGGCGGGGCTTGGGGTTGCCGGGTTGGGGCCGGGGGGTGGCTGCGCCTACTTCAATGAACCCGAAACCGGCCTGGCTGAGCGGGCGCAGCGCCTCTGCGTTTTTGTCAAAGCCAGCGGCCAATCCAACCGGGTTGGGCAGATCAAGGCCCGCGATCCGTGTCGTAAGCCGCGCAGATGTGACCGGGCCAGGCGTCGGCGTCAGACCCATTTTCAGCGCCTTGATCGACAGGCCATGGGCGGCCTCTGGATCACAGCGGTGCAGCGCCGCAAGGGCGAGACGTTCGGTCAGGCTCACGCCATGTCCTCCGGGAATTGATGCGTGCCATCGACCAGCGGCAGCGGCTTGGCCCAGAGCACGTCCTCCATGGTCATCTTGCGATAGAGATGCGGGAACTCGGCCCCGCCGCGCGAGACTTCCCAGTGCAGGTCATCGCCAAGGTGATCGGCCTCTACCGCGATCAGCCACAGTCCGTCAGCGCCTGCAAAATGTTTGGCCGCTGTTTCCTGCGATTGGCTGGCGGTGGAGAAATGAATGTAGCCATCGCTGAGATCGATCGGGGCGCCGAGGGTCTCGCCCTCTGTCTGCAGGGTGGTCCATTCGTCGGTGCGGAAGATTTTATAGATCAGCATGGCGCGGTGATGCCCTGCGTGTCCGGCTGAATCAAGGCCGAATATGGTGCCTGTTGACGCAAGGGCAGTGGGGTGGTGGATTTTTCCCCTTTGACTGCGCCCGCGTTTCCCCGCACCATTCGCCCAATAGAACAATAAGGGAGTATGTTTTCATGATGACGCGTTTTTTGACGTCTGTTGCCGCGCTTGGCCTGACGGCGGGGGTCGCCGCAGCGGATTACAAGCTGACCATTCTGCACACCAATGACTTCCACTCGCGGTTTGAGCCGATCAGCAAATATGACAGCGGCTGCCGCGAAGGCGACAATGCCGAAGGCAAGTGCTTTGGTGGATCCGCGCGTCTGGTGACCGCGCTTGCAGATGCGCGCGCGCGCAGCAACAACAGTATTCTTGTGGATGGGGGCGACCAGTTTCAGGGGTCGCTCTATTATACCTACTACAAGGGCAAAGTTGCCGCCGAGATGATGAACAAGCTGGGTTATGACGGTATGACCGTTGGCAACCATGAGTTCGACGATGGGCCTGAGGTGCTGCGCGGCTTTATGGACTCTGTTCAGTTCCCGGTTCTGATGTCCAATGCGGATGTCAGCGGTGAGCCTAGCACTGGCGGATGTGCTGAAGAAATCCACCGTGATCGAACGCGGTGGTGAGAAGATTGGCCTCATTGGTCTCACCCCTGAAGATACGCCTGATCTGGCGAGCCCGGGCAAGAACATCACCTTTACCAATCCGGTAGATGCGGTGCAGGGCGAGGTCGACAGGCTGACTGCCGAGGGCGTGAACAAGATCATCGTGCTCAGCCATTCGGGCTATGCAGTTGATCAGCGGGTTGCGGCGGGTACCACGGGGGTTGATGTAATCGTCGGCGGTCACAGCAATACATATCTCTCCAACACTTCGGACAAGGCGGCAGGCCCTTATCCGACCACTGTGAATGACGTGGCCATCGTGCAGGCCTATGCCTATGGCAAGTTTCTGGGCGAACTGAACGTGACCTTTGACGATGCCGGGAATGTCGTTGAGGCGGTGGGTGAGCCGCTGATTATGGACGGTACCGTTACTGAGGACGAAGGCACCGTTGCCCGTATCGCTGAGCTGGCCAAACCGCTGGATGAGATCCGCAACAAGGTTGTTGCAGAGAGCGCAGAAGCGGTTGACGGCGACCGCAACAATTGCCGCGTTCAGGAATGTCAGATGGGCAATCTGGTGGCTGATGCTATGCTCGACCGGGTGAAGGATCAGGGCGTCAGCATCGCCATCGCCAACTCGGGCGGGATCCGCGCGAGCCTGGAACCGGGTGAGGTCACCATGGGCGAGGTCCTGACGGTGCTGCCGTTCCAGAACACGCTCTCGACCTTTGAAATCACCGGTGAGGAGGTGATTGCGGCGCTGGAGAACGGGGTAAGTCAGGTTGAAGAGATCAAGGGCCGCTTCCCGCAGGTCGCTGGTCTGAAGTTCACCTGGGATCCCACGGTTGCCCCTAATGAGGGCCGCATTCAGGATGTCATGGTTGGCGAAGGTGACAGTTTCGCACCGATTGATCCGGCCAAGACCTATGTGGTTGTCACCAACAACTACGTCCGCAATGGCGGCGACGGTTACAAGGTCTTCGCGGGTGACGACAAGAACGCCTATGACTTCGGCCCGGATCTGGCTGACGTGATGGCAGAATATCTGGTCGAAAATTCGCCCTATAAACCCTACACCGACGGCCGCATCAGCCAGAAGTGAGTGACGGCAGCGGCTGCGCTGCTTATTAAAGTAAACTGGACCGCGCCATATATCTGGCGCGGTCTTTGTTTTTTGCCTTTGTTGGGGCATAAGACGGTTATGGACCACCCGCTGATTGACCTTATCAATGCCCGCATCGAGAAGGCGGAGGCCGATGGCGCTTTTGACAATTTGTCAGGGGCAGGCAAGCCGCTGCGCCACGTCGATGACCCGGAGAACGCGCTGGTCAATCGTTTGGTTCAGGAGAGTGGCGGGGTGCCGGAATTTGTCAGCCTATCCCGGACACTGGCCGATCTGCGACAGCAGCTGCTCGACACAGGCGACCGGACAAGGCGTCAGGACATCATGAAAGAGATGTCGATGCTTGAGGCCCGTATTGATCTGGCACGTAAGGCATATGGAAAATAACGCCCCATCGGTGGATGTTTGCTGGTAGGGGCCGGTCGGGTCATCCCGTCGTTCGTAACGTGCCGATATTATGCAGCCCTTTGGGCGTTCTGGGAGTTCGGTTAGTCGTCTTTCAGCGGGGCTGCCGGGGCCCGGTGCGGTGCGCGGCGCAAACGGTCGCCGACCTGCGTAGCCTTCGTCAGCAGCGTGGTCATCTGCACCTGCTCGGCGGGGCTGAGGCCGGTCAGAATATCAGCCTGCAACTCCTCAACTATCGGTAGGGCGCGGCGCAGCAGAGAATGCCCGCTGTCGGTCAACGTAACCACCCGAGCGCGCCGATCCGTCGTTGAGACATCGCGCTGGATCAGCGCTTTGGCTTCCAGCCGGTCGATCACCTTGCCAAGCGTCGCCCGATCATAGGCTATGCGGGCGGCAATCGTGGCCTGATCTACGCCGGGTTCATGGGCCACCGCTTCGATGGCGGCAAACTGAACCGGGGTCAGGTCGATGTCATTGCGCGCCATATGGTCCGCAAACAGCGCTACAGAAATTTGGTGCAATCGCCGGATCAGATGGCCCGGGAACTGCAAGGTATCTACCGGTGGCTCTGACATGTCCTACCTCCCGTTGGACAAAAGGATCCCGTGCACATCCGACAGGGCCGGGTGCGGTGGAACAATAGATAGAATTTCAAACGAATCTTCGAGCCATAATAAAATGTTTACAGGGCGAAGGGAATGCGACTTTTCCTTACGTCCGTGGCGCTGTAGATCATCGGATATGGCCATTCGTTTTACATCGCTATCCGATATCCTCGATCAGGACTACGATTGTGTCATTGACGTGCGGAGTCCCGCCGAATTCGCCGAGGATCACTGGCCCGGTGCCATCAACCTGCCGGTTTTGGACAATGAAGAACGCGCGGAAGTCGGAACGATCTACGTTCAGCAAAGCCCGTTTTTGGCGCGCAAAGTGGGTGCGGCCAAAGTGTTTCGCAATGCCGCTGATCATGTTGAACAAAGGTTAAGCCATCATCCCGGTTCCTGGCGGCCACTGGTCTATTGCTGGCGGGGTGGTCAGCGCTCGGGCAGCTTTACCTGGTTGCTGCAACAGATCGGTTGGCGCGCGGATGTGGTTGAGGGCGGCTATCAAAGCTACCGCCGTCTGGTGAATGACTATCTATATAAAACGGAACTGCCGCATCGTTTTGTAGCGCTTGATGGATATACTGGCACCGCCAAAACGGAAATTCTGAAACGGGTTCAATCTCTTGGCGGCCAGGTTCTGGATCTGGAAGGGTTGGCGCATCATCGCGGCTCACTGCTGGGCGATCACCCGACGCCGCAGCCGAGCCAGAAGGCGTTTGAGTCCGAAATAGCTGGCCAGTTGGCGCGGATGACACCGGATCGCCCTGTGTTGGTGGAGGCGGAGTCCAGCAAGATTGGTGCTCGGATCATTCCGCCGCGACTGTGGTCCGGAATGAAACGCGCCCCGCGGATTGAGATTGAGGCCTCCATTGCTGCGCGCTGCCGCTACCTATTGGCGGGGTACGATGATATCCTGTCCAATGGTGACATGCTGCGTGTCCGGTTGGATGGGTTGCGGGCGCATCGCTCCAACGCTGTGGTCGATGGCTGGTTGCAGTTGATTGATGCAGGCGACAAACCAGCGCTGACGGAGGCGTTGATGGTGCAGCACTACGATCCGGCTTATGAGACTGCGCGCCGGAGCATTGGTGCCGATGTTGTCGCGACACTTCGGGCCGGGGATCTTGGGGAGGCTGATCTGGACCGGCTGGCCGCAGATCTGCTTGGTGAACTTGATCAGTTGTCGCTCGGATAACCTTCCGTGCGGGAAGTCTGCAACGCTACACCCACCTTAGACGAGAGTAATCGCGCCTGCCGTATCTGACATATGGCCGATGATGGTGGCATGCGGGGCATGGGTGCGCAGTTGCGGCAACAGGGCTTCTGCCTGCCTCATGGGGAGCGCAGCCAGCAGGCCACCGGCCGTTTGCGGATCAAACAACAGATCCTGCACGCCACCGGTGGAAATCTCCGGCAACTGGGCGGCGTTTTCTGCAAACAGAGAGGACCGGATCCCCCGCGCCGACAGGGCAGCGGCACCGGGCAGATAGGGCATCGCATCAAGACGAAGCTCAGCGCCGAGCTTGGATGCCTCACATATCCCAAGGAGATGCCCCAGCAGCCCGAACCCGGTCACATCCGTCATTGCATGGGCACCGCACAGCAGCTCAGCAGCCTGGCCTTGCGGCTGGCTCATGGAGGTCAAAGCCCCCGCCACGACCGCCCCATCAGCAGCCCCGGTCATTTCAGCGGCCATGATCACACCGGTGCCAAGCGGTTTGGTCAGGATCAGCGCATCTCCGGGCTGCGCCCCGGCCAGGGTGATGGGCTGCCTGTGACAGAGCCCGGTGACACTAAACCCGATGGTCAGCTCATCCCCGACAGAGGTGTGGCCGCCAACGATATCGGCCCCCGCGTCGCGGATGATCTCACCGGCGGCGACCATGATTTCATGCAGGGTCCGGGCCTGTAACTCTGGTGACAGTTTCGGCAGGATCAGATTGGCGGTTGCGGCCTGCGGGGCGGCGCCCATGGCCCAGATATCGCCAAGCGCATGCACCGCCGCGATCCGTGCCATCACCACCGGATCAGCGGTAAAGGCCCGCAGGTGATCGGTGCTGAGAACCTGTTGCTCCCCTCCAGTCATCAACAGCGCTGCATCATCACCGGGCAGGGGTGTGATATCCGCGCGCCGCACCTCTGGCGCTGAACTGAGCGTGGCCTTCAGGGCGCGGGCGCCAACCTTCGCGCCGCAGCCACCGCACATCGGCTTTTCTCCAAGTACCTCGGGCAGATCATGGGTGTGTTCTGGGGGTAAAGCCGGGGTTTCCATCTGTGGGAGGTCGCGGAACTGCGCCATGAAGGTCTGATCAATGTGGTCTTTCCAACGCCAGATCCAACTGCCGGAGAAGGTCTGGCCGAACCGTTCGCCCACGGCACTTTTGTCGCCCATGGAGATCAGTTTCAGATAGTCCTTTTGAGGTTGATACTGGCGCAGCGGATCCTTGGTCAGGCTGGCACGCAGATTGTTGTAAAGCACCGGCGCCTGACGCACTGCGTAGACCCCGGCCTTGGGGCGTGGATCCGTGCTGAAATGGGCGCAGTCGCCGCTGGCAAAGACACCTGTCTGGCTGGTTTGCAGGGCGCTGTCCACGCGGACAAAACCATGGTGCAGATCCAGACCGCTATTGGAAAGCCAAGAATACGGGCGCGCGCCCGCCGCGCCTGATGTGAAATCGGAGCGGATGGCCCGGCCATCATCCAGCACCACATGGGCGGCTTCAATCTGCGTGATCGTAGCCTGCTCAATCACGGTAACACCCAAATCATGCAGCGCTTTTCGCAGCCGGGCCTGAGCTTTGCTGCCTGCGTCATCAAGGATGGTGCCACGGTCAATCAGCGTGGCCTGGGCCAGTCGCCTGCGGGCGCGCAGGGCATGGGCCATGGCGAGGATCAGTTCCACCCCGGCCACGCCACCGCCGATCACCGCAACATGGGCCGGGCCATCTCCCTCCAGATATGTAGCCCAGCTGGCGGCAAAGCGGCCCAGCGGCTTGGCCGGGATCGCGTGGTCCTGAAACCCGGCCATGTCCGGCATCGCGGACGTGATGCCGAGATTGATCGCTGCAACGTCGTAGGCAATAGGCGGGCGGCCCGCGACATGTACCTGCCGGGCGGTCGTATCGATGTGTTCCGCAGCCCCGAGAATAAGCCGCGCGCCTGCAAAGCGCGCCAGCTTCACCAGATCAATGTCCAACGCGCCCCGATCATAGTGCCCGGCGACGAAGCCGGGTAGCATCCCGGAGTAGGGCGCGGTGGGGCCGGGGTTGATGACGGTCAAGCGCGCGCCTGCCAAGGGGCGCATTCCCCATTTGCGCAGCACCAGCGCATGCGTGTGCCCGCCGCCGATCAACACCACGTCTTTGGTCAGGGGGAGGGGGGGGCATGCATTGTTGTCGTCCACCGGTCTGCGCAGGGTCACCCGGACAGGTTGGGTCCCGGATGAAAGACCCCCTCCGAAAGGGGCGGGGGGGGGGGGTCAGACCTCAGGCCCGATCACCTCGTTCTCGGGCTTCTTATGGGTCGCCCAGATTTTGTCCTCGCCCGCGTCCGGCAGGCTGTCCGGGGTGTCATGGCGGTGGATATGCACCTTGGCAATGAAATTTGCCGTGATCGGGGCGGTCAGGAACAGGAACAGCGTAATCATCAGCTCATGCACCGACAGGTGGTGCTCATAAACCGCTGCATGGGTCATGGAGGCTAGCAGCACACCGCCGACGCCCAGCGTTGTTGCCTTCGTTGGCGCATGCAGCCGCGACATGCGGTCGTTGAGTTTCAGCAGGCCGAATGAGCCGACGATACCGAACACCCCGCCGATCACGAGAAACCCGGCAATGACGATGTCAAAGAATTGGTCCATGGTCTCTCCTCACTCGATGATATTGCCGCGCAGGATGAACCGCGCATAGGCCACAGTGGAGACAAATCCCAGCATGGCGATGATCATTGCCGCCTCAAAGAAGATCTCAGTCCCAAGCGCCAAGCCATAAAGCACCATCAGCGCGATCGCGTTGATGAACATGGTGTCCAGGGCGAGGATCCGGTCAGCAACATCCTCGGCCGAGACGACCTTCCAGAGGTTCATCAGCAGCGATAATGCAAAGCAGACGAACGCAAAAATTGCAGCAGTTTCGATCATTCGAAGATCTCCTTCAGGCGACGTTCGTAGCGGTCTTTGATGTCGTCGCGCACCGCCTCCGGATCGGGCGCATCCAGGCAATGCACCAGCAGCGCATGGCCCTCGGCCGAAAGGTCCGCCGATACGGTCCCCGGGGTCATGGTGATTGTTGCGGCCAATACCGTGATTGCCTCAGGTGTGCGTAGCTCCAGCGGCACAGTCACCCAATTGGGGTGACGGCGGGAATTGGGTTTGAACAGCACGATCTTGGCGACCACCAGATTGGCAACCACAATATCGTAAAGCACGATGAGGACATAGCCGATGATCTTCATCGGGCCTTTCATCTTCAGCTGTTGCGGCCAGTAGGGCTGCGTCAGGAAGGGGATCAAAACCCCCAGCATGAAGCCAAAGACCAAGGAGTTCAGAGACCAGCCGTTGACCAGCAGCAGCCAAGTCACAGTCAGCACCAGTGTTAGGATCGGGTGCGGCAGTATGCGGCGCATCAGCTTCATTTTGAGGCCCCCCCGAGGACGGTTTCGATATAGGCGGTTGGCGTGAACAGCTGGGCCGCGGTTGCATCGGCATAACGCGTCATCGGCCCGGCAAAGACGGTGAGCATTACAAGTGCGGTCATCAGGGCAAAGCAGACCACCAGCGGCAGAACCGGTGCCGCCGCAGGGGCTGCGGTTGCCTCGCCGTCCAGAAGATCGTCGTCCTCAGTATTTGCGACTGCATCAGGATCAACATCGCTGTCCGGCAAACCATGGCTTTTCCAGAAGATCAGCGTGCTCGGCACGGGCCAGGCCGATGATCGTCACCAGAGAGCCAATCAGGATTACCGCCCAGATCCACCAGACCAGATCATGATCGCGGGCGGCGTCCATCACCAGCAGTTTACCGATGAAGCCGGAGAGCGGCGGCATCCCCGCCAGCGCAATCGCAGCAACAAAGAACATCACAGACAGAAGACCACTCTGCGGCATCAACCGCATCGCCGCAACCGCGCCGCCCTGACGCTCCATCACTTGATCGGCTATCAGGAACATCAGTGCTGTCGCTAGCGTCGAATGGACAATGTAGTAGAGCGCGGCGCCGGTGGCAGCAGGGGTAAACAGCGCGATGGAAATCAACAGCGTGCCCATTGATGTGATCGCGCCAAAGGCCACCAGCCGTCCGATCTCACGAGAGCCGAGGACACCAACAGCCCCTACCGCAAGCGTCAACAGCGCGGCAGGCAGCAGCCAGTCGCCAACCAACCCTTCGGTGATTGCGACGTCCGGGCCAAAAATTAGGGTATAGACGCGCAGGATCGAATAGGCGCCGACCTTTGTCATGATCGCAAACAGGGCAGCAACAGGCAGGGGCGCATGGCTGTAGGAGGCTTAGGCAACCAGAAATGCAGCGGCAGAACCGCAGCCTTGATCGCGAAAACCAGGAGCAGCATCACTGCGCCCACCCTCAGAAGCGCGGTTTCTTCGGCGGACATCTCGGCTACACGGACCGCCAGATCCGCCATGTTCAGCGTGCCGGTGACGGCGTAGATGGTGCCGAGGGCAAACAGAAACAGGGTGGAGCCCAAGAGGTTATAGACCACATATTGCACACCGGCCTGAAACCGTTTGGCACCGCCTGCGTGGATCATCAGCCCGTAGGAGGCAATCAGCAGCACCTCGAAGAACACAAACAGGTTGAAGGCATCCCCGGTCATGAAGGCCCCCAGAATGCCCATGATCTGGAACTGGAACAACGCGTGGAAATTGGCTCCGCGGGAGTCCCAACCGGTGCCAATTGCATAAAGCACCACCGCCAGCGCCAGCACCGAGGTGAGGACGATCATCATCGCCGACAGCCGATCCAGCACAAGCACGATCCCAAAGGGGGCTGACCAGTCGCCCAATTCATAGACCTGCACGGTGCCATCCGCCGCCTGCGCGGCCAGCGCCAGCGTCAGGCACAGTACCAGCACGCTGCTGGCAACGGAAAAGATCCGTTGCAGGTCCAGATGGTAGCGCAGCACCATGATAATAAAGGGTGCGACAAGGGCTAGCAGGACAATCGGCGCAATCACAAGGTGGTTCATGCGTCTTCTCCTGCTTTCGCATCGTCGTCGCTGAGGTTGATCCGGTCATCCTGCGACGACAGATAGGCCCCGAGCGCGATCATCACGACAACGGCAGTCATGCCAAAGGAGATCACGATCGCGGTGAGCACCAGCGCCTGCGGCAGTGGATCGGTATAGGGTACCTCTTCGTATTTGTTGAGGATCGCAGGCGCATTGGTCATCAGACGGCCCGTGGCAAACAGGAACACGTTCACCGCATAGGACACCAGCGACAGCCCAAGAATAACGGGAAAGCTGCGACGGCGCAGGATCAGGTAGATGCTTAGCCGCGGTCAGAACGCCCACGGCCGAAGCGACTAGAATTTCCATAATCAGCCCTCGTTCTCGGTCTTGGCCACATCATCGCGGGCCGGGTTGATATCCATCGCATGGGTGCTGTCGGTCCCCGGCTGCCAGGCAAAGCGCGACAGGCTCTCCAGCGCCAGCAGAACTGCGCCGACGACAGCCAGGAACACGCCCAGATCAAACAGCGCCGCAGTGGCCCATTCGAACTCCTCCAGCGGTGCCCAATGGATGTAGCCAAAGGCGCTGGTCAGGAATGGCTGGCCACTGAACCACGACCCCATGCCGGTCGCGGCGGCAATAAGTACGCCGGACCCGATGATGCCATGGTAGGGGTAGCGCTGCCGCTCAGTCGCCCAGGCAAAGCCGGACGCCATATATTGCATGATGACAGCAATCGCTGCGATCAGACCGGCGATAAAGCCACCGCCGGGCAGGTTGTGCCCGCGGAAGAAGATATAGGCCGCCACCATCAGTGCCAGCGGCATCATCACTCGGGTCGCCACCACCATCATCATCGGATGGGAGTCACCGGCCTGTGGCAGATCCGGTTTGCGGTTCAGCAGATAGGCCCGCACGCGGGTGCCCAAGACCGCTTCGGTCAGGGCAAAAATCACTAGTGCAGCAATCCCCAGCACGATGATCTCGCCAAAGGTGTCAAAGCCCCGGAAATCGACCAGGATCACATTGACCACATTGGTGCCGCCACCGCCCTTGTAGGAGTTTTCAAGGTGAAAGCCGGAAATCGTCTCGCCGATGAAATCACGGGTCATGAGGGCATAGATCAGCCCGCCGACGCCCAGACCTGCAACGCTGGCAATGGAGATATCGCGCAGACGGGCACCGCCGGAGCTTTCGACCGGGGTTTCTTTCGGCATGAAGTTCAACGCCAGCAGCATCAGGATGATGGTGACCACCTCGACCGAAATCTGCGTCAGGGCGAGATCCGGGGCCGACATGTAGTTGAAGCCCATGGAGACCACGAGACCAACAACGCCAATCAGCACCAGTGCCAGCAGGCGATTTCGGTGCATCGCGACAAGGAAACCAGTGGCGATCAACAGGCTGGCCCAACCGAGGATCGGGATCAGGCCCACATCCTGAAGGGTTCGTGTCGGCGCCGCCAATGTGCCGGATTGGTAGGCGTAGTAGGACAGCACCGCCGTGAAGGTGATCATGATCCCGCCATACCGCGGCATGGAGCCATTGTGCATCCCGTCGGTGATCCCGCGCGCGAGGCGGGTCAGGGCAGCAATCAGCGCCTCGAAAATCACCTTTGCCTCAGGGCGCGGAGTGGCATTCCACAGTCGCATCAGTGGCTTGTGCAGCATCAGCAGCACCACACCGCCAACAACCGCGACCATCGACATATAGAGCGCCGGGGTAAACCCGTGCCAGAGTTTCAGAGAGTAATAGGGCAGCTTCTCGCCACCGATGACCGCAGAGGCTGCTGTGGCGACAAGTGGCCCGACAATCTTGGCTGAGAACAGGCCGATCAGCACCACCAGACCCACAAGGAACGCAGGCGCCAGCCACATACCGGCACCCGGATCATGCGGGGTCGCCGGATAATCATCTCGTTTCGGACCGAGGAAAACATGGGCGATAAACCGGAACGAATACGCCGCAGAGAACAGCGCCCCCAGCAGCGCGAGGCCAGGCACCAAGTAATGTGAGCCAGCCCAGGCCGTGTGCACGGTTTCCTCGAGCATCATTTCCTTGGACAGGAAGCCGTTGAAGGGTGGAATACCGGCCATCGACAGCGCCGCAACCGTCGCAATGGCAAAGGTGATCGGCATCAGGTGCCGCAGGCCGCCAAGACGCTTGATGTCGCGTGTATGGGCCTCGTGGTCGACAATGCTCAGGCACTCATAAACAACGCCGCCTTGAAGGTCGCGTGGTTGATGATGTGGAACACTGCGGCAACCGCCGCAAACTTGGTGCCAAAGCCCAAGAGCATGGTGATCAGCCCCAGATGGCTGACGGTTGAAAACGCCAGAAGCGCCTTCAGATCATCCTTGAACAGGGCGATGATCGCACCCAGCACCATGGTGATCAGCCCGGTTGTCGCAACGATATAAAACCACTCAGGCGTGCTTAAGCCAGAACGGGCCACATCCGCGCCATCAGGAACAGACCTGCCTTCACCATCGTGGCGGAGTGCAGATAGGCGGATACCGGGGTAGGCGCCGCCATTGCGTGGGGCAGCCAGAAATGAAACGGGAACTGGGCTGACTTGGTGAATGCGCCGATCAGGATCAGGATCAAGGCGGGCAGATACAGCGGCGAAGCCTGAATGACCTCTTTCGCGCCGAGGATGACGGTCAGGTCATAGGAGCCAACGATATTGCCGAGGATCAGCATGCCACCGATCATGGCCAGACCACCCGCACCGGTAACGGTTAACGCCATGCGCGCGCCCTGGCGCCCCTCTGGCAGATGTTTCCAGTAACCGATCAGCAGAAAGGAGCTGAGCGAGGTGAGTTCCCAGAAAATCAGCAGCAACAGGATGTTATCGGATGTAACAATCCCCACCATCGCGCCCTGAAACAGCAGAAGATAGGTGTAGAAATTGCCCATCGGATCTTCGCGCGACAGGTAAAACCGCGCATAAAGGATGATCAGCAGACCAATGCCAAGGATCAACCCCGCAAAGAGGAAGCCTAGTCCATCAAGAAAGAAGTTGGCGTTCAGCCCCAGGGCGGGCAGCCAGTCGAATTGCGCCTGAATGACCTCCCCGCGCATCACCGCCGGGGCGTGCAGCATCAGTCCGACAAACGCGAGCAATGTTGTCAGGCCTGCCGCCGATGCCGAGGCATTGCGCCCGGCACGGATCAATAGCGCGGGGAAAACCGCGCCCAGAAAGGGCAGGGCTGCAATCAGGAACAGGGACACGTGCGGTTCTCCTCCATGCACAGGGCCAGATCGTTTGGTGCCTAAGCAATTTTTCGCAACTGTGCCAGCCCCGACCGCGCCTGCAAACCCTGCAAAAGCGGCGATCAGGTTAGTTTTTTGCGCACCGCACCGGTTTGATGCGATCTGGTGTCAGGTTGACAAGAACTTGATCACCATGCGGGATGTCTCATGCTGAACACTATGCAGGAACCTGCTAGGTCTTGGATCATGTAGGACGGCGCCTGCAGTGAGGGGAGAGGCCAGATGTCGCATTCTCAATCAAAACGGTCAGATAATTCCAATCCTCAGTCCGAAGGCGGCGGCGACACTCCACAACTCACGTCCGGGCTGGGCGGTTCTGTGATCTCGCGGCGTCGGTTCCTGCGTGCCGGTGTG
The DNA here is from genome assembly GCF_045040595.1 of Phaeobacter sp. BS52. Taxonomy (NCBI): domain Bacteria; kingdom Pseudomonadati; phylum Pseudomonadota; class Alphaproteobacteria; order Rhodobacterales; family Roseobacteraceae; genus Phaeobacter; species Phaeobacter sp. BS52. The sequence continues at coordinate 1,529,162 of NZ_CP090662.1, read as the reverse complement.
GCTGTTGGCGGGTTGGCCGTTGCGGGTGTCGGTGGATACGTCTGGTGGCGCCGCCAGCCCCCGGACCATGATTTGCCGCGCCTGACGGTTGAGGAGGCCTTTGCGAAAGCCAAGGCAGATGAGCTGATCCTGGTGGATATCCGCACCCCGCGCGAATGGCGGGCGAGCGGCGTACCCGTTGGCAGCCATCAGATTGATATGCGGCGCGACGATTTTCTGGCGGCTCTTGATCAGGTTACCGGCGGCAATCGCAGCGCGGCGCTGGCGCTGATTTGCGCGCGCGGCGTCCGTTCGGCCCGTGTGACGCTGGCGCTGGATGCGGCGGGGTATTCCAACGTGATTGATGTGCCTGAGGGCATGCTTGGCTCTGCCGCTGGTCCGGGCTGGTTGCGCAGCAATCTACCCGTCGCCCGCTGGACGGGGCAGGGCTGATGCGGCCCGCGATTGTGCGCGCTGGTCGCTGGTGCTTCGGTTTTGCTGTGGCGCTGTCCGGGATCTCACTCGCATCTGTGGCCGTGGCTGAATGTGGCCCACGGGGTGATGCCTGTCAGATCAAGGACGGGGATTATCATATCGTCCTGCCTGACACGCCACCTGACACGCAACCCGGCGCGGCAATCCCGGCCGTGATGTTTCTGCACGGCTATGGTGGCTCGGGTGATGCCGCCCTGCGCAATCAGGCGATGGTCGATGGGCTGACCGGGCGCGGCTATGCGGTCATCGCACCCACGGCGCTGCCCCGCAATCCCGGCGGCCCGCGCTCTTGGGCGTTTTTGCCAGATTTCGGTGGCCGTGACGAATCTGCCTTCTTCGACGCAGTCCTGAAAGATGCCGAAAAGAAGTTTAACATCGACCGAGAGTCGATTGTATTATCAGGATTTTCCGCAGGTGCCTTCATGGTCAGCTATCTCGCGTGTTCGTCACCTGAGCAGTTCCTTGCCTATGCAACGGTGTCGGGCAGTTTCTGGCGGCCTCAACCAGAGAGCTGCGCGGGCCCAATCCGCCTGATGCATACTCATGGATGGGCGGATGAGGTGGTGCCGCTGGAAGGGCGCTATTTGGGAAACCGGCGCTTTCAGCAGGGCGATATCTTTGCCGGGCTGGAGTTGTGGCGGGATACCAACGGGTGCGACACACATGCGCCAAGCCGCAGTTGGTCCGCTGGCGGTCAGCTGCGGCGTCGCTGGGACTGCGGACCGAACGCGGATATCGAATTGGTGCTGTTTGCGGGCGGTCACCGGGTGCCACGGGATTGGGCCAACTGGCTGGTGGATTGGGTCGAGAACATCGCACTGTCGCAATGAGGCAACAAGTTTCGCGGTCATATTGATGTCGATATTTGAATAAAAATACCCTGAGAAATTTCCTAAAATCTCTCAGGGTTTACGTATTCACACAATTTCGGGCGTGTCACTCAGCTGCGGTGCGATGCGTCGGCACGGTCTCCAATGCCATGCGCAGCCGATTGCGTCGGGCGCGGGCGATGCGGGTGATGCGGGGTTCTTTGTGGACTTCGCGTGTTGCCAGAAGGGCCTTGGCAAAGCGCTGCAACGGCACACCAGAGAGCGCCGACAGCGGCACCGCCAGCACCAGCGATAGCGCGATCGGCAGCAGCCAGACAGAGACCACACCCGCCAGAATACCGCTCCAGAGGGCAACCCCGCTGACAGTTTCCAGCGCATGGCACGTTATCAGCGTCCGCCAGGAATAGCGGCCACCGTCGCGTGCCTGTGGCGACCAGCCTTTTTGCAGGCCGAAGGTAGTGCGCAGCACAGCAATCATCTGCTGTACCATCAGGATTGGCGCATAAAGGATCGCAAGTAGGATCTCTACGAACAGCGACAGGGTAAACCGACCCGCGCCACCATATTCGGAGAACCGGCTGCCGGTCATCGGCAGGGCGACAACAGCCAGCAATTTTGGCGCCAGCAACATGGCATAGATCAGCAGGATCACCAGCACATGGCGTGGCTCTGACATGTCGGGCCAAGACGGCATCAGCGGGTTGGTTTCGCTGAAGTAGGTGAGGACAGAGGCCTCCTCGCCGCGTCCGATCAGTGCCCAGATCACCAGCAACGCGAACCAGACCGGTGCCATCAGATAACCGATGGCCCCATGCAGCAGATGGAACCGCGACAGCGCGCGAAAGCCCTTGGCGTTCAAGAGGTTCAGGTGCTGCAGGTTGCCCTGACACCAGCGTCGGTCCCGTAGCACGTGATCAATCAACGTCTGCGGTGTTTCCTCGTAGGAGCCACGGATACGCGGCAGGAACTGAACACTCCAGCCTGCACGGCGCAGAAGGCCCGCTTCGACGAAGTCATGGCTCATGATCAGCTTCTCACCGCCAAAGACCGAGCGCAGCGGTGGCAGCCCTGCGCAGGCGGCAAAGGCGCGGGTGCGGATGATCGCGTTATGGCCCCAGTAGTTGCCCTCGTGTCCGGCCCAGCGGGCCAACCCTTCGGCGAGTGCGAGACCGTATACGCCATTGGCGAATTGCTGCATCCGGCCAAAGACAGACTGCGCGCCGATCAGCTGCGGGTAGCTCTGAATGAGGCCCGCGCCGGGATCGCGGGCCAGCGCATCCGCCAGATGGGCGATCGCGCGTCCCGTCATCAGGCTATCGGCATCCAGCACCAGCATGGCGTCCCAACCCGCGCCCCAGCGGCGCACCCAATCGGCGATATTGCCAACCTTGCGGTCGGCGTTATCTTCGCGGCGGCGATAGTAAAGCTGGGTTCCGGCAGGCAGCATCGCACGCAGGGCCTCTACGCTGGCGCGTTCCTGCGCGGCGATGGCGTCATCGCGGGTGTCGGACAGGATGAACATTGCATAGTCATGGACCCCGCCACGGGCATGCAGTTCTTCCAGCATCGACTGGGCATTGCCCAGCACATACCAGGGCACCTCATTGTAGATCGGCATCAAGAGCGCGACCTTCATCCGCTGCGGGCGGCCTCGCCCCAGGGCGCGCGGCCGTTGCGAAAGACCCCAGAGGCCTAGAAGAACGGTCGAGACCGAAAAGCAGATCCAGAAAAAGTTGAAGGAAATCAGCACCAGAAGCGCTATTTCCAGAATAGAGAACCCGTCAGCGGCAAACCAGTCCTTCATCCCCCAGGTCAGCAAGCCAGTTGCCGCCATCGCCGGGGAAAAGGCCAGCACCCGCCAGAGCGCGACTTGCCCTTGCGTTGCCTCACCCGTCTGTGCGGATGTGGGGATCCGGTCAGCGAGAGCAGGGCAGGCCTGATCCTGAAAATAGGCGCCGAAGTTCTGCTCCGGCATGGCAAGTGGCTGTTCCGGCGGGGTCAGCGAAAAATTGGTCATTTGGTCCACCGGTATAGCCAGACTTCTGACGCGGGCTGACCGTCCTTGCGTAGCTCTGCGCGCAGCTCGACATGATCGCGCTCGCCCGGATCAAAGGCAAACGCCAGCCGCAAACCACCGGTTTCCGGGTTTTCCTGCAATACGCCTTCGGTCGGGGTGACATGGGGAGAGGTGATATGCGCCTCAAGATCATCCACACCGCCCGCAAACATCGGGTGGGCGGCAAAATCGATGGTCATGATGCGACCGGGATCCCCGAAGATCCGCGCGCCTAGCCGCCGTGTTGATCACCTGTGGCACAGATAGGTCCGGACCATCGCCCCAGGTCAGGCGGTAATCGATATTGATTTCGGAACCGGGTGCGTAACTCTCACGTGGGCGCCAATAGGCGACGATATTGTCATAGATTTCTTTGTCGGCCGGGATTTCCACCAATGTGACCGCGCCCTTGCCCCAACCGCCCTTCGGCTCCACCCAAAGCGCCGGGCGCTGGTGATAATGGGCCTCCAGATCCTCGTAGTCCGACAGCAGTCTTGGGCGCTGCATCAGGCCAAAGCCACGCGGGTTTTCATCGACAAAGGAAGACAGTTGCAGCGTTTTCGGGTTGGCCAGCGGCCGCCATAGGGTTTCGCCATTTCCGTTGACCACCAGCAACCCGTCGCTGTCATGGACTGCGGGGCGGAAATCATCAAACCGGTTGCGGTTGGTCTGATCGAAGAGGAACATCGACGTGAGTGGTCCAAGCCCGATATTGTCCAGCTCTTCGCGGGCAAAGAGGCGCGCCTCGACCTCCATCACGGTGTTCTGACCGGGCAGGATATCGAACCGGTAGGCACCAGTGACCGAAGGGGAATCCATCAGGGCATGGACCACCATATTCTTTTGCCCTGGTACTGGAGTTTCGAGCCAGAGCGATATGAATTCAGGGAATTCTTCACCCTTTGCGGTGGCCGTGTTCACGGCCAGTCCCCGTGCCGACAGCCCATAGGTATGGGCGGCCCCGATGGCGCGGAAGTAACTCGCCCCCTGAAAGACGCAGAACTCGGTTTTCTTGCCCGGTTCTTTCAGATCGGTGCGAAGGCGAAAGCCGGAATAGCCAAGGCTGTCGTCAATGCTGAGATCAGGCGCCTTATCGGTTTTGTCAAACAGGGACAGGTCAAAGGCCACTGGCTGTGCCAGACCATTTTCAACGGTGAAAATCTCTACCGGGCGGGGGAAGTAGAGCCCCGGCAGGAAGAAATCGACGTTGTAACTGCGCGGGGTTTTCGACCAGAGCGCGTCACGGCTACGGAACCAGCGGGTCTGATAGTCCTCATAGCTTTGTTCCTGCCAGTCCTGCGGAACGCTGGCGCGGGGCGCATAGGGGGCGGCTGCGAGATCGCGGGCAAGGGACACCACGGTTTCGCGCGAAAAGGCAGGGCCACCCGTCGCCAATGCGGGCGATGTCAGCGCGCCAAGCGCAAACGGAGCGGTGCTGGCCAAGGCCGTTGCCAGAAAGGTGCGTCGCGAAAATGCTCTCATCTCTTGGTTTTCCATGGATGCGATTTGAACCAGGCAGCGATATAGGCGCAGCCAATGATCAGGCCAAACCCTGTGAGGTTGAAAAATGCGGTTGTCAGGACAGACCGGTCCGTCAGGTCCATGGCAAAGCCAAGGAGCCGTGCCAGTGCCATCGAGAAGACAAAGACCGCAAGCGATTGCTGACCGACCTTGGTGATCAGCGACAGGAGCACGGCCCAGATGCGGGCCGCCGTTGACTGGCCGGATGCGATCAGGCGTCGACCACCCTCACCAGCGATCACCCAACCGAGATAGGCCAGCGACAGGAAGTGGCCAAAGCGCAGCAGGCCAAAGTCGGTTTTCTCCCGCCATTCCGCCGTCTGTTTCCAAGTGGGACGGATGAGGTCGGCAAGATCCTGGTTCCAGGCCTCGACCCAGAGAAAGACCTTCCAGGACCCAAACGGGGCCAGCAGGACAAGGTAGGCTGCGGCCACGACCACTAGCACGCGGGAAACGGGCGGGGCTGGCAGCCAGCCCTTCATAAAGGCAAAACCCGTGAAGAACAAAAGTTGCCAGCCAAAGGGATTGAAGAACCATTCCCGGCTGGACCAAGGTTCAGCCGAGAGCGACAGCCCATCCGGTCCAAGGCCAACCATATAGGGATTGGCGAGCAGCCAGATCCCGATTGAAGCGGCAGCCACCGCCCAGATCCCGATACGTTCCAGCCCCATCATCAGCGGCATCAGCGCCAGAACAACCAGATACATCGGCAGGATGTCGAAATAGTTCGGCACATAGCTGAGCGTCATCAGCCCGACCAGCTGCGGCACCGGGTTTTCAAAGAACGGACGCAGATTGAGCGAGGCGATATAGCTTTTGTCGAAACTGCCATAAAGATCCAGCGCCGCCATGCTGGTCGCGATAAACACAAACAGTCCGATATGGGCCCAGAACACCTGCCAGCAGCGAAACAGAACCCGTGCGCTGCCCATCAGCCATCCCTGACGGCCAAAGGTGCCACCAAAGGCGATGGCCGAGGCCATGCCGGAACAGAAGACAAAGATCTCTGTCGCGTCGGAGAAGCCAAACCGCGCCGGGATCCATCCGGTCCAGCGGTTGCCGGGGATATGGGCGCAGAGGATGATGAACATCGCTATGCCCCGGTAGAAGTCCAGACGTGGATCACGGGGTGCACGCGGCTGCACGTCCGATTGCGGGGCAACCGGGCGATTGGCCACTGGTGTGGTCTCGGTGCCCTTGGCACCGGGAAAGGGCGAGATGGTCGCCATAGGCTGTCGTGTCCTTACTTCGGTTATTCTGCCGGGACGCTTTGTGCGCCTGGCGCACCACGTCCGGCAGCAATCAGGGCGCGGCGCGCCTGGGCATAGCTGTCTTCGGCGCCGCCTCGCAGGGCCCGCCGTTCGTTGAGAATAGCCTCCACCGCATCCAGACGGCCCGCCCGGAGGCCTGCATCAATGGTTACGCGTTCAAAAACGTCCCGCTGGGCATGGCTGCCACCGGCCAGTTGCAGCGAACTGCGGCCCGTCGCCAGATATCCAAAGGCCTCGCTGTAGTTGCCTTCACCAAACGCCTCCAGCCCCAGCGCGAGACCACATCCGGGCGTTGCCATGCGGGCATCGCTTTCACTTGCGCCGCGACGGGCGTCGGCATGAATGCGCTGCACCAGCTGATCGGTCTCAAGTTTGCGATCATCCCCAACCAGCGCCAGCAGATAATGCAGGTCAGCAAAGATCAGACAGCCATCCTCGGTGCGGTTGGCACAAAGCTCGGCCAGTTCTTCCCAGCGGTCGCCAATGGCCACGCCCTCCAATTCCAGCCGCATCAGCAGTGAGGTGGCGTTGGAGATGTCGCGGTAATCGTCGGTTTTATCCTTGCGGATCTCATGATCATAGAGCGCCAGAACCTGTTCGGTTTGGCCTTGATCCAAGTGCATTAGCGCTTTGTGCCACCAGACGTGGTAGCGGAAATTGTTGCAATGTGCCCAGGCCTCCTCGCGCCCGGTGAGCCAGTCCAACCCGGCGCGCGAATTGCCTGTCATGTCATGCACATGGGCCACGGCGTGGAGACCCCAGGCATCATCCGGCGCCATCCAGAGTGCCTGTCGGCCAGTCGCGTCGGCCAGATCATAAGCGCCCGTCTCTTCAAGCGAGAAAGCATGACAGCCAAGCAGATATCCCCGCCCGGCGTGATCAGGCGCATAGGCAGGCAATACGCGTTCAATGGACCGACGCATGCCTGTGCTGTCACCGAGAATGAAGCGGATTGCATGGCTCAGTTTCATCGCCAGCGCGTCTTCCGGATGGTTGCGCAGCACCGTCTCCATCTCGGCAATTGCAGCGGAGGGACGCCCCTCTAGCCAGGCTCCGAGTGCTGCAATGTAGTGACGCTCGCGCGGGAGGGCGCCGTCTTCTGTGGCCTTGGCAGCGGCATAGGCGTCATGGGCTGCCTGCATCAGCTCTGCCCGGCCCAAGAGCAGGACAAACATGCCCTTGGCAGCCTGCGCCAGTGCAAAGTCCGGGGCGGCCTCCAGCAGGGCACCGAGATGCGTTGGCGCCGCGGCGGCATGCGAGAGAACCCCCATCTGCACGGCGTTCCAGTTCTCAAGGGCTGCGGCGTCTGTCAGGCTGGTGTCCTGGCCAAAAATATCTTGCATCATCGTTTGTCCGATCCGTGTCAAAAACGAAAGCAGTGGCGCTTTGTCGTCGAGCCTAAAGCAGGCTATCGCGTCTCGCGATGCCCGCTCGCGGTTTGGTGAAGTGGCGTGTGCAATCTCGTGGGAATAGGGAGCCAACCATGTCGATTGGCAGCGATTTCCCGCATTTTTGCCTATCTGGCAAGCCCGGGATGCCTGACTTTGGCCGAAGACCGCCAGTTTCTGTAACACTCGGCCAGATCCTGCCGGTTGCAAAGGGCCAAACGGACTGTTTTCTGCGGGTTCTTAAGGGGATAGGGGCGGCGACCGCCGCGAATCCGCCCGCGTCAACGCAGGCGGATTAAGGGAGCAGAGGTGCTGTGTCGCCGCAAGCGGGGTCAGCAGCTCTCATCGGCAAAGGGGTCCGCCCCCGGTGCCAGAAGGTCAGTGCTGTCGCCACAGGTCGGTGGCGCGTGCCGATAGGTGACCGGTGTGCGCGAGAATTTCAGCGGGTTGCCCAACAGCCTGACAGGCCCGGCAGCAGAGGTCATCTCAATTGTCATCTCGCGGGCCGCAACCTGATCGCTGGCAAAAACCTGATCCAGCGTTTGCACCGGCCCGGCAGGCACCTTGCGGGCCTCCATCGCGGCGATCACCGCGTCGGTGCTGTATTGGCGGAGAGCAGGCACCAGAATATCGGCCAGCGCATCGCGGTTCTGCAACCGTGCTGGATTTGTGGCAAAACGCGGATCCCGCGCCAGTCCATCCAGCCCGAGAAAGGACAGGAACCGGCCAAATTGCGCGTCATTGCCCACCGCCAGAATCACATGCCCATCGGAGGTTTCATATAGCCCATACGGCACAATGCTCGGATGCTCATTGCCGCGCCGTTTCGGGGCGGTCCCTGTATTGAGCGTGGCGACACCTTCGTTGATCAGCCAGGCGATCTGCGCATCAACGAGCGCGATATCAACCTGCTGGCCCTCGCCGGTCTGCTCCTTGTGGCGCAGGGCAGCCAATATGCCGACGCAGGCATACATGCCGCACATCACATCGGCGATGCCGACGCCGACCTTCATGGGGCGCCCGTCCGGTTCACCGGTCAGCGACATGATCCCGCCGTAGCCCTGCGCCATCAGATCATAGCCGGGCTTCTGCGCGTTGGGGCCGGTCTGCCCGTAGCCCGAGATGGACCCATAGACGAGATGCGGAAACTCTGCATGCAGGCTGTCGTAATCTAGCCCGTATTTGGCCAGCCCGCCGGGTTTGAAGTTCTCCAGCAGAATATCTGCTTCGGCGGCGAGGCGGCGGATGACCTGCTGCCCCTCGGCGGTGGAGATATCCACCTCAACGGAGCGCTTGTTGCGGTTCGCGGCCATGAAATAAGCTGAAAGATCGGATTGCTGACCCTCGGCATCGACCACATAGGGTGGTCCCCACTGGCGGGTGTCATCGCCGCCGCTCTGCGGATTTTCCACCTTCAGCACGCTGGCGCCCAGATCGCCCAGCATCTGGGTGCAGGTTGGCCCCGCCAAAATGCGGGAGAGGTCCAGCACCTTGATGCCTGTGAGGGGGCCGTGGGGCAGTTTGCCGTCGGTGGTCGGATCAGATGAGCCCATCATAGGCCTCCCGGTCAAATTCTGCGGCAATAACAGTGAAATGTTTGGCCTGCTGTGCCTCATTCAGGGCGGCGCGCAGGCTGGCGCGGTCGCGAACCCGCACACCGTTACCGCCAAAGGCACGGCCCATGGCCGCAAAATCATGCAGGCCAAAATCAACACCGGCATTGTTGAGGCGGCGCTGGCGTTGTTTGAGATCAATCAGCGCCAGACTTGCATCGACAAACACCACGAAAATCGGGGCCACCCCCAGTTCCGCCGCAGTGGACAACTCCCCCGCGACCATGAGGAAGCCAGCATCGCCGGAGAAGCTGACAACCGTGCGCTGTGGCTCGGCCAGTTTGCGGCCAATGGCCATCGGCACCGCGCAGCCCATGGTGCAAAGGCCCGAGGATTGGATCAGCGCGCGGGGTTCCTGACAGCGCCACATCTGCGAGAGCAAAATCCGATGTGCGCCGCTATCCGCCGTGGCGAGCGTATCGACGGGCAGGGCGGCCTGACATTCTGCGATAATCGCGGCGGGGCCCCAGTCGGCATCTGCCGCAAATGCCGCAGCAAGGGCGCCGCGAGCCGCCTCCGGCTGTCCGTCAGGCCAGTTCTGATGTGCATGAGCCGCATCATCAGCAAGCTGTGCGCCGACGGTCAGTGCGCGCAGGCTGGGCGCGAGACCAGCTACAACAGTCAGGCTGGCGCTGTGCATGTAATGGGTGTTGTCTTCGGCGCAGATGTCGATCACCCGCTGGCGGCTGCAATCCCAGGCGTTGCGCCAGCCCGGGCGCATTTCAATCGGGTCATACCCCAGCGCCAAAACTAGATCGGCCTCCCGCACCAGCGGCAGCAGGTGACGATCCGCCAGAGGCGACAGCCCTGCACCGCCGAGGCAAAGGGGGTGATCCTCGGGCAGGATACCCTTGGCCTTGTAACTGGTCACAAACGGGATCTGGTAATGTTCAAGAAAGGCGCGCAGGCTTGCCCCGGCGTCTTCGGCAACAGCATCAAGACCGATCACCGCAAGGGGGCGGTCTGCCTCCGCCAGCCAGGCGCGCGCCTGCGCCAGGTCGGCGGGCTGGGGCTGTGTGGCTCTGGCAGGCGCGAGGCAGGGGCGGTGCGAGTCAGCAGGGGCATCAGCGACAGAAATCGGCACGTCGATATGCACCGGCCCGTTGCGTGGCTGGGTTGCAACGCGCAGGGCCTTGTCTGCAATCACACCAGCGGCCTCTGCATCAAGGCGATAGCTGGCTTTGGTGATCGGGGCGAACACTGCCTGATGATCCAGCACCTGATGGGTGTAGGTCGCAGCCTCAACCGCATCGACGCAGCCGGTCAGCACCAGCATCGGCACGCGGTCCTGATGGGCATTGGCCACCACATTCACCCCGTTCAGCGCACCGGGGCCAAGGGTGGCGACCAGAATAACCGGCGCGCCATCGCTGTGATGCACACCTTCGCCCATGAAGCCGAGCACTGTTTTCATGCTTGGCGAGGTGAAAGGTGATCCCCGCCTTGGTCAGCGCATCGACAAGGGTCAGAACCTCACCGCCGGGCATGCCAAAGGCGTGGCGGCATCCCGCCGCATATAGCCGCTGTGCCAGCACATCAGCGGCGCGCAGTGGGTCAGTGGCCGCCGCGGCTGCGGAATTGGTTTCAGTCATGAAATCTGCCCTTCGTGAACCTGTCCCGCCAAATTGCCGGAACCGGGCAATCTTGCAAGCCTCCTCACGGGGGTGTGAGCGTCAAGGTGCCGACTGCACAGCCTTTTGCGCAATAGCCTCAAGATGTTGGTCCAGCTCGGCGGCGATGTCTGCGAGCTCTGGCCCGCCCTCCGCCAGATAGGGGGCAAAGACATGGATGGCGGTTTTGTAGGAGAGAGTGGCGTCACCGTTGTCCTCTTCGGTCACATAAAGTCGGATCGGTGCCTCGATCATTGCGGCGGTCGAGCGGCGCAGAACCCGCACAGCGTAGTCATTGTTGAAAACACCGATCACCCGATTGCCGGGAATGGTGATGCCGCGCGCGGCGGCGGCCTTGGTCGGGCCTGCTTGGGTGACGACAACCAGGCCCTGTGACTTGGTGGCCGTGATCACGTCGCGGACCAGCTGCGCATAAGGTTTGGTGGTGTGATGTACGGCCCAGCCAGGACGGTTGGTGAGCGGGCCTGCTGCGACGTTAGACGCCTGCAGCAGTGCGAGGCCTGTCAGGATGACGACGGCAGCTGCGCGCTGCAGCGACATCCTGCTGAGCCGGATCAGATCCCTAACCATTGCCATGAACTCCCTCTGTTGCCGACAGTCTATGACGTCTGCAGGTGTTCCCTCGGTCACATTATTGTGGTCACCGACAGGCTCTTGGGCTGGCGCGCGTCAGGCCGCGCGGCGAAACCCGGTGATCAACTGGCGCAGCCCCAATGCAGCCCCGGCGAAGATCGAAAGGAAGGTCACCGGCGCCGACAGCGACAATAGAGAAAACGCGCTCAGCCCCTGGCCAATAGTGCAGCCCATGGCCAGCACGGCGCCTGTCCCCATAATTGCGGCCCCGATGATCTGACGGCGCAGCTCTCGCGGATCATCGCAGGCTTCCCAGCGGAAATGCCCCTTGATCAGAGAGCCGATGAAGGCCCCGAGCCAGACACCGCTGACCGAGCCGACAGCAAAGCTGATCGGGCGCAGGCTGCCGGTCATGGTCCACATGATGGTCTCTCCCAGCGGCGCGGAAAACGAATGCGAGACAACCGGCACCGCGTCAAAACCGGTGCGCGCGATATAGCTGCTGCCCGCCCAGCCGCTGACAATGGCAAGCGCCACCAGCGCCGCCCAGCCAATGGCGGCAGGGGCCTCGCGCACCTCCCGCCCCAAGATGGAAAACAGCAGGATTGCCCCACCAATGGCAAAGCCGATGGGTGTTATTGCCAGCCCGAGCTGATCGGCCAAATGATGTGCGATCCCCGCAGGCAGGTCGTCGGTGATGGGATCCTGAAAAAAGATCAGGTTGCGAAAGGGGGCGAGGGGGCCTGACAACACCACAAAGGTGGACACCCCCATCACCAGAACAATGACAAAACTGCGCAGATCGCCGCCGCCGAGACGTGCAATGGCGCCATATCCACACATCCCGCTGAGCGCCATTCCGTAGCCAAAGAGCAACCCGCCCGTGATTGAGGCCAGCGGCATCCAGCGGATGGCGAGGTATTGCGATTGCACCGGATCAAACCAGCCCAGTGCAATCAATCCGAAACTGCCAAGGATTGCCATACCAATGGCCATGCCCCACATCCGCATACGCAAGGAGGAGCCGCCATAGAGCAGATCCTCAATCGCGCCCAGCGTGCAGAAACGACCCAGCCGCGCGGTCAGCCCCAGAAGCATGCCACCAAACAGCCCCAGAAGGGCGGTCAGATGCGTGTCGCTGATGAGATCGGACAGGGCTTCGGGCATCAGAGGGGGCTCCGCCGGTTTCAGGTCTGCGGGAGTGGCCGAACATGACGGCTCCGCAAACGAAACCGGAATGGCCGGTCGCTGCGGTCAGCTGTCTTTGCAGAACAGCTCATAGACCACTTCGAGAATGCGGCGCGGACGGTCATCGGCCAGCCGGTAGTAGATGGCCTTGCCTTCACGGCGGGGAATGACCAGACCTTCGAGGCGCAGGCGCGACAGCTGCTGTGAAACAGCCGCTTGCCGCGCGGACAGCAGTTCCTCCAGTTCGGTGACCGATTTTTCTCCCGATACCAGATGGCACAGGATCATCAGGCGCCCCTCATGGCTGATGGCCTTCAGAAAATTCGACGCACGGGTGGCATTGTCCACCATCGTATCGAGATCTTCGGGATCCATATCGGCGGAAAACTGTGGCAGGGCCATATCGGTGTTCTCTCCTGGTTCAACCATTGGTGGCCAAGGGGGCGGTGGTCTGGTCGGGGGCGCTGGGCGCGGAGCCTGTCGGTATGAAACCGGCATGTTCCTGCAAGAGCCCAGTGATCAACGGCCAGAAGAAATCCTCTCCCGGATAGCCTTCCAGTCTGGCCATTTCATGCCCGTCTTCAACGATCAAGAAGGTTGGCGTGAATGTGACCCGGCGTGACAGGGTCAGATCCTCCGGCATCGCGCGCAGATCGGCGCGGCGCAGCGGGGCAAAGCGACCTTCGGCGGTCTTGGGATAGATCGGCGCAATCTCGGCATCCCAACGCGCGCACCAGGCACAGCCGGGTTGCTCGACCATCACCAGTTCTGCGGCATCGGCCGTCTTGGCCGCAATACCCGTCGTCGCCAGAAGAGCCAGCGCCGCTAGAGGCGCGCCAGCAGCGCGGTAAACGCGGCGCGGTAAGGATATCAGTGGGGCAAGGGCCATGATGTGATGGGTCTCAACAGTCAGTTGTGGGTCGGTGATGCGGTGCGGATGGGCGAAAGTCGGGTCATTGACGGCCCCGTCTGGTCGGTGTCTATATGTACTACGTAATTTGAATATGTGAATAGTACAAGTTTCACAGAGCAGACTGTGTCCTGATAACCTCGCTGGGCACTGCCTCGTGTGCCAGACGCCTACGGCGATTTCGTTTGTGTCCGCAACTGGCGGGGTATCGTTGTTGGCGCGGATCGGTGATCGCGGTCTGAACTGGTCGAACAAATAAGGTCGCAAGGGGCCCGAAAATATGCTGGAGATTTCCCTGTTTGGGGCTGTGATTGCCGGGCTTTTGTCGTTCTTCACCCCCTGTGTGCTGCCGATGGTGCCGTTTTACCTGTCCTACATGGGCGGGCTCTCCATGTCTGAGCTGCGCAGTGAAGGCGACATTGCGCCAGGCGCGCAGCGTCGGCTGGTGCTGGCGTCGATCTGTTTTGCCGCTGGGGTGACCACCGTGTTTGTACTGATGGGCATGGGCGCCACTGCGCTGGGGCAGTTGTTCGGGCAGTATCTTGATATCCTTGCCTATGCGGCGGCGGCCCTGCTGCTGGTGTTTGGTCTGCATTTTCTCGGGGTTGTGCGCATTCCGCTGCTGTACCGCGAAGCCCGGGTTGAGAGTAGCGCGTCGCCCGCGACCTATGCCGGGGCATATATGATGGGGCTGGCTTTCGGCTTTGGCTGGACGCCCTGTGTGGGGCCTGCCTTGGCCTCGATCCTGATGATCGCCTCTGGCATGGGCGATATCTGGCGTGGAGGGCTTTTGCTGCTGGTTTACGGTGCGGCGATGACCGCACCTTTTGTGATCGCAGCCCTGTTTGCGCGTCCGTTCCTTGGCTTCGTGGCGCGCCACCGGGCGGCCTTTGCCTGGGTGGAGAAGGGGATGGGGGTCATGTTGATCGTTTTTGCGGTGCTGATCGCGACCGGCAGCGTGCGCTATATTGCTGAGGCGATGATCCGCTGGTTTCCTGCCTTTACGAACATTGGCTGATCAGCGGTGCGTTGGGCGCCTATTGTGAACCTGAACGGGAGGATGAGAGATGAGACGCTTGTGGATTGCCGTGCTGTGGCTGCTCTGCGCCGGGCCCGTTGTAGCGGTGGAACTGGGCGACGATGGCCTGCACAAAACCCCCTGGATGCGCGAGACCTTCAAGGATCTGCGCGAGGATCTGGAGGAGGCCAACGCCGAAGGAAAACGGCTGGTGCTGTTCTTTGAGCAGAGAGGCTGCATCTACTGCACCAAAATGCACGAGGAGGTGTTTCCCAAACCTCAGATCAGCAGCTACATCGCGGACAATTTCTTCGTCGTGCAGCTCAATCTTTATGGTGATGTGGAGGTGACGGATTTCGACGGCGAAACCCTGTCCGAAAAGGATATGGCGCGCAAATGGGGCATCCTGTTTACGCCGACCATGATGTTCCTACCCCAAGAGGTGCCCGCGGTTCCGGCCCCTCAGGCGGCGGTGTCGATCATGCCGGGGGCCTTTGGCGTTGGGACCACGTTGGATATGTTCACCTGGGTTAAGGAAGAGCGCTACAATCTTGATAACGGAGAAGATTTCCAACGCTATCATGCCCGTCGCATTCAGGAACGCGACAACGGCTCTGCTGATTGAGGTGCTGCGTGTCCTGTGCTTGACATGCCAGCCAGCCTGTAACAGCTGCGTGTCACGGCCTCTCTGGGGCGGGCGATATGAAACGACATAATAAAATTCAAATTACTGAATTTGATGTTGCGTAAAGCGGGTGAGGTCGCCTAGGGTAACCGCCAGCGAAGCACGCCAAAAGCGCGTGGGAGCCAATGGGAGGAAACATGAAGCAAATATCTCTGACACTGGCAGCTTGTCTGGCCGGGACAGTTGCGTTTGCCGCTGAGATCGCGCCGAAAGACGTCGGCTACGACGAAGATGGCGCCGTTGCCGCATCGCTCAGCGGGGCTGCCGGGGATGCCGCCAGTGGCGCATTGCTGGTTGGCGATAAATCCAAGGGCAATTGCGTGGCCTGCCATCAGGTGACCGCGCTGTCCGATGTGCCATTCCACGGCGAAATCGGCCCCGCGCTTGACGGTGCAGGCAGCCGCTGGAGCGAAGCCGAACTGCGCGGCCTCGTGGCCAACGCAAAGATGACATTCGACGGTACCATGATGCCGAGCCTTCTACAAGGTCGATGGCTTCATTCGTCCGGGCGATGCCTACACGGGCGAGGCGGGCACCGAGCCGCTGCCGCCCATCCTGACCGCTCAGGAAATCGAAGATGTGGTCGCATTCCTTGCGACCCTGAAAGAAGACTGACGCAAAAGACCGGGATCTTTTTGCGCCATCAACGTCAAAGGAGACATACGATGGAGTTCTCACGTCGCGACACACTTGGTCTTGGCCTTGGGGCCGCTGCTCTGACCATGCTGCCCCTGCGTGTCGTTGCTGCAACCGAGGATCGGATTGCAGAATTCACCGGTGGTGCGGAGATGACCGACACCGGCCTGACGCTGACCGCGCCGGAAATCGCTGAAAACGGCAATACGGTTCCAATCGCGGTCGACGCCCCCGGTGCCACCGCCATCATGATCCTGGCGACCGGCAACCCGACCCCTGGCGTGGCGACCTTCGCCTTTGGCCCGCTGGCTGCCAGCCAGTCTGCCTCCACCCGGATCCGCCTTGCAGGCACGCAGGATATCGTGGCCGTAGCCAAGATGGCCGACGGCAGCTTTGCCAAGGCCAGTTCCACCGTCAAGGTAACCATCGGCGGCTGCGGCGGCTAAGCGCGACCTGTCATTCAGGCTCGCCCCCCATAGATATCAGGAGTTTACGACATGGCATCCGGTGTAAAACCCCGCGTCAAAGTCCCCAAGAAAGCAACCGCAGGCGAAGCGGTGACCATCAAGACGCTGATCAGCCACAAGATGGAAAGTGGTCAGCGCAAAGACAAGGAAGGCAATGTCATTCCACGGTCGATCATCAATCGCTTCACCTGCGAATTCAACGGCGAGAGCGTTGTTGATGTGACCATGGAACCCGCCATTTCCACCAACCCGTATTTCCAGTTTGATGCGACCGTCCCCGAAGCGGGCGATTTCGTCTTTACCTGGTATGACGATGACGGGTCGGTCTACACGGAACAAAAGTCGATCGCGATCGGCTGATCCCTTCCGGATCCATAGGCAAACGCCCTGTCCGGGATACCGGGCGGGACGACCACCCAAGGGAGGAAACAACATGAACAATAAGGCAATCACTGCAATTGCCATGGCGATGGCGCTACCTGTCGTGGCTTATGCCGAGGCAGATGAAGACACGCTGGTCGTCAACGAAGAGATTGAAATGGTCACCAAGACCACGGCACCTGCCCATGTATCTGATGCGTTGGATGAGGTGATGTCAGGCTGGCATTTCCGCTCGGACGAGACGCAGGCGCTGCAGATGGATGATTTTGACAACCCGGCGATGGTGTTTGTCGATCAGGCCATGGACACGTGGTCCAAGGTTGAGGGTACTGCGGAGAAATCCTGCGCTTCCTGTCACGACGACGTCGAGGAAAGCATGGCAGGTGTCCGCGCGGTCTACCCCAAGTGGAACGAGGACGCAGGAGAGATCCGCACCCTAGCGATGCAGATCAATGACTGCCGTGAGAACCAGATGGGCGCCGATAAGTGGAAATACACCGGCGGCAAAATGGCGGCTATGGAGGCGCTGATTTCAGTGCAATCGCGTGGCATGCCGGTGAATGTGGCCATCGACGGACCGGCCCAGTCCACCTGGGAGCAGGGCAAGGAACTCTATTATACCCGCACGGGTCAGCTGGAACTCTCCTGCGCCAATTGCCATGAGGACAACTATGGCAACATGATCCGCGCCGACCACCTGAGCCAGGGGCAGATCAATGGTTTCCCGGTCTACCGGTTGAAGAACACCAAGCTGAACACCGCCCATGCGCGGTTCAAAGGCTGCGTGCGCGACACTCGCGCGGAGACTTACAAACCGGGGTCAGCAGAGTTCGTGGCGCTGGAGCTCTATGTGGCTTCTCGGGGCAACGGCCTCTCGGTCGAGGCGCCGTCTGTCCGTAACTGATCTAGCGTGGCCCCGTATCCGCAATGGTACGGGGCGCGTTTCCACTTATTTCATTCAAACATGCGAATATATCGCCTGTCTCAGTAGAAAGATAACCCAATGATTTCGCGGCGTGATTTCATGCAGGTCTCCATGGCAGCCTCCGCTTTGGTCGGTGCCTCCGGTTTTGGCAACTGGGGTCGGTTGGCGGCCCAGCAGAAGCTGACACAGGATCAGCTTTTGCAGTTTGACACTTATGGCAATATCAGCTTGGTCCATGTCACCGATATTCATGCCCAGCTGAAGCCGATCTATTTCCGCGAACCGTCGATCAATCTGGGCGTTGGCGAGAACAAGGGCCAGGTGCCTCACATCACCGGTGCGGACTTCCGCAAGGCGTATGGGATCGCTGATGGCAGCCCCTCCGCCTATGCGCTGACCTACAATGATTTTACGTCCCTTGCGCAGGGGTATGGCCGCGTTGGCGGCTTGGACCGGGTATCCACAATTATCAATGCGATCCGCGCCGACCGCCCGGATGCGCTTCTGCTTGATGGCGGCGACACTTGGCACGGCTCCTACACCTGCCATCACACCGAAGGCCAGGACATGGTCAATGTGATGAACGCGCTGAAGCCGGATGCGATGACCTTCCACTGGGAGTTCACGCTGGGCTCTGACCGGGTGAATGAGATCGTGGAGGGGCTGCCCTTTGCGGCCCTTGGCCAAAATATCTTTGATGCGGAATGGGATGAGCTTAGCTGAGCAGTTCAAACCTTATAAGTTCTTCGACCGTGGCGGCGCGAAGGTTGCCGTGATCGGTCAGGCCTTCCCCTATATGCCGATCGCAAATCCCGGCTGGATGTTCCCGGAATACTCCTTCGGGATCCGCGATGAGCATATGCAGGAGATGGTCGACGAGGTGCGTGCCGCTGGTGCGGATGTTGTCGTGGTGCTGTCGCACAACGGGTTTGACGTAGATAAGAAAATGGCCGGAGTGGTCAGCGGTATCGACGTGATCCTGTCGGGCCATACCCATGACGCGCTGCCCGAGCCGGTTCTGGTCGAGCAGACCCACATCATCGCCTCAGGCTCCAACGGGAAATTTGTCTCCCGCGTCGATCTGGACGTGCGCGATGGCCAGCTGATGGGGCTGCGGCATAAGTTGATCCCTGTGTTTTCTGATGTGATTGCGCCCGATCCGGTGATCACCCAGCTGATCGACGATCAGCGCGCCCCTTATGAGGCCGAACTGGCAGAGGTGGTCGGTCAGACTGATGAGCTGCTCTATCGGCGCGGCAACTTCAACGGGACCTGGGATGACCTGATCTGCGACGCTTTGCTAAGTGAACGGGAGGCCGATATCGCCCTGTCGCCCGGTGTGCGCTGGGGACCGTCCTTGTTGCCGGGCGATGACATCACCCGCGAGGATATCTGGAACGTCACTTCCATGAGCTATGGTGCGGCCTATCGCAGTGAGATGACTGGCGAATTCCTCAAGGTTGTGATGGAGGATGTGGCCGACAACATCTTCAATCCCGATCCCTATTACCAGCAGGGCGGCGACATGGTGCGGGTTGGCGGCATGGGCTACCACATCGATATTACCAAGCCGCAGGGGGAGCGGATCAGCAATATGACGCTGCTCAAGACCGGTGAGGCGATTGATCCGGCCAAGACCTATATCGTTGCAGGCTGGGCCAGCGTGAATGAGGGCACCGAAGGCCCGCAAATCTGGGATGTGGTCGAAAACCACATTCGTAAGATGGGCACCGTCACCCTTTCCCCGAACAATTCCGTGCAGGTGTCGGGCGTCTAAGCCCGGCATTCGCCAAAAAATTTTACGCAGATGAATTCACGAAAGTGAATTTTTCGATGTAAGGAGACGATCAGAGATGAACGACAAACCGAAGCAAACCACCCCCTCACGCCGCCAGTTTCTGGCCGGTGCTGCGGCGGTCGGGGCAGGGGCGGTGACGGGCCGCTCGGCACAGGCCGCGACCCCTGATCCGCTGATCACCGAGGTGCAGGACTGGGCCTCTGGTCTGGGCGACGGAGTGGATGCGACGCCCTATGGTTTGCCCATTGAGTATGAGTCAGATGTGATCCGGCGCAATGTGGAGTGGCTGACGGCGGATACCATCTCGTCAATCAACTTTACGCCAATCCACGCGCTGGACGGCACCATCACGCCGCAGGGTTGCGCGTTTGAACGGCACCACTCGGGCGCGATTGAGCTGCGCAAGGAAGACTACCGGCTGATGATCAACGGGCTGGTCGATACCCCCTTGGTGTTCACCTATGCGGATCTGGAGCGTTTCCCGCGCGAAAACCGCGTCTATTTCTGCGAGTGTGCGGCGAATTCCGGCATGGAGTGGGCGGGCGCGCAGCTGAATGGCGCGCAGTTCACCCACGGTATGATCCACAATATGGAGTATTCCGGTGTTCCGCTGCGCACTCTGCTGGAGGAAGCGGGCGTAAACCCGGCAGGCAAATGGGTTTATGTCGAGGGCGCGGATGCTTCCTCCAACGGCCGCTCCATCCCGCTGGAAAAGGCGATGGATGACGTGCTGGTCGCCTTCAAGGCCAATGGCGAGGCGCTGCGCAAGGAGCATGGCTATCCCGTGCGCCTGGTGGTGCCGGGCTGGGAGGGCAATATGTGGATCAAATGGCTGCGCCGGGTTGAGGTGATGGACCAGCCGGTCGAAAGCCGTGAGGAAACCTCGAAATACACCGATACGCTGGCTGACGGCACCAGCCGCAAATGGACTTGGGAGATGGACGCGAAATCCGTCGTCACCAGCCCCAGCCCGCAATCGCCGATCAAACATGGCACGGGGCCGCTGGTGATCACAGGGTTGGCCTGGTCGGGCCGTGGTGCGATCACCGGTGTTGATGTGTCGGTAGATGGCGGCAAGAGCTGGCAGGAGGCGCGGCTGGCGGCTCCCGGCACGGACAAGGCGCTGACGCGCTTTTACCTCGATACCAATTGGGACGGCTCTGAAATGCTGCTGCAAAGCCGTGCGCGCGATGCCTCCGGCTATGTGCAACCGACCAAAGCGCAGCTGCGCGAGGTGCGAGGGCTGAATTCGATTTATCACAACAACGCCATCCAGACCTGGTGGGTCAAGGCAAGCGGGGAGGCGGAAAATGTCGAAGTTTCCTAAGTTTATCACAGCAACAGCCGTTGCAGCGGCTTTGGCGGTTCCGGTTTATGCAGAGGGGTTTGGCCTGGGCCGTCCTGCCATGCCGGAGGAAATCGCTGCCTGGGATCTGGACGTTGCCCCTGACGGCACCGGCCTGCCGGAAGGGTCAGGCGATGTGTTCACCGGCGAAGAGGTCTTTGCCGAGAAATGCGCCGTCTGCCATGGCGATTTTGCCGAAGGTGTCGGCAACTGGCCCAAGCTCGCAGGTGGGCAGGGCACATTGGATCATGATGATCCGCTGAAGACCGTCGGCAGCTACTGGCCCTATCTCTCCACCACTTGGGACTATGTGAACCGGTCCATGCCGTTTGGCGATGCGCAGTCGCTGACCCCGGATGAGGTCTATGCCATCGTGGCCTATATTCTCTATTCCAACGATCTGGTGGATGATGAATTTGTGCTGTCGGATGCGACCTTCGCCGATGTGGAGCTTCCCAATGTGGATGGTTTCGTTTTGGATGACCGGCTGGAGGCGGAGAAGCACTTCTGGAACCCGGAACCTTGCATGGAGAATTGCAAGGACAGCGTCGAAATCACCATGCGGGCCATGGTGCTGGATGTGACGCCTGAGGAAGACCGGGCCGAAGCACCTGCCGACGTTGAACCGGTTGAGGACACCGCAGCCGAGCAACCCGCAGAAGTCCCTGCCGAAGTGGTTGTTGCCCTGGACCCGGAACTGGTCGCCAAGGGCGAGAAAACCTTCCGTAAGTGCAAGGCCTGTCACCAGATCGGGGCGGGGGCTAAATCGAAAACCGGCCCGATCCTGAACGGTATCATCGGCGCGCCAGCAGCTCATGTCGAAGGGTTCCGCTATTCAAAAGCGATGAAAGCCGCTGCCGAGAGTGGGCTGGTCTGGGATGAGGCTGAACTTGCTGCGTTTCTCGCCAAGCCGAAGAAATACATGAAGGGCACCAAGATGTCCTTTGCAGGACTGAAGAAAGACGCCGATATCGAGGCGGTGATTGCCTATCTGAAGGCTGCAACTGCCGAATGACGCTGGGCGCATCGCCCCGCACACCACCTCCGCAACCGATAGCTGCGGGGGTGGTTTTATTTCAGGCGCGCCGATCCTGTGTCACATGTCTCTGAACCCTTGTTTTGCGCAGATCCTTGCGATACTTACGCCGGTTCTTTCTGAGCGACAGGTGCCCGACATGACCCCTCCCAACACCCTTGGTATCGACTTTGGCACCTCGAACTCCGCGGCGGGTGTCGCCGTGAACGGGCGCCCTTGGCTGATTGAGGTCGAGCCGGGGGAAACCACCCTGCCGACGGCGGTGTTCTTTGACATTGACAGCCGCAGTATGATCATCGGGCGCCGGGCCACACGGGCACTGATCAATGGTGACGAAGGGCGGTTCATGCGCGCCTTGAAAAGCCTGCTTGGCACCCCCTTGATGCACGAAAAACGCCGTCTGAACGGAGAACTGGTTGATTTCGTAACCATTGTGGCGCGGTTTCTAGCTGCGCTGAAGGCACGTGCTGAGGCGGCCACCGGACAGACCTTCACCCATGCGCTGTCCGGCCGCCCGGTGTTGTTCCACAGCAAGGATGCCACCCGCAATGCACAGGCAGAAGTGGATCTGCGCGCCTGCTATATGGCGGGGGGGTTTGAGGATGTGCGCTTCATGCTGGAACCGGAGGCGGCCCTGCGGTCGGCCCGCGCGCAATCCGGTATCGGGCTGATCGTCGATATCGGCGGCGGCACCTCGGACTTCACTGCCTTTGAGCAAACCGCAGAGGGCACGACCCGCATTCTGGCCTCTCACGGTGTGCGCCTTGGCGGGACAGATTTTGATCGGCAGCTGAGCATTGATCACGTCATGCCGCTTCTGGGGCGTGGCAGTGCTATTCGCAACAGCTTCGGCGGTGGCAGCCTGCCCGCACCTAATCGGTTGTTCAACGATCTGGCGACCTGGCAGATGATCCCATTCCTCTATGCTGCGGATAGCCGCCGGGCCGCACAGGATCTGGCGCGCAATGCCGAGGAGCCGGAAAAACTGGCGCGCTTGCTATCCGTGCTGGAGGATGAACTGGGCCATGATCTCGCCTTTGCGGTGGAGCGGGGCAAAATTGCGGCCAACCAGCCGGGAGAGCGTAGTGCGGTGATTGATCTGAAAGTGCTGGAACGGGGCCTGTCGGTGCCGCTGGCTGCTGAGGGTCTTCAACGCAGCCTTGCCGCCGATATCGCCGAGATTACTGCCTGTGCCCAGGAAACCCTGTGCCGCGCCGATCTGCGCGCGGAGCAGGTTTCGCGAGTGGTGCTTGTGGGCGGCTCAGCCCTGTTGAGGGGGGTACAGCAGCAGATGCAGCAGCTTTGCCCAAAGGCGGAACTTTACACAGAAAACGCGATGACCGCCGTGGCCGATGGTCTGGCCTTGGCATCCGGCAGCGCCTTTGCCTGAGCGAGGGTAAGGGCGAGCGACGCGGGCAAGGGGAAAAACGCTGATCCTGTGACTGGCTTTGATGCGGAAATCCGCTAGACTGGAAACCCATTTCCCAAGCGTTGGACCCAGGTTTTTATGATTTTCCAGTTGTTTCGTCGATCTCTCTCACAGTCTGCCACGGCCAATACCCGCAAAGAAACTGCGCAGCGGCGGGCAGGGGGATGGTTAGCCACCACTCTGTCTGCGGCGCTACTGTGTGGTCTGCCGTACGCCGCTAAGGCCGCGCCCTGCGGCAATACATCTGCCGGATTTGACAGTTGGAAACGCGACTTCGCCGTTGAGGTCAAGCGGGCCGGTGTGCGCCAGGCCGGGCTGAACGCGCTGGCCAACACAACCTACGCCCGTCGCACCATTGCTGCGGATCGCAACCAGAAGAGCTTTCGCTACTCTCTGGAGAAATTCATGCAGATCCGTGGCGCCAATACGATCATTGCACAGGGGCGCAAGCGGAAGGCACGCAATGCCGACTTCTTTGCCGCGTTGGAACGTAAATACGGCGTGCCTGCCGGGATCCTGATCGCCATCCACGGTATGGAAACCGCCTTTGGCAACTACATGGGCGATAGTCAGGTGGTCTCTGCCATCGTGACACTGACCTATGATTGCCGCCGCTCCGAGTTTTTTAAACCCCATGCCATTGGCGCGCTGAAACTGGTGGATCGTGGTGCGATCACCGGCGCGACCAAAGGGGCCAAACATGGCGAATTGGGCCATACTCAGTTTTTGCCCGGCAATGCGCTGAACTATGGTGTCGACTGGGACGGCAACGGGCGGGTGGATTTCTACAATATGGGCGATGCGCTGGCCTCAACCGCTTATTTTCTACGCAAGAAAGGCTGGAAACCGGGACGCGGCTATCAGCAGGGCGAGCCCAACTATAAGGTCTTGAAACAGTGGAATGCGGCGACGGTCTACCAGCAGTCCCTAGCAATCATGGGGCGCAAGATCGACGGCTGACCGGCCAAATAACAGCTGTTACCGCAAGGGCTGTTTAGTTCCAGCCTTTGCGGAAAAAATGCGGGCTGGCGCCGAATTTGCGTTTGAACTGGCGCGAGAAATGCGTGGCACTGTTGAACCCGGACGCCAGCGCGATCTCTGTGACAGACATGGATGTTTCATTCATCAGCGCAAACGCATGGCTGAGGCGCATGTCGAAATAGACATGCATCGGGCTCTGGTCGAGATAGCGGGCAAACAGCCGCTCCAGCTGGCGGCGCGAAATGTCCAGCCGATCACACAGCTCACCGATGGATAGCGGTTCTTCAATCGATTCCTGCATCAGTTGCAGCGCATTCAACAGGCGCTGGTTGCGGCTGCCAATGGCGACAGCATAGTTGGATTTCTGCGGCGTACTCTGACCGCCGGTGCGCACATGCAGGCACATATCCGCCACGATGATCGCCAGCTGTTTGCCGTGGCGGTCTTCGATCAGGTTCAGCATCATATCCGTGGCTGCATTGCCGCCGCCACAGGTCATCAGCGTATCGCTGATCTCAAAGATCCGGGGGGAGGGCAGCAGATCCGGGTAGCGTTCGACAAACCCGGGCTGGTTTTCCCAATGGAGGGTGAAGCGATGATCGCCCAGCAACCCGGCCTGCGCCAGAGCAAAGGCGCCGGTGCAGATCCCGCCGATGGAACGGCCAAACCGGCGTTCGCGTCTGAGCCAGTTCAGCACCGCGTCACTGGCGGCATTCTGCGGCTCCACACCGGAACAGACAAAGGCCAAGGCGTCCCCCGGAAGCGGTCCCATCGGTAGATCGGGGGTGATGGCCATCCCATTGGAGCATTGGATCGGAGCGCCGTCGGGCGTCATCACATACCAGCGATAGAGCTGCGTGTTGGTCACCTGATTGGCAATGCGCAGTGGCTCCACAGCGGCCGCAATCGGCAGCATCGTCGCCTTTGGCAACAACAGGAAATAGAAATCCTGAGGCTCCCCGTCAAAGGGGATGGTCAGATTGGCCGAAGCCCCTTTTTGCACAAAATAATCGTCGATCATATTGGGGAACCTGTAACACGCCGGTTTCGGTTGGGTCTGTGATCTATGCTAGTTAACCCCGATCTGCGGCTTGCATCCAACGTTTTGCGACGGCGGGACTGCGGTTTTCGACGCCGACCGGACTGTTTGCGCCATCGCGGCCGCTGGTTCGGGGCTGGCCACAACGGAAGGCAAAAACAATCACCGCCCCTTGCAGCCCAAATGTGCCTAGGCACTAAGACTCAGGTAATACTCAGTCGGCTATGATGCCGACACAATCCAAAGCAGGCAGGTCAATATGGTCGATCCAAGAGAAACATACATGAACACGCTGGTGCCGATGGTGGTTGAGCAGACCAGCCGCGGTGAACGCGCCTATGATATCTTTTCCCGCCTGCTGAAGGAGCGGATCATTTTTCTGAATGGTCCGGTTCACGACGGGATGAGCTCGCTCATCGTGGCGCAGTTGCTGCATCTTGAGGCAGAAAACCCCTCGAAAGAGATTTCGATGTACATTAACAGCCCCGGCGGCGTTGTGACCTCCGGCCTGTCGATCTACGACACCATGCAGTACATCAAACCTAAGGTTTCGACGCTGGTGATTGGTCAGGCGGCCTCCATGGGCTCGCTCCTTCTGACCGCTGGCGAGGTCGGCATGCGTTTCTCGCTGCCCAACAGCCGCGTGATGGTTCACCAGCCCTCAGGTGGTTTTCAGGGTCAGGCAACGGATATCATGATCCACGCCGAGGAAACGCTGAAGCTGAAGAAGCGTCTGAACGAAATCTACGTCAAGCACACCGGTCAGGAATACGACAAAATCGTGGACGCGCTGGAGCGCGACAACTTCATGTCGCCTGAGGATGCAAAAGACTTCGGTCTGATCGACGAAATCGTTGAAAACCGCAGCAAGCTGGACCCAGAGGACAGCTGATCAGCGGTGTGAGCTGACAAGTGTGCCCCGTCGTCATCGGGGCACACTTTGCGATTGTGGCGGCTGTGCCGGTGGCATAAGCTGCCAATATTACGGGTGGCGCAGGAGGCGCATGCACGCCCCGGACGGAAAGGTAGACCATGGCAACGAACTCAAGCGGCGACAGCAAGAACACGCTTTATTGCAGCTTCTGCGGCAAGAGCCAGCATGAGGTGCGCAAGCTAATTGCGGGCCCAACCGTGTTCATCTGCGACGAATGCGTCGAATTGTGCATGGACATCATCCGCGAAGAGACCAAGGCCTCTGGCCTGAAATCCACCGACGGTGTGCCCACACCGAAGGACATCTGCGAAGTTCTGGACGACTATGTGATCGGTCAGGCCATGGCAAAGCGGGTGCTGTCGGTTGCGGTGCACAATCACTACAAGCGCCTGAACCACGCCCAGAAGGCCGGTTCGGACATTGAATTGTCGAAATCCAACATCCTGCTGATCGGCCCGACCGGCTGCGGTAAGACGCTGCTGGCGCAGACGCTGGCGCGGATTCTGGATGTGCCCTTCACCATGGCCGATGCCACCACCCTCACCGAGGCGGGGTATGTCGGTGAAGATGTTGAAAACATCATTCTGAAGCTGCTGCAGGCGTCGGAGTACAACGTCGAACGCGCGCAGCGCGGCATTGTCTATATCGACGAGGTCGACAAGATTACCCGCAAGTCGGAAAACCCGTCGATCACCCGCGATGTGTCGGGCGAGGGGGTGCAGCAGGCCTTGCTGAAACTGATGGAAGGGACCGTAGCCTCGGTTCCGCCGCAGGGCGGCCGCAAGCATCCGCAGCAGGAATTCCTGCAGGTCGACACCACCAATATCCTGTTCATCTGCGGTGGCGCTTTTGCTGGTCTGGACAAGATCATCAAACAGCGTGGCAAGGGCTCTGCCATGGGCTTTGGCGCGGATGTGCGTGATGACAGTGACGCGGGTGTGGGCGAAACCTTTAAGGATCTGGAGCCGGAAGATCTGCTAAAATTCGGTCTGATCCCGGAATTCGTCGGCCGCCTGCCGGTTCTGGCGACGCTGGAAGATCTGGACGAAGATGCGCTGATCACCATCCTGACCAAGCCGAAGAACGCTCTGGTCAAACAGTATCAGCGTCTCTTTGAACTGGAAGACACCGAACTGGATTTCACCGACGAGGCGCTGAGCTCCATCGCGAAGAAAGCGATCGAACGCAAAACCGGCGCCCGCGGTCTGCGCTCCATTCTGGAGGACATCCTGCTCAACACCATGTTTGAGTTGCCGGGCATGGACAGCGTCGAAAAAGTGGTCGTCAACGAAGAGTCCGTGACCTCTGACGCACAGCCCCTGATGATCCACGCTGACGCCGAAAAAGAGCTTAGCCACAGCGGGCTGAACCTAAGCGACACGTGTACAACGCGTGACGATTGATTTCAGGCGGCGCAGGGGGAACCTTGCGCCGTTTTTCTATGACGAAGGACAGTTGTGATGATCAAACGTATTTCCTCAGGTGGTGAATTTGAGGCCAAGATAGGATATTGCCGCGCTGTGGTTGCAGGCGGGTTTGTGCATGTCGCGGGGACCGTGGGGCAGGGCGATGATGTGGTGGCGCAGTGCCAATCGGCGCTCGACACTATTGGTGCTGCATTGGCTGAGGCGGGCGCCAGTTTTGCCGATGTGGTGCGGGTGAACTACTACCTGCCGGACCGGGCAGACTTCGAACCCTGCTGGCCGTTGTTGGCGCAGACCTTTGGCGACAACCCGCCTGCTGCAACGATGATTGAATGCGGGTTGATCGACGCCAAGTTTCGGATCGAGATTGAGGTCACGGCTCTGACGCCGGGCTAATGCGGCGTCGACAGAGCAGGGACGGCTAGAATTCGAAGGCACGCATCGGCGCCGTTTCTTTGCGCCGTCGGTCTATCAACTGTTGTAGCTCGCTTTTCTCCGGTCCCGGCTCAAGGCCCAGCATGGTTTTTGCGGCGGTCAGTGTCTTCTCTGTCATCTTTTGCCAGTCTCCGGTCTCTGGTTCGGTCAGGCGGATTGTCTTTGCCCCGTGATGGGCGCGGTTGTCGTGGATCATCAGGCTGGTAACCTGCATCAGATCCAAAACGGCAACAGTGACAATAAGGGTCGCAACCAGAGAAAGGATGAAGCGCACGCGCGGTCTCGCTATCGGATGTTAAGAATTCGAGATCAACATGGGCCGCAATTGTGGCCTGTTTGTGTAATTGTCCAAGAAGTTTTGCGACAATCCCCACGGGCGGGTGCGGCGTGTCTGGACCTTGGCCGCAAATTGCGCCATATCAGAAGCGAAATTTTCGGAGGAACCGATGGGAATCCTGAACTCTCTCTTGCGGGCTGTAACCTGGTGGAACGGCTCGACCTTGAATACGCGTATTTTCACCGCCCGTAAGGGGCTCAAGGTGGGCGAAGACGATCAGGGCAACGTGTTTTACCGCAATGCCGATGACAGCAAGCGCTGGGTGATGTTCAACGGCGAGGTTGAGGCCTCCCGTATTGGCGCGGATTGGCATGGCTGGCTGCACCGCACCTTTGACGAGGTCCCGTCGGAAAAGCCGCTTGCCCATAAATCCTGGGAAAAGCCGCATCAGGAAAACCTGACCGGCACCATGCTGGCCTATGCGCCTAGCCGGGTCGATCCGGGCCGCAGGCGCCCCGAAGGAACGCAGCGACTATGAGGC
This sequence comes from Phaeobacter sp. BS52, assembly GCF_045040595.1. Taxonomy (NCBI): domain Bacteria; kingdom Pseudomonadati; phylum Pseudomonadota; class Alphaproteobacteria; order Rhodobacterales; family Roseobacteraceae; genus Phaeobacter; species Phaeobacter sp. BS52. The sequence goes on along the minus strand of NZ_CP090662.1, from coordinate 1,500,356 downwards.
GTGGTCGCCGGAATAAGTCCGGCCTATCCATGTGAGACAGCAGCGCCGGGAGATGGCGCCGATCGGTTGGCAGGAACGCCGACCCATCCAAGGGCAGGGGCTGAAACAGCATGTCGCATAACACTACTGAGGTTCTGGCAGGTGGGCTGGTTCTGGCCGCCGCAATCGGATTTGCCGTCTATGCAGGGCAGGCCGCGGGTCTGTCTCGGGCCGGATCAAGCTATGAACTCAATGCCTCCTTCCGTTCTCTGGAGGGGGTCAGCGTCGGCACCGATGTTCGCCTTGCCGGTGTCAAGATTGGCACCGTGACCGGGGTTGATCTGAACCCACAAACCTTCCGCGCGGATACCCGGTTTTCGGTGAAAGACGGGATTGAGATCCCGGATGACAGCGCGGTGGTGATTTCCTCCGAAGGTCTGCTGGGTGGTAATTTTGTCGAGGTAATGCCGGGCGGATCGCCCTTTGCCTTTGAAGCAGGTGATGCGGTGGAAGATACCCAAGGCGCGGTCAGTCTGATCTCGCTTCTGGTGAAGTTCGTTGCAGGCGGCGGGGACGAAGGCTGATGCGTCTGCTCTCGGCAGTCTTGGCATGTGGATTGAGCATTGGCACCGCCTTTGCGCAGGGCGCTGCGGAGACGGGCAGTTCGGCTGTTCTGCGTGGTCTCGACAAGGTCAACGGTCAGACACAGGATCTGGAAATTCCTGTCGGCGGCAGCGCGGAAATTTTTGGCGTGATCGTCAGTCTGCGGGAATGCCGCTATCCGGCGGACAACCCGACGGGTGATGCCTATGCCTATCTGACGGTGCGCAATCCCAATGATGCCACAGTGTATTTTGACGGTTGGATGATCGCCTCAAGCCCGGCGCTGAATGCGCTGGATCACAGCCGTTATGACGTTTGGGTCATGCGCTGCACCAGCACCTGAGGATCGGGCAGCTCAACAGCGGTGAAGTCTGCGGCGATATCCAGCGCGTCGCGTAATTGGCGCCTATAGCTGGCACGGGTGATTTCGATCGCCCCGAGCGAGGCCAGATGCGGCGTCAGAAACTGCGTGTCGCAGAGCGTGAACCCTGATTGCTGTAAGCGGTCCATGAGATAGGCCAGTGCAATCTTGGACGCGTCACGCCGCCGTGAGAACATGCTCTCACCAAAAAACGCCCCCCCCAGCGCAACGCCGTAGACACCGCCCGTCAGCGCGCCAGCATGGTAGACCTCAAGCGAATGGGCGTTGCCTTGATTGTGAAGGTCAATGTATCTGGCGCGGATTTCCGGGTTGATCCAGGTTTCTTCGCGATCCGCGCAGGCGTCCAGCACAGCTGCAAAATCCCGGTTCACTGAGATCTGATACCCGCCCCGACGCAAGGTTTTGATCAGGGATCGTGACAGGTGAAAGCCGCCAATGGGGAAGACGCCACGCCGCTTGGGATCTACCCAGAACACCTCCGGGTCATCCCGGCTTTCAGCCATTGGAAAGACGCCGACAGAATAGGCGTGCAGCAGCAGGTCTGGCGTGAGGGTCATGGCGTTAGTCTAAAACGGGAGTGGGTAGACACGGAACCGGAAAAACGTGCCGCGCAAGGCAAAGTTCTGGCCGGTGCAGGAAGGAAGAAAGGGCGGCCCGTTGGACCGCCCCGATCTCTTAGGCGTTGCCGAGGTTGGTTTCCAGCCAATGCTCCAGCCAGTGAATATTATACTCACCGGTGTGGATGTCTTTTTCCTCAAGCAGCGCGTGGAACAGCGGCACGGTGGTGTCGACACCATCCACGATCAGCTCTCCCAAAGCGCGGCTCAGACGGGCCAAGGCCTCGGGCCGGTCGCGACCATGCACGATCAGCTTGCCGATCAAGCTGTCGTAATAGGGCGGGATCGAATAGCCGTCATAAAGCGCCGAATCCATGCGCACGCCCAGACCGCCTGGGGCGTGATACTGGGTGATCTTGCCGGGGCAGGGTGCGAAGTTCGGCAGTTTTTCTGCGTTGATGCGTACTTCGATGGAGTGACCGTTGATTTCCAGATCGTCCTGGCTGAAGGACATCGGCAGCCCCTCGGCAACGCGGATCTGTTCGCGCACCAGATCGACACCGAAGATGCCCTCAGTCACCGGATGTTCCACCTGCAGACGGGTGTTCATCTCGATGAAATAGAACTCGCCGTTTTCATAGAGGAATTCGATGGTCCCGGCGCCGATGTAGTTGATCTTGGCCACGGCTTCGGCACAGGTCTTGCCGATGCGGGCGCGCTCTTCCGGGGTGATGCAGGGGCCTGGGGCCTCCTCAAACACCTTTTGGTGGCGACGCTGCAGGGAACAGTCCCGCTCGCCCAGATGCACGGCCTTACCCTTGCCATCGCCGAAGACCTGGATCTCGATGTGACGCGGCGTGGTCAGGTACTTCTCGATATAGACCTCATCGTTGCCAAAGGCAGCCTTGCCCTCGGCGCGCGCCGTCATGAAGGCTTGCTCCATGTCGGCAGCGGTCTTGGCCACCTTCATGCCGCGACCGCCACCACCGGCGGTGGCCTTGATGATTACGGGGTAGCCGATATCTTCGCCGATTTTCTTGGCGGTTTCCAGATCGGGCACACCGCCGTCAGAACCGGGCACACAGGGCACGCCGAGGTCCTTCATCGTATCCTTGGCGGTGATCTTGTCACCCATGACACGGATATGTTCGGCGGTCGGCCCGATAAAGGTGAGGCCGTGATCCTCAACGATCTGTACGAAGTTGGCGTTTTCCGACAGGAAGCCATAGCCGGGGTGGATCGCCTGCGCGCCAGTGATCTCGCAGGCGGAGATAATGGCAGGGATCGACAGGTAGCTTTGTGTCCCGGATGGCGGGCCAATACAAACGGACTCATCCGCCATGCGCACATGCATGGCATCAGCGTCTGCGGTGGAATGTACGGCAACCGACTGGATGCCCATTTCCCGGCAGGCACGGATCACGCGCAGGGCGATCTCACCGCGGTTGGCAATCAGGATCTTGTCAAACATGGTGGACCCTTACTCGATGATGACCAGCGGTGTTCCGAATTCGACCGCTGCGCCGTCTTCGACGAGGATACGCTTGATGGTACCGGCCTTGGGTGCCGGGATGTGGTTCATGGTCTTCATGGCTTCGACGATCAGCAGCGTATCGCCTTCGGCCACCTGATCACCCACCTTCACGAACGTCGGCGCGCCGGGTTCGGGCTGGGTGTAAACGGTGCCCACCATCGGCGATGGGACAGCGCCCGGATGGCTTGCAGGATCGTCATTGGCGGCGGCAGGCGCTGCGGCGGGAGCCGCAGGGGCCGGGGCTGCGGGAGCAGCGGCAACAGGCGCCGGGGCCGCGTATGCCTGCACCGGGGCAGGTGCGGCGATGGTCTGACGCGACACGCGCACATTCAGGCTGTCGTCTTCGCCGTAGTCACGCTTCACCTGCAGTTCGGTCAGGTCATTGTCGCGCAGCAGTTCGGCCAGCGCTTTGATGAAGGATACGTCTGCTTCGTGGGTCTTATTTGTCATTTTTGTCCTCAGCCGGTTCCGACAGGCCCGCAGAAGCTGCGGGCATAAGATTTGAAGGCGCTTATAGGGTATGCTTTACCACAAGGAAAGCGCTGACAATATGGACGCTAACATGGGCGCCCTTGAGGTGATTTGCAATCTTGCGGTGCGGATCGCTGTTCAGAGCGGCATTCCGGTTAGTTTCGCCACCAGTTCAGGCAGTTTGCGGGCGGAGAACTTGACCAGAAGATGCGCCCGGTGGGTTTCGATTGTGCGATAGGACAGGTTCAGCTCAGCGCCGATTTCTTTGGCTGAAAGTCCGCGACAGGTCAGGATTGCCACATCACGCTCGCGCGGGGTGAGACTGACCACGGGCCGGTCGTCCGAGATGTCGGCGAAACTCCAGACACCGCTGCGAAAATGGTGCTCCGGCGTCAGGGAGCGCCCGCGCACCCGGCACCAGAACAGATCGCCGGTACGGCGGCGCATGATCCGCTCGTCGTTATACTGCCCCGACTGCGCGTCGGGCTGTTGCAGCCGGTCGCCGATGCGCTGGAAGTCTTCCTGGCTGGGGTAAAGTTCAGCAATGGGCAGGCCGACATAGCTGCCGCTATCCCCCCCAAAGGTTTCGGCAAACTGCTGGTTGCAGCGCTGGATCACCCGCTGATCGAGCAGAGCCAGCCCCACCGGCGCAAATTCAAAGGCAAGATCGGTCATGGGGGCAGATAACCGCTGTTCCGGCGCAAAGCAAAGCGAATTCAGGAGGCAAAATGCGTGGTGGGGTCCTTTGTGGCCACTTGCAAACTGGCATCACGGGTTCCAGGAAACGGGACCAAAAAAGGGCTGATGCCACCGCATCAGCCCCAAGGTGCCAAGGCCGGTACATGAACCGGCCCGACGGGGAGTGTTGGGGTTAGATGGCCAGGTATTCGGCGCGCAGTTCCTCGTTTTCGAGGACTTCAGCGGCGGCGCCATCGAAGACAATACCGCCTGTGTCAAGGATCACGGCACGGTCGGCCAGCTCCAGCGCGCGCACTGCGTTCTGTTCTACGATGACCGTGGTGATGCCCTGTTGTTTGATGTGAATGAGGGTCTTTTCGATCTCGTCCACGATAACGGGCGCCAGACCTTCATAGGGCTCATCCAGCAGCAGCACTTTGATGTCGCGGGCCAATGCGCGGGCAATCGCCAGCATTTGCTGTTCGCCACCGGAAAGCGTGACACCCTCCTGCTTGCGGCGTTCGCCAAGACGTGGAAACAACTCATAGAGCCTCTCAAGAGACCAGCCGATGGGCGGGGCAATCTGCGCCAGCTGCAGGTTTTCCTCAACGGTGAGACCGGGAATGATGCGGCGATCTTCGGGGACAAGACCCAGACCCGCGGCGGAGGCCTCATGCGAGGACATCTTGTGCAGGGGCTGATGGTCCAGCCAAATCTCGCCCTTAGTCACCATCGGTGAGCCGGTGCGCGCGATGGAGCGCAGGGTCGAGGTCTTGCCAGCGCCGTTGCGGCCCAACAGGGCGAGGATCTCACCTTCGTGCACGTTGAAGGAAATACCCTGCACGATATAGCTCTCGCCGTAGTAGGCATGCATGTCCCAGACCGAGAGAAAGGCTGGTGCCGTGGTGGCGTGGTTGGCGTGTTTGGAAAAGTCGGGTTTGACGTTCATCTGTGATCTCCTTACGCCGACTCGCCGAGGTAGGCTTCGCGCACCTTCGGGTTGCCTTTGATGTTCTGCGGATCGTCCTCTACCAGCGGGGTGCCCTGCGCCAGTACAGTGATCCGATCCGCTAGTGAGAACACGACGTGCATGTCGTGTTCGATGATCGCGATGGTGATATCGCGCTCGGCTTTGATCTGTTTCAGCAGGTCGATGGTGTTGTTGGTATCGGCCCGCGCCATGCCCGCAGTCGGCTCGTCCAGCAGCAGAAGACGCGGTTCCTGACTGAGACACATGCCAATCTCAAGCCGCCGCTTATCGCCGCGTGACATGGAGGCGGCGTTCATGTGCCGTTTGTCGGCCATGTTCATCTCCTCCAGCATGTGCTCTGCCTTCTCCAGAATGTCGCGCTGGCCAGAGACGGCGCTGATCGCATTCATTTCAAAGGCGCCGTCGCGTTTGGCGAAACAGGGGATCATCATGTTTTCCAGCACCGACAGGTCGCCAAAGATCTCAGGCGTCTGGAACACACGGGAGATGCCCATCTGGTTGATTTCGTAGGGCGCGCGGCCCAGGACGGATTTGCCGTCGAACATCACCGATCCGGTGTCCGGGATCAGCTTACCTACCAGACAGTTCAGCAGCGTGGACTTGCCCGCCCCATTGGGGCCGATGATGGCGTGGACAGTGTTTTCGCGCACGCTGAGGTTCACCTCGGACAGTGCCTGAAGGCCACCGAACCGCTTGCCCACGTTTTTGACTTCAAGGATACCCATTGGCCTTGCTCCTTATTCCGCAGGTTCAGTTTTGCCCGAGGGGCCATCTTTTTTGGCTTTGCGCCCCTGGATCCAGCCGCGCAGCTTCTGTCCGCCTTCGACCAGGCCACCGGGCAGGAAGATCACCACCAGCATGAACAGAATGCCCAAGGTCAGGTGCCAGCCTTTGCCGATGAAGGGATGCACGATGAAGACCATCGCATCCTCGATCCCGTCGGGCATGAAGCTGAACCAGCTGTGCAGCACGTTGTCGTTGATCTTGGAGAAGATGTTCTCAAAGTATTTGATGAAGCCTGCGCCCAGAACCGGGCCGATCAAGGTGCCGGCACCACCGAGGATGGTCATCAGCACCACTTCGCCGGAGGCGGTCCACTGCATCCGCTCAGCGCCTGCCAGCGGGTCCATTGAGGCCATCAGACCGCCAGCCAGACCGGCATACATGCCCGAGATCACAAAGGCAGCCAGCGTGTAGGGCCGGGTATTCAGGCCGGTGTAGTTCATCCGCTGCTGGTTCGATTTCACGGCCTTCAGCATCAGGCCAAAGGGTGAGCGGAAGATGCGGATCGAGAGGTAAAAGGCGGCCAGCAGGATCAGTGCGCAAAGATAGTAGCCCGCATTGAACTGGAACGCCCAGGGGCCGACGGCCATCTCGAAGGTGGAGCGCATCTCCAGGCCAAAGAGGCTGGTCACCGGGATGGAGCCATCGGCGGTCGCCGACACGCCCAGAACACGGGGGTCATCTAGCGTCAGCTGCAGGCCGGTTTCGCCATTGGTGATCGGGGTCAGCACCGAATAGGCCAGGTTGAACGACATCTGCGCAAAGGCCAGCGTCAGGATCGAAAAGTAGATGCCGGAGCGACGCAGGCTGACATAGCCGATCACCAGTGCAAACAGGCCCGCGACGATCACCGACAATATGATGGCGGGCACCACGTTCATGCTCAGCAGCTTGAACATCCAGACCGCCGAATAAGACCCGACACCAAGGAAGGCCGCGTGGCCAAAGGAGAGGTAGCCCGTGAGGCCAAACAGGATGTTGAAGCCGATCGCGAAGATGCCGAAGATCACAAATCGCTGCATCAGGTCGGGGTAGCCCGCATTGAACTGCGCCAGCGCGCTGCCCGTCGGGAAAGGGTTCAGGATGAACGGTGCAAACAGGGTCAGGATGGCAACGACCAGCAGCAGCGTCTTATCTTTTTTGTTGAGTGCGAACATGTGCTTAGTCCTCCATCACACCTTTGCGGCCCATCAGGCCCCGCGGGCGGGTGAGCAGAATGATGATTGCGACCACATAGATGATGATCTGGTCGATGCCGGGGATCAGGGATTTGATTTCATTCATCGAGGCGAAGCTTTCGAGCACGCCAAGAAGAAACCCCGCCAGTACGGCGCCGGGGAGGGATCCCATGCCGCCGACAACCACCACGACGAAGCTCAGCACCAGAAAATCCATGCCCATATGGTAGTTGGGGGAGTTGATCGGGGTGTACATCACGCCAGCCAGACCGGCGACGGCGGCGGCAATACCAAACATGATGGTAAAGCGGCGGTCGATATTGATGCCCAGAAGGCCCACGGTCTCCCGGTCTGCCATGCCTGCACGCACCACCATGCCAAACGTGGTGAACTGCAGGAAGGAGAAGATGCCGCCGATAATGACCACAGCAAAGAAGAAATAGACCACGCGCCAGACCGGATAGACGATGTCCATCCCAATGATGGCCCCCAGATTGACAACGCCATTCAGGGCGTCCGGGGCAGGGGTCTGGATCGGATTTGCGCCGTAGAAGTATTTCACCACCTCCTGCAGCACGATGGCGAGGCCGAAGGTCACCAGGATCTGGTCTGCATGGGGGCGCTTGTAGAAATGCTTGATCAGGCCGCGTTCCATCACATAGCCGACGCCGATCATGATCGGGATGGCAAAGAGGATCGCGAGCGGCACCGCCCAGTCGATGATCGCACCGCCCACCTCAGGGCCGAACCAACTTTCGACATAGGGGGTTTTCACTTTGAGCGGATTGCCCAGAAAGTCCTTCTGGGTTTCATCCACGGTTTCAAAGCTGAGGCTCAGGACCCGTTGCACGGTGACCGCACAGAAGGCGCCGATCATGAACAGCGCCCCATGGGCAAAGTTCACCACGCCCAGCGTGCCAAAGATGAGTGTCAGACCCAGCGCGATCAGCGCATAGGCCGAGCCCTTGTCGAGCCCGTTTAAGATTTGCAATAGGATTGCGTCCATTGTCCCCACCTTCGGTTGGTCCGTCTGGAATTGGCATAAGTCGGCTGTTCAGCGCCGCTGGCGCTGGTCCTGTCGTCGTGAATTGTCAGGCAGGTTGACGCCGGGAGAGTGGCAAGGCGGGCACATGATCTGCGCCCGCCCCATGTCTGTGATCAGGCGCCGCTGTTGCAGGTGCCCAGGGCGCCGCCTGCGAACATCGGATGATCCGGCGCGTAGGTCACCTGTTCGGCCGGGGTCACTTCGACAACTTCAAGCAGGTCGAATTCCGAGGTTGGGTTTTCCTTACCGCGCACAACCAGTACGTCTTTGAAGCACTGGTGGTCTTCGGCACGGTACAGCGTCCTGCCATTGCCCAATCCGTCGAATTCAAACCCTTCGAGGGCCTCAACAACGGCGCAGGGGTTGAAGGAGCCCGCGCGTTCAACGGCATCCGCATAAAGCAGGGTCTGGCAATAAACGGTGTGTGCCGCCTGGCTTGGCGGGAAGCCATATTTGGAGCCGAAGGAGCGCACAAAGGCTTGCGAGCCTTCATCCTGCAGCGACCAATGCCAGTTGGTGGAGCCGTGGATGCCCTTCACGTTGGCGCCAGCACCCTTGGCCATCAAGCGGGAGTACAGCGGAACAACGATTTCGAAGTTCTTGCCGTTTACGACCTTCTCACGCAGACCAAACTGAACCGCATTGGTCAGCGAGTTCACCATGTTGCCGCCATAGTGGTTCAGAACCAGCACGTCGGCACCGGAGTTCAGAACCGGCGCGATATAGGACGAGAAGTCGGTGGCAGCCAGCGGTGTGCGAACCTTGTTTACGGTGTTCCAACCCAGTGCCTCAGTGGCGGCGGCGATGGATTCTTCCTGGGTCCAGCCCCAGGTGTAATCCGCCGTCAGGTGATAGGCGTTCCGGTCCGTGCCATAGAGGTTCTTCAGCACCGGTGCCAGTGCCGCACCGGACATGTAGCCGTTGAAGAAATGGCGGAAGCCATTGGCCTTCTTGTCTTTGCCGGTGGTGTCGTTGGAGTGGGTGAGACCCGCCATGAAGATCACGCCAGCCTCCTGGCAGAGACCCTGCACAGCAATCGCCACACCGGAGGACGACCCGCCGGTGATCATCACGGCGCCGTCTTTTTCGATCATCGACTTGGCCGAGGCACGGGCCGCGTCGGATTTGGTCTGGGTGTCGCCGGTGACGAATTTGACTTCCTTGCCCATGATCCCGTTGCCCTGCAGGGCCTTCGACGAGAAGGTGTTCATCATGCCGCCGTCGCCGCCGCCATTCAGATGTTCAACGGCCAGCTGATAAGCGCGCAGCTCATCCGCGCCCTCATCCGCGTAGGGGCCGGTTTGGGGTACGTTGAAGCCCAGCGTCACAGTGCTGCCGGTCGGCTCATTTGTAAACGCGGCTGCAGACGATGCGGTAAAGATCGTCGGAAGCGCCACGCCGGCGCCCGCGATGGCACCGGTCTTCAGGACACCGCGACGCGATACGTCAGTCTTGGACATGTAATCCTCCCTTATGTGTAACGACGGCAACAGCTCCTCACTTCCGCTGACGTCCGCACGTTTTCGTGCAAAACCAGTATGGGCGCGGCTTGTAAAATCACGCAATAAAACCCTTGAAATGCTGATTTATTCTGTAAACAAATGAACAGGTATTAAGGGTTTTCTGTAAAGAAACTTATGTTGCAGCGCAGAAAGTCCTTGATCCGCCATGCTTTTGGAAGGGAGTGCCGCCATGGGGCGTGACACGCTGACAGGGAGCCGCATCCGCGAGCGGCGGTTGATGTTGGGGCTGCGCCAGGCCGAACTGGCGCGGCAGGTCGATATCTCTGCCTCCTATCTGAACCTGATTGAACACAACCGGCGCAGAATCGGGGGCAAGCTGCTGGTTGATCTGGCGCGCGTGCTGGCGGTTGAGCCGTCGATGCTGACCGAAGGGGCGGAGGTGGCGCTATTGTCGACCCTGCGTGAGGCGGCTGCGGATTTGCCCAGGCCGGTGGCAGAGCTGGACCGGGTGGATGAATTCGCGGGCCGGTTTCCGGGCTGGGCCGAGGTGCTGGCGCAAAGCCAGCAGCGTATCGCCAGCCTGGAGCGCACGGTGCAAACGCTGTCGGATCGTCTCACCCATGATCCGCAGCTGGCGGCCTCGCTTCATGAGGTGCTGTCCACTGCGGCTGCGATCCGCTCAACCGCGTCGATCCTGGCGGAGACCGGAGAGTTGGAGGACGAATGGCGTGACCGCTTCCACAATAACCTGAATGAGGATTCGCTGCGCCTTGCAGAGAGTAGCCGCGCTTTGGTGAACTTCCTTGATGAGAGCAATACCTCCGCAGAGCGCCGTGGTGTCCCTCAGGAGGAGGTTGAACAGTTCTTTGCCAGCCACGGTCATCACTTTCCGGAGCTGGAAGCGGCAGGGCCTGAGGCGCGCGGGGATTTGATTGAGGTGCTGATTGCGCAGGGGGGCGATCTGGTGAGTGAGGCAGGCCGTACCATCGCCCGCGCCGCCCTGCTGCAATATTGCGCCGACGCCGCGGTGCTGCCGTTGATGCCGCTGACTGAGTGTCTCGCCAGTGGCGGGATTGCCCCGGTCAGCTTGGCTCGTGCCTTTGATTGTGATCTACCGACCGTGCTGCGCCGACTTGGAGCGTTGCCGCCTGCGGTGCTGGGCCAGGAGGCGGGGCTGGTGGTCTGCGATGCCTCTGGCTCCATCCTGTTTCGCAAGCCGGTCACGGGGTTTGCATTGCCAAGGTTCGGCGCCTCCTGTCCGTTGTGGCCGCTGTATACCGCGCTTTCGCGCCCGCAGGTGCCCGTGCGCCGGGATGTGGTGCAGCAGGGGCGCAGTGCCGTTGGTTTCGATTGTCTGGCGGTCTCCTGGCCTCATCAGCGGCCAGATTTTGACAGTGACCCGCTGTATCACGCGGTGATGCTGATCCTGCCCAAGGGCGAGGTGGCGGAGACAGCCCAGCCAGTGGGCGCGAGCTGCCGGATCTGTTCGCGCCGCGACTGTGTGGCACGGCGCGAACCGTCGATCCTGAAGGAAGAGTTTTGACAGCAGCGCAACCGCAACGCTACTGTTGCGCCAGGGACGGAGACGCCTTGAGGCAATGACCTCGCGAAGGATCGGGCGTAGGGGAGGAATATCCACACAATGGGCAGGCATGTTGTTCTGGTCGAAGACGAGCCGAATATCACCGAGGCGATCCGATTTCTGCTGACCCGCGATGGCTGGCAGGTCGACAGCCACGCCGATGGTAGCGATGCGGTTGAGGTGATCTGCAAGGCGAAGCCGGATCTGGTGATCCTGGATCTGATGCTGCCCGGCAAAAGCGGGCTGGAGATCATTCGTGAATTGCGCGACAGCGGGCAGCTGCCGGGTTTGCCGGTTCTGATGCTGACCGCACGAGGGCAGCTGCGCGACCGGGAGATGGCAGAGCAGGCCGGGGTCACCCGGTTCATGACAAAACCGTTTTCCAACAACGAGGTTCTGACCGCAGTCCGCGACCTTCATGCGCAGGCGGCGCAGAACCGCGCGGGTGTGTCTGAGGCTGGCGCTGCGGCTGTTGATCTGGCTGAACAGGCCCGCCAGGGATGATCCGTGGCGACGGCGCTGAGAGCGAGGGCGAAACTGGCGCGCCGTTTGTTGAACGCCGGACCTATCGTCGCCGCCGTCTGATGGATGTTGCGCGCCTGTTGCCTGTCTTGGGTGCGCTGTTGCTGCTGGTGCCGCTGATGTGGCCCGACCCAGACCCCTATCCTGCACCGGACAGTATGTCAGGCATGCCGCTGTCAAGGGCGATGATCTATATCCTTGTGGTGTGGGCGGGGCTGATTCTCGCGAGCTTTGGCTTTGCGCTGGCGGTGCGGCGCTGGGCGGAGCACTGGACCGAAGGTGGCGAACCGCGCCGGGGCGGGGACGCGGACTGATGGCGTCGCTCAATGTGTTGGCGCTGGTCTGTCTGAGCTATGTTGCGCTGCTGTTTATCGTGGCTTTCGCCGCGGATCGTCATGCCAGCCATGGACGCGCTGCCCGTTGGATGCGGTCACCGTTGATTTACACGCTGTCGCTGTCGATCTATTGCACCGCCTGGACCTTTTACGGGGCGGTGGGTTACGCGGCGCGCTCGGGATTGGAATATATAACCATCTATCTTGGTCCCACACTGGTGATGGTCGGCTGGTGGTGGGGCTTGCGCAAGCTGGTCCGTATCGGGCGCAGCCAGCGGATCACCTCCATCGCGGATCTTTTGTCGGCGCGATATGGCAAGTCAAATCTCTTGGCGATTGGCGTCACGATCCTCGCGGTGATCGGCACGACACCCTATATCTCGCTGCAATTACAATCTATTACGTTGTCGTTTGCGATCTTCGCTGAAGCAGACCCGCTGCGCAGTGTCAATGAAACGCAGACGGTGTTCTGGGTGGCGGCCGGGCTTGCGGCCTTTGCCATTCTGTTTGGCACGCGCAATCTCAACGCCAATGAGCGCCACCACGGCGTCGTGACCGCCGTGGCGCTTGAGGCGGTGGTGAAGCTGGTCTCGCTGCTGGCGGTGGGTATCTTTGTTGTTTGGGGAGTTGCGGGTGGGGTGGGCGAGACCATGGCCCGGATTGATGCCTCTGCGATTGGTCAGTGGCAGGTTGATGGCGGGCGCTGGGCGACGATCACTTTCCTATCGGCAGCGGCCTTTGTCTGCCTGCCGCGTATGTTTCAGGTCATGGTGGTCGAGAATGAGGATGAACGGCATTTGCGCGTCGCGGCCTGGGCGTTTCCGCTCTATCTCCTGCTGATCTCGATCTTTGTGGTGCCGATTGCCGCCATCGGGTTGGAGCTGCTGCCGGTGGGATCGAACCCGGATCTGTTTGTCCTGACCCTGCCTCTGGCCGAGGGCCAGCAGGGGCTGGCGATGCTGTCTTTTCTGGGGGGGTTCTCCTCTGCAACATCCATGGCGATTGTTGCGGCGATGGCGCTGTCGACCATGGTGTCAAACCATATCGTCATGCCGATCTGGCTGCGCTGGCAGGAGGTGGGTGCCTCCGTCTCCGGCGATGTGCGCCATGTCGTGCTGCTGTCGCGGCGGCTGTCGATCGCGGGCATCATGGCGCTGGGCTATTTCTATTATACGCTATCGGGCGGCGGTGCGGCGCTGGCGGCTATCGGTCTAATTTCGTTCACCGGCATTGCACAGATGCTGCCGAGTCTCGTAGGCGGGCTGTTCTGGCGTGGCGCGACCCGCAGTGGAGCGCTTGCAGGCTTGTCCGTTGGGTTTGCAATCTGGCTTTACACGATGCTTTTGCCAGAACTGGGCGGTGGGCTGCTGCCTGCGCATGTACTGGCGGATGGGCTGTTGGGCCTGTCGTGGCTGCGCCCTCATGCGCTTTTTGGGATTGAGGGGTTGGACCCTACGGTCCATGCGGTTCTGTGGTCGATGGCATTGAACACGGCGGCGTTCCTGATTGGATCTCTGCTGTCCTTTCCCAGTCCGATGGAGCGCCTTCAGGGGGCGCAATTTGTGCATGTATTTGACCATTCTTCGGGGCCGCGCGGCTGGACCGGATCCGTGGCGCAGAGCGAGGATCTGATGGTCATGTCCCAGCGTATTCTGGGGGCGGGTGAGGCGCAGACGTTCTTTCAGAGCGAATTGGCGCGCCAGGGCGGGCGGGGACCGCTGCCTGAGCCGACCCCAGCGTTTCTGGAGCGTCTGGAACGCGAGCTCAGCGCCTCTATCGGTGCAGCGGCGGCCCATGCGATGGTCGGGCAGATCGTCGGCGGGTCTTCGGTCTCCGTGCAGGATCTATTGGCGGTGGCGGATGAGACCGCGCAGATCCTTGAGTATTCCAATCGGCTTGAAACACAGTCCGAAGAACTGTCAAGAACGGCACGCAAACTTCAGGAAACAAATGAAAAATTGACACAGTTGTCGCAACAGAAGGATGCGTTCCTCAGCCAAGTGAGCCATGAATTGCGCACGCCGATGACCTCCATCCGGGCGTTTTCTGAAATCTTGCGTGATACCGAAAACCTCGCGGTGCAGGATCACAGTCGCTATGCGGGCATTATCCACGATGAGGCGCAGCGGCTGACCCGTCTGCTGAACGATCTGCTGGACCTCAGCGTGCTGGAAAATGGTCAGGTGAGCCTCAACATCAGTGCCGGACGGTTGGGGGATGTGCTGGACCATGGGGTGGCCACTGCGCTGGCGGATGGATCGGCGCGGTTGCGGGTGGAACGTGGCGTGGCGACGGATGATATGCGGCTCTCCTCTGATCTGGACCGGTTGGCGCAGGTGTTCATCAACCTGATCGCCAACGCCGACAAATATTGTACCGCAGCGGACCCCGAACTGCGCATCACCGCCCGGCAAAGTGGTCATTGGTTGTTCATTGATTTCATCGACAATGGTGAGGGGATCCCACCAGAGTTTCGCACCACTATTTTTGAGAAGTTTTCGAGGGTTAGCCCGGAACGGGCAGGCGGCGCGGGCCTTGGTCTAGCGATTTGCCGGGAGATCATGCAGCGCCTTGGCGGAGATGTGGCCTATCTTTCGGGGGAGGTTGGCGGTGCCTTTCAGGTTTCCTTACCTCTTCGTCAGGAAAACCCGGTTTAACTGTTTATCGTAAAGTTATTGGTAACCACTCTTGAGGTAGACCTAGGGCAAAGCGGTGCGAGAGGGGCAGGTTTACAACCTATGTCTGAAACGAAATCGGAAACGGCAGCGAATGGTGGCGGCGGGGTCCTGGCCCGCAAACTGGCAGCCACCAAAGAGGGCAAGGGCGGACTGACCAGTTCGTTGACCCTTAAGGCTTTGCGCCGCTCGATTGCGCGGGCGGCAGCGGATCTGTGTGATCTTCCCGTGGCGGTGCTGGCCGCGCGCCAAGCCAACCGCATTCCCGAGGATCTGCCACCACATCTGTCGGACAAGCATCTGCTGGTGGTGTTGGACGGACCGCACGGGCGGATTGGTGCCGCCACGCTGGATGCGCCCACCGTGACCGCGCTTATCCAACAGCAGACCATGGGGCAGGTTCTGGGCAAGGCGCCGAGTGAGCGGAATTACACCCCGACAGACGCCGCCATGGTTGCCGATTTTCTTGAGCGCACCTTTGCCAAGGTGGTCTCCATGCTGGCCCAGCAGAAAGATGAGGCGATTTTCTCCGGTTACCGTTTCGGAGCGCAGGTCGAGGATGTGCGCAGCCTTGTTCTGGGGCTTGAGGCGGAAGACTACCGGGTGATTGAACTGACGCTGGATCTTGCCTGCGGGGCGATGCAGGGCGGGCTGACCCTGATCCTGCCTGAACCCTCGCCCGAGGATCTGGGCGAGGCAGGTCAGAACGCCCATCAGGCTAAGCCCATCGCTGGGAAGCAATATGGGGTCCATGCGGGCCGAGTTGCGCGCTGTTTTGTGCAAGATGAAGGTTCCCGCGAATGAGTTTTCCTCACTTGAAGAAGGGGATCTGCTGCCGTTGGATCAGGCCTTCCTCTATGAGACGGAGATGATATCCATCAGTGGTCAGGCTATTGCGCAGGGGCGTCTGGGCCAGATGAACGGCGCCCGTGCTGTCAGGCTCACTGATCCGCGCACGAAGCTGGTGAACGACAGTGCGGCTGATGAGAGTGCGTTTTCGTCCCACATGGGCGGTGGTGCCGGTGCTTTGGATCACGAACCGCCAACCTTGGATCTCTCCGTTGCGGCTGACGGGTTGCAGGATCCCATGGGTGGCATGGGCGGAGGCTTGGGCGATGGGCTCGGTGACCTTGGAGGGGATCTAGGTGGCTTTGGCGGCGATCTGGGTGGTGACCTCGGAGCGGATCTGGGCGGCGACCTTGGTGGTGATCTGGCGGGTATGCCGATGGCGGGCGATCTTCCTGATGGCTTGAATGACGGTCTGGGTGACGCCATGTCCGGTGATCTGCCAGATCTTGGAGATCTACCAGACCTCGGTGCGATGCCGATGGGCGACGGTCTCGGGGATGGCTTAGGTGACGGGCTGGGCGATTTCAGCGCGGATGCGGCTGCGATGGAAATCTCCGATCTTGCCGGGCTGAACAGCAGTACCGGGTGACCCTGCCAAACCGGGCAGTCGAAATGGAAAACGGCAGCGCATGATCTGCACTGCCGTTGAATTTCAGCATCTTACACGGTGAAGCTTATCTGAAGTCAGGGCTCTAGCTGACGATGTCAGCTTTCGTTTGCTGTCGGGGCTACCTGCGCTGCCTGAGTGGCCACGGCCATCAACGTCGGGCGCAGCCCATCAAGCTGATATCCGGCCTCTGCAGTGGTGGCGAGGATCTCGTCCACCGGCATAAGCGGCGCTTGGCCCAATGCCCAAACAACCGAGCAGCGGGTGCCGGATGCGCAATAGGCCAGTACCGGGCCATCCGAAGCCTCAACAAACGCTTGCTGCTTGGCGACATTCTCTGGCGTCATGGTCTGGTGGGTCAGCGGCAGCACTTCGAACCGCAACCCCTGCGCCTCGGCAGCGGTGCGGATGGCATCGGCCTGATGGCTGGGCGGGACCTCCAGCATCAGGGCGGTTGCAGATCACCGTGGTGAATCCGGCGGCGGCCAGCTGCGGCAGGTCCTCAACCGAAATCTGCGGCGAGACGGAATAGCGGGGGGTCAACGTGCGTGGGTCCATGATCCGGCCTTTTACGTGCTTGCAGCCGCGCGGTCCAGTCGCTGGGCGACCGGGGGCGCTGCCATCATGCCGATGAGCAGTGCGGCGATGAAAATGATGCCGCCGGTGCCGCCATAGCTAAGCGAGGCAATCGCCAAGCCCGGGGCAGAGGCCAGCCAACCCCCAGCCGATGCCAAACAGGACAGATCCGATGATCAGTCGTCGGTCAAGCTCCTGCCGTGGCGGGGCTGGAAAACTGCCGCCGACCAATGGCGCGCGACCGCGGGTCAACTGCCAGGCCAATGCCATTGGCAGTATGGCCCCGCCCATCACAAAGGCCAGCGTCGGATCCCAGGCGCCGAATATATCAAGCCAGCCCTGAACCTTTTGTGTGTCGGTCATGCCAGAGAGGAACAGGCCGAGGCCAAACAGCCCGCCCGCTGAGAAAGAGAGAAGAAGACGCATCAGATCAGACCCCAGACATGGCGAAACAGAGCAAGTGTCAGGCCACCGGCAAGAATGTAGATGACGGTTGCGATCAGCCCGCGCAGGGACAGTCGGGAGATGCCACAGACGCCGTGACCCGAGGTGCAGCCATTGGCAATGCGCGTGCCAAGCCCCACCAGAAGTCCGGCGGCGACAATCACCGCCGTGTTCGAGGTGAGATGTGTGTCCGGCGCTTCGGCGACGGTCAGCCACATCACCAGCGGGACCAGAACAACGCCTGCAACGAAGGCCAGCCGCTCAGCCGCGCTGTTGCGACCGCTGCCATCAATCAGGCCGCCAAGAATGCCGCTGGCCCCCATGATGCGCCCATTGCCGAGCAGGTACACGGCACCGCCGGTGCCGATCAGCACGCCGCCAATCAGCCCCCAGATCCAGTCTATATTCATGGTGAAATCCTTGTGATCTATCAATCTGTGACAGGGAACCCAGCGCCTATTCGCACCGGATCTCGCAGCCGCCTGCGAAATGGGCGGCGCGAGGACGGCCCCATCCGGAAGTTCTGGGATCAGAGTTTGTTGATCGGCACCTTCAGGTAGACATTGCCGTCGGTATCGGCGTCCGGCATTTGGCCCGCGCGCATATTGACCTGCAGAGATGGCAGGATCAGTCGGGGCATGGACAGTGTTGCGTCGCGGGCATCCCGCATGGCGACGAAGTCCTCAATCGGGCGGCCTTGACCGATATGGATGTTCAGCGCTTTCTGCTCCCCCACCGTGGTTTCCCAGGCATAATCGTCTCTACCCGGTGCCTTGTAGTCATGGCCGACAAAAATGCGGGTCTCATCGGGGAGCGTCAGGATTTTCTGGATCGACTGGAACAGGGCTTCGGAGGAGCCACCGGGAAAATCGCAGCGGGCGGTGCCAAAGTCGGGCATGAACAATGTGTCGCCAACAAATGCGGCGTCCCCAATCACATAGGTGAGGCAAGCGGGGGTGTGGCCCGGCGTGTGCAACACATCACCGCGCAGTTGCCCGATGTGGAAACTGTCGCCCTCTTCGAACAGCGCGTCGAACTGGCTGCCATCGCGTTGAAATTCGGTGCCTTCGTTGAAGACCTTGCCAAAGGTGTCCTGGACCAGGGTGATATTGGCGCCGATGCCGATTTTCCCTCCCAGATGCTCCTGAAGGTAGGGGGCGGCTGAAAGGTGGTCGGCGTGGACATGGCTTTCGAGGATCCACTCAACCCGCAGACCCTCGGCCTTTACCCAGGCGATCATCTCATCAGCAGAGCGGGTATCGGTGCGACCGGCAGCGTGATCGAAATCCAGAACTGAATCGATCAGGGCGCAGGCGGTGCCATCCGGCTCACGCACGACGTAGGATACGGTGTTTGTCTGTTCATCAAAAAACGCTTTGACGATCGGCTTCATGGGGGATCTCCTGCTGCTGTCCAATACATATATAGAAAAATGAATATGTGCAAGGGCAGAGGCGGGGAAATTTGATTGGCCTATGGGCAACGTCGGAGTCTGCTGCGTTCGGCGCTATGACTTGCGGGATCATTATTTCACGTTATGGTTGATCTTACTCAAGGTCACGTGGTGGGATATCTGCTATCGTGGCGACAGCGGTGAGGTGAGCCGCGATGACCTGCGCCAAAATCCGGATGCCGGGATGGAGCGGGAGGCCGTTGTGCAGCCTCCCACAGTTCTACCAGGCCTCTGGGTTATACCGCCGATGCGGCCCGAGGGGCAGGTCCAAGGGAGGAGTGCAGAATGACCAGTGAGAACAGAAAGAGCGACAGTCTGATGCAGCAGGCCCAAGGGCTTGAGCGCCGCATATTGGCCGCGCACCGGTTGGACCGGCTTGTCTTATATCCTGAGTTCAGCCGAACATTGGCCCGTTTGCGGGTCGCGGGGGAACGCGTTCCAAGCCGCATGTTGCGGTTGGAGCAGATGCTCAGTGAGGAAGCGGCTGAGGAGATGTTCGACAACATGCCGGTCTGAGGCCGGGCCGGTCGGGTTTGTTTACGGCAATAGATTTAGTGCTGAGGTCAGAAGTTGCTGCGAATGGCTGATCGCCCCTCTGGCACGGCCTTCGCTGTATTGCGTCAGCGATCAGCCGCCCAGTGTCAGCCCCAGCATGACCAGCATCAGGCCGATGACCGACAGAAACAGCGCACCAAGGTTATAGGGCAGCACCTTTTGGACGACAGCGCGCAGGGCGTCGTCGTCCAGCTTTTGCCGTTTGGCCTGCATTACGCGCACCACGCTCCACATCAGCCCGATCAGACCTGCTACCGATACGGCCGCGCCTACCCAAACCATAATTTCGTACATCGCACTCTCCGGTGGTGGCGCCTCACTGCGCCGGTGGTGTCGGCCTGCGCCTACCTGATTGACGGGGGCAGGGCAAGCCAGCCGAGGTCGGGCGCAGACACTGACCGGGGTGCCTTTTGCCTATTCAGACGGGTCCTATGTCGGATCTCCCTATCACCGCTTGCGGAGCAGGGGGCACGATTGTATCTGGAGGGCTGATCCGAGTTTCCACACTTTGCCGACGGAGCCCACGATGGATATGACCGAAGACGAAAAAAGCGACAGCTACCGTGTGACCGCTGGTGAATTGCGCCAGTTTATCGAACGGTTTGAGCGTCTGGACGCTGAGAAGAAAGATCTTGCTGAGCAGCAGAAAGAGATCATGGCCGAAGCGAAGGCGCGCGGCTACGACACCAAGGTGATCCGTAAGGTGATCGCGCTGCGCAAGCGCGACAAAGACGATATCGCCGAAGAAGAAGCGGTTCTTGAAATGTATAAGGAAGCGCTCGGCATGTGAGCCGATATGGTCTTACGTGATGGCGCAAGCCTGTTTGGCCCTTCGCGTTCGCGGAGGGCTTTTTTGTGTTCTTTAAGTTTGCATATTTTAAGCTTGAAGTAAATTTCATCCTGATGGATATTGGGAGCTGAAAGTGGTTGCGCGGATCGTCGCGCTCAGGACAGGAGCCCAACATGCCGACAGTGAATGTGCACCCCGAAGGCTGGAAACCGGCCAAAGGCTATGCCAACGGCATGATTGGCGAGGGGCGGATGCTGTTTGTTGGTGGCCAGATTGGCTGGACTGCGGATCAGGTCTTTGAGACGGACGACTTCATCGGTCAGATGAGCCAGGCGCTGGAGAATATTCTGGCAGTCGTGCAGGAGGCCGGTGGCAGCGCCAGCGACATCACCCGGCTGACCTGGTATGTGACCGACAAGGCCGAGTATCTGGCGCATCAGCGGGAGGTCGGGGCGGCCTATCGCGCTGTCATGGGCTACCATTTTCCTGCGATGACGATGGTGGTGGTTGCGGGGCTTATCGAAGATCGTGCCAAGATCGAGATCGAAGCCACTGCGATGCTCGCCTGACCAGGACCGCGGATCTAACCAGATCTTATTGAAGCCGCTTTTCTGTTCGATTGTTTCGGGCGGAGGGGCGGTTTTTGCCTTCTTTGGGGCAATGGTACTGACCCTGTTTGCCGCACAGCAATAGCGTAATTCCGCTGATCGGGATGGTTTGCCGCAGCCGCCCAATATTTGTGCTGGGGCAGTTTTTTGTTCTTCTGCAACGTATTGGCCGGTTACCTTCGTAGTTGCGCTTCAAAAAACTGACTGATCAAAAATTTTACCAGTTGATAAAAAATCTAACTGTGGCACTCTGATTTGCATAAAAAACAAATCCAGGGAGACACCCAATGGCGACCAGCCATCAGGCATCCGGCATTCAGGCAGGGCGTTTGTCCGCCTCAGAAATTGCCGACAACTTTGGAGACCTGCATCCACAATATGAGGCGCATGAGGCGGCAGTGGCGGCGGATCGCTGCTATTTCTGCTATGATGCGCCTTGTATGACGGCATGCCCGACCTCCATCGACATTCCTCAATTCATCCGTGAGATCCAGACCGGCCACCCGGAAGCGGCGGCGAAGACCATTCTGGAACAGAACATCCTTGGCGGGATGTGCGCTCGGGTGTGTCCGACCGAGACACTCTGTGAGGAAGCCTGCGTCCGCGAGGCGGCTGAGGGCAAGCCGGTTGAGATCGGTCGCTTGCAGCGCCATGCCACCGACACGTTGATGGAAAAGGGCGTGCATCCCTTCACGCGCGCTGCGGCAACGGGCAAGCGGGTCGCTGTGGTGGGCGCGGGACCAGCAGGATTGGCGGCAGCGCACCGTCTGGCAATGCTGGGCAATGACGTGGTTATCTATGAGGCCCGGGCAAAGGCGGGTGGCCTCAACGAATTTGGGATTGCCGCCTATAAATCGACCGAGAATTTCGCCAGCCGCGAAGTGGATTGGCTGCTGCAAATTGGTGGCATCACCGTCGAATATGGCAAAAAGCTCGGTGCGGAACTCAGCTTGGATGCGCTCAAGGCCGATTATGATGCGGTGTTCCTGTCGATCGGTCTTGGCGGCGTCAACGCGCTGCGTGCGGAGGGCGAAGACAAGGATGGCGTGCGTGACGCGGTCGACTTTATCGCGGAGCTGCGTCAGGCCGATGATTTGACCAATCTGCCGGTTGGGCGCAATGTGGTTGTGATCGGCGGCGGGATGACGGCAGTGGATGCTGCGGTGCAGTCCAAGCTGCTCGGTTCAGAGACTGTGACCATCGCCTATCGCCGGGGCCGTGACGCCATGGGCGCGAGCCGCTTTGAACAGGATTTGGCTGCAACCAAGGGGGTGCGTCTGCTGTTCAATGTTCAGCCTGTCGCGGTGCATGGCAACGGTGCCTGTGCTGAAATCGAGCTGGAGTATACCAAAAGCGAGGGCGGCCAGTTGAGCGGCACCGGAGAGACGGTGCGGATTGCGGCGGATCAGATCTACAAGGCGATTGGTCAGACGCTGGAGGATCAGCCTGACGCGCTGACGCTTGAAGGGCGCAAGATCAAGGTGGACGCGCGGGGCCGCACGTCGATTGCCGGGGTCTGGGCCGGGGGGGATTGCGCCTCTGGCGGAGAAGACCTCACCGTGACAGCCGTCGCCGAAGGCCGCGACGCCGCTATGGACATCCACGCCAGCCTGATGGGCTAAGCCAGCCACAGGGCCGACCTGGCCCTGTGTTGCCAGTGTAAGGAACAGACAAATGGCTGATCTGACAGCAGATTTCCTGGGGATCAAATCTCCGAACCCGTTCTGGCTCGCCTCTGCGCCGCCAACGGATAAAGAATACAACGTGCGCCGTGCCTTTGAGGCCGGTTGGGGCGGGGTGGTCTGGAAGACCCTCGGCTCCGAAGGACCGCCGGTCGTCAATGTGAACGGGCCGCGCTATGGCGCCATCTGGGGCGCGGATCGCTGGCTTCTCGGGCTCAACAATATTGAGCTGATCACCGACCGTCCGCTTGAGGTGAACCTGGAAGAGATCGCCCGTGTGAAGAAGGACTATCCGGATCGTGCGATCATCGTGTCGCTGATGGTGCCCTGCGAGGAGCAGGCGTGGAAAGATATCCTGCCGCGGGTCGAGGCCACTGGCGCGGACGGCATTGAACTGAACTTCGGCTGCCCGCATGGGATGGCGGAGCGCGGTATGGGTTCTGCCGTGGGGCAGGTGCCGGAATACATCCAGATGGTCACGGAGTGGTGCAAGAAATACTACTCCAAACCGGTGATCGTGAAGCTGACGCCGAATATCACTGATATTCGTCACCCTGCACGTGCGGCGAAGGCTGGCGGGGCAGATGCGGTCAGCTTGATCAACACCATCAACTCCATCGTGTCAGTAAATCTCGATGCCATGGCGCCAGAGCCGACCATTGGCGACAAGGGTACACACGGCGGGTATTGCGGCCCGGCGGTGAAGCCGATTGCGTTGAATATGGTGGCTGAAATCGCCCGTTGCCCGCAAACTCATGGTCTGCCGATTTCTGCCATTGGCGGCGTCACAACCTGGCGCGATGCGGCTGAGTTCATGACCATGGGCGCTGGCAATGTGCAGGTCTGCACCGCTGCCATGACCTATGGCTTCAATGTGGTGAAGGAGATGATCTCTGGCCTGAACCAGTGGATGGACGACAAAGGCTATGACCGGTTGGATGATTTCGTCGGCAAGGCTGTGCCGAATGTCACCGACTGGCAGTATCTGGATCTGAACTACGTCGCTAAGGCCAAGATCAATCAGGATGATTGCATCAAATGCGGTCGCTGCTTTGCCGCCTGCGAGGACACGTCACATCAGGCCATCGCCATGAGCGAGGATCGCGTTTTCACCGTGAAGGATGACGAATGCGTGGCCTGCAACCTCTGCGTCAATGTTTGCCCGGTTGAAGGCTGCATCACCATGGAGGAGGTGCCCGCCGGTCAGATTGATGAGCGCACGGGCGAGGTTGTTTCCGACGATTATGCCAATTGGACAACCCATCCCAACAACCCCTCAGTGACCGCTGCGGAGTAAGCGGAGGTCATCGGCCTGCCATCGTCGGATGGAATGGCATAAGAAACGGCGCGCCCTGATCGGCGCGCCGTTTTCTATTTGTCTTGTCAATAAAGGGGGCGACGGTCAGCGAGTGCTGGTGTCAGCGGGTGTCGGCGGGTGTCAGCATGCGCCGGAACATTCGATCCAGATGCTCTGGGGCCGCATCAAAAGGATCCTCATCCCCCATCAACGTCCGCACCTGAACATCAAAATCCGCATAGTGCTGGGTCAGCGACCAGACTGAGAACAGCAAATGTTTCGGATGGGTCGGGTTCAGCTTCCCAGCGTCCATCCAGCCCTTGATCAGATCCGCTTTTTCTTCCAGCAGAGGTTTCAGATCCTTAGACAGGGTGTCCAGCATCCGCGGCGCGCCTTGCACGATTTCATTGGCAAACAGTCGGCTTTCGCGCGGGAAATCCCGGCTCATCTGCAATTTGCGCTGCACATAGGCCAGCAATTCTTCCAGCGGATCGCCATCGGGATCAATGGCGCGCAGCGGATCCAGCCAGGTGTCGAGAAGGCCGGACAGCAGTTCGGTAAAAATCGCCTCCTTCGAGGGGAAGTAATACAGCAGATTGGGCTTGCTTAACCCGGCGGCGCGGGCAATCTGGTCCACGGTGGCTCCGCGAAACCCGCTGTTGGAAAACACCTCAAGGGCGGCCTCCAGAATAGTGGCGCGATTCTTTTTCTGAATGCGGGTCGGGCTGCGATCCTTGGGCATCGGGCTGTTCGGGCTCTTCCTGGGGGCCGCAACACCGCTGCGCGCCTGATTTTCACTCAACCGGCTCTGCCTGCCGGAGTTTTCTTGCTTCGTTAGACGCAATTTCTTGACTGAATGTCCACCCGTGATAGCCTGAGTTTGACCAGTTGGTCAAATCATGACCAGCGTTTCAAAGCCACCGACAAGGCGCAAAGCCGCACGTCCCTGCGAAAAAGCAGGGCAACAGGGAAGGAAGCTGAGATGACGTCGCTTGGACAGAATCTGAAGATCAATGGCGACAGGCTGTGGGACAGCCTGATGGAAATGGCAAAAATCGGCCCCGGTGTCGCAGGCGGTAACAACCGTCAGACCCTGACCGATGCGGATGCCGAGGGGCGCGCACTGTTTCAGTCGTGGTGTGAGGCGGCTGGCTGCACCATGGGGCTGGACACGATGGGCAATATGTTTGCCCGGCGCGAAGGAACTGATCCCGAAGCGCTGCCGGTCTATATGGGATCTCATCTGGATACGCAGCCCACAGGCGGCAAATATGACGGTGTCCTCGGGGTGCTTGGTGGATTGGAAGTTGTCCGCACGCTCAATGATCTTGGCATCAAGACCAAACATCCGATTGTCGTGACAAACTGGACCAATGAGGAGGGCACGCGGTTTGCGCCCGCGATGCTGGCCTCTGGTGTGTTTGCCGGAAAACACACGCAGGATTGGGCCTATGCCCGCGAGGATGCTGACGGCAAAATATTCGGCGATGAGTTGAAGCGTATTGGCTGGATCGGTGACGAAGAGGTCGGCGCCCGCAAGATGCATGCGATGTTTGAGCTGCACATTGAGCAGGGGCCAATCCTTGAGGCGGAAAGCAAGGATATCGGCGTTGTCACTCATGGTCAGGGATTGTGGTGGCTGCAATGCACAGTCACGGGCAAGGATGCGCATACCGGCTCCACCCCGATGAACATGCGGGTCAAT
The DNA here is from genome assembly GCF_045040595.1 of Phaeobacter sp. BS52. Taxonomy (NCBI): domain Bacteria; kingdom Pseudomonadati; phylum Pseudomonadota; class Alphaproteobacteria; order Rhodobacterales; family Roseobacteraceae; genus Phaeobacter; species Phaeobacter sp. BS52. The sequence continues at coordinate 1,475,012 of NZ_CP090662.1, read as the reverse complement.
GCGGGCTTAGGTATGGCGCGCATGACAGAAGCCGCACACCAGATCGCCATGGCGCACCAGCCCCATGCGGTGGGCGCCGTTGGTCACTGCGATGTCTATCCAAACTCCCGCAATGTGATCCCCGGCAAAGTGGTGTTTACGGTCGATTTCCGCTCGCCTGATCTGGAAAAACTGACCTCAATGCGGGCGCAATATGAGGTGAAGGCGAAGGAAATCGCTGACGAGCTTGGTCTTGGACTTGAGATGGAGTCGGTTGGGCATTTTGATCCTGTCACCTTTGACGAGGGCTGCGTGAGCGCTGTGCGTTCCGCCGCTGAGCGGCTGGGATATAGCCATATGGATATCGTCTCCGGCGCCGGGCATGATGCCTGCTGGATCAACGATCTGGCCCCGACCGCGATGATCATGTGCCCCTGCGTTGACGGGCTGAGCCACAATGAGGCGGAGGATATCTCCAAGGACTGGGCGGCAGCTGGCACAGATGTCATGTTGCACGCAGTTCTGGAGACTGCTGAAATCGTCGCATAGGGGGCGCTGCCCCCGCCGCGCCCGCGCGGCTCCCCCGGGATATTTCGGGCCAGAAGATGCCTGTGCCGTTGGGGATAACAAGAAAGATGCGGCAATGACCGCGCTCTCACAGGGAGATAGACCATGGCGAAAGTCATCAAGAACGGCACCATCGTGACGGCGGATCTGACCTATAAGGCGGATGTGCTGATCGAGAACGGTGTGATCACCGAGATCGGTCAGGGATTGAAAGGGGATGAGGAGCTGGACGCGACCGGCTGCTACGTGATGCCGGGCGGCATTGATCCGCATACACATTTGGAGATGCCCTTTATGGGAACATACTCCAGTGATGATTTTGAGAGTGGGACGCGGGCAGGTCTTGCTGGTGGCACCACCATGGTGGTGGATTTCGCGCTGCCCAATCCGGGTGAGAGCCTGCTGGACGCGCTGAAGCGTTGGGATAATAAATCGACCCGTGCCAACTGCGACTATTCCTTTCATATGGCGGTGACCTGGTGGGGGGAACAGGTCTTTGACGATATGAAGACTGTCATTGAAACGCGGGGCATCAACACCTTCAAACACTTCATGGCCTATAAAGGCGCGTTGATGGTGAATGATGATGAGCTTTACGCCTCCTTCCAGCGGCTGTCTGAGCTGGGTGGCATTGCCATGGTGCACGCTGAAAACGGGGATGTGGTGGCAGAACTCTCGGCCAAGCTCTTGGCGGAGGGCAACAATGGTCCCGAGGCGCATGCCTATTCCCGGCCGCCGCAGGTGGAGGGCGAAGCCACGAACCGCGCCATCATGATTGCCGACATGGCAGGCGTGCCGCTTTATGTGGTGCATACGTCCTGCGAAGACAGCCACGAGGCCATTCGCCGTGCCCGCATGCAGGGCAAACGCGTTTGGGGTGAGCCGTTGATCCAGCATTTGACGCTGGATGAAAGTGAGTATTTCAATCAGGACTGGGATCATGCGGCGCGTCGGGTGATGTCGCCGCCATTCCGCAACAAGCAGCATCAGGACAGTCTGTGGAACGGGTTGCAATCTGGCTCGCTGTCGGTTGTGGCGACGGATCACTGTGCCTTTACCACCGAGCAGAAGCGTACTGGTGTGGGCGATTTCACCAAGATCCCCAATGGCACTGGCGGGTTGGAAGACCGGATGCCGATGCTGTGGACGCATGGGGTGGCCACAGGCCGCCTGACACCGAATGAGTTTGTCGCCGTGACGTCGACCAATATTGCCAAGATCCTGAATTGCTACCCCAAGAAAGGTGCGGTTCTTGTCGGGGCGGATGCCGATCTGGTGGTCTGGGACCCTGAAAAGACCAAGGTCATCTCGGCGGTGAGCCAGCAGTCGGCGATCGACTATAATGTCTTTGAGGGGCATGAGGTGAAAGGGTTGCCGCGCTTCACCCTGACCCGTGGCCATGTGGCGGTTCATGACGGTGAGATCCGCTGTCAGGAGGGGCATGGCACCTTTGTTGAGCGCGAGGCCAATGCGACAGTGAACAAGGCGTTGTCGACCTGGAAAGATCTGACGGCGCCGCGTCCGGTGGAACGGTCGGGTATTCCGGTGACAGGTGTGTAATTCAGGGACGGGCTGCCAGTATTGGCGGCCCGTTTTCCTGTCTGAAATCAAGGCGAATAGATGAATATGGAAACGACCACCCAGGCGCTCAATTCCCAGGCCGCCGCTTCCGATATCACCCCGCAGGCGCCGGTCATCGAGGCGCGCAATCTGGACCTGACCTTTCAGACCAATGACGGCCCGGTGCATGCGCTGAAGGACGTGAGCCTGGAGATCAACAAAGGCGATTTTGTCTCCTTCATCGGCCCGTCCGGATGTGGCAAAACCACGTTCCTGCGCTGCATTGCTGCGCTGGAGCAACCCACCGGCGGCGCGCTGATGGTCAATGGCATGACGCCGGATGAGGCCCGCAGGCAACGCGCCTATGGCTATGTGTTTCAGGCTGCCGGGCTATATCCCTGGCGGTCGATTGCCAAGAACATCAAACTGCCACTTGAAATCATGGGCTATTCCAAGGCTGAGCAGGCCGCGCGGGTCGAGCAGGTTTTGGAGCTGGTGGAGTTGGCGGGGTTTGGTGGAAAATACCCCTGGCAGCTGTCGGGGGGGATGCAGCAGCGGGCCAGCATTGCGCGGGCTCTGGCATTTGATGCGGATATCCTGTTGATGGATGAGCCTTTTGGGGCGCTGGATGAGATCGTGCGGGATCATCTGAATGAACAGCTGCTGAAGCTTTGGGCGCGCACCGACAAGACCATCGGGTTTGTCACACATTCCATTCCGGAGGCGGTCTACCTGTCCACGAAGATCGTGGTGATGTCACCGCGTCCGGGGCGCATTCACGATGTGATCGACAGCCCGCTACCCAAGGAACGGCCTTTGGACATTCGTGACAGCGCTGAGTTTATCGAGATCGCTCACCGGGTCCGTGACGGTCTGCGCGCGGGGCATGCCGATGACTGATCGGCGCAGCGGCAGAGATACGCCACCGGAAAACTTGAATTTTCCGGGAAGTTTTCTCCAGAGAAAATTGGCGTCGCATGTGATCGTGTGGAAAGGGGCAGGATCATGAAAACCGCGCTTGCTGTCTTAAGCGTCCTCGCGGCAATTGCCGTGATCTGGTACGCGGCCTGCGTTCCCATGAACATCAAAGGGGTTCTGGATGCTGCCGAGCGAGCGGGTGCAGAGGTGGTTCCAGCCACCGCCCGCGAGCGTCGCGACATGGGCCCGATTGGGCTGGTTGCGGCCAATTCCTTTGCCATCGGGGACGTCTGGTCGCAGGACCGGCCGCGACTGCCTGCGCCGCATCAGGTGGCAGTGGAGCTTTGGGAGACCACGGTGGAGAAGAAGCTCACCTCCAAGCGGAGCCTGATCTACCATGGGCAGGTGACGCTTTCGGCGACATTGCTGGGGTTTGTCATCGGCACCGGTCTGGGGATCCTCTTGGCGGTCGGCATCGTGCATAGCCGCGTGATGGATATGTCGGTGATGCCCTGGGCGATTGTCAGCCAGACCATTCCGATTATCGCTCTGGCCCCGATGATCATCGTGGTTTTGTACTCTATCGGCGTGCAGGGGATCCTGCCGAAGGCGGTGATTTCGGCCTATCTCAGTTTCTTTCCGGTTGTTGTTGGTATGGTCAAGGGGCTGCGCAGCCCCGATCAGATGCAGCTGGATTTGCTGAAGACCTATAATGCGAGCCTGGGGCAGGGGTTCTGGAAGCTGCGCCTGCTGACCTCGATGCCCTATCTGTTTGCCTCTTTGAAAATTGGTATCGCAGCTTCGCTTGTTGGGGCCATCGTTGGGGAGTTGCCAACCGGTGCCGTCGCGGGGCTTGGCGCGCGGCTTCTGGCGGGCAGCTACTATGGGCAGACCGTGCAGATCTGGTCAGCGCTGTTTGCCGCTGCGATTCTGGCCGCCGCATTGGTTGCCCTGCTGGGCGTGATTGAGCGGCTGGCTCTGAAACGTATGGGGGTACAGGCATGAACGCTGGTGGGATTGAGGGCGCTGCCCTCGCCGCTTTGTGGCTCACCCGGGATATTTCGGGCCAGAAAAACGGGGGGCGTGGCCGATGGTGATGGTATCTATGGCGCTGCTTGTGTGGTGTGCGGGGTGGTGGCTGAACGGTCGGTTGGCCAATAGCCCGGCGTCGAATACGTCTGCGGTGAAACTGTTGGTTCCGGCCATCTTCGGTGTGACGCTGCTGATTGTCTGGGAACTGTTGGTGCGCGGGCTTGAGGTCTCTTTGGTGATCCTGCCAGCCCCCAGCGTGATTGCCGCGCGCTTTGCCACAAGCCTGCCGGTTCTTTGGCAGGATTTTCAGCAGACGATCCTGAAGGGCGCGCTGTCTGGCTATATCATCGGCTGCGGCGCTGCGTTGCTGATGGCGATTGCGGTGGACCGCAGCGATTTCCTGCGGCGCGGACTGTTGCCAGTGGGGAATTTTGTCGCGGCGCTGCCCATTGTCGGCACGGCTCCTATTCTTGTGATGTGGTTTGGGTTCGACTGGCAGTCCAAAGCGGCGGTGGTTGTGGTGATGGTGTTCTTCCCGGTCCTTGTGAATACGGTGGCGGGGCTGCGCGAAACCTCAGCGATGCAACGCGATCTGATGCAGACCTATGCAGCCAGTTATTGGCAGAGTTTTTTCAAACTGCGCCTGCCGGCTGCGCTGCCGTTTATCTTTAACGGGCTGAAGATCTCCACGACACTGGCGCTGGTTGGGGCCATTGTGGCGGAGTTCTTTGGCTCGCCAACCGTGGGCATGGGATTTCGGATCTCGACCTCGGTGGGGCAACTGGCGCTGGATATGGTCTGGGCCGAGATCCTTGTGGCGGCACTGGCCGGGTCAGCATTTTATGGCATGATGGCGCTGATTGAGAAAACGCTCACCTTCTGGCACCCGTCGCAACGGGGATAGGCAGCTTTACGACCTGCGGTTTGGAAGTTGGCGCTAACTGGAAGAAAACCTTTGGAGACAGCGGGGTAACTCGCGCAGAATTCAGGACTATAACCAGATATGACAACAGGGAGAAGACAGATGAAAACACTGCTGACCGCCGCCGCCATGGCGCTGGGGGCTGCATCGGTGGCGCAGGCCGCCGATGAGGTGAAGCTGCAGCTGAAATGGGTCACCCAGGCCCAGTTTGCAGGCTACTATGTCGCGTTGGATCAGGGGTTCTATGAGGCCGAGGACCTGGATGTCACCATTCTGCCTGGTGGCCCGGATATTGCGCCGACGCAGGTGATTGCTGACGGTGGTGCCGATGTCACGGTTGAGTGGATGCCTGCCGCCCTTGCAGCGCGTGAAAAGGGGCTGCCGCTGGTCAATATCGCCCAGCCGTACAAAAGCTCCGGCATGATGCTGACCTGTTGGAAAGACACCGGCATTGCAGCGCCTGAAGATCTGGCCAATCGCACCCTTGGCGTCTGGTTCTTCGGCAATGAATTCCCTTTCATGAGCTGGATGAGCCAGTTGGGGATTTCGACCGAAGGCAAAGGCGAGAAAGGTGTCGAGGTTCTGAAGCAGGGCTTCAATGTCGACCCACTGTTGCAGCGGCAGGCGGATTGTATTTCGACCATGACCTATAATGAATATTGGCAGGTGATTGATGCGGGCGTGGCCCCGGATGAGTTGATTACCTTCAAATATGAGGATCAGGGCGTGGCAACGCTTGAAGATGGTCTTTATGTGCTGGAAGAAAACCTGAACGATCCGGCCTTTGTCGATAAGATGCAGCGTTTCGTACGCGCCTCGATGAAAGGCTGGAAATGGGCCGAGGAAAATCCGGATGACGCGGCAGAGATTGTCTTGGACAATGATGCCTCCGGCGCCCAGACCGAGGAGCACCAGAAGCGGATGATGTCTGAGGTGGCCAAGCTCACAGTCGGCAGCAATGGCGCGCTGAGCGAGGCAGACTACCAGCGCACGGTGAAGACGCTGCTTGATGGCGGTTCAAGCCCGGTGATCACCAAAGAGCCTGAGGGCGCCTGGACGCATGTTATTACCGACGCTGCGCTGAACTAAGTTTCGCGCATGTGGAATTTGTCCCGTCCGCCTCTGCGGGCGGGATTTTTATTTGTCGTGAGATATGTGTTTAACGGGCTGATTTTATTGCGTATTGATGGCGTCGAAACCGTCGAAAATTTATAGGATCAAGACGATGAGAGACAGTTTGCGGCAGAAAATCGTCACGGTTTGCGACGAGAAAATTGCAAAAAAAGGTGAAAATGTGGGGCTGTCCTTTTATGCGTTTTTTGCCAACCGGAATGACGATCCGGTGCAGCTGATGGAGGCGGCGGAATGGTGGATCAAACGCCATCAGTTGGATCATTTTGAAAAGGCCGTAAAGATTAGGGGCATGGTGAAGGACGGCCTTTGATAGGACGGCTATTCCCTGTTTCCTATTACGGACCTCGGCTCCTGACCGTGTTTCAGCTCGCGAAAGATCCGGCCTGTGCGGGGTGCTGAGACCGGGTAAAACACTCCCTCTCCGTTGAAGAAAACTCGATTTTACGCGTCCAGCATGGCGGATATTTAAGAATAAATGACAGTTAAAAGTTGAGTCTTATTTTCGATTACCCGTTACAGCTGGGAATTCCGTGTTAGCCTCCTATTATCAAACGATGGAGCGTTTTAGCTGTGGTTTGGTTCTCAATCCGAAGGGAGAGACCATGACTGTCTGGGAAAATGTCCAACTGTGTCTGCGCTCTCAGCCCGATGTGCGGGATAGATCTGAGCGTAAGACAGCGGTCCGGGTGTCGCATCCCGGATCCTCCTACCGGCGGTATAATCCGGAGAGCCAGGTCCGTTGGCCGTTGGCCGACCTCTGTGAGGCTGCGGCGCGGCGCCGTGGACATCACTGCGACAACACCGGACCCATGCGGGGGGCCGATCAGGTGTTGGTGATGTATGATGCCGGGCGCGACGTTGGCGTGGCATGGCTGAAAGATCGGGTGTTCCTGACTGGTATGGACGTCACGGCGGCATCGACCCTGGGGCTGGAGCGTGCAGGTCATGCCGATCTGTTGCACGCGATCTCGGACGGTTTCGACTGGGTTCTGCTGGAAGCCGCGGTCGAGGAGAACGCACGTCTTGCTCAGCTGCGTGAGATGGAGCTGGCGGCCTGCCTTGGACTGGAAGACCGCGTCGTCCTGTTTCATTCCTCGGACCATCTGGAACAATTGCTGACCGAAGGTATTTCACAGCTTCCGGTGCTGGAACACCGCTGTATCGACAATGAGAGCAAGGCCAAGCCGACCCGTCGGCGCGAGGCCTTGCAGTTATTTGCAAGCGTGACCCTGTCTGCAGAGATGGATGTGATCGCCTTACCGCAGGATGCGCCCTACGGTGGGATTGAGCTGACCGGTGATTGCACCCTTTGCCAGGCCTGCACCTGGGTGTGTCCGACCAATGCGCTGATCGGGGCGGAGAACGGCGGCGGGCTGGACTTCGTCGAGGCTGACTGCATGCAATGTGGTTTGTGTGTGTCGGTTTGTCGCCAAAACGCGATCCGACTGGTGCCACGGCTGGAGCTGTCGCGGCACCGGATGCCGGTATCGCTGACACATCAGGATTTTTTCTGGTCGGATGGGGTGTCCGGTCCCAATGCTGCAGATTCTGTTGCCGCCAGTTCGGTGCGGGGACAGGGCCTGCAGACGACGGGCGGGCCCCCACTTGCGCCTGCGTCGGAAAACCACCCTCCCCGGGATGACCGGAATGATCGGGATGATGAAGACCAACAGGGGCCAGATGATTGGCCCAATGGCGGCACCGGCAGTTGGGCAGGAGAGGCGGCGGCGGATGTGGCGGACCGGGCGCCTGCGACACGGCCAACGCTGCAACAGCTTTCAGACCTGCGGCGCGCGCAGTGGCCGGATCTGGCGCGCATCCTGGCATTCTTTGGGGCTGATCGGGCGGATAAGTTATCCTAGCGCGCGATCGGACCGCTGTCGCAGGTCTCGCGGCTAGCCCTGTTCCAGAAACCCGCCATATTGACCTCGCTTAAAAATCAGACCCTTGCCGGGGCGGCTGGTGGTGCGCAGAACAGCCCCTACCAGGATGCTGTGATCGCCGCCATCATGGCAGGCGTGCTTGCGGCAATCGAAACGGGCAATGACGTTGGGCAGCACGGGCACACCATTGTCGTTCTGCTGCTCCGGCACGCAGGAAAAATCCTCACCGTTGCGGGCAAAATGCATCGCCATATCCAGCTGATCCTCTGCCATCACGTGAATGGCAAAATGGGAGGCTGCGACAAAGGGGTCGTGACGCTTGGACTGCCGTGCGGGGCACCATAGCAACAGCGGCGGATCCATGGAGACAGATGTGAAACTGTTGGCTGTGATCGCCAATGGACCCCGGTCTGTGCGGGTGGTCACAACAGTGACTCCGGTGCCGAAGCATCCCAGAGCATCGCGATAGGCCCGCAGGCTGTCTGGGCCGGGAATAAAGCTGGTTTCGGACATATCGCGCGCGCTTTCACTTCAGGTCTGTGCTGGGTGCCATGGGAGGGATCCCATGTCTACCCGCTTCCAATGTGGCACGCGCATCAACAAAAGCCAGAGCGGATTGAAAACAGGCCCACATTTTTATGTGGGCCTGTTCAATAGGTTGGTGGCCGGGCGCTGTGCTGGCGCCTGACCGGCTCTCGTATTTCAGGATGTCGCTTAGGCGGTTGCCGATTTGACCACCGCATTCAGCGCGGTGGCAATCTGGTTGATCTCGCCCATGGCATCGATTCGGTTCAACACGCCCTTGCTGTCATAGTAGCTGATCAGCGGGGCTGTCTGCGCATGATAGGCGGCCAGTCGAGCTGGTGACGGTCTCGGCGTTGTCATCGGCGCGACGCGTCATATCTGTGCTGCCACACGCATCGCAGGTGCCAGCCAAGCGTGGTTGTTTGAACTGGTCATGATAGCCCTCGCCACAGCCGCCACAGGTGTAGCGCCCGGCCACGCGGGCCACCATCGCGGCGTCATCCACCTCAAGGCTGACAGCGGCATTGATCCGCTGACCCGATTCCGCCAGCAGCCGGTCCAGCGCCTCGGCCTGCACCGTGGTCCGGGGGAACCCGTCGAGGATCACGCCCTTGGCGCAGTCAGGCTCGGCCAGCCGGTCGCGCAGAATGTTGATCACGATCTCGTCGCTGACCAGCTCCCCGGCCTCCATCACAGCCTTTGCAGCAAGACCGGCAGGGGTGCCGAGCAGCAACAGCCGCCCGCAACAGATCGCCGGTCGACAGTTGTACAAGGCCGAACCCTTGTTCCAGTTTGCGCGCTTGCGTCCCTTTGCTTCGGCACCAGGAGGGCCGAGCAGGATCAAGACAGCGGGGCGGGTAAGAACTGCGGTGTCCATATCGGCAATCATCCTTTATCGGCTCGGTTTGCGATCAGATCATCCACCACCGACGGATCGGCGAGGGTTGAGGTGTCGCCAAGGCTGCCAAAATCATTCTCCGCAATCTTGCGCAGAATGCGGCGCATGATCTTGCCGGAACGGGTTTTCGGCAGGCCCGGCGCCCATTGAATCACATCAGGAGAGGCAATCGGGCCGATCTCGGTCCGGACCCAGGTGCGCAGCTCCTTCAGCAGCTCATCCGACGGTTCGCGGTCGTTCATCAGGGTGACATAGCAATAGATGCCCTGGCCCTTGATCTCATGCGGGTAGCCGACGACAGCGGCCTCCGCCACGGCGGCATGTGCCACCAGCGCGCTTTCGACCTCAGCCGTGCCCATGCGGTGGCCGGAGACATTGATCACGTCATCGACGCGGCCGGTGATCCAATAGTCGCCATCCTCGTCACGGCGGCAACCATCACCGGTGAAGTAGTAGCCTTTGTAGTCGGAGAAATAGGTCTTCTCGAACCGCTCATGGTCGCCCCAGACGGTGCGCATCTGGCCCGGCCAGCTGTCCTTGATGCAGAGAACGCCCTCAACACCGTTGCCCGCGATCTCTTCGCCCGATTGGGGATCAAGTACAACAGGGGCCACACCAAAGAAAGGCTTCATCGCGGCACCGGGTTTTGTCGCATGGGCACCGGGCAGGGGGGTCATCAGATGCCCACCGGTTTCAGTCTGCCACCAGGTGTCGACGATCGGGCATTTGCCCTTGCCGACGACATCATTGTACCAGGTCCAGGCCTCGGGGTTGATCGGCTCGCCCACGGTGCCAAGGGTGCGCAGAGACGACAGGTCGCATTTCTCGACCCATTCATTGCCCTGGCCCATCAGGGCGCGCAACGCAGTGGGGGCGGTGTAGAACTGTGTCACCTTATGCTTGTCGCAGACCTGCCAGAACCGGCTGGCATCGGGGTAGGTTGGCACGCCCTCGAACATCAGCGTGGTGGCACCATTGGCCAGCGGCCCATAGACGATGTAGCTGTGGCCGGTCACCCAGCCCACATCCGCGGTGCACCAGTAGATATCGCCGTCATGATAATCAAAGGTGATCTCATGCGTCATCGCCGCATAGGTCAGGTAGCCGCCGGTGGTATGGACAACGCCCTTGGGCTGGCCGGTAGAGCCGGAGGTGTAGAGGATGAACAGCGGATCTTCTGCGTTCATCTCGGCCGGTTTGGAGTAGTCATTCGCCTCCAACGCCATCTCGTTGTAGTCGTAGTCGCGCCCATCCACCCAGGTCGTCTGGCCGCCGGTGCGTTTGACCACCAGACATTTCACAGTGTCCTTGGTGTGCAGGAGCGCGGCGTCGGCGTTGGATTTCAGCGGGGTCTTGCGGCCACCACGGGGGGCCTCATCCGCGGTGATGAGGACCTTGGCATCGCAGCCATTGATCCGCGCGGCGAGCGCATCGGGGGAGAAACCCGCAAAGACAATGGAGTGAATTGCGCCAATCCGGGCGCAGGCCAGCATGGCATAGGCGGCTTCGGGGATCATCGGCAGATAGATCACCACGCGGTCCCCTTTGCGCACGCCCATGGTTTCCAACACATTGGCCATACGGCAGACGCGGGTGTGGAGCTGCTTGTAAGAGATGTGCTGCGCAGCCTCATCCGGGCTGTCGGGCTCCCAGATGATCGCGGTCTGATCGCCGCGGGTGTCAAGGTGGCGGTCGATGCAGTTGGCGGCGACATTCAGCGCGCCATCCGCGTACCAGTTGATTGAGACATTGCCGAGCGTGAAGTCCACATCCTTCACCTGGGTGAAGGGTTTGATCCAGTCGATCCGCTCCGCCTGCTGACGCCAGAACCCTTCTGGATCCTGCATAGAAGCGGTGTACATCTCGTCATATTGTGCGGCGTTGACATGGGCGCGTGCTACCGTCTCCTCCGACGGCGCATAGGCTTTGCTGTCGCTCTCCTGGGTCATCTTGTGTCCCTCCCTCCAGTCTGTTCTCGGAATGGCACACCACAGCGCACGGCGGGATGTGTCAAACCTTTTCCGTCCTCCGCAGCGATAATACCCAAGCTTGAAAATAAGGAAATAAGTGTCCGTGGAATAAGGGTTTACCTGTAAAGCTATTTCCCCATAGGTGGCGTAACTGTAAATCACGTGGGTTTGTGCGGCAGTAATCTACTATTTATCATAATGTTAGCTGTAAAATATTGGCTTGGGTTTCGGAGCTGCTATTCTGGGCACAGCGCAGTGCTGGCGCTATCAGCCTGCGGTGACTGGCCCCATCGCCTGCGGCAAACTGTGACAGGCGGCCGGGCGTCGGGCCGTTGTTTGAGCGTTGATGGCGGTCAAGAAGGATCCATACACATCATGAAGTGAGCAGGTTTTGTGCCCATGCCGCACGGCTGTCGTGTGGGGTTGGCAGCGCCGTGGCTTGGCGCTAGCGTGGTGCCAGATGCTCGTCACTTTGCACCTATGACGGGCCTCAATCTGACGATTGTGGTCAGGCCAGGGCTCAGGCGATTGAGAGGTTGGCACGGGGCAACGGGGCAAGAGTACAAACTGGGAGGAACTCATGAACACTTATCTGACCGCCGCAACTGCGGCGATTGCGGGCCTGTCCATTGCAGGCAGTGCGGCCGCCACCGAATGGAATGTCTCCGTTTGGGGCAAGCGGCGCGCCTTTACCGAACATGTTGAAAAACTGGCTGAGCTGGTCTCTGAGAAGACCGGCGGCGAATTCACCATGAACATCAGCTATGGTGGCCTGTCAAAGAACAAAGAGAATCTCGACGGGATCTCCATCGGCGCCTTCGAGATGGCGCAGTTCTGCGCCGGGTATCACCGGGATAAAAACCCGACGATCACAGTGCTGGAATTGCCATTTCTGGGTGTTGCAAACCTTGAGGAAGAAGTGGCCGTCAGCCACGCGGTTTATGCACATCCTGCCGTGCAGAAAGATCTGGCGCGCTGGAACGCGAAGCTGTTGATGACCTCGCCGATGCCGCAGTACAATATCGTCGGCACCGGCGAAGCCCGTGATGAGCTGGGCGAATTCAAGGATATGCGTGTGCGGGCCACCGGTGGCATCGGTAAGGCGTTCTCTGCCGTTGGGGCCGTGCCGACCTCCGTAACCGCGACCGAGGCGTATAATGCGATGGAATCCGGCGTGGTTGACACCGTTGCCTTTGCCCAGCATGCGCATCTGAGCTTTGGCACTATCAACAAGGCCGATTGGTGGACTGAGAACCTCAACCCCGGCACTGTGAACTGCCCGGTTGTTGTGAACACCGATGCCTATGAGGCGCTGAGCGATGCTGAGCGCGAGGCGCTCGACAGCTCCGTGGACGAAGCGATTGCACATTACCTCGCCAACTACGGTGCCTTGCTTGAGAAATGGGACAGTGTACTGGCCGAAAAGGGCGTCGAAAAGGTTACCATTTCCGAAGACCAGCTGGCAGAGTTCCGCAAAGTGGCCGCCGACCCGATCCGCGAACAGTGGATTGCAGACATGAGCGCGCAAGGCCTGCCTGCACAGGAGCTTTATGATCTGGTGCAGAAAACCCTGAGCGATCAGCGGTCAGGCAGCTGATCTTTATATAGTTGCAAAGGGGGCCGGGCAGTTCTGCGCCAAGCCCTTTCTTGCGTGAATGCGAAGTAGAGATTACGGGGGCAGGGCATGGCAGGCAGTGCGGCGGTGCTGGAAGATGGCAGCCTGATCAGCAGGTGGGACAGGCAACTCTTGCGGCTGGAACGCCTGATGGCGTTGATCAGTGGCCTTGCGGTGTTTTCACTGATGGTGCTGGCAGTGGTGTCGGTTGGCGGGCGCAACGCGTTCAACGCGCCCTTGCCGGGATATGTCGACTGGATCGAGCAGGTGATGCCACTGATTGCTTTCATGGGGATTTCCTTTGTGCAGCGGGATGGCAGCCATATCCGAATGGATCTGGTGATCTCTTCGCTGCGTGGACGGGCGCTTTGGCTGTTTGAACTGATTTCTGTCCTGTTGATCCTTGCGCTCATGCTGGCGCTGCTTTGGGGCAGCTGGTCACATTTTCTGCGCTCCTTTGATTTTGCGGCCCCCCTGTGGAGCCGCGACAGTTCAATCGATATCGGCCTGCCGATCTGGCCTGCCAAATTGCTGGCGCCGGTGGCGTTTGCAGTGCTGTGCCTGCGTCTGCTGCTGCAGGTTTGGGGCTACGGTCGGGCGCTGATCCTGGGTCTGGCACGCCCCGCCGCAGTGCCACTGGTGCAAAGCGCCGCAGAACAGGCCGCGGCCGAAGCTGAACATCTGGGCGGAGTGTCAACCTCCGCCAGCGACCGCGACTAAGGGGGCAGGCAATGGAACCTATCGAAATCGGCCTCTGGGTCAGCGGCTTTCTTCTGGCGACGGTGCTATTGGGGATGCGGGTCGCCTTTGCGGCGGGTCTTGCCGGGCTGGTTGGCCTTGTGTGGATTTTCTGGGCCAAGTTTGGCTATGATCCCGAGCGTTTCACCAAGGCGCTGACCATCGCCGTGAAGACCGCCGGACAGGTTCCGCATTCCAAGGTCTCCAGTCAGGCGCTCAGCCTTATCCCGACCTTTATCCTGATCGGCTATCTTGCCTATTATGCGGGCCTCACCAAGGCGCTGTTTGAAGCTGCAAAACGCTGGCTGGCATGGGTGCCGGGTGGGCTGGCAGTGTCTACCGTTTTTGCCACCGCAGGCTTTGCCGCTGTCTCCGGCGCGTCGGTTGCAACCTCCGCCGTGTTTGCGCGTATCGCCATCCCGGAGATGCTGAAAATCGGCTATGACAAACGCTTTGCGGCGGGTGTGGTTGCGGCAGGGGGCACGTTGGCCTCGCTTATTCCACCCTCGGCCATTCTGGTGATCTATGCGATCATTGTTGAGCAGGACGTGGGCAAACTGCTGCTTGCAGGCTTTATCCCCGGTGCCTTCTCGGCGGTGGTTTACGGTTTGCTGATCATCGGGATGGCGATGACCATCAAGGGGTTCGGCCCTGCGGTCACCGGTTTCACCTGGCGGGAGCGGCTTGTCTCGTTGCCGCCTGCGTTGCCGATCCTCTTCGTCGTCGCGACCATTATCCTGTTTGTCTACAATCCCTTTGGTGGTGATGCCTGGGGCACGCCAACCGAAGGAGGCGCAATCGGGGCCTTTGTGGTGTTTCTGATGGCGCTTTATCGCGGCATGCGGTGGGCAGAGCTGAAAGACGCGTTGTTGGAGACGGCGAAACTGTCGGTGATGATCTTCACCATTATTTGGGGTGTGCTGATCTACGTGCGCTTTCTGGGCTTTGCTGAACTGCTGAGCGGCGTTCTCCGACTGGATCACCTCTCTGACGCTCTCGCCAATGCTGATCCTGATCTGCATCCTTCTGGCCTATGCCGTTCTGGGCATGTTTATGGATGCGATCGGTATGCTGCTGCTCACTCTGCCGGTGGTCTACCCGGCTGTGATGGCGCTCAATGGCGGGGAATATGTTTCAGCGGCGGAGAGCACCTTTGGCATGTCTGGCCCGATGTGCGCGATCTGGTTTGGTATTCTGGTGGTCAAAATGGCCGAATTCTGTCTGATCACACCGCCCATCGGCCTCAACTGTTTTGTTGTGGCGGGTGTGCGTGATGATCTGACGGTGCAGGATGTGTTCAAAGGCGTGACACCGTTTTTCATTGCGGATGGGATCACCATCGCGCTGCTGGTGGCCTTCCCGTCGATTGTGTTGTGGCTGCCCAGCCTCGCCTGACAATTTTTCCCAGCTTACAAATTTGTAAGGCAGCGGAAGAGACCATGTAAGTCTGAACCGCCAAGTTCCTCTCATCAGCCGGGGCGCAGTGATCGCCCCGGCCCCACCAAGAGAGGACATCCCATGGTTACCAAGACCACCACCGGCATCGTCATGACCGCAACGCTGATCGCCTTTGGCTTTGCAGCACAGACCGTGCGCGCCGAGACGATTTTTGAACCGGATCTGACCTATGAGCAGATGCTGAACGCCCCCATCGGTGTTGAGCAGGCCATGTCCATCGCCAAGGAACAGGCGAACGGGCGCTTGGTTGAACTCAGCATGGAAGAGTTCAACAGCAAGCCGGTCTATGAGGCCACCATCGCCGCGCCCACCAGCCTGACGGAAGTCATCATCAGCGCCGATGATGGGGCGGTACTCAGCACCGCGCGCCAGACTGCGGCGACCCCGGAATTGATGCAGCAATTGATCGAAGAAGACATCGAAGACGTGATGGAATTCGCAGCCTTGATGGATGGTGAATTGTTCAGCGGTGACCGTCACGACGACGATGACGATGACGACGACGAACACTGCGCTGCGCCGGATGACAAGGGCTAAGCCAGCGCTCTGAAATAGCTGCTGTCCGGGATGCAGGATTTGGCGCCCGATAGACGGTGCGACCGGACAGCAGCAGCGGCTCAGTAAGACATGAAATTTCAGACCGCGATGGATGCGGTCAGAGTGATTTGCCCAACACCCGAGGCATTCAGAGGTGCGGCAATCCGACGACGGAGAAAGACGACAATGAAAATGATTTTTGCAGGATGTGCAGTGCTTGTGACTGTTGCTGCGTGTAGCAACAGCTTTGATGAGCCGCTCCTGACAGACGGCCCCAAACAGGTTGGATATGAGGCAGATCTGGGGGCATGCCGGGCCTTGGCGGAAGGGCATACGGAGAAGACGTTGCAATCCGGTGCCGTCACAGGTGCGGTGATTGGCGGTATCATCGGTGCCGTGGACAGCAAGGATGGCGACCGCGCAGATGATGCGCTGGTTGGCGCGGTCCTTGGCGGTGGCGTTGGCGCCCTTGAGGGGCAGAGCGAGCGGGATGAACAGCGGCGCACCATTCTGATCCGCTGCATGCAGGGACGTGGACATCGCGTTCTGGCATGACGCCAAGACCCGGCGCTGCTCCGGTATGGCTTGCGGCGCCGGGGGGCATATGGTCGGATGCGATCAGTCAACATCGGGCATGACCCGACTTCAGCACCAAGAGGTCGTTTCGGCGGCCCCTTGGTCGCTCTCCCGAAACTGGCGGTGGCGTGATGCGAATACTCTTGCTGGAAGATGATCCCGAAATCGGGACCTGGACGGTCAAGGGCCTCACGGCTGCAGGCCATGTCGTTGATTGGATTGAAAACGGCCGTGAGGCGCTGCTGGCGGCCACAACGCGGGACTATGATGTGTTGGTCTTCGATCGGATGACGCCGGATCTGGACGGGTTGTCGGCGCTGAAGACATTGCGTTCGGCGCGCATTACCACACCTTTGATCCTGCTCACCGCCCTTGGAGCTGTTGAGGACCGGGTCGAGGGGTTGGAGGCGGGTGCGGATGACTATCTCAGCAAGCCCTTTGCCATGACCGAGCTTCTGGCCCGGATCACCGCCCTTTGTCGTCGCGGTCGGGGCGAGGCCGCGGAGACAGCAACCCGGCTTTCACATCGCGGGCTTGATCTGGATCTGCTCAGTCAGACCTGCGCCTGCAACGGGACAACCGTGTTGCTGAACCCCAAGGAGTTTCGCCTGCTAGAGGTTCTGATGCGCTCCAAGGGGCGGATCCAGACCCGGGCGATGCTGCTGGAGCGGGTCTGGGATATCAATTTCGATCCGTCCACCAGTGTTGTCGAAACCCATATGAGCCGCCTGCGTAACAAGATTGAAAAACCGTTCGGGCTGGAGTTCATCAAAACCGTGCGCGGGTCGGGGTATATGTTCATTGATTAGATCCTTCTTTAAGCGCCTCTTCCGGATGAGTGCGCTGCGGCAGGCGATTGCCTTGTCGCTGGCCTTCCTGGTTCTGCTGACCCTCGGTGGGCTGCTTCTGGATGACGTCATCACCGAAGAATTCCGCGCCGAGACCGAGGAGGCTCTGCGCGAGGAATATCAGCGCATCAGTGACCGACTGACGCGCGAGGGACGGTTTCCTGAGGAAATCGTGACCGCCGAAGTCTTCTCGGACAGTGGCGTCGGCTATGCGGTGCTGCGGGCTGACGGCAAAGTTCTGGGACCGGTCCTGCACGGCGCCTTTGACAGCCAGGGATTTGATATTCTTGAGGCCGAAGCCCTGTTTCAGCCTAAGGCGCTTGAGACGCTTGACCGGATCTTTGATCTGATCGACGAAGATGATGATGAGGAAGAGCCCTCCGACAGCGGACCTGCGGCCGAGGAGACCGCTGCGGGGCAGCTTGCCTTTGATGTGGCCTTTGAGAGTGAGGCGGATCTTGGCTGGCGGATTTACAGTGGCGCGGTTCTGGACGGACATCTTGTGGTCTATGCACCGGGCGTCAGCGCCTTTGGGTCCGATCTGACCAGCGTTATCTTGGTTTTTGTGGTCATCCTGTCGCTACCTGCGCTGATCATCGGGCTAATCTTTGGCATCCGGGCGCAGCGTCGGCTGAACCGGATCGGAGCCGGGTTTGACCGTATTGCGGATGGCGAGTTGGACCTACGGCTGGCACCAAAGGTGATCCGTGACGATATTGACGAGCTGGCCGCGCGTATTGATGGCGCGACGGAACGCCTGCAAGCTTCCATTCGGCAGATGTCTGATTTCTCGGCCAATATTGCCCATGATCTGCGCACACCACTGACGCGTCTGCGGCTGCATCTGGATCAGGCCGATGAGGCCGAGGATCAGACTGCGCACCGGGAGGCCGCAATTGCGCAGATGGATGACATCATCGCCATCTTTGGCGCGATCCAGCGGATTGCCCGCATGCAAAGCCAGGGGCGACGCGATGGATTTGCCGCAGTAGATCTGGGCGTGGTGGTTGAGCAGGTGCATGAGATTTATGAGGCGGTGGCACAGGACGCGGGACAAAGCCTGTCCTGTCGGATCACCAACGCCGCCACCATCCATGCCGACCGCAGCCTTATCATGCAGTTGCTGGCCAATCTGATCGAAAACGCCATTCGCCACGCAGGTGAGGGGGCCAGGATTGCCATTGACCTCTCCGGCAGTCGGCTTGTGGTGACGGATGATGGTCCCGGCATCCCGGAGGCTGAGCGGGGGCGCGTGCTGGATCCGCTTTACCGACTTGACCGCAGCCGCAACACCGCCGGGGCAGGGCTGGGGTTGGCAATGGTGAAAGCCATCGCTGAACTCCACGAGGCCGAACTGGAGCTGACGTCCGGCCAGGGTACACGCGGATTACGTATCGAGGTGCGGTTTCCTCAGCCCTGAAGGGGCAGAATGTCCGCTCCTTGCGTCTCGGCAGGGGTGTTTTTGTATCATTGCGGAAAAAACGATCCGGGCAGCGCAAATAGCGTTATCGGTGCTGGCTCTGCATTGCTACCAACGCGCCAAGGGGCGCTGCCCGCACCAATTCTGATTGATAAAGTCTGCCCACATGAAGCTAACCGGTCCCTTCCTGTTTATTCTGGCCACTTTGATGATCGATGCCATCGGCGTTGGCATCGTGTTTCCGATCATGCCAGACCTGATGCTGCGCGTCGGCGCGCAAAGCACCGCAGAAGGCGCCTTGTGGAGTGGCATCATGATGTCTGCCTACGCCGCCGCGATGTTTCTGTTTGGCCCGATTGTGGGCAGCCTGTCGGATTCCTATGGGCGCAGGCCGGTCCTGATCCTCGCACTTGTGACGCTCACTATTGACTATGTGATCATGGCGCTGGCGCAGACCTACTGGATGCTGCTGGTCGGGCGCGTCATCGCGGGGATGGCGGGCGCGACCTATATCACGGCAACTGCCTATATTTCCGACATTGCCAAGCCAACAGAACGCAGCGCGGCGTTTGGCATGATCGGGGCGGCGTTTGGCATTGGTTTTGTGCTGGGACCAGCGCTTGGCGGGCTGGCATCGGGCCTGCATATCAGCGCGCCGTTCTGGATTGCGGCCGGTCTCTCCGCTGTCAACGTGGTGTTTGGGATTGTTATCCTGCCGGAATCTCTGAAACCTGAAAACCGTCGCCCGTTTGGCAAACGCGATCTCAACCCCTTCGGTACTCTGCTCCGCGCCTTTGTCATTCCGGGGTTGGCGATCCCATTGATCTGTATCTTCGTGTTTGAATTTGCCAATCTGGTCTACCCAACGCTCTGGTCCTTCTGGGGTCGTGAGGTGTTTGGCTGGGATGGGTTTACCATTGGGGTGACGCTGTCTGCCTATGGGGTCCTGATCGCTGTGGTGCAGGCTGGAATCCTGCCGCAGATGACCAAACGTCTGGGAGATTTCAAAACCCTGATCATCGCGATGGTGGCGGCGGTGATCGCTATGGTCGGCTTTGGTTTCGCCAGTGCAATCTGGGTTGTGGTGGTCTTTCTGCCGATTGCGGCCCTGTCTGATATGGCGCCACCGCTGATCACCGCCTTTGCCGCCAATCGGGTTGGGGAAGACCAGCAGGGCGTGGTGCAGGGGGTGATTGCATCGCTGTCATCCGTCGCAGCCGTTGTGGCGCCGCTGGTGCTGACAGGGGTGTTCGAACGATTTGTCGGTGAAGCCGAATGGAACCTCCCCGGCGCGCCATTCTTGGTCGCGGCAGTGCTGGTTCTGGCATTGGCACCGCTGGTCTTGCGTCTTAGGGATCACGATAACCGGTCGTCAAACTGAGCATCCCCAGTCTTTGGCTGAGGTGTTTTTTGGCACATGGTGATGCAATCAGCGGGCCAAAGATTGTGGCCTGCAATATGCATGGGCGCGCTGATGTTTGCGTCAAAAAAGTCTCAGGTTATGTCACAAGAAAAAGGGGTTAGAGAGTACCCTCTCTAACCCCTTGAATTCTTTGGCTCCGGCGGTAGGGATCGAACCTACGACCAATTGATTAACAGTCAACTGCTCTACCGCTGAGCTACGCCGGAACGGTCTGTGCCGTATAGCGGTGCGATCTGGTGGCGTCCAGAGCCGTTTTGCGGTTTTTGAAAAAAATTACCTGGTTTCGGCTAGATCAGCGCAGAGGTCTGAAACGCGCACCGAATGACAGCGGGCCATCCGTTGCAACCAGGGATTTTCCCACAAGATCAACAAGGTGTGCGAAGACATTGCGCTCTGCGGCAACAAGCAGGGAGGGCGGAGTTTCGGTGTATATCCGCGCTGTCAGCTCGGTGACGGTTGCGGGACCGGCAGTGAGTTCGGCAAGGATTGCGGCCTCTCGCCCCGTGCGGTGGTCGATCAACCATGCAAGCCGGGCAGCCGGGTCTGTCACCGGGGCCCCATGGCCGGGGTAAAACACTCGCCAGTCGCGCGCGGCCAGCCGCTGGCAGGAGGCCATGAAATCGGTCAGGTCACCATCCGGAGGCGAGACCAGAGAGCTGGCCCAGCCCATCACGTGATCGGCAGTGAAACAGGCATCCCGCCACGCGAACGCAATATGGTTGCCGAGATGGCCGGGGGTGTGGATCACCTCCAGCTGCCAGTCGGGGCCGATTACGGTCTCCCCATCCTGCAGAGCGATGTCCGGCGCGAACTCGATATCGATGCCCTCGCCACCACCGGCCAGACCTGCGTCGGCAAGCGATGTCATCACGGCGCTGCGCCCCGCGATGGCGTCCCCGAAGGCATAAACGGGCGCGCCGGTTGCCTCTGCCAGCGGGCGGGCAAGAGGGGAGTGGTCCAGATGGCTATGACTGACCAGGATATGACTGATACGCTGACCTGGTTCCAGGGCGGTCAGGATTGCCTGCAGATGTGCCTCACTCGCTGGGCCGGGATCAATCACCGCAACATCGGTGGCGCCGATTAAATAGGTGTTGGTGCCCCGGTAGGTCATCGGCGACGGGTTTGGGGCCAGGATCCGGCGCAACCCGGGTTCTAGCGCTTCGGCGATCCCGGCGGGGGGATTGAAATCATCGGGTGCCTGCATCGGGTCTGATCCTTGGTGACAAACGGGGCGCTGAGGATGCGCGTTTTGCTTTTCAGCGGCGGGGTCGCGAGGTAGGTGTAACGCATGTTCTTTCAATGGCTCAAACACTATATGCCGCGCAGCCTCTACGGGCGGGCGGCACTTATTCTGCTGGTGCCGATCGTGACGCTGCAATTGGTGGTCTCGGTTGTCTTTATCAAACGCGATCTTGAGGATCTGACGGTCCAGATGACGTTGACCATGCTGCGGGAATTGCGACTGCTGGAGCAGACCATGGCACCGGCTGCCAGTCAGCAGGAGGCGTTGTTGCTGGCAGAGCCTTTGTTGCAGCCCTTGCAGATGCAGATCCGGTTTCTGGAACCGGAGGAGCCGGTGCCATTGGATCAGATGGGGCTGCTGGAATTTTCCGGGCGGGTGGTACGCAATACGTTGCAGGCCACAGCGCCGCAATTCATTTCGGCCCAGTTCCCCAACACCCGTCGGGTCCAGTTGGTTCTTGCGAGTGATCACGGTCCGATGGCGTTGGTGTTTGATCGCCGCCGGGTGACCGCGGCGGCACCGCACCAGCTGATCGTGACAGTGATTGCCTTTGGCTTTCTGATGACGATCATCGCCTTTGTCTACATGCGCAATCAGCTCCGTCCGATCAAACAGCTCGCCGATGCGGCGCAGGCCTTTGGACGGGGGCGGACGGAGCCATACTCGCCGCGCGGCGCGAATGAGGTGCGGGCGGCTGGCAGCGCATTTCTGGACATGCGTGCACGGATCGAACGGCAGATGGAGCAGCGGACCCTGATGCTCTCGGGGGTGAGCCACGACTTACGAACACCGCTCACAAGGATGAAGCTGGGCCTGTCGATGCTGGACGATGAGGAGGCCGAGCCGCTGCGGCAGGATGTGGATGAGATGCAGGCGCTGTTGGACGCGTTTCTGGACTTTTCGCGCGGGGTTTCAACCAGTGAGCCGGAGGAGGTCGACCCACAGGTGATGATCACGCTGCTGGTGGATGGCTGGCGCCGTCAGGGTAAGGATGTGATGCTGGGTGAGATGAGCGGCAAGGGTAAGGTGATGCTGCGCGGATCTGCGATACGGCGCGCGGTCCAAAACCTGATCTCGAATGCAGTGCGCTACGGCACGCGGGCGCGGGTATCCGTCGCCATGACCGAGAAATTTCTGCGTATCCGGGTCGAGGATGATGGCCCCGGCATTGCTGAGGCCGACCGGACCGAGGCGACGCGCCCCTTCACCCGGCTGGACCCGGCGCGCAATCAGGATTTGGGCAGTGGCGTCGGTCTCGGCCTTGCTATTGTAACCGATATCGCACGCGCCCATGGCGGCACGCTGCGGTTGGAGCAAAGTGCTGCCTTGGGAGGGCTGCAAGCCGACATCGTGATCGGCCTGTAAACCCTCTGTCATCGGTGCGCGCTCAGATCAGCTCTGATATCTCTACGCTGCGTCGCTCAGCGATGGAGATCTGTGCCGCCATTCCCATCAGCACCGCCATTCGCCCGTCATGAAGGTTGACCTCAGGTGCCGCGCGGGCACCGCGCACCAACTCCAGAAACTTCTGGTGCTGATAAAAGGTGGACCCATTGTGATCACCCGCCTCCAGCAGATCGGGATCAACCGGAACCTCCCGTGTTACGGGGCCTTTTGGCGCGCGTGGTGAGGTCACCAGCTTCGGTAGCGGAGGGGTGCCCAGATGGGCGGGCCAGAACCGGCCCGGACCGGGTACGAAGGCTTCGATCTTGCCGCTTGGGCCAATGGCTGCGACCTCCTCCTGATACTCCGCCCCTTCGGCAAACATGCAGAGTTCCAGCATGGCGCGCGCGCCACAGTTGAAGTCCACGATCACATAACCATTGTCGAGGATGTCGGGAGTGCCATCGCGATAGCGCTCGTCCAGATGGTTCACATTCTGCCCACCACTCGCCATCACCCGCACCGGTTCCGAGCCAAGCGTGAGCCGCATCAGATCGAAGAAATGGCAGCATTTCTCAACAAAGGTGCCGCCGGATTTGGCGTCGAACCGATTCCAGTCATCAATCTTCTCCAGAAACGGAAACCGATGCTCGCGGATGCTTAGCATTTTTACTCCGCCGGTGGCTGCTTCGACATCACGCAGGAAGGCGGCAACTGGCGGCATGTAGCGATATTCCATTGCCACCCAGACCGGTGCATCATAGCGCGTGGCAAAGGCATCCAGCCGCCCAAGATCGGCGAGACTGGTGAACAGCGGTTTTTCCACCAGCACCGGCAGTGGGCGTTGTTCGGCCAGCGCTTCCAGCTGTTCAAGATGGCAGAAGTTGGGGCTGGCAATCAGCAGACAATCAAGGTCGGGGTGGCTGAGCAATGCCTCAAGGCTGTCCATGAACACGGCCTCTGGCGCCAGTTCAGCCGAAATCTCACGCATGGCGGCGTTTGGGTCATAGATCGCGCCAACTGCCGTGTTGTCCAGCAACGCGATATTGCGCAGATGTTCCTGGCCCATCATGCCGCAGCCGATGATCCCGTAGGTGGTGGGTCCGGACATGTTTCCTCCTAAGTGAGGCGCTGTACGTAGAGCGCCCTTTCCGTGTCAAACCAGGTGCGTGAATACTCAACCGGGGCCAGCTCCTGCGCCCAACTCAGCCGTTCGATAAAGCCAACCGTGGTGCCGGGGGGCTTGGTGAATTGCGCTGGCGCCCAGTCAGGGACGGTCCCAAGCGAGACGCGATCCTCGGCGCGACTGATCCAGAATCCCAGCTGCAGGCGGTAGTAGCGGTAAAGGGAATCAGACAGTTGCGCGGGATCCACATGACCCGCTGAGGCATCCAGCCAGATCTCCTCTACGGCGATGATCGTGGTGTCCAGATAGCGCAGTCTGCGGATGCGTGTGCCCCTTGGGCTGGACCCGAACTCTGGCAGATCTGCAGGTTTTTCGCATGCTGTAACCGACAGGATATCTGCTGTCGGCAGGCCGCCGCCACCGGGCAGTTCCAGCCGAAACATTGAATAGACGCTCGGCAGGGTTTGCGTTGTGCGGATATAGTTGCCTGAGCCCTGGATGCGCTCCAGCATACCCTGTTTTTCCAGTTCTGACAGCGCTTTGCGCAGCGTTCTTACGGTGGTTCCATAGGTCTGTGCCAGTTGGCGTTCCGGTGCCAGGCGTTCGCCATCCGCCAGCCGCCCGGCCGCGATTTCGCGCGTCAGCGCCTCGCTGATCTGCAGATAAAGTGGCAGGGCGGTGCCGGAGGTGCGGGAGCTGGACATAGGGCCAATCGTCACGATGCGGAAAAAATTGATACACCATTGATCTACATCAAGGCGCGGGTTATGCAAGAGTTAAGTTGCAAAGCGCGAGGGAGAGGGTGATGAGCGTTGTTCCAGTAACATCTGCGGATCTTGATGCGGTTGAAGTGTCCTGGTTCGCCGCGCTCTGCTCCGACGACTACCAGTTCCTTGGGGTGCCAGACGGGGATCTGCGGTCATCCTGGGCGCATTGCTCGGACATCGTAAAAGAGGCCGAGGCACAGGGGTTTCGCAATATACTGTGCCCGTCGTCCTATCAGGTGGGGCAGGACACTCTCAGCTTTGTGGCGGGCTGCGCGCCGATTACTGACAGGATCAATATGCTGGCAGCGGTGCGCTGCGGTGAGATGCAGCCGATCATGCTGGCGCGCACTCTTGCGACGCTGGACCATATGCTGGAGGGGCGGCTGACAGTGAATATCATCTCTTCCGATTTTCCAGGCGAGAAAGCGGACAGCGCGTTCCGATATCAGAGATCGCGCGAGGTGGTGGAGATCCTGAAACAAGCCTGGACCCGCGATGAGATCAATCACACCGGCGAGGTTTATCAGTTCGAGGGACTCACAACCGATCCGGCCAAGCCCTATCAGACCGGCGGGCCGCTGTTGTATTTCGGTGGTTACTCTCCGTCGGCGCTGGAGCTGTGCGGTGAACATTGTGACGTTTATCTGATGTGGCCGGAAAAGATGGAAGAGCTCGCGGGTCGTATGAAGGCCGTGCATAGTGTAGCGGAAACCTATGGCCGCACGCTGGATTACGGGCTGCGGGTGCATGTCATCGTGCGCGACACCGAGGCCGAAGCCTATGAATACGCTGATTATATTGTCTCAAAACTGGATGATGCGCAGGGTAAGGCCATCCGAGACCGGGCGCTGGATGCCACCTCGCTCGGTGTCGCGCATCAGGCAAAGAACCGGGATATCGCAGATGAATTCGGCTTTATCGAGCCAAACCTCTGGACAGGAGTGGGACGTGCGCGGTCTGGTTGTGGGGCGGCTCTGGTTGGGTCGACGGATCAGGTGATGTCCAAGCTAGAAGCCTATCAAAAAATGGGTATCCGCGCCTTTGTTCTGTCCGGCTATCCGCATCTGGAGGAAGCGCGGCATTTCGGGGCGCGGGTGATGCCACATCTGAAAACCTGCTCGCTGCCGGATGAATATGGCCGGGTGCCGCAATCGACCCCGGCAACACCCTTAGGGAATGGAGAACGTCGTTGATGGAACGGATCAAGATCGCAGAAGGGCTGGATTTCAGCCGTCTGGTCTATGGCATGTGGCGCCTGGGCGATGACAGCGACACCTCATCCACCCATGTCGAGGCCAAGATTGAGGCCTGTCTGGCACAGGGCATCACCACCTTTGATCAGGCGGATATCTATGGCGGGTACACGGCTGAGGGGATTTTGGGGCAGGCGCTGAAGGGCAATCCGGCACTGCGGGATCAGATGGAGATCGTGACCAAATGCGATATCGTGGCCCCGGTCGGTCGCTATGCCGATGCGACGGTCAAACACTACGACACCTCGGCCACGCATATTACCCAGTCAGTGGAAACCTCGCTGTCGGAGATGGGCATCGACCACATCGACCTGCTGTTGATCCACCGCCCGGATCCGCTGATGGATCATATCGAAACCGGCGCGGTACTGGATGAGCTGGTCGCCGCAGGGAAGCTGCGCGCCGTGGGTGTGTCGAATTTCCGCCCCTGGGATTGGGAACTGCTGCAATCTGCCATGAAAACACCGCTGGCCACCAATCAGATTGAGATTTCGCTTTCTGAGGTCACTCCTTTCACCAATGGCGATCTGGCCTTTCATCAGCGACAGGGCCATCCGCTGATGGCCTGGTCGCCGCTTGGCGGCGGAGGCTTAATGACCGGTAGCGGTCAATTGGCCGAACGGCTGGACGCAATTGCGCAGGCGCAGGGTGTTGACCGCGCCGCGGTTGCTATAGCCTTCCTGCTGCGGCACCCGGCGCAAATCCTGCCGGTGCTGGGGACGAACAATCTGGAGCGGATCAAGCAGGCCTCCGACGCGCTGAAAGTCGAGCTGGATCGCCCGACGTGGTTTGAATTGTATGAGGCGGCACTGGGCCGGGA
Source organism: Phaeobacter sp. BS52 (assembly GCF_045040595.1). NCBI lineage: Bacteria > Pseudomonadati > Pseudomonadota > Alphaproteobacteria > Rhodobacterales > Roseobacteraceae > Phaeobacter > Phaeobacter sp. BS52. Next base: position 1,448,414 of record NZ_CP090662.1, on the reverse strand, counting down.
GGTCGCATGATGTCCGCGCATGCAGGGCAGGGCAAACGCAGCTTCGTCCCGGCGGCTGACAATACCCGGCTGCTGCGCGATGCCTTTGGCCGCTTTGCGACGGGCGTGACCATTGTCACGGCAGCCTCCGAGCAGGGGGTGGTGGCGATCACCGCCAATAGTTTTACTTCGGTTTCGCTGACGCCGCCACTGGTGCTGTGGTCGCCAGACCGTCACTCGCGCCGCTTTCCCTATTTTGAAGAGGCCCGCCACTACGCCATCCATGTGTTGGCGGCGGATCAGGATGATCTGTGTTGGCAGGTCGCAAAAGATGCTTTTGGGCTGAACCATTTGCAGCTTGCGCAGAACGAGCACGGTGTGCCGCTTCTGGAGAACTGTCTGGCGCGTTTCGAATGCACCCGCTCAGCCATCCATGACGGAGGGGACCACGCCATCGTGCTGGGACATGTGGACCGCGCCACCATGCGCGAAGAAGGGGATGCACTGACATTCTACAAAGGTCAGATGGGCCAGATCGCCGCCTCAAGTTAGCGGCCGGTTGCCCGCTCCGAGGGAGGTCGGCGCGGCACAAGGGGAGGAGAGAGACGCGATGACGGCAGTTTTATCTGTCCTGAATATACTGCGCCCGCTCAACACCGGCCTGCTTGCGGTCGGTCGTTGGGTGGGCGTTTTTGCCATTGGCCTGATGGTTCTGGCGATCCTTATCCAAGTGTTCTTTCGCTATGTTCTGGGCAGCGCCTTGCCCTGGCCGGACGAAGCGGCGCGGTTCTGCATGTTGTGGATGACAGGCCTGATGGCCCCCACGGCGCTGCGCAGTGGCGGTTTTGTCGCGATTGATGTTGTCGATTCCCTGCTGCGCGGCTGGCTGTTTCATCTTTTGCAACTGATGCTTCTGATGATTGGCCTGACCGTGCTGATCGTGGGGCTCCAGATCGGCTACAAGGAGGTCACAGGGCTTGGCGGGCGCTTTGCCACAGCCTCGCTCTACCTGCCGACATCGCTGGGGTTTGACAGTTGGTTCCGGGTGCCGCGCAGCTGGATGATGCTGTCATTGCTGGTGGGGATTGGACTGCTGATCCTGGTCAATATCGAACTGATCCTCGAACGCATCGTGCGATTGTTTGGCCAGGGAGATCGCCTGCCGGAGCGTCCGGGGCTGAGCATCGGAGGGGCGGAGTGATGTTGATCTGGTTCCTGCCGCTGTTCCTGTTCCTTCTTCTGATTGGCTTGCCGGTGTTTTTCTGCCTGTTGGCAGCCCCCGGCGCGCTGTTGTGGTTGAACGGACAAGAGCGCGATCTGACGCTGCTGTATCGCAATCTTTATAACGGGATGGACAGCTTTCCCCTGATGGCAATTCCGTTCTTCATGCTCGCGGGGGAGCTGATGAACCGGGGCGGGATCACCGTTCGGCTGGTCGAGTTTTCGCAGGCCCTGATGGGGCACCTGCGCGGCGGGCTGGCGCAGGTGAACATCCTGTCCTCCATCCTTTTTGCGGGCCTCTCTGGTTCTGCCGTCGCGGATACATCGGCGCTGGGTTCCATGCTGATCCCGGCGATGGAGCGCGAGGGGTACAGCCGGAAATTCGCGGCGGCGGTGACCGCTGCCAGCTCCGTGATTGGGCCGATCATTCCACCCTCGGGCATTATGATCATCTATGCCTATGTGATGGGTGAAAGCGTCGCCGCATTGTTCCTCGCTGGGATCGTGCCGGGCGTCCTGGTGGGCGTCGGCCTGATGATCATGGTCCGCGCCATGGCTGATCGGTACGAGCTGCCAGCCGCGCGGCGGGTGGTCTTCGACAGTGTTGAGATAGGCGCGATGGAGCGGTGGTTCTCCTTCGGGCTGGTGCGGCTGAACCTTGGTCTGCTACTGGCGCAGTTTGTGCCCTTGGCCGAGGGGGCAGGGGCGCAGAAGAAATGGCTTGCCTTCCTTGGGGCGATGCTGTTTGCCCATGGCTTGATGTTGGGGCTGCGCCGCGTTTGTCAGCCCGGCGTTTCGCACCATCTGCAAACGGGCCGTGGTGCCATTGCAAACGCCTGTTCTGATCCTTGGCGGCATTCTGGCAGGTGTTTTCACCCCGACCGAGGCCGCCGCCGTGGCGGTCGCCTATGCGCTGCTGATCAGTTTTCTGGTGCTGGGATCAATGCGGCTGGCAGACTTGCCGCAGGTGTTTTCGCGCGCAGGGATCACGTCGGCTGTCGTGTTGCTGCTGGTGGGCGCCGCGATGTCGTTCAAGACCGTCGTCAGCCTTAGCCACGCGCCGGAGCAACTGGCCGATTTCATTCTGACACTGTCGGAAAATCCGCTGATCCTGCTGTTCCTGATCAATCTGCTGCTGTTTGTCGTCGGCATGTTTCTGGATGCGGGACCGGCGATCATCATCCTTGGCCCGATCCTTGGTCCGGTGTTCACCGATCTTGGCGTTGAATCCGTGCATTTCGCCATCATCATGTGTGTGAACCTGACGGTCGGCCTTGCAACCCCGCCGATGGGGCTGGTGCTGTTTGTGGCCGCTGCCGTCTCGCAGGAGCGTGTCACCACCATCGCCAAGGCCATCCTGCCGTTTCTGGCGATCGAAATAGCGGTGATCTTTCTGATCACCTTCGTGCTGAGCCATTTCGCTGACCATTCCGCGTTTGACCGGGTTTCTGAACTGAGGACAACCAAATACCCAGAATAAAAGAGCAACAGGAGGAGAAACGAATGCTCAGGACAATGGTGAAAACAGTGGCCCTGTCGGCTCTGATGGCTGGCACAGCCCTGTCGGCCTATGCCGCGGATTACAAGATCCGCGCGACAGCGAATTCCAACGAGAATGATGAAGACTACGACGGTTTGGTGGTGTTCAAGAACTACGTCGAGGCGGCGTCCAACGGCGCCATTGAGGTTGAGCTGTTCATCGGCACCCAGCTTTGCTCCAATGGGGCAGAATGCCTGCAGGGTGTCGCCGACGGCTCGATTGACGTCTATATCTCCACCTCCGGTGGCGCGTCGGGGCTGTTTCCCTATGTGCAGGTGCTCGATCTGCCCTATCTGATGGCCGACGACCGGATCGCCGAACATGTGCTTTCGGGTGACTTTACCCGTGCCATGCGCCAGATGGCGCTGGAGGATTCCGGCGATGCGATCCGTCTGATGACCATCGGCAACACCGGCGGCTGGCGGAACTTTGCGAATACCAAGCGGCGGGTGGCGGAACCCGCCGACATGGAAGGCCTGAAGATCCGTACCGTGGTTGCAGATCTGCCGCAGGAACTGGTGAAAGCGCTGGGGGCCGCGCCGACACCGATCCCATGGCCTGAGCTGTTCACCTCGTTCCAGACCGGGGTGGTGGAAGGCTCCAAAAACGGCATCACCGATATCATGGGCATGAAGTTCCCGGATGCAGGCCTGCAATATGTGACGCTGGATGGTCACGCCTACATGGGCGCGCTGTGGTGGATGTCGAACAAGACCTTTATGGATATGCCGGAGGACATGCGTCAGGTCGTCGTGGACGGGTTCTATGCGCTGCAGCAAGCGACGTTTGCTTCGCCCAAGCGCAAGTCGATCCAGGCCTATGAGGATTTTGTCGCGGGTGGCGGCGATCTCTATGTGCCCACACCGGATCAGAAGGCGGCGTTCAAATCCGCCGCCGAGCCGGTTTACGACTGGTTCAAATCCAATGTGACCCGTGGTGATGAAATCTTCACTGCATTGACGGAGGCCGTGGCCGAGGCAGAAGCCGACGTCAATGCGGCGCGCGCAGCAGATCTGAACTGACCTCATCCTGAGATATCAAAGCGCGGCGCGGGATCCCCTCGCGCCGCCGCCCCGTTGGTTAGCGAAACGGGTACATCCAGACCTTGTAATCCTCGACTAGAACATGCGCCTTATCGATCTCTGCCGGGGTCATCTTCTTGACCACTTCTTCCAGACTGATGGCCGCATCGGGGTCGCCGCCGATGGCCGACAGCGTGTACCACATATAGGCGCGCACCAGATCCGGGGCGGGCATCCCACGGCCGATTTCATAGTACCAGCCAATTCCGGATTGGGCGCCCGGATGCCCCTTCATGGCACTGCGCAGGTACCATTCAAAGGCCCGGACATCGTCTTGCTCAACGCCCAGCCCCATGGCGTACATCACGCCGATCAACTCTTCCGCATCGGCATTGCCGGATCGCGCCGCTGGCCAAAGCGCATCATGCGCCGCCGCAAACTGCCCGGCCTCCATCAGATCGCGGGCCTGCTCGATTTCAGCCCAGGCTGGCAGAGGCGCAGTCATCGTCAGGCTGGTCATAAACAGCGCCGCCGCGACCAGAACCGGTTTCCATCTCTTGCGCATGTGCTCTCCTGTGTCGTGCTGACCGTTGGCCTTTGTACCCGTGCGGCCCCGGCAAAGGAACCGCAGCTGCCGCCATCTCTTGGACCGGGTGATTTTTTGCCCGTGGATCCGGCGAAGGCGGAACTGGGGCGATTGCTATTTTATGACAAGATCCTGTCAGGGAACAGAAATATCAGCTGCGGCACCTGTCATCATCCGCGCCACGGCACCTCCGATGGGTTGTCACTGGGATTGGGCGAGGGGGCGGAGGGGCTGGGGCCTGCGCGTCTGTCCGGTAGTGGCGCAAACCGGGTGCAGAAACGTGTGCCGCGCAATGCCCCGGCCCTGTGGAACCTTGGCGCGACATCCATCCGCGTGTTGATGCATGACGGGCGGATCAGCGCAGATCCCATCTATGGCAATGGTTTCAACACCCCGGCGGAGGAATGGTTGCCGAAAGGGCTGCAATCACTGCTGGCTGCGCAGGCCTTGTTCCCCATGACCTCCAGCGTCGAAATGGCTGGGAATGTCGGCGAGAATGAGGTGATAGGCGCCACCCGCGACCGGATTGATCTGGCCTGGCCCATCATCGCAAAACGGGTGCGCGGAGTGGCGGCTTATGGGGAGGGGTTCGTTGCTGCCTTCGACCATATTGCCGCGCCCGAGGATGTGAAAACCACCGACATTGCAGAGGCGCTGGCCCAATTCATGGTGCAGGATTTTACCTCGATTGACAGCCCGTTTGATGCCTATCTGGCAGGGGATGACACGGCGCTGACCGCGCGACAGAAAGCCGGGGCGGATCTGTTCTTTGGCTCTGCTGGATGCAGCGGCTGCCATGCAGGCGCGCTGTTTTCGGATCAGCGGTTTTATGCGCTTGGCTTGCCTGCTTTTGGACCCGGGCGGGCGCGTCGGTTTGACCCCTATGCGCGCGATGTCGGACGTATGGTAGAAAGCGATGATATGGCAGACGCCTACCGGTTCCGCACGCCTATGTTGCGGAATGTGGAACTGACCGGGCCATATGGCCACAACGGGGCGTTTCCGACGCTGGAGCGGATGATCCGGCACCATCTTGACCCTGCTGCTAGCCGTGCAGCGTGGTCGCCGCAGGATCTGAAACTGCCGGAGGTGCCGTGGCTGGCCGCCACCGATTTTGTGGTGCAGCAGGACCGTTTCGAGATGGCGCGTCAGGCGCGGGCCCGCGACATCTATCTGCGTGAGGACCTGAGCGATCAGGATATCGCGGCGCTGGTCGCTTTTCTCACTGCGCTTACCGGCGAAAAAGCACGCGCGCGGGCCTCGCTCGTTCCTCCCACAGTTCCCAGTGGCCTGCCGGTCGACGGGGCAAAGCGCTGAACATTGGATGAGCCGCGATTCCGCGCGCGCCGCCCATGCGGCGAAATAGGACTGTCAGTGCCCTAAATATTCTCGAAGCGCCGCGCGGCAACCCTGCGCCCGGATCATCGACAGCCAGTAAGAAAACCGCGCGACCACGTCTTTCTGCTCTGATAGATCGCCGTAGATCTGGCTTTGCTGCAACCAAGCCTCAGGGGTTTGCTGCGCGTGCTCCGCTGCGGAATTGCGGGCCTCCCAATCGGGGTCGTTTGGCGCGATCTCGCTGCGATCCTCCCGCTGCCCGGTGCACATCTGCGCCCAGAGCGCCTCCACCAGGCAAAGCCCGTCAATTGCACCCTTGCTTCGCACAGCATCGCGCAGGATTGGCAGTACGAACCCCGGATGGCGCGATGTGCCGTCATAGGCGACACGCCGGGTGGTGTCGCGGATTTCCGGATTGGAGAAGCGCGCCTCAATCAGGGTCAGGTAATCCTCCGGCGCCATCTCGGGTACTGCCGTCACATGCGGTAGAATTTCCGCCGTCTGAACCTTGCGGAAGAAAGCCGCCAGCAAGGGATCTTTCATACAGTCGGCGATGGTTGCGATCGACAGCAGTTCACCTGCGTTGGCCAGCACCTGATGGCCCGCATTTAGCACGCGGATTTTCATGCTTTCGTAGCCGTGAACATCGTCGGTGAAGATGGCCCCCGCCAGATCCCAAGGAGGGCGCCCGGTGCAGAATTCATCCTCGATGACCCAATGCCGATAGTTCTCATGCGTCACGGGGGCGCTGTCCTCAATCCCGTAGCTTTGGGCCAGAGCAATCTCAGCAGGACCGGTGGCGGGCACAATGCAATCCACCATGGAACTCGGAAAGGCCCCGGTTTGATCAATCCATGCAGCAAGTTCCGGATCGGTCTGCTGCGCCAGTGTTACAACTGCAGCGCGGGTAATCTGACCATTGCCTTGCAGGTTGTCGCAGCTTTGCACAGTGAAGGCAGGCAGACCCCGACCCCGGCGCAGGCGTAGCGCCGCGACTATGGCACCAAACACGGTGCGTGGCCGGTCAGGTCGAGCAATGTCATGCTGGAGATCATCATGGCTCAGGTCCAGCCCGTCGCGCTGTGCGTCCTGATAATAGCCCCCCTCGGTCACAGTCAGCGCAACGATACGGATGGCGGCGCCTGCCATGCAGCGGATCAGGCTGGCATTGTCATCCTCCACCGGCAGGAAATCGATCATCGGTCCGATCACCTCGGCGGACCGGCCGGTCGGATCCAGTTCGATCAGTGTTGTCAGACAATCCTGCGCCAGCAAGCGGTCCCGCATTCCTGCATCGGCCGCACGGACGCCAGCCCCGATGATGCCCCAATCCATCGCCAAGCCCCGCTGCATCAAGGCATGCAGATACCAGGCCTGATGCGCGCGGTGGAAATTGCCAAGTCCGATATGGACGATGCCAGGGCTGATTTCGGCGCGGTCATAACTGGGGCGACCAATCGTTTGCGGCAGTTGGCTCAATGTATCATTCGAGAGTTTCATGGCTGCTGCCTCCCACCTGTCTTCTTGCATCAGCTCATCCATTGGCCGCCATCGACGTTGTAAGTCTGTGCCACGATGTAATTGGCGTCGTCGCTGGCCAGAAAGACGGCCATTCCGGTCAGATCTGCTGCGGTGCCCATCCGCCCGTAGGGAACAGATTGCGCCACCTCGGCTTTTTTCTGGCCCGGGGGCTTGCGCTCGTATTTGGCAAAGAAGGCATCGACGCCGTCCCAATGTTCGCCATCGACGACACCGGGGGCGATGGCGTTCACATTGATGCCATGTGGGATCAGGTTCAGCCCGGCAGATTGCGTGAGGCTGATCACCGCCGCCTTCGTTGCGCAGTAGACGGACACCAGCGGTTCACCCCGACGGCTAAGCCTGGCTGGCCATGTTGATAATCTTGCCGCCGGTGCCCTGCGTGATCATCTGTTCTGCCGCTGCTTGCATCATGAACAGCGTGCCGGAAACATTGATGTCAAAGGTGCGCTGGTAGGCCTCTCGGGTGACCTCCACGAGCGGTGCTGCCGTGAACATAGCAGCGTTGTTGATCAGAATGTCGAGGCCGCCGAAGCACTCAACGGTGCGGGAAAGGGCGCGGTCAATGCTGGTCTGATCGGTGACATCCAGCTCTATGGCCATCGCCGCCGCGCCGATTAGCGCCGCAGTTGCCTCTGCACGCGCAACATCAATATCGGCGATGATCACCCGCGCGCCCTCATCCACATAGGCTTCGGCAAAGGCCGCCCCGATGCCACGGGCAGCACCCGTGATCAGGGCGCGTTTTCCGCTGAGACGTTTCATTCGAGCCGCAACCCATCAGGGCCAAAGCGGTGCAGATGCGTCATGTCCGGTGTCAGAAACACCCGCGCGCCGTAGCCCAGATCCAGCTCTCCGCTGGCCCGCACGGTAAGCGGGTCGTCAAAGGCGTCACATTGTACGTGGAAAAATGTGTCTGATCCCAGATGCTCGGAGACACCAATGGTTCCCGCCCAGATCCCCTCCGTTTCTGAGATGCTGAGATGTTCGGGCCGGATGCCAATGGTGGCTGCGTTGTGCTGCGCAGCCTGCGGACCGGTCAGAAGGTTCATCTTCGGCGATCCGATGAAGCCGAGCGACAAATACATTGCGCGGCGCGCGATACAGTTCCATCGGGCTGCCGACCTGTTCGATCACGCCAGCCTGCAAGACAACGATCTTGTCCGCCATGGTCATCGCCTCAACCTGATCATGGGTCACGTAGATCATGGTGGTGGCAAGGCGTTTGTGCAGTTCTGAGATTTCCAACCGCATGCCAACGCGCAGGGCGGCATCCAGATTGGAAAGCGGCTCATCAAACAGGAACGCCGCTCAGCTCACGCACAATCGCCCGGCCGATGGCGACCCGCTGACGCTGACCACCCGACAGCTGTCCCGGACGGCGATCAAGGTAGTCGGTAAGGTTCAGCGCCGCAGCGGCGTTATCAATCCGTCGTTTTTGCTCATCCGCGGGGATGCCCGCCATCTTCATTGGAAAGGCGATGTTCTTGCGCACCGACATGTGCGGATAAAGCGCGTAGGACTGAAACACCATCGCCAGTCCGCGTTTCGCCGGGGGGATGTCGGTTGCATCCTCACCGTCGATGCGGATGGTGCCGGAGGTGATATCTTCCAGACCCGCAATCAGCCGCAGCAGTGTTGATTTGCCACAACCGGACGGGCCGACAAAAACGGTGAATTCGCCGTCTTTAATGGTCAGGTCCAGCGGCGGGATGACCTCAACGGGGCCAAAATTCTTGGTCACGCTTTCAAGTTTGATCTGTCCCATGGATGTCTTCCTTATTTCACGGCGCCGAAGGTCAGGCCGCTGACAAGTTGTTTCTGGCTGAACCAGCCAAGGATGAGGATCGGCGCGATGGCCATTGTCGAAGCTGCCGACAGCTTGGCGTAGAACAGGCCTTCGGGGCTGGAATAGCTGGCGATGAACGCGGTCAGCGGTGCGGCCTTGGCGGCGGTCAGGTTCAGCGTCCAGAAGGCTTCGTTCCAGGCCAGAATGATGTTCAACAGGAGGGTGGAGGCGATTCCGGGGATGGCCATCGGTGTCAGCACATAGAGGATTTCTTCCTTCAGCGTGGCACCATCCATACGCGCCGCCTCAAGGATCTCACCGGGGATTTCCTTGAAGTAGGTGTAAAGCATCCAGACGATGATCGGCAGGTTGATCAGCATCAGCACCACGACCAGACCGAAGCGATTGTCCAGTAGCCCCATTTTGATGAACAGGATGTAGATCGGGTAGAGGACGCCGACCGCTGGCAGCATCTTGGTCGACAGCATCCACAGCAGGATATCCTTGGTGCGTTTCGACGGCACAAATGCCATCGACCAGGCAGCGGGCACTGCGATGACAATGCCAAGAATGGTCGAGCCACCGGCGATGATCACTGAGTTCCACAAGAACCGCATATAGTCGGAGCGTTCCTGCACAACGCTGTAGTTTTCCAATGTCCAGTCAAAGAACAGGAAGACGGGTGGGTCACTGATGGCCTGTGCCTCGGTCTTGAAACTGGTGAGAATGGTCCAGAGGATGGGAAAGAAGATCAGCAACCCGACAGCCCAGGCCAGCGCCGTATTGATGGCTTTGCGTCTTGGTGTAACGGCTCGTGCCATGGTGGCCTCCTATGCGTCCAGGTTCTTGCCAACGATGCGCATCAGGAAGATGGCAACGATATTGGCGAGGATGATGGCGTAGACACCACCGGCGGAGCCCAACCCGACGTTCTGGCTTTCCAGAACGCGTTGATAGATCAGGTAGGTGAGCGTCTTGGTGCCAAAGGAGCCCTGGGTGGTGACGAAGATCTCGGCAAAGATCGACAGCAGGAAAATGGTCTGGATCAGAACCACCACGGTGATGGCACGGCTAAGGTGAGGCAGGGTGATGTAGCCAAAGCGAGCCACCGGCGGCGCGCCGTCCATCTCAGCGGCTTCCAACTGCTCACTGTCCAGCGACTGAATGGCGGTCAGCAGGATCAGCGTTGCAAAGGGCAGCCACTGCCAGCTGACAATCAGGATGATGGATTGCAGCGACGCCTCAGACAGCCAAGACACAGGGGTCGCGCCAAAGGCTTTCCACAAGTGGGCAAAGAGGCCATTCACCGGATCCATGAACATATTCTTCCAGACCAGCGCTGAGACCGTCGGCATGACGAAAAACGGCGCGATCACCAGAATGCGGACAATCCCCTGTCCCCACATCGGCTGATTGAGCAGCAGAGCAAGAAACACACCGAGGATCACGGTGATGAGCAGGACGCCGCCCACGATGGTCAATGTCGCCTGAACACTGGGCCAGAAGGCGCTGGAGGACAGGAAACGGGCGTAGTTGTCAAAGCCCACCCAACCCAGATCACCACCGCGCAGGGGCAGGTATTTCTTGAAGGAAAAGTAAAGCGTCATCGTCAGCGGAACCAGCATCCAGCCCAGAAGCAGGATCACTGCGGGGGCCATCATGATGCGTGCTGCCGACCGGGAATGTTGGGTCGCCATGGCAAATCTCCATTGTCGCCGGGTTCGAATGCCGTCGTGACAGAATAGTGGCTTGTTCGGGGAGATGGAGCCAGAGGGCAGTCAGTACTGGTGACCGCCCTCTGGGAGGGAGGAAGGCGTCAGTAACCTGCCGCTTCCATTTCGTCAGCTGCCAGAGCCTGCGCCTTGGCGAGGGCCTCTTCAGCGGTCTGCTGGCCTGCGAGTGCTGCAGAGAATTCCTGCCCAACCTGGGTGGCAATGCCTGCAAACTCCGGGATGGCCGCAAACTGGATGCCGACATACGGCACCGGATCAACCGTCGGGTTGTTCGGATCTGCCGACAGAATGCTCTCCAGCGTCATCTTGGCGAAGGGGATGTCTTTGTAGTTCGCATTCTCATAAAGCGATGTCCGCGCACCTGGAGGCACATTCGCCCAGCCTTCGTTCTCGGCAACCAGCTCAATATAGTCCTTCGAGGTGGCCCACTGGATAAACTCCTTTGCGGCGGCTTCTTTCTGGGTGCCGAGCAGGGATCGCGAGAGCCCAGGCCCAGAGCCAGTTGCTGCGCTTGCCCAGTCCGGTGTCCGGTGCCAGCGCGAAGCCGACCTTGTCAGCAACCGTGGAGTCATTGGGGTTGGTCACGAACGATGCCGCAACGGTGGCGTCAATCCACATGCCGCATTTGCCCTGCTGGAATAGCGACAGGTTTTCGTTGAACCCGTTGTTGGAAGCACCCGGAGGGCCCGCGTCGTTCAGCAGATCAATGTAGAAGTTGAGCGTGTTCGACCAGGCTTCACTGTCAAATTGAGGCGTCCAGTTCTCATCAAACCAGCGCGCACCAAAAGAATTGGACATCGCCGTGATGAAGGCTGCGTTTTCCCCCCAACCGGCCTTGCCGCGCAGGCAGATCCCATAGACTTCATTGTCCTTGTCGGTCATCTGGCGCGCAGCATCCGCAACAAAGTCCCACGTCGGGGCGCTGGGCATCTCCAGACCGGCCTTTTCCATCAGGTCGGTGCGATACATGATCATCGAGCTTTCGCCATAGAATGGCGCCGCAAAAAGCGTGCCATCATGCGACAGGCCGCCCCGCATGGCGGGCAGAATATCGTCTACATCATAGTCGGCAGGCAGATCATTCAGCGGCACCAGCCAGCCGTTCTTGCCCCAGATCGGCGTTTCATACATGCCGATGGTCATGATGTCGAATTGGCCACCTTTGGCAGAGATATCGGTGGTCACCCGCTGCCGCAGCACGTTCTCCTCCAGGGTGACCCATTCCACCTCATGCCCGGTTTTGGCCGTGAAATCATCAGTCAGCCCCTGCATCCGGATCATATCGCCGTTGTTCACGGTGGCGATGGTGATCGTTTCGGCAAAGGCGGCGGTGCTGGCAAATACGGTCAATGCCGTTGCCGCATGCAATGCGCTCTTAAGGTACATCCTTATCCTCCCATGATTGGATGTTGCCAAGAGAGGATAGCGGAGCACGGCGTCGCGCGTCAATTTAAAATTAACGCGCGTAAAGTTTGCGAAAAATCGTATGACCAGAGCGATTTAAGCGGAGCCCCGCATCACCAGCCGCCCGTCAAACAGGATCTCGCGGCGGGAATCAGCCAGTGCATTGCCTTCGATTCGGGCCACCAGTGTTTCGGCACTGGTGCGGGCAATTGCGGTGTAATCCTGCGAGACTGTGGTCAGCGTTGGGCAGGTGTAGCGGGAAAACGGGTGGTCATCGTGTCCCGCCACCCGCAAGGCGCAGCCATCCCCAAGGCCGACCCGCAGGCCAAGCTGATAGGCCGCCGACAGCAGCCCGATTGCCAAGCGGTCGTTGCTGCACAGGATCGTATTGGTCGCGGGGCGGGGCCCCGACAGCAACCGGGTACCCTCGCGAAACCCGATTTCCTCGAAATCCCAGCCATCGCCGTCGACCTGGATCAGTTCGGGCTGGTGTCCCAGCGCGGCCATTGATGAGATATAGGCATTGCGCCGTTTGACCGCATTCGGGTTGGTTGGTGTTCTCATCTCAAAAAAGGCCGGGGCGTCACCGGTGCGACACAGATAATCGACGATCGTGGTGACGCTTTGTTGGTTGTTGGAGCCGATGAAGGCCTCGCCGGTGTCGTCCAGATTGGCATCAAACAGCACCGTTGGCACCTCGTTGCAGAATTCCCGGATCTGTGGCGTCTCTGAGACCCGACCCAACGGGGCCAGCAACGTGCCCGCCGGTTTCAGCAGACGTAGGTTGTTGAGGTTCTCCAGCTCCTGCGCCGGGGTGCCATTGGATCCCAGTAACACCGGCCGGTAGCTTAGCCGCGATGACGTGATCTTCGATGTGGCGCGCAATCTTGGCGAAAAACGGATCGGTGAGGTTCGGAACCACGATGCCGATGGTCTTGGTCAGCCGCCGGTTTTGATTCATCGCATAGAGATTTGGCCGGTAGTCATATTTCTCCAACGCTTCCTCAATCCGCTCCCGGGTCGATTTGCGCACGCTGTCCGGGTCATTGAAGAACTTGGACAGCGTTGGTCGTGAGATACCGCTCACCGAGGCAAATTCATCCATGTTCCTGATTTTGGGATCACTCATCGCGGGCTGTCCTTGTCGTCCGGGCGGCCTGAAAACCGGTCCCTTGAGCGGAGAGATGGGAGGCGGACTGTGTCACGTTAGTTGACGCGCGTCAAATTTGACGGCCGCAATAAGCAACACGCAGAGTCTGGCAAAGATGGCGGAAAATGGTAGGCCCGGCAGGATTTGAACCTGCAACCAAAGCGTTATGAGCGCTCTGCTCTAACCGTTGAGCTACAGGCCCGCCACAGGTTGGTTAGGAAATCGCGGGCAGGAGGTCAAGCGGTGATCGCGCGGGATCAGGCGCGTTCGAACCAGTCTGTGCACAAGTGCGGCAGCGCAGATGGTCGAGAAAGCCGTCAATCACCACTTCATGCCGCCGATCCAGTGCGTGGCGCGAGGGGTAGACCGCAAAGATGTCCTTGTTCGGCGCGGTATAGCCGGGCAGGATTTGCTCAAACTCGCCTGTGCTCAGCGCCTCTTCGACCAGCAGTCGGGGCGCGCGGGTATAGCCGGAGCCCTTGCCGACCGCGCGCATGATCAGATCCGTATCATCGGCGGTGAAACCAACCCGGATTGGGGCCTGATGCACAGCCCCGTCGCGGATGAGGGGAAAATAACCCATCGTGTGGTCTTCGTGGTGCTGAATATACTTCAGCCGCTGCATGTCCTGCGGGCAGCTGGGGCGACCGATACGATCAAGATAAGCCGGTGTCGCAAACAGCACCGTTTCCAGCTCTGCGATCTTGCGCCCAACACCATCCGTATCGCCAAGCGATCCGGTGCGGATGGCAAGATCGTAGTTCTCGCGCACCACATCGACCAGACGGTCCTCAATCCGCATTACGATATTGAGATCAGGATAGGGCGTGTCGAGATCCATCAGCATCGGCCCCAGCACAGCCTGCGCCATAAAGCGGCTTGTGCTGACCTTGAACCGTCCCGAGATCTGATCGCTCTGGGCGTCCAGCTCAGCCGTTAAACGGTCGTAGCCGCCCAGCAGGTTTTGTGCGTGGGCATAGACCAACTCCCCGGCGCGAGTGGCCCGCACGCCGCGCGGCGTACGCAGCATCAGCGCGTGCCCGAGCAGCGTTTCAAGCGATTTGATCTGCTGGCTGGCGGCAGATTGGGTCAACCCTCGGCGCTGTGCGGCGCGGTTGATGCTGCCTTCGTCCAGCGCAACGGCAAAGGTCTCCAGAAGCGTCAGACGGTCCATGTCGAGATCCTTATAAGCACGGCTGATACCTCATATCGCGCGCGGGCGCCTGTTGCCAGAGGCTTTCACGCGCTAGGTTCTGTATCACGTTAGATTTGCTGACCTAGATACCGGAGTTTCTTATGACCCTTTCTCGCAGACATCTTCTTGGTGGCCTTGCCGCTGCCCCGGTGGCGACCCTCGCCAGTCCTTCGCTGCTGCGCGCCGCGAGCCACAGCGCGGCTGAAAGTGCGACGCCGGACCTGCCGGTGGCCTATCACAGTTTTCAGATCGGCTCGGCCCGGGTGACCGCGCTGCTAGACGGGCATTTCCTGCTGAACACCAACCAGATCAACGGGTTTGATCAGGCCGAGGCTGACGCGGTTCTGGACGGCACATTCTATCGCATCAAGGACGATCAGATGTCACTGCCGGTGAATGGCTATCTGGTGGAGCAGGGTGAGGCCGTGACCCTGATTGATGCAGGCACCGCCGACCTCTTCGGGCCGATTCTGGGCGGGCTGGAGGCGGCCCTGCGTGCGGCTGGCCGCACACCGGAAGAGATCACCAGCGTAGTCGTCACCCACCTGCACCCGGATCACATCGGCGGCCTGCTGAAGGGCGACGGCACCGCGCGGTTCCCCAATGCTGAGATCGTCGTGGGGCAGGGCGAATATGACTTCTGGCATGATGACACGGTCTATGCGGGGGTCCCGCAGGATGCGCGCGGCTTCTTTGATATCGCACGGGCGGCCGTTGCGCCCTATCAGGATCGCCTGAAAATGTTCGAGGGCGAGGCAGATGTCATGAACGGGCTGCGCTCGGTGCCGCTGCCAGGCCACACGCCGGGCCACTGCGGTTTCCTGCTTGAGACCGGCGCGGCTCCGCTGCTGATCTGGGGCGACCTGATCCACAGCACAGCGCTGCAATTTGCCCGCCCCGACTGGACACTGGCCTTTGACATGGATCCGGAGCAGACCGTGAAGAGCCGCACCATGATGCTGGACCGTGCTGCCAGTGAAGGGCTGTTGGTCACCGGTATGCATCTTGATTTTCCCGGTCTGGGCCGGGTGGAGCGGGATGGCGATGCCTATGGCTTTGATCAGGCCCCCTGGCAGTTCTCGCTTTGAAGGCATCGCATTCCGGGCTCTGAACACGCCCGGATCCAGCGGTCGCACCCCGGTCTCCGGGGTGCGGCAGATTCCTTTGTTTCTTTCTGTCGTGCCTTGCGCTAAAGGCTGCGCAACGTCTTTGAAGGAGCACTGAGATGACCAGCGGCAAGAACGGTTTGACCTACGCGGATGCGGGGGTGGATATTGATGCAGGCAACGCTTTGGTGGACCGCATCAAACCCGCCGCGAAACGGACCAACCGTTCTGGTGTGATGAGTGGCCTTGGTGGCTTCGGTGCGCTGTTCGATCTGAAGGACGCAGGCTACAACGATCCCATCCTGGTGGGGGCCACCGATGGCGTCGGCACCAAGCTGCGAATTGCCATCGACACCGGCGTCGTGGATGGCGTGGGCATCGATCTGGTTGCGATGTGCGTCAACGATCTGGTCTGTCAGGGGGCCGAGCCGCTGTTCTTCCTCGACTATTTCGCCACTGGCAAACTGGAAACCGAAACCGCTGCCCGTATCATCGAAGGCATTGCCGAGGGCTGTGTGCGCTCTGGCTGCGCCCTCATCGGCGGCGAGACGGCTGAGATGCCGGGAATGTACCCCAAGGGGGATTTCGACCTTGCAGGCTTCGCTGTGGGCGCGATGGAGCGTGGCACCGCGCTGCCTGCAGATGTGCAGGACGGGGACGTGCTGCTGGGCCTTGCCTCTGATGGCGTGCACTCCAACGGTTATTCTCTGGTGCGCAAACTGGTAGAGGTCTCCGGCCTTAGCTGGGACGCAGATTGCCCGTTCGGCGAGGGCACCCTGGGGGAGGCGCTGCTGACGCCAACCCGTCTTTATGTCAAACAATGTCTTGCAGCCGTGCGGGCTGGGGGCGTGCATGCGCTGGCCCATATCACTGGTGGCGGTCTGACCGAGAACCTGCCGCGGGTTCTGCCCGAGGACCTCGGCGCAGATATTGACCTGAGCGCATGGGAGCTGCCGCCCGTCTTCAAATGGATGGCAGAAACCGGCGGTATCGCTGAGGCGGAGATGCTGAAGACCTTCAACTGCGGCATCGGCATGATCCTGTCCGTCTCTGCGGACCGCGCGGAGGACTTGGTCAAGGTGCTGGAAGATGAAGGCGAAACAGTCTCCCGTCTGGGCACTGTGACACGAGGTGCGGGGATGCGCTACGCGGGCAAGCTGCTGTGAGCCACAAGCGCGTCGCGATCCTGATTTCGGGCGGCGGTTCCAATATGGTGTCGCTGGTCGACAGCATGACGGGCGATCATCCGGCGCGACCCTGTCTGGTGTTGTCAAACATTGCCAGCGCAGGTGGCCTGACAAAGGCCGCCGCCGCAGGCATTCCGACCGCCGTGGTGGACCACAAACCCTATGGCAAGGATCGCGCGGCTTTTGAGGCTGAGCTGGTCAAGCCGATCCTTGAGTCTGGCGCAGATATCGTCTGCCTCGCCGGGTTCATGCGGGTTCTGACGGATGGGTTCGTCTCGCAGTTTCAGGGGCGGATGCTGAACATCCACCCCTCGTTGCTGCCGAAATATACCGGTCTCAACACGCACGCGCGGGCATTGGAGGTCGGCGACCGCCAGCATGGCTGTACCGTGCACGAGGTGACGGCCGTGCTTGATGACGGGCCAATTCTCGGGCAGGCGCGGGTCGACGTCGATGCCGCAGATACACCCGAGACGCTCGCAGCTAAGGTGTTGGTGGAGGAGCATAAACTCTATCCCGCCGTGCTGCGCCGCTATGCGGCGGGTGATAAGACTCCGGTCTATCTGTCCTAAGGGCGGCCGCGGGCGTCGCTGCCGCTTTTCTGCCTACCCCCCCCCAAAGAAACCGGCCAGAGGTTGCGGTCTCTAACGGATGCTGCGTGAACTGGCACTGTTGCCATGCCACTCCGTCAGCGGCGCCTGTGCTCCGGGGGCCATCAGGGCAGGCACGCCGAGAACAACGATCAGGGCGGCGGCGGCCAGAATGGATGCCGGTGCGCCGCGTCCTGCGGCGGACGTGCAGAATGTCGGGCTGAGATCGAGCATGGTCATGTCAATGTCTCCTATCAAGATATGACACCAAACTAAGCTGACCCAAGGTATTCCCAAAATGAATGTTTGATCGCATATAAATCACAAATAATGATTATTCGCGACGGCATTGCGCCCTGAGGATCACGCCGCAGCTGATTTCCTCTGACACCGCCCGCACATGTTTGCAATAAGCGGGACAAGCGCGTATCACAGCGCAACAATTCAGATAACCAAAAAGCCGTAATTGATGAAAACTCTGACCTCTACCGAAGACCTGCAGGCCTTTTGCGAAGCTGCAGCGCAGCATGATTATGTCACGGTGGATACCGAGTTTCTGCGAGAGCGGACATATTATTCCAAGCTATGTCTGGTGCAGCTGGCCTATCCCGGCGCAGGGAATGAAAACGCGGTGCTGGTGGATCCGCTTGCGGACGGGCTGTCGCTTGAGCCGCTGTATGAGCTGTTTCGCGATGAATCCGTAGTGAAGGTCTTTCATGCCGCGCGTCAGGATCTGGAGATTTTCTGGGTCGATGCGCAGGTCTTTCCAAAACCGCTGTTTGACACACAGGTTGCGGCCATGGTCTGCGGCTTTGGTGAGCAGGTCGGCTATGAAACCTTGGTGCGCAAAATCGTCAAACAGGGGTTGGACAAGACGTCGCGCTTCACTGACTGGTCCCGCCGCCCCCTGAGCGATGCGCAGAAAACCTATGCGCTGGCGGATGTGACCCATCTGCGCCAGATCTATGAATATCTTGCCGCTGAGCTGAAACGCACCGGTCGCGCCCGTTGGGTCGAGGAAGAGCTGCAGGTGCTCACCGATCCGGCAACCTATGATGTCGACCCTCAGGAGGCCTGGCGGCGTGTCAAAACCCGTACCAACTCCGGCAAGTTTCTGGCCGTTGTGCGTGAATTGGCCGCGTTCCGCGAAACCTACGCCAAGACCAACAATGTGCCACGTAACCGGGTGTTCAAGGATGACGCGCTAGTTGAACTTGCCTCGACCAAGCCCAAGAACGCCTCGGATCTTGGAAATTCGCGGCTGCTGCTGCGCGAAGCCCGCAAAGGGGCCATCGCCGAAGGGATCCTTCAGGCCGTGGCCAAGGGTGTGGAGTGCCCGGCAGGGTCGCAGCCACAGCCGGATCGCAGCCGTGAAAAGCTTCAGGTGAACCCGGCGCTGGCCGATTTGCTGCGGGTGCTGTTGAAGGCCAAGACCGAAGCCTCCGGCGTTGCTGCGAAACTGATTGCGCCCAGTTCGGATCTGGACGCAATTGCTGCCGGTCAGCGGAATGTTCCCGCGCTCAAAGGCTGGCGCCTTGAGGTCTTCGGCGCCGATGCGCTGCGTCTGTGCAATGGTGAGATCGCCCTGGCGGCAAAGGGGCAGGACGTGAAGGTTGTCACGCTTTGACCGATTGCGGGTCTGCATAAATGCTGCACAAATGACAAAAGGCGCCAGATCCGGCGCCTTTTTCTATTCTACCAGCGGCATTGTCCGGCGCCGATCAGCGGCGGCTTTCGCGGGCGTTTTGGGCGGCAACAACACGAATGCTGCGCACGCTGGCCAGCTGCTGCTGGCTAAGGCTCACGGCTGCGCGCAGGGTCCGGGTCCGCTCACTGCCGAGGGCGGTGCGGGTGTCAGGGTAAATGGCGCGGAAGGTGAAATCGAGCGTTGCATCACGGGTGCGGGCGTCGCGGTCTGCCTCATCCAGACGCAGCTCGACCCCGTAGGCACCCTGACGTGCGGCAATGCCGGTGGCGTAGACAATGGCGCCCGTTGGCGTACGCTCGACTCGCATGTCGGTGACGCTCTGTACCAGCACGGTTTCATCGACCGCATCGGGGCGGGCAAAGACGCTGACGCGGTTCTGAACCGGGATCAGCGGGTTGACGGGCTCACCGCTGGTCTCGACCACCTTAACCTCATCGGAGCCGCCAAACCAGTTCAACGGGTTCACCCGCGAGTCGCGAAACCCGCAGCCAGACAGCGCCACGGCCCCCACCAGAAGGAGTGCGAGAGATCTTTGCATGATGGTCCACCCGTTCGATAAGTCCTCGCATGTGGTTACCCGATTGCAAGCCACTTGAAAAGCAGTTGAAAAGCCATTGTTTGCGGCTTAGGTCCAGCTGTGACGCCGGGCAGAAACCAAATGAGGAAAAACCGTCATGGCCAGTGCCGCCTTTGAAGAGATCGTCGAGGATTTCGAGTTTCTCGAAGATTGGGAAGATCGCTACCGCCATGTCATCGAGCAGGGCAAGGCGATGGACCCGCTGGAGGACGCCCTAAAGGTGCCTGCCACGAAGGTGGATGGCTGCGCCAGTCAGGTCTGGCTACATCCCACCATCGAGAATGGCGTCTTCCACTTCGACGGGGAGAGCGACGCGATGATCGTGCGGGGGCTGATCGCGGTGCTGCGCGCACTTTACAATGGTCTGACTGTGGCTGAGGTGCTGGCGGTGGACGCGCGGGGAGAGCTGGCGCGGCTGGGCCTCAATGATCACCTGTCTGCGCAGCGCTCCAACGGGCTGACCGCGATGGTACAACGCATTCGCGAGACCGCAGCAGCGGCGGCTGCGTGAGCTGATGTGATCTCAGGCCGATGCCACCTCGGCGGCCCGGTCTCTGGACTGCAGGTGCCCGATGAAGGCGCGCAGCAGGGCCACGCGGCGGGGGCGAAAACTCTCGCCGGTGTTGCGGTACCCGTCGATCCGCGTGACATGAAAACTGCGGAAATCTTCCCGTTTACAGCACCAGGCCAGCAGCATCACGCTGCGGTCGTGGTATGACAGCGCCAGCGGGTAGATGCGGCGCTCCGTCCGGGCGTCCTTCAGGTCACGGTAGCCGATGTCCAGAGCCTCCTCTGCCCACATCGCCTCGCGCAGCAGGGTCATGTCGATGGTGGGCGTGGCAGGCGTGTAGAAGCGATGGACCAGATTGACGGCATGCATGGCCTGTCTTTGCTGACGTTCCGGTAGCGTGGCGAGGATCTTCACCAGCGCATCATTGGCGGCCTGCGCCAGATCGGCATCGCCGCGCTGGTTCACATCCGCCAGCCCCAGCGTCAGGGCTTCCAGCTCAATCTGGGTGAAGGTCTGCGGTGGCAGGGCCGGGTCTTCGATCATTGTATAGCCCAGACCTGCTTCCCCCTCGATCCGCGCACCGGCAGCACGCAGACTGTCAATATCGCGGTAGATAGTCCGTTCTGAAACCTCCATCGCCGTGGCAAGCCGCGCGGCGGTCACAGGTGGGCGCAATCCTCGAATGAGGTGGAGCAGGCGGAAGAGGCGATCTGTTTTTGACATGAGGATTTATACCCGCAACTTCCTGACAGGAATTGGCAGGAGGGTAGCGGCATATCCTCCCCATCAGCAACTCAAAAAGCAGAAAGGTCATTGATATGCCAACCCTTTATCACTCTCCCAATAGCCGTTCCTCTCGCGTCATTGCCCAGCTGATGCTGATGGGCAAACTGGACGATGTTGATATCGTCATCGTCGACGTGCAGCGCCATGATGGCAGCGGCGGTGCCGATCCACGCAACCCTCACCCCGAGGGGAAGGTGCCATATCTGGTCACCGATGAGGGGCAGGGTATCCGCGAAAGCGCTGCAATCATGATGTATCTGGATGAGCTGTTCGGCCAGCCCCTGAGCCCTGCGATTAAGGCCTCGGACCGCGGCGCCTACCTCAGCTGGATGGCCTATTCGGGCGGGGTGCTGGATCCGGTTCTGGTGGCCGCGTTTTCAAGGTTGGCGCATCCGGCCCTTGCCGGGGCCTACCGTGGCATGGATGAGGTCTGCGCAGCGCTCGAAACAGCGCTGAGCGAGGGGGATTTCCTGCTTGGTGCATCGCTCAGCGTCGCGGATATCCTATTGGCGTCGCCTTTCCAGTGGGCGCCGCATCTGATGCCCGACAGCGCCATCATCAAATCCTGGGTGGACCGTGTGGGCCGTCGTCTGGACGGGGAGGCGATAGCCGCATTTGAAGTGCAGGCACTCAGCACGTTGAACGCGTTGGAAGACGCCTGAGCTCGATGAATGACAGGTCGCGCGCGGGGATCAGCTCTGTGCGCCGCCGCCCCAGCGCATCATGGCGCTCTGCAGATCGCCATAGCCGGTATGGCGATGCTCAAACGCCAGTCCCATGCGGTCGGCGCAGTCTCGTGCCTTGGCCTCCAAGGCAGGATCATCGATCTGGGACTGGTAGACCAGTTTGGTGTAATTCCCGAACACCATGTCGCGCAGCTCCGGGTGCTTATCCAGCCCCATCGGACGCCAGACAAAGGCATCGAACTGTTTCACCAGGAAATCCGTCAGATAGAAGGCGGTGATCTCTCCTTCATCGGTATGGCGGGCGAAGGTTTCGTTGCCTTCGAAAAACGAATAGCAATGCGGCCCTGCAATCATCTCAACGCCGAGCTCGGCGCATTTGCGCTCCAAGATGCCACCGGTCCCACAGTCCGCATAAACCACATGGATGGTGTCATAGGTTGCGGAATGTTTGGACACGGCACCTTCAACCGCTTCGGTGATCTGTTCAGGATAGAGATGCAGCTTGGCGGGCAGGCAGGTCAGATCAATATGATCCAGTCCATTGATGTCCTTGATCGCCAGAATCTCACGGGCCAGCGCGCCACAGGCAATCAACAGGATACGGCCGGTCTTTTTCTCCGGGGCGGCCAGACCCCGTTCGGTGAGGGAGGTTTCCTCAAGCGTGCGCCCCGTGGGCGGTTGGAACGCCGCCCGCTCAGTCAGGCGGGCGGCGCGTCCTTTGCGTGCCAAATCAGGCGCTCATCTGGTTGTGCTTGCGCGCAACGAAGTCCTTGGCCATTTCCACCGCCACAGCGGCGTCACGACAATAGCCGTCGGCACCGATTGCCTTGCCAAATTCCTCATTCAGCGGCGCGCCGCCAACCAGAACGATGTAATCATCGCGTTTGCCCTGCTCGACCATCGTGTCGATCACGACCTTCATATAGGGCATCGTGGTTGTCAGCAGCGCTGACATGCCGAGGATATCCGGCTGATGCTCTTCCAGAGCTTCCAGATAGTTTTCCACGGGGTTGTTGATGCCAATGTCGACAACCTCAAAACCGGCGCCTTCCATCATCATGGAGACAAGGTTCTTGCCGATGTCGTGGATGTCACCTTTTACGGTGCCGATCACCATGGAGCCCATGCGCGGTGCGCCGGTTTCAGCCAGCAGCGGCTTCAGGATGGACATGCCACCCTTCATCGCGTTGGCCGCCAGCAGCACCTCAGGGACAAACAGGATGCCGTCGCGGAAATCCGCACCCACGATGGTCATGCCGCCCACCAGTGCTTCGGTCAGGATCTTGTAAGGCGCCCATCCACGTTCCAGCAGGATGTTTACGCTCTCTTCGATCTCTTCCTTGAGGCCGTCATAGAGGTCATCGAACATCTGCTGTACGAGATCCTCATCATTGAGGTCTGCCAGGATGATGTCATCTGCGTCTTCCGACATGGGTGTATTCCTTGACTGGGCGGGGTGACCCCGGTTTGGCCTTGTTTTATTCGTATTGGTCCAGATTGCCCCTACGAGACTGCAATGTTTGCGACATTGCCTTGGTCCGAACCGACCTATAGGGGCAAAAATAGCGGAATAATAATGAAGATTTCGCATGGAAATCTTCGGTTTCTTGCGTTTGTTCTTTATTTGTTCCTGCACTTGCGGCAGAATGAGCCATGACTGAGATTTTGACGCCCCCGCCACAACGTCGCAAAGCCCGCGCCAGCCTCAGCAATGCGGCAGGGCGGTTTGATATGACACGCGATGCCATCGACGACGGTTGGGGCGACCTGCGGGATTCGGGGCAGTATCAAGAGGACGTCGGCCTCCCCCGGATAGAAACCGACATTCGCCATGAGGTGGCCCGGTCACTGATTTCCTACAATAAGTCACCTGATCTGCCGTTTGACCGCTCCATCAATACCTACCGTGGTTGCGAACATGGCTGCATTTATTGTTTCGCCCGGCCCAGCCATGCCTATCTGGGTCTGTCACCGGGGCTGGATTTTGAAACCCGGCTGATCGCGCGCCCCAATGCTGCTGAGGTGCTGCGCCGTGAGCTGTCGCAGCCGCGCTACCGGGTTGCACCGATCGCCATTGGCACCAATACTGACCCGTATCAGCCTTGCGAACGGGATCTGGGGCTGACGCGCGCCTGTCTTGAGGTGCTGGAGGCTTTCTCGCACCCGGTCGCCATCGTCACCAAGGGCACCCTGATTGAGCGGGATCTGGATATCCTCTCGGCCATGGCGACGCGGGGGCTGATGCGGGTCGGGATCTCAGTCACCACGCTGGATGCAGATCTATCACGCCGGATGGAGCCGCGCGCGCCATCACCGGCGCGACGGCTCGCCACCATTCGCCGCCTGTCTGATGCGGGTGTCCCGGTGCGGATCATGACCTCGCCCATTGTGCCTGGATTGACAGATCATGAGCTGGAAGCTCTGCTGGCCGCGGGAGCAGAGGCAGGCGCGGATGCCGCCAGCTGGATCATGTTGCGACTGCCACGCGAGGTGTCAGAGCTGTGGCAGGAATGGCTTGCCGAACATGTGCCGCTGCGCGCCGAGAAGGTGATGGCTCGGCTGCGCGAAATGCACGGTGGGCGGGATTACGATCCGCGCTGGGGGCACCGCATGCGCGGTGAAGGCCCCTATGCCGAGGTTATCGCCAGCCGGTTCAAGACAGCGTGCAAGCGGCTGGGTTTGCTGCAGAAATCACCTGATTTTCGTTGTGATCTCTTCGCAAAACCGGCGCAGGCCGGGGACCAGCTCGCGCTGTTCTAAGACGCGATACTGGCATCCCGCGAAACAACGGCCGAAGCGACGATCACATCGCTTCGGTCCTGTTATGTATGCGCGATCAGCCGCGACGGCGACCGCGGCGGCTGCGGCGTTCAGGGGCGGTGTCCTCACCGGTGCCGTCACTGTCTGAGGTGAACGGGCCCAGAACCTCAACAATCCGCTCCAGTGTTGGCTGTTCGCCACGGGGGCGGGTGTCCAGCGCCTCGCGCATGGCGCGCAGGTGATCCGGCATGGTGCCACAGCAGCCGCCAATGATTTTGGCGCCGCAATCCCGTGCCATGGCTGCATATTCCCCCATCAGGGCTGGCGTGCCGTCATAGTGGATATGGCCATCGACATATTTCGGGATCCCGGCATTGCCTTTGGAAATGATCGGGCGGGTTGTCCCCTGTGCCGCGAACCCCAACACGGTGCGCAGAATGTCCGACGCCCCGGTGCCGCAATTGGCACCAAAGGCCAGTGGTGCGGGATCAAACTCCTCAACCAACTGGGCCATATCGGCTGAGGTGACCCCCATCATGGTGCGCCCGGCAGTGTCAAAACTCATGGTGCCACACCAGGGCATATCTGCCAGTTTGAACGCTTCGGCGGCGGCGCGGTATTCTTCCGGGGCAGAGATCGTCTCCAGCCACAAAACATCAACGCCGCCCTCTTTCAGCGCTTCGGCCTGCTCATGGAACATCTCGACGGCCAGCGCGTGGCTCAGCTCCCCCACGGGCTGCATGATTTCACCGGTCGGGCCAACGGAGCTAAGCCACTGCGATCTTGCGCTCAGAGCGATCCGCGACATTGCGGCCCAATTCGGCCCCCGCCACGTTCAACTCACGCACCCGGCGGTGGGCATCGTGCAATTTCAGCCGCGCAGCCGTCCCGCCAAAAGTATTGGTCAGGAACAGATCGCTGCCCGCATCAACCGCCCCCTGGTAGAGCGCGGTAATTTTCTTTGGTTCATCCACATTCCAAAGTTCCGGCGCATCACCGGACTGCAGGCCCATGTTGAACAGGTTGGTGCCGGTGGCCCCATCTGCAAGCAGGGCGTCCTTGGTCTCCAGCAGGGTGGTGAATGTATTGGTCATGGGATGTTCCTGTGGGGGTGATGTCGGTGTTTGCGCTGAGACCTGCCTGTTATGGCGGGGCGGATCAGCGATCAGTAATGGCCCGGTCTGTCATGCACGGCGGGTGAGGGCAATTTCATTTTCTTCATCTTCATTATGAGGCAGATCACCGCTGCGCTGGGATCGGTTGTCATCGCAGTCGTCCAGACCCTGATCCGCGGCGGAGCTGCGCCGGTTGCGTGCCGCTGCGGCGCGCCGTTCAAATGTCCGCCACAGGCTCTCTTCGGTGGCGCTGGCTGGATCCACGAGCGTTTCGGACAGGCCGCTGGAGCTGGTGGTGTTTTCGTCGGCTGGTTCTGACCAATGAGGCAATGGTACCGGGTGGTGGACCAGCCGCAGGAGCTCTCCCAAGGCGATCGCCAAATGCAGGAAGGAGGGCGCGGCGACATACCGGTCCTCCCACCGTGGTGCAAAGCACGTTTTGAAGCGGCGCAGGCCGGGGTCCAGACGTTGGGCGAGGCGGTGATCGGGCACCGCCGCCAGCGACAGGCGCGGGACCTTGAGTGTTGCGGCTTCAGTGATCGCGGCGCGGATCAGAGCATGGCCAGTGCCATCCGGGACGTCCGGCAGCAAGCGCACCAGATCCAGGCACCATTCATGGGCGATGGCATGGAAGCTTACAAATCCGACCATGCGCTCCCGATGCCAGGCGATGAACACCTGCTGCTGCGCCAGATATTCCGCCTGAAACCGGCCCATTGTCGTGCCGTTGGCACCGCCATGCGCGGCCTGCCAGGCCGCATCAATCTGAGCCATCTGTTCAATCGGCAAGTCCGGCGCTGCGGGCAGGACACAAACCTCAGCCTTCTCGGCCTGCCGCAGTTTACGGCGCAGCTGTCGGCGGCTGGAGCCGCTCTCGCTGAAGTTCTCAGGCTGCAGCACCGCCTCCTGTGCGATCCGCAGCACCCGCCAGCTAAGCGCACGCCAAGCACATCGCGGCATCGCGGGCAGTGCATTTATAAAGGCAAGCCACAGCGTTGCGGAGCCTGGCATGCTGACGCAGCCCCGGCAGCACCTCCGCCAAATGACCGCTCACCGCGCCAAAAAGCGCGATTGAGGCCTGCGGGCTGTCCACCAGCGCCACCTGATTGAGGCCGAAGGCATGGATATGTCCACCGTTTTGCCGGATCACGGCGGCCTCCGCGATGGGCCGGTTCTGTGGCAGATGTGAGGCTGGTCGCATGGCACTGCCAATCAGCGCCTGCGGATCGTCCGCGGGCGGGGTGGTTTCTGCGATGTTCGACGCCAGATGTGTCAGTGCGGGCCAACACAGGCAGAGACCAGCCAGCACCGCCGGAAGAAGGTAATAAACCAGCCGAAAGGCAAGGATCGCGGCAATGATCTCCGCCGTGGCATGTGTCGGCAGCATTGCACAGAGCGCCAGTTCAAACGCCCCAGCGCCGCCGGGAGCAGAGGAGAGTATCGCCACGCCGAGAGCCAGGAAATAGGCAGGCAGCAGCGCCGCAAGTGGTAGGTCAACACCCGCAGGGAGCAATAGCCACAGGGCGCTGCTAAGCGGCGATCACATCGATCATCGCCCAGAATCCCAGCGCGGCAATGGCCGTCAGCGAGGGCCAGCGCAGGGTCATCCGACCGATACGCACCACCGGCACAGCCACCATGGCGGCGATCATCGCACATGTCGCCAGAAGGATGGTCAAGCCCAGCCAGGGGCTGGAGACAGGCGGCGGGCTCAGCAGCAAGGCTGCGCCACAGATCCCGGCCAGGGCAATCAGAAACGTAATCGCAACCATACCGGTGAGCTGGGCGGCTCGCAGCGGGCGCAGCCCCTTCAGCATGCGCCAGCGTGCAAAGGCACCGGTGACCAGTCCAAATCCCAGGGTCTGGGAAATCGCGATGGCGATCATACCTGCGCGGCGCGCCTGAGGCCCATCCAGCCCGGTTCCAAGATGGCGATGCGCAACACTGTCATAGCGCCCCAGCGCCCAGAAACTCACCCCCGTGGCAAGCAGGGCACAGGTCCATTGCCAGCCCGCAAGGCCGCCCAGAATACCGCGCAGCTGTATCAGATCAGGCAGTGCAACATGGGCCTGCAACAGCGCCAGACAGCCGATCATAACCGCCACCGGCAGCAGCAGACGTGCGCCGCGCATGGCGGTCCGCGTCAGGGCGCGGGCGGCATTGGTCGGGCGTCTGGGCATTCGGATCCTTGTTGCAAACAGCGTGTTGCCGTCTGCGGATCCTACGCCTGAGGCATTGTCACAGGGTTAATGGGTGCAGCGCCGCAACAGACGATCCGTGAAGACGCCGCAAAATCAACCGCAACTCAGCTGTTGTCGTTCAGAACCTGCGCCTTGGCTTCTGGCAGCAGGGCGGCCCGCTGTTCCCGCACATCCTCGGCGCTGGCACGGCCTTGCAGATCGCCGCTGACCTTGCGCAGCACATCTTCGAACCCGGCTTCCTCGAAATCGGACTTGATGACCTCCAGTGCATACGCCTCGGCATCGGCGCCGGTTTTGCCCATCAGGCCTGCCGCCCAAAGCCCCAGCAGCTTGTTACAGCGGGCCTGCGCCTTGAACTGCATTTCTTCATCATGGGCATATTTTGCCTCAAACGCGTGTTCGCGGTCGTCGAATGTGGTCATGGGGCCTCCTTTGGTGTGACATTGGTTATGTCTCAATATGATATGTGGGCGCAGCGTCGCCCCCACAAGTACCGGACACGCGCCAAGCGCGGGTTTGTCGGCCGGTCGCTGTGATCGC
Organism: Phaeobacter sp. BS52; assembly: GCF_045040595.1. Classification (NCBI taxonomy): domain Bacteria; kingdom Pseudomonadati; phylum Pseudomonadota; class Alphaproteobacteria; order Rhodobacterales; family Roseobacteraceae; genus Phaeobacter; species Phaeobacter sp. BS52. The sequence goes on along the minus strand of NZ_CP090662.1, from coordinate 1,420,151 downwards.
TTGGCCTGCGGTCCAGATCCGCGCGAAACAGCCGTTCGCCGCATATCGGCCCGACCTTGGCCTCAGCTTTTGCCGGGACTTTGGCGCTGACCTTCGTTTGACCTTGGTTTTACCTTGGCATTTCCAGCTTAGCACAGGCGCTGACCCAGCCAAGGGGCGGCGGGCAGGGACCAAGCTTGCGGCAGCGCCCCCCTTGCCTTATGAGGGCGGCAGTTCCCGGGCATGAGATTCCCGCTTTTTTCCCGAAAGGCTCCGCATGGCACGTCGCAAGAAGATCTACGAAGGCAAGGCGAAGACACTTTATGAAGGGCCCGAACCGGGCACCATCGTTCAGTACTTCAAGGACGACGCCACCGCTTTCAATGCTGAAAAGCGCGATGTGATCGAAGGCAAGGGTGTGCTCAACAACCTGCTGAGCGAGTTTTTCATGCAAGGTCTGGGCCAGATCGGCGTGCCGACCCATTTCCTGAAACGGCTCAACATGCGCGAGCAGCTGGTCCGCAGCTGTGAGATCATTCCGCTGGAAGTGATCGTGCGCAATTATGCTGCCGGTTCGATTTCCAAACGCCTTGGCATTGACGAGGGCACCCAACTGCCGCGCCCGATTGTGGAATACTGCTACAAGGATGATGGCCTTGGTGATCCGCTGGTCACCGAAGAGCATATCGCGGCCTTTGGCTGGGCCAGCCAGCAGGACATGGACGATATCCTGAGCCTTGCACTGCGGGTCAATGATTTCCTGTCCGGCGTGATGCTGGCGGTTGGGATCAAGCTGGTGGACTTCAAGATCGAAATCGGCCGCATCTATGACGGCGATTTCCAGCGTCTGGTGGTTGCTGATGAGATCAGCCCAGACAGCTGCCGTCTGTGGGATCTGAAAACCGGTCAAAAACTCGACAAGGATGTGTTCCGCCGCGACCTTGGCAACCTGACCGACGCCTATACCGAGGTGGCGCGGCGTCTGGGCGTGATGCCGAACAACCCGCCCGCGGGCGGCAAGCCGACGCTGGTGAACTGATCCGATCCACAGATCCCGTCCTGACAAAAGGGGCGGGATTTTGACTATCTAACGAAAAGGCCCCTAATCCGGGCTTTGCCATCGAAACCTGAGGGAAAATGCGATGAAGGCACGCGTGCATGTAATGCTGAAAAACGGGGTTCTGGATCCGCAGGGCGAGGCCGTGCGCCACGCGCTTGGCGCGATGGGCTTTGACAAGGTGGACGGCGTGCGTCAGGGCAAGGTGATCGACCTCGATCTGGCCGATGACGCCACCGAGGCCGATGTCACCGCGATGTGCGAGAAGCTGCTGGCCAACACTGTCATCGAATCCTACAGCATCGAGATGCAGGGATGAAGGCGGCTGTTGTAGTCTTCCCCGGCTCCAACTGCGACCGCGATCTGGCGGTGGCGTTTGAGCAAGCGGGCTGTGAGGTTTCCATGGTCTGGCACAAGGACAGCGCGTTGCCTGAGGGCATCGATATCGTTGGTGTGCCGGGTGGGTTTTCCTATGGCGATTACCTGCGCTGCGGGGCCATTGCAGCACAGTCACCGATCTGTCAGGCGGTTGTCGATCATGCCAACCGTGGCGGCTATGCCATCGGTGTGTGCAACGGCTTTCAGATATTGACCGAAACCGGTGTTCTGCCGGGGGCGCTGCTGCGCAACGCCGGTCTGAAATACATCTGCCGCACCGTGGATCTGCAAGTGGCCACCGCCGACAGCGTCTTTACCGAAGCTTATACGGTGGGCGATGTGATTGGCGTTCCGATCGCGCATCATGACGGCAACTACTACGCTGATGCCGAGACCGTGGCAGCGCTGCAGGATCAGGATCGCGTCGCGTTCCGCTATGTCGACAACCCCAACGGGTCGGTTGCGGATATCGCAGGCATTCTGTCGGAAAATCGTCGGGTTTTGGGCATGATGCCACACCCCGAACGGGCGGCAGATGCGGGCCATGGCGGCACCGATGGGGCGGCAGTGTTCCGCGCATTGGCCGGGCTTGTCACTGCGGCGTGACTTGTGAAGCCGCGGTGGCTTGCGTTAGGTTTTGCCTATGACTGCCGCGCGTGACGCAACAACATCTTCTGAAAAACCGCGCTCCCGCACGACCTCGTGGCGGGTGCGTCTTGCGTTGCTGGTGCTGATGGCGGTGGCCGCAGTGACCGTTTGGGTCACCAACCGTGCCCTGACCGACCGCTTTACCGAAAGCACCCGCAACCGCGCCGAGCTGCGACTGGCGCTCTACTCCGGCAACCTGGTGAGTGAGCTGGGGCGCCATGCCATCGTGCCACAGCTGCTGGCGCGGGATCAGGCGCTGATCTCTGCGCTGCAGTCCAACGACTTCTCGCTCTCCACCCAGCGGTTGATCTCCTTTGTTGAGGAAATCGGCGCCGCCTCCATCATGCTGATGGCGCAGGACGGGCGCACTGTTGCGGCAACGGATCGTAACCGGCTGGGGGAAACCCACCGCAATGCGGCCTATTTCGTCGACGCCCTGCGGTCCAAAACCACGGTATTCTCCGCCATCCGCACCGAAGTCGGCAGCTATCGCTTCACCTATTCACGCCGCATTGTGGACACCTCCGGCATCCTTGGGGTGATTGTGGTGGAGGTCGATCTGCAGAAATTCGAACGCGCTTGGGCGGGTATTTCCGATGCGGTGATGGTCAGCGACAGCACTGGCACCATCCTGCTGGCGACGGAGTCGCGCTGGCGCGGCCTGTCGGAAGAAGACGCGCTGCAGCTGCAGACGCCGGAGGGCGCAATCCAGCGGGCTATCCGCGCCACCACCGACTGGACCGCCCTGCCAGCGGATGCCTACCTGCAGGGTGAGGCGGTGATGCGACTGGAGTCGCGGATCCCGTTTCAGGGCTGGCGACTTACGTCCTTCACCACCTATGCGTCGATCCGAGAGCGGGTGAACACGGTATTGGCGTTGGAAATCATGGGATTCGCCATTCTGCTGGCGCTGGCCTTCTATGCGCTGAGCCGCCGCACCGCGCTGCGCATGGCCCTGTTCCAGCGGGAGTCGGCAGAGCTTCGCGTATTGAACGCGCGGCTGCAGCGGGAAATTGCCGAACGGGAACGCATGCAGGAGACGCTTGCGGTCGCTGAACAGAGCCTCGCGCAGAGCTCGAAACTGGCCGCCCTTGGCGAGATGTCAGCCGCCGTCAGCCACGAGCTGAACCAGCCGCTCGCGGCGATGAAAACCTATCTTGCTCGGCGCGCGTCTGCTGCTCAATCGCAACCGCCCGGAGGAGGCGCTGGCCTCCTTTGGCCGGATCGATGATCTGATTGAACGGATGGGCGCCATCACCCGCCAGCTGAAATCCTACGCGCGCAAGGGCGGTGACGCGCTTAGCCCGGTAAATATGGGCGATGCGCTCGCCTCATCCCTGTCGATGATGGAGCCGCAGCTGCGTCAGCGGCATGTCAAAATCGCCCGCATCCTGCCCGAACAACCGGTCTATGTGATGGGGGATCGGATGCGCATTGAACAGGTTATGGTGAACCTGCTGCGAAACGCGCTAGATGCTACAAAGTCAGTTGCAGATCCTGAGGTCGAAATCCTGCTTGCCGCAGGCGAGACCGCGACCCTGTCGGTGCGCGACAACGGGATGGGGATCAAGGATTTCGGCAGCCTGTTTGAGCCCTTCTACACCACCAAGCAGCCGGGGGACGGGGTTGGGTTGGGGCTTGCCATCTCCTCCGGTATCGTGAACGACCTAGGCGGTCGGCTGACTGCCCGCAACGGACAGAACGGTGGCGCCGTATTTGAAATGCAATTGCCGATCCTTGTGGACGGCATCGAGGCCGCAGAATAGCGCGGTATCACTGGATGGAGGGCACGCGAATGGCACAGGCCATGAAAATCGCGATCGTCGATGATGAACAGGATATGCGACAGTCGATCAGCCAATGGCTGGCGCTGTCTGGCTATGACACCGAGACCTTTGCCAGCGCCGAAGACGCGCTGAAAGTGCTGGGGCCGGATTATCCCGGCATTGTCATCTCGGATATCAAAATGCCCGGCATGGACGGGATGCAGTTCCTCAAGAAACTGATGGGCAGCGATTCTGCGCTGCCGGTGATCATGATCACCGGTCACGGCGATGTGCCGATGGCGGTTGAGGCGATGCGGGTCGGGGCCTTCGACTTTCTCGAAAAACCCTTCAATCCGGATCGTATGTCAGAGCTGGCCAAACGGGCCACGGGCGCGCGCCGCCTGACGTTGGACAACCGGGTGCTGCGCCGCGAGCTGTCTGATGGCAGCACCATCATGAAGAAACTCATCGGCTCCAGCCCGGTGATGGAGCGCCTGCGCGAAGATATCCTCGATCTGGGGCAGGCCGACGGCCATGTTCTGATCGACGGCGAGACCGGCACCGGCAAGACACTGGTAGCGCACGCATTGCATGCGGTGGGCAGCCGGGCGGGCAAGAAATTCGTGCTGGTCTCCTGTGCCGCACTGGAGGAAGAGGCGCTGTCCAAGCGTCTGTTTGGCCCGATGCTGCCCGAAGACAGCATGCTGCCCGCTATTGAGGAAGCCCGCGGCGGCACGCTGGTGCTGGAAGATATCGACGCGCTGAGCGAGACGCTGCAGGCCAAGCTCTTGAGTGTGATCAATGAGCAGGGCATCCCCGGTGAGACCCGCATCGTGGCGATTTCGAACCTGCAGGAGGCAGGCAAGACCTGCGAGGACGCGCTGCGCCCGGATCTGTTTTACAGGTTGGCTGCGCTGCGTATCACGGTGCCACCGCTGCGCCAGCGCGGTGAGGATATCCTGACCTTGTTCACCCGCCTCAGTGAGCAGTTCTCCGAAGAATATGGCTGTGACGCGCCCCAAGTCAGCGCGCAGGAGGCGGCCCAGCTGTTGCAGGCGCCCTGGCCGGGCAACGTGCGCCAGTTGATCAATATCGCCGAACGGGCCGTGCTGCAGTCGCGTCGCGGCTCTGGCACCATAGCCTCGCTTCTGATGTCCGATCATGAGGATATGCAGCCGGTGATGACCACCGAGGGCAAACCATTGAAGGAATATGTCGAAGCCTTCGAGCGGATGCTGATCGACAACACCATGCGCCGCCACAAAGGCTCCATCGCCAGTGTCATGGACGAACTGTGCCTGCCGCGCCGGACGCTGAATGAAAAGATGGCCAAATACGGCCTGCAACGTTCCGACTATCTGTCCTGAGCGCTGATCCACACGCAGTCACAGGCAGGGCCGCATTCTCCGGAGCGCGGCCCTTGCTGTTTGCTAACGAATTATTCACCAATTTTCGTCTAAGAACCAAGCAGATAGTATTTAGATTGCGGCTGTGACGAATGACCATTGTCATTACCTATCCACAGGTCTTATGCTGTCCAAATGGGGATGGGAGCCTCGTGATCCTGCCCCTCTTGATGAGATTCGCTGCCTTTGTTTTTGTCCGGCAAGATCCGAGAAAGCAAAGTCAGACCGATTGGCCCCGCAGTATTCCGGGGCAGTTTAGCACCTGACTGAGGTTTCTCAGCAGGGATATAATCAGGGCAGGGCGCGGGTATTCCCACCTGTCGGAGAAGAAACGCGATGACGCGCGCGAGAGAGAACAGCAGACAGGCAGGAGGGCCGGACAGATGTTCCGGGGCTAACCGCTGTACTGCATGGGCCAATCGCGCGCCACAAGACATCGCCCAGACAAGACACCACCCCGATCGTTCACGTCCGCCCGGCAACGGGCCAGATGCGCGCGTGCGCGGCAGGTGCACCAAGGACACATGGCAAAGAAGATGCTTATTGATGCCACCCACGCGGAAGAGACCCGCGTCGTGGTGGTCGACGGAAACAAGGTTGAGGAATTTGACTTTGAATCCGAAAACAAACGCCAGCTTGCTGGCAATATCTACCTCGCAAAAGTAACCCGCGTCGAACCGTCGCTGCAGGCGGCTTTTGTGGACTATGGTGGTAACCGCCATGGTTTCCTCGCCTTTTCGGAAATTCATCCCGACTACTATCAGATCCCGGTTGCCGACCGGGAGGCACTGATGGAAGAAGAGCGCGCCTATGCCGAGGCACAGCGCGCGCGCGATGACGAAGAGGATGCCAAACCTGCCAAGCGGCAGTCGCGGTCGCGTCGTGGCCGGACCAAAGCTGCGGAGGTAAAATCCGCTGACGTGGTTGAGACCAAGGACGTCAGCCCCGAGACCGCTGAAAACGGCGCTGATATCGCTGGTATGGAAACCATCGACCTGACCGATGAGGTCGCAGCCGCTGATACCAAGCTGGCGGAGGTTCCCGAAACCGCTCAAACTGAGGCCGCTCAAACTGAGGCCGCTGCCGCCGATGACGCGACCGTTGCTGAACCGGTTGTGGAAGAGGCTGTCAAAGAGGTCTCAGGCACACCTGAGGCGCAGGACGCATCCGGTGAGACCGAGGGCGCGGCAGATACGGCGACACCTGAGGCGGACGACGCCGCAGATGACGCGGAGTCTGATGACAGTGCCGATAAGGACGCTGGCGCAGATGCGACGGCGAAGGATGAGAATATCGAATCCGTCGCCGATGAGGATGATAGCGAAGATATTCGCCCGGTACGCAAACCGCGCCCACGTCGCTACAAAATTCAGGAAGTGATCAAGGTTCGTCAGGTCCTGCTCGTTCAGGTCGTGAAAGAGGAACGCGGCAACAAGGGCGCAGCCCTCACCACCTATCTGTCGCTGGCTGGCCGTTACTGCGTGCTGATGCCCAACACCGCGCGCGGTGGTGGCATCTCCCGCAAGATCACCAATGCCGCCGACCGCAAAAAGCTGAAGGACATCGCCGTTGAACTCGACGTGCCGACCGGCGCCGGGCTGATTGTCCGTACTGCGGGCGCCAAACGCACCAAATCCGAGATCAAGCGCGATTACGAATATCTGCAGCGTCTGTGGGAACAGATCCGCGAGCTGACGCTGAAATCCATCGCGCCTGCGAAGATCTACGAAGAAGGCGATCTGATCAAACGCTCGATCCGCGACCTTTATAGCCGCGAGATTGATGAGGTGCTGGTTGAGGGCGAACGCGGCTACCGCATCGCCAAGGACTTCATGAAGATGATCATGCCGTCCCACGCCAAGAACGTGAAAAACTATCAGGACCAGCTGCCGCTGTTCGCGCGCTTCCAGGTCGAAAGCTACCTCGGCGCGATGTTCAATCCGACGGTGCAGCTGAAATCCGGTGGCTATATCGTGATCGGCGTCACCGAGGCACTGGTGGCCATCGACGTGAACTCCGGCCGCGCCACCAAGGAAGGCTCGATCGAGGAGACCGCGCTGAAGACCAACCTGGAGGCCGCCGAAGAGGTGGCCCGCCAGCTGCGTCTGCGTGACCTTGCCGGTCTGATTGTTATCGACTTCATCGACATGGACGAGCGTAAGAACAACGCCGCCGTCGAAAAGCGGATGAAGGATAAGCTGAAGACCGACCGCGCCCGCATTCAGGTAGGCCGGATCTCCGGCTTTGGTCTGATGGAAATGTCGCGTCAGCGTCTACGTCCCGGCATGATCGAGGCGACAACCGCCCCGTGTCCGCATTGCCATGGCACCGGTCTGATCCGGTCGGATGACTCGCTGGCGCTGTCGATCCTGCGCCAGATTGAGGAAGAGGGCACCCGCCGTCGTTCCCGCGAGGTGCTGGTGCGCTGCCCGGTCAGCATTGCCAACTATCTGATGAACCAGAAGCGCGAGCATATCGCCCAGATCGAAACCCGCTACGGTCTTTCCGTACGGATCGAAGGGGACCCGCATCTGGTCAGCCCGGATTTCTCGCTTGAGAAGTTCAAGACCGCGTCCCGTGTGGTGCCTGTTGCCGCAGCGCCTGTGGTGTCCGTCGATACCTCGATCATGGATCAGGTTGATGCGGATGAGGCCAATGACGAGGCGGATGAGGCCGAGGCTGAAACCAATGACGCCGACGTCGCAGAGGTACAGACCGCAGGTGATGAGGGCGAGGGCGACAATAAACCCAAGCGCAAGCGTCGCCGTCGGCGTCGTCGGAAATCCTCCGGTGGTGACGGTGATGACAGCAACAATGCGGCGCAGGCTGATGCAAACGCGGACGACCAGACAGCGTCTGATGACGCCGCTGCGGACGAATCCGACGCCAAGGCTGAGCCAGCAGAGAGCACCGATGCCAAAGAGGGCGAGGGCGACGGTGAGGTGAAGAAACGCACCCGCACCCGGACCCGCTCGCGCAGCCGCAAGAAGAAGACTGACGAGACAGTCACAGCTGAGGCCGACGCCCCGGCGGAGACGGACGCCAAAGCAGAGCCTGTGGCTGAGGTCAAAGAGGTGGTTGAGGACGCAAAGGCGGAGGACAACAAACCTGCCGAGGCTCCCGTTGAGAGCGCAGAGACGCCCGCTGAGGCTGCTGCGGAACCCGCAGCGCTGAACGGTGACGCCGCCGCAGAGGTGCCCGCCGCCGCCGCCGAAGCAGAGACCGCCGCCATAGCTGAAGAGGCCGCACCGAGCCAGATCGTAGCGGATGAGGCCACCGCTGAGGATGTTGTCGCAGATCAGGACACCCCTGCCGCTGAGGAAACAGCGACAGAGGCCGCCGGGTCACAGACCGCAGAGGCTTCGACGGAAGAGGTGGAGACAGCCCCGGAACCGGAGCTGGCCACTGCCGAAGCTGAACCGGCAAGCCCGCCGAAGCCGAAACGGCGCGGCTGGTGGTCGGTTGGCAGCTGATCGCAAAAGACTGAAAAGGCGGGCATCAGGCCCGCCTTTTTCATGTCAGGCCCCCGGACCGGGATGAGGACCGCAATGAACACCGACATGCAGACAGAAACCACGACGACAAAGGCGCTGCTGCAGGAGCTTCTCGCCGCGGAAACGGCCGTCTGGACCGCATTGCAACAGGGCGATATCGCCGCTGACCGGGCCGCATTGCATCCGCAGTTTCTGGGCGTCTATCCAAGCGGTTTTGCCGGGCGGGACGATCATACCGATCAGCTTGCCCAGGGTCCGACGGTTGCAGAGTTCAGCATCGAGGATGCGCGCGTTTTGCCGCTTGGCCCCGAGACAGCGCTGCTAGCCTACCGCGCCAGCTACACCCGTCCGGGGCAGGCAGAGGGGGAGGCTGAAGGCGCTGCAATGTATGTCAGTTCGATTTGGCAGCGTCAGGATGGCGGCTGGATCAATATCTTCAGTCAGGACACCGAAGCCCTGCCAGAGGGAGCAGAAAACCTGCTCCCCTGATCTCAGCCACCCTTGCGGATCAGGTAGATCTGATGCTGCGGATTGTCGCGGATTTCCAGCAGCTCATGGCCCGCCTCATGGCAGAAATGCGGGATGTCCACCACCGCAGCCGGGTCATCTGCATGCACCTCCAATACCCTGCCAGAGGCCAATGGTTTCAGACGCTTACGTGCCTTTAGCACGGGCAGAGGACAGAGCAGCCCGAGGGCGTCGAGGATCTCGTTTTCGTGGGTCATCCCTTGCAGATAATCCGGTTGTTTCATCCTGTCCACAAGGTTGTGACCAGCTCCCCCCGTGACCTTTGTCAGAGGCTGGTCTAAGGGTTGGGCATGTTTGGAATTGAAATCATCGACGCAGGGCTGATCCCTGCCATGCTGGTGGCGCTAACGGCTGGATTGGTCAGTTTTCTGTCGCCCTGTGTGCTGCCCATCGTGCCGCCCTATCTGGCCTATATGAGCGGCGTCTCCATTGGAGAGATCCAAGGCACGGCGCAGGCCAGACGCAAGGCCATTGTGGCCGCGCTGTTCTTCATCATGGGGCTGTCTACGGTGTTTCTGCTGCTGGGCTTCACCGCTTCGGCCTTCGGCGCGTTTGTGCTGCAGAATCAGGAGCTTTTTGCGCAGGTCTCCGGCGTTGTGGTGATTGTCTTCGGGCTGCATTTCCTTTCTGTGTTCCGCATTCCGCTGCTTGATCGTGAGGCGCGGATGGAAACCGATCAATCCGGCGGCTCGGCAGTTGGCGCCTATATTCTGGGCTTGGCCTTTGCCTTCGGCTGGACCCCCTGCATCGGCCCTCAACTCGGCGCGATCCTGTCGCTGGCGGCGACTGAGGCTTCGGTCACACGCGGCACCTTGCTGCTGGGGATCTACGCGCTGGGGCTGGGGGTGCCGTTCCTGCTAGCGGCGATCTTCCTCACCCGCTCCATGGTGCTGATGAACCGGATCAAGCCCTACATGGGTGTGATCGAGAAATTCATGGGCGGGTTGCTGATCTTTGTCGGTGTGATGCTTGTCACCGGACTGTTTTCTGAATTCTCCTTCTGGTTGTTGGAGACCTTCCCGGCGCTGGCGACCCTCGGCTGATCCGCACGACCCATCGCGGCTTTTGCTCGGATCAAAAGCCCCGCTCGGCAAATCACCGGCGGGGCTTACGCTTTTGATGCAGCGCGGCTAAGCTGAGCGGACAACAACAGGCAAATCGGGCCGCGCAATCCGTGCAAGAGCAGAACCCCAAAACCCCCACAGCCAGTGCGCCGCACCGGGATCCGGACGGCGCACCGCAGGATCCGCCTGTACGTCGTCGCAAGGTCTTCTATATCCCCGGCTACGACCCGATGCCGCCGCGCCGCTACCGTGAGCTATATCGCAGCGAGGGCGCAGCGCAGGCCGAGATTTCCGGCTATCAGCTGTCTCTGGTGCCGCGTCCCAAGACCGCCACCGCGACCGACGGCGCAGGCGGCTTTGGCTGGCAGGTCCAGGCGCAGATTGAGGGGCATGAGGTCGACACCGATGTTGACGTGCTGGTCTGGTCCGACATCGTGCAGGACAGTATGGATCCATCCATTGCCGAGACCTATTGGCAGATGGTGCGTACCGCCTGGATCTATATTTCCACCGGAACGCTGCGACGGCTGATGTGGCTGCGCAAAGGGCCGGTCATTGCTGCCCTGTACCCCGTGGGGATGCTGTTGCTGCAGGCGGCGCTGGCCTTCATCGTGGCGCTGGTCATCGCGCGTCTGGGGCAGGGGGGCGTTGCCCGGCTTGGGCTGACCTCCACATGGGGTGGGGCGCTGGCTGCACTGGTGTTTTGGGTCGCCGGTCTGGTCGCGGCAGCCATGCTGTTGCGTTGGTTCCGGCGGCAGGATAGCCGTCTCTTTGCCTATTATCTGATGCATGATTACGCCCATTCTGCAGCCCTGCGCGGCGCCTACGCACCCGAGCTGGAGCAGCGTATCGCTCAATTCGCGGGTGAGATTGCCGTGGCGCTCAGCGATCCAAACTATGATGAGGTGCTGGTGGTGGGCCATTCGTCCGGGGCGCATGTCGGTGTCAGCGTGCTGGCTGATGTGCAGCGCAGCGGGCTGGCGGGGCGTCATGCGGTGCTGGGGTTTTTGAGCCTGGGGCAGGTGGTGCCGATGGTCTCCTTCCTGCCTGAGGCGCATCGCCTGCGGCGTGATCTGCGTGACCTCTCCGGGCGGGGAGATCTTTGCTGGGTCGATGTCACCGCACCGGGGGATGGCTGTGCCTTTGCGCTCTGTGATCCGGTCGCGGTCACGGGGGTGTCCCAACCGCAGAAACGCTGGCCGCTGGTTATCTCGGCGGCCTTTACCCAGACCCTCAGCCCGGCACGATGGGCGGCACTGCGCTGGCGCTTCTTCCGGCTGCATTTCCAATATCTCTGCGCCTTTGATCAGCCGGGAGACTACGACTATTTTCAGATCACGGCAGGTCCGCGCACATTGGAAAGCCGCTATCGCACCCGCAATCCGTCGCGCTCACGCATTGATGTGACCGCGTCCAAATACACTTCGGTTGGTGGGTGATGGGTGATCTGCCGCACTTGGATGATCGCCCTGACAGCGAGGCTGCTGCATCAGCTGAGGGACCTGTGATCATCCCACCAAAACCTGCGGCCCGCGCCGCCAAGGTCTCGCTTTGGCGCTATCTGCGGCTGTTTCGCGCGGATCTTCTCTCGGCACAGCTAAGCCAAGCTTTATCGTGCCTGGATGGCAGAGTTTCGCACGCCCTTCTTTCGGTCTTTTCTGGTCAATCAACCGGATCTGGTGCGCACGGTGCTAAAGGACCGCCCGGAGGTATTCCCGAAATCCAACCGCATTGGTGAGGGGCTGCGCCCGCTGCTTGGGAATTCGGTTTTTCTTACCAATGGCGAGGTCTGGAAACGGCAGCGCCGGATCATTGACCCCGCGTTTGAAGGAGGCTGGCTGCGTGAGATCTACCCGGCCATTCACGCCGCTGCGCAGGCGGCTGTCACCCGTCTTTCTGATCAGTTGAACAAGGATCCGGACGCGCCCATTGAAATCGAGGCGGAAACCTCCCACGCGGCAGCGGATGTGATCTTCCGCACGCTGTTTTCGATCCCGATTGAGCATCATCTGGCACAGGAGGTGTTTCACCGATTTCGGGCCTACCAGCAGGCACAGCCCATCCTCAATCTCGCGGCCTTTGTGCCGCTGCCGCGTTGGCTGCCGCGCTTTCACCGCCCCGCCACGCGGCGCAATGCGGCCCGGATCCGGGGTCTGATCAGGGATCTCACGCAACAGCGCATGACGGCCATCGCATCAGGCCATGCGCCGGATGATCTGGCCACCAAGATCATGACCACGCAAGACCCCGAAACCGGCGAGCGGTTCACGACGGATGAGATGGTCGATCAGGTGGCGATCTTTTTTCTGGCCGGGCATGAGACCAGCGCGTCTGCATTGGCCTGGGCACTTTACCTGGTGGCTTTGGCCCCCGACTGGCAGGAGGAAATCGCAACGGAGGCGGCGACGCTGTCGCTGGACCAGTTTGCCGCGGCGGCTAAGTTGCGGATCAGTCGCGATGTCTTCCGCGAGGCGCTGCGCCTTTATCCGCCGGTGCCGATGATGGTACGCGAGGCCAGCTGCCCGCAGCAGTTTCGTGGCCGGACTGTTCCAAAGGGCGCGCAGGTTGTGCTGAGCCCCTGGCACCTGCACCGTCACGAACGGCTCTGGGAAAATCCGGACGGATTTGATCCCGGGCGGTGGCAGACGGAGAACGGCAAGACCTGCCAGCGCGAGGCCTATATCCCGTTTTCGGCTGGACCGCGTGTCTGTACAGGTGCCGGTTTTGCAATGATTGAAGGACCGCTGATCCTGTCGATGATCCTGCAGCGGTTTCGGGTGGAACCTGTTGCGGAGCAAGAACCCGTCCCAGTCGCGCATCTGACAGTTCGGTCGAAAAACGGGATCTGGTTGCGGCTCATCCCGCGCTAACCCAGCAGCCGTTCAATGCCCCGCTTCTGGCGACGCACCACGCCGCCTTTTGCAGTGGCTTGCGACGGGAATAGTTGCAGCAATCGGCCATCAGCGGTGAGAGTGGGCAGGGACCGGCATCTCTCTAAGGTGCCAAACTTGGTTAACGCGACCTTAGATATCGCAGCACATGCAGGCGAATGGCAGAGGCCAAACCGCAGTCCACGCCTCTGGTCTCGTCAATTTCGGCGGCCAGATCATTGATGGCACGCCCGTCTTCAGCCGCAATCTCGCGGAAGGCCTGCCAGAACTCATCCTCCAGCGACACCGAGGTACGGTGACCCCGCAAAGTCAGCGAGTGTTTCCGGGGGCGATTAGTCATCGTCGGTCTTGGGATTGTCGCGTTTTATGCCATCCAGTCGCCGGACGTCTTGCGCGTTACGGGCTTTGTCCAGATCCTTCTCAGCCTTCGTCCGGCCATAGGTCACGGCATTTTGGTCGGCGCGGGCCTTTTTCTCGGCCCGCGCCTTTTCCTTGCGATACCGGTTCAGATTAACCGGGCCTGAACCGGAACCAGCCATCAGTCTTTCGGGCCGATCATCTGCTCGGGGCGGACAACGGCGTCAAACGTCGCCTCATCCACGAAGCCAAGCGCGATCGCCTCTTCCTTCAGCGTGGTGCCGTTCTTATGCGCGGTTTTGGCGACCTTGGTGGCATTGTCGTAACCGATGGTCGGCGCCAGCGCGGTCACCAGCATCAGCGACTCTTTCATCAGCTTGTCGATGCGCGGCTCATTGGCCTCAATACCGTTCAGCATCCGCTCGGTGAAGCTGTCCGCCGCGTCGCCCAAGAGCTGGATGGATTGCAGCAGGTTGTAGGACATCATCGGGTTGTAGACGTTCAGCTCGAAATGACCCTGCGAGCCTGCGAATTTGATCGCCGCGTCATTGCCCATGACGTGGGCCGCGACCTGCGTCAGCGCCTCGGCCTGTGTCGGGTTCACCTTGCCCGGCATGATCGAGGACCCCGGCTCATTTTCCGGCAGGATCAGCTCACCCAGACCGGAACGAGGCCCGGAACCGAGGAAGCGGATGTCGTTGGCGATCTTGTAGCAGCTGCCCGCAATGGTCGCGAGCGCACCGGACAGGAACACCATGGCGTCATGCGCCGCCAGCGCCTCGAATTTATTCGGCGCGGTTACAAAGGGCAGGCCGGTGATTTCCGCCATATTGGCAGCGACTTCCTCGCCCCAGCCTTTTTGGGTGTTGAGGCCAGTGCCCACGGCGGTGCCGCCCTGTGCCAGCTCGTAGATGCCGGGCATCGCCGCCTCGACCCGGGCCAGACCCTGACGGATCTGATGCGCGTAGCCGCCGAATTCCTGGCCCAGCGTCAGCGGGGTGGCGTCCTGCGTATGGGTGCGGCCGATCTTGATGATGTCCTTGAACGCCTCGGCTTTTGCCTCCAGCCCTTCGGCGAGCTTGGTCAGGCCCGGCACCAGCACGTCGCGAACGGACATTGCGGTGGCAATATGCATCGCGGTGGGGAAAGTGTCGTTGGAAGACTGGCCCATGTTGCAGTGATCATTCGGGTGCACCGGATCCTTGGAGCCAATCACGCCGCCGAGGATCTCAATCGCGCGGTTGGCGATCACTTCGTTGGAATTCATGTTGGACTGGGTGCCGGACCCGGTCTGCCAGACCACCAGCGGGAAGTTGTCGTCAAACTTGCCCTCGATCACCTCGCCCGCCGCATCAATGACCGCATCCGCGATCTTGGCGTCCAGCTTGCCCGAGGCCTTGTTGGCCATGGCGCAGGCCTGTTTGATCACCCCCAACGCACGCACGATGGCGACGGGCTGTTTTTCCCAGCCAATTGGGAAGTTCATGATCGACCGCTGGGTCTGGGCGCCCCAGTACTTGTTGGCGGGGACTTCAAGCGGACCGAAGCTGTCGGTTTCGGTGCGGGTATCGGACATAAGTCTCTCTCCGTCTGTGATGACTAAATGTATGCGTCGGTATGCCGTCTACCTCGGGTTGGGCTACGAGGCAATTGCGCAGTTTCGCGCAGCATAGCCATTCCGAACCCAAGGTATAGGGGCCATTGCAGGATGAGTTATTGCACCAGATCAGAAGACCGCTAGATTAAGCGCAGTTACACCCGCGACAGACAACAATCCAAAGGATCTGCCCGTGCTGACATATCAAGCCAAACCGCCACAGCAGGCCGCGACCAAGGGCAGGCATCGGCGCCCTGCGCGGGGCAGAACGCTGTCTCTGGCGCGGTTACAGTGGCAGATCCAGGCGGGGTTTCTGGCGCTGTTGATGATCATCGTGTTGGCGGGGCAGGCGATTGCGGCCGATGTGCGCCCGTTCTTCGGGCGCTATCAGGGCTCGCTAGAGGTGCCCAACCCCGATGGCAGCAAGGAACAGCGCGATGCGACGGTTCGGATTGGTCCCCTCGCCAACAGTGATGACGGGTTTTATGTTCAATGGACCACGACCTCGCTGAAGAAGGACGGTCGCCGCAAAACCAAATCCTACAATGTAGAATTCCAGCCAACCGAACGGGCTGATATCTTTGCCGCCGCGATGAAGCGCAATGTTTTCGGGCATACTGTGCAGCTCGACCCGATGAAGGGGGAGCCCTACGTCTGGGGCCGGATTATTGGGGACACGCTGACGGTGTTTTCGATGTTTATCGGCCCCAATGGCGACTACGAAATGCAGCAGTATGATCGCACATTGGCGGAGGGCGGACTGGATCTTGTTTATTCCTCGCATCGCAACGGTTTCCCGCGCAAGGAATTGAAAACCTTTCTTGAGCGCCGTTAATGCCCTGCTCTGAAGCCTGTAAATATATTTATTAACAGCGTATTAAGGGGCAAACCTCATCTTGCCATCACCCCAGATGTGAAAAATGCGCCGCATGGGTTATGCAGCGCATCTGCCTAAGTGGGCACCGGCCCAGCTAGGCCGGAAATTCTGTTACTTGCGGAAACTGTCGAGCGAGACGACGTCAGCGGGCTTCTTGTCCGCCGGATCTTCCTCCACCTCAATCTCAATATCATCGTCGAGTTCGGCGACCATTTCCTCAACCTCGTCGTCATCCTCCGGGGATTCAAAGCGCAGGCCAAACTCCACAGACGGATCCACGAAGGTCTTGATCGCGTCGTAAGGAATATAAAGCGGCTCCGGTGCGTCGCCGAAATTCAGCGTGATGGCAAACCCGTCCTCGCCGACATCCAGATTGTCGAACCAGTGCTGCATGACCACGGTCATCTCGCCGGGGTAGCGGTCCGACAGCCAATCCGCCAGTTCCGCATCCGGGTGTGAGGTGTCAAAGGTGATAAAGAAATGGTGGTTGCCGGGCAGCCCGTGCTCCGCCACCCCATCCAGAACCGAGCGGATCAGGCCACGCATGGCCGAATGCATCAGATTTCCATAGTCAATTTCGCGGGACATTCCGATACCCTTAAGTCTCTTTGCGTTCAGAATACGGATTTCTGCCGGAAACTAAAGAGCCGCTCGTTAGGGATTCGTAAATAATTTCTGACACTAGCGGGATCACGCGTGGCATTTACGCTGCGATTGCGCGGCTCAGATGATCTGCGCCATCGCGATACCAAGCCCGGCCATGACGGGCAAAATCAAGGCCAGTCGGCCGCCGCATGCCAGCGCCACAACCGGCGCTGCCAGCACCAGCAGAGCGGCAGAGACATCAAGGCTGGCCATCACCGGCAGCATCAACGAAATCGCGGGCAGCTCCAACGTGACAGTCTCACGAAACAGCACATGCAGCAAAAACCAGACCGACAGGTTCAGGATAACCCCCACCACAACGGCTGTAATCGCTCGCAGTGCGGCGCCCAGCCGGGGATGGCTGGCAATCCGCTCCACATGAGGGGCAGCGAGAAAGATCCAGAGAAAACAGGGCATAAACGTCGCCCAAAGCGCCACCAACCCAGCCGCCAGCGCCATCCACATGCCAGAGGCCAGCGCGCTAAGCCAGCATCGCCACAAATTGCGTCACCAGGATCAGCGGTCCCGGTGTTGTCTCCGCCAGCCCCAGTGCATCAATCATCTGACCTGTTTCGATCCACTGGTACTGCGCGACCACGGTCTGCGACATATAAGCCAGCACCGCATAGGCGCCGCCAAAGGTGACCACGGCCAGCTTGGCAAAAAACCATCCAATATCTGCAAGTAGCTGTGGGCCAAACAGGCTCAGCGCGCCGAGGGGCAGCAGCCACAAACCACCCCAGAGCAACAGCGTCACCCAGACAGGCCCCGCGGTCGCGGGTGTCAGCGCCTGAGGCTCAGCCTTCGCCGAAACCCCACGCAAACTGCCGAGAAACGCAGCGGTCAGCAGGACCAGCGGAAACGGCAGATCAAAGAGAAACAACGCGAGGAAGCCAAACGCGGCCAGTGCCAGATCCGTCCGCCCATGCAACGCCTTCTTACCCAGCCGCTGGAGGGCCTGCAAAACGATGGCAACAACTGCGGCTTTGATGCCGAGAAATCCCTCCTGAACAATTGGTTGCGTGCCAAAGTTCACGTATAGATAAACCAGTGCGGCAATCACCAATGCCCCCGGCAGCACAAACAGCAGCCCAGCCAGAACACCACCAAGGCCGCCGCGCAACCGCCAGCTAAGCATAGGTGGCCAACTGCATCGCCTCAGGGCCCGGCAGCATCATGCAAAACGACAGCGCGCGCAGAAATCCGGCCTCACTCAGCCAGGGGCGGTCCTCGACCAGTTCCTTATGCATCAGCGCAATCTGAGCTGCTTAGCCCACCAAAGGACATCAGCCCGATACGGCCAAAAACCCGGATCAGATCGGCCATAGCGATCGCATCGCTGCTTGATGAGGTTTTGGGATCTGCTGATATCTCGGTCATAGGCGCCCCACTGACTGGTCGATGACCTTCTATCATTCCCCGCGCGCAGCGCCAGTGGGTGGCGATACAGCCGCAACGGAAACCCGCAGCAACTATAGATATATTATAGGGCAGCGCCCAGATGGGGCGCGCCCCTCAGGTTTCATCAGCCCAGATGAGCCGCTCGCCCGTCATGCAGATCGGCAGGCAATCCGGCGGCAGCTGGCCCAGCTGTTCGAACATCGTCATATAGTCGAAATTCGACAGAAACTCGCGGATCTGGCCATCCTGCATCCGCACAATCAACTGACCGAAATAATCCAGGGGTTCATCGGCGCGGCCATAGCCCTGCACCCGGATCCGTATCGCAGCATAGTCATCATCATCCAGCGCATGGGTCAGAGTGAGGTCAAGATCATGGAAGATATTGTGCAGCGTGCCAACAACCTCCCGGTAGTCTGCAGCAATGGCGACGGCGCCATGCAAGGGGCCGTTGACCTCCAGATTGGGATGAAACATCGGCTCAACCAGATCCAGATTTTGACCAACCCAGACATCATGAAACCACTGAAAGAGCCGTTCGCTGTTTTTCATATATCCCCGAATGTCTGCAGGCAGAGGTCGACTTGACGTAGCAATCGTTGGTCTTGAACGGGCCGGTCTGGCGCGCGCGGTGTAGTGGGCTCCGCCTGCTGTTGGCTGAGTAGGTCCAAAGGGTCAGGCAGGTTTCTGCGATCAGACTGGACCACAATTCTGAACAAAGTTTGAACGCCTGGTCCAGCCCTATGGCCATCCTGCAGTTGGTGATGAGTGAAGACCATTCTCACCGTCAGATCAAGTCTTCCTGCCAGATCAACAAGCTGCCTGACCATCGCACGGTCACAGGCATCGGAGTATGGGGGGAGGAAAGTGCAGGTTTCTGTTGCCAGGTACCTGCGAACCCCGCCTTACACGGCTAGGCATAAGGACTTAAGTTTCGGCGACATTAACAGCTTACGCTGCTACTGCCATTGCCGGAGCACGATTGTCATTTGCAATTGTACAAGTTTCGCCGATAACGGTGGCAGACAGCCGAGACAAAGCTAACCCCTTTAGACGTTCGTCGATCCTGTTTCGACCCCATGATCCCCAAATGAAGGATGTTTTGGTGGAGTCGCCGGGTACCGCCCCCGGGTCCGATCCGCTTATTACGAGCGCGTTTATGTCCATAGTTCCGAAGAACAAATCTTATATAGGCAGGTTTTTGTCGGATGCAAAGGGGGCGGTATCAAAATCCTGCAAGGTTTCTGATCGGGTCTGCGACGGCAAGGCTGAACCCTGACGAGGCTGCGTCAGCTTGAGGCGGGACGCTGCGCGCGCGCCGCAAAAACCAGTGCCGCCAGCTTGCAGGTCTCCGCTTCCAGCGCGCTCAGATGGGTGGTGGCCGCGTCGCCATCCCCAGCCTCGATGGCTTCGACAATCTGGCTGTGCAACGCAGTGATCGCGGCGCGGTCCCGCGCGCAGAAGGTGATCATATTCATCAGCGGCTGCATCGCCTCCACAGCGCCAGCCAGCTGATAGGACAACACCGGATTGCCCGCCGCATCCACCAGCGCCCGGTGAAAGGTCACATCAGACGCACAAAACGCCTCATCCGAGAGACCGGGTTGGCTCTGCCGGAAAATCTCCGCGCGCATGGTGGCAAGGTGATCCGCCGTGCGCCGGGTGGCCGCCAGCGGCGCACAGGCGCGCTCCAGCGCGTAGCGGGCCTCGCAGGCGGTGTCGAAACTGACGGCATTCATGCTCAGCAGCAGCGTCGACGTGGTGATCTGCTGCGCATAAGCCTCCTCAAAACTCAGCCGATTGACAAAGGCGCCGCCGGTGGCCCCACGTTGGGTTCGGATCAGCGATTGTGCGGCCAGCCGCTTCAGCGCTTCGCGCACGGTGGGGCGCGAGACCTGAAATTGCTCTGCCATCTCCGCCTCCGAGGGCAGCCGCTGGTCGACAATCAGCGCCCCTGTGATGATCGCATCACGAATGGCTTCGGCGATCTGGGCGGACAGATCCGCTGTACTGCGAGGGGTCAATTTCATGCTCTGGCGCCGCCTGTCGGGAGAAATCATTTGTCAGACATTTAAAAGTCTGACATTTGATTGGCAAGAGCTGAGTCGCCGTCGCGGAGGAGGAAGAGGCCCGTCGGCATGATCGCTCAGCCAACGCACCCAGACGTGCCGGTGCGCCAATGAATGTCAGAGGAGGACAGATCATGTTCAAAGCTTTGGTCGTGAACAAGGACGAAGACAGCGGCAAAACATCAGCCGCCGTTGAAACGCTCAGCCTGGATCAGCTGCCCGACGCAGAGGTGACGGTGGCGGTGGACTACTCCACAGTGAACTACAAGGACGGGTTGTGCATCGGTCCGGGCGGCGGGCTGGTACGCAAATACCCCCATGTGCCGGGCATTGATTTTGCAGGCACGGTCGAGGCCTCCGACGATGACCGCTACAAGCCCGGCGACAAGGTGGTGCTGACCGGCTGGCGCGTCGGTGAGGCCCATTGGGGCGGCTATTCGCAAAAGGCCCGCGTGCGCGCCGATTGGCTGGTGCCGCTGCCAGAGGGGATCGACACGCGGCAGGCGATGGCGGTGGGCACCGCAGGCTTTACCGCGATGCTGTCGGTGATGGCGCTGGAGGATCACGGGCTGACACCGGACCGTGGTCCGGTGCTGGTCACCGGGGCCGCGGGCGGTGTTGGCTCTGTGGCCACCGCGATCCTTGCCAACCTTGGTTATGATGTCGCCGCAGTGACCGGCCGCCCCGAGACGGCAGAATACCTGACCGCCCTTGGTGCCACGCAAATTGTGCCGCGCGAAGAGCTGAACGAAACCGTCAAACGCCCGTTGGAGAGCGAAAACTGGGCAGGCTGCATTGATGCCGTCGGCGGCGCAATGCTGGCGCGTGTTCTGGGCCAGATGAAATATGGCGGTTCGGTTGCGGCGGTCGGGCTGGCTGGCGGGGCAGGGCTGCTTAGCCACCGTGATCCCGTTCCTGTTGCGCGGTGTGAATCTGCTGGGCATCGACAGCGTGATGCAGCCTTATGACAACAGGCTGCGGGCCTGGCAGCGGGTCGCCACCGACCTGCCGATGGAGAAGCTGGAGGCGATGGTTCAACCCGCCACCCTGTCGGACCTGCCAAAGCTTGGTGCCGATATTCTGCAAGGGCAGGTGAAAGGGCGCGTGGTCGTCGATGTGAACGGCTGACGCAGGCAGGCGTCACCCGCACAAATTCCGGCCCACACTCAGGCCCAGACTCAGGCCGACACCCGACCCGGAATTTGCCCAACACTCTGGCAAGAAGGTACAGAAGCGCGCAGTACGGCTGCGCGTTTTTTCACATCGGTCGACCAGCCCATCCTGATGGTGCGCGCGTAGGGCGCATAAGGCGCGACAATCACGCGGTTTTCTGCTACACTCGACCTCTGCACCCGACCGCGCCGCCGCTGCGTGCCAGCGCGCGACCCTCTCCTCTGGCATAGGCTCTGACCGGTCAGGCAGAGCGAACCGCGCGCGCATCGTCTGAGCGTTCCTGCGATTTTTTCACGATCGGCAGGAACCCGCGCAGCCGATGGGCGGTTGAGACACTGGACGTTCACATAAGACAAAGCAGGGACACCCATGACAGATGAAACGGCCAATCAGGGCATACCCGCCCCCGACGGTGAGGCCGCCGTCATCGACACCGAATATGAAATTGGACAGGACAATTTAGAGGGATCGGTGGGGCCGATCGGATTTGACATCCACAACCCCGTGTTCATGGTCTCCGGCATCAGCATCATGCTGTTTGTCTTCTACGCGCTGGTCCTCCCCGATCAGGCCGCCGCTTTCTTCGGCTGGCTGCGCCCGGCGGTGACCAGCTCCTTTGATTGGTTTTTCCTCAGCGCGGGCAATATCTTCGTGCTGTTTTGTTTTTTCCTCATCGTCTCGCCTTGGGGCAAAGTACGTTTGGGCGGCGCGGATGCGGCACCCGATTACACCTATACCGGCTGGTTCGCGATGTTGTTCGCCGCTCGGCATGGGCATTGGCCTGATGTTCTATGGTGTCAGTGAGCCGATGAGCCATTATTCCACCTCCTTTGGCGGGGTGAGCATGGGCGAGAACGGCGCCCGCACCGATTGGGCCCCCTTGGGTGGGGCCGCAGGGGACAGCGCGGAATCTGTGCGTCTGGGCATGGCGGCAACGATCTATCACTGGGGCCTGCACCCCTGGGCGATCTACGCCATTGTTGCCCTGTCGCTGGCGCTCTTTTCCTTCAACAAGGGGCTGCCGCTGACCATCCGCTCGGCCTTCTACCCGATTTTCGGCGAACGGGTCTGGGGCTGGACGGGCCATGTAATCGATATCCTTGCGGTCTTTGCCACGCTCTTTGGTCTTGCAACCTCCCTTGGCTTTGGTGCGACACAGGCCAACGCGGGGCTGAACGAACTCTTTGGCGTGCCGGTTGGTTCCACCACCGAAGTGATCCTGATTTCCGCAATCACCGCCGTGGCGCTGGTGTCGGTGGTGCGTGGCCTTGATGGCGGCGTGAAGGTGCTGAGCGAGCTGAACATGGGGCTGGCCTTCCTGCTGCTGATCTTCGTGCTTCTGGTTGGGCCAACCCTGCTGATCATCACCGGTTTCTTCGACAGTCTGATGGCCTATGTGCAGTATCTGCCTGCCCTCTCGATGCCCTTCGGGCGCGAGGATACCAATTACAGCCAGGGCTGGACCGCCTTTTACTGGGCGTGGTGGATCAGCTGGTCGCCTTTTGTCGGCATGTTCATCGCCCGCGTCAGCCGGGGCCGCACCGTGCGGGAATTCATCATCTGCGTGCTGCTGATCCCCAGCCTGGTCTGTGTCTTGTGGATGAGCGTTTTTGGCGGCACCGCAATCCATCAGGTGGTGGCGGATGGCTATACCGGTGCGCAGGATGCGGCGCTTGAACTGAAGCTGTTCAAGATGTTGGATCAGCTGCCGCTGGCGTCCATCACCTCCTTTGTCGGGATCCTGCTGGTGATTGTGTTTTTTGTCACCTCCTCGGATTCCGGCTCGCTGGTGATCGACACGATCACCGCGGGGGGCAAGGTTGATGCGCCGATGCCGCAGCGGGTGTTCTGGTGCGTGTTCGAAGGCGCCGTTGCGATTGTGCTGCTGCTGGGCGGCGGTCTGGTCGCGCTGCAGGCGATGGTGATCTCAACGGGCCTGCCGTTCACGGTTGTGCTGCTCCTGATGTGCTGGGCAATCCTGCGCGGATTGCAAAGCGAGCCGCGCTGACAGGCATGGCTGTCCGGTCTGACGTTCCGATCTGACCCATTTGCCACACACATCTGACAGAAAACGCCCCGGGGATCCTCCGGGGCGTTTTACACTGTCTGGACGGCGGTTTTTACCCGCTTAGCCCGTGGCTTCAAAAAAGCCGACGGAGTTACCATCCGGATCTTTGGCGTAGAAGAAATGCCCGCGCGGCAGCGGGATCGCCTCCGACACCACCTGTCCTCCGGCATCCGTCACCCGTGTCATCACATCGGCCAGCGCGCCCTCGGCCGCCAGATGCAGGGTGGGACCGATCCCATCGGGGGCAGGGGTGCCGGGGTAGATGCTCAGCGCGACACCGGTGGCTGGGTCTTTCGGGCGAAACAGCAGCATCGGGTTTGGCCCATCGGTGACCAGCTCCAGCTCAGCCCCTGTCACATGCTGATAAAATCGGGTCGCGGCGTCCATATCGGTCGCGGGGATCTCGCCCCAGACCAGAAAATCCTTCGGAGTATATGCCATCATCTGCGTCCTTTCCTGCTGATGTGGCCCTTTGCTACCCGCCGCTGTTGCCAGAAAATGTCATCAGCGCAGCGGCGGCCGCTGCGGGCAGGCATCACCATCGGCGCTTGACCTCATGCACCATCATCGGCACTCCTTTCGGAGACAGACATAAGGAGAGACCATGGCCCTCGATATCGATTTCGTCCGCAGCCAATTTCCGGCATTTGCAGCAGCGAATTTGCAAGGTCAGGCGTTTTTTGAAAATGCTGCAGCGGCTCCTATACCTGCCAGCCGGTGATCAACCGGCTCACCCGGTTTTACACTGAACGCAAGGTGCAGCCTTATGCGCCCTATGAGGCCTCGACGCTGGCAGGCGCTGAGATGGATGAGGCGCGGCACCGTCTGGCGGGTATTCTCGGGGTGGATCGTGATGAGCTGAGCTTTGGCCCCTCCACCACCCAGAACACCTATGTGCTGGCGCAGGCCTTTCGTGACTTTCTGTCCCCGGGGGAGGCGATCATCGTCACCAATCAGGACCATGAGGCCAACAGTGGCCCGTGGCGCCGTCTGGCTGATGCGGGAATTGAGGTGCGCGAATGGCAGATCGACCCGCAGACCGGCCACCTGGATCCGGGCGATCTGGAAAACCTGCTGGATGAAAAGGTCCGTCTGGTGTGTTTTCCCCATTGCTCCAACGTGGTCGGGGAGTTGAACCCGGTCACCGAAATCACCGCACTGGCCCATGCGGCGGGGGCCTTTGTCTGTGTCGATGGCGTCTCTTATGCGCCCCATGGTCTGCCAAATGTTGGCGAGCTGGGGCCGGATATCTATCTGTTTTCTGCCTATAAAACCTACGGGCCTCATCAGGGGCTGATGGTGATCCGCCGCGCCCTTGGGGAGCTGCTGCCCAATCAGGGCCATTTCTTCAATGGTGATACGCTTTACAAACGCTTCACCCCGGCGGGGCCGGATCATGCGCAGGTCGCGGCCTGCGCCGAGCATGGCCGATTATATTGCAACCCTTGCCCATCACCACGGCGGCCCGCTGACCGAAGGCGCCGCGCAGGGCGCCTTTGTCCACGATCTGATGCGCGCCCATGAGGTGGAGCTGCTGCAACCGCTGCTGGACATGGTGAAGGACCGCAATGACCTGCGCCTGATTGGTCCGTCTGATGCCGCCACCCGCGCGCCTACCGTGGCGCTGGCGCTCGACCGCCCGGCAGAGGCCGTGGCGGCAGAACTGGCAGAGCACGGCATCATGGCGGGGGGAGGCGATTTCTACGCCCTGCGCGCGCTCAATGCTATGGGCGTGTCGACCAGCGATGGGGTGCTGCGGCTCAGTTTTACGCACTACACCTCGAAAAAGGAGATGACACAGCTGATGGAGGCCCTAGATCGCGTCTTGAGCAAGTGACGAGATCCAAAGGACAGGCCCTTCATGACCGACGAGAAACCGAGCTACGCCCCGATCATCTGGTGGGTGCGGCGCGACCTGCGTCTTGCCGATAACCCGGCGCTGGCGGCGGCTGTCGCTGCGGATGTTCCGGTTATCCCTGTCTTTATCTTTGATACGCTGGATGAGGATCTGGGCGCCGCGCCAAGGTTCCGGTTGGGGCTGGGGCTGGCGCATCTGGCCAAGGAGCTGGAGCGGCGCGGCGCGCGGCTGATCCTGCGCCGCGGGCCAGCACAGGAGGTGATGACGCAGCTGATCACGGACACCGGTGCGGGCGCAGTTCACTGGACCCGCACCTATGACCCGCAGGCCATCGCCCGCGACACCGACATCAAGGATCAGCTGAAGGGGCAGGGAATTGCGGCGAAATCCTTTGGCGGCCATCTGCTGTTTGAGCCCTGGAGGGTCGAGACCAAGACCGGCGGCATGTACCGGGTCTACTCGCCCTATTGGAAGGCGGTGCGCGACCGCGATGTTGACGGGCTGATCGCCGCCCCCTCACGGATCCCGGCACCGACGCATTGGCTTAGCCTCAGATGATCTGGACAGCTGGCAGATGGCTGCCGCGATGCGCCGGGGCGCAGATGTGGTGGCGCAATACTGCCGCGTCGGCGAAGATGCAGCGCAGGAGCGGCTGGCAGAGTTCCTCGACAGCCGCGTCGCCGACTACAAACAGGACCGCGATTTTCCCGCCATGGATGCCACCTCGGGCCTGTCTGAGAACCTCGCTTGGGGGGAGATCAGCCCGCGCCGCATGTGGCATCACGGGCTGGAGGCGCGCCGGGCTAGCAAATCCGGCGCTGAGCATTTCCTCAAGGAAATCGTCTGGCGCGAATTTGCCTATCACCTGATGTTCCACACCCCCCATATTCTGACCCGCAACTGGCGTCCGGAATGGGAGCATTTCAACTGGTCGGAGCGTGACGATGACAAGGTCGACGCCTGGCGGCGCGGCCAGACAGGATATAATTTCGTCGATGCCGCCATGCGCGAACTCTATGTGACCGGCAAGATGCACAACCGCGCCCGGATGATTGTGGCCAGCTTTCTGACCAAACATATGCTCACCCATTGGCGCATTGGCCAGCAGTGGTTTGAGGAGTGCCTCGTGGACTGGGATCCGGCCTCCAACGCCATGGGCTGGCAATGGGTGGCAGGCTCCGGCCCCGATGCCTCGCCGTTCTTTCGGATTTTCAACCCCGATGGCCAGCTGGAGAAATTCGACGCCAAGGGGCGCTACCAATCCGCCTGGATCGCCGAAGGTCAGGCCGATCCGCCGCAGACCGCGCTGGATTTCTACCGCGCCAGCCCCTTGTCCTGGCAGCTGTCGCCAAAGGACAAACGCGCCGACCCGTTCCTTGATCTGAAGGAGGGCCGCGCCCGCGCGTTGGAGGTCTACGGCCAGCGGGAACTGCCTGACGACTGACAGATCCCTTGCCAGAAGCGCCTGATTTGGCCTAGCCTTTTGGGCGGGCACGTCTTGGGGAGGACAGAATGGCGCTCACAACGACCGACGGACAGGCCAATCTGCCGCGCTACTTCGCAGCGATTTTTGACCAGCTGCACGCGCTGGAGGTAGGGCAGCTGGACATCCACCTGCCGGACGGGCGGGTGTTTCGCGTCAGTGGCCAACGGCCCGGCCCGGTGGCCGATCTGCGCATCCACAATCCGGACTGCTTTGCCCGGCTGATCCGCGAGGGCGATCTGGGATTTTCCGATGCCTATCTGGACGGCTGGTGGAGCACATCGGATCTGCAGGCCTTCATGGATCTGATCCATCTCGGGTCTGAAACCGTTTACGACGGCTTTCCGGGGCGCGGGCTGATCCGCGCCTATGAACAGTTCCGATTCTGGCTGCAGCGCAATCACCGCGCCCAGGCCAAGGCGAATATCTCCTACCACTATGACCTTGGTAACGCCTTCTACGGGCTGTGGTTGGACGACACGATGACCTATTCCAGTGCCCTGTTCAAAACCGGACAGGAAAGTCTGGAGACCGCGCAAACCGCAAAATACGCCTCCATGGTGGATCAGATGGGGGTGAAGCCCGGCGACCATGTGCTGGAGGTTGGCTGCGGCTGGGGCGGCTTTGCCGAATATGCCGCCCGCGAACGGGGCTTGCGTGTCACTGGCCTCACCATCAGCGAAGAGCAGTTGAAATACGCCCGTGAGCGCATTGAAAAGGCAGGGCTTTCCGGTCAGGTCGAACTCAGGATGCAGGATTACCGCGACTGCAAAGGCACCTTCGATGGCATTGCCTCTATCGAGATGTTCGAGGCGGTGGGCGAAAAATACTGGCTTAGCCTATTTCCAGATGATCCACGACCGGTTGCGCCCCGGCGGGCAGGCGACCTTGCAGATCATCACCGTCGCGGACCGGCGCTGGACCGTCTATAAACGCGGCGTCGATTTCATTCAGAAGCATATTTTTCCCGGCGGCATGCTGCCCGCACCAAAGATCCTGCGCCAGCAGGTGGAACTTGCCGGGCTTCAGGTCATGAAATCGCTCGAATTCGGTGATAGCTACGATCAGACGTTGCGGCGCTGGCACGCCACATTCAACAACCGCTGGGACGAGATTGCTGCCATGGGATTTGATGATCGCTTCAGGAAAATGTGGAATTTCTACCTCACCTCCTGCGCGGCCGCGTTCAAGGCTGAGACCTGCGACGTCACCCAGATCACGCTTGCCCACCGCTGACCGAAAGCCCCGATCATGCCCACCGCCGCCCGATTGATTGCCGCCCTCAGCATGGCTCTTGTCGCCATCGCTGTCTCCTTCCTGATCATGCCGCTGATGCCAGAGGGCACGGATTTTGGCTATTTCGTGCCCTTCAATGCCGCGCTTGGCGTGCTGATTGGTTGGGTCTGGGTGGGTCGCCATGTGGGGCGCGGGGTGGTCAATGCCATCAACAACGGGCTGACCGGTGCCGCGCTTCTGGTGCTGTGGGGGCTGTTCTTTCAGGGCGCGTGGGAGATGTTCCGCCTCGCCATGCGCAATCGCTACGACGGCCCGTTTGAGGCGCTTTCGGCAATTTTTGTCATCGGATTGGATTTCTTTTTTGTGATGGCGGTGCCACATGTGTTGCTGGCGCTGGTGATTGGCGGCATCTTCTCTGGCCTGGTGACCGAGAACGCCGCAAGACGCTGGCGCTGAAACAACATATTTCCAATAGGATACAGACTGTGGTTGATCTTTTTGTCTATGGCACCCTGCGCCATCTGCCGCTGCTTGAACTGGTGCTGGGGCGGTCCGGTGCCGCGCTGGATGCCGTGTCGGCGCATCTGCCGGACCACGGCGCCTTTGCGGTGGTGGATCAGCCCTTTCCCGCGATTGAGGCCCGCGCCGGACACCGCGCCCCGGGGCTCTTGCTGCGGGGTCTCACGCAGGACGATATCGACGCGCTGAATTTCTACGAAGGCGGGTTCGACTATACGCTGCGCCGCGTCACGGTGGAGCTGGACGCAGGCGGCAGCGCCCCGGCGGATGTCTATTTCCCCGATCCGGGCCTCTGGCAGACCGGCGCACCCTGGGATCTGGCCGCATGGCAGGCCGACTGGGGCGCCTTGTCCTTGCGCGCGGCAGAGGAGGTCATGGCCTACCGTGGCTAAGCTCACCCCGGCTGAGGTTGCAGCCCGCTTTCGCCCGATCCGTATTCGCGCTGCCGCGTGGTTGGCGGCGCAGAACCGGCCCGAGGATCCCGCTCACGATCTGACCCGCGATGTCGTCGTGCATGAGCATAAGCGCGCTTATGTGAATTTCTTCGCCATGGAAGAGATGGATCTGCAATTCCGCCGCTACGACGGCAGCCTCAGCCCGGTGGTGAACCGGGGCGCGGCGCTGGTGGGGCAGGCGGCGGTGGTGCTGCCTTATGATCCGCGCCGCGATGCGGTGCTGTTGATCGAACAGTTTCGCGCGGCCACCTATATCGCGGGCAACCGCCGCCCGTGGATGTGGGAACCGGTGGCGGGGCTGATCGATCCCGGCGAGACGCCCGAACAGGCGGCCCACCGCGAGGCGATGGAGGAGGCCAGCCTGACCATCGACCAGCTGGAAACCGTGACACGGGTCTATCCGTCCAGCGGCGCGTCGGGCGAGTTTCTGCATATCTTCGTCGGCGTTTGCGATTTTGACAATATCGCAGGCGGCGGCGGGCTGGAGAGCGAGAATGAGGATATCCGCAGCCAGATCATCCCCTATGATGACCTGATGCGCGGTGTTGATGATCACAGCTATCAGGACATGCCACTGGTCACCGCCGCACTCTGGCTGTCACGTCATCGTGACCGGCTGCGCCACGGCGAACCCTGACAAGGCGGCGGGCAACCTAGCATGTGATCTGCATCTCGGCTTGTGGTTGTCCAATGCCTTGGCTACACCTCAACGGGAATGATCGAAAGGGATACCATGCGCATTGCACATGACTTGGCCGACGCGATCGGCCACACGCCTCTGATCCGCCTGAACCGCGTCAGCGATGAAACCGGATGTGAGATTCTGGGGAAGGCCGAGTTCATGAACCCCGGCCAGTCGGTCAAGGACCGCGCGGCACTTTATATCATCAAGGATGCGATTGCCCGCGGGGATCTGAAACCGGGCGGCACCATCGTCGAAGGCACCGCCGGGAACACCGGGATCGGTCTGGCGCTGGTTGGCGCCTCGATGGGGTTCAAAACGGTGATCGTCATCCCCGAAACCCAGTCCGAAGAAAAAAAGGACATGTTGCGGCTGGCTGGCGCTCAGCTGGTGCAGGTGCCCGCAGCGCCCTATCGCAACCCCAACAACTTCGTGCGGTATTCGGAACGTCTGGCCAAGGAACTGGCCAAGACCGAACCCAATGGCGCAATCTGGGCCAATCAGTTCGACAATGTCGCCAACCGTCAGGCCCATGTTGAGACAACCGCACCGGAGATCTGGGACCAGACCGGGGGCAAGGTTGATGGCTTTGTCTGCGCCGTTGGCTCCGGCGGTACATTGGCCGGTGTCGCCGATGCGCTGCAGCCCAAGGGCGTGAAGATCGGTCTCGCGGACCCGATGGGCGCCGCGCTCTACTCCTATTACACCACCGGTGAGATCGCGACCGAAGGCGGCTCAATTGCCGAAGGCATCGGTCAGGTCCGCATCACCAAGAACCTCGAAGGGTTCAAACCCGATTTCTGCTACCAGATCGAAGACCGCGACGCGCTGCCGTATGTCTTTGACCTCTTGCATGATGAGGGGCTGGTTCTGGGCGGGTCGTCGGCGATCAATATCGCTGGCGCCGTGCGTATGGCCAAGGACATGGGGCCGGGCAAAACCATTGTCACCGTGCTGTGTGACTATGGCACCCGTTATCAGTCGAAGCTGTTCAATCCCGACTTCCTGCGCGAAAAAGACCTGCCGGTTCCCGATTGGATGACCCACACCCCGGCCTCTATCCCCGGCGTGTTTGAGGACGTATGATCCCCGTCATGCGTGGTATTGTGAAATGTCTGGCCGGGCTGGTTCTGCTGATCAGCCTGGCCTTTCCCGCTCTGGCCCAGCTCGATGCGCGTGCCAAATCCTACTATGAGGACTGGCTGCGCACCGCCAACCGGGCCGAGACCGTCATCGACGCCAGCCGTGCGTCCAATCTCGCGCTGGAACAGCTGCGCAGCGAACTGGCGGATTTCCGGCAGTCTTTCCAGATCAAGCGCGGTGAAAATGGCGAACGTATTCAAACCCTTCAGGGCCAGCTCGATGCGCTCGGCGCCGCCCCCGGTGAGGGCGAGGAAGAGCCCGAAGACATCGCCCAGCTTCGGGCGGCGCTGACCCAGCAGCTCAATCAGCTCAAGGTTCCGCGTATCGTCGCGGAGGAAGCCTACAGCCGCGCCGATGGTCTCATCAACGAGATCGACAAGATCGTCCGCGAGCGTCTGACCAAACGGCTGTTTGAACGCGGCACCTCACCGCTCAATCCCGAACACTGGCCCGGCGCGCTGCGGGATCTGGTCCACGCCAGCCGCGCAGTGGGCAATGAAACCCTGTCGCAGCTGCGCAATGACACCACCAGCGAACGCATCAGCGGTGATCTGGTCGGGCTGATTGCCGTGTTGCTCATTGGTCTGCTGCTCATCACGCGGGGCCGGTCGTGGGCCCACCGGGCTGGCGATTATCTGCGCCGCTACGGCGCGCGCGGGACCGGGGTCTGGACCTTCGTGGTCTCGCTTCTGCAGGTCCTGCTGCCACTCATCGGAGTGATCTTTCTGGCGGCAGCGGTTGATCTTTCAGGCATCCTAGGTGTGCGCGGCAGTATCATTCTGGATTCTGTCCCGGCCTGGGCGTTTCTCATTCTCTCCTTTCACTGGCTGGGGGAGCAGCTCTATGCCAACCAGATCGAAAACGATCTGCTGCCTGTGCAGGAGGGTAATCACGCCGAGACCCGCTTTCTGATCGACATGATGGCGGTCATTCTGGTGCTTCAGGACGCCTTCGCCACGATTGAGCGGATCCAGAACATTCCCGAAAGCAGCGCCGCCGTCTACGCCTTCCCGCTGATCACCTGCGCGGCATTGATCCTGCTGCGCCTGCACCGGATCGGGGCCAAACAGCGTCAGGCACAAAGCGACGAAGACGGCGAAGAAGGCGCGATTGCCGCCGGTGCGAACAAGATTATCGCGGTGGTGCGGCGCAGCATTTATCTGCTTGGTTTCGCGGGGCCTGTGCTGGCGGCCATCGGCTATCTCAATGCCGCTGAGGCGGTGATCTACCCGTCGATGCTGACGCTGGCGGTGCTGGCCGGGCTGTTTGTGCTCCACCGCTTTCTCGGCGATCTCTACGGATTTGTCAGCGGCAAGGGCACAGCGGCGCGCGACTCGCTCTTTACCGCGCTGATCGGTTTTGCGCTGGCGCTTCTGGCGCTGCCGTTGCTGGCGCTGATCTGGGGCGCGCGGGTGGCGGATCTGACCGAGCTTTGGTCGAACTTCCTCGAAGGTTTCCAGATCGGGGACACCCGGATTTCACCCACGGCGTTCCTCACCTTCGTGACGATCTTTGCCGTTGGCTACGGTCTGACCCGGCTGGTGCAGGGTAGCCTGCGCAATGCGCTGCTGCCGAAAACCCGCATTGATATCGGCGGTCAGAACGCCATCGCCTCTGGGATGGGCTATGTCGGGATCTTCCTGGCGGCTCTGGTGGCGATCTCGATGGCGGGGCTTGATCTGTCCTCCCTCGCCATTGTGGCTGGTGCGCTGTCTGT
The DNA here is from genome assembly GCF_045040595.1 of Phaeobacter sp. BS52. Classification (NCBI taxonomy): domain Bacteria; kingdom Pseudomonadati; phylum Pseudomonadota; class Alphaproteobacteria; order Rhodobacterales; family Roseobacteraceae; genus Phaeobacter; species Phaeobacter sp. BS52. The sequence goes on along the minus strand of NZ_CP090662.1, from coordinate 1,387,660 downwards.
GGGTATCGGTTTTGGCCTGCAAACCATCGTGTCGAACTTTGTCTCGGGCATCATCCTGCTGGTCGAACGCCCGGTTTCCAAAGGTGACTGGATCGAGGTCGGTGGCCTGATGGGCTATGTGCGCGACATCTCGGTGCGCTCCACCCGGATTGAAACCTTCGACCGCACTGATGTGATCGTACCGAACTCGGACCTGATCACCGGCACCGTCACCAACTACACCCGCGGCAACACCGTGGGCCGGGTGATTGTGCCCGTTGGCGTAAGCTACGGCACCGATCCGCGCAAGGTGGAGGCCATCCTGATGGAGGTCGCCAAGACCCATCCGATGGTGCTGATGAACCCGGCGCCCTCGGTGGTGTTCCAGGGCTTTGGCGCCGACAGTCTCGACTTTGAGATCCGCGCCATTCTGCGGGATGTGAACTGGGTGCTGTCGGTGAAATCCGACATGAACTACGACATCGCCCGCCGTTTTGAAGAGGCCGGGATCGAGATCCCCTTCGCCCAGCGCGATATCTGGATCCGCAATCCCGATGCGCTTGCCACCGCCGCAACCGAGGCCGCGCAGGGTATCGCGCCCCCTGAGGCATCGGTGGCCGCCTCAAATCCACCCCCATCCCCGACCAGGACACGCCCGGATCGTCCTGATCTTGACGATCTGTCCAGCGGCGACGACGGGGAAGGCAGCGAAGACGGAGACGCCGATCGATGACCGAACAATTGTTCCTGACCGACGCCTATACGCAAGAGGCCCCGGCACACGTAACCGAACACACAACAGAAGGCGGGCTGGTTCTGAACCAGTCCGTCTTCTACGCGACTGGGGGCGGGCAACCGGGCGACACTGGCCGCCTCAGCTGGTCCGATGGGGCAGGGGAACACGACCTGCCCATTATCAACACGGTAAAGGGGGAGGCGGGCCGCAGTGTCCTGATCCCCGCCGAGGGGCAGCCTCTGCCAGCTGTCGGCCAGGAGGTGGTGCAGACCCTCGATTGGGACCGCCGCTTTGGCCATATGCGCGTCCACACGGCGCTGCATCTTCTGTCGGTGGTGATCCCGCTGCCGGTCTCCGGTGGCTCCATCGGCGCCGAGAAGGGCCGAGCTTGATTTCAACATGCCGGAGGCGCCTGAGGACAAGCAGGCGCTGGAGGACGCGCTCAACACGCTGATCGCCCGCGATCTGACGGTCAGTGAGCGCTGGATCACTGAGGATGAGCTGGATGCAAACCCCGATTTGGTGAAAACCATGTCGGTGGCGCCGCCGCGTGGCACTGGCCGTATCCGTCTGGTGCGGATTGGCAGCGCTGACGAGCAGATTGACCTGCAACCCTGCGGTGGCACCCATGTGCGCAGCACCGCCGAGATTGGTCCTATCCGCCTTGGAAAGGTTGAAAAAAAGGGAAAACAGAACCGCCGCGTCTACCTGCATCTGGGGGGCTGAGCGGGGCGCGAAAATAAGTTTGGGCAAGAGTGAATTTTTTGCTGTTTTCGCTCTTGCAATTGCCCCCGCGATCCGTCAAAAGTCCGCCCAACGGAGAGGTGGCCGAGTGGTCGAAGGCGCACGCCTGGAAAGTGTGTAGGCGGGAGACCGTCTCCAGGGTTCGAATCCCTGTCTCTCCGCCATAACATCTAGACCAAGATGATTTTGTGACAGCCGCCACCGCATGTGGTGGCTTTTTGCGTTTTTACCGTCGATCTGCGATCCGTCTTGCCACCCGTCACATCAGGGTGGACGTTACCTGCGTGACAAAATGATAGACGTCTATCAGAAAATGATGTACGTCTATCAAAAATCACGAACGCAGAGGCGCCGCAAGGATGGGAAAGCCCACATTACATGATGTCGCGGCTGCGGCGGGGGTCAGCTATGCGACGGCGGACCGGGTGCTGAACAACCGGGGCGGCGTGGCCAAGAAATCGCAGGACCGGGTCCGCGCAGCGATTGCTGATCTGGGCTACCAGCGTGACATCACCGCCGCCAATCTGTCGCGCCGCCGTCAGTACCGCTTTGCGGTGTTGCTGCCTGCGGCGCGGGAGGGGTTCTTTGCCGCGCTCCACGCTGATCTGGAGCAGGAGGTGGCCGCCCGCTCTCAGGCCCGCCAGCAGATCACCATAACCCGCGTGCCGCCCTTCGACGCCGCAGCGCTGACCCGCGCGATAGAAGGCTGCGCTGAAGAGGGCTACGATGGTGTCTGCCTCGTCGCGGTTGAGGATCCGGGCGTTGAAGCCGCGCTGACCCGGCTGCGGGCGCAGGGAATGGCCGTGGTGACATTGGTTGCCGACAGCGCGCCGCAGACCCGCGATACCTATATTGGCATTGATAACCGCAGGGCCGGGCGCACCGCTGGTGATCTGATGCGGCTGGCCCATCGCGGTGGTGCAGCCCCTCAGGGTCAGATCCTACCCATCACCGGCAGTCTCAACGCCCGCGATCACGCCGACCGCTATGCGGGCTTTTGTGATGTGGTGGCCGCAGATCTGCGCATCCTGCCGCCACTGGAAACCGGCGATGATCCGGAGATCCTCGAACAGGCCTTGCGCCACGCGCTGCGTGCCAACCCCGATATCACCGGCATTTACAATCTGGGGGCGGGTATTCCGGGTCTGATTTCGGCGCTTGCGACGACACAGCCGGGCGACAAGCCGGTGGTGATCAGCCACGAACTCTGCGCGGCCACCCGCGATGCGGTGGCGCAGGGCATCATTGATGCGGTGATTGATCAGAAACCGGCGCAGGAAATCACCGCCGCCCTGGCCGCGCTTGTCGCCCTCAGTGACGGCCAGTCGGTTGATCCATTGGCGGGGCAAATCACCCCGGCCGTTCATTTCAAACACAACATGCCCCCGCAGTCTGCGGTCGGGCCAGAAGAGGGGGCCTGACCATGGCTGGCTATTTCGACGACATCGCGGCAATCACCTACAACCCGGAAAGCGACGGACTGGCCTATCGCCACTACAATCCCGATGAAATGATCATGGGCAAGCGGATGGAGGACCACCTGCGCTTTGCCGTTTGCTACTGGCACAACTTTGTGTGGGAGGGGAACGACCCCTTCGGCGGCCAGACGTTTCAGCGCCCGTGGTTTCCCGCCGACACCATGGATCTGGCGCGTATGAAGGCGGATGCGGCCTTTGACATGTTCCGCATTCTTGGCGTGCCGTATTACTGTTTCCATGACCACGATATTCGGCCAGAGGGCGACAGCCTCGCTGAAAGCCACAAACGCCTCAACACCATGGGCGATTTGCTGGAACAGAAAATGGCAGACGGTGGTCCGAAACTTCTGTGGGGGACCGCCAATATGTTCTCCAACCGCCGCTATATGTCGGGCGCCAGCACCAACCCGGATCCGGATGTCTTTGCCTATTGCGCCTCCACCGTGCGCGCCTGCATGGATCTGACCCATCGTCTGGGTGGTGAGAACTATGTCCTCTGGGGCGGGCGCGAGGGGTATGAAACCCTGCTCAACACCGATCTCACGCGTGAGCTGGAGCAGATGGGCCGCTTCCTGTCGATGGTGGTGGAGTACAAACACAAGATCGGCTTCAAAGGCGCGATCCTGATCGAACCCAAACCGCAGGAGCCGACCAAGCACCAATATGACTACGACGTCGCCACCGTTTATGGCTTCCTCAAACGCTTTGGGCTTGAGGAGGAGGTGAAGGTCAATATCGAACAGGGCCATGCGATCCTGGCTGGGCACAGCTTTGAACATGAGATCGCCATGGCCAACGCGCTGGGGATCTTCGGCTCCATCGACATGAACCGCAACGACTATCAGTCTGGCTGGGACACCGACCAGTTCCCCAACAATGTGCCGGAGGTGGCGTTGGCCTATTACGAAATCCTGCGCGGTGGCGGGCTGACGACTGGTGGTACCAATTTCGACGCCAAACTGCGCCGTCAGTCACTGGATGCCGAGGATCTGATCGCCGCCCATGTGGGCGCGATGGATGTCTGTGCGCGCGGCCTGCGCGCCGCCGCCGCCATGCTGGAAAGCGACAGTCTCGAGGCCAAGCGCCGGGATCGTTATGCCGGTTGGAACAGCCCCGAGGCGCAGGCCTATCTGGCCGAGGGCGCGACGCTGGACGCCATCGCCGATCAGGCTGAGGCCAAGGCGCTCAATCCGCAGCCGGTCTCTGGCCGACAGGAACAGCTGGAGGCGCTGGTCAACCGCTTCGTCTGAGGGGGCAGAACCACGGGGTAATCGGGAGAGGGGACAGACATGTATCTTGGTATTGATCTTGGCACATCGGGGCTGCGCGCGCTGATGACCGATGCAGGCGGCAAGCCTGTCGCCTCGGCAGAGGCGCAGTATGACGTGCAAACCCCCCATCCCGGCTGGTCGGAACAGGATCCCGGCGACTGGATCACCGCGCTGGATCGCGCGATAGACCAGCTGCGGGATACCCCCGGCTACGGAGACATTTGTGGCATTGCGGTTGCCGGTCATATGCATGGCGCGGTGTTGCTGGATGGTTTCGATCAGGTGCTGCGGCCCTGCATCCTGTGGAACGACACCCGTTCGGCCGCTGAGGCGGCTGAGCTGGATGCCGCAGAGATGGTCCGAGATCTAAGTGGTAATATCGTCTTTCCGGGTTTCACCGCGCCGAAACTTTTGTGGGTGCAGCGCCACGAGCCGGAGATTTTTGCCAAAACTGCCAAGGTTCTTCTGCCTGCGGCCTACCTGAACCTGCATCTCACGGGGTGGCATGTGGCGGATATGTCTGATAGCGCGGGGACGTCCTGGCTGGATGTGGGCGCGCGGGACTGGTCCGAACATCTGCTCAGCAGTGGACAGATGCGGCGTGATCAGATGCCGGATCTAGTGGAGGGCAGTGCCGCAGCGGGGCGCTTGCGTCCTGAACTGGCCGCTCGCTGGGGGCTGACCGGACCTGTCACGATTGCTGGGGGCGCAGGTGATAACGCGGCTGCCGCCTGCGGCACCGGCGTGATGACCGCGGGGCAGGGGTTTGTCTCGCTTGGCACCTCTGGTGTGGTGCTGACTGCGCGCGACGGGTTTCACCCCGATCCGGCCACGGCTGTGCACACCTTTTGCCATGCGATCCCGGAGCGCTGGTATCAGATGGGCGTTATGCTGTCGGCGACCGATTGCCTGAACTGGCTGGGCCGTATCACCGGGCGCAGCCCTGCGGAATTGACGGCAGGGCTTGGCGATCAGCTGCGGCCACCGGGGGAGGTGACATTCATGCCTTATCTCTCAGGTGAGCGGACGCCGCATAACTCGGCCAACCTGCGCGGCGGGTTTAACGGGCTGTCCATCGCCACCACGGCTGAGGATCTGGCGCGCGCAGTGATGGAAGGGGTCTCTTACGGTCTGCGCGACTGTCTAGAGGCATTGCGCCAGACCGGTGCGCAACTTGACAGTTGTCTGGTGATCGGCGGCGGCAGCAAATCCGCCTATTGGGTCAAGCTGCTGGCCACCATATTGGATCTGCCGCTGCAATTGCCCAAGGATGGGGAATTTGGCGCGGCCCTAGGCGCGGCCCGGCTGGCGCGACTGGCCGTCACCGGCGAGAACCCGGCCGAAGTGTTGACCGCACCGGAGCATGCGATGACCGTTCCGCCTGATCCGCAGCTGCGCGACAGCTATGAGGCAGGCTATGCCGCGTTTCGCAAACGCGGGGCTGAGTTGACCTTGCGGTAGCTTCGCGGCGGGTGCGAAACGTGCCGTGGGCCGCGAATCGGCGCCTCTGGCGTGGTTCACGACAAGTTGCCTTAAATTTTCCATATTGTTGCGCGTCGCGGGACAACCTCTGGTCAATTCTGACGGGCTGCGCAAACCGTCCGAGGCGATCTGTCGGAACAACTGCCGCTCAATTGTTCGCATTGGCGCAACAAAAAGCGGGCGTTGGCAGGCCCGCGCGGTGGATTTGGGCCGGATCAGGGCCAACGCAACCTTCGCGCGGAAACAATCACGCCCGCGCGCGCCTCAGAGAACTGCATGTCCCGCTTGGGGCTGGTCGGCGACGGGATGCTGATTAAGATTTTGTTCTTTTTTGGGCGCAGGGCGCTGCGTAGGATACCTTTAATGCTGCCACAGAATGCGTGGCGCTCTCTTCTACGCCGTGCCGACAGATGCGGTTCGATTTAATGACACCAAAGCAGGCTGATGGCCGGTTGCACGAGGTTTGCGACCGGTGGAGGCGGCTTTGGAACGGAGACTGCAACGTGCCCTGCTTCACGCCCGGAACAACCATTGCAACCCCCTATGGGGCCTGCGCCGTCGAGGATCTGAGCGTCGGCGACCGGGTGATGACCCGCGACAATGGTCTGCAGCCCATTCGCTGGATCGGGCAGCGGCAGCTGGACCGCACGGCCTTGCAGGGGGCGGCGCATTTGCAGCCGGTTCTGGTTGCGGAGGGGGCGCTTGGCAATGGAATGCCGCAGCGGGATCTGCTGCTCAGCCCCAACCACCGCGTGCTGATCACCAATGACAAGACGGCCTTCTATTTTGAGGGCCGCGAAATTCTGGTCGCGGCGAAACATCTGACCGGATTGTCCGGGGTGGATGCGGTGGAGACGTCGTCTATCGATTACATCCATTTTGTCTGTGCAGGCCATGAGGTGGTTTGTGCGGACGGGGCGTGGATCGAGTGCTTTCAGCTTAGCCGATCAATCCCAGCGCGGATTGGACCGGGCCCAGCGGGAGGAGGTGCTGATGCTGTTTCCCGAGTTGCAGGCGCAGCCATCCGCCATGGCAACATCAGCGGTTGGCTCTCCGCGCGGTGGCAAAGACGGGGTGCAGTGGTTCATCCACTGAGGCGGATCTTGTTATTCTGTCGACGTTGACTTGCGGGCCTGACGCCAGGCGGCCCAGGCCTCTGGCGTGTCCAGATCGGTGAGCGCATGGGACGCGGGCAAGGGGACCGGGCGGATGATCTCCCCCTGATGCTGCGCCGCCTTTAGGATTGCGCGCGCGCCCTGATCGCCGGTCAGCTGGCTGAGTGCGGTGAAGTATCGGCGCGGAAACACCACCGGGTGACCAAATGTCCCGTCGGCGCCGGTGGCGCGCAGGATCTGATCCGGGGAGGTCCTAGTCTGCGCCACCACCCGCGCAAGGTCTTTGGCCGTCAGCTCCGGCATATCTGCAGGCAGGATCATCACCGCATCGTAATCCCGGGAGCGCGCGCCGATGCCTGCGCGGATGGAGGCGGCCATGCCCTCCTCTGCGTCTGGCACATAAACAGGTCTGGTCCCTTGGCAGTGGTCGCGGATCACTGCGGCGCGGGGGTGGTCGGGGGTTGGCAGGGTGACATAGGTCATCGCTGCGCTTTGCGTTGCTGCCGCGCAGATCCGGGCCAGAAGCGGGGTGCCGTCAATCGGCTCCAGCAGCTTGTCGCGCCCCCGCATCCGGGAAGATCTTCCCGCAGCGAGGATGAGGGCGGCGATGGCGGTCATATCTGTCGCCTCCCCGGCGTTTGCTTGGGCTGTTGAATGCCTCCGGCGGGGTTATTTTGAGCCAGAAGCGGGGGCGGGTCCAGCAAAAGCGGCGGTAATAGGTCAGAGAGGCTGACGGGATGTTTCGCGTGCGAAACATTGGGGCCGATATATGCCCTAAGTGTTGCGTGCTATCAGCAGCTCAGCGCGCGCCGGGCACGCAACAGGGGCTGAGGTGGGTCAGCTTATCTGACCCACCTAGGGTATTAGCCGCGCATGCGGGCGCCGTCGGCGTCAAACAGCGGCGTCGTGATCAGCCGTGCGGCACGCAGTTTGCCGAGGATTTCGATTTCCACTTCCAGCCCATCCTGCGCCAGATCGCGGGGGATCAGGGCGAGGGCGATGGATTTCTGCGCGTGATGGGAATAGCCGCCGGAGGTGCAAAAGCCGACCACGGCGCCATCGTGCCAGATGGGTTCATATGCGGTGACATCGGCGTCCTCAGCTGCGACCTCAAAGGCGCAGAGCTGGCGGGCGGGGCCTGCGTCGCGTTCGGCCTCCGCCGCGGCACGGCCGATGAAATCGACATCTTTCTTGAAGGAAATGAAGCGATCGAGGCCGGTTTCCGCAGCGGTGTAATCGGGCGAGAACTCACTGAGCCAGGAGCCGAAGAATTTATCCAGACGCAGCGACATCATCGCGCGCATGCCAAAGGGTTTCATGCCGTGCGGCTGGCCTGCGGACCAGAGCGCATCCCAGAGCGCGCGTTGCGAGGGCAGGTCGCAATAGATTTCATAGCCCAGATCGCCGGTATAGCTGACCCGCTGCACAATGCAGACGGCCATACCCACCGTTATGCGGCGCACATCCATGAAACGCAGGTCGGAGATATCCTGACGGGTGCAGGCCTGCAGCACCTCACGTGCTTTGGGGCCTGCGATCTGGAAGCCGTTGCGGGTGTCGGAGATGTTTTCAAGGCTGATGCCGTCGTCCAGGTTCTGAAGGAACCAGCGCATGTGGTAGGCCTGCGATCCGTAGGAGGCGGTGAGCTGGAATTCTGTTTCCGAGAGGCAGGAAATGGTGAAGTCGCCGATCAGGCGACCCTTGGGCGACAGCATCGGGGTCAGCGACAGGCGGCCCGGCTGTGGCACCCGGCTTAGCCATGATGCGGTCAAGCCAGGCGCGCGCGCCTGCGCCCTTGATCAGGTACTTGCCGAAGTTGTGGACCTCGTTGATGCCCACGCTTTCGCGCACCGCCTTGACCTCGCGCGCGGTGGCGTCAAAGGCATTGGAGCGGCGGAAGGACGGGGTTTCATAGTGCGGCTCGTCCCCTTCGGCGAAGTAGTTCGGAACCTCCATGCCGTATTGCGCGCCCCAGACCGCGCCCATGCTGTCGAAGATGTCGTACATCGGGGTGGTGCGGAACGGACGGGCGGCGGGCAGCTCCTCGTTCGGGTAGGCGATGGAGAAGCGTTTCTGATAGTTTTCTATGACTTTCGGGCGGGTATAGCCCGGGGTGATCCAGTCGCCGAAGCGGGCGCAGTCCATCGCGAAAGTGTCGCGCTCGCACTCACCCTCAACCATCCACTGGGCCAGCATCAGGCCGACGCCGCCGCCCTGGGAGAAGCCGGCCATGACGGCGCAGGCGGACCAGTAGTTGCGCATCCCCGGCACCGGGCCGACCAGCGGGTTGCCGTCAGGGGCGAAGGTGAAGGGGCCGTGGATCACCGATTTGACGCCTGCGCGTTCCAGCGCCGGGAAGCGGTTGTAGGCAAAGGCGATGCTGTCTTCGATCTTGTCAAAGTCATCGGGCAGGAGTTCATGGCCGAAGTCCCACGGCGTGCCATCGACGGCCCAGGGTTTGCAGGGCTGTTCGTAGAATCCGATGCAAAGGCCGCGACCCTCTTGCCTGAGGTAGCTTTCGCCGGCGGGATCCATCACATGCGGATGCTCGCCGCCTGCGTCGATGATCCCGGCGATTTCCGGCACTTCATCGGTGACGATATACTGGTGTTCCATCGGGTGCAGCGGGAAGTAGACGCCCGCCATGGCGCCGACCTCGCGCGCCCAGAGCCCGCCAGCGTTGACGATGTGTTCGGCGTGGATTGTGCCCTTCTCGGTGACCACATCCCAGGTGCCATCGGGGCGCTGGTTGGTCTCCACCACCTTGCAGTGGGTTTCAATGGTGGCGCCGCCCATGCGCGCGGCCTTGGCATAGGCGTGGGTGGTGCCGGAGGGATCGAGGTGACCGTCGAGTGGGTCATACAGACCGCCGACAATGCCGTTGATATTGGTCACGGGGGCGATCTTCTTGATTTCCTCGGGGGAGACGATTTCCGTCTCCAGCCCCATGAAGCGATGTTTGGCGCGCTCTGCCTTCAGCATATCGAACCTTTCCTGGGTTTCGGCCAGGGTGACGCCGCCGACGTGGTGGAGGCCACAGGACATGCCGGTGATCTCTTCCAGCTCTTTGTATAGCTTGATCGTATAGCCCTGCAGCGCGGCCATATTGGTGTCGCCATTGAGGGTGTGGAAGCGCATGCGACGGCGTGCCAGGTGGAGCCGGAGGTGAGTTCGGAGCGTTCCAGCAGCATCACATCTGACCAACCCAGCTTGGTCAGGTGATAGAGCACCGAGCAACCCACAACGCCGCCGCCGATCACTGCTACCCGTGTTGTCGTCTTCATCTTGCATCCCCCACTGGCTATGTCGCTTCATTCTGGACATATGTGTTCAGTAGTCCAGTGAAATTGCGACATGCACGGTCGGGAATGGGCGCTCATGTGGTGATTTCGCGCTGCGATAGGCAAATACGACAGGGCCGCCGCCCGGCGGGGCAGCGGCCTTTGATCTGTCCGGCGCTGAGGCAGGATCAGTGCAGCGGGCGGATTTTCAGCTCGGTCACGCGGTTGCCCTCGCGGGCGGTGACCTCAAAGCGGAAGTTATGGAAGGAGAACACCTGTCCGACAATGGGGATGGTCTGGGCCTCATGGATGACCAGACCGGCAATCGTATTGGCCTCATCATCGGGCAGTGACCAGTCAGTGGCACGGTTGAGGTCGCGAATGGTGGTGGCGCCGTCAACGAGGTAGTTGCCATCGCTGGTCTTGGTGACGACGGTTTCCTCATCCGGGTCGAATTCATCGGTGATCTCGCCGACGATTTCTTCAAGAATGTCCTCCAGCGTGATCAGCCCCTGCAGGGTGCCGTATTCATCCACAACCAGCGCAAAATGGGTGCGGGCGCGCAGGAATTGGCGCATCTGATCATCCAGCGTGGTGGTTTCCGGCACGAAATACGGCGGCTTGGTCACGCTGGTGATGTTGAAGTTGCGCAGCAGGGAGGCATCGCCATCGGGGCCGCCGATCTGGGCGTACATCTCACGCAGGAGATCCTTGGCATGGAGCACGCCGATGATGTTCTCCGGCTCATCCTTGAACACTGGCAGGCGGGTGTGGGGCGAGGTCAGACATTGTTCGAGGATCTTCTGCGGGTCCAGATTGGCATCGACCATTTCGATATTGGAGCGGTGCAGCATGATTTCCTCAACAAAGCGGTCGGAGAGATCAAGCGCGCCGAGAATGCGGTCGCGGTCTTCCTTCTCGACGACGCCTTCGGAGTGGCCCAGATGCAGGGCACCGGCGATTTCCTCGCGCACGGCCATGATGTGGCTGTCGGGGTCAATCCGCACCCCGAACAGACGCAGGACGCCGCGCACCAGCAGGCGGACGGCCCCCACCACCGGGGCCAGCACCGTGACCAATACGCCAATCGGAGGCGCAACCGCGGCGGCAGCTTTTTCGGCATTGGAGATCGCGTAGGTCTTGGGCAGAACTTCGGCGAAGATCAGGACCAGAAGGGTCATCACCAGCGTCGCCAGCGCCACACCGCTTTCGCCGAGGGCACGGGTGAACAGCGCGGTGGCGAGCGAGGTGGCGAGGATATTCACCAGGTTGTTGCCGAGGAGGATCGAGCCAATCAGCCGTTCGCTATCCTCAGTGATGGCAAGCGCGCGTTTGGCGCCGTTGGAGCCCTTGTCGGCCTGGCTGCGCAGCTTGCCGCGCGAGGCGGCGGTGAGCGCGGTTTCAGAGCCGGAAAAGCAACCGGAGAGCACCAGCAGGAAGACAATCGCGCCGAGCGGTGGTCCAGAAGGTTGAATCGACAAAGGTCGTGGTGCTGTCCATCAGAGTCCCGAAAGAAATGTTGAGATCCCCATGGTTATGGGGTGCCTGCCGCGCTGTCGCAAGGGGGAGGTGCCGAGCTGTCGCACCTTGGGGCGATTATTGGGGATGATTAGTCTGTCGCGTCGTCGTCGCCCGGCTGCGGGGGGGTGTCTGATCCGGTGTCTTTGCGCGCCAGCGGGTGATGTTCCAGCACCAATTCACTCAGGCGGGCGTCCAGCACATGGGTGTAGATCTCCGTCGTGGCAATATCGGCGTGGCCCAGAAGCGCCTGAATGGCCCGCAGATCAGCGCCATTGGTCAACAGATGCGTGGCAAAGGCGTGGCGCAGAGTGTGCGGCGAGACAGCCTCGGGCGGGAGGCCACCGGTGACGGCAAACTCCTTGATCAGCAAATAAAACCGATGCCGGGTCAGATGGCCGGATTTGCCACGCGAGGGAAACAGGAAGCGCGAAGGGGCGGCGCCTTTGGCCACGGCGGCCTCCTCAGCGGCATCGCGCGTGGTGAGCCAGGCGGCCAGCGCGTCGCGGGCGGGGGGAGAGAGCGGCACCATCCGTTCCTTGCCGCCCTTGCCCAGCACCAGCAGCATACGGGGATCGCCGCGCGCGGCGGCGACGGGCAGGCCGACCAGTTCGCTCACGCGCATACCGGTGGCATAAAGCAGTTCCATCAGGCAGGTGTTGCGCAGCCGGTCGGCGGTGCTGCGCCCGGATTGGCGCGCCGCATCCAGAAGCCGGTCGACCTCGATCACTTCCAGCGTTTTGGGCAGCGTCTTTTTGCGGCCCGGTCCCTTGATCTGGATGGCGGGGTTGTCGCTGCGCCAGCCCTCGTCGAAGGCGAAACGGTAGATCTGTTTGATTGCGGAGAGGCGGCGGGCGCGGGTAGCGCGCGCCAGCCCTTCGGCGTCGCAGGCGATCAGATAGGCTTCTATATCATCGCGGGAGGCGCTGCCAAAGGCGCGGTTTTTATGCGCAAGCCAACTGGCCACATCCTTCAGGTCGCGACCATAGGCCAGCAGCGTATTGCGCGCCGCACCAAGATCGGCGGCCTGCGCATCCAGAAAGGTGGCGATCCATTGCAGATCATCCTGCGGGGCGTTGGCTGGCTGGGCGATGGGTGGGGTCATGGCTGGGGGTGTTTCATGTCATGCCGGGGACCGTCAACGGTGGTCCAGCAACAACAGCTGAAGCGCGGCGCGGCGGGCGGTATCCTCCAGCCCGACAGCGCGGAAGGTGGCCAGCGCATCGGTCAGATCGCCAAGATTGCCGTCCGCCCCTTGTGCAAAGAGCTGCATCGCGCGCAGGATCGACTCACCCAGCTGGCCGTTGTCGAGCAGCCGTTGCAATTTGCGCGGCGCGGCACTATCGGCAGCAAAGGCGGCGGCGATGGCCTGTTCGACACCGTTCCGGGCCAGCTCCTGCGTGGGCACCCCCTGCGCCACGGCGGCAACAAAGGCGCTGCGTCCCTGCGACGGGGGCGGGCTGTGAGAGGCGGTTTCATAGGTTGGGGCGAGCAGGCGAATGCGCCAGGCCAGATTGGCCGCCTGACCCTCCAGCGGGATGCGCGCCAGCTGATCGGCAAAGAGATCGGCAAAGGCGGTTTCGATCTGTGCCGCCTGCATGGCGCGCCAGACCTTGGGCAGGGTTTTGCTGACCGCTTCGGCGCTGCCGGTTTCCAGTGCGGTTTCAAAGCGTTGCAGTGCTGCAACCCGGTCCCAGATACCGCCGGAGGCCGCGGGGCTGCGTTCGGTATAAAGACCGAGCAGGTGATTGGGGTTCAGCGCTCCGATCCGGGTCAGCCGCTCTGCCGCCTCAAGCTGGGCCTTCCAGCCGGCGATGTCGCGCAGATCCGCCGCCGCGAAGGCGCGCGGCAGGTTGCTGGTGGGGCGACGCTCTCCGATGGTTTCATAGAGACGGAAGGTCAGCGGGTCCGGGGATTTTGGCGCGCGCAGCGGCGGTGCATCCTCAAACACATCGGGGTTCAGGAACCGGTCAAGTAGGTCGAGCTGGCGGCTGTCCACCAGCTCCAGCGCGTGAGCGGCCTCCAGCAGCAGCGCGGCGGTGGGCCAATCGCCAAGCCGGGCGGCACAGAAGATCCGGGAGGCATAATCCGGCGCCAGATGCGGCCGATCCTGTAGCGCGCTGCAGGCCTGCTGCTCGTCTCCGGTCAAGAGGGTAGCGTCAAACCAGCGTTTGAAACGTGCCTTGCTGCGGGTGGGGCCCGCCTGTTCGGCCAGTGCCTGTGCGGGGTCCGGCGCGCCCAGATCCATCAGCCGGTCCAGCCGTGCCAGCAACAGGGTTTCGCCGCCCTCAACCGGCGGGCGGGTCTCCGACAGCAGCAAGGTGAACATCAGCGACTGCATCGCCGGGGATTTGCGCACCGGGACGGAGGCCAGCAGCGTGGCGAGCGCCTCGGCGTTGCTGCCGCGCCAGAGGTCGACCGGCAGGCCGGTGGAGGCTGGTTTGACCAGACCAACCGGCGCCACAAGGCTGGCCAGCGGGGTGACGGTCACCTCCGGGCGGCGGGCGGAACCTGCGACGGGTGGTTCCAGCAGGACGGTGCCGGGCAGCCCTGCATCGGGCGCCGGTGTGGCCAACCAGTCGATGGCGGCGAGCGGGTCGTCGGGTTTGGCTGTACCGCTGCCCGCACGGGGGGTGTTGCGGCTGGTCGCCGCGCCGGGCGGGCCGGATTGCGCCACAGGTGAGGCCGCAGGAGCGGCTGGCGTCTGGGCGGTGGCCGTCGCAGCAAACCCGGACGTCGCGACGCCAAGCCCCAGCGCCAGCACGTGTTTCATCAGATGATTGGGCCGTGGGGCTGCGCTGGCAGAGGTGCTGCGCGCAAGCGGAGCTGCCGGAGCCGACTCACCCCGCCGCTGTCTAGTCGGCATTCAGAACCACCGGTTTGCGGACCTCTGCGGTGGGGGCGTCGAAATCCGCCCCGAACCACGGTCCCACATAGGCATAGATCACCAGACCGATCGCTGCCAGAACAACTAAATAAAGGAAGTATTTGATCAATCGCCCCATGGATGTCCCGCTCACTGCTTCTTTGGCTTTTGTGCAAGTTATATATGGCCTTTTTAGCAATATCACGTCATTCACTGAAGAATGAGCGAAAAAGAGCAAACACTCAGTGGCGCGGGTGACCGCCGGGTGCCCGGTGCGCTGAAAAAAACCATCGTGATGGTGGGCATGATGGGGGCAGGGAAGACGGCGGTGGGCCGTGCCCTGGCGGCCCGTCTGAAGGCCCCGTTTCTGGACAGTGACCATGAAATCGAGGCTGCGGCCAACCGCACGATTCCCGAAATCTTTGCCCGCGATGGCGAGCCGTTCTTTCGACAGAAGGAGCGTCAGGTGATCCGGCGGCTGCTGGATGAGGAACGCGGTGTGCTGTCTACGGGTGGTGGCGCGTTTCTGGCGGCGGAAAACCGTCAGATCATCTCGGAGCGCGGCGTGGCGATCTGGCTGAATGCCGACCTTGAGGTGCTGTGGAACCGGGTGAAACATCGCGACACCCGGCCGCTGCTGCGCACTGAGGATCCCCATGCGACGCTGTCGGCGCTTTATCATGATCGGGTGCCCTATTATGCGCAGGCGGATCTGACGGTGCAGTCGGATGGGCAGGCGTCGATTGATGAAATGGTAAACCGGGTTGTCGAGGCGCTGCGCGCCCGCCCGGATGTGCTTGAGTGGGTGTGACGGAGTGGGTGTGATGGAGCAGGCAATGCTGGAACGCAGCGTGCATGTGGCGCTGGGAGCGCGCGCATATGATGTGGTGATCGGGCCGGATCTGCTGGCGGATGCCGGCGCGCGTCTGAAACCGATGCTGCGCCGTCCAAAGGTGGCGGTGCTGACCGATGAAACCGTGGCGGCGCATCACCTCGAGGGGTTGCGCGCAGGCCTGGCGACCGCCGGGATCGAGATGGCGGCGCTGGCGCTGCCGCCGGGGGAGAGCACCAAGGCCTGGCCGCAGTTCAGCCGCGCGGTGGAATGGCTGCTGGCGCAGAAAGTGGAGCGCGGCGATATTGTCATCGCCTTTGGCGGCGGTGTGATTGGCGATCTTGCAGGCTTTGCGGCGGCGGTGCTGCGGCGCGGGGTGCGGTTCGTGCAGATCCCGACGTCCCTGCTGGCGCAGGTGGACAGCTCCGTGGGCGGCAAGACCGGCATCAACGCGCCGCAGGGCAAGAACCTGATCGGCGCCTTTCACCAGCCCTCGCTGGTGCTGGCGGATACAGCGCTGCTGGGTACGCTGACCCCGCGCGATTTTCTGGCTGAGCTATGGCGAGGTGGTGAAATACGGGCTGCTTGGCGATGCGGAGTTCTTTGACTGGCTGGAGGCGCAAGGCCCGGCGCTGGCGGCGGGTGACATGGCAGCGCGGGTCGAGGCGGTGACACGCTCGGTGCAGATGAAGGCCGACGTTGTGGTGCGCGATGAGACCGAGCAGGGCGACCGTGCGCTGTTGAACCTTGGCCACACCTTCTGCCATGCGCTGGAGGCGGCAACGGGCTATAGCGACCGGTTGTTGCATGGCGAGGGGGTCGCGATCGGCTGTGCGCTGGCGTTTGAGCTGTCGGCGCGGCTGGGGCTGTGCAGCCAGGAGGATCCAAGCCGGGTGCGGGCCCATCTAAAGGCGATGGGCATGAAGACCGACCTCGCGGATATTCCGGGCGAGCTGCCGGATGCCGAGGCGCTGCTGGCGCTGATGGGGCAGGACAAGAAGGTGGTCGACGGTCAGCTGCGCTTTATCCTCGCACGTGGCATCGGTCAGGCCTTTGTCAGCGGGGATGTCCCGCAAGCGGCAGTGCTGGATGTGCTGCGGGACGCATTGGCCGCGAAATAGTCGCCTACCCCGCAACGGTCCCCGCAGTTTGAGACAACGGCGGAGCCAATGTCTGCCAAGGCGCGCAGTTTATAGCCTGTTACATGACAGGAGCCCCCGCAGAGCGCGAGGGCTTTTGTCGTTTGTCGTGATCGGGGAAAGAGGACCTCAGGCCACCCAGGATTCTGTCGTCCGGAGTGTCGAAACTGCCCTCATTGGAAACATCCGATGCGCCGTCGCCGGTGGCCTGCATCTGTGCCTCCATCTCAGCATCGTGCGCCATCTCTTCCGCTGTCGAGGAGGTGGCGGGACCGTCCAGCTGGAAGGCGCCGATCATGGTATTCAACTCACGCGCCTGCTGGAACAGCTGGGTGGCGGAGGCGGTGGTTTCCTCGGTCATGGCGGCATTGGTTTGGGTCATCTGCTCCATCTCGCCGACGGCGTGATTGACCTCGCTCAGCTGTGAGGATTGGGCATCCAACCCCCTGGCGATGGAGACGATCAGCTCGGAAATCGCGCTCACCTGCGTGCTGACATCGGCCATCGCCGTTCCGGCGGAGCCGACGAGGGTGGAGCCGGTGTTGACCTGAGATGAGCTGCGGGCGGTGATTTCATCGATTTGCGACACCGCATCGGAGCAGCGCTGCGCCAGTCGCTGCACTTCGCTGGCGACAACGGCGAAACCACGACCGGCTTCTCCGGCGCGAGCGGCCTCAACCCCGGCGTTGAGGGCCAGGAGGTTGGTCTGGAAGGCGATATCCTCAATCACCTTGGTGATCTGGGAAATCTCATCCGAGGAGGTGCGGATCTCCTCCATCGCGGTCACCGTCTTCTGTACGATTTCTTCGCAATCGTTGACCTTGTCCTGAGTGGTGCCTGCGATGGTCTCGGCGTCCTTGGCGTTGCGGGCGGATTCACCGACGCTGGTGGTGATCTCGTTCATCGCTTGGGTGGAGCGTTCCAGCGCGGCGGCCTGCGATTCTGTCCGGCGGGACAGGTCATCCATGTTGGCGGCGATCGTCTGGCTGTCATCCCCGACCGACAAGGCCGCGCTACGAACGGTGCCCATAGCGTCCTGCAGTGACTGAGCCAGATCGTTGAAATCCATCCGCAGGCTTTTGAAATCCTCGGGGAAGTCATCGTCCAGCCGATAGACAAGCACCTTGTGGCTGAGCTGGCTCAGCGCCTCAGCAATTGCGTCGGAGACCTGTTTCTGCTCTGCCATGGCCTGATCAAGCTGCTCGTCGGCTGCGCGTTTCTCCAAGGCGTGCCCCCGCAGCGTTTCGGCCTTCTGTGCGATGCTGCCGATTTCATCTTTGCGGGACTTTCCGGAGATGGTGACATCCAGATCACCAGAGCTGATTTGTTCGAGGGCAGTGGTTACCATGCGCACACCGTTGGCAATATCACGGGCGATCAACAGTGCGCCAATGCTGATCAATAGGAGGATCACCGATAGAGCGGTCAGCGTCTGGTAAAAGGCGTTTTTGTTATAGGTATCGAACGCCTGAAAATCATGCATCAGGCCCTCTCGAATTTCGGTTTCCACTGAATGGACCATTCCGATGGCATCCGTTGCAATCTGGAACCAAGCTTCCGGGGTGATGGTCGAGTCCTCGGTGCCTTCCAAGATGGCGTTCCGGAGCTGGGCGAACCGCTGATAGACATCGCCCTCGGCCCGGCTATCGTAGAGATGGACGCTTTTGCTGTCTGACAGTTCGTGAAAGACACGTATTCTTTCTTCTGATTGCAAAACAGCCATAGCCATGCGGGAGCGCAACTGATCTGTCCAGCCGGAAGTAAAGCCAACGGCGCCGATTGCGCGCTGAATGCCATAGGCATCTTTGGACATCTGGAAATAGGTGAGCGCCATCGCGCGTTCCGCCAATTCGGTATCGTGCACCAACACTTCGAAAGCGAGGGCCGTTTCCAGAAGGTGAAGGTTCAGCTTGGTGTAGAACGCGACCATTTTCTGGGCACTAATGCTGCGATTGTCGACCTGGGTGCGAATATCATCCATCGCCTTCAATTCATCATGGGCGAGCTCGACAAAGATGCGGGTGTTTTCATGAAGCCGTGACAAATCGGCGTTTTCGATTACTTCCAACATGTGGAGGCGCAGATCCTGTGCCGTCTGCCGCTGGGCTTTCAACGTCTGCGGGAGGGCAGTCCCATTACCGGTCAAAAACGCCGCAGACATGCCACGCTCGAGCTGCAGATTATGCACCAGATCACCAGCGGTGAGCATTATGTCTTGCGTCAGCGTGGTATCAAAGCTGGCGCGTTTGTTCAGCGTGTACAATACCGCCGCGGACATCCCGATGATAATCAGGAGAGGCAGTCCTACAAGCGTGAGGATTTTGGTCCGGATGGACATATGCTGTAACAGGCGGGTGATCATACTCGGCGCTCCGGCGTAACGTTATTACTCCGCAAAACGCTAAGTTTGAGATCCTAATAGACTGTGTATTTGAAGCGGCCTTGAGCGTTTAAAATAGAAGATGCATTCAAAATACGCATATTCTAAAGGTAAGTGACGCTGCGGAAGGCGCTGGGTTTGTCCGTCTTAGAAATCAGTGCTTTGCACTAAAAAAGTGCAGGCCCTGGCGGGCCTGCACTTTTTTGATGTGTTCTTATCGGAGCGTTACCGCTCGGATGAAAAAACGATTCGTCCTTAGAACGGGATCTCGTCATCGTCGATGTTATGTGACGCGCCGCCTGGGTTGCCGCCGCCAAAGCCACCGCCCTGACTGCCGCCACCCTGACCGCTGTCGTAGCCACCGCCGCCGCCACCATAGCCACCGCCGCTGCCACCGCCGTAGCTACCACCGCCACCGCCCTGGCCGCCGTCATTGCGACCATCGAGCATGGTCAGCGTGCCGCCGATGCCCTGCAGGACGACCTCGGTTGAATAGCGGTCCTGGCCGCTCTGGTCCTGCCATTTGCGGGTCTGCAACTGGCCTTCGATATAGACCTTGGAGCCTTTGCGCAGGTACTGCTCTGCCACGCGCACCAGACCTTCGGAGAAGATCGCAACCGAATGCCATTCGGTTTTCTCGCGCCGCTCGCCGGTGTTGCGGTCTTTCCAGGTTTCCGAGGTGGCGATCCGCAGGTTGCAGACCTTGCCGCCGTTCTGGAAACTGCGCACTTCGGGATCACGGCCGAGGTTGCCGATCAGGATTACTTTGTTGACTGAGCCTGCCATGGGTCTGTCCTCTTGGTCTGGTCTTTACTGAGGCGCGAAATTCCGCAGTGCGGGAGGTGTCAGACATCCCATACAGCGGTTTCAGCGTGCCCCGTTGGGGTATGAACTCTCTCCGGTCCGAATCTGGTCGCGCCGGGTTGGCGGCTACAGTACCGCCCAAGGTCGCCACATGAAAGTCGGCTGGCCCGGATATCTGGGGTCATCCACAGATTTTGCGCAGGTGCGCCGTGGGGCAGGGCGGTGGCGGACGGGAATATGCGAAGGTGCTTTTCTTTTTAGTCAATCCGGCTATAGTTTCGCGCAATCAAGGACAGGGAAACCGGGGCGGGACAAGGCGTTTTTAATGCGTAAACTGTTGGTGGGGGTTGCGGTGACCGGGGTTCTTTCGGGTCAGGTTGCAACTGCGGATATGTTCAGCACAAAGAGCCAGCGCAAGCTGTTTGCCTCTCAGGCGCGGGTGTTGGATGAACGGGCGTCTGGGCAATATAAAAACTCAATCCGCCTGCAGCCGCCGACCATTCACACACCGTCGAAATACGGCAGCCTTCCCTATAGTGGCAAATACCGCGGCAAATATCTGAATGTCGCGCGGGCAGCGGCGCAGAAACATGGCGTGCCCGAAGATCTGTTCCTGCGACTGGTGCAGCAGGAGAGCGGCTGGAACCCGACGGCCAAATCCCACAAGGGCGCATTAGGACTGGCGCAGCTGATGCCCGCCACAGCGAAGGCGCTTGGCGTGGATGCCTCTGACCCTAAACAGAACTTGGAAGGCGGCGCGCGGTATCTGGCGCGGCAATACCGCAAGTTCGGTTCCTGGCGGTTGGCGCTGGCAGCGTATAACGCAGGCCCAGAGGCGGTGCGCAAACACGGCGGCGTGCCGCCCTACCGCGAAACCCAGAATTACGTGAAGAAGATCTGGGGCAGCTGACAGCGGCGCTGCCAGACTGCTACGGAAACAGGCATATATCTGGCGGGAGACGTGTGATCCCCTGCGTGCAGATCTGTGGTTCCAAGCTGTCCTGATGCGGCGGGCGCTTTTTCTGATGATCGCTGATCTTTTGCCGTCGTTTCGGCAGCGCATTGCCGATTGCGCCGGGGATCGGCGTTAATCTGCTGATAATCTTCCTTAATGCCGCGTTAACTCCGCCTGTCTGCCAGAAAGTTGCCTTAATCTCTTGGCACCTAGTGGGAAGCTTCAGAAGAGGAATATCCCGGTGTCTTTCAAACGCTTTGACGAACGTCTTACCCAGATGCAGTGGCAGCCCCAGTCCGGCCCGTCACCACAGATCGTTGACAGCGTGATGGCTGACCGCCCGCCGTTGGCTGTGCGTGGGGTGGAATTTACTTTGGCGGGCGCCATCTTGGGGATTCTGATCGGTGTTGGCCTGAAGGGGATTTATACCCCCGGCGCGCCCTGGGGGCCGAATACCGGTCTGACCGGCCTGCTGATCGGTGGTGCGTCTATGGCTGGCGCGGGCCTGTCACTGGCACTGGCTGCGTATGCCGTGCTGCGCCGTCATGACATGCCGCGCCTGATGCAGTTTGCGTCGATGAACCTGCTGATCATCGTGATGCTGCTGCTGGGATAACTCCGCCAGCAGCCCCGGTTCAGGACAGGTCAAGCAGCGCCGCCGATCACTCGGCGGCGATTTTTATGACCGGTTCCATCTGGGCCAGATCTGCATCGCTGAGGTGGCATTTCACCTGATGGCCGCCTGCGAGGGTGCGCACCGGGGGCACCTCTGCCTCACAGAGGTTGCTTAGCCACTTTGGATTTCCAGCGACAGCGGGTCTGGAACGGGCAGCCGGGCGGCGGGTTCATCGCCGATGGGATATCGCCCTCCAGCACGATGTGGCGTTTCTCAACCGACGTATCGGCGATCGGCACCGCGCTCAGCAGTGCCTCGGTATAGGGGTGGTAGGGCGGGGCAAAAACCTGATCGGTGGTGCCCAGCTCGACCACATGGCCCAGATACATCACCATCACCCGGTCGCTGAGATAGCGCACGATGCTGAGGTCATGGGAGATGAACAGCAGCGTTGTCTTCTCCTTGCGCTGGATTTCCATCAGCAGATCGGTCACCGCCGCCTGCACCGACACATCCAGCGCCGAGACCGGTTCATCGGCCACCACAATACGCGCGCCACCGGCGAAGGCGCGGGCAATGCCGACGCGCTGTTTCTGCCCGCCTGACAGCTGCCGTGGCATCCGGTCGGCAAAGGCGCGCGGCAGTTTCACCAGATCCAGCAGCTCCAGCATGCGCTCCTTGCGCGCGGCGGTGCTGTCGCCGATGCCAAAGATCTCCAGCGCCCGCATGATCTGCCGGCCCACGGTCATCGACGGGTTCAGCGTGTCAAACGGGTTCTGGAACACCATCTGCACATCCGACACCGTGCGGGTGTCGCGCTGTTCAATCGGGGTGGTTTCGATGTTCTTGCCATCCAGCTGGATGGCGCCCGCGGTTGCTGTCTCCAATCCCATCAGCACCTTGGCGAAGGTGGATTTGCCGCAGCCGCTCTCGCCGACTATGGCGAGCGTCTCGCTTTCGCGGGCCTCAAAACTGAGGGTTTCATTGGCCTTCACCACCTTGCGCGCACCGCTGTCAAACAGCGCATTGGCGGAGACCTCATAATATTTGCGCAGCGCGTCGATTTTGAGAACGACCTCGCCAACTTCGGGTTTTTCCTTCTGCTCACCAACTGTGATCGGCGCGTTCCAGTCGATTTCATCATGGCGCAGGCAGCGGGTGTGATGGCGGTCATTGCCATGCACGGGCACCATCGGAATGTCCTGCGCATCGCAACGCCCGGCCTCGAAGTAATCGCAGCGCGGGCCAAAGTTGCAGCCGGGCGGGCGCTCATGCGGGAGCGGGAAATTACCGGGGATCGCCACCAGCGGGCGGGCGTTTTTATCCGCGCCCGGCAGCGGGATGGAGCGGAACAGCGCCTGCGTATAGGGGTGCTGCATCTCGTCAAACACATCATGAATGGAGCCGCGCTCCACCGCTTCGCCGGAATACATCACGCAGAGCCGGTCGCAGGTTTCCAGCACCAGACCAAGGTTGTGGGAGATGAACAGCATCGAGGTGCCGTATTTCTTGCCCAGATCCTTGACCAGCTCGACCACGGCGGCCTCCACGGTCACATCCAGCGCGGTGGTCGGCTCATCCAGGATCAGCAGGGCGGGTTTTGACATCAGCGCCATGGCGATCACGATGCGCTGCTGCTGACCGCCGGACAGCTGATGCGGGAAGGAATTGAGCATCCGTTCGGGATCAGGCAGGCGCACATCGGTGACCACCTCAAGGGCTCGTCTGTAGGCCTCTTCCTTGCTGACGCCCTCATGGATCATCGGCACTTCCATCAGCTGTTTGCCGATCTTCATCGCCGGGTTGAGCGAGGCCATCGGCTCCTGATAGATCATCGCGATCTCATTGCCGCGCACGTCGCGCAGCTCGTCCGCCGACATCTCCGCCAGATCGCGCCCCTTGAACTTGATCGAGCCGCCAACAATGCGGCCGTTCTTGCCGAGGTCCTGCATCACACCCAGCGCCACGGTGGATTTGCCGCAGCCGCTTTCACCGACCAGTCCCACGGCCTCGCCGGGCATCACTGAGACGGAGAAATCCATCACCGCAGGAATTTCCCGCAGCCGGGTAAAGAAGGAAATCGACAGTTTGTCGATTTCCAGAATCGGGCCGTCATACTCTGCGAGTTTGTTCATCTTGGTCTCCCTGGAGGGCTGGTTGATGCCTAAGAGGCATCTTCTGGCTCCAAATATCTCGGGGGTCCGGGGGCAGCGCCCCCGGAGAGGGTCATATCAGTCGCGCAGGCTTTCTTCGCGCAGGCCATCCGCCAGCAGGTTGAGGCCCAGAACAAGGCTCAGCAGCGCCAGCGCCGGTGGCAGCGGCGGATGCAGATAGATCGACAACAGCTTACGCCCGTCATTGATCGTGCTGCCCCAGTCCGGGCTTTCCGGCGGCAGCCCCAGCCCAAAGAAGCCCAAGGTTCCGAGGAGGATGGTGGTATAGCCGATGCGCAGGCAGAAATCGACGATCAGCGGGCCACGGGCATTGGGCAGGATTTCCCAGAGCATGATGTACCACGGGCGCTCCCCCCGGGTCTGGGCGGCGGCAACATAGTCGCGGGTTTTGATATCCATGGTCAGACCGCGCACGATGCGGAACACTGTGGGCGAATTCACAAAGACCACGGAGACAAAGACCACGAGAATACCGCCGGGCACGTCAAAGAGATCCAGCGGCCAGAAGGTGATCTTCGACCCGGGTTCATTGATCAGCGACAGATAGGCGAGGAGACCGGGGACCAGCACAATGGTCAGCCAGATGGCATTATGTTGCGGGCGGGTGCGAAAGCGTGAATGGATCAGCACCGCAACAAAGATCAGCGGGAAGGCAAAGAGCACCACGGCGATATATTGCGGCAGCCCGGTTTCGATGATCTCCGGCGTGACCAGCAGGTAGAACAGCAGGATCACCGGGAAGGCGAGGATCAGGTTGGCAAGGAAGGACAGAACCGTGTCCCATAGGCCGCCGTAATACCCCGCAGGCAGCCCCAGCGTGATCCCCACCATAAAGGCAAAGAGCGTCGCCAGCGGCGCGATCTGCACCACCACCCAGGCGCCATCAATCAGGCGGCTGAACACATCGCGCGCCAGATTGTCACCGCCAAGCAGATACCAGGCCGCGATGCCTGCATCGGCTTCGGCACCCGGCAGCGGGGTGCCGGGCAGTTTGTTCTTGAGGCCGGAAATCTGCGCCAGCGGGTCATGCGGTGCGATCAGATCCATCGCGCCAAGTACCCCGGTAAAGACCCAGAACATCACCAGCGCAAAGCCGATCATGCCGATGGGGCTATCAAACAGTTTCCCGTAGAGACCCAGCCGCCGCTTGAAGGTGATGGAGACAGCAAAAAGCGCGATCAATGCACTCCACACCGGCAAGAGCAACTGCGCCATGGCACCAACGATGCCACCGGAGGCGCCGAAGATGATGCCAAACAGAATGTAGATGACGATCAGCCCGATCACCGCGAGAAAACTGTAGCGCACGGCGATACCGGCCAGCACATCCGGCGTTGTGGCGAGACTGGCGCTACGGTGGGCGTTCACTGCCATTGTGGGGCTTGTGGTCACAATGCTGAGCACAAGCCAGGCGATCACAGAGGCGGCAAGCGCCACCAGGGCAAGCATCAGCACAGGGGTGAGAAAAGAGAGGCTCCCGGTCCAGCTGAGAGGGTCCATAGTGCGTTCCTCCTTCAGGAAATCCGGATGCGGGGGTTGAGATAGACATAGCCGATATCGGAGATCAGCTGGGTGAGCAGCACCACGACCACGGAGACCACGGAAATGCCGAGGAGCAGTTCGATGTCATTGTTGCCTGCCGCCTCCACCAGGGCCCAGCCGAAGCCTTTGTAGTTGAACAGCGTCTCCACGATTACCACACCATTCAGCAGCCATGGGAACTGCAGCATTATTACGGTGAAGGGGGCAATCAATGCGTTGCGCAGGGCGTGGCGCATGACAATCTTCGGAAAGCTCACGCCCTTCAGCCGGGCAGTGCGGATATATTGCGCGGTCATCACCTCGGTCATGGAGGCGCGGGTCATCCGGGCGATATAGCCGATCCCATAAAGGGCGATGGTCAGCACCGGCAGGAAGAAATTCTCAAAATTGGCATCGGTCATCGCAGATGTCGCCGTGCCCTTGAACCATTTCAAGCCAACCGCAGAGGAGGTGAAGATCGCCATGAAAATCACGCCGGAGACATATTCCGGGGTGGCGGTCGTCAGGATGGAGGCGGTGGAGAGCGACCGGTCGGTGACAGAGCCTTCGCGCATACCGGCCAGAACACCGATCAGCAGCGCCGAGGGCACCATCAGGATCAGCACCCACATCATCAGAAAACCGGTATTGGCAAGGCGCGTTGCTATGATCGAACTGACGTCGTCCTTGAAAACACTCGAATACCCCCAATCGCCCTGAAGAATGCCACAAAAACGCGGCAAAGTTCCGGCCTCCTCGGGGGATTTGATGCCCGTGATGCAGCGCCCGGAAACGCCTTCATCTGTAACCGTGGTCCAGCCCGGCAGTACCCCCAACCATTGACCGTACTTCACCGGCATCGGTTGCATGTACCCTTCTTTCTCCAGCCAAGTGGCGACGGCTTCGTCCGACATGCGGAAGTTGCCCTGCGTCTTGGCGAGTTTTTCAAGGTTCGGATAGAGATTGGTGAGAATGAACACGATGAAGGTCAAGCAGAGCGCCGTCAGGATCATGATCCCGACACGCCTGAGGATGAACAGTCCCATGGAATGCTCCCGTTGGTGGCTGTACGCCTTGAGTTAGGCCAATGATCGGGCCGCCATCGGCGGCCTGCGAGGCTCTTGAGCGTTTTCTTGCGTCCAGAAGCTTTGGGCCGCGCCATGCGGCGCGGCCCGCTTTGTCAGATCAAGCCTTGATAGCCCATTTGTAGATTTGGGGCAGATCGGCGATGTGCTTGTCTACGCCGACCACACTGTCGGTGTGGTGGCGGATGGCGGTCCGCCAGAAGGGCTGGATGGTAACCCCCTCGTCGATCATGATGGCCTGTAGTTTTGCCATGACTTCGCGGCGTTTGTCGACGTCTGCAAGGGCGTTTGCTTCGGCCAGCAGGCTGTCGAACTCCGCATTCGCAAATCCCGCTTCGTTCCAGGCTTCACCAGAGCGGTAAGCCAGTCCCAGAACCTGGGTGCCGAGCGGGCGGTGGTTCCAGTTGGTGGAGCTGAACGGGTATTTCACCCAATCGTTCCAGAAGGTCGAGCCGGGCAGGATCGTCCTTTTGACCTTGAAGCCCGCGTCACGCAGCTGCGCGGCGACCGCATCCGTGCTGTTCTTGCGCCAATCATCGTCAATGGAGTGCAGTTCGTGCTCATAGTCGAGCATGCCCGCTTCTTCCATCAGTGCCTTTGCTTTGGCCGGGTCGAACGGCAGCCGCGTTACAGACGGGTCGTGTTCTGGGTGCATCGGACCGACATGACAGTTGTCTGCCGCGATGCCGTAGCCGGACATGCCCAGTTCAAGGCAGACGGTATTGTCCACGGCCATCGCAATCGCTTGGCGCACGCGCTTGTCGGCATAGGGCTTGGTGCCGTCGACCTCAGCAAGCTGGTTCGGGCGGATCACGATGGTGAAGCCGGAGGCGATTTCCGAACGGTTCAGGCCGATACCGTCAAAGATGTCGACATATTCCCCAACGGATTCCCAGTTCATATCAATCTCTTCGGCCTCATAGGCCGCCAGGAACGATGCAGGATCTGTGCCATAATCGATGAATTCGATCCGGTCCAGATAGCCGCCTTTGCCTGCTGCGGTGCCCCACCATTCGTGGTCTTCGTTGCGTACGAGTACGCCTTTCACGCCGACCTCAAGCGATTCCGGCAGCATGTAGCCTGTACCGATGGGGTTCTCCAGCATGGTGTCGCCGCTGTGGCTGGCATGGGTGATCTGCGCCGGGTAGTCGGCCATACCTGGAATGATGGTGATATCGGGTGTGTTTGTTTTCAGCAGGACGGTATGGCTGTCGACAACTGTGATGGCGCCTTCAGCAGCCTTGCCGGTGTCGGCATCGATCAGCGTTGCCATACGGCCTGCCATCGAGTTGCCCTCGACGCTCTTGTCGCACCAGTTTGTGATGTTGCGAGCGACGTCCTCGGCGGTGAAATCGTCGCCATTGTTCCACTTTACCCCCTTGCGCACATGCAGGGTGAACTCAGTCGCGTTGTCGTTGACGTCCCAGCTTTCCAGCAGCAGAGGCTCAAAGGAACCATCGCTGTTGTATTCCACCAGAAACTCCAGCCAGCCAGACGTAAAGGTGGCGATTTGCGCCCAGTCATAGGTACGCGGATCCTTCAGGGCGCGCACCTCCATCTGCATGCGCAGGGTGCCGCCCTGTTGCTTATCTCCAGCGGCCTGAACCGGGCTGTCGAGACCGATCAGCCCGTAAGCGGCGGAGGCGGTGACGCCAAGCGCAGTGGCGCGGGTCATGAATTCGCGTCGGTCCATCTTCCCAGCAAGGGTTTCTGTCGCATACATCTTTGCCGCCGGGTGCAGATTGGTCCCGGTGATGGTGTCTTTTGTCATGTGGCTCTCCCTGTTGCACCGCAAGATCTTTTCTTCTGGGACGGCGGGCCAGTCGGATCTGGCGGATGCCGTTTGTGGTGCTGTGTTCAACGATTGTTTCCCCGTTTGGCCATTCGGCCCCAGAACGAGGGGTAGGTCAATGTAGGTTATCGACCTTTCGTATGTATTTTGCGACATTTCTGGTGTCGTTTTTGTATTTTGACTGCGGAACGCCCGGTCTGAAGGGATTAGTACTGGGCATAAGTGCCCAGTCTGACATGGCGCCATGACTCGTTTGTCAGGGTGACTCGCTGTCTGCCTCGGCGGAGGTCGCGGGCATTACATAAATGCGGGTCTGCGATGACCTGAGTGGCACCGGCTGATGAGATGTGGCAGGTGCGGAAGAGATTATTTGCGGAAGGAAAACCGGATCAGACGCTGTGTTTCAGCTTGTCACGGGCCTGTTTGCGCAGCCGACTCGGGGTCTCGCCGGTGTGCTGGGTGATGAACCGCGTGAAATAAGCCGCGCTGCCAAAGCCAAGGGTTGCTGCGATATCGCGCATCGGCAGCTCTGACGTGATCAGCAGGCTGCGGGCCGCATGAAGCTGACGCTCGGTGAGCAGGGCACCCGCTGTCTTGCCGGTCTCGGCTTTGCAGACGCGGGTCAGATGGGTTGGCGTCACATTCAACGCTGCTGCGTGATCAGCCATGCTGGCGTGCTGGGCGTAGCATTCAACAATCCGACCGCAGTACCCTTGCGCCAGTCTCTGTGCGGCGTTGGGTTTGCTGGCGGTGCTGTTTCGTGCCGCCATCAGGCGCCGCACATGGATTGCAATCAGCGTGCCATGGGCCTGCATCGCACGGTACCACAGCGCCGGGCGATCCTGCTGCTCGGCCTGCATAGCCTGAAACATGCTGTTGATCACCGCCTGATCCTGCGCGTCCGGGATGCGTAACGTGTCGGCACTGTCAGGAAAATCCATCGGCGTAGACGCCGGGATTGTCATCACCTGCCCGATACACTGACGCCCCAGTTCCAGCGACCACAATGTGCCCGCAGGTACAAAGATCGCGCTGTTGGGGCCAAATCCTCGCTGCTGACCATTCAGAAAGACCCGTCCCTGACCACGGGTGATCCAGATCAGCAGGTTTTCGGTGAGGTCATGCGCCAGTTCGACCTGCCAGGGTCCATCGGGGGTCAGCTGCGACAGCGGTGCGACAGTGATCTCGCCGATATGGGTGGGGTCAAAAGGCATAGGATGGATATGGTATGTGCTGCTCGTATTTTCCGTGCGCGCAAATGGCCACGAAAAACTGATTCTGGCAAGTTTTTGCCGAAAAATGCGTAAGGATTTAGTCGAATTGCAGATGGCGCATGGGTTTTGAGCAACAATGCGCGCATACCGCACGGTCAGCGGGACGGATTGTCCCGCCCCGATGCAGGGAACTGCGGTCGTGATGTCAATTTGGCCGACGGCGCCGCCCGGACGGGTCCTTAGCCCGGACAAGCCCCGCGCATGATGTTGCATCTAGCCGGGGCGGTGGCAGTGCCAGCCCCTCATGCGGGCGCGGAACCAGGTGCGCTGGCGTTTGGCAAATTGCCGGGTGGCGACTGCCGCGCGCTCGCGGGCCTCGTCTTCGGTCAGATCACCCAAGTGATGGGCCATCAGTTCCGGCACTCCGATGGCGCGGCAGGCGGGCAGGGCTGGATCATAGCGGTCCTGCATGGCAGCGATCTCCGCCATGGCTCCCATATCCATCATCACATCAAAGCGGCGGCGAATGCGCGCCTCAAGCCAATCCTTGTCGATGTCAAAGACAATTGCGGTGCAGTGATCCAGCGGCAACGGCGGCGGCGGCGTGTCTGCCTGCCAGTCGGCCAGCCCGCGCCCAGTAGCGGTCAATACCTCATAGGCGCGCTGCACACGGGCGCGGTTTTGCAGGTCGATCCGGGCGGCGGTGGTTGCGTCCAGCGCCGCGCACATCTCCGCGAGCGACAGCGCATCGGCCTGCTGGCGGACCTCTGCCGGGGTGGCAGGTATTTCGGCCAGCCCCTGCGTGAGCGCGGCGAAGTACAGCCCGGTGCCACCGACAATTATCGGGCGCGGGCCTGTGCTGAGCAGCGGCAACACCTCACGCAGCCAGTGGCCAACGGAATAGTCGGCATCGTAGGGCTGGTGACCATAAAGCAGATGCGGCGCCATCGCCTCCTCCTCGGCGGAGGGGCGGGCGGTGATCACCCGCCAGCAGTCATAGACCTGACTGGCATCGGCGTTGACGATCACCCCGCCCTGAGTTTCGGCGATCCGCAGGGCCAGTGCGGATTTGCCGGAGGCGGTTGGCCCGGCGATCAGCACCGGTTGGTGGGCTGGGATCTCTGGCAGCTCGGTCAAGTCGGTCATGCAGGGCGTCCTGTTCTTCGGATGTTCCCCAGCGCGCAGGGCAGAGCAGCAAGGCGGCGCCGAAAAACATGTCAGGCCGCATTGATCCTGCCGCCGATTTGCTTCATTTTGCGCGCAAAGTAACCCCGTCATATTCCGGAGCGCAACATGCCCCTTACCAACGATCAGCCGGAGGCCACGCCGAGCGGCAACCTATAAACGTGTCATGCTGAAAATTTCAGGTGAAGCACTGATGGGGGACCAGGGGTATGGTCTGCATCCGCCCACCGTTCAGCGTATTGCCCAGGAAGTGAAATCCGTGCGCGATATGGGCGTGGAGATCTGCATGGTGATCGGCGGCGGCAATATCTTCCGCGGCCTGTCCGGCTCTGCCCAGGGGATGGAGCGGACCACGGCGGATTACATGGGGATGCTGGCCACGGTGATGAATGCGCTGGCGATGCAGTCGGCGCTAGAGGAGCTGGGTGTGTTCACCCGCGTGATTTCCGCCATTCGCATGGATGAGGTGGCCGAGCCGTACATTCGCCGCCGCGCGGTGCGTCACCTTGAGAAGAAACGGGTCTGCATTTTCGCCGCCGGGACCGGCAATCCCTATTTCACCACCGACACGGCCGCGACCCTGCGCGCCAATGAAATGGCCTGTGAGGCGATCTTCATGGGCAAGAACGGCGTCGATGGCGTTTATGACAAGGACCCGGCGCAGCATGATGACGCGGTGCGCTACGATGATATCACCTACGATGAGGTGCTGGCCAAGCGTCTGAAGGTGATGGATGCCTCGGCCATTGCGCTGGCGCGCGACAATAACCTGCCGCTGATGGTGTTCCCCTTGGATGAACCCGGCGGGTTCCGCGGTATTCTGGCCGGGAAGGGCACCTATACCAAGGTGCATGGCTAACATCCCTCTCCATTGTTTGAGGGCGCTCAGTGCGGGCCGTACGGCCTGCGGGTGAGACACAAACGGGCCGTGCGTTTGGATCAATCCAGCGCGCGGCTTTGTTGTGCCGGGGGTGTGCCGGGGGCTGAATCAGGCGCCGAGGGCGTGTTTGATGGCAGATCCCTGAGCGCGGCGGGCCATGCGGCGGGGCAGGCGGGCGCTTCAAAACTGCGGCAAGATCGCTATACAACCCCCCGTCAATGTCTTATGAGCAATACAAACACCGCCTCAAGTCAGGGGAGAGCAGAATGTCTGACGATTTTATTCTCGATACCGATGATCTACAGCGCCGCATGGATGGCGCCATGGCCAACCTCAAGACCGAATTTGCGTCGCTGCGGACCGGTCGCGCCTCCGCGTCGATGCTGGAGCCGGTTATGGTGGATGCCTATGGGTCGATGACACCGATCAATCAGGTTGGCACTGTCAATGTGCCCGAGCCGCGTATGGTCACCATCAACGTCTGGGACAAAGGTCTGGTCGGCAAGGTCGAAAAAGCGATCCGCGAATCCGGTCTGGGCATCAACCCGCAGCTCAACGGCACCATCATCATGCTGCCGATCCCCGAGCTGAACGAGGAGCGCCGCCGGGATCTGACCAAAGTGGCTAAGCCAATATGCCGAACACGCCCGTGTCTCGATCCGCAATGTGCGTCGCGACGGTATGGACCAGATCAAGAAAGCCAAGGCCGACGGCATGTCCGAGGACGACCAGAAGCTGTGGGAAGGCGAAGTTCAGGAGCTGACCGACAAGATGATCAAGGTCGTTGACGCGGCGCTGGAAACCAAACAAGCCGAAATCATGCAGGTCTGACACCTGCAGATGTCACAGAGCACAGACACCGCCTTGGCGCCGAGTGAGGGCGAGCCTGCCCCGCAACGCGGTCCCAAACATGTGGCCATCATCATGGATGGCAATGGCCGCTGGGCACAGGCGCGGGGCCGTCCGCGGCTGTTCGGCCACCATGCGGGCGCCAAACGCGTCCGTGAGGTGGTGGAATGCTGCCCGAAGCTGGGGGTGAAATACCTCACCATTTTTGCCTTCTCGACGGAAAACTGGAAGCGCACACAGGTTGAGGTCGCAGGCCTGATGAGCCTGTTTCGCCGCTATATCTCCAAGGAGATGAAGGCGCTGTCGCAGCGCAATGTGCGGGTGCGCTTCATCGGCGATCGGGTGCGGTTGGACAAGAAACTGGTCACGTTGATGGATCAGCTGGAACAGGAAACGGCGTGTAATGACGGCACCCAGCTGACCATCGCGCTGAACTACGGCAGCCGTGATGAGGTGGCCCGCGCCACCAAACGACTGGCCGAAGATGTGGCCGCCGGGCGGCTGGATCCTGCGGATGTGGATGAGGAAACCCTGCCGCGCTATCTTGATACCCATGTGCTGCCGGATCCCGATCTGGTCATTCGCACCAGTGGCGAAGCGCGGATTTCCAACTTCCTGCTGTGGCAGTCAGCCTATGCTGAATATGAGTTTATCGACACGCTTTGGCCGGATTTCACTGCTGATGAAATGGACCGGCTGTGCCGCAGCTACGGGCAGCGGGATCGCCGGTTTGGCGCGGTGAAAACATGAGCGGTGCAGGACGCTGGGGTGATCTGATGCCACGGATGATCTCTGCCGTCGTGATGATCCTTGTGGGCGGCTGGGCGGTCTGGCGCGGTGGTGTGGTCTTTGACCTGCTGATTGCGGCGGCGGGCGGCGGCATGATCTGGGAGCTTTTGCGCATGGTTGCGCCGCATCGTCAGGGGGTGGCGCTGCCGCTCGGTGTCCTGTCGATGGGCGCGGTTCTGGCGGCGGCTTTGATGGCGGGCAGCGGGGCCGTGGGTCTGTTGCTGATCCCGGCTCTCCTCGGCGCGGTTGCGCTGGATATTCGCCGCGGCCTGTACCTTGGCTTTGCGCTTTGGGTGCTGTTCGCCGCCTATGCCTTCATCTGGATGCGCAGCACATTGGGCCTGGACTGGATGGTCTGGCTGATCTCGGTCGTGGTGGCCACGGATGTCGCGGGCTATTTTGCCGGTAAAACCTTTGGCGGGCCGAAATTCTGGCCCCGTGTCAGCCCCAAGAAAACCTGGTCCGGTACCTCTGCTGGCTGGGGCGCGGCGGCGATTGTCGGCGCGATTTTTGCAGCGCAGGCGGGGCTGGGCTTTGGCGTGGTGGTGCTGTCGGTGCTGGTCTCCATGGCGAGCCAGGCCGGTGATGTGGCCGAGAGCGCGCTGAAGCGCAAGATGAGCGTGAAGGATTCCAGCGCGCTGATCCCCGGCCACGGCGGCTTGTTCGACCGGTTTGACGGGATGCTGGGCGCAGCGGCGATGGTGCTTCTGGTGCTCAGCCTTTGGGGTTTGCCCGGCGGGACGATGTAATGCGGAAGATCTCGATTTTCGGGGCCACCGGATCCATTGGTCAGAACACGATTGACCTGATCCGGCGGGCGCCCGGCGATTATGATGTGGTGGCGCTGACTGGTGGCGCCAATATTGCCCGGCTGGCGCAGGATGCGATTGCGCTGAAGGCAGATATCGCTGTCACCGCTTATGATGACCAGCTGCCTGCGCTTGAGGCCGCTTTGGCCGGGTCAGGTGTGGCCGCTGCGGCAGGGCAGGCGGCCCTGGCTGAGGCGGCGGCGCGGCCTGCGGATTGGGTGATGTCGGCCATTGTTGGCGCGGCCGGGCTGGCACCGGGGCTGGAGGCGCTGAAACAGGGCGCCACGCTGGCCCTGGCCAACAAGGAATCGCTGGTCTGCGCTGGGGCGCTGCTGCTGGAGACGGCACGGCGCCACAACGCGCGGCTGTTGCCGGTCGATAGTGAGCATTCGGCCGTATTTCAGGGGCTGGTCGGTGAGGATATCTCCGCCGTGGAGCGGGTGGTGATCACCGCCTCTGGCGGGGCATTTCGGGATTGGCCGCAGGAGCAGCTGAAGACAGCCACGGTGGCGCAGGCCTCCTCCCATCCCAATTGGGACATGGGGCAGCGGATCACCATCGACAGCGCGTCCATGTTCAACAAGGCGCTGGAAGTTATTGAAACCCGTGAATTCTTTGGCGTGGCGCCAGAGCAGATCGAGGTGGTGGTACATCCTGAATCCATCGTGCATGCGCTGGTCGGGTTTCGCGACGGGGCGCTGATGGCGCATCTGGGCGCGCCGGATATGCGCCACGCCATTGGCTATGCGTTGCATTGGCCGGAGCGGCGGGAGTTGCCGGTCGAGCGGCTGGACTTGGCGCGGTTGGCGCAGTTGACATTCCGCGCACCTGACCCGGCACGGTATCCGGCCCTGCAATTGGCCTATGACGTGATGGACCGAGGCGGCCTCACGGGGGCGGTGTTCAACGCCGCCAAGGAACGCGCGCTGGATCATTTCATCGCCGGACGCATCGGATTTCTGGATATGGCGGCGGTGGTCGCGCGGGTGCTGGCGCAGTTTGACAGCGCGGATCGCGGGCTAGATGAGGCAATGACCCTTGATACGGTGAGCCGGACCGACCATCTCGCCCGTATGGAAGCCGACAACGCAATTTTAGACTATGTAAGGTAAGCCCTTGGATTTCGTCTCCTTTCTTCCGCAGCTTGGCGGGTATCTCTATGTGATTGCCAGCTTTGTGGTGGCGCTGTCGGTGATTGTCGCTGTGCATGAATATGGCCACTATATCGTCGGGCGCTGGTCCGGGATCCATGCCGAGGTGTTCTCGCTGGGGTTTGGCCCGGTGCTGTTCTCCCGTGTCGACAAACGCGGCACCCGCTGGCAGGTGGCGCTACTACCATTTGGCGGCTACGTGAAGTTCCTTGGAGATGCCGATGCGGCCTCGGGCAAGGATGCGGACGCGATGGCAGATGCTGCTGCGGATCCAGCTGCGCTGCGGCGCACCATGCATGGCGCACCGCTTTGGGCGCGGTCGGCAACTGTTGCGGCGGGACCGGTGTTCAACTTCATCATGTCGGCGCTGATCTTTGCGGGTGTGTTCATGCTGCAAGGCACCATGCGCGATCCGCTGACCGTGGAGCGGCTGGTGCCGCTGCCGGGGCTGCAGACGGGGCTGCGCGAAGGCGACGCGCTGTTGCAGATCGAAGGGGTAGACGTGCCCTCACTGGAGGACAGTGCCGCCTTTACCGCCTTCCGCGATGCGGTGCCGGAGCAGCAACCGCTGACCTATACTGTGCTGCGGGATGAGCGGGAGGTCGCGGTCGAAGGCCCCTATCCCTGGCCACCGCATGTGCGCGGTGTGGCGCCGCGCAGTGCCGCCGCCGATATCGATCTGCAGCCGGGGGACGTGATCACCGCCGTTGATGGTGCTCCGATCTTTGCCTTCGATCAGCTGAAACGCGCCGTTGAAAGCGCGGAAGGCAAGGTCCTGCTGCTGGATGTCTGGCGCGCGGGCGAAGAGTTTGAGATGGCGTTGGCACCACGGCGCGTGGATGAGCCCCAGCCAGAAGGCGGATTTGCAACTCGCTGGCGCATGGGGATTGCCGGTGGTCTTGCCTTTGACCCCGCGACGGAGACGGTTGGTGTCGGCGAGGCGCTCGGCGGTGGCGCGGCGCAGGTCTGGGGCGTGGTTGAAATGTCACTCTCTGGTCTGGGGCATATGATCACCGGCGCGATCAGCACCTGTAACCTCTCCGGTCCGATTGGCATTGCTGAGACCTCCGGCGCGATGGCAAGCCAGGGGGCTGAAAGCTTCATCCGGTTTATCGCGGTGCTGTCTACCGCCGTCGGGCTGCTGAACCTGTTTCCGATCCCGGCGCTGGATGGCGGGCATCTGGTGTTCTACGCCTATGAGGCCGTCACCGGGAAACCGCCCAATGATGCGGTGATGCGGATCCTGATGAGCGTGGGCATTGCGGCTATTCTCAGCCTGATGATGTTTGCGCTCTTTAACGACATCTTCTGCTAAACGTGTTTTCGCCGACCGGGGATGACCCGGTCGGCGCTGTGATCCGGTGCCGGATCCTGCGACGGGTTGGCGCGCCCAACTGTCGCCACATTCCCTTGTTAATCCTTTGGTAAGCCGCCAGTGGGCAACGGCGTCGCAGATCGCGGCAAGGTTGTGGCGGATGTGGGATCATTATTGATAGTGGGAGAGTGGACGCCATGAGCAGCCTGCGGATTACCAATTCTGGATTTGGTCTATTTATGCGCCTCAACTGGGACCGTGCCATGTCTGTGGCGACGATTTTGGGGGCGCTTGCTGCCGGTGCCTGGATCGGCAGTCTCTGAGTTTTCAAGCTGTTGCAAGCGATCTGGCGCGTGGGGTGATCCCGCGCGCCTATTTGTTGTTTTTGACAAGCGTCGATAAACCCGATACGCACGGATTAAGCTGTAAAAAAATCGGGTTTTGACTGATGGTTCGGGGGAAGCACACGGGTACATCCTGTGGGGGGCGCAAATTGGGTGCCCATATTTTGTATAGAAACGTATCTGCCGCAGCGCTGGCAATTGCATTGGGTTTTGTCCTGACGCCAGAGATCGCCGTGGCGCAGAGTTACAGTTTCACAAACGTTCAGGTCGAGGGCAATCAACGCATCCAGACCTCAACAATTGTGGCTTATACGGGCATTGAACGGGGTAAATCCGTCAGTGCCGGTCAGCTCAATGATGCCTATCAGCGTATTCTTGACAGCGGTGTTTTTGAAACCGTCGAGATCGTGCCGCAGGGCAATACGCTGGTGATCAAGGTCACCGAGTTCCCGACAATCAACAAGATCAGCTTTGAAGGCAATCGCCGCATCAAGGATGACGCGATGCTGGCCCTGATCGAGATCGGCGCCGCGCCGGGTGTTTAACCCGACTGTTGCCGAACGGGATGCCTCCAACCTTGCGGAAGCTTATGGCGCGCAGGGGCGTTTGGCCTCGACCGTGACACCGCGCATCATCCGGCGCAGCGACAACCGCGTTGATCTGGTGTTCGAAATTTCCGAAGGCGACACCATTGAGGTGGAGCGCGTATCATTCGTGGGCAACCGGGTCTATTCCGACCGTCGCCTGCGTCGCGTGCTGGAAACCAAACAGGCGGGTCTGCTGCGGACCTTCATTCGGGCGGATACGCTGATTGAAGACCGTCTTGAGTTCGACAAACAGGTTCTGCGCGATTTCTACCTGTCGCGCGGCTATGTGGATGTGCGTATCAACAGCACCAACGCCGAAGTTACCGAAGAACGCGACGCCGCCTTCCTGGTGGTTGATATCACCGAGGGCCAGCAGTTTGAGTTCGGCGAGATTTCGGTCACCAGCGAAATGTCAGAAGCCGACGCTGATGAGTTCCGCAAGGTGCTGAAGGTGCGCCCTGGCGTGACCTATTCCCCAAGCGTTGTTGAAAATGCGATCCGGCGGCTGGAAACCTTTGCCATCCGCAAGGGGATCGATTTCCTGCGGGTGGAACCGCGCATCAGCCGCAATGATCGGGATCTGACTCTCGATGTCGATTTTGTTCTGACCCGCGGACCACGCGTGTTTGTTGAGCGGATCGATATCGAAGGCAACACAACCACGCTGGACCGGGTGATCCGTCAACAGTTCCGCACAGTTGAAGGCGACCCGTTCAACCCGCGTGAAATCCGCGAGAGCGCAGAACGCATCCGGGCGCTTGGGTTCTTTGAGACCGCAGAGGTGGACGTTCGTGAAGGCGGCAGCGCCGGTGAGGTGGTTGTCGATGTGGACGTCGAAGAGAAACCAACCGGATCGCTGAGCCTTGGCGGGGCCTATTCGGTCAACGATGGTTTCGGCATCAGCCTGGGCCTGTCGGAGAACAACTTCCTTGGCCGTGGCCAGCGTCTGTCGTTCAACATCTCCACAGCGCAGGATAAAGAAGAATATACTCTCGGCTTTACAGAACCCTACCTGTTGGGCCGCGACCTGCGGTTCGATCTGGATCTGGGCTTTTCGGAAACCGATTCCAGTTTTGCCCTTTATGATACCAAGCGGGCGTTTTTCTCGCCTGCGCTGACGTTCCAAACCTCCGAGAACAGCAATCTTCAGGTGCGCTATACCTGGGATGAGGACGAGATGATCAGCCGGGGCGACGATTCCTCCGGCTTCCCTCTAGCCGGGCCGCTTGTCCGAAGCGAGATCAATCAGGGCGCTATCAACGCCAGCACCATCGGCTTTACCTATACGGTGGACAGCCGGTTGAACGGTCTGGACCCGAATTCGGGGTATTTGATCCAGGTCGGCGCTGACTATGCAGGGCTTGGGGGCGACTCTGAGTATCTGCGCAGCACCGCGAAGTTCATCGCTCAGCGGCGCGTCTTTAACGAAGAGGTCACGTTGCGCGCCACCATCGAGGCGGGTGCATTCAGCTGGCAAGGGGACGGGTTCAGCCGCTCCATCGACCGGTTTGTTCTGTCGCCCAGCATCCTGCGCGGTTTTGAACCCGGTGGGATTGGCCCACGGGATCAGTCACCGAACGGAAGCGGCGGAAATTACAACGACTTCCTCGGCGGCAACTACTACGCAGCTGCGCGTTTTGATGCGGAATTCCCGCTGGGTCTGCCCGAAGAGATCGGTCTGCGCGGTGGTCTGTTCTATGATGTTGGCAACCTTTGGGGTTTGAACAACGCCGATACCGGCGCCGCCGGTGGGAATATCGTTGGACGCGGCGGCTCTTATCGCCATGTCGTCGGCTTCTCGCTGCTGTGGACCACAGGTTTCGGGCCCTTGCGCTTCAACTTCTCCAAGGCGCTGAAGAAAGAGGACTTCGACCAGGAGCAGAGCTTTGACCTGACACTTCAGGCGCGGTTCTGATCGCAATGACACAAGCTGTGGACACACGGCACAGGGGGGCGCTGGCTGGTTGGCTGGCGCCTTTTCTGCGCGCTCTTGTCGTGCTGCCGTTGATGAGCCTGCCCGGTATCGCGCAGGAGGCGACGGTGCCCGCGGCGGGGTTTCCGATTGGGGAAACGCTGCAACTGGGGTCGCCACAGACGGGGCTGTTGACCATCCAGTCCGAGCGGCTCTACGCCGAGAGTGCCTTTGGCCAACGGGTCACGCAGGAGCTGGACGCCGAGGGCGCGGTGCTGACGGCGGAGAACCGCAGGATCGAGGCGGAGCTGCGTGCGGAGGAGCTGGATCTGACCGAGCGGCGCAGCAGTATGGATCCCGAGGCCTTTCGCGCATTGGCGGATGCCTTCGACAAGAAAGTGCAGGAAACCCGCCGCAATCAGGATCAGAAGCTGCGCGATATCAACCAGATGGGCGAAGACGCGCGGCGCGATTTTTTCACCGCGTCCTTGCCGGTGCTGCAGCAGATCATGCTGGAAGCGGGCGCCGGGGCCATTCTGGAGCATGCCAGCGTGTTCCTCAGTGCCGATGCGGCGGATGTGACGGATCTGGCGATTGCGCGGGTAAATGAGGTTCTGGGCGATGGTCGCGACAGTCAGTCTGAGGTCGACAGCGAGTGATCTGAGATCGCAGTTCTGGCAGAGGTCAGATCTGCCCGGACCTGCCCGGCGGCTTGCCGAAGCTGTGGCCAGTTGCTAGGACATACCTAACATTCAGAAAACGGGAAAACCGCAATGACAACCGAGCTGAAAAGCGCCGACATTCACCTGATCCAGCGGATTCTGCCGCACCGTTACCCGTTTTTGCTGGTCGATAAGGTCGTCGAAATCGATGGCTATTCCTCGGCCTGTGGCATCAAGAATGTCACTATGAATGAGCCGCATTTTCAGGGCCATTTCCCGGGCACGCCGATCATGCCCGGCGTCACCATCGTCGAGGCGATGGCGCAGACCGCCGGGGTGATGCTGGGCGTTGGCATGGATATGATCGACACCGAGCTGCTGATCTATTTCATGAACATCGACAAATGCAAATTCCGTCGCAAAGTGATCCCCGGCGATGTGCTGGAAATGCGCGTGGAAACCACCCGTGGCAAGCCCGGCGGCAAGATCTTCAAATTCAAGGGCGTCGCGACTGTTGATGGTGAAACGGCGGCAGAGGCGGAATTCTCCGCCATGGTCGACGTGCAAAAGGATTGACCCAGATGAGCCGGATCCACCCCAGCGCGGTGATTGAAGAGGGGGCCAAGATCGGTGCGGATTGCGTCATCGGCCCGTTCTGCCTGATTGGCTCTGATGTCGTACTTGGCGACCGGGTGGAGCTGAAATCCCACGTTGTGGTGACCGGTGATACCGAGATCGGCGAAGATACAGTTGTATTTTCCTTCGCCGTTTTGGGGGAGATCCCGCAGGACCTGAAGTTCAAGGGCGAGCGCTGCAAGACCGTGATCGGCAAGCGCAACCGTATCCGTGAGCATGTGACGGTGAACGCCGGCGACAGAAGGCGGCGGTGGTGTTACCAAAATCGGCGACGATGGCCTGTTCATGGTCGAGCTGTCACATTGCCCATGACGCGCAGGTCGGGGATCGGGTGATCGTTGTGAACTCAGCCGCGGTCGCGGGCCATTGCGTGCTGGAAGATGACGTCATCATCGGCGGCCTGTCCGGCATCCACCAATGGGTGCGGATCGGGCACGGTGCCATCGTCGGCGCCGTCACCATGGTCACCAATGATGTGATTCCCTATGGGTTGGTGCAGGCCCCGCGCGGGGAGCTGGACGGGCTGAACCTTGTCGGGTTGAAACGCCGGGGCGTGCAACGCTCTGATATCACCGCGCTGCGGGCCGCGTTCCAGATGCTGGCACAGGGCGAAGGCACCTTTCAGGAGCGCGCGCGCCGTCTGGGCGCCGAAAGCGACAGCGAATACGTGCAGGAAATCGTCGAATTCATCACCGGTGAGAGTGACCGCTCTTTCCTGACGCCGGGGGGCTGATCACATGCTGGCATTGATTGCAGGGCAGGGCGCCTTGCCTGCCGAACTGGCCGCACGCCTGTCAGATCGACCGCTGATCTGCGCTATGTGCGGGTCGGAGCCGGATCACATTGAGCCGGAACTGACCTTTCGTCTGGAACAACTCGGCAGTTTTATCGCGCGGTTGGCAGCCTCAGGCGTGACGGAGATCTGCCTTGCGGGGGCGGTGCGTCGTCCGACGATTGAGCCCGGCGAGATCGACGCCGAGACCCTGCCGCTGGTGCCGGTGCTTCAGGGCGCTCTGGCGGCTCAGCGATGACGGCGCGCTGCGGGCCATCATCGGTATCTTTGAGCAGGCAGGTATGACCGTGTGCGCCGCCCATGAGGTGGCGCCGGATCTGTTGATGGCCGAAGGCATTCCGACCGAGGTCAAACCGGGCGAGCTGGACAAGCCGGACGCTGAGCGTGGCGCCGAGGTTGTGGACGCCATGAGCCGCGCCGATGTGGGCCAGTCCTGTGCTGTGCGTCGGGGGCAGGCGATTGCGGTGGAAAACCTCTTTGGTACCGATTGGATGCTGAGCGCGCTGCAAAAACGCCCGGATGGCACCGGTGGGCTGTTGTTCAAGGCGCCCAAACCGGGGCAGGACCGCCGCGCTGATCTGCCCACCATCGGTGTGCAGACGGTTGAGCTGGCAGCGAAGGCCGGGCTCTCCGGGATCGTGCTGGAAGCGGGGGGGGTTATTGTCCTGAACCAGGATGATGTGGTGGCCACCTGCAATCGCCTGGGCCTGTTTCTCTGGCTGCGCAGCGCATGAGCCTGCGGGTGTTCATCCTCGCGGGGGAACCTTCGGGAGATCGCCTCGGCGGCGCGTTGATGGCCGGTCTGCGCCAGCTGCGCCCGGATGTCAGTTTCGAGGGGGTGGGCGGCGCGTTGATGGCCGAGCAGGGGTTGGTCTCGCGCTTTGACATGTCTGAGCTTTCGGTAATGGGGTTGGCGGAGGTGCTGCCGCAGTACCGCCACCTGAAACGTCGCATTCGTGAAACTTCGGATGCAGTGCTGGATATGGAGCCGGATGTGATGATCACCATCGACAGCCCGGATTTCTCCCTGCGGGTCGCTGGATTGGTGAAAGAGGCCAGCAATATCCGCACGGTGCACTATGTGGCGCCTTCGGTCTGGGCCTGGCGTCCCAAGCGCGCACAGAAGATGGCCAAGGTGATCGACCATGTGCTGGCGCTCTTGCCGTTTGAGCCGCCCTATATGCAGGCGGCTGGTATGGAGTGTGATTTTGTTGGCCACCCCGTTGTGGGCGAACCACAGGCATCGGCGGAAGAGATTGCCGGTTTTCGCAGCGCCTACCAGCTTGACGATACGCCAACTGTTCTGGCGCTGCCGGGGTCGCGTCGCTCTGAGGTGACACGTCTGGCGCCGGTGTTTGGCGCCGCGCTTAAACAGTTTCAGGACAGTCACCCGGAATACCGGATCGTGGTGCCTGCTGCGGGTCCGGTTGCCGATCTGGTCCGCAGCCATCTGGCGGAATGGTCGGATACGGCGGTGGTGATTGACCCCAATACGCTGGAGCCTGAGGTGGCGAAGGCGCACAAACGCGCAGCTTTCGCAGCGGCGGATCTGGCATTGGCAGCCTCTGGCACCGTCTCGCTGGAGCTGGCGGCGGCGCGCACCCCGATGGTGATCGCCTATAAGTTCCAGTGGCTCACCTGGCACATCATGCGGCGGATGGCGTTGATTGATACTGTGACGCTGGTCAATCTGGTTAGCGACACCCGCGTGGTGCCCGAATGCCTTGGCCCTGAGTGCACGCCGGAGGCAATTGCAAAGGCGCTGATCAAAGTGAAGGCGGAGCCGACCGCGCAATCCTCTGCCATGGCCACCACGATGGAGCGGTTGGGTGAGGGCGGCGAAGATCCGGGCCTGCGCGCGGCCCGGGCCGTGCTGGATCGTCTGCCGACGTAATCCTCCGCCCGGACCTGACGCCTGCCGGATACAGAGCCGGGCCTGAGAGCAGCTCTGCCCTCAGGCACTATCTCGATTTTGGTTTTTAGAGGTGTCTGTCAGTAGCCGCGCCAGATCCAGCCGCCGCCGAAAATACGACTGCCCTCACCGGCGTAGAACACACAGGCCTGACCGGGGGAGATGCCTTCCTCGGGGGTCAGCAGTTCGACCTCCGCCTCGGTCTCCGAAATCGGGCGGATGATGGCGTCACGCGGGGGGCGGGTCGAGCGCACCTTGACCTTCAAATGCCATTCCTCGCGGCTGGTGAACGCCTCATCTCCCAGCCAGTTGATCTCGCGCACGGGGATCGTACGGGTGGCCAGCATCTCCTTGGGGCCGACCACAACCTGTTTGGTGTCGACATCCAGCTTCACCACGTAGAGCGGCTCGCTCAGCCCGCCGATGCCAAGACCGCGACGCTGTCCGATGGTGTAGTGAATGACGCCCTCATGGCTGCCCAGCACGCGCCCATCGGCATGGACGATCTGGCCGGGGTCTGCCGCACCGGGGCGCAGTTTTTCAATCACGCTGGCATAATCGCCATTCGGGACAAAACAGATGTCCTGGCTGTCGGGCTTGTCCGCGACGGCCAGACCGTATTGAGACGCCATCTCGCGGGTGGCATCCTTGGACGGCAGATGGCCGAGCGGGAAGCGCAGGTAGTCCAGCTGCTCCGGGGTGGTGGAGAACAGAAAGTAGCTCTGGTCGCGATTGGCGTCTTCGGCGGAGTGCAGCTCCGGTCCGTTTGGCCCGTCCTTGCGCTGGATATAATGGCCGGTGGCCATGCAATCGGCCTCCAGATCGCGGGCCGTTTCCAGCAGATCCTTGAACTTCACCCGTTCGTTACAGCGGATACAGGGCACCGGGGTTGCGCCAGCCAGATAGCTGTCGGCGAACTCATCAATGACCGCATCCTTAAAAATGTTCTCATAATCCAGCACGTAGTGCGGAAAGCCCCGCTCCTCGGCCACGCGGCGGGCATCGTGAATATCGATGCTCG
The DNA here is from genome assembly GCF_045040595.1 of Phaeobacter sp. BS52. NCBI lineage: Bacteria > Pseudomonadati > Pseudomonadota > Alphaproteobacteria > Rhodobacterales > Roseobacteraceae > Phaeobacter > Phaeobacter sp. BS52. The sequence goes on along the minus strand of NZ_CP090662.1, from coordinate 1,343,833 downwards.
GCACAGCAGGCGCCCTTCTTCGCAAGCGCCGCGCCATGATCATAAAGTTGCAGGGTTACACCCACCACATCATAGCCCTCATCGGCCAAATGTGCAGCAACAACAGAGCTGTCAACGCCGCCGGACATGGCCACGACCACCCGAGTTTCGGCAGGTGATTTGGCAAAGCCAAGCGAATTCAGTTGGGGATGTGCATCCTGCGCCATCAGGCGACTCCTCGGATATGTAGGAAAGACACCGCAGAATATAGGAAAATCCTAATGATCCTCAAGGGGCAGGTTCATCCCTCCTTAAGGCGTTTGCGCGAAATGTGGGGACGGACCAATTTCGATGATCCACACGAAGGAAGAAAAGATGTTCTTGAAGAAAGTCGATGGCCCCCGCGCTGTGACCCTGCCGGATGGCACGGTGATGACACGCGCGGATCTGCCGCCAAAGACCACACGGCGCTGGGTGGCATCGCGCAAAGCGGCAGTTGTGCGCGGTGTGCTCTACGGCTTGATCCCGCAGAGCGAGGCATTGCGCCGCTACAGCCTGAGCGAGGAGGAGTTTCGCAGCTGGGTTTCCGCCGTCGCAGACTTCGGCGAGGACGCCCTGAAAGCCACCCGTCTTAAAGACTATCGTAAATCCTGAGGCAAAAAAATCATTCACACTTGAGGTGATCGCGCAAATTAACCATCATGGTAACGGGCCATTAACTTTTTTCCAGCAAGGTTAATTCGACCTGAGGGAAACAGTGTACAGGCGGAGAAAATAATATGCGCATTCTTCTTGTTGAGGATGATCCAACAACGGCGAAGAGCATTGAGTTGATGCTGACTCATGCGAACCTCAACGTTTATTCGACCGATCTCGGTGAAGAGGGGATCGATCTGGCTAAGCTATATGATTACGATCTGATTTTGCTGGATCTTAATCTGCCCGATATGAACGGCCACGAGGTGCTGCGGCAGCTGCGGATGGCCCGTATCGAGACGCCGATCCTGATCCTGTCCGGTGCCGATGACACCGAGAACAAGATCAAGGGCTTTGGCTTTGGGGCCGATGACTATCTGACGAAACCCTTCCATCGCGAGGAACTGGTGGCCCGTATTCACGCCATCATCCGCCGCTCCAAAGGGCATTCGCAATCAATCATCAACACCGGCAAGATTTCCGTTAATCTGGATGCCAAGACGGTTGAGGTGGGTGGCAAGGCCGTACATCTGACCGGCAAGGAATACCAGATGCTGGAGCTGCTGAGCCTGCGGAAGGGGACCACCCTGACAAAGGAAATGTTCCTCAACCATCTCTATGGTGGCATGGACGAACCAGAGCTGAAGATCATCGACGTCTTCATCTGCAAGCTGCGCAAGAAGCTGAGCACGGCAACAGGTGGTGACAACTACATCGAAACCGTCTGGGGCCGGGGCTATGTGCTGCGCGATCCGCAGGACGACCAGATGTCTGGTGGCCACCGGATGGCGGTAGGGGCCTGAGAGGGCACTTTACCACTCTAATTTGAGACCCGAACGATCCCGCCCCGGCGGGATTTTTCACATCTGCAGGCCGTGCTGCGGCTGGACGCGATGGCGTCACCGTCCTATCACCTAGCTAAGACAGAGCGAGGCGAGAACCGTGACACAGTCAGGCAAGAACGATCTTAAGGATTTGACCAGCGACGAGGCGCGCAGCCGATTTCAGGCGTTGCAGGACGAGCTGCGCGCGGCGGATCTTGCCTATCATCAGGCGGATGATCCAGAGATCAGCGACGCCGACTATGATGCCAAGAAACGTGAATATCGCGCACTTGCCGAGCAATTTCCGGAACTGGCAGATGGCGCGACCGCGCTGGAGACGGTTGGTGCGCCGGTGGCCTCCGGCTTTGGCAAGATCACCCATGCGCAGCGGATGATGTCACTGGGCAACGCCTTTGACGATGAGGATGTGCGGGATTTCGACAAGGGGTTGCGCAAATACTTAGGCCTCGGCGCCTCGGATCCGCTTGCTTATACGGCGGAGCCGAAAATCGACGGGTTGTCGCTGTCGCTGCGCTATGAGAACGGCAAACTGATCCATGCCGCCACCCGCGGCGATGGCGCAGTGGGGGAAAATGTCACTGAAAACGCCCGCACCATCGACGATATTCCGCAGGAAATCCCCAACGCCCCGTCGATCCTTGAGGTGCGTGGCGAAGTCTACATGAGCCACGAGGATTTCGCGGCACTGAACGATCGCCACGCTGCGCAGGGGGGCAAGACATTTGCCAATCCGCGCAATGCGGCGGCGGGATCGTTGCGCCAGCTGAATGCGGAGATCACCCGGTCGCGGCCCCTTCGGTTCTTTGCCTACAGCTGGGGGGAGCTGTCGGAACCTTTGGACGAAACGCAGTTTGAGGCGCTCGCGCGGTTACGGGAAATGGGATTTCAGACCAACCCGCTGACCAAACACTGTACCACGACGGATGCGCTGATCGCGCAATACCGCCTGATCGAGGCGCAGCGCGCGACGCTGGGCTATGATATTGACGGTGTGGTCTACAAGGTGGATGCGCTGGCGTTGCAGGCGCGTCTCGGCTTTCGCTCAACCACGCCGCGATGGGCGATCGCGCATAAATTCCCGGCGGAACTGGCCTGGACGCGGCTGGAGGGCATCGACATTCAGGTGGGACGGACCGGCGCGCTTAGCCCGGTGGCCCGGTTGCAGCCAGTCACCGTGGGTGGCGTCGTGGTCTCTAATGCGACGCTGCACAATGAGGACTATATCGCCGGGCTGGATTCAAAGGGCGAGGAGATCCGTGACGGCAAGGATATCCGGATCGGCGATTGGGTGCAGGTCTATCGCGCGGGCGATGTGATCCCCAAGATTGCTGATGTGGATCTGTCCAAACGCCCCGAGGAGGCGGTGCCTTTTGCCTTCCCTGCGGTGTGCCCTGAATGCGGGAGTGATGCGGTCCGCGAGGAGGGGGACGCGGTGCGCCGATGCACTGGTGGTCTGATCTGCCCGGCGCAAGCAGTTGAAAAGCTGAAGCATTTCGTCTCCCGCAAGGCGTTTGATATCGACGGGCTGGGGGCGAAGCAGATCGAAGCCTTCTACGGTGACGAGGTGCTGGCGATCAAAACCCCTGCCGATATCTTTACCCTTCAGGCGCGGGATGAAAAGACGCTCGCCAAGTTGAAAAACCGCGATGGCTGGGGCGAGACCTCGGCCGCGGATCTTTTTGCGGCGATTGAGGAAAAGCGCAGGATTGAGCTGGCGCGGCTGATCTTTGGCCTTGGGATCCGTCACGTGGGCGAGGTCGGCGCGCGCGATCTGGCACTGCATTATGGCGACTGGGACGCGATGGCTGCGGCGGTGGATATAGCGCGTCCAGCCGCCCTGGCGCAGCGGGCGGCGGATGAGGCGGAGGACCGTGAACGGATCGCGGCCGCGCAGGAGGGCCGCCGCGCCCGGATCAAGGAAGCACGCGACCGGGCCATCGCCGCGCTGAACGTGCCGTCCGAGGCCCGCGCGGCATGGGACGACCTGACGGGTATTGACGGAATTGGCGCCACGCTTGGGCTGTCGCTGTCCGATGCCTTTGCCAATACGGAAGAACGGGCGGCCTTTGATGCGCTGCGCGGCCATCTGGACATCATCCCGCCAGAGGCGCCCCAGAATGACAGTCCGGTCACTGGGCTGACAGTGGTGTTCACCGGCACATTGGAGAAAATGACCCGCGCAGAGGCCAAGGCCCGCGCCGAAGGTCTGGGTGCCAAAGTGGCGGGCTCGGTGTCAAAGAAAACCGATATTCTGGTCGCAGGCCCCGGTGCGGGGTCCAAGGAGCAGAAAGCCCGTGATCTTGGGGTGCGGATCCTGGATGAGGACGGCTGGCTGGAGCTGATTGCAGGCGCATGAGCGGCAGACCAGAGATCCTGTTTCCGCTGTTTGCTTGACTTGGAAACGTTACAGGGGATCGGCCCGAAGACGGCGCAGCATTTCGCGCAGATCGATATAGAGACGCCGCGTGACCTGTTGTATTCGCTGCCTTATTCGATTGTGGATCGCCGCCGTCGCGACAGTATTCGCGGGCTTGATTACCCGACGGTTGCCACGGTGGAGGTCACCATCGGTGCCCATCGACCTGCGCGCAACAAGGGCGGTGCCTACCGAATCCATGTGAGCGATGCGGAGGAAGAGTTCCAGCTGGTGTTCTTCCATGGGCGCAGCCGTTATCTGGAGGCGCAGCTGCCGGAGGGCGCGCGCCGGGTGGTGTCGGGCAAGCTGGAGCTGTTTGATGGCATGGCACAGATGGTGCATCCCGATCACATGGTGCCGGTGGCAGAGGCGGGTGATATTCCGGAGTTTGAGCCAGTCTATCATCTGACACATGGGGTTTCGCAAAAGACGATGTTCAAGGCAGCGCAAAGCGCGCTGTCGCGGCTGCCGGAGCTTCAGGAATGGGCCGATCCCTCGCAAATCCGACAGGAGGAGTGGCCGACCTGGCAGGAGGCCCTGATTGCCGCCCATACGCCGGATGGTATGGATGCGCTGGCGGCAGAATCTCCGGGGCGGACGCGTCTGGCCTATGATGAGCTGTTTGCCCATCAGTTGACGTTGGCGCTGGCGCGGCTGCGGGATCGTGGACTGCCTGGGCGCAGCAGTCTGGCCAATGGCAGTTTGCAATCGCGGGTGCTGGCGGCCTTACCGTATCGTCCGACCGGTGCGCAGGCCCGCGCCATTGATGAAATCACCGCCGACATGGCGCGGGACGCGCGCATGAACCGCCTGCTGCAGGGCGATGTCGGCGCCGGGAAAACTCTGGTTGCTTTCATGGCCTTGCTGGTCGCAGTTGAGGCAGGCGGGCAGGGCGTGATGATGGCGCCAACCGAGATTTTGGCCCGTCAGCATCTGGAGGCGCTGCGCCCGCTTGCGGAAACTGCTGGCGTGGTGCTGGAGATTTTGACCGGCCGTGACAAAGGCCGCGAACGGGCTGCGAAATGCGCGGCGCTGGCGCGGGGGGATATTCAGATTCTGGTGGGCACCCATGCGGTGTTTCAGGCGGATGTGGCGTTCCGGGATCTGCGTCTGGCGATTGTCGATGAACAGCACCGGTTTGGTGTGCGCCAGCGCATGGAACTGGCGGAAAAGGGCAAAGGTGCCGATGTTCTGGTGATGACCGCAACGCCGATCCCGCGGTCGCTGGCCCTGACGCAGTACGGCGATATGGATGTGTCGGTGCTGGACGAAAAGCCACCCGGGCGCAAGCCGGTGAAGACCGCCGTCATCAGCACGGAGCGCATGCAGGAGGTGGTCAGCCACCTGCGCCGGGCCATCGATGAAGGGCGGCAATGCTATTGGGTCTGCCCTCTGGTCGAAGAATCCGAAGTGATGGACCTCACTGCCGCCGAAGAGCGGTTCAAGCAACTGCGCGCCGTGTTGGGGGACGATGTGGTTGGGCTGGTCCACGGGCAGATGCCACCCGCAGAGAAAGACGCGGCGATGGCGGCGTTTCAGGCCGGGGAGACCAAGGTGCTGGTGGCGACCACGGTGATTGAGGTGGGCGTCAACGTGCCCAATGCCTCGATCATGGTGATTGAGCGGGCAGAGATCTTTGGTCTGGCGCAGCTGCACCAGCTGCGTGGACGTGTCGGACGCGGGGAGGCGGCCTCGACCTGTCTTCTGCTCTACCAAGCGCCGCTCAGCAAGGGCGGGCAGAAACGTCTGGAGATCCTGCGCGAAACCGAGGATGGCTTTCGCATTGCCGAGACCGATCTGGAGATGCGGGGTGCGGGGGATGTCATCGGCACCGCGCAATCGGGTTTGCCGCGATTCCGTATCGCCGATTTGGATCGGCAGGCGGGTCTGATGGCAGTGGCGCAAAGTGATGCGCGGGCCTTGCTGACCTCTGATCCCGATCTGTCCAGCCCACGAGGGCAGGCGGCGCGGGTTCTTCTGTGGCTGATGAAGCAGGACCAAGCAATTCGTTTGATTTCTGTGGGTTAATCTCGTCCCAGCGTCGAAGGAGTACAGAAAACGCGGCATCCGTTGTCGGCGTTTCTGTCGCTGTTCCTGTTCCAAGTTCTTTCGTGTTCGCAAATGTTCTCATAAAGTTCTTTACAGGTTCCGCTGAATATGAGAACAAATAGGCAACAAGACGCCAGAGAGCGATAGCAAGACAGACAGGAGGACGTACCATGATGACCCAAATCAAGACGACTGTTCAGAATGCCCAATCGACACTGCTGCAGGACGCCATCGGCGCGGCAGCGCTGGTTGTGATGCTGGTGGCGGGTTTGCACCTGCCCGGCCTGCTGTGATGCAACCGACCGGCCAGCTGTGAGGTTTTAGATTTCCTGATCGCACTCTTTATGCCGGACGGGGCCGCCTGTCCCAAGCCTGCCCGGTTTGCCTGCCGGTCTGGCCGACCTGCCTCAGGTCAACAGGTCCCGTTCGGGTCCCGCATGAGAGAGCATACTGCCGCCGCCACCCCCTCGGGTGTGCGGCGGTTTTTTCGTGTGGTTCGTGGAATATGGATCCGACGGCAGCTACGCGCGGATGTCAGGGCTGTCGGCGCTACGCAGCGTTTGCACTTGCAGGCCAGTGGTCAGGCCTGAGCGCAGACCGCTTAGGCGCAGGTCTGTTCCTGATGGGTCTGCATCGCCTCAAACGTGGCATCCAGCGCCAGCAGGATCGAGGCGTGGCGGTTCTTGAACTCCCGCGCCGGGATCAGCACCTCAAACCCGTCAAAAGGCGCATCCGGGACTGGCCCGTCTTCGGTCAGCATCGCCTTCAGTTGCTGGCGGGCCTGCGCGACCTCCGGCAGGGTGCGGCCAAGGATGACCTCGCCCACAACTGCGGCGGAGGCCTGGCCCAATGCGCAGGCTTTCACATCCTGTCCAAAGGCGGCGATGGCGCCCTCCTTGATCTGAAGATCCACCGTCACCGTCGAGCCACAGAGGGGTGAGCGTTTTTTCACGGTCACATCCGGGGTGTCCAGCCGGTCCAGATGCGGAATATCGGCGGCCAGCGCCAGGATCCGTGCGGAGTAGAGTTTTATCAGATCAGTCTCGCCGGACATGGGGTACCTCGGGCTTTCCCTTATGCGCTGTTCCCAATACATAGGGGGCCAGTTCCCAGATGCAAAAGGTTTTTGCCATGTCGTTTGATCCTCTTAGCCTAAAGTATAATGAGGCCGGTCTGATCCCCTGCATTGCACAGGAGGAAGACAGCGGCGAGGTCCTGATGATGGCCTGGATGAATGCCGATGCGGTGATGAAAACGCTGGAGAGCCGCCGGGTCACCTATTGGTCACGATCCCGTCAGGCGTTCTGGATCAAGGGGGAAAGCTCCGGCCATGTGCAGGCGCTGGTGGATCTGCGCGTGGATTGCGACCGCGATTGCCTATTGGCGGTGGTGCGTCAGACCGGGGCGGCCTGCCACACCAACCGGCGCAGCTGTTTCTACACCGCCATTCGCGATGGCGAAGAGGTGGAGTTGATGCAGCCAATGGTCTAAGGCGCGCTGCCAGATGGAGACGGTCCTGAGGGGCCGTGCCTCCGGAGGGGATATTTTTAGCCAGAAGATGGGGCAGGGCTGGCCTCAGTGAGGCCAACCATGGCGCGGATATCCTGCGGGGTTGCGCCTTCGGCACGGTATTTGGCGATGGCGCGGGCATCATCGCGTTTGGCGAGGCGTTTGCCCAGATCATCGCGGATCAGAGTGTGATGGTGGTAGAGTGGCGTGGGCAAGCCGAGCAGCGCTTGTAGCAGCACGTGGATCTGCGTTGCCTCAAACAGATCAGCGCCGCGCACCACATGGGTGATATGCTGGTCGGCATCATCCACCACCACCGAGAGGTGATAAGCGCTGCCCATACCGCGGCGCACAAGGATAATATCGCCGACGGTTGTGATCAGTCGCTCAGGATCAAGCGGATATTGGCCGCCATATGTCTCGCCGGTCTCCGTGAAGGGCCGCAGCCGGGCAGCGCGCACGGCGCTTTTCATATTGAGGCGGATCACATCCTCGGCGCCAGCGTCCGCCATCGCGCGGTTCCGGCAGGTGCCGGGGTAGATGCGACCGTCGGGGCCGAATTGCGGCACACCTTCCTGCGGAGCACCTGCGGCGGCCTCAATATCGCGGCGATTGCAGCGGCAGGGATAGGTGAGCCCCATGGTGCTGAGCTGATCAAGCGCAGCCCGGTAACGGGGCAGCCGCCGCGACTGGCGCATCACCGGCTGCGGCCAGTCAATCCCCAGCCAGGCCAGATCCTCGTAGATCTGCTGTTCCCAGTGCGGGCGGGACCGGGCCGTGTCGATATCCTCGATCCGAAGTAGAAAGACGCCGTCATTCGCGGCGGCCATGTCCTGTGCCAGAAGGGCGGAATAGGCGTGGCCAAGATGCAGCGGTCCGGTTGGCGAGGGCGCAAAGCGGGTGGTGAATGTCAAGATTTCTCAATTACGTAGACGGTGGACTTAAGGTCGATACCGGGGAGGTGATCGCCATGCTCCCGAGATAGCAGCCGCGCAGCGGAACAGTCCAGCCATTCATTCAGCTTGCCGGTATAGGCGGGATCCGCCAGCGCGTGATCGTTGTAGGAAAACACAAACAAACCGCCCCGTGGCAGGGCGTGCATAACCATATCAAATACCGTTGGTGGGGCGGCCCCGGTTCCCAAAACGCCGCAGCCGGTGATCAGGCGATAGGCACCTTTGGCGATGGGTTGGGTCTCCGTCACCTCAATCTGCGTCAGGTGCCGATAGGCGCCTTTGGCACGGGCCTGTTCCAGCATTTCGCCAGAGGGTTCCATACCGTCGATGGTTTGAAATCCCTGAAGTCGCAGGGCAAGGCCCGATAGGCCGGTGCCGCAGCCAAAATCCAGAACCGGTTCGGACATATCGGACTGAACGCTTGCCAAAGCCTCTGCAATGCGACCGGGAGTGGCATAGCCGTTTTCAGCGATCTCGGCGTCATAGGAAGCGGCCCATCGGTCGTAGTGGGTCAGGGTCGCTTCCTGTGTTTCAAGGTCATAGGCTTTGTCGAGAAACTTTTTGCTCATGCGGGCAGTTTAGGCACTGCCCGCGCAGAGCGTCTAGGAAAAGTTTGCCAACCATTCTTGCCAGGCGGCCTTTGCCCGGTCGGTGTAGGCCTTGTAGCGGTCTTTGCGGCCGCGGCGGCCCCCTTTCAGCCCGTCCACCGGGCGGAACAGGCCGAAGTTGACATTCATCGGCTGGAAGGTCTTCGCCTCGGCACCGCCGGTGATGTGGTGGATCAGGGCACCCATGGCGCTGTCCTGCGGCACTTCGGGTAGGGTTTTGCCCAGAATTTCCGCTGCTGCCATCCGGCCCGCAAGCAAACCCATCGCGGCACTTTCGACATAGCCCTCAACCCCGGTGATCTGCCCGGCAAAGCGCAGATGGGGTTTCGATTTCAGCCGCATCTGATTGTCCAGAAGCGTGGGTGAGTTGAGGAAAGTGTTGCGGTGAATGCCGCCAAGCCGGGCAAAGCTGGCGTTCTCCAGTCCCGGAATCATCCGCAGAACCTCTGTCTGGGCGCCGTATTTCATCTTGGTCTGGAAGCCGACGATGTTGAACAGGGTCCCCAGCGCATTGTCGCGACGCAGCTGGACGACCGCATGAGCCTTGACCTCAGGCTGATGCGGGTTGGTCAGGCCGACGGGCTTCATCGGGCCGTGGCGCAGAGTTTCACGGCCGCGTTCAGCCATCACCTCGATCGGCAGGCAGCCGTCAAAATAACCGGCGGTCTCGCCGTCGTGGAACTCGGTCTTGTCGGCGGCCAGAAGCGCGTCGATGAAGGCCTCATACTGGTCCTTGTCCATCGGGCAGTTGAGATAGGCGGTGCGCTCTTCCTCGGTCTCGCCTTTGTCATAGCGCGACTGCATCCAGGCCTTCGACATGTCGATGCTGTCGGCGTAGATGATCGGCGCAATGGCGTCGAAGAAGGCCAGCGCCTCGGCGCCGGTCTCCTGTTGAATGGCCTGACCCAGGTTGGCTGAGGTCAGCGGGCCAGTGGCAAAGATCCAGTGGCCGTCCGTGGGCAGCTCGGTGATCTCTTCATAGGAGACAGTGACATTTGGCAGCGCTTTCAGCCGGGCCGTCACGGTTTCGGCAAAGGGCTCACGGTCCACGGCCAATGCGCCCCCTGCGGGCAGGCGATGCTGCTCGGCGGTGGACATGATCAGACCATTGGCAGCGCGCATTTCCCAATGGAGCAGGCCGACAGCGTTCTGTTCATCATCGTCCGAGCGGAAGGAGTTGGAGCAGACCATCTCACCCAGATTGCCGGTTTGATGGGCAAAGGTCTCTACCTTGGGGCGCATTTCATGCAGCACCACGTCTACGCCCATATGTGCGGCCTGCCATGCGGCCTCTGAGTGAGCCATGCCGCCGCCCACGATATGCAATGTTTTTGTCATGCCCGCCACATAGGGCAGCTGGGGCCGTCACGCAATATTGCGCGGTGCGGCTTGTGCTGATCGCTGCGAAAAACTGGCGTTTTGGGGCCTGTGCTAGCCCAACGCCATCAGTCGCAATGTCGATTGGTCTACGCGGGAGGGGTATTGGGGTCGCTGGGGAACTGTCTGGCCGGGGGAGAGACCCGGTGGAGGGACGGTCCGCATCAGCGACCCTAATTGTGCCGGGGTTTGTGACCGTGTCTCACAAGCCCTGCCCAATCTTTGCCATGATCTTGCCTTGTTTGAAAGACCCGACATGGAAACAATAAATCGCCAATCGTAAACAAAGACTAAAATTTTCGACGTCTTTTAGATTTTTTGAGCGGATCAGCGATTTTTCCAGTCGGGATCGCGTTTTTCCAGAAAGGCATCAATGCCTTCGACTGTGTCACGCAGCATCAGGTTTTCGACCATCACCGCGCCGGTATGGGCATAGGCATCGGCTGTTGGCAGCTGGAGCTGGTCATAAAACGCGCGTTTGCCGATCTTAACGGCGGCGCCGAGTTTGTCGGCAACGGTTTGGGCGAGGACGTTTGTGGTCTGCTCCAGATCCTCAGGTGCGGTGACGCGGTTGATCAGGCCCAGTTCCTCTGCGCGCGCGGCGTTGATGAATTCACCCGTGGTTAGCATCTCAAACGCGTGTTTGCGCGAGATATTTCGGGTCAGCGCCACCATGGGAGTGGAACAGAACAGGCCGATATTGACGCCATTGACACCGAACCGCGTGCCCTCCGCAGCGACAGCCATATCGCAGGAGGCAACCAGCTGGCAGCCCGCTGCGGTGGCAATACCGTGCACCTGCGCGATCACCGGCTGCGGGATCTGCTGCAGGCCCAGCATGACCTTCGTGCAGCGGTCAAAGAGGTCCGCAAAATAGGCCTGCCCGCCATCTGCTGCCTGACGTCCCGCGGTCATTTCACGCAGATCATGGCCTGCACAGAAGGCTTTGCCCTGTCCGGCCAGGATCACCACGCGGGTTTCGCTGTCGTTTCGCAGGCTGTCGATCTGATCCTGCAGGGCTGCCAGCATCGCATCTGAGAGCGCATTCAGCCGCTCCGGCGCGTTCAGATGAAGCGTGGCGATGCCGTTGCTGTCGTGACGTTCCAAAATTGTCATCTTGTGTCCCTCCCCGGATTGAGGCCAACGTTAGACCATGTTGCGCAAAGGGGGGAACCGGTATTGCGCGGCAGCCCCATGCGACATCCGCTCGCAGGGAACCGGGACTATGAGGGAGAGAGCACATAATGGGATTGGCGTTTGATGCCGCAGGGCTGGGGGCGTATCTGCAAGAGGTATTTGCAGAGGTTGCCAATGATTTTGTCATCGACAGATTGGACGAGGACGGCATCACCATGCGGCTTCTGGTGGATGAACGCCACCTGCGCCCGGGCGGGACGATTTCCGGCCCGTCGATGTTCGGGCTGGCCGATGTCACGGTTTATGCGCTGGTTCTGTCGCGACTGGGGCGCAAGGCGCTGGCGGTGACCACCAACGCCTCCTTCGATTTCATGCGCAAGCCGGTGGGCGGCACGCCTTTGGTGGCGGAGGGCAAGCTGTTGAAACTGGGCCGCCAGCTTGCGGTGGGCGATGTGCTGTTGTTTTCGGAAGGGGATCCGCGACCGGTGGCGCGCTCCACTATGACCTATGCGATCCCGCCAGAACGATAGGCACCCGGGCGCTAGACGTCAGATAGCCGCGGCCAGCGGCTGGCCAACTTTCACCAGCGTCTCGCGGCCCTTGGCGCTGTTGGTGACCAGATCGTCGCTGAACTGTACGCGGCCCGGTTCGAACACCACCACGACGGTGGAGCCGCCAAATTTGAAGTAGCCTTTTTCGTCCATCTTCTCGACAGCACCCGAGGTGCGAGTGTTGATGATGGAGCCGACGCCAAAGGCGCCCACTTCGACAAAGGCGTAGCTGCCAAAGGTGTCTGTGTCGATCAGGGTCCAGCTGCGTTTGTTCTCGCCAAAGACATCCGGCCCGGCGCCGAGTGCAATCGGGTTCACCGAATGGAGCGCGCCGGACAGATCCTTTGCGGCGCTGATCCGACCGGAGGCGGGGAAGTGATAGCGGTGATAATCCGCAGGACACAGCCGCACGATGGCCAGCGCGCCACCGATGAAACGATCCGCGATGCCGGGCAGCATGGTGCGAATGGACATCGGATACCCCTTCACGGGGACAAAGACATCCTCGGCCAGTTCAGGAAACACCAGCACGCGGCCGTCTGCGGGGCTGGCAATCACGCTGGGGGAAGGATCAAAAGGCCGCGCCTCAGGCCTCAGGTTTCGGGCGAAGAAGTCGTTGAAAGTTGCATAGCTTTCCGTTGGTTCCGTGGCTTCGCTCATGTCGATGGATAAATCCTCGATCACGGCGCTGATCTTGCCTCTGGAGAGCCGCGAGTCGAACCACGCGCCCATCAACCGACTGATCAGGGCAGAGCGGAACAGCAGTTTCTCCACCGGTTTAGCGCTGGCGTTCTGATAGGCCCAGCGGATCCATTTCTCCCCCAGCACCACCTCCTCAAAGGTTTCGCCGGTGTCGCGGTCAACAACTAGGATCGGGTCGCGCTGCATGGGGGCCTGCCAGATTTTGTTTCGCTCCCGTCGCGCGTAGCAAGAAGTGCGGTCCAGGCCAAGGGGATTAAAGCCCATCGCTACCGGGCCGTGTCCTTCAATCAATCTTATCCTGTAACCAGTGGATTTGCGTCTTTGCAGCGGCAATCGCGGCTTCGGCATCTGTAAACACCTGTTCGCCGTAATGGCCAATGCTGTACCAACCACGTCCATCCTCGGGATCTCGGCGGAACTCGTCGAAGCCATAATTTCCGTCAGGCCGTTGAAAAATATCGGTGCAGATCAACTCGCCGTCCAAGTTGATCGATTTGATAACCTTGTTGATATGAGCCATATGTCTCTCCCTGCAGAGCAGCGTCAGCTGCGCAGAGCGCGGGCTGCAAGCGCAATGTCAGCGCAAAAGAAAAAGGGGGCCGTAGCCCCCAAATGCCTGTCCCGTTAGGGGAACAGTTTTCTGACGTAGTTCGGCAAGGCAAAGGCGGCCTTGTGAACCTCGGGGTTGTAGTACCCGGTCTCGATCCCAGCCGCGGCGAAGCGCGCTTCAAGATCCTCAAGCCGCACATTGCGCGCTTTGTCCGAATGGCTGCCCCAGCCAAAGGCCATCGGTCCGCCAGCATAAGTGGGCACGGTCGCCAGATAGCAGGAGGCATCGGCAAACAGCGCCTTGAACGCGCGCAGGGTGCCGGTCAGCTCATCGCCCTGCATGAAGGGCACGCCGTTCTGCGTGACGATGATGCCATGCTCAGACAGCGACCGAGCCGCGTGGCCATAGAAGGTGTCGGTGAACAGCACTTCACCGGGGCCAATTGGATCAGTGGAATCGACGATGATCACGTCGAACTTCTCAGTGTTCTCTTTCATGAAGAGCGCACCATCATTGATCACCAGATTGAGCCGCGGGTCGTCAAAGGCGCCGTCGCTCAGCATCGGCAGGTATTCTTTCGAGAAGTCCACCACGCCTGCATCAATCTCCACCATGGTCACATGCTCGACCGAGGTGTGGCGCAGCGCCTCGCGGGCCATGCCGCCGTCTCCGCCGCCAATGATCAACACGCGCTTTGCATTGCCATGCGCCAGGATCGGCACATGGGTCAGCATCTCGTGATAGATGAAATTGTCGCCTTCGGTGGTCTGTACCACGTCATCCAGTGTCAGGATGCGGCCGAACTGGCCGTTCTGAAACACCTTTAGGCGCTGATGTTCGGTGTTGCTGTCATAGAGCATCTCATCAACGCGCAGCGATTGCGCGTAATGCGCATGCAGGCGTTCGGTGTTCCAGGTCTGATCGCTCATGCTGCGACCTCCTTGGATGGGATGCCCTTGGCGAGGCATTCCTCACCGCGCAGCAGTTCACGGACCTCAACAGTGGGCGTGTTAAAGGCCTCTTTCAGCACGTCGACCGCTTTCCATGGTTCGGCGTCGCCACACATGAAGACGTCAAAGGCGCCATAGCCGATCTCGGGCCAAGTATGGACGGAGATATGGCTCTCGGCCAGCACCGCGACACCGGACACGCCCTGCGGCGAGAATTTATGCGTGTGGATATGCAGCAGCGTGGCGCCACAGACGTCCACGCATTTGCGAAATGCGTTCTGAATGCGGGTTTCGCAATCCAGTCCGCTGCCGTTCATGACCTCGATAATGAGATGGGTTCCGGCAAACACCTTTCCATCCCGACGGATGAAATGGTCTTCGCGATCCGAATCCACAAGTGAGCTTACGATCGCAGTGGTTGCACTGCGGGCGGTATCTTCCTCTTGGGCGCCTGTCTCCAGACCGATCCCCAGTTGGAAGAGGTTGGCGTCCGTCATGACACTCCCCTTCGTTCCAGTAGATGACAATCCAGCCAGCCCTTAGCGCCCCCCCGGATAAGAGTCCGGGGTTGGGATCGGTACCGAAAGTGAAGCGGCATCTATGGTGGGGGCGGGATTCGATCAAGAGGTTTTTTGTAAAATGGATGCGGTCAGCCCATAAAAAAGGCCGGGGCAAGCCCCGGCCGTCAGGTGGTTCCGTTGCCCGGGGATCATGGGCGCCAGAACGGAAGAGTCCCTTGATGGCGTGCCTCTTCACGGGTCAGCCCAACATCTTTGAGCAGTTCCGGAGGCAATTGGCGCAATGCCTGGCGGGTGCGTTGGCGCACGGTCCATTTGGTGACCAGAACCGCAAAGGAGACTGCAACCTCCGCCAGCACCGGCAAGGCGGGGCGGCTGGAGAGATAGAGCATATCCGTCGAAGGGGGAGTTGCGTTCTGTGTCATGGCATTTTCCTATTGTATTGATACAATCCTGTGTTAATATCACAATGCTTGGGTACAATTTGTGAGGCATCATGTCCAAGGAAGGATTGTAATGGGTACAATTTGGCCGAATGAGTTGCCAACTGATCTTTCTGGCCGATCCGGTCCCAAATATCAGCGGGTCGCCGATACAATCCGAAACGCGGTCGAGGATGGCACCCTTTGTATCGGTACAAAGCTGCCGCCGGTGCGGGAGCTTGCCTACCAGCTGAAGATCACCCCGGGCACCGTGGCGCGGGCCTATTCTCTGCTGACGGATGCGGGGCTTTTGCAAGCTGAGGTGGGGCGCGGCACCTTTGTGGCGGAACCGGAAACCAAGGTTCAGGATGATGTCTGGTCGCGGCAGCTCCACCTGAAGGAAGTCAAAGACCCGGGTCATGTCAGCCTGTTCAGCCCGCGGTTGGTGGATGTGGGGCAGGTGGCGGCGATCCGGGAGGCGCTGGTCAAGATTTCGCAAGGGGACCCGTTACAGTTCCTGAATTACCCAACGAGAGATGCCTACCGCCCCCTGCGTGAGGCTGTGGTCGACTGGCTGTCGCAGGACCCGCTGGGCCCGCTGGATGAGCGTGACGTGGTGCTGACCCATGGTGGACAGAACGGCATCCTGACAGTGATGCAGGCCATTCTGAAGGGACCGCAACCGACCGTGCTAGTGGAAGATCTCTCCTATGCTGGGTTCCGGCGCGCGGCGGAACTGGTGCGCGCGCGGGTTGTGGGCGTTGCGATGGATGAGCATGGCATTCTGCCCGACTCTCTGGAGCTGGCGATCCGTAAAACCGGCGCCATGGTGCTCTGCACCAGTCCCGAGGTGCATAATCCAACCGGGCTTTATACGCCGCTGGAACGTCGCCAGCAGATCCTTGAAGTGCTGCGCCGCCATGAGGTGCAGATCATTGAGGATGACTGTTATCGCATGGGCGAAGCCCGCGCGCCAAGCTATCGCGCGCTGGCGCCGGATCTCTCTTGGCATGTTTCGTCGATTTCCAAAACTCTGACACCGTCGCTGCGGGTTGGGTTTGCGCTGGCCCCCAAGGGGCGTGGCCGGGATCTGCGGCGGATGGCGGAATACAGCTACTTCGGAATTGCGCAGCCGGTTGCCGAGCTGACGCGTATCCTGCTGTCTGATCCGCGCACCAGGAAACTGGTCGCCGATGTGCGTCGCGAAATGGACAATTACATACGGATCGCGGTCAACACTCTGGGTGGGTTTGATCTGATCTGGTCGCAGAGCGTGCCGTTTCTGTGGCTAAAACTGCCCTCGGGCTGGCGCGCTGCCGCCTTCACTCGCGCGGCGGAGGCCGAGGGCGTTCAGATCCGGTCGGCCGATGAGTTTGCCCTGCGAGATGGCCGCGCCCCTAATGCGGTGCGGATCGCGGTGAACGGCCATGTCACGCCGAAGCAGTTCGAAGACGCCATGCTGCGCCTGCGCGCCCTCTTGGACAACCCGCCAGAGCAAATCAGCGTGTGATGTTGACCAGTTCAGGGAGGGCTGTCCGGCGAAGGAGAAAGGGGCCTGAACAGTCAGGCCCCTTTATATATTATAGGATGATCGACCGGGTCGGTTATTCGACCAGGATCGACACGCCCGAGGCATGGTTGCCGATGAACGACCAGTTGTCGCGACCAGCAGCGATGCCTGCGGTAATGGCAGCAGCCAGAAGACCTGCAGCCGAGGCGCCGCCCACCACCGTGCCGTTCAGCTCAGGCTTGAGCATGGTCCGGCCGGACTGTTCGCCTGCGTTGCATTGCACATAAGCCGGTGTCGGACGACGTTTGAGCACCGGAACGTTGACTTTTGCCGGGGTGATGAATGTTGCCTTGAATTCGGTGCTTTCGACGGTGCACCTGGCGCCAACAACCTCGCGCATATTGGCGCTGCTGGGTTGACCGCCCGTCGCCTTCATCTTCTCCTTGTCCAGTACGACATGGGTGCGGAAGGTCAGTTCTTTGTAGCCCTGAATGCGCGGCGCTGTCGCACTTTGATTCTTGAGCGCCACCGTCACCGGGGGAGCGGTAACTTCGGCGTTTTGCATGCAGGCACCAAGGGCCAGCGGCAGGGCGCCAGCCAGAGCAAGTTTTCGAAACATGTTAGTGAGATCCTATAATTCGTCTTTCCGATGCAGCTTTAACGTGTGAGGCAACGGCTGAAAAGGCGTGTTAGTCTGTTCCGCGTCGGCAGTAGCGGTTTTTGATCGGTGCAGCAGCGCGTCGGGCGGTGTCAAAATTTGGGGTATTATTATACCTATTTTTTAAGTGTATGTTTTTGAACAATTAAATCTGATTTACGGGTGTTGACCTGCGCATTGGGCTGCCGTAAACCCCGTCCATCGAATTCGGGCGTGCCGCTTTGGTGTGCCCTTCACGTCAAACAGGATTGACCTGATATGAAAACCTTCTCTGCTACTCCGGCAGACATCGAGAAGAAGTGGATCATCATCGACGCCGAAGGCGTGGTGCTGGGCCGTCTTGCCTCGATCGTCGCCATGCGCCTGCGTGGTAAGCACAAGCCGTCCTTCACTCCTCACATGGATATGGGCGACAATGTCATCGTGATCAACGCTGACAAAATCCAGATGACCGGCAAGAAGCGCGAAGAGCACTTCTACTGGCACACCGGTCACCCCGGTGGCATCAAATCCCGCACCAAACAGCAAATTCTGGAAGGCGCGCACCCTGAGCGCGTGGTCTACCAGGCTGTGAAGCGCATGCTGCCCGGCAACCGCCTGTCGCGCCAGCAGATGACCAACCTGCGCATCTATGCAAGTGCCGAGCACCCGCATGAAGCCCAGTCCCCCGAGGTTCTGGATGTTAAATCCATGAACAAGAAAAACACCCGGAGCTGAGACCGATGGCTGATCAGATCAACACTCTCGAAGAGCTCGGCGCCGTTGCAGGCGTAGAAACCGTAGCCGAAGAAACCATTTCGCGCGAACCCGTTCGTGACGAGCTGGGCCGCGCCTATGCCACCGGCAAGCGGAAAGATGCGGTTGCCCGCGTCTGGATCAAGCCGGGTTCCGGCAAGGTCTCCGTCAACGGTAAAGAGCTGAACGCATATTTTGCACGCCCTGTGCTGCAGATGATCCTGCGCCAGCCGTTCCAGGTTGCCGGTGTCGAAGGCGAATTCGACGTCTACGCAACCGTCAAGGGCGGTGGCCTCTCCGGTCAGGCCGGTGCGGTCAAGCACGGCATCTCCAAGGCGCTGCAACTCTACAACCCGGCCCTGCGTGGCGCGTTGAAAGCTGCTGGCTTCCTGACCCGCGACAGCCGTGTCGTTGAGCGTAAGAAATTCGGTCGTCGCAAAGCGCGTCGTTCGTTCCAGTTCTCCAAGCGTTAATCGCTGGATCACATGGATTGGAAAAGGCCGCAGAGAAATCTGCGGCCTTTTTCGTTGTCTGGACTGTTTAGGGGCTACGTCAGTCGGGGCAGATGCCACAGGCCGTCAGTTTCAGCTATCCGGTTCAATCAGACCTAACCCGCGCAGATAGATGCCAATGCCGCTTTCCAGCAGATCCTCAGGCGGGAAGGGCGAGGCGGCACCGGGTGAGTTGCGCGCATAAAGCTCAACCACCCCATGGCTCATCGCCAAGATATGAGCGGAGAACATCGAGGCGGGCGGGCGTTTTTCGGCCGGGATGTGTTGACTCAGATCCGCTGCGGCCCGCTCCAGAATGGCACGCGCGCGGTTGGCGGCCTCGGCCAGCTCCGGGGTGCGGTTCACGGAAATGCCGCTTTCAAACATGGCGATGTAATGGCCTGGATGTTTGCGCGCAAAGGCGAGATAGGCCCGGCCTGTGGCCTCAAACGCGGCCAGGGCAGAGGGCTGATATTTGTCATAGGCGTGCTGCATCAGATCGGCGAACATGACGTAGCCCTGTCGGCCTGCCTCGGCAATCAGATCCTCTCGCCCGTCGAAATGACGGTAGACCGCAGCCGGGGTGACGCCTGCCTTCTTGGCCGCCTCCGACAGGGTAAATCCGGTCGGGCCCTTCGCCTCGATCAGGTGCAATGCGGCTTCGACCAGCGCCTGACGCAGGTTGCCGTGGTGATATCCGCGTTTAGGCATCCCAAAGATCCGGTCCGCCACAGATCGTACCATCCAGATCGCCAAGCGCCTTGGCGTCCTTGTTGGCATAATCAACCGCATGCAGCACCCGACGGATGGCGGCCAGCCGTGCACGCCGCTTGTCATCGGAGCGGACGATGGTCCATGGCGCATGATCCGAATGGCTGCGCGTCAGCGTGTCAGCGATCGCGGTGGAGTATTCCTGCCAGAGGCTCAGTCCTTTCACGTCGATCGGGCTGAGCTTCCATTGTTTCAGCGGGTCGGTTTCGCGCGACAGGAACCGGCGCAGCTGCTCGGCGCGTCCGACGTTGAGCCAGATCTTGAAAACTTGAATGCCATCCTCAACCAGCGCTTCCTCAAACCCGTTGACCTGATCGAAAAAGCGTTCGCGCTGGCCGTCGGTGCAAAAGCCAAAGACTGGCTCGACTACGCCGCGATTGTACCAGCTGCGATCAAAGAAAACGATTTCACCCGCCGACGGCAGATGGGTGATATAGCGCTGGAAATACCATTGAGTCTGTTCGCGCTCGCTGGGTTTGGACAGGGCCACAATGCGAGCACCGCGTGGGTTCAGATTTTCCCGAAACCTCTTGATGGTGCCGCCCTTGCCAGCTGCATCACGCCCCTCGAAAATGATGGCAATCCGCGCGCCGGTTGTGCGCACCCAGGATTGCATCTTCACCAGTTCGATCTGCAGGCGCTTCATCTCTTTGTCATAGTGCTTGCGGCTCATCCGCGTGTCATAGGGAAAGCCAGGATCCAGCACATCGTCCTTGTCCGAGCTTTTGAGGGCGGCGCGGATCTCATCCGGGGCTTCGGTCTGGTAAAACGCGCTGATGGCACCGTCAAAGGGCAGGGGCATTCGAAAATTCCTTCTGTCTTCTGTCCCTTATATGGGGCTTTGCAGAGAAATGTGAATCGTTTTAACGCAAATTCTCTGTCGGTGCGGCCCGCGCTGCTGCCCGGTCTACTGCTGCCACAACCGCATCGGTGGCGACCTGATGCGGCATATGGCCGATCCCGTCCAGCACAGTGAGAGTGAGCGTGGGCACATCGCGTTCCAGCTGGCGCGCGTGCAGATCCAGCCCGACGGTGGTATCCGCGCTGCCATGGACCGCTTCAATGGGCAGGCGAAGGGCACTGTAGCGGGGCGCCATCAATTTGATTTCGGCCAGAAGGTCAGCGCGCTGGCGCGCATTGGCCCGCAAGGCAGAGCGGCGCAGGGTCAGGCCGGGGCCGAAATGCTCAAAATACCCCGCGGGAACGGGTTGCGGGGCGAAGACCTCAGTCAGCGTGTCGCGAATGGTGGTCTCCGGCACATAGGCCGTCAGCAGGGGCACCGCCAGCCGCTGACCCAGCGCTGAGGAGGTCACCTTGTAAAATGTGCTGAGCGGTGTCGGCCAAGGGTGAGAGACCGCACCCACGGTGACCAGCGCAGAGAGACTGTCGGGATCATCCAGCGCCCAGGCCAGCGCAACCCCGCCGCCATAGCTCTGCCCCAAGACGATGGGACGGTCTGCCCCCAGGTCGGCCACCGCACCACGGATCAGGGCGGCTTGCTTGCTCAGGGAAGTTTGCGCGCCGCGGGTGCGGTCACTGTAGCCCAATCCGGGCCGGTCGACGATGATCACCCGGTAGCGGTCGCTGAGGGCTGGTGCGAGGCGGAAGGTCATATCGCGGATATGGCCGCTGGCGCCGTGGATCAACACCAGATCCGGCGCGCGTTCGCCTGCGGGCAGGGTGGCAGGCTGTCCCAGATCCAGCAGGTGCATCTGCTGCCCCTCGACAGTCACAAATGTGCCCTGCGGTGGGTAAGTCGACACCGCTTCCGCCTCGCGCGCGTTCGCGCGCCACAGCGTCACGCCAACGCCAAGCGCCAGAACCAGCCCGGCGGTCACCATGCCCTTAACGACCAATCTCAGCCATGTCGAAGGGGGTGGATTGGTAGATATCATTGATCCAGTTGCCATAAAGAAGATGCGCATGGCTGCGCCATCTGTTTTGCGGTTTGCGGCTGGGATCATCATCCGGGTAGTAGTTCATCGGCACGTTGATCGGCGTCCCACTGGCCACGTCGCGGTCATATTCCTGCTTCAGCGTATCACTGTCGTATTCAAAGTGATTGAAGATATAGAGCGCGCGATGGCTCGGATCCTCGATCAGGCAGGGACCGGCGTCCTGACTGCCCAGAAGGCTGCGCAGGCTGGGGTGGGCGTCAATTTCAGACTGGAGGATTTCGGTCCAGCGCGACACCGGAATAACGCAATCATCCGAAAACCCCCGTAGATAGGGCGAGGCAGGATCAAGGTTCTGATGCCGGAAACAGCCAAAGACCTTGTGATCCAGGAGATGTTTCTTCACCCCGTGGAAGTAGTTGATCATCGCCATGCCGCCCCAGCAGACGCCAAAGGTGGAGTGCACATTGGTCTGGGTCCAGTCAAAGACCTCGCACAGCTCATCCCAATAGGTGACATCCTCGAACTCAAGATGCTCAATCGGCGCACCGGTGATGATCAACCCGTCAAAGCGCTGGTCCTTGATCTCCTGAAAGGGACGGTAGAATTCGGCCATATGTTCAGCGGCAGTGTTGCGGGTCTGATGCTCTGTCATGCGGATCAGCGACAGGTCGATCTGCAAGGGCGTCGCGCCGATCAGCCGGGCAAACTGGTTCTCGGTCTGGATCTTCTTCGGCATCAGGTTCAACAGGCCGATGCGCAGCGGGCGAATGTCCTGACGGGCCGCCTGATCCGGCGACATGACCATCACGCCTTCGTTCGTGAGAACGTCATAGGCGGGGAGGTCTGAAGGGATCTTGATCGGCATATCGTGTCCTTTGGTATGTTTGCCCCGCCCATAGCGGTCGGGATCGTTCTGACCCGGAGATGATCTCCGGCGAGTGGCCTGTCTCTGGCCCCTCGTGATGTAGAAGGCCTAGCCGCGCGCCTCAAGAGCGCCCGCGATCACGTCTGTGAAATCAGCCTCGGTGCGGATGCCTGATATCTGATCGGCTGTCACCGTGACTCCCCAGTTTTCAGCCATAGCGGCATAGCGCGGCTGGCGATGGGCCAGCGCTTGCGCATAGGTCCAGCGAATGAAACTATCAGGATCCACATCGGCCTCTGATAGGGTGTTTTCCTTTAGATACTCTTGCCAAACGCGGGTGAGGAAGGCTGGTTCATAGGCCATGGGTTTCGGCGCACGGTCGAACCGGCGGATCAGCTCTTGGGTATGGGCTTCGTCGCCTTTGATCCAGACCATCAGCGTCTGCTGCGACAGCTCCTTCAGCAGCGGGTCGTTGGGGTCGCTTGCGTCGACCCATTCGCAGATGCTGCCGCCAGTGTCGCAGATGAAGTTCGGATAATCATAAAGCCGCGCAGCCCGGTCGATGAAATAGCCGGTATCACGCAGCGCATTCAGTTCAGCAGTGCGGAACTGGTCCTGACGGCGGGTATATTCCTGCATCGCCAGCCCGCCCTTGGCCGGATCACCGGGTTTGCCCAGATAGGACGCCACCGGTGTCAGGTTCTCAAAGCTGATGTTGGAGCCGATGTATATCGAGTCCGACAACAGCAGATCGCGCAGGAACGGCACTTTCATCGCCTCGGCCTTGGCATTGTCGGCGATATATTCACCCATGTATCGGGTGCCGATGCGGTAATCGATGGAATAGTGAAACCAGCTGCCCGCACCGCGCAGGATATTGCTGATATAGGTCTTGCCCAGACCGGACATGCCAAAGAACAAAACCCGCTTATGCGGCGCCTTACGCCACTCTTCGGCAGACGAATAGAGCATTTGAAATCCGGTCCTTGTTGGTTCTTTGCCTTGCTACTGACCAATGTCGCGTGGGTCAATCAGCAGCACCCGAAGGTGACCTGATCAGATGTAGCCGTGACACGAAAAACCCCCGCACCATGGGTGCGGGGGCAAAGCTGGTCCTGGCCCTGTCTTTGTTACAGCGCGGCCTGTAAGCGCACGCAGGTCTTACGCAGGATCAGAAGCTATAGCCGACTTTCAGGCCAAAGCTGACGGCATCGTTGTCTTGGAAATTTGCAACGCCCACAGCACCACCGGGGGCGGCAATTGCGTCACCCAGTTTGGTATAGCGGATGCTTAGCGGAGATCTTCATCTTGTCCTGAGTGTACTGCACGCCAAGGCGGATTGCCTCATAGCCGTGCGTGGGTGCGAGCGGTGATACGAGGTTGTCGCCATCAACATCTGCGTAGATTACCGCAAGCGAACCAGACCAGTTCTCGTTGAATTTGCGACCCACGCCAAGCGTGTAGGTGACCGAGTCATCGAGGTCAATCAGGTCTACGGTGCGACCGGCCTGACCGCTGAGGCCCGGCACAACCAGATTGGTGACGCTGTGCTCTGCCCAGCGAATGCTGCCAAACAGCAGCGTGTCTTCGGCAATGCCCGTTTGAAGGTCCAAGTTGACCGACTGCGGTGTTTTGGTCTTGGTCGATGTTCCTACCGAGACGCCGTTGGCAAAGGTTTCGTTCAGGTTGAAATCATGTTCGATTTCGGAGCTGTAGGTCAGTGCCGCGCGCAGGGCAATTTCTGGGATCTCATAGGCTACGCCCGCGACCCAGCCAAAAGCACCGTCGTTGTTAACCTTCACGTTATATTGGCTGCCGATAGAGGAGTAGGCGCCGCCCGCCAGGTTAATCGCGCCGTCAATCTCTTGGTAGCGAATGCCGCCATGAACGCTGAAGTTGTCGTTAAACTTGTAACGCACAAGTGCAGTGATTGCGTTGGAATCGGCCACTGCGGTGGTGCCGCCCAGCAGTAGTGAGCTTCCGACCGGGTAATTCACGTCGACGCCCCACGGCTGATCAAAGATCACTGCGAAGGACAGCTGCTCGTTGATGTCCCGCTTGTAGCCTGCGCCAAACATGTTGAAGCGGTCGCCGACATCGCCGGTCGCAGATTGCAAAGGGTTGCCTGCGGTGCCGAGGGTGGTGGTGGCACGGTCGTTACCGGACAGATCTACGGATGAGGTCGCCACGGAAAACTCTGCGTAGGTGCCTTCTTCGAAGATGATGCCAATCGGCTGGCCGGTCCGATCAAGACCGCTGGCCATAGCGGAGCCGGAAGCCAGCGCCAGCGCCGCTGACGTTGCAAGATAGCGTTTCATTGTTCCTCCCTGTCCAGACTTGAGCGTCTGGTTTTAACATTGGAAAACGCTAGCAAGGGGGAATTTTTCGGTCAATGTTGACGCAAAGGCAATCAACGGCAAGAAAATCAGGCAGATCCGCGGTGTTCTGAATGCGCACGCAGGCGTCCGGCCGCATCGAGAATATTGATGTAGTTGGCGCAGAAGATCACCACCGCGCCCAGCAGGATCCACAGGTTAAGCGCTTCACCATAAATCAACATTCCGGCCACAGCGATGGTGGGCAGGCGAGCGAAGTCGATGGGCACGACAACAGTGGCCGGAGCAATAGAGAGCGCCTTGGTCATGCAAAAATGCGCGGCCAACCCGGCGCAGCCGATTACCAGCAACCAAAGTGCCGTTGCGGCATTTGGGATTGCAATTACCCCGTCCCAGCCAGATATCGCCAGACCCATTGCCAGTTGCATCAGGGTGAGCCACAGCAGGATGGAGCTGATCGGCTCATGCCGGGTCAGCCGCTTGGTGAACATGATGGTGAGCGCGAAGAAGACAGCAGAGCTGGCCGCAGCGATCACGCCGAGGTTCAGGGTCTCTGGGCTTGGGCGCGCCACGATCAGGATCCCGATAAAACCAAGAGCCGCCGCCAGCACGCGCGGTTTTGTCAGAGCTTCGCCCAGCAGCAGCGGTGACAGCATCAACACCCAGAGCGGGGAGGTGAACTCCAGCGCAAAAACCTGTGCCAGCGGGATCAGGGTCACTGCAAAGAACCAGAGATTCTGACCGGTGAAATGAGCCGCGTTGCGGATGAGGTGCAGGCCCAGCCGGTCGCGCCGCACCTGTGGCCAGCTGCCCGTGGCGGTCAGAACCACGACGACGATCACCAGGCCGACAGCACTGCGGTAGGTCATGATCTCAAACGTGTCGAGGCTCAAACCCGCCTCCCGTCCGGCAATCGCCATCGAGGAGAAGGAGACAATCGCCCCGATCATCCAGATCGCAGCCGTCCCAATCGGTCGGTCGTTCAATTCCATCCCTGCCCCTCATGCGCCATTCCAACGGGCAGAAGGGGGCAGTTTTCAACTTAGGTCAAGCTATGTTCGCCGCGCGGTCCAGTCCTGCGATACTGATATGCTAGGAAATGCCGTGACAGCTATTCGGCAGCAACCTTTCCGGCCGTTGTACCCTGGCGCGGCACGGCCGGTACATCGAGCCGGTTCCCGCGTTGGATTAAGCCCTTGGCAACGTCCTCCGGATCAAAGCTAAACCGCTGAAGCAGGGTTTCTATCTCGCCCACAAGCGCCTCTGTGGTGGAGCTGGTCGTGTTTGACGCATTCATCTTGGGGGGTAAAAGCGCACGCCCCGGATAGCCGAGTGATTGCATCAGCCTTGCGGCACCGTCAGCTGTGTTGGCCTCCTCCAGTGTGGTCTCCACAAAGCGCAGCTGATGGCCGTAGAGATGTTTGTAATACGCGTATCGCGTTTCCATTTCCAATGCATACCAGATCGCAACTCCAATCTCACCCATCGGCGTCAGTTGACTGGGGTCGAGGATATTGTTGCGATAATTGGGATGCAGGTACCACTGCCAGGGGATGGTGATATTGGAGAAATCACTGCGATTGATGTAACTTGCGATCTGTTTGGCAAGGTTGCGGCGCAGGATGATGATGGTTGTACGCGGTGCAAGACCGTGGTCAACAAGAGCCTCAATGAGCCCGCATTTGCCCAACGTATGATTGCTTTCGGCGTAGGGGGCTTGAAGCTCACCCAGCTTGCCCTCCCAAAAGTCGCAGACAGGTCCGTTCATGCCGTAGGTGTTGAAGTGTCGCATATGGCTGATACTGGGCAGGCGCGTGCCATAGTCGTCGAGACCAAGGGGTTCATGCACCGATGGAATATTCATGTTCTCGCCGAGAAAACGCGCGAGCCAAGCCGTGCCGGTGCGCCCGGCAGAGAGGGTGAAGATGAAATCAGGCCGAGGAGCAGGGGAGGTAACGCTGCCTGAGGGCATGGCACCAGATGCAGAAGCAGTCGTGCGTTTGAGTGTCGCCGGATCTGGCGTTGCCACCGGACGGGCGTAGCCGAAGCGGGCAATTTCATCCGCGGCTTCTCGCTCAATCAGATCAGCGGTATCAGGATGTGCGGCAAAGACGGTTGCCGGATCGGCGCCGCTTTTGGGACGAAGCGCGCCTTTCGCACTCAGGCTTGAGAACCGCGCCCAGAGGTCGTCAATACCCAACGCGTTGACATCCTCCTCAAGATGTTCGTAGCGCAGGAAAATATCGGGGCTATTCGGGCCCTCTAGTGGCGCGATGCGACGGTTCTCGCTCAAGACGCTGCGGAAGTGCCCGACAAACTGGTCGAATGGAATATTGCGTTTATCCATCCCCTCCCAGTAGTAGCGCGAGATGATCGCATCATAGGGATCACGCCAGATTGTGATTTTGGTGTAACTCTCCCAGATATCCTGCGGAACAGCGGCGCGGATCTGCCCGGCGGTCATGTGGTTGAAAAACGCCTCGCTTCCTTCATTTCCATCCGGCCAGATTTGCGCCTTATGGTTCTGGGGGCCGGGATAGCTCAACTCCCTCCGAGTCTCCTCATCCTTAGCACTGATCGGCGTGATGATGCTGTTTGCGTCGCAATAACTGGACAGTGCGATCTCAAATGAGGTTCCGCCAACTTTCTTTGTCTTGATGAAAATAAGCTTTAGCGGATGGCAGATGATCATTCTGAAGATGCTCCCGGTTGAGGTTCACCGAAACCTCGCAAAGAGAGTTGTTCAAATCGTTAAAACATGAGCAAAAATACAGTTAAATCGGTGCTTTCTGGAAAAGAAAAACCCCGGCCGCTGGGCCGGGGTTTTGTGTGTTGTTTATTCCCACTCGATGGTGCCGGGCGGTTTCGAGGTGATGTCATAGGTGCAGCGGTTGATGCCCTTCACCTCGTTGATGATCCGCGTCGCGGTTTCACCGAGGAAGTCGTGGCTGAATGGATAGTAATCCGCCGTCATGCCATCAACAGAGGTCACCGCGCGCAGGGCGCAGGCGTAATCATAGGTGCGCCCGTCGCCCATGACACCCACGGTGCGGACCGGCAGGATTGCAACAAAGGCCTGCCAGATCTCATCATAGAGACCGTGCTTTCGGATCTGGTCGATATAGATCGCGTCCGCTTCGCGCAGGATCTCCAGCTTCTCGCGGGTGATCTCACCGGGACAGCGGATGGCAAGCCCCGGTCCGGGGAAGGGGTGGCGACCGATGAAACTCTGTGGCAGACCCAGTTCGCGGCCCAAGGCGCGGACCTCGTCCTTGAACAGCTCGCGCAGCGGCTCCACCAGCTTGAGGCCCATTTTCTCCGGTAGGCCACCGACATTGTGGTGGCTCTTGATGGTGACTGACGGGCCGCCTGAAAAGGACACCGATTCAATCACATCCGGATAAAGAGTGCCCTGTGCCAGGAACTCGGCGCCCTCAATGGTGTTGGCGTGTTTCTGGAACACGTCGATGAACAGCTTGCCGATGATCTTGCGTTTGGTTTCGGGATCCGACTGACCGTCCAACTCGCCCAGGAACAACTCCTGCTCATCCGCGTGGATCAGCTGGATATTGTAGTTGTCACGGAACATCGTGACGACCTCTTCAGCCTCATTCTTGCGCAGCAGGCCATGGTCCACAAACACGCAGGTCAGCTGATCGCCGATTGCCTTGTGAATGAGGATCGCCGCCACCGAGCTGTCGACGCCGCCGGACAGGCCGCAGATGACCTTCTTGTCACCGACCTGATCACGGATCGCCTGGATCGCCTGTTCACGGTAGGCACCCATGGTCCAGTCACCGGTGAAGCCTGCGATCTTGACGAAGTTCTCATAGAGCTTGGCACCATTCGGGGTGTGATGCACCTCCGGGTGGAATTGGACCGCGTAGAAATTGCGGCTGACATCTGCGGTGATCGCAAAGGGGGCATTGGGGGAGGTGCCGTAGACCTCAAACCCCGGTGCAATCTCACTGACGTGATCGCCGTGGCTCATCCAGACCTGTTCGCGGTCGCTGTCGTCGGTAAACCAGCCATCCAGCAGGGGCAGGCTGCTGACTGTCGGGGTCACATAGGCGCGACCAAATTCTGCGGTGCCATGGCCGGACAGCACCTTGCCGCCCAACTGGTGCATCATCACCTGCTGGCCGTAGCAAATGCCCAGGATCGGTACGCCAAGATCAAAGATCTCCTGCGGGGCGCGGGGGCTGCCGTCGCGGGTCACGCTGTCGGGGCCACCGGAGAAAATCACCGCCTTGGGCGCCATCTCGCGCACAAAGTCCATAGTGACATTCTGGTAGGGATGGATTTCGCAATAGACATTCAGCTCGCGGAGGCGGCGCGCGATCAGCTGCGTCACCTGGCTGCCAAAGTCGATGATGAGAAGGCTGTCGTGGGATGTCTCTGTCATGCACGCGCCATAGGGCAGTGGCGCAGATTTCGCAAGGGATTTTCGCGCCTCGGAGCGCGTTTGCGCTATCTGCCGCGCGCCGTCGCTGCGCCGGTGGCAAGGTGAAAATCCCGGTCGTTTTCGCGAGAAACCTGTCGGGAATGTCGCTTTTCAACTTCAATGGCCGTAATCCTGCGGCGGCCTTTTGTCTGAGCGATATAATCACAGTCGCAACGAAATGCCTGTGGTGAGGAAAAACCATGACAGAAGCAGCTCCAGCAGCACCGCGCCGCCGCGCACGTGGAGGCGGTGGTGCCGCCCGTCGCGCAGAACGTACCGGCGTCAAGATCGACACCGCAAAATACATTGAGCGGAATATCCCGAACTTTGAGGTGCTGGGCGAAGAGGCGCTGCAGGCCATCGAAGCCAACGCCGAAACCATCCTCGAAGAGGTCGGCGTCAATTTCGTGAACAACCCGGCTGCGCTGGAACGCTGGCGCGCGGCTGGCGCCTCCATCGATGGCGAGCGCGTGCGTATTCCCCGCGGTCTGGCGCGTCAGCTGTGCAAAACCGCCCCGTCCGAATTCACCCAGCATGCGCGCAACCCGGAGAAATCCGTGGTTGTTGGTGGCAAGAACATGGTGCTGGCACCGGTCTACGGCCCGCCGTTTGTGCGCGATGCCAAGGGCGGCCGCCGCTATGCGACGCTGGATGATTTTCAGAAGTTCGTGAAGCTGGGCTATATGTCGAAATGGTTGCACCATTCCGGTGGCACTGTTTGCGAGCCGACCGATGTGCCGGTGAACAAGCGTCACCTCGACATGCTGATGGCGCATATGACGCTGAGCGACAAACCCTTTATGGGGTCGGTTACGGAACCTAGCCGGGCGCGGGATTCCATCGAAATGTGCGAAATCCTGTTCGGTAAGGATTTTGTGCGCGACAACACCGTGATGACCTCGCTGATCAACATCAACTCGCCGATGACATTTGACGATGTGATGATGGGCGCGCTGGAGGTCTATGCCGCACATAATCAGGCCTGCATCATCTCGCCGTTCATCGTTGGTGGCGCGATGGCGCCGGTGTCGGTTGCCGGGACATTGGTTCAGGTTCTGGCCGAAGTTCTTGCCGGTGTCGCCTACAGCCAGTTGATCCGCCCCGGTGCGCCGGTGATCTTTGGCGCGATGGTGACCTCGATCGACATGAATTCGGGTGCGCCCACCTTTGGCACACCCGAAGCTTCCCAGATCACCTATGGTGCAGGCCAGCTGGCCCGCCGTCTGGGCCTGCCGTTCCGGTCCGCCGGTTCCTTCTGCGGCTCCAAACTGCCGGACGCGCAGGCGGCTTACGAAACGGCGAACTCGCTCAATATGGGTCTGCTGGCAGGCGTGAACTTCCAGCTGCACTCCTGTGGCTGGCTTGAGGGTGGTCTGGTTGCGGATTTTGAGAAATTCGTCATGGACGCCGATCAACTGGGCGCGCTGCATGGTCTGGCCAAAGGTGTTGTGGTTGACGACGACACGCTGGCCATGGGCGCGATCCGCGAAGTTGGTCCGGGT
Source organism: Phaeobacter sp. BS52 (assembly GCF_045040595.1). Lineage (NCBI taxonomy): Bacteria > Pseudomonadati > Pseudomonadota > Alphaproteobacteria > Rhodobacterales > Roseobacteraceae > Phaeobacter > Phaeobacter sp. BS52. Next base: position 1,313,358 of record NZ_CP090662.1, on the reverse strand, counting down.
GGTCACTATCTGGGCTGCGAACACACGCAGGCCAACTTCAAAACCGCGTTCTGGAAATCCGATCTCCTGGACTACAAGCCGTTTGAGACCTGGGAAGAGGAAGGCGCACGCGACACCGTTGCTTTGGCCAGCAACCGGGTCGAAACCCTGCTGAACGCCTATGAGGCGCCGCCGCTGGATCCTGAGATCCTGGGTAAGCTGGAAGCTTATGTCGCAGAGAAAAAAGCCTCCATGCCTGACGCCTTCATGTAAAAGCGGCGGTTCTGTTCTGCGTAGAGACCGGTCGGCATAGCCCGGTTGGCAGACGGCGGTCCCATTGGGCCGCCGTTTTGCGTTTTCATCGCGCGTCGGTCAGGCGAGATTCAGACCGGGGCGGCGCAGCCCGTCCGCTTCGCCCATGAGGGCGATCAACACGTCAACGTGGCGGGTCAGCGAATACCCGGCATCTCCCGCTTCACGCCTGCGGTTGTGATCGCGCTCCAGATCCAAAAGTCGCATCACTGCCGCTGCGGGCTTGGGCAATGTGCCATACCCAAGCACCCGTCTCAGATCACGCCGTCGGCTATAGTCGCGTGCCCCGATCCTCGCTGTCCGCACCAACAGCCGAGGGCGGCGCAAAGCGGCCAGATGACCAAAGATATCCTGCATCGTCATGTCCTTTCCAGCTCTGTTGATAGCGCTGTTTAACACAACTAATGCGGGTGTTGCCGAAGGGGCCGGTTCGGCGAACGGTCTATTCGATATTGATTGATGAAAATTTGAAACCAATGATGTTCTGACTGAGACTATTCAGAAAAATCAGGCCAGTACGGTGAGTGGTGTCTGTGGATAACACGTAGGAGGCCCGTGGGAGGATAGTTTCGAATGATCACATGTGGGGTGATAAAATGCAAACTATGGCTGTGTCCGGCCTGCCGGAATGGGTGCCTGAGGAGGCGTGCCGATATCTTGAACATACCGAAGCGGGCCGATCGATCCGCAATCTTGCAAAGCAGGCGGGCTGCCACCCGTCTACTGTGTTGCGACAGGTCCGACGGGTTGAAACCCGTCGCGATGATCCGCTGGTTGATGCGGCCCTGGCGTCGCTTGCGGCCTGTCACTATGCCGAAGACATGCCCGGCCCGCGGCCGATGTCAGCCCGTGCGCTGGCGCTGGGGACCGTGCCGACCTGCGCCGAGGCCTTTGAGAGCGAGGCGGTCGAGGTTCTGACCTGCCTCAACCCGCAGGGCGCGGTTCTTGCCGTGGCGGACGGGCTGGAGAAGGCGGTGGTGGTGCGCGAGGCGGCGGCCGGTGACAAGAAGGTCGTCGTGGACCGCACTCTGGCGGAGGCGCTGGCGCTGCGCGACTGGATCGCTTGTCCGGCACCGGGGCGGCTCAGCCGCTATCACATCACGCCGGAGGGGCGCAGCGCGCTCAGCCAGTTTGTGGCCAGCCGGGAAAACCGTGCCCGATCGCGGCTGGAGAGCGCCAGCCTGGCGACGCGCAAAACCAATCGCAACCGGCGGCGGCCCCGGCGGGCCCGCTATGGGCTGGGAGAGACGCCGCTGCATATGCTGGCGCGGCTGACGGATCGCGATGGCACGCCGTTTCTGACAACAGATCTGGTGCGCGCGGGCGAGCGCCTGCGCGAGGATTTCGAACTGGCGCAGGTGGCGGAGCATCTGGCGCAGACCTCAGCCCAGGTCCGCGAGGGCGATTGCGGTCCCACGATGCCCCGGCGCCGACGACCTGGACAGGCCGCATCGGCGGCCAAAAAGCGGGCTGCCGCCGCGCTGAATGCGCTTGGCGAAGGGCTGAGTGATATCGTGATGCGCTGTTGTTGCCATCTGGAAGGCCTGGAAGCGGCTGAGCGCCAGCTGGGCTGGTCTGCCCGCTCCGGCAAGGTGGTGCTGCGCATCGCTCTGCAGCAGTTGAAACTACATTATGATGCACAGCAGGCACAGGATGAGCTGATTGGCTGAACTCATTGTGACTACAATAAAAAACCCGGCGCCATCGGGCACCGGGTTGGTCTTCTTCGTCAATCTATCTGATACCGGGATCCAGCGGATCAACCGGTCTCTGTGATCCTGCGGATCAGGCGGCGACCTCGGCCTTGGCGGTCTTCAGGTGCTCCAGAACGGTTTCCGGCGAGGACACGCCATATGGGTCTTCGCCATGGTTGTCGCACAGGCCGGGTTCTTCGAACCATGCTTCGACCACACCGTTGTCGACGATGGCCGCATAGCGCCAGGAGCGGTTGCCAAAGCCCAGGTTGTCCTTGGCCACCAGCATGCCGATGCGGCGGGTGAATTCACCGGACCCATCGGGGATCACGCCGACGTTTTTCAGGTTCTGGGATTCGGCCCATTTATTCATCACAAAGCTGTCGTTCACCGACATGCAGTAGATCGCGTCGATGCCTTCGGCCTGAAAATCGGCAAAACCTTTTTCAAAACCGGGCAGCTGATAGGTCGAACAGGTGGGGGTGAAGGCGCCGGGCAGGGAGAACAGCACAACGCGCTTGCCGGCAAAATAGTCGGCGGTGGTTTTGTCTTCCCAGCGGAACGGGTTGGGGCCGCCCACGGATTCGTCGCGAACACGGGTGCGGAAGGTCACGTCGGGCAGTTTTACGCCAGCTTTCATCATCGGCTCCTTAAGGGTCAATTCGTCGTCGCGCGGTGATTTATAATAGTTCTAAATCACCTGCAATGGGGTTTTCGCGGGCGCAATGCCGCAGCGGATGACGGGATGCGGATCGCGCCGGGAGGGTTGCCAATTCGCGCCGTTTCGCGGGAGTGATGCGACCTGCCCGCAGCGACTCGGCAGCCGCGACCAGCGGGCAGATTGCCCGGTTGTTCAAAACCGGGTGGCGGGGTTGCACTCTCCGCAATCTGCATCAAAACATTAATATAAACAGTGTATTGCACTGGTGTGTTGCGTCGCGCGGGAATGTGGTCCGGGCCGAGAACTGGTCGTGCCAAGCGATTGCAACTATGTTACGAAGATCAAAAGACCATTGCCGCAAGGGAACATCGACGTGCGAGATCTGAAAATCCCCGAGCAACGCCACCCGGAAAAGGCCCATCGCCCTGACAATGCTCAGCCGAAAAAGCCAAGCTGGATCCGGGTCAAGGCGCCAGGGGGCAAGGGCTACGCGGAAACGCATAAGATCATGCGTGAGAATAACCTCGTCACGGTCTGTGAAGAGGCTGGCTGCCCGAATGTGGGCGAATGCTGGAGCCAGGGTCACGCCACCATGATGATCATGGGCGAAATCTGTACCCGGGGTTGTACCTTCTGCAACATTGCCACTGGTCGTCCGGATACGCTGGATGCGTTTGAACCGGGGCGGGTGGCCCATGCGGTGCAGAAGCTGGGGCTGAATCACGTGGTGATCACCTCTGTGGATCGCGACGATCTGGAAGATGGCGGCGCGGAGCATTTTGCCCAGACCATCCGTGCGGTGCGTCACCGCAGCCCGAAGACCACGATTGAGATCCTGACGCCGGATTTTCTGAAATGCGCACCTGAAGTGCTGGAAACCGTGGTGGAAGCGCGGCCCGATGTCTTCAACCACAATCTGGAAACTGTGCCCGGCCTCTATCCCGGTGTGCGGCCCGGCGCGCGGTATTTCCACTCCCTGCGGCTGCTGCAGCGGGTGAAAGAGATGGATCCGGCGATCTTTACCAAATCCGGCATCATGGTCGGCCTTGGCGAGAATGCGCAGGAGGTGAAGCAGGTGATGGACGACATGCGCGCCGCTGACATCGATTTCCTGACCATCGGCCAGTATCTGCAACCGACGCCGAAACACCATGCGGTCGATCGGTTCGTGACGCCGGAAGAGTTTGAAAGCTATGAGAAAGCCGCCTATGGCAAGGGCTTCCTGATGGTTTCGGCAACGCCGCTGACCCGGTCGTCCTACCATGCGGGGGATGATTTCGCCCAGCTGCGCGCCGCCCGCAACAAGAAGCTCGGCCTGGCATGACGCCGGACCGTCTGGCGCAGCTGACAGAGCTGCGCCACGCGTTGCACCAGATCCCGGAAGTGTCGGGCGCCGAGGAAAAGACTGCGGCCTTCATCACCGACTATCTGCGCGGGTATGATCCTGACCAGCTGCTGACGGGCCTAGGTGGGCACGGTGTTGCGGCAGTCTATGACGGCGCGGCGGATGGGCCGACCGTGATGATCCGTTGTGAGCTGGACGGGCTGCCGATTGAAGAGATTTCTGACCAACCCTATCGCTCTACCCATGCCGGGCGGGGCCATCTCTGTGGGCATGACGGACATATGACCATCGTGGCTGCACTGGCGCAGGATCTGGCCGCACGGCGCCCTGCGCGGGGCCGTGTTGTACTGATGTTTCAGCTAGCCGAAGAAACCGGCAAGGGCGCGCCTGCGGTCATTGCCGATCCGGCCTTTGGCGAACTTGCGCCAGACTATGCGTTTTCCCTTCACAATTTGCCGGGGCTGCCAGTAGGGCAGCTTGCCCTGTGCAGCGGTCCGGCCAATTGTGCGTCCCGCGGGATGCGCATCCGACTAACGGGCAAGACCTCCCATGCGGCGGCCCCGCAGGACGGGATTTCACCGGCGGGCGCCATGGCGCAGCTGCTGCCGGGGCTGGTGGCGCTTGGCGGCGGGGTTGATCTTGGCGCTGACTATGCGCTGGTCACGCTCACCCATGCGCGCCTGGGCGAGGCAACTTTTGGCATCGCGCCTGGTGAGGGCGAGGTCTGGGCGACCTTGCGCACGGTGAGTGACGCGCGGATGGAGGCGTTGATCGCTGAGGCCGAGGATCTGACACGTCAGATCTGCACGGAGTGTGGCCTGAGCGTTGAGATCAGCTTTGACGATGTGTTTGAGGCCTGCACCAATGATGCTGAGGCCGTTGCGATCCTGCAGACGGCCTGCAGCGCCGCAGGGCACCCGGTTGAAATGCGTGATCAACCGCAGCGCTGGTCCGAAGATTTTGGCCAGTTTGGGAAGAGCGCACGGGCCGCGATGGTCTGGCTTGGCTCAGGTGAAATGCAGCCGCAGCTTCATAATCCTGACTATGATTTCCCCGATGGCGCGATCCCGGTTGGCGTGTCCATTTTTACGGCTGTCATCGATAACATACTGAGATAAGTTTTATCTTACAGTATCTTATTTGCGCATATTGATGTCGGGAAACGGCGATCAATCGATCAGCGCATCAACCAGAGCCACCGCACCCACAATCGCCAGTGTGTCCCGCACCACTTCGTAAATCCGGTCATCCTTGCGGATATAGCGGTGACCCGGAGCAGGCGGCGCCAGCCCCCAACGGGCATGATCGTCAATATAGTCCCAGTCACCGCGCAGCTGCTGAAAACCCTTGTGGCGCGGTTTGTGCTGTTTCTTGATCTGACCGGGGGAATGGTGTGCGGCAGTGCTTTTGTGGTCGAGGGCCCATTTCGGGGGCGCGGCGGCGCCTGCGACAGGGGACAGGGCGAGCGTGGCTGCAGCGATATAGGCCAGTCTCATTGGCGATCTCCTTCATGATCTCAACACTTGGATGAGGCTTGGCGGGGATCGGGGGATTTTGCAAATGGACTGTGCCGAAAGACGCTGACGCAACAGCGGGTCATCGGCGGGCTGGTGCCGGTTTTAAAAACCGCAGGGCGCAGGGCGCGGATGTTTGCGCCCCACGTCGGATTGTTCGGCGGATATTGGCGACCGGGAGGGACCGGGCGCGGGTTCAGCCCTCTTCGGTAAAGCGAACCTTGCCGATAAAGGGCAGGTTCCGGTTGCGCTGCGCGTAATCGATTCCATAGCCGACGACAAATTCGTCCGGGATCTCAAAACCGATCCAATCAGAGCGGAAATCCACCTCGCGGCGGGAGGGTTTGTCCAGCAGCGCGATGGATTTCAGCCGGGCTGGCTGGCGGCTGCGCAACAGATGCGTTACGTGGTTCAGCGTATGGCCGGTGTCGACGATATCCTCAACAACCAGCACATCGCGCCCTTCAATTGCGCCGCGTAAGTCTTTGAGAATGCGGACCTCCCGACTGCTTTCCATCGCATCCCCGTAGGAGGAAGCCTCAAGAAAATCGACTTCGATCGGCAGATCCAGCTCCCGCACCAGATCGGCGATAAAGACGAAGCTGCCGCGCAAGAGCCCCACCACCACCAGTTTGTCGGTGCCTTCAAATTCCGTCTGGATCTCGGCGCAAAGCTCTTCGATCCGGGCCGCAATGGCCTTGGCTGAGATCATCACATCGATGACATATGGCCGCTGTGTCATGGGTGCCCCCTTGAATTTCCCGCGCGTTCATATGACATGACGCGAGACGATCATAGCAGGAAATGCGCCTCTTATGCCTACCCATTCAGAAACCCGGCCAATGCCTTACACGGCGCAGCAGATGTATGATCTGGTGGCTGATGTCGGGGATTACCCCAAGTTTCTGCCCTGGTGTTCCGCTGCGCGTATCCGCAGCTGTACGCCCTTGGGGGAGGCTGAGGTGATGGAGGCGGACTTGGTGATCTCCTTCAAGGTGTTTCGCGAACGGTTTGGCAGCCGGGTTACATTGTTTCCGAACGACAACAAAATCGACACGGAATATCTGGACGGGCCGTTTCGCTATATGAAGTCCAATTGGGCGTTTGCAGATCGCGCAGACGGCGGCTGTGATGTGTCGTTCTATGTTGATTTTGAATTCAAGAACGCCGTGCTGCAGGGCATCATCGGTGTGGTGTTTAACGAGGCGATGCAGCGAATCGTGCGTGCCTTTGAACGTCGCGCGGCGGAGCTTTATGGCTGATCCGCAACCACGGCTAAGCCGTTGAATAAAAACGGGCCCGCGATGCAGGCCCGTTTTCGTTTGTGATATTGGCTGATTGACGTCAGCTGGTCATGTCGTAGGCGCGTTCACCGTGAACGGTGATATCCAGACCGTTGGTCTCCGTCTCCAGGTCGACGCGCAGCGGGGTAATCGCGGCGGTAACCTTGACCAGAACAACGGTCACGACGGCGGTGAAGATGCCGACAACCGCGAGACCGCCCAGCTGCGCCAGCCAGCTGCCCGCACCAAAGACCGCGATCATGATGGTGCCGAAGATGCCGCCGACACCATGCACCGCAAAGACATCCAGCGTATCGTCGATCTTCAGCAGGTTTCTAACGACGTTCACGGCCTCCTGGCAGAGGGTACCTGCGACAGCACCGATCGCCAGCGCCTCAACCGGGCCGACAAAGCCGGAGGCGGGCGTGATAGAGGCAAGGCCCGCAATGGTGCCGGTGACAAGGCCCACCATGGACGCCTTGCCGTATTTGATCTTCTCCCAAAGCGCCCAAGTCAGTGAGGCTGTGGCGGCGGAGATATGGGTGACGGTCAGCGCCATCGCCGCGCCACCGTCTGCGGCCAGCTGCGAACCACCGTTGAAGCCGAACCACCCAACCCAGAGCATGGCCGCGCCGATGAAGACATAGCCGGGGTTATGCGGCGGAGTGGTGCGGTTTTTGCGCGGGCCAAGGAAGACCGCGATGATCAGCGCAGCCAGACCTGCAGTTTCATGCACCACGATGCCACCGGCAAAGTCACGCACGCCGACTTCGCCGAAGATACCGCCATCGGCCAGCATGCCACCACCCCAGATCCAGTGCACGACAGGCGCGTAGCACAAAAGCATCCAGAGACCGGAAAACACCAGCACGAAGCCAAAACCCACGCGCTCGACATAGGCGCCGACGATCAGCGCGGGCGTGATAATGGCGAAGGTCATCTGGAACGCAAAGAACAGCACCTCGGGCAGGGTGCCAGAGAGGCTGTCTGCGGTGACGCCGGACAGGAACATCTTCTCCAGCCCGCCCCAGATACCTGAAGTGCCGCCACCAAAGGCAATGGAATAGCCGAAGGCGAGCCACAGAACGCTCATCAAACAGGCAATGGCATAGCATTGCATAAACACGCTGAGCACATTTCGGGCGCGGACAAGACCGCCGTAAAACAGGGCAAGCCCCGGCAATGTCATGAATAGGACAAGGGCCGTGGCCACAATAATCCAAGATGTATCGGCTGCGTTCATCGCCGTTCCTTCCGCATCTGCAGGCTGTTTCTTGATCTGAAGCCTGACAAAGCGGAACTGGGGCGTTGAAAAAAGCGGCAGGTTTCAAATTTGCGCCAGAAAAGCGGGCTTTTGTTAAAGTGCTGAAAAATTGAGCGGGCCTGCGCGCGCGATGCTCAATTCGCGCCCGTTCTATGAAATAGCGGCAGATGGGCTGTGGTTTGCGTCAGCCCTGCGGATTTGCCGTAAGGGATTGCCAGATCAGGGTCAGCGCATGGTCGCGTGTCGCAGTGCGCACGCCGTCGCGGCCAAGCGGGCCGAAATCAACTGTTTCGACTTGCGTGGGTTGGTTGCGCCGTGCCAGCGCAAAGCAAACCCGCCCTTCAGGTTTGTGCTCCGAGCCGCCGGGACCAGCAATACCGGTGACGGCTACGGCGATATCGACATTGGCGCGCGTCTGCGCACCCTCGGCCATCTCAAGGGCCACCTCCTCGCTGACCGCACCGACGGCTTCAAGGGTTGCCTGCTCAACACCCAGCATCTCCTGTTTGGCGCGGTTGGAATAGGTGACATAGCCTCGGTCCACAACCGCGGAGGATCCGGCCACATCGGTGAGGGCAGCCGTAATCATGCCTAAGCAGTGCAGCTTTCTGCGGTGGCAAGGGTGAGGCCTTTGGCACGGGCCTCACGGATAATGTCTGTCGTTTCCATATCACCCTTTCCCAAGATTAGAGGCCAAGCACCCCATGTGAGACCCCAGCAAGGGCGGCGACGCCAATCGCGGCAAGGATACCGGCGATGATGTCGTCCATCATTACGCCTGTGGCGCCCTTTTGGCGGTCGGCCCAGCCAACGGGGCCAGGTTTCCAGATGTCGAACAGCCGAAACAGCACAAAGGCGGCGATCCAGCCCGGCCAGAGCGCGGTGATTGCGATGTCATGCGCCCATGCGGGATAAGAGATTGCCCAGAGGGCGACGAACTGGCCTGCGACCTCATCCAGCACAAATTCGGAGGGGTCCATGTTCTCGCGGTTGCGGGTCATCGCCTCTGCGGCCCAGACGCCGACCACCATGCAAACCACGGTCGCAAGCGCCAGCAGGAGAAAGCCGCCCAGCTGGTGCAGGACAAATGCCAGAGGGAGGGCTGCCAGCGAGCCCCATGTACCGGGGGCGGGGCGCAGATACCCCACACCGCCGACGGTGCCGATCAGAAAGGCGAGGCGCGACCGTTTCATGGTTTCACCACGCAGGCTGTGGCAATGGCGGCGATCCCTTCGCCCCGCCCGGTGAACCCAAGCCGTTCGGAGGTTGTCGCCTTGATCGAGACGCGTGAGAGATCAATCGACAGGATCTCCGCCACGGCGGCGCGCATGGCGGGGGCGTGGGGGGTGATCTTTGGGAATTCACAGACCAGTGTGCAGTCCACATTGGAGATCTGGAAGCCTTTGGAACGCGTCAGTTCTGCGGCATGGCGCAGAAAGATGTCGCTGGCGGCACCTTTCCATTGCGGATCAGACGGCGGGAAGTGGCGGCCGATGTCGCCCTCTGCCAGCGCCCCGTAGAGGGCATCGGTAATGGCATGTAGCCCGACATCGGCGTCCGAATGCCCCTGAAGGCCGCGATCATGGGCCACCGGCACCCCGCAGAGCACGACCTCATCCCCCGGTCCAAACCGGTGAACATCATAGCCATTGCCAAGCCTTACATCCATGTCGCCCCCTAAATTGCGCGCAGCCCGGTCGAAATCTTCCGGGCGGGTGATTTTGATATTGTCTGGGTCGCCCGGAATGATGGCAACGTCAATCCCTGCCGCGCGGGCGACCTCCACATCATCGGCGGCGTCATCGCCATTTGCCGCAAGTTGCTGATGAGCAGCGCGGATCTGGGGTAGGTGGAAGCCTTGCGGGGTCTGCGCTGCAAACAGCCCATTGCGATCTTCAGTGCCGGTGACATAACCATCGCCCCCGCGCCAAAGCGCATCCGTCACGGCCAGCGCAGGGGCAGCGGCCAGATGGGTGTCGAGCGCGGTCATTACCCCCCGGATCAGGCGTTCAGACACACAAGGGCGGGCGGCGTCATGGATCAGCACCCGGTCGAGACCATGTTCGGCTAAGAGATCAAGGCCGTTTGCCACCGATTGCGCACGAGTGTTGCCTCCACTGGCCAGAAGAAGGCCCGGCTGGGCAGAAAACTCCCGCCAGTGGTCGTCATCCTCGGTATTGAGGACCAGTGCGATGCGGTCCACGCCTGCAGTGAGAAACGCTTCCAGCGTCCAGTCGATCACCCGGCGTCCCGCCAGCGGGCGCCACTGTTTGGCCAGACCTCCGCCCGCGCGCAGCCCCTTGCCTGCGGCGACAATCAGTGCGGCGGTTCGGTGTTCCGGGGCATGGGGCGCCTCGGGTGTGTCTGCGTCGGCGGCTACAGACGGGGAGGGGAAGGGATCGGACGGCATCAGGCGCCTCATTGTTGGGTCGCAATTGTTTAGGAGGTGATGCAAGGGGAGGCAATGGCAGCAGGTCACCCCGCGTAATATGCTCAAAAATTAGGCATATGCCAAAAGATGCAGCCTTGCCGCCGGGGGTTTCATTGTCGCATAGAGGCTGCTTCGGTTAGAAACGCTTCATATGCACAAGGATTAGGCAGTTGTCCTTCACTCTCGGTTCCACTTCTCTGACCCCTCCCATCGCGCTGGCGCCGATGGCTGGAATCACGGATCGTCCCTTTCGCGATCTGGTGCGCAGCTTTGGTGTTGGGCTGATGGTAAGCGAGATGGTCGCCAGTCAGGAGATGGTCCAAGCCAAGCCCGGTGTGCGTGAACGCGCCGAGCTGAGCGCCGATGTCGAGAATACCGCCGTGCAGATTGCCGGGCGCGACGCCTATTGGATGGCAGAGGCCGCGCGCCAGGTAGAGAGCCGCGGGGCCAAGGTCATCGATATCAATATGGGCTGTCCCGCCAAGAAGGTGACCAATGGCTATTCCGGCTCGGCCCTACTGAAGACACCGGATCACGCGCTGTCGCTGATTGAGGCGGTGGTGGCTGCGGTTTCAGTGCCGGTGACGCTGAAGACGCGGCTTGGCTGGGACGACAACAGCCTCAATGCCGCTGACGTGGCCCGCCGCGCGCAGGATGCGGGCGTGCAGATGGTCACCATTCATGGCCGCACCCGCTGTCAGTTCTACAAGGGGAGCGCGGATTGGAAGGCGATCTCTGCCGTGAAAACCGCGCTGACCGTGCCGCTGCTGGCCAATGGCGATATTGTCGATACGGCGAGCGCTCGAACCGCGCTGGCCCAGTCTGGCGCGGATGGTGTGATGATCGGTCGTGGTGCGCAGGGCAAACCCTGGCTGCTGGCTGAGGTGGCCCATGATATCTGGGGCAGCGCCGTCCCCGATGTTCCCACCGGTGCGGAACTGGTTCAGATGGTCTGCGCCCACTATGAGGCGATGATCGCGTTCTATGGTGTCGACCTGGGGCTGCGGGTCGCGCGCAAACATCTGGGTTGGTATATGGATGAGGCTGCGACACCGGCGCCGCTGCGCCGCGAGGTGCTCACAGCCAAAGACCCTAAGGCGGTGCTGAAGCTATTGCCTGATGCGCTGACCAGTGGCGCTGGGCCCGATCGCAGCCCCGACCTGGCGGGAGGGCAGGCAACATGACCGGGCACGTGGGGGAGGCCCCTGCGGGGGTTACAGGATGGAACGGGGCCGATGGTGCGCTTTGGGCCTCGTTGCCTGTGCTTGGCCTTTGTGATTGATCCAGAGGCCCGGATCGAAGATGTGAACTCCGCTGGTGAAGGATTCCTCAACACCTCGCGCAAGGCGCTGCTGGGCAAGGCGATCTGGCGCCATGTGATCATTGCCCCCGCCATCGACGAGGCGGTGGCGCGCGCCCGCGACAATGGTACGCCCCTGTTTGTCAATGACATTGATGTTGGTGCGCCGGGGCGTGCGCCGCTACAATGCAATGTACAGGTGGCGCGGGTGCAGGGCGTTGAGGGGCGGATGCTGATCCTGCTCTCCCCGCGCGAGCTGGCCGGGCGGCTTACGCAGAACCACTCCGCCAAATCTGCCGCGCAATCTGCGATTGGCATGGCGGAGATGCTGGCCCATGAGATCAAGAACCCGCTGGCTGGGATCACCGGGGCTGCGCAGCTGTTGTCGATGGGCCTGTCGGGCGATGATCTGGAGCTGACCGATCTGATCGTCAGCGAAAGCCGACGTATTGTGAAGCTGTTGGAGCAGGTGGAGCAATTCGGCAATCTCTCTGTCCCGGCCTTTCAGGAGGTCAATCTTCACGATGTGCTGGACCGCGCGCGCCGTTCGGCGCTTTTGGGTTTTGGCGCGCAGATGACGATTGTCGAGGATTATGATCCCTCCCTTCCGATGGCCTGGGGGGATGGGGACCAGCTGTTGCAGGTGGTGCTGAACCTTCTGAAGAACGCAGCTGAGGCCGCGGATCCGGGGGGTGGCACCATTCGGATCCGGACGTTCTATGAACATTCCTTCCGGCTGCGCCGCAGTGACGGGTCCGGCAAGCTGTTGCCACTGCAAATTGAGATCTCGGATGATGGCCCCGGCCTGCCTGAGGCAATTCGCGACGATATCTTTGATCCCTTTGTCTCTGGTCGGGAGAATGGCACCGGACTGGGGTTGGCGCTGGTCAGCAAGATCATCGCCGATCATCAGGGCTGGATCTCGGTCAATTCCGAACCTGGCCGGACGGTTTTTCGATTGTCACTGTCGCGCGTGCCAGCCGCACCGCGTCCCGTACCCATCCCAAACGCCCCACGGCAGGAGTAGCACATCATGGACGGCACCGTTCTGGTCGCAGATGACGATCGCACAATTCGCACAGTCTTGACCCAGGCTCTGACGCGTGCCGGATGCAAGGTCCATGCGACCTCCTCCCTGACCACGCTGATGCGCTGGGTGGGGGAGGGCAAAGGCGATGTCGTGATCTCCGATGTGATGATGCCGGATGGCAACGGGCTGGAAATGCTACCCAAGATTGCCGATGACCGTCCCGGGCTGCCGGTGATTGTGATTTCGGCGCAGAACACCATCATGACTGCGATCAAGGCGGCGGAGGCGGAAGCCTATGATTACCTGCCCAAACCGTTTGATCTGCCGGAGCTGATGAAGCGGACGGCGAAGGCGCTGACCGAAAGGCGGAGCGGGCAGGGGGCGTTGCGCGCAGCTACCCAGACTGGCGCCACGCCGGATGGGGCGGAGACCGCGAACGAGAGCCATGAGGATCTGCCGCTGATCGGGCGCACCGAGGTGATGCAAACGCTCTACCGGCTGATCGCGCGGGTGATGAACACCGATATCCCCCTGCTGATCACAGGTGAAAGCGGCACCGGAAAATCCCTGATTGCCCGGTCGATGCATGATCTGTCGGACCGCCGCACGCTGCCGTTTGTCCGGGCGGAGGCAGCTGATTTGGCGTCACTCGACGGTCCGGCGCAGCTGCTGGCCGAGGTCCGTGGCGGAACGCTGTTGCTGGATGAGCTGGCGGATCTGTCAGAGGAGGCGCAGGCCCGCGTGGTGCGGATGATGGATGCGCCGGGGGATCATCAGCCCCGATTTATCGCCACCAGTCAGCAGAATCTCACTGCGGCGATGGAGGCCAGCACGCTGCGACAGGATCTCTACTACCGGATCAGCGGCACCGAGCTGCCGGTGCCTGCGTTACGTGCCCGCGTGGACGATATCTCCCTGCTCTGCGCGCATTTCCTGACGCGTGCTGAGAACGAGGGCGCGCCGCACCGTCGGCTGAGCGAGGCGGCCCGTGAGCCGTTGCGGCAGTTTCCGTGGCCGGGCAATGTGCGCCAGCTGGAAAACGTGGTGCGTCGTCTGGCGCTGACGGCACGCAGTGAGGAGATCAGCCTCGACGAAGTCAACGCCGCGCTGGGCGCACAATCGGGCGGTGAACCGATGGCGGCGACAGGCGGCGCACTCAGCAGTGAAAAACTGTCGGAATCAGTGGCGCGCCATTTGCAGCGGTATTTCGATCTGCACGGCGATATGCCGCCGCCGCCGGGGCTATATGCCCGTCTGATGCGCGAAGTTGAGACCCCGTTAATTGAAATATCGCTCGCAATGACCGGCGGAAATCAGGCAAAATGTGCGGATTTACTTGGCATTAACCGCAATACGCTGCGCAAGAAGATTACAGATCTTGATATTGAGGTGACACGCCGCCGCAAACTGATGTAATATCGCCACAGAACCGTGGCGGATCGGCGTTCAGGCTGGTGATGATCACGACATATGGCGGTCGACCAGAAGGGTCGCACATCAGGATGAGGGCAGTACGTGGCGCAGAGGTCACATCTTCGCTCGGCATATGGGCCATTCGCGGCCCTTGACCGGTGGCGCAGAACACGCAGGGCGCGCAATGTTGGCGCGCTCGGGCTGGTTGTTCTGGGGCCGGTGCTCGCGCTTTCGACATTTTTGATCATCGGCCCGTTTTCGCAAGGGGTGGCGTCGCTGTCGCTGCGGCTGATCCTGCTTGCCGATCTGATCTATGTGCTGGCAGTCGCAGCCTTGGTGCTGACGCAGGTGGGACGCCTGATCGCCGCGCGCCGGGCCAAATCCGCAGGCTCCAGGTTGCATCTACGTCTGATCGGGGCCTTCGCCTTTCTGGCGCTGACGCCCACCGTGATTGTGGCGCTCTTTGCCGGGCTGACGGTTAATGTTGGCCTTGAAGGCTGGTTCTCTGATCGGGTGCGGCAGGTTGTGGGCAGCTCTCTGGCGGCGGCGGAGGCCTATCAGGACCAGCAGCAGCGTGACCTTTCGGAGGATGCAGTGGCGCTGGCGCGCTATATCGACAACAGCCGCAACCGTAATTTTTTCATCAGCGACGGGCAGCTGCGCCAGGTGCTGACACAGGGCCAATTGCAGATCCAGCGCGGGTTGCAAGAAGCCTATGTGGTGGATGGTGCGGGCGCCATTCGCGCCCGTGGGGAGCGGTCGTACGAGTTCGACTTTGAAGAACCGCGCACGGCAGATATCAGCCAGGCCTCTTTTGAAGGGGCCACCCTTATCCAGGACTGGGACAACAGCGAACTGCGCGCACTGGTGCGGCTGGATGCGTTTGTCGACCGGTTTCTCTATGTCAGCCGGGATGTGGACGGCGAATTGCTGAGCCTTCTGGATGACACCAAGGAAACGGCGCATCTCTACCAGCAGCTGGAGAGCGAGCGGGGGCGGGTGCTATTTGATTTTGTCCTGCTGTATCTTGGCTTTGCCGTGATCCTGATCCTCGCGGCGATGTGGCTGGGCATGTGGTTTGCCGAGCGGCTGTCGCGCCCGGTCGGGCGGCTGACCATTGCGGCGCGGCGCGTCGGGGCAGGCAACCTGAATGTGCAGGTGCCAGAGGACGATGGCGATGACGAGATTTCGCAACTGGGCCGCTACTTCAACCAGATGACGCTGGAGCTGCGGGAACAACGCGACACGCTGCTGGAAAACACCCATCAGATTGAACGCCGCCGCCGGTTGTTTGATTCCGTGCTGATGTCGGTGACCTCTGGCGTGGTGGGGCTGGATTCTGAGGGGCGCGTCACCTTTGTGAACCGATCTGCGGAGCGACTGCTGGGCTGGAGCGGTGATCGCCAGTCGCTGGCCCTGGCAGTGGCCGTGCCGGAGTTCGGACCGCTGTTTCAGGAGCTGACCGAAACTGGCGCCGATGTGGTACAGGGCGAGATCAAAGTGACCCGTCAGGGGCAGCTGGAGAACCTTCTGGTGCGGATGTCCCCCCGGCGGAGCGAGGAAGACCGGCTTGAGGGCTATGTGGTGGCCTTTGACGATGTCACGGATCTGGTCAGTGCGCAGCGGATGGCGGCCTGGGGTGATGTTGCGCGCCGGATTGCCCATGAGATTAAGAACCCGCTGACACCGATCCAACTGAGCGCGGAGCGCATCAAGCGCAAGTTTGCGCCCAAGCTGGGGGAAGAAAATAGCGATCTTCTGCAATCCATGACAGATGTGATTGTACGTCAAACCAATGACTTGCGCCGTATTGTTGATGAGTTTTCCAAGTTTGCCCGCATGCCGGAACCCGAGCGGCGTGAGGAAGATCTGGTGAAGTTGCTGCGCGAGGCGGTGACCCTGCAAAAGGCCGGTCAGCCCGATCTGCGTATTGTCGCGGATCTGCCAACGGAGCCGATGCTGGCGGATCTGGACGCGACGATGATTGGCCAGGCCTTGACCAATTTGATCAAGAATGCAGGCGAAGCCGTTGAAACACTGAAACAAAAAGGCACCGTTGCGGATCTTGATCCGGAAATCCGCATCGCTGTAAGCCCGACGAAATCCGGCTATGAGGTCACCATCGCCGACAATGGTATCGGTCTGCCAGAAGACCGCGCCCGTTTGTTTGAACCCTATGTGACCACCCGCGACGAAGGCACCGGTCTTGGGCTGCCGATCGTCAAGAAAATTATCGAAGAACATGGCGGAACACTGGTGCTGGAAGATGCGCCGGTATTCGACGGTCAGGCCCACTATGGCGCCATGGCTGTGATCCGCCTACCTGCTGCACATGAGGCGGCAGACCATCATAAGAGTACAGTGAAAGCAGGTCTGACATGAGTGACATTCTGATTGTTGACGATGAACGCGACATCCGTGAGCTGGTTTCTGATATCCTGGAGGATGAAGGCTACGCGACGCGCAAGGCTGGCAGTTCCGAGGAATGCATGGCCGCGCTGAATGAGGCGCCGCCTGCGCTCATGGTGCTGGATATCTGGCTGAAGGACAGCCAGATGGACGGCATCGACATTCTGAAAGTCGTGAAGCGGGACAATCCAGAGATCCCCGTGGTGATCATTTCAGGTCATGGCAACATCGAGATCGCGGTCGCGGCGATCAAGCAGGGCGCCTATGACTTTATTGAAAAACCGTTTAATATTGATCAGTTGCTGGTCGTTATTCGCCGCGCGATGGAAACCTCAAAACTGCGTCGCGAGAACACGGATCTGAAACGTCAGGACTCCGGCGTCAGCGAGATGATCGGCGCCTCCGCCGCCTATCGCGCCTTGGTCAGCCAACTGGATAAGGTCACCAAATCCAACGGGCGGGTGATGCTGACCGGGCCTGCGGGCAGCGGCAAGGAAATCGCCGCGCGGTATATCCATACCCAGTCGAACCGCGCCTCAGCGCCTTTTGTGACGGTGAACTGCGCCAGCATTGAACCCGACCGGATGGAAGAGGTGCTGTTTGGCCGCGAAAGTGCCGAGCGCGGGATTGAGCCGGGTCTTCTGGAGCAGGCACATGGCGGCGTCGTCTTCTTTGATGAGGTGGCGGATATGCCGCTTGGCACCCAGTCTAAGATCCTGCGCGTGCTGGTTGATCAGCAGTTCCAGCGGGTCGGAGGCTCTGACAAGGTGCGCGTCGATCTGCGGGTTATCTCCGCGACCAACAAGGACTTGGAACGCGAGATTGAGGCGGATCGCTTCCGTCAGGAGCTTTATCATCGCTTGAATGTGGTGCCGATCCCGGTTCCGTCACTGGCAGACCGGCGCGAGGATATCCCGCTGCTGGCGGATCATTTCATCGCGCAGTTCAACCAGAGCCAGGGCCTGCCGCTGCGCAGGCTGAGCGAAGATGCCGTCGCGCTGATGCAAACTATGCTGTGGCCGGGCAATGTGCGCCAGTTGAAGAACATGGTGGAACGTGTTCTGATCCTTGGTGAAAACAGCGGCCCGATTGAGCCGAAAGATCTGCCGCGTGAAGAGGAAACGGTGGAGGATCAGAGCCGGGTCGTGCTGTCCGGCGCGCTTGCAACCCTGCCATTGCGGGAGGCGCGGGAGGCGTTTGAGCGGGAGTATCTGCTCACACAGATCAACCGCTTTGGTGGCAACATCAGCCGCACCGCGTCCTTTGTCGGGATGGAACGGTCTGCGTTGCACCGCAAGCTGAAATCGCTGGGGGTGGTGACCTCCAACAAGGCGGGAGCGCGGATTGCCCATGTTGAGAAAGAAACTGAGGAGGATATGGCCTGAGACAGGCTGTATCTACGCGAGTTCTGTTATATATTAAGGCTTTGTCGGTAACCTCTAATGTGCCGACAAGTCAGGAACCGTGGCGACGATCTGAGGAGCCTGCCCGCGTCGCGCAATGGCGCAGGATGTCTGGGTCAACGTAGGAAGCGTCGATGCACGGCGGGTGCCCACGGCATCCGCCACCGATTGCGAACAGCGTTTTAGGGCGATGCTCTGATAGCCTTTGGACGCCATGCAGGACTGCTCCACCCGCCCGCGGAGATCTGCGTTGACGTCGACGGTATAGATGCCGCCGTCCTCCCAATAGCCCGCACGGTGATAGCAGCGCCCATTGCGGCAGATTTCGCCGCCTGGACGATAGATGGGCGAGTGCTGTCGGATCTGGGTCGCGACCGGTGCATCCCGCAGGGCGCTGACCTCGCAGGATAGCAGATCCGCGTCGCGTCGGGTCACATCCGCGCCCGCGCGGTAATAGACCGGAACCGGTCCGCAGGCCGCCAGCCCCGAGACCAGCAACAGTGCGGCAAACGTATGTTTTGCGAAGAACATCCTGTGATTGTGCTGCAAATTCCTCGGCAAGACAATTGAATTGACCGTTACTGCGGCTTCTGTCATTCAAAACCGGCGATTGCGCGTATCAGCGCCCCGAGGGACAAGCACATGAAAGTAATTATTTGTGGCGCAGGTCAGGTCGGCTGGCAGATCGCCCGCCACCTGTCGGGTGAGCACAACGACGTGACGGTGGTGGATAACAACCCTGATCTGGTGCGTCGCGCGACGGATACGCTGGATGTTCAGGGGATTGCGGGGTTTGCCTCCTATCCGGATGTGCTGACCCGGGCCGGGGCGCGGGATGCGGATATGATCATCGCGGCCACCCATTCGGATGAGGTGAATATGGTCACCTGCCAGGTGGCGCATTCGGTGTTTTCCATCCAGCGCAAGATCGCGCGGCTGCGCTCCAAGAGCTATCTGGAGGCGATTTACTCTGATTTGTATCGGCGGGACCATCTGCCGATTGATGTGGTGATCAGCCCCGAGCGCGAGGTGGCCGCCGCGGCGATGCAACGCCTGTCGGCGCCAGCTGCTTTTGATACCGAGATGTTTATGGAAGGCGGCGCGCAGCTGCTCGGGGTGCAGATCGACGAGGATTGTCCTGTCGTCAACACGCCGCTGCGCCAGCTGACCGATCTGTTTTCGACCCTGCGCGCCATCGTTGTGGGCATTCGCCGGGACGGCAGCCTGTTTGCACCGGAACCGGGCGACCAGCTCTTCGTCGGCGACAGTGCTTATGTGTTTGCCCATGTGGATGATGTGAGCCGCACCATCGAAGTCTTTGGCAAACAACAGAAACGCCAGGATCGCGTGGTGATCGTGGGCGGTGGCAATGTCGGCCTTGAAGTGGCGAAGGCGCTGGAATCCCGCACAGGGCGCACCCGCGCCAAGATGATTGAGCGGAACCGCAAATGCGCCGAACGTGCGGCGGAGACGCTGGAACGGACGATTGTTCTGAACGGCGATGGCCTGGACCGTAGCCTGATGATTGAGGCGGGGATCGACCGCGCTGACGCCATGCTGGCGGTGACCGATGACGATAAGGTCAACATGCTGGCCGCTGTGCGCGCGAAGGCGGAGGGCTGCCCCCTGGCCATTGCGCTGATCAATGATCCGACACTTGTACCGCTGATGGCGCCCTTGGGCATTGATGCTTATATCAACCCGCGCGCCACCACCGTAAGCTCGATCCTGCGCCACATTCGCTATGGCCGGGTGCGACAGGTCTATTCGATCGGCGACGCCGAAGCAGAGGTGATCGAGGCCGAGGTGATGTCAACCTCCCCGATGGCCGGGCAAATGATCCGCGATATCGATTTCCCTGAAGGTGTGCTGGTGGGCGCCGTCAGTAAAAACGGTGTGGTGATGCGCCCAACCGGCGGCATGCGGATTGAGGAGGGCGATGTGATTGCCCTCTTTGCCATGGCCGCGGATGTGCCCGAGGTCGAGCGCCTGATGCAGGTCTCGATTGACTTCTTCTAGGATGTCGCGGCACCGCAAACCCTCGCAGGAGAGGACGCGCGGTCTCCTGCGCCTGCCGCTGTTTCTGCTGATCCTGTTGGTGGCGGCGCTGGCGATGTGGGTGCCCGCCATCCACGCGCTGATCCTTGATGATCATCAGACCTCGCGCAGCTTCTTCTACTCTGGCGTTGTGGGGCTGATCGTCGTTGTGCTGGTCGGGCTGTCCATGGGCAACCGCGTGCCGCGCTACAGTATGCCGGGGCAATTGACCTCGCTGCTGGCCAGCTTTGCCGTGCTGCCTGCGTTTCTGGCCGTTCCGGTACAGGATGCCTTGGGGAATACCAGCTATCTCAATGCATATTTCGACATGGTCAGCGCCATAACAACAACGGGTGCGGATGTATTTGCCGACCCGAACCGGTTGCCGCCCAGCGTACATCTGTGGCGCGCCATGGTTGGCTGGCTTGGGGGACTGCTGATGTGGGTGGCGGCCTCGGCCATTCTTGCACCGCTGTCGCTGGGCGGGTTTGAGGTTACCGCAAGGGGCGAGCCGGGGCGGGGCACCGAAACACCCCTGCACATGCAGCGCGCGGATCCGCGTCGCAAGCTGGTGGTGGTGACCAAAACCCTCGCGCCGCTTTATGCCGGGTTGACACTGGTGCTGTGGATTTTGCTGATCGTCACCGGTGAGACGGCCTTGGTCGCGCTTGGTCATGCGATGTCGGTGCTGGCCACCTCGGGCATTTCGGCCGTTGGCGGGGTGGAGAATGGTGCCAGCGGGCTTGGCGGCGAAATGGTGATGTTCCTGTTCATGTTCTTTGCCCTGTCGCGGCTGACTTTTTCCACCGATACGGTGACCAGTGGCCACAGTCGGCTGGATAGGGATCCTGAGTTCCGCATCGGCCTTCTGATCGTCTTTGGCGTGCCGCTGCTGCTGTTTCTGCGCCATTGGATCGCCAGTTTTGATGTCGCGACCACCAGCGATCTGGTGCAGGGGCTGCACTCCTGGTGGGGAGCGACGTTTACCGTTCTGTCATTCCTGTCGACCACCGGGTTTGAAAGCGCGGATTGGGAAACTGCGCGGCAATGGTCGGGGCTGAATACACCGGGCATGATCCTTCTGGGGCTGGCAGTGATTGGTGGTGGCGTGGCAACCACGGCGGGCGGTGTGAAGCTGCTGCGGGTTTATGCGCTTTACCTCAATGGGTTGCGGGAGATGGAACGGCTGGTCCATCCATCGTCTGTCAGCAATGAGGGCAAGGGAAACCGGAGGTTGCAACGCAATGGTGCCTTTGTGGCCTGGGTATTTTTCATGCTGTTTGCGCTGTCGCTGGCAGTGATCAGCATCAGCCTGGCGGCCGTGGGGTCGGATTTTGAGCAGGCGCTGATTCTGACGATCGCGACACTCTCGACCACAGGGCCGCTGACGGAAATCGCAGGGTCCGAACCCATCGCGCTTATCCATCTGACGGCCACTGCAAAGCTGATCCTGTGCTTTGCCATGGTGCTGGGGCGGCTGGAAACTCTGGCGATCATTGCGCTGATGACACCAAACCTCTGGCGCAGTTGATCAATCATGGTTACCGTGAATGTCATATGAGTAATTTTCGGGTGGAAACTCCGACTATCTGCGTTCATAGTATTCATTAACAGGGCGCTGGTCCGCAGCGCGACAAGAACAAAGGCGAGATAATAATAATGGCTTCGGACAGACAGAATCTTCAGGATGCCTTCCTGAACCACGTTCGTAAAACCAAGGTTCCGGTCACCATCTTTCTGATCAACGGCGTAAAGTTGCAGGGTGTGATCACATGGTTTGACAATTTCTGTGTCCTGCTGCGTCGGGACGGGCAGTCGCAACTGGTTTACAAACACGCCATCTCGACGATCATGCCTGCCCAGCCGATCAGCCTTTATGAAGGTGAAGACGCCTCTTGATGGAGCATGATAGGACGCCCACCCGTGCCTGGGTGGTGCATCCCGATATCAAATCAGACCGCGACCGCCGCGACCCGGTGTCCGCCCTTGCTGAGGGCGTGTCCTTGGCCGAGGCCTTGCCCGACATTGAGGTGATCGGCTCCGATGTTGTGCGCCTGCCAAAGGCGCATGCGGGGATGTTGTTTGGATCGGGTAAAATCGATGAGTTGAAAACGCTGTTCCACGATGAAGAGGTGGAACTGGTGTTGATTGATGGCCCGGTCTCACCGGTGCAGCAGCGCAATCTGGAGAAAGCCTGGAAGGTCAAGATCCTCGACCGGACCGGCCTGATCCTTGAGATTTTCTCGGATCGTGCGCGCACCCGTGAAGGTGTTTTGCAGGTAGAGATGGCGGCGCTCAGCTATCAGCGGACGCGGTTGGTGCGGGCTTGGACCCACCTGGAACGTCAACGGGGCGGGCTTGGCTTTGTCGGTGGTCCCGGCGAAACCCAGATTGAGGCGGACCGTCGTGCCATTGACGAACAGCTGGTGCGCTTGCGTCGTCAGCTCGACAAGGTGGTCAAAACCCGGACCCTGCATCGTGCGGCGCGGGCGAAGATCCCCTATCCGATTGTGGCGCTGGTCGGCTATACCAACGCCGGAAAATCCACGTTGTTCAATCGGTTGACCGGCGCGGAGGTGATGGCGAAGGATATGCTCTTTGCCACATTGGATCCAACAATGCGCCGGGTGCAGCTGCCGGATGGGCCGGAAATCATCCTGTCTGACACCGTTGGTTTTATCTCGGATCTGCCGACGGAGCTGGTTGCGGCCTTCCGCGCCACGCTGGAAGAGGTGCTGGCAGCTGATGTGGTCGTGCATGTGCGCGACATCAGCCATGACGAGACCCAGAACCAGGCCGCAGATGTCGAGAGCATTCTGACCTCTCTCGGGGTTGATGACAGCCGCGCGCGGCTGGAGGTCTGGAACAAGCTGGATCTGCTGGACGATGAACAGGCCGAGGCGCGCCGCCAGCGCGCGGAGCGTGAAGAGGGCATCCACGCCACCTCTGCGATCAGCGGTGAGGGGCTAGAGGATCTGCTTGCGGATATCACGGCAAAGCTGCGTTTGATCCGCCATGAAGATGAGATCACCCTGACATTTGCGCAAGGCAAACAACGTGCCTGGCTGTTTGAGCAGGATGTGGTGCAAAGCGAAATCCAGACAGAGACCGGGTTCGAATTGACGGTTCTGTGGACCGAGACCCAGAAAAACAGGTTCGCTGCGCTCTAATCAGCGTTTCTGACAGGACATCAAGAAACCCCCGCAGCCCATTCGGTAGCGGGGGTTTTTGTTTTACTGCAGTCGGTTAGGGATGGTTTCTGTCGCGGTCATTCGGTGGCGGTGGCCGGGATTAGGCGCGTGACACCAACGGCGGCCGCGCGGGCCAGATCCTCATCTAGTGACATCGGGATATATTCTCCCCGCCGCCAGAGCTGGGACATGTCGTCATAGTAACGTGACAGGAAGTGCCCGGATTGGCCGGTGGCGATGATGAAGACGGAACTATCGGGATCAGCAAAATCATAGACCCCCCGATAGCCTGCGGCGTGCACATTGCGGAACGGGTGTTTTCCTTCACCCGAGGTGCGCCCCCGTTGCAGTGTATTGTCGCCACCGCTGGTGGACTGGCGGATATTCACGAACACCCGCAGCAGCGGTACATCCCCCAGCACCTCGTGGTTCTGAGTCGCCTGATGTGCATCACCCCAACGCAGTGATTCCAAGGCGTTACCATAGGTCTCTTCGATCCAGATCAGTGCATCGTCCAGCGCCAGACGAGCCAGCTCACTACAGGTTTCAGTGGGGGCGCTTTGGCGGATATCGCACCAGACCGATGCCCCCTCCACATCGCGGAACACCCGTTCAAGGAATAGCGGGTCCACTTGCGTAAACTCCGCGGCCAGCGGCCCAAGGTCGTCTGTGATCAGACGTTTTTGCAAAGCCCGCACCCAGGCGGCATAGATCAGCGGCTCTGGCAGATGTTCGTTCATTTCGCCGTTCCACTCCGACAGCAGCGTCAGTGCGATCTGGCGCTGACGCTCACGGGTGCCTTCGGGCGCGGCTTCTCCGGTGAACCACAGATCGGCGCCAATGAGTGGCAACAGGCTGCGGGCGGTATAGGAGACGGTGTCAAGCTGTGCCTCGATGAAGCTGTCACGAGTGTGGACCTGCCGGTCCTGCATCAGCTTCTTCCAGCGATTGATGCGCTGGGTATCGCCCCAAGTGTAAGAGACGTGATTGGGAAACGGGCGTTCAAGCAGCTTGTTGTTGGTGTTTCCAAGGATGCCCCCAATGGGGGAGACAAACTCGGGATTGGCAGCATAAGGCGCGCGGCCCTGCCATTGGTTTTCGCTCCGCCAGCCTTGGCTGGGCATCCGGCCCTGGCTCTGATGGCGGGCGTCACGCTGCGGAATGGCACCAACGGTTTTCAGCGCAACAGTCGTCTTGTCGGCAAGGGTCAGGTTCTGCGAGGGGGCGATATAGCCTTCGCTGATCTCAATCGCCTGAGCCACGGAGTTCGCACGCATCAGCTCAAGCGCGGCGCTGATGGAGGTGTCCTTAGCGCTGAGGCCCGTCCAGCCAAGGCTGACAACGTGACCCGGCGGCGTGATTGCCGCGAGATCAAACAGGGACCGGGGCAGAACCGGGCCATTGTCGGTCCAGCGCAGGGTCAGGGTGACCGGGGTTTCGTCCTTGATGTTGATGATCGAGGGGCGGCTGGTGAAGCGCTTGTAACCGTCGGCGGTTTTGTACTCCTCGGCATTGTCGGGGTTCAGCTGTTCGATGAACAGATCCTGATCATCCATATAAGAGGAGGTCACGCCCCAGCCCAGCAGGTCCGAACGGCCGGAGATGACAGCGGGGATGCCGGGAATGGTGGCGCCGATCACACCGCCGGTGCCCAGTTCCAGCCGCGCCAGATACCACACGCCGGGGGCGGTCAGCTCCAGATGGGGATCGTTGGCCAACAGCGTGCCGCCTGCGGCAGACCGACTTGGGGCGGCAGCCCAGGCATTGGACGCGCCTGCCAGTCCACGGGGGGCAATCGGCATGAAGGGCAGGGTCCGGCTGATGTCCGTGCTGGCGCTGGCATGGCGCGGCAGGTCCGGAAACAGCGCCGCATATTCCGGCAGTGTGGCAACACCGTTGCCCGGCGCATCCGGCAGAATATCCTTCAACCGTTCGGGGTCGGGCAACGCCAGAGAGGTACGGGCGCGCAGGATTTCTTCCTGCATATGACCGGAGAGTTTCAGCCCCATCAACTTCATCACCGCAATGCTGTCAGCAGGCTGCCACGGCGCCATTGGGACGTTAAAGAGGAACATCTCCGGCGCGCCGCGCCCCAGTGCGTCCTCATTGATTTCCTGCAGGCGTGCGTTGACCCCGGCAGAATAGGCGCGCAGCGCGGTCATGGTTTCGGGGGTCTGGGCGGCGACGGATTGCTGCGCCAGACGGTAGATATCGAGGCGGCGGATCAGCGTGTCGACCTGCAGCGTGCGACTGCCGAAGATCTCGGACAGGCGGCCCATAGCGGTGCGTCGCATCGTGGTCATCTGCCACAGACGGTCCTGGGCATGGGCATAGCCGAGGCCAAAATAGACATCCTCGTCGCTGGCGCCATAGCTGCCGAAAATATGCGGCACATTGGCGTTATCACGCACAATTTCCACCGGCGCCAGAAGGCCGGGCAGGGTAATCTCCTTATTGTAGTCCGGCAGTGATTGCGCCGCGAGGAAATAGACCAGTCCAAGCCCCATCACCAAGAGTAGAATCAAAGCGGCGGCAAGGCGCAGAAGCCAGCGAAAGAGAAGTCCCATCGGTGGTGCGTTTCCTCAGATTTTTGACGTTATTGGCCCGGTTACGGCGCAGTTTCTCGCCCTCGCAGATTGCACCGGGCGGCGCGGCTGTTAGGGTGGCGCCAACATAGGACAAGACGCATCAGGGGGAAAGCAGATGGCGAAGGTTGCATTCTTGGGTTTGGGAGTGATGGGCTATCCGATGGCAGGTCATCTGGCCGCTGCCGGACATGAGGTGACAGTCTACAACCGCACCGCAGCAAAGGCGGAAGCCTGGGCAAAGGAGCATACTGGCACCGCCGCTGCGACACCACGGGAGGCGGCGGCGGGCGCTGAGTTCGTGATGGCCTGCGTTGGCAACGACGATGATTTGCGCAGCGTGTGCCTTGGCGATACCGGGGCCTTTGGTGGTATGGATGCGGGCGCGATTTTCGTGGACCACACAACGGTGTCGGCGAAGGTGACCCGCGAGCTGAACACTGCGGCGGCGGATCTGGGGCTCTCCTTCGTGGATGCGCCGATTTCCGGCGGTCAGGCCGGGGCGGAAAACGGTGTGCTTTCAGTTATGTGCGGCGGCGATCAGGCGGCCTATGACAAGGCCGAGCCGATTATCGCAGCTTACGCTCGGATCTGCCGCCGGATCGGCGAAAGCGGCGCTGGTCAGATGACCAAGATGTGCAATCAGATTGCGATTGCCGGGTTGGTTCAGGGACTCAGCGAGGCGCTGCATTTCGCCGAAAAGGCCGGGCTGGATGGCCGCGCGGTCGTCGAGGTGATCAGCCAGGGGGCCGCAGGCAGCTGGCAGATGGCCAACCGGCATGAGACCATGCTGGATGACCATTTTGAGCATGGGTTTGCGGTTGACTGGATGCGCAAGGATCTGGGCATCTGCCTTGATGCGGCGGAGGAGACCGGGGCCAGCCTGCCGGTGACCGCTCTGGTCGATCAGTTCTACAAAGACGTGCAGAAACTGGGCGGGGGGCGCTGGGATACTTCCAGCCTGTTCAAACGTTTGAAGGCGTTTGAGTGAGCGATATGAAAATGGCCTTTCCTTCAGGAAAGGCCATGCTTCCGGCGGGGATATTTTCAGCCAGAATATAAGTAGGATGTTACGGCATGCGCCCGGGTCGGATCAGGGGATGATCCGGGTATACTTGGTGCCTTCCAGCGTGGCGCCAAGGCGCAGGCCTGCCTGACCGAAGACGGCGGCCAGAACCGGGCTGTTCAGCGTATTGGTGTCGGCGGCCAGCGAGTCGCCTTCGTCGCGGATCACATACTCCAGATCGGCGCCTGCGGCCCAGCCTGAGGAACGGCGGAAGTTCGAGAGCGCATCCTGCGTCATGAAGAAAAGCACATGGGCATATTGCTGGGCACCGATCTGCAGGCCTGCGTTGCCCTTCACCGTGGAATAATAGTCGACCGTCACGCCATCAATGCGCAGTGCGCCACGACCAAAGGCACCGCCAACGAAGAAGCCAGCCTCTGTCACCAGCGGCATCACCAGCATGCCGGTTGATTTCTCTGCGAGAGTGACGGCACCGGGGTATTGGCTGTACATCTGGCTCAGGGTTGCATCGACGCGGGCATCAATGGTGGAGGCGTTGCTGTTTCCGATACCATTGCCACATGCTGCGGTGACACCAGTGCCAGCCAAGGCGCCAAGCGCAAAGCCACGCCGGGTCAAACGGGAAGAATTAGAACTGCTCATCTTGAGTTGCCTGTTATCTGGGGCCGGGGCCGCGCGGGGCTGTCGTCTCGGCCTGTCACTGTTCAATTGCGGCCAGTTTTCTGGCTCTGCGGCAAGGTATACGCGGAAAGCTGCCGTCTGTCATCACCGAGACAGGCGCAATCAGCGGCTTCCTGCTTAGCAATTTTGTGTTATCATTCGCGCCGCGGGGCCGGTGGTGCCGCCTATGTCACCTAGCCATTCAGCAGCCGTGCAGCTGCCGGTGCATAATAGGTCAACACCCCATCACAGCCTGCGCGTTTGAAGGCCATCAAGCTCTCCATCATGATACGCTCGCCATCGATCCACCCATTCTGGGCGGCGGCCTCGATCATCGCGTATTCGCCAGAGACCTGATAGGCAAACGTAGGCGCGCCGAAAGTGGATTTCACCCGCTGGCAGATGTCGAGATAGGCAAGACCGGGTTTGATCATCACCATATCGGCACCCTCGGTCAGATCGCGCTCGATCATGCGCAGGGCCTCATCAGTGTTACTGGGGTCCATCTGATAGGTTTTCTTGTCGCCCTTCAGCGCGCCGGAGGCACCGACGGCATCGCGGAACGGGCCATAATAGGCAGAGGCATATTTGGCGGCGTAGGAAAGGATGGTGACATTGCGGTGACCTGCGGCCTCTAGCGCTCGGCGCATGGCTCCGATCCGGCCATCCATCATATCCGAAGGACCGATGATATCGGCACCGGCATCGGCCTGGGCCACTGTCATCTTCACCAGCGCCTCGACGGTTTCGTCATTGACGATCTCACCGTCCACCACATAGCCGTCGTGCCCGTTGATATTATAGGGATCCAGCGCCACATCGGTCATCACCGCTATATCCGGCGCGGCGGATTTAATGGCACGAATGGCCCGGTTAACCAGATTGTCTGGGCTCCAGGCCTCGGCGCAATCTTCGGTTTTCAGGGCGGGGTCGGTATAGGGAAACAGGCAGATCGCCGGGATGCCAAGGGCCTGCGCCTCAATCGCGGCGTCCACCACCTTGTCGATGCTGCGCCGGGTGACCCCTGGCATGGAGGGGATCGGCTCCTCAATCGCGTCGCCATCCCGCACAAAGACTGGCCAGATCAGATCGTCGCTGGTCAACGTTGTCTCGCGCACCAGATTGCGCAGGGCAGGGGCGCTGCGCAAACGGCGGGGGCGGGCAGCGGGAAAAGGGGCGACGGTAGGCTTCATCGGGTCCTCGCAGATCAGGGGTGCGATCCGGCGAGCGGTCGCGGTTTCCCCTTTGCGTGACATGGAATGACGGCGGCGACAAGTGACAGATTCGCCGCGCCATGGCTCCCCATCCTCTGGTCGGACGGGGCCACCCCTTGTGCTTAGCGCGCGCCGCGGGGGATATAGGGGCGCAAAGACTGGACGAGAGAAGGGCCGCGCAGTGGATCTGTTTCATACCTTGACCGAGCTGATTGATCTGCGGTCCTTTTCCAACCTGTGGTACTGGATCGCGCTGGCCGTGGTCTGGTCCTCCGCCAGCCATTGGGTGATGGGGGTGCCGTTCGACATGGTCTACCGCGCCCGCAAGCAAGGCGGGCAGGCTGCACTGGATCTGGAGGCCATCACCCGCGTCAATGTGAACCGGATGATGTATATCACCGAGGTGTCAGGTCATTGGGTTCTGGGGATGACCTGTTTTGTGCTCGCGATGCTGGGGATGCTGGGCTTCTACTACGGGGTGGAATTTGCCCAGGCGGTGTTTCTTCTGGCCTTTCCTATGGCGATCGTTGGCCTAATTAACTGGAGCTCGGCGCGCCGCATCAATCGCGAGGGGCTGGCGGGGGAAACCCTGGCCCGGCAACTGTCCATTACCCGGTTGTTTATCCAGCTGGTGGGCATGGTCGCGATCTTTGTGACCGCGCTCTGGGGCATGTATCAGAACCTGCAGATCGGGTTCCTCGGCTAATTGCCCGCGGGCAGACGACGAAAGAGAGACAGAGATGGCGCAACGGGCAACCACCGCAGGCGGCGCACCAGAGGGCTTTGATGCGCGGCTGATCCTGAAGGAAGCCGCCAGCAGCGATGCGCCGGTGGTGCATGTCGCACGGGATGACAAGCGGATGGAGGCGACGCGGGCGGCGTTGGCTTTCTTTGCGCCGGATATGCCTGTGATCAGCTTTCCGGGTTGGGATTGCCTGCCCTATGATCGGGTGTCGCCCAATGCCGATATCGCCGCCGCGCGGATGGCCACGCTGGCGGCGCTGGTGCATCAGATGCCGGGGCAGTTTGTGCTGCTGACCACGCTCAATGCGGCCACTCAGCGTGTCCCTGCGCGTCAGGTTCTGAAGGATGCCGCCTTTGTTGCGGAGGTGGATCGACGTATCGACGAGGAGGCGCTGCGCAGCTACCTGACGCGGATGGGCTTCACCAAGAGCCCGACGGTGATGGAGCCGGGGGATTTTGCCGTGCGGGGCGGGATCATTGATATCTTTCCTCCCGGGCAGAGCGGCCCAGTGCGACTGGATCTTTTTGGTGACGTGCTGGATGGGGCGCGGCGGTTTGATCCGGCGACCCAGCGGACCACGGAGAAGCTGTCGATTGTCGAGCTGGCGCCGGTTTCCGAGGTGATTTTGGACGAGGCCGCGGTAACCCGGTTCCGGCAGAACTACCGGATCGAGTTTGGCGCGGCGGGCACGGATGATCCGCTGTATGAGGCGGTGTCTGCAGGGCGAAAATACCAGGGCATCGAACATTGGTTGCCGTTTTTCCATGAGCGGCTGGAGACGTTGTTTGACTATCTGCCGCAGGCCACGGTGACGCTGGACGATCAGGTGACGCCCGCCCGATTGGCGCGCTGGGACAGCATCGTGGACCAGTATGAGACCCGCAAGATTGCGATGGCGCAGAAGGGGCGGATGGACACGGTCTACAAACCTGTGCCGCCGGGATTCCTTTATCTTGATGACGCGTCTTGGGAGGCGGCAATCGGGGATCATCGAGTGATCCAGTTCCATCCGCTGCCACAGGCCAGCGGGCCGGGGGTGATTGATGCGGGGGGGCGGATCGGTCGCAATTTCTCCCCTGAGCGACAGTTGGAAAGTGTCAGCCTTTTCAAATCTCTGGCGGATCACATTAAAGCACGGATGCAGGTGGGGCCGGTTGTGGTCGCCTCCTATTCCGAGGGCGCACGAGAGCGGTTGACCGGCCTGATTGAGGATGAGGGCCTGGCGGAGGTCATCGCGATCAAGGACGGAACCCGTATCGGGAAATCCGGCGTTCATCTGGCGGTCTGGGCGCTGGAACACGGGTTCGAGACTGATGATCTGACGGTGATTTCCGAACAGGATGTGCTGGGGGATCGGCTGATCCGCGCGCCAAAGAAACGCCGCAAGGCGGAGAATTTCCTGACCGAGACCCAATCCCTCAGCCCCGGCGATCTGGTGGTGCATGTGGACCACGGGATTGGCCGCTACAAGGGGCTTGAGGTTGTCACTGCCGCAGGCGCTGCGCATGAATGCATCCTGCTGGAATATGCAGAGCAATCAAAGCTGTACCTGCCGGTTGAGAATATTGAACTGCTGTCCAAATACGGCCATGACGAGGGTCTTCTGGACCGTCTGGGCGGCGGCGCATGGCAGGCCAAAAAGGCAAAGCTGAAGGAGCGGATCCGGGAGATGGCGGATCGGCTGATCCGGGTGGCCGCTGAGAGGGCATTGCGCAAGGCGCCGATGATGGACCCGCCGCCGCATGCCTGGGAAGAATTCTCAGCCCGCTTCCCCTATCAGGAAACCGACGACCAGCTGCGCGCGATTGGCGAAGTGATGGAGGACCTGCAATCCGGCTCTCCCATGGACCGGCTGATTTGCGGCGACGTCGGCTTTGGCAAGACAGAGGTTGCGATGCGCGCGGCCTTTATCGCAGCCATGTCAGGTGTACAGGTGGCGATTGTTGCACCCACCACGTTGCTGGCCCGTCAGCATGCGGCCGCCTTCGCGCAGCGGTTTCGCGGGTTTCCTTTGGAAGTCAGGCAGTTGTCGCGGTTTGTTACTGCAAAGGAAGCCGCCAAAACCCGCGAGGGCATGGCCAAAGGGACCATTGATATTGTCGTCGGAACCCATGCCTTACTGGCAAAATCCGTCCGCTTCCAGAACCTCGGCCTTCTGATTATCGACGAGGAACAGCATTTCGGTGTCGCCCATAAGGAGCGGCTAAAGCAGATGCGCAGTGACATCCACGTGCTGACGCTGACCGCAACGCCAATCCCGCGAACGCTGCAATTGAGCCTGACTGGGGTGCGGGATCTCTCCATCATCGGCACCCCACCGGTGGACCGTCTGGCCATCCGCACCTATGTGAGCGAGTTTGATGCGGTCACCATCCGAGAAGCCCTGCTGCGGGAGCATTATCGCGGCGGGCAGAGTTTCTATGTGGTGCCGCGTATCACCGATCTGCCGGACGTTGAGGCCTTCCTGCAGGAGCAGCTGCCGGAGCTGTCTTATGTCGTGGCCCATGGTCAATTGGCGGCGGGCGATCTGGATGACCGGATGAATGCCTTTTATGATGGCAAATTCGATATTCTGCTGGCCACAACAATTGTCGAATCCGGTCTGGATATCCCGACGGCCAACACGATGGTGGTGCATCGCGCGGATATGTTCGGTCTGGCGCAGCTTTATCAGATCCGTGGCCGCGTGGGGCGGTCAAAAACGCGCGCCTATGCGTATCTCACCACCAAGCCCCGTGTGCGCTTGACGCCCGGTGCGGAAAAACGTCTGCGCGTGCTGGGTTCGCTGGATACGCTGGGGGCGGGGTTCTCCCTGGCCTCGCAGGATCTGGATATTCGCGGGGCGGGCAATCTCCTTGGTGAAGAGCAATCCGGCCAGATGCGCGATGTGGGCTATGAGCTTTATCAATCCATGCTGGAAGAAGCGATTGCCAAGATCAAATCCGGTGAGCTGGAAGGTCTGTCCGGCAGCGATGACCAATGGGCGCCGCAGATCAACCTTGGCGTACCTGTGTTGATCCCGGAGAATTACGTGCCGGATCTGGATGTGCGTCTGGGTCTTTATCGACGGCTCTCGGATTTGAGCACCAAGGTGGAGCTGGAAGGTTTTGCCGCGGAGCTGATCGACCGTTTTGGGCCGCTGCCCAAAGAGGTCAACACGCTGATGCTGGTGGTACGGATCAAAGCGATGTGCAAACGCGCCGGGATCGCCAAGCTGGACGGCGGACCAAAAGGTGCAACCATTCAGTTCCACAATGATAAATTCGCGTCACCGCAGGGTTTGGTGGAATTCATTCAGGCGCAGGACGGTCTGGCCAAAGTAAAGGACAACAAGATTGTCGTACGCCGTGACTGGAAGAAAGACAGCGACAAGATCAAAGGTGCCTTTGCCATCGCGCGTGATCTGGCTGAAAAGGTTGTTGCTGAAAAGAAGAAAGCCAAGGCGAAGGCTAAATCTGGTTGAATAAGCTGACGCGCAGGACATGAAAAAGCCCCTCCAACTGTTTGGAGGGGCTTTGTTCTCTAGCGTGATATGTGGGGTTATTCTGCCGCCACCCGGTTTTCGACCCGCGCCATATGCAACATGATGGCGTAGCCTGCGACCACCATCAGCAGGATCGCCCCGGTGAGTGGCGCAATAGAACCATCAAACAGCAGCCCCACTGTCGCGGCAGCTGCAGCGGCAAACACCGTGGACACACCACCCACGATCGAGGCGGCCATGCCTGCGATATGGCCCATCGGCTCCATCGCCATGGCGTTGAGGTTGCCAAGCGTCAGACCGGCCATGAAAAACACACTGGTCTGCCAGGCCACAAACAACGCAAACATAACATCACGGGAGAGCGGCAGCACCTCCAGGCCTAGCATCAGCGTGGAGAAGATGATTTGTCCGGCCAGCGCCCACGTCACCATCCGCCGCATGCCCAGGCGCACCACAAGCGACGCGTTGATCAGGCTGCTGCTGCCCGACATGATGGCTATGAAGCCAAACCAGAACGGGAAACTGGCTGCGCGATCAAAGACGACATCGTAGATGGGCTGAACCAATGTGATCATGCAAAACAGCATCGCAAGACAGAAGCATTGCACCATCATCGACAGCCGCACCGTGGGATGCCGCAGCATCTCGATCAGGGCTGCCTTAAGATTTGGCAGGCGAAACGGGCGGCGGTTTTCGACGGGCAGCGGCTCGGGCAGGCGCAGTCCCATCCACAGCACGATGATGACCGCAAACAGCGCAAAGGCCAGGAAGATGCCGCGCCAGCTGGTCAGCAGGATAATGCCTGCGCCCATCATCGGAGCGATGGCTGGCACGAGGGTGAAAATCAGCATGGCGATGGACATCATGCGGGCCATTTCCCGACCAGAATAGAGGTCGCGCACAATCGCCAGTGCCACGACCCGCGGTCCGGCAGCACCCAGCCCCATCACCACACGGCTCAATAGCAGCATTTCGATGGAGGAGCTGGCGTAGGCCACCAGCGCAGCCGCAATATAAAGACCCGCAGCGGCAAAAATGACGGTTCGGCGGCCAAAGGCGTCGGAGAGCGGCCCGGTAAAAAACGTGCCAATCCCCATACCAAGCGCAAAGGTGGCAATGACCAGCTGCGCACGGTTGGGGTTGTCGGAGCTGAGAGTCTGACCAATTTCGGGCAGCGCAGGCAGCATGGCGTCGATGGAAAATGCAACAGTTGCGAACATCATCGCAATCAGGGCAATGAACTCAGCTTTGGACATGCTGATCTGTATATCTTTTGTCATTTGAAACCTCAGGCGACACATCAGGAGCCCCGGTAATCGGGTGCTGTCTGGGCGGCGCTCTGTCCGCGCTAACATATCTCTCGGGATTGGACCAGCAGCCAAGACGCACAGTTTTATGTGCATCGTTGTATCTGGTCGCGCCGCAAAGGTCTGGACTGCTCTGTGCAGCAGATCCAGACTTTCAATATAGGGCTAGGTGTACTGAGGCGCGCGTTTAGGCTTTGTCGGCCTCCGCGGCGTTGCCTTCCTGCAGCTGTCTCTGGATGTCGGCGATCACCTGTTTCCACAGTTCGGGCTGCTGCGCGCCCGGTACGGCGTGCTGGTTCGCGACCACAAACGTTGGCACGGATGTCACCCCCATCTTGCGCGAATGGGCGTCGCGGTTGCGGATCTCCTCGGCGTCGGTGTCGCCAGACAACAGCCGCAGGGTAACGGCGCGGTCCATTCCCGCAGCCTCAGCAATATCAGCGAGGATCTCAGCGTCGCCAATATCCTTGGCCTGCACGAAATAGGCATCAAACAGCGCATCGACTACCGCGCTCTGCTTCCCCTCAATCCCGGCCCAGTGGATCAGGCGGTGCGCGTCCATCGTGTTCGGCGTGCGCTCCATGGCTTCGAAATTGATCTGAAGCCCGGCGGCGCTGGCGTGTTCGACAACCGGGGCATAGGCTTTCACCGCGCCGTCCTTGCCGCCAAATTTCGCCTCAAGATAACTGCGCCGATCCATGCCTTCGCGCGGCATATCGGGGTTGAGCTGGAACGGGTGCCATTCAATGACAAACGGATGATCGCCAACCTCGGCCAGCGCCTTGTCCAGATGGGTTTTGCCGATGTAGCACCAGGGGCAGATCGGATCGGACAGGATATCAAGCTTTACAAGGCTCATGACGGGGTCCTTTGGTGTCGGATGTAGCAATCGGGCAGGGCGCGGCGCAGCAGTTTGCCATTGGCTCCGCTGGGCAGCGCGTCGAGACGCAGATAGGCGCGCGGCTGTTTGTAGCGCGCCAGTCGGTCCTTGGCAAAAGCCGAAAGCGCCTCAGCGGTCACGTCTTTGGCACTGGTATAGAACGCGACAATGATGTGGGTATCGGGTTTCACCTCGACCGAGGCGACCGCCACCTGCTCCAGATCGGGGTGGGTTGCCAACGCTGCTTCCACCTCAAGCGGGGAGACGCGATAGCCGCCTGCGTTCATCATGTCGTCGTTGCGGCCGAGATAGCGGATCTGATTGTCCTCTGTCATCGCGCCCAGATCGCCGGTCAGGAACCACTCACCCTGATAGCGGTCCTCGGTGGCGGCTGCGGCGTTGTGATAGCCGAGCATCAACCCCGGATCGCGGCGATCAATGGCGATGACGCCGGGGGCGTTGCGGGACACCGGTTGCCCGGCTGGATCCAGAATGGCAATCCGGCGTCCCGGTTGCGGCCAGCCCAATGTGTCGCCCACCTGCGCCGGATCGCGGTGGCGCACCGGATCGGCCGAGATGAAGGTGGAGCATTCCGACATGCCAAACGCCTCATAGAGCGCAGTGCCGGTGGCTGCCTGCCAATCCCACGCCACCTGGCTTGAGAGTTTCTCCCCGGCGCAGAGACCGTGGCGCAGGGCGGGTAGATGTAGCGTCCGGTCGTTTTGCAGCAGTTTGCGATAGACGCCGGGCGCTGCGGCAAAGAGGCTGGCATCATGCTGCCGCAAGAGATCGGGCAGCGCGGCGATCGGGGTGCCATCTTCGGGGATAAGTGCCGTTGCCCCGAGGCTCCACGGGTCCATCAGCCCGGTGCCCAGCGTAAAGGTCCAGTTGAACGCACCGGCATGGAGCAGGCGATCTGTGGGGTGCAGATCATACCAGTGACGGATCATCATTTGGCGCGCCCAGATCGCCCGGTGGGCATGCACAACCGCGCGCGGATTTCCGCCGGTCCCGGAGGTGTAGACGATATAGGCCGGTAGATCAGGATCGCCGAGCTGCATGTGAAACTGGTTTTCAGGCGGCGCGGCGCGCTGCATGGCCTCAAGTGAGTCGCGGTTGATCTCGCAGGGGTGCGGTGCTGAGGCGATCCCCGGATCGCGCAGGATCGCAGCAGGCGACAGGTCATCTATGATGCGCGCCACCTCAGGCTCGGTCAGCTGCGCGGAGGTTGGAACCGGCACCAGTCCGACCGCGATGGCGGCCAGATAGGCAATCGGGAATATCGGCGTATTGCCCAACCGCAACAGCACCCGGTCGCCGGGAGACAGCCCCTCGGCCAGCAGTCCGGCGCCCAGTCCACGTACCGCAGCGCGCAGATCCCCATAGGTGTAGATCTGTGGCGACGGCTCTTGCGACTGATCTGATGTGGCCGCGTCGTGCTGAGACTGCGGCGACAGCACGTGCAGCGCGTCTGCATCCGCTTTTGCGGGACGCGCCGCCGCGCGCTGGTAGAGCACGTGGTCGGCCAGATTGAACGGCGCGGGGCAGGGCGCAAAAGGCCCGCTGTCAAACACAGATTGCATCTCGATTGGCTAACTTGGCAAACCACGCGTTGCAAGATGGCGCGCCCCGTCCTATAGGAAAAAGTATGACCTCTCGTGATCCCAAATCGCTTATCACTATTGCCCGTGCATCGGGTGAGGCTGCCGAAACCGAGCCACTGGATCTGGGCGCTCGGGTGCGCGAGTTGCGCAAGGCGCGGGACTGGACTCTGGAACATGCCGCCAATCAGGCAGGCCTTGCGCGTTCGACCCTGTCGAAGATCGAAAATGGCCAGATGTCACCGACTTACGAGGCGTTGAAGAAGTTGGCGGTGGGGCTTCAGATCTCGGTTCCGCAGCTGTTTACCCAGCCGCAACGGGATCAGGTGAATGGTCGTCTGACGGTGACCAAGACTGGTCAGGGCTCTGCGCATGCCACTGCAACCTATGAGCATGAGCTGCTGGCCGACAGCCTGACACGCAAACAGATGTTGCCTTATCGCGCCCGCGTTCGGTCCAGGTCGATGGATGAATTTGAGGGCTGGGTGCGCCACGACGGCGAGGAATTCCTATACGTGCTGACAGGGGTCGTGCGGCTTTATACTGAGTTCTACGAACCGATCGAAATGCGACGTGGCGACAGCGCCTATTACGACGCTGCCATGGGGCATAATGTGATCTCGCTGAGCGACGAAGATGCAACCATTCTCTGGGTGACGTCCCTGTCATAAGGGGTGCCACTCTGCCAGACGGCCCCTGATCAGCCGCAACATCACGGCCTGTGTTGGGGCCGGTTTATGCGGATCACCGCCCTAAGGTGTCCACAGCCAAGCCACCCCTGAGCGAGGAACGGCCGTTGTACCGACAGGTCGGATCAGTTCAGCTGATGGTCCAACTCCCGGTGCAGGCTCTCGGTGTAGAGGAAATCATCCACCTCCTCCCGAGCCTCCGTCAGTGTCAGGTGATGGGTGCGGGCCAGATAGGCGACGAACTTATCCTTGTCGTCGAACAGAGATGGGGCCGAGCGGGTCTGCAGATGCGGAAACCGTTGCTTGAGACGGGGCATCCTGTCGAACCAGCTGGCGCGGGCTGTTTGAACAGGCATGGGGGGCTCCCTCCGGGTCAAAATTGCGCGTGGGTATTGATGCTAGCATTTTTTGCCAAAAAAGAAAGTCCGCGTCCTGCCGGATGCACCCGTGGCCCGGGTTTCGCCTGAGGTTTGCTTTTGGTCGGGCCGGGGTCAACTTGGCCGAAACAGGCGGGGTAGCACCAGATGCGCAAGGCCAACACCGAGAAACTGCATGACGATGAACATCAGAATATGACCGGGGTAGATGCCTGCAAATGTATCGCTGAACCCGCGCGCAATGGTCACCGCTGGATTGGCAAAACTGGTCGAGGAGGTAAACCAATAGGCCCCGGTGATATAAAAGGCGACAAGGGCTGGAACCGCTTCGGGGCGTGACCGCAGCCCCCCAAAGATCACGAATAACAGACCAAAGGTTGCGAGGATTTCCGAGAACCATTGGGCGCCCCCGGTCCGGTGCATGGTGGTGGAGGTCTGCAGAATGGTCAGATCAAACATCACATGGCTGGCCCAGACGCCGAGGATGCCGCCTATGATCTGCGCGGCCACATAGGGCGGCACCGCGCCCCAACTGTGATCGCCGCGCAGCGCGAAGGCCAGCGTGACTGCCGGGTTGAAATGTGCGCCGGAAATCGGCCCCAGCGTCGTGATGATCACATAGAGCATGGCGCCCGTCGCTACGGCATTGGCCAGCAGCGCCAAGCCGATGTTTCCATCCGACAGGGTTTCGGCCATAATGCCCGACCCCACAACGCCGATCAGGAGAAAGCCGGTGCCGAGCGCTTCGGCGATCAGTTTTTGCGTGGTCATGGCAGCTCTCCGATGCGGATCAGGTCTTGGCGTAGGGTGTCGGTGTCGCGGTCTTCCAGTGGCAGGTCCAGAAACGCTCGGGCACGTCGCTCCAGCCGATCATAGGCAAGGCGAAAGGCCGCATCCCAGTCAGGTTTCGCGGCTGCCGCCGGATCTTCGACGCCCCAATGGGCGCGCAACGGGGTGCCGGGCCAGATCGGGCAGGTCTCGCCCGCAGCGGAGGCACAGACGGTGATCACCAGATCCATCTGAGGTGCGCCTTCGGTCGCAAATTCATCCCAGCTCTTAGACCGTGCAGCGCTGGTGTCATGGCCTTTCTCCGCCAGAAGCGTGAGCGACTGCGGGTGAACAGCCCCAGTCGGCCTGGAGCCTGCGGAAAAGGCGTTGACGCGCCCGTTTCCATGGCTGTTCAGGAGGGTTTCCAATAGGATAGAGCGTGCTGAGTTGCCGGTGCAGAGGACCAGAATATTCATATGGTGAACTCGTTTGATTGCTATGCAGAAGATGTAAGACGGCCGATGTCATCCAGCTGGTGCTGTAGCGATATGCGGTCGAGGCTCTCAAAGGGGAGTGTGGCGAAGTTGCGGATGCGTTTGCGCAGCGCCTCATAGGTCTGCTGATATGCAAGATCAGGTGCCGTGGCTTTGACGGGATCGGGGAGCCCCCAATGGGCGCTCATGGGCTGACCGGGCCAAGTGGGGCAGTCTTCGTTCGCGGCGTGGTCGCAGACGGTGAAGATGAAATCCATTGGCGGTGCGGCACCGGCCGAAAACGCGGTGAGATCCTTGGAACGAAGCCCATTGGTTTCATGGCCTTTCTCCTGCAACAGAGCCAGAACCTCCGGACGCGGCGCGGGAGAGGGGCGGCTGCCTGCGGAATAGGCGCGGAACCGTCCGTCGCCTTCCTTCTGCAGGATCGCCTCTGCCATGATGGAGCGGGCGGAATTGCCAGTACAGAGAAACAGAACGTTCAAGGGACGGTCGCTGCGGGGCGCCAAGGGTTGCTGAACCACGGCAGGCTGGCAGATATCGGGTCGATTGTAGCAGCAATCAGACAACAGATCGTCGAACAGGCTCCGCAGCCCCTCCAACTGCGCCCGGTAGAGCAGCGAGGTGCCTTGCCGTTCGGCGCGGATCAAGCCGAGCGGAGCTGAGCGTCGAGAGGTAGCTGGAAACGGTGTTGGCCTTCTGCGCCAAAGCGGTGGCGATTTCACCCGCCGGAACAGCATCGGGATAGCGCCGCATCAGCAGGCGAAACAGCGCCAGCCGATTTGGATGCGCCAAAGCCGAAAGTTGCGATGTGATCTCTATTTCCATATTTCACGAAATACAGAATTATAAATATTGGGTCAACGAGAAGTTCTGGCCATAAAAAGGCCCGCCCGAAAAGGTCGGAGCGGGCCGGGATGTCGGCGCGGGTGGCGGCGTCAGTCGGCCTGATACCACCAGACTTCGGGCATATAGGCGATGCCATCTCCGCTGACCGGCAGCCGCTCGGGGAATTTCAACTCCTTGCGATGGGCAATGCGCGCTTCGGCGTATTTCCAGACCGGCATCACATAGCGTCCCGCTGTCAGCAGACGGTCGAGCGCGCGGGCGGCGGCGGTGAAATCCTCCTTGCTCTTGGAGGTCAGCATGGCGTCGATCATTGCATCCACCGCAGGATCCTCAATCCCGATCAGATTGCGCGATCCCGGCTGCTGCGCAGCGGCGCTGCCCCAGTATAGATATTGCTCGTTGCCGGGGCTGAGCGACATTGAGCGGCGGAAGAAGGTCATGTCGTAGTCAAACGCCTGCTGACGCTGCACAAACTGGGCACTGTCCACCATGTCGGATTCGAGTGCGATGCCGAGGCGCTCCAGAGCGCGGGCATAGATTTCCACGACCGAACGCATCTCACCCTCGCCCAGATTGCCGGGGGTCAATAGCACCTTGAATTCAAGCACGTCGCCATCTGCGTTGCGCATGATGCCGTCTTGGACCGTCCATCCGGCCTCCGCCAGCAGTTTGGTTGCGATGCGCAGATTCTTGCGATTGCGCTCGCTGCCGTTGCTGACCGGCAGCGTATAGCCCTCCATCACGCCGGGGAGCAGGCTGTCTTTGAACGGGCTCAAGAGCTCGCGCACCTTGCCTTCGGCAGCTCCGGGCTGCATGGCCAGGGTGGAGTTCGAGAAATAGGAGGAAATCCGCGGCTGGCTGCCACCGGTCAGTGTTTCGTTCATATATTCGAAGTTGAACGCCTGGATCAGCGCTTCGCGCACCCGCCAATCGTTCAATGGGTCACGGCGGGTGTTCATCGCGATACCCGTCATGCCGGAGGGTTTGCCGTTGGGGATGACGCTCTTGATCACCTCGCCGGATGTCACCGCAGGAAAATCATAGGCCTTGTCCCATTTGGCGGCGTTGAATTCGCGGATTGCAGAAATTTCCCCGGCCTTGAAGGCCTCCAGCAAAACGGTCTGGTCGCCGTAAAAATCTAGCCGGATCTCATCGAAGTTACTGGTGCCGCGTCTGAGCGGCAGATCGCGCCCCCAGTAGTCAGGGTTGCGGGAAAAGCGGATGAAGCGGCCCGGTTCGAAATCAGCGACGGTGTAGGGACCAGAGCCAATCGGTGCCTCATCCAGACCGGAGGCGGCAAAATCCTTGCCCTCCCACTGTCCCTTTTTCAGGATCGGACGCAGACCTGCGATGAGCGCCAGTTCACGATTGTCCTCATTAAATGTAATGCGCAGGCTACGCGCGCCCGTTTGTTCGATGCTGTCGATCTGGTTCCAGAACCGCCGATAGCGGATATGCCCCTCCTGTCCGAGGGTTTCATAAGACCAGATGACATCTGCGACCGTGACCGGTGACCCATCGGAGAATCGGGCCTCCGGACGCAGTGTGAATTCAACCCATGCGCGATCCTCCGGCACCTCAATCGATTCGGCGAGCAGCCCATAAAGCGTGAACGCCTCGTCCGCGGATCGACCCATCAGGCTCTCATATCCCCAGAAGCGCATCTGCCAAGGGGGGTGCCTTTCTCGGCGAAGGGGTTCAACGTATCAAAGCCGCCGGTGTTGCCAAAGACCACCTTGCCGCCCTTGGGCGCATCGGCGTTTGCATAGGGTAAAGACACAAAATCCGGTGGTAGGGCCGGATCCCCATACATAGCTATGCCATGCGCTGATTCTGCTTGTGCAAAATTAACGCTTGCGCTGAGGATGATTCCGGCCAACACCGGTCGAACTCTAAAGAAAAAATCTGGACGCACTTTTGCAACAATCCCGCTCTGGCCTTATTTTCATGAACACCAACGCTAACGGCGCTGTCAGGTCAATTCAAACTTTTAGCTTGGATGAGCGGGGGAAATTGCTTATAAAGGTCTCACTGCTCGATAGGTTTCTTGCCTGTATGAAACCTGCCTCAATAACTTAACGCCCGCTTCGTGCGGGCGTTT
The DNA here is from genome assembly GCF_045040595.1 of Phaeobacter sp. BS52. Taxonomy (NCBI): domain Bacteria; kingdom Pseudomonadati; phylum Pseudomonadota; class Alphaproteobacteria; order Rhodobacterales; family Roseobacteraceae; genus Phaeobacter; species Phaeobacter sp. BS52. The sequence goes on along the minus strand of NZ_CP090662.1, from coordinate 1,271,314 downwards.
TTTTTGGCTTTGCGGTTTCCAATTGCATCAGCGTGTTACACCGCAGAGGGCGGATCCGGATGTCATCTGATCTGCCTCACCGGTTGCTGGACGCGCATTTTTCTGACCGGTTTCTTGCAACTTTCACGCGGTGATTGCCGTTTCCTTTGCAGGTGCAGCATGCCACAGTTGCACCAATCAGGTTTTGCACAGGAAGGGAAGAGCAAGATGACGTTGAGCGGCAAATGTGCGGTGATTACCGGGTCGAATTCTGGGATCGGCCTTGGGGTTGCACGGGAGATGGCGCGCGCCGGGGCAGATGTGGTTCTGAATTCGTTCACCGACCGGGACGAGGACCATGCGCTGGCCGCCGAGATCGCCGCCGAATTCGGCGTTGAGGCACGCTATATTCAGGCCGATATGTCCGATGCGGAGGCCTGTCGCGCCCTGATCACCAAGTCCGGCCGCTGCGATATCCTGATCAATAATGCGGGTATTCAGCATGTGGCGCCAGTGGATGAATTTCCGGTCGACAAGTGGAATGCCATCCTTGCCATCAACCTGTCGTCGGCCTTTCACACCGCCGCTGCGGCCCTGCCGATGATGCGCAGCGCAGGCTGGGGCCGGGTGATCAACATCGCGTCGGCGCATGGTTTGACGGCGTCCCCTTACAAGTCGGCCTATGTCGCCGCCAAACATGGCGTGGTCGGTCTGACCAAGACGCTGGCGCTGGAAACCGCAGAGGAACCGATCACCGCCAATGCAATCTGTCCGGGCTATGTGCTGACCCCGCTGGTGGAGGCGCAGATCCCCGACACGATGGAAAAATACAATATGGGCCGGGAAGAGGTGATCAAGAAGGTGATGCTGGAGCGCCAGCCCTCGCGCGAGTTTGCAACGGTCGAGCAGTTGGGCGGCACGGCAGTGTTCCTCTGTTCCGATGCGGCGGCGCAGATGACTGGCACCACCCTGAGCGTCGATGGTGGCTGGACCGCGCTGTAGTCGCGATGCGGACGTGCAGAGGGGGGCCAGCCCCCTCTTGCCCCATCAGGGGCAATTCACCCCCGGAGTATTTTGGGAAAGGTGAAAAATTGAAATGCGCAGGCCCCGATCTGCGCCGCCGGTCAGGAGATAGAGTGTGACAAAGCGGATCAATCTGGCCCTGCAGGGCGGCGGCGCGCATGGGGCGTTTACCTGGGGTGTTCTGGACCGGCTCTTAGAGTGTGAGGATCTGGAGATCGCCGCGATCACCGGGACCTCTGCCGGGGCGCTGAACGGGGCGGCGTTGAAATCCGGGCTGGTTCAGGGGGGGCGTGCAGGGGCGCGGGCCTGTCTTGATCATCTCTGGCAGCGGATGGGGGCGGTGGGTGACATGCGGTTTGCCCATTGGCTGGCTGGGCTTGATGCCGCACCGCTGCTGGGCGCGTTGGACTGGATCGCGCCGTTTTCCCCGCGTGAGGCCATGGGCCAGATCCTGTCGCCCTATAGCTATGGGCCGTTCTATCGCAATCCGCTCAGACCCGTGGTGGAGGGGTTCAATTTTGCTGAGGTTTGCGCCGATCAGGGGCCACAGTTGTTCATCTGCGCCACATCGGTCCGCAGTGGCAAGGTGCGGGTGTTTTCCGGTGAGGAGGTCACGACCGACGCGATCCTGGCCTCTGCCTGTCTGCCGAACCTGTTTCAGGCGATTGAGATTGAGGACCCGAAGACCGGGCGGTTGGAGCCCTATTGGGATGGCGGTTATACCGGCAATCCGGCGCTGTTTCCGCTTTACCGGCCTGAATTGCCATCGGATGTGGTAATCGTCAGCATCAACCCGCTGGAACGCGATGAGCTGCCGCGCACGCCGCAGCAGATCCAGAACCGGGTGAATGAAATCAGCTTCAACTCATCGCTCCTGCGCGAGCTGCGGGCGATTTCCTTTGTTCAGCGGTTGCTGGCAGAGGGACAGCTGGCGGCGGGAGAGATGAAACGGGTGCTCGTGCACATGATCGCCGATGATGACCTGATGCGGGAGCTGTCCGTCAATACCAAGCTGATCCCGATCCCACAGATTCTGGCGAAGCTGAAAGCCGCTGGACGTGCCGCTGCGGAGCAGTTTCTGGAGCAGGACAGCGACGCCATCGGCCTCCGGTCGACGGTGGATCTGGCGGAGATGTTTGGCTGAACGCAGAACCCCGGCCTGATGGAGTCCCCGATTGAGCGCCGGAATTCAGTCCGAAACGAGCTCGGCAGGTTTTGTCGGGTCCTTGGCGTTGGGATAGACCAGTCCGGCGGAAATCACCAGTTTGGCAGCCTCTTCCACAGTCATGTCCAGCGGGATCACATCTTCCTCAGGAAAGAACAGCAGAAACCCGGATGTGGGGTTTGGTGTGGTCGGCACAAAAATCGACAGGAGGTTGCCACCCGTTTCGGCCCGCGCTGCCACTTCTCCCTTAGCAGTCGTCGAAACAAAACCAATGGCCCAGATGCCACGGCGCGGATACTGGATCAGGCAGGCCGTGTCGAAGCTGCGTTCGGTCTGGGCAAACACCGTTTCCGAGATCTGTTTGATCCCCGAATAGATCGAGCGCACCACCGGCATGCGGTCTACCAGGCTTTCGGCAAAACCGATAAGTGAGCGGCCGATGATGCCCTTGGCGATCCAGCCCACCACAATGGTGAACAACAGGAAGATGATCAGACCAACCCCGCGCAGGTTGATCCCGATATATTGCTCGGGCCGCACGGTATGGGGCACCAGCGGCAGCACCACACCGTCGATCCAGCCCATCACCGTCCACAACAGCCAGATGGTCAGCCCGACCGGTGCAATGACCACGATGCCGGTAAAGAAGGACGACCGCAGCCGGGCAAAAAGGCCGGGGCGGCGGGGCGTGTTTTCGTCGTCAAAAGGCGTGGTCATCTGTGCGTTTCACCGGTGAGGAACGTAAGGAAGCTAGGCAGGGATCTGCGCAACCGCAATGGGCAGCTGCGCAGAAAGAGCCTTTATTGCTTCAAGTTGACCAATTCCTTGGCGATTTCAGCGGCCAACCGGGCATTGTTGCGCACAAGCGCAATATTGGCGGTCAGTGACCGGCCCTCGGTCAGCTCAAAGATGCGTTGCAGCAGGAAGGGGGTTACCGCCTTGCCAGCGACGCCTTGCGCATCCGCCTCGGACTGGGCCTGCGCCAGAACCGGTGCCAGATCTCCGGCAGCGATCTGGTCGCCTGCCGGGATCGGGTTGGCGATCAGTTGTCCGCCGGGCAAGCCCATGGCCTGACGGGTGGCATGGGCGCGGGCGATCTCTGCGGCGCTGTCCATGCGCAGGGGGGCAGCCAGGTCAGAGGTCGCCGACCAGAACGCCGGAATGCTGTCCTGCCCATAGGCGATGACCGGCACGCCTTGGGTTTCCAGCACCTCAAGCGTTTTGGGGATATCTAGGATCGCCTTGGCGCCAGCGGCCACCACGGTAACCGGGGTTTGCGCAAGTTCCATAAGGTCGGCAGAGATGTCGAAGCTGGTTTCTGCGCCCTTATGGACGCCGCCGATGCCGCCAGTGGCAAAAACACTGATCCCGGCCAGCCGGGCCGCGATCATGGTCGCCGCAACGGTGGTGGCGCCGGTGCCGCCGGTGGCGATATAGGCGGGCATATCCGCACGCGAAATCTTCGCGACATTCTTGGCCTGGCCAAGCGCCTGCAGTTGGTCCGCCTCAAGCCCGATGTGCAGCACGCCGTCGATTACGGCCATGGTGGCCGGAACGGCACCCGCGGCGCGGATATCATCCTCGACCTGTGCGGCCACCTCGACGTTTTGGGGATAGGGCATCCCGTGGGTGATGATGGTGCTTTCAAGCGCAACGATGGCCTGGCCGGAGGCGCGGGCTGCTGCGACTTCGGCGGAAAATGTCATGTCGATCAAAGGGGTGGTTCTCCTGAAACATAGGTTGCAGCGGCCTTCAGCGCCGATGCAAGGGAGGTTTCGCGGTCTTCGCCGCGGGCCTCGGCTGCGATATGTGCAGCCATGAAGGTATCGCCAGCGCCTGTCACGCGCGCGACGGTCACGCGCGGCGGGGCCTGGGTGATCAGCCCCTGGTGGTCCGCTTCGGTGGCGGTGCTGCCGCCATCGGTGACCAGTACCCTTGCGGCGCCGCGATCCAGCATGGCGCGAGCGGCGGTGGGGCTGTCGGTGAATTCGTCCTGACAGAGCAGGCCCGCTTCCTCAAGGTTCACATAAAGTGTGCCACAGCTGCGCAGCAGGAACGGGCGCAGACGCTCCGCCTTGCCGGGTGAGGCAGGGGCGACGCGCAGGTCTGCTTTCGCAAAGGCCGGGTTGGCGGTGATATCATCCAGCAGCGACAAGGTCAGATTTCCGTCCAGCGCCACCGGGCCGCTGTATGGTGCATCCTCGCTGCCAAGGGCGCCATCAATCAGCGGGCGCAGGATCTTCGCACCTGCGGCTTCCAGAGAATGGGCGTCTGCGATGGCGGCAATCAGACCATTGGCACCCTCGACCGCCATATAGCGGTCGGTGGGCAGATCCTCAGAGCGGTAGAGGTGGTCCGTGATCAGGCCAAGATGAGCGCAGGCATGCACCAGTTCATCCCCCTCAGGATCGCGACCGATCGCGCTCAGGAGGGCCGGGCGCAGGCCAAAACGGGCCAGTGTCATTGCAATGTTCATTGCAACACCGCCGGGCAGGCGGGTGATCCGCCCCGGCATATCCGACCCGCGCTGCATTTCCGCGGTGCACCGTCCAATGATGTCCCAGAGCACCGATCCGATACAGAGGATATCAGGCTGCGCTGAGGCAGTGCCGCCGGATGGGGGCGTGGCGTCAGATTGATGCGAGGCGGGAACATGCGGTGGCTGTGTCATAAATCCCGTATTGCCGCGTTTTTTCGCCCCCCGCAAGCGACAACAGGCCTAGGGAACGGCGAAAGTCAGGGCAGCCCAGTGCGTCTGCCAAACCGGCGCGGGCTTGCCTGTGGTCGCGCTATCATCCCCGGATGTGGCCTCAGGATCCAATGGGCGCAGCACCACGGCATCCAGGAGATAGACGTGGCCGGATTTCACAGGCACCACGGCGCGGCCATCTGCATCAGTGCGGATCAATGTGATCGACACAGTGCCATCCGGCGCCCGTTCGAAGACCTCAACCTGCGCATCGCTGCGCGGGCGGTCCTGAAACCGCAGTTCGACCGGCAGGCTAGGCGCTCAGATCATCGCTGTAGGGGTTGGCCAACGCGACAAATTCAGTGAGCATGCCAATCGCGCGGTCCGATCCCGCACCATTGCCAACAGCGATCAGCGATTTTGCGTGGCGGGTGTACCGCTCGGCAAACCCCGTGCGGGGCAGGTTGCGGGCGCTGTGGCGCTGCTCGATATCCGGGAAGTCCTTATGGGCCGCGAATTTTGCGAAATCCTCCCAGCTGTCATAGGTCAAGTCGTCCGGTGTGGTCTCATGAGCCACCAGCAGCAGCCCCTCCGCAGGCGGCTCCAGCTGAAGCGCGGGCAGGTCGCCCATGCGTCCGCCATAGGGGCGGGCCTCCGCCTGATCCCAGATCTCGAACCGGGCGATATTTTGATCGAAATAAGGCAACCGCGCACCGCTGAACACTTGCCCGTTGCGCAGATCTGCCCGAACCGAGGCGCCTAATTTTACTTGATATTTTTCTGGTGCAATCCAAAACTCGTGGGCAAGGGCAGCGCGGCCGACGGTGTTTGCGGCAAGCGCGAGCAGGATAAAAGCAACAGGGCGGGCAAAACGCATGGCGCAGATGAGACCTCTGGCTGGGACGATTGGTGACAGACATTGGCAGCGCACTGCGCAGATGCCGCGCGGAGGGCTGATCCGCTGGCGGCATCACCTGAGGCGTCTGCTGCTGGTCCTGCTCTTCTGGAGCGTCTCACACTCTAGCGGTTTCGCTCATGAAGTCACGCCGACGATTGCGGATTTTGAGATTTCCGGTGATCAGCTGACCATGGATCTGCGGATCAACGCCGAGGCTTTTGTGGCGGGTATTGATCTGGATGGCATGTCCGATACTGACACGGCTGATCAGGCGCAGGACTATGACGACCTGCGCGCGCTTGGCCCGGATGAGCTGGCGCCGATGGTGCAGCTTTTCGCCGAAGATTGGTTGCAGAGCCTTCAGGTGGAGGCACGCGGCGCTATCGCGATGGAGGTAACCGCGATTGAGATCCCGGAACCGGGGGACATTGCCCTGCCGCGCAGTACCTTGCTGCGGCTCTCGGGCGCAATCCCGGACGGCGCGCGCGGGCTGAAACTGGGCTGGCCAAAGGGGTCGGGCGGTGTGGTTCTGCGCCAAAACGGTGTCGAAGGTCCCTACACCGGCTATCTGCAGGGCGGGGAAACCACCCCGACCATTCCCCTGTCAGGCGGGCTGGCGCAGACGCCGAGTGAGGCGTTTGTCGATTATATCCCCGTGGGCTACACCCATATCCTGCCAAAGGGGCTGGATCATATCCTGTTTGTGCTGGGCTTATTCTTTTTCAGCACTCGGCTGCGGCCTCTGATCTGGCAGATCAGCGCCTTCACGGTGGCACATACCATCACCCTGGCGCTTGGCGCTCTGGGGCTGGTGCAGATCAATCCTGCCATTGTGGAACCGCTGATTGCTGGATCGATTGTATTCGTCGCGGTGGAAAATATCTTTGCCCGGAAACTGCACAGCTGGCGAACGCTGGTGATCTTTGGGTTCGGGTTGCTGCACGGGCTGGGGTTCGCCTCGGTGTTGGGCGAGTTTGGCCTGCCGGATGCGCAGTTCCTGCCTGCGCTGCTGGGCTTCAATGTTGGCGTGGAACTGGGGCAGCTGACCGTTGTCGGCGCGGCTTATGCGCTCCTCGGGTTCTGGTTTTGGCGGCATCCGAAATATTGGGGCCGGGTCGCCATCCCGGCCAGTTTCACCATTGCGCTGATCGGCGGCTACTGGTGCGTGGAGCGGCTGTTCCTCTGACCGGACGGGACGCCGGTCAGATGTGCTGTCTCGGACGTGTCTTTAGCGACATTCGACCGGTGTGGGCCTTTTTAGCCCTCCATCGCCGCCAGCAGGCTGCGCAGGCTCATGAGCGGATCCTCTTCGCGCCAGATCTCATCTCCGATGCCGAAGAAATCCGTATAAGGCGTCAGATCGCGGACCAGCTCAGGTGTGAGGCCGCCCTCTGCCACTACGGGCACTTCGATCATCTGGGACCACCACTCAAAGAGCTCTTTCTGGGCCTGATTGCCATCACCCAGACCGGAGGTCCCAACCGGGCCGAAACTGACATAATCGGCACCGGCTTCGGCGGCGGTCAGACCATCATGGCGTGAGGCCGCGCAGAAACTGCCAACAATCGCATCGGCGCCAAGCGCCTTGCGTGCCGCGCGAATGGGACGGGCGGCGTCCGACAGATGCACCCCGTCAAGGCCCAGACGCTCTGCCAGGATCTGATGATCGGCGATCACAATCGCCACATCGCGGGCATGGGCCACCGCGCGCAGGGCATCGCCCGCCCGGCTCAGCGTGTCCTCATCGCGGCTGGCCAGCTCAAGACGGACGCAGGCAATGTCCACCGAATCCAACACCCGCGCCAGTTGGTCGGGAAAGCGACCAAGCTCAAAACTGGGGGGCGTCGTCAGATAGATCTGCGGCGTTTCGGGGGCGTCAGCGGGGCTGTCCATGGGGAGGGCTCCTGTTCAGTGGTTGTCGGTGTTTAGCGCATCTGCCACTGGACGCAAGGATTTGGCGACATCCCAAGTGGGATATTTCCGTGTGATGCAGCGCTGATATATCAGGAATATAGCGGTGTTTGGGCAGAAGTCGCCCCGCGCGGCCTTGCCCATCACGCCTGTGCCGACTACAGCAGTGCAGCTTTTTTGGAGAACCGGATGCCCAGCGACACCCCTCAACCCGCTTTTGTCCTCGTGCGCCCGCAGATGGGCGAGAACATCGGCGCCGCCGCCCGCGCGATGTGGAACTTTGGGCTGGACCGGATGCGCATCGTGGCGCCGCGCGATGGCTGGCCCAACCCCAAGGCCGTCGCCATGGCCTCAGGCGCGGGGCGGTTGCTGGATGAGGCGCGACTGGCAGGGGATCTGGCCAGCGCGCTTGAGGATTGCGATTTCGTCTTTGCCACCACGGCGCGCCCGCGCGAGCTGACGAAACCTGTTTATAGCCCGGAAGCCGCGATGAAACTGGCCGCAGAGAAAATTGCGGCAGGGCAAAAAGTGGCGGTGATGTTCGGCCCTGAGCGAGCAGGCCTTGAGAATGAGGACATCGCCCGCGCGAACGCCATTATCTCGGTCCCCGTGAATCCCGAGTTTGCGTCGCTAAACCTTGGCCAATGCGTATTGCTGACGGCCTATGAATGGCGGCGTCAGATGGCTGAGGTTGCGCCCGTCGTGACCGATCTTGGCAAATCCGACTGGGCCAGCTACGCGGATGTTGATGCGCTGGTCAACCATTATGAGGACCGGTTGGATGAGGCGGGGTTCTTCTTTCCGCCGGACAAGGCGCCCAGCATGAAAACCGTGTTCCGCAACATGTTCAGTCGGATGCCGCTGACCCGCGCAGACGTTCAGATGCTGCATGGTGTCATGCGACAGATGGTCCGCTGGAAAGAAAAACGCGACTGAGACGCGACTTCGGGCGAATTTGCACCACAGTCGCCCACTGGACGGGGCCGAACATGCGGCCTAGCTTGACGGGAAATTGGAAGAGGCAAGCATGAGCAAGCGCAGCATTTTCGAAGAGGTCTCTGGCAACGAGCCGCAGGAACGCCCACAGGCGACACCCGGCGGTATTGATCGCACCCGCCGCGGCGCAAGGGGTGCAATTCGGGCGTGGCTGGCAGTGCTGTTTGCGCTGGTGGTGACGATGATTGTTGTTGGCGGGCTGACCCGGCTGACCGACAGTGGGCTGTCGATCACCGAATGGCGGCCTGTGACCGGTGCCATGCCACCGCTGAGCGAGGCAGACTGGCAGGCAGAATTCGACAAATACAAGGAAATCGATCAGTGGCGCATTGAGAACCAATGGATGCAGCTGGCGGATTTCAAAGAAATCTATTGGTGGGAATGGGGCCATCGCCAATTGGGCCGGGTGATCGGCCTGGTCTGGGCGCTGGGGTTCCTCGGCTTTGCTCTCACACGGCAGATCCCGGTTGGTTGGGCCGGACGGCTGGCACTGCCCGGCCTTCTGGGCGCTGTTCAGGGCGCGATCGGATGGTGGATGGTGGCCTCCGGTGTAACGCAAGGCGAGGGCATGACCTCGGTTGCGTCTTACCGCTTGGCGACCCATCTGGGGTTGGCCTTTGTCATTCTGGGTTTTATCGCCTGGTATATGTTCCTACTGGGGCGCGAAGAGCGCGATCTGATGCAGGCGCGTCGGGCCAAGGAGGCAAAGCTGTTTGGTCTCTCTACCGGCCTGCTGCATTTCAGCTTTTTGCAGATCATCCTTGGCGCGCTGGTTGCGGGCATTGACGCGGGGCGGTCCTACACCGACTGGCCCTTGATGGGCGGGCAGATCCTGCCGCCTGAGCCGTTTATGCTGCAGCCGCTCTGGACCAATTTCTTTGAAAACCCGGGCCTTGTGCAGTTCATTCACCGGATCAGCGGTTATCTCCTGTTGGCCTTTGGCGTGGTGGTGTGGTTGCGCGGGCGTAACAGCGCCCACCTGCGCACGCGCTTTGCCTTTAACGCTGTCTTTGCCGCGCTGTTGTTGCAAATGGTCCTCGGTATTGTCACCGTGCTCTATGCGGCGCCCTGGCAGATCGCGATCCTGCATCAGCTGATGGCTGTCTGCCTCTGGGTCCTGATCCTCAGGGCGCGGTATCTGTCGGGTTATCCCATTGCAACTTCGATTAAGGATCACTGAGAATGAGCGCATTTGACGACTTGATGGCCTATGAGCGGGACACCCAGGCGCTTGGCCAGATTGCGGGCCGATTGGGCTGGGATCAGGAGACCATGATGCCCCGCGGTGCCGCCCCCCAGCGCGGCGAAGAAATGGCCGCGATTGAGGCGGTTCTGCATGCCCGGCGCTCCGATCCGCAGGTGGCCGACTGGCTGGCACGGGTTGAGGCCCCAGATGAGGTGGGTGCGGCCCAGCTGCGCGAGATCCGTCGCAGTCACGAGCGTGCCGTCAAGGTGCCCGGCGATCTGGCGAAACGCATCGCCCGGGTCACCTCCGAGGCGCAGGGGAAATGGGCAGCCGCCCGGGCCGCTGAGGACGTCGCAGCTTTCCTGCCGGTGCTGGAGGAAGTGGTCGCACTGAAACGCGAAGAGGGGCAGGCCTTGGCTGCCGGGGGCGATGTCTATGACGCGATGATCGCTGACTATGAACATGGCACCACCGCTGCCGAGATTGCAGCTCTGTTTGATGCCATGCGTCCGCGTCTGGTTGATCTGCGCGCGCGCGTTTTGGACAAACCCGCGCCGAAGGGCGTCAGCGGGCATTTCGATGCTGACAAGCAGATGGCCCTGACCACCTCGCTGGCGGAGACTTTTGGCTACCAGATGCGCCATGGTCGGGTCGACAAGGCAGTGCATCCTTTCTGTTCCGGCAGCGGTCTGGATGTACGCGTGACGACGCGGACCAGCGACGATGATCCCTTCAACTGTTTCTATTCCACCATTCACGAGGTCGGCCACGCTGCCTATGAGCAGAACATTGATCAGGCCTATCTGCTGACCCCACTGGGGCGCGGCGTCTCTATGGGTGTGCATGAAAGCCAAAGCCGGATCTACGAGAACCAACTCGGCCGCAGCCGTGCCTTTACCGGGTGGCTGTTTGATCAGATGGTGCCGCAGTTTGGTGACTTTGGCATTGCGGATGCCGATGCGTTTTATGCGGCAGTGAACGCGGTCCACAACGGCTACATCCGGACCGAAGCGGATGAGTTGCAGTATAACCTGCATGTGATGATGCGCTTTGATCTGGAGCGCGCGCTGATGTCCGGTGATTTGCAGGTACAGGATCTGGAGGCAGCCTGGAATGACCGTTTCGCCGCTGATTTCGGCTATGACGTTGATAAGCCCTCCAATGGCTGCCTTCAGGACGTGCATTGGTCGGTGGGGCTGTTTGGCTATTTCCCGACCTATTCGCTGGGCAATGTCTATGCCGACTGCCTCTATCAGGCGCTGCGTCAGGCGGTACCGGATCTGGATAAGCAACTCGCGGCGGGGGATACGGTCGCCGCAACCAGCTGGCTGCGCGATAATCTGCAAACCCATGGCGGGCTGCGCAGCCCGGTTGAGACCATCACCCATGCCGCGGGAATGGCACCCAGTCCGGAGCCGCTGCTCAGCTATCTGGAAGAGAAGTTCGGCGCGCTTTACGAGCTGTAAAGCGACACGCTGCACAATCAACGAAGCCCCCGTCAGTCACTGGCGGGGGTTTTTCGGTTCCGGTGCCGCGCGCGTCTCGCTGACGCAGGTCCGTTCAGATCAGCGCCATACGCTCGGCGCGTTCAGGATCGGGGAAGGGGCGGTACAGGCCGAAGTCAGCAGAGGCAATCAGCGCATTCACATTGGCATAGAGCCGCTCGACATTCTCGTCCATTTCACCCAGCACCCGAAACGCCTGATCCAGCTGGGTCATATTCGCGAATTCGATTTCCAGCAGAAAATCCCGGTGATTGTCGCTGGCCAGGTTCAGTTTGCGGCGCAGCAGGCGCCAGCCCTGAATGACATCCCGCTCACGCAGATAGGACATCCATTGGTCCACGGCATTGGCAAAGGCAATCGCCTTCGCCTCGTGATGCAAATCTATCGAGCAGTGATAGAGGTTCATGTCAGGCCTCCCTTGGCGATGGCGTGTATCGCTGGAAGGCTGACAGAAACTGCTTAGGTTTCGATTAACGAAAAACGCCACCCCGGAGGGTGGCGTTTTAGTGACGTCATGGCGCAATAACAGGGGTGAGATCAGGTTGCCTCAGCAGCTTCGCTGGCCCCCTCAGACGTGGGAACCTCTGCATCCTCGTCGTCGCGTTCCGCGATCCAGGCAACCGAGACGACCTCTTCTCCCTTGGCCGTGTTGAACACCCGTACACCACCGGCGCTGCGGGAGCGGAACGAGATCCCGTTGACCGGACAGCGGATCGACTGGCCTTTGGACGTTGCCAGCATGATCTGGTCTTCAAGCTCGACCGGGAAGGTCGCGACGATGGCGCCGCCTTTCATGGCACCAACACCCTGACCACCACGTCCGCTGACACGGTAGTCATGCGCGGAGGTCAGGTTGCCCACGCCAGAGCGGTTTATGGTCACCAAGAGATCATTGGCCGCCAGCATTTCCTGATAGCGCTCCTCGGAGAGTGAACCTTCGGTTTCTTCACCATTTTCGTCTTCGGCAACCTCGCCGCCAAATTCGGAGCGGAACCGTTTGATGAAGGCATTGCGCTCCCAGGGTTCTGCGCTGAAATGGCGGATCACCGACATCGAGACGACCTCATCCCCATCGCTCACCAGCCGGATCCCACGCACCCCGGTCGATTCACGGGAGTTGAAGACGCGGACGTCGGTGGAGCGGAAGCGGATTGCCCGGCCGGAATTGGTCACCAGCATCACGTCATCATCCTCGGAGCAGATGCGGGCGTTGACCAGCCTGACCGAGCCATCCTCGGGCAGCTTCATCGCGATCTTGCCGTTGCGGCGCACATTGGTGAAATCCGACAGGCGGTTGCGACGCACGTCCCCGCCCGAGGTGGCAAAGACCACCTGTAGGTTTTCCCATTCGTCGTCTGGCACATCGACCGGCATGATCGCCGCGATGGAGACGCCCGGCGGGATCGGCAGAATGTTGACAATCGCCTTACCCTTCGACGTGCGGCCACCTTGCGGCAGGCGCCAGGTCTTCAGCTTGTAGACCATCCCGTCAGTGGTGAAGAACAACAGCTGGGTATGGGTATTGGCCACAAAGAGGTTGGTGACAACATCCTCTTCCTTGGTCTGCATACCCGACAGCCCCTTGCCGCCACGCTTCTGCGCGCGGAAGTCTGCCAGAGGGGTCCGCTTAATATAGCCGCCGCTGGTGATCGTCACGACCATGTCTTCGCGCTCGATCAGGTCTTCGTCTTCCATATCGCCGGACCAGTCGACGATCTGGGTGCGACGGGGCACGGCGAAATTATCACGCACTTCGCGCAGCTCATCCGAGATGATACCAAGGATCCGCTCACGCGAGGACAGGATCTCAAGGTATTCCTTGATCTTGCCTGCCAGTTCTTCCAGCTCATCCGTGACTTCTTTGACACCAATCTGGGTGAGACGTTGCAGACGCAGTTCCAGAATGGCGCGGGCCTGAATCTCGGAGAGATTATAGGTGCCGTCGTCATTCATGGTGTGGGTCGGATCGTCAATCAGACGGATATAAGGTGCGATGTCGACCGCGGGCCAGCGTCGGGTCATCAGCTTCTGTCGCGCTTCGGCTGCATCCGCAGAGGCGCGGATGGTTGCGACCACTTCGTCCACATTAGAAACCGCGACGGCCAAACCGCACAGAATATGGCTGCGTTCCCGCGCTTTGCGCAGGTCATAGGCGGTGCGCCGTGCAATCACGTCTTCGCGGAAATCAAGGAAAGACGTCAGGAACCGGCGCAGGGTCAGCTGTTCGGGCCGACCGCCATTCAGAGCCAGCATATTGCAGCCAAAGTGGGTCTGCATGGGCGAGAAACGATAGAGCTGGTTCAGCACCACCTCAGCCGTGGCATCGCGTTTCAGCTCGACAACAACCCGCACGCCGTTGCGATCGGATTCATCCTGAACGTGGCTGACACCCTCGATCTTTTTCTCGCGCACCTGTTCGGCGATCTTTTCGATCATCGCGGCCTTGTTGACCTGATAGGGGATCTCCTCGACCACGATGGCGTAGCGATCTTTGCGAATTTCCTCAACGCGGGTCTTGGCGCGAATGACGACGCTGCCGCGCCCTTCCAGATAGGCCTTGCGCGCGCCGGACCGACCCAGCATCACGCCGCCGGTCGGAAAGTCCGGGCCGGGAACAAAGTCGATCAGCTGTTCACTGGTCAGATCTGGGTCTTCGATCAGCGCGAGCGTGGCATCAATCACTTCGCCCAGGTTGTGGGGCGGGATATTGGTGGCCATACCAACCGCGATACCACCAGCGCCATTGACCAGCATGTTGGGGAACCGCGCGGGCAGAACCGTCGGTTCACGGTCCTTGCCATCGTAGTTGTCCTGAAAATCGACCGTGTCTTTTTCAATGTCAGCCAGGATTGAGGCGGCGGGTTTGTCCATCCGCACTTCGGTATAGCGCATGGCGGCTGGGTTATCGCCATCCATGGACCCAAAGTTGCCCTGACCGTCGAGAAGCGGCAGTGACATGGAGAAATCCTGCGCCATCCGCACCAAGGCGTCATAAATCGCGGAGTCGCCATGGGGGTGGTATTTACCCATGACATCGCCAACCGGGCGCGCCGATTTGCGGTAGGGTTTGTCATGCGAGTTCCCGACCTCATGCATGGCGTAGAGAATCCGGCGATGAACCGGTTTCAACCCGTCACGCAGGTCAGGAATGGCGCGGCTGACAATAACCGACATCGCATAGTCGAGATACGATGTGCGCATCTCGGATTCGATGGACACCGTTGGGCCGTCATATTGGGGCCGTTCAGGTTTGTTTTCGTCCATGTTTTCAGGAGTTTCCGGCGTATCGTTCACGTTGGCTGCCCGTTGTTATTATTGGGTCTATATGTTGTGTCTGCACCATAACAGACAGGGCATATAAGGCGCAAGCAAGCAGGGCGGCGGAGCGTCCCCGTGCTGGAGGTTTTCTGCCAAAGGGCTGTATTTGTTCGGAATTAACCCTTTCCGTGGTAAGCTACTTTGGGGGGATCCGTAAGGGAGACCTGAAATGGAGACACGCGAAACTGAGTTGATGCTGAAGGGCTACGGTCTGACCACGGCTGAGATGACCTATCACATGCCGGATCACACCCATGTTCTGAACACCTTCGTCTGGCAGGAGTATGATCTGGCGCCAGACCATCCGCGATTGTTTGAATTCATTGATTTTTGGCATCGTGAGATTGACGGCCCGTTACATTCGGTCCGATTTACCCATCGTAAAATGATCAGCCCCGGCGAATGGCGCAACGTGAAGGGTGTGCTGCATATGCACTGATTGCGCCGCCAAATGGCCAGTCCGGGCAATTAAGTGAGATCCGAGAAACCCTGGGTGCGCGGGGGCTCGGCTGCGCGTCGTGACGACCATGGGCGGAGATCTGTTTTCTTTCTGCGGCAAGTGCTTATACTGGCGCCGAATGGACCCGATGGCAGTGGCTCTTGCGTTGTGCAAGCCGGTGCTGCGGTGACAGCTGCTGGCCTGCGGGGTGCGTTTTATGTGCCTGAGGTTGGGATGTGACCCCTCCTGGTTGAGAGAAAGCGCAATATGGTTTCCCGAGTTATTCCGGTTCAGGCCTTCGATCTGGTGATATTTGGCGGCACGGGGGATCTGGCGCAGCGCAAAATCCTGCCTGCACTGTTCCGGCGCCATTGTGCAGGCCAGTTGCCGCAGGATGCGCGGATTGTGGGCGCGGCGCGGAGGGCGCTTGGCAGCGATGGCTATCGCGATCTGATCCGCGATGCCTTGCACAATGAGCTGAGCGGTGCAGAGATTGCTGCGCGCGGTGAGGAGCTTGAGCGATTTCTGGCGCGGCTTGAGTATCTGGCGATTGATGCGGAGGCGCGCGATGGCTGGGCAGCGCTGAAACAAATGCTTGGTCTGCCAACGTCGGATCGTGTGCGGGTGTTTTATTTTTCCGTCGGCCCGGCGCTGTTTGCGCCGCTGGCGGAGCAGATCTGGACGCATCAGCTGGCGGATGAGCAAACCCGGATTGTGGTTGAAAAACCCTTCGGTCATGACCTGAGTTCAGCAAAAGCGCTCAATCGCACTCTGGCGGGCCATTTCGATGAAAGCCAGATCTACAGGATTGATCATTATCTGGGCAAGGAAACGGTACAGAACCTGATGGCGATCCGGTTTGGCAATATGCTGTTTGAGCCGCTCTGGAATAGTCAGTATGTGGATCATATCCAAATTACTGTCGCTGAATCAGTGGGTATTGACGGTAGAGCGTCGTATTATGACAAATCGGGCGCGATGCGGGACATGATGCAAAACCACCTGATGCAGCTGCTGTGCCTGATTGCCATGGAACCCCCGGCAAAATTCGATCCCGATGCCGTGCGCGACGAAAAGCTGAAGGTAATCCGGGCGCTGGAGCCGGTGGAACCCCACCATATTGTGCGCGGTCAATACGCATCGGCTGAGGACGGGGCAGGGCGCCACGAAGACCAGTCTTACCGCGAAACCGTGGGGGATCCACGCTCCACCACCGAAAGCTATGTCGCGCTGAAGGCCCATATCAGCAATTGGCGGTGGGCGGGCACGCCGTTTTATCTGCGCACGGGCAAGCGGCTGGTGGCGCGCTCCTCTGTGATCAATGTGTTCTTCAAGGATGCGCCCCATTCGATTTTTGGTGCCGATGCCGGGAGACATGCCAATCTGCTGACCATTCGTCTGCAACCGAATGAGGGCATCACCCTTAAGGTGACCATCAAGGAGCCTGGACCCGGCGGTATGCGGCTGATCGATGTGCCGCTGGATATGAGCTTTGCGCAGGCGCTGGGGGCGGATATCGACGGCGCGCCCGATGCTTATGAGCGGCTGATCACCGATGTGATCCGGGGCAATCAGACGCTGTTCATGCGCGGTGATGAGGTGGAGGCCGCCTGGGCCTGGACGGATCCCATCATTGCGGGCTGGACATCGCGCGGAGATGTGCCAAAACCCTATGATAGCGGTAGCACCGGACCGGGAGATGCGGATCTCCTGATGCGGCGCGATGAACGGGAATGGCGGGGGATCAACCCATGAATATTATCGAATATGCAGATCGGGATATGCTGGCGATTGACGTGGCCAATCAACTGGCTGGTGATCTGAAAACCCATCTTTTGCATCATGACAGCGCGTCCTTTGCCGTCGCAGGCGGCACCACCCCAGCGCCGATTTTCGACGATCTCTGCGCCGCGGATATCGACTGGGCGCGGGTGCGCCTGATGGCGACGGATGAACGCTGGGTGCCCGCCGACAGCGCACGTTCCAATGCGCGCATGATCCGCGAGCGTCTGCTGGTCAACCGGGCGGCATCCGCGACCTTCGTGCCGTTTCATGTGCCCGCGCGTGCGCCAGAGGATGTTCTGGCTGAGGTCGAAAGCCAGATTGAGCCGGATCTGCCGCTTTCTGTTGTCCTGTTGGGGATGGGCGAAGACATGCACACGGCCTCTCTGTTTCCCGGCGTGCGCGGGCTGAGCGAGGCACTGGCCCCAGATGCGCCGGTGTTGGCGGTGATGCGGCCCGACAGCCAGCCGGAACCGCGTGTCAGCCTATCGGCGCGGGTATTGGACGCGGCGATTGCCAAACATCTGGTGATCTATGGGGAGGCCAAGCGGGAGGCGCTTGAAACCGCCAAATCCTTGCCGCCGGAAGAGGCGCCAATTCAGGCAGTTTTGTCAGAAATGACAGTGCATTGGGCGCCTTAGATCAGGTAAAGTGTTGAGGGTTGAGATCCGCCGCTTAACCCTCTGAAACAGCGCCGTCCCGCTCGATCAGGGCGGTGCGGAGGCTGTCTGGCAGCGGATAGCCCGATTGCCCATCTGGTGTGCGTAGAACCATGATCCCGGTCATCGTTGCACGCAGATCGCCAGACCAGATCTGCTGTTCCATCACATATGAGGTCCGGCGGAATGACACGACGCGGGCCGTGGTGATATAGTCCTCGTCCAGCACCATCTCTTTCATGTAATGCACGTTTGCGTTGCGCAGCACATTGCGAGGCGCTGGCATCCCCTTGAAATGTGGCGCGAAAAACCGGTCGTAGTAGGCCACGCGCAGGGTCTCAAACCAGCTCAGATAGGCCTTGTTGTTTACATGATGCAGAATATCCAGCTCGGAAAACCGCACCCGATCGGCCATTGCCAGCGGTTGCGGGCTTTTGAGACCGTGGTGGCGTTGGGCATCCGGGCTGAGCGGGGTGTGAAAGATCAGATCCATGCGAAAGTCGCTAGCGAGATTGGCAGCAAGGTGCAAGTCAGCACGCCGCAACAGGATGTCTCACAAGGGGCATTCGCAACATGCCGTGAAGGCAAAATAACACTGAAAATCCAGTGAATTGTGAGGCTATCTTAATGTGAGAGATTTTGGAGCGGGTAACGAGAATCGAACTCGTAACTAAAGCTTGGGAAGCTGCCGTGATACCTTTTCACCATACCCGCGCCAATAAGGGGTGATTACCGGTTTCGCGGGGGAGGGTCAAGCGCCCAACCACCCCCGCGACCGGCAAAAATGCCTTATCCGCGCCGCCGCCGACGACGGCGTCCGCCATCCTCATTGCCGTCGCCACCTCCGGTGTTGAAATTCGCCTCCGGCAGGGTGACGATGCTGTTCAGGATGGGGAATGGTTCGGCGGAGTTCGGGATGGCAGAGGCATTGACGAAATGCTCCTGGAACCGTGACTCCACTGCGGTTTCGATCTTTTCGATCCGCTGGACGGTGGCCTCAATCTCGGTGCGGGCCTTTGTGTTGAGCAGCGCAATACGGGCACCGGTGCCTGCGGCATTGCCCGCGCTGGTCACCTTGTCCAGTGGACAATCCGGGATCATCCCAAGGACCATTGCGTGTTTTGCGGAAATATGCGCACCGAATGCGCCCGCCAGTACCACCCGATCAACGGTATCGATGCCGAATTTGTCCATCAGGAGACGTGCGCCGGAATAGAGCGCCGCCTTTGCCATCTGGATCGCGCGGATATCGGGGTTGGTCACGGTGATGGTCGGGCCGCCCTCTGCGGAGCCGTCCCACAGCAGATAGGCATTGGTGCGCCCGTCCTGGATGCAACGCGCACTGCCGGTCTGTTCGGCTGAGCCAATCAGACCGGAGGCATCCAGCACGCCAGCGAGCCGCATCTCGGCAATCGCCTCGATAATGCCGGAGCCACAGATACCGGTGATGCCGGTGGTGGCGACTGCGGCGGCAAAACCATCCTCATCCGACCAGATGTCGGAGCCGATCACCCGGAAGCGCGGCTTCTTGGTCTCCGGGTTGATCTCAACCCGTTCAATGGCACCGGGGGCCGCCCGTTGACCGCTGGAGATCTGCGCGCCCTCAAACGCGGGGCCGGTGGGGGAGGAACAGGCCAGCACCTTGTCCTTGTTGCCAAGCAGGATTTCCGCATTGGTACCCACATCCACGACCAGCACCAGATCTTCTGATTTGTCGGGCGCTTCCGACAGTGCCACCGCGGCGGCATCGGCGCCGACGTGGCCGGCAATGCAGGGCAGCAGGTATACGCGGGCGGCCGGGTGAATATTCAGGTCCAGCTCAACGGCGCGCAGTGCCAGCGCATTGGAGGTCGCCAGCGCAAAGGGGGCCTGACCCAGTTCAAACGGATCAATGCCAAGGAACAGGTGGTGCATCACCGGGTTGCAGACGAACACCGCATCCACGATCAGCGCCTTGTCGATTTCCGCCTCAGACGCGATCTGGGTGAACAGCGCGTTCATGCCCTCTCGCACCGCGCGGGTCATCTCCTGATCGCCGCCCTTGTTCATCATCGAATAGGAAACCCGGCTCATCAGATCTTCGCCAAAGCGGATCTGCGGGTTCATGATGCCGGAGGAGGCGACGACCTCGCCGGTTTTCAGATCGCACAGATGCGCAGCGATGGTGGTGGAGCCGAGGTCAACCGCCAGACCATAGATCGAGCCCTCGTAGAACCCCGGCCAGATGTGCATGATCTTGGGCGGGTTATTTTCATCGCCCAGATGCACAGCGACGGTGACTTTCCAGCCGCCCTTGCGCAGGGCCGGTTGCAGCACGCTCAGGATGTGCAAATCGGTTTTGACACCCTTCAGATCCCACTGCGCATCCAGCGCCTCGATCAGCCGCTCCATATCACCTGTGGGTTTGTGCATGTCGGGTTCTTCCACCTCGACATAATAAAGGCGGGTGGAGGGGTTCATGGTGATGTCGCGCGCTTCGGCGCGTTTGCGGACCACCTGACGGTGGACCTGGCTTTCCGGTGGCACGTCGATCACCACATCGCCCTGCACCTGCGCCTGACACCCCAGGCGCCGCCCGTCGATCAGGCCGCGTTTGTCCTTGTAGCGCTGTTCGACCTTGTTCCATTCGGTCAGGGCGTCATCGGCGACGGTCACGCCATGTTTGGAGAACTCACCATAAGATGGCGTGATCTGACATTTCGAACAGATGCCCCGCCCGCCGCAGACGGAATCCAGATCGACCCCCAGCTGGCGGGCTGCTGTCAGAACTGGCGTGCCAACCGGAAACCGGCCACGCTTGCCGGACGGGGTAAAGACCACCAGCGGATGCGATGCGGGATCAGTTGCGGTCTCGGTCGAGATCTCGGGGGCGGGATCGTTTGCCATGCCTGTACCTATCTTGCTTGCGCGGTTTGGGCGGAGCATATGGCGTTTTTGGCGGGAGGAAAGGCGGCGCGCGTCATTTTGCGGTCTCGTGGCGTCATTTCTGCGCGGTTTTGGGAAAAGACCGCTGCGGGCGGCGGATTGATGACAAAATCAAGCCGCCTCAGGTATTGTTGTCGGGTGATCTTGACGCGATGTCGCCCAGCCAATGCAGGATCTGGCCACGGTGTTCGTCAAGCATCGGCGCAGGCGGGCGCGTGGTCTCATCTGGCAGGGCGGAGAGTTTGACCGGGTTGCCCGCCGCCTTGAACCGTGGCGCGCCGTCGTGGTCACAGACATCCACCAGCATATTGCGGGCGAGGATCTGGGGATCCTGCATCACCTCGGCGACAGATTGGATCGGACCCGTCGGCACACCGGCGCGCTGCAACCGATCAATCCAATAGGATGCGGGCTGGTCCAGCGTCACAGCCTCAATCAACCGTTTGAGAAGGCGAGCGTTTTCGCAGCGCGCCTGATTGCTGGCAAAGCGCGCATCCGTGGCCAGTGGCAGGTCTAGCGCGGTACACAGCGTCGCAAACAGAGCGTCATTGCTTAGCCGCGATCACAAACAACCCGTCGCTGGCGTGGAACGTCTCAAACGGAGTGATTGACGGGTGGCGCGCCCCTGACGGGCGTGGGGGTTCGCCCGTTACCGAGGTGATCGCCACCGCGTGTTCCAACAGCGCCAACTGGCTGTCGAGCATGGCGATATCCACCTTTTGACCAGGCGCGCCCCCTTGCACAGCATAGAGCGCCGCCAAAACACCCTGACACAGGAACATGCCCGCTGCGAGATCGCCGATGGAGGCGCCGACGCGCACCGGCTCGCGGTCGCGTTCGCCGGTAATTGACATCACCCCACCACGGGCTTGCACCACCATGTCATAGGCCGGGCGCAGCCGGTCGGGTCCGGTGTGACCAAAGCCTGAGACCGCGCCATAGACGAGTTTCGGGAAACGGGCATGCAGCGCCTCCCAGCCGTACCCCAGCCGCTCCATCACGCCGGGGCGAAAATTCTCGAGGATCACATCGGCCTGCGCCAACAGCTGTTCGAAGGTGCCGCGATCCTCTTCGGCGCGCAGATCCAGAGCGATGCTCTCTTTCCCGTGGTTGATGGTGGCGAAATAGGCGCTGTCGCCATCCTTGAAGGGGGGAAAGGCGCGGGTGTCATCGCCAAGGCCAGGTCGTTCCACCTTGATCACTCGTGCGCCCAGATCGCGCAGCGTCATGGAGGCATAAGGCCCGGCCAGCACATGGGTGAGGTCGAGGACAACAATATCGCTGAGAGGGCGGATCATGGCGAGGCTCCTATCTGATCTGTTCGCGGTCTCTTGGTGGCGGAATGCTCCGCAGCCTGCCTTGATGCAGATCAGCCCGGTCTTGGTGGGCAGGCTGTCAGCCGTGATGTCCATGGCCAGTGTCGCAGACGGGGCAGCGGTCATCACATTGCCGGTTGAGAAACCGTCGCAATTCTCCCGTTTTTCCGGCGCCACCTCTTTTCCCCCTTCGGCTTCTGTGCCATAGGGTCATCGCCAAACGGGGTTATGCATGGGGATGACAAATGCAGATTCGTGAGGCTCTCACATTCGATGATGTTCTTCTGGTTCCGGCTGCGTCTAGCGTTCTGCCGAACACGGCTGACACGCGCACGCGCGTCACGGGTGGCATCTCTCTGAACATTCCTTTGCTCAGCTCGGCGATGGACACGGTGACGGAATCGCGGATGGCCATCGCTATGGCGCAGGCCGAGCGGTATGGGTGTCATTCACAAGAACCTTGATCTGGAAGAGCAGGCCCGTCAGGTGCGCCGGGTCAAACGCTTTGAGAGCGGCATTGTCTACAACCCGATCACCCTGACCGCAGATCAGACCCTGGCCGACGCCAAGGCCTTGCAGGAGCGCTACCGTGTCACCGGCTTTCCCGTTGTCGATAACGACGGGCGCGTGGTTGGCATCGTGACCAACCGCGATATGCGCTTTGCCACCGATGACAACACGCCGGTCTCGGTGATGATGACCTCCGACAATCTCGCACTGCTGCATGAACCGGCTGAGCTGGAAGAGGCCAAGTCGATGATGAAGGCGCGCCGCATCGAAAAGCTGCTGGTGACCGATGGTGACGGGAAACTGACAGGCCTGCTGACGCTGAAAGACACCGAACAAGCGGTTTTGAACCCCACCGCCTGCAAGGATGATCTGGGGCGCCTGCGCGTGGCGGCTGCCAGCTCTGTTGGCGACAGCGGCTTTGCCCGTTCCGAGGCGCTAATTGATGCCGGTGTTGATATTGTCGTCGTGGACACCGCCCACGGTCATTCCGAAGGCGTGATCGAGGCCGTGAAACGCATCAAGGCGCTGTCCTCCGGTGTGCAGGTTGTGGCGGGCAATGTTGCAACCGCTGCAGCGACCAAGGCGCTGATTGACGCCGGTGCCGATGCAGTGAAGGTCGGCATCGGTCCGGGCTCCATCTGCACCACCCGTATGGTGGCGGGTGTTGGTGTGCCGCAGCTGACGGCGATTATGGATTGCGCCTAAGCGCTGCTGGCGATATTCCGATCATTGCGGACGGTGGCATCAAATTTTCCGGCGATTTCGCCAAGGCCATCGCGGCAGGCGCGTCCTGTGCCATGGTTGGTTCGATGATTGCAGGTACCGACGAAAGCCCGGGCGAGGTGATCCTCTATCAGGGACGTTCGTTCAAATCCTATCGCGGCATGGGATCGCTGGGCGCAATGGCGCGCGGTTCCGCAGACCGCTATTTCCAGAAAGATGCGGCCAGCGACAAACTGGTGCCCGAGGGGATCGAAGGTCAGGTTGCCTACAAAGGTTCGGCTGGCGCGGTGATCCACCAGCTGGTGGGCGGTCTGCGCGCGGCTATGGGGTATACCGGCTGTGCAACCGTGGATGAGATGCGCAAAAACTGCGAATTTGTTCGCATCACCGGCGCGGGTCTGAAAGAAAGCCATGTCCACGACGTGCAGATCACCCGCGAAAGCCCGAATTACCGTATCGGCTAAAGACAGGAGCGCTGCCGGATGACTGTGACGCATCACCATGAGGCCGGGGTATGACCCCGGCTGCCCGCCGTCAGGCAGCTATCGAAATCCTCGATCAGATCCTGACCGGAGAGCCTGTGGAAAAAGCACTGACAGCGTGGGCGCGGCGCAGCCGGTTCGCCGGATCCAAAGACCGCGCTGCGGTACGCGACCACGTCTTTGACGCTCTGCGATGCCTGCGCTCCTATGCGGCCCTTGGCGGCGGCGGTGGCGCGGCGGAGATCTCGGATGCCAATACAACGGGTCGGCAGCTGATGTTGGGCGCTCTGCGGGCAGAAGGCGCTGATGTGGCTCAGATATTCAACGGAGTGGGCCACGCACCTGCGCCGCTTGAACCCGCTGAGGAGGCCGCGCTCAGCGCCGCGCCTCAGATGCATCAGGCGGAGGCGCTTGATATTCCGGACTGGCTCTGGCCTGCCTTTGCGGCCAGCCTTGGCGATGCGGCTGAGGCGGCAGCACGAGCGTTGCAGCAACGCGCTCCAGTGCATCTGCGCGTCAACCGGCACAAAACTGATCGTGACGCAGCGGTGCGCGCGCTGGCGGAGGAGGGGATCCTTGCCGAGACGCACCCCGCAGCAGACACGGCTTTGTCGGTGACGGAAGGCGCGCGCAAGCTGCGCAACAGTTCCGCCTATCTGACCGGATTGGTCGAATTGCAGGACGCCGCCAGTCAGGCGGTGATCGAGGTGCTGCCCCTGGCTGATGGCCAGCGGGTGCTTGATTACTGTGCCGGTGGCGGGGGCAAGAGCCTCGCTATCGCGGCGCGCGCCAAGCTTGCAGTTTTTGCCCATGATATCGCGCCGCAACGGATGAAAGACCTGCCTGCACGCGCAGATCGGGCAGGGGCTTCCATCACAGTGCTGGCCCCCGATGATGTCGCTGCCAAGGCACCCTTTGATCTGGTTCTGTGTGACGCGCCCTGTTCCGGCTCTGGCTCCTGGCGGCGCGCACCCGAAGGCAAATGGCACCTGACGCAGGCGCGGCTGGATGAGCTGTGCCAGACGCAGGCGCAGATCCTGCAGGACGCCAGTCAGCTGGTGGCCCCCGGCGGAACGCTGGCCTATGCGACCTGCTCCATGCTGGACGCAGAAAACGGCGACCAGGTCGCAGCGTTCCTGGCCCGAAACCCTGATTGGCAGTTGCATCAGGATCACGGCTGGCAGGTCCAGGATGGAACCGATGGTTTCTATGTTGCCGTTCTGTCCCGTTTCGGCGACGATTGATTGACTTTAAGGCAATTCGGATCCTGCAGTCTTAACGCAGTTTTAACCTAATTCGTCTCGATATAAGCACATTAATTTCATCGAGGGAGCCGCAATGAACGGTCGCCATGCTTCACCCGTTCCCCAGTTGCGCGTCTACACGCCGGAACATGCTCGCCTGGCGGCGGTTTTGCTTTTGTCGGTCATGGTCATCACTGCGCCTTGGCTGCTCCAGACGCCAGAATGGATCACGCGCGGGCTTGTGACGGTTGGCCTGACGCTGATTGCCGTCGCGCTGATGATGCTGGTGCAGGCGCGCACACGGTTGCGGGCGCGCTCAATGGCGGCTGCACTTCTCACCGGGTTCATCGAGAAGGACGCGACCGCGACCTTCGTCTGTGATGATGATGGGATGATCCATGCCTCCAACGGGGCCGCGCTGAAACGGTTTGCCGATGCCGATACCGAGACGCTGGCTAAGCACGTTGCGTTCGATCCTTGCCAATCCCTCGGCGGTTCTGTTCCGCCTGCAAAGTCGCGCCCGTGTTGATGGGGCTGCGCGCGAAGATATCGTGACCCGCCGTGGCCATGTGCGGCTGGCGGTCCATCAGATGCAGGGCGGTAGCTTTTTGTGGCGGGTGGAGGAGATCACGGATCGCCCCACCACTAGCCGTGGCGCCGATGCGGTGCCAATTCCGATGCTGACGGTTGGGCGCACCGGGGCAGTCCTGTTCATGAACGAGGCGGCCCGCGGGGTGATTGGTGAACGGGTGAAGTCCACCGACCGCCTCTTCACATCGTTGCCGGTGCTGTCCGGACAGATCAACACCATGAGCACCAAGACCGGGCTGATTGAGGTTCTGGTCTGCGAGAAGAACCGCAGTCAGGGACGCAGCGAGCTGTATTTCCTGCAGTTGGATGACAGCGAAACCTCGGTTGGACAGGCCTCTCTCGAGAGCCTGCCGGTGCCATTTGTGAAGGTTGATCCGAAGGGGGCGCTGATCTCGGCCAATAAGATGGGGATGCACCTGCTGGGCATCAGCTCCTGCGGCAATCTGAATATCGGCCAGCTGATGGATGGTCTTGGCCGTCCGATGTCGGACTGGCTGCGCGACACCGCTGACGGCCAAGCCTCGCACAAGTCCGAGTTCCTGCGTCTGACGCGCCGTGACAAGGAAGTGTTTGTGCAGGTGACCCTGACACGGGTCATTGAGGAGGGCGAAACCGTCCTCATCGCGGTGCTGAACGATGCGACCGAACTGAAGACGCTTGAGGCGCAATTTGTGCAGAGCCAGAAGATGCAGGCGATTGGTCAGCTGGCGGGCGGCGTGGCGCATGATTTCAACAACCTTCTGACGGCCATTTCCGGGCATTGCGATCTGCTGCTGTTGCGTCATGATCAGGGCGATCAGGACTTCGGCGATCTGATCCAGATCCATGAGAACGCCAACCGCGCGGCGGCTCTTGTCAGTCAGCTGCTGGCATTCTCGCGCAAGCAGACTTTGCAGCCTGAAGTGCTGGATGTGCGCGACACCCTGTCTGACCTTACCCATCTGTTGAACCGACTGGTTGGGGAGAAAGTAACGCTGACGCTGAGTCATGATCCGGTGATGCGGTCAATCCGGGCGGACAAACGTCAGCTGGAACAGGTGCTGATGAATCTGGTGGTGAATGCGCGCGATGCGATGCCACAGGGCGGCGAGATCCGGATCGAGACTGAGGCCGTGGTGCTGGATGAGCCTTTGGAGCGCAACCGCGCGGTTGTGCCCGCTGGCGACTGGGTTACGGTCAAGGTTTCTGATGAAGGCGTCGGCATATCCCCGGACAAGCTACAGAAGGTGTTTGAACCGTTCTACACCACCAAACGGACGGGTGAGGGCACTGGCCTTGGTCTTTCGACAGCCTATGGCATCATCAAGCAGACCGGCGGCTATATCTTCGTCGACTCGATCAAAGATCAGGGCACTCAGTTCACCCTGTTCTTCCCGGTGAACACGCAGGTGGAGGCGGAAGCCGCTGCTGCGATCACTGTAGATACCACCGCAAAACCGGTCGCCGCCCAGCACGGCGAAGGGGTTGTTCTTCTGGTGGAGGACGAAGCACCCGTACGGGCCTTTGCGTCCCGCGCGCTGCGGATGCGCGGCTATACGGTGCTTGAGGCGGAATCTGCCGAGGACGCATTGCGCACCCTGGAAGATCCGGGTCTTACCGTCGATGTCTTCGTCACGGATGTGGTGATGCCCGGCATGGACGGGCCCAGCTGGGTGCGTGAGGCATTGAAGACGCGTCCGGATACCCGCGTGGTCTTTGTCTCAGGCTATGCCGAAGGCGCCTTTGGCGAGGCCGAGCCATCGGTCCCGAATTCGGTCTTCCTGCCAAAACCCTTCTCGCTCAACCAGTTGACAGAAACCGTTCACGAACAGCTGCACTAAGCGGCTTCACTGGACTTGGAGCAGTTGTTCCTGTGGCCCGTGTGATGGCAATTCTGAACGTGTCAGCTCAGACTGGCATAAAGTGCGAACTCATCCGCACGTTTGCGTCTGGCAACCTCTAGCGCAGCACTGCTGGGGGCCAGATCGGCCGACGGGCTGACATTCAGCCGGGGCAGGTTGATGTCGGTCTGGAGCCGGTCCTGAAGAAACCCATGGAGCGCGTCTGGATCCTCATAGCGGAACAAATGACTGACGGCGCAGCCATTGGGCTGGGCTTCCAGAAATTTGGCCTGACTGCCGACATCGGCGTGACGCGGCGGCTTTCCTTTGCAGGCGTCCCGCAGAAAATCGTCAAAACTGATCCCCAGCGTACTGTTGGCATGGCCGCGCAGATCGTCGCGCTGCCGGAACCGATACCAGCTGCCCAGCCAACTGACCGGTTCACGCATGACCGCAACCAGCTCCATTTCAGCATCGCAAACCTTGGCCAGCATCGGGCGAGATCCAGCGATTGTAGCGGTAGACTGGGGCGTGTTTCAGCTGTGGCGGGTTGGCAAAGACCATATCGGCGCGGGCGCTCAGCGCCGCCTGATAGGCCGTGGTGCCGGTTTTGGGCACGCTCAGCAGTGCCAGTCGTTCCTTGAAAAAGATCAGCATAGCGTGAAAAATCCGCGGCTAAGACGAAGGGTCTTCCTTGGATAACACTCTCTTAACCCTCTTGGCCACCAGATCAGGGCAGGAGTGGCCACGTCAGATTTTCATTGCAATGTTCTCCTTTTGATCTCATATAGAACAAGAGGCGAACAAAGCAGTGATTGCCGCCCGCTCGCGGGTGTGACACATAGAAAGGGACAAGGGACTATGGCGGATCTTTTGACCATGAAAGACAATAAGAAGAGCGGCGACAAACAAAAGGCGCTTGATAGCGCTCTGGCGCAGATTGAGCGGCAGTTCGGCAAGGGCTCCATTATGAAGCTCGGCGACGGCAACCCCCTGAACGAGATCGAGGCGTCGTCGACCGGATCGTTGGGGCTGGATATTGCCCTTGGCATCGGCGGTTTGCCGATGGGGCGGATCGTCGAAATCTACGGCCCTGAAAGCTCGGGCAAGACCACGCTGACCCTGCATTGTATTGCAGAGCAGCAGAAGAAAGGTGGCGTTTGCGCCTTTGTGGATGCGGAACATGCGCTTGATCCGCAATATGCGGCCAAGCTGGGTGTCGATCTGGACGAGCTGCTGATTTCACAGCCCGATACCGGTGAGCAGGCGCTGGAGATCACCGATACGCTGGTGCGTTCCGGCGCAGTGAATATGGTGATCGTGGACTCCGTTGCAGCCCTCACACCAAAGTCGGAGCTGGAAGGCGACATGGGCGACAGCAATGTCGGCGTGCAGGCCCGTTTGATGAGCCAGGCCATGCGCAAACTGACCGGCTCCATCAGCCGTTCCAACTGCATGGTGATTTTCATCAACCAAATCCGGATGAAGATTGGCGTCATGTTCGGCTCGCCCGAAACCACCACAGGCGGCAACGCGTTGAAATTCTACTCCTCTGTCCGTCTGGATATCCGCCGCATTGGCGCGATCAAGGATCGGGACGAGGTTGTCGGCAACGCAACCCGCGTGAAGGTCGTCAAGAACAAGGTGGCCCCACCGTTCAAACAGGTGGAATTCGACATCATGTATGGTGAAGGCATCTCCAAGATGGGCGAACTGCTGGATCTGGGTGTGGCCGCAGGTGTTGTCGCGAAATCCGGGGCCTGGTTCTCCTACGGGGATGAGCGTATCGGGCAGGGGCGTGAAAACGCCAAAACCTATCTGCGCGAAAACGCCCATATCGCCTATGATATCGAAGATAAGATCCGCGCGGCTCATGGGCTTGAGTTTGACCGGCCGGAAGGCGCGGATGATGACATCCTGGAAGCCTGACGACAGGGGCGCAGGTCGCCCGGTCACGTGCCATGGATGCGGCAGCGCCCGTTCATAAGCACAGATGTCGCCGGGAGAATCTGATCAAAACAGGGCGCGGACCTCTCCGCGCCCTTTTTCATGTCGGCTTTCCGCACCGCAGCGCTGGACAGGCTCTCTGGGGGCGGATACATCTTCCCGAACCGCTGAGACAGCCAGCCGAGAGATCCCGATTATGCCGACGCTCAATGATATCCGCTCTACCTTTCTGAACTACTTTGCCAAGCAGGGGCACGAGGTCGTGTCCTCCAGCCCGCTGGTGCCGCGCAATGACCCGACCCTGATGTTTGCCAACTCTGGCATGGTTCAGTTCAAAAACTGTTTTACCGGGGTTGAAACCCGCGACTACAAACGCGCGACGACCTCGCAGAAATGTGTGCGGGCAGGCGGCAAGCACAACGACCTCGACAATGTCGGCTATACCGCGCGTCACCATACGTTCTTTGAAATGCTGGGGAATTTCTCATTTGGCGATTACTTCAAGGAAGAGGCGATCACCTTTGCCTGGGAGCTGATCACCAAGGAATTTGGCATCGACAAGAACCGTCTGCTGACCACGGTGTATCACACCGATGACGAGGCGTTCGAGATCTGGAAGAAGGTCGGCGTGCCGGAAGACCGGATCATTCGCATCGATACCTCCGACAATTTCTGGCAGATGGGGCCGACTGGCCCCTGTGGGCCCTGCACCGAGATTTTCTATGATCACGGCGATCACATCTGGGGTGGCCCTCCGGGCAGCGCTGATGAAGATGGCGACCGGTTCATCGAGATCTGGAATGTCGTCTTCATGCAGAACGAGCAATTCGAAGACGGCACGATGAAGGCGCTCGACATGCAGTCGATCGACACTGGCATGGGGCTGGAACGGATCGGCGCGCTGTTGCAAGGCAGCCATGACAACTACGACACCGACCTGTTCAAGGCGCTGATCGAGGCCTCGGCCGATGTGACCAATGTGGATCCCTATGGGGATCAGAACGTCCACCACCGGGTGATTGCGGACCATTTGCGGTCGACATCCTTCCTGATGGCTGATGGTGTGATGCCGTCAAACGATGGGCGTGGCTATGTGCTGCGCCGCATTATGCGCCGCGCGATGCGTCATGCGCATTTGCTGGGTGCCAAGGATCCGGTGATGCACCGTCTGGTCCCGGCGCTGGTGCAGCAGATGGGGGCAGCCTATCCCGAACTGGGTCGCGCACAGCCGATGATCGAAGAGACGCTGCATCAGGAAGAGACCCGTTTCAAGCAGACGCTGGATCGCGGCCTGAAACTGCTGGATGACGAGTTGGCCGGTCTGGATGAGGGCGCACCGCTGCCCGGTGCTGCGGCGTTCAAACTGTATGACACTTTCGGCTTTCCGTTGGATCTGACTCAGGACGCCTTGCGCGAAAAGGGCCGGACCGTGGACACCGACGGGTTCGACAGCGCTATGGCGGAGCAGAAGGCCAAGGCGCGGGCGGCATGGTCCGGGTCAGGTGAATCTGCGGATAGCACAATCTGGTTTGATGTTGCCGATCAGGCGGGCACCACTGATTTCCTTGGCTATGAGACCGAGGCGGCTGAAGGCCAGATCATGGCGCTTGTGGTTGATGGCGCTCAGGTTGCCGAAGCCGGGGCTAGCTCTGACGTGCAGGTGGTTCTGAACCAGACGCCGTTTTATGCGGAATCCGGTGGCCAGATCGGCGACAGCGGTGAGATCCGTGTCGAGGGTGGCGTGGTTCGGGTGACGGACACCAAGAAAGCCGCTGGCGTTTTCATCCACTTCGGCAAGGTTGAAAGCGGCCTGATCACCAAAGGTGCCGCAGCCCAGTTGGAGGTCGATCACATCCGCCGTAGCGCCATCCGCGCCAACCATTCGGCGACGCACCTGCTACATGAGGCTCTGCGCGAGGCGCTGGGGGATCATGTGGCGCAGCGCGGTTCGCTCAATGCGGATGACCGGCTGCGGTTCGACTTCAGCCACAACAAGGCGCTGAGCGCGGAAGAATTGCGCCGGGTGGCCGTTGATGTGAACCGGTTTATTCGCCAGAACACTGCCGTCGAAACCCGCATTATGACGCCGGATGATGCTCGCGCCCTGGGCGCGCAGGCGCTGTTTGGCGAGAAATACGGCGATGAGGTGCGCGTCGTCTCCATGGGTGAGGCCGACACCGGCAAGGGACAGGATGGCACTACCTATTCGATCGAGCTGTGCGGCGGCACCCATGTGCGCCAAACCGGGGACATCGGCACCTTCGTGATCCTGAGTGACAGTGCCTCCTCTGCAGGGGTGCGTCGGATCGAGGCACTGACCGGCGCAGAAGCCTTTGCTCATCTGGACCGGGAGGCCCTGCGAATGGCGGAGGTCGCCAATAGTCTCAAGGCACAGCCGGAGGAGGTCATGGACCGTCTCAAGGCGCTGATGGATGAACGCAAGGCGCTGCAGAACGAGGTGTCGCAGCTGAAACAGCAGGTTGCCATGGGCGGCGGCGCTGGTGGCGGATCCGAGACCAAAGAAATTGGTGGCAAAACCTTCCTCGGTCAGGCGCTGGAAGGTGTTTCGGGCAAGGATCTGCGCGGATTGATTGATGCCCATAAGCAGAAAATCGGCTCCGGTGTGATCCTGTTGATCGCCAATGACGGCGGCAAGGTGGCGGTGGCCGCGGGTGTCACGGATGATCTGACGGCAGAAGTGTCTGCGGTTGATGTCTTGAAAGCAGCCGTTCCGGCGGTCGGCGGCAAAGGCGGCGGTGGTCGTCCTGATATGGCGCAGGGCGGCGGCAAGGACTTCGCTGGCGCCGAGGAGGCGATCAAGGCAGCTGAGGCCCTGTTGGCTGGGTAACACATCTGTTTGATCATCTGATCAAAAATGACTTGGTCTTTCCGGCAATTCCCGTAACCTGCCGGAAAGATCGTCAGACAAAGGAACGTCCCCGATGCCAGCACTCTGGATTGCACATGTCACCGTCACCGACGCAGACGCGTACGGCAAATACGCTGAATTGGCTAAGCCCGGCGGTTGCCAAACATGGCGGTCAGTTCATCGCCCGTGGTGGCCGGTTTGTGCAGCTGGAAGGCAAGGAACGTCCGCGCAATGTCGTGGCAAAATTCCCCAGCGTCGATGCCGCGGTGGAGTGCTATAACAGCCCCGAATACCAAGAGGCGCTGAGCTATGCCCGTGACGCCTCCGAGCGAGAGCTGATGGTGGTTGAGATCAGCGAATAAGCACTGATCAGCCTCTTCCAGATGTGATGAGAGCGGCCTTTGGCCGCTCTTTTTCATTTTTCAAAGCGTTGTTGGCAGTGTGACAGGTCTCTCAATAGGGATTGCGGGGTGTGCGATCCTCAGACAGGGTCTGTTGCCGCCGTTCAACCAGCTGCTCTATCGCGTCGGCCAGGTGTCTTTCCTGAATATTATAGTCTCCGGCAGCAACCCGGATTTTATGTGCGGTGATCATCACATCCGCATGGGAGCACCCCATCGGCGGGTCAAATTTGTAGCAGGCGAGCTCGATCAGCAACCCCATCGGATCCTTGAAGTAGATCGAATCCATGAAGCCGCGATCCTTCGGACCGGAATGTCCGATCCCGCGCTCGTTGAGCCGTTCAACGGCCTGGGCAAAAGTGGCCTTAGAGACGTTGAAGGCCAGATGATGGACACAGCCAGGGTCCATCGGCGTGCGACGACGGTCAGCCGTGCGGGTCTCATTGGTGAAGACCGTGATCAGGCGGCCATCGCCGGGGTCGAAGTAGAGATGCCCTTCGTCCGGGTCGTCGAGATTGGGTTGGTCGAAGATGAACGGCATGCCCAGCACGCCCTCCCAGAAATCGATTGACGTCTGCCGGTCGGCACCGGTCAAGGTGATATGATGAACGCCCTGAACCTGTAGTTTGCGCATGCTGTCTTTCCCTTGGATGAACCGGTGTTTCTCGCAGGGTAGCACGCGGCAAACAGATAGCAAAAAGGCCGCCCTGAATTCTGGGCGGCCTCTGATATTTTCTGTATCAACTGTATCTTAAGCGTTGGCGCGGGCCATCCGCTTGCGCTCATGCGGGTCGAGATAGCGCTTGCGCAGACGCACGGAGTTCGGGGTCACCTCCACCAGCTCATCATCGTCGATATAAGCAATCGCCTCTTCCAGAGAGAGCTTCATCGGCGTTGTCAGGCGCACCGCATCGTCGGTGCCGGAGGCACGAACGTTGGTCAGTTTCTTGCCTTTCAGCGGGTTCACCTCAAGATCATTGTCGCGGCTGTGCTCGCCAATGATCATGCCGGTGTAGACGTCTTCCTGCGCGCCGATCATCATCTTGCCGCGTTCTTCCAGGTTCCACAGGGCATAGGCCACCGAGGTGCCGTTTTCCATGGAAATCAGAACACCCGCGCGACGACCGGGAATGGAGCCTTTGTGCGGGGTCCAGCCGTGGAACACGCGGTTCAGAACGCCGGTGCCGCGGGTGTCGGTCAGAAACTCACCGTGATAGCCGATCAGGCCACGGGAGGGGACATGCGCGATGATGCGGGTCTTGCCAACGCCTGCGGGCTTCATCTCGACCAGCTCACCCTTGCGGTGACCGGTCAGCTTCTCGATGACAACGCCGGAATATTCATCATCGACGTCGATGGTGGCTTCCTCAACCGGCTCCATGCGGACGCCGTCTTCTTCCTTGAACAGAACCTGCGGACGGGAGATCGACAGTTCAAAGCCTTCGCGGCGCATGTTCTCGATCAGAACACCCATCTGGAGTTCGCCGCGACCGGCAACCTCAAAGGCCTCGCCGCCGGGGGTGTCGGAGATTTGGATCGCGACGTTGGATTCGGCTTCCTTCATCAGACGATCGCGAATGACGCGGGACTGAACCTTCTTGCCATCGCGACCAGCCAGCGGGCTGTCATTGATGCCAAAGGTTACGGTGATGGTGGGCGGATCAATCGGCTGCGCGGGCAGGGCTTCACTGACCGAGGTATCTACCAGCGAATCCGCCACGGTGGCTTTGGTCATCCCCGCGATGGAGACGATATCGCCGGCTTCGGCCACGTCGATGGCCTGCTGGCCAAGACCGCGGAAAGCCAGAACCTTGGTGCAGCGGAAGTTCTCGATCAGGTCGCCCTCGCGGCTCAGCGCTTTGAGGTTGTCGCCTGCCTTGAGGGTGCCGGATTCAACACGGCCGGTTAGGATGCGGCCCATGAAGGGGTCGGCGCCCAAGGTGGTTGCCAGCATGCGGAACGGCTCGTCTTTGTGCTCAATCTGCTTTGGTGCAGGGACGTGATCCACGATGAGGTCGAACAGGGCCGAGAGATCCTTGCGCGGGCCGTCCAGTTCCATATCAGCCCAACCGGAGCGACCGGACGCATACATTGATGGGAAGTCCAGCTGATCATCATCGGCGCCGAGGTTGGCGAAGAGGTCAAAACACTGGTCCAGCGCGCGATCAGGCTCACCATCGGGTTTGTCGACCTTGTTCACGACCACGATCGGGCGCAGCCCAAGGGCCAGCGCCTTAGAGGTCACGAATTTGGTCTGTGGCATCGGACCTTCAGCGGCGTCTACCAGCAGGACAACACCGTCTACCATGGACAGGATCCGCTCAACTTCGCCGCCGAAATCGGCGTGGCCGGGGGTGTCGACGATGTTGATCCGAGTGCCGTTCCACTCCACCGAAGTGGCCTTGGCCAGAATTGTGATGCCCCGCTCGCGTTCCAGATCGTTGCTGTCCATGGCGCGTTCCGCCACAGCCTGGTTTTCGCGGAAGGCGCCGGATTGTTTCAGAAGCTCGTCAACCAGGGTGGTTTTCCCGTGGTCCACGTGAGCAATGATCGCAATGTTGCGCAGGTCCATGACGTCAGCCTTTGTAAGGAAGTTGACGCGCGCATAGCGTGATAGGCCACCAAAGGCCAGAGGAAATACATCTTTTTGCCCGCGTGGCCCCAATCGAACCCGTGTTGTGGCGTTTGGCTGGCCATACGTGAGGACGCGCTGATCGCTGTCAATGTCCGGTGGTGTTGGAAAACAGATGGATCACCAGAATGCCGACCAGGATCAGCAACAATCCCAGAACAGCAGGCAGATCAAGCCGTTGTCCGAATACAATCCAGCCAATGATCGCAATGAGGAAAATGCCAAGGCCGGACCAGATTGCATAGACGATCCCGACAGGCATGTGCCGCAGGGTGAGCGCCATGAGGTAAAACGCCAACCCATAGCCAACCACCACGAGAATTGACGGGCCAAGCCGGGTGAATTGCTGGCTGGCCTGCAAGGCGGTGGTGCCAATGGTCTCTGCGACAACTGCCAAGACCAGATAGAGATAGTGAAGCGGCATGTTCAGACTTCCAGTGGGGATCTGCCCGACCACGCAGCGCCCGGTTCAGGCGCTGGTGTTTTCGGCAAACCAAGGGGCAACAGTGGCCCGGACATACTCCCAG
This sequence comes from Phaeobacter sp. BS52, assembly GCF_045040595.1. NCBI lineage: Bacteria > Pseudomonadati > Pseudomonadota > Alphaproteobacteria > Rhodobacterales > Roseobacteraceae > Phaeobacter > Phaeobacter sp. BS52. Next base: position 1,235,777 of record NZ_CP090662.1, on the reverse strand, counting down.
ACCGCAGGTGCGCCGCGGGCGACTTTCTGGCCGACGCGGGCCTCCAGCTGCGCCAGAGTGACGTTATATTCCCGCCAGCTGCCGCCCCCGGACATCAGGTTCAGCAAGACCGGCTGCACGCGATCAATGGCCTTGGCATAGACCGCTTCGGCGCTGTCTGCGGCTTCGAACTCCTCCCAGATGCTGCGGAAGGCCTGGCCCTGATTTTCTGGCAGAAGGGCGAAGATCCGTTCTGCAGCGGCCTGTTCACTTGCGGCAATGGCAGCGTGATCAGCCTCCGACAGGGTCGAATGGATCGGCACATCGCCTGCATCAATTTCGACAATGTCATGCAGCATCAGCATCTGCAGCACTTTACCCATATCCACCGGCGCGTGGCTGTGTTGCGCCAGCACCCAGGCGTAAAGCATGATGTGCCAGCTGTGTTCGGCGGAATTCTCATGGCGGCTGCCGTCGCCGAGCGTGGTTGCGCGCAGAACGGTCTTCAACGCGTCGACTTCATTGAGGAAGGCGAGGGGCGCTGTCAGCACATCCTGTGGAGTGCCCCCCTCAAGCTTCGTGACCGCATGGGTGTAAACCTCAGGAAAGGCCTCTTTCAACGCGGCCGCGCGTCCACCATAGAGATTGCCACGGACCACCTCGATATGCGCTGCTGGCATATCCGCATTGTAAAGGGTCTGAAAGATTGGCTGACAGTGATCAATGCGCTTGGCCCATTGCGCGTCGGGCGTTGTGCTTGCTTCGAACTCGCGCCACAGACCATGCAGAAAGGCAGATTGATCCGCCGGAAGCAGCGAGAACAGCCGGGTCGCGGCAACCGCTTCGGCGCTGGCAACCGCCTCCCAGTCCACATCACCGTCAATCGGATGGTCGCCCGCATCAATCTCAACCAGATCATGCAACAGCAACATCTGCACCACCCGTTCGATCGAGACGTCAGCCGGTGCAAACGGGGCCAGGACCAGCGCATAAAGCGCCAGATGCCAGCTGTGTTCGGCGGAGTTTTCGCAGCGCGAGCCGTCCAGGATCAGGTTCTGACGATCCACGCGGCGCAGCTTGTCCGCCTCCAGCAAGAAACGGAACTGGCTTTCAAGCCGCGTTGAGGTGTCAGTCATGGTCTGGGGCCTTGGATGCAATCTTGGCCTTGGCGGCACTGATTTTGCTGTTGAGGAAGGCGCGCGCCTTACGCTCGGCAAGGCGCACCCGCATTTCAGTGAGGAAGGCTTCCTCAAGGGATTGAGACGCCGCCCCCAGAACTTGGCTCACCTCCATGTAAAGGCGCTCTTCGCCGGTGGCGTCCTGTACCTTTAGCGTGTCGGCGGCAAGTTTTTGAGCCAGCGTCTCAATTGTGCCCATCAGCGGGAGCTTTCGGTGAGCCGCCGTTTGACGTAGTCGGAGACATTGTCGATCATTGGATCCATATGAGGATCCTGGAAGAAGTGATCAGCGCCTTCGACTTCGGTATGGGTGATGGTGATGCCTTTCTGCTCATGCAGTTTGTTCACCAGGTTTACCGTATCCGCAGGCGGCGCCACGCGGTCGGCGGTCCCATTGATGATCAGACCCGAGGACGGGCAGGGCGCCAGGAACGAGAAATCATACATATTGGCAGGCGGCGCGACCGAGATGAAACCGGTGATCTCAGGACGGCGCATCAACAGCTGCATGCCGATCCAGGCCCCAAACGAGAAACCGGCAACCCAGCAGTGCTTGGAATTGTTGTTCATCGACTGCAGGTAATCCAGCGCCGATGCGGCATCGGACAATTCGCCAACGCCCTGATCATATTCGCCCTGCGACCGGCCAACGCCGCGGAAATTGAACCGCAGAACCGTAAAGCCCATGTTATAGAACGCATAATGCAGATTGTAGACGACCTTGTTGTTCATCGTTCCGCCGAACTGCGGATGCGGATGCAGCACGATGGCGATGGGCGCGTCTTTTTCTTTTTGCGGGTGATAGCGGCCTTCCAGGCGGCCTTCGGGTCCGGGAAAAATGACCTCAGGCATGTGTGGGTGAATCCTACTCTTATTTTCGGGGATGCCGCCGGGAATACTTGACGAATTCCGTAGGGCACCTTAGAACGGTTCTAATTGGTGGCAGAGGCCAAGTTTCGCTGCCGTCCCGCTGAGATACGCATTGCAGCGTTCGAGGTCAATCTTTTCGCTGTGTCGTCAGGGTCTGAGGATTTGAAAATATGAAACTTTCGACCAAAGGGCGGTATGCGATGGTGGCCTTGGCGGATATCGCCTTGCAGCCAGAGGGCAGTCTGGTGGTGTTGGGGGATATCTCCAAACGTCAGGATATCTCGCTCCCGTACCTCGAACAGCTGTTTGTCAAACTGCGCCGCAGCGGTCTTGTGGTGTCGGTGCGTGGCCCCGGTGGGGGCTACAGGCTGGCACAACCGCCCTCGGACATCCGGGTGGTTGATGTGCTGAGTGCGGTGGATGAAACCGTTGATGCCATGCACAAGGGGGCCGGTGCCTCTGGCGGGCTATCAGGAAGCCGCGCGCAATCGCTGACCAACCGTCTATGGGAGGGGCTGAGCGCGCATGTGTATGTTTTCCTGCATCAAACCCGCCTGTCGGATGTGATCGAAAATGATCTGGTGCCCTGTCCGGCGGTTCCGACCTTGTTTTCCGTGGTCGATGACTGATCCGACCCGCAAATTTGGAAATCCACACCGGCGCTGGTGCGCTGTACCGACGAAATCAACGATCGCGTGCCTGCTCTGAGCGGCGGCGAGGGGTAAGAGCCAAGGACCAACACTGCAGATGTCGCGCGTCTATCTTGATCACAACGCTACCACGCCGCTTTGCGATGCTGCGAAGGCTGCGATGATCTCTGCCATGGAGATTTGTGGAAACCCGTCTTCAGTGCATGCTGAGGGTCGGGCCGCCAAGGCGTTGGTTGAGAAGGCGCGGGCGCAGATCGCCTCGGCTTTTGGGGCGGATGGTGCCGATATCGTCTTTACCTCCGGGTCGACTGAGGGGGCTGCCCTGGCCATGAGTGGCCGCGATCTTCACGCCGCATCGGTTGAACATGACGCGATAAGATCTTGGGCTGTCGAAGATTTACAGGTTTCGCCTGAAGGCGATGTCCTTGTGAATGACCCGGCGACCTCTGCCCTGCAACTGGCCAATTCCGAAACGGGCATTATGCAGACATTGCCGCAGGGGCTGGCGGTGACCGATGCGACACAGGCCTTTGGCAAGCTGCCCGTGGCCTTCAATTGGATGGGCGCAACCATGGCGCTGATTTCGGCGCATAAGCTGGGCGGCCCCAAGGGGATCGGCGCGGTTGTGCTGAAACGCGGCACCGATCTGGCGGCGCAGATCAAAGGGGGCGGTCAGGAAATGGGCCGTCGGTCCGGCACCGAGAATGTTGTCGGCATCGCCGGTTTCGGCGCCGCTGCCGAAGCCGCAGCACAGGCGCTGGCCAATGGTGTGTGGGAGCGGATTGCGATGCTGCGCGACACAATGGAAGCGGCCCTTGCAGCTGGCAGTCCCGATACTATTTTTGTTGGGACATCGGCATCACGCCTTCCCAACACCAGCTGTTTTGCGACCCCGGGCTGGAAGGGCGAAACCCAGGTCATGCAAATGGACCTCTCGGGTTTTGCGATCAGCGCAGGCAGTGCTTGCTCCAGCGGCAAGGTGCGCGCCAGCGCGGTGCTGACCGCCATGGGATATGACGAGTTAACCGCCCAGAGCGCCGTGCGCGTCTCGCTTGGGCCGGACACAACAGAAACGGACGTGCTGCGCTTTGCCGAAAGCTGGTGCGCCAAACAGAAGAAACATCGCGCCCGGGTGGCGTGAGTGAAGGAGATGACCATGACAGCATTGGATGATGTTCAGGTGAAAGAAGGCGTTGACCAGGAAACGGTTGATGCCGTCCGCGAGGTGGGCGGCGCCTATAAGTACGGCTGGGAAACTGACATCGAGATGGAATACGCCCCCAAGGGCCTGACCACCGATATCGTGCGGCTGATTTCGGAAAAGAACGAAGAGCCCGAATGGATGCTGAACTGGCGGCTGGAAGCCTATGACCGCTGGCTGCAGAAGGAAGAGCCGACCTGGGCGATGGTCGACTATCCTGAAATCGATTTTCAGGACCAGTATTACTATGCGCGTCCCAAATCGATGGAGGTCAAGCCAAAGTCGCTGGATGAGGTCGATCCCAAGCTGCTCGCAACCTACGAAAAGCTGGGCATCCCTCTGAAAGAACAGATGATTCTTGCAGGTGTTGAGGGGGCGGAGAACATGCCCGCCGAAGGCCGCAAGGTCGCTGTCGATGCGGTGTTCGACTCCGTGTCCGTTGGCACAACCTTCCAGGAAGAGTTGAAAAAAGCGGGCGTGATCTTCTGTTCGATCTCTGAGGCGATCCGAGAGCACCCCGAACTGGTGAAGAAGTACCTCGGTTCTGTCGTGCCGGTGTCCGACAACTTCTACGCAACGCTGAACTCGGCTGTGTTCTCGGACGGCTCGTTCGTTTATGTGCCGCCGGGCGTGCGCTGCCCGATGGAGCTGTCGACCTATTTCCGCATCAATGCGGAAAACACGGGCCAGTTTGAACGGACGCTGATCATCGCCGATAAAGGCAGCTATGTCAGCTACTTGGAAGGCTGTACTGCACCAGCGCGTGATATCGCCCAGCTGCACGCAGCGGTCGTGGAAATCATCATCGAAGAAGATGCCGAGGTGAAATATTCCACCGTTCAGAACTGGTATCCCGGTGATGAGAACGGCAAGGGCGGCATCTATAACTTCGTGACCAAACGCGCCGATTGCCGTGGAGATCGCTCCAAGGTGATGTGGACCCAAGTGGAAACCGGCTCTGCCGTCACCTGGAAATACCCCTCCTGCATCCTGCGCGGTGAGGAAAGCCAGGGCGAGTTCTACTCGATCGCGATTGCCAACAACATGCAGCAGGCCGACACCGGCACCAAGATGGTGCATCTGGGCAAGAACACCAAGTCGCGCATCGTCTCCAAAGGCATCAGCGCGGGCAAGGCGCAGAACACCTACCGCGGTCTGGTGTCGATGCACCCCAAGGCCAAGGACAGCCGCAACTACACCCAGTGCGACAGCCTGCTGATCGGCGACAAATGCGGCGCCCACACGGTTCCTTACATCGAGGTCAAGAACAACTCCTCCCGCGTGGAGCATGAGGCGACCACTTCCAAGGTGGACGACGACCAGCTGTTCTACTGCCGCCAGCGCGGCATGGACGAGGAGGAGGCGGTGGCCCTGGTGGTCAACGGCTTCTGCAAGGACGTGCTGCAAGCGCTGCCGATGGAGTTCGCCATGGAAGCGCAGCAGCTGGTTGCGATCTCGCTGGAAGGGTCTGTGGGGTAAATTATGCGGAACGGGTGCGACGCAAGTCAGATGGAACGCCTGAATGTTGCGCCTGGTGTCTGGGCCAATGTTGACAAAGGTAACGCAGGAATTCTGAAGACTGGGGCACTATTTGCCCTTTTAGTTGGGGTTTCCGGCGGGTTCTGCGTCATGTCACTGATTGGGCCAAAAGACGCAGACGCTGCTTGGATCATGTATTGCGTTGGATACGGTGGATTTGGCGCGTTAGGCATGATGATCGGCCTTGTGACCGGGGCAATTCGAGCGGGTCGGCGTATCAACACTGGAGTTTCAAGATGATCATCACAACCACACCAAACGTCGAAGGCTACCAGATATCCGACTACAAAGGCATCGTGGTGGGCGAGGCCATCATGGGCGCCAACGTGGTGCGCGATGTTTTTGCCTCCATCACCGATATCGTTGGCGGCCGCTCCGGCGCTTATGAAAGCAAGCTGCAGGATGCGCGTGAAACCGCGCTGGCAGAGCTGGAAGACCGCGCCCGCGCCAAAGGCGCCAACGCAGTTGTCGGCGTCGATCTGGATTACGAAGTGGTCGGCCAATCCATGCTGATGGTGTCGGCCAGCGGAACAGCCGTGGTGCTCGGCTAAAAAATTCGCCCCTCGGGGCACAGGAATAACCGGGGTTCGCCCCGAAGAGATATAAACGAGGAAAAAATGCTCGAAATCAAAAACCTGCACGTCAAACTTGAAGAAGAGGACAAGCAGATCCTCAAAGGCGTCAACCTCACCGTTGAAGCTGGCAAAGTGCATGCGATCATGGGGCCGAACGGCTCTGGCAAATCCACGCTGTCTTATGTGCTGTCTGGCCGCGACGGCTATGAGGTGACCGACGGTGAGGCCTCGCTGGCGGGCGAAGATCTGCTGGAGATGGAGCCGGAAGAGCGCGCCGCCGCAGGCGTCTTCCTGGCGTTCCAATATCCGGTTGAGATCCCCGGTGTCGGCAACATGACCTTCCTGCGCACCGCAGTAAACGCGCAGCGCAAGGCCCGCGGCGAAGAAGAGCTGAGCGCCTCTGACTTCCTGAAAGAGGTCCGCGCCAAGGCGAAGACGCTGAAGATCGACGCCGATATGCTGAAGCGTCCGGTCAATGTCGGCTTCTCCGGTGGTGAGAAAAAGCGTAACGAAATTCTGCAGATGGCGATGCTGGAGCCGAAAATGTGCATCCTTGATGAGACCGATTCCGGTCTGGACGTGGATGCAATGAAACTGGTTTCCGAAGGCGTGAATGCCCTGCGCGACGAAGGCCGCGGTTTCCTCGTCATCACCCACTATCAGCGCCTGTTGGACCACATCAAACCCGACGTGGTTCACATCATGGCAGATGGTCGCATCGTGAAAACTGGTGGTCCTGAGCTGGCGCTGGAAGTCGAGAACAACGGCTATGCCGACATTCTGGCAGAGGGTGTGTAAATGGCGCTTGCTGACAGAAAACAAAGCGAAACAGAGGCGCGTCTGGCCACGCTGACCATGCCGGAGGGCGGCTGCCTGGCGGAGGCGCGCAAGGCTGCGCTGTCCCGCGTTCAGACACTGGGGCTGCCCGGCCGTCGCGATGAATATTGGAAATACACCCGGCCTGATACGCTGACCGCAGCGGAGGCACCAACCGCCGCCGTTTTTGATGCAGGCGAGCCTCCGATGTTCAGCGAATTCGAACGCATCAAGATCGTGTTTGTCGATGGTGTTTTTGACGCTGATGCCTCGGATGAACTGGCGTTGGAAGGGATCAGCATTGATCGCATTGCTGACATCTGCGCCAAAGATATCCATTGGGCCAAGGACTTGTACGGTGTTCTTGAAGCGCGCGGTCAGACCCCTGTCGCACGCCCGCTGGCGGCTTTGAATACTGCATTTGCGCAGGATGGTGTCGCGATCCGTGTTACCGGGACGCCTTCGAAACCGGTCAGCTTGATCTATCGCCACGCCTCAGAGGATTCGGATGCGATTCTGCACCACGTGATCCGTGTTGAGAGCGGGGCCACCGCGACCATTCTTGAAAACGGGCCTGCGGCCTCGCGGTTCAACAAATGCATGGAAATTGACGTCGCCGACGGCGGTTCCCTGCATCTGGTGCGCGCACAGGGTCGTGACCACGAGCGTCGCGCGGCAACACATCTGTTTGCGCGTCTTGGCACTGAATCTGTGTTCAAATCCTTCACCCTGACCGTGAATGGCGTGCTGACCCGGAATGAAGCGGTGATCGAGCTGACCGGCGATGATGCCGTGGCCCATATCGCTGGTGCGTGTGTTGGCGATGGCGATTTCCATCACGACGACACTGTGTTCATCACCCATGATGCCGTGAACTGTGAGAGCCGTCAGGTCTTCAAGAAGGTGCTGCGCAATGGCGCGACTGGTGTATTCCAGGGCAAGATCCTCGTGAAGGAAGGCGCGCAAAAGACTGACGGGTATCAGATTTCCCAGTCTTTGCTGCTGGACGATGACAGCCAGTTCCTCGCCAAGCCTGAGCTGGAAATCTATGCCGATGACGTGGCCTGTTCGCATGGCTCCACGTCCGGTGCGATTGACGAAGAAGGGCTGTTCTATCTGCGCTCCCGTGGTGTACCGCATGCCGAAGCGACCGATCTCATGACGCTTGCGTTCCTCGCCGAGGCGGTGGACGAGATTGAGGACGCTGATATTGCGGCGAACGTTGTGGACCGGCTGGAAGGCTGGTTGGCCCGGCGCCGCTGATGTCCGTCAGTCAGGACATTGTTGCCACCTACAAGGGGCCGCGCAGAGTTTTTGCGCGGCGTCTTGCCATGGGGCTGCATGAAGACCGGCTGCTTGCCATTCTGATGGCTGGCTGCGCCATTGCGTTCATTGCGCAGATGCCGGTGCGGGCGCGGGAGGCACATCTGACCGGGCAGGAGTTGAACATGCTGCTGGGCGGATCGCTGCTTGCATTGCTGTTCATGGCGCCGCTGCTGTTATATGCGCTGGCGTTTCTGGCCCATGGGCTGGCCCGGATGGTTGGCGGCTCAGGCGGTAGCGCACAGGCCCGTCTGGCGCTGTTCTGGGCCTTTCTGGCGGCCAGCCCGTTGATGCTGCTAAATGGACTCGTGGCTGGGTTCATCGGGTCGGGGCTTGAACTGACGCTGGTTGGCGGGATCTGGTTTCTGCTGTTTCTCTGGTTCTGGGTCAGCGGTATGGCGCAGTCTTACTGGGGTGAAAAATGATACCCTACCAGACACTTGCAAGCCTGACCTTCAGCGCACCAACTGCGGCGGCACGGGTGCTTCTGTCGGTGGATTGGCCCCGTCAGGCGCTCGTTTTGGCCTTGTTACTGACGGCGGTGCTGAACACTCTGGTGCTTGAAGTCGCGGATGCGATCCTCGCCAGCGACAGCAGTCTCCTGCCCAGCCTGCCCCCGCTGCCCTATGCCGGTGCGGTGTTTGCCCTGCATCTTTGCATTACTGGGCTGCTGACCTGGACCGGTCGCTGGGTTGGCGGGCAGGCGCGTTTTGTCGATATACTTGCGGTCAACGTCTGGCTGAATGCGGTGCAGATTGTGCTTTTGGCAGCGGTGATACTGCTGCATCTGGTGCTGCCGTTGGCCGCCTCGTTGATTGCGCTGGTGGCGAACTTCGTCATGCTGGCGATCTTTCTGCTGTTCATCAAAGAAGCACATCAGTTTACATCCGTCTGGCGGGCCATTGGCTCGGTTCTGATGTCGGCGATATTGATCGTCATCCTTCTCTCTCTGCTTTTGGGGGCCCATGCCCCGGCACTATTGGGACTTCCCGACCATGTATGATGTCCAAAAAATTCGCGCCGATTTTCCAATCCTGTCCCGTCAGGTGAACGGCAAGCCGCTGACCTATCTGGACAACGGTGCGTCGGCGCAGAAACCTCAGGTGGTGATTGATGCAATTACCCGTGCATATTCAGAGGAATATTCTAACGTTCACAGAGGTTTGCACTATCTTTCTAACCTTGCGACTGAAAAATACGAAGGCGTGCGTGGCACGATCTCGCGTTTTCTGAATGCTGGGGATGAGAACACGATTGTGATGAACTCCGGTACCACTGAAGGCATCAACACCGTAGCCTATGGTTGGGCGATGCCCCAGCTGGAGGCCGGGGATGAGATCATTCTGAGCGTGATGGAGCACCACGCCAACATTGTGCCTTGGCATTTCTTGCGCGAGCGTCAGGGCGTGGTGCTGAAGTGGGTAGAGACCGCCGCTGACGGCAGTCTTGATCCGCAGGCGGTATTGGACGCCATCGGTCCCAAAACCAAGCTGATCGCAATTACCCAATGCTCCAATGTGTTGGGGACCATTGTGGATGTGAAAACCATCTGTCGTGAAGCGCGTGAACAGGGCGTTGCGGTATTGGTCGACGGCTCGCAGGGCGCGGTCCACATGCCAGTGGATGTACAGGATATCGGCTGTGATTTCTACGCGATCACGGGTCACAAACTCTACGGGCCGTCCTCATCAGGTTCGATCTACATTCGACCCGAACGGATGGCAGAGATGCGCCCCTTCATGGGCGGCGGCGATATGATCAAAGAGGTCGCGCGTGATCAGGTGATCTACAATGATGCGCCGATGAAGTTCGAGGCTAAGCACGCCGGGGATCGTACAGATGATCGGTCTGGGCGTGGCGCTTGAATATATGATGGACATCGGCATGGAGAATATCGCCGCTCATGAGACGGCCATTACGACCTATGCCAACGAGCGGCTAAGCGGGTTGAACTGGGTGAATATCCAGGGGCAAGCTGTTGACAAAGCAGCAATCTTCAGCTTCACGCTTGAGGGCGCTGCTCATGCGCATGATATCTCCACCATCCTTGATAAAAAGGGCGTGGCGGTGCGCGCAGGGCAGCATTGTGCGGGGCCTCTGATGGATCACCTCGGCGTAGCCGCTACCTGCCGGGCCTCTTTCGGATTGTACAACACCAAGGAAGAGGTCGACGTGCTGATCGATGCGCTGGAGCTGGCGCACGACCTGTTTGGCTAAGCTACACGTGTAGACGCGCCAATATCAGCCGCGACCTTGCTCATCCTAGATGCTCACCCGTCAGTGCAGCGCCAGCGCTGCGGTGCTCTGACGGATTTCGCGAGGGTGGCATGCGCGCCGGGATGCTTGGCGAAGACGATTCAGTTGGCGCGGCGGTCTTAATGCCGAGTTGCGGACTGACTCTCTTGATAGATCTGGCGCAGCGTACCCTCGTAGTCTCTCGTCCAGGCTGCGGTGTCAAATAACGGCAGCGCCAATCGCTGCTCTCTCAGGTGATGTTTGATACGCATCATTTCATCGGGGTTTTTCGCTAGGCTGACGGCTTTGTCGATGAAGAGTTTTTCTGATTTCACAGACAGGTCAGACAGGTTAGCCGCGCTCAGGATGCTGCTGGCCACGCGGGACGCAAACTGTTTTCCGGCTCGTGTCAGTATCGGAACAGCTAGCCCACAGGGCGTCGGACGCCGTGGTGTGGGCATTGTAGCTAAAGCAATCGAGGCACAGGTCGACCTGCGCTATGCGATCAAGGTGGGCAGCCTGCGGTAACGCCCCGCAGGGGATGATCCGATCTGGATCCACGCCATGCGCCTCGGCCTTTTGGGCGATGTCATCGGAGATATCATCACTACCCATATAAAACAGCAGCACCGAGCCCGGAGCTCTTTTGAGGATTTTCATCCAAGTGGCGAATTCTCGCGGGCCGACCTTGTATGTATTGTTTAGATTGGCGAAAACGAATGTGTCCTGCGGCAGGTTGTAGTCAGATCTTGTGTTGCGGACTTCCGGGATATGGCGGCAATTGCTGTTCGGCTGATAGCAATTGGGCAGTCTGAGGATCGTTTCGCTATAATACTGCTCAGCGCCTTCCGGGATGGTGACATGATCGGCGATCATATAGTCCATCATGTCCATGCCAGTAGTTCCGGGAAACCCGAGGAAAGACACTTGGACAGGTGCAGCTCCGTAGGCGAAGATTTCCTGCTTTGACTTGAACGTATCGCCTTTGAGATCGACGGCGATATCGACCTTGTCGCGGATGGACAGATCGGCAATTTCCTCAGCAGTCAGGTCTGAGACATCCCTGTAGTGATCTGCAAATGCACGGACGAAGGTGCTTTCCTCCGACTGCTCTTTGGGAAAGAGATCGTAGACGAAGAATTCAAACTGTTCTCTATCATGGGCCTTCAGGGCGCCTCTAAACAGATGCATTGTCGCATGTTCACAGAAGTCGCTCGAGAAATAACCAATTCTGATTTTTTCGCCGGGATCATGGGGAGCAGGTTTGCTTCGTTTGGGTTTGGGGGCTCGCAGCTGTGCATTTTCAAGCTGCGCTTGCGGGTCATCCAGATAGGCTAGCAGCGCCAGGGGTTCAAAAGTAAGGCCTGTCTGGCGCATTCGCTGGATAGTGGCCACCTCTTGTGCCCCGCTTTCCCAAGCAAGGAATTTTCGCCGAAGCCTCACTATAAGTGGCAGCGCGATAGGGTTGTTCTCATCGATCTGCAGGGCGGCCTCAAGTGTCGTGAGCGCCTCTCTCTCGTCGCCACCATCTTTCAATCGTGATCCGAGGGCGGCGATGAAAACAGGGTTTGACGACGCCAGCGACAGAGCTTTTTTCTGCAAGGCAATGGCTTCGGCAATGCGCCCGGGTTGGGAGGCAATGATTTCGGCCAGATAGTGATAGCTGAGCGCAGTCTCACCCTCATGTATGAGGGAGCTGCGCATCAAGGGTTCGGCATCTGCGAAGTCACGGCTGCGCATAAGGAGAACTGCGCGTGTATAGAGCGGGCAGTTAAATCCGTTTGGAAACGCAATGGTCAAAATGAAACTCCGGATCAGCGCCAGCCTATTAAGACTCGAAATGCTTAATGGCCGGTGAGGATCCGCAGATGAAATGGCGGGTATTTCGGCATGTTTACGACAGCACTCTTAGAGACCCCAACCGCAATCTATCGCGGGGGAACACAGGAGTGGTCAGATTTTAATGTAGTAATGGCGGAGAGACAGGGATTCGAACCCTGGGAACCCGTGAAGGCTCAACGGTTTTCGAGACCGCCCCGTTCGACCACTCCGGCACCTCTCCGCGGGGGGTGAGAGGGCGTTTAAAGTGGAATTCGCAGGCGCGCAAGGGGGGATTTGGCGCATTGAGCAGGAAAATGGATTTTTCATTGTCTCCCGCAGGAAAACGCTTAGGTTTTGGACTATGATACAGCTTATGTCGTTCCGAACCCGCGTGATGCAAACGCTCTTAAGCCTTGTTCTTGCATCATTATTCGCAATCACTGCTGCACAGGGCGCGGAGCGGGACAGGCTGATCGCCTTTCTTGAAACCACCGGGTTTGATGTGGCTCTCGACAGTATAGCCCTGTCGGCCGAGATGGCGCCGGATATGTTGGGGGTGGATGCCGGAGATTTTGGAGCTGCCTGGGTGCGGTTGTCGCAGGATGTGTTTGACCTCCAGGAAATGCGCGAGATTGCGCTAGGTATACTGGAAGAAACGCTGGAGGAGGACGCGCTGGCCCATGCTGCTGAGTTCTACGCCAGCCCGCTGGGGGCGCGTCTGGTACAGGCGGAGAATGCCTCTCATATGATTGAGGATGATGAGACCAAGCAGCAGGCAGGGCTGCGCATCATCTCCGACTTGGTGGCCGAGGGCAGTGAGCGCCCGCAACTGTTTCAGCGCATGGGGCAGGCAATCGATGCCGATGGCACAGGTGTGAAGGCGGTGCAGGAAATCCAGTTTCGGTTCCTGATGGCGGCCAGCGCCGCCGGTGTGATCGATCTGCAGCTGGACGCGGACGGGTTGCGCGCCTTTATGAAGGAGCAGCAGGCCTCAACCCAGATGGCGCTGCAGGCCGCGAATATGGCCGCAAACGCCTATACCTATCAGGCCTTTAACAATGAGGAACTGGAAGCGTATATTGTGGCGTTGGAGCATCCGCTGATGCAGCGGGTTTATGAGCTGCTCAACGCGGTGACATTCGAAATTACGGCCAACCGTTTCGAAGTGCTGGCCTACCGGCTGAAAGACCTGGAAGCTGCGCAGGATCTCTGAAACGAAAACTGCACTACGACCGGTCGCGTTTCAGCTGCGCTAGGCGACACCCGCCTAGGGTTGACAGCTCCTCCGTTTCGCCGCATAAGCCCGCATCCCGGCCCGGATTCTCTGTGCCGGGGTTTATTTGTCATACGCCCCCACGGGGCGCGCTGTTCGAGGTGGCCTTCGGGTCGAAACGCTGGACGCATCTGATGCGAAAGGGACCGTAGGACGCGGGTAGAAAAGGAAAGACGCATATGTTTGCGGTCCTCAAAACCGGCGGCAAGCAGTACAAAGTTCAGGCTTGGCGATATGCTGCGCGTGGAAAAATTGGCTGCTGATGCTGGCGAAACAATCCAGTTCAACGACGTCCTGATGCTCGGTGGTGATGCACCGGTTGTGGGTGCGCCCTTTGTTGACGGTGCTGCGGTTCAGGCCGAAGTCGTCGATCAGATCAAAGGCGAGAAGGTCATTCACTTTGTGAAGCGCCGTCGTAAGCACTCCTCCAAGCGCACCAAGGGTCACCGTCAGAAGCTGACTCTGGTCAAGATCACCGAGATCCTGGCCTCCGGCGCTGACAAGTCCGGCGTGAAAGCTGCCAGCGGTCAGGGCGATGCGCCTGCTGCCAAAGCCGCTCCGGCTGCAAAAAAGGCTGCGCCTGCTGCCTCCGGTGACAACCTCACCGAGCTGACAGGTGTTGGTCCCGCCGCTGCCAAGAAGCTGGAAGAAGCCGGTCTGACCAGCTTTGCCCAGATCGCGGCCTTGTCGGATGCTGACATTGCTGCTATCGACGCGGTCAAAGTGAAGCCCGAATGGGTTGAGCAGGCCAAAGAATTGGCTAAAGGCTAAGGAGATAGACAATGGCACATAAGAAAGCTGGTGGTTCCTCACGTAACGGCCGCGACTCAGCCGGTCGCCGCCTTGGCGTGAAACTCTATGGTGGCCAAGCGGCCATCTCTGGCAACATCATCGTACGCCAGCGCGGCACCAAGTTTTGGCCGGGCGAAGGCGTTGGCCTGGGCAAAGATCACACGATCTTTGCAACCACGGACGGTGCTGTGACCTTCCACAAAGGCCTCAAAGGCCGCACCTTTATTTCGGTTCTGCCAGTGGCGGAGGCCGCTGAATAAGCCGAACCTGAAAGGTGAGACACAATCAGGGGATCGGCGACATCGCCGGTCCCTTTTTTATTTTTGCCCCGGTGGCAAAACCTAACCAGTTCTCAACGGCTTTGCGTTAGGGCAGGGCGCAACAGTTTGTTAAGGCCCCGCGGTTTCATCCGGCAGCAAGATGAGTGTTGGTATTCTTCGAGAGGAGCAAGGGCATGAGTTTGGATCATAAAAGAGCAGAACAGCCCGTGATCGATGCAGGACGTTTTGTTCTGCGCCCGTTGCGCAAATCTGATGAGGGGCTGATTGCCCATTATGTCAGCGATGAACGCGTTGCCCGCATGACGACCGCTATTCCACACCCGCTGCCGCCGGGCGCGATTGAGGCTTTTGTTGCCCGCGCCCTGGATGAGGACCGCGATGAAGATGTCTGGGCCATCGACGGTACCGCAGACGGTGGCGAGGAGCTGAAGGGCATTATCAGCCTCAAGCGGCTTGACCGCGACCAGAGCGAAGTCGGCTATTGGATTGCCCCGGTGTTTTGGAACAATGGCCTTGCCTCAGACGCGTTGCGCGCTTTGGTTGAGACCAATCCGCAAGGGTGTAACGCGCTCTTTGCCAGTGCGTTTCAGGACAATCCGGCCTCCGCACGTGTGCTGACCCATTGCGGGTTTGAATATCTTGGCGATGCCGAGACCTTCTCCGTGGCGCGCGATGCAACTGTGCCAACCTGGACCTACAGCCGAAAACTGTGATTGGCGCGCCGCGCGGTTTGCGTTAAGTCGGGGCAGCAAGCCCCGGCACCGTCGGTACGCCCCATCTTATCCCTGCGCCCCTGGCGGCAGGTCATCAGCAAGGAGCTGACATGAAATTCCTCGATCTGGCCAAAGTCTACATTCGCTCCGGCGCGGGCGGGAACGGCTGCGTCAGCTTTCGCCGTGAAAAATTTATGGAATATGGCGGTCCCGACGGCGGTGACGGTGGTCGCGGTGGTTCCGTCTGGGTTGAGGTGACCGAAGGGCTGAACACGCTGATTGACTTCCGCTATCAGCAGCACTTCTTCGCCAAGAATGGCCAGTCTGGCATGGGCCGTCAGCGCACCGGCAAAGATGGCGATGATATCGTCCTGCGGGTCCCTGTCGGTACCGAGATCATGGATGAGGATCAGGAGACCGTTCTGGCCGACCTCACGGAGGTGGGGGAGCGTTTCCTGCTGGCAAAAGGCGGCAATGGCGGCTTTGGCAACCTGCATTTCAAAAGCGCGACCAACCAGGCTCCGCGTCGGGCCAATTCCGGTCAGGACGGGATTGAGCGCACCATCTGGCTGCGCCTGAAGCTGATCGCCGACGTCGGTCTGCTGGGCCTGCCCAATGCGGGCAAATCCACCTTCCTGTCCGCGACCTCCAACGCGCGGCCCAAGATCGCTGATTACCCGTTTACCACGTTGCATCCCAACCTCGGCGTTGTGGGCATTGATGGGGTTGAATTTGTGGTGGCTGATATTCCCGGTCTGATTGCTGGCGCTCATGAAGGGCGTGGCATTGGCGACCGGTTCCTGGGGCATGTGGAGCGCTGTGCGGTGCTCTTGCATCTGGTAGATGGCACCTCAGAAACCATTGCTGAGGATTACCAGACCATCATCAGTGAGCTGGAAGCTTATGGTGGTGAGCTGGCGGAGAAGCCCCGTATCACAGCGCTGAACAAGATCGACTCCCTTGATGATGAAGAGCGCGCCGAGGCCAAGGCCGCGCTGGAGGCTGCGGTGGGTGGACCTGTGTTCATGATGTCAGGTGTCAGCCGCGAAGGTCTGAACGAGGTGCTGCGGTCCATGCGGACCCAGATCGACGAAGATCGCCTGCGCCAGAAACCCCAAGAGGAGCAGGACACGTGGCAACCCTGACCGACGCCCAGCGTATCGTTGTCAAAATCGGGTCCGCCCTGTTGGTGGACCGGACAAGCGGTGCATTGCGGGCGGATTGGTTGCGGGCCTTGGCGGCGGATGTTGCCTGGCTGAAATCGATGGGCAAGGATGTGATCCTTGTCTCATCCGGCTCTATCGCGTTGGGGCGTCGGGTGCTGGGGCTGGCGGCACAGGAGTTGCCGCTGGAGCAGTCGCAGGCCGCGGCTGCCGTTGGTCAAATCCGGCTCGCAGGCGCCTATGAGGAGGCGCTGGCCCCGCATGAGATCACCACCGCCCAAGTGCTGGTCACATTGGAAGACAGCGCCGACCGCCGCCGCTATCTGAATTCCCGCGCCACGTTGGAGACGCTTATTGGCTTGGGCGTTGTGCCCATCGTTAATGAAAATGACACCATCGCCACCGATGAGATCCGCTATGGCGATAACGATCGGCTGGCGGCGCAGGTAGCGGTCACGGTTGGCGCCGATGCGCTCATCCTGCTGTCGGATGTCGATGGGTTCTACACAGCCAACCCGGCGTTGGATCCGACGGCCCGGCGCTATGACATCATCGACCAGATCACACCTGAGATTGAGGCGATGGCTAAGCGATGGTGTTTCGGGTCTCTCCAAGGGCGGGATGATCACCAAACTCCTGGCGGCCAAAATGGCAACGGCGGCGGGTTGCGCTATGGCGATTACCGAAGGTTCGCCTGATAATCCACTGAAGTTGCTTGAAAATGGTGCGGCCTCGACGTGGTTCGCCGCGCAGGATGATCCGCAGGTTGCACGCAAGCGCTGGATCGCGGCGATGAAGACACGCGGTGTGGTCTCTGTGGATGAAGGCGCGGCACGGGCACTCGGTTCCGGCAAGAGCCTATTGCCCGCTGGCATCCGACATATCGAAGGAGACTTTGGCCGCGGTGACCCGTTGGCCATCCTGGGCCCAGACGGGCGAAAACTGGGGCAGGGGCTTAGCCGGTATACAGCCGAGGAGGCGTCTGCCATCAAAGGGTGCCAGTCGATCGAGATCGAGGCCATCCTTGGTTATGCGGGCCGCGCTGCTGTCATTCACCGTGATGATATGGCGCTGTAACCGTGATCCATGTTAGGGCTGACCCCGCCTGACCGCGACATGTGTCAAAGAGGGTCTACAAAGGGTTTCAACCAATGAATGAGACGCAAGATATAGCTGCGCTGATGGCCGATATTGGCAAACGCGCAAAGCAGGCTGCCGCAAAACTGGCGGCAGCCACTGCTGAACGCAAAACGGCGGCGCTGAATGCGGCTGCGGATGCAGTTTGGGACACTCGTGCGGAGATCTTGTCCGCCAATGGCAAGGATCTTGATTTCGGTCGCAGTAAAGGGTTATCGCCCGCCATGATGGACCGGCTGTCGCTGGATGAGGACCGGATTTCGGGGATCGTCGCTGGGCTGCGCGCGGTTGCCGCACAACCCGACCCCGTGGGAGAGGTGTTGGCGGAATGGTCTCAGCCCTCTGGGTTGGACATTCAGCGGGTGCGTACCCCACTTGGGGTGATCGGCGTGATCTACGAAAGCCGCCCGAATGTGACAGCGGATGCTTAGGCGCGCTGTGCCTCAAATCCGGCAATGCGGTGATCCTGCGGGGCGGGTCGGAGAGTTTTCATTCCAGTCAGGCCATTCATGGCTGTTTGGCCGCGGGTCTGCGTGCCGCCAACCTGCCTGAGGACGCTGTTCAACTGGTACCGACGCGCGATCGCGCGGCTGTGCAGGAACTGCTCACCATGACCGATACGGTCGATGTGATTGTTCCGCGTGGCGGTAAGGGGTTGGTGGGGCTGGTCCAGCGCGAGGCGCGGGTGCCGGTCTTTGCACATTTGGAGGGGATCGTGCACATCTACCTCGACAAGGATGCAGATCCGCAAAAGGCGGTGGAGATCGTTCTGAACGCCAAAACCCGCAGGACGGGCATCTGTGGCGCGGCAGAATGTCTGCTAATCCACCGTGATATTGCCGAGACAATCGGCCGGGATGTGCTGACGGCGCTGGCGACAGCAGGGGTGGAAATCCGGGCTGAGGCTGGTCTGCCGGGGCCGGATGGCATGACAGCCGCCACAAGCGCGGATTGGGGCTGCGAATATCTGGATGCGATTATCGCGGCCAAGCAGGTCGATGATATCGACGCCGCGATTGCCCATATCCGTGCCCATCATTCGCAGCACACCGATTGCATCATCAGCGAAAACGATGGTGCTGTGGCGCAGTTCTTCGCTGAGCTGGATAGCGCGATCCTGATGCACAATGCTTCAACCCAGTTTGCCGATGGTGGTGAATTTGGCATGGGAGCGGAGATCGGCATTGCGACGGGCAAGATGCACGCACGTGGGCCTGTCGGGGCGGCGCAGTTGACCAGCTTTAAATATCTGGTGCGTGGCCATGGAGCCGTACGCAGCTAATTCCGGACCAGACTGACATTAAAAAAGCGCTGCAAGTGATTGCAGCGCTTTCATTATATCCAAGATTCAATCCAGCCTAGATATGGCCAGACTAGAAATGGCCAGCTTAGAAATGGACCGTGACGCGTTCCAGCGTCTGTTCCACACGGACGGTGCGGCCCAGATCTTTTGCCGCCTCGGGCAGCATCGCGAACTGAACCAGCGCGGGTGTGACGGTTGCCGAGGAGGTGCCGCCGCTGACGCGTGCCCAGAGATCATCATCAATATTCAGCTTGCTGCCCTCACCGATGACGGTCCATTTCCCGTCGGCACAGAGGATCTTGACCGTGCCGCCATAGGGCAGGCCGGTTTCCAGGCACAGCGCCGCGAGGAAGGCGAGCCGCACCTCTGTCCGGCTGGAGGCCTCCTGCGGAGCCCATTGATATTTCAACCGGCCCCCTTTGCCGATATCTTCGAGGACGGACACCACTTCGGCACGGCTAATCTGCTGGTCGCTGGCTGCGCCAAAGGCAATCCGGAAGAACCGGACACGGGCATTGGCATTGGCCACACTGTCGGAGATCAGCTCCAGCTCGGGGCCGGACATATCCCCAGACATTCCAAGCAGTTCCAGCCCGTTGTTGATCGCGCCGATCGGGCTGATCAGGTCGTGGCAAATGCGCGACCCTATCAAAGCCGCGAGATTAGCGTTATCTACTGACATATCTTTCCTCCGAAGTGGGCCTCTCACGCATGAACGACCTTAACGCTATACTTGCCCCTGGCATGTTCGTGACCCATCCCGACCACCCCGAGTGGGGCACCGGGCAGGTCCAGTCCAATGCCGTCGGCAAGATCACCGTGAATTTCCCCGATCAGGGTAAGGTGGTGTTCAACGGCGCTCAGGTGGCCCTTATTCCAGTCTTTGATCCGTCATAAGCGTTGATGAACGGTTAACGCCTGTTCACCAATTTGAACGAAACTTGCACATGCCGTGCCTTATAGGCTAGCTGCACGCAAGGCAAACCATTGTTGAGCAAGGTCATGGGCGGCAGTTCTCCTGCGTTTCAGGTCAAACTGGCACAGACATCGGCGGATTTACGCGCGGCGCAGGCGCTTCGGTACGACGTTTTTGTCAGCGAACTGGGCGGTGGTGGTGCTTTGGTGGACCATGATGCCGGTTTGGAGCGGGATCATTTCGATGCGTTTTGTGATCACCTGCTGCTCTGGGATCTGGAGCGCGACGCGGTGGTGGGTGTCTATCGTCTGCTGCGGAGCGATCAGGCCCTGCGCGCAGGGCAATTCTATTCCGAGGGCGAATATGATCTCTCCAAACTGACAGCATCGGGTCGTAAGCTGTTGGAACTGGGGCGTTCCTGCCTGCATCCGGATTATCGCGGTGGCACCGCCATGTTCCATCTGTGGTCCGCTTTGGCAGACTATGTGGCGGAACATGAGGTTGAAATCCTGTTTGGTGTTGCCAGCTTTCACGGGACCGATACCGCGCCGCTGGCCAATGCGCTGTCGATGCTCTACCACAATCATCTGGTACCTGAGGCGCTGCGCCCCGTCGCGCGGGAGTATCAGTCGATGGACCTGATCGCGGTAGATGATTTGAACCGCCGACAGGCGATGCTGGACACCCCAGCCCTGATCAAAGCCTATCTGCGCCTGGGGGGCTGTGTCGGAGATGGTGCGTTTGTTGATCATGCGTTCAACACAACGGATGTCTGCCTCTTGCTTGACACCGCGCGAATGAATGCGCGGCAAAAACGGATCTACGGCGCAGGGCGGAGCACCACATGAGCACCTGGGAGGGCGGTGACGCCGCAGCTCCGATAGAGATCAGCGCGACGGGCTGGATGCGGGTTGCCCTTCGCGGATTACTGCTGGGAGTGCTGGTTTTTGGCGGGTTGCTGATCCTGTTGCTGGTTCGCCTGGTTGAACGTCCGCTGTGCGGCTTGAACCGGCCGGTCACGCCCTTCATCACGCAATGGGTTTGCCGCAATGCATTCCGCGTCCTTGGTATGAGGTTTCGCACCAAGGGCGCCTTGATGACAAACCGCGGTGCGGTGGTGGCGAACCACACCTCGTGGCTGGATATTTTTGCCCTGAATGCGCGTAAACGGATCTATTTTGTCTCCAAGGCAGAGGTCGCTCAGCTGGCCTGGTATCGGCTGGCTGGCGCGCGCAACCGGCACCGTTTTTATTAAGCGGGACGCAAGGGAGGCGCAAAAACAGACGGCCTTGTTTCAAAAACGTCTGCTTCTGGGGCATAAGCTGTTGTTCTTCCCGGAGGGGACATCGACGGATGGTTTGCGGGTCTTGCCGTTCAAAACCACGCTTTTTGCGGCGTTTTTCCACCCAGAACTGCGCGATCTTATTTCGATCCAACCGGTGTCCGTTGTGTTTCTTCCGCCCGAAGGTGAAGAGCCACGTTTCTATGGTTGGTGGGGAGATATGGACTTTGGCCCGCATCTGTTGAAAACCCTTGCGGCGCGGCGTCAGGGCGAGGTCGTACTGCACTATCATGAGCCGCTTCGGGTGTCCGACTATCCCGATCGCAAGGCATTGGCCGCCGCTTGCGAGGCGCGGGTCAGGGCGGGACATACTATGCTGCGGTCGGGTGACGTGCTCGCAAACGGACAGGTTACCCCTATGACCTAAGCGGCGCAGGGGAGAGCGGTCAGACTTTTGCTCTTGCGCATTCCACAGGGCTGGCATATACGCGCGCCATTCAATCCGCAGGTGGGGATTGGCCTGATCGGGGGAGACATCCCCGGCAGACCGCCGGTTGGAGCATTCGCTCTGAGACCCCCGCCGAGGCACGAAACCGGAAAAGGAAAATATACATGGCTCTTCCCGAGTTCTCCATGCGTCAGCTGCTTGAGGCAGGCGTACACTTTGGTCACCAAACCCAGCGCTGGAACCCGCGTATGTCGCCGTTCATCTACGGCTCGCGCAATGGCATCCACATTCTGGACTTGACCCAGACCGTTCCCATGCTCGACGCAGCTCTGAATGCTGTGCGTGACACCGTCGCAAAAGGCGGCCGCGTTCTGTTCGTCGGCACCAAGCGTCAGGCGGCTCAGCCGATCGCAGATGCTGCAGAGAAATCCGCTCAGTACTTCATGAACCACCGCTGGCTCGGCGGCACACTGACCAACTGGAAAACCGTTTCCCAGTCGATCAACCGTCTGAAGGAAATCGACGAGAAAATGGCGTCCGGCGCCGAAGGCCTGACCAAGAAAGAGCGTCTGGGCATGGAGCGTGACCAGCTGAAACTGGAAGCGTCCCTCGGCGGTATCCGCGAGATGGGCGGCGTTCCTGATCTGCTGTTCGTCATCGACGTGAAAAAAGAAGCTCTGGCCATCGCCGAAGCCAACAAACTGGGCATCCCGGTTGTGGCCATCGTCGACACCAACTGCTCGCCCGATGGTGTCGATTACATCATCCCCGGCAACGACGACGCAGCCCGCGCAATTGCGCTCTACTGCGATCTGGTTGCGCGCGCAGCTCTGGACGGCATGTCCGCTCAGCTGGGTGCGGCAGGCGTTGATCTTGGCGCACTGGAAGACGCACCGGTTGAAGAAGCCGTTGCTGAAGAAGCTGCTGCCGAAGCCTGATCCGTCCCGTCACGGAACTGACATGAGGGGCAGGGTATCACCTGCCCCAAATCCGTTTTTGAATTGAGGAGAGCCTAAGATGGCAATTACCGCATCCATGGTTAAGGAACTGCGCGACAGCACCGGCGCAGGCATGATGGACGCCAAGAAGGCGTTGACCGAAACCAATGGCGACATGGAAGCCGCCGTTGACTGGCTGCGCACCAAGGGTCTGGCCAAAGCGGCCAAGAAATCCGGCCGTACCGCTGCCGAAGGCCTGGTCGCCGTGGTCGTCGAAGGCAACAAAGGTGTTGCTGTCGAAGTGAACTCGGAAACCGACTTTGTTGGCAAAAACGCTGAATTCCAGGAAATGGTCTCCGGCATCGCCAAGACAGCTCTGAACGTTGCTGATGTTGACGCGCTGCTGGCGGCTGACATGGGCGGCAAGACCGTTGCTGACACGCTGACCGACAAAATCGCCACCATTGGCGAGAACATGAACGTCCGCCGTATGGCGTCGCTCGAAGGTGACACCGTTGTGTCCTACGTGCACAACGCTGCGACCGCTGGCATGGGCAAGATCGGTGTTCTGGTTGCTATGAACGGTGGTGACGAGGCGATTGGCAAACAGGTTGCGATGCACATCGCCGCTGTGAACCCCGCCGCGCTGAGCGAAGCTGAGCTGGACGCCTCGGTTGTCGAGAAAGAAAAGCAGGTCCAGATGGACATCGCCCGCGAATCCGGCAAGCCGGAGCAGGTGATCGAGAAGATGATCGTCGGCCGGATGAAGAAATTCGTCGCCGAAGCAACCCTGCTGAACCAGCAGTTTGTTGTGAACCCTGACCTGACCGTTGAAGAAGCGGCCAAGGAAGCAGGCGCGACCATCACTGGTTTTGTTCGTCTGGAAGTGGGCGAAGGCATCGAAGTCGAAAAAGAAGACTTCGCCGCTGAGGTTGCCAAGGCCGCACAGGGCTAATCCTGTCCGAGCTTTGCTCTTGTGAATAAAGAAAAGGCCAATGAAGCTGTTGCTTCATTGGCCTTTTCTTTTGCGAAACGCAGCTGCTTCGTTGGTTTGGGGCAACCTGAAAAGACTGCGCAGGCCAATAAATCAACCTGTACCGTTCTTATAGATATCTTGGATGAAAAATAGTTGAGGGGCGCTGCAGGTGTTGCAGAGCCCCTCTGAATATCCCGGCGCTGGCGCGGAACAATACACGCAGCGACCGGACAGGTTAGAGAGCCTTGAAATCCCAAGGGTCATGCCCTGCGCCGTCCCAGGCCAAAGCCCCACTCACGGAACATTGTAACTGTGCCTGTAATTCTCGCCTTCTGGAAGTAATGAATTCCATACCCAATTCTGAAGAATGGGTTAATAGATTTTCGGAATATAGGTTAAACAACCTTTGGAATGTATATTTTATGATTTTATCAATTTTCCATAACGTACATCTGGTTGTGCAGGGCGGCCTTTAGAACCGCATGGGCTGTTGTTTCAACAGCGAGGGCCTCACGTGCAAGACGTAGGTGTTTTTCGACGGTTGCAGGCGTCAACCCCATCAGCAACGCAATGTCTTGGGTGGTTTTGCCGTCGCCAACCCACTGTAATGCCTCGCGCTGACGTTTTGTCAGGCTGCGGTTTGGGGGATCGTAGGGCATGGTCAGGATTTTCAAATGCGCGACATTGTTCATCAATATGATGTCGTGCCCGTCCTTTGCCCAGATCTCGTCGATGTCATCCTGGCTCAGGCTTTCCTCAGCCGCCAGTGAAATCGCCCCTTTGAAGCGTTGGGAGGTTGAATAGAAACTGACCGTGTAACCGGCCCGCACGCCCATGGCCGTGTTGAAATCGATCACTTTCTGGGCTTGCGGTGTCAGTGTTTGCTGCTCCAGCTGTTGCTGCACCATCCGCCAGCTGCTAAGCCCCCTCGTTATTCAACGCCCATTGCAGCATGGGGGCGTCGAAATAGAGGCCGGAATTGACAAACCCCTGCACATACTCCGCGCAATGGTTGGAGAGGATGACGAAATCCTCCGGATCGCCAAGTGATGTCTTGGTCTTGTGGCGCGTATAGCCGTAGATCAGCCGATCAAACCCAAAGGCTTGCATCTGTTTGACGTGTTCCAGCCACAGCTCCTCAAGCGTCCGTGCGCCGCACAGAAAGTTGAGATAGGCCCGAAGTTTCATCCCGCGGCGTCTTTGTCCAGATGGGCGCGTAGCGCGTCCAGTGCCATGATATACCCCTGAGTGCCAAAACCGCAGATCTGCCCCAGCGCTGCCCGCGCGAGATAAGAGCGGTGGCGAAAATCCTCACGTGCATGGATGTTTGAGAGGTGAACCTCAACCACGGGCAGCTCAATCGAGAAGATCGCATCCATCAACGCGATGGAGGTATGTGTATAGGCGCCTGCATTGAGGATCACGCCGCCGTAAACGCCCCGCGCACCGTGCAACGCATCAAGCAAAGCCCCCTCATGGTTCGACTGCTCGCAGCTCACGGAGAGGCCGATGGACTGCCCGTGTTCGACACAACGCTGTTCGACCATGGCGAGCGTCTCGCGGCCATAGACCTCCGGTTGACGGGTGCCAAGCAGGTTGAGATTGGGTCCGTTCAAAACCAGGACGGTGTGCATGTTGGTATCCACTTGTTCTTATGATGCCCTGGCTGCGCGGGCTGTCAGTTTAACTGCTGTGACAGGAACTGACAGGCTGGTCATCAGCGTTTTGGGAATGCTCCGGAGCGATGTGCTGGCCGGAGACATTCAACTCCACGATTGGCGGTCAGAGTCCTGTAGTTGGCTCATATTGATATATCTTTCAGGATGATATGCAAGCCAGCTAACGCTAACGTTGTGCGGGTGTGCCTGTTTCACTCAGGCGTATTTGTCAGGATGATCTTTCCCAGCACGCTCCGGTTTTGCATCTCCGTCAGCGCGGTTGCCGCGTCGCTCATCGGGTAGGCCGCATGCACACGGGGCCGGATCTTGCCGCTGCGATAGAGCTCAAACAGCTCCTCCACATTGCGCAGGTGCTGCGCTGGGTCGCGTTGCACGGCAGCACCCCAAAAGACACCAACGATCTGGCAGCCTTTCAGCAGGGGCAGGTTCATCGGGATTTTCGGGATGCCTGCCGCAAAGCCGACAACGAGATAGCGGCCCTGCCAGCCCATGGCGCGCAGCGCAGGCTCCGCATAGGAACCACCCACCGCATCATAGACCACATCCACACCCGCTTTCCCTGCCAGGGCTTTGATATTTTTACCAAAGCTGATCTGATCTTCCTTGTCCGGCGCATGGCCGTAGATCACCGTGGCATCTGCACCGATCTCCTGGCAGAACGCCGCTTTTTCGGCGGAGGACACGGCAGCAATAACGCGCGCGCCCGCTGCTTTGGCCAGCTCTACCGCAGCAGATCCAACACCACCGGCGGCGCCGAGGACCAGCACGGTTTCGCCCGATTGTAGAGTGGCGCGCTCCTTCAGGGCGTGATGTGATGTGCCATAGGTGAAGACAAACCCGGCGGCATCCAGATCGGACATTTGATCCGGGATCCGGATCGCACTGGCGGCTGGGATCGCGATATGGGTGGCAAAGCCGCCATAGCCTGTCAGCGCCAGAACCCGATCTCCGATCTTGTGGCCCTGAACCTCAGGACCAAGGGCGATGATTTCTCCCGCGATCTCTCCGCCGGGCGCAAAGGGTCGGGGCGGTTTGATCTGATACAGATCCTGGATCATCAGCGTATCTGGGTAGTTCACGCTGGCGGCATGGATTTTGACCAACACCTCCTGGGCCCCGGGTTGGGGGCAGTCCTGCGCGCTCCACTGCAGGGTTTCGGGGCCGCCCGGAGCGGTTGAGAGCATGGCGTGCATGGCTGAGTGTCCTGTCATGATGCCCAAGCGGGCCCGTTGTGACGTCAAGTCTTCTGTGTGGATCTTACGTTGTCAATGAAATTGCGAAATGCAATTCTGCTCTGCGATAGATCTGTTTTCTGGCCGGAAAGCGGCGTGAAATATGCTGGATAAAGGATTGGAAATGAAGGAAACTCGCCTCACATCGGGTGGGCAGCCTATGCCTGATGCCCTGCAGAGACTGCGCTTGCCGATGATCGGTGCGCCGCTGTTTATCATATCGGTGCCAGAGCTGGTCATTGCGCAATGCAAGGCTCGGCATCGTGGGATCCTTTCCCGCACTAAACGCGCGTGAGGCAGAGGGCGAGCCGCCGCTGCTGGAGGTCTGGCTGCAGCAGATCACCGAGGAGTTGGACAGACACAACCAAGACAACCCGGATCGTCCTGCGGCACCGTTTGCGGTAAACCAGATCGTGCATCGCTCCAACACGCGGTTGGAGCGCGATCTTGAGATCTGTCACCACTGGAAGGTGCCGCTTTGGATCACGTCACTTGGGGCGCGGCCCGAGGTGAATGAGGCCGCCCATGGTTGCGGCGGCATTGTGCTGCATGATGTGATCAACAACCGTTTTGCCCGGAAGGCGATTGAGAAAGGCGCCGATGGTTTGATCGCGGTCGCCGCCGGGGCAGGTGGCCATGCGGGTCAGCAATCTCCGCTTGCACTGATCAGCGAAATTCGCAGCTGGTTTAAGGGGCCACTTGCGCTGTCAGGCGCGATTGCCAATGGTCCGTCGCTGCTTGCTGCGCGGGCGTTGGGGGCCGATTTCGGATATGTGGGTTCCCCGTTTATCGCCACGGAAGAGGCGAACGCACAGCAGGGCTACAAGCAGATGATTGTCGATAGCGCTGCGGATGACATTGTCTATTCATCATTGTTTACAGGGGTTTCTGGAAACTACCTGCGTGGATCAATCCAGAACGCAGGACTTGATCCCGAAAATCTGGAGAGTGCGGATGCAAGCGCGATGAATTTCGCTGGCGGGTCTTCCAAGCCCAAGGCCTGGAAGGAGATCTGGGGTTCCGGTCAGGGCATTGGCGCCATCAGGGATGTCCGCCCAGCGGGTGCGCTGGTGGATGAGATTGCCGCCGATTATGACGCTGCCGGGCGACGGTTGGCGGCTGAGTTCACATCGGCTGGGGCGCACTGATGGCATCGCAGACATCACCCGGAACCCCTGATGACAGCGGTATCGAGGATCCCCTAGCGCTCAATCTCGGAGCTGTTCAGCAGTACATGCAAGGGCGTCTGCCCGGGTTCGACACGGAGATCACCGCCCGAAAGTTTCAGAACGGCCAGTCAAACCCGACTTATCTGCTACAGACCGGGGCGGGCGCCTATGTTCTGCGACGCAAGCCGCCGGGCGTTCTGCTGAAATCTGCCCATGCGGTGGAGCGCGAGTTTCGCGTGCAGATGGCGCTGCGGGACACTGGGGTTCCGGTCGCGAAGATGCATCATCTCTGTGAGGATGATACCGTGATTGGATCACCTTTTTATGTTATGGAACATGTGGTTGGGAGAAACTTCTCAGATCCGACTTTGCCCGGTCTTCCCGCGAGTGATCGCGCTGCGGTGATGGATGAGATGAGCCGTGTCCTGGCGGCGCTGCACGATGTGGATGTCGCCACTGTCGGGCTGGCCGATTACGGGCCTGAGGGCAACTATTTTGAGCGTCAGCACGGTCGCTGGAGCAAGCAATACCGCGCCAGCGAGGTTGAAACCATCGCAGAGATGGACGAGCTGATCGCGGCATTGGGCGCACAGATGCCCGCTGATGACGCTCAGCGCGGGTTGGTACATGGCGACTACCGCATCGACAATATGATCTATGCAGCCGACGGGACAAACTGCCGGGCGGTTCTGGATTGGGAGCTGTCCACCATTGGCCACCCATATGCAGACCTTGCCGGTGTCATCATGCAGTGGCAGATGCCACCCGGGCGTGAAGGGCGTGGGTTGGCCGGTGTCAACCGGCGCGATCTTGGTCTTCCATCGGATCAAGAATTTATCGCAAGCTATTGCCAACGCAGAAATTTGCCGGGAGTGGAGAATTTCGGCTATTACCTCTCTTTCAGCTTCTTCCGAATGGCGGCAATCCTTCAGGGGGTGCGCAAAAGAGGGCTTGATGGCAACGCCTCAAACCCCGAACATGCGGCGCGCCTTGGTGCGTTTGTGCCGGACTTCGCGCGCGCCGGGCTGGCGGCCTTGTCCCGGAAATTTGACTGAAGCGCATCTGAGACGGGACCGGAGATGGACAGCGACAAGAAGGCCACAGCGGATGGCGAAAAAGATCGAAATTTTGTCACCGCCTTGGCGCGGGGCCTTGATGTGCTGCGCGCGTTTCGCCGCAATGAGCTGGAGCTGACCAACACCGATCTGGCTGAACGCACGGGGCTGCCGAAACCGACCGTCTCGCGGCTGACCTATACGCTGTGCCAGCTGGGGTATCTGGTTCAGGACGGGCAGTCCGGCAATTACCGTTTGGGGGCAGGGGTGTTGCGTCTGGGCTATGGTGTCTTGGCCGGGATGGATATCAGCGACCGTGCATCGCAGATCCTCAGGGATCTGCGAAATGGCGAAAACTCATATATCACCAGTGCCTTGGGTGAGGCACATCATGCGGATGTCATCTATATTGCGGTGCATCGCTCTCGCGAGGATGTCTCGCTGGCGGCGCATGTCGGGATGCGGTTGCCGCTGTTTTATTCCGCCGTGGGCCGCGCGATCCTTGCCGGTATGTCACCGGATCAACGGGCCGAAAGCCTGCGGATTGCGGATGCGCTTGATCCTGCTGACAGCCTCTCACGCCAGGACAGTCTGGGTCGGGCGCAGGACGAATATGCTGCCCGTGGCTTTTGTACTGGCTACGGAGATTGGCGGCCGGATGTGAACGGGATTGCGGTTCCGGTTGTGTCGCTGAACGGGATGCGCGTCTACGGGCTGAACGTTGGTGGCCCGTCCTTTCATGTGAGTCCGGATGTGCTGGAGACGGTCTATGCGGATCAGCTGATGTCTGCTGCAGAAACCCTGAGTATGCGACCGTAGCGGTAACGCTTTGCCAAAGCAGCGATGTTAGGTGTCATGCGTGGTTCTACGTAGGTCAAAATACTCGACCTTGCTGAACAAACTGCGCATGATAATCGAAACGGCTGGCAGCTGTGTCAGCGTCTAAGGGAAGACCCAGAAATGACTGAGAGCGATTGGCTGATCCGGCACGCACATGGCGACGGGGTTGTCGAAATCAAACTGGCGCGCGCACCGGTCAATGCGCTATCGCCAGAGTTCCTCATGGATTTCGCGGATGTTATCAATGAGATCGGCAAGGATCCCACTGTCCGAGCGCTGCTGCTGACCAGCGCTTTCAAGGTGTTTTCTGCAGGCCTCGACCTGAAGGTGGCGCGGGACTTGGATCTGGCCGGTCAGCGCGCCGCGGTGCGGGGGCTGAACGAGGCCTTTCTTGCGCTCTATGCCTGTCCGAAGCCGGTTGTCGCCGCCGTAAATGGCGCGGCCATTGCAGGTGGGCTGTTCTTTGTCCTTTGCAGTGATGTGCGGGTGGCCCAGGTGAAATCCAAGTTTGGTCTTGCAGAAGTGCAGGCGGGAGTTGATTTCCCGATTGCGCCGCTGGAGATCGCCCGCGCGACGCTGAACCCGAATATCCAGCGACGGCTGATGATGACCGGGCAAACCATCGGTCCCATCGCTGCGCGGAACTTTAACATCGTGGATATCATTGCGGATGATGCGGAGGATCTGCTTGGCTATGCGCTGAAAGAAGCGCGCGCACTGGCAGAGCTGCCACCCGGAACCTATGCCGCGATCAAACAGCAGCTGCGCGGCGAAACAATTGCAAAGATCAGGTCCGCAATGGACGCAGAGGCTGAGGACCAGCCCTGGTTCACCGAAGAGACCGTCCCGGCGATGACCAAGATCATCGGCTAAACTGCCAGATCACCGACAATAGGAGCCCCCATGGACGCTGCGCGCCTTGAGCACATCAGGACATGGCAACACCGCTATGTGGATCAACGCAAATATGCTTAAGCAGTTCGCTGCTGATCAATCGTAATGGTGAAGAGCACTATTTCCACGCTGCGGGCCAGCGAAACATTGCGGAGGAGCTGCCGTTCACCCGTGATACCGTGACGCGCATCTACTCGATGACCAAGCCGGTGACCTCGCTCGCGCTGATGCTGCTGCTGGAACGCGGCCTGATCCACCTGGATATGCCTGTTTCTGAATTTCTTCCTGAATTCAAAGATATGCGCTGTCTTATTGATGGTGAAACCGAGATTGCGCAGACCAAACCCTGTCGGCCGCCAACCCTGCATGAGCTGCTAACTCATACCAGTGGGCTGAGCTACCCGTTCAATCCCGGCGTCCTGCCTGAAGAAATGTCAAAAACCGATTTGATGTTCAAACCCAGCCAGGGTGCCCTTGCGGCGCGGGTGGAGGAGTTGGCGGCGCTGCCGTTGGCCTTTGAACCCGGCCAGCGGTGGGAATACTCCGTTGGGATCGACGTGATCGGCCGAGTGATTGAGGTCGTGACCGGAGAGAGCCTTGGCGCCATGCTGAAGCGGGAAATCTTTGATCCACTCGGCATGGACCGAACCGGTTTTCGCAGTTTGGAAACAACCGGCAACTTATTGGCATCGCTCTATTCTCCGCTGAGCGGCGACGCGATGGCTCTGAATGATGCGCAACAGGGGGCTGACAGCCTGCGTCTGATTGATTCATACGACGATACCCCCTTCGACACCGCCGAGATGCACTCAGGCGGCGGCGGTCTTCTGAGTACGATCGACGATTATATGCGCTTTGCCGAGCTGATCCGGCTGCGCGGAGCGGTGGGTAAGGATCATCTGATCAGCCCGCAGACCGTTGATTTCATGTGTCAAAATCATCTGCCCGGTGACATCGCATCCATGGGACCGCAAAGTTTTGCGGAGCAACCGATGGACGGGATGGGGTTTGGCCTTGGCGGTGCGGTTGTGCTGGATCCGGCCAGGGCGAGATGCCCCGGATCCGTTGGCGATTTCAGCTGGGGGGGGATGGCCTCGACCTTCTTCTGGGTTGATCCGATCCTCGATTTGAGTGTTGTCTTTTTTACGCAGCT
Source organism: Phaeobacter sp. BS52 (assembly GCF_045040595.1). Taxonomy (NCBI): domain Bacteria; kingdom Pseudomonadati; phylum Pseudomonadota; class Alphaproteobacteria; order Rhodobacterales; family Roseobacteraceae; genus Phaeobacter; species Phaeobacter sp. BS52. The sequence goes on along the minus strand of NZ_CP090662.1, from coordinate 1,204,346 downwards.
CGCACCATCCAGTTCTTATTCGTCGCGGGCGGAGCTGAAGGCGCTGGTCCATGGCGCCGTAACGCGTTAAGGCTGCTGTCCAGCCAGACCATCGGGGCAGGGCGGTTGACCGCAGCGGCCCGCCTGATGTCACATTAACAGGAACTGATAGATGCCTGACGCAGCTGAGATTTTGCTCAATTTACTTGATTTAGAAGAGCTTGATCGCAATCTCTATCGCGGTATTGGGTCTGGCGGCGAAACACCGACGCGGATCTACGGCGGCCAAGTGATCGCGCAGGCTTTGATGGCGGCTTATTCCACTGTTGAGGACAGGCTGTGCCATTCGCTGCATGCCTATTTCATCCGCCCCGGTGATCCGTCAAAACCAGTGATCTACGCGGTTGATCCTGCGCGCGACGGCGGCAGCTTCACAACCCGTCGGGTGACAGCTTTGCAAAACGGCAAGCAAATCCTCAACCTGGCGGCGTCCTTTCACATTGAGGAACCGGGGTGGCAGCATCAACATGAGATCCCCGAGGTGAAGACGCCAGACGCATTGGTGTCCCGCGATGTTCTCCTGCGTCAGCTTGCCCCGAAACTGGACAGCCGTTTACGCGTCGAATTCACGCGAGAGCGTCCGTTCGAGATCCGCGATGTTGAGCCACGCGATCCGGTCAATCCGGATAAATGTAATGATATCAATCATATGTGGATTAGAATGAAGGCGGCAAAAGGCGCCACGCCACAGCTGCAGCATGTGCTGATGGCCTATGTCTCCGACTACGGGTTGTTGGGGTCAGCGCTGCGGCCGCACGGTCTGAGTTTTGTAAAAGGTCAGGCCATGACGGCCAGCCTTGATCATGCGATGTGGTTCCACGCCCCGGTGCAATTTGACAACTGGCATCTTTACACGATGGACTCTCCATTTGCCGGTGGCGGGCGCGGGTTCAACCGTGGCTCAATCTTCACGCAGGACGGCCAACTGGTCGCCAGTGTTGCACAGGAAGGGCTGATGCGCCCGATCTCCAAGTCGTGAAATGGTACAGAAAGCACTGAAATTATTCAGTCAGCTGTTGGAAGGTCGAATTTGTCGCGCAGCCTCTGCATGCCAGTGATCCAGCGGTCATAGTCTGCGGCCTTGGCCTGAATATACCCTTCGACCTTCGCATGGGGCAGTACAAGAAATCTATTGTTTTCAATAGCCTCGATACAACTTCTCGCAACATCCTCGGCCGAGATCATCCCGTCCACCGCCGCGGCGCTGTGCTCCATTCCCTTGGTCATGGCGGTTTTTACCGCTTGCGGACAGGCCACGGAGACGCCGATCCCTTGATCGCCATGGGTGATCGCAAGCCACTCAGAAAACCCGACGGCGGCATGTTTGCTCACCCCATAGCTCACAGCGCCAATCTGGTTCAACAATCCTGCCGCTGAGGCAATATTGAGAAAATACCCGCCACCGCGATTGATCATCCGCGGCACCAGATGCCGCGCGGCTGACACATGGGCCATCACGTTGATATCCCAGCTTTGCTGCCAGTCAGCGAGCGAGGTCTCAAGTCCACCGATGCGAAGGATCCCGGCATTGGAACAGAACACATCAATCGGCGCGATTTCATGCTCGATCACATCAATCATCTCAGCGATGGCGCGGTCCGATCCAACGTCCAGGGTATAGCCACGACCACCGATTTCATCCGCAGTGCGCTGCGCGCCCAGTCCGTCCAAATCCGCGCAGATAATATGCTTGGGATTACACCCAGCCATTGCGATCGCCAAGGCACGCCCGATACCCGTTGCGGCACCGGTGATGACAATTGTTTTGCCGTGCAGATCCATGTTGGCCTCAACTGATGAAGTCGTTCTGTGATACTGTCTCGTGTACAGGCCAGACCTGCAACAGTGACGCTACATCATATAAATTACACATAATACTGATTACAGGTAAATTTGCGTAGTGTAGATTGGCCAGACGAAATACGCTCTTTTGCGCATTTACCTTTCATTTATTGAGGTTGATGCGTCTGGCAAAAACACCTCGGCGATCCTGCGGGATTTCACCTGCGCTTTGGGGCATTCGCATGACTTGGTTGGCTTCAGTTGCCGTAGCGTGCATCTATGCAGCAGGATTAACCTGTCATTTCGGCCATTTGATCGGACATGGCCGCGCTCTTTTGCAATATCGCAGTTCGGCGGACGGTTCAGTGGTGATCTTGCGCCTTTTGCGGAACTCTCTGTACGGAACGGTCATTCCACGACCGGTGTTGCGTCGGATCATGAGGGCATTAACCCCGCCGCTTCGTTTCACCTTCTGCGCGCCAATGAATACACGAAGATTCAGATTTATCCCCTTAACTATTCTCCGCCAAAGAGAGCAGACAAATCTTGTCTGATCCACCTGCTTCTCCTTGCGTCGCTGTGGGTACGGCCACGTTTTGCAAAAATGCAATTGAGATTTGCACAAATGCGGGGCGTGTCACGAGTGTTAACCTCTCCATGGGTTTACACCTCGGTTACGATCTTAACAAAAAATCGCACCCTTGTCAGGCAACGGTGCGATTTTTAATGGTTTTATTGATCAGTTGTAGCTGTCGGTTGCGCTTAGAAAAAGGCCTGCAGACCTGTCTGTGCGCGCCCGAGGATCAGCGCGTGAACATCATGAGTCCCCTCATAAGTGTTCACAGTTTCCAGGTTGACCATGTGCCTGATGACGCCGAACTCCAGGCTGATGCCATTTCCGCCGTGCATGTCGCGGGCATTCCGTGCGATCTCCAGCGCCTTGCCGCAGTTGTTGCGCTTGACGATGGAAATCATTTCCGGCGCGGCGTTGGCGTCATCCATCAGACGCCCAACGCGCAAGGAGGCCTGCAGGCCAAGCGTGATTTCGGTCTGCATATTGGCCAGTTTCAGCTGGAACAACTGGGTGTTGGCCAAGGGGCGACCGAACTGTTTGCGATCCAACCCATATTGACGGGCGGCGTGCCAGCAAGCCTCTGCGGCGCCCATCGCGCCCCAGCTGATGCCATAGCGGGCACGGTTCAGGCAGCCGAACGGGCCTTTCAAACCTTCCACATGGGGCAGCAGCGCGTCGTCGCCAACCTCAACACCATCCATGACGATTTCACCGGTGATGGAGGCGCGGAGCGACGCCTTATTGGCGATTTTTGGTGCGGACAGGCCTTTCATCCCTTTTTCCAGGACAAAGCCGCGGATCTTACCACCATGGGCTTCGGATTTGGCCCAGACGACAAACACATCTGCGATTGGCGCGTTGGAGATCCACATTTTGGAGCCAGTCAACCGGTAGCCGCCTTCGGTCTTTTCCGCGCGGGTTTTCATGCCTAGCCGGGTCGGATCCCGCATCGGGTTCGGTCAGGCCAAAACAGCCAATCCATTCGCCGGAGGAGAGTTTCGGCAGGTATTTCTGGCGCTGCTCCTCGCTGCCATATGCGTAAATGGGATACATCACGAGCGAGCTTTGCACCGACATCATTGAGCGGTAGCCGCTGTCGACGCGCTCGACTTCCCGTGCAACCAGCCCATAGGAGACATAGCCTGCGCCGAGGCCGCCGTATTGTTCCGGGATGGTCGTTCCAAGGAGGCCCATCTCGCCCATTTCGCGAAAGATCTCAGGATCAGTTTCTTCGTTTTCGTAAGCGTTTAGAACGCGTGGTTGAAGTTTTTCCTGAGCATAGGACCGAGCGGATGCTGCAATCATCCGCTCGTCCTCAGTCAGCTGATCGTCCAGCCGCAGAGGATCGTCCCAATTGAACTGACCCAGATCCGGGGCATCTTTGGCGCGCAAAGCAGGTTTATCGGTCATTTTTCGTCACCTTTTTGATCCTCAACTTGCCGCCGACCTTAACCTTGCGGTAAGACAAAGGACAGCGAGAGAACCACAAGCAAACATTACAAAAGCTCATACATGGCCACCCCAAGACGCTTCCTCCCTTCAATTGCGGCGCTGCGCGCGCTGGAAGCGCTGGACCGTTTGGGCAGCGCCTCGGCGGCGGCGGATGAGTTGGCGCTGACGCAGGGTGCAGTGAGCCGTCAGTTGCAGGCGCTGGAGCGTCAATTGGGCGTGGATCTGGTGCGCCGAGATCAAAAGCGGCTGACGCTGTCACCGGAGGCGGAGACCTACGCTGCTGATATCCGTCAGGCGCTGAACCAGATCGCCCAGTCGACGCTGCGCGTACAGGCAGCGCCCTTGGCTGGCAGTCTTAATCTGGCGATCTTGCCCGCTTTTGGGATGCGCTGGTTGATGCCGCGGCTACCGGAATTTGCACGGCGGCATCCGGATGTGACGATCAATATGTCCACGCGGCTGGAACCGTTCAACTTCGTCAGTGAAGGCTTTGATGCTGCAATACATTTTGGGACCGCAGACTGGCCCGGTACCGAGGCGCTGCTGTTGAAACATGAACAGATGCTGCCAGTCTGTGCGCCCGACCTGCTGGCAGGGGGTGAGGTCCGTACCCCGAGTGATATCGCCGCCCTGCCCCTGTTGCATATCCAGACTCGCCCTCAGGCCTGGCAACATTGGTTCGAGAGCCATGATATCGCGTTGCAGGACGGTTTATCCGGCACCATGTATGACCAATTCGCAACCATTACACAGGCTGCGCTGCATGGGCTTGGCGTGGCTTTGATGCCGGATTACCTGGTGGAGCAGGATCTTGCGACAGGGCGGCTTGTGGCGCTTCACGCCACCGCTACCGAAAGCCCGGGCGCCTATTACCTTGTCTGGCCCGAGGCCCGGTCCAAGGACCCTGCCCTGATCAAGTTCCGCAGCTGGCTGGCGGGTCAGGCACAGCCTGAAGATCCGCTGCCAAGGTAGTATTCGGGTGGTGAAATCCCATCTGACGAAAAGATTTCATAATTTTATCAATGTGATGATGGTCTATCCTAAGGCGTATCCTGCGCCGCGAACGGTCCGGACAGGGTCCGATCCGCCATGTTGGGTCAGCGCCTTGCGCAGACGGCCGATGTGGACGTCCACAGTTCGGGTGTCGACATAGATGTCCCGCCCCCAGACACGGTCCAGCAGCTGCTCCCGGCTCCAGACCCGACCGGGTTTCTCCATAAAGGTCGACAGCAGGCGAAATTCGGTTGGCCCCAGTTTCAACGGCGCCTCGCCCCGGCTCACCTTATGGGTTTCGGCATCCAGCACGATATCGTCAAATTCCAGCCGCACCCCAACGGTTGACGGACGTACGCGCCGCAACTGGGTCCGCACACGGGCCATCAGCTCAATCACGGAATAGGGTTTGACCACATAGTCATCCGCTCCGGTTTCCAGTCCGCGCACCTTGTCCACTTCCTCGGAGCGGGCCGAGAGCATGATGATCGGGATATTACGGGTTTCGGTGCGCGTCTTCAGGCGGCGGCAAACCTCAATCCCGCTCAGATTGGGCATCATCCAGTCCAAAACGATGATATCCGGCATGTCCTCTTCGACGATCAGCAGCGCCTCTTCGCCGTGTTCGGCGCGCAGGACGCGAAAGCCGTCCGCCTCCAGATTATAGGACAGCACCTCGCGTTGGGCCAATTCGTCCTCGACCACCAGAACGGTGGGTTGGTCGGCAGCCATGCTCAGACCTCCTGCGGCACAGACGATGTGGTGTCGGCTTTCTGCCGGTCATCTTCCGGTTTGTCGCCGGTCACCAGATAGACCACCTGCTCCGCGATGGATGTGACGTGATCCCCCATGCGTTCGACGTTCTTGGCGATGAAATGCAAGTGCATGCAGGGGGTGATGTTGCGCGGATCTTCCATCATGAAGGTGAGGAATTCACGGAACAGCGCATTGTACATCTGATCGACATCACGGTCGCGGGCGATCACATCCTGCGCCAGTTCCACATCGCGCTGGATGTAGGAATCCAGCGCGTCCTTCAGCATCAGTTCGACCTCGCGGGCCATTCGGCGCATGGCGGCAGCACTTTCGGAGACATTCGGCCCCTGCGCCAGAACAGCCGTCCGTTTGGCGATGTTCTTGGCGTAGTCGCCGATGCGCTCCAGATTGCCGGAGATTTTCATCACCGACAGAACCAGCCGCAGGTCAACAGCGGCGGGCGCACGGATGGCGATGACGCGGGCGGCCTCTTCGTTGATCAGCTCTTCCAGACCGTCGATGGCCTTGTCGCCCTGACGCACTTGCTGGGCCAGTTCCTCATCACGGGTTTCCAGCGCGCGGGCTGCGTCCATGATGGCAGCCTCGACGAGGCCGCCCATTTTCATGATCTGCGCCTGAATGGCTTCGAGGTCGCGGTCAAATGCGGATGCAATATGTTGTTCTACCATGGGTCTGTCCTCGATCAGCCGATACGGCCGGTGATGTAGCTCTCGGTGCGCGGATCCTCAGGGTTGGTGAAGATCTGGCCGGTCGCACCAAATTCAACCAGATTGCCAAGGTGGAAGAAGGCGGTTTTCTGACTCACCCGTGCGGCCTGCTGCATTGAGTGGGTGACGATAACCACCGAATAGCTGTTGCGCAGTTCGTCAATCAGCTCTTCGATCTGGGCGGTGGCGATCGGGTCAAGTGCGGAACAGGGCTCATCCATCAACAGCACTTCTGGTTCGGTCGCAACGGCGCGGGCGATGCACAGGCGCTGTTGTTGGCCACCGGAAAGGCCGGTGCCGGGGGCGTCCAGCCGATCCTTCACCTCATCCCAGATGGCGCCACGGCGCAGGGATTTCTCGACGATCTCATCCAGCTCCGCCTTATTGGCGGCCAGGCCGTGAATACGCGGGCCATAGGCGACATTGTCATAGATCGACTTGGGGAACGGGTTCGGTTTCTGAAACACCATGCCCACCTTGGCGCGCAGCTGCACAGGATCGACACGGCTGTCATAGATGTCTTCACCGTCGATAGAGATATCCCCGGTCACCCGGCAGATATCAATGGTGTCATTCATCCGGTTAAGACAACGCAGGAAGGTCGACTTGCCGCAGCCCGATGGGCCGATGAAGGCGGTGACGGTGTTGTCCTCGATCTCGACGTTGACGTCTTTGATCGCGTGGGACTCGCCGTAGTAGACATTCACGTTCTTAGCGGCAATTTTGGTTTTCTGTGTTTGCACGTCTTTGTCCAATGCAGTCATCAGGTTCATATCGGCAGCCCCCTTACCAGCGGCGTTCAAAGCGGCGGCGCAGGATCACTGCCACTGTGTTCATGGTGACGAGGAAGATCAACAGGATGATGATACCGCCCCAGGCGCGTTCGTAAAATGCCGGATCAGCACGTTTCGCCCATTCGTAGATCTGCGCGGGCATGGCTGAGTTCGGGGCCAGCAGGCCATCAGCGACGGTTTCCGGCGCATTGGAGGCGATGAAGCCGACCATGCCGATCAGCAACAGCGGTGCGGTCTCCCCCAGGGCCTGCGCCAGACCGATAATGGTGCCGGTCAGGATGCCGGGAGCGGCCAGCGGCAGCACATGGTGAAACACCGCCTGCATGCGCGAGGCCCCGACCCCAAGCGCCGCATCGCGGATCGACGGCGGCACGGATTTGAGAGAGGCACGGGTCGAGATGATCACCGTTGGCAGGGTCATCAGCGTCAGCACCAGACCACCCACCAGCGGCGCCGACATCGGCAGGTGCATGTAGTTGATGAACACCGCCAGGCCGAGGATACCAAACACAATCGACGGCACGGCAGCGAGGTTGGAGATATTCACCTCAATCACATCAGTGAGCCAGTTTTTCGGAGCAAATTCTTCAAGATAGATAGAGGCGGCAACACCGATGGGCAGCGCCAGCGCCAGCACCACCAGCATCATGAAGAGCGATCCCATCATGGAGACGCCCATGCTAAGCAGCTTCTGGACGCGCATCAGAAGCGTCGGCGCCGGTGATGAAGTCAAGATTGAAGGTTTTGGCCGCGACGCCTGCCGTCACCAGTGCATCCACCAGATCGAGTTGTGCGGGCGAGATGCTCTTGTCGTTGACAATGCTGTCGCGACTGACGCGGCCTTTCAGGTAGCCGTCCACCCGGCTGGAGGCGAGGAAGCGGAAGGTAACCGTCTCCCCAATCTGATCGGGGTTTTCCAGCACATAGGCCCGCAGCTGCGCGGCGGCGTTCTTTGACAGGATGCCCGCCATCGCCTTGGCCTTCAGATCCGTCTCAATCCCCAGCTCCGCAACCTTCGCCTGCACCGCGTTTTTGATCAGCGGCGCATAGCCGAATGTGGTCACCTTCTTAATGGCGTCCAGATCGCGGGTACCGGATTTGTCCAGTTTGCTTTCCAGCAGTTCCACGTTCAGCGTGATGAAGGTCTGTTGAAACGCACCTGTGCCCCGGCTCACAATGGTGAACACCAGCACCGCAAGCATCAGAAGGCCAACCGTGATGGCGGCAATACCGTAACCACGAAACCGGCGCTCGGCGGCGTTGCGTTTGCGGGTGCGGTCCGATTGCTGCAGCAGCGAGCCTGCGTGGCTGCTTTCGGGTCCCGGGGTGTTTTGGCTGATATCGGTCATTAGTCGTACTGCTCCCGGTATTTGCGCACGATATAAAGCGCCAGAACATTAAGCCCGAGGGTCAGCACAAACAGCGTCAGACCAAGGGCAAAGGCGACCAGCGTCTCGGGGCTGGCAAAGTCGGTGTCGCCCGTCAGCTGGCTGACGATCCGTGTGGTGATTGTGGTCATCGATTCCAGCGGGTTGAGTGAGAATTTTGCAATCGCCCCGGCGCCCATAACAACAATCATCGTCTCACCAATGGCGCGTGACGCCGCCAGCAGCACAGCGCCCACGATGCCGGGAAGCGCTGCGGGCATCACCACCTGGCGGATGGTTTCGGATTTGGTCGCCCCCAGCCCAAGCGAGCCATCGCGCATGGCCTGCGGCACGGCGTTGATGATGTCATCGGACAGCGACGACACAAAGGGGATCAGCATAATGCCCATCACCAGACCAGCGGTCAGAACCGAGGTGGCCCCGCTCATCCATTCGACCCCCAGAATGCCGTCCTCACCCTGACCGAAGAATTTCACCAGCAGCGGACCAACCGTCAGCAGCGCAAAGAGGCCGTAGACGATGGTCGGAATGCCGGCAAGGATCTCCAGCAGCGGTTTGGCAAAGGCGCGGGTTGTGCCGCTGGCGTATTCAGAGAGGTAGATTGCGGCAAAAAGCCCGACAGGCACCGCAACCAGCAGCGCAATCGCCGAGATATACAGTGTTCCCCACAGCAGCGGCAGGATCGACAGGTCACTGTCCCCGCGGAAGTTCGGCGCCCATGTGGTGCCAAAGAAGAAATCGCTCCAGGCATGCAGCCCGAAGAAATTGATGCTTTCAAACAGCATCGAGAACACGATGCCAACGGTGGTCAGAATGGCGAGGCTGGCTGCAAGAATGAGCAGCGCCATGATCCCCTGTTCCACCACATTGCGGGCGCGAAAATCCTTATGCGTGCGGCCATAGGCCCAAGCAAAGCCAACCATCGCCAGGAGGCCGACAATCACCGACATGATGATCTGGCCCTTGTTGGCAAGGCTGCGGTAACTCTGCGCCGCAGTCAGCACCTCCGGGCGCACCTCGGAGCCAAGTGCAACGCCAATCTCGCCCAGACGGGCACGGATATCGGTCTCACCACTGTCGAGGTTGCGGGCGTCGGTTGGGGAAAGAACCCCCTGCTCTACCGCCAGATCCAACCCCTCTGCGAGACGGCGCACGTCGCTCATCACAAGGCCAAGCGTGGAGTTCTCTGGCACCAGCTCTGCCGGGATCATAGCGGAAACGCGGTTTTCAATGACCATTGGCTGGGCCAGCGACCAGATGGCGAGCAACGCCAATGCCGAGCACCAGCGCGCTGAAGGCCACGTTATGACCGTAGTAAGCGGGCAGCGAGTGCAACGCCTTGGCGTTCCCTCCTGCCGAGGCAAGCGCGCGGTTGCGCCCCAGCACAAAGCCCAGCCCGGAAAGGGCAAGAAGGGCAATCACGAGCCAAACTGTCGGCATCAGCTACTCCGTTTGAGTGAGACGGAAAATCCGGTTCTGCAAGAGCCGACCACGCGGATTGCAAAGGGGTGTCTTATGGTGGTCAGAGATTGGGCCGGGGCAATGTCAGATGCCCCGGCCCGCAGTGTCACTTAAGCCGGGCGATCAGGAATTGCCGCCGATGACCTCTTCTTCGGAGACCACAGCCTGGGTCTTGGTCAGCTCGGGATCGGCAACCAGACCGTATTCTGCGAGCGGGCCATCGGGGTAGGCCACTTCGTCTGCGACGAAGAATTCAGCGTATTCCTTCAGACCGGGGATCACGCCGATATGGGCTTTCTTCACGTAGAAGAACAGCGGGCGCGATACCGGATATTCACCTTCGGCGATGCTTTCGGTGGTGGGCACAACGCCGGACATGGTGGCAACCTGCAGCTTGTCGGTATTGTTCTCATAGAACGCCAGACCAAAGACGCCGATGCCGTCCTTGTTGCTCTCGATGCGGGCGAGAGTTTCGGTATAGTCGCCGTCGATATCGACCGATTTGCCGTCGGTGCGCAGGGAGATACAGGCTTTCTCTGCGGCTTTCTTCTTGGCTTTGTCGCTGTCGCCTTCCGCGTGTTCCAGCAGGTGCTCAAATGCGCCGGTGGCTTCGCAGCCTGCCAGGATCACCTTGTCTTCGAACACTTCGCGGGTGCCGTGCTTGGTGCCGGGGATGAAGGCCTGAATGTCCTGTGCCGGGAAAGCGCTGTTCACATCGGCCCAGGTCTTGTTGGGGTTGGCAACCATTTTGCCATCAACCAGGATTTCGTCGGACAGGGCCAGGAACCAGTCGGTGGGCGTGTATTCAAAGGCGTTGCCCTTGATGTCATTGGCAAACACGATGCCATCATAGCCGATCTGGACTTCGATGATGTCAGTCACGCCGTTTTCGGCGCAGGCCCTGATTTCTTTTTCCTTGATGCGGCGCGAGGCGTTGGCAACGTCGATGGTGTTTTCACCCACACCTTCGCAGAACCGCTTCAGACCGGCAGAGGATCCACCGGATTCAACGACCGGTGTCGGGAAGTCGAAATTCTCGCCGAAGGCTTCGGCCACGATGGAGGCATAGGGCAGAACGGTCGAAGAACCGGCCACCTGAACCTGATCGCGCGCTGCCGCAGCAGTGGCAGAAACAGCCGAAATGGCCAGGGCGGAAGCGGTGAGTTTCACAAAGGACATCTGTGTCTCCTTGGGTGTCAATTTTCAGGATCATCCCGTGATGATCTTGCGCCCTCACCTAAGGGCGGCGCATGTGCCTTTTGTGACGGCTATGTAACAGCTGTATGACAAACCGGGTTGTTGCCCCGTTTTTTGTGACAAACTGGCCTAGCAACGGTGGATTTTCTTAACTTTTCGCGCCGACCTTCGCGGCGGACGCTTAGGTTGTTGTCACATAGAGCGCGCCAAAGCCTCACCGGCGTGTCAGCGCGGCAAGATCACGGTGAACACCGTGCCCGTCGCAGCTGAGCTTTCCACCCGCATCCGGCCACGATGGCGGTTGATGATATGTTTGACGATCGCCAGCCCCAGCCCGGTGCCGCCCTGCTCACGCGATCTGTGCGTATCGACGCGGTAGAACCGTTCCGTAAGCCGGGGCAGATGGACCGGGTCGATCCCGGCGCCATTGTCGATCACCTCAACCCGGACGGCGGCGGCGCGCACGGCGGGGTCGCGGTCGCGGGTTTTGAGCCGCAAGGTCACCTGATCGCCACCATATTTGATGGCGTTCTCGACAAGATTGGTGAAGACCTGCTGCAGCTGATCCGGATCGCCGGTTACCAGTGTCGGCTCCTCAGGGATTTCCAGTGTGAGATGGACATCCGCAGCCTCCGCCACCGGTTCCAGCGACTTCAGCGTTGAGGCCAGATGTGCGCCCAGATCGAGCTGCGCGCGCGGGCGCACACGCTCTTCGCTCTCGACCCGGTTCAGCGACAAGAGATCGCCGACCAGGCGGTTCATGCGGTTGGCTTCATCCTGCATGATCTGCAGAAACCTGTCGCGCGCTGCACCATCATCACGGGCGGGGCCACGCAGCGTTTCGATGAACCCCATGAGGGCTGTCAGCGGCGTGCGCAGCTCATGGCTGACATTGGCGACAAAATCGCGCCGCATCTGGCTGGCCTGCTCACGTTCTGTGATATCCGTGAGGCTGATCAGCGCCGCGCCGCCATTGACCGCGCCGATACCGGGAATATAGCGCAAGGCGACCTCGAACGTGGTGTCCTGCGCGCCGTCGTTGGACATGTGACGCGCGGTTTTGGCGCTGCGTTCATAAAGACAGCGCTCAATCGCAGTCGCCACGTTGGGCTGGCGCAGGATGGTGGCGAAATGACGCCCGACAAGATTGTTGCCCAGCAGGGTGGTCGCCGCCGCGTTTGCGGCGATGAACCTTTCGCTTTGATCGACCAGCACCGCTGGCAAGGGGATGGCCTCCATGAAACCGTCAATCAGATCCTGCGTCATTTGCCCCTCGCCTTGTTGCTGTGCTTAGCCGTGTTACAAACCGAATGTAACTATGACGTGGCAGCCGCGACCGCTTCGCTGAAGACAGCGCAGAGTGTGTCTGGATCCTCAAGCCCGACCGAAACCCGGAAGAATCCTTCGCTCAGCCCCAGTTTGGCACGATCTTCTGCGCTGAGGGCGCGGTGCGAGGAGGAGGCGGGATGCGACAACGTGGTGCCCACATCCCCCAGCGTCGGGGCAAAGTTCAGCCCATCGGCCCCACGGGTAAAGGCATTGGCCGCAGCGCGCCCGCCTTCCAGCTCAAAGCTGACCATATTGCAGCCTTTGCCATCCAACAGCGCCATTGCGCGCTCGTGGTCGGGATGGTCCTTGCGGGTCGGGTATATCACCCGCTTCACCCCCGGTAGCCCGGCCAGATGATCAGCCAGCGTCACCGCGGTGGCCTGCGCGCGCTCAAACCGCAGCTCAAACGACAGCATGCCGCGTTCTGCCAGCCAGCAGTCAAACGGGCTGGGGGTCATGCCGGTGGTGACCACATAGACGCTGAGACGGGTGTTGATCTCAGGATCCTTGGCCACGACATAGCCCAGCATCACATCGGAATGCCCGGCCAAAAGCTTGGTAATGGAATGGATTACGATATCCGCGCCATGATCAAAGGGGCGAAAGCCCCGTGGGGTGGTGAAGGTGTTGTCGACCACCAAAAGGATATCGCGGTCCTTGCAGAGCTGCGCCAGACCGTCGATATCGGCCACGGCCAGCGTCGGGTTCGAGACGGCCTCGACCAGGATCATTTTGGTTTCGGGGCGGATCGCGGCCTCAACCGCAGCCACATCGCCGGGATCGGCCAGCGTTGTTGCAATGCCCAGACGCGGCAGATCCTCCGCCATGAGGCGCATGGAGCGCCCATAAAGCTGATTGCCGCCAATCACGTGATCGCCGGTTTTCAGCAGGCCCAGCAGAACAGCCGAAACCGCCGCCATACCAGAACCGGTCACAACCCCGCCGGGCATGCCTTCCATCGCATCGAGCCGTTTGGCGACCACATCGGCGTTTGGATGCCCCTCACGCGAATAGGTATAGCCGTGCACCCGCCCCTCATATTGATCATCCAGCGCATCTGGCGTGTCGCTGGCATAGACCACGGACGGACTAAGCGGGGTCACCACCGGATGGCTCGCGCTGAAGGGCAAGGGATCTGGCCGCATCAGCGACCCTTTGGAATTTTTCACGTGTCAGACCTCTGTCAGTTCGTCGCGGAAACGACGCATGTTTTCTTGGTAGTGCTCGGCGCTTTGACGCAGGGATTGAACCAGCGCCTCATCCACATCACGGACGATTTTGCCGGGTGCGCCCATGACCAGAGAATTATCAGGGATTTCCTTATTCTCCGTAATCAGGGCGCCCGCGCCGATCAGGCAATTCTTACCGATCTTGGCTCCATTCAGCACCGTGGCCCCCATCCCGATCAGGGAGTTGTCGCCGATGGTGCAGCCATGCAGCATCACCTTGTGGCCGATGGTGCAATTCTCGCCAATGGTCAGCGGGTAGCCTGCATCAATATGCATGACGCAGTTTTCCTGCACGTTGGAGCCGCGCCCGATGCGGATTTCCTCGTGATCGGCGCGGATGGTGCTGCCGAACCAGACCGAGGCCCCCTCCTCCAACACCACAAGGCCGATCAGATTGGCATCCGGCGCGACCCATGTGTCGGCGTGGAGTTCGGGGGTTTTGTCTCCCAGAGCATAAATCGTCATGACAGATCCTCAAATTCGCTTTGCAGGCCGCGCACGTGATCCACCAAATGCGGCTGCTGGATGCGGCGCAGACGGGTCGCGGTGATAATGGTCTTCAGCTGCAATTCGGTGGCATCCAGATCATCATTGATCAGCACGTGATCATAGCTGCCCCAGTGGCTGATTTCGTCCCAGCTTTTCTCCATCCGGCGGGTGATGGTCGCGGCATCATCCTGGGCGCGGCTCTCTAGCTGCAGCGGCGCAACTCTCCGATCGAAGGTGGCAGCAGGAAAATCGACAGCGTGTGCTGGCCCAGGTCTGAGTTGCGGATCTGCTGCGCGCCCTGCCAGTCGATATCAAACAGCACATCACGCCCACCATCAATCGCCGCCTTCACCGGCCCCTTGGGGGAGCCATAGAAATTGCCGAAGACATGGGCGTGCTCCAGCATATTGCCCTCGCTCACGGCGGTCTTGAAGGCATCAGTAGTGATGAAATGGTAATCCTGCCCATCCGTCTCGCCGGGGCGCGGGTTGCGCGTGGTGGCAGAGACGGAAAATTCAATGCTGGGATCCCAGGACCGCAACCGTTTCGCCAATGTGGATTTCCCGGCCCCTGAGGGCGAAGAAAGGATAATCAACAGGCCGCGCCGATCTGCCATGGCATGCTCTCCTTATATTATATTAGTTGTTATTCTGGTTTCTATTCGATGTTCTGAACCTGCTCGCGCATCTGGTCGATCACCGCTTTCAGCTCAAGCCCGACCGCTGTCAGGTCGCTGTTTTGCGCTTTCGCGCAGAGCGTATTGGCCTCTCGGTTGAATTCCTGCATCAGGAAATCCAGCTTGCGCCCGACAGCGCCGCCTTTGGCCAGCAGTTCCCGCGCAGCCGCCACATGGGCCGTCAGCCGGTCCAGCTCCTCGGTGACATCCGCTTTGACCGCCAGCAGGGCCAGCTCTTGTGCCAGCCGGGTTTCGTCGACGCCGTCACTGTTCTCCAGCACCCGCGCCAGATTGCTGCGCAGAGTTAACGCAACCTCGGCCTTGCGGGCGTCAGCGCGGCGTGCGGCTTCCTCGCGCAGGGTGGCAATCTGATCCAGTTGGTCCATCAGGACAGCCTTCAGCGCGGCGCCCTCACTGGCGCGCATGTTAACGAAGTCGGACAGGATTGCGGCAAAATCGGTGCTGAGCGCCGCCACGATGGGCGCGGGGTCGTCGCTGCCGCTGGCCTGCTCCAGCACGCCCCGTTGCGTCAGAAGATCCGTGGCAGAGGTCTGCGCCAAGGTGATCCCTGCAGCAGCGGCCTGCCGCTCCACCTCGCCAACCGCTTTCAGCAGCTTTGCCAGGGCCGCTTGGTTGATCTGAAGGGCGACGGCAGCCTCCTCGCTGCGGTTGATCCTCAGGGTCATAGAGACATTGCCGCGCGACAGCGCCTTGCTCAATTGCCCGCGCAGGTTGGCTTCAAGCCCGTCCAGCCAGTCGGGGATGCGCAAGCGAAGGTCCAGCCCTTTGGCATTTACCGAGCGCAATTCGCACGACCAGCTATGCGCCCCGGTGCTGCCCTGCCCTGCGGCAAAGCCCGTCATTGAATGGATGGTCATTGTCTGCGGCCTCCCCGGGTGCACGAGGCGCTGTTTCGCCTCGCCACAGGTTTACAAACGGCCAGCGGACAAGTCCATAAGCGCGGAGACCTATCCTAAAGTGTTAACCATTGATTAAAGAAATAGTCCAAAATTGAATAAGATTGTGGCATGTTAACTTCAGGATAACCAATTCGGCATTAATCGTTAGGCAACCAACTTTAGCTTGGCGCATGACCCAGCCGGATCCAGCGAGGATGACAGCGATGTTTTTTGGCGGCCGCAAAGACAACAATCAGACCGAAGGTCAAACCAAGGTTGTGGCAATGGATCGCTTCCGCGCAGCGGGATCGCTGTCGCCCATGCGACAGGCGGAGGCCTATTGGACCGCTCTGCGCCGTGGCGACGATATTCCCAGCCGGTCGCAGATCGATCCACGCGGGTTGGAAAACATCCTGCCTCAGACCTTCATTCTGGAGCGGATCGCTCCCGGCATCGCCCGGTTTCGTCTTGCTGGTCAGCGGGTGAACGAAATGGCTGGAATGGAAGTGCGCGGCATGCCCATCACCGCTTTCTTCACCCCGGCGGCCCGTAAACAGGTCAGCGCAGCGTTGGAGACGATGTTCGACACGCCTGCCATTATCGAGCTGACCCTACAGACCGAGAACAACCGCCTGCGCGGCGCCCGCGAGGCGCGCATGCTGCTGCTGCCGCTGCGCAGTGATTTGGGCGATGTCAGCCGGGCGCTGGGGGTCTTCATCTCTGAAGGCAACCCAACCGGAACCTCGCAGCGGTTCTCGGTGACCGAAACGCAGATCCGCCAGGTCAGCCCGATCGGTGATGCGCCCTTCAAGGCAAAGCCGCGCGCCGCAGATCCGGCCGCACCGGCGAAGCCCGCGACACCAGCACCCGCAGCGAAGGACGTCAATGCACCAAACCCCGGTTTTGCCGAAACTCAGGCGCGGTTTGAACGCGAGCCCACCGTCATGACCGAGGCGCGTGCCCTGATTGAGCGCAGCCGCCAGATGTCGACTGAGACACCGGCAGCGCCTGCGGCAGAGCAGGCCGAGGAGAAGACCAAGAAACGCGGCGGCCACCTGCGTCTGGTTGTCAGCAAGGACTGAAGTCCGGCCTCACCACCCCCGTATATTCCGAATTCCTTTCGCGCTACTGGACATAGCTAGAAAGCGATCGCCCCGCGACAGAAAGTCCGGGGCGTTTCCCGTTTTGTAGACGAAATAATGATCCTGCTGCGCCTTGTCCGCCTGCAAACAACACCGCAGCACGACATGAAGAGTGCAGGGTAAGTTTTTGAAAATAAAAGCCCTCACCCCGGTTTGGGGTGAGGGCTTGTCGTTTCATATCGGCGATCCCCGTTGTCGGGTATCACCAGAAACAAGATCATCCGGCCTGACGCTCAGAGGTGCGGGCACGCAACTGTGACACTTCTTCAGCCACCAAGAAGGCCAGTTCCAGCGACTGGCTGGCGTTCAGGCGTGGATCGCAGGCGGTATGGTAGCGATCGCTCAGATCCTCATCGGTCACGGCACGCACGCCGCCGGTGCATTCGGTGACATCCTGACCGGTCATCTCAAAATGCACACCGCCCGGGATCGTGCCCTCTGCGGTGTGGATCGCAAAGAAGTCACGGACCTCACGCAGCACGCTTTCAAACGGGCGGGTCTTGTAGCCAGAGGAGGATTTGATGGTGTTGCCGTGCATCGGGTCGCAGACCCAAGTTACCTTGGCGCCCTCCTCCTGAACCGCCTTGATCAAGCGCGGCAGATGTTCACCGGCCTTGCCTGCACCGAACCGCGCGATCAGGGTCAGACGCCCCTCTTCGTTTTCGGGGTTCAGCTTGGCCATCAGCACCTTCAGATCTTCGGCGGTGGTGGTCGGGCCACATTTCAGGCCGATCGGGTTCTGGACGCCGCTGCAGAATTCCACATGGGCGCCGTCAGGCTGACGGGTGCGGTCGCCAATCCACAGCATGTGGCCGGAACCGGCCAGCCATTTGCCAGATGTGGAATCCAGACGGGTCAGCGCCTCTTCATACTCCAGCAGCAGACCTTCGTGGCTGGTGTAGAATTCCACCGATTGCAAGGTGTGAGCGGTGTCATTATTGATGCCTGCGGCCTTCATGAAGTCGAGCGTATCGGTGATCCGATTCGCCATTTCACGGTAGCTTTCGGCCTTCTCGCCCTCGGTGAAACCCAGGGTCCAGGCATGGACCTGATTCACATCGGCATAGCCGCCGGTCGAAAACGCCCGGATCAGGTTCACGGTTGCCGCAGCCTGGGTATAGGCCTGCAACATGCGCTGGGGATCGGGCACACGCGATGTTTCAGTGAAGGCCAGATCGTTGATGATATCCCCGCGGTAGCTGGGCAGTTCCACACCGTTCACGGTTTCCGTGGGGGCGCTGCGCGGCTTGGCGAACTGGCCCGCCATGCGGCCCACTTTGATCACCGGTACCTTGGCGCCATAGGTCAGCACCATCGCCATCTGCAGCATCACCTTGAAGGTATCGCGGATCGCGTCGGCGCTGAACTGATCAAAGCTTTCGGCGCAATCGCCGCCTTGCAGCAGGAATGCCTCACCCCGGCCCGCAGCGCCAAGGTGCTGTTTCAGGCGACGTGCCTCACCCGCAAATACCAAGGGCGGATACTTGGACAGCTGAGCCTCAACAGCCGACAGCGCGTCGGCGTTGGTATAATCTGGCATTTGCACCCGCGGTTTCTGGCGCCAGGTCGATTTTTGCCACTCACTCATAGCTGTGTCTCCGCATAAGAGGTCTTAGGTTAACGAAGGACATCTATACGAAATCGCACCCGCGCTGACCAGTTTAGATTTGCAAAGTCTTGACGACACCGCGAAGCTGTGAACACGGTGCCCGAATTTCGCAAAATCCGGCTTTGCGAAAAACAGAGATTTTGAATAAGGACGCTGGCCATGCGGACGCAAAGCAAGCCCACAACAAGCCCGGCCACAGGCCCCCAAACCCGGCGCTATGCCTTTGTTTTGCTGGATAGTTTTTCCATGCTTTCGTTTGCCTCCGCGCTGGAATGCCTGCGGATCGCGAACCGGATGATGGGACGTGAGGTCTACACCTGGACCTTGCTGGCTGAGGGCGGTCGCACGGTGAGTTGTTCGGCAGGAACATCCTTCCAGGTTGATGACGATCTGGTGGAATTGCAGCGCGATGACACAATTCTGTTGTGTTCCGGCATTTCGGTGCAGGAGGCCACCACGAAAAAGCTGCTGTCCTGGCTGCGCCGCGAGGCCCGCAAGGGGCTGAAGATCGGGGGGCTGTGTACCGCTTCTTATTCTCTGGCGCGCGCGGGACTGCTGGATGGCAAGCGAGCGACGATTCACTGGGAAAATGCCGATAGTTTCAATGAGGAATTCGACGAGGTTGAGCTCACGAAGTCGGTGTTTGTCATTGATGGCAACCGGATGTCCACCGCAGGCGGGACCTCCTCCATCGATCTGATGCTGAAGCTGATTGCCAGCGATCATGGGGAGGATATCGCCAATTCCGTAGCGGACCAGCTGATCTATTCCTCGATTCGCACCGATCAGGACACTCAGCGCCTGTCGATTCCCACGCGGATCGGTGTGCGGCATCCGAAACTCTCCATGGTGATCCAGATGATGGAGGCCAACATCGAGGAACCGATCAGCCCATCAATTCTGGCGCAGAATGTGGGCATGTCGACCCGTCAGCTTGAACGGTTGTTCCGCCGCTATCTGAACCGCTCACCGAAGCGCTATTACATGGAGCTGCGGTTGCAAAAGGCACGCAACCTGCTGATGCAGACCGATATGAGTGTGATCAACGTGGCACTTGCCTGCGGGTTTGCCTCACCGTCGCATTTCTCAAAATGCTATCGTGCCCACTATGACACCACGCCATACCGCGAGCGCGGCAGCAAGTCGGCACCGCCTGCGATGTGATCCTCGCAGCTGTCTAGCGGGGCGCCGCCTATCAGCGCGACAGCCGGTAGATCGCGCCATCGGTTTCCGAGGCAAACCAGAGACTGCCGTCCGGGGCCTCGCGCAGGTCTCGGATGCGGCCGGTCTGATTGTTTTTGATCTGCTCGACCTCTTTCAGCGGGGCGCCTGACAGGCGCGCAATGTAGTCGAATTTGAGCGAACCAACGAAGATATCGCCGCGCCACTCCGGCCACATCTTGCCGGAGTAGACCAGCAGATTGGAGGGCGCGATCGACGGATCCCAGTAGTGCTCTGGCTGTTTCAGGCCCGGTTTCTCGGTGCCTTCGCCGATTTTCAGCCCGGAATAATGGCGCCCGTATGAAATGATTGGCCAGCCGTAGTTGGCTCCCTTTTCGATACGGTTGACCTCATCTCCGCCACGGGCGCCATGTTCGACCGACCAGAGGCTGCCATCGGCGGCAAAGCTCAACCCCTGCGGATTGCGGTGCCCGTAGGACCAGATCTCGGGTTGGGCGCCCCGGCGTTTGATCAGGGGATTGCTGCGTGGCACGGAGCCTTCGGGTGTCAGCCGCAGAATACTGCCCTGATGTGATGCCAAAACCTGCGCCGATTGACGGTCACCGCGATCCCCAAGCGTGACATAGATATGGCCATCAGGTCCTTCGGCCAGTCGCGATCCAAAATGTCGGCCACTGCTGACGGCTGGCGCGGCGACAAAGATATCCCGCAGCCCCTGCAATTGCGTGTTGCGCCGGGCCAGCTGGCCGGTGGCGACGGCAGTTGCAGAACCGCGTCCAACCCGTTTTGCATAGGTGAGGTAGATCCGCCGGGTTTTGGCGAAGGTCTTCGGGACCATGACATCAAGCAAACCACCCTGCCCCTGATCGGCCACCTTCGGTGTTCCCTTGATCCGTGTCAGACGGCCCTCGTTCAGGAGGAGGAGATTGCCAAGCCCGCTCTGTGATCAGCAGCGAACCGTCGGGGAGAAAATCAAAGCCCCAGGGGATATCCAGCCCCTGCGCCATCTTCTCGATCCGTAGCGCGCCCTGGCTGCTGCTCAGCGCCTCCGCTGATGCCCCAGTCGCCAGCGCCAGCAGCACGGCGGCGCCAGAGGTGATCGTGACAAGCCACGACGTCATGCCGCCCCTGCGGCTGGATGATCTGCGCCCAAAAAGCGGGATGCGAGGACGCGCCAGCGCTGCCGCTGAAGACCGGCTCGGATATATATGTGAATGACAGATTTGGATTCTTCGAATAGCGGGCCTTCTCATCTGCTGTCGCCTCTCGTTCAAACCACCCGGTGCGCGCCCTTGCCGCTCTGACAAGGGGCGCCTTATCAAAGATTAGCACGGTTTTGCATTCGACCCAATTTCAGGCGGTCCGAACGTGGAAAACGACGCTGACGCAGGCACTTGCGACGTCAATGAAACTGGGCTGATCGCTGCTCTGACAGGGTTGCGCAGCCGCAGTTCCGCCTATGTGGTTGTGAACATTCTAATGTCAGCGGACCCACCAAAAAACCTGCCGATTGTTGGCGCTAGAGGCCTTTCCTTTTTTCCCGTGCTTGCCTAGGGTCCGATTTGAACAAATAAGTTCCAACAAATGGGAGTTTCAAAAATGAAAAAACTGATGATGGCCACAGCGGCCGCTGCCCTGACTGCTGGCACCGCATTTGCAGGTGGTCACGCCAAGGAAGTGAAACTGGGTGTCCTTCTCGGCTTTACCGGCCCGATTGAATCGCTGGCCCCTGCCATGGGTGCGGGTGCGGAACTGGCGATGGAAGAGGTCACCAAATCCGGCAAACTGCTGGACTCCGCCACGGTCACCCCTGTGCGCGCGGACACTGGCTGCATCGACAATGGCCTGTCCACCGCGAACGGCGAAAAACTGGTCGCTGACGGTGTGAACGGTATCATTGGCGGTGACTGCTCCGGTGTGACCGGCGCGATCCTGCAGAACGTTGCCATCCCGAACGGCATGGTGATGATCTCGCCCTCCGCCACCTCGCCGGGCCTGTCCTCGATGGAAGACAATGACCTGTTCTTCCGCACATCGCCGTCTGACGCCCGCGAAGGCCAGGTCATGGCAGAAGTGCTAAAAGAGCGTGGAATCAACTCCATCGCGCTGACCTACACCAACAACGACTACGGCAAGGGTCTGGCCGACGCGATCAAATCCTCCTTCGAGGAGGTGGGCGGCGAAGTCACCATCGTGACCGCGCATGAGGATGGCAAAGGCGACTACTCCGCAGAAGTTGCGGCGCTGGCCTCCGCTGGTGGCGATATTCTGGTTGTGGCTAGGCTATCTGGACCAGGGCGGTCTGGGCATCATCCAAGCCTCGCTCGACTCCGGCGCATATGACACCTTCGGTCTGCCCGGCGGTATGATCGGTGACTCCCTGCCCAAGAACATCGGCTCGGATCTTGACGGCTCCTTCGGCCAGATCGCAGGCTCTGACAGCGAAGGCGCTGCCATCTATGCTGAGCTGGCCAAAGCCGCCGGTTTTGACGGCACCTCCGCCTATTCGCCGGAAAGCTATGATGCGGCAGCGCTGTTCATGCTGGCGATGCAGGCCGCGAACTCCAAGGATCCGGCCGATTATGGCTCCAAGATCCTCGAAGTGGCGAACGCACCGGGTGAGAAAATCAACCCTGGTGAGTTGGGCAAAGCGCTTGAGATCCTCGCGAATGGCGGCGACATCGACTATGAAGGTGCCACTGGGGTGGAGCTGATCGGCCCCGGTGAGAGCGCAGGCTCCTACCGTGAAATCGAAGTCAAGGACGGCGCCAACGCCACCGTGAAATTCCGCTGATCCCTTAACACCGGATCAAACCAAGATGATCAGCCCGGGTTCTGCCCGGGCTGTTCCAAATTCAAAAGCCGTCAAAAAGACGGTGGGGGATGAAATGACATGATCGTCGTCGAGGACTTGCACAAGCACTTCGGCGGGTTCCACGCGGTTGATGGCGCATCGCTAGAAATCGCTAAGGGCTCCATAACCGGTTTGATCGGGCCAAACGGCGCCGGAAAAACCACTCTTTTCAATGTAATCGCTGGCGTCCTTCCGCCCACCTCCGGGCGGGTAACGATGGATGGTGAGGATATCACCGGACTGCCGCCGCATGAGCTGTTCCACAAGGGATTGCTGCGCACCTTCCAGATCGCGCATGAATTTGCGTCGATGACTTGCCGTGAAAACCTGATGATGGTTCCGGGCACCCAATCGGGTGAAAGCCTGTGGAACACCTGGTTCGGCCGCAAACGCATCGCTGATGAGGAACGCGCGTTGCGGGCCAAGGCCGATGAGGTGCTGGAGTTCCTGACAATCAGCCATATCGCAGATCTAAAGGCCGGACAGGTTTCTGGCGGCCAGAAGAAGCTGCTGGAGCTGGGCCGGACCATGATGGTCGATGCCAAGATCGTCTTTCTGGATGAGGTCGGCGCCGGTGTGAACCGCACCCTGCTTTATACCATCGCTGACGCCATCAAGCGCCTCAACGAGGAGCGCGGATATACCTTTGTTGTGATTGAACACGACATGGAATTCATCGGCCGCCTCTGCGATCCGGTGATCTGCATGGCTGAGGGCAAGAAGCTGGCACAAGGCACATTGAACGAGATCAAGGCCAATGAGCAGGTGATCGAAGCCTACCTCGGCACTGGGCTGAAAAACAAAGACAAACTGGAGGCGGGCGCATGAGCGACAACCCCTACCAGAACGATCATGGCAATCGTGACGCCTCGATCACCAACCCGCATGGCGCCGGGACAATGCAACCAGCGCATAGCAAAAGTGGGCCAACAACGAAGGTTGATGGCGGACCGTTCCTGATTGGTGACACCATGACCGGCGGCTACGGCAAGGGTCCAGATATTCTGCACGACTGCACGATTGCGGTCGACAAGGGCGAGATCGCGGTGATCGTCGGTCCCAACGGTGCTTAAGCAAATCGACCGCGATGAAAGCCGTGTTTGGCATGCTGGATGTGCGGTCTGGTGCTGTGCGTCTGGACGGTGAGGATATCACCCAGCTTACCCCACAGGACCGGGTGATCAAGGGCATGGGATTTGTCCCCCAGACCAGCAATATCTTCACCTCGATGACGGTGGAAGAGAACCTGGAAATGGGCGCGTTTATCCGCACGGATGATTTCTCCGACACGATGGAGCAGGTCTATGAGCTGTTTCCGATCCTGCGTGAGAAACGCAACCAGCCCGCTGGTGAGCTGTCCGGCGGGCAGCGCCAACAGGTGGCCGTGGGCCGCGCGCTGATGACCAAGCCGAAGGTGCTGATGCTGGATGAGCCCACAGCGGGTGTCTCGCCCATCGTCATGGATGAACTGTTTGACCGTATCATTGAGGTCGCCCGCACCGGGCTGCCGATCCTGATGGTTGAACAAAACGCCAAACAAGCGCTTGAGATCGCGGACAAAGGCTATGTGCTGGTGCAGGGGCGCAATGCCTATACCGGCACCGGTCAAGAGCTGCTCGCCGATCCCGAAGTACGCAAATCCTTCTTGGGAGGGTGACAGAATATGCCTCTGTTAAAAAAATCGGCCGCAACGAACCGCAGTGTGGCTCTCGCTTTTTGTATTGCGGTCAGCCCTGTTGCAGCTCTCTCTAACCAAGGTGAGACGACTCTCAGCTGTTACCTGGAACCTGAGTGTATTTCCGTTCAGGAATGCACCACCAACGATGCCGCTGATTGCAAGACAGTTCCAAGATGTCCGGCCGAGCCCATTGACATGAAAATCACCCTGGCAATGCTCTCACAAGAAGCGAGTGCTCGAGCATGGCTCGATTTGCCTGGACACAAGGAGACTCGGAAGAGTTCATGTCGCTTGCTCCGTTTGTGGGGCTTGCTTCGTCCGTGATGTTTGCGAAAGTTCCGCCTGCGGACACATCTATCGACAGCTGGCTGCTGCTGATGACCGGCAACAATGTCTCACTGGATGAGCGAAGTGCCACGGGGTATCCCTCGCAAGTGAAATATACTGGCACCTGCCAAGAGGACAAATAATGGACTTCCTCAACGCCCTTGTGGCGCTTACCAATTTTGTCGGGGTTCCGGCAATCGCCTATGGCAGCCAGCTTGCGCTTGGTGCGCTTGGCGTGACACTGATCTATTCGGTGCTGCGGTTTTCGAACTTCGCCCATGGTGACACCATGGCCTTTGGCACCATGATCACCATTCTGGTGACCTGGTGGTTCCAGTCTATGGGCATCAGCTTTGGTCCCCTGCCGACCGCGCTGCTTGCGCTGCCTATTGGTATCGCGGGCTGTATGCTCTTGATGCTGATCACCGATCGCACCGTCTATCGGTTCTATCGCGCGCAAAAGGCCAAGCCGGTGATTTTTGTCATGGTCTCGCTCGGCGTGATGTTCATGATGAACGGCCTTGTGCGATTCATCATCGGGCCGGGGGATCAGCGGTTTTCCGATGGCGAGCGGTTCATTATCTCTGCGCGTGACTTCAAGGCGCTGACTGGACTGCGCGAAGGTCTGGCAATCAAGACGACCCAAGGCATCACCGTGATCACTGCGGTTGTGGTTGTGGCGCTGTTGTTCTGGTTCCTGAACAAAACCCGCACCGGTAAGTCCATGCGCGCCTATTCCGATAATGAGGATCTGGCTCTGCTCTCGGGCATCAACCCGGAGCGCGTGGTGATGTACACGTGGTTGATCGTTGCGACCCTCGCGACCATTGCCGGTGTGCTTTATGGTTTGGACAAATCCTTCAAACCCTTCACCTATTTCCAGCTGCTGCTGCCGATCTTTGCCGCCGCCATCGTTGGCGGTCTGGGCAGCCCTGTTGGTGCCATCGCGGGTGGGTTCATCATCGCCTTTTCCGAGGTGACGATCACCTACGCCTGGAAGAAGGTGCTGACCTATGTTGTGCCGGAAACGATGAAGCCGGATGGCCTCGTCCAGCTTCTGAGCACGGATTACAAATTCGCCGTGTCCTTTGCGATCCTCGTGGTCGTGCTTCTGTTCAAGCCCACGGGCCTTTTTAAAGGAAAAGTGGTATGAGCGAGACAGTCAAAACATCCCTGCTGTTTCTGTTTGTTGGTGTGCTGATCCTGCTTGAAGGCAGCACCAATTTCCTCTTCTTCTCCGGGTCTTGGAACTCGGCTCTGGTGATCCTCAATATGGGGTTGGTGTCGGCCATCATGGCGATTGGCGTCAACCTTCAGTGGGGCTTTGCGGGCCTGTTCAACGTTGGCATCATGGGGTTTGTAGCGCTTGGCGGTCTGGCGGTTGTGCTGGTATCCACCGCGCCAACACCGGGCGCCTGGAGCCAGGGCGGCGTTGGGATCATCATGGCGCTGGCCATGGGGGCGATGACGCTGGTTGCGGCGGTTGCCACGATGCGGATGGTGCCTGCGGGCAAACTGCGTATTGCGGTGCTGCTGGCGGTGCTGATCCTGGGATTCGTAGTCTACCGGGCGATCTTTGATCCGGCGGTGGCGGGCGTCGAGGCAATCAACCCCGCGCTTGAAGGTAATCTTGGCGGCCTTGGCCTGCCGGTGCTGCTGGCCTGGCCCGCAGGTGGCCTGCTGGCCGCCGGTGTTGCCTGGCTGATCGGCAAGACGGCGCTGGGTCTGCGCTCGGATTATCTGGCGATCGCGACACTGGGGATTGCAGAGATCATCATCTCGGTTCTGAAGAACGAGGACTGGCTGTCGCGCGGCGTGAAGAACGTTGTCGGCCTGCCCCGGCCCCTGCCCTATGAGGTCGATTTGCAGAACGATGCCGCGTTTGTCGCCAAGGCTGCGGACTATGGTCTGGATCCGGTTCTGGCCTCCACGCTCTATGTGAAGCTGGGCTATTCGCTGTTGTTCACGGTTGTGTTGCTGGCGCTGCTATGGATGGCGCAGATGGCACTGAAGAGCCCCTGGGGCCGGATGATGCGCGCCATTCGCGACAATGAGGTGGCCGCCGAGGCGATGGGCAAGGATGTGACCCGCCGCCATCTGCAGATCTTCATTCTGGGCTCTGCGATTTGCGGTATTGCCGGGGCGATGATGACCACGCTGGACAGCCAGCTGACACCGGGCACCTATAATCCCTTGCGCTTCACCTTCCTGATCTGGGTGATGGTGATTGTCGGCGGGTCCGGCAACAACTTTGGCGCGGTGCTGGGTGGCCTGCTGATCTGGTTCCTCTGGATCAAGGTGGAGCCGATGGGCATCCTGCTGATTGAAACCGTGACGGCAGGCATGTCCGACACCAACGCGCTGAAGCTGCATCTGTTGGAAAGCGCGTCGCATATGCGTTTGCTGACCATGGGTCTGATCCTGTTGCTGGTCTTGCGGTTCAGCCCCCGTGGTCTGATCCCGGAACGGTAAAGTCGAAGGTGCGTAGCGGGTTCAAATGCGGACCCCTGAAACAAAAAACGCCGCCCGTGGATATCTCGGGCGGCGTTTTCTTTTGTTCTGGTGGCGCTCAGCGTCCCTTGAACAACCCACCAAGGATGCCGCGCACAAGGCGCCGCCCAGTGGTGCCTTTCAACTCCTTGATTACTGCTTCGGACATGGCTGAGGTAAAGCTGTCGCGCGGTTTCATCCGCCGTGACGACGACCGGCTGACCCGGTTGCCGGAGTAGCGCCGCCCGGCGTTATACTCACGCGCCATCGGCTCTGGTGCGGCTTCGGCTGCCACTTCTGCTGCCTCAGCCTCGGCTGCGGCCTTGGCTGCGCGTTCGGCGAGGATTTCATAGGCGGAGCGCCGGTCGCTGGTCTGGTCGTACTTCCCGGCCATATCCGAGGTCTGCAGTAACGCCGCCCGCTCCGCAGCAGTGATCGGCCCCAGCTGAGAACTGGGCGGACGGATCAGCGTCCGCTCGACCACACCGGGGATGCCCTTTTTCTGCAGCATGGAGGTGACCGCCTCGCCGACGCCAACCTCGCGAATGGCCTCTTCGGTCGAAAACCGCGGGTTCTCTCGATAGGTCTCCGCCGCCATCCGCAGGTTCCTGCGATCGCGCGCGGTGAAGGCACGCAAGGCGTGCTGGATGCGGTTGCCAAGCTGGCCAAGGATGTCTTCCGGCACATCAGCCGGGTTCTGGGTGATGAAATAGATCCCGACCCCTTTGGAACGGATCAGACGGGCCACCTGCTCCACCTTGTCGATCAGCGCCTTGGGGGCGTCATCAAACAACAGATGCGCCTCGTCAAAGAAGAAGACCAACTTCGGTTTGTCAGGATCGCCAACCTCCGGCAGCTCTTCGAACAGTTCACTGAGGAGCCACAGCAGAAATGTTGCATATAGTCCCGGTGCGGCCATCAGCTTGTCTGCGGCGAGGATATTGACCATGCCGTGCCCCTCCGCCGTGCAGCGCATCAGATCAGCAAGGTCTAGCGCAGGTTCGCCAAAGAGCTGCGCACCGCCCTGGTTTTCCAGCACTAGCAACCGACGCTGGATCGCCCCGATGGAGGCGGTGGAGACATTGCCGTAGCGCAGCGAGAGATCGGCGCGGTTTTCCCCGACCCAGACCAGCAGCGCCTGCAGATCCTTCAGATCCAGCAGCGCCAGCCCTTCCTCATCGGCCAGACGGAAGGCAATGTTCAGAATACCCTCCTGTGCCTCGCTCAGCTCCAGCAATCGCGCCAGAAGCAGCGGCCCCATCTCCGCTACGGTGGTGCGCACCGGATGTCCCTGTTGGCCGTAGAGATCCCAGAAGGTGACCGGACAGGCGTGGTAGCGGTAATCGCCGAAGCCGATTTTTTCTGCCCGGCTGGTAAAGGCGTCGTGCAGTTTGTGCGTAGCGCTGCCGGATTTCGCAAGGCCGGAGAGGTCCCCTTTTACATCCGACAGAATAACCGGAACTCCGGCATTGGAAAAACTCTCGGCCAGGATCTGTAGAGTTACGGTTTTGCCGGTGCCGGTGGCCCCTGCAATCAGCCCGTGACGATTGGCGTATTTGAGCGTCAGCGCCTGTGGATCCGCATAGTTTTCACCCCCACCCCCGATAAATAACTTGTCCTGCATGATCTGCCCCCGGCTGTTGTCATCCCGCACGCTGCGGTTTCTGTGAAATGAAAATACAAAATTAACCTTTGAATGCGAGAGTGATAATTGCCCGTCGGCCATCATGCGGTTGGTTCGGCGGACATTTCCTCCCTGTCAGACTGGGCCGTGCTTCGGGCACGGCCTTTTTTTTGCCGTGTTTCCGGGCAGTCCGGGAGATTGCGCCTGCACGTCAGGCGTGTTTCGTGCCCATTGCGCGCGCGTCATGCGAAGGCGTCAATTAATCCCTCAACTGCGACATTTTTTTCTCTTTGCATGTTGACCGATGGCCGACCCTTTCGTAACGTCCTCCCAATAACTAAGTCGGCCAGTCCGACGGGGAGAAAAAATACGAAAAAGGGGGCATTTTTGCTCCCTTTTTTGTTTTAATCCAGCTGCTTCCATCTCTGACGTGTAATCCGATCAATTCCCCGCCAGTGCTGGGGCGTCAGATGGTTATGGGACTGACACCGGGTTTCGGGCATGCTACATCGGGCCGATAACACAGGATAGATGAGGCAATCATGATCAAGTCCCTGACCCCGATGACCCTGGCCGCGCTGATGGCGCTGCCGCTGCCCGTGATGGCGCAGGACACCGCTGGGGCGGCCGAGACCGAAGAGAGCCAGCCCGCCGCAGAGGCCACGACGGAGGCCCCAAAGGCCGATGACGTCTTGGATCTTGGCCAGCCCGTACAGGACGGCCCGCAACTGGGCCAGCGCTATTCCAAAGAAACCCACGGTGATTGGGATCTGGCCTGCGTCAAGACCGAAGAAGACAACGACCCCTGCTCACTGCTGCAGATCATGACCGATGCGTCCGGGAACCCGATGGCGGAGTTTTCGATGTTCCGGATCAATCAGGAAGGCAGCCAGGCCGTCGCTCAGCGCCACGGTCATCGTTCCGCTGGAAACGCTGTTGCCAGCGGCGCTGACCATCTCCATCGATGGCGCACCGGGCAAACGGTATAACTACTCGTTCTGCAACCCGATGGGCTGTGTGGCGCAGATTGGCCTTACCGAGACCGATATCGCAGCCTTCAAGAAAGGCAAGAAAGCCACATTGAGCCTGCGCCCGGCACCTGCCCCTGATCAGGTGATCAATATGGATCTGTCGCTAAGCGGCTTTACCGTGCAGCTATAACGTTGTGGATGTGGTGAAACAGTAAGCCGTCCGACACAGACGCCCGAAACAGAAAACCGCCGCATCCTGGCTAGGATCGCGGCGGTTTTTTTATGTTTTGCCGATGGATATGGCGCTGACCACTCAGATTTTCCGCAAGGCCAGCACCGCGTTCAACCCGCCAAAGGCAAAGGCATTGCTGAGGGCGACAGTCACATCAGCCTGCCGTGCCTCATTCGGCACCACATCAAGCGCGCATTCGGGATCGGGTTCCTCATAGCCGATGGTGGGCGCCACGATACCGTCGCGCAGCGCCATGATGCAGGCCAGCAGTTCCACCGCGCCTGTGCCGCCGATCAGATGGCCGTGCATGGACTTGGTGGAGGAGATCATCAGATTGTCAGCATGCGGACCAAAGACATCGGCCACGGCCGCGCACTCTGTCTTGTCGTTGGCCGCAGTTCCGGTGCCATGGGCGTTGACATAGCCGACATCTTCCGGGTTCAGCCTCGCATCCTGCAAAGCGCCTGCAATGGCCCGCGCCGCGCCCTGTTTGCTGGGCATCACGATATCGGCGGCATCCGATGACATGGCAAAGCCGATGACCTCACAGATGATATCGGCGCCGCGGGAACGGGCGTGTTCGTAGTCTTCGAAAACAAAGACACCTGCCCCTTCGCCCTGTACCATCCCATTGCGATTGGCGCTGAAGGGGCGGCAGGCATCGCGTGACATCACCCGAAGCCCCTCCCAGGCCTTCACCCCGCCAAAGCACAGCATCGATTCAGATCCGCCTGTAATCATCACCGTCGCCATACCGCAGCGGACCATTTGAAACGCCTGTGCCATCGCATGATTGGAGGAGGCGCAGGCGGTGGAGACCGTGAAACTGGGCCCCTTCAGATTATGTTCCATGGACACATGGCTGGCTGCGGCGTTGTTCATCAGCTTGGGCACGACGAAGGGATGGACCCGATTTTTCCCCGCCTCATAGACAGACCGATAGTTATCGTCCCAGGTCGAGACACCACCGCCTGCCGTGCCCAGTACCACGCCGGATTTCTGCGACAGCTCGCCATGAAATTCCAGGCCCGATTGGTCTATCGCCTCTTTGGCGGCAGTCAATGTGAATTGGGTAAACCGGTCATAAAGGCTCATCTGTTGGCGATTAAAACGTCCCTCCGCCTCAAAGCCGCGCACCTGGCCCCCAATACGGATGGACAGGCGATCAACATCCTGAAACTCAAGTTCGCCAATGCCGCAGCGCCCTTCGGCCATGGAGGCCATGGTCTCTGACACGGTGTGGCCAAGCGCGTTGATCGTGCCCATCCCGGTGATGACAACCCGGTTCATCCGTCGTCTCCAACCCGATCCCGCATGGTCATTTTTCTGAAATCAGCGTGTCGATACCCGCGATGATCGCCGCCACGTTGGAGATGTCGAAATCGCTTTTCTCCGGTTCATTGGCATTGAAGGGAATGGTGATATCAAACTCTTCCTCAATGGCGAAGATGCTCTCAACGAGGCCGAGGCTGTCGATCCCCAGATCCTCCAGTGTGCTGTCGAGTGTCACATCTGATGGCTCCAGCACGGCCTGTTCGGCAATGATGGCGATGACCTTGTCCTGCGTGCTCATAGGGGATCCCTGATCAATGGTATTTTGCGTCATGTAGTGGCTGCGCCGTTATTTGAAAACCGCCTTCTTCAGCGCTTCAATGTCGCGCATCAGGCGGCTCAGGCGCCGCTGCCCCTTATACATTTCGGTATGTGTCTCCATTTTGACAGCCGGATATCCCATCACCACGCGGCCTGCCGGAACATTGGACAGGATCTTGGTGCCGCCGCCTGCGATCACGCCATCACCGATGAAGAGATTGTCTGCAACGCCGGTCTGCCCGCCCAGAACAACGTTATTGCCGATATCGACCGAGCCGGAAATCCCGGTCTGTCCGCAGAGCAGGCAATCGCGGCCCACACGGGTGTTGTGGCCGACATGTACAAGGTTATCCAGCTTGCTGCCGCTGCCGATCACCGTGTTGCGGATGGTGCCGTTGTCGATGGTACAGTTGCTGCCAAGTTCGACATCATCTCCAATGTCCACGGCACCGAGCGAATGGATGCGCAGCCAGCTTTGCGCTTTGCTCTCGCCCTGATCGCCCATTGTTTTGCGGGCGGTTTCCACGCCTGACACCTCCGGGGTGACATAAGAAAACCCGTCACCACCAACCCGCGCGCCGGGTTGGGCACGAAACCGGTCGCCGATTGTGGCGCGCGCGCCAATGCTGACGGATTCGCGCAGCTGGGCGTTCTGGCCGAGGGTCACATCCGCTCCGATATGGCATTGCGGGCCGATCACCGAGCCTGCCCCAATGCGCGCGCCTGCGGCGATCACCGCCAGCGGGCCAACACAGACGCCCTCGCCCAATTCGGCGGTAGGGTCGACAACGGCACTGGGGTGAATGCCTGTGTCAAAGCCCTGTCCGGGATCCAGCAGCCGGGTGATGCCGCCCATGGCCAAGCGGGGGCGTGGCGCAAAGATAGCCGCCTGTAGGCCCATGGCCTGCCAGTCGGCGCCTTCCCAGACCAGCGCCACACGGGCGCTGCCCTCGCCCAGGCTCTCGGCATATTTGGGGGCCATCGCCATCGCCAGATCATCCGGCCCGGCATCCTGAGGTTCAGCGGCCCGCAGCACCGTCAGATCCAGATCTCCCTCAGCCTCTGCCTGAAGCGAGGCGGCGATTTCGCGGACTGTAAACATGTCGGGCCCTTCCGGTCTGTTGCCTTTGGGCCCGAGGATTACCCTTGTACGCCCGGCAACACCACCCCTGCCCGTTCCAGTGCGGCCCATACCTTGGCGTCACGGCCATAGATATCGCGTCGGTACTCTGGCTGCCCCTTCGGCGTTACAAAGGCGGTGCGATAGATGATATGCACCGGCACCTTTTGATCCAGAACGACTTTGGTCTCTTTCCCGCTGTTCAGGATGCGGTGAAAGAAGTCTTTGGGGTTTTCAGTCTGGCGCGCCAGCAAAGCATACGCAAATTCAAAGGGTTGCGCGAGGCGGATACAGCCATGCGAGAAGGCGCGGACCTCCCGTTGAAAGAGGCTCTTCTGCGGCGTGTCATGCAGGTAGATATTGTATTTGTTCGGAAACATGAACTTGACCAAGCCAAGCGCGTTCTTGCGGCTGGGCGGCTGACGCATCGCAAAAGGGAAAGTCCGCGCGGTATATTTGGAAAAATCAGCAGTGGCGCGATTCACCTTGCGGCCGCGGCTGTCGGTGATTTCGATGTGGCCGACCGCATTTGGGTTGTTGCGCAGCTTGGGCAGATATTCCTTGGTCACGATGGAGCGTGGAACATACCAGCTGGGGTTGATGACCATATGCTCCATCTCGTCGGAGAACTCCGGCGAGCGTCGGTCTGCATTGTCTTTGCCAATGACGGAGCGCGTCACAAAGGTCACTTCGCCGTTGTCGATAATCTTGGCGGTGAAATCGGTCTGGTTCACCAGAACATGGCGGGTTCCGCGCTCGGGCGTCAGCCAGCGCTCACGCTCCATTGCGACAAGAACCGACTTCAACCGCGCCGAGACCGGTTTGTTGATTTCCGCGAGGGTGCCGCCACCGGCAACACCATCAGCGTTAAGGCCATGGTCCGATTGAAACGCCTGAACCGCGCGTTCCAGCGCGCCGTCGTAACTACGCGCGGCACTGCGCGGAAGGTAGCCCATGGCGATAAGGCGGTTGCGCAGCGCGATGACGGCTGGGCCGCTGTCTCCGCTTTCCAGTTTCTTGGCCGCGACCTGCGGCCCCCAACCACCTGCCTGCTGCAGTGCCTCCAGGCGCATCTTCTCACGCAGCAAGGCCTGATATTGGGCGCTTTGCGGGGCGAGGCTGCGCAGATAGGCAACCGGCGCCTGATCACTCATGCCAGCCAGGTAGGCGGCAAAATCAGGCTGATGTTTCTTGCGGACGATGCCATCATCAATTTGGCGCGGCTGCAGGAGCCCGGTTTGCAAATCACTGGCATAACCAACCAAGGCGCGGCTCATCGCTACCTCGGCCCGACCCAGATCACGCGTGGTCTGGACCGACTTCAATACGTTCATCAATGCGTTGATTTCCGATGTCCGATCCGGAAGCCCGTGCATCGGCGCCTCTCCCAGAGCGCGGAACAATGCGGCGCGACGGGAACGGGCGGCATCATCACTTCCGGTCCAGATCGCGGTGTACCCTGTCTCGCGGTAGAACTGCGCCACCGGATCGCTGGCCGAGGCCGCCTCGGCAACCGCTTGCTTAAACGCGGTCACCTGTGCGGTCGCACCATCCGGTGCACCGAGTGCAAAGCCGCCAAGCGCAAGCGCAAACAGCCCCGCCTTCAGCGTCGGGCCAACAGTCGAAATGGCACGGATCACAATGACAGGCGACATATGGGTACGGTCCTCAAATGAATTGCTTTTCACAGTCTGCGGTTGCCTACATGAAATCCTGGTAAACGCCAGCCCTCGCTGTCCATTCACATTTTGATCAGCGCAAACAGGCAACAGGCACCTGCGTCTTATGGGTCGCAATAAGACGCATACGGCCCGTGGCGGCCACGACACATTGAGGGGAAATTAACCATTTATTTCCCTTTTGCGCAAAAAATTGCCGAAATTCACAGTTCATGTCGAGCTGCAACATTCAAAACTTGGCGCGCGATTCTGTATGTGCAATACAGTTCTCGCGTGGAAACAGGACCACACCATGTCCGTAACATCGGGCACAGGCAGAGACATCAGGCGTACGGGACAGCGCAGTGACAATGGCTACTACTGAAAAATCGGGTTTCTCCCGTCGTGCCCTACTGGGTGCGTTTGCGGCAACAACTTTGGTCGCCGCTCCGACCTTCTCCAATGCAGCGGGCTTCTTGCGCGGCGCGGGTGACATTCGGCGGATCCGAATGTTCTCAGGCCGCACCGGTGAGCGGATCGACATGGTGTATTGGATTGACGGAAAATACATCAAGGACGCAGTGAAGGAAGTGAACCACTTCATGCGCGATTGGCGCAACGATCAGGTCAAAGATATTGACCTGCGCACCATTGATATCATGGCTGCATCGCACAACCTCCTCGATGTGAACGAACCCTATATGATGCTGTCGGGCTATCGCAGTCCGAAAACCAACGCCATGTTGCGCAGCCGGTCGCGTGGGGTTGCGAAAAACTCTCTTCACATGCGTGGTCAGGCGGCAGATCTGCGCCTGTCCTCTCGCTCGGTGACGCAAATGGCCAACGCAGCAAAAGCATGCCGTGCGGGTGGCGTCGGTAAATACCGAGGGTCGAACTTTGTACACATGGACTGTGGTGTCGTTCGCAGCTGGAACGGCTGATACTACAGCCATTTCTGACCGCCTGTCCCGAGGCTCTGCAAACCCATGTTGTGACGCAACATGGGTTTTTTGCTGCGCGAGAACGCGGTGCCCGAAAGGCGATTTTTCTGCGAAATTCACGGCGTGTCATGCGGGGTCCATAGCAACTGCATACAGATGACAAACGCCTGAATTGAATTATGGTTCCGGTGTTTTTTGCCATTGCAGACCCACCCTGTGACGGCTATACGACGCATATAGGCACCTGTAGCTCAGCTGGATAGAGCGCTGCCCTCCGAAGGCAGAGGCCAGAGGTTCGAATCCTCTCAGGTGCGCCATATCTCCCAAGTCAGAACTGATTGCTGAACATGCGCGATGTTCGCGTGCAGCTGGACGGCAAGGGCTTGCCGGTCAGACCGGCAGAAGTGGACGCTGCTCCGCCCACGCACTATTATTGGTTAATCCCGACAAATCCGGGGCGGGAGAGAGCGGCCTGCGTCCATGATGGAATGGTTTTACCCGTGGGTCGCTCGTTTTGCCCCTGACCGATCTGGTCGTTTTGACTGCGCGGTTTGCGTCTGTGCCTGCTGTTGGCTACGCGAAACGCGGTGCGGGCGTTCACAAAAAAAGGTCAGACCGAAGCCTGACCTTTCTTATTCTTGTCGCTGATCCCGGATCAGGCGCGGCGGCGGCGACCACCGGCGCGGCCTCCCCGGCCTCGGCCCTCTTCACCTTCTTTTGCAGGCTCTTTGTTGGCCCTGATCCACTCCCCACCGTGGGGGTCGTTGTTGGTCAGCAGGTTGGCGGCGCGGATGGCCTCCATCTCCTTGCTAGGCGCGTGGCTTGGTGGAGCCCAGACCGAACATCTGAACGAAGGCTTCATCTTCCATTCCTTCGGGGAGGATGATGCCTGCGGCCTCAACTTCAGCTTTCTTCTCTGCGATCTTTTTCTGAGTGATCGGCAGAGCTACCGGGTTCATGATTGCGGACGTCATGCCCGCGCCCATGGCCATCGGCAGGAAGGCGTTGTTGATGCCGTGACGGTTTGGCAGACCGAAGGAGACGTTGGAGGCACCACAGGTGGTGTTGACGCCCAGCTCTTCGCGCAGGCGGCGGACCAGAGCGAAAACCTGCTGACCGGCGGTCGCCATCGCGCCAATTGGCATCACCAGCGGATCCACCACGATATCATGCGCGGGAATGCCGAAGTCTGCGGCACGCTCAACGATCTTCTTTGCGACAGCGAAACGCACATCGGGATCTTCGGAAATGCCGGTGTCGTCGTTGGAAATCGCCACCACAGGCACGTTGTATTTCTTAACCAGCGGCAGAACATGCTCGAGACGCTCTTCCTCGCCGGTGACGGAGTTCAGCAGCGGGCGGCCTTCGGCGGCTTGCAGGCCGGCCTCAAGCGCGCCGGGCACCGAGGAGTCGATGCAGAGCGGCGTATCGGTGAGGCCCTGCACCAGCTCGACGATCTTGGTCATCAACGGCGGTTCGGTTTCATTCGGGTTCGGGTTTGAGTTGTAGACAACGCCCGCATTGATATCGAGGATATTGGCTCCCGCCATCACCTGCGCGAGCGCGTCTTTCTCAACCGTGGAGAAATCACCCGCTTCCAGCTCGGCCGCCAGCTTCTTGCGGCCGGTGGGGTTGATCCGCTCACCGATCACGCAGAACGGCTCATCAAATCCCAGGATTGCGGTTTTTGTCTTAGATTCTACGACAGTACGGGTCATTGTTTATCCTTGGGAATTGACCGGCTGCGCTGCTGCGCCGCCGTTGTTGATGGCCCAGGTGGCGTTGGTCTTGATGCCACCCAGCGGGAAGAAATGCACATTGGTGATGTTGAAATCGGGGTTGGCAGCCTTGTGGGCGGCCAGCTCGGCGATCACATCGGTCGGCTCATAGGGCAGCAGCAGTTTGGAGACATCCATCGCGCGCTTCTGCAGAACCTTCAACGAGGGGCCAACACCACAAGCGATGGCGAATTTGATCAGCGTCTGCAGCTTGGCCGGACCAGCGATACCGATGTGGATCGGCAGGTCAACGCCGAGCAGCCTTGATGCTGTCTGCCCATTCGATAATTGGCTTTGCCTCAAAAGCGAACTGCGTGGCCAGCGCCATTTTTGCGTCCGTCCGCTCAGAGAATTTCTGTTTCCACAGAAGCGCATCAGAGACGTTCTTCATGCTGCCGTCGGGGTCGATATCCTTGTTGCCCTCGGGATGACCTGCCACGTGCAGATTGCTGAAACCGGCCTTGTCAAATAGCCCGGTTTCCAAAAGCTGCATGGAGCTGTCGAAGGCCCCATGCGGCTTGGCCACGCCGCTTAGGCCAGCAGCAGCGCCTGTTTGACATCAGCTTCGCCCTGATAGCGTGCGATCCAATCGGCCAGTGTGGCCTCGTCCTGGATGATGCGGGCGGGGAAATGCGGCATCACCGGGAAACCCTCGGCGTTGATGCGCTTGGCGGTCTCCACCATCTCCTCAATCGGGGTGCCTTCGATATGGGCGATGTAGACGCGGGTGCCTGCGGGCAGCAGATCGCGGAAATTCTCGACCTTGGCGGCGGTGCGCGGCATCACCTCAATCGAATAGTTTTCCAGAAAGGCCTCGACCTCGGGGCTGCTGGGCTGGACTGCGCCTGCATCGCGTTTCTTGAAGTTCAACAAAGCCATCGTGGCCTCCCATAAAGATGTCAGGCTCATGCCCATCCGTCGTTAGCGATCAGTGTCTTCAGACGGTCCTGATCATAATCCGCTTCCAGACGCTTGGCCTCGGCCTCTGCGATGTCTGCAGGCTCACCGTCAACCGCATAGGGCGCCGCCTTGCGCCACTCTGCGAGATAGGCATCGGCGTCCTTTGCATTCACCTTCATGGCGGCGCGGTCGATGGCTTGTTCAAACCGCTCTTCCAATTGGCGTTTTGCCCCGCGACGGCCTTTGCCGACGATGATCTGAGCGGGGATGTCGCGCCAGTATACGATGGTGACGTCGGGCATTGCCTTGGCTTCCTTTGCGTCTGTGTAAATGCGTTTCTAGTGTGGCATCGCCGGGCGCGTTCGTCGGATTTCGACCTGACATTGGTTCTGAGCGACCTTTTTCCGGGTCGCTTCTGGATAACAACGCGGCCCGGCGCTGGCTACTGCGTGGCTCCCTCATAATATTCAACAGCTTTATGAATTTGACCGGCAAAGCGTTCAAAACCGTTCAAAAAACGTCAATTCGCGCGACAGCAAATCGTCATTGGGGCGCTCGGCCCATCTTGCACGCAGCGATGTGCCCACATATGCTTGGATCAACACGATTATCGGAGGGCGTGAATCATGGCGCCCAGGCGTTCCAAAGGTGCGGGCGCATTTCCCCGAGCGGTAGAGAGCCCTGCACCGGCCCGCCCAGATCCTGATGCGCTCTATGCGGCGCTCGATCTGGGAACAAATAGCTGCCGGATGCTGATTGCCCAACCCAAGGGCAGCGGCTTTCATGTGGTGGACAGCTTCTCCAAGTCGGTGCAACTGGGCGCCGGTTTGGAGCGGACCGGGCGTCTATCGCGCGCGTCCATGGCGCGCACCATTCAGGCGCTTCGGATCTGTCAGCAGAAACTGAAGCGCAACCGCGTCAAACGGATGCGGCTGGTCGCGACCGAGGCCTGTCGCCGTGCCAAGAACGCGCGCGAGTTCATTCGCCAGGTGCGCCGCGAAACCGGCCTGACGCTGGAGATTATCCAACCAGAGGAAGAAGCGCGTCTGGCGGTGATTTCCTGTGCGCCATTGGTGTCGACCAAAACGGATCAGTTGCTGGTGGTCGATATCGGTGGTGGCTCTACCGAATTGGTCTGGATTGACATTTCTTCGATCCCGCGGCGCGATCGTCCTTCGGCGATCATGCGGCTTCATGCGGGGTTTCACCCGGCAGAGAGCCCCTTCCCCGCCGCCAAGGTGGTGGACTGGATCTCCGTCCCTCTGGGGGTGGCGACGCTGCGCGATCAGTTCCACGATGTCGAAGACGATGCCGCACGGTTTGCGCTGATGAGCTGGTTTTTTGAGGAAAACCTTGCGGATTTTGCCCCCTATAAGGAT
The DNA here is from genome assembly GCF_045040595.1 of Phaeobacter sp. BS52. NCBI lineage: Bacteria > Pseudomonadati > Pseudomonadota > Alphaproteobacteria > Rhodobacterales > Roseobacteraceae > Phaeobacter > Phaeobacter sp. BS52. Next base: position 1,165,082 of record NZ_CP090662.1, on the reverse strand, counting down.
GAGCAGACCCGGCAGGGGTTTCAGATCGTCGGAACCTCCGGCACGGTGACAACCGTTGCAGCCTCCCATTTGGGGCTGAAGCGGTACGACCGGACCAAGGTGGACGGGCTGCGGATGACCAGCGATCAGATTGACAAGGTGATCCGCTCTTATCTAGAACTCGGCCCTCAAGGGCGCCGCAGTGACCCGCGCATTGGCGAGGACCGTCAGGCGCTGATCATGTCCGGTGCGGCAATTCTGCAGGCCTTGTTGCGGTGCTGGCCGACAGATCGCCTGTCGGTGGCGGACCGGGGCCTTCGCGAAGGTCTGCTTTATGCACAGATGAGCGCCGATGGCGTGTTGGAAGACGGGCCGTTCTAAGGGCCCATAGAAATGATGCGTTCGACAACAGGTCCACATGGGGCCTCGGGCGACAAGGAACAGCGGATATGGCAAAGACACCCACGGGAAAAACACCCACTGGCAAAAACACCTCCGGGCGCGGGCAGCGTGATCTGAAGGTCAAGGTGAAGACCGCCCGTGGGCGCAAGCTCAGCTCAACCCGCTGGTTGCAGCGGCAGTTAAACGATCCTTATGTGAAACGTGCACAGGCCGAAGGTTACCGTGGGCGCGCGGCCTATAAGATCATGGAAGTCGACGATAAATTTCGGTTTCTCATCAACGGCGCGCGGGTGGTTGACCTCGGTTGTGCGCCGGGTGGCTGGGCGCAGGTCGCGGTCAAGCGGATCAACGCCTTGGGTGAAAAACCAGGCAAGGCGGTTGGCCGTATCATCGGTGTCGATCTGCAAGAGGTGGAGCCGCTGCCCGGTGCCGAATTCCACCAACTGGATTTCATGGATGACGGTGCCGACGACAAAGTCAAAGAGTGGCTGGGCGGCAAGGCAGATGTGGTGATGTCAGATATGGCCGCGGCCAGCTCCGGTCACAAACAGACCGACCATTTGCGGATCATCTCCCTCTGCGAGACGGCAGCCTACTTTGCCTTCGATGTGCTTGAGGATGGCGGGACGTTTGTTGCAAAGGTGCTTGCCGGTGGCGCGGAGGGCGAGTTGCAGAAACTGCTGAAGCAGAAATTCACCAAAGTCTACCATGTCAAACCGCCATCCTCGCGGTCCGATAGCTCCGAGAAATTCGTGGTCGCCACCGGTTTTCGCGGCGATGCATCAGACGCGGCGGAAGACTAACGCCAGTTAGACATGTTCGGGTGGGGTGATGACCCCTGCCCCGATGGTGTTCAGATCAGCGCGGCGCCGCACTGCCAAAGGAGCGGAGCGCCATCGTCTGCAGGGCGAGCGTTTCCAGCGAAGTGCCTTCAGCACGCAGGGTCACACGAGGGATGTCCACACGCCTGGACGGCTTGCCCTCCGTGCGGCGCGCAAACAAGCGCTGGACCAATGGGCGGGTCGGAAATTTGTTTTGCAAAAGACGCATCTGATCCTCATACCATATGAGCTGTCGTGACTGGTATGATCTGAGGATAGATCGATCACTGGGCCGTGATCGTGACCCAATTGTGGCAAGACTGCCTTATTGTTGCAATTTCCGAAACAATTTCGCGCGAACCCGCAGATTTCCCCTTCAAGCCCTGATGTCTTCAGGCCTTGGTTTTTGAGGTTGGGTGCAGCAGCACGCCGTTCAGCTCCGCCCCGAGGATCAGGATGGCAGAGTTGAGGTAGAGAAAAATAAGCGCCGCCATCGCCCCCGCCAGCCCAGCGTAAGTCGCCGAATACGATGCGAAACTGCTGATATAAATGGCGAAGGCCAGCCCTGCCGCCCACCACAGGACCACCGTCAGGATCACGCCCGGCAGCACCTGCGTAAACCGGTGGCGTTTGGCCGGTAGCAGCATGTGAAAGGCGCAAACAGCAATCAATGGGATTACGGCGACCAATATGCCATTCAGACCGCTCTCCCAATTGCGGGCAAGGGGCACCTGCGGGAAGAAGCTGGCCAGATGGCGCGCATAGAGCGGCAGGATCAACTCAAACACGGCTGCCGCCATGATACCGGCACCGCCAAGGATCACCAGGCCGATGCACAGGCCTCGGGTTTTCCAGAATGGCCTGTGGTCCCGCTCATGATAGGCCTGAACCATCGCCAACCGCACCGCATCCACCCCGTTTGAGGCAAAGTAGATCGCAATCACACCCCCCAACGTCACCACCCCTGTCGAGGAGGTTGCGAGGACGGAATACACCTCGCGCACAATCGGATCAGAGACGCTGTCGGGCCAGGAGCCAAAGACCAGTTCGACCAGGTTCTTCAGATCAATCCCATCGGAAAACGCTCCCGCCACCGCACCGGTCAGCGCAACGGTAAACAGGATGAACGGAAACAGGGCCAGCATCAGCGACATGGCAATGTGGCTGCTCAGCACCCAGCCATTCTTGTCGTTGAACCGCTTGGCGGCCAGATACAACGCATAGGCGCCGGGCTTGACGTAGGGACGGATGCTCATGGGAAAACGGTCTCATAGCTTGGAACGAAAAACCAGCCCTTTCAGGGAGATATAGCCAAAGGCGCCTACCGAATGTAGGCTCGGGCTCAAGATGAGCCACGGAGGGGCGCTGTGATGGTCGAGGTGGTGATAAGCACATCTGCGCTGCTGGTGATGTGGGGGCTTGCGGGGCTTGCCTCTCTCAAGGCGGCGCGCACGGCGCGCACACCTCAGGGCGCTATCGGCTGGGTGGTGTTTTTGCTCTCAGCGCCGTTGCTCGCACTGCCGCTGTATCTCTTCTTCGGACAGCGTAAATTCTCCCGCTATCGCGCAACACGGCGTGAGGCGGAACGGGTGCTGAACGCGCTGCGCGTCTATTCCACCCGTTATACCCAGGACCGGGATCAGCTTGCGGTGAATCAGGCGCCTTTTGAACAGCTCGCCGGATATCCGGTCTGCCGGGGCAACAGCTTTGAGTTGCTGATCAATGGCAACGACATCAGCGATGCGATTATCGAAGCCATTGATGCAGCCGAGGATTATGTGCTGGTTCATTTCTACATCGTGCGGGACGATCAGATTGGCCAGCGGCTCAAATCTGCGCTCATCAATGCGCGGGGGCGCGGGGTGGCCGTATGGTTTATGACCGATGCGGTTGGCAGCCACGGGCTTTCGCATCAATACCGTGCGGATCTGGACGCGGCGGGGGTCAATCAGGTTGATCCAAGCACCCGGCCCGGCCCGAAACATCGCTTTCACCTCAACTTTCGAAACCACCGCAAGACAGTGATTGTCGATGGTCGGGTTGGTTTTACCGGTGGGATGAACATTGGCGATGAGTATATGGGCCGCGATCCCAAATTTGGCGACTGGCGCGATACGCAGGTGCGGCTCAAGGGTCCTGTGGTCCAGCAGCTGCAGCTTGGCTATGCCGAAGATTGGTTCTGGTTGACGGAGGATCCGATCCTTGACCTGCTGACCTGGGAATGCGCGCCAGTGGCAGAGGGTGGGAAACCTGCTTTGGTGATTGAAACAGGCCCCGGCGACAGCACTGTCAATGGCTCGATGCTGTATTTCTCTGCAATTGCTGCCGCCCAGTCGCGCGTCTGGCTGTCATCGCCATATTTCGTGCCAGATCAGGATGTTGTGGCTGCGTTGAAAAACGCCGCTCTGCGCGGCGTTGATGTGCGCATCTTGCTGCCGGATACTGTGGATCACTATGCACCGTGGCTGGCTGCCTATGCCTATTTCGACGACCTGCGCGACGTTGGTATCGCGATCTACCGGTATCAGGCCGGGTTTCTTCACCAGAAGGCGTTCGTGGTGGATGATAGCATTGCGGCGGTGGGTACGATGAACCTCGACAATCGGTCATTCCGGTTGAATTTCGAGAGTATGGCGCTGTGTTTTGATAGCGAGACCGCAGATCAGGTGGCCGACATGCTGGAGCAGGACATGGCGTCTGCGCGCCTTTTGACAACCGATCTGGAGGCGCAACCGCTGACGATCCGATTTGGTGCGCCGGTTGCCCGTCTGCTGGCCCCTGTGCTCTAAATTCTGACCACGAAATCTCAGCACCCGCTGACCGGCGGCGTGTCTTCCAAGAGGAAGACTTCACGCAGGGCAGCGACCAGAAATGCCGTACTGATGCCAAAGGCAAAAAGCCCCGTTACCGCACCAAAGGCCGCGAATATCCGCATTCCCTCGCCCAGAACAATATCGCCGTAGCCCAGCGTTGTATAAGTCGCGAGCGAGAAATAAATCGCGGTATTCCAATCACCTATGGCGCCGGAAAAGATCAGCGCCGTGGCCCAGATCCAGACCTGCAGGGTATGGGCAAAGACGATCAGACCGATCGCCACCGCAAGTACGACGCTGATTTGCAAGAACCGCCGCCTGCGCTGTAGAATTCCCAGCCGTTCGCGCAATATATGAATGCAGAAGACCAGCAATCCGGCTTCGACCACCAGACAGATACCAAGGTACAAGCTGCCCATCAGCAACTGTTGGATGAGTGTCATGACCCCTGCCCCTTATGTGCCGAGTTTCTTACGGTCGACACCTGCATCTCTTGCGACCGAACCGGCCTAGATCGCGCCTTTGTGCAGTCTATTCACTCAGCGTTGGGACATGCAATCGCGATAATGCTGCTTGACCAGTCGTTTGCGGCGCGCCTCTGGTGTATTGAAATAATCGTCACGATCCTCGGCCTCCGACCCACGACGGGATCTGGCGCTGCGGACCTTGCCATCCTGCACGCTGATACCAATACGGGCGGTGCCGGAGAACGTGATCCCGACGCGATCATTGCCCAGCCGCAAGTGATCGGTGGCATCGCTGCGGGGTGCTCCTGCATAGGCCTCGGCCCGGCTGCGGCACTGCGCCTCGCGATTGGTGTTTCCAGTCTCCGCTAGAGCGGGCTGGCCCAGACAGAATATCAGCATCGCCAGTGCGACAATTTCACGGCGGTGACGGGATGGCACTGGGAGCAGCGACATGGCAAAACCTGATTTAAGCGGCCCGGTAAAATGACATGGGCATTGCTCAAATGGGGGCTAGATCCCTTCGGGTCAATGCTGTGCAGTGTGCGGGCGCAGTCTATGCTGAGCGGCAGGCTTCTGCGGCTTGGGGCTGAACAAAACATGAAGCAGATAAAAAATATTTGTTGTCAAAAGGTTGTAATGTGATGCTCGTCATTGAGGGCGTTAAAAAAATCCTATCAAGGTCCCTCCGGTGATATTCCGGTTCTCAATGGGGTCTCACTGCATCTGGCGGCCGGGTGCAGCCTGGCCCTGACCGGGGACAGCGGCTCTGGCAAAAGCACACTGCTCCATCTGGCGGCCGCACTGGATCAGGCCGACAGCGGGCGGATTATGGTGGATGGCGTCTCTCTTGAGGAGTTGGATGATGCGGGACGTGCCGCGCTCAGGCGTCAGCAGGTTTCATTGGTGTTTCAGCAGTTCAATCTGGTCCCGGCCCTGACCGTGGCGCAGAATATCAGCCTTCATGCCCGGCTGGCCGGGCGGGTTGATCAGGGTTGGATAAAGGCACTGACGGAACGACTTGGGCTGGCGAAGTTTCAGGAGCGCTATCCCGAACAGCTCTCCGGCGGGCAACAACAGCGTGTTGCCATTGCGCGTGCGCTGGCCATGCGGCCAAAGCTGCTTCTCGCGGACGAGCCAACGGGAAATCTGGACGAAGGTTCAAGTGCTTCGGTGATGGCGCTCATGCTGGATCTGGTGCGCGAAACCGGTGCCGCGCTGCTGCTGGTGACGCATTCGCAGGCCATTGCCTCACAGCTTGATCAGCAGCGTCATCTTAGCACGGGGCGCCTTAATACTGACAGCCGCTATGAAATGAATTCGTCCGGTGGGACCCTGCGCGAGGGCAAGGCGTGATCAGGGCCACATTTACGGCGATCCTGTCGCATTGGCGCCTGCATCCGCTGCAGCTGGCGATGCTGGTGACCGGCCTCGCGCTCGCTACGGCGCTCTGGTCTGCGGTGCAGGCCATCAACGCAGAGGCCCGCGCCAGCTATGCTGAGGCTGCGGCGCGTATCTCCCCGTCAGGGCAGACCTATCTGACACCTCAGGATGGATATATCGAACTGGATCAGTATGTTGCCCTGCGACGTGAAGGTTGGCAACTGTCACCGGTGTTGATCGGAACACTTACAGAGGATACCGCCGAAGCGGGCGCGACGGATCTGGAAGTGATTGGGATAGATATCCTGTCGCATCCGATGATGGCTCGGCTGGCTGCGACGGACAGCTCCTCTGACGAAAGCGCGCAGGCGACGTTGACCCCTGCGGACCTGCTGCTGGCCCCCGGTCATCTGTTTGCGCATCCTGACAGTGATCTAGGTCCGCTGTTGCGCAGCCTGCCCCCTGTGACACGCACCACGGCGGTGCCGCGTGGGGTGGTGGTCGGCGATATCTCAACAGTCGCGCGCCTACTGGGAAAACCGTTTTTTATCAGTCGGTTGATGATCCTTGATGAGCAACCCATCGGCCTGCGCCCACTGGCAGAACTGGCCCCTCAGCTGCGCCTGCAAACGGCCTCCACCGGCGCGGACACCGCGCAGCTGACGCGGAGTTTTCACCTTAACCTCACCGCTTTTGGGCTGTTGTCCTTTGCGGTGGGGTTGTTCATCGTGCAGGGCACCATCGCGCTGGGGATTGAGCAGAGGCGAGGTCTGTTTCGCACGCTGCGCAGTTTAGGTGTGCCGCTTAATACGCTGGTTGCGCTTATTTTTGCAGAACTTCTGGTGATAACACTGCTGGCGGCGCTGCTGGGTCTGATCCTCGGCTACCTGATTGCCGCGGCCTTGCTCCCCGGCGTTGGGGCGACACTGTCCGGGCTTTATGGCGCGTCGCTGGACGGCAGCCTGCAACTGCGTCCCGGCTGGGTGTTTTCCGGTCTGGCAATGGCGCTGGCAGGGATGGCGCTTGCAGGGGCGCAAAGCTGGGTCAGCCTGTCGCGCCTGCCCATTCTGGCGGCTCCCGCTGCGGCGGCGCGGGGTCAGCAGGCCCTGCGCGGGCATCGCCTCTCGGCACTGTCCGGCGCGCTCCTTTTGTTGGGCGCGGTCGCGATCCCTGTGCTGTTCGACGGGCTGCTTGCGGGGTTTGCCTTCCTTGCGGGGCTGATGCTGGGGGCCGCGCTTCTGCTGCCCCTGGCCCTGTCCCGGTTGGCCTCGGTTGGCGTGCAGCTGGCACGCAAGCCGGTAACGCTATGGCTCTGGGCGGATATGCGGGCGCAACTGCCCGGTCTGTCGCTGGCGCTGATGGCGTTACTGCTGGCGCTGGCGACGAATATTGGTGTCGGAACAATGGTGTCCAGCTTCCGCCTCACGTTCTTGGGCTGGCTTGACCAGCGATTGGCGTCTGAACTGTATATGACGCTGCCGCAGGAGGAGATGGCCAAAGACGTGCTGCCGTGGCTTGCCGACAGGGGAATCCGCACCCTGCCGATCCGCCACAGTGACGAGCGTTATGTGGGACCAGACGGTATCGGCGCACCGATGCAGGTCTACGGGGTGGTGGATGATGCCACCTATCGCGACAACTGGCCGCTGTTGCAGGCCGAGCCGACGGTCTGGTCGCAACTCGCCGAGGGGCGTGGCGCGCTGATCAATGAACAGCTGGCGCGGCGCGCGGATCAGGGTCCCGGTGATACGCTGGTGATCGCGCCGGACTGGCGGATGCGGATTGCCGGGGTTTATTCCGATTACGGAAATCCCAACCCGCAGGCCATCGTAGGGCTTGAAACGCTGCTGCGGCATCGTCCACTGATTGAAAACCGTCGGTTTGGTCTGCGGTTGCCCCCTGCTGAGGTCGCAGAGATCCGCGCGGCGCTGCAACGTGAGTTTGGTCTGCCGCGCAGCGCCTTCATCGACCAAAGCGCGCTCAAGGCGCAGTCGTTGGCGATTTTCGACCGGACCTTTGTGGTGACAGGGGCGCTGAACCTTCTGACCTTTGGCGTGGCTGGATTTGCCATGCTTACCAGCCTGTTGACACTCTGGAGCCAGCGCCTGCCGCAATTGGCGCCGATCTGGGCTATGGGGCTGACGCGCCAACAGTTGGCCCGGTATGAAATCTTGCGCAGCGTGATCCTTGCGGGGCTGACCGCACTGTTGGCGCTGCCTTTGGGGTTGCTGCTGGGCTGGGCGCTTCTGGCCGTCGTCAACGTTGAGGCCTTTGGTTGGCGCTTGCCGATGTCGCTGTTTCCGTTGGACTGGCTGCAATTGCTGCTGATGGCGCTTGCGGCGGCAGCGCTGGCCGCCGCCCTGCCCGCCCGTCGGCTGTCGAAGCTGAAACCCGCCGATCTGTTGAGGGTCTTTGCCAATGAACGTTAAACGCGCCCTTGCGGCAGTTGTCAGCAAATTCCCCCTGGCGGCAACATTGCTGGCGCTGTCCGCACCGCCCGCTGCCGCGCAGGGCTATGCCGGATTGGGAACCGAGGCGGAGGGCTTTGCCGTGCCGGTCCCCGGTCGCCCGCTGGTATTTCCACGCGATCACGCCCCCCATCCCAACTACCGGATTGAATGGTGGTATCTGACGGCCAACCTGACCGGGGACGACGGGCGTGATTACGGCGTGCAATGGACGCTGTTTCGCTCAGCGCTGCGACCCGGGGACGACAGGCAGGACGACGTAGGATCGGTCTGGACCAACCCACAGATCTGGATGGGCCACGCAGGTCTGACGACGCCTGACGCCCATTACTCCGCCGAGCGGCTTGCCCGCGGCGGCATCGGTCAGGCCGGTGTTTCCACTGCGCCGTTTGAGGCCTATATCGACGATTGGCATATGCGCAGCCGCGACCAAAACCTGCGAGATCTGACCTTGCGCGCAACGGGCGAGAGTTTCCGCTATGACCTGTCACTTAGCGCAGAGGGGCCGCTGGTGATGCAGGGTGACGCTCAGCTATTCGGTGAAATCAGCGGATGGGCAGGCGAGCTACTATTATTCCCAGCCGCATTACCGGGTAACCGGGACGCTGGACCTGCCGGACGGACCTGTGGCGGTGACGGGGGAAGGCTGGCTTGATCGTGAATGGTCCAGCCAGCCGCTGTCAGAAGATCAGAGTGGCTGGGACTGGTTTTCGCTGCGGTTTAACAGCGGTGAAAAACTGATGGGTTTCCAGTTGCGCGGTGCCAGCCTGTTCACCTCCGGTACATGGATTGCGGCCGACGGCACCCCAACTCCGCTTGAGCCGGGCAGCCTGCAGGCAACGCCCGTCACGTTCACTGAGGTATCCGGGCGCAAGGTGCCGACGGAATGGCAGCTGCGCCTGCCTGCGCGCGGGTTGGACGTTCGTGTCTCAGCGATGAACCCGCAGTCTTGGATGGAGATGTCCTTTCCCTATTGGGAAGGTCCGGTACGCCTCAGCGGCAGTCACCTTGGTAAGGGGTATCTTGAGATGACCGGCTACGGCGCCCCAGCGGACTAGTGGGCGGCAAGAGCATCTCACCCAGAAGTAAAAGGGGCGCCATCAACGGGCGCCCCTTTTACATGGGTTAGCAGTGGTTTCGGCTCGGCTGGTCAGCGCACCACATAGACCGAACAGGTCGAATGCCGGATCACCCGTGCCGCATTCGGACCCAGCAGGTAATCCGACAGCTCCGGCTTATGCGCGCCGATCACGATCAGATCTGCACCGGCCTTGTCGGCGACCTTCAGGATTTCCTGATAGGCTTTGCCAGTGGCAACCACGTGGCGCACCTTGGCATTGCGCTCGCCTCCCAGAACCTCCTCACAGAGCTTGCCCAGATGGTCGGCGGTTTCCTTCACGGCGCGGTCATGATGATGATCCTCAAAGAACCCCGAGACCCAGCTTTCGCCAAAATCGGGCAGGACGTTGACCACATCCAGCTGAGCCTGATCCAGATCCGCCAGCCGCGCCGCTTCGCGCAGCACCTTGGCATCAATGGTCTTGTCGCTCAGTTCCAATGCGCAGAGAACGGATTTGCTCATGCCGGGACTCCTTCCTTGCTGGCCCGTGCGCGCTGCAAGAAGGCGATCATCGCCAGTAGCAGCAGCGCCGGGATGAAGATCAACTCCTTGGGCAGTTGGTCTGCCGGGGCCTGCACACTCAGCAGGCGGACAGGGTCATCACCGTAGAAATCGAAGCTGTCCATGCCGGATTGCGCGGGCGTGCCAAACATCGGCTCATCCAGTTTGACCACACCATCCTCAGGCAGCAACATCAGGCCAAAGGCATCAACCTGCGCCTGACCGTCGCCACCATCAGCGACCGGCAGGATCAGCGTGGTACTCTTCTGCTCACCGGTGTCGAAGTCGGGACCTCCACGGTGATCCGCAACTCACTGCCCGCAGGGGCCGCGGCAACGGTCTCGACCAAAGCTGCCGGATCGGTGTTGGCAAACGGAGGCATCAGCCGGTTCATGAAGAAGTCCGGGCGGAACAGGGCAAAGGCGACCAAAACCAGCAGGACACTTTCATAGATGCGGTTGCGGGTGATGAAATAGTTCATCGTGCCAGCGGTGAAGGCAAGAATGGCGATGGTCGCAGAAATCGCCACCAGAATGCCCTGCACCCAGCCTACATCGATCAGCAACAGGTCAGTGTTGAAGATGAAGACAAAGGGCAGCGCCACCGTGCGCAGGCTGTAGAAAAACGCGACAAAGCCGGTGCGAATGGCATCGCCCCCCGACACCGCAGCGGCGGCAAAGCTGGCCAGACCCACAGGCGGTGTCACATCCGCCATGATCCCGAAGTAGAACACAAAGAGATGCACCGCGATCAGCGGCACCACCAGCCCGGATTGTGCACCAAGTTCAACCACAACGCCCGCCATCAGAGAGGACACCACGATGTAGTTCGCCGTGGTCGGCAGCCCCATACCCAGAACCAGCGAGAGAAGGCCGACCATGATCAGCATCAGGATCAGGTTGCCGCCGGACATCAGTTCCACCAGTTCCGACATCACCTGACCAACGCCAGTCAGCGTTACAGTGCCGACGATGACGCCTGCTGTGGCTGTGGCCAGGGCAATGCCGATCATATTGCGCGCGCCGTCAATCAGCCCATTCCACAGATCATGCACCCCATCCAAGAAGCTGTGTGCCAAGGTGCTTTGCCCCCGGAACAGCGCTTTCAGCGGTTTTTGGGTCAACAGGATCACAAACAGCAGTGCCGTCGCCCAGAACGCGGACAGACCCGGCGACTTCTGCTCAATCATCAGGAAGTAGACCAAGACGATGATCGGCAGCAGATAGTGCAGACCCGCCTTGTAGATCTCGCCGACAACCGGCAGTTCGACCTCCGCCGCGTTGGGATCATCTGGCACCAGATCGTCAGTTCCAGCCGCCAGCCACAATAGCCCCAGATAGGCTGCAACCACCAAGAGCGACAGGACAAGGCCGGAGGCGCCGGGGATGGCTGCGGTGATTGCTTTGATCGGGTATTGGATGCCGTAGCAAAGTGCCGCAAACCCCGCGAAAAACGCAGCCATGCCGCCAATTGTCCGTCCCATAGACACAACACGGTTGCCCAGCGTGGGCATGTTGCGCTTCACCGCCTCAAGATGGACGATATAGACCAGCGCGATATAAGAAATCGCCGCTGCGGCAGGAAGGCATGGGTGATCACCTCGACATAGGAAATGCCGACGTATTCCACCATCAGGAAGGCCGCAGCGCCCATGACGGGAGGCATGATCTGGCCATTCACCGAGGAGGCAACCTCGACCGAACCGGCCTGCTCTGAACTGAACCCCACCCGCTTCATCAGCGGAATGGTGAAGGTGCCGGTTGTCACCACATTGGCGATGGAGGAGCCGGAAATCAGACCGGTAGCGGCAGAACCGACCACCGCAGCCTTGGCCGGACCACCCCGCAGGTGACCAAGGGCACCAAAGGCCATTTTGATGAAATAGTTGCCAGCCCCGGCCTTATCCAGAAGCGCACCGAACAGCACGAAGAGGAACACGAATTTGGTGGAGACGCCCAAGGCGATGCCAAACACCCCCTCCGAAGTGATCCACATATGGCTCATCGCTTTTTTCAGGCTCGCGCCCTTCCAACGGATGACTTCCGGCACCCAGTCGGAGGAGCCGAAGAACACATAGGCCAGAAACACACAGGCAATAATCGCCATGGCTAAGCCCCAGCGCACGCCGTGCGGCTTCGAACAGCAACAGCAGCCCAATCAAGGCCACCCATTTGTCCGTATCGTCGGCAAGCCCACCTGAATTCACGATTTTCTGGTAGAAGATATAGCCGTAAAGCGCGATCAGCGCCCCGACAATGGACATGACCCAATCTTGAATCGGAATGTAGTGACGTGGGCTGGATTTCAGGGCCGGATAGGCCGCAAAGGCGAGGAAAATCGCAAAGGCCAAATGAATCTGGCGTGAGTTATTCACCACGCTGCCGGGCAGCAACAGGTTAGAAACTGGCGAGGCCAGCACCACCTGAAAGACCGACCATATTACCGCTACAATCGCCAGAAATAGCCCAACCGACCCAACCGGGTTGCGCGCGCTAGGCATCGGAGGATGCGACGAGGTCCTGTAGCTCTTCTTCGGTAAGCGGTCGATTTCCTTGAACATCGGATGTCATGGAGTATCCCCCTGAGGCCGTCTGTCTCTGCGGCCGGTTATTCTTGGGTGTTGCCCTTGGCCCCGACGCGCCCTGCTCCCTTTTGGAGTTTTAGCGCTTCATGGCAAAGGGCAAAGCCTTCACGGCAAGGGCAAAACGGGGCGCCATTGGCGCCCCGCTGCAATCATCAGAGATGGGTTACTCTACCCAGCCCTGCTCTTTGTAGTATTTCGCAGCACCGGGATGCAGCGGCGCGGACAGGCCTGCGGTTGCCATTTCCTCGGGCTTGAGGTTGGCAAATGCTGGGTGCAGCTTTTTGAAGTCATCGAAGTTTTCGAAGACCGCTTTCACCACGGTATAGACCGCCTCGTCGGAGACCTGATCGGAGGTGACGAACGTTGCGCCCACACCAAATGTGCTGACATCGGCGTCGGAGCCACGGTACATGCCACCGGGGATGGTTGCGGTCCGGTAGAAGGAGTTGTCGGCGATCAGCTTTTCAACGGCTTCCCCATCAACGGTCACCAGAACGGAGTCACAGGCGGTGGTGGCTTCCTGAATGGAGCCGGACGGGTGACCAACGGTGTAGACCATCGCGTCGATCTGGTTGTCGCAGAGCGCAGCCGACTGTTCTGCCGCTTTCAGCTCGGTTGCCAGCGCGAAGCTGTCCATGCCCCAGCCTTTGGCTTCCAGCAGCACTTCCATGGTGCCGCGCTGACCAGAACCGGGGTTGCCGATGTTGACGCGCTTGCCCTGCAGGTCGTCAAAGCTGGTCACGCTCGGCATCGGCGCGAGCCACAACGGTGAACGGTTCGGGATGCACGGAGAATACCGCGCGCAGACCTTCAAAGGCGCCCTGATCTTCGAATTTGGAGGTGCCGTTATAGGCGTGATACTGCCAGTCAGACTGCGCCACACCAAACTCCAGCTCGCCTTCGCGGATGGTGTTGATGTTGTAGACGGAGCCGCCAGTGGATTCCACGGAGCAACGAATACCGTGCTCTTTGCGGGTTTTGTTGACCAGACGGCAAATCGCGCCACCGGTCGGGTAGTACACGCCGGTTACACCGCCGGTACCGATTGTGATGAATTCCTCTGCCATGGCAGCAGGTGCCATGAAAGCGGATGCGACAAGGGCGCTAACGGCCAGCTTGGTGTTGGTCATATGTGTTGTTCTCCCACGTTTTTTTGTCGTCGAAACCGTAGAGCCGCCAAAAGCGCGGCTGGGGTTGTTGAACCCTTGGGGACATGTAGACGCCAGGTGTGATTTGTCGCGCGTTCTGGCAACAATTTCCGGCAGGTCCAGAGGTTTAAGCGTTTCAGGCGCATCCGGCCAAGTCAAGGCTTGCGGCCCGCTCCCCCGCCACAGGGTGCGGAGTTTCTGCGTATCTGACACTGATCCCGGAAATTTCCCCCGTACCTACATCCGTTGGATTCGGCGCAGTGTGGCAGATTGTCACACCAGAGTGCAAGCCACCTCTGCCATTCAAGCCCCTTAGATGGCAATATTTTTTGCGAAAAACTTGGAAACGCCGACGCCATAAAAGAGTGGATCCGACACCGCAAGGGGCAAAAACGTAAAAGCCTCCCCATTCCTGTTGTGAACGGTGCTTGATTGGAGAGACAGGCTCTGTTGTGCGCCTTGTGAACACAGCCGCCCGACAGAGTGATTTTCTCGCCTATCACCCGGCGAAGCACTGATGGCGGCTTGCCCAACGGGATGTCTAGTCGCAAGATGGTCTTGCGGGCATGTACGACATAGGATCCCTGTCCCGCATTCCTTTGTTCCGCGCCTGGACCTCCGGGCCGAACAACAGTCGCCAGCAGCAAGGCCAGCAGAAGGACAGCTCCAATGGAATATCACCGACCCAGCAGTTTTGCCGAGGCGGCAGAGCTGGCGGCCTCAGCCAAGGGTGTGACCCGTGTGCTGGCTAAGCGGCACCGATGTGCTGGTGCAGATGCGGGCCGATATCGTCACGCCAGATACGCTGATTGATATCAAGTCAATTGAGGGGGCGCGGGACATCCGGCAGGACGACGATGGCAGCTGGACGATCGGCGCCGCCGTGGCTGGCGCTGAGATGAGCGAGCACCCTGCCCTATGTGCCGCCTGGCCCGGTGTTGTGGAGGCGATGGATCTGATCGGCTCAACCCAAGTGCAGGGCCGCGCCACGTTGGCTGGCAATCTGTGCAACGCCTCGCCAGCGGCGGATAGCGTGCTCGGCCATGGTCGCCGCGCAGGCGACCGTCAGCATCACCGGCCCAAAGGGAGATCGCCACGCAGCTGCCGTGGATATTCCCTCAGCCCCAGGCAAAACCACGCTTGCCCCCGGCGAGCTGATCACCGCCGTGCATCTGCCCGCCACTCAACCGCGTCAGGGCGATGCCTATCTGCGGTTCATTCCGCGCACCGAAATGGATATCGCAGTTGTTGGTTGCGGCGTCTGGCTGCGGCTGGAGGAGGACACCATCGCGGAGGCGCGTGTTGCATTGGGCGCTGTTGCCCCAACGGTGCTGCTGGTTGAGGCCTGTGCCGATGCGCTAGTTGGCTCCACTTTGGACACTGCTGCGCTGGAGCGTCTGGCCGCCGCCGCCTCCGATGCCTGCGCACCGATCACCGACAAACGCGGCACCGTTGCCTTTCGAACGCAGGTCGCTGGCGTGATGGCGCGCCGCGCTGCCGAAATCGCCTATACCCGTGCCAAGGGAGACACAGCATGAGTTCTAAAATCCACGTCTCTGCCACCATCAATGGCGATGCGGTCGACTATCTCTGCGACCCGCGCGAAACCCTGCTGGATGTGCTGCGTGACCGGTTGAACCTCACCGGTGCCAAGGAGGGCTGCGGGACAGGTGACTGCGGTGCCTGTTCGGTCACCTTGAACGGTCGGTTGGTCTGTTCCTGCCTTGTCCTCGGGGTTGAGGCTGAGGGCCAAGAAATTGCCACGGTCGAAGGCATCGCGCCCGGCGAAACACTGCATCCACTGCAACAGAAGTTCATTGACCACGCTGCGCTGCAATGCGGGATCTGCACACCGGGTATTCTGGTCGCGGCCAAATCTCTGCTGGAGAAAAACCCGGATCCGACCGAAACCGAAGTGCGCTATTGGCTGGCGGGCAACCTCTGCCGGTGCACCGGCTATGACAAGATCATTCGCGCCGTGATGGACGCGGCAGCAGAGATGCGGGAGGCGTCATAATGGCTCTGGATCAACGAAAAACCGACTTCACCCAAGTGGGCACCCGCCCCAATCGCCCCGATGGTCTGGACAAGGTCACTGGCAAGGCCCGCTTTGGCGCCGATGTGACGGCGCCGGGGATGTTGTTTGGCGCCATTCTGCGCAGTCCCCATGCTCATGCCCGGATCAAACATATCGACACCAGCAAGGCTGAAGCGCTGAATGACGTAAAGGCGATTGTCACCCGCGCCGATTTCTCCGACGCGATCCAGCCCGCTCCGGGGCTCGAAGGTGAACAATGGAATGTGCTCGAAAACGTGATGGCAGGCGATACCGCGCTTTATGATGGTCATGCCATTGCCGCAGTTGCCGCCACCTCTGCCCTCGCCGCGCGCGATGCGCTGAAGCTGATCGAGGTCGAATATGAGGTGCTGCCCCATGTGACCGATGTCGACAAGGCCATGGCCAAGGATGCGCCGGTGATCCGTGAAGGGGCAGCCGATTATTCCGTGCCAGAGGGGATGCACCCCAATGTGGTGCGCTATCACGAAAGCGGTCATGGCGATGTAGCGGCGGGTTTTGCCAAGGCTGATCTTGTGGTGGAAGAGCATTTCGTCACCGAGGCGACGCATCAGGGCTATATCGAACCTCACGCCTGTCTGGCCCAGCTGGGGCAGGACGGCAAAGGCGAGCTGTGGTGCTGTACCCAAGGCCACTGGTATGTGCAGAAGAACTGCGCGGCGTTGTTG
This sequence comes from Phaeobacter sp. BS52, assembly GCF_045040595.1. NCBI lineage: Bacteria > Pseudomonadati > Pseudomonadota > Alphaproteobacteria > Rhodobacterales > Roseobacteraceae > Phaeobacter > Phaeobacter sp. BS52. The sequence continues at coordinate 1,148,654 of NZ_CP090662.1, read as the reverse complement.
GGCATTGAGACATCACAGCTGCGCGTCACCGCCTCGGAAATTGGCGGTGGATTTGGTGGCAAGACCACCGTGTTCATCGAACCCGTGGCCCTGGCCCTGTCGCGCAAGGCCAACCGCCCGGTCAAACTGGTGATGAGCCGCCCTGAGGTGTTTCGCGCCACAGGGCCTACGGCGTCGACCTCCATGGATATCAAGATCGGCATGACCGCGGATGGCATCATCACCGCAGCGCAGGGCACCTTCCGCCTGCAGGGCGGTGCCTTCCCCGGTGCGCCTGCGGATATGACCGCCATGTGTGCCTTTGCGCCCTATGATCTGCAGAATGTTCAGCAGATCGGCTACGACGTCATCAGCAACCGCCCCAAACAGGCCGCCTATCGCGCGCCGGGATCGCCCATGGCGGCCTATGCGGTGGAATCCGTGATTGATGAGCTGTGCCGGAAGCTGGATCTGGATCCAATCGAAGTTCGGCTGAAAAACGCGGCGCGCGAGGGCACCAAAGCCTCCTATGGACCAAAGTTCGAACGCATCGGTCTGGTCGAAACGCTGGAAGCCGCCAAAGCCCACCCACATTACAGCGCCCCACTCAAACCCGGTCAGGGGCGCGGGGTCTCCTGCGGGTTCTGGTTCAACCATGGGGGCGAGACCTCGGTGTCGTTGTCCCTGTCTGAGGACGGCACCTGTCAGATCTCGGTCGGGACACCGGATATCGGCGGCTCTCGTGCCTCCATGGCGCTGATGGCGGCAGAGGTTCTGGGCATTCCTTATGAAAGTATCCGTGTCACCATCGCAGATACCGCAACACTGGGATACAATGATGTCTCCCACGGCAGCCGGGTGACCTATGCGAGCGGTCTGGCCACGATCAAGGCGGCAGAGGACGCTGTGGTCAAACTCAGCAAACGGGCCGCCGCCAAATGGGGCATCCCGGAGGATGCGGTCAAATGGGAAGAAGGCCACGCCGTACCCTCTGGCCCGAATGCTCGGCAATTTTGACCCAATCCCGCTAGCTGAGATCACCCGCGACATGGGCCAGACCGGCGGTCCCATCTCGGGCCACTTTGAGGCCACGCCCGAAGGCGCCGGTGTCTCCTTTGCCACCCATATCGTCGATGCCGAAGTGGACGCGGAAACCGGCAAAACCGCTGTCACCCGCTACACCGTCATTCAAGACGCGGGAAAGGCGATCCACCCCACCTATGTGGAGGGGCAGTTTCAGGGTGGAGCGGCACAGGGTATCGGCTGGGCGCTCAATGAGGAATACATCTACGGCGAGGATGGCCGGTTGCAGAATGCGGTGTTCCTCGATTATCGGATCCCGGTGGCCTCTGATCTGCCGATGATCGACACGGTGATTGTCGAAGTGCCCAACCCCGGCCATCCTTTTGGTGTGCGCGGCGTGGGGGAGACATCCATCTGCCCACCTCTGGCGGCGATTGCCAATGCCGTCTCTGCTGCGGCAGGCGTGCGGCTGCATGCGCTGCCGATGTCACCGCCGCGCATTCTGGCAGCATTGGAACAGCAGCGCGGTACGGCAGATTGATGCAGCGCAATGACAGGTGAGACGCAAGATCTGGGTCAGGACGCGGGGTTGCCGCGCCTGACCGTGCATCTTTGGTCCGGGTTGCGCCGCTTTGCCGAGGGGCAAGACGCGGTGGAAGTTTCCGCCAGCACCACAGGCACCATGATCGCCGCGCTGAAAGCCGCCTACCCCGCACTGACCCCGGCGCTGGACGCGGGCATTTCGGTGGCGGTAGACGGGCGCATCATTGCGGCCAGTCTGGATGAACCCCTCGCCCCTGAGAATGAAATCTACCTGATGCAACGGCTGCGCGGTGGCTAAGACCGCAAGGTGATTGCACTTTGCCGTCGATCGGTTAGGACGGGCGGCAAGGTTTCAGCTACCAACACACCAGTGGCTGCCATCATAAACGGAGGATCCCGCAGTGAAAATCAATGGCACGCATTATCGTTCGCTTTGGTGGGATGAGGATCAATCGGTCCTGATGATCATTGATCAGCGTTGGTTGCCGCATGAGTTTCGCATCCAGCCCGTTGCCACGTTTGAGGCGTTCGCTACGGCCATTGTGGAAATGCGGGTGCGTGGCGCACCGCTGATCGGAGCGACCGCGGCCTATGGTATGGCGCTGGCAGCGGAGCTGGATCCGTCTGACAGCGCGCTGCAGGCCGCCTGGGAGCAGCTGAATGCCACCCGTCCCACCGCGATCAACCTGCGCTGGGCGCTGAACCGCTGCATGGAAACGCTGATCCCCCTGCCGGAGGAAGACCGTGCAAAAGCGGCGCTGAAGCTTGCCCATGCCATCGCCGATGAGGACGTCGAGATCAACCGCCGCATCGGTGCCTATGGTCTGACATTGATCCGCGATATCGCCACCAGGAAACCGGCAGGGGAGCCCGTACGCCTGCTCACCCATTGCAACGCCGGCTGGATCGCCACCGTTGACTGGGGCACGGCGACCAGCCCGATGTATCAGGCCCATGATGCCGGAATTCCGATCCATGTCTGGGTCGATGAAACCCGCCCCCGCAATCAGGGCGCGCTGACCGCCTGGGAACTGGGCAGCCACGGCATCAGCCACAGCTACATTACGGACAATGCAGGCGGTCATCTGATGCAGCACGGACAGGTTGATCTGGTCATCACCGGCACTGATCGCACCACCCGTCAGGGCGATGTCTGCAACAAGATCGGCACCTATCTGAAGGCGCTGGCGGCCCGTGACAACGGGGTGCCGTTCTACGTCGCCCTGCCCTCGCCCACCATTGACTGGACAGTCACGGACGGTGTCGCAGAGATCCCGATTGAAGACCGCGACAGCCGCGAGGTGAGCCATGTTCAGGGCGTGCTGGATGGTGGGGATATCAGTCTGGCGCAGGTCACGCCCGAGGGCACCGCCTGCGGCAATCCCGCCTTTGACGTGACGCCAAACCGGCTGGTGACAGGGCTTATCACCGAGCGCGGTATCTGCGATGCCTCTGCCGAGGGGCTGGCGGCGCTGTTTCCCGACCTGATCCGCAAGGCGGGGTAACCTGCCATGCCAAGGTCCGCCCCCGAGGATAGCCCTGCGCTGCGCCAGTCAATCATTGACGCCTGTCTGGAGATGAACAGGAGCGGCATCAATCAGGGCACATCCGGCAATATCTCGTTGCGGATCGCTGGCGGGGAGATGCTGATCACCCCATCCGGGATCCCCTATGAGGCAATGACCCCGGAGATGATTGTGCGGATGCCACTGGATCGCGGACCGGATGCGGGGGACGGCCAGCCTGCGCCCTCCTCCGAGTGGCAGTTCCATCAGGCGCTGCTGGCAGCCAAGCCGGAGGCGATGGCCGTGGTTCATGCCCATCCTGTCAATTGCTGTGCGCTTGCCGTGAACCACATGGCGATCCCGGCCTGTCACTATATGGTGGCGGCGTTTGGCGGACATGACGTTCCACTCACCGAGTATGCGCTTTTTGGCAGTTCGGAGCTGTCGGCCCATGTCGTTGCCGCACTGACGGACCGTGAGGGGTGCCTTATGGCCAACCATGGCGCCATCTGCACCGGTGACACCCTGGCGCGCGCCATGTGGCGGATGGCTGAGCTGGAACATTTGGCAGCAACCTACATTCGCGCGCGCAGCATCGGCACGCCCAAGCTGCTCAGCCCGGCGCAGATCGACGACGCGCTGGCGGCATTCGCAGGCTATGGCTTGAAGCAGGACTAAAATCCTGAGTCGCATTTGCGCGATAATCGAACATGTTCTCGGCTTGGTCGAGCTATTGGCAGACAGGGTGACCTGTAGCGTCCTGCATGTCGCTGGATAGACGCTACTTTTTGGGCGTTGCTCTGACTTATCGCAAAAACCAGCGTAAATTCCCTTGCGTTAGCGCAAAAGATACGACCTCATATCAGGGAATTAGGAAGCAAAATGACTGATCCTCTGATTTTCGACGGCCACAACGATCTATTGCTGCGATTGCATAATCGCGACATTCCACCGGGTGCGGATGGGTTTCAGGGCAGCGGCGGACGCCAGATTGACCTTGTGAAGGCGCGCAAAGGTGGCTTTGGCGGTGGCTTTTTTGCCATCTACGTACCCGACGCTGTCGATATCGACAGCCATGATGAGATGATGGCCACGGCCTACGATTTGCCTTTGCCCGAGGAGGTCAGCTGGCCGGATGCGGCCCCCGTCGCGCTTTCTCAGGCGGCGATATTGCTCCAATTGGAACGCGACGGTGCGCTGAAGATCTGCCGCAGCACCAATGATATCCGGAGTTGTCTCGCCACGGGGTTGCTGGCAGCCGTGCTGCATATGGAAGGGGCCGAGGCAATTGATCCGGAGTTCCATATGCTTGACGTTCTTTATCAGGCGGGCTTGCGCTCTCTCGGCCCGGTCTGGAGCCGCCCGACCCGGTTTGGCCACGGTGTACCATTCCGCTTTCCCGGCTCGCCCGACACCGGGCCCGGTCTGACCGCGGATGGCAAACGGCTGGTGAAGCGCTGCAATCAGCTGGGCGTGATGATTGATCTTTCACATCTGAATGAGGCCGGGTTCTGGGATTTGGCAGAGCTGAGTGACGCGCCACTGGTGGCCACACATTCAAATGCCCACGCCCTGACCCCCCACAGCCGCAACCTGACTGACCGCCAGCTGCACGCGATCCGTGACAGTGATGGCATGGTTGGTCTCAACTTTGCCGTGGCCTTCCTGCGGGAAGATGGCCGCATGGACGCCGATACCCCGATTGATCGCATGTTGCACCATATTGACCACCTGATCACCCAATTGGGTGAGGATCGGGTCGGTTTCGGCTCGGATTTTGATGGCGCCACGGTGCCAAAGGACATCGAAACCGTGGCGGGTCTTCCGGCGCTGCGTGCCGCCCTGCGCCAGCACGGGATCAATGATGCCTTGATGACAAAGCTGTGCCACGACAATTGGCTGCGGGTTCTGGATGCGACCTGGGACAACCCCTGACATTCGACAAGCTGCCGCCCTTGCTCAGCACGGGCCACGGTTAGACAACAAAAAGACGCTGATAACAGCGCGATATTCAAAGATTAAAAACACGATAGGGAGTTAAAGATGAAAACCATTCAAACCCTTCTTGGCACAGCCGCGCTGGGGCTGGCAATTGGCCTCACCCCGATGGCCACGATGGCCGAAACCCCGGCGAATATGCTGGTCATTGCCAACCGTATTGATGATATCACCACGCTGGATCCGGCGCAGAGTTTTGAGTTTGCAGGCGCAGATGTGATCCGCAACATCTACGGCAAACTGGTGAATTTCGACCCCGCGGATCTGGACGCTAAGCTACCAGCCGGATCTGGCCGAAAGCTGGACTGTTTCTGAGGATGGCCGCACCATCACCTTCACCATGCGCGAAGGTGTCAAATTTCAGTCCGGCAACCCGGTCCGGGCCGAGGATGCTGCATTTTCGCTGAAACGCGCGGTTCTGCTGAACAAGACGCCATCCTTCATCATCACCCAATTTGGGTTCACGCCCGAGAACGTCGATGAAACGATCAAGGTTGATGGCAACACCCTATCGATCACCACCGACAAGCGCTACGCAACCTCCTTTGTTCTGAACTGCCTGACCGCCACCATTGGCGCGATTGTCGACAGAGAACTGGTCATGGCCAATGAAGTCGACGGGGATATGGGCAACACTTGGCTGACCACCAACTCCGCAGGGTCCGGCCCCTACAGCCTTGCCAGCTGGAAGCCGAAGGAAAGCGTTACCCTGAGCGCCAACCCGGCCTATTACGGCGGTGAGCCCGCAATGAAGCGCGTCATCGTGCGACACGTACAAGAGAGCGCGACCCAACGCCTGATGCTGGAACGTGGCGACGTTGACGTGGCCCGCGATCTTACCCCGTCTGATGTCGATGGTCTCGCAGGTGTTGACGGCGTTGAGGTGCTGCGCGAAATGCGCGGTCGCCTGATGTATGTCTCCTTCAACCAGAAGCATCCGGAACTGTCCAAACCGCAAGTCCGTCAGGCGCTGAAGTATCTGATCGACTATGATGGCATGGAAAACAGCTTCCTCAAGAACTGGTATGTCGGCCATCAGAACTTCCTGCCGAAAACCTATCTCGGCGCGGTGGACGAGAATCCCTTCTCGCTCGATGTGGAAAAGGCCAAGGCGTTGCTGGCTGAGGCAGGCGTCGAAAATCTGGAGCTGACTGTCGGCGTGCGTGAGGCGCAGGAGCGTCTGGAAATTGCCCAGTCGCTGCAGAACACATTCGCCCAGGCCGGGATCACGCTGAACCTTGAGGTTGGCACCGGCAAGCAGGTGCTGGGTAAGTACCGAGCGCGTGAGCTGGATATCTATCTCGGCGCATGGGGGCCGGACTATCCTGATCCCCATACCAATGCGGGCACCTTTGCCTATAACCCCGACAACTCGGACGCCGCGAATGCCACCGGTCTTCTGGCCTGGCGCAACGGCTGGGACACAGGTGGCCTGACCGAGAAGGTGTCGGCGGCTGTTGTCGAGGGCGACACAGAGAAGCGCGCGGAGATGTATCATGAGATCCAGGCGCAATTCCGTGACACCGCCCCCTTCGCTGTCATGTTCCAGCTGATCGAACAGGCGGGCATGGCCGATAACGTCGAAGGGCTGAGCCTTGGCGGCGCCATCACCTCGGTCGCCTACTGGGATGTGACCAAGTAAGATGGCGAATTTCGCAACAGAAACGGAGCGGCGGCCTTGGCTGCCCCTCCCCCTTGGGCGCGCGGCACGCTGGTGACGCTGTCGTCCATCGCGGTCACGATGCTGGGCCTCTTGTTTGTGACCTTCCTGATCGGTCGGGTGATGCCCATCGATCCGGTGCTGGCCATCGTCGGCGAGCGCGCCACCGAGGAGCAGTATAATGCCGTCTACCGTGAGCTGGGTCTTGATCGCTCGCTTGCGGTGCAGTTTTTCTACTATGTCACCGATGTCCTGCGGGGCGATTTCGGAACCTCGCTGCTGACGGCGCGGGATGTCTCGACCGATATTGCGCGCGTGTTTCCGGCGACGTTTGAACTGGCCACCATCGGCATTCTCTTTGGCTGCATACTTGGCGTGCCACTGGGGGTCATCGCTGCGGTGCGTCGCGGCAGCTGGATTGACCAGATTGCCCGCGTGATCGCGCTGGTTGGCTACTCCATGCCCATCTTCTGGCTTGGCCTGATGGGGTTGTTGCTATTTTACGGAATTCTGGGTTGGGTTGGCGGACCAGGTCGGCAGGGGATCTTCTACGAGGACATGATCCCCTCTGTCACAGGGATGATCCTGATCGACTCGCTGATCGCCGGGGATTGGGGGGCCTTTCGCGATGCGTTTTCACATATCGTGCTGCCCGCCTCCCTGCTTGGATACTACAGCCTTGCCTATATCAGCCGCATGACACGGTCGTTCATGCTGGAACAGCTCTCCGCAGAATATGTCACCACGGCCCGCGTGAAAGGCATGAGCGAATGGGCGGTGATCTGGACCCATGCGTTCCGCAACATCCGCGTCCAGTTGATCACCGTGATCGCGCTGAGCTATGCCAACCTGCTTGAGGGGTCGGTCCTGACCGAGATTATCTTTTCCTGGCCGGGAATTGGCAGCTATATCACCACTGCTCTGCTGTCGGCGGATATGAATGCGGTGCTGGGCGGCACCGTTGTTGTTGGTCTGGTGTTCATCTGCCTCAACATCTTCTCCGACCTTCTCTACAAAGTCTTTGATCCGAGGTCGAAATGAGCATGTCGTCGCAAACCCCGGCCCCAAAGCAGGGCCTGCGGGCCTGGCTGTTGACCGATACCCCCACATCGCGGCGTCAGGCGCGGCTGGCCGCCCTGTATCAGGGTTGGCTGTCGCTGCGTCAGAACCATATGGCGATGGTGGGGCTTGCCATCTTGATCCTGCTGATCTCCATTGCACTGCTGGCACCGCTGTTGGCCCCCCACGACCCGTTTGTGCAGAACCTTGCCAACCGCCTGCAGCCCCTAGGCAGTGAAGGGCATATTCTGGGCACCGACTCCCTTGGCCGCGACATCCTCAGCCGAGCTGATCTATGGCGCCCGCATCACGCTTTATATCGTTGCCCTGGTGGCGCTGATTGCGCCTGTTGCGGGGCTGCTGGTGGGTACGGTTTCTGGCTATGTGGGAGGCTGGGCTGATATCATCCTGATGCGCATCACCGATATCTTCCTCGCCTTTCCAAGGCTGGTTCTGGCGCTGGCCTTTGTTGCCGCCCTTGGCGCCGGGATAGAAAACGCGGTGTTGGCGATCTCGCTCACCGCATGGCCGCCTTATGCGCGGATGGCGCGGGCAGAGACACTGACCATCCGGTCCTCTGACTATATCAGCGCGATCCGTTTGCAAGGCGCTGGCCCGCTGCGGATCATTATCAAGCATATCTGGCCGCTCTGTGTGTCCTCACTGATCGTGCGGGTGACACTGGATATGGCAGGCATCATTCTCGCTGCCGCTGGACTTGGCTTCCTTGGCCTTGGCGCGCAACCGCCCAGCCCGGAATGGGGCGCGATGATCTCAGAGGGGCGTCGGTTCATTCTGGATCACTGGTGGGTGGCCACCATGCCCGGACTTGCTATTTTCGCCGTCTCGCTGGCTTTCAACCTGCTCGGCGATGGCCTGCGTGATGTTCTGGACCCAAAGGATAGCGCGTCATGAGCATGCTTCTGGATGTCGAAAACCTCTGGGTGCGGTTCCCCACGCGCAATGGGATCTTTGATGCGGTGCGCGGCGTGTCCTTCTCGCTCGGACGGGAACGGCTTGGGATTGTTGGCGAAAGCGGCTCGGGTAAATCCATGACCGGGCGCGCCATCCTGCAACTGATCCGCAAACCGGGGATGGTTGAGGCCGATCACATCTCCCTTCATGGGGAGAACCTTCTGGCCAAATCTGAACGCGAGATGCGCAAGGTGCGCGGCGAGCAGATCTCCATGGTGATGCAGGATCCGAAATTCTCGCTCAACCCGGTGATGACAATCGGTGACCAGCTGATCGAGGCACATCGCCTGCACGCCAAGGCCAGCAAGGCCGAGTCCCGCCAGAAAGCGCTTGAGATGCTGGAGGCGGTCTCGATCCGGGATCCCGAACGGGTGATGGGCGCCTATCCGCACGAGATGTCGGGCGGCATGGGGCAGCGCATCATGATTGCCATGATGCTGATCCCGAACCCGGAAATCCTGATTGCGGATGAACCCACTTCTGCGCTGGATGTCTCGGTGCAGGGTCAGGTGCTGTCGATCATGGACCGGTTGGTGAAGGAACGCGGCATGGGGCTGATCTTCATCAGTCATGATCTCAATCTTGTCTCCCAGTTCTGCGACCGGGTGCTGATCATGTACGCGGGCCGCATCGTCGAGGTCTGTGACGCCAATCGCCTGCATGAGGCGCAACACCCCTATACCAAGGGGCTATTGGGCAGCCTGCCCCGGTTTGACGCGCCGCGCCCCCGGCTGGAGGTGCTGCAACGCGATCCCGCCTGGCGTGACGCCCCCAGTGTGGAGGGACGGTGATGACAACCGCCTTGGACATCAACAATCTCAACGTCTATTTCGGCGAACGTCATGCGCTGGTTCATGCCGTCAAAGCAGCCTCTCTCAGCGTTGAAACCGGCGCCAGCTTTGGGCTTGTCGGGGAAAGTGGATCAGGAAAATCCACTATCTTGAAAGCCATCACCGGATTGGCGCCGCAATGGAACGGCGAGATTTTCGTCGAGGGCACGCGGCTTGGTCCCACCCGCGATCGGGAGTTCTACAAGACCGTGCAGATGGTGTTTCAGGATCCCTATGCCTCGCTCCATCCGCGCCAGTCTGTGGATCAGGTGCTGTCAGAAACGCTACACCTGCACGGGTTTCGAGATATTGACGATCGGGTTGATCAACTGTTGAAAGACGTCGGCCTCGGTCCCGCGTTCCGCTTTCGGTATCCGCATCAGCTGTCGGGTGGCCAACGCCAGCGCGTCGCCATTGCCCGCGCCCTGGCGCCACAGCCGGATATCCTGCTGCTGGATGAGCCGACCTCGGCGCTGGATGTGTCAGTTCAGGCGGAAATCCTGAACCTCCTCAGTGATTTGCGCTCCGAGCATGGGCTAACCTTTGTGATGGTTTCTCATGATCTCGCGGTGGTGGCGCATATGTGCGATCAGGCAGCCGTGATGCAGCATGGCGAGATCGTCGAGGTGCTCAGCATCGACGCGATGCGCAGCGGTGAAACACGGCATCCCTATACCCAGACGCTGCTTGAAGCCTCGGCAAACCGTGTCGCCTGACCCGGTGTCTGGGGCTTGGCCAATACCAGGGCCGATGTCCGCTGGACGGCCGGGCGCCGCAGTAACCTGAGATTAAGGCCACGATAGTAAGCTAGGCGCGCGTTTGAAGAAGGATGCGCGCCATGGTGGCCACTCCGACCCCCTATTCGCTGCCCGGACCGGATCCGGGCCCCGGTTTTGCGGCCGCCTCCACGGGCGTGCTGCATGATGTGACCTATTCACGGGTTGGTGGTCAGACCATCCAGCTGGGCGAACTGCTGGGCGCACTCAGCCATGCGCTGGATCTCACCGAAGGTCAGCCAGAGGGGCATTGCGTCCGCTGCTGCTGGATTGGCATGCAGGTGGCAGATTATCTGCATCTGTCGCAGCAGGATCGCGCCGATCTATATTTCACACTTCTGCTCAAGGATCTGGGATGCAGCTCCAACGCCGCCCGGATCTGCGCGCTCTACCGCACCGATGACCTCACTTTTAAGCGCAACTTCAAATTTGTCGACGGCACGACGCGGCAAAAGCTGGATTTCGTACTGCGCCACACCGGTCAGGGGGACAGCCGTCTGAAGCGGCTGAAAACCGTCACCGGCGTGATTGGCCGCAGCGGCAGCCTGGCCACCGAACTGATCCAGACCCGTTGTGACAGGGGCGCAGAAATCGCCCGGCTCATGCGCTTCTCGGAGCAGGTAGCCGATGGGATTGCGGCGTTGGACGAACATTGGGATGGCGGCGGACATCCAGCCGGGATCAGCCGGGCGGAAATTCCGCTGTTCTCCCGTATCGCGCTTATGGCGCAGGTCACCGATGTCTTCACGCTGCAACTCGGTTCCGGCGCCGCGGCAGATGAACTGGAAACCCGTGCAGGCAGCTGGTTCGATCCAGAGTTGGTCCCGGTCTTTACCCGCGTGATCCGCGCGCCAGGATTTTATGACACACTGACCAGCAACAGGCTGGAGGCCAGCGTGTTCGCAGATCGCGCAGCGCAGGTGAGCATGCCGGTTGACGATGACTATCTGGATGAGATTTCTTACGCATTTTCAAAGGTGATCGACGCCAAAAGCCCATACACATATGGCCACTCCGAACGGGTCGCGCACTACACGGATATGATCTGCGAGGCGCTCGGCTTTGACCTGCCGCATCGGCGCTGGATGGTCCGCGCCGGGCTTCTGCACGATCTGGGCAAGCTGGGCGTCTCCAACGCGATTCTGGATAAACCCGGCCGTCTGAGTGATCAGGACATGGAGCGGGTCAAACTGCACCCGGTTCTGGGCCACGACATATTACGCCGGATATCGGTTTTCGAAGATGTCGCGGACGTGGTGGCGGCGCATCACGAACGGCTGGACGGAACCGGCTATCCGCACGGCCTCGGAGCGGCAGATCTGACCGTCGAAATGCGCATCCTCACTGTCGCCGACATTTTTGACGCGATGACGGCGGATCGCCCCTATCGCTCGGCCTTGCCGCTGGAGAAGGCATTTGCGGCCATGGACGACATGCAAGGCACGACCATCGACCCGAAAATCTACCAAGCCCTGAAAGACGCCATCGCAGCCAGCCCATGGCCCGCTCGCGAGGCGCGTCCTTTCTCGCCCAGCTACTGACCCATAAGCGACGGCGCGATTGCAGGAAAAGCGCTCCCAGGCGCCGCCGCCGACACTCATGCTGTCGCAGGCTGCCGAAGTTGATTGGCGGCGGGGGCCGTTGCGAAGACTAGTTGTTCGCACGCGGCTGCAATAGAATAAGGGGCCGCGCGATATCATCGCACAGCCCCTTGAAACCCTTGGTACCCAAGGCCGGACTCGAACCGGCACGCCCGCAAAGGCGGGGGATTTTGAATCCCCTGCGTCTACCATTCCGCCACTTGGGCCCCTAGCTTGTTCCTACCCAAGGCGGTCGCGGAGGTCCATAGGCAAATCGCCTTCAAAGGGGTGAAAAATGCACCCGTGGTCTGAGCGGGGTTTGGGGCCCCGAGGGGCCATGGCGGTTGACCCGCCCGCTCCCACGTGGCACCGCTCTCATCGGATTGCCAAGGAGAGCCCCGAGGATGTTGCGCGCGCTGTATGACCGAACCATGGCTCTGGCCGATCACCCCAAGGCCCTGTGGTGGCTGGCTGGCGTCGCCTTTGTCGAAAGCTCGGTTTTTCCGATCCCGCCCGATGTTCTGATGATCCCGATGATCCTCGCACGCCCATCGCGGGCTTGGCTGATTGCGTTGGTCGCGCTGGCCGCTTCAGTCGCCGGTGGCCTGCTAGGCTACGCCATTGGCGCATTTTTCTACGACAGTATCGGCCAGCCGGTGCTCGCAGCCATGGGCAAAGCCGACGCGATGGCGGACTTCAACACGCGGTTCAACGACTTTGGGTTCTGGGCGGTGCTGATCGCGGGCATCACCCCCTTCCCCTATAAGGTCATCACGATAATGTCAGGCTGGACCGGCATGCCGCTTGCAACCTTTGTTGCGACCTCCATTCTGGCCCGTGCACTGCGGTTTTTCGTGGTTGCGGGGCTTTTGTGGCAATTCGGCGCACCCATCCGCAACTTTATCGAGCGGCGTCTGGGGCTTGTCTTTACGGTGTTTGTCGTGTTGTTGTTTGGCGGATTTTTCGCACTGAAGGTCTTGTAAACATGAGCCGATTTCTCATCCTTATTGCCACCGCTAAGCTCAGCTGCGCTGCTGCTTGGGGCCTTCGGATTTCAGTATCTTGGTGAGATGGCACCGTGTAAGCTGTGCATCTGGCAACGGTATCCGCATGGCGCAGCTGTGGTGATCGGCATGTTGGCGCTGATGGTCCCAATGGTGATGCTGCCCTATCTCGGTGCGCTTGCTGCGCTGACCACGGCGGGGATCGGCGCATATCACACCGGGGTTGAGCGTGGCTGGTGGGAAGGCCCGAATTCCTGCACCTCCGGCCCGATTGGCAACCTCAGCTCCGAAGATCTGATGCAGCAGATCATGTCTGCACCGCTGGTGCGCTGCGACGACGTCCCGTGGGAGCTGTTCAGCCTCTCAATGGCCAGTTGGAATGCGATTGCATCGCTGTTTCTGGCCGTGCTCTGGATTGCTGCGGCCAATCACATGCGCAAGAACCGGATCTGACGCCTCCATCGGGCCGGGCCTGTCACCGCTCGGCTCAGCTGTCCTTTTTCGTGGCAAGAAGGAGGTTGGTTTCGCTGCTCACCACCCCTTCGAATGTGCGGATTTTGGCAAGAGCGGCATCCAGCGTCTCCAGCGTTTCGGTACCCAGTTCCACAATCAGATCCCAGCGCCCGTTCGTGGTGTGGATCGCCCGCACTTCCGGCAGGCCCTGAAGCTGCCGCGTTATGCGGCTGGTGCCTCGCCCCTCGATGCCGATCATCATCAGGCCACGGACCGGATCGCGCAGCACATCCTCCTTCAGAACAACTGAAAACCCAAGGATATCGCCTTTGGCTTGCAGCCGTTCAATCCGGGCCCGGACGGTGGTCCGCGACAGGTTCAGCTGCAACGCCAGATCCGACAGGGAGGCGCGTGCATTATGACGTAGCGCAGCAATCAGGCGCTCATCCGTTTTGTCCAATTTGACCTCCGTCTTGATGATTTGCCCTACTATATGGGCGATTTGATCGCTGGAATCCACCTCAAATCGGAGGTTTCTAAGGGTAAGCACAGTTCGCAGAGGAGATATGCGCGTGACATCCAAGACCTGTATTCTGATCGGCGCCCCGGTGGACAGCGGCAAGCGGCGCGCCGGATGCCTGATGGGGCCGGATGCCTATCGCACCGCCGGTCTGGGGCGCGCAATCGAAAGTCTGGGTCATAAGGTGATCGATCAGGGCAATCTGCGGCCTGCGACCCATGAACGCGATACCAACGACGGTCTGGTCTTTGCCCGCAATGAAACCATCGGCTGGACCAATCGCCTGATCCGCGCCGCCGAAGAAGCGATGACAGAGGGGCTGCCGATCTTTCTTGGTGGCGACCATTCACTGTCCCTCGGCTCGGTTGTTGGCGTGGCCAACCACGCCGCCAAAGAAGGCCGCCCGCAATTTGTGCTGTGGCTCGATGCGCATACCGATTTTCACACCCCGGCAACCTCCGACAGCGGCAACCTGCACGGCACACCAGTGGGCTATTTCACCGGGCGTCCAGATTTTGCAGGCTTTCCTGAGGTGGCCAACCCGGTCCCGCAGGAAAATGTCTGCATGATCGGCCTGCGCTCGGTTGATACCCCGGAACGCCTCGCGCTTGAGGCCAGCGATATTCACCGTCACGACATGCGTGATATCGACGAAAATGGCATTGCTTAAGCCCGCTTTCTGCCTTCCTTCAGCGGGTCAAGGACGCCAATGGAATGCTGCATGTTTCGCTGGATGTTGATTTTCTGGACCCGTCTGTGGCCCCTGCGGTCGGCACCACCGTGCCCGGCGGCGCCACAGTGCGCGAGGGGCATCTGGTGTGCGAAATGCTGCATGATTCCGGGCTGATGACCTCTTTGGATCTGGTAGAGCTGAACCCGTTTCTGGATGAGCGCGGCCGCACGGCCCATCTGATGGTGGATCTCTGCGCCTCGGCCCTTGGGCGTCGTGTCTTTGACCGCCCGACACGGAGCTATCAATGAGCCAGCTTCAGGCCCCCGGTGCGGTGGTGATGATCCGTCCGCACCATTTTTGCTCCAACCCGGAGACGCGCGACGACAATGCGTTTCAAACCCTTGCGGATGACACGGCGGATGTGACCTCTGCGCAGGCGCTGGCCGAATTCGACGGAGCAGTTTCGGCGCTGCGCGGCGCGGGTGTGAACGTCCATGTGTTTGACGACACTGGCACGGAAACCCCGGACAGCGTGTTTCCGAACAACTGGTTTTCGACCCATGCCGGCGGCCATGTTGCGGTCTATCCCATGTATGCGGCCAACCGGCGCAAGGAACGCCGCTGGGATGTGATTGAACTGCTAAAGCGGGATTACCGCGTTCAGGATGTGATCGACTATTCCGGGTTGGAACAGGACGGGCTGGCGCTGGAAGGTACCGGTGCCATGGTGCTCGACCATATCGGGCGCATTGCCTACACCGTGAAATCCAACCGTGCCGATCCGGTGCTGCTGGAACGTTTCTGCACCCATTTCAACTTTGAACCTATGGTGTTTGAAGCACGAGATGCGCAGGGGCGCGATGTCTATCACACCAACGTACTGATGGGTATTGGCACGGATTATGCGCTGATCTGTCTTGATATGATCACCGATCCAATACGCCGGGCCGAAGTTGCCGCCCGGCTGGAGGAAACCGGACGCCGGGTGATTGATCTTACGCCCGAACAGATCGCCGGATTTGCAGGCAACGCGCTGGAGCTGACCGGGCACAGCCGCTTGCTGGCGCTGTCGTCGCGTGCCGTCGATGTGCTGCGTGCCGACCAAATCGCTGTAATTGAGCGCAGCGCGACCCTGCTGCCGCTCTCCATTCCCACTATCGAAACCGCTGGCGGGTCGGTGCGCTGCATGCTGGCAGCCATCCACCTCAGCCCCCGTGAAAGGACCCAGTCATGACCCAACCCTCGGACAAGGCGCTTGTGCCTTTTGTCAGCGTCGACAATATGATGCGCCTCATTCATCATGTCGGGATCGACACGGTGATGAAGGATCTCGCCGCCTATATCGAAGAGGATTTCAAACGCTGGGAGCTGTTTGACAAGACACCGCGCGTGGCCAGCCACTCCGACGTCGGTGTGATCGAACTGATGCCCACCTCCGATGGCGAGGCTTACGGCTTCAAATATGTGAACGGCCATCCGAAGAACACCTCTGAAGGGCTACAAACTGTCACTGCCTTTGGCCTGCTTGCGGATGTTTATACTGGCTATCCGGTACTTCTGACAGAGATGACCATTCTGACCGCGCTGCGCACGGCCGCGACCTCCGCCATGGTGGCAAAACACCTTGCGCCCAAAGGCGCGACGACCATGGCCATGATCGGCAACGGCGCCCAGTCGGAGTTCCAGTCGCTCGCCATGCAGGCGATCTGCGGGCTGAAATCCGTGCGTCTTTATGATGTTGATCCGGCCGCCACCGCGAAATGCGCGGCAAACCTGAAAAACAGCGGGCTTGAGGTTGTGGCCTGTAAGACGCCGGAAGAGGCGATTGAGGGCGCGCAGATCCTGACCACCTGCACCGCAGACAAGCAATATGCCACGATCCTGACCGACAACATGGTCGGCAGCGGCGTGCACATCAACGCCATCGGCGGCGACTGCCCAGGCAAGACGGAGCTTGCACCAGGTATCCTGTCCCGCTCTGACGTATTTGTGGAATTCCCGCCCCAGACCCGGGTCGAAGGGGAAATCCAGCAGATGCCTGAGGATTTTGAGGTTACCGAACTGTGGCAGGTGATCCTGGGGCAGAAACCCGGTCGCCGCGATGACAAGCAGATCACCCTGTTCGACAGCGTCGGGTTCGCGATCGAGGATTTCTCGGCTCTGCGCTACATCCGCGACCGGATCAAGGACACCGATTTGTTCCTCGAACTGGATATGCTGGCCGACCCTGACGATCCGCGCGATCTCTTTGGCATGGTGCAACGCGCCAAAGGCTGATCACCCCCGAAGGTGGATACCAAAAGGCCCCGACAGCGCTGCTGATCGGGGCCTTTTTCATAGCTCTTTCAGGGTGCGATCAGCTGTCCAATTCGCTGTCCCAATAGAGGAAATCCATCCAGGTCTGGTGCAGTTCCGGTTTCGGGCGTGGCAGGCGCCGGGCAATCGCGTCCAGTTCATGTGGGCTTGGGGCGAAGGGTTGACGACGAAGCTTCAACCCCACCTGCTGTGGTTTCAGATTGCCCTTACGCAGATTATCGGCACTGCAACAGGCGACGATATTGGTCCAGGAGGATGCACCACCTTTGCTGCGGGGGATCACATGATCAAATGTCAGATCCTTGGCAGCAAACCGCTTGCCGCAATACTGGCAGCAGAACTCATCACGCAGAAACACATTGTACCGGGTGAAGGCCACCTTCTTGCGCTTGCGATAGCGTTTGAGCGCAACAACAGCGGGCACTTCGAAGGTGTCCGAGGCCGAATGCACCGCGACATCATCATAGGTTTTGACCTGTATGACCCGTTCCTGATGGACGGCAACAAACGCATCCTGCCAATTGCAGACAGACAGCGGCGCCCAGCTGAGCGGCTGCATATCTGCGTTCAGAATCAAAGTTCTGAGATTACCAACGGCGACGGTCATACTGCACCTCCTCGTTTCAATGGCCCGGACCTGCGCCAAGGTCCCGGCCACTGACCACCGCCCTGCCCCCGCGTACGGGCCGACACAGCAGTGGTTTCAGACAAAACAAAAGCGCGTGGAGTGCACGCGCTTGTCTTTGGATCAGTCATATGAATATCAGCAGTCTGCGGGTGAATATCAGCAGTCTGCGGGCGAACCGACAGAGGGCTTCGATGCGGCCAGACAGGTATTCGCAGACCAATCAGCGGGCGCGTTCCCTTGCTGCCGCTGATCGCAGGCTGACCATGGGCAACGGCTGCACGGCGATACCCATTATCTGCTGAAATCTGTTGCTGTTGGATCTGCATGTTCTGCAACGGCTCTACCGCCCTGTCTGCCTGTGTTCCGACACCAGAGCGGGGAACCCGCCCCTGCTTTGAATTAACTATATATCGTGGCCTGCAACTGGCAAGCCCCCATTATCAATGATTATGACAAGGTCTCAGACCAGCTCTCAGATCAACCACTAGGATGTTTCCGTGACAGCTGCATGACGACCAGACGCTGATGCGTGTCGGGACAAACCACGCCGGAGGCGCGCGCGCCCCTTGCCACTCAGCGGAGTGCTGCCTATTGCAGGCTGATGACCAGATTGATCCGCTTCAACAAACCCTATGACGTCTTGCCGCAGTTCACAGACCGTGGCAGCGAAAGCAGTCCGCGCGCAACGCTGAGCGACTGGATTGATCTGCCGGGAGTTTACCCTGCGGGGCGGCTGGATCGTGACAGCGAGGGGCTGATGCTGCTGACCGATCACGGGCGCTTGCAGGCGTGGATCTCGGACCCTCAGCATAAAATGCCAAAAACCTATTGGGTGCAGGTTGAGGGCACGCCGGATGCTGCGGCTATTCAGGCGCTGGCCGACGGCGTAGAGCTAAAGGACGGGCTGACCCGCCCAGCGAAAGCGGCATTGATGGAGGAACCCGACGGGATCTGGGCACGCAATCCGCCTATCCGGGTGCGCAAGTCCGTCCCTGATAGCTGGATCGCGCTGACCATCCGCGAGGGCCGTAACCGTCAGGTGCGGCGGATGACGGCTGCTGTGGGTCACCCAACTTTGCGCCTGATCCGGGCTGCGATTGGGATCTGGACGCTTGATGGCTTGTCCCCCGGCAATTGGGAGGATCTGGAGGTGCCGTCTATTCCCGGACCGCCCAAACCCAAACCCGCGCCAAATCGACAGGCCATCGCCCGGCGCAAGGCTGCCGCGTCCACGCCCGGTTGCCCGGAACTGAACGCGAGAGCAAAGCCGCGAAAACCAAGAAAGCCGCGCAAGGGCTGATCCTTACGCGGCTTTGCGCTTCATCTACGGCTTTCAGCGCTCAGAGGCTCAGCTTGTCCCGCATGAACGCCAGCGCCACGCTTAGCCCATCGGGGGCGATGCCGTGGCCTGTGCCCTTCATGATATGGGCAAAGACATCCTGGAACCCGGCCTCTCCCAGCGCCTCGGCAGCTTCGGGCAGCGATTGTGGCGGCACCACATCGTCAGCGTCGCCATGCACCAGCAGCACCGGCATTTTTGAGACCACTTCATCCTTCAGCGTTTCCGGCGACAGCAGGCGACCGGAGAAAGCGACGATCCCCGCCACCGCATCCTCGCGGCGGGGGGCCACATGCAGGCTCATCATTGTGCCTTGCGAGAATCCAAACAGCACCACCTGCTCGGGCAGCACGTCCTCATCCACCATCAGCGCATCCAAAAAGGCGTTCAGATCCTCGATGGAGGCCATCATCCCGCGCATGGATTCCTCTTCCGAGGAGCCGTCGATCCAGGGGATCGGAAACCACTGGAAGCCAAAAGGCGCGCCTGCACAGCTTTCCGGGGCATCCGGTGCCACAAACAAGGTGTCGGGCAGATGTTCGGCCAAGGGGTCAGCCAGCCCCAGCAGATCGGCCCCATTGGCCCCATAGCCATGCAGGAACACCACCACGGATCGGGTCTGCCCCGACAAGGGCGCCTTGCGCTCGGCTTTCAAAACTCGTGTCATCGGATCCCTTCCCTGTCCTTTGCCACCCGGTAATAGGCCCAGAGCACGCGCGCCGCAACCGACCGCCATGGCGACCAGTCCTCAGCGATGCGGCGCATCGCGGCGGGTTTCGGCCGCTCCGGCAGATCCAGCAGGATCCGTGCCCCTTCTTGCAGCGCCAGATCGCCATGGGCAAAGACATCGGCCCGCCCAAGCGAGAACATCGCGTAGATTTCCGCCGTCCAGGTGCCAATGCCCGACACTTGCGTCAGGGTCGCAATCACCTCCGCATCCGGGAGCTGGTGCAGGGCGTCAAAATCAATGCCGAGCCGCGGCCAGCGCATGGGCGTAGCGGATTTTCTGACGGCTGAGACCGACGGCGCGCAGATCCTCCTCGCTTGCCGCTGCTACCTGCGGTGCTGTATCCAGCCCGGCCTCAACCATCCGCCCCCAGATCGCATTGGCCGAAGCCACGCTGACCTGCTGGCTGATAATCGCGCTCAGCAGTTCACCAAATCCCTCGGGTTTGCGGCGCAAGGGCAACGGTCCGCAGAGGTCGATTGCGGCGGCAAACCGTGGGTCCTGATCGGCCAGCCACGCGGCGCCTTCGCGCACACAGGCGTCACTGGTGATGATCCGCCCGACGTTGGCCACCCCCACCGCATCCGGATTTTTCGATCCTGTCATATGTGACCTCTCCTTGCGTCTTTTTCGCGCGCATAGCGCACTGATGCAGCATCAATCTTGCCCTGTCGGATATTCAGGGATACGCATCTGTCATGACTGACAGCCTCCCCCTCCCCGACGACCGCATCGCCAAACGCAATGTTGTCATTCTCGTGCTTGCGCAGGCCTTTCTGGGTGCGCAGATGCCGATGATTTTCACCATTGGTGGTCTCGCAGGTCAATCGCTTGCCAGCAATGCCTGTTTCGCGACGCTGCCGATTTCGCTGATCGTCGCCGGTTCCATGCTGGCGGCCACGCCGATCTCTGCGATCATGCAGCGGTACGGGCGCAAGGCGGGCTTCTTTGTGGGCGCCGCTGGCGGCACACTTGGCGGTGTCATTGGGGCATATGGGCTCTACCTTGGCTCTTTTCCCATCTTCCTGCTGGGCAGCTTCCTCACCGGTATTTATATGAGCGCGCAGGGCTTTTACCGCTTTGCCGCGACGGACACCGCGTCCGATGCGTTTCGGCCCAAGGCGATTTCTTATGTGATGGCGGGCGGGTTGCTCTCGGCCATCATTGGCCCGCAAATCGTCAAGGCGACCAGCCAGGCCTTTGTGATCCCCTTCCTCGGCACTTATATGGCCGTGGTTGCAGTGAACGTCCTGGGTGCAATCCTGTTTTTGTTCCTCAAAATCCCCAAACCCCCTGTCCCCAGCGAAGACGCCCCCAAGGGGCGCAGCCGTCTGGAGCTGCTGCGCACGCCCACCATCGCCGTGGCGGTGATCTGCGCCATGGTGTCCTACGCGCTGATGAACCTGGTGATGACCTCAACCCCGCTGGCGGTTGTTGGCTGTGGCTTTAGCGAAGGCAGCGCCGCCGATGTGGTGACCGCCCACGTGTTGGCAATGTATGTGCCGTCCTTCTTTACCGGTCATCTGATCGCGCGGTTTGGCGTGGAAAAGATTGTCGGCGCTGGCCTTGTGATCCTTGCCGCAGCCGGGGCTGTCGCGCTGCAAGGCGTTGATCTGGAGAATTTCTTTGTCGCGCTGGTCCTGCTGGGCATTGGATGGAACTTTGGCTTCATCGGTGCAACCACCATGTTGGCGGGCGCGCATGAGAGCTATGAGCGCGGCCGGATGCAGGGGTTGAACGACCTCTTGGTGTTTGGCGGCGTGACCTTCGCCTCGCTCGCCTCTGGTGGTCTGATGAACTGTTCCGGCGGCAGTGCGGTCGAAGGTTGGACCGCTGTGAACATGGCCATGGCGCCCTTCCTGGTGCTGGCAGGCGGAGCTTTGCTGTGGCTGATGCTGAAGCCGCGGGCTCTGCGCAAGGCCTGAGCACACACTCGCGCTCGTGATGATAAACCGACAAAAAAGACGCCTGACGGGAAACCACAGGCGTCTTTTTCATCTGGAGGCCTGAGCCCGTTACCAGCGTCCGGTTGACACCCGGTAGATCAGGCCTGCGCGGCGGCGAAACTCGCTGGTGCCCAATGTACCCTCGGCCACGCGCTGCGGTTCTGCCACGGCCTGCCGCAGGATCGCAGCGGCCTGCCAGCCGGGAAGCAGCGCCGGCAGCGCGGATTTGGTGAGTTTGGCGCGTTGCCCGCGCGCCTCCTTCAGCGCCTCCAGCCCGGCTTTTGCCAGCGCACTTATGCCTGACGGCGTGCCGTCCAGCAGGGGAATACGCTTTTCCGCGACCAGTTTCGGGATCGCGCGCAGCCAATTGGCAACCCCAACCCCATAGGCGAACCGGCGCACCAGCGCCTCATCCGATGCGCCCAGCGTTGCCGCCGCCATCCACATGAGAGACCCTGTGGTCTTGTCGATGTGATCGGCCAGCGCCGCCTCATCTTCAAACGGGTCACGGTAGATATCCCAGCGGCGCGCCTCTGCCATGGCATCAATATGCCCCGCCAGCTCTGGCGTCAGGACCTTGGCCAGCGGTGTTGCCACAAAATGCCGACGCACCGGGCCGCCCGCGGCGATTTCCTCCCCGACATCACGCCACCACTGGACACGCATCTCCGCGATCATCGCCTCGGATGAGGCCCAGGGCGCGCGCGCCAATTCCAGATTAAACGCGTAGATCGCAAACAGCGGCGCACGTGCCTCGACCGGCGCCGCCATCACCGTGGCAAAACGATCGGGATCGCCTTTGTGCACCAGATCGGCGCAGGCGGTCAGATCATCATCAAACGGGATCATCAGGCCGCACCACCCGCCGCATCGGTATCGCGCAACAGTTTCCAGCGGATCGCATCCAGCAGCGCCTCAAACGACGCGTCTATTATGTTGGCGCTGACGCCAACGGTTGACCAGCGCCGCCCCTTGCCATCTTCGCTGTCGATAATGACGCGGGTCACCGCCTCGGTCCCGCCTTGGGTGATGCGCACCTTGAAATCGACCAACCGCATATCATCCAGCGCCTTGGAATACTGGCCCAGATCCTTCGTCAGCGCCTTGGCAAGCGCGTTCACCGGCCCCCGGTCGCTGCCCGTTTCGTCCAGCGATTCACTCACCGACAGCAGCTTTTGGCCATCCACCTTGACGACCACAACCGCCTCAGAGAGGGAGACCATCCGGTCATACTTGTTCTTGCGCCGCTCCACCGTGACCTTATAGCGCTTCACCTCAAAGAAGCTTGGAAGCTGCCCCAGCTCCTCACGCGCTAGGATCTCGAACGAGGCCTGCGCGGTGTCATAGGAATAGCCCTCGGCCTCACGGGTCTTGATCCGTTCCAGAATACGCGCCAGCGCCGGATCGCCGTTCTCCACGCGCAAACCGGCCTCCGACAGGCGACGGCGCAGATTGGACTGCCCGGCCTGATTGGACATCGGGATGATACGCGCATTGCCCACCAATGCCGGGTCAATATGCTCATAGGTGCTCGGATCCTTGAGGATCGCGCTGGCATGCAGCCCGGCCTTATGGGCAAAGGCAGAAGCCCCAACATAAGCGGCCTGTTTCGTTGGCACCCGGTTCAGAATCTCATCCAGCATCCGACTGAGCGCCGTGAGCGTGCTCAACCCATCGCGACTGACACCGATGTCAAACTGGTCCGCATAGGGGTGTTTCAGCAGCAGTGTGGGGATCAGCGTGGTCAGATTGGCATTGCCGCAGCGCTCCCCCAATCCGTTTAGCGTGCCTTGGATCTGCCGCGCCCCTGCATCCACAGCTGCTAGCGAACAGGCCACCGCGTTTTCGGTGTCGTTATGGGTGTGAATGCCCAAATGATCCCCCGGCAGCCCCGCCGCAATCACCTCCGCCACGATCCGCCCGACGTCACCGGGCAAGGTGCCACCATTGGTATCGCACAGCACCACCCAGCGCGCGCCCGCCTCAAGCGCGGCGCGGCATGCTGCCAGCGCGTAGTCCGGGTTGTCCTTGTAGCCATCAAAGAAATGTTCGGCATCAAACAGCGCCTCGCGCCCCTGCGCCACAAGATGCGCGATGGAGGCGCGGATATTGTCGAGGTTCTCCTCAAGCGTGATCCCCAGCGCATGGGTCACGTGATAATCATGGCTTTTGCCCACCAGACAGACCGCCCCGGTGCCGGCATTCATCACCGCCGCCAGAACATCGTCGTTTTCCGCGGACCGCCCGGCCCGTTTGGTCATGCCAAAAGCGGTCATGGTTGCGCGCGTCTGCGGGGCCGCATCAAAGAACCCGCTGTCAGTCGGATTGGCGCCGGGCCAGCCCCCTTCGATGTAGTCTACCCCCAGCCCGTCCAGCGCCGTGGCAATCTGCACCTTCTCGGTGGTCGAGAACTGCACACCCTGGGTCTGCTGCCCATCGCGCAGCGTGGTGTCATAGAGGTAAAGACGTTCTTTGGTCATGGCTGGCCTTATGGCTTGGCAAATGAGGGTGGCCCTCCCCTCAGAGGGCCGTGATGTGTTGTGGTGCTAGATCGCGTCCAATTTGCTGGGATCAAACGACGGGCCGGGCACCAGTTCAACGCCAGCTTTTGACATGCGAACTTCGATGCTCGGCATCGATAAGAAGGGCCTTAATGCGATCTACTTCAGAAAAATCTTTCTTTTCCATAGCAGACTTACGAGCATCTTCTAAGATCGACACATATTGTCCTAGGTTGCCCGTCCAAGCCGAATAGGAAGAACCTTCTGGTCTTGAAAGGTGGTCAATGTCGGTCTCTTCATTCAACAGGCCAAGGAATACCATCGAACCAATTAGAAGCTGGTAACGCTCTTCTTTGTATAGCTTATGCAGTATTGAAATTGCCTTGGACGTATTGAGATCGTCTGCGATTGCCTCAACTATCTTTTCATCAGGCTGATAGACATCCGTATTGAGATATACACCACGAGATCCCGGCTTCGCGTACTCACCCGGCACCATCAATACAGAATAGAACTTCGCTAGTGTTTGCCTTGCTTCCTCCGCCTTTTTGTCGGTCCAATCCATCGGCTTGCGGTAATGCGTTTGCAGGAACACAAAGCGAATGACCTCCCCGGGATAGCCCTGATCCAAGAGGTCGCGCACGGTGAAAAAGTTGCCCAGAGACTTGGACATCTTCTTGCCTTCGACCTGCAGCATCTCATTGTGCAGCCAGATTTTTGCAAAATCGCCTTCCGGATGGGCACAGCAGCTTTGCGCAATTTCATTCTCGTGATGCGGGAACATCAGGTCATTGCCACCGCCGTGAATATCAAAACTGTCGCCAAACAGCTCATGGCTCATGGCGGAGCATTCGATATGCCACCCTGGACGACCCCGGCCCCAGGGACTGTCCCAGCCCGGCAACTCATCGGTGGAGGGTTTCCACAACACGAAATCCATCGGATCGCGTTTGTTATCCGCCACTTCGACCCGCGCACCGGCAATCATGTCGTCCACCGACCGGCCGGACAGCGCGCCGTAGTCCTTGTAGCTCTTGACCGAGAACAGCACATGCCCCGCGCCATCGGCATAGGCATGGCCCTTGGCAATCAAGTCTTCGATCATCGCGATCATCTGCGGAATATAGGCGGTTGCTCGCGGCATGTGATCCGGCTCCAGCGCGCCCAGCTCAGCCATATCAGCCAGATACCAGCTGATAGTCTCTTCGGTGCGCTCCTGTACCAGCTCTTCCAACGTACCCGGCGCGCCTGCTTCCTTCCGGGCCAGCGCGGTTGCGTTGATTTTGTCATCCACATCGGTGAAATTGCGTGCATAGGTCACGTGATTGGTGCCGTAGACGTGGCGCAAGAGGCGATAGAGCACGTCAAACACCACCACAGGACGCGCATTGCCCAGATGGGCGCGGTCATAGACAGTTGGCCCGCAGAGATAGAGGCGCACATCGTCGGGATTGAGCGGGTCCAGCACCTCTTTGCCTCGGGTGCGGGTGTTGTGCAGCTTGATCGTCGTCATCACAAATCCTTCGTCTGACCGCAGCGCATGCGCCTCTGGCCACTCTCCCAACGGGTGCCGCAGATACGCGGCGCGCAGCGCGGGCTTAGCAACTTGTTCAAAAGAAGGGAACGACAGAAACCAGCCCGCTGATTATTTCAGCAGGTAATGCAGCAAGTAATAATGTTGCAAATCCGGTTCATGGAGTTGTCATAACACGCGCGCATCGTCCCGCCAAGCCTGCAATTCAGACCGAGGCCTCACGCCAACGCAAAACGGCGCGCCCACCGCAATGGACGCGCCGCCTTTAACCCCGGTGGGTCAAATCAGAACTGGTAGGACGCCCGCAGCGACACGGTGGTCGCATCGGCGCTGATGCCGGAGCTGCCCAGATTGTCGAAGTCATGCTCCAGCACTTCGCCACCGACAGTCCATTGGTCGGTCACACGGTAGGCCACGCCGATACCGTAGAATTCACCGGTTTCATCACCAACAGAGGTATCAACCTGCGCCACACCGCCGGTCACATAGGCCAGCACGGGGCCAAAGTCATACCCGGCCTTCACCTTGCCGCGCATCACCGAGTCCACAGTGGCGGCACCACCGCCGAGATCAACATCGGTGGCGTCATAGTCAATCTCACCACCCAGCACGAAGCGGCCAAAATCATAGTTGTAGCCAGCGTGCACACCGTAAGAGACATCATCCCCTGACAGGCCATTGCTGGTATCTGCGTCCAGCTGCCCGATTTGGCCACCGATATAGGCACCGGTCCAGTCGCCGCCGTCATTGGCCACCACAACTGGCGGAGCGGCAGGAGCCGGGGCTACGACCGGCTCTTCCAGGTTGCTAAGCAAAGGCTGGGGTGCTCAGGGCGGCGGCGATAGCGGCCATGGATACGATACGAGTCATCTCGACTTCTCCTTGTCTGTCTTTCGACATGTGTCTTCTGCGTCGACGCGCTACTCTCGCGTCTGCCCCTCCTAAAGAAGATCGACAGCCGTTTTGTTCCAGACCCCGGCATATTTTTCCGAATTTCTGCGCATTATTTGGCCCAAAATGAGCGTCTGAGGCAGGTTCCTGCCGATTGAGTTCAGGCAGCTAATCGCCGATTGGCAGGTTCGCGCCAGCATCTCGCCCGACCGGCCAACCGCCGCTTATCTGGATTCAGGATCCGGGCCCCGTATCCTGCTCGGAATCGGCATATTGCGCGGATCGCCCGGCCGAGGTTGAGGCGCTGCTGGTGGATGGTGAGAAGGCTGCTGTCAGAACTGAAAGGAGGCGCGGATCGACAGGATATCCCGGGACGGCGCCTGAACGGCCGCGCCATCGCTTGCGTTCTGGTGCAGGTATTCCCCGCTGACCCGCAGAGCACGGTTGAGCGAGTAGCTGAGCCCCAGGCCATAGACCGCGCCATTGTCGCTATCTGTGGCGGTTTCATTGCGCGCGGAGCCGATGGTGACATATCCCAGCGTCTCCCCCATGTCATATCCGGCGCGCAGTTTGATCCGCCGGGTCTGCTCCTCATTCAGGTCAGAGCGGACACGCCCGCTGCGATCGACCTCAACCTCCCCGCCCAGCACCACGCGACCAAAGTCATGATCATAGCCAAGATGAAGCCCAGACGCGCTCACCGAGCCGCGCTCTGATGCTGCTGCCTGCGCCCGCGCCATGGAGGCGCCGAGGAAGAAGCCGCTCCAGTCACCCGCAAAACCCGGCGCCGCTGCAAAGACCGCCGCAGCAAACCCCGCAATGGCCGCCCGCCGGGCTGATCCGCACCCATTTGCCCAAATCCCCCGGCGCCGCTGCCTGCGATGCACCAAGAGATCATGGTCTGTGCTGCGAATGAAGGCCGGTGTCATCGGCACTGCCCTTTTCTGACGGCGCGCCATTCAGGCGCGCGTGATTGCCCATCTCCGACCAGTATCTCTGCAAATGTTTAATATCGGGTTCAGCATTACGGTGTGCTCAGGGTGCCTCAGCAAAGGGTGCAAATAAAGACGAAGTTCTCTCGATAAGGGTTTAAAATATATATATTTTTACTGATCGTCATGGAGCGTTGACCCGGCAGCCTGCGCATCTTGGTAGTGAAATATTGGTCGGAAATTTCACAAAAGTCGCAAATGAGATAGAATCGGTCGCCCTCTGTGCAACGATGTCCAGAGCACAACGGAGCAGCGACATGGCAGCCAGCCAGCCAGGGAAACAGTCAGGGGAACGGTGGGTCATCAACCTGATCGGCCGCACCATCGGCGCGTCCCGTGGTCGGGCGGCACGGGGACGACCGCAGCGGGTCTGAAGCATTCAGATTTCATTTCAGACCCTGAGAGAGCTTATGACAGATCAATCGAACTCCCCTCGTGCGGCCCGCAGTGGCGGTCGCGCTGCCCGCCGTGCTGCCCGTGCAGCCCCCCTCGCCGACCATCTGCGCCCCATCCGGGCCGGGTTGGAGGGCGGGCTCTATCGCCCGCTCAGCGACGCCGGTGTCGCACGCATTCACCAAGCCGCGCTGGATGCTCTGGAGCAGATCGGCCTTGCCGATGCGCCCCCCAGCGGGGTCGCCTATCTGAAAGCTGCGGGCTGTATCGAAGGCGACGACGGACGCATCCGCTTCCCCCGCGCCCTGGTCGAGGACACGATTGCCAAGGCCAACAGATCAGTCACCCTGTTCAGCCGGGATGGCAAAAACGATCTCGAACTCTCCGGTAGCCGGGTGCATTATGGTACCGCCGGCGCTGCGGTCCATGTGGTTGATGTTCATGGTCGGACATACCGCGATTCAACTGTGCAGGATCTGCACGACGCGGCCCGGATCACCGACCAGCTGGACAATGTCCATTTCCTGCAACGGCCCATGGTGTGCCGCGATATCCTCGACAATATGGAAATGGACCTGAATACGGTCTACGCAAGCTGCTCTGGCACGCTGAAACATATCGGAACATCCTTTACCGAGCCGAGCCATGTGCCGCTCGGCTCTGGAGATGCTGCATATGATTGCAGGCGGTGAGGACAAATGGCGCGAGCGTCCGTTTATGTCCAATTCCAACTGCTTCGTTGTGCCCCCGATGAAGTTCGCCACCGAAAGCTGCGAGGTGATGGAGCTGTGCATCAAGGGCGGCATGCCGGTTCTCCTGTTGTCCGCTGGCATGGCTGGCGCAACCGCCCCCTCAACAATTGCTTAGGCGCGATTGTGCAGGCGGTGGCCGAATGCCTGGCCGGTCTGGTTTATGTCAACGCCGTCAAACCCGGCGCGCCCGCGATTTTTGGCACCTGGCCGTTTGGGCTCGATCTTCGAACCGGGGCGATGTCGATCGGATCTGGAGAACAGGCCCTGCTGACGGCGGGCTGCGCGCAGATGCATCATTTTTATGACCTGCCGGGCGGGGCCGCCGCTGGCGCCTCTGACAGCAAACTGCCCGACATGCAGGCCGGATGGGAGCAGATGTGCTCCAACGTGATGGCGGGGCTGTCGGGGTGCAACATGGTGTATGAAGCAGCTGGAATGCACGCCTCACTGCTTGGGTTCTGTCTTGAGTCCCTGATCCTGAGCGACGATATGCTTGGTCAGGCCATGCGCTGTGTGCGCGGGATTGAGGTGAGCGAGGATACCGTCGCCATTGATCAGATCGCTGAAGTCTGCCTTAGCGGTACGGGCCATTATCTGGGTACGGACGCGACGCTGAGCCGGATGCAGCAGGATTTTGTCTACCCGACATTCGGGGATCGCACTTCGCCCAAGGAATGGGCTGAACTGGACAAACCCGACCTCATAGAAAAGGCGGTGGCCCGCAAGGAACAAATCCTGAGCCAAGCCTCGCAGGCACAATTCGACCCGGTTCTGGATCAGGCGCTGCGGGAACGGTTCAACATTCACTTGCCCAGATAAGCCATTGATATATCTGTGGGCATCGTCACAGACTGCCCATAGGTGACCTTTGTCGCCGATGTCAGATCGCCTTCAGCCGCTGCCGCAAATATTCCAGCCAGCCACGAAAGCTTGTGGTCTTGGCGAATTTCTTGCCCATGTATCGCAGCTCTTTCTGCCGTAGCGCCTTGCTGACAGAGGCGCTGACCTGCCCCTCGTGCATGCGGTTGGCGATCACTGTGTCTGGCACCACCACGGGATCTCCGTAGGCATCCCACAGACGTTTGTAGAGGTCCACATCCATCAGCCAGATCAAGGCTTCGTCGAACTCCATGGCCGAAGTCCGGCGCATGGCGAGAACCGAGGGGCTGGATACCGTGTTCTTGCCAAAATGCATCCGATCCGTCAGGCGGGGCCGCATCGGACGGGTCACACTGCTGCCGTCCCGCGTGACACCAGAGCCGCAGAGGCACCAGTCCGCCCCCTGCCCCATTGCATCATGTATATGCGTCAACCCGTTGGGATCTATGATCAAATCATCCTGGAACAGAACCTTGATGATATCGCCGGTTGCATGGGCCATTGCGTTATTCACATTGGCCGATGCCTGTCGCAACCCCTCGCGGTTCCACAGATGGGTGATGGTCAGCCGGTCGGCATAGTCCCGGCAGACCTGCGCAACCGCCATGTCATCGGATTGATCTGACACGACGATATCGAAATCGCTAAAACTCTGGTGGCAGAGATGGTCAAAGGAATCCGCAAGGTAACGCGCACCATCCCCGCCCATGGCATAGGCAGGAATGCAGAGGGTGATTGCAGGCATGGCGGGTTCCTTGGCCGGGGCTGTTTTGCCCTGCCTAGCAAAGCCACAGCGCAAGTCCAAGCCGCGGACCTGCCTAAACGCCCAGATAGCGGTCCTTCAGCTCGGGCGTCAGCGCGCCCATCGCACCTGTCCAAACCGTCGTGCCCTTGTTCACGATCACCGCGCGATCCGCCACGGCAGCCAGTTCCCGCAGCGTTTTGTCCACCACCAGGATCGACAGGCCACTGTCGCGTTTCAGCCGTGCAATCGCCGCCCAGATCTCCTGCCGCACCACTGGCGCCAACCCTTCGGTGGCCTCATCCAGGATCAGCAGCCGCGGGTTGATCATCAGCGCGCGGCCAATGGCGAGCATCTGTTGCTCGCCTCCGGACAGAGACGACGCCGTTTGATCACGCCGCTCCGCCAAGCGCGGAAAGAGATCTGCCACCATGGCAAAATCCCAGGGGCCGGGCCGTGCAGCAGCTCTTAAATTTTCTTCGACTGTGAGTGGGGCAAAACACCGGCGGCCCTCAGGAACCAGCCCGATGCCCAGGCGCGCGATTTTATGTGAGGGCAGCTTGCGCAGGTCATTTCCGGCGAAATGCAGCGTGCCTTCACTCGCTGGCAGCATGCCGCAGATGGTCTTGATTGTGGTGGATTTACCCATCCCGTTGCGCCCCATCAGCGCCACCACTTCACCTTCGCCAATGTCCAGATCCACACCAAACAAGGCCTGAGATGGTCCATATGATGCAGTAACATTTTTAAGAGATAGCAACATCATACCGCCTCCTCTTCACCCAAGTAGGCGCGTCGCACCTCAGCGTTGTTGCGGATCTCATCGGTGGTGCCGGTGGCTATGACCTCGCCATAAACCAGCACGCTGATCCGATCCGCCAGGGCAAACACCGCGTCCATATCATGCTCCACCAGAAGGATCGGCGCCTCGTGGCGCAGTGTGTTCAAAAATCCGGTCAGCGCCTGCGATCCGCCCGCGCCAAGACCTGCCATCGGCTCATCCATCAAGAACAGTTTTGGCTGCAGCGTCAGCGCCACCGCCACCTCCAGTTGGCGCCGTTGACCATGTGACAGATCAGCGGTCCGCCGCTTTGCATCGCTCAGCAGGCCCACGCGCTCCAACGCCTGTTCCGCCTGCGCCACCAGTGTCTTGTCTCGCATCACATTGCCAAGGAACCGAAACACGCCACCCCGCGCACCAAGCGCGCCAAGCACCGCATTTTGCAACACGGTGAAATCCATCGCGAGCGCGGAGATCTGAAAGGTGCGCCCCAGCCCCATCCGGGCTCGTGCGACGCGGTTCAGGTCATCAACCGGGCAACCAAGCAGTGAGACGGATCCGCTATCAGGACGAAGTTCGCCGGATATCTGCTTGATAAGGGTTGATTTTCCGGCGCCGTTGGGGCCGATCAACGCATGGATTTCACCGACGCGCAGATCCAGAGAGATGTTCTTGCTGGCCTGCAACGCGCCAAAGGATTTGCTCAGATCCCTGACCTCCAGGACCCGTTTTGCGCCCGTTAGATCAGTCATGGGCCACCTCCCGTCCGCTGATCGCACCGATCACGCCACCACGGGCGTAAAGCACGATCATCAGCAGCAGCCCGCCCAGGTAGATCTGCCAGTAATCGCTGATCCCGCCCAGAAGATGCTCTAGCAGGATGAACAGCGCAGCGCCGATGACCGGGCCAAACAGCCGACCCACGCCACCGATGATGACAAAGATCATGATCTCACCACTGGTATGCCAGCTGAGCATGGTGGGGCTGACAAAACGGTTCAGATCGGCAAACAGCGCCCCGGCGAGACCGGTGATCGCGCCTGAGATAACAAAGGCCGTCAGACGCAGCTGGTAAGGGGTGATGCCAACCGTCTCCACCCGCGCCTCGCATTGACGCGCAGCAGAAAGCGCCAGACCAAAGGGCGCGCGCGCCAGCCGGGCGGCAAACCAGAGCGCCGCACAAAGGATGGCATAACAGATCAGGAAAAACTGCAAAGGAACCAATGTGTTCAGACCCGGAAACTCATTGCGCACCCAGATCGATAGCCCGTCCTCACCGCCATAGGCTGACCAACTGATGGCAAAGTAGTAGAGCATCTGACCAAAGGCCAAGGTGATCATGATGAAATAGACACCAGAGGTGCGCAGCGACAGCGCACCGATCACCAGTGCCGCAAGCGCGCTAGCAACAACCGCCACCAGCCAGATCACCGGCATCTGGTTGGTGCCTTCGATCAGCATCGGCCATTCGGCCAGCGGTTCATAATTCTGCGCGTGGGCCGCCAGGATTCCCATCGCATAACCGCCGATCCCGAAAAATGCAGCATGGCCTAGGCTCACAAGCCCACCAATCCCCAGCGCAATATTGAGACCAACCCCAGCCAGCGCAAGGATTGCGACCTTTGTGGCGAGGGTGATCAGAAACGGCTCTTCTGCCATATGCGCCCACAGCGGGATCGCGAGCAGCAGCAGGATCACCGCAGCGTTCAACAGGTTTTCACGGCTCATCAGTGCTGCCCCCCATAGAGACCGGACGGGCGCACCAACAGGATCAGCGCCATCAGGATGTAAATCAGCATCGACGCCAGCGATGCCCCGACGGATGTCGCACTGGCAGGCTCCATGAACAGCGCAAACACCTGCGGCAGGAACACCCCGCCTAGTGTATCCGTCAGCCCCACCAACAATGCCCCGACCATCGCCCCCTTGATCGAACCGATGCCGCCGATGACAATCACCACGAAGGCCAGGATCAGCACCGGCTCACCCATGCCGACCTGCACCGACTGGATGGCTCCGACCAAGGCACCGGCCAGCCCGGCAAGCGCTGCACCAAGAGCGAAGACTAGCGTGTAAAGCTTTGAAATATCGACACCAAGTGCGGCAATCATCTCCCGGTCACTTTCGTCGAGCGCGGATCTGGATCCCGATACGGGTGCGCGCGATCAGCCAGAACAACCCGGCTGCGACCACGAGACCAATGGCAATGATGGTCAGACGATAAAGCGGGTATTCAATGCCCCCCGGCAGGCTGATCGGACCCGACAGATAATTCGGCACATCCAGAAACAGAGGGAAGGATCCAAAGACCCAGCGCGTGCCTTCCGAGAAGATCAGGATCAGCGCAAACGTGGCCAGCACCTGATCCAGATGATCCCGGTCATAGAGTTTCCGGATCACCAGAAGTTCGACCAGCGCGCCAGCCGCAGCTGCGGCGGCCAGGCTGGCGATCAGGGCCAGAACAAATGAGCCGGTCCAGGCCGCAACAACCGCGGCGGCAAAAGCACCAACCATATAAAGCGCACCATGCGCCAGATTGATCAGCCCCATGACACCAAAGACCAAGGTCAGGCTAAGCCGCCATGAGAAAGAGCATCACCCCGAACTGCAATCCGTTCAGGATCTGCTCCAGTATAAGTATGAGGGACATGAATTCGTTCCACCAAGGCAGAGCATGATGCCCCGCAGCAATTGGAATGGGAGGATGCGAGCCGGATCTCTCACCGACCCGCACGCCTCAGATTGTCTTACATCTTGCACTCTGCCGCGTAGGCGTCAGCGTGACTTTCCAAACCGGTTGCGATGATCTTGTTGGTGAAAACATCCCCTTCCTGAATGACTTCGCGGACGTAGATGTTCTGGACCGGGTGGTGGTTGTCACCGAATTTGAAATCGCCCCGAACGGAGTCGAACTCCGCAGCCTTCAGCGCCGCGCGAAAGGCCTCCTTGTCATCAACACTTGCCTTGTCCAATGCGCTGAGGATCAGGTTTGCGGTGTCGTAGCCCTGGCTTGCATAGAGCGAAGGGAGGCGTTCATATTTCTGCTCAAAGGCGGTGACAAAGGCTGTGTTGGCCGGATTGTCGAGGTCTTTGTTCCACTGCGAGGTGTTCTTGATCCCCAGTGCAGCACCACCGACCGCCTGAAGAATGCCCTGATCAAAGCTGAAGGCCGGGCCAACAACCGGCAAATCGACACCGCTGTCTGCATATTGCTTGAGGAAGGAAATCCCCATGCCACCCGGCAGGAAGAAATAGACGCTGTCGGCACCGGAGGCGCGGATTTGCGCAATTTCGGCCGCGTAATCGGTCTGACCCAATTTGGTGTATGTCTCACCGGCCAGATCGCCCTGATACATCCGCTTGTAGCCGGTCAATGCATCCTTCCCAGCCGGGTAATTCGGGGCGAGGATATAGCTGTTCTTGAGGCTCGGCATCATTGGCATAGGCGCCCGCCGCCTCATGCAGATTGTCGTTCTGCCAGGCCACGTTGAAGTAGTTTTCATGGCAGCGCTTTCCGGCCAGTGCTGACGGACCGGCATTGGGCGACAGGTAGAATACACCTTGCGCCGTGGCCGCCGGAACCACCGCCATAGCGAGGTTCGACCAGATGATGCCGGTCATGATATCGACCTTCTCTGATTGGATCATCTGATCGGCGATCTGTACGGCACTTTCGGGTTTACGCTGATCGTCTTCGATCACCACTTCGATATCGTCGCGGCCCGCCTGCTCCATCGCCAGCATGAAACCGTCGCGCACATCGACGCCCAGGCCCGCACCGCCACCGGAGAGTGTTGTTATCATACCGATCTTGGTCTCGGCGCCCGCGGCCAGGGCCAGTGTTGATACGGCCGTCGCCAGTGCCATAGTCTTCAGTGTCGTCATTGATCCATCTCCCTGATCTGTCTGAGCAATGGGGGCCGCTTCTGTGGCAACTCCCCGCTGCTTACTCTTTCTGATTGGACCGCACGGCGCCAGCTTTTTGCGGCGTTCTCCCGATTTGTCAGTCCACGCAAACGCGCTCATGCCGGAGGCAGAGCACATACGCAGGAGACAGGTCGCGCTATGTCCAAGGACCGTTTCATCAGCCCTTCAAGGAAGCCTAGGCTGAAGTTGGGATTTATTTCAAGATTAAAATATCTAACCTTAAAACTTATCATCCCGACACAGACACGGCCGATCTAGGGATTTTCTGATGGAGAGCGCCCGCTTCACCAGCTGGTTAGGGCCGTGAGAGCAAGCCTAATAGTGGCCCTGCCGCATATCGTAAGGGAATGAGGCATCCCTCGCGCAGCCCTTGGACCGCTATTACTACGATATGCGAAAACATCAGTGCGGACCAGAATGCGCCCACGAAAGAGTACGACAAGGGAGCACGCCCATCACCATGCACCGCATTTAATGCAACCTTAATTTGATAGATGCTGGTGTTTTTTAGCAGGATCTAAGCCGACGTGGCTGATCTTTCGCGGGATCCGCGCCCTGCGTGCTGTTGCGCTGACGCTCAAGTCCATCGGTGTAGCGTTTCACAAGTTCGATCTGAAAGCGGATTTCATGAACCCGGTCGGCGAGCTGCTGGCTCAGAGAGCTGATGGCACTTTCGGCATCGACCAGGCTAGGCTTCGGTCGCGGACAGCACATTGAGCAGCGGCAATGCCAGATCGGTCAGCACCTGTGCGCTCACCTCGCGGGTCAGATCCTCAAGCCCTGCCCCGAAACCCACATCAGGGCGGAACGCGTAGCCAATGCCGCCAAGGCTGATCCGGAAGCGGATGATGATTGACTGGCTGCCATCTTCGTTAACGGTAGTAAGGACATGTGCCCCTGCCAGTACCAGTCCCGGCACCTCAAGGATGAGGGACGGCAGAGAGATGACCTGTGTTTCGCCGGACAGCATGTTGACGCAGTCTTGCAATCCTTCCGCAATGGAATCGCAAAACACCTCATCAAGGGGCATCGTATTCACAAAGGATGTTCTGTTGCGGAACGCGGGACTGACCACTTCGCAGGACCGCACATAAGGGGTCTCGCCCTTCTCGGCCATCAGGTTCACGATGAACCGCCGTTGGTCTTCTCCAGCCTCAATACTGTCAGTCATAGCCACCACGTTCATCACACCCAACCTGTATCACTGGAGATGTTTTAATTTCTAGTTAGGAGTAGTTTACAAATCATTGATACAGCGTAGGTTGAAGTAACAATCTCAGTCAAGATTTATGCAACCCTGGATTGCAATTTCACATCCTACCCCCCCCGGACACGTCACGTCAGTTCGCTCCCCAACTCGACCTTTTTCCCAATTGGTCATGGACCTTGTAGCGCCGAAGACGTTAATAGATAAAAAAGACGGTAGACGATAGGCACACATATGACAACGCAAACAACTCAGGACCTGACCATTATCGGCATCGGGTCTTCCGCAGGCGGACTTGAAGCCATTCGTGAGCTGGTTGCGACGCTCCCGGTGGATGTGCCTGCGGCCTATGTTGTTGTCCAACATATGTCGCCACACCACAAAAGCCTGATGACGGAGCTGGTGGCGCGGCAGACCCAGCTGAAGGTCGGCACCATACAAAATGGCACGATCCCCGAGGCCAATGTCGTCTACATCACCCCGCCCAAGAGCGATGTCATCTTCTCAGATGGTCGCCTGCACCTGTTGCAAGATCCCAATGCCGAACCCGGTACGCCGCGCCCCTCGGTCGACCGCTTCCTGGTCAGCCTTGCGGAGCAGAACGGCGACAACTCCATGGCGATCATCCTTTCGGGGACCGGCAGTGATGGCGCCTATGGCGTACAGGCCATTCGGGAGGCCGAGCGGCATCACCATTGCGCAGGACGCCGAAAGCGCGAAATACGATGGAATGCCTGTAGCTGCGGTGCAGACCGGCTGCGTCGATCTCGTGCTGCGGCCGCAAGATATCGGCGCCAACCTGCAGAAGATCCTCTCTTCCCCACGTGATTTCACCTCCTTCCGGCATGAGAACAGCTTGCGGGACTCGCCGGTGTCGGATCTGCTACAAATTCTTCTGGCGCGCACCCGCGTGGATTTCCGCGACTACAAACAGACAACCATCAGCCGCCGGATCGAGCGGCGCATGATCGCCCTGGGGATCGAAACCCAGGAGGAATACACCCAGTTCTGCCGCAACAACCCGCATGCGGTTGATGCCTTGTTTAAGGACTTGCTGATTTCGGTCACACGGTTTTTCCGCGACCGCGAAGAATTCGAACTGCTGAAAGCGCTGCTCCCCCAGCTGATCAAGGAGCGCGGCCCCGGCCCGCTGCGGATCTGGGTCGCTGGCTGCGCCACCGGCGAAGAGGCCTACTCGATCGCCATGGTGGTCTCTGAGGCGCTTGGCAATCCAACCAACCAGCTCAAATCGCGGGTGCAGATCTTCGCGACTGATATCGACAAGGATGCGTTGAAAACCGCGCGAAAAGGGGTCTACAGCCTTGCGGCGCTGAACGATATCCCCTCTGAACTTGCGGATAAATACCTGATCCGTCAGACCGATGGCGTCCGGGTTGTTGACAACCTGCGCAATGCGGTTCTGTTCTCTGACCACAACGTCTGCCAGGATCCGCCATTTCAGAAGGTCGATCTGATTTGTTGCCGCAACCTGCTGATTTATTTCGGCAACCCACTGCAGCAGAAGGTCATGTCGAGATTCCACTATGCGATGTCACCGCATGGTTTGCTGTTCCTCGGCACTGCCGAGAGTGTCGCCGGATCGGATGAGTTGTTCGTCCAGGACCGCTCCGCATCCCATGTCTACCGCAAGCGATCCCTGCGCGCCCATCAGGCCCAGCAGCCCTATAATATGCCATCAGTGCCGATGATGGCGCAACGGCCAACCATCAAACCGCCGACACAGCCGGGGCCCTCCACCGACCGTCAGCTGTTTGAGGCATTGGCTCAGTCCCTGGGCAAAAACTCGCTTCTGGTCACCGAGGATTTCTCCATCGCGCGGGTCTATGGCTCGGTGAGTCAGTTTATTGAGGTCAATGAGACCAGTTCGCTGCGGATGCATCTTGATCTGCTGCGCAGCCCCCTGCGTGAAGAGGCGCGCAGCCTGATCACCATCGCCCTGAAAAACGGCGCTCACAAGGGCGGCGTGCGCCATCTTTTGGCAGAGAATGACGACGAGGAGATCCGCCTCGACGTCTACCCGATTATCGCCAAGGACATCAGCGAACGCGCGGCGCTTGTGGTCTTCACGCCGGTCACGGTTGACCGCTCCCGGATGAGTGAGACACCGATTGTTGGTGAGGAAGGTGACGCCACCTTTGAACGGATCCGCAATCTTGAGAATGAGGTCGCGACAACCCGCGAAGCTCTGCAGCAGACGATTGAAGAGCTGGAGACCTCGAACGAGGAACTGCAGTCACTCAATGAGGAGCTGCAATCCACCAATGAGGAACTGCAAGCCACCAATGAGGAGCTGGAGACCTCAAACGAGGAACTGCAATCCACCAACGAAGAGCTGATCACCGTCAACGAGGAACTTCAGGTCACCGCCTCCGAGCTGAGCGGCCGTACTGGCGAGTTGATTTCCGTTCTGGAAAGCACGCCACTGGCGATTGTGGTGGCCGACAGCGCCCTGCAGATCACTCAGGCAACTCTGGCGGCGACCCGGATGTTCAATATCCGCCGCCCGATTTCCAGCCCGCACATCAGCCAATGCGCCCTGCCCGAAGGGTTTCCAATTCTGGCGCCGATTTGCAGCGAGGCCCTGCGTCTTGGCCAGACTGTGACCGAGGAATTCACCTCCAAGGGCACCCGCATCCGCCTGACCTGCTCGCCCTATTTCGATGTCAACGGGCAGATCCTTGGCGTGACCATGGTGGTGTCGGAATTCCCCGGCATGGCCCATGAGATGGAGATGATCCTCGACAACTCCAATCTGCTGCTGCTCAATCGAACCCGCAGCGGAGAGATCCTGCGGATCAGTTCGGCCTATGCGGAACTCCTTGGGCTGAGCCGTGGCAAGGCGCTGTCAAAGAATCTCTTTGCACTCGCATCGGACGCTGGCGCTGATGAGCAGATGCTCCGGGAAGATGCAAAGGTGCTCGACAGCAAGGACGGGTTTGACAATGAACTGCTGCAGGTGAGCTTGCCCGATGGTCAGGGTGACCGCTGGATCAGCATGGACCGCCACCGTTTCCCGCATCACATCACCGAGGAACCAACAGTTTTCACCATCGGCACCGATGTGACCGAAACCGTGGAGGCACGCGAACGGGCTGAGGCGCTGCTGATGCAGGCGGAATTGGTTCAGGATATGGTCGGGATCGGGTTCTGGTCCATCGACGCTGATGGTCAGACGCCCTATTGGTCGCCCAAGGTCTATGAGATCCATGGCGTAAAACCCGAGGATTATGATCCGGAGATCGACAGCGCGATTTCCTTCTTCCACCCCGATGACCGGGAGGATGTGCAGCGCATCGTCTCTGAGGCCATCGAGACGGGCAACGGCTTCACATTCATCAAACGTTTGATCCGCGCCGATGGTGCCGAAATCCGCGTGGAGAGCCAGGGGCTGGCAATCCGCGACGACAACGGCGAGGTGACGCAATTGGTGGGTATCTTCCGCGAGGCGCAGGAGGCTGACAGCTGATCGCCCTCACACCAGAGGAAACACAAAAAAGGCGCAGGTGACCGCGCCTTATTCTTGTTCTACATCTGTAGTCTTTGACCCGCCTCGCGAAGGGGCCGATGTCAGACCACCTTCAGCCGTCGCCCTGCCGTCAACCCGTCTGCGGCTGCGGTGATGGCTTGCGCGTCGATGCCGAAGTGACGGTAGAGATCGCCGATGGTCCCGGTTTGACCAAAATGCTCGACGCCAAGCGGAATAGACTGATGCCCCTGAACGCTCCCCAGCCAGCTCAGGGTTGCGGGATGCCCGTCAATCACCGTGATCAGCTTGCAATGGTTGGGCAGCTGGGCGAGCAAGGTCTCGATATGGCTTTGCGCCTGCGGCAAGCCACGTGCCCGCGCCCGCTGCGCTGCGGTCCAGCCCGCATTCAACCGGTCGGCTGAGGTGACGGCCAGCACGCCCACGTCCCGGCGACCTTCGCCAATGGCGGCAGCGGCTTTGATGGCTTCCGGCGCGACGGCCCCCTGATAGGCGATCACCACATCACAGTTCGGCCCCGGCTTTTTCAGCCAGTAAGCACCATCAATGGCCCCCTGCCGGAAATCATCGTCACCACGTTTGCCGGGCTGTTCAATCGGGTTGGTGGTCAGCCGCAGATAGACCGATCCGCCGGTCTCATCACGCAGCCATGTGCGCTCATCCGGGTCACCCTCGCCGTCGCGCTGCACATAATCAAACGCCCATTCCATAATCACCGCCAGCTCATCCACGAAGGCAGGTTCAAACGCAGCCAGCCCGTCCTGGCTCATCCCGATCAGTGGCGAGCCGATGGATTGATGCGCGCCCCCTTCCGGGGCCAATGTCACCCCAGATGGCGTGCCTACGATCATGAAACGGGCATCCTGGTAGCAGGCATAGTTCAGCGCATCGAGGCCACGCGCGACGAAGGGGTCATAGACGGTGCCAATCGGGATCAGCCGCTTGCCAAACAGCGATTGAGACAGGCCCGCAGCCCCCAGCAGCAGGAACAGGTTCATCTCCGCGATGCCCAGCTCTATGTGCTGGCCGTCCGGTGTAAACTCCCATTTGGCGGTCGACGGGATCTTATGCTCAATGAACGCATCCGCCTGGGCCGTGCGGGCAAACAGCTTGCGCCGGTTCACCCAAGGACCAAGGTTGGTGGTGCCGGTCACGTCCGGAGACATGGTGACAATCCGCGTCGCCAGATCGCTGTCGCCTTTGGAGAGGTCATCAAGAATCTTGCCAAATCCCATCTGTGTCGACATCTCGCGGTCGGTCTTCACCTCCACCGTCGGCACAGGTAAGCGCGCGTCATGATAACGCCGCGCGCCCTTGGCAAAAAACGGGGCCTGATCCAGAAGCCCTTGCAGCGCAGCGGCATCTTTGACCGTTGCAAACGGCTCCCATTCCTCGCCCTCAGCGACGCCCATATAGCGCTGCCATTCCGCCATCTGGGTCTTGTTCATCAGGCCGCCGTGGTTGTCCTTGTGACCCGCGATGGGCGTGCCCCACCCCTTCACCGTATAGGCCAGGAAACAGACCGGGCGGTCATGGTCGATGGCGGCAAAGGTCTCGGCCATGGTGGCCACGCAATTGCCGCCGAGGTTTTCCATCAGCGCCGCCAGCTCCGCATCCGAACGCCGGTCGATCAGCGCGGTCACATCCCCCTGATCGCCCAGATCCTCCATCAGATGCTGGCGCCAGACCGCTCCGCCCATGAAGGTCAGCGCCGAATAGGTCTGGTTGGGGCAATCATCAATCCACTGACGCAGCTTGTCGCCGCCCGGCTCCTCAAACGCGGCGCGCTGCAGGGCGCCATATTTTACCTTCACCACATCCCAGCCAAAGGCGTCAAAGATCTTCTCGATCCGCTGGAACAATCCTTCGCGCACAATCCCGTCAAGGGACTGGCGGTTATAATCAATGATCCACCAGGTGTTGCGCAGATCGTTTTTCCAGCCTTCCTGAAGGCATTCGTACACATTGCCCTCATCCAGCTCAGCGTCGCCGACCAGCGCCACCATGCGCCCCTGCGGCGCGTCTGCGCCCCAGGATTTCGCGGTGATATAGTCCTGAACCATGGACGCAAAGGAGGTGATCGCCACGCCAAGACCCACGGATCCGGTGGAGAAATCCACGTCATCAATATCCTTGGTCCGGCTCGGATAGCTTTGCACGCCGCCAAAGCCGCGGAAATTCTCCATCTTCTCGCGGGTCTGGTTGCCCATCAGATACTGGATCGCATGAAAGATGGGAGAGGCATGGGGTTTTACCGCCACCCGATCCTCAGGCCGCAGCGCGCTGAAATAGAGCGCGGTCATGATCGACACCATGGAGGCAGAGCTGGCCTGATGACCCCCGATCTTGATGCCATCTTCCTTGGCGCGCAGGTGGTTGGCGTTGTGGATCATCCAATGTGACAGCCATAGCAGCCGCTGCTCAATCGTCTTGAGCATTTCAGGAGAGGATGTCGGCACGGCGGATGTCGGGGTCATGATCAAACTCGTTGGCATAAGTCGAAGCTACCCCTCCCGCCGGAGTGCGGAGGGGGCCTTTTACAGGGGCGACCTGAAGAGCGCAGCAGTTACATCAGGCGGCTAAAGGGAGCGCGCCCGTGCACAGCCGAAAATCAGGCAGCGGCGTAGGCGTTATGCGAGGACAGCGCCTGCATCAGATCGTCGATGATATCGTCGACACCTTCAAGCCCTACTGACATCCGTACCAGACCTTCAGCGATCCCATGTTCGGCGCGTTCCTCAGGGGTATAGGTCGAATGAGTCATGCTGGCCGGGTGTTGGATCAGGGTTTCGGCATCGCCTAGCGAGACCGCGCGCTGGACCATCTCAAGCCGGTTCATCATGGCGATACCGCCCGCCTTGCCGCCGACCACCTCAAACGGGATCATGCCACCAAAGCCCGACATCTGCCGTCGCGCCAGATCACCTTGGGCAAAATCGTCAAGGCCCGGATAATAGACCCGCTCCACCGCAGGGTGCGATTGCAGCGCCTCGGCGACCTTCAATGCGGATTTGCAATGGCGCTCCATGCGCAGTTCCAGCGTCTTAAGTCCGCGCATCAGCAGCATTGCGCTGAAGGGTGACATCACCGCACCGGTCATATCCTTCAGCCCGACCAAACGGATCTGGGTGATATCCTCCTTCGAGCCCACCACCAGACCCGCGATGACATCGCCGTGGCCGCTGATGAATTTGGTCGCCGAATGCACGACGATATCTGCACCCAGTTCGATCGGTCGCGTGATGACCGGCGTGGCAAAGGTGTTGTCGACCACCACTTTGGCACCGGCTTTATGCGCAATCTCGGAAATTGCGGCGATGTCGATCAGGCGGTTATTGGGATTCTGCTTGGCGTCTCAAAATAGACCAGCTTGGTCGTCGGGCTGATCGCCTCTGCCAGATTGGTCGGATCCGTCATATCCACCAGGCGTACCTTCACGCCAAAACGCGGCAGACCATGGGTCATAAACGAGAAGGTGCAGCCATAGAGCGTCTTGTCGAGAATGATTTCGTCACCCGCTGCAAGGAACGACCACAGCGTCGAGGTGATCGCACCCATGCCGGACGCTGTGGCAAGCCCTGCTTCGCCCCCTTCCAGATTGGCAATCCGCTGCTCCAGATGGTCCAAAGTCGGGTTGGAGATCCGGCTGTAGAAATGCCCTTCACGTTCGCCGGTGAACATCTCACCGTCGGCCTCGGCGGAATCGAAGGTGAACGTCGACGTCAGATAGAGCGGCGGATTCAGCGATCCCTGCTGCGACTGCGTGTCATAGCCATGGTGGATTGCGCGTGTGGAGAAGCTGGAACCGGTTTTTGTCATGGAAATCACCCTATTGCGTTTCCAGCATCTTAGGATGGCCACGCGGGCGATTAGTTGCTAATTTACCCTCAAATAGCATAAGGATTGGCATATTATGCCAGAAATACCCAAATTAGACGTGACTGACCGGCGAATTATCCGGGCGCTGCAGCGCAATGGGCGGATGACGAATCTCGACCTCGCGGCAGAGGTCAATCTCTCCCCCTCGCCCTGCCTGCGCCGATTGCGTATTTTGGAAAATACCAATGTCATTCAGGGCTACAGCATCGACGTCGATGCCAAGGTCTACGGGCTGCCAGTCACGGTCTTTGTCCGGGTCAGCCTTGAGAACCATACGGAAAGCGTGGTGGCCAATTTCGAACGCCAGATCCGCGACACACCGGAGGTGCTGGAGTGTTTTGTCATGACCGGCCTGGCCGACTATCTGCTGCGGGTGGTGGTGGCGGATCTGGAAGATTACGAGCGCTTCGTGCGCGCGCGTCTGCATCCTATTGGCGGCATCAGCTCCATCGACACCAGCTTTGTCTACGGCATCGTTAAGAAGACTGCGGTCTACCCTGAGGTTGAGAGCGGGAAAGGTTGATCATCCAACAGGTTGGGTGAGTTGCCGTTGGGCGGCAAAGATCCGACCTCCCCTGCGCTACATTCTTTATAATTCTACACTATTCGATATACTGCCCCCCTATTGGCGGCAGGACATCATCCATGCAGGGGCCCATCCCGACAATTCTACCCAAGATCTCGACGCGGCTCACGGCGTTTGCCTTTGCTGACGTGGCCGATTACACGCGGCACATCGAAATCAGCACAACGGATACGGTGCGCCGTTGGTGTCACCTGCGCGATACAGTGCTGCTGGACGAGTTGAAGCGTTACGACGGCGTGCGGCGGTCCGATGCCGGAGATGCGCTGCTGGTAGAATTCTCAAGCGCCACGGATGCGGTGCAGTGGGCGATGGCGGTTCAGAACCGGCTGGGCCAGCAGGATGACGAGGCCAACCCGATGAAAATCCGCATCGGTGTCAATATTGACGACGTGATCGATGATCATGGCACTGTGCAATCTGACGGCG
The DNA here is from genome assembly GCF_045040595.1 of Phaeobacter sp. BS52. Lineage (NCBI taxonomy): Bacteria > Pseudomonadati > Pseudomonadota > Alphaproteobacteria > Rhodobacterales > Roseobacteraceae > Phaeobacter > Phaeobacter sp. BS52. Next base: position 1,104,125 of record NZ_CP090662.1, on the reverse strand, counting down.
TTGTCATTGCCTCACGCATTCATCAACTGGCCGATCCCGGCACCGTGGTGGTCACCAAGATGGTCCGCGATATCGTCCGCGGAAAACTGTCGCTGCGGTTTCATGACCTTGGATCGCCGCTGCTGAAGAACATTGATCGCCCGGTTCAGGTCTATCAGGTCTGCGACGGCAGCGGTGACACCGTCCCCCTCCACCCCCATGCCGATTGGAAAAACCGCCCAACACTGGCGGTGCTGCCCTTTCAGGATCGCGGCGCGCAGGCAGAGGAGCAGTACTTCGGCGACGGCATCACCGAGGAGATCATCTCAGGCGTGTCCCGCAGCCGCACAATGTTTGTCATGGCGCGCACCTCGACGCTTAAATTCCGGGGCAGCAACGAGAATCCGGCCGAGATTGGTCGCGGGCTTGGGGTCTCCTATCTATTGACCGGTTCGGTCGACCGGCACGGCGATCAGCTGCGCATTTTTGTCGAGTTGATGGATGTGCTGCGCAACCGCGCCATCTGGGCCCAGACCTACCGCGGAGATTTGCAGGAGCTGTTTGCCTTTCAGGATGAGATCGCCTCCGGTGTGCTGGCGATGCTGGAACCAAAGGTGCTGTCAACGGAGGCTGAGCATATCAGCGCCCGTAGCACGGATAGTCTGGATGCGTATAAATGTGTGTTGCGCGCCCTTGCCCGGCTCTATCAGCTGGACGACTACAGCTATGAAGAGGCGATTGCCCTGCTGCAACGGGCGGTGTCACTGGATCCGAAATATCCGCAGGCGCATGCTTATCTTGCATGGTGTATGAACTTCTTCTTGGCGGAAGGGCATTCACACAACCCGCGTGACGACATACTGACCATGATCAACCATTCGCGCCGCGCGGTGGAACTGGACCCGGACGACGCGCTGACCCTGTCGGTGCGCGCCCATGTGCTGAGCCTGCATGAAAACAGCCCGGAAGACGCGTTGGAACTCTTTGAGGATGCGCTGGCGCACAATATGAACCTGCCACTGGCCTGGGGGCTGAGTGCGACGACATATGCCTATCTCGGCGACGGTGCAGAGGCCCGCGACAGGCTTCTCAATGTCTGGCGGCTGGCACCCTACGATCCGTTGAGCTTCTTTTTCCTGACCGCGGCTAAGCCTTGCTGAGTTTGTTGACGGAAACATGCCGGAAGCGATCCGTTTTCTGAAGAACGCCCGCCGCAACAAGCCCCGCTTCATGGCCAGTCTGCGTCTGCTTGCGGCATCCTTTGCCCTCAGCGGTCAGGCAGACAACGCGCGCAAGGTTGCGCAGGAAATTCTGGATCTGGATCCCGGCTTCTCGGTCTCGAAATTTGCGACCTGGTACCCGCTGAAATCAAAGGAGGCCCTGGATCGTCTGATCGACGGATTGATACGCGCAGGACTGCCGGAATAGACGGCAGCCACAGCGCATAATCGGGATACCCGACAAGAACAAAATGAACAGAGAGGCAGACCGGCAAAGGCCAGATATCAGCAGCCACGTAGGACGTTTTTTAACTCGTATTCAACGATTTAAGGGGGATTCATGATGGCGGAACATGGCAGTTCACAAGGCGCGTCGAACGGTCTTGGCCTCGGGTTGGGGCTGGGCCTCGGCAATGGTCTGGGTCTTGGAAATGGTCTGGGATTGGGCAATGGCCTCGGTCTTGGCAACGGGCTGGGTGCCGGTCAGGGCTTGGGGCTGGGTCTCGGGTTGGGATCCGGCCTTGGTCTTGGGCTAGGATCCGGTCTTGGACTTGGGAATGGTTTGGGGCTCGGCTCAGGGCTGGGGCTCGGGCTGGAGGATAACGGCTATCTTCTCGGCAATGGCGCTGATGCCGGTATCGGGACATTGCGCAGCTACTACGCCACGCCAAAGGAACTGGGGCTGCTGCCCTGGACGCTGGATTTCAGTCCCGACAACAATGGCGGTGACCCGTTTCCTCTGTCGATGATCATCAGCCCCTATCAGCTGCCGACCGACACCGCCGCCTATCCCGTGGCGCTGGAATGGATCACCGAGGACTGGGATCCCGCTCTGCGGTTCTGGGCGCTGCCATTTGATCCCAATCTTGGGGAATGGCTGCGTGCTGCGGACAGATCGGAGCCCGGCACCATGGCGGCGCTGGAATTTGCGTCACAATTCACCAATTGGCATCCGGCTCATGTCGGCAATCGCTGGGTACCAGAGAACGACCGGCTTTGGCACTACGTCAGAACCGGTACTGCTGCGCAATCGCGCACTGCGGCGGAGGCGGCTTTTGATATCATCGTCGCTGAGCTGGAAGTGCTCAAAATGTATATGGAGGATGATCGCCAACAGTATATGGTTGAATGCGATATCCAGGCGGATGGCCTGCTAAGCCTATCTGATCCATTTTCTGGGGGCCAACAGCTTTGACCATCCGTTTACGCTCAAGCTGATTGACCTCGGGCTGGCGGTCGGCAATGTCGCCTATATGAGCTATAAAGCCCATTTCAAACGGGTGCGCCCCTCGATACTGCGGCCCGGCCTGACGGTGCCCTTTGGGCCACCCGCCCATCCAGCCTTTCCCAGCGGCCATGCGTTTCTGGCGCATTTCCTGTCCCTGCTGTTGCTGGAAATTCCCGGCGTGGCACAGCGATTTGGGGTGGTGAAAGGGTATAAATCTGATGGTTCAGGCACGGATGTGCAAATCCCGGCGGGCACCTTGCTGCGCAAGCCGACCTATAATGATCTGCTTGGCAGTGATGTGATCGCCTCGCCGTTGCTGACCATGGCGAACCGGATTGCTGTGAACCGTGAACGGATCGGGGTGCACTACCCCTCCGACTCGACCGCTGGACGCCACATCGCGGCAGGCATCTGGTATTGCCTGATGGACAGCGCCCCGGTGAACCCAGAGGCAGGCGGCGACCCATGGGCGCATATCTCGGTCCCCACGCTGCACCGCATCCTGGAGAAGGCGAAGACCGAATGGCCGACACCCTGGGTCTTCGCTGACATCACATGAGGATCGCAGAGACCTCCTAGGACGCCATATGCAGGCCCAGATTGTTGTCACCCGCGACCAGATCAACAAGGGCCTGCACCTTCTTGGGCGGTGACGCCGCTGCGCCAATCTTGACCGTGAAGTCAGCGGCAGGGTCGGTGTTGGCACGGTCATTGATCTGGCTCAGCTCATAGAAGACCACCAACTGGGTGCCTGCAGGGGCGGCAGCGCGTGCCGCCGTGGTCAGCTGTGTAATCTGCTGCTGATCAGTCTGCACCAGCGTCATGTCTGCCGCGTCCGGCGCAATATTGAACGGTCCGATATCAACCTGCCCGTTCCAGACAACACTGCGCTCCATAATTTGAGCCAGCGGTTTGTCATTGAGCACCCAACCAACCCACGCCCTCAGCCGCGCGCCACCAGCGGCCACCGCCCCTCTGTTGCCAAAGCTCGGCAGCCAGCCGGGCGTCACCCAATCCGCATCCGCTGCCCAATGAAGCGAGACGGGCACATAGCTGCCCGGTCCGACCTTCACCGGCCCGTCCCCGGTCGGGAACACATCGGGACGGCGATCGCGAATATAGATATCTACGAGCGGCGGTGCTCCCGCCTTGCTGATAATCTCACTCGGGTCGGAGGGGAACATGCCCATGGTTTCATAGGCCCATCGCGTCACCTTGTGAGAGGTGGCGGGCTGCCAGTCTGCTCCGCCTCTCGGCAAGGATACGGAGGCCGGGGCGCTCCAGCCTGCCTCCTCCATGCCAACCTCCAGCATTTCCGCCCGCGACGGCGATTGTGCCAGCCCGGCCATCCCTTGCATCAGCAGATATAGCGTCATATCAGAGGCCCGGGTGCGCTGTGCCCAGTCAGCCTCTGTACCGGCAAGCGTATCGCCGCCCAAGGATCGATAGAGCAGGAAGCAGGTGGACGACAGGATCTGCTCGGTCAGATAGGCTTTATGCTCGGTCCCGGAATCCGGTGGATCCTCAATCACAGAGCGGTTCAGCAACCCATACCAGCCCCAGCCCATGGCGGGCGTCCGGTCGTGCCGCCGTGGCGCAAAGACAAAGGGAAACGTCCATCCCCGCATCCTCGGGTCGCCGGGATAGGTCGGGCTGGACAGATCCGACAGCGGATCGAAGAACACCGCCGCCAGCGAGTCCCCTGCACTATGGGCAAAATCGAACTCAAGCTGCCCAATCCGGGCCGCCAAAAGATAATGCCCGAATTCATGCATCATCCAGCGCCCGCAGCTGGCCATACCCAGAGGCTCCAATTGACTGTCCGACGTCCCAGCCTTCACCCGCGCCCAACGGTTGAGATTGGCCAGCGCCAGATGCATGTCAATGCTGGGTTTGCTCTGAAGGGTGGCATCCGGCGCCACTTCATAGCGCACCTGGGCATTGATCGTCCGCCCATCCCGGCCCGGCCCCGGCACGATGCCGGACCGGTAGTGCACGGCCAGCGGTCCCTCCGCCGTCGCCATGTAACTCTCTGGTGCAAGGCCCAGCCCGCGCATCGTGTCAAAGAAGGTTTTGCTGTGCCAATAGGCGCTGATCGCACTGGATATATTGCGGCGCGGCGGCAAGTCAGACAGCCCTGTGATCGGTAGAGGCTTGGGTAAACGGGCTTCCCCGTCGCCAGGCACAAACCGCGGGCAGTTGCGCACCTCATAGGCTGGCTGCTGCATCTTCATGCCGCTCCCCAACCCAATCGCGAGGGTGTCGCGGAAAAGGTCCAAAATCTGGTCCACCCGCGTTGGACGGCGCCATGCGAGCGGTGGTGCAGGTTGCGGTGGAACCCGCGCCATAGAGGCGCGCCAATCAGGCGGCGGCACTGGAAACACCCGCACAAAAGGCAGCGGCGTCGGGAGCGCCCCCGTCCCCGCCATCGCATGACTGACCAGCGGCACCCGCGTCACGGAGAGCAACTCAACCTCATTTGCGCCCGGCTCCGCGAGACGCACCCGAACGGTCAAACGATAGCTCACCGGTTCGCCGCGCGGTGTATCCTGCCCGCGCGCCAGCAGGGTCAGAGTGACATCCCAGGCCCCGTCGGTGACGTTCTCAGGCTGCGCCGAAAACCGGATATCCTGCAACAGCAGGGACTTCGGCACCACTCCAGCCTGTTTGGCAATATCATCCTCCAGCATCGTGATCATCCGATAGACCGAGGACCGCGCCGCAGGCTGCGCACCCGTTTGAGGTGTCGGCGGGACAGAGGATGTATCAGAGGGCGGTGGCGACGTCGCGCTGCTGGCGTCGTCTGAGACTGCAGCCTCAACAGGCGCGTCACCCGTGTCCGTCTCAGAGGATGCAACCAGTGTTGCCGGAGCCACACCGGCCTGGAACCCCAAGGGCACACCGGAGAGGCTGCGCGACAAGCCGCCCAGAACCATGCGTTTTTCCGCATCAGTTCGCCCGGCCAACAGCGATGACAGCGCTTGGTGGGATCCGCCGGGAAACTCTGCCGTCAGGCCACGGATAATCAGATCAAAGCCATCATCAGTGGCGCGCACCTCAATCGGGACGCGGAATCCGGCGGACGGGAACCGCATCAGAAAAGACCCGTGCATCGGGTCAGGAATACCTTCTGTCGCCACGAGAATAACGGTGCCCGGCATCGCACTCTTTGGATGGCGCGACATGTTCCAGCTGGCGATCTGCCCCTCAAGACGGCTCGGCTCAGCGTTGATTTTGGGCCAGATATCGCACCAATGCAGCAGGCTGCCGCTGGCGGCAACATCGGCCAACAGATCCAGCATCGGGTCCGCCCGACCCAGCGGCGGCGGCGTTGCGTTCACATAGTGCTTCAGCTGTTTGAGGTAATGTTCTGCCGCCGTGCTTAGCGCCGCCAGATCAATCTCACCATCAGCACCGCCCACACGCGCAGCCGTCACATAAGGCACGGTCGGATGTGATATCAGGCGCGACGGGCGGCGTGACCCCGGATATTGCCACTCATATCGCAACCAAGCCCGCGGTGTTGTGCCTTCAGCAACGTCAGTGGGAGGCCATTTGCCAGGATGTGTCAGTTTCGCCATATCATCCCCCTTGGTGCATGCGCCGAAGGGCATGCTATGTCTGTGTCATAATGCTCACCCGACATCCTCAGGAACGGCCCTCCGCAGACACACAACGACATAATATGCCGCCGTTCAGCAAAGAGTGACGCGGTTTTTCAATCCCGTCATTTCATTGGAGGTGCGCTGCTGGACTTGCGGCGTCGGCCACGTCGAGCATCTGATGCGCTGCAAACGCAGACCCCACCTCAGGATGAGCCTACCATAGTTTCAGCGCCAACAGTAGGCTGACAGCACACTCCGCCAGTGATCGGCGAAAGCTGCCAAACCATCACGGATGGCCCGGCGACCTGCTGGCTACTTTGGTTCTCTGACGGTTTGAGAAATGATCTGTCCTTTGGAGGCAAAAAATTTGAAACCAGCGCATTTTTTCTCTGGACGCGCCAGAACGGAAACCATATATCAGCCCCACATTCCGGCGTAGCTCAGCGGTAGAGCAGTTGACTGTTAATCAATTGGTCGTAGGTTCGATCCCTACCGCCGGAGCCAGAGTTTCCAAGGGCTTAGCGTATATACGCTAGGCCCTTTTGGCTTCTGCACTTGTGTTATTGATGCATCTGCCGCCCTGCTCAGGACAAGAGCGGAGCGGGCAGTCTCTGCAGCCCGGCCACATGGCCCAACGGCAGCGCCCCCAATGGCAGCAGGCAGGCCTGTAGCGCGTGGTAGATGTCCGGCTTTCCAGTGAAGATCGACCGTGTCACCTGCCCGTTCCCATCAATTTCAGGATACCAGCCGCCGCGGGTTTCATCGATGAAATGCGCCTGCGCAAATCCCCAGAGGCGGCGATACCAATTCTCATCCTCGTTTCTGGCGTCCAGTTTCACAAGCGTGGCAACGGCACCGATTGCCTCCGTCACCGGCCACCAGAACCGATTGCCCATCGCTACCTTGCCGTCGAAATCAAGCGTATAGGCAAAGCCACCATCAGATAACCAGGCGTCAGCTAGGGCGCGTTCAATCAGGGTGCGCGCGCGTGTCGGGGCGCCCGTGTCCCGCCGCCCTGCCAGATCCCAGTGCTGCAACGTCAACCGCCCCAGCTCAAATGAATGGCCAGGGGTGGTCCCTGCGGGCCGAAACATCGGAACCCCGGCATAGCTGCGGTCGATTTGCCACGTCTCAGTGTAATGTTCAGGCAGACGCCAGCCTTCTGCAGGTGCAACTTCGCCCACGAAAAAATCGAGGATATGGCCTGCGCGGTCCAGAAATACCGTCTCACCCGTGGCCTCATATGCCGTCAGCAGCGCTTCCACCCCGTGCATATTGGCGTTCATTCCGCGATAGGTCGAAAACGGGGTCCAATCGCGGTTCCATTCGTCGGCTAACCGTTTTGGCTCCGCCTCCCAGAAGCGCTGATCCAAGATCTCCGCCACATCGCTCAGCAAGGCATCGGCAGCGGGGTGCCCGGCCAGTTTCGCCGACGCCGCAGCCAGCAGGACAAAGACATGGCCATAGGCCAGTTTGCGATCATCCGCGACCGTATCCCCGGACAGCGCCCAAAGGTATCCGCCATGGATCTGATCGCGGTGGTGATTGTTGAGATAGGCGATGCCGTGATCAATCATCCGGTCGGCACCGGCGTAGCCGCAGATATGCGCCAGCGCGTAAGAATGGACCAACCGTGTGGTGGTGTGCAGCTCCTGCTTGTCATCCGGCAAGGGCCGCCCTGAAGCATCCAGAGTGTGAAACCCCGGCCCTGCCCGCAGACTACCTGCGAAGAAATCCAGCTGCCGCCTGGCATCTGCAATCAGATAGGCCCGATGACCCGCATCCTCCAACCAAGCACCGGGCGCGGAAAGATCTCCGACTGCGGACTGCGTGCTCATCGGCTGCTCTCCTTTTGCTGCCAGGGTCGTGATCGCAGCGGCTCAGGCTGCTTAGCCTGAGGGCAATGCCGCGATCATCAAAGATATGCGCGTTTTGGGCCTGCAGGCGCAAGCCCAGACGCTCTCCACTTCGCACCGGCACATTGCCGTGCTTGCGGATCATCAGCGGCCCAATCCCGTCAACTTTGGCATAGATATTGGTGTCAGAGCCCAGACGCTCCACCACATCGGCAACGGCGGTCAGATGCCCCTCACCCGGCTCCACCACATCCAGATGTTCTGGCCGGATGCCCAGTTCAACCGCTGCAGCGGTGTCCTGCAGATGATCCAGCGTCAGCATCATCCCATTGCTCGCCATCACGCCAGAGGCCGCACCGGACACCGGCAGAATGTTCATTGTGGGGGAGCCGATGAACTGCGCGACAAATTTGTTGGCCGGGCGTTCGTAAAGCTCAAGCGGCGAGCCGACCTGCTGTATATCGCCGCCGTTCAACACCACGATACGATCGGCAAGGGTCAGCGCCTCCACCTGGTCATGGGTCACATAGATCATCGTGGCGCCCAGTTGTTTGTGCAGCCGGGCAATCTCCAGCCGCATCTCAACACGCAGTGCAGCGTCCAGATTGGACAGCGGCTCATCAAAAAGAAACGCGCGGGGATCCCGGATGATCGCGCGCCCCATCGCAACACGCTGTCGCTGACCGCCCGAGAGGGCCTTGGGCAGGCGATCAACCAAGGATGACAGCCCCAGTGTCTCCGCTGCCTTGGCAACGCGGGAGCGGCGCGCCTCGGCGGGATTTTTGCGGATCTCCATGGAGAACCCCATATTCCGTGCCACATCCATATGCGGGTAGAGCGCATAGGACTGAAACACCATCGCAATATCGCGGTCACGCGGACGGACATCATTCATCCGTTGGCTGTCAATCTCAAAATCACCCGATGTGATCGGCTCCAGCCCCGCAATCATCCGCAGCAGCGTAGATTTCCCGCAGCCCGATGGCCCCACAAGAACGATGAACTCACCGTCCTGAATATCAAGATTGATATCGCGCAGCACCTCAACCGCACCATAACGTTTCGCCACATCTCTGAGTTCGATCCGTGCCATGATCCGGCCCCCTATCCCTTGACCGCGCCGGACGTGAGGCCCTGCACGAGGTAGCGTTGTATGAAAATGAAAAACAGGCAGCTTGGCACCAGCGCCAGCACTCCGGCCGCCATCATCTGCCCCCAGTCGACCGAGAATTTCGACACGAAGGTCAACAGCCCGACCGGGAAGGTCATCGCGTCATTCTTCGAGATCAGCATCAGCGCAAACAGCAGCTCCGACCACGCGGCGGTGAAGACAAATCCAAGTGTTGCCCCCAGCCCCGGTAGGGTCAGTGGAAACACCACCGTGCGCAACGCCTGAAACCGCGAGCACCCATCCATCATCGCAGCCTCTTCCAGATCCTTCGGGATCCCGTCAAAGAAGGATTGCATGAGGAAGGTCGCAAAGGGGATATTGAACGCGGTGTAGACCACGATCAGCGAGGTGAGTGAGTTCAGCAGTCCGAGGTCAGCCACGATTTTGTAGATCGGTGCAATGATCATCAACAGCGGAAACATCTGGGTGATCAGCATCACTGCGATGATGATCCGCTTGCCCGCAAAGACAAACCGCGAAAAGGCATAACCCGCTCCGGCAGCAATCAGCGTGGTAAAGAACGCAGTCCCCAGCGATACTGTCAGTGAATTGCGGAAATAGGCAAGGAACTCAGTCTCGAACAGAACCGTGGCAAAATTCTCGAACGTCACTGCCGAGGGCAGCATCCGCGTGCCCTCGGAGAAGATCAGCGCATCCGGTGTGATTGCGATTTTCATCAGCCAGTACAGCGGAAACAGCGCAAAGCCGAGATAGAAGGCGATGGCCGCATATTTCCCGAACGCCAGTGCCGGATGGCGGCTGTTTGAGCGTGCAACAGAACCCATGGGAGAACCTCAGATCTTGACCAGCCGCTTGCGCATCCAAAGCAGGATGACAGCATAGGCCAGCAGAATGATCAGCAGCGCCACCGCAATGGTCGAGGCATAGCCAAAGTCCAATTTGCGGAACGCCGTGGTGAAAATATAGGTGGACAGGATCTGCGTCGAATTTGCCGGACCACCGCCTGTCATCACGAAGATCAGATCCGCGAAATTCGCAATCCAGATGGTGCGCAGCATCACCGTGATGGCAATCATCGGCGCCAGAAACGGCAGCGTGATCTTGGTGAAGCTCTGCCAAGGCGTCGCGCCATCGATCTCTGCCGCTTCGTACAGCTCGCCGGGAATAGATTGCAGCGCCGCCAGCAGCGTGATCGCAAAAAACGGCACCCCGAACCAGATATTGGCGGTGATCGGTCCCCAGATCGCCAGATCAGGATCACCCAGAATATTATAGGGCTCAGACAGCACGCCAAGGGCGGCCAACCAATGCGGGATCGGTCCGATCACCGGGTTAAACAGCCAAGCCCAAGTCAAAGCCGACAGAAATGTGGGCACCGCCCAAGGCAGGAATACCAGCGCTTGGAACAGTTTTTTACCGAAGAACTGCGTATTCAGCAGCATCGCCAGACCAAGCCCAAGGAAGAACTGAAAGAAGATCGACCAAAAGGTCCAGAAGACGGTGTTCTCCAGCGCGATCCAGAACTTTCGATCACTCCACAGTTTTTCATAGTTCTCAAAGCCAACCCAACCGGTAGCAAAGGGATTGAGCAGCTCAATCGACTGAAAGGAATAGGAAATTCCGACAATTAGCGGCATCAACATGACGCTGCCGATCAATAGGATCATCGGCGACAGATATAGAAACGGCTCCACCATATACTGCCAGTAGAGCGAGCGTCGTGCCCCGGTTCCCCCGGACACGACGGTTGTTTTGGCGCGCGCAATCACTGCTTTGCCTGCCATTTGGCGTGTTCGTCGGTCAGGAATTCTGCCCATTCATCCGCCAGATCCTGAGCGCTGCGCTGCCCCAGCAGTGCTTCCTGGCTGGTTTCCAGAACCACCGTGCTGGCAAAATAGCCCCATTTCTCAAGATAGGTCGGCATGGTTGTGGGCTCATACTGATCGCCATTCAGCTCCTTGAACCAGCCTTCGAATTGTTCGGTCTGGAAATAAGGATCCTGATCCGCGCCTTTGTGAACCGGGATCACACCAACGCGTTTCGCCCACGTGCCGTTGGCCTCCGGCGCGGACAGGGCCGCGACCAGATCAAAGGCTTTGTCCTCATGTGCTGTTGCCTTGAAGATCGACCAGCCCGCAAAACCGATGGTCGGGAACGCCTTCCCTGAAGGGCCGACAGGCATCGGGATCACCGCAAAATCCTCCGCAGGCATCCGCTCCGAAATCGCGATCAGCGCGTCCGGGTCCTGATCAAGAAACGCACAGGTGCCGGAATAAAAGCTAAGCCACGATCTCATTGAACCCCCAACTGACCGCATCTTTCGGCGCGTAACCGTTCTGGTAGAGATCAAGCATGAACTGGATCCCCTCAACCGAGCCGGGTTCATTCATCCGGCTTTTGCCATCCTCGGTGAAGAAATCATTGGTGCCGTTCATGGCGGCCGCCATCATCACCCAGCCGTTGGTTCCACCGGGACCGCCGCGCAGGCAGTAGCCTGATTTTCCCTCCAGTTCGGACACAGCAGCCGATGCGGCCATGAAGTCTGCCATGGTTTCCGGCGGCGCAACCCCGGCTTCGGCAAGCAGATTCTTGTTGTAGAACATCGCCCGAAGATAGAACCCGTAAGGGATCATATAGAGATCCCCGGCCTGACTGCCCATGGCGACGGTCTTCTCTGTTAGGGTGGCACCATGCTCCCAGTCGGCGACGTGATCACTCAGACTGGCCAGCTGGCCGGAGCCTGCATAAAGGGCCTGCCAGGTGTCCGGCATTTCAACAACATCCGGGATATCACCACCGGCGACCATTGTGGCCAGCTTCTCAAACGCCTGTCCCCACGGCAGGCTGATGATCTCAACCGTCACATCCGGGTTCGCGGCCTCATAGCCGTCAACGATGCTCTGCAAAACCTTGGTGCGTTCCGGGCTGGTGATCACTTCGACCAGCTTCAGCGTTGTCTCCGCATAAGCGGCGCTTCCCATGAGCATCGCTGCCGTGGTGATCCCTGTCAGAAATTTTTTCATCTTGTCCTTCCCCTTGTCGTGTGACGGTGCACACGGCCCTGTCAGACCGTGCTGGTCGCGAGGGCAGATGTGACGTCCGCCCACAGGTCCTCGGCCTCCTCCAGCCCGAGGTTCAGCCGAACGAGGTTCGGCGAAACGCCAAAACGCTGCATCGAATTTTCTTCGCCAATCTGTGCAAGCCCGACACGGGCTGGCAGGATCAGGCTCTCAAATCCGCCCCAGCTGACGCCCAGCCGAAAATGGCGAAGCGCATTGGAAAACGCAGGAATATCCACGCTGTCGTCAAATTCGACCGCCATCAGCCCCGAACGTCCGGTCAGCCCCGGCACCGCGTTCGGCCCCGGAGAATGCACCCGGCGCACCTGTGGCAGCGCGGCCAGCCGGTCAACAAACAACGTCGCTGTGGCCTGATGCTGACGCATCCGGGCAGCGAGGGTTCGCAGGCCCCGTGTGAGCAGAAACGCCTCAAACGGGGCCAGTTTGGCGCCCAGGAGCGGCAGTGTCAGATCACGGATCCGGTCAATATGCTGCTGCTCCGCAACCACCACGCTCAGCCACTGTATCGGAATGGCCCGAGATGTATTTGGACGCGGAATGCAGAACAATATCAACACCCTGCGTCAGCGGTTTCTGAAACACCGGGCTGGCCCAGGAGTTGTCGATCATCGTCAATGCGCCGTGCCGTTTGGCATGGGCTGTCACCTTCTTGAGGTTCAGCGGCTGAAACACGACCGAGCTGGGGCTTTCGAGATAAGCGAGGCGCACCCCGTTCAACAGCTCCGGCTCTTCTTCCAGCTGATGCGGCGCGTAATAGTCGATCTCCACCCCAAATGGTCGCAGCATCCGTTCCATGAACCGATAACTGTCGGGGTAGACATGCTCGACGCAGGCGATCCGGTCCCCCGGTTTGACAAAGGCCAGCAGCGTCGACGAAATCGCCGCCATACCAGAGGCAAAGCCAACCGCCGCCTCCCCCTGTTCCGCCTTGGCCATCAGCGCCTCAAACGCGGCGACCGTCGGGTTCTGCACGCGCGTGTAGATCGCAGCGTCACTGCGTCCCGCCATCCGGTCCTCAAATGCCTCATAGCTGTCAAAGCTGAACAGCGATGTCTGAACAATCGGCGGCGTGATCGCACCGCTTCCGTCGTCCATGACCGCCGCCATCAATGTCGCCAGATCCGCCCCCTCAGTCATTGCGCCCCTCCACCATGGACTGCATCGACTCGCGGATCTCCGCCTCGACCATATCCAGAATGCGTTCCATGACCTGAGCCGCAGCGCTCTCGTCACCGGCGACCACCGCCTCGGCGAGCGGCAGGTGCAGCGGGATCGACGCCTCGCCCAGATGCGGTTTGCCAAACGGCGCTTCATATACCTCGTTGAAGCCATGCTGGATCTGCTGGATCAGCTGACCAAACAGCGGGTTGCCGCAGGCTTCCTGCAAGGCTTCGTGAAAGCGATAGTCCGCCGCGCGCCAGTCCTGCCCGGCGCCATGGATCGCAATCAACTCACCCACGCGCCCCATGATGATCCGACCGCTTTGCGGCGTGATATTGCGCGTCGCCAGGCGTACGGTTTCGATCTCAAGCGGGCGACGCACGGCGTGGGTCCGCAGCAGGCTCTCTGCCTCCAGCTTGAGCGTCACGGGCAGGTGAAGGGCGTTGGAGACAACCTCAGTGGCGAGCCGTGTACCGGCTTTTTTGTTGCGGGTCACAATGCCCATGTTCTGCCAGGCGGTCAGCGCCTCACGTACTTTGGCGCGACCAATCCCAAGCTGGCGGGCAATGTCGACCTCCGGTGGCAGCCGATCACCGATGCCAAGTCCCTCCACCTCAATCATATGCGTTAAAGCTTCCAGAACATCGCGGCTGCTGCTGCGCGCCGGAAGTGGCGCCATGCTGTGGCTGAATTGTTTCGGATCACGCGCTGCCATGCTCTGCCTCTCTTTGGATCGGCGTTGTGCCGAACCCGTCTCAGAAAAGCATGTCAGTATTGTCCGACATTATCAATGTTATTGTAGGACAATATAATATATAACAATGTCATAGTCTTACTCCTCTGACACCCGATGGCGCATCGCGACCCTTGCGGTGTCACCCGCCGCCGCAAGGCCACCGATCAAGAGACGGACGACGCGATTCGACATAGGTTAGTCATCGCCATCACCAACCACTGTCCTGCCCCGGAGGCGGCAGAAACCCGTCGGTTCATGCGTTGATCCTTGTGGGGCGATCACCCGGCCGGGGCCCATATTAGGGCGCGGCTGTCTACAGCGACCGGCAACACAGACCGGCAACACCAACCGGCGACCTCAAACCGCACCACCAACATAAGGCACCAGGGCCCGCTTATCCTGTGCTGCGCAGGGAACGTTCCTTATCCCGGTCCGACGTCTTGTCAGGCGCCCCATCGGGCGCGGCAACCGCATCCGCCTGCCCCTCGCGGGCGCTATGCCAGTGCAGCAAATCCTCGAACGCCATCGGGCGGCCAATCACATAGCCCTGCAACACATCTGCGCCCAGGGCAGTGAGCACACTGGCCTCCTCCCATGTCTCAACGCCCTCAACGACGGTCTCTGCACCAACACTGGCCGCCATGTCTATCAGCCCGCGCATCAGGTCCTGACGCGCCGGTTTGCGATCAATTTCACTGGCAAAAACCCTGTCGATCTTGAGCCGGTCAGGCTGCAAGGCGAGCACACCGGCAATGCTGGCATGACCGGTCCCAAAATCATCAATCTCTATGCTGATGCCCAGATCCTTGAGCATGGCGATCTTCTGCGCGTAATCATCGCTGATCGAGATCCAGAAACACAGTCTCCAGCAGTTCAAAGGTCAGCGCACCGCCTGGAATGTCATCGCGGCTTTGCAATTCCGCGATCAATTGCGGATCAGCCAGACGGGCCGCAGAAACATTGACCGAAATACCTGGCAAATCAATACCCTGACGGTGCAGTTCCCAATACCCCTGCAGGGCCAGATCGAGGATCGCCATATCGAGATCTGCGCTGCAATTCATCTCCTCGGCGATGGGCAGGAACACGTCCGGCGTCAACAGACCACGATGGGGGTGTTGCCAGCGCGCCAGAACCTCGCAGCCGATAAGGCGACCGGTTTTTGCGTCAATCTGCGGCTGGAACAGCGCGGTGATTTCATTGCGCTCCAAAGCCTCTCGGAAATCGCGGATCAAGTTCATCTTGTCGCTATGGGCCTGACCGATCGCATCGTTATAGGCCACCACACGGTCTGATCCTGAGGACTTTGCCTCATATAACGCAAGATCGGCACGCCGCAGCGTCGATTTCAACGGCTCCCCCGGTTCCATAACGGCAAATCCGACCGACACGCCGAACCGCAGATGCACCTCCTGATAATAAAACGGCTCCAATAGGCTAAACGCCAGATCCTGGCACATCTCCTCCGCCCCAGCACCCCTGTCCGAGACCTGTACAAAGGCTGTGAATTCATCTCCCCCGATGCGAAAGGCAAAATCCCGACCATCCCGCATTTGTCCCGACAACCGACGGGCCACAACCTGAAGCACGGCATCCCCTGCCGCGTGGCCGTAGGTGTCATTGATCTCCTTGAACCGATCCAGGTCCAGCGCCATCACCAGCGTCACCTCCCCCGGCACCCGAACCGGCGCGGCGAGGAAATCTTCAAGGTATTTCCGGTTGCCGATCCCGGTCAGTTTGTCATGACGCGCTGCCCAGGCGCTTTCCTTCTGGGCCTCACACATGGCATCAAACGCGTCTTCGGCAATGGCCCGCATATCGCGTTCGCGCCGCAGGGCGTCAATCCGCTCGGCGATTTCGGTCTCCACACGATCCAGCACGCGGTTATAGCGATACGCCAGAGCACCAAGCCGGGTCGATGGCTCTACCCGCACGCGCTGGCTGAACCGGCCTGATCTTTGATGCCGTTTCATATCCTCCAGCAGTTCCAAAAGCGCGTTGCGCTGGTTGTTTTCCGCAAGGTTCAGCCCGCGCACCTCATCCCGCGGCTTGGCGCGCAACAAACCGCGGTGGTTCAACATCCAGAGAAGCGGCGCCATTGTGGCCAATACCCATGCCCCGACCGCACCAACACCAAGGAGTTGAATGCCGAGCTGACCAAGACGACTGCCCGCCGGAAGCGCCTCATAGGGGACCGCAACCGCCACTGCCAGCGTCCCGACAATTCCCGCTGCCAGGTGAACCGGAACAGCACCAACGACATCGTCGATTTTAAGCGCGTCCAACACGTCACGAACGAACATCACCGTCAGCGCCCCTGCAACGCCGATCACGAATGCCGCTGGCCCGGTCACCAGATGGATCGCGGCGGTCCCGGCCACAAGCCCCCCCAAAATACCGTTGATCAACAGCTCTGCGCGGATGTGGCCGTTCAACAACAGCCCTACCGCGATAGAGGTCACCCCAGCCCCGGCTGCGGACAGCATGGTCCGCGCCACAATCGGCGCCACATCCGCGTTGGACACCATCGCAGTGCCACCATTAAACGCGCCCCAGCCAATCCACAGCAGCATGCCCCCCAGCGCCATCAGCGAGATCGAATTTTCCTCAAAGAACCGGTTCTTATGCCCATAACGGCCCAGCCGGGGACCCAGAAACAGCACTGCAATCAAAGCGGTCCATCCGCCGACGCTATGCACCACCGTCGCTCCGGCAAAATCGATGAAGCCGATCTGACGCAACCACCCATCGGGGTTCCAGATCCAGTGCCCGGCCAGCGGGTAGACCAATCCGGCCAGCGTCAGGGAGGTGGCGATATATCCCAGAAACCGCTCCCGTTCAGCCACAGCCCCGGAGACGATGGTCGCCGCCGTCGCCGCAAAAGCCGTTTGAAACAGGAACATTGCGGAGACATGCGCCTCCAGCCCGCCGACATGGTCAGTATCGGCGACATGCACGTGATCCGGCACATGCCCCGCAGTTCCCGTTAGCACATTGGACAGGCTCGGAAAAAATCCATCCACACCCACCAACCCACTCAGGCTACTGCCAAACATCAGACCAAATCCGGCGATCCAGAACACGGTCCCAACGAGGCAAATATCGGCGAGGTTTTTCAACGCAACATTGGCGGCGTTCTTCTCCCGCACGGTGCCGGACTCCAGACACAGGAACCCACATTGCAGGATCAGCACCAATAGCGCCATAATGACCGTCCAGGCGGTGTCAAATTCGGCCATATAAGCCCCTCCGGATATCGCCATGACCAGAATGTCTGCGGCAAAACTCACCCAAAGGTAGCAATTTGATCCCAAGAAACTGTTGCCCCACCACAAAGCCTGCGTGAAATATCCCTTGAGTTTTGAGCTAATTTTCCCGCAATGACCAAGCTCTGCACTGCCGCTTGCGTCTGCTCTGATTTCAGATCAACCTGCCGTGAAAACTCCGATAACGATCTACGTCCCAAGGATCCCGCGTGTCTGAAACCCGTTCCGATCATTCCGGCCAAGCCTTTCGGCTGCGCAGCCCGTGGCGTGCAGTCTCGGCAATGTTTGTGCTGAACGGCGCGCTTTTTGGGATCTGGGCCTCGCGCATCCCCGCGGTCTCGGAGATCCACGGGCTAACGCCCGGCGGGCTGGGTCTGCTGTTGCTGCTGATGGCAGCCGGGGCGATCCTGTCATTTCCGCTGGCCGGACGTGCGGCCGACCGGATCGGCGCGGCCCGTGTCACCCGTCGGGTGGCGCTGGCCTATGTTCTGGGGCTGGTGTTGCTGGCGCTGGCCCCGACCCTGCCGCTTCTGGCGGCGGCTTTGTTTGTCTTTGGCGCGGCCCATGGCAGCATGGATGTCGCCATGAACGCTTGGGCCAGCGAAGTCGAGGCCCGCGCGGCGCGGCCAATGATGTCCTCTTTTCATGCGATGTTCAGCCTTGGCGCCGGTCTCGGAGCGCTCTCCGGATATGGTGCGGCGTCGATCAACGCCGATATCACACTGCACTTCCTCGTGGCCGGTAGTGTTTCAGCTCTGCTCACGCTATATATGGCGCAGATCCCCTGGGTGGCGATCCCCGCCCCAATGGGGGGTGCTGCCAAACCGTCCCTGCTGCCGCGCGGCCCCTTGCTGGCGGTTGGCTTCGTTGCCTTCTGCGGCGCAGTTGGCGAAGGCGCCATGGCCGACTGGAGCGCGATTTTTCTGGTTCTGACCACTGGCGCAACCGAGGCTGATGCGGCACTTGGCTTTGCCGTTTTCTCCGTTGCGATGGTGGCGATGCGGCTGGTTGGCGACCTTGTCGTCGCGCGCATTAGCCCCGTCGCAGCAGGCCGTCTTGCCGGAGCAAGTGCCAGCATTGGCGCGCTGATTGCGGTGAGCTGGGGTAGCTATGGTGCGGCAATGGTCGGCTTTGCCCTGATGGGGATCGGCTATGCGCTGGTCATGCCGCTGGCCTTCAGCCGCGCGGCCAGCGATCCGGACCTGCCCGCTGGCGCGGCCATTGCCAGCGTTGCAACCTTTGGCTACGGCGGAATCTTGATCGGCCCACCGATGATTGGCGTCACCGCTGAGCTGATATCGCTGCCCGCGGCCTTTCTTATTCTGGCCGCACTTGCAGTTTTTATTGTTATATTCTCACACGTTCTGAGACGCAGCTGATCCATCACCAAACAAGAAAAAGGGAGGCACAGTGGCCTCCCCCTCCAGGTGCACGGATCAGGTGGTTCTTGTTACCGCCCGAGGTCGTTGCCTGTGTCCTGATCCGTGTCGGGATGAGCGCACCCATCCCGGGTTCCGAACCGCCGCGACACCCCTTGTGCCGCGACGATCATCATTCCGTTGCCTGCCCGTTTCAGCTACAGCCAGAGGTGCCGCCGCAGGTGTTGCATTTCATGCAGGTGCCATTGCGCACCAGCGTGTAATTGCCGCAATCGCCGCAGGCCTCGCCTTCATAGCCCTGCATCTTTGCCTTGGTACGGGCATCCATGCCGCCGGAGACTCGCCGGCGCTGCCGCGGTTGACGTCTCAGGCACCAGCGATTGCAAGGCAGAGACAGGATCAGTGCCTTCCGCCAGCATCTCTGTCTGGCCGCCCTGAAGAACAACCAGCTCCTGCGGCAAGCGCTTGCGCAGATAGCCGGTGGAGGAGATCTGCTTCAGCACTTCCAGCGACCGGGTCGCGGCGGTCTCACTCAGTTCGGAAACGTTGGAGACACCCTCTTCCTCACCCCGGCCCAGATCGTCGAAGCTGGCGCCTTCCGGTTTGACATGCGCCAGATCGGTGCGGTCCAGATAGCTCACCGCCAATTCGCGGAACACGTAGTCGAGGATCGAGGTCGCGTTTTTGATCGAGTCGTTGCCCTGCACCATGCCCGCAGGCTCAAATTTGGTGAAGGTGAAGGCATCCACGAACTCCTCCAGCGGCACGCCGTATTGCAGACCAACCGAGACCGCGATGGCGAAGTTGTTCATCATCGCCCGGAAGCCAGCCCCTTCCTTGTGCATGTCGATGAAGATCTCGCCCAGGTTGCCATCTTCATACTCGCCGGTGCGCAGATAGACCTTATGCCCCCCGACGACCGCCTTCTGGGTATAGCCCTTGCGGCGTTGTGGCATCTTGGTGCGATGGGATTTCACCACCTCTTTGATGACCACTTTCTCGACAATTTTCTCGGCTAGGGTGATGGCCTTTTCCTGCTGCGAGCCGCTTTCCAGAACCTCTGCCGCCTCGTCATCATCCTCAACCAGCGCCGCCGCCAGCGGCTGGCTCAACTTGGAACCGTCACGGTAGAGCGCATTGGCCTTCACCCCCAGCGACCAGCTGAGTTCATAGGCTTTCTGACAATCCTCAATAGTCGCGTCATTGGGCATATTGATGGTCTTGGAGATCGCGCCGGAGATAAAGCTCTGCGCCGCCGCCATCATCAGGATATGGCTCTCAACCCCAAGGTACCGCTTACCTTTCTTGCCGCAGGGATTGGCACAATCAAAGATGTGATAATGCTCTTCCTTCAGATGCGGTGCACCTTCCAGCGTCATCGACCCGCAGACATGGTCATTTGCGGCCTCGATATCGGCTTTGCCAAAGCCAAGGTGACGCAAAAGATCAAAGGTCGGGTCATTCAGCTTGGTTGCCGGGATGCCCAGAACGCCGGTGCAGAAATCCTCACCCAGCGTCCACTGGTTGAAGACAAACCGGATGTCAAAGGCACTTTCCAGTGCGGCATCGACCTTCGCCAGCTCCGCCGGGCCAAACCCATGGCTTAGCCAGTGAGGTATGGTTGATGCCCGGCGCGTTGCCGATGGTGCCGTGACCCACCGCATAGGAGACGATCTCTTCAATCTGCGCCGGGGAATAGCCCAGCCCCTCCAGCGCCGCAGGCACCGACCGGTTGATGATCTTGAAGTAGCCGCCGCTAAGCCAGCTTCTTGAACTTCACCAGGGCAAAATCCGGCTCAATCCCGGTAGTGTCGCAATCCATCACCAGACCAATGGTGCCGGTGGGTGCGACAACGGTCGCCTGCGCATTGCGGAACCCGTGACGCTCGCCCAGCTCCAGCGCCTCATCCCAGCTGCTCATTGCCAGTTCTGCCAGACGCGGATCGGGGCAGTTTGCACTGTCCAGCGGTACCGGCTTCACGGCCAGGCCTTCATAGCCGTCAACCGACCCATGCGCAGCCGCCCGGTGGTTGCGGATCACCCGCAGCATATCGCTGGCGTTCTGCTCATAGCGGGCAAATGGCCCCAGTTCCGACGCCATTTCTGCCGAGGTCGCATAAGACACACCAGTCATGATCGCCGTCAGCGCACCACAAAGCGCGCGCCCCTCCGCACTGTCATAGCCAAAGCCCATGTTCATCAGCAGGCCGCCGATATTGGCATAGCCGAGGCCGAGCGTGCGGAAATCATAAGAACGCTGCGCGATTTCCTTCGACGGGAATTGCGCCATCATGACGGAGATTTCCAGCGTCACGGTCCACAGGCGACAAGCGTGCATATAATCTTCGGCCTGGAACTCCCCATCCTTGAGGAAGGTCAGCAGGTTCAGCGACGCGAGGTTACAGGCGGTGTCGTCCAGGAACATATATTCCGAACACGGGTTTGAACCGCGAATTTCGCCATCAGACGGGCACGTGTGCCATTCGTTGACCGTATCGTGGAACTGGATTCCCGGATCAGCGCAGGCCCAGGCCGCATGCCCCACCTTTTCCCACAGATCGCGGGCCTTCACCGTTTTGGCCACCTTGCCATCGACGCGGTTGATCAACTGCCAGTCGGCGTCTTTCTTCACCGCATGCAGGAAGGCATTGGTGACCCGGATGGAGTTGTTGGAGTTCTGCCCTGAGACCGAGCTATAGGCGTCACTGTCCCAGTCGGTGTCATAGGTCGGAAATTCGATCGAGGTGTGGCCCTGCTTGGCATAATCCAGCACGCGTTTGACATATGTCTCTGGGATCGCAACCTTTTTCGCCTCGCGAATGGCCCGCTTGAGACCGTCGTTCACAGCCGGATCATAGGCGTCGGCTTCGGCCCCATCCCAGCTGCGAATGGCCTCGAACAGGCCGTTCAGCATCTTCTCATGCATCTTGGAGCCCGCGACGATGGATGCCACTTTCTGCTCTTCGATCACTTTCCAGTCGATGAACTGTTCAATATCGGGGTGATCCGCATCGACGATCACCATCTTGGCCGCGCGCCGCGTGGTGCCGCCGGATTTGATGGCGCCAGCCGCACGGTCACCGATTTTGAGGAAGCCCATCAGGCCAGAGGATTTGCCGCCCCCGGACAGCGGCTCGCCCTCACCGCGCAGATGGCTGAAGTTGGTGCCGGTGCCGGAGCCATATTTGAACAGGCGCGCTTCGCGCACCCAAAGATCCATGATGCCGCCGTCCTGCACCAGATCGTCAGAAACTGACTGAATAAAGCAGGCATGAGGCTGGGGATGTTCATAGGCGCTGTCGGATTTGGTCAGCTTGCCGGTTTTATAGTCGACATAGTGGTGCCCCTGGGCCGGACCGTCGATGCCATAGGCCCAGTGCAGGCCCGTGTTGAACCACTGCGGGCTGTTGGGCGCGGCGCGCTGGGTCGCCAGCATGAAGCGCATCTCGTCGAAATAGGCGCGCGCATCCTCCTCAGTGGAGAAATAGCCCCCTTTCCAGCCCCAGTAGCACCAGGCACCGGCGAGGCGGTCAAACACCTGCTTAGAAGAGGTCTCACCGCCAAATTCCACATCGTCCCCCGCCGGAACAGAGCGCCAGAGGAATTCAGGAACGCCTTTTTCACGGAGCTTTTTCAGTTTGCTGGGCACGCCCGCCTTACGGAAATATTTCTGCGCGATGACGTCGCTGGCAACCTGGCTCCAGCCTGCCGGAACCTCAACGCCCTCAAGGCGGAACACAATGGTGCCGTCCGGATTGCGGATCTCCGACGTTGCAGGAACGAACTCCAGATCGGCATATGCGTCCTGCCCAGATTTAGTGAATTTCCGTTCAATCTTCATGCCATCTGCCTCTTTTCTGCAGTCCCACTGTCACAAATCACGCCTTTTCCGGCGCATTCCTCGTTGTCGTTCGCGACAAAACATCCCGTTGCGCACCTCATAGAAGATGCGAGTCAGGGCCGAAACCCCATTTCAGCTAGCGCTTGATGCTTTGCTCAGTTTGGTGCAGCGCGGGGTGGAATTCACCATATTTTGTGCTGCATCATCCGACATACACAATTTGACGTATTCAGGCATAGCTGGTCAACGCCATTTTTAGGGTTTCGTAACCAACTTTTCGATTGACGATAGCTTGATGGTCTGAGGGCTATCACGAAGCTGCGATTCAAAGTTGATCACAACCCCTCTGCCGCTCCTCGCACAGGCAGAGTCACCAGGCGAGAAATCCCCTTGAAGAGAGGGGGTTGCCGCGCATGTTGCGAGAAGGATCCCGAAGATAACATCGGGCCGTATCAGCAGGACACAACCTGACCGAGGGTTGAGAAAATGAAATACCCGCAGAAAAAGCAGAGCGTGTGCAACGATGTTTTTTTTCCATGCACACACGAAGCGCAAAACCAATTCGACGCCAAAGCGCAACAGATGGTTAATCACCCCTTAACGAAGCGGCCTTTAAGGCAAATTTAGTGACAATTTGGAAACCACTTCGAATCTCCACCCAGCACAGGCCTCGCGGGATCAAACCGTTCTACACTCATCGAACCCGCGCAGGGTCGGCGCAGCGGACCTCCGACGCAGTTGCGATCACCTTCCGGAGTGTTCGGTGCCAAACAGCTGGAGGTTTCAGAACGCGAAACGCCGACCGCCTGAAACAGGCAAGTCGGCGTCTACGTTGCATCCCGAAGGATGACATGGTCGGGGCGGCGAGATTCGAACTCACGACCCCCTGTACCCAAAACAGGTGCGCTACCAGACTGCGCCACGCCCCGGACCGTGCGCCTTCCTAGCGTTGCCAATCTGATTTGAAAAGCCCTAACAGGGCCAAATTGCGCCTGTCTTTGAAAAAACTTCATGGCGCAGCTCGGTGCCGACAGAAATCCCGTAGCGTGCGGCCAAACCACCGTTGATTTCCAGCACCGCAAAGACGTTGTCGCCACCGGGAATCGGCGTCAAATCACCGGGTATCGCCCGGTGGTGGATATGCCGGACCGTTCCGGTCACATCGACAAACAGCATATCCAGCGGGATCAGCGTGTTCTTCATCCAGAAACTGGCCCGCTGCGGCGCCTCGTAGACAAACAGCATACCAGCGCCACGCGCCATATGCGGCCGATGCATCAGCCCCTCGGCACGTTCCTCAATAGAATCAGCGATTTCCACGGTAAACTGTGTCTGCCCCCAGGGCCCACGCAGGGCGACCTGATCAGGCTGGCAGGCGTCCGGCCCGCTTTGGGCCGCCGCGTGATCTGCTGCCACAACGGCGGCAACAGACAGGATACAAACTGCTCTGGCTCCTGCTGTCAATCGGCGCATGACCGGGCGTGACATTCGGATCCAGAGGGGCTGCATCTTCTCAGTCCTGCTTTTCCAGCAGGGCGGCTTCCCAGGCGAGCACCTCAACCGCCATGCGGCCCCGCTTGCCGTCGATGACCCGCATTCCCAGGGCCTCCCCCGGTTGCAGCTCCGACAGGCCGGACTGGCGCAGAACCTCGACATGCAGGAACACATCTTCATCGCGCCCGAACACATTGGCAAAGCCAAAGCCCTTGCCCTTGTCAAACCACTTCACCCGCGCGGGCACCAATGGCTCAGAATAAAGAACATCCGAATCCATTTCGGCGAAATCGCTCAGCACAGGGCTGTCGTCGCGCGTCGGAGGCGTGATCGACAGGACTTCCACCGCCTGAACCCCGCGTTCTGTGTGATGCGTCACCAACTCGACCTCGGCCCCATCCGCGATGGAACTCTGGCCGAAGTTGCGCAGCACGTTCACATGCAGCAGGATATCCGGTCCGCCCTCGTCAGAGACGACAAATCCGAACCCTTTGGTCGGATCGAACCATTTCACCAGCCCGCGTATTTGCTGCAAACTGCTCAAGTCTTCTGCCACTGCCGTAGTCCACCGTATTCTTCAGTATTTAACCCGTAGGTGATGCTCTATTCTCGGAACGAAGTTCAAGCTAAAAACACCCACCAATATCACAAATCTGCTATTTTCCGCGGATAACCTAAGGGCACAGCCGATCCACGGTCCAAAGCGCTTCGGGGGTTTCGCGTCGCCAGACAAACCGATCATGAAGACGGAATGCCCCATCGGCCCAGAATTCGATCTCCAGCGGCGTCAGCCGGTAGCCGCCCCAGAATGGCGGGCGATCCGGGTTTGATCCTTTGGTTGCAGTCACTTTCGCCACCTCTGCCATCAGGGCGCCACGGCTGGACAGTGGCCGCGACTGCGCCGAGGCCCAGGCCCCCAAGCGGCTCTTGAGAGATCGGGATTTGTAGTATTCATCCGCCTGCGGGCCGTTCTCGCGGGTGATGATCCCACGGGCGCGCACCTGACGGCGCAGCGATTTCCAATGCATGACAAACGCAGCCTTGCTAAGCCCCGTCCAATTCCTGCGCCTTGGCGCTCTCGTAGTTGGTATAAAAGACAAAGGCCGCGTCCTCGATCTCCTTCAGCAGGACCATCCGGCAATTCGGCAGACCATCTGCATCAACCGTGGACAACGCGATCGCATTGGGATCGTTGATCTCGCTCTCCTCGGCTTCACTCAGCCAGCTGCGGGCGATGGCAAAGGGATCCTCTCCCGCAAAGATACCGCTGCGATCGGACATGGCGCACCTCATAGTCTATTTTGTTTGGGTTGGCTGGCGCAGGAATGCGCGTGGCTGAAAGGAACCTAGGTCGACAACCGGCCCACGACAAGAGACAGCGCCCTTGAAGCGCCCCGCATGACAGACTAAACGTCGTCTAATTCGAAGATCACAGGCGGAGAACCTGCATGTCTAGTCAACTGATGGCTAAGCAAACGTGGCCTCATCATGGGCCTTGCCAATGACAAATCCATCGCGTGGGGCATTGCCAAAGCCTGCGCCGACGCGGGCGCTGAGCTTGCGTTTTCCTACCAGGGCGAGGCCCTGAAAAAACGCGTCGACCCGCTGGCGGCGCAATTGGGCAGCGATATCGTCCTGCCCTGCGATGTGGCCGATGAAGGCTCCGTCGATGCGCTGTTCGCCGCGCTGGAAGAGAAATGGGGGAAGCTGGATTTTCTGGTGCACGCCATCGGCTTTTCCGACAAGAACGAACTGCGCGGTCGCTATGTCGACACCAGCCGCAGCAACTTCCAGATGACCATGGACATCTCGGTCTACTCCTTCACTTCGGTGATGCAGCGTGCCGAGAAGATGATGTCCGAAGGTGGCAGCGCCGTGACGCTGACATACTACGGTGCGGAACAGGTCATGCCACATTATAATGTCATGGGCGTGGCCAAGGCGGCGCTGGAAGCATCGGTCAAGTATCTGGCCGAAGATCTGGGCAAAGACGGCATTCGCGTCAACGCGATCTCGGCTGGCCCGATCAAGACGCTGGCAGCATCCGGTATCGGTGATTTCCGCTACATCATGAAGTGGAACGAATTCAATTCGCCACTGCGCCGCAACGTGACCATCAATGACGTGGGCAATTCCGCGCTCTATCTGCTGTCGGATCTGTCCTCCGGTGTGACCGGGGAGAACCTGCATGTTGACGCTGGCTATCACGTCGTCGGGATGAAGGCGGTCGACGCCCCCGACATCGACGCGGCCACCGGACGCAAGTAAGGCCGCGCGCAAGCAAACGCAGGTCCAGCTGCCACACCAGTTGCGGCAGCATCCCAAAGCAAGACACAGCAGGCGCGCGGCCCACGCGCGCCTCTTCCAATGACAGAGACCGCATTATGACACTGGCTGCCTTTACCGCTTCCGTCCTGCTTTGCCTGATGGCGGCCATCAGTCCCGGCCCTGCCGTCCTTATGGCCGCGCGCGTTGGCCTTGCCCATGGCTGGCGCAGCGGGCTGGCGCTGGCAATTGGTATCGGCACCGGCGCGGTGCTCTGGGCCTCGGCCGCGCTGTTCGGGCTGAACCTGCTGTTTGACTACGCCCCGTTCCTGCTGACCCTGCTGAAGGTGGGCGGCGCCCTGTTCCTGATCTACATGGCCTGGAACATGTGGCGTCACGCCAATGAGCCAATGTCGCAGGTCAGCGATACGCAACTGCCGCAGACGGCCTTTGCCGCGTTTCGCCTGGGGATCTTCACCCAGTTCGCAAACCCCAAAGCGGCAGCTTTTTTCGGTGCTGTCTTTGTCGGCACCGTGCCCGATGGCAGCAGCCCATTCACCCTCGCGGCGCTGCTTATCTGCATCTTTCTGGGTGAAGTCACCTGGAACACCTTTGTGGCCCGTATCTTCTCCTTTGAGAAAACGCGCCGTGGGTATATCAATCTGAAACATGTGATCGACCGGGTCTTTGGCGGCCTGCTCGCCGCCCTCGGGGTCAAGATCGCCGTCCTCTGAGGGCTGATGTGCGATCCGGACGCCAGATCCTAACAGGAGCATCAAAAACATGACCGATCGTCTGCCTCATGAAAAAGGCTTTCATATTTCCTGGGACCAGCTGCACCGCGACAGCCGCGCACTGGCCTGGCGTCTGGATGGGCAAGGGCCCGACAATGGCGCCTGGCGCGCCGTGGTGGCCATCACCCGTGGCGGCATGGCCCCGGCCATGATCGTCAGCCGCGAGCTGGACATCCGCATCGTCGACACCATCGGCGTGAAATCCTACCACCATCAGGATCAGGGACAGGCCGAAGTGCTGAAAGCCCCTGATGCAGAGCTGATGGGCGACGGGGAAGGCGTGCTGATCATCGACGATCTGGTCGACAGCGGCAAAACCCTGGAGCTGGTGCGCCAAATGTACCCGAAGGCACATTTTGCCACCGTCTACGCCAAGCCCAAGGGCCGACCGATGGTTGATACCTTCATCACCGAAGTCAGCCAGGACACCTGGATTTTCTTCCCCTGGGATATGGCGCTGCAATATGTCGAGCCCTATCGCGGCACCGACTGATCTCTGTTGATCCAAGCAACAAATGACCACCTAACAAGACGCGCCTTCGGGGGCGTCTTTTTCTTTTGCGCGCAGATGTGGGCTATCCATTTGACCACCCCCAACCAAAGCCCCTTGCAAAACCTCTGAACTTGCGGCGGAGTGGCCCAAACAGGCGCCACCGTTTCCCCCACAGACGCCGACGCAGAACAGGACACCCATGCCACAGGCTTCATTTCCAAACGCCCGCACCCGCGACACCTTTATCTCGCCGATTGTCGAATCCCGACGCTGGCTTCAGGGGCTGGCTTTGCCCGATGACCTGCCGCTGCTCAACCTCAGCCAGGCTGCACCAGCAGATCCACCTCCCGAGGGGCTACGCCGCGCCATTGCTGAGGCGGCCCTGAACGACGACAGCAGCCATCTTTATGGTGCGGTGCTTGGCCGGGATGAGCTGCGTGCAGCCCTCGCCGAAAAAATGAACCGTCACTACACAGCTGATCTGTCTGCGGCAGATGTGGCCATCACCTCTGGCTGCAATCAGGCCTTTGCCGCGACCATCGCCGCGCTTTGTGGTGAGGGCGATCAGGTCA
Source organism: Phaeobacter sp. BS52 (assembly GCF_045040595.1). Taxonomy (NCBI): domain Bacteria; kingdom Pseudomonadati; phylum Pseudomonadota; class Alphaproteobacteria; order Rhodobacterales; family Roseobacteraceae; genus Phaeobacter; species Phaeobacter sp. BS52. The sequence continues at coordinate 1,076,024 of NZ_CP090662.1, read as the reverse complement.
TCCTGCCAACGCCGTGGTATTTCAACCATAAAATGTGGCTCGATATGCAGGGGGTGGAGACCTGCCCGCTGCCCGTGGGAGAGGCCATGCTGCCCTGCCCCGATGCCGCCGCAAAACGGATCACCGACCGCACCCGCGCCATCGTTCTGGTAACCCCCAACAACCCCTGCGGTGTGGAATATCCTGACGGTCTGGTGCAGCGCTTCTATGATCTTGCCCGTGCCCACGGTCTGGCGCTGATCGTGGATGAAACCTACCGCGACTTTGACAGCCGCAGTGGCCCGCCCCATTCGCTGTTTCAGGATCCGAACTGGCCAGATACGCTGATCCATCTTTATTCCTTTTCCAAGGCCTACCGGCTGACCGGCCACCGCCTCGGCGCGATTGCAGCCCGCCCGGACCTGCTGCTGGAGATGGAGAAATTCCTCGATACCGTCACTATATGTCCGGCCCAATTGGGGCAGACCGGCGCGCTCTGGGGGCTGCAAAACCTCGATGACTGGCTCGCCGGGGAACGCCAGGAACTGCTCAACCGCCGCGCTGCGATTGAGACGGGGTTTGCGCCACTTGCTGCGCAAGGCTGGCAACTCCTCGGATGTGGCGCCTATTTCGCCTATGTCGCCCATCCCTTTGCGGCATCGTCGGACGAGCTGGCCAGACGTCTGGTGAAAGAGGCTGGCATCCTGATGCTGCCCGGCAGCATGTTCACTCCGGACGGCGATCCCAGCGGTGCACGGCAGTTTCGCATTGCCTTCGCCAATGTCGACACGACTGGCATTCGCACGCTTTTTGAACGGCTGGCAAGCTGGACACCCTAACCTATTCACCCCGCTCACCAGCTCTGAATATAGGCGCTGATCAGTCGTCCCTTGCCCCTTTCAAGGTGGCAGCGTATTCAGAGCCTCGACATTTCAGCATTCCCGGCTGCCGCGGCGCAGTTCGGCGACCGGCAATACGAGGACATCATGGCAGCAGGCATGAAAAAACTATCAAATACATTTGTCTGGATCCTGATGGGGATGCTGATCATCGGCCTGGCCGGATTTGGCGCCGTGAATTTCACAGGCTCTGTCTCCTCCGTCGCGGTGGTCGGCGATCAGGAGGTCTCGGTCGATGACTACGCCCGCGAATTACAGCGCGAGCAGCGCGCGCTTGAGGCCCAGACCGGTCAGCGTATCCCTATCGCCCAGATGACTGCGCTTGGTATGGACCGCGTGGTTCTGGGGCGTCTGATTGCCATTGCCTCCCTTGATCAGGAAAGCAGCGATCTTGGCCTGTCGATTGGTGATCAGAACCTATTTGACGAAATCAGCCGAATCCCGGCCTTTCAGGATGGCACCGGCGCCTTCAACCGCGACACCTATCAATATGCCCTCGACAATATCGGCCTGACCGAGGCCGCGTTTGAGGCCGATCTGCGCCGCGAATCCGCCCGCACCCTAGTGCAGGGCGCCATCATGGCCGAGCACCGAAATGCCCGACACCCTGCGCGACACACTGACCAGCTATGTCGGCGCGCGCCGCAGCTTTGACTGGCTGACAGTCAGCGAAGACAGCGTCGCCCTCACCGCAGTCGAGCCGAGCGAAGACCAGCTGCGCGCCTTCTATGACGCCAATATCGACCAGTTCACCCTGCCCCGCACCAAAGTGATCACCTATGCAGCGCTGCGCCCCGACGCGCTGGTGGATGAGATCGAGATCGACGCGGCAGCATTGGAACAGCTGTTCAACGACCGCAGCGCCGAATATCAGGTGCCAGAGCGCCGTCTGGTGGAACGTCTGGTCTTTGCCAACCGGGACGCCGCCGACAGCGCCAAGGCACAGCTCGACATCAACGGCACCACATTTGACGCGCTGGTCGCAGATCGCGGCCTCAGCCTGCAGGACGTGGATCTGGGCGATGTGACCATGGGTGACCTTGGCAGCGCCGGTCAGGACGTCTTTGCCGCGCAGGTCGGTGAGGTGGTTGGTCCGCTCGACAGCGATCTGGGCCCGGCCCTGTTCCGCATCAATGGCCGTCTTGAGGCCCGCGTGACCAGCCTTGAGGATGTCACGGATGAGCTGCGCGCCGAACTGGCCACCGACCGCGCCCGTCGCCTGATTGAAACCCGCGCGGAGGAAATCAACGACATGCTGGTCGAGCGGTGCCACGCTGGAGGAGCTGATCGACGAACCCGGCATGGAACTCGGCAAGATCGACTGGCACAACGGCAGCACCGATGGCATCGCCGCCTATGACGGGTTCCGCCAGGCCGCATCCGCCGTCACCGCCGAAGACTTCCCCGAAGTGGCCTTCCTTGAGGATGGCAGCCTGTTTGCCATCCGCCTGGATGAGGAACTGGACCCGCGCCCCGAACCCTTCGAGGATGCGCAGGACAGACTGCGCGCTGCCTGGCAGACCAAACGGTTGCAGGATGCCCTGAAGGCCGAGGCCGAGCGTCTGGCTGATATGCTGCGAAAGGGCGAAGACCTCCCCGAGGGTATCGAGTTGACATCAGAAACCGGCCTGACCCGCGCCGCCTATATCGACGCAGCACCACAGCCGCTGATGGCCCGCGTCTTTGATCTGGCAGAGGGCGAGGTTGCCGAGGTCAGCGATGACACAGCCACTGTTGTGGTGCGCCTCACTGAGACCCTGCCGGTGGCCGATACGCCAGAAATGACAGCGTTGGCCGAGGCGATGGGCACCCAGCTTGATCAGGCGCTGGCACAGGCCCTGTTCGAAGCCTTCGTCCAAGATGCCCAGACCCGCGCGGCCCCGCGCATCGACCCGCAGGCGCTCAATGCCGTGCAGGCCAACTTCCAGTAATCAAGGCAGACCGAAATGGCCCTGACCCCCGATTTCGACACCTTCGCCAAGGCCTATGAGGCCGGTGAAAACCAGGTCGTCTACACCCGGCTTGCCGCCGATCTCGACACGCCGGTGTCGCTGATGCTGAAGCTGACAGGCGCCCAGAAGGACGCCTTTATGCTGGAGTCCGTCACCGGTGGCGAGGTGCGCGGGCGCTACTCCATCATTGGCATGAAACCGGATCTGGTCTGGCGCTGCCACGGGGAGCGCGCCGCGCTCAACCGGTCTGCCCGCTTTGACGCTGATGCTTTTGAATCGCTGGACGGCAACCCGCTGGACTGCCTGCGTGACCTCATCGCCGAAAGCAAAATCGACCTGCCCGATGATCTGCCGCAGGCCGCAGCCGGCCTGTTTGGCTACCTCGGCTATGACATGATCCGGCTGGTCGAACATCTGCCGGACGTGAACCCCGATCCCCTTGGCCTTCCCGATGCGCTGATGTTGCGCCCCTCTGTCATCGCGGTGCTTGACGGAGTTAAAGGTGAGGTGACCGTGGTCTCCCCCGCCTGGGCCAGCGATGGCCAGTCGGCCAAGGCGGCTTACGCCCAGGCCGCAGAGCGGGTGATGGACGCGGTCCGCGATCTGGAACGCGCCATGCCCGCCGAAAGCCGCGATCTCGGCGATGCCGATGAGGTAGCGCCGCCTGTGAGCAATTTCACCAAGGACGGCTACATGGCCGCGGTGGAGACGGCCAAGGACTACATCCGCGCGGGCGACATCTTTCAGGTGGTGCCAGCACAGCGCTGGACGCAGGAATTCCGCCAGCCCCCCTTCGCGCTTTATCGCTCCCTGCGCCGCACCAACCCCTCGCCGTTCATGTTCTACTTCAACTTCGGTGGCTTTCAGGTGGTGGGGGCTTCCCCCGAAATCCTCGTCCGTGTCTTCGGGCAGGAGGTCACCATCCGCCCGATCGCAGGCACCCGCCCACGTGGCGCCACACCAGAAGAAGACAAGGCGCTGGAACTGGATCTTCTGGCCGACAAGAAGGAACTGGCCGAACACCTGATGCTGCTGGATCTGGGCCGCAACGACACCGGCCGGGTTGCCAAAATCGGCACCGTGCGCCCAACCGAGAAATTCATCATCGAACGCTACAGCCACGTCATGCACATTGTCTCCAACGTCGTGGGTGAGCTGGCAGAGGATAAGGATGCGCTGGACGCTTTCTTTGCTTAAGCATGCCCGCAGGCACGGTCTCCGGCGCGCCCAAAGTGCGTGCGATGGAAATCATTGATGAACTGGAACCTGAAAAACGCGGCATCTACGGCGGCGGCGTCGGCTATTTCTCGGCAGGCGGCGACATGGATATGTGCATCGCGCTGCGCACAGCCATCGTCAAGGATCAGAACCTCTATATCCAGGCCGGTGGCGGCGTTGTCTACGACAGCGACCCGGAGGCGGAGTATATGGAGACGGTCCACAAATCCAACGCCATCCGCCGCGCCGCTGCGGATGCGGCCCGCTTCACCGGCAACGGCAACAGCTAGGTCAAAGGCTGGGCGGGCACCCTGTCATGAGCGCCTGCCTGTCACCTTTCTCAAAATACTCTCGCCGAAGGCCCCAAAGGCGTCGCTCCAACCGGAGCGGCGCCTTTGTCATGAAAACCACCTGCCGCGTTGTTTATTCCGCCTGCAGCTTTGCGCGCAGAGAGGCCGAGATCGGCGCCAACGACACCCGGTTTGCCCGGTCCTGAAGGCCCCAGATCAGCAAGGCGGAAATCGTATCCGGCTGAACCCGGCCCAGCATGATCACGGCCCCTTCCTGCCCGGCGCGAAACGCAGCCTGATCCAGAAAGCGCCGGATCGCGCGGGGGTCCTGCCCGGCGCCGTCGAAATCACGGAACACCACACCTGCCGGAACACCTTCGCGCAGGGCGAGCTTCTGCACCGTGTTGAGCCCGGCATCCTGCGTCACCATCCCGTACCCCATCGCGCCAAGCGCCGTGGCCATCTGATCGGCCAGCGGGCGGTTGCCCTGAAACCCGGTGGTCACGCCTTCCAACACGGCGACGGCCTCTGGCAGAGTTTCCAGCCAGACCTGCAGGGCCGTCTCAGCATCCTGCGGCGCGGCATCGCGGGGCAGATCGGCGATCAGCATCACCTCAAACCCGGCAGCGCGGTGGCGTGCCATCTTCGCGGGCGCCTCCGGGTCCCTTGGATCCAGCGCAAAACTCAGCGGATAGGGGAAATCCTGCAACGCCTCAGCACCAATCGCATCGGCATCATCGATGAGAACAATCGACATCAGGGCGCGGTCTGCCTCAGGTGTGAAGGCTTCGGCGTTGCGTTCAAACGGCACCCCATCCGACTGCGCATTGGTCTGACTGCCGACCGCCGGTGCATTGGCCTGATCCCGCTCCGTCAGCGGACGGACCGGGGTGCCGATCCGTGGGCGACTGCCGGTTTCATCCGCTGTGTTGCCCGGTTCTGTCGTGGGGGTGGTGGTTGGCAGATCGGAAATCCGCCGCGCCCCGGCATCCTCACCCTGGCCTTCGGCACCCGTCCTAGGTTCAGCGCTTGCCGCAGGCTGGGTGCCCACCTCCGTTGGCCCGGCCTGCCCCAGTCCCGGCACCACGGGAATCGCCGTCGGGCCAGGCACCGCGCCCAAGGCTGGTCCTTGGTCGCCCCCAGCCTCTGCCGCGCTGAGGGCCGGATCTCCGGTTGCCACATCCGGCACCGGAAGGCTGGCAGCTGCTGAGGCCTCATTGCCGCCGCGGTCGACCTCGGCAGATGGCCTGGACTGGTCCTGCGTAGGCTGATCGGGAGAGGGTTGATCCGGCGCTGTCGTCAGCCGGGCGGGCGCTTCGTTTGCAGTCTGCGGCACCGGTGGCTGCGCCGGTTCGGACACCACCACAAGACGTTGCTCCTGACTGGGGGCATTGGGTGCGGGCAGTGCGTCAACCGGGGTGACGGGCGCATCCCGTGCCACATCGATGGCCAAGCGCGCCGACGCCACCGGGCGCAGCGCGATCCCCGCTGCCCAATTCGGTGCCCACGTCGGGACGGCTGGCGGGGTCGGTATCGGCATCCGCAAGTGCGGCCAGATCATCACCCACCACCTGCGGGTCCAGCGCTGCTGGTGGGGTTTCCACCAGATCCGGATCGCTCCCGGCGCTGTCTACCGGGGTTTCCGCCGCCGGGGCCTGCACTTCACTGCGGGCCGGTTCGGCGACACTGACCTCAACCGATTTGGGCAAGGGCACCGACAGCGACCACACCACGGCGCCGCCTGCGGCCACCAAGGCCCCGAAACTCACGCCTCCAAGAAACCCTCGCATCTCTGTCCTGCCTCTCGTTGCCTTCTGGAACCGGTCGCATTCTGTTGGCCAGGCCACACCAAGGCGGTCGGGCACGCTCGGCCCGCCTGCTGTTGGTGATGTGCTCTTGACGCTGCCGCGCAACCCTGAACATGTATGTTGCGACCACTATACTGCGGCGCGGCCCCGGCCCGCCAGCCCTTAAACGAGCCCGCGACTATGCTGCTGCTGATCGACAACTACGACTCCTTTACCTACAACCTCGTGCATTATCTGGGGGAGCTGGGCGCTGACGTGCAGGTCCGCCGCAATGACGCGCTGAATGTGCAGGAGGCCATGGCGATGAACCCGGCTAAGCATTCTGTTGTCACCCGGTCCCTGCGATCCGGATCAGGCCGGTATCTGCCTTGCCCTGACCGAGGCCGCAGCTGAGACCAAAACCCCGCTGCTCGGCGTCTGCCTTGGCCATCAGACCATCGGACAGGCCTTTGGCGGCAACGTTGTGCGCTGCAAAGATATCGTCCACGGCAAGATGGGCACCATGCATCATACCGACACGGGCCTTTTTGCCGGGCTGCCTTCGCCGTTTGAGGCGACGCGCTATCACTCGCTGATTGTTGATCGCGACACCCTGCCCGACACTCTTGAAATCACCGCCGAGCTGGACGACGGCACCATTATGGGCCTGCAGCACAAGACGCTGCCGATCCACGGCGTGCAGTTCCACCCGGAATCCATCGCCTCCGAACACGGCCACGCGCTGCTGAAGAACTTCCTCAACGTGATGAGGGTGCCCGCATGAGCAACGCAATGAAGCCGCTGATTGATGCCGCTGCGGAGCGCGCTCTGAGCCGGGATGAGGCCGAGGCCGCCTTCACCCATCTGTTTGAGGGCAACGCCACGCCGAGCCAGATGGGCGGATTGTTGATGGCGTTGCGCACCCGCGGCGAAACCGTCGACGAATATGCAGCCGCAGCGGCTGTCATGCGCGCCAAATGCAACCCCGTTGTGGCGCCTGAAGGCGCGATGGACATCGTCGGCACCGGTGGCGACGGCAAGGGCACGCTGAACATCTCCACCGCAACCGCCTTTGTCGTGGCCGGGGCCGGAACCGTTGTTGCAAAACACGGCAACCGCAACCTGTCGTCGAAATCCGGCGCAGCGGATGCGCTTGGCCAGATGGGGATCAATGTCATGGTCGGCCCGAAGGTGGCTGAACAGGCGCTGCGCGAGGCTGGGATCTGCTTCATGATGGCGCCGATGCACCACCCCGCCATCGCCCATGTAATGCCCACTCGCCAGGAGCTTGGCACGCGTACGATCTTCAACATCCTTGGCCCCCTCACCAACCCTGCCGGCTGTCAAACGACAGCTAACCGGCGCGTTTAGCCGTGATCTGATCCGCCCGATGGCGGAAACGCTTGGCCAGTTGGGGTCGGAGCAGGCCTGGCTCGTCCACGGCTCCGACGGCACGGATGAGCTGACCATCACCGGCGTCAGCTGGGTCGCCGCGCTGACCCCCGATGGCAGTGTCACTGAGATGGAACTCCACCCAGAAGACGCGGGCCTGCCTTCCCACCCGTTTGAGGCAATCGTTGGTGGAAGTCCCGAAGAAAACGCCAAGGCATTTCAGGCCCTGTTGGCAGGCGAACCCTCAGCTTACCGCGACGCCGTCCTGCTAAACTCTGCCGCGGCACTTGTGGTGGCAGGGGCTGCAAGCGATCTGAAAACCGGCGCCGAAATGGCACGTGCGAGCATCGACAGCGGTGCGGCACGCGGTAAGATCGAAGCCGTGGCCCGGATCACCACAGCTGCCTCGAATACATGAGTGTAGACCTGCCGGATCTGGGCGGTTGGGCCGAACTGCCGTTTTTTAGCGCCCGTTACCCGGCCATAGCACAGATGGTGGCAAAGGATCCGCGCGATATCCTCCCGCCAGCGGATCAGCGCCTTGCGGCTCTCACGCTGACCCCGCCGGACGAAACCCGCGTGGTCATTCTGGGTCAGGGCCCCTATCCGACGCGCGGTCATGCCCATGGGTTGGCGTTTTCCGTCGAACCCGACGTGCGCCCGTTGCCAAGATCTTTGAGCAATATATTCAAAGAGTTGCACGACGATCTTGGTGTTGAGCGCGAGACAGGCGACCTGCACGGTTGGGCACGTCAGGGCGTTTTGCTGCTCAACACCGTCTTGTCCGTCCCCGCTGGCGAGGCCAACGGCCACAAAACCCTTGGCTGGCAGCAGCTCGCCCATGAGGTCCTCAGCCTGTCCAGCCAGCGCCCGACGGCTTATATTCTCTGGGGGAAGCAGGCCCAAGGGCTTGAAAAATATATCCAACCGGGTGATCACCTTATCCTGAGGACCGCGCACCCCTCACCACTGTCTGCGCGGCGCGGCTTTTTCGGCTCGCGCCCGTTTTCGACGGTGAACCGCTGGCTTGCTGAGCAGGGCCAGCCGACAATTGACTGGAACGCGTGACGGGAGGCGTCAAGATGACTGAAACAGTGCTGGACAAGATCAAGGCCTACAAGCTGGAAGAGATCGCCGCCGACAAGGCTGCCAAACCCCTCGAGGCGGTTGAGGCCGAAGCCCGTGATGCCAGCCCGGTGCGCGGCTTTGCCAAGGCGCTTATGCAGGCCTAGCCGCGATGGCTACGGGCTGATTGCTGAAATCAAGAAAGCCAGCCCCTCCAAAGGGTTGATCCGAGAGGATTTTCACCCCGCAGACCTCGCTCAGGCCTATGAGGCTGAGCGGTGCAACCTGCCTCTCCGTGCTGACTGATACTCCCAGTTTTCAGGGCGCGAAATCCTTTCTAACCGAGGCGCGCGAGGCCTGTGCCCTCCCGGCCCTGCGCAAGGACTTCATGTATGATCCCTATCAGGTGGCTGAGGCGCGCGCGCTTGGTGCTGACTGTATCCTGATTATTCTTGCCTCAGTCTCCGACACGCAGGCAGCAGAGCTGGAAGCCGCCGCCGCTGATTGGAATATGGACGTGTTGCTAGAGGTTCATGACGAGGAAGAGTTGCATCGCGCCTGCAAGCTGAAATCACCCCTTCTTGGTATTAACAACCGCAATCTCAAGACCTTTGAGACGACATTGGACACCACCCGCACCCTGTCCCGTCTGGTTCCTGCCGACCGAACCATCGTCTGCGAAAGCGCGCTGTCCACGCCTGCGGATCTCTCTGATATGGCCCGCTACGGCGCGCGCAGTTTCCTCATCGGTGAAAGCCTGATGCGTCAGGATGACGTGGCAGCTGCGACCCGTGACATCCTCGCAAATCCGCTGATGCCGGGGGCCATGTAATGCCCCTCACCCATTTCGACGGCAAGGGCGACGCCCATATGGTCGATGTCTCGGACAAAGCGGTCACCTCGCGGATCGCTACCGCTGAGGGCCACATCACCATGGCGCGCGAAACCTATGATATCATTGCAGAAGGTCGCGCAAAGAAGGGCGATGTCCTGTCGGTGGCGCGGCTTGCAGGCATCATGGGGGCCAAGAAGACACCGGAGCTCATCCCGCTCTGCCATCCGCTGCCCGTGACTAAGGTTGCCGTGGATCTGACCCTCGACCCCGATCTGCCCGGCGTCCGCATCGCGGCTATCGTGAAAACCACGGGCCAAACCGGCGTCGAAATGGAGGCGCTGACCGCAGTCTCCACCGCCGCGCTCACGGTCTATGACATGGCCAAGGCCGTCGACAAGGCGATGGAAATCGGCGGTATCCGTGTAACATTGAAAGATGGCGGAAAATCAGGACGATACGAGGCCTAGATGATATCAGTTTCCGACGCATTGACCACACTGCTTGATCTGGTGGCACCGCTTGAGGTGGAGACCGTTCCCCTGCGCGCCGCTGCTGGCCGCGTGCTGGCAAGACCTGTGTCCGCCAACCGGGACCAGCCGCCCTTTGCCGCCTCCGCCATGGACGGTTACGCGGTGAAGTCGGCAGAGGTTGAGCGGGATGCGATGTTCAAAGTGATCGGAGAAAGCGCTGCTGGCCATGGGTTTCAGGGGCGCGTCGGCCCCGGCCAGGCGGTGCGGATCTTCACGGGAGCGCCAGTGCCTGAAGGCGCTGATTTCGTTGTTATTCAGGAGGATACCAGTGTTACCGGATCCTTGCTGACCATCACGGACCATCCCGGACCTGGCCATAATATCCGCGCCAAAGGTGGCGATTTTCAAATCGGCACCACTGTTGACGCGCCGCGCAACCTGACACCCGCGGATATCGCCCTGCTCGCGGCGATGAACATCGCCGAGGTGCCCGTGCACCGCAAACCATCAGTGGCGCTGATCTCCACCGGGGATGAGCTGGTCCTGCCCGGCGAAAGTCCCGGCCCGGATCAGATCATCGCCTCCAACACCTTTGGGCTGGACGCCATGCTGAGCGCTGCAGGCGCTGAGTCCCGGATTTTGCCCATCGCCCGCGACACCGAAAGCAGCCTGCGCATGGCGCTGGATCTGGCGCAGTACGCCGACCTGATAGTCACCATTGGCGGGGCCTCGGTTGGGGATCACGATCTGGTCGCCGGGGTGACCGAGGGGCTTGGCATGTCGCGCGCGTTCTACAAGGTTGCGATGCGTCCGGGAAAGCCGCTGATGGCTGGAATGCTGGGCGGTTCCGCTATGGTGGGCCTTCCGGGAAATCCCGTATCTGCAATGGTTTGCGGGCATGTCTTCCTGTTGCCCATGCTGCGCATGATGCAAGGTTTGTCACCTCTGGATCAGCAGTCGGCGACGGCAAATCTGGCTCATGACCTGCCTGCAAACGGCCCACGGACACATTATATGCGCGCTAGGTTGAGCGGCGGCGATCTGCATGTCTTCGACGATCAGGACAGCGCCCGGCTGACCCTTCTGGCCGAGGCCAACGCCCTCGCCATTCGCCCCCCGCATGATCCCCCCCGAGGCAAGGGCGAACCGCTCGCCTATATTGTAATCTGACAGGGCGACCCGCTTTCACTTTGCCAACAATTCATCGTCAAATCCGCTGGATATGACAGGTTTTACGCAAGAGCCCGTTGACACAAAACGGGAACATGCGTAGAACAAAGAGAAACATCGAGCGGTTGAGAGGGATGTCATGCTGACGAAGAAGCAATTGGATTTGCTGGATTTCATCCACACACGCCTGCAGAAGGATGGCGTCCCGCCTAGCTTTGATGAGATGAAGGTGGCGCTGGATCTGCGGTCCAAATCCGGCATCCACCGGCTGATCACCGCGCTGGAGGAGCGCGGATTCATTCGCCGTCTCGCCCATCGGGCCCGCGCGATTGAGATTATTCGCCTGCCGGACAGCCTTGGCAAAACCGCTCAGACGACGGAGGTGGCACCTCCTGCCCCGAGCCCTGCAAATCAGGTATCGGCGCCTGCGATGATCGCCGCGATGGAACTGCCGGTGATGGGACGCATCGCTGCCGGTGTTCCGATTGAGGCCATCAATCAGGTCTCTCATCAGGTCGCTGTTCCCGCCTCCATGCTCTCGGCGCAAGGGCAGCATTTTGCATTGGAGGTGCGCGGCGACTCCATGATCGAGGCTGGGATCAACGATGGCGATATCGTCGTGATCCGGGAAACAGCGGTGGCAGACAACGGCGACGTGGTGGTGGCCCTGGTAGAGGGGCAGGAAGCCACGCTGAAACGTATTTACCGCAAGGGCAGCACCATCGCGCTGGAGGCCGCCAACCCCGCCTATGAAACCCGCCGCTACCCGCAGGATCAGGTGAAGGTGCAAGGCCGCCTCGTCGGCCTCATCCGCACCTACTGAGCGACATCACGGCTCTCCCAGTGTCCTGGGCGGAAGTGCGGTATCCCGGGACCGGCACATTGATGAGGTTGAGAGCCCTGCACGACGAACAGAGTGCGAGGGGCGCTGCCATATGATGTGGCGCGACATGGGCCTAGCGAGACGCAGCCTTTGTTTTGGCCGATCTCTGGATAGTGGTGGCCTACGTCGCTTGGCACCTAGGTACTTTGCGAGCATAGACCGGCCAGACGCAGAAGCCTGACACCACGCGAGTGCAGTCTAAAACACCAATCCTGTAGCTACCGCCCTGTCACCGGCAGGCTGAGTGAGCCAAGGCCCGGATGATCACCGACCCAAATCGTGGTTAACATCGGGCAGTGTCAGCACCAAACGTCATTGGATTGTTGTTATGGACTTGATCGTGATGTCGCCGGATCGCGGCTCCACAGACGCGTTCCCACCACATCTCGCACCGAAATCCAGCGCCCCTGCGCATCCATCTGAACGCTGCCCAAACGATTCAGCGCATCTGCGTCAAACACCAGACAGTCCCCGACCGGCGCCACTGATTTGGCGCTGATGATCACCTCACCGGCTGTACATTCGGTCATTGCCTCGACCGCTGCCTTGCCGATCACATGGGTCAGCCGCTGATCCGTCGCCGCCAGATATGCGGTGACCGATTTACCGGGCGCCTCTGACCCGGCAATCAGCGGCCACAATTCTGCGTCCTCCTCCTGTGTCTGCAAGCGTCCGTCATTTTCCGTCCAACGTTCCGCCGCATAACCATGCCCCTTGGCGCGCGACAGGGCCCGTCCCTCCGCCGTCAGGGCCCCAACGATGCCGCCGTTGGGCGCCACCAGAACCGTAGGGCGCGGGCTGCCATGCCAGATCATCGCGCCCCAAATCAGCACCGGCACACCAAGAAGGCGCAACCGCCCGCGCCAAAGGCCCAGCAACAGCCCCCCAAAAGCCACCAGTGGCAGCACCGATGCTGGCGGCATCGGCACCGCCCCCTGCGCACCATCAAGAGCGGCAACCCAATTGGCAACAAACAGGATCCAGCTGATCCCCAGATCCATCAGCGCAAGGCCAATCCACGATGCCCCCACTGGCGCGAGGCAAAGCGCCAGAACTGCAGCTAAGCACCACCAGCGCCCCCATCACCGGCACCGCCAGGACATTGGCCAACAACCCGTAATGCGAAATCATGTTGAAATGCGCGGCCCCAAATGGCGCGGTTGCAAGTCCCGCAATCAGCGAGGACAGCACAACACCCGCCGCCATCCGCAGCCAGCGCGGACTGCTCGGGGTCAGCCGGTCTCGCAGGCCACCAAAGATCACGATCAAGGCGGTTGTGGCGGCAAAACTCATCTGAAATCCGGGACTGAGCAAGCTCTCCGGACGCAAGAGCAGGATCACCATTGCTGCCAGCGCCACCGCGCGCAGCGACAGCGCCCGCCGGTCCAGCAGCACCGCCCCCAACATCATCGCCACCATGATATAGGCCCGCGTGCTGGCCACCTGCATCCCCGACAGCAACAGATAGGCGCTGGCCGCAAGCAAGGCGCCAACCGCCGCCAGTTTTTTGGTGTCGACACGCTGCGCAACGGCTGGCGCAAGCGCCAACAACAGCCGCAGCCCGCCAAAGACAACGCCAGCCAGCAGCCCCATATGCAGCCCGGAAATTGCCAACAAATGCGCCAGGTTACTGGCCCGCAACGCCTCCAGCGCCGCTTGGGGGATGGCCGAGCGATCACCTGTGGTAATGGCCGAAGCAAATCCGCCGGTCGCCACCGGCATCTGCGAACGGATGCCGGTGGAGAGCCGCTGGCGCAACTGCTCAACCGGCAGATCACGCGGGCCGTGGCTGACGATCAACACCGGCACACGGGTGTAGCCCACCGCGCCAAGCTGTTGAAACCAGGCATGTCGCCGGAAATCAAACCCATGCGGTTCAACCGGACCCTGTGGCGGCATCAGATGGGCCGTGGTCATCACCCGGTCGCCAATGCGTGGAACCGCTGCCCCGTCCGGCAACGAAAGCCGCACCCGTGCAGGAGTCTGATCTGGCGAGATGCGGTCGAGAAAAGGCTGATCCAGTGTGATCCGCAGCCGGTCACGGGCGGAGCGGTCGATAGCAATCACCCGCCCCTCCACCGCGCCATAGCTGCGGTACTGAAGCACCGGCGCGCCAACCGCATGGGCGCGCATACCGGCGGCTGCAAAGCCGAGGGCAACCAGCAGCAGTATCCAGCCCAGAAAGACCACAGTATCCTGCCGGTCGCCGCGCCACAGCATCGCCAGCGCGGCGCAGGCAATCCCGGCGCCCCAAAGATAATGCGCCAGCCCCGGCTCAACCCTGAGTGAGAAAAACAGACCAACGCCAACCCCGAACAAGACCGGCACCCAGGGAAAGAGATCCCCGCGCTGGGATTGCAGCAGACCATCAAGGACGCCCAGGGCGCGCATGCTTGCTCCTTGCCTTCTGGCTCGGTAGACAGGCGGCAAAACTAGCCCTTCCATGGTTTCCAAAAGGTAAATCACACCCATGTCCAAACCGGTCGTCACCCGTTTCGCCCCCTCGCCCACCGGCTATCTGCATATCGGCGGCGCCCGCACCGCGCTGTTCAACTGGCTTTATGCCCGTGGCCGCGGCGGCAAGTTCCTGTTGCGGATCGAGGACACCGACCGCGAGCGCTCCAATCCGGAGGCGACGGCCGCGATCTTGCAAGGCATGGCCTGGCTCGGCCTTGATCACGATGGTGAGGTGGTCAGCCAATTCGAAGGCGCCGAACGTCACGCCGCTGTCGCCCGTGAGTTGCTTGCGGAAGGCAAGGCTTATAAGTGCTTCGCCACACAGGAAGAAATCTCGGCCTTCCGCGATCAGGCAAAAGCCGAGGGGAAATCGACTCTCTACCGTTCGCCCTGGCGCGATGCGGCAGAGGCCGATCATCCGGACGCGCCTTACGTGATCCGCATCAAGGCCCCGCAGGACGGCACCACAGTGATCCGCGATGAGGTGCAGGGCGATGTTACGATCAAGAATGACCAGCTCGATGATATGATCCTGCTGCGTTCAGACGGGACCCTGTTTATATGCTGGCCGTTGTGGTGGACGATCACGATATGGGCGTCACCCATGTGATCCGGGGCGATGACCACCTCAATAACGCCGCGCGTCAGATGATGATCTACGAGGCGATGGGCTGGGATGTGCCGGTTTGGGCGCATATCCCGCTGATCCACGGCCCCGATGGCAAAAAACTCTCCAAACGCCATGGTGCCTTGGGCGCGCAGGAATATCAGGCGATGGGCTATCCGGCTGCGGGCATGCGCAACTACCTGGCCCGTCTGGGCTGGAGCCATGGCGATGATGAGTTCTTTACCGATGCGCAGGCGCGCGACTGGTTCGACCTTGACGGCATCGGCAAAAGCCCGGCGCGGTTTGATACCAAGAAGCTGGAAAACCTTTGCGGTCAGCATATCGCCATCAGCGATGATGCTGCACTGCGGAATGAGCTTCAGGCCTATCTGGCGGCAGCTGACAAGCCACAGTTAAATGACGTTCAGTCAAACGATCTTGAACGTGCGATGTATTGCCTCAAGGATCGCGCCAAGACATTCCCAGAGCTGCTTGAAAAAGCTCATTTTATTCTGGTTTCACGGCCGATTGAACCCGATCAGAAGGCCGCTAAGGCCCTTGCATCTGTATCCGACGGTATACTGGGTGAATTGACGCCGCAGCTGCAAAATGCTAGCTGGTCCCGAGACGATCTGGAGGCGCTTCTGAACGCATTTGCAGAAGCACAGGATACCAAGTTCGGCAAACTGGCGGGTCCCTTGCGGGCCGCGCTGGCTGGTCGTGCGGTAACCCCTTCAGTTTTCGACATGATGCTGATTCTGGGCCGGGACGAAACACTGGCCCGACTCTCCGACGTTGCTGGCTGACCCTGTCGTTAACCGCTGGGTAAGTCGGTACCGCTATGACCTCACCTGCGCGATTGCCGTGCAGGTGCTGCCTGCACAAGGCGGGGGCCTCCCCCGCTTTCGTGCCTGTATCAGGAAGGGACATCTATGACCGATACAAAAAAAACCGCCCAGCTCAGCCTGAATGGCGAAACTTACGAGCTTCCCATTTTCTCGCCGACGACCGGGCCCGATGTTCTGGATATCCGCAAGCTCTATGGCCAGGCCGGTGTGTTTACCTATGATCCCGGCTTTACCTCCACTGCGAGCTGCGACAGCACCATCACCTATATCGACGGTGGCAAGGGCGAACTGCTGCACCGTGGCTACCCGATTGACCAGCTGGCATCCAAATCGCACCACCTCGAAGTCTGCTATCTGCTGCTTTATGGTGAGCTGCCGACCGCGGCTCAGCTGGAAGATTTCGAGACCCGCGTGACCCGTCACACCATGGTGCATGAACAGATGCACAACTTCTTCCGCGGCTTCCGCCGGGACGCGCACCCGATGGCGACCCTTGTGGGTGTGGTCGGTGCCATGTCGGCCTTCTACCACGATTCCACCGACATCAATGATCCCTGGCAGCGCGAAGTGGCCGCGATCCGTTTGATCGCAAAACTGCCCACCATCGCTGCGATGGCCTATAAGTACTCGATCGGCCAGCCATTTGTGTATCCGCGCAACGATCTGGATTACGCGGCGAACTTCCTGCACATGTGTTTCTCCGTTCCGGCAGAAGAATACCATGTCGACCCGATCCTTGCCCGTGCGATGGACCGGATCTTCATCCTGCATGCCGATCATGAACAGAACGCCTCAACCTCGACTGTGCGTCTGGCGTCCTCATCCGGTGCCAACCCGTTCGCCTGTATTGCGGCGGGCATCGCTTGTCTCTGGGGGCTTAGCTCATGGTGGTGCCAACCAGGCTTGTCTGGAGATGCTCAAGGAAATCGGCTCCGTCGACCGCATCCCTGAGTTCATCGAACGCGCCAAGGACAAGAACGATCCGTTCCGTCTGATGGGCTTTGGCCACCGGGTCTACAAGAACACCGATCCGCGCGCCAAGGTGCTGAAGCAATCCGCCGACGAGGTGCTGGAGCTTTTGGGTGTTGAAAACAACCCGCTCCTGCAGGTCGCCAAGGAACTGGAGCGGACCGCGCTCAACGATGAATATTTCATCGAGAAGAAACTGTTCCCGAACGTGGATTTCTACTCCGGCATCATCCTTGAGGCGATGGGTTTCCCGACCTCGATGTTCACACCGATCTTCGCGCTGTCGCGCACCGTCGGCTGGATTTCGCAGTGGAAAGAAATGATCGCGGATCCACAGAACAAAATCGGTCGCCCGCGTCAGCTCTACCTCGGCGAAACCGCCCGCGACTACATCGATATCGAAAGCCGCTGATCACAGGCTGCGCCATCGCATCATCGGTGATAGAAAATTGCAAACCCTGCCTTTTCGGAGGCAGGGTTTTTTCGTGACCTCAGCCGATACGATGAGGGAGCGACAGGTCTGCGTCCCCTTATCAGTGATACATCTTTTGATTGCAGGTCTACGTCTTTCGGCTAGTGCGACAATCAAAAGGATAGGCAGTCGATGTTTCCAATCCGGAAACCTGGTTAACCTGTTTGATCGCATTTTACTCAATTACGGCGGGTTTCGATTGACGGAATTCCACCTCCTGAATAGGCATGTCGCTAATTGCTAATTAAACCTTAACGGGAGACGCACCGTGCTTATGCTCATGACATTGCTTGGGGTTGGCCTGCTGGCTGGCGTGATCATCAATGACTCCGATGATTCCGATAGCGCCGAGTCCGGCGCCAACGAAAGCGGTAACGAAGACAACACTGAAACCGTTGTCGAAGGCACTGACGGCGCGGATCTGCTGTTAGGCACAACCGGCAGCGAAAACCTGCTTGGCGGCGCGGGGGACGACAATATTGACGCCCGTGGCGGCCCTGACACCATCGAAGGTGGCGCCGGGAATGATGTTCTCGACGGCGGATCCGCAGCCGATAATGTCTTTGGCGGCGATGGCGACGATACGATGGTGGGCGGCAATGACGATGATTTCATGCGCGGTAACGCGGGGGATGATACCCTAATCGACACCCGCGGTGCGGATCACCTCGTAGGTGGTCAGGGCGATGATCTTATTATTGCGGCCGGGATTCTGAATGAAGGCGCCTATGAGGATATCGTTCAGGGCCGCGAGACACCGATCAGCGAGGCAGAAGTCGAAGCATTGCTGGAGCTCGACTACACCAGCGATCAGGATGGCGAAGGCGACACCATCAACGCAGGGGCAGGCGATGACTCGGTGCTCTTTGGTCTCAACGACACGGTGACCGGTGGCAGCGGCAGCGACAGCTTTGAAACCGGTGCCTGGCTGAGCGAGGATGAGCAGGCCACCATCACCGATTTCACCGCCGATGATGACCGCGTGCTTTATTACTACGATGAAGACGAGGAAGAGCCGGAGCTGGACGTGGTCACCCGCGCCAATGACGATGGCGGCACCGATGCCTTCCTGGTGGCCAATGGCGAGGAAGTGGTGCGTCTGATCAATGCCGGTACCACCTTCAACCTGGCCGAGCATGTTGCGCTGGTCGCCCGCAGCGGCTGATAAATTGCTCCGCTGCGGTGGGTCAATTGATCTGGCCCGCCCCGGCAGAGCCCGCACGAACGCAGCAAAAAACCCGCCCTACCGCATAGCGGAAGGGCGGGTTTTTTCGTTTGCACCGTTCAAGAGTCAGACGCGGATCGCGGCGCCTCAGCGACCTTCGAATTTCGCTAAGCCGTTTTTCCATGAAGGCGGTAACCCCTTCCATGAAATCGCGGGTCTTGCCACATTGACCTTGCAGATGCGCCTCTTCGGACAGTTGCTCCGGCAGGCTGTTGCCATAGCCATCGCGGATTGCCGTCTTGATCGCGCCAAAGGCACGGGTCGGACCAGAGGCCAGATAGGCCGCACGGGCACGCCAATGGGCGTCGAATTCGGCATCTGGAATGGCCTCCCAGATCATGCCCCAGTCGCTCGCCTGTTTGGCATTGATCTTATCGGCAAACAGCGCAGCCCCCATCGCTTTTGCCATGCCCATCTGGCGTGGCATGAACCAGGTGCCACCGGCATCGGGCATCAGGCCAATACGGGCAAAGGCCTGCATGAAATAGGCGCTCTCCGTTGCGATCACCACATCTGCGGCCAGCGCCAGATTGGCGCCTGCGCCCGCCGCCGGGCCATTGACCGCAGCGATGGTCGGCACCGGGCAGTTGTAGATTGCCTCCAGCATCGGGGTGTATTCATCGCGCAGGGTGCGCTCCAGATCCAGCTTGCCCTGGCTTGCCGCATCGGACAGATCCTGACCCGAACAGAACGACACGCCGGAGCCGGTCAGCACCACGGCACGGGCCTCTTTTCCGGCACGCTGCATCGCATGGGTGATTTCCGCCCGCGTCAGACCGGTCAAGGCGTTCATCTTGGCGGGGCGGTTCAGCGTCACAACGGCCAAGCCGTCTTCCAGCGAGAACAGAATTTCCTGGTAATCCATCAAAGGGCCTCGTGGTTAAAGGTTTTTCGCAGACTTGCCTATGCAAGCCTGCAGGAAAAGGCAAACGCCGCGTAACCTCTCGCGGCAAAACCACCCAAACGGTGCGCCCCTGTCGCCCGGTGCCGGAAGGGTTGTGGCCCACGCGATCCGTGGCCCGTGGCATCGAACACCACCGATATCGAACGGTCAGTCTTTCAGAATACGATCCAGTTGCGCCCGCTCCTGCGCGCTGAGCCCCTCTGCGCCGGGATCCTCCGCGCTCGGGGTGCGGCTGCGCGTGCGGATATAGCCCCCCGCCAGTATGAGCGCCAGAACCAACATCAGCGGGCCAGCAGCATAAAGCAGCCAGTTGGCGCCACTTGCCCGGGGGCTGAGCAGAACATATTCGCCGTAACGCTCCACGATGAAATCCATCGCCTCATCATTGCTGTCGCCTGCCACCAGGCGTTCGCGCACCAGAAGGCGCAGATCACGGGCCAGATCGGCGTTGCTTTCGTCGATATTCTCGTTGCGACACACCAGACAGCGCAGGTCGCCTGGACAGCTCGCGCGCGCGGCCTTCCAGCACCGGATCTTCCAGAATTTCGTCGGGTTCAACCGCCAGCGCCGGGGTGCTGGTTATCACCATCGGGGCCAGCAGCGTCAACGACAGCAACAGCCGGGCAAGAAACGCATATCTCATTCCGCTGGCACTCCTTCACGCGGGCGACGGCGCGCGCTAGCCGCAACGCGGAATCGCCGATCTGTCAGGCTCAGCAGCCCGCCAAGCGACATGAGAAGGCAACCGCCCCAGATCCAGTTGGCCAGCGGTTTGATATAGGTCCGCACCGTCCAGCCGCCATTGGCCTGCTGGTCGCCGATCACCACATAAAGATCGCGCAGGAACCGGTAGTCGATTGCGGCTTCGGTGGTGGGCATGCGCGAGACCGGGTAGTCCCGCTTTTCCGGGTTCAGCAGCGCCACAAACCGACCAGCACGGGTCACTTCGATATCTGCCATCGTACTGAGGTAGTTGGGCCCTTGAACACGGCGCACATTCTGCAATTCCAGCGTATAGGCCCCGACGTTGAAGGGCCGGTTCAGTTCGGCAATCCGAATATCCTCATCCTGCCAGGCGGTCAGTCCGGCAATGGCAAAGATCGTGACGCCCAGACCCGCATGGGCCAGCGCCTTGCCCCAGTCGGCGCGCGGCAGGCGCAACAGACGCTGCCAACGCCCGGTCGCACTGCCCCGCAGCCAAAGATCCGCAAAAGCGCCAACAACCACCCAGACACCGATAAACAGCCCAATCGGCCCCAGCCCGGAGCGACCGGTCTGCATCGCCCAGGCCAGCACGCCAAGTGCGATGGCCAGCGCAAAGACAAAGCGCAGGCGCCAGGCCGTGCGCCCCAAAAGACCGCGTTTCCACGGCAGCATCGCGCCCACGGGCAGGATTGCGCCCAGCACCACCATGAAGGGGGTGAAGGCCGTATTGAAGAACGGCGGACCGACGCTCAGCTTGCGGTCAAAGGCCATCTCCGCCACCACCGGCCAGAGTGTGCCGAAGAAGACCACAAAGCAGCTCACCGCCAGAAGGATATTATTGGCCACCAGCGCGGTTTCGCGGCTCACCAGACCAAAGACGCCTTTGGCCTGCATCGCCTGTGCGCGCAGCGCAAACAGCAGCAGCGCGCCACCGGTGAAAAACGCCAGAATATACAGGATAAACACGCCCCGCTCCGGATCACTGGCAAAGGCATGGACCGAGGTCAGCAGTCCCGAACGCACGATAAATGTGCCGATCAGGGAGAAGCCAAAGGCCAGGATCGCCAGCAGGATGGTCCAGCTTTTCAACGCCTCGCGTTTCTCAACCACAATGGCGGAATGCAGCAGCGCCGCCGCCAGCAACCAGGGCATGAAGGACGCGTTCTCAACCGGATCCCAGAACCAGAATCCGCCCCAGCCCAACTCGTAGTAGGCCCACCAGGACCCCAGCGCGATGCCGATGGTGAGGAAGATCCAGGCCGCCAACGTCCAGGGTCGCACCCAGCGCCCCCAGGCCGCATCGACACGGCCTTCAATCAGGGCCGCCACCGCAAACGAAAACGCCATGCTCAACCCGACATAGCCGAGGTAGAGGAACGGCGGATGAAATGCGAGGCCCGGATCCTGCAACAACGGGTTCAACCCCTGCCCGTCAAACGGCGGCACCGCAAGGCGCAGAAACGGGTTGGAGGTAAACAGAATGAAGGCAAAGAACGCGACACCAATCGCCGCCTGCACCGACAGCACCCGCGCCTTCAGCGTTGGCGGCAAGCCATTTCCATACACCGAGGCCACCGCCCCGAACAGGCTGACAATCAGCACCCACAGCAACATTGAGCCTTCGTGGTTGCCCCAAGTGCCGGAGATTTTATAGAGCATCGGCTTGGCGGAATGACTGTTGAGCGCAACCAGCCGCAGCGAGAAGTCGGAGGTGATGAACGCCCACATCAGCGCCAAAAAGGCAAAGCCTGTGAAGAAGAACTGCGCCTGCGCAGCAGGTTCCGCAACCGACATCCAGCCGGGCCAGCGAAAATGGGCGCCAACTAGCGGCACCACCATCTGTACGATGGCAATCACAAAAGCGAGGATGAGGGCGAAGTGACCGAGTTCTGTAATCATAGCCTATCTATAGGGCGATCAGGCAAGGCCGCCAATCGCAATCGGCGCGTCCTCACGCCGCAGTGTCCCCGCCCGTGCCCCTCCGCGCATGCGCCTGAAGGCAACCCGCGCCAACCGTTCATTTGGCTGCCTTTGATAGTTCTATCCACTTAGACAACGCTGGATTTTCTGTTTCTTTGCTTTTACTTACACTGTGACGATGATCTGCTTCGGAAGGATCAGACATCGCGGGGGCCGCAGGCTCAGACGCCCGCAATTCATTGATCCGGGACACATTTGCCGCCACGGCGGGGGCCTGTGCCAGGCTGACGGCAATCTCACGCTGGAAGCCTTGGCTTTTCAACTGCTGACGCGCGCCGAAATAAAACGAGACAATCACCCCAAGCAGCCACCAGAGCGGTTCCGGCACCAGTGCCAGCCCCTGCATGCGGGCGGCGAACCACAGCGGGTCCACCATGGCTGAGCCAAGCAGCGCCAGTGTCGACAACGCCAGCAAGGGACGTGGCAGGCGGTTCACGCCATCCATCCAGCGATCAAACCGACTAACGGGGCCGTGCCCGGCCTGACTGCGGGCGAATTCCGCTGCGAATTGCGCGAGCGCATCGGCCCGGCCGGTGTGATCCCTTACCGCGCTCGGCTTCCGCGTTTTCGCGAAACACCTCCAGCGTTTCGGCAACCACATTGCGCTCCCGCCCGAACAGGCCCCGCAGCACATCCGCAATCAGCCCCATGCCGCCACCCGCGCCTGAAATTCCGCCTCGCTCAACTGGTATTGCGGCGAGATGAAGCTTTCGGCCCGCAGGATCCAGCCCCCTTTGCCGCCCTTGCGAGTGCGGGCGTATTTGCGGCTGGCAGGGCGGCGATCGGCGATGCGGAAGTAATAGTTGCGCCGGGCCACGCCATAGGCATCACGCAGCGCCACCCGGCCAATCTTGGCCGCAGCGCGGGCGGCCCCGGCGGTTTTGGGACCAATCCGCCCATCCACTGCCAGCTCATATCCCATCTGCACCAGCAGTCGTTGCAGGATCCGCACCGCATTGGCCCCGGCGTTGACATACATGTCAAAGACCGAAGGATGCAGCATTTCCGGCAGGGCTGCGATGCGCGGTTTGTTGAAATAGTGCCGGATATAGAGGTCCACCGCCTGCGCCTGGCTGACGGCGGCCACATCTGCCTTGTCGATACGGCCATCGCGCGTCAAATCCATGCCAAGACGCTGTAGCGTACCCAATGTCACGCCATGTTTGGTAGCCCCACCCGGATCATCCGGGTCGTCAACATAACCGCCTTCGCGGGCAACGATTTCCTGAGCGATGGCCTTGATGTCTTGCATGGGTCAGTCCCTTCAATTGGAGTGGGACACCAGCATGACAGTCAAAAATGAGCGCACCCGGACTTGAGCGCGCGCTGAGGGCGCAACACCCTTGAGGTGCGCCCTCGGGCAGAGGGAATTTAGGTTTCCGGCTCCTGATAGACGCCCTGCTCTTTCAGCGCGTCCATCACCTCTTTCGGCATGTAGGTTTCATCATGTTTGGCAAGAATTTCAGACGCTTCGAAGGTGCCGTTGATGTAGCGACCGGTGCCGACCATGCCTTGGTTTTCGGAGAAGAGATCGGGCAGAACGCCCGTATAGGTCACCGGCACAGAGGCGCCGCCGTCTGTCACCACAAAGCGCAGTGTCTCACCCTGACCGCGTATGATGCTGCCTTCTTCCACCAGCCCCCCGATGCGAAACACCTCGCTGGCTTCTGGCGGCTCAGCGATCACCTGGCTGGGGGAGCGGAAGAAGTTGATCCCGTCACGCATGGCATAGCCAATCAGCGCCGTGGCGACCACAAGTGCCACGGTGGTCAGTGCGATGATCTGGATGCGGCGCTGTTTTTTCAGTGACTTCATCGCGGCCTCTTTAGGTGTGGGTCCGGCGCATGTTGCGCCAGACCTTTGGGTCGTTAGGGGAACAGCGGCGCCATCATCAGCCCGGTTGTCTCCTCCTCACCTAACATCAGGTTGGCATTCTGCAAGGCCTGACCGCTGCTACCTTTTGTCAGGTTATCCAGCGCCGCGATGACAATCGTGCGGCCTTCAATCCGGTCCGCCGCTACCCCGATGTGGCAGAAGTTGGAGCCACGGATATGCCGGGTCGAGGGCGCTTCTCCGATGGGCAGCAGCTCAATAAACGGCTCATCCGCATAAGCCTTGGCAAAGGTGTCATGGATCGCCTGCACGTCCCCTTTGACATAGACAGTCGCCAGAATGCCGCGATTGGCGGGCACCAGATGCGGGGTAAACTGTACCTTGACCGGGCGGCCTGCGATCTTGCTGAACTCCTGATCAAATTCACCCAAGTGCCGGTGGGTGCCGCCAACCGCATAGCCGTGGTAGCCTTCGCTCAGCTCCGCATGCAGCAGGTTCTCCTTGAGCGACCGACCCGCGCCTGAGACCGCGCATTTCAGATCCAGAATGATGTCATCCAAGTCAATCACCCCGGCCGCGATCAGCGGCCGCAGGGCAAACTGCCCCGTCGCGGCATTACAACCGGTGCCTGCCACCAGACGCGCGGATTTGATCTCTTCCCGGTAAAACTCGGTCAGGCCGTAAACCGCCTCTTCCTGTTGCGCCAGCGCGGCGTGGGGGTTGCCGTACCATTTCTCGTATTCCGCCGGGTCCCGCAGCCGGAAGTCCGCAGACAGATCGACGATCTTCAGATCCTGCGGCAGGGCGGCAATCACCTCTTGGCTGGTCTTATGCGGCAGGGCGCAGAAACACAGGTCGATGCCAGAAAAGTCGATTTCACCGATCTTGCAAAGCCGGGGCAGCTCCAGATGGCGCAGGTGCGGGAACACCTCGGCCATGGTCATTCCGGCCTTACGCTCCGCGGAGAGGGCCGCAATCTCAATCGTAGGATGCTGGGCAATCAGCCGCACCAGTTCAGCGCCAGTGTAACCGGAGGCGCCAAGAATAGCTACTTTATGGGTCATGTCAGACCTCGTCTTTCGATGTGATATGCCGGTTCCGCAGCCATCTGCGGAGAGAAATAAAGGGACAGAGCCTTGCGCTCTTTGACCAGGAACAAGCTTGGAGAAAGGTTCCCGGGCGTTTGCGCTTAAGCCGCTTGAAAGATCATCTCTCGTCGCAAGAACTGCGTAGCGCGGTCGCTGACACGGGCAGGCATACCGGTGGTGTAGAACCCACCCTGCCCCTGGCCCATCATCTGCGGGTGACGGTCAAGGTAATCCGCCAGACTGTCGGCAACCAATCTGCCCTGACTAAACACCTGCACATCAGCGCCCAATGCGGCCTGAAAGATCTCTTCCATCAGCGGATAATGTGTACAGCCGAGGATCGCGGCCTGCGGCTCCGGCATCTTGCGTTTCAGCGCATCCACATGGCTGCGCACCAAGGCTTCGGCGAGGATCATGTCGCCGTCTTCGATGGCATCCACAACACCGCCACAGGCCTGCGCCTCGACATCGACGCCAATGGCGCGGAATGCCAATTCACGCTGGAACGCCCGACTGGCAACGGTCGCCGGGGTCGCAAAAAGCGCGACATGTTTGGTTTCCACCTCCCGCGGCGGGGAATTGTCGCCCCATTGCCGTTCTGTCAGCGCCTCAATGAGCGGCACAAAGACGCCCAGCACACGTTTGCCTTCAGGGACACCGGCTTCCTGCATCCGCCGCAGCGCTGCTGCCGACGCGGTGTTGCAGGCCAGGACCACAAGATTGCAGCCCTTGGACCACATGTCCTCAACCGCCGCCTTGGTCAGCTGATAAATATCTTCGGCATCGCGCACACCATAAGGCGCATGGGCGCTGTCCGCATAGTAGAGGAAGTCCACATCCGGGAGCCGCTCCTGCACGGCATTCAGCACGGTCAGCCCGCCAAGGCCGGAATCAAAGATACCTACAGCCATCTGTCTCTCTCGCTGTGCGCTCAGGCGCGATGTTTCTCCTCAAACTCATACCCGTAGTCATAGGATTTGAGTGGCGTTGGTGACAGCTCATACGTGGCTTTGCGCAGGAAATCCATCATTGCTTTTGCGTCACTTGCCAGCGGGTCCAGCACATCGCGTCCGATCGGAGTCCCAATAGAGACGCGCACCGGCGTATCGACGCGTTTGCGAAACTCCTTGATTAACAGCCCCATACGCAATGTGGGATGCAAATGGCTGGCCATCTGGAACAGCCGGGAGGTATGCCCGTCAAAGTAGATAGGCACCACAACGGCGCGGGATTTGGCAATCATCCGCGCGGTAAAGCCGCGCCACATCGGGTCCATCGGCGGCACCTTTGGCCGCAAAAAAGGCCGCGCGGCGGTGGAGACGGTGCCACCGGGGAAAATCCCGATGGCGCCCCCTTGTCCGAGATACTCCAACGCGGTCTTACGGGTCTCAAGATTGGTTTTCAGCGCCGCTTTGGTTTCGGCAAAATCAATCGGCAGGATGACGCGGGACAGATCATCAGCCTTGCGAAACACCTGATGGGCCAGAATGCGGAAATCACCGCGCGCCTCGGACAGGATATGCCCCAGCATCAGCCCGTCGAGAATGCCATAAGGATGATTGGCAATCACCACCACCGGCTGATCCTGCGGGATATGAGAGAGCGTGCCGCGCACCACCTCCAATTGCAAGCCGTAACGCGCGCGCATCACGCTCCAGAAACTGTGCCCGGCAGCGACATCGGCCTCATACCCCTCGGCGCGTTTGATCAGTTGCAAACGCCCAGTGACGTTCTCCATCATCCGGATCATCGCGCGTCCGGGCCGGGTCTGAGCGGAATGCGCATAGGAGAGATCACGCGCGCTGCGCATCGCCTCACGCCGGGAGACAGTCCCGGATGGCTGGGTTTTCATGTTGCCATGCGTGCTGCGGGTGGGAAACATGGGATGGGCCTCGTGATCTCAGTCGCGGTCTTACGTAAGGGCAGCCTGCTGCCGCGTTCGGCTATAGAGCCGGTATCACGGTTTGCACAACCGAGGTAACAATCACACGACAGCCCGCCCGCCATCCTGTGTCTTTCTGGTCCTACGCGATGGAACAAACAAAAACGCCCCGGCAAACCGGAGCGTTCTTTGGTGTTTTGGAGGCTGCGCCCGAGGCGGCTGCTGTCGATTACTCTGCGGCGGTCTTCAACTCGGTGCCGCCATGACGCAATGCGGCCAGCAGCTCCTCGCGGCGTTTTGCCGCCTTGGCTTCGTTGGCCTGTTTCACCGGACCAAAGCCCCGGATCTCCAGCGGCAATTCCGCCAGCGCAATCAGCGGCGCCATGATTTCAGGGCTGGCCTTGGGCAGCCATTCCTTCATGTCGGCCTCATACTGCGCAATCAACGCCCGCTCCATCTTGCGTTCAGCGGTGTAGCCAAACACATCCAGCGGCGTGCCGCGCAGGCCTTTGAACTTCGCCAGCAGACGCAGCCCACGTTCCAGACCAGGGCCGAATTTACGCTTCTTCGGGCGGCCATTGGGGTCGGTGCCTGTCAGCATCGGCGGCGCGAGGTTGTAGGAGATCTTCAGATCGCCCTCAAACTCCGCCTCGGCCTTCCCCCGGCTGGACAGCAACAGGCGCGCAACCTCGTATTCGTCCTTATACGCCAGCAGCTTGTGATAGCCTTTGGCGACCGCTTCCTTCAGCGCCTTATCGGAAATGCCGTCCAGCATCTTGCCATAGCGTTTGGCCAGACGGGGGCCCTGATAGTCGGTCAGATGCCCCTTGCGGAAGGCGATCTTCTCCTCCAGCGACTTGGGCAGGTCAACAACATTGGGTTCCGCAAGGCGCGCGGCATCCTGCGGATAAAGCACCGCCCAGCGACCGATATCAAAGGCGCGCAAATTGCGCTCTACCGCGGCCCCGTTGAGGGTGATCGCCTCCTGAATGGCCTCAAGCGTGATTGGCAGCAGACCGCGCTGCCAGGCTGCGCCAAAGATCATCATGTTGGAGAAAATCGAATCTCCCATGCTGGCGCGCGCCAGATCGGAGGCATCAAACAGATCCAGCCGATCCCGCAACCGTGCTTCAAGTGCCACCTGCAACCGGTCGGTGGGAAGCTGGAAATCGGTGTCGCGGGTGAAATCACCGGTGATGATCTCATGGCTGTTCACCACCGCGCCGGTCTTGCCGGTTTTCATCAGACCGATGGTCTTTGCGCCAGCCGACACCACCAGATCACCCCCGATCAGCGCGTCACATTCGCCGGTGGCCACACGGATCGCGCTGATGTCCTCGGGTTTGTTGGCAATGCGGCAGTGGATATGCACCGCGCCGCCCTTCTGGGCGAGACCGGCCATTTCCATCATGCCAGCGCCCTTGCCATCGATCTGCGCCGCCTGTGCCAGCACCGCGCCGATAGTGACAACGCCGGTGCCACCAACCCCGGTGATCACCACATTATGAGTGCCGTTGATGCTTGGCAGCTCTGGCTTCGGCAGGTCCGGCAGATCCAATGCGGCGGTTGGCTCCTTACGGATTTTTGCGCCCTCAATGGTCAGGAAGGACGGGCAGAAACCTTTGACGCAGCTGAAATCCTTGTTGCAGGACGACTGGTCAATCGCCCGTTTGCGGCCCAGCTCAGTCTCCTTTGGCACGATAGAGACACAGTTGGACTGCACCCCACAATCCCCGCAGCCCTCGCAGACGTCCGGGTTGATGAACACGCGCTGATCGGGATCGGGGAACTGGCCCTTCTTGCGGCGGCGACGTTTCTCAGCGGCACAGGTCTGGATATAGATGATGGCGGAAACGCCTTCGACTGTCTCCATTTCCTCCTGCACCACCATCAGCTCAGCCCGCTCGTGCATCCGCATACCCGCCGGGAACAGCTTGGTGTCGACGTCTTCTTTCTCGTCATAGACCACGGCGATGGTCTTCACGCCCATCGCTGTCAGCTCATGCGCGATCTGATGTGCGGTCAGCCCGCCCTCGGCCTCCTGTCCGCCAGTCATGGCAACGGCGTCATTGTAGAGGATCTTGAAGGTGATATTCGTCCCCTCGGCCAGCGCCGCTCGGATCGCCTGCACACCGGAGTGGTTGTAGGTACCATCGCCAAGGTTCTGGAACACGTGCTTGCGGGTGGAGAATGGCGCCTCGCCAACCCAGTTCACACCCTCGCCCCCCATATGGGTAAAGCCGGTCGTCTCGCGGTCCATCCACTGCACCATGAAGTGACAGCCGATGCCCGCATAGGCCCGGCTTCCGTCGGGCAGCTTGGTCGAGGAGTTATGCGGACAGCCTGAGCAGAAATACGGCAGACGGGCCGCGATTTCCTCGGCGTTGTCAGCGCGTTTGGCATCATCCAGCGCGGTCAGCCCGGCGCGGATCGCCTCCGTTTCGCGCCCCTCTTCAATCAGGATCTGGCCCAGTTTCTCGGCAATCATGATCGGGTCGAGCGCGTATTTCGTCGGAAACAGTTCCTCGCGGTGCATGGCACCGGCGCCGCCTTTGTACCAGCCATAGACACGGCGACCGCGACGGTCATCAAAGATGGCTTCCTTGATCTGGATTTCGATCAGCTTGCGCTTTTCCTCGACCACCACGATCAGGTCCAGCCCTTCGGCCCAGTCGTTGAAGCCCTTCATATCCAGCGGCCAGGTCTGGCCGACCTTATAGGTGGTGATGCCCAGCCGTTCGGCCATGGTTTCATCGATGTTCAGCAGCGACATAGCATGGACCAGATCCAGCCAGTTCTTGCCCGCCGCAACAAAACCGATCTTGGCACCGGGTTTGCCCCACATGCGCTTGTCCATCTTGTTGGCGTGGCTGAAGGCCTCCGCCGCAAAGCGCTTGTAGTCGATGATCCGGTTTTCCTGCCGGAACCGGTCATCATCCAGACGGATGTTCAGCCCATCTGCTCAAGCATGTCAAACTCCGGCGTGACCAGCTTCATCCGGTCCGGATCGCCATCAACCACCGAGGTGACCTCTATCGTGTCTTTCATCGTCTTCAGGCCGACCCAAAGACCGGAAAACCGGCTGAGCGCCAGTCCATAGGCACCGTAGTCCAGAATCTCCTGCACGCCAGCGGGGCTGACGATGGGCAGGTAGCAATCCATCAGCGACCATTCCGACTGGTGCAACACGGTGGAGCTTTCGCCGGTGTGGTCATCGCCCATGGCAACCAGGACACCGCCATATTTGGACGAACCGGCCATATTGGCGTGCCGGATCGCATCACCTGAACGGTCAACGCCCGGTCCCTTGCCGTACCAGAGGCCAAAGACACCGTCGTATTTACCCTCCCCCCGGACCTCAGCCTGCTGCGCGCCCCATAGGGCGGTCACGGCGAGATCCTCGTTCAAACCATACTGAAAGGTGACATCGCTGGCAGTCAGATGTTTTTCCGCCCGCTTCATCTGCATATCAACCGCGCCGAGGGGTGAGCCGCGATAGCCTGTGACCAGGCCAGCGGTGTTAAGGCCCGCGGCCTTATCCCGGTGCTTCTGCATCAGCATAAGGCGCACCAGCGCCTGTGTGCCGTTCAGCATCACCTGCGATTTTGTCAGGTCAAATTTGTCGTTCAGAGAAATTTTCTGCGTGCTCATCCTGGGCCTCCCCAACCTCGATTAGCTTGCACTTCTTGGCGTCATATTAGGTCACAATTGCTGACCTGTATACTGTTTTTTGCCGGAATATGTTTCTGACCGCCCTATCAAATTGAAAGTTTCGATACATTTCATATAGGCTACGAAAGAGGCATCGAAAGTGACGGGTATGGATTGGGATAAGCTTAGAATATTTCACGCAGTGGCGGACGCAGGCAGTCTGACCCATGCGGGCGACAAGCTGAACTTGTCGCAGTCGGCGGTCAGCCTAGCAGATTCGCGCATTGGAAGAGAGCCTCAGCTCGACCCTGTTTCACCGCCACGCGCGGGGGTTGATTCTCACCGAACAGGGGGAGTTGCTGTTTGACGCCACCAAATCGATGTCAAAACGGCTTGAGGCCGCCTCGGCCCGCATTCGCGACAGCGAGGAAGAAGTCTTTGGCGAGCTGCGCGTCACCACCACCTTTGGCTTTGGTACCCTGTGGCTGGCGCCGCGCCTGACCAAGCTTTATGAGCAATACCCGGATCTGAAGATTGATCTGATGCTGGAGGAACGCGTGCTGGACCTGCCCATGCGCGAGGCTGATGTGGCCATCCGTATGAAGGAACCCAGCCAGGCAGATCTGATCCGCAAGCGGCTGATGACCGTGCAGATGAAACTCTATGCTTCGCGCGGTTATGTCGAACGCAACGGCGCGCCGGAACAGGCCGAAGATATCGTCGATCACCGGCTGATCTGCCAAAACCCCCGTTCCGCTCAGGTTGGCTCAGCCGCGGTACTGGTGCAGAAACTCATGACCCATAACCCGTCATCGCTGCTGACCGTGAACAACTACTTTGGTGTGTTGCAGGGCGTCATTCATGATCTGGGCATCGGGGTGCTGCCCGATTACGTGACTGAGGACTTTCCCGATTTGGTGCCAGTCCTGCAGGATGAGGACACCAGCGACGTGCCGGTCTACCTCGCCTACCCGGAAGAATTGCGCCATTCCCGGCGGATTTCCGCATTCCGGGATTTCGTCCAGAACGAGATTATTGCACATCGCAAGCATATGAAAGAACTGGGCAAAATATGACATCTGGCGAGCCATGCAAAAAATGCATGGCGGCCTTGCCATTTTCCAAGTCTGATTGCCCTTGATCGGGGCGCATTGCACCCCTAAATCAACTCTCGAAGGCAGCGACACTGTCGCCCTTCATACCTCCCTGTTGGACTTCGGCCGAGCTTAGTGCTCGGCCTTTTTTTTGGCCCATACTCGCTCTATGCCCCGGCGGCTCTGGCGACATCGGCACCTGCAACGTCACAGCCCGCCTGACCCCCGTCAACCGGCTCATCCCGTCTTGGTCGGTACTTGCGTGCGGTATTCACCCAACTGCTGCACATTTCAGCGCCAGTGCCGGATTTATCGCCCCTCTCCGTATAAATATCGTCCAGATCGGCAGGAAAGCCGCTGCAGCCCGGTCCACAAAACAGGTCGTTTCCCGTCTCATCATGACCCCGGTTTGTTCAGCCCCATCAGGGGGTTGAACAATGAGCATCTGGTTAACGCTCGCATGAAAACCCACCCGATTTCGAAAAAATCAGGAACCTTTGGCGGGGACACCCCGTTGGGTAGCCAGAACACAAGACACCAACGCATCTGACTTGAAGGAGAGCAACAATGCTTCGCATGACCTCTATCGCCGCCCTGATCGCCATGACCGGTGCTGCCAGCGCTGAAGTGCTGACCGAAAACGCCACCCCGAATGATGCGGGCGAGACATTCCTTGAGGAAAACATCGAATTCATGGGCGCGCCCGTGGTTGACGTAAACGGCGTGTTCCTGGGCAAGGTTGTCGAGGTCGGCACCGAGCCGGGCCCCGACCGTAAAATCCTGGTCGAGTTCCGCGACAGTTTCTCCGACAAGCTGAGCGGCCTGCGCTTCAACCTTGATGGCATGTGGGAAACCGACGGCGTGCTGCGCATGGGTCAGACCACTGGCGAGCTGCGGACCATGCTTGAAACCTACGCCAACGAAAACCCCGACAAGCTCACTGATGGCTCCGTCTTGAACTAAGCGGCACAGTCAGACAGTGATCGCCCCCGCATCTCGCGGGGCCGGGGATCAGATTTGGGTCAGAGCCACAGCGGCTCTGGCCCTTTTTCCATATGTGACCACCTCCAGCAACGCAGCGCACCAAAGCGCCAGCAGCCGCCTTGCGCTTTTTCCTTCCCCCTTGGCCCTCCTTGCCCTAAAAGGCGCGCAATCGCAGCCATTGGGGACGTTACACGGATGCAAGAACCCGCCATCACGCCTGAACTGATTGCCAACCACGGGTTGAAGCCCGAGGAATACGATCTGATCCTCGAAATCATCGGGCGGGAGCCAACATTCACGGAGCTGGGCATTTTCTCGGCCATGTGGAATGAGCACTGTTCTTACAAATCCTCCAAAAAATGGCTCCGCACCCTGCCGACCGACGGCCCGCAGGTGATCTGTGGCCCCGGTGAAAACGCAGGGATTGTGGATATCGGCGACGGCGATGCCGTTGTCTTCAAAATGGAAAGCCACAACCACCCCTCCTACATCGAGCCCTATCAGGGTGCGGCGACCGGGGTTGGTGGCATTCTGCGCGACGTCTTCACCATGGGCGCGCGGCCCATCGCCTCGATGAATGCGCTGTCCTTCGGCGAGCCGTCCCATCACAAGACCCGCCAGCTGGTCAACGGTGTGGTTGAGGGCATCGGCGGTTATGGCAACTGCTTTGGCGTGCCTTGTGTTGGCGGCGAAGTGCGCTTCCATCCCGCTTACAATGGCAACTGTCTCGTGAACGCCTTTGCGGCTAAGCCTCGCCAAAACTGACAGCATTTTCTACTCCGCCGCCTCCGGCGTCGGCATGCCGGTTGTATACCTCGGCGCCAAAACTGGTCGTGACGGCGTTGGCGGAGCCACCATGGCCTCCGCCGAATTCGACGACACAATCGAGGAAAAGCGCCCCACCGTTCAGGTCGGCGACCCCTTCACCGAAAAACGCCTGATGGAAGCCACGCTGGAGCTGATGCAGACCGGCGCGGTGATCTCAATTCAGGACATGGGCGCCGCGGGCCTCACCTGTTCTGCCGTGGAAATGGGCGACAAGGGCAAGCTGGGCGTCAAGCTGAACCTCGAAGACGTACCGCAGCGCGAAGAGAACATGACGGCCTATGAGATGATGCTGTCGGAATCTCAGGAACGCATGCTGATGGTGCTGAAACCCGAACTGGAAGCCGAAGCCCGCGCCGTGTTCGAGAAATGGGACCTCGATTTTGCCATCGTCGGCGAGACCATCGCCGAGGATCGCTTCCTGATCCTGCACAATGGTGAGGTAAAGGCAGATCTGGTTCTATCGAAACTGGCCTCCACCGCACCGGAATACGACCGCCCCTGGGTGGAGACCCCCGCGCCTGAGCCGCTCACCGACGCGGATGTGCCCACCATTGATCCGATTGACGGCCTGAAGGCGCTGATCTCCAGCCCGAACTATGCCGGCAAACAGTGGGTCTATGAGCAATATGACACCACGGTCATGGGCGACACCGCCCGCCGCCCCGGCGCAGGCTCCGGTATTGTGCGGGTGCATGGCACCGACAAACAGCTGGCCTTCACCTCCGACGTGACGCCACGCTACGTGATGGCAAACCCGTTCGAGGGCGGCAAACAGGCGGTGGCCGAGGCCTATCGCAACCTGACAGCTGTCGGCGCCACGCCCTTGGCGACAACCGACAACCTGAACTTCGGCAACCCTGAAAAGCCCGAAATCATGGGTCAGTTTGTTGGCGCCATCAAAGGCATCGGCGAGGCGGTTGCAGCCCTCGATATGCCAATCGTTTCCGGTAATGTGTCGCTCTACAATGAAACCGACGGTCAGGGCATCCTGCCCACGCCCACGATTGGCGCGGTTGGCCTGATCGCTGCGGGCGAGGACGCCATCACCGGCGAAGTCCGTGACGGTCACATCGCCCTCCTGATCGGTGACACCATCGGCCATCTTGGCCAGTCGGCACTGCTGGCCGAGGTGTTCAACCGCGAGGACGGCGATGCACCGGCGGTGGATCTGGCGGCGGAGAAGCGCAACGGCGAATTTATCCGCGCCAACCGCGAGCTGATCAAAGCCTGCACCGACCTTGGTGACGGCGGTCTGGCCATGGCAGCCTTTGAACTGGCCGAAGGCGCCGGTGTTGGCGTGCAGATCGACGCGGGCGACACCCCGACCGTGTTTGGTGAGGATCAGGCGCGCTATCTCGTGGCCTGCAACTTCGATCAGGCCGAGGCACTGATGATGGCCGCAGGTCAGGCCGGTGTCACGGTCACCAGCGTCGGCAAATTCGGCGGCGACATGGTGAAGATCGGCGGCTCAGAGGCCTCTCTGACCGAACTGGCCGACATCTTCCGCTCGAGCTTTGCCGCTGCTGTGGCCTAAAGACAGCCAGCGTTGGGGCATAGACCTCAGCACTCGAATACCGGGTGGGATGGCGGCGTCATCCCACCCCTTTTTTTGACCTCTCTCAGGTGACCCAATGCCCCTGCCCGGCCAGTCAGCACCGATCGACTTCCCCGCGCTGACAGCCGATTGCAGCCGCTGCGCTGCGCTTTGTTGTGTGGCCTACCCGTTTGAGGAAGACGAGGATTTTGCGATCCTGAAGGAGACGGACCACCCCTGCCCCAACCTCTCGCCCTCCTGTTTCAACTGCACCATCCATGCCGATCTGAGCGCCCGTGGATTTGGCGGCTGTATCGCCTATTCCTGCGCTGGCGCCGGGCAACGGGTGACCGAGGTGCTGTTTCAGGGCGAGACATGGCGCGACGATCCTGACCTCCTGCCACATATGACCCATGCCCTGCGTGTCCTGCGCCCCATCCATGAGGCGCTGCTGATCCTGCAGGAGGCCGCTGCCCTGAGACTCCCCGACGCACTGCGGGCGGAGCTGACCCGCCTGAGCG
This sequence comes from Phaeobacter sp. BS52, assembly GCF_045040595.1. Classification (NCBI taxonomy): domain Bacteria; kingdom Pseudomonadati; phylum Pseudomonadota; class Alphaproteobacteria; order Rhodobacterales; family Roseobacteraceae; genus Phaeobacter; species Phaeobacter sp. BS52. Next base: position 1,040,502 of record NZ_CP090662.1, on the reverse strand, counting down.
AGACCCTTGCCGTGCGCGATGGCACCTCGATCTGGGATTTCGAGGAACCGGAGGTGCAGGCCGCCCTGGCGCAGGTTCCTGAGTTCGTGCCGCGCCTTGCCCCCTATGTGGTGCCGCGCGGCTAATCCGCCTTGCAGAGGTCCCTGCAGCACCCTACATTTTCCATAAGCTAGAAATAAGGACATCCCCCCAATGCCGATGCAAGCCCAAGAAATCGAAGACCTGCTGCGCGAGAGTTTTCCAGATGCGGAAATTCAGGTTGGCGGCCATGATGGTGTGCATATGTCCGCGATGGTCATCGACGAGAGCTTTCGCGGCAAGAACCGTGTCCAGCAGCAGCGCGCGGTCTATGCCGCGCTGAAGGGCAAGATGGATGGCGCCAACGGGGAGCTGCACGCCCTCGCCCTGACCACAAAGGTGCCTGAGTAACCCGACATGTCGCTGTTCATGTCCCTTCTGATCCTCGGCATTGTTGTCATGACCGCGCTTGTCGCGCTGATTGGCCAGCGCCGCGCGCCGATTGAAGAGGATGAAACAGATCCGGATCACCACACCCTGCGCTCTGACTATCAGTCGGGCATGGGGGGTGGTTCAATGCGGACCTGGAAGGTGCCCAAGGATCCGGACGCCTACGCCCGCTTCTTTGTGCCCAAGGGCAAAAAGTAACAGCGCCACCCGAAATTCCCGGCGCCGATTGGCAAACCCCCGCTTTGTGCCTATATGACGGCCAACGGACCATCGGCCCATCCGCCAAAAGGAAACGCAATATGACCGACGTTAAAACCCGCATCGACGAAACCGTCAAAGCCAGCGATGTCGTGCTCTTCATGAAGGGCACCAAGGATATGCCGCAGTGTGGCTTCTCCTCACGCGTGGCTAAGCGTCCTGAATTACATCGGCGTCGACTACACCGATGTGAATGTGCTGGCTGATGAGGAACTGCGCGCTTAAGCATCAAGGATTATTCCGACTGGCCGACCATCCCCCAGCTTTACGTCAAAGGTGAGTTTGTGGGCGGTTGCGACATCATCACCGAGATGACCCTGTCGGGTGAACTGGACGGAATGTTTGAACAAAACGGCGTCACCTTCGACAAGGACGCCGCTGACAAGATCCGCGAAGCCAACGGCTAAACCTGCGGCATCCGATCCAACGCGATCGGCTCAGAAACACAATGAAAAAGCCTGCCACGGTCTGCGTGGCAGGCTTTTTTCGTCATGAAAGCGCTTTGCGACTGCGCCACCTCAATAGACGAAGGGCAGGAATTTCGCCGTCCGCGCAGCGTAGGCGCGGAACTCCGCCCCGTAGCGATCCGCCAGATACCGGTCCAGCGCCGGAATATGGTAGAAAATGAACATGCCCGTCATCAGTATTGGCACGACTCCCGCCCAAAGCGACGCTGTCAGGATGGCCCATCCGGTGAACAGAATACTGTCGCCGAGGTAGTTCACATGCATCGCATAGGCAAACAGCCCACCGGTGTAACAATGCCCCTTGCTCTCTGGCTGCTTTTTCCACTGCCACCGCTGCAGCTCCGATCCGGTGTTCACCGCGGATCCGATCAGCAATAGCACGCCGCCCAGAATATCCCATGGACCAAACGGCGCCGCCGCGCCGGAGATCAGCCCCGCGCCCAACAGCAGAAAGCCAATTTCGAAAGCGGCCATAAATGCCGCCAGCCCCAGCCCCTCCGACAGATCGACCTTCCGCTGGAGCAGGACAAACAGCGTCACCAGATGGCGCAGGAAATACAGCGCAGCTGCCCCGGCCAGCAGTTTCGCGCGCATGGGATCCGGCCAGTCCAGCCCGCCAAAAGCCAGCCAAAGGCAGACCAACACCGATCCGGCATGCAGGGCTGCAAAACACAGTTTGCTGCGCAACGACCGCCCATGGGAGCGGTCAACACCGCCATAGTTGCTGCTCATTCGAATGTCCCTTCGTGATTTCCGCCGCGACCGTACTCCGGATCTGGCGGGTTATTTCGTCCAAATGGTCTGCAAAAACTATTGGACAGTTCGTCTGGGCTCTGTCAATTCTATTTCGACCATATGGACGAAATAATGCCGAAGATTATTGACCACGACGCCCACAGCCAGGGTCTTGCCCGCCGCGCGGCAGAGTATTTTTCACACCATGGCTATGCCGGTAGCAGTATGCGCAAAATTGCCGCGCATCTGGGGCTGTCGAAAAGCGCGCTCTATCACTATTTCCCGACCAAGGAGTCGCTGTTTCTGGCCTGCACGCATCAGGTGATGGGCACATTCGCGTCCTTGGCCATCGCACCGGATGCAACTGAGGCACAGAAACTGGCACAGCTGACGGATCTGCTGCGGCCGGGTTTTGCCCGGGAGATGGCGCTGATTTTCGACTATTTGCGCGGTAAATCCGCCGAGGAGATCGCCGCAGATGAGGCGATGCAGCTTGCATTGTCGACATATCGCCGGGCTGTTGCGGACATTGTCGGAGAGGGCGCGGCAGAGACCGCCCTTGCCCAGCTGCTCGGCACGCTGCTGCTCGAATTCATGTCTGGACGATAAAGCCGTCCATGTAAAAATCACCGCAAACCCAGAGGCTTGCGGTGACTATTTCATGTTACAATTCTCTGACCGGACCAGTTAGCTTGCTGCGGTTTGCTCTTCCAGCTCCTGCGCCAGCGCTTCGGTCCGCGCGGCCAGCTCCGCCAATGTCTCGGTCACCAGTGGCGGCACAACAGGCACCTCAATCCGTTCCGGCTCCGGTGCCGGTGCTGCGCGCAGCTCCGCCAATTCGGCATTGCGCTCCGCCAGCTCGGCCTCGATCTCCTTGATGCGGTCCTCAACGGCGGCGGTTTTATCCGCCAGCATCAGCCCCGCCATCAACAGCATCCGCGCCTCAGGCATCCGCCCGATCTGGTCGGACAGCACCTGCGCCTCATCATCCAGCATTTTGGCGGCGGAATGCAGATAGCTCTCTTCTCCCTCCTGGCAGGAGACTTCAAAACCGCGACCCCCGATATGAATAGTGACTTCGGGCATCAGATTTCCTCCCCTTCGGGCATAGGCTGGGCGGTAAGCGGCGGCGGCGTAGCGGACATGACTGCGGTATCCGCAAATGGCGCCCCAGCCGGGTCGGCGATGGTCGCCTCCGCCCCGAGCAGCGGCTCCAGTTTGGCCAATACTGCGTTGACCTCAGCCTGATCGCTGGCCCGCGCCGCCGTCAGCGCATCGATATCGGCCTGCAGCGCCGCGTTGATCAGCGCCGCGTCGCCAACGCCCGCTGCATTCGCCTCCCGCAGGGCCGCGTTGGAGGCGCGCAGCTGATCATTGCTCTGCCGCAGCTCTTGCAACGTCGCATCCAGACGCAGCAGCGTTTCATTCTGCTGGGCGATATCCTCGACACTCGGGCCTGCGGGACGTTCCGCAAGCGCGGCTGTCGCGCGCGCGGCGTCGGACTGTGCGGCCTCCAGTTGGCGCCGCAGCGCCTCCGCCTCAGCCTCCAGCGCAGCGGTGTCGACTGCCGCTCCCAGATCATCCGGTTGTTCGGCCAGCTCTTCCTGAAGTCGCGCCAACGACGCCTGCGCCTCGTCCAGCTCATCTTGCAGGGTTTCGCGGGCGGTGGCCGCCTCATTGCCCTGCACTTCCATTTCCTGTTTCAGCCGCGCCACTTCTGCCTTCAGCGCGTCTTTCTCGCTGGTGTTGCTCAGCTCATTGCGCAGCAACTCCACCTCGGATTGCAGCGCGGCCAGCTCACCGATATCGGCGCCGGGCGCCGGGGCGGCGTTGGCCTCGGCCTCTTCCAGCTTGGCGCGCAGCACTTTCAGCCGCTCTTCCAGCTGGGCATTGGCGAGTTTTTCCTCTTCCAGCGCGCGGCTGAGGTCATTCTGCGCTGCATCCGTCTTGGACTGGGCCTCTGCCTGGGCCTGAACATGGGCCTCCGCCGAGGCGCGCGCATTGGCCTGTAACGCCGCAGCACCGCTGCCAATCCGGTCCATTGCCGCCAGGATCCGACCCTGCAATTCTTCGATCTGCTCCATGCCTGCCCCTTTACGACCCCGTGAGTGTCTGCCGGTCTTGTCCGCCGGTCCCATATGCAGCGCTCTCACCCACGTTCGGCGGCCTGTTTTGCATCCAGGGCGCGAATCAAGGTGGATCTGACGCTGCACATCCAGCTTAGTTCATGCAGGGATAAATTACCCCCTGTTTGCTTTCAACCACTTGCAGCGTCAACTTCGCGCAGGAAGCCGCGCAAACGCTTGATCTTTGCCATATCACTGCTATTGAGCGCTCAGTCTGCCGAAAACCCAGAGGAAAAATCCAGTGGATCTGACAGCCCTGCGCAACGCAAACCCCGAACATTGGACCAAGGCCGCGGCCATCCGTGCCCTGACCCTTGATGCCGTTGCTGCGGCAAATTCGGGCCATTCCGGCATGCCGATTGGCATGGCCGATGTCGCCACCGTCCTGTTTGAAAAACACATGAAGTTCGATGTGGCCAATCCCCAGTGGCCCGACCGCGACCGGTTTATCCTGTCCGCCGGTCACGGCTCCATGCTGATCTACTCGCTGCTCTATCTCATGGGTGACGCGCAAGTGACGCTGGATCAGGTGAAAAACTTCCGTCAGATGGGCGCGCTGACCGCTTAGCCACCCCGAGAATTTCCTGATTGATGCGGTGGAAACCACCACGGGCCCGCTGGGTCAGGGCATCGCTAATGCCGTCGGCTTTGCCATGGCAGAAGAAATGCAGCGCGCGCAGTATGGCCGCAAGCTGGTCGATCACCACACCTATGTGATCGCGGGCGACGGCTGCCTGATGGAAGGCATCAGCCAGGAGGCCATTGGCCTCGCCGGTCGTCATTCCCTGGGCAAGCTGATCGTGCTTTGGGACAACAACAACATCACAATCGACGGCACCGTTGAACTCAGCGACCGCACCAATCAGGTGCAGCGCTTCAAGGCGTCGGGTTGGCAGGTCATCGAAATCGACGGCCACGACCCCAAGGCCATCGACGAGGCGCTCACCGCGGCGAAGAAGTCGAAGAAACCGTCGATGATCGCCTGCAAGACGCATATCGCGCTGGGTCACGCTGCACAGGACACCTCCAAGGGTCATGGCGCGCTGACCGACGCCGACCAGATGCGGGACGCCAAAGCGGCCTATGGCTGGACCACCGGCCCGTTTGATGTGCCCGCAGACGTCAAATCCCAGTGGGAAGCCATCGGCCAGCGCGGCGCATCCGAACGCGAAGCCTGGGAAGCCCGCTTTGCCGAAGCCTCCCAGCAGAAGCAGGACCGCTTCAACCGTGCTTATGCGCTGGACGCGCCCAAGAAACTCTCCGCCACCGTCAAGGCGCTGAAAAAGCAGGTCTCCGAAACCCAGCCCAAGGTGGCCACCCGGAAATCCTCCGAGATGGCGCTGGAAGTGATCAACCCGATCATGCCGGAAACCGTGGGCGGCTCTGCGGATCTCACCGGTTCCAACAACACCAAGACCGGCGATCTGGGCATCTTTGACACGGATAATCGCAAGGGCCGTTACGTCTACTGGGGCATCCGTGAGCACGGCATGGCCTCCGCGATGAACGGTATGGCGCTGCACGGCGGCATGCGCCCCTATGGTGGCACTTTCTTCTGCTTCACCGACTATGCCCGCCCCGCGATGCGTCTGGCGGCCCTGATGAAGATCCCGACTGTCTTTGTCATGACCCATGATTCCATCGGCGTTGGCGAAGATGGCCCGACCCACCAGCCGGTCGAACATCTGGCGATCTGCCGCGCGACCCCGAACACCTACGTGTTCCGTCCCGCCGACACCGTGGAAACCGCAGAGGCCTGGGAAATCGCCCTCACCTCCAAGGACACCCCCTCGGTGATGACCCTGACCCGTCAGAACCTGCCCACCGTGCGGACCGAGCATAAGCTCAGCAACCTCACAGCCAAGGGCGGCTATGTTCTGGCCGAAGCTGAGGGCAAGCGTCAGGTCATTCTGATCGCCACCGGTTCTGAGGTCTCTGTCGCGATGGACGCCAAGGCGAAGCTGGAAGCCGACGGCATCGGCACCCGCGTGGTCTCCATGCCCTGCATGGAGCTGTTCGCAGAGCAGGACGAAGCCTACCGCCGCAAGGTCCTGCCCGCAGGCCCCGTCCGCGTCGGTATTGAGGCCGCCATGCGTGCAGGCGGCTGGGATCGTCTGCTGATGGGTGAACGCGGCCAGGAAAAGAAAGCCGCATTCGTGGGCATGGACAGCTTCGGCGCCTCCGCCCCCGCAGGCGAGCTGTTCGAGCGCTTCGGCATTACGGCTGAGGGCACAGTGGCGAAAGTGAAAGAGCTGCTGGGCTGAGGCCCGTCAAACACTAGAAACAGAAAAGGGCTCCTGTCGGAGCCCTTTTTTTTTCGGTTTGAACCACCTATTGCGCGTTGTCAGTTTCGGCCATTTCCTTCAACGCATCATAGGCTTTCTGTGCATAGTCCAAACGCAGCTCGTAGTTACCGCTGGCGACGATGAATTCTGGAGGTTCTATCCCCGCAGCAAGGAAAGCTTGCGTCATTTGAGTGCCGGAAAGCGGGACATAGTCCGAAGACTCGCCGCTGAATTTGTTGAATAACCGGCCTCCGAACCAGCCACTGCGAGCTTGTGCCTGTTTTGCGGAATGCAGGCGAAAATGGAGGAAACCGTACAACTGTTTCACGTCCATGGGGGCGAGGTCCGCTGCCTTACTGATTGCCGAGAGCAAAGACGCCGTTCCGCCTGTCGAGATTTCACCTGCTGCGACTTGGTTTGGAGTTGGGCCGGAAAGAATCTTGATAATTGGCTTATTCAAAAGCGAATCCTCAAACTATTGCAATCATATGACTTATCACTTTCAGTGTCCCGCAGACTTCCCCGAAATCGCCGCAATCACCGGCCCCACAACCTTCGTCGCCAGTGGGATCAGCACCAGTCCCCAGGCCAGGCCGAACACCCCATCCATCGCCGCCTTGGCGCTCCACTCAGCAAAGCCCGCCCAGGCGGCAGGCACCGCGTGGCCGACGGCATAAGCCCAGTCGTGGATGTGATGGCCCAGCCAGCCAAAGCCCAGCACCTCCAGCCCGTGAATGATGATGGAACCGCCAACCCAGAGCATCGCGGCGGTGCCGACCACCGACAGGATCCACATCAGCACCGGCATGAATTTCACCAGCCCACGGCCCAGCCCACGCCCGATGGGCGTTGGTGCGTTGCCCGCCAGATACAGGCCCACGTCGTCCATCTTCACGATCACCGCAACCGAGCCGTAGACAGCCAACGTCACACCAATCGCGACCACCGCCAGTGTTGCCGCCTGCATCCAGACATTCGGCGCCTCAATGGCAGCCAGCGCAATGGTCATGATCTCAGCGGACAGGATAAAATCGGTTTTGATGGCGCCCTTGATCTTCTGCTCTTCCAGATGACCGGGGTCCTTGACGCTCATATCTTCGTGGACCGCGTGGCTTGCGTGCGGGAACAGCACGTGAAAAATCTTCTCGGCGCCCTCAAAACACAAATAGGATCCGCCCAGCATCAGCAGCGGCGTGATTGCCCAAGGCGCGAAATTGGCCAGCAACATGGCGACCGGCATCAGCAGGATCAGTTTGTTGAACAGCGACCCGCGGGTGATGCGCCAGATGATCGGCAGTTCGCGCGCCGGGGCAAAGCCTTGCAGATACTTCGGTGTCACCGCCGCATCGTCGATGATCACGCCCGCCGTTTTGGCCCCGGCCTTCCCCGCCGCTGCTGCCACGTCATCCACTGACGCCGCAGCCACCTTTGCAATGCCTGCCACATCATCGAGCAAAGCCAACAAACCGCTCATACCGGGATCCTTTTTCTAGTCGCGCGCATTTTGGCCCACCCTATCCTATCGCCTATCAGGTACAAGCCGTTGAGCCGCCCGTTTGTTCCCGCCGGGCCTTTGATGCTGTCTTCATCTGCTGCCCGCACCGACGGGTAAAACCGTTATCGCAATCAGTCAATTCCGTTACCGCAACCAGTCAAGTTTTGCGCTAACAGTCTGGAATAATGCCATTTTTAAGCTTTTGACCCGAGGGAATGGCCGCTATAGCGAGGACAATTCTTGCTCGCTTGGAGATACGCATATGACCATCAAAGTCGGGATCAACGGGTTTGGCCGCATCGGCCGCTGCACCTTGGCGCATATCGCAGCCTCTGGCCGGGACGATATCGAAGTGGTCAAGGTGAATGCCACCGGCCCGCTGGAGACCGCAGCGCATCTGCTGAAATACGACTCCGTGCATGGCCGTTTCCCCGGTGAGGTGACCTTGGGTGAAAACACCATGAACCTCGGCCGTGGCGACATGCAGATGTTCTCCACCTATAATATGGATGAACTGGACTGGTCCGGCTGTGACGTCGTGCTGGAATGCACCGGCAAATTCAACGACGGCGAAAAAGCCAAGGCGCATCTGGCGCGCGGTGCCAAGAAGGTGCTGCTGTCTGCCCCCGGCACCAATGTCGATAAGACCATCGTGTTCGGCGTCAACGACGACAAGCTGCGCGCCGGTGACCGGATGGTCTCCAACGGCTCCTGCACCACCAACTGTCTGGCCCCGCTCGCTAAGGTGCTGGATGAAACTGTCGGCATCGAAAGCGGGATCATGACCACGATCCACGCCTACACCGGGGATCAGCCAACCCTGGACCGTCGTCACGACGATCTCTACCGTGCCCGTGCCGCGGCAATGGCGATGATCCCCACCACCACAGGTGCGGCCAAGGCGCTGGGTGAGGTGCTGCCGAACCTCAAAGGCCGTCTGGACGGATCCGCGATCCGCGTGCCGACGCCGAATGTCTCCGCTGTGGATCTGACCTTCCGCGCCAGCAAAGAGACAAGCGTGACCGAGATCAACGCCATCATGAGCGAAGCCGCCAAGGGCCATATGTCCCGCGTGATCGGCTATGAGCCTGCGCCGCTGGTGTCGATCGACTTCAATCACTCAGAACACAGCTCGATCTTTGCCCCGGATCAGACACGCGTGGTGGAAAACAGCCTGGTCCGCGTTCTCGCCTGGTATGACAATGAATGGGCCTTCTCCGTCCGGATGGCGGATGTGGCTGTCGCAATGGGGCGTCTGGGCTAATCCCTGCGCTAAGCACAGCGTGTTCTCGAGAGGCGCTGCGACTTGTAAGACACCGCCCGGTCAGGCATATCTGGCCGGGCGTATCTTATTTTGAGCCGGGATCATGACCAACAAAGTTGCCCTCTTTCTTGCGCTGCTGATCCTGACCGCTCTTGCCGTGGATCTCTCGCTTTATGGCAGCGAGCATATGGTGTTTCTGGGCAAACGCCTGTTTGAGCTGATCGACTGGATCGCCTTCTGGCGCTGATTTTTCGGACAGACAACAAAAAACGGCCCCAAACGGGACCGCCCTAGCATGCGATCAATGTGGCACGCGTTACTTGGCCAATTGACGGCGCAGCTCGCTTTCGACCAGCGGCGTCACAAATTTCGAGACATCCCCCCCAAGCCGCGCGATTTCCTTCACCAGCTTTGAGGCGATCGCCTGATGCCGCGCTTCGGCCATCAGAAACACCGTCTCGACCGAACTGTCGAGTGCCCGGTTCATGCCGACCATCTGAAATTCATATTCGAAATCAGCCACCGCCCGCAGCCCCCGTACGATGATCTGCGCGCCGACGTCTCGGGCACAATCAATCAGCAGGTTCTCAAACGGATGGGCGACAATCTCGGTCCCGGTCTGCTCGCTCAGCTTGGCACATTCCGCCTCGATCATGGCGACACGCTCTTCCAGCGAAAACAATGGCCCCTTGTCGCGGTTGATCGCAACGCCGATCACCAGCTTGTCCACCAGCGCGCTGGCCCGGCGGATAATATCTATATGCCCCAATGTGATGGGATCGAATGTGCCGGGATACAAGCCAATACGCATGGGGCCTCTCCTGCCTGCTGGTTGGATGCGCGCAAGCAAACATTTTTGTCATCGGGGCGCAAGAGCGTGGAAATACCGACCCGCTCCTGCGCCGTGACGTCAGGGCTTCGACACAGGCCATGGCCGTTGTCGAGGCGCAGGGTCAGTGACCCATGATCATGCCTTCAAGAGCATCTTTCTCCATCGCAACCTCAGCCAGCTGTGCCTTCACAACATCGCCCAGTGACACCAGACCGATCAGCTTGCTGTCTTCCACCACAGGCATGTGGCGGAACCGTCCCTCGGTCATCTGTTTCAACACATCCTCGACGTTGGACTGGCTGGTGCAGGTGACCAGCTTCCGGGTCATATACTCACTGGTGGCCTTGCTGAGACAGCCGGAGCCACTGCGGGCCAGTTCACGCACGATATCGCGCTCGGACAGGATACCTTCAGCGGTCTCGCCATCGCTGGAGACCACTACGGTTCCGATCTTATGATCGCCCAGCAGCTTGGCAGCCTCGGATATCGTTGCCTCAGGAGCAATGGTGACCACCCCAGAGCTTGCCTTGGACTTCAGAATCAATTGAACCAGCATAGGCGCTCCTTTTTGTAATTTTCTTGCGTACCACCAAGGGTTGCCCTATCGCGGCATCAAGTCAAGCCTTCCAGCCGGACCACTTCGTCGCGTATGCCTTTTGACAACGCCTGCGCAAAGCGATTGAGCCGGTCGCTGCGCTGATCTCCCTGATGGCGCACCAGATAGAAACTGCGGCTGAGGCTAATTTTGTCGGTCAGCACTTTGCGCAGGGAGCGATGCGACGGCAGCGTGAAATCATGCGCCACGCAGAGCGCGGTGCCCTCCGCCGCCAGTTTGATCTGCACCGACACCGAATTGGAGGCCAGCGCCACACGCTCGACCCCAAGGTTGTTGAGGTAATCCAATTCGCGATCAAAGATCATGTCGGGGATATAGCCGATCATCTTATGGTGCTTCAGATCCTCCAGCGTCTTGATCGGCGGATGCTCGCGCAGATAGTGACGCGATCCCACCAAGTGCAGTTTGTAATCGGTGATCTTCTGCACCAACAGCTGGCCAGCGGTCGGCGCGCTGACCGTCACCGCCATATCGGCCTCACGGCGACTGAGGTTGATGACCCGCGGCAGGGCGACGATCTGGATGTCCAGATCCGGGTTCTCAGCGCCAATCTTGGCACAGACCTGCGGCAACAGATAATTGGCACTTCCGTCCGGCGCACCGATACGGATCTGCCCGGACAGCGTATCGCTCGGCCCCACCAGAGCCTCCTGCCCCGCGCGCATCGCCTGTTCTGCCGCCTCCGCATGACCCAACAGACGGTCCCCGGCGGCGCTCAGCGCATAGCCCTGCGGTGATTTCACAAACAGCGGCGTATCCAGCGCCTCTTCAAAGCGAGAGATCCGCCGCCCGACCGTTGCCGGATCCATTTTAAGGATCCGCCCCGCCCCCGACAGGCTGCTCTCCCGCGCCACTGCCAGGAACACCCGCATGTCATCCCATTGTGGATCCATGAGCTTTCCCTCCTCCTGCCGTCAACATTCTGTTAACCTTTGCGTTCCTGCAAAGCCTCTTTGAGATCTTTCCTCTTTTCCAGTGTTTTTTGCAAGCCTAGGATATCGCCAAGATGAACACAGGAGGATCCGATGAAAGAGCTCGGCCACTTTATCAACGGCAAACTGGTCTCCGGCACTTCGGGCCGGTTTGACGATGTTTTCAACCCCGCAACCGGCGACGTGCAGTACCAGTGCCCGATGGCCAGTGCTGCGGAAACCACCGATGCGATCGAAAAAGCCGCTGCCGCGCAGCCGGCCTGGGGCGCCACCAACCCGCAGAAACGCGCCCGCGTGATGATGAAAATGGTCGCGCTGATGAACCGCGACATGGACAAGCTGGCCGAGGCGCTCTCCCGCGAGCACGGCAAGACCATTCCGGATGCCAAGGGCGACCTTCAGCGTGGTCTGGAAGTGGTCGAATATTGCATCGGCGCACCGCAGATGCTGAAAGGCGAGTTCACCGACAGCGCAGGCCCCGGCATCGACATGTATTCCATGCGCCAGCCGCTGGGTGTTGTCGGCTCCATCATGCCGTTTAACTTCCCCGCCATGATGCCGCTGTGGCATGTCGGCCCGGCCCTGGCCTGCGGAAACGCGGTGGTGCTGAAACCCTCCGAACGTGATCCTTCCGTGCCGCTGATGCTGGCGGAGCTGTTTGTCGAAGCCGGTCTGCCCGAAGGTGTGTTCCAGGTCGTAAACGGCGACAAGGAAGCCGTTGACACCATTCTGGACAGCGAGATCATTCAGGGCGTGTCCTTTGTCGGCTCCACCCCGATTGCGCAGTACATCTACTCCCGCGCCACCGCCAACGGCAAGCGCGCGCAGTGTTTTGGCGGTGCCAAAAACCACATGATCGTGATGCCTGACGCCGATCTGGACCAGGCCGCAGACGCCTTGGTTGGCGCCGGTTTCGGCGCGGCTGGCGAACGCTGCATGGCGATCTCCGTGGCCGTTCCCGTCGGTGAAGAAACCGCCGACAAGCTGATCGAGAAGCTGATCCCGCGCATCGAAAAGCTGAAAGTCGGCCCCTACACCGCAGGCGACGACGTCGACCTCGGCCCGGTTGTGACCGCTGCATCCAAAGAGCGGATCCTGGGCCTGATCCAGTCCGGCGTGGATCAGGGTGCGACGCTGGTGGTTGATAACCGCGACTTCAAACTGCAGGGCTATGAAGACGGCTTCTTCGTCGGTGCACATCTGTTTGACCATGTCACCCCGGACATGGACATCTACAAGCAGGAGATCTTTGGCCCGGTTCTGTCCACCGTACGTGCAGACAGCTATGAGGACGCGCTGAAGCTGGCGATGGACCACGAATACGGCAACGGCACCGCGATCTTTACCCGTGATGGCGACACCGCGCGTGACTTCGCGTCCCGCGTCAACATCGGGATGGTCGGCATCAACGTGCCAATCCCCGTGCCGCTGGCCTATCACACCTTTGGCGGCTGGAAGAAATCCATGTTCGGCGACCTGAACCAGCACGGCCCGGACAGCTTCAAATTCTACACCCGCACCAAGACCGTGACCTCCCGCTGGCCCTCGGGCATCAAGGAAGGTGGCGAATTCAACTTCAAGGCGATGGACTGATTTTCAGGTCAATCCGCCAGTAATTCAAGGCTCCGGCGCTGCCGGGGCCTTTTCTTATGGCGAGCGCCCGCAATTGATGTTGCCGCGCCGCACTCCCCGTATTTCTGCGCACTTGCGCGTGATTTTGGCCTATTTGGTCCGGATTTTACTTGCTCAATACCACCGGTAGTCTATCCGGTCTGCCAGAGGCAGTGAAACGACAGGCAGATAAGTATGTCCCAAAAGCAAAACGGGCCGCAGGCGGCTGAGAAGACGGCGCGTGATTGGGTCAAGATCCTCGCGCAATACCGCGAGCCCAATATGCTGCGCAGCCTGTTTGAACTGACTGTCACCGTTGTGCCTTTTGTGCTGCTCTGGGCGCTGGCCTGGTGGTCGCTCTCGGTCAGCTACTGGCTGACACTGGGCCTGTCGGTTTTGATCGCGGCCTTCCTTCTGCGGCTCTTTACCATTCAGCATGATTGCGGCCATGGCTCGTTTTTCAGCAACCGGCGGCTCAGCGACTGGGTCGGGCGCATCATCGGAGTGCTGACCCTCACGCCTTATGATGTCTGGCGCCGCACTCATTCGATCCATCACAGCACCCATGGCAACCTCGGCAAACGTGGCATGGGCGATATCCACACCATGACTGTTGCCGAATACCGCGCCGAAAGCCGCTGGGGTCGTCTGATGTATCGGCTCTACCGCCATCCGGTCACCCTGTTTGCCATCGGGCCTGGCTATCTGTTTTTTCTGCAGAACCGCATTCCCTTTGGTCTGATGGGACAGGCCCGCTATTGGATCAGCGCGATGGGCACCAATCTCACCATCGTTATTGCGCTGGCCGCGATCTGGTATTTCGGCGGGCTGATGCCGCTTTTGCTGATCTTCGTCCCGGCGACCCTGCTTGCGGCCACCGCCGGGCTGTGGCTGTTCTATGTTCAGCACCAGTTCGAGACCACCCAGTGGGAACAGGAAGACGACTGGCAGCTGCATGACGCGGCCTTGCACGGCAGCTCACATTACGTGCTGCCCCCCGTGCTGCAATGGATCAGCGCCAATATCGGCATCCACCATGTGCATCACCTCTACAGCCGTATCCCGTTTTACCGCCTGCCGCAGGTGCTGCGCGATCATGCTGAACTGGCCGAGGGCAACCGGATGACCATCCGCGAAAGCCTCGCAAACGCGCGGCTGCATCTGTGGGACGAAAACAGCAAACGCCTGTTGTCCTTCGCGCAGGTCCGTCAGCTCTACGGCTGATCATTACCAGCTGGGGCGGACGGTCCCGCCTGCTATCAGCCAACGGCGGGATGTCGCCATTTGTGGCATCCTAAGGTTACACAACCCTGTGAGGCTGGCGGAAATCACCGTCCGGCCCCTAGGAAATTGCGGTGCCATGCTTAATTAAAGGCCGCATGTCCGAGCAGACCGTCGAAGGATACCATGAGCAAACTTCATATGACCCGCCGCGCCGCCCTGTCCGGGCTTGGCGCCACATTGGCCACCCCGACCCTGCTGCGCGCGCAATCCAGCGACGCCTTCCCGGTGGCAGAGCCAAAGATCGAGACCGAAATCCCGGTCAAACGCAACATCTCCTCCTTCCAGCAGCAGGCCTGGCAGGATCATTTTGATGAGTTGGGCGTCGGCTGTATGCTGGCCGATATCTCCTCGCGTGCGCTGCACTACTGGGGCGGTGACGGGGTCACCTATCGGCTGTTCCCCTCCTCCGTGCCGATGACAGAGGAATTGACCAAGCGCGGTTACACCAAGGTGGTGCGCAAGGCCAAGAACCCGAGCTGGACACCGACAGCCTCAATGCGCGAACGCGACCCCTCGCTGCCCCTGCGGATGGATGGCGGCCCCGGCAACCCCTTGGGCACCCGCGCCATGTACCTCAGCTGGCCCGCCTATCTGGTTCATGGCACCCATGACACCCGCAAGATCGGCCGCCAAAGCAGCTCCGGCTGTATTGGCCTTTATAATCAGCACGTCGAAGCGCTCTATGAAATGGTGGAGGTCGGCACCCAGGTGCGCCTGCTTTAGACGCCGACGGAGCCCAGCCGCTAGACCCGCGGCCTAGTCGCCACGTCAATGAGAAGTGCGGCCGATAAGACCGGTGTCTGCCAGGACCCTGCTAAGGTCGAACCTCAAGCAGCAGAACCCAACCGGCTGCAAATCTGCAAAGCGCGCACCGGCAATCCGGCGCGCGCTTTTTATCTGGTTAGTCTGATAACCTTGCAGCGCGGGATCCAATAGCAGACAGCCCGTGTCTGACCGCAACGCATTTCGCGTCTCCGCCGTGGTTAGACCTTGCCGTCAGCGAGGCTCAGATGATCCGGTTTCAGACCGTCATCATAGCGCAGGATCGCCTTTTCCATCAGCGCCTCGAAATCCCGAACATATTGCTCAGTATCGTATAGCGGCGTGGTGGAGATATTCGCCGCAAGCTTCTCCCGCAGCGCCTTAAGCTCCTCAGGCCGGGTGGCCAGACGCAACGCCAGCGCGCGATACGCCTCTTCCGTTTCGGCAATCAGCTCAGGGCAACCAACCGCCGTCACAATGCTGGCCGCAACACGGGCGGCAAACTGCTCCCCTGGTTTGGTGACCACCGGCACGCCGGACCACAGCATCTCACTCGCTGTGGTGTGGGCATTACAGGCAAAAGTATCGAGGAAGATATCCGCCAGAGGCAGTCGCGCCACGTGATCCGGTGTACTGCAGCGCCCAGCAAAGACAATCCGATCCGCAGGCACACCGCGCGCCTCTGCTTCCTTAAGGATATTGGCACGGACAACATCAGCGGCAGCCAAGAACCACAGCACGCTATTATCCACCTGCTTCAGCAGGTCCATCCAGATATCAAACTCGACCGGAGTAACCTTGTTGTGGTTGTTGAACGCACAGAACACAACCGCATCTTCCGGCAGCCCCATATCGGCCCGTGTCGGCAGATTTTCAGGATGCTCACGGCTGTTATCATTCACCTGATAACAGTTCGGCATATAGAGGATTTTCTCTGAGAAATGGCGTCGCCCCTCTTTTGGGACGGTGATAGGGTCCGCGAGGAAGTAATCCATTGTCGGCATGCCCGTGGTGCTAGGGTATCCTAGGTAGGAGATCTGCAGTGGTGCTGCACGAAAACCAAAAATCGCAGGCCGAGCATGTTTGGTGTAGCCTTTCAGGTCAATGGCAATATCGAGGCCATCCGCCCGTGCCAGTTCGGCGACATCCTCATCTTTCATATCCGAGACTTGGTGGTAGCAATCAGCCGCGCTGAGCACCCGCTGACGCATCACATTGTCAGGTGTTTCGCTATAATCGTAGATATAGATTTCGAATTTGTCCCGGTCATGCAGTTCAAAATGGCGCGCCATCAGGAACATTGTCGCGTGATTAAAAAAATCACAGGAGAAGTATCCTACCCGGATCTTGCGTCCTGCTACAGAGGTACGGTTGAATTTATGCGCCACCTTCCGTCCTGAAATAGCAGCCTTGGTCTTCGATTTCGTAACGGCGCGTTTTTTTTGAAAGGCCGCGTCATCCACATATAGCAGGGTTGTAAATGGGTCGCCGTTGGCCGGGTCATTGTCCAGAATTCTCAGCTTGTTTTTCTGATCATCGTAAACCGACCAATCACACAGATTCATTTGCGACTGAACCAGACGCGAGACATTCATCGCGTTTTCCGGCTCCAGCTGATACACCGCTTCAAAGAAGCCAACCGCGTCCCCCAATTTGTCCATCAAAAACAATATGGTGCCGATTGCACTCAGCCATTTCGGGTTAAGTGGCTCCAGTTTGAGCGCCCCCATCAGATGCTTCAGCGCAAGTTCGTATTTCTTTTCCTGCATAAAGCTGGACGCAATCTCTGCATGCAACGTCGCATTACCTGGCTCAAACATTAGTGCTTGCGTCGTCAGATCGCGCGCGCGTGGGTAATCCGCCTCTACAAAGGCTCGGGCGGCCTCCGCCTTAAGCCGGTCCGCAGGAGATACCGCAGTGGCTTCCAGTTTGCGACGCGCCGATTTGGAAAGATGTTTGGTGCGCAATGGCTTGTTCATCGAAATTCTGCCCTCAGCTGATCCTCCGCGGCTGCGATGCGCCCCGGTTTTTGACAAATTTCGACCAGTTTGAAAGAAAATACCTAAGAAACGGTTCACTGCCCTACCGCTCGCACTTCTTGCAGCAATGCCCTTACTTATCCGCCTGAATCGAGGACAAACCGACATTTCTGCACAGCAGCTTTGCACCGCTGCGGCTTGCCCTGTCGCCCTTGGGTCGCTAAAAAATAAACAACCGTTCAATTCATGACGACCCCGGCGGATCATATCCGGGCCGGGCTGCGTTCACACGAGGGAGGACACGCTGTGGATTTCGCATTGACCGAGGAACAGACCGCCATTTTCGATATGGCTTTCGCCTTTGGACAGGAGCATATCGCCCCCTTCGCCCGCCAGTGGGAGGCTGAGGGCACCATTCCGAAATCACTCTGGCCGCAGATCGGTGAGCTGGGCTTTGGCGCGCTTTATGTCTCTGAGGAAACCGGTGGCGCCAGCCTGTCGCGGTTGGATGCCACATTGGTGTTTGAGGCGCTGTCGATGGCCTGCCCGTCTGTGGCCGCTTTCCTGTCGATCCACAATATGTGCGCCAAGATGCTCGACAGTTTTGCCAGTGACGAGATGAAGGCGCGGATCATGCCGGACATCCTGTCGATGAAGACCGTGCTCAGCTATTGTCTCACGGAACCCGGTTCCGGCTCAGATGCTGCCGCGCTGAAGACCCGCGCCGCCAAAACCAACGAGGGTTACACCCTTAAAGGGACCAAGGCGTTCATTTCCGGCGGCGGCTATTCCGACGCCTATGTCTGCATGGTCCGCAGCGGGGAGGACGGCCCCAAAGGTGTCTCCACGGTCTATGTCGAGGATGGCACCGTCGAGCCTCAGCTTTGGCGGGCTTGAGGATAAAATGGGCTGGAAGAGCCAGCCCACAGCCCAGGTTCAATTCGACGATTGCAAAATCCCTGCAGACAATCTGGTCGGAGAAGAGGGCAAAGGCTTCACCTACGCGATGAAAGGTCTCGATGGCGGGCGTCTGAACATCGCCTCCTGCTCCCTTGGCGCGGCCCAGCAGGCGCTGACGATGACCCTGCAATATATGTCCGAGCGCAAAGCGTTTGGTAAATCCATTGATCAATTTCAGGGGCTGCAATTCCGCCTCGCGGATATGGAGATCGAGCTTCAGGCGGCCCGTGTGTTCCTGCGTCAAGCCGCGTGGAAACTGGATCAGGGCGCACCGGATGCGTCTAAACACTGCGCCATGGCGAAGAAATTCGTCACCGAAGCGGGATCCAAGGTCGTTGATCAATGCCTGCAACTGCATGGCGGTTACGGCTATCTCGCGGATTATGGCATCGAGAAACTGGTGCGCGATCTGCGCGTCCACCAGATCCTTGAGGGCACCAATGAGATCATGCGCGTGATCACCGCGCGCCATCTTCTGGCCGAAAACCACTGAGGCAGCCATGAGCGATATTGATATCCGCATCACCGGTCGCGCCGGGCGGATCACCCTCACCCGCAACAAGGCGCTGAATGCGCTGAGCTATGACATGTGCATGGCCGTTGACGCCGCGCTGAAAGCCTGGGCTGATAACGACGCCGTTGATCTGGTAGTGATGGACGCCGAAGGCGAGAAAGCCTTCTGTGCGGGCGGTGACATTGCCGAACTCTACCAGACCGGCACCAGTGGCGATTATGACTATGGTCGCCGGTTCTGGCGCGATGAATACCGTATGAATGCACGGATCTTCGAATACCCCAAACCGGTGGTGAGCTTCCTTCAGGGGTTTGTCATGGGCGGCGGTGTTGGTCTCGGCTGCCATGGCACCCATCGCATCGTCGGAGACAGCACGAAGATCGCCATGCCCGAGGTTGGTATTGGCCTTATCCCCGATGTCGGCGGCACCTTGATGCTGGCCCTGGCGCCGGGGCGGCTGGGGGAATACCTTGGCCTCACCGGGGCACGGATGTCTGCGGCGGACGCGATTTATGCAGGCTTTGCGGACCACTACATCCCCGAAGCCCGCTGGCCTGAGCTAATCGCCGAACTGGAACAATCCGGGCGCGCCGATCAGCTTGTGGACGCTGCAGAGATCGCACCCGAAGGCCGTCTGGAGGCGCTGCGCGACACCATCGACCACAGCTTCTCCGGGGAGACGCTGGGCCCTATTCTAACCACACTTGATCAGGACAGCAGCGCCTTCGCCGAAGAGACCCTGAAAACCCTGCGGCGCAACGCCCCTCTGTCGATGGCCTGCACCGTCGAGCTGCTGCACCGGCTCCGCCTCGGCACCATGGGCATTCGCAAGGCGCTTGAACTGGAATACCGCTTCACCCATCGTGCGATGGAGAAGGGCGACTTGCTGGAAGGCATCCGCGCCCAGATCATTGACAAGGACCGCCAGCCCAAATGGCAATATGCAGATCGTGATGTGCCTGCTACCGCTGTCAGCCAGATGCTGATGCCGCTGGCGACCCAGACGCTGCAGTTTGAGGAGGAAAACACATGAACATCGGATTTATCGGTCTTGGCAATATGGGCGGCCCGATGGCGGCTAATCTGGCCAAGGCAGGCCACACTGTCACTGGCTTTGACATGGCGAATGTCTCGATCGAGGGTGTCACCATGGCGGCCTCCGCCGCTGAGGCTGCGACCGGCGCAGAGGTGGTGATTACCATGCTGCCCAATGGCCAGATCCTGCGCGCGGTCGCAGATGACGTCATCCCCGCCATGAGTGCGGGCGCCACGCTGGTGGATTGCTCCACCGTTGATGTCGACAGCGCCCGCACGGTGGCTGATCAGGCAGGGTCCGCCAACCTGATGTTTGTCGATGCTCCGGTCTCCGGCGGTATTGGCGGCGCCTCAGGTGGCACGCTCACCTTTATGGTCGAGCGGCTCCGCTGCGGCCTTTGCAGCGGCGGAACTGCTGTTTGACATCATGGGGCAGAAGGCCGTCCATTGTGGTGAGGCTTGGCGCCGGTCAGGCGGCGAAAATCTGCAACAATATGATCCTCGGCATCACCATGATCGGCACCTGCGAGGCCTTTGCCCTGGCCGACAAACTGGGCCTCGACCGGCAGAAGATGTTCGATGTGGTCTCCACCTCTTCCGGCTACAGCTGGTCGATGAACGCCTATTGCCCCGCCCCCGGCGTCGGGCCGCAGTCCCCGGCTGACAATGACTACCAGCCCGGTTTTGCTGCCGAGCTGATGTTGAAGGATCTGCGTCTGGCGCAACAAGCCGCCCATAGTGCGGATGCGGACACCCCCATGGGGGCATTGGCGCAGGCGCTCTATTCCATGTTTGTCGAGGACGAGGGCGGTGCAGACAAGGATTTCAGCGCCATGCTGCCCCGCTTTGAGGCGCGCAGCCGCCACGACTGATCCGGCATCACCGCAGCGGCACCGCCCACTGACACCGGGGGTGCCGCAGTGATCCAGATGATCGGCGCGCTTTCGTAAAAACGACCAACGCCGCATTCCATTTCGGACTGCGGCGTATTTTTATTAAATTCTCGATTTTCCTTAAATTCAATCACATCTCTGATCGAAATAGCAGCGTCGTGAAACTCTCAGCATCAGATCGAGAAATATTCGTTAATAATTCACTAATCCTGACAGGTCGCCGTTAGGAAATATAAAATTCTCATTTTTACGCCACCGTCGGCGTTAACTTTTCCCTAGACGCATGAAAACCCATATGCCAACCTACCATTAGATCAACGACATATTTGATCACCCCCGACGATGTGGCTAGAAACGGCCCCTCCCTCTGGAAGCAATCCGGACACCACCTGTCAATTGGCATCAGGCCGATACCCTGTGGTACTTAACAATGAAAATAGAATGGGAAAGGAAACAATTAACAGAAGCGATCCTTTGCGAATACGTAAGAAACGACACTGATCCCCCCACCGGTTTCGTCTATTTCGTCGCATTTACACAGGTTCGTTTGGCTTCTGAAAAGAAGACTTCCACGCCAATTGGATTAAAGACTTTGGTTCGCGACATCTGCCGCCTGCACATCCTCGGTTGCAGGCTCTCCCCCATCCCCACGGGTGTCGCGCCGTCCCAATCCAGCTCTGTGGAAAGCGCCGCTGACAGAATGTCGGCGGCGCTTCGTTTTTGGGCTCAGACCTGTCGCGGGACACCACAAACGCTGCCGCGGATCACTCCGCCGCGAGACTGCGGGCGTCGAGGATTTCTTTGAGGTAGTGACCGGTATGGCTGCCCTTTGCTGCGGCCACATCCTCTGGCGTACCAGCGGCCACGATCTCACCGCCGCCGTCGCCGCCTTCCGGGCCAATATCAATGATCCAGTCAGCGGTTTTGATCACATCGAGATTATGCTCGATCACCACAACAGAGTTGCCCTGCTCGACCAATTCATGCAGCACTTCCAATAGCTTGCGCACGTCCTCGAAATGCAGACCGGTCGTCGGTTCATCCAGAATATAGAGCGTCCGCCCGGTGGACCGTTTCGCCAGCTCCTTCGACAGTTTGACCCGCTGCGCCTCACCGCCAGACAAGGTGGTCGCCTGCTGGCCCACCTTGATATAGCCAAGGCCCACCCGCATCAGCGCGTCCATCTTGTCCCGGATTGATGGCACCGCCTGGAAAAACTGCTGCGCATCTTCCACCGTCATATCCAGTACATCGGCAATCGACTTGCCCTTGAACTGGATTTCCAGCGTCTCGCGATTGTAGCGCGCGCCCTTGCAGGTCTCACATTCCACGTAGACGTCCGGCAGGAAGTGCATCTCGATCTTGATGACACCATCACCCTGACAGGCCTCACAGCGCCCCCCCTTCACGTTGAAGGAGAACCGACCCGGTTTGTAGCCCCGTGTCTTCGCCTCCGGCAGCCCGGCAAACCACTCACGGATCGGGGTAAAGGCGCCGGTATAGGTAGCCGGGTTTGATCGGGGGGTCCGACCGATGGGCCGCTGATCGATGTCGATCACCTTGTCAAGATGCTCCAGCCCTTTGATGGTTTCGCAAGGTGCCGGGGTCTGACGCGCGCCGTTAAGGCGCATGGATGCGGTTTTGAACAGGGTCTCAATGGTCAGCGTGGATTTGCCACCGCCCGACACCCCGGACACACAGAGGAACTTGCCCAGTGGGAACTCCGCCGTGACATTCTTGAGGTTGTTGCCGGTGGCCTTGACCACCTTCACCGATTTGCCATTGCCATTGCGCCGCACGGCAGGGATGGCGATTTCCCGGCTGCCTGACAGATACTGACCGGTGATCGACCCGGTATCAGCGGCAATCACATCGGGCGTGCCGTGGCTGACGACCTGCCCGCCATGCACCCCGGCCCCCGGCCCAATGTCAAAGACGTAGTCCGCCTCGCGGATCGCGTCCTCGTCGTGTTCCACCACAATGACCGTATTGCCCTGATCACGCAGGTTTTTCAGCGTCTCCAGCAGGCGATCGTTGTCGCGCTGGTGCAACCCGATGGACGGCTCATCCAGCACATAGAGAACGCCGGTCAAGCCGGAGCCAATCTGAGACGCCAGCCGGATCCGCTGGCTCTCACCGCCAGACAGGGTCCCGGCATTGCGGCTCAGCGTCAGATACTCCAGACCGACATTGTTGAGGAAGCCCAGACGCTCGCGGATTTCCTTCACAATGGCGCGGGCGATCTCCTGCTTTTGCGCCGACAGGTGGTTTGGCACCTCCTCGATCCAGGCCAGCGCCTCGCGGATCGACATCTGTACCACCTGCCCCACATGCAGCCCTGCGATCTTCACCGCCAAGGCCTCTTCGCGCAGGCGGTAGCCGTCACAGCTGCCACAGGGGCGGTTGTTCTGATAGCGTTCGAACTCCTCCCGGATCCAGCTGGAATCCGTTTCGCGGTAGCGCCGTTCCATATTGGGGATCACCCCTTCAAAGACGCGGGTCACCTCATAGACACGGCCGCCCTCGTCGTAGCGGAATTTGATTTCCTCATCCCCAGAGCCACGCAGGAACACCTGCTGCACCTTCTTGGGCAGGTCTTTCCATTTGGTGTTCTTGTCGAACTGATAATGTTTGGCAATCGCCTCAATCGTCTGCAGGAAATAAGGCGATTTCCCCTTGCGCCAGGGCGCCAGCGCTCCGTCATAGATTTTCAGGCTCTGATCCGGCACCACAAGCCGCTCATCAAAGAACAGCTCAACCCCCAGCCCGTCACAATCCGGGCAGGCCCCAAACGGCGCGTTGAAGGAGAACAGCCGCGGTTCGATCTCAGGAATGGTGAAGCCACTGACCGGGCAGGCAAAATTCTCGGAAAAGGTGATCCGCTCAGGTTCTGGTGCCTCTTCGCCCTCCGCCGCGCGGGGGGCCGTTTCCAGAATGGCGATCCCATCCGCCAGATCCAGCGCGGTGCGCAGACTGTCGGCCAGCCGGGTCTCCAACCCCTCGCGCACCACCAGACGGTCAACGACCACGTCGATGTCATGGCGGAATTTCTTGTCCAATGTCGGCGGCTCGTCCAGCTCGTAGAATTCGCCATCCACCTTCACCCGCTGGAACCCCTGCTTGCGAAGCTCCAGAAACTCCTTGCGGTACTCACCCTTGCGGTCGCGCACGATCGGCGCCAGCAGGAAGCCACGGGTACCCTCCTCCAGCGTCATGATCCGGTCGACCATATCCTGCACCTGCTGCGCCTCAATCGGCAGGCCGGTGGTCGACGAATAGGGCGTGCCAGCACGGGCAAACAGCAGCCGCAGATAGTCGTAAATCTCGGTCACCGTACCCACGGTGGAGCGCGGGTTTTTCGAGGTGGTCTTCTGCTCAATCGAAATCGCAGGCGACAGGCCGCTGATGTGGTCCACATCCGGCTTTTCCATCATATCGAGGAACTGACGCGCATAGGCCGACAGGCTCTCGACATAGCGGCGCTGACCCTCGGCATAGATGGTGTCAAACGCGAGACTGGATTTGCCCGAGCCGGAAAGGCCGGTGATCACCACCAGCTGATCGCGCGGGATATCCACGTCGATGTTTTTCAGATTGTGCTCGCGCGCACCGCGCACTTCGATCGATTTCAACTCAGCCATACTGCCCCCAAATTCAACGCCAGCCGCCCTTGCGGCCAGTGTTCGACCCTACAGATAGGGACTGCGCCGCGAGTCTCCAATAGAAAAATGAGAACGGAGCGCGAACACGCTCAGATTGCTGCGGTTTGCCCGCGTCGGCGGGCCAGCATTGCATGTACGGCAAAGCCCCCGACGAACAGCATCAGCGCCATGGTCATCATCCCGTGGTAGCCGCCATAGGCAACTGCCGCCACCATCAGCGGCGTGCCGACCGCATTGCCAAGGTTGCCAGCCTGGCTCATGGCGCCATTGGACTGCGCCTGCTCCGCCGCCTCTGCGTTCAGCTGCGGCACCGAGGCAAAGCTCGCCCCCTGCACCAGCCCAAAGGCCACCGCCAGCGCCATACAAGCCAGCGGCAGACCGGGCGTCAGCAGCAGCCAGATTGCGCCGCCCGCTGCCAGCAGGAAGCCTGCCTGCACCACGCGCACCGCCGCCATCCGCCGCAACAGCCAGACCCCCAATGTCATAGAGGTGGCGATACTGACCAGTGGCATGGCGCTGATCACACCCACGCGCGTGGCCGCATCCAGATGCGGCGGCAGCACCGTCAGCAAGGCGACAAAACAGGTGGTGTAGAACAGCCAGCCCGCCGCTGGGGCCACTTTCGCGGGGGAGCGGTAGATCTCCAGATGCAGTGCCTAGGCAGATCCGCCAACTTGGCCAGCGGCAAACGGGGGGGCACCTGCACCGTCTTCAACACCCGTCCCAGCACCAGCGCCAGACCTGCCATCATCAGCGCATGGGCGCCAAACAGCGACAACAGCCCAAACCCGGCGACCAGCGGCAAGCCAAACCACACCAGCAGCGCAAAGGACACGCCAAAGAACGTGCTCCAGATCGACAGCGCGGTGCCGCGATGGCGCGGGCTACAGATCTGCGGGATCAGCGTTGGGGCGGCCACCACGATCCCCAGATGCGACAGGCCTTCGATCAGCCGTGTTGCCAGAAACAGACCATAGGGCAGATGCAGCGCCTGAAGCGCCGACATCACCGCCCCGATCCACAGCGCCCACACAAGACTGCGGCGATACCCGAAGGAGGCGACAAACCCGCCCGCAACCACGCCCAGCAGAATGCCAAGCACACCAACCATGGTGACCACCAGGCTGAGCGAAGACCCCGCCCCGGGATACAGCAGGCCCAGCTGATCAAAGATGATCGCGATCTTGCCATATTGCGCCGCAGCGCCCAGACCGGCGGCCCAGATGATCATCACCACACCCCAGCGGGTCTGTGGTTCATGGATATGGGGTGTGTTCATGGGGCTGCCCTCATTGCAATCGCGCATTGCGCAGGAAATCCGCCAGGACCGGCCGAAGCGCAGGACATACCCCGCCTGACAGCGAAGCGCCAGACGGGCTGAACGCCTCAGCCCGAAAACCGCACGTAAAAACGCCCGAAGCGATGCCTCGGGCGTCCTGACGATCGTAATCAGACAGATCAGAAGATCTGCTTACATATGGATCACCCGATCAAAGGCATCCAACACGCTTTCATGCATCATTTCGCTCAGCGTCGGATGCGGGAAGACGGTGTTCATCAGGTCTTCCTCGGTGGTTTCCAGCTGGCGGCCGACCACATAACCCTGAATCATCTCGGTCACCTCGGCCCCCACCATATGGGCGCCCAAGAGTTCACCTG
Organism: Phaeobacter sp. BS52; assembly: GCF_045040595.1. Lineage (NCBI taxonomy): Bacteria > Pseudomonadati > Pseudomonadota > Alphaproteobacteria > Rhodobacterales > Roseobacteraceae > Phaeobacter > Phaeobacter sp. BS52. The sequence goes on along the minus strand of NZ_CP090662.1, from coordinate 1,014,665 downwards.
TTTTGGCGTCAAAGATGGTCTTCACCATGCCTTCGGCCTCACCCAGGGCAATCGCCTTGCCGTTGCCGATGAAGGGGAAGCGCCCGACCTTGATGTCATAGCCCAGTTCCTTGGCCTTCGCCTCGGTGTAGCCGACGGAGGCGACCTGCGGCTGGCAATAGGTGCAGCTCGGCAATGCTCTCAGGCTTTACAGCATGAGCGTGTTTGCCCGCGATCAGCTCCGCCACCATGACGCCCTCGTGGGAGGCCTTGTGCGCCAGCCAGGGCGCACCGGCGATATCGCCAATCGCATAAAGCCCATCAACGCCAGTGCGGCAGAATTCATCCGTGACGACATGGGTGCGATCGACTTTGACGCCGAGACCTTCCAGCCCCAGCCCCTCAACATTGCCGACGATGCCCACGGCGGAAATCACCGTGTCGAATTCCTGTTTCTCGACCTTGCCGCCGACCTCAATATGGGCGGTGACTTTGCCCTTACCGCGGTCCAGCTGCTTGACCATGGCTTTCTCCATGATCTTCATGCCCTGTTTGACAAAGGCCTTCTTGGCAAAGGCGGAAATCTCCGCATCTTCCACCGGCAGCACCCGGTCCATGACTTCGACAACAGTCGTATCAGCACCCAAGGTGTTGTAGAAACTTGCAAATTCAATACCGATGGCGCCCGACCCGATCACCAGCAACTTCTTCGGCATCCGCACCGGATCCAGCGCGTGCTTATAGGTCCAGACCAGATCGCCGTCCGCCTCAAGTCCGGGCAATTCCCGCGCCCGGGCGCCGGTGGCCAGCACGATATTCTTCGCCGCCAGCTCCTGCGTCCCCTTCTCGGTCTTCACAGATACCTTGCCCTTGGCGGGGAGCGTCGCCTCACCCATGACAACGGCAATCTTGTTCTTCTTCATCAGATGGCCAATGCCGGAGGACAGCTGTTTCGCCACCCCGCGCGAGCGTTTCACCACCGCGTCCAGATCATAGCTGATATTCTCGGCCTTCAGGCCGAAATCCTTGGCCCGCTCCATCAGGTGAAACACTTCCGACGACCGCAACAGCGCCTTTGTCGGGATACAGCCCCAGTTCAGGCAGATGCCGCCCATATGTTCACGCTCGACAATACAGGTCTTCAGCCCCAGCTGAGCGGCACGGATGGCAGCCACATAGCCCCCCGGCCCTGCGCCGATTACGATCACGTCATAGGTTTCTGCGGCCATGGTGGTTCCTCGCCAAGCTGGATCAAAAACTAGTTCACCGTTAAACTATTTCTCGCTGCACTGCAATCATCCAGTGCAGGCTCATAGCCGCCATGCAAGAAACAGCAACGCCGCACCCCGATCCTTGGGGCGCGGCGCAAAACCAGTGTCAGGTCAGGACGCGTTTCAGGCAAGCCCGAAAGGCAAGCCGCCTCAGCCTGCGGCCTGCAAACTGCGCATGGTGCTGCCATAGCCGCCAGCCATGACGTAGTCCATTTCCGGTGCCGTGCTGCTTCGCGACAGCGCCTCATTGCGATAAGGGAAGCGACCAAACTGCCGGATCACCTCGCGGTGGGCCCGCGCATGCAGCAGGTTGGAGGCACCGTTCTTCGGCATCCGCTCCAGCATCAGCCGCACACAGCGCTCCTGATCGCACAGGTTCTCCGAATGCATCAGCGGCAGGTAGAAAAACTGCCGCTGCGGTTCGTCGATCTTCATGTCCCAGGACTTGCTGATCGCACATTTCGCCGCCGCCAGCGCCAACGTATCCGTGGCAAAGGCCTGCGCCTCCCCCCGGAACATATTGCGCGGGAACTGGTCGGTCAGGATGATATAGGCCAGAACCCCCTTCGGCCCGCTGCGCCAGTGGTCACATTTGCCCTCGCAGGCGGCCTCCCACGTCGTCTCGAACCGGCGCCGGATCGCCTGATCCAGCGCGTCATCCTGCATATACCAGCCCTTCTCACCCGTGCTTACGAGCCAGAAGTCTAGGATCTCCTCAGGACCTGTCATAGGTCTGCCTCCACATAGATACCGTCCTGAAATTCAGACGCTTTTGCAGAGATTTTACAAGGGGAAGCGCGTCACGATTTGCGTCATACACGACAGTTTCGTGAAAATTTCACCACAAATCCCGCAAGTTAGCGCAATCACCCAGCTTCGGCGGCGGCTTCCTGCTCCTCGATTTCCGTCTCGATTGCATATTCCTGGGCAAATTCAACTACAACAGGCGACCCGGTTGGCGCCATCGGTGACATGATCCCGGTCTCTTCGGTCGGAATGGCGGGACGCTGAGTCGTGCGATAACCGGCATAGACCGCCAGCAACAGCAGCAGCACCGCCATGAACAGGAAGAACCCCGGCGCGCCGAACACACTGTCGCCCATCATCCAGCCAGTGATCAGCGGCCCGGCCACGGCCCCCAGCCCGTTGATGAACACCAGCCCGCCAGAGGCCGCCGGCATGTCGTCATAGTCGAGGTAGTCATTGGTATGGGCAATCAGCAGTGAGTAAAGCGGGTTGGTCATGCCACCGATCAGGAAGGCCGCGACCAGCAAGAAATTGAAGTCCGTCCCAAGTATCATCGCACCGATGGCCGCAGCCCCGGCAACCGCCGCACCAAACAGGATCAGCACCCGGCGATCCATCCGGTCCGACATCCAGCCCAGCGGATATTGCATCACCACGGCCCCCACGTAGAAGGTCGCAACAAAGATCGAGATCTGCGTCAGGCTCAGCCCCGCAGAGGCGGCATAGACCGCGCTCATGCCGAACTGGGCCGAGAACACACCGCCCAGCAAGAACATGCCGACACAGCCCAGGGGCGAAGCATCCATCAGCTGGCGCAACGACATCGGCTTGGTCCGGTCAAAGGCAGGCGTCGGCGAAATCGACAGCAGAATCGGCGCGAAGGACACCGAAACCACCACCGAGGCAATCACGAAGGTCTCATAGCCCGACGGATCCCCCACTAGCATCAGCGCCTGCGCGCTGACAATGCCGACCATCTGCACGATCATATAGAGCGACAGCGCCTTGCCCCGGTTAGCATTGTCGGAGGCGTTGTTAAGCCAGCTTTCGGCCGTGACATACACGCCGGAGAAGCAAAAGCCGATCACCACACGGCCCAGCATCCAGGCCACCGGGTTGGTGACCGCAGGATAGAGGATCATCACCGCGGAGATGAACGACGCCAGCGCCGCAAAGACCCGCACATGACCCACCCGGCGGATCATCTCCGGCGCCAGCCGCGACCCCCCGAGGAAGCCAACAAAATAGGCCGACATGACAAAGGACATCTGAAGGGTGGAGAACCCCTCAATATCGCCGCGCACACCCAGGAGCGTGCCCTGAAGACCGTTGCCGATCATCAGCATTCCCATGCCCAACAGCAGCGCCCATGCGCTAGACAGCACCTGCCACATTGCCCGTCTCTCCTACTTCGCTTGTCTGTTCCGGAGCGCGCCAATCCGGCTCCGGCCCCGCGCCGGGGTCTTGTTTAAATGAATATCGGCGTCGCGATTGCCGCGCGCCGTTATGGACCGGATCTCATAGCAGTTTGACGACCACGCGACCCCAAAAACCGGGCGTGCAGATGGCAGACCCGGTGACGACAGTTCCCGGCCCGACCAGAGGTCAGACCGGTTGAAATCACTTCTTGCTGAAATTGCGCCTCAGGTCTGCGACAACTCCGCCATCGGCGGGATCAAAAGCGACGCATCGCCGTAGGAAAAGAACCGGTATTCCTCTGCCAGGGCATGCTCATAAATTGCCCGGATCCGATCCTGCCCCATCAGCGCCGATACCAACATCAGCAGCGTCGACTTCGGCAGGTGGAAATTCGTCATCAGCGCGTCGGCCACATGGAAGGTGAAGCCGGGATAGATAAAGATATCCGTATCCCCCTCCCAAGGCTGGATCGCACCCGATTGTGCCGCACTTTCGATCAGACGCAGCGCCGTGGTGCCAACCGGGATCACCCGCCCGCCTGCCGCCTTGGTCGCGGCAATCTCCGCCGCCGCCTCGGCGCTGACGCGGCCCCATTCGGCATGCATCCGGTGGGTGGTCACATCCTCCACCTTCACCGGCAGGAAGGTCCCTGCGCCCACATGCAGCGTCACATAGCTGATCTCGACACCCTTGGCCTGCAATTCCGCCAACAGCGCGTCGTCAAAATGCAGGGATGCCGTCGGGGCCGCCACTGCGCCGGAGTTGCGCGCCCAGACCGTCTGATAATCGGTTTTATCCTGCTCATCTGCGGGCCGTTTGGCCGCGATATAAGGCGGCAGCGGCATTGCGCCAGCCTCCGCCAGAGCGGCATCAAAATCGGTTCCACTCAGATTGAACGACAGATGCCCCTGCCCATCCTCAATCCGCTCCAATGTCGCGCTCAGCGCATCGGAGAAAATGATCTCCTCGCCCAGCTTGACCTTCTTCAGCGGCTTCAACAGCGCCGCCCAGCTGCCATCTGCACCCGGATCCAGCAGCGTCACCTCCACCTTGGCGGCCATCGGCCCCTGTGCGGTGTCGCGGTGGCGCAGCCCGCTGAGCCTTGCGGGGATCACCTTGGTGTCATTCAGCACCAGCCGGTCGCCGGGCCGCAGCCACTGGCCCAGATTGGCCACGCGGGCATCACTGATACGGTCGCCCTCCGCCACCAGCAGCCGCGCGGAACTGCGCGGCACCGCCGGACGGGTGGCAATGCGGTCATCGGGAAGATCGAAGTCAAAATCACTGAGTTTCATAAGCTGCGATATAGGCTGTTGCGCCGCACTTGGCCAACAGGTTTTGTGCCAAAAACCGCCAAACGCCGTGCCGAAACCAGCCCCCGATCAGATGCAGCCCGCTTAGCGATCTTCGCCGGGGGAGACGGAATAGGGCGGCCTTTCCCGCTCAGCCCGTGGCACCACGGTGCTGGGCGGCTCCTCCCCCGGCAGGCGCGGCGCCGGACCCCGGAACAGCTCGCGGAAAATCCCCGGTGCCAGTCCCGACAGCGGGTTTACCTGTACGCGCGGATCATCCGCCGCCCCCTTCAACGTGAAGGCAAAGCCAATCAGCCCCTCGCCCTTGCGGGTGAACACCCGGCCAACCGCATTGAGCAGATAGATCGGAGAGATCACCCCCCGCATGTTCAGCACGCTGCGCTCCAGATCGTAATTGCCATCCATGGAGAGACCAATCGATGGCCCGACCGCGCTGCTCTCATGGACAATCAGATGGGTCGCGCCCAGCCGGAACTTGGCTTCCACCGTGGTGAACAAAATGCCCTGCCCCGCCAACGCATCGATCAGCCCGACCACGCTCACCGCATTGAGCAGCGCCGCCATTGATGGCGCGTCTTTGATGCGGGTGTTCTTCACCTCGATCTGGCCGTCATATTCACCGGGCGCGCCGGGGGCCGGGACCAGCGACATATCAAAGGTGCCGCCGGAGCCATGGCGCAGCACGCCCGCCGCGCGGAACACCCCGCCTGCGTCCTCTGACTGGATCCGGGTGGCAAAGCCGCCGTCCTTTGGCACCACAACACCGCTGACGCCGGTCTGTCCGTTCAATGCGGCGGTGAAATCACCGTTTAACCCGCCGGTGGTGGAAAACCGGCCGCGAAAACCAGTCAGCGCAATACTGTCGGTGACCTGCATCCGGTCCAATTGCAGCGTAATTGGCCCCGTCCCACCAGAGGAGCCACCGCTGCTGCCACTGCCGCCCGATCCATCCGGCATCCGGCGCAAATCGAGCACACCGCTGCGGATGTTGATGCCTGGCGCCCGCGCGCCACGCCCGACCAGCTCAACCGCCCCCCGGAACCAGCCTCGCAAGTCCACCCGGTCAAACAGCGCCCGGCTAAGGCCACCCCCCGGCTCCAGCGTGACACGGCCAGAGGCCTGCAACCCCGCCCCCTCCAGCGACAGCGCTTCCACCTGCGGCGGCTCTCCCAACAGCGCGCGCAGTTGCAGCCGACCGGTGCCCGCCTCGCTCAGCCGCCAGCTCAGCGCAGGGATCCGCAAGCCAAGCCCGGCCAGATCGCTCTCCAGTGTCAGCCTTGGCGCAGCCCCCTTGTCGATCACCACCTCATAGCGGCCCTCACCGCGACCAAAAACCGATCCCTTCGGCAGGCCAATGCGCAGGGCGTCAACCGTGGCCTGCGACAGCTCAATCGTGCCGTTCACCCGCACCGGCGGTGCCTGACCCACTGCCGCAGTTGCCCGCTCCGCCGCCGGACCGACGGCCTGCCGCCAGATCAGGCTGCCCGGCACCCCCGACAGCGCGCCGTCCCCTTCGATCTGCACATGGTCCTGATCGCCGCTCAGCCCCAGCACCTCCGCCGAGAGGCTCTCTCCCGGCACCAGCACATCACTGGCGGCCTCGCGGATGCGCCCGCGATAGTGATAGGTGATCTCTTCAGGTGTCACCCCCTTGCGCAGCGGCAGGGACAGCGTCCCGCTCAGTGCGACCTGACCGGAGGCCAGATCCACCGGCAACCCTGCCTTCTCCATCACCGACAGCGGTGGACGGTTGAGCAGCGACAGTGCCGCCGTCACCGGTCCCGAAGCCTCAATCCGGGCGATCCCCGGCGCGCCATCCTTCACCGATGTATCCGGAATGATAAACGAGGTGCCCGCAGCATCCACGCGCCCGCCCTGATCCGCCGTCACCCAGCCCTTCGTCGCCATCACCACCATCCGGTTGCCATAAAGGCTGAACTGCCCGGCGGCCTCGCGCAGGGGCGGCAGCGATTTCTGAAACTTCACCGCCGCATCTTCAAACGCCAGATCCAGATAGACAAAGGGCTTCGCTGTCCCGCTGCCACGCATGGCAAAATTCACATCTCGCGCATAGCCCGCCAGCAGGTTCTCGCGCACCCATTCGCGCGGCTTGGGTGGCGCCGCCGCAGGCCAGACCTCCTTCAGCCGCGCCGCAGACATGCCATTGGCGCGCCCGTTCAGCGCGTAGTCCCAGCCCGCCTGCCCGGCAGAAATCTCCCCGTCCAGCAGCATCCGCGTGTCACCATCCCGCACCAGCATCTCGCCCAGACGCAGACGGAACGGCGCCATTTCCAGCTTGAAATCTGCCGTCACCCCCGCCAGATCCAGCGGCGTGTCATAGAGTTTCGCCGGGTTGAGGCTCAGGTCCTGAAACCGCAGCTGCCCGACCAGATCGGTTAGCTGGCCGTTTTCCACCCCGATCAGACGCGCCCGCCCCTCCATCGTGCCGGAGCCCCAGCCGCTGTTCACCGACAGCTCGTTAAAGCGCAGCTCCTGGCGGTCCGGCAAATAGGTGAAATAGCTTTGCGCGCCGGTGATCGGCACCGGGCGGGTGGCGGCGGTGGGCTGGATCACCCCCTCGCCAATCTGCAGGCTGGCAGAGACCGGCAGCAAGGCTCCGTCACTGCGGATCGCACCGCGCAGGGAACCTGAGATCGGCGCGTCCAGCACGTCCAACCAGCCAAGGGCAGCACTCTGTGCGGCGATATCCTTGCTGGCGACAGAATTGACCAGCACGCCAAATTCCGCCGCCTTGTCGCCAATCGCGGAGCTGTAGTTCGCCTCTACCGTGCCAACATAATCGCGCCCGCTCAGCAATGAGAACCCGGCTGCCAACTCGATATCCTGACCGCTGCGGCTCATGCGAATACTGCCGCCATCCAGCGTCCAGACCCGCCCCAGACGCGCATCCTCATAGCGCAGCGTCAGCGCCTCGGTCTCAACCTCCACCAGCGCCGACAGCACCGGTAATTCCAGCTGGCTGTCCCATTGCTCAATCAGCGCTGGCAGGGTGGCCGCCTGCCGCAGCGGCGCCTCCCCCTCGGCCAGGCTCAGCGCCAAGCCGCCGCTGTTGTCCCGCCTGAGAGTGCCATAAAGCCCGCTCAGCATAATCGTCTTGGGCCGAATCTGACCGCGCAGCAGCGGCCGCATCGCCAGCGAGGCCTGCGCATCCGCCAGCCGCGCCACCCGCGCGCCGGTCTCATCGCGCAGGGTCACGTCGCGCAGGCTGACACGGGGCCGCCAGCCGCGGTTCACCACCAGATGAATGGCCCCGAATTCAATGCTCAATCCACCCAGATGCCGCTCAATCCGCCGCTCGACCCGGTCACGCAGCCAATCCGGCGCATCAAACCGCGTCCCCAGCCCCAGGAACACCACAGCACCCGCCAGCAGTGCCAGAACCACGGCGGTGATGGTTGCGCTGCGCAGCATCCGGCGCAGAATGCGGGATTTTGGCTTGGCGCTGGCATCCGACGCGGGCTCTGGCGCTGAAGTCGCCACCACTGGGGCTGCGTCCTCCTCAGCCGGTTTGACAAGATCCCCGGCGGAAATGCCATCGGACGGCTGTGGCCCCGGTACCGGCACCGCCTCGTCCCGCATTCCGCGTTCCGCCTTGGCCTCCTCCCCTTCGGACGCTGAGGTCACCACCTGCGCTTCCTTATCCGGCGCCTGTTCATCCGGGCCGAAAAACACCACAGTCTCCGGCGGCGGCACCGCCTTTGCGACCGCCACATCCTCCTCGGCCGCTGCCCCACTGGGCCCGGCATCCTGCGCGGCATCCACCGGCGCAGAGGAAGATGGCTCCTGTTCAGGATCCACCGCTGTGGGTGAGGCTGGTTTAATCCTTGCTTTCCCTTTGCCTGTGATGGCCTAACTGTGGCACGCAAACCCTGCGAAACCGTTTTGGAGACCTCGAATTATGCTCGCCCCCTCAGACCCCGCGCCCTCCTTTAACCTGCCCCGCGATGGCGGTGGCACCGTGACGTTGGAGGAGCTGCGCGGCAAGGCCGTCGTGCTGTTCTTTTACCCCCGTGATGATACTCCGGGCTGCACCAAGGAATCCATCGGATTTTCCGAGCATCTGCAGGCCTTTGCCGATGCCGGGGCGGTGGTCTATGGCATCTCGAAGGATCCGGTTGCCAAACACGACAAATTTGTCGCCAAACACAGCCTGACCACGCCGCTACTCTCCGATGCCGATGGCACCACCTGCGAGGATTATGGCGTCTGGAAAGAAAAGAACATGTACGGCAAGAAACACTGGGGGATTGAACGCTCGACCTTTCTCATCGACGGCGAGGGCAAGATCGCTCAGATCTGGCGCAAGGTGAAGGTCGATGGCCATGTCGCCGAGGTACTGGAGGCCGCCAGGGCGCTCTGATCACCCATTCCGGCAGCCCTGCATAGGCCGATAGACCGGGCGTAGGGCTGCCTATCCGCTTGCAGCGCAGCGCGCCGGGTGGCAGGGACTGGCCAACGACAGCCCCACTCAACAGCCCACCGCCAAAACGGATCCGCACCGATGACCAGCGACGCAGCACAGACCCACGCAGACAGCCCGGACAGCCCGCTCAGCCTTGCGCAGATGGCGCAGGAGGTACTGACCACCGCCGACGGGCGCGAAAAAACCGCGCTGTCGCGCCGCCATGCCGCGCACTGGTTTGCCTATCGCGCAGGTGATGCGGCAAAGATCGAGGTCGGAACCGCCAATCCGCCGCTGCACCCCGCGCGTCCCGACAGACCTGAACTGCTGAACCCGCGCGATGTCCCCCGCCGCCGCCCCGGATCCGAAGCCGGGCGCAAAGCGCTGCTGCATGCCGTCGCCCATATCGAATTGAACGCTGTTGATCTGCACTGGGACATCATCGCGCGGTTCTCCCATGTGCCGATGCCGCTCGGATTCTTTGACGATTGGGTCAAAGCGGCGGATGAAGAATCTAAACATTTCAACCTGATGTGCGATTGTCTTGAGGCATTGGGCAGTCATTATGGTGAACTGCCCGCCCATGCCGGTATGTGGCGCGCCGCCGAAGATACCGCCGAGGATCTGATGGGCCGCCTCGCCGTCGTGCCCATGGTGCTGGAGGCGCGCGGTCTGGACGTCACTCCCGGCATGATCGAGATTTTCCGCAAGGCAAAGCTCACTCAGGCGGTTGATGCGCTGGAGGTGATCTATGCCGAGGAAGTCAGCCATGTGGCCTATGGCTCCAAATGGTTTCATTTCCTCTGTGGGCGCGACAATCTGGACCCGAAGGAGGTGTTTCATGACCTCGTGGGCCGATATTTCCACGGCCATCTGAAACCGCCCTTCAACGAGGAAAAACGCGCCGAGGCTGGCATCCCACCGGATTTTTACTGGCCGCTGGCGGATGAGATCCCGGTCAAACCTCCGGCCCTGCGTTAACCCCGGCGGGCCGCAAACAGGCCCCGAAAATGCCGCGAAACCTTTGCCCGCCACAGATAAAATCGGCCTGCCTATCATGGGCGGGCCGTTTTGTTTAACCTCCGACGACACCCCGCCTGCGCCACCGTGATCTGGCCAAATCCACGAGATATCGGCGGCTTTTCGCTCATTCCCCGGCCGATCAGCACAGCTGCCGCGCCGTTTCCGCGCGGACCCGCCGAACACTGGGTCAACAGGCTTGCCCAAACTGATCCGGCTGGCTATTCCCTTTCGCCATGGCGCGCGAACGCGGCCTGGCACTGCGACAGGGCAGCTCCGATGGGACCGGATCTGGCCATATGAAACCGGCAGGAGGAGCGCCGGGGACCGCAGCGCCACAACTGGGGCAGGACTAAGGACCAAAGCGTGCGGACACGTCTGGCAATCAAAATTCACGCATTTCTCGAACGCCGCTTTCCGGAACGGCGGGTGTTCCTCAAGTCCGACTCAGATACCCGTTTCATTCGACTCCGCTCCGAAACCCAGCTCATCGCCTTTGCGGGTATGGCCCTCTTGGTGGCCTGGTCCATTGTCGCCACCGCCATCGTTCTGATGGACAGCATCGGCTCCGGCAATTTCCGCGAGCAGGCCAAACGCGATCAGATGACCTACCGCGCCCGGCTCAATGCGCTCTCAAGCGAACGCGACGACCGCGCCGCCGAGGCGCTGGCTGCTCAGGAACGCTTCAACGCCGCTCTGACGCAGATTTCCTCCATGCAATCGGAGCTGTTGGCCTCCGAAACCCGCCGTCGCGAGCTGGAAACCGGGATCGAGGTGATTCAGACCACACTGCGGCAGACCATGTCCGAACGTGAGACCGCGCGCGACGCGCTGGTGGCGCTGAAGCAGGAAACCGCCGCAGACAGCCCGGCCCAGATGATGGCCGTCAGCGCCCCGGTTCAGATGGAATTCATGGCCGACGCGCTGGCCGAAACCGCCGCACAGCGCGACCAGATTGAGGCCAACGCCCAATCCGCGCTGGAACAGCGCGACGCGCTGGAACTGGAACTGCGTCTGCTGGATGAACGCAACGACCAGATTTTCCGCCAGCTGGAAGAGGCGATGGAGGTCTCCGTCGCGCCGCTGGACAAGATGTTCCGCAGCGCTGGCATGCCCACCGACCGCATTCTGGAACAGGTGCGGCGCGGCTACAGCGGTCAGGGCGGTCCGCTCAGCCCTTTAGCCCTGTCCACGCGCGGTGAGGAACCCACCCGCGAGGAACTGCGCGCCAATGATCTGCTGCGCCAGATGAACAAGCTGAACCTCTATCGGCTGGCCGCACAGAAAGCGCCCTTTGCCTCGCCGGTAAACATGAATTTGGTGCGCCGCAGCTCCGGCTTCGGCTATCGCCGCGACCCCAAGACCGGTGGTCGCCGCCTGCACAAAGGCTCCGATTTCGCTCAGCCGCACCGGCACCGATATCTTCGCCACTGCTGATGGGGTTGTGACCCACGCGGGCTGGCAATCGGGCTACGGAAAACTTGTGACAATTCAACATGCCTTTGGCATTGAGACGAAATATGCCCATAACTCGAAACTCCGCGTGAAGGTCGGTCAAAGGGTCTCGCGCGGGGATCACATTGCTGATATGGGTAACACCGGACGGTCCACCGGGACCCACCTCCACTATGAGGTTCGGGTCAATGGCAACCCCGTAAACCCGATGATCTATATCAAGGCTGCGAGAAATGTTTTCTAAGAGCAAAATCAACGAGCCCGGCCAGAAAGCGGCCGAAGCAACCCCTGCGGCACCTGCGCCGTCCTCCGCTCCGGTTCCGCCCGCCAGCGATTTCAAGGCAACCGCCCCGAAGGCAAAGCCGCTGCGGCATCCGTGCTCAGCTCGGATCTGCACATCACCGGCAACCTCAAGACCACCGGCGACATCCAGGTCGAGGGCACCGTCGAAGGCGACATCCGCGCCCATCTGCTGACCATCGGTGAGAGCGCCACCATCAAAGGCGAAGTGACTGCTGATGACGTGGTCATCAACGGCCGCATCGTCGGCCGCGTGCGCGGCCTGAAGGTGCGTCTGACCTCCACCGCCCGCGTCGAAGGCGACATCATCCACAAGACCATCGCGATTGAGAGCGGCGCCCATTTCGAAGGCTCCGTTCAACGTCAGGATGATCCGCTGAACCCGGGCAAAGCTGCCGCCCCCCGCGCCGCAGCCCCGGCACCGGCACCCTCAGCCGCTGTCTCCGCAGCCACCGCGGCACATAAATCCGACAGCTGATCCCAAGCCTGCCTATTTCGGCACTCGCTAGTAGACAAACGCCGCAGGTCACACCCTGCGGCGTTTTTCGTGTGCTGCAATGGGTATCCGGATCCATTCACACCACCAAGTCGCGCAGGCCAAGCGAACGCAACGTCGCGTGCGGGGAACGCGCAACCTGAAATACTGGGCCTTGCACCTATAAGTTGCTGAATGTAGGGAATAGGTAAATTTGCAGGCATTACGCCTGCCGCCACCACAATCAGGACATGTGTTTTAGACAATGGCTATTTTTACCGTAAATGACCCGACCGGTACGCTGTCGCTGAATAACCTCAGCGACCTAGGCTTTGACAATGCCAGCTTGAACAGCCGGTCAATCAACCAACTGTTCTTTACCAGCCCGACTGGCACCAGCATCACGCTGACTGGGGATTTTTCAGCTTCATCCCCCTATTTTTGGACGATTGAGTCGATGGCGGTGAACTCCGGTGGTACACCGGTCTATGCAATTAGTGAGTTTTCCATAAACTTCTATCGCTTCAGTGCCAGCAGCGGAGCCGCGCTTGAAGCAGCGATTCTCACAGGTGACGACACAATCACCTCCAATATGGTTGAGGGAAATCGTTGGTTTGCCTACGGCGGTGATGACGTCATCAGCCTAGGTATCGGCGATGATTACGTCCACGGGGGGTACGGCACCGACAGGCTGATCATTCACGACACTTATGGTCGGGCGGACATCTCCTCGGTCTACGGCGGTGTGTGGATCGACTCAGCCGACGGGAGAGATACTCTGCTGTCGATCGAACAGCTGCAGTTCAGCAACCGTAGTTTTTCCCTGAGCGTGGACACCAGCAACAGCACCTCAATGAGCGGTGATCGCGACAGCACCCTTACCAGCGACATCATGCTGGGTGGCCTTGGCGCTGACACTTTGGCCGGACTCTCAGGGCGTGATATGCTGCTGGGCGAAGAGGGCGACGATCACCTGACGGGCGGCGAGGGCCACGACACATTAAAAGGCGGCGATGGGCGCGATATCCTTGTCGGCGGTTCCGGACGAGACTGGTTGGTAAGCCGCACGATCTCGGCAATGATGCCATCAGTGGCGGCTCCCACGGTGACAAACTGATTGGCGGCGGTGGTCACGACACTTTGCGCGGCCAGGATGGTCACGATGTTCTGCGCGGCAACTCCGGCTGGGATCATCTCTTGGGCGGGCGCGGCAACGACCGCATCTATGGCGATGGCGGTCAGGACCGTCTCTTCGGTCAGGAGGGCAACGACACTCTGGCGGGTGGCGCCCATGCCGACACATTCGTCTTCCACCGCGGCTATGGCACCGACATCATCACCGATTTCACCGTTGGCGAGGATCGGATCCAGATTGGTCGCGGGGCTGACGGGATGGATGATCTGACCTTCACCAGCCAAGGCAATAGTGTTCAGATCACTTTTGCCGATGTCACCATCATGGTGGAGAACAGCACGCTGGCGCAGATTGAGGATGCGGACAACTTCCTGTTCTGAGCCTCTTCTGACCTGATGGCCCCTGGCCATCCGAAATCACAGGCGTATCCCAAAATGGGATGCGCCTTTTTTCATCCCGGCGGCAGCACAGCCGCAGATCTGGGGAGTGAAGAATTTGCGCAACAGGCTTCATAAAGGTTAAGAATTCATTAACAGCAACCTTCCCAGACCAAAGCCCCCCGCCTAGGCTGACCGCAAAAGCATCGAAAAGATGCGTCAGGCATTCAAGCAGTAGGTCAGACCATGGCAGAACTTCTCGTCACGGCTGCGTCAAATGTGGCGCCGCCGTTTGATTTCAGTGACTTCGATTTTACCAAGGTCGCGGTTCTCAGCGCCACGGACACCCAGATCGCGGTGCAATATGGTGCCTTTGTCATGGTGTTTCAGGGCAGCTTTAGCTTTGATAAAAGCGGCAATCTGAGCCCCGACAGCCCGCTCAATGGCTTTGGCCTGTTTTACGACCAATCGCTGGTCATGTCGGTGAGCGGCTTCACCCTGCCCTCGCAGATGATTGCTGATGGGGATCTCTACGCGCTGCTGGCGGTGGCGCTCTCCGGGGATGATATCATCACCTCGGCCTGGAGCGGCGGCGAGCGGATCAACGGGTTTACCGGCAATGACACCATCCGCGCCGGTAGCGGGGATGACACCATCTTTGGCGGCGCCGGTCAGGATGAACTGATCCTGGGGGACGGGGTCCAGACCTACAGTTTCACCTTTGGCGACAGCGCCGGGGCGCTGCTGACCACCACTCAGGGGCGTGACATGCTCTTTGACGTGGAAACGGTGCGGCTCGCCAATCAGACCCTGCATATTCAGGAAGGCGGCAGCGCGGATGAGGCCCTGATCAGCACCAATGCCGATGACGCCAGCGTTTCAGACATGATCCATGGCCGGGGCGGCGATGACACGATCACCGGCGGTGCGGGCAAGGACTTTCTGCTGGGTGGCGCCGGGGAAGACAGCCTCTCCGCGGGCAAAAACGACGATTTCCTGGATGGCGGGCTTGGTGATGATCACCTCTCCGGCAAGGCGGGGGATGACAATCTACGCGGCAGCCTCGGCAATGACACGCTGATCGGCGGCGCGGGCAATGACACGCTGCGCGGCGACAATGACGTGGGCCCCGATGACAATGCCGATGACCTGTTGATCGGCGGCAGCGGCCACGACAGCCTCGACGGCAACGCCGGCGACGACACGCTAAAGGCAGGCAGCGGCGCCGATACGCTGCATGGCGGCGCGGGCAGCGACAGCCTCAACGGTGGACGTGGGCGCGATTTGATCAGCGGCGATGACGGGCGCGATACGCTGGCTGGTGGCCGCGCCAATGATACGCTGACCGGCGGCGCTGACAACGACCGGCTGAGCGGCGGTGCAGGCCATGACGTGATGCGCGGCGATGCCGGCGACGATCTGCTGCTTGGCGGGCGAGGCCACGACATTCTGTTTGGCAGCGATGGCGCCGACCGGCTGATCGGTCAGTCCGGCCACGACCGCCTGACCGGCGGCAGCGGCGGCGACAGCTTTGTTTTTGCCAGGGGCTCTGGCCGCGACACCATCACCGATTTCCGTATCGGCGAAGATGTGATCGAAATTACCCGAGGCGCCAATCGGATCGACCAGCTGGGGTTTTCACAGCAGGGCGAGGATGTGCGCGTGACCTTCGCGAATGTCTCGATCGTGGTTGAAAACGTGACCGTCGACCAGTTGATGGACACCGATAATTTCCTGTTCTGATCAGTTACCGCTCTCAGAATATGGCCTTGGGCGCGCCTTTGCCGGTGCGCCCTTTTTTATGTCCACCCGCGGCGCCGCGCTGCGCCTCACTCCAGCATCCAGCGTCCCTTCGGCCAGAAGGCGTGATAGGCAAAGGCAAACATCACATCATGGGGCAGATCTGCGCCGTCACGCCCCAGCACCCGGACCGAGCCGACATCGCGCCCCTTGCCGACATGCCCCGCATCCAGCGCCGAGGCCTGCCCCGACCGCCAGCTGAGGGTCACACCCGCCTCGCGGATCTCCCCAACCTTGGCCAATCGTGCCAAGGGCCAGGCCCGATCCCCCACCCGCACCACACGCGCCAGCGGCGCGATGCCATGGGGTGGCGGCGTGCCATCAAAAAGAAACGGCCAGTTTGACCGGTCATAGCCCTGATAGGGATTGCGGCCGTAGCTGCGATTGTGGCGCGGCTCCGCCATCACCAGCCCCTCTGGATAGGCCGCACGAAACCCCTGCCAGCTGTCCAGCCAGCTCGGCAGCTGCCGCAGCGCCCGCCCGTTCATCTCGCCCACGATGCCGGTGCCCGTGGCCTGCTGCCACCAGCTTTCCGTCTCGCGGTCATACATCACCATATCGGACTGCCGCAGCTTGCCGGTGACGCCAAAGCTCAGGCTGCGCCCCGCCACCCGCCGGTCAAAGCTCATGGCGGAATTGCACAAGGGGCAATAGGTCACCGCAACCGGGGTACCGCCCACCCGATCATTGACGATTTCATGCCAGATCAGATAGCGCAGCGGATAGGCGCGCGCCGCCTGCCCCGGCAGATCCAGCACCACCACCGGCTCGGCGCGGCTCAGCCCCTTGGCCTGCGCTGCAGGATGAAACACCGGACTGCTGAGGGCCGGAATGCCATCTTTCGGCGGGCCACCTGATTTGATCTCAGCCCAGTCCGTCACGCTGCTGCGCGTAAAATCCGTGACCGGCCATTCCCGCGCCCAGATGGCCGGATCCGCACGGGCCACCGCCAGCCAGGATAGCATCAAAAGCAGCGACAGCCCCGCCACCGCTTTGTTTTGCAAAAAGAATGTATGTGTTGCAGTCATCTGTGACATCGCAGGCCTCCTCCCTGTGTCCCCAAGAGGTCTCCCATGGGGTCCCCGGCCCAAATCAGGGGCACAGCCTGCCGCAAATCCGCCTCACATGCACCGCACAAGCCCGTGACAGGCGGCAAACAGCAAACGGCCCGCGCCAGTCAAGGCACGGGCCATTGAGGCTATCATAGGCGGATCAGGAGACCCGCGATCCAAGGCTCACTCGGTTACAGAGACCGTTTTCATCACATCAGGCTGGCCCACAACGGCGCCGTTCTGACTGCTGCTGCCACGCTTGATCGCGTCAACCACATCCATGCCTTCGGTCACCTTGCCCACGACGGTGTACTGACCATTGAGGAAATGCCCCGGTGCAAACATGATGAAGAACTGCGAATTGGCGCTGTCGGGATCCTGTGAGCGGGCCATGCCAACCACACCACGATCAAACTCCAGATCCGAGAATTCAGCAGGCAGGTCCGACCGCTCGGAACCGCCCATGCCTGCGCGGCGCATATCGCCACCCAGCTTGCCAAATTCCACATCGCCGGTCTGCGCCATGAAGCCTTCGATCACGCGGTGAAACACCACGCCATCATATTTGCCTTCTGCCGCCAGCGCGGTGATCTGCTCGACATGTTTCGGCGCCACGTCCTCAAACAGGTCGATCTGGATGGTGCCATTGGCGCCCTCGCCCTCAACCGCGATCTCCAGACCGCTGGCCAGTGCCGGACCCGCCATCAGCGCAAAGACGGCTGCCAGCTTATACATCTGCCGCCACCTTGACGCTGACCATGCGGTCGGGGTTCGCAGGCGGCTCGCCACGGGTGATCGCGTCGACATGCTCCATGCCTTCGATCACACGGCCATAAACAGTGTACTGACCGTTCAGGAAATGGTTGTCCTTGAAGTTGATGAAGAACTGCGAGTTGGCCGAATCCGGGTTGGCCGACCGCGCCGCGCCCAGCGTGCCACGGTCATGCGGCAGCTTGGAGAATTCCGCCGGAACATTCGGCAGATCAGAGCCACCGGTGCCCGCCATGCGCAGGTTGAACCCGTCTTCCATGTCACCGTGCTGCACGTCGCCGGTCTGCGCCATGAAGCCGTCGATCACCCGGTGAAACGCCACATTGTCATACTCACCGCTACGGGCCAGCTCTTTCATGCGCGCGCTGTGCTGAGGGGCCACGTCGGGCAGCAGTTCGATCACCACCTTGCCGTCTTTCAGCTCCATGATGATGGTGTTTTCGGGGTCTTTGATCTCGGCCATGTGGCCCTCCTGTTCTTTGCATTTGCCCGATAGTTAAGGCCCACGCCCGCAATTGCCAAGGGAGCTTTGGTCACGGAGCATTGACTGGGCGGCAAAAAGCCCCGAAACATCGCGCCAACACCGCCTGCGGCGCAGTTTCCGCAGCCGACGCCTCAAACCAAGACCAAAGAAGGATATGACCATGGGTTGGACCGCACTCGACACGATGGACCTGGCAGGCAAACGCGTTCTGGTGCGCGTCGATATCAACGTCCCGGTTGAGGATGGCCGCGTCACCGATGACACCCGCATCCAGCGCGTCGCCCCCACGATCAAGGATATCCTCGCCGCCGGTGGCACGCCAATTCTGCTGGCCCATTTTGGCCGCCCCAAGGGCAAGGTGGTCGCAGAGATGTCATTGCGCCCGCTGGTGCCAGCACTTGAGGCCGCCTTTGACGCGCCAGTGACCTTTGTCGCGGATTGCCGCGGCCCCGCTGCCGAGGCCGCCGTTGCGGGCCTGCCTGCTGGTGGCGTGCTGCTGCTGGAGAACACCCGTTTTCACGCGGGCGAGGAAAAGAACGACACCGATCTGGCGGCAGAGATGGCCAAGCTGGGCGACATTTACTGCAACGATGCGTTTTCTGCCGCTCACCGCGCCCATGCCTCGACCGAGGCGCTCGCCCGCCTGCTGCCCGCCTGTGCCGGTCGTTTGATGCAGGCCGAGCTGACCGCGTTGGAAGCGGCCCTTGGCCAACCCCAGCGCCCGGTCACCGCCGTTGTCGGCGGCGCCAAAGTCTCCACCAAGCTGGAACTTCTGGGCAATCTCGTTGGCAAGGTCGACAATCTGGTGATCGGCGGCGGCATGGCCAATACCTTCCTCGCGGCACAGGGCATTGATGTGGGCAAATCCCTCTGCGAACACGAGATGGCCGACACCGCCCGCGAGATCCTGAGCAAGGCAGAAGCCAAGGGCTGCAAGATCCTCCTGCCGGTCGATGTTGTGGTGGCGCGCGAGTTCAAGGCAGGTGCCGACAATGAGACCGTCGCTGCGGACGCCTGCCCCGCCGATGCGATGATCCTCGATGCAGGCCCGCAGACCGTCGCCGCCGTCGCCGATACGCTTTCGGCCTCCAAAACGCTGATCTGGAATGGCCCAATGGGCGCCTTTGAAATCGCGCCCTTCGATGCTGCCACCAATGCCGCCGCACAACAGGCCGCCAGCCTCACCAAATCCGGCGCGCTGGTCAGCGTGGCAGGCGGTGGCGACACCGTGGCCGCCCTCAATCAGGCCGGGGCTGCAGCTGATTTCACCTATATCTCTACCGCAGGCGGTGCCTTTCTGGAATGGATGGAGGGCAAGACCCTGCCCGGTGTCGCTGCCCTAGAAGGGTGAATCGGGCGCGCGGTCTGGCGTCGACCGGACACTCCCTCGCCGCAAAAGGTTAAGATCGCAGTGATCCGCAGAGCGCCTTAACCAACTGTTTACCATTCGCACCCTGCCACGCGGCTGGGGTGCGATTTTGCCTGAGAATGTTCAAAATTAACAATTTTTACGTTTCACAAACCATGCTGCCTGTGGCAGTATTGTTGCAGACGCCGGGCAAACTGGCGCGAGACTTGAGCAGCAGATCATACAGGCTATCCACCGTGACCCGAAGCAACCGACCCTCTCTGGGCGCATTCGTTTTCTCAACAATTGCATTCGCACTCAGCGCATATTTTACCTTTGCCGCCGTGCAGGGCGACTTCGGATTGTTCAGGCGGGTCGAGATCCAGGCCGAGGCCGAAGCGCTGCGTCAGGATCTCGACCAGCTGAAACGCGAAACCGCGCAGATGGAAAACCTTACCCACCGGCTGTCGGATGACTACCTCGATCTGGATCTTCTGGATGAGCAGGCCCGCTCGGTCCTCGGCCTGCTGCGCGCCGATGAGATTGTCATCCGCTAAGCCACGCATTCAGCAGACCACAACCAATTATATGCCACCGCCCGCAGCCCCCGCTTGCGGGCGTTTTGTCGTGATGAGGCACCGCTAGCTCCTGCCCGGCCCCGTGCCACAGCACCCCCAGCGCAATCCTCTCATAAATACGCCACCTCTCCCGCCATCTCTCCCAACGTCACCACCTCTATCCGCCATCGCCTTTACCCCTTGGTGACGGCACGTCATAATAACACTCGCATGACGTCGTAAAATCCATTATGAACTAGTTTAGCATTAAACTATCTAGCCTTAAGGGGGAGCCCGCCACCATGGCTGCGAGAAAAAGTGTCAAGAAACCAAACGTTTCTGCTGATGAGCTGCTCGAATACTACCGCGAGATGCTGCTGATCCGGCGATTCGAGGAAAAGGCCTAGCCAGCTTTACGGCATGGGGCTGATTGGCGGCTTCTGCCACCTCTATATCGGTCAGGAAGCGGTTGTTGTCGGTCTCGAGGCCGCCGCAGAGGACGGCGACAAGCGTGTCACCTCCTACCGCGACCACGGCCATATGCTGGCCTGTGGCATGGACCCCAACGGCGTCATGGCCGAGCTGACCGGCCGCGAAGGCGGCTACTCCAAGGGTAAGGGCGGCTCGATGCATATGTTTTCCAAGGAGAAACACTTCTACGGCGGCCACGGCATCGTCGGCGCGCAGGTGCCACTGGGTGCAGGCCTCGCCTTCTCTGACAAATACAAAGGCAACGACCGCGTGACCTTCGCCTATTTCGGCGATGGCGCGGCCAACCAGGGTCAGGTCTATGAGACCTATAACATGGCCCAGCTCTGGGATCTGCCGGTGGTTTTCGTGATCGAGAACAACCAATACGCCATGGGCACCTCGGTGCAGCGCTCCACCAAATCCCCCGCCCTGTGGAAACGCGGCGAAGCCTACGGCATCAAAGGTGAGGAAGTGGACGGCATGGATGTGCTGGCGGTGAAAGAGGCTGACGAACGCGCCGTTGCCCACTGCCGCGCGGGCAAAGGCCCGTATATCCTTGAGGTCAAGACCTACCGCTACCGTGGTCACTCCATGTCCGACCCGGCCAAATACCGCACCCGCGAAGAGGTGCAGAAAATGCGCGAGGAACGCGATCCCATCGAACAGGTCCGCGATATGCTGCTCACCGGCAAACACGCGACCGAGGATGACCTGAAGGCGATCGACAAAGAGATCAAGGACATCGTCAACAAATCCGCAGATTTCTCCAAGGAGAGCCCGGAACCGGCGCTCGAAGAACTCTGGACCGATATTTATGCGGACGAGCTGCCGCAAGAAACCGCCTGAGGGGACGTAACACGATATGGCAACTGAAATCCTGATGCCCGCCCTGTCGCCGACCATGGAGGAAGGCACCCTGGCCAAATGGCTGGTCAAAGAGGGCGATACCGTAAATTCCGGCGATATCCTGGCCGAAATCGAAACCGACAAGGCGACGATGGAGTTTGAGGCGGTGGACGAAGGCACCGTCGGCAAGATCCTGATCGCCGAGGGCACCGAGAACGTGAAGGTCAACAGCCCCATCGCGGTGCTGCTGGAGGATGGCGAAAGCTACGACCCCGATGCCGCCCCCGCAGCATCCGAATTGTCCGCAAACGAAGCCCCGGCGGCAGAGGCACCTGCGGCGCCCGCAACCGCCGCGGCTGCTGCCGCAGCCCCCGCCGCACCGGAGGTGGATGACACCCCCGACTGGCCCGAGGGCACCGAGGTGGTGCAGACCACCGTGCGCGAAGCGCTGCGCGACGCCATGGCCGAAGAGATGCGCCGCGACGATGATGTCTTCCTGATGGGCGAGGAAGTCGCCGAATATCAGGGCGCCTACAAGATCTCCCAGGGCCTCTTGGATGAATTCGGCGCCAAGCGCGTGATCGACACCCCGATCACCGAACATGGTTTTGCCGGGATCGCCACTGGTGCGGCCTTTGGCGGGTTGCGTCCCATTGTTGAGTTCATGACCTTCAACTTCGCCATGCAGGCGATTGACCACATCATCAACTCCGCCGCCAAGACGCTGTATATGTCCGGCGGCCAGATGGGCGCGCCCATGGTGTTCCGTGGCCCCAATGGTGCTGCCGCCCGCGTTGGCGCCCAGCACTCTCAGGATTACGCCGCTTGGTATATGCAGATCCCCGGCCTGAAGGTGGCGATGCCCTACTCCGCCTCCGACGCCAAAGGTCTGATGAAAACCGCCATCCGCGACAACAACCCGGTGATCTTCCTCGAGAATGAGATCCTCTACGGCAAATCCTTCGATGTGCCGAAGCTGGATGACTACACCGTTCCCTTTGGCAAGGCCCGGATCTGGCGCAAGGGCGAGGATGTCACCATCGTCTCCTTCGGCATCGGCATGACCTATGCACTGGAAGCAGCGGAAAAACTGGCCGAGGATGGCATCTCCGCCGAGGTCATCGACCTGCGCACCCTGCGTCCGATGGACACCGGCTCCATCATCAAGTCGGTGATGAAGACCAACCGTCTGGTCACTGTTGAGGAAGGCTGGCCGCAGGGGTCCGTCGGCAGCTACATCTCCTCCGTGGTGATGCAGGAGGCCTTCGACTACCTTGATGCCCCCGTCATCACCTGCACCGGCAAGGATGTGCCCATGCCTTATGCCGCCAACCTCGAAAAACACGCGCTGGTCACCACCGATGAGGTGATCGAAGCGGTGAAGCAAGTGACCTACCGGTAAGGAGAGACAGCGATGCCCACAGAAATCCTGATGCCCGCCCTCTCTCCCACAATGGAGGAAGGCACGCTCGCCAAATGGCTCGTGAAGGAAGGCGACACTGTCGCCTCCGGCGACTTGCTGGCGGAAATCGAAACCGACAAGGCGACGATGGAGTTTGAGGCCGTCGACGAAGGCACCATTGGCAAGATCCTGATCCCCGAGGGCTCTGAGGGCGTGAAGGTCAACAGCCCCATCGCGGTGCTGCTGGAAGATGGCGAAAGCGCCGATGATATCGGCGCCACACCGGATGCCCCCGCTTCCGCAGCAGACGAGGCGCCCGCGCCCGCCGCCTCCGAGGAAGCTGCTCCCGCATCGGCCCCGGCAGAGGCCGCGGCCGCAACACCCGCGCCCGCAGCCCCGCAGGGCGCCGATGGCAACCGCATCTTTGCATCACCCCTGGCGCGCCGGATTGCGGCGGACAAAGGTCTGGACCTCGCAGCCCTCACAGGCTCCGGCCCCCGTGGCCGCATCGTGAAAGCCGACGTCGAGAACGCCAAACCCCAGGCCGCTGCGGCCTCAGCACCGCAAGCCAAGGCCGAGAGCGCCAGCGCCCCGGCCGCCACCGCCGCAGCCCCCACAGGCCCCTCCGCCGATCAGGTCGCCCGCATGTACGAAGGCCGCACCTATGAGGAGGTCAAACTCGACGGCATGCGCAAAACCATCGCTGCCCGCCTCACCGAGGCCAAGCAGACCGTGCCGCATTTCTACCTGCGTCGCGATATCCAGCTGGATGCGCTGCTGAAGTTCCGCGGTGAGCTGAACAAGCAGCTGGAGGCCCGCGGCGTCAAACTCTCGGTCAATGACTTCATCATCAAGGCCTGTGCCCTGGCGCTGCAGGCCGTGCCCGACGCCAATGCTGTCTGGGCCGGGGACCGCGTGCTGAAGATGCAATCCTCCGACGTGGCCGTTGCCGTCGCGATTGAGGGCGGCTTGTTCACCCCGGTTCTGCAGGACAGCGACACCAAATCGCTCTCAACCCTCTCGACCGAGATGAAAGACCTCGCCAAACGCGCCCGCGACCGCAAGCTCGCGCCGCATGAATATCAGGGCGGCTCCTTCGCGATCTCCAACCTCGGCATGTTCGGCATCGACAATTTCGACGCCATCGTGAACCCGCCGCACGCAGGCATCCTTGCCGTAGGCGCCGGGGTCAAAAAGCCGGTTGTGGGTGCGGACGGCGAGTTGGCCGTGGCCACCGTGATGTCAGTGACCATGTCCGTCGACCACCGCGTCATCGACGGCGCCCTTGGCGCCGAACTCTTGAACGCGATCAAGGACAACCTGGAAAACCCGATGATGATGCTGGCCTGAGCCACGCACCTCAACGGGCGAGAAAAAGGAAAGGACCGGGGCAGCACTCCGGTCCTTTTTTATGTAGACAGAGACTTATGACCGCTCGAGACCCGCCCTCGAAGTTGAAACAAAAAAGCTGCAGCTGCTTCTCAACGCTTCAGCCTCCCGGATCAGGACACCGGCAGAACTGCCCAATTCCGGTTAACCGGACTTCAACAATCCGGCGCTGCCATATTCCAACCAGTGCCGTTCCTCAGGGCTGAGCAACGCCGCCATACGCGCCTCATAGGCCGCAAGATCCGCATCCGAAAGCCGACCAACCCATTTCCTCGATGTCGCACTATCAAAGAAATCAGAATCGTTCCGCCAGACCCCTTGCCGCGCCAAGACGGCAAATCTCTCTGCGTTGCGCTTCATATTGGAAAATCTCGCCGCTTCCACCAGCGTGTCCATCACTGCAGCCGGGTAGGACAAGCTAATATGATCTGCAATCCGAGCGACGGCTGACCTCAGATCACGAGTCATATCGGCATAGTGCAGGCAGAGCACATTGTCCCGATTTCCCAATGCCAACACACTGCAATAGTGATCGACAATGGATATCAGACTGGCCCCATCGCGATGATCTCCCTCCAGAAAAAGATGAAACCCCGCCTGAACGTCGCGTGGGAAGACCTCCTGAAGCACCTCCTCCGTCATGTTCTCGACATGGCGGCGAAAGGAAAAATGCACATCAATAGGATGCCTGAAAACCGTGATATAGCGCAGGTCCAACCAAAACGGGATCCCATCTAGCGGGGTATGGGTTTTGACCTGCCGCCGCCCGGTTTGCGCGTTCAGATCAGCGATAATTCCATCCTGCTCGGGCGAGGTGACATCAATCCACGGTGCCTTGCGCGAGATCGCGGCATCCACCTCCGGGTCGCCGGAGATCAATAAGGCCAGAATGGCCTGCGTCCAGGTCGTGCCTGACTTTGGCGGCGTCGACACAACAATATCCCCCGCGCGCGGGGTGAAGGCCAACCACCGCTCAGGATCCGCAATCTTGCCGTCGTACCGGCGCTTTGGCAGTTCGGGTTCGTTTAACATGTCGCTATGGATATCAATGCAATCAGGGCGTGTATATATTATATACTACGCTGAAGCGACATAATGTTCATGACCCAGACCGCACCTCCACCCCACGAAAAAAGGGGCCAGCCAACGCCGCCCCTCTTCATCGTCATCTTTCCAAAAATACTCACAGGCACACCCGTGGAGGCACTCGCTACACCCGCGATGCTTCCCCGCAGCGCCGCCTTACTGCGGCTTGCCGCCCGCCAGCACCTGATTCATGCTGACCGAGGGCTGATCACAACCTGCCTCGCCGACGATCTTGGCCGGGACGCCTGCCACGGTCTTGCACGGTGGCACCTCCTGCAGCACCACGGAGCCTGCGGCGATGCGCGAGCAATGGCCGACCTTGATATTGCCGAGCACTTTGGCGCCAGCCCCAATCAGCACGCCATTGCCAATCTTGGGATGGCGGTCTTCCTCTTCCTTGCCGGTACCGCCCAGGGTCACCGAATGCAGCATCGACACATTGTCGCCCACCACAGCGGTTTCGCCAATGACGATGGAATGGGCGTGGTCGATCATGATGCCCCGGCCAATCCGCGCCGCCGGGTGGATATCAACGCCAAAGATCTCGGAGATCCGCATCTGGAAGAAATAGGACAGGTCATAGTCACCCTGCTGCCACAGCCAATTGGCCACACGGTAACATTGCACCGCCTGATAGCCCTTGAAGTAGAGGATCGGCTGCAACAGCCGGTGGCAGGCGGGATCGCGTTCATAGACCGCCATCAGATCGGCGCGCCCGGCGGCGATCAGATCGGGGTTTTCGCCATAGGCCTTGTCGACAATCTCGCGCAGGATCACCATCGACATCTCATTGGAGCAAAGCTTGGCCGCGATGCGATAGGACAGCGCCTTTTCAAGTGAGGTGTGATGCAGGATGCAGGCGTGAATCAGCCCGCCCATCAGCGGCTGGCGGCTCACGGCGTCCTGCGCCTCGGTGGTGATCTGATCCCAGACCGGATCAACGGAACTGACGGCGTGGCGCGTCTCAAGCATGGCTCTGCCTCCTGTGCTGCCCCTCAGAGTAGCGATTTATCCGCCGAAAGGCCAACCGCAAATCCGTGATGACAGCCATCGGATCTGCTGATCTTTCCGCTCCGCCAGATTTATATGCCGCGCCAGTCCATTGTTTTTATTGCGCCGAGGGTCGAATTACGACGCGCAGCAGCGCACGCACAGCCGCTGTGCGGATCTGTGATCGCCCGGAGGGAGAGATGGCACAGCGCGCCTTAAAACGGCGGCGGCAGCCGCATCAGATCGGCTTTAAGGGTCAGCCCCGTGACCTTCCGCCGCCGCAGGGTCGCGCAGATGCCGCGCCAGCCGGGCCAGCACCAGCCGCGTGCAGGCCAGATAGGGGGCCGCGTCATAAAACGGCTCATCCGCAAGCGTGAATTTTCGCGCCGCCGCGCTGAGGGAGCCATCCCCCCAATCCGGGCAGAGCCGCCGGGTGCGGCGCGTATGGCGCAGCGCCTGCCCGGCCCCGGCAAAGATCCGCTCGCACAGCGCCCGCCGTTGCGCCGGGGCCACCGCCAGCAAGGCGCGGGCGGTGCTGGTGATGTCACCTGGCAGGACAGGCCGTCGCATTGCCGTCCCTCCTCAGACCAGCCGCAGGGCAGAAACCGCCCCGGCGCCATACCGGGCCGAGACTTGCGCCACCTCCACACGATCCCCCGGTGCCACCGCATCCGCCACCTGGGCCGCTGGCGGATAGCTCCAGACCGGACTGTCCAGCAGCTCCTCGCGCAGCACGTCACTGCCGCGCAGGATGCGCAGGCGGTAGCGCTCCAGATCCTCACCAAGCGGGATCTCCACCAGATCCCAACGGTCGCCGTCGATGCGGCTGCGGCGGATCCAGTTCAGCCCAACCGCACCAGAACCCAGCGCGCCTTGCTGGCGCAGATGCACCGGCGCATAGGGACGCAGCCCTTCCCCTGCAAAAGCCGTCTCCAGATGCAGATAGCTCGGGTCATCATAGGCCCGCCGTGCGGTGCCGATACGATAATGACGACTGAGACCGCGCTGGTTGGCTGCGACTTCTATCTGCTGCGGAGTGCCATCCAGCGCCACTACATAGGACCCCTTGGGCCAGGACACCGGCATCCGCGCATCGCTGCCCTGCTGACCGCGCAGCCGGTCGCGCAGCAGGTAGCGCCCCGGTGCAATCAGCTCAGCCGTGGCAAACTGCATCAGCTCCCAATTGCCAGGGGTGCCATCGCCGATCGCTACCAAATTGGCACCATTCAGCACCGCCAGCGGATCGCGGCTCTGGAACTGGCCGGAGACTATATCGACCTCCAGATCTGCCCCCCGCTCCCAACGGCCCAGCGCGCCCGCAGGCAGCACCGTATTGGTGATGGCAATGGTAGAGGCCGCGGCCAACACCTCTTCCAACACATAATCCGCATCGCTCTGTGCACCATATAGGGCGACACTCCCCGGCCAGGGAGCCGCCGTGACCGCCAGATGCGGCGCATGGGGCACCTCATCGCCGCGGATCAGCGGCAGATCCATGAACAGCGGCAGCACCGGCACTGGCGCCGCAAAGGCGGTGACACCCGGCAATTCCTCCGGCACCGGCGCGGGGTGGTAGTTCTCCGGCTCGATCCGCACCGCCTCGATCAGCTGCGCCGCGCCCTGTTCGACCCGGTCAATACGGTAGCGCGCCTGCGCACCGCTGTCGGAACCCGGTTCGGCCACCGCCCCCGCAAGCGGCAGGCGGATCACATCCCCCGCGCCCAGCGCCATGGCGGAGGGTGGCAGTTCCAGCCGCAGGGTATCGCGGGCCATGCGCGCCTCGCTCAGCCAGCGGTCCACCACCTGCCGCCCTTCGGCGCGGGTCAGCGCCATCGGCAGTTCATTGTCGCTGACTGCATGGGTGGCCTCATCGGGCAGGATCGCCTCCTCCCCGCGCAGGTCATGGCGCCCGCCCCATTCGACAAAGCGCAGGCGCATACGGCCAGCCAGCTCTGCCTCTGGCGCGCGGGTCTGTTCGATGACCCCATCCAGCTCCTGCCCCTCAACCAGTTGCGCCAGATCCAGTGTGGCATCCGCTCGTCCGTTGCGCAGGCGGAAGCGCAACACCCCGTCGCGTTCTATCGCATCCACCCCGTGGCGCAACAGCAGCGGTTGCAGCGCCGCGCGGGCCTCTCCGACGTCGCTGATCGCATAGCCCCGCACCAGCGCAGGCAGGTCGCTCACATCTATTGCCGCAACCCCAGAGGCGGTACAGATCTCCTCCAGCACCGAGGCCAACGTGCGTTGCCCCACCCGTCCGTTCAGCCAATGCCCACGCAGGTAGTTCTCACCGTCGCTCCAGACCTCCACAGCATTGGGAAAGGTTGGAAAGGGGCGCGCATCCCAGGCCCAGACATAGGCGTTGGACATATCCAGCATCGGACCGCCATAGACCTCTGAGACCGGGTTATTCCCCGCCTCCCCCCAATAGCCCAGAAGGGCACGCAGATAGGCCAGCTGCATCATGTCATCACGCTGCCCGTCAGAGAATTTCGGCAGTTTTGATTCCGAGCTTTTGGGATCCAGAAACTTGTTGGGCTGATTGGTCCCCTTGTCGATGGCCGCACAGCCCAGTTCAGTGAACCAGATCGGCTTGCTCTCAGGCTCCCATGCGGTGGGCAATGCGGCCCGTTCGCCGTTGATCCGGTCATGATGCGGTTTCGACCACCAGCTGCGCAGATCCTTGTAGCGCCAGATCCACGGCTCCTCATAAGCCCCATCGGTGATCGGGGTGCGGATCTGGGCCGCCTCCGCCTCGGGCGAGTGGTAATACCAGTCATAGCCCTCACCGCCCTCGATATTGGCGCGCAGATAGCTGAGGTCATAGATATTGGGCGTGCCTGCCTTGGCGTCCAGATGATCCCCCCCCTCGCGCCAGTCGGACAGCGGCATGTAGTTGTCGATGCCGATGAAGTCGATCTCCTCATCCGCCCACAGCGGATCAAGGTGGAAATAGCGGTCCCCCTCCGGGCTCTGGTAGCCCCAGTATTCCGACCAATCGGCGGCATAGCCGATCTTGGTGTCCGGCCCGAGGATCTGGCGCACCTCCTGCGTCAGCGCCCGCAGCTCTGCCACGGCGGGAAAACCCGCCTCATCGCGGATCTGGGTCAGCCCGCGCATCTCAGAGCTGATGCAGAAGGCCGCAACCCCGCCCGCCGCCGCACAAAGCGCGGCATTGTGCAGGATAAACCGCCGCAGCCCCCAGTCCTCTACCGGGCCACTGTAGCTGACGCTCCCGTCAGCCACGGTGAAATCCGCCGCCGTCACAGTGCCAAAGAACTGCTGCACCTCCATACGCGCCGCTGCTGTCCCATCCGGGGTGCCCGGCTGGCCCGGTGCCCGCGACAGGGTGATGCGCCCGCGCCACGGCAGATGCGCCTGCCCTACTTCGCCGCTCCAGGGATCAGGCAAATCATTGCCCGCCATCTGATCCATCAGGATAAACGGGTAGAACATCACCCGCTTGCCCTGTTCCTGCAGTGCGCGAATGGCCTCAATCACTGAGGCGTCGGTGGGGGTGCCGCCATAGATCGGCCGGTCCTCCTGCCGCGCGATCAGCTCCGCCTCCGTGCGGGTCAGACCCGCGACGGACCAGGGCATATTCGCCCCCTCAATATGCTGGCGCTCTACCTTCGGTTTGACGCTACACACGCCACAGCGCAGATCATCGCCAAACCACGACACAATCAGCGAGGCCGCGCCACAGGCGGGCAGCTCCTCTCCCAATGTGGTGAGCGAGGTCACCAGATCCGTCTCCCCCGAGGGGCTGTGCGAATTGGCCGGTTTTGCCTGTCCCGGCCCATGATCATAATGCACCGGCGTCGTGGCCAGCGCATACTCCCCGGTCCCCGGCATCAGCGCCACGCCCTGAACCAGCTGCGGCAGATCCAGATCATAGCTGTTTGAGCTGGGTTGCTCGGCACGCAGCACCTCAAACGAGAATTGCGGCACCCGGTTGCCAAAGCGTTCCAGTGCGAGACCTTCCATCACCACATAGGCGGTGCCGCGATAAGCGGGCACCGCGCCTGCGCCCTCTACCGCCTCCATCACCGGGTCGGGCAGTTGGTCCATGGTGCCGCGATAGACGGTCATATTGAGATCCTTGGGCGCCACCTCCTCCCCATCGGCCCAGACCCGCCCGATGGAGGCCACCTCCCCGGCGCAGACCGCCACCGCCAGAGAGACATCATAGCTGTAGCTTGTCACCTTGGGCTGGCGCGCACCGCCGCCCTTGCCTCCGCCGCCACTGGTGCTGGAGGTTTCGCGGAACTCTGACGCCCAGATCACCTGTCCGCCCACCCGCATCCGGCCATAAACCTGCGCAATCGGCTGGCCGTCACTGGCATGGGTCAGGCGAAACCGTTCCACCCGGCCGGTCTGCACCGGCTCACTGCCCGCACCCAGCAGGCGGCTGTCAATCGCGCGTCCAACCGTGGCGCCAAGCGCGCGGCCAATCGCAACTGACGACAGGCCCGCCACAGCCCCCCCAACCGAGCCGCCAAGTGCCGCCCCCGCCGCAGAAAGAAGAATGGTCGCCATCACGTCACCTCATCAGCATCAACATCAGGAAAGGAAAACCGCGCCACGATCCGCCGGTGCCACGGGTGGCTCAGGGTGTTTTCAACCACCCCGTGGCCGCTATAGGCATGGATAAATCGCGGCATGGCGCCGGTTTCAGTTTGCAGCGCAATATGCTTGGCCACCGCGCCGCGCCGCATACGGAACAGGATCACATCGCCAGCGCGCGCCTCGGTGAGGGGTCTGGGCGTGAGATGGCGCAGCGCGGCCTGCCACAGCGCCTCCTCACCTTGCGGTTCGGACCAGTCCATCGTGTAGCCTGGCACCGCCTCTGGCTCCTGACCGTAGACCTCGCGCCAAAGCCCCCGGATCAGGCCAAGGCAATCACAACCGGCGCCGCGCGTGGCCGCCTGATGCACATAGGGCGTGCCCAGCCAGCCCCGTGCTGCCGCGACCAATGCGGTGCGGGATACCCCCGTCGCGCCACTCATC
Organism: Phaeobacter sp. BS52; assembly: GCF_045040595.1. NCBI lineage: Bacteria > Pseudomonadati > Pseudomonadota > Alphaproteobacteria > Rhodobacterales > Roseobacteraceae > Phaeobacter > Phaeobacter sp. BS52. The sequence goes on along the minus strand of NZ_CP090662.1, from coordinate 983,545 downwards.
TGCGGCTGCCGCCGGTGTTGGTGCCGCTCTGGCGCGGCACGCTCATCACCCAGTCTTCGCCGGGAATATCCGGGAAGCCCTGAAAGTTGACGCCATTGTTGAACTTCAACCGGCAGGTCTTCAGCCGCTTGTCACAGCCCGCGGCCAGATGCAGCAGATCGCCGGGCTGAACCGTCGCGCGCAACGGCTCCCACAGGGTCAGCTGGCGGTGTTCAACACTTGGATCCGGCGCGTTTGCGTCCTGTCCCAGCCGCCCGGCCTGCTGGCGGTCCTGTTTGATCCAGCCCCACAGCCCCTTGGCGGCCCCACTCATCACCGTGAGGCGGCCAGACGTGAACCAGTTCGGCTCAAACCCCGGCAGGGCGGCAAAGCTGAAATATTGCCCCTCGCGGATCTCTTCGGCGGCCCGGTCCAGCGCATAGCCCGGTGTGGTCATATCAAAGCGGCAGGCCCGATCGCCCAACACCGCCGTGCAGGGTTTCTGATAGATCCGCCCCATCGGCTGGTTGAGCGCCTCGGTCAGGCCGCGCAGCTCCGCCTCAAAGGCGCCGCCAGCGCGGCGGATCTGGCCGAAACTGCCGCGAAACTGCAACCAGCGGACCGACACATCAGCCCAATTGACCAGCCAGCAGCGCACCTCAGCACCATCAAACCGCCCAGCCTCAATCTCCTCTTCGCAGATGGCGGCATCGCTCAGCGCGCCAAGCGCCTCGGTATTGTCCACCGCCAGCCCGGTGGCCTGTTGCAGGCTGCGCGCGGTCAGGCCAGTGCCTGCGCGAAACAGCAGACCGGCCTCACCCTCGGCGGCAGTTTCGAACCGAAGATCGCGGTCGTGGTCGGTAAAGCCGAACTGTACGCCATCGCTGCGGGTGACCAGCCAACAGCGACACAACGTGGTCAGGCCGCCTGCTACATGAGTTTGAAACGCCTCGCTCACCCCCGCCATCAGACCCGCACCTCCACTACCGGCACATTGGGCACGTCGCCCGCCTGAAAGGACGCTACGCTGGTCTGGATGCGGTCGGTGTCAAAGCGCACCGGCACATCAAATTCAAACCCTGCCTTTACTGCCAGACCGGCCTCCGGCGGATGCGCCAGCGTAATGGTGCCGAGGCTGCTGTCGAGCGTGTAATCCACCGTCTCCTGCAGGGCGTCCTGCTCAATCCCGATGCGCACGCTGCCCACCACCGGTTTCGCAATCGGGCGCTGATAGGCATAGCTGCCGGAGCGATAGGTCTTGGTCAGCTGAAACACCCGCTGTTCCCCGTCGCCCATGCCAATCACCTGATCCCCAAACGCCACCTCCTGCGTCGCGCGGGCGGATTTGAAATCGGACCAATCCTTCCAGCGGAAGCCATACATCTGGCCCTGTCGTGCCTCGAAAAAGGCGATCAGCGCCTCGATATCCTCCAGCCCCCGAAGGCCCAGCCCCGCGTCATAGCGGCGGCGCGAATGCGCCCAGGGGGTGTTGCGTTCCTCATGCCCATTGGCGAGCGTCACCACATCGGTGCGCCGCTCCGGCCCGCCGATGGAGCCAAAGCTGAGCGATGCGGGAAATCTGACCTCGTGAAAATTCATCTGCTGTCCTCCGGCTCAGCGGTTGCGGTTGCCACGCGTCAGGGCGCGGCTCAGCTGGGCCGCGATCTGGCCCTGGCTGCGTTGAAATCCCTGCACATCGGGGGTCTGGATATTCATCACCACCGAAGGGCCCCCGCCGCCCTGGCTGCGCACCCCCAGCGCCCCATCCGCGCCGCGTGTCAGCGGCAGGATCGCCTCCGGGCCGGCTTCTCCCATCAGGCCGGTTGCGCCGCGCATCGGAAAACTCACCGGCCCGGTCACAACACCGCCTTTGGCAAAGGGCATCACCCGGCCCTGCGAAAACGCCGCCCCATCGGCAAAGGGGAGGATGCCGCTCATCAGCTTTCCCACCCCCTCCGACAACAGCCCGCCCACATGGCTGGTCACGGGTTTGATGGCCGCCGAATAGGTGGTCTGGATCATCGACTGCGCCATGGTATCCAGCGCACCGGAGAGTTTCATGCCGTCAAAGACCACACCGTCAAAGGCCCGGCGCAGCCCCTTGGACATGCCGCGCTCCAGTGTTTCGGCATCCTTGCCGGTGGCGGCGAAGGCGGCGCGCACCCGGCGCAGCTCGGCATCGAACGTGGCCGCCATACCTGCCGCGTCGCCCAGACTATCGCTCAGCGCCTCGCTCTGCTGGTCCAGCGCATTCAGTCCTGTGTCAGTCATCGCTTACTGCTCCTGTTTCTTTGGGTGTCGGCGCTGCGGGGTCGGGAAAGGCCTGCATCAGTTGATCCAGACCAGCCCGCCCCAGTGGCACCGCGCCCGTGTCCTGTCCCAGCATCAACCGCAGCTCTGCCGGGGTGAGGCGCCAGAACTGATCCGGCGTGAGGCGCAGCCCAACCAGCCCGGCCCGGATCAGCGCTAGCCAATCAAGCCCGGTGCCTTGTCCATCTGTGGCGCGCTGCTGGGGCGTCATGGGGTGACCTCTCCCGGCAGCGCAAAACTGCGCGCCAGGAGCTGTGCGGCGACCCGCGCCGCCTGCATCGGGCCGCCGTCAATATCGGCAGCGGCCAGCTCGGCAGCGCTGAGGCAGTGACCGCCGCCGCGCAACCCTGCCGCCAGCAGCGCCAGCACATCGGCCGCGGAGAATCCGCCGCCCTCGAACCGGGTCACGAGGTCAATCAGCGACCTGGTCCGCAACTCGCACTCCAAAGCGGCAAGTGCGCCAAGGGTCAGTTTCAGCGGCAGCATCTGGCCGTTGATCCCCAGCGCCACCTCGCCTGTGTGGGGATTGGCACCAGAGCCGGTTTGTACGTGGGGATCCATCCGCACCGCCTCCCTTAAATGGCCGTGAAAACCAGCGCCCCGGCGCTGGCCAGCGACAGCTCATAGGTCGCCTCGCCATTGTGGCTGCCGAGCATACTCCAAGGCGGTCACCTGAAACGCGCCTTCGACAATGCCGAAATCGGGGATGATCACCTGAAACGCCGGGGTCAGCCCGTCAAAGAACAGCTGCCGCGCCCTCTCATCGGTGCCTTCGTCGCGAAAAATACCAGAACCGGAGATATTCGCCGAACGCACCCCGGCGCCGGACAGCAGCTCACGCCAGCCGCCCTGACTTTCCAGACTGGTGACATCGACGCTTTCAGCGTTGAAGCTGATACGCGTGGCGCGCAGCCCTGCGATGGTTTCGAACTGACCGTCGCCGGTCATATCGACCTTGACCAATAGATCCTTGCCGTTTTGGACACTCATTGTGGTGATCTCCTGTGGTTGAAAAGGCGGGCAGCACGGCGAAAAAAAACATCAGCTGTGCTGCGCAATTATCTGATTTATCGGTATTGCCGTTTGTTTTGAGCGGTCAGATATCCTCCAGTCGCGCGGCAAAGCGCAGGCGGATCTGACGGCCACCGGATTTGTTGCGGCTGGCATTTGCGCGCTCAAACCACAGCCCCACCAGCCGCCCCCGAGACAGGGCCAGCACCGGCTCAACTGCCGTCAGGCTGTCGCAAATCAGGGCGGCAATCGCCTTGGCCCCGGCAAAGCCAGCGGTATCGGTGTGCACGGTGATCTCCACCCGATGATGGGCGCTAGCGCCGCTGCGATCAGAACGGTCGCGCACCTCCTCCGGGCCGAGGGTCACATAGGTCTGCGGCAGCGTGCCTGCAGGCAGCGCGTCATAAACCGCACCATTCAGCGCTGCGGTCAGATCGGGGTCGGTGCTCAGATGCTGAAAGAGTGCTTCCTGCAATGGCAGGGCCAGGGCATAGGTCATGCGCTTGTCTCCTCGGTTGCAAAACAGGTCAGGAAGCGGCCATCGGGGTCGCCTTCGGCCACCGCATCAATGCGGAAAATCCGGGCGCCATCGCGCAGCCGCTGATCTGGTCGGGGCCGCGCCGGGCTGCCGGGCGGATGGGCACGCAGGGTGATACGATAGCGTTGCAGCGACAGGCTGGTGCCGGATTGGTCGGTGCTGCGCCCGGTGAGCGCACGCATCTCGCACCAATGGTGGCCAAGCAATTGCCATGCCTCAAGAAACCCGCCCGCGCCATCCGAGGTGCGGCGCGGATCTTCCAGCGCCAGACAGCGGTTGAGACGTGGTGTGGCGGCGGATGCGCGGCGCGCGGTGGTGCGGCGGCTCATGCGCCTGCCCCCGGTCCGAGGTTGCGACCAAAGCCACGGTCTCCAACAGCCCCCACCCCCAGGCTCACCCGCAGGGCGCGGTAGCGTTCGATCAGGCTGGTCACCCCAAAGGGCATGCACCCGCCCTGCAGCCGGGTGTCATCACGGAATTCGTAGTAATGCGCCGCCAGCATCAGCACCGCCTGCGCCAGATCACCGGGCAGCGCCGCCCAGCTGTTGGCCATGCCAGCGCGGATCGCAATCCGCACCGCGCCGCCGCTGGCAATCATCGGCAACGGCCCCCCCACCGGGCGCAGCCGGGGCTGCTGGCTGTCGGGTTCCAGCCGGTAACGCCCGGCCTCCAGCAGCGTCTCGCCCCCGTCGGAGCCAACCAGCGTGACCGAGTGGATCATCTGCACCGGCGCCAGTGGCAACGCCTGCACCTGCGGGCCGCGCCAGGTCGAAAGCGTCAGCAGAAAATCCCGCGCCAGCAACACCTTGCCGGTGCGCGCCTCAATCGCCGCGATGGCCGCGCGCAGGAAGCTGATCAACACCGCCTCCTGCAAACCCGCCTCATCAAACCCGGTGCCCAGACGCAGATGCGCCTTGAACGCCTCTTGCGGCAGGGCTGCCTCTGGCACCGGTGTCACTTCACTCAACATCATCATTTCACTCCAACGGCTGTTCTTTCAGGGCTGCTCGGGTGGGGCTGCGTCTGGCGGATCGGATCGGGGCACGGATGCGCGCCGGACTGCTGCCGTGGGACGGAAGGGGAGCAGCTGGACGACAGTGGCCGGGGCGCGCATCCGCAGACGGAACCGGAGAGCCGGTCCCGCCATCGGTCCAAGCGTCAGCTCAGGCCGAATTTCAGCAGTTTGATGGCCGCAAAATCGCTGACATTGCCGCCCACACGTTTGGTGGCATAAAACAGCACATGCGGTTTGGCGCTGAAGGGATCGCGCAACACCCGCAGGTCCGGGCGTTCGGCGATGGTGTAGCCAGCCGCAAAATCGCCAAAGGCCACGGCATAGCCGTTCACATCGGCGTCGGGCATATCCTCAGCAATGACAACCGGATAGCCCATCAGCCGCGCCGGTTCTGCGGCAGCCAGACCATCGGACCACAGGAAGCGGCCATCGGCGTCCTTCAGCTTGCGCAGCAGGCTAAGCGGTTTTGGAATTCATCAGAAAGCTGGCGTTGGCGCGGTACTGCGCGCCAAGCGCATAGACCAGATCAATGATCGCATCGCCATCGCCGATATCGCCCTCAACACCGGTGGTCACATAGCCAAGGTTGCCCCAGCTCCAGCTGTCGTTGGCCATCACCGGGTGGTAGAGGATGCCGGTGGGCTTGTCATTGCCGTCGCCCATGATGAAGGCGGCGGCCTCGGCACGGGAGAATTTATCCGCGATGCGCCCTGCCAGCCAGCCCTCAATATCAAAGGCACTGTCATCCAGCAGCCGCTGCGAGGCCTTGGGCAGCGCGCTGAGTTCATGCAGCGGGATGGTGATCCGGTCGATCACCGGGGTGGATGTTTCGGTGACGGCACTTGTCTCATTGGCCCAGCCATGCCCCACATCGCCGTGGTCAATGAGCACATCATAAGAGGTTGCCTCCACCGTCACCACCGACGCCACTGCGCGGAGGGAAGCGGTGCTGGAGAGCACCGATTTCACGCTCTCTGCGGTCTGTGGATCCACCAGGTAGCCGCCATCGCCATTGACGGTGGTGTTCATCGCCTTGGCATCCAGATCAAGACCGCGCAGGGCGGCATCATCACCGGAGCGAAGATAGGCATCCAGCGCCTTTTGATGGGGGGCCGCGCCCGCATCGGCGGCGGCAAGCGGGGGGCGATTGGCAAAGTGAGATTTGCGATCCAGCATGGTCATACGCTCTTCTGTCTGTTTCAGTTTCAAGGCAACGTCGTCTTTGAACCCATTGAAATTATGCACGAAGTCGGAAACGGCCTGTTTGACCTCCTGCGGGGCTGCATCGGGGTGGGCCGATGGGTCGTTGTGGGATTGGGTGTGGCTCATCTGTCTGTCCTTTGGGTCGGTTGGAGAAGACGGGAAACGGCGCTGTGCTCAGCCGAGGGGTGCGAGACTGGCCCCGCTGCGCAACAGTTCGATCACCTCGCGCCAGATCTGCGGTGTCTCGCCGGGATCGCTCAGATCCGGCTCGGCCGATGTCGATTTGGCGGCTGTCACGGGCTGTGCGGTGGCGGTTACGCGGGCGGTGGGCAGCATCGGGAAGGTCACCAGTGACACCTCCCAAAGGTCGAGTTCCGCCAAGCAGCGACCGCCGCCTTTGCGCGCGGTGGCGCGGCGGGTGCGATAGCCGATGGAGAGACCATCCAGCGCACCGGCACCAATCAGCGCTGCCGCCTCCGCCCCCTTCTGGGTGCGGGTCAGGATACGGCCCGTGACATGCAGGCCGCGGGCATCCTCGCGGACCGTATCCCAGACGCCGATCGGCTGTGCCGGGTCATGCTGCCAGAGCATTTTCACCGCAATCCCGGCCTTGCAAAGACGGTCCAGCGACGCCTGATAGGCGCCAGATTGCACCAGATCACCGCCGCCATCGACGCAGCCGAACAAGCTGGCGTAGCCGCTGATCACGACCATGTCGTCGGCCTCATCCCCGACGGTCAGATCCTCGCCGAAGCGCGCGAATTTATGTTCCAGATGCTCATCATGTCGCATCATCTTCCCCTTATATCTCATTGAATTCATGTGATTTACTGGACCACCAGAAAGGACTGGAACGCCTGTGCCAGAATGACCGCAGCAACACCGTAGACAGTGAGCCAGAGCCGTTTCTCCATCCGCTCCATCATCATCTCCAGCCGTTCGAGCCGACGGTTCATCGCCTCCTGCTGGATTTCAGCGATGCGTTCATGAGCGGAGAGCCGCAGCCCCGGAGAGCATTCAAACGGTGGGATCGGGATCTCAGTCATCGCGGTCCCCTTCCTCTTGTGGCGGCAGGCCCAGAAGGTGGCGTTTCTCTGCCACGGTCAGGAAATCGGCGCTGGCCACACGGCGCCACTGCGCCTCGCGTTCGGAGGCCAACGCAGACACCTGATCAAGGTCGGGCTTCAGGGTGACCGCAGCGCCCTGATAGCGCGACAGCCAGTCCGACAGGCTTGCCGCCACGCGGGTCACCAGCGGCAGGACGGTGAGACGATAAAAGGCGCGATTGGCCTCTTGGTAATTGGCGTAGGTGGCATCGCCGGGCAGTCCCAGCAGCATCGGTGGCACCCCAAGCGCGAGCGCAATTTCGCGGGCGGCGGCGTCCTTGGTCTGGTGAAACTCCATATCCGACGGCGAGAAACCCATCGGTTTCCAATCCAGCCCGCCTTCCAGCACCATCGGACGACCGGCGTTGCGCGCGCCCTGAAAATTCATTTCGATTTCGTCACTTAGGCGGCGAAACTGATTCTCCGCCATCAGCCCCTGACCGTCGCTGCCGGTCCATACCAGCGCGCCCGAGGGGCGGGCTGCATTGTCCAAAAGCGCCTTCGACCAGCGCGAAGCGGAGGTGTGAACATCCACCGCCATGGCCGCGGCCTGCATCGGGGACAACCCGTAGTGGTCATCCTGCGGATGGAAACTGCGCAGATGGCAGATCGGCGCGCAGGCCAGGGTCACATCAAAACGATGTTTGCGCCCCGACACGCTGTAATCATAGGCCACAGGCCAGCCGTCGCTGCCGGGCACCACAGTCATCCGGTCGGGACGCAGCACGTGCAGTTCAACCGGGAGCGCGGCGCCTGCATCCGGGTCGCAGACCGCCTCTATATAAGCGTTGCCGGAAAGCAGGAGATGACCAAACAGCGCCTCCAGCAGCTCGGCGCGGCCCTGGGCGGCATTGGGCCGGGCCAGCAGCGTCAGCAGCGGGTGGCTGTCGTAGCGCTGTGTGCCATCCTGCAACACAAGCGGCAGCGCGGCGGCGGCCTCAATGATCATCTTGACGGCGCGGTAGCCCACCGGATTGCTTAAGCAAAGCCGCTGCGGGTCAGTGAACTGCTGTCGCGCGGGCTCCAGCCTGTGCCACCGGTGCTGCCATGCCAGGCCACCACGCGGGCGGCGGCGCTTGTCTTGGTTTCGACGGGCTGTTGCTTGCGCCGCAGGAGGTCAAAGACCATGGGCCACTCCTTTGCTTGAATTTGCGGGACCGGGCAAATCCTGCCCCCTGTTTGCTGCAATCCTTTATGACGGCTGGAATTGAATAAGATTTGAGCGAGGCGCGCGCAGGGCACGCAACACCCGGACCAAACGCTTGCAGTGAAACGAAAAACGCCCGCATCACTGCGGGCGTTTCTGGGGGTGTCGGCCGTGGTGTGGTCAGCTCACAACATGCGGGCGCGGGGCATTCGGTGGCGGTTGGCCGGGGTCAGGATCAGTTCCTGCACCGCCCAGACCAGCGCATCCAGCCGGTCGGGAGAACCCTGCCCCAGATAGCCGCGCGGGGTCATCTGGCAAAGCTGGTCCTCCAGCGCGCCCAAGCCCGGCAGATGACGCACCCGCCCCTGTTCATAGAGTGCCGCCACCGGTTCCGCCCGCGCCCCCTTGCCCCGGCTGGCGTGCAGCGCTGTGAAGGGCACCAGCGGATCAATCTGGCGCAGCAGGCTTTCGACCAGCGCGCCGCCCTGATTGACCTCCGCCACCACCCGGTCGGCGCCATAGCGGTCGCGGGCATCAATGGCAGCCTGCGCCCAAGTGAGCGGGCCGACGCCCTGCACCGTGCAATCGGCCAGCACATAGGCGCACCAGTCCTGTGGCGGGCCCTGCAGGGTTGCGCCCACCACAATGATGCCACAGGCGTCGGAATGTTTGCCCGCGCTCACCGCCGGGTCCACCGCCACCACCACCCGGTCCAGTGTTGGGGTCTTTGCGATCTGCGCGGCAGCCAACCCGGCATTGGACCAAAGCGCGCCCTCGACATCCTGCAAGAGGATGCCATCCAGCTCCTGCCGACCAAGGCGGGACCCGGCATAGCGATTGCGCACCTCTGCCAGAAAGGAGGCAGCGAGATTGGCGCGGTTGGCCTCCGTTGCGGCATGGGTCTGCGCCGTGGAAGGGCTGGCGAGGAGGTCGCGCAGCACGCCCACATTGCGCGGCGTTGTGGTGACGCAGACGCGCGGATCGGTGCCAAGGCGCAGGGCAAATTGCAGCATGTCCCAACCGTCCTGCCCGCGTTTCCATTTCGCCAGCTCATCCGCCCAGGCCGCATCGAACTGCGGGCCGCGCAGTGCCTCGGGGTCATGGGCTGAAAACGCCTGTGCGGTGGCCCCGTTGGGCCAGATCAGCCGTCGTTCGGTGGCTTTCCACGTCGGACGCCGATCGGGGGGCGTGCAGGCAAGGAGGCCGCTGTCGCCCTGTACCATGACATCGCGCACCTGATCATAGGTCTCTCCGAGGAGCGCGATGCGGCGGGCGCGACCAGCGGACAGGGGTGTTGCCCCTTCGGCCAGCGTGCGCACCCATTCGGCACCGGCGCGGGTTTTTCCCGCCCCCCGTCCACCAAGAATGACCCAGCTGCGCCAGTCGCCTGCCGGCTGGCAGCTGATGTGGCAGCGCCCAGAGATCAAAGAGATAGGGCATCGCACAGAGGTCATGGTCGCTGAGCCGGTCCAGAAACATCGTCTGCGTCGAGGCTGGCGCGCAGGCGAGCCAATCGGTTTTCGATTTCGCTGCGCGCCGCGTTGGTGTCGAGACCGGCTGCGGCCTGATGCTGTTCACTTTGTTCGACAAGGGCTTTCTCCACTTTCTGGCTGTCACGGATCAGGCTTTCCAATTTGGCGATGCGCGGGGTGCTGCTGCCCTCCTCTGCATCGCAGGCAAGACGTTCGAGCATCTGCTCTGCCTCCTGCCGGAGCCGTTCGATGGAGCTGTGGAGTGAGAACAGAAGATCGGCGGTTTTTGCCAGCCGATTTTCCGGTGTGTAACTGCTCATGGTTGGGGCCTCATAGTGATGGGACCTCCATCCGCAAAACCACGGATCCAGCCAGATGCGCAGCCCCAGATGAGGCTCCTGCATGGCAGATCAGTCAGTTTTCCAGCTGCCCCGAGAGCATGGCATAAAGCAGCGCAAAAGTCAAAATTCACCACCTGAAGTATCGGACGCAAACTGCCGAATTTATTAAGGAAATGCCCGACTTCCCTACGATGGAGTTAACGGATGCGCGCACGAAAAAAGGGACGCCAAAGCGTCCCTTTCCAGATCTGGTTTATGCTGTTGTTGCGATCAGTTGCTGTTGCGCTCGGCTTCGATCTCGCGCCATTTGGCAACATTGCGGTTGTGCTCTTCCAGGGTGACGGCAAAGGCATGACCGCCAGTCCCATCCGCAACAAAGAACAGATAGTCACCCTGATCGGGATCCACCGCAGCCTCCAGGCTGGCCATGCCAGGATTGGCGATGGGGGTCGGCGGCAGCCCTTCGATCACATAGGTGTTCCAGGGGGTGGCGCGGCGCAGCTCGCTCTGGCGCAGCCCACGGCCCAGCACGCCCTCCCCCTTGGTCACGCCATAGATCACCGTTGGGTCCGTCTGCAGCCGCATGCCGCGATTGAGACGGTTGGTAAAGACTGAGGCCACCTGACGGCGTTCTTCGGCGACGCCGGTTTCCTTCTCGATGATCGAGGCAAGGATCAGCATCTCCTCCGGGCTGGTGACCGCCGCGCGGTCCGAGCGGCTCTCCCAGGCGGCATTGATCCGCAGCACCTGACGTTCCTGCATCTCGGCCAGGATCTCAGCACGGTTGTCCCCGGGGGAGACCTCATAGCTGTCCGGTGCCAGCATCCCTTCCGCAGGGCGATCGCCTGGCTCGCCTTCAAGGATATCCATCGCCTTCAGAGATTCCACCACCTGCCAGCTGGTGACCCCTTCCGCCAGCGCAATGCGGTAGCGGGTGTCGGCGTCGGCTTTCTTCTCGTCGTAGACGGCAGGCACCTCATCAACGCCGGGCACAAATTCCGCGCGCTCAACAAAGCGGTTGGTGGCCGGATCCAGTTCGCGCACCTCTGCCAGCACGCGGGTGACGCCGACGCGATAGACGATCTCCGTGCCGCAGCTGCTGGCGCCGCCACGGGTGATCTGATCCACGATGGCCTCCATCGAGGCGCCAGCTGGCACCAGATAGCTGCTTGGCCTTCAGCTCACCGGTTTTTTCGGCGTAGCGCACCCCAACCCGAAACAGCGGGCCAGAATTGATGGCACCCTGGGTTTCCAGATCACGGCTGACCCGCGACATGTTGGAGCCAGACGGCACCCGCAGGCAAATTGCGCTCTCCAGCGGACCTTCCGAGGTATATTGCGACTGCCCCCAGAGGATGACACCGCCCAGAAGGAACAGCATCACCACCAGGACCGTCAGCATATTAGAGGCGAGGCTGCGCCACATCACTCAGGCTTTCCGAACAGGACCGACGCATTGGTGCCGCCGAAGCCGAAGGAGTTCGACAGGGCCACGTTGATCTCGCGCTCACGCTTGGCATTGGGGGCAAGGTCAACCGCTGTGTCCACTGCGGGATTGTCCAGGTTGATGGTGGGCGGTGCCACCTGATCCCGGATCGCAAGAATGGAGAAGATCGCCTCAATCGCGCCAGCCGCGCCCAACAGGTGGCCGGTGGCGGATTTGGTGGAGGACATGGTGACCTTGCCTGCGGCATCGCCCATCATCCGCTCAACCGCGCCCAGTTCAATGGTATCGGCCATCGTGGAGGTGCCATGTGCGTTGATGTAATCGATATCCTTCGGCTCAAGCCCGGCATTGGCCAGCGCCGCCCGCATAGAACGTTCGCCGCCTTCGCCGTCTTCAGACGGTGCGGTGATGTGGTAGGCGTCGCCGGAAAGACCATAGCCCAGCACCTCGGCGTAGATCTTCGCGCCACGGGCCTTGGCGTGCTCATAGTCTTCCAGCACAACGATGCCCGCACCCTCACCCATGACAAACCCGTCGCGGTCGGCGTCATAGGGGCGCGAGGCCGCTTTGGGGTCATCGGCGCGTTTGGTCGACAGCGCCTTACAGGCATTGAAGCCCGCGATGCCAATCTCACAGATCGCCGCCTCGGCGCCGCCTGCGATCATCACATCAGCGTCGCCGGATTTGATCAGACGGGCCGCGTCGCCAATGGCATGGGCACCGGTCGAACAGGCGGTCACAACGGAATGGTTCGGCCCCTTGAAGCCAAAGCGGATGGAAACCTGACCGGAAATCAGGTTGATCAGCGCGCCAGGAATAAAGAAGGGCGAGACCCGGCGGGGGCCTTTCTCCTTGATCATCACGGCGGTGTCCGCGATCGAGCTGAGACCCCCGATACCGGAGCCGATCATCACACCGGTGCGCAGGCGGCTTGCCTCATCCTCGGGCGTCCAGCCTGCATCGCGCACGGCCATATCCGCGGCGGCAATACCGTAGAGGATGAAGTCGTCAATCTTCTTCTGGTCTTTCTTCACCACCCAGTCATCGGGGTTGAAGCTGCCCTCGGAGCCATCGCCGCGCGGCACTTCGCAGGCATATGTGGTGGCGACACCGCTTTCGACCGCATCAAAATGCGTGATCGGACCCGCGCCGGACTGCCCGTCCAGCAACCGTGACCAGCTTTCTTCGACGCCGCTGGCCAGCGGTGTGACCAGGCCCAGTCCGGTAACTACTACTCGACGCATTTCTTGCCCTCCTTTGCCTCGGCAATTTGTCACCAAATAGCTTGGATTGGCGCAAAGGTGCAAGAGCCGGAACAGTCGGGCGGTTTTACGCTATTTTAATGACATCCTTAGATTGCAATTAACCTCGCACAGGTATCCCCAGGGTGTTTCGTGGCGCGGCTCACCGGGGGATCCCGGCTCAACGGCACCTGCGAAGCGACATGTGGCGCCTGCCTAGACAGGGCGCAAAATCAGGATCTACGGCTCTGGGGCAAGGCGTAAATGGTGCAAATACAGTTGTTATTGGGACGCCCCGCGTCATTGGACCCAGATTTGCGAAGGGGCTGGCGACCGGCACACCGCCGCCCTTCGCGCATGTGGGGCATGGGGCTGTTCGCCCTTTTGATTATCACCGGTTTGTTTCTGGGCGCCGAACCGCTGGCGGCACGGGAATGCAGGGTGTTCAACAAATTGATGACCCTGACCCTCGCCAGTGAGGAGATGCTGGACTACCTGCGCACCGGCAGCAATTCGCGCGCCGTGCAGGAGTTGGAACGGTTTTTGTCCAATACCAACAAGACGGAGCTGCAGCGTGGCATGCAGCACGAAAACCTGCATGAGCTGTCCAAGGCCACCCAGCACCTGATCGCTCAGCAGCGCAGCCTGCTGCGGGTTCTGTCGATCAAGGATCGGCGCACGGCGGAGCGGACGTCGGTCAAGCTGTTCGCCCGCGAAACCCTGGCGGCCTATCGCCGGGAGCTGGCACGTATGCCCTGCCAGAACGCCCATAAGAAAGGAACCACGGATGGCAATTTAGGCGCCCTGCCCGCGCTTGGGCAGATTTCCAGCACCACCGCGGCGGCGGGCTCGCTGGGACTGGTGGCGCTCGGAGCGCTTTGCTTTATCCTGTTTGAGCGGCGCATGACCACGCTGAAGCGGCGGCGCAAGCGCCATACCTGCAATCTGGACTGCCATCTGCTGTATGCAGAAGAGGAAGCCGAGGCCACACTTCTGGACATCAGCCAGGAGGGTGCAAAGATCAAATCTGATTTAATCTGTGCTGTCGGGGGTATGATCCTGCTGAATCTGCCCAAGGATGCGCCTCAGGTTGACCTGTCTGGCCAGATTCAATGGTGCAACGCCAATTATTTTGGCATTCAGTTCAAGGACCGATTACCCCGAGATGTTGTGAAAACACTGGCTGGATTCCGCCGGGCAACGTCACCTGCCAAGCGGGGGATCGCGCGCGGCGACACGTCACCCGATTTGGAGCCAAGCAGCGCCATTTCCGGCTAGTTCTCCGCCCCTAACCTGGAATCCTGCCCTAGCGCCCTCTCCCTGACACTCTGCCCTGACGCCCTGCCCCGGACCATCACACCGCGCCTGACGCGCTGGTTGTTCCGGCCCCGAAGTAACGCCAAAATATGACGAAAGGCTGCGCAGTAGCCTGCGCAGCCTTCTTTTTGGGGTCGGTCGTGTGGTCCGACCGATACTGTCGCTATCTCCGGTCGGTACTTGCTCGATGCTTGCTCCGTCCCGACCCGGTCCTATCTGGGTCTCGGCCGGAACCTTGCTCAGCTCGGATCAGATCAGCGGAACTCAGCCACGGGTTCACGGCTGGGAGCGGCCTCTTCCAATGCCTCTGTCAGGGTCAGTGTTTTGCGGAACAGCGCCCGCCCGACCAGAGTACCGGAGACCGAGCCAATGTATTTCAGCCGCGCCACATCGTCCGCAGTGCGCACCACGCCGCTGGCGATCACCGGCGTGCGGGCCTTCTCTGCCAGCCCGGCGATCAACCCCAGTTGCGCCTCAACATCGCTCATATCACTTTCGATGTCGGTGATGATGATCCCCGCAAAGGGACAATCGGCAAAGGCTTCGATAAAGGCTTCGGGCGTGAACGACCCGGCCTGACGCCAGCCATCGGTCATCACCTGACCTTCCCAGACATCCACCGCCAGTACGATCTGATCGGGATAGAGACGGGTCAACATGCGCACCATCTCCGGATCCTGCGCGGCCAGAGTACCAACCACAACCCGGCCTGCGCCCTTGTCGATCCAATGTTCAACATGTTCGCGGCTGCGCATGCCGCCGCCCAACTGCACGGGAATGCCCGCCGTGCGGATGATTTCCTCCACCAGCTCAGCATTCCGGTTGTCGCCTTCAATGGCATCAAAATCCGTCAGATGCATCCATTCGGCACCATCGGCCGCAAAGCTGCAAGCGGTGGCCACCGGGTCCACATGCCAGATCATGGCGGTATCAAGCCGCCCCTTGTCCAGCGTCACGCAGCGCCCGTCCTTCAGCTCCATCGTGGGGTAGATCATCATCGCTATGCCCTCCTGTCGTCGGCAGTTTCGCCAAGGCTAGCACGGAGATCGATCACCCCTAAGGAGAAAACCCGACCTCGCATGGGTCGGAAACGGCCACAAACGCAAAACGGCGCCTTCCTGCCCGGAAAGCGCCGTCTGTGATCGTCACCGATTGGGTGGGATCAGGAAGCTTCGCTGATGAACTTCACCGCATCGCCAAAAGTCTGGATGGTCTCGGCTGCGTCATCGGGGATCTCGATGCCGAATTCTTCTTCGAAGGCCATGACCAGCTCAACGGTGTCCAGGCTGTCGGCGCCCAGATCATCGATGAACGACGCGTTCTCGGTCACTTTGTCTTCTTCAACACCCAGGTGTTCCACAACGATCTTTTTTACGCGGTCTGCGACGTCGCTCATGTCAATTCCTCATCTTTTCAGGCATTCGCCCGGTTTGTCAGGCCTTCGCCCGGTTCTGCCCTTGCCCGCTCGGGGCGGCGTGGTTGTGCCCGATGCGGGCGATCGTGTCCCGCATAGCGGAACGTGCCCCTGCCGGTCCGGCATGGACCTGCAGATGGCGAATATGCGCCGCCTATAACACAGACCGACGCAGAGGCAAACGATTTCGCAGCATCCCTGCGACCGTCGACCCGAAGCCTGCTACCTGAGGCTCAGGCAACAGGGTGAGCATTTGGCCACAGGCGGCGGCACATGCAAGACTTGTATGCGATATTTTTCATCCCACACCGACCAAAGACTCGATTTTTACATTATTTTTCAGCGGGTTTCAGCCGTATTTACCAGCTACCAAAGCGGCGTTTTGCCCGCATTCGCGCCACACCCGAACGCAAACCCACCGCAAAATACGCCGATCCCTCCCGCAAATCACCGCTGAGACCGCCCGCGATCAACACCCCCCTGAGGCATCCGCATCACAGATAGGTCGGGCTGCGGCGGGCACGGCACGCAAAAGCCCCGCCGCCGGAGGACCCGGTGACGGGGCAAATGACAGGACCAGCGATAGAGCCGGTGTCTCAGCCAGTGAGCCAGCCAGTAACGCGGGCCAGTGACTCGGGCCTCTGGTGCCTCATCCAAAGAGCTATCAGCCCCGGATCAGAGCATCGCCATACCGCCGTTTACATGCAGCGTGGTGCCAGTGACATAGCCTGCCTCAGCGCTGGCCAGATACAACACGGCTGAGGCGATTTCCTCAGGATTGCCCATGCGTCCGCTGGGGATCTGGGTCAGGATCGCGTCTTTCTGGGCGTCGTTCAGCTTGTCGGTCATGGCGGTCGCGATAAAGCCGGGAGCCACCGCATTCACAGTGATGCCACGGTTGGCGACCTCATAGGCCAGCGATTTCGACATGCCAACCATGCCGGCCTTTGCGGCCGCATAGTTGCCCTGACCTGGATTGCCGGTGGCCCCTACGATGGAGGAGATATTGATGATCCGGCCCCAGCGTGCCTTCATCATGCCGCGCAGCACGCCGCGACACAGGCGCATGGTGGAGGTGAGGTTCACCTCAAGCACGCTCTGCCACTCCTCATCCTTCATCCGCATGAAGAGGTTGTCGCGGGTGATGCCAGCGTTGTTGACCAGAATATCGACCGACCCCATCGCCGCGATGGCCTGTTTCGGCAGTGCCTCAACCGCCTCCGCATCGGAGAGGTTGCAGGGCAGCACATGGGCGCGCTCCCCCAGTTCGGCGGCGAGCTCCTGCAAGGGGGCTTCACGGGTGCCAGAGAGGCCAACCGTGGCGCCAGCGGCATGCAGCGCGCGGGCGATATCACCACCGATGCCGCCGGACGCGCCGGTGATGAGGGCAGATTTGCCAGTCAGATCAAACATATGGTTTCCTTTGTCGCATCCCCGGCCCGCGATCCGCTGTTTTCTTAACGAAGAAAACGGGCCGGAATTTTAATGAAATTCCGCGTTCAGCCCGCGGTGATGGCGGCCACATCTTCAGCGGTGCCAACCTGACGGCTGGTCAGGCTGCGGTCGATCTTGCGGATCATGCCGGAGAGCGCCTTGCCTGCGCCGATTTCCCAGAACTCACTCACCCCTTTGGCGGCCATGGTCTGCACGCTTTCGCGCCAGCGCACCGACCCGGTGACCTGTTCGACCAGCAGTTTGCGGATCTCATCCGGGTCGTTCACCGCATCGGCACGCACATTGGCGATCAGCGGCACGGCGGGGGATTTAATGGCCACATCTGCCAGCGCCTCGGCCATCACATCGGCGGCAGGCTGCATCAGCGCGCAATGAAACGGTGCCGAGACCGGCAGCATCACCGCCCGTTTGGCGCCTTTTTCCTTGGCTATCTCAGCGGCGCGTTCCACGGCAGCCTTAGCGCCGGAGACCACCACCTGGGTCGGGTCATTGTCATTGGCGGCCTGGCAGACCTCGCCCTGTGCAGCCTCCTCCGCGACGGTACGCACGGCCTCAAGGTCCAGCCCCAGAATGGCGGCCATTGCGCCCTCCCCCACTGGCACCGCGCTTTGCATGGCCTGGCCACGGGTGCGCAGGAGCCGCGCCGTATCGGCCACCGAAATCGCGCCAGCTGCGGCCAATGCGGAATATTCGCCAAGACTGTGACCGGCAACAAAGGTGGCCTTGTCGATGCTGACACCCTCAGCCTCCAGCGCCCGCATGGCAGCAAGCGACGTGGCCATCAGCGCGGGCTGAGCGTTCTGCGTGAGGGTCAGGGTTTCGATGTCCCCCTCCCAGATCAGTTGGCTCAGCGCCTCTCCCAATGCGGCATCCACCTCGTCAAAGACCGCTTTGGCTGCCGGATAGGCCTCGGCCAGCGCCTTGCCCATCCCGATGGTCTGCGCGCCCTGCCCTGGAAACACGAATGCAATTGTCATCTGAGACCTCATCTTCTCTGCACATCTGCGTTGCACCGGGTTTAGACGCAGGTGACGCTGCGTACAAGCACAGCCTTGCGCGGATGCACCAAGCCTGTGCATCAGGTGACAGAGATGCGTGTTGTCTCAGACAGCGGAGGGGATAGGGTAACCCTGTCACTCCCGATGAGAAGGTTTTCCCTGACGTGTCCTCCCCTGCCAGCTCTCCCGTCGCCCGCCACAACACCGCCCTTCACTATGGCAGCGTTGCCAAGGGGTTCCACTGGCTGACCGCCCTGTTGATGCTGGCGGTGTTTCCGCTGGGATATTTCGCCAATGATCTGGCGCATCACATCCAGAGCGCCGATTTCGACGGATCGCAGGCCACGCTAACCCGCGCCGCCCTGCTGTTCTCGCTGCATAAAACACTGGGGCTGGCGCTGTTTCTGACTGCGCTTTTGCGCATTCTCTGGGCGTTGAGCCAGCCCAAGCCGGTGGCACTCCACCCCGAACGACGGGCGGAGACGGTTCTGGCGGAGGTGGTGCATTGGCTGCTTTACGGTGCGCTGGTTGCCGCGCCGCTGACGGGCTGGATCCACCATGCGGCGACCACCGGTTTTGCGCCGATCTGGTGGCCCTTTGGCCAGAGCCTGCCGTTTGTGCCGAAATCGGAGGCGGTGGCTGCGGTGTTTGGCGGGCTGCATTGGCTGTTTGTCTGGACCCTTGCCGTGGCATTGGGGCTGCATATTGCCGGTGCGCTGAAGCATGAGGTGATCGACCGTGACGCCACCCTGCGCCGGATGCTGCCGGGGCGCGCCCCTGAGGTTACCGCCCAGACCGAGACCCCCCATGGTGCCCTGCCGTTTCTGGTGGCGCTGGCAATCTGGGGTCTGGTGCTGGCGGGCGGGGGGGCCTTCGGGCTTTATGCGCCGCATAGCCACGCGCCGAGCCGACACCGCTGCTGCCCACGGACATGACCATGACCACGAGGCAGGCACAGATACTATGCCCACTGGCGGCTGGGTGGTTCAGGACGGTACGCTGGCCATCGCCATCGTGCAGATGGGCAGCGAGGTGCGCGGCCAGTTCGACCAATGGCAGGCGAGCATCGCGTTTGAGGAGCCAGACGCCCCTGGCCCGGCAGGCACGGTCACCGTCTCCGTGGCGATCCCCTCGCTGATGCTGGGATCGGTCACCGATCAGGCGATGGGTCCGGACTACTTCGACAGTGCCAGCTATCCCACCGCCGAGTTCCGCGCCGAGATCGAGAAGCTGGCGGAGGGCTATGTCGCTGACGGCACCCTGCGCATCCGCGACCAGGAGGTGCCACTGCGCCTGCCCTTCACCTTGGATCTGAACGGTGACACCGCCGTGATGTCCGGAAGCGCCGAGGTGAACCGGCTGGATTTCAACATCGGGCGCGGCGTAAAGGACGAAGGCTCGCTGGCCTATGCGGTGACAATCGCCGTCGACCTGACCGCCAGCCGCGCGCCCTGAGGGGGCTGTAGCAGGCACACTGCTGGTGGATGAGGGTATCCACAGGGTGTCTTGATCAGCTATGCAGACCTTGCTGCCGTTCGCTGCGGATGCAGCCAAGACAACCCAGCGCGTCCGCTTTGCGCAGCGAGCGACCTATGCGTCTCTTAAGCGCCTATAGGGGCAACGTGTTTTTCCTTAACGGAAATCTGCCAATTGGAACAAAAGGCGACACACAAGTCGGGGAGGGTCAGAGAGTTGCTTTAGTCCGAGATCGGGCCAGTGAAAGACAATACTGATCTTATTTTCGGTCACCGGTAAAGGGCTGAGGCAGAGCGGCTTCCGGATCTCCGATGGAAAACCCGCCGTATTCGTCAAACTCGGAAATATCCTGACCAAAAATCACTCTTCTGTCGGACCCATCGGTGTCATCAACGATCAAAGTCGGAGGCATTGTAACTTCATTGACACCGGCAAGCAGCGTTTGAATATCCCCGCCGACCCCGTTGATATCGTTGTTCTTGCAGACCGCATCAACGAGATGTGTAATGCTCAGTTCGCTCTGGTTTTCTATTCGCCTTTGAACTTCTTCCATAAGTGCCTGCTTAGCGGTCGGGTCGCCGAGGATCACCACGCCGTTAGAGTTGGGGCGATGAAGATGGCACTCCATTCTAGAACCAGAGCTATCAACGACCGGAGACAGCACATGTGCCTGGAACTCATTACCGATCTGGCAGAATCCGAACACGCAAATTTCTGCGATCTTTCTGTTTTTGTCCGTTGTATTCTGATTATAGGCGAGTGTCAGGTCACGTGCGATTTTTGCAACGACTTCGGCAACTGAGCCGAGCTGCAACGTTCCGATCATTCCGCGTGAGAAGAAGTTCCTGCAAACGGCGCTTGCAGTCAGGAGTATATTGGTAGCCAGCAATACGGAATCCGCAGCAAAGGCAAAACCAAATTCGCGTGTTTGGGGATAATACCCGCTGCCATCTTGTAGATACGTATGGGTTTTAACGGTCAGACAAGCCAGCTTTGAACAGTAGTCAACGGTCGTCTTTTCTGAGGTCGAAATTCGGGTGTCGGCCACGGCACACAGGCCGTCTGCTGTTTGAGCAATAAGTACGAGTGTCATTATTTTACCTAAGTTGGTATTCCCCAAGTACCGTTAGCTTACGGGGAGATTGTGCATTCTGGTTCTCCTTGTAAATCCCCCCGTTGTTGCCGAGCCCAGGAGTCTTTTCTGCGCAAACAAAAAGCCGCACGGGCTAAAGTCCGAAATGTCCGGCTGAGCTGCTTTGCTGTGGCCGAGCGGTAGCGTCCACTTGGCGCTGGGTCGCGACTTGCTGCACATGTGAGAAGGTACCAGAGGCGGACGACTGCAAAGGGCTCACAGCGGACCATCATGCTCTAACGACAGAAAACCGCCACCCCGTCGGGGCAGCGGTTTCAAGTTGTTGGACGGCGGATCTTGTGATCCCGCCGTTGGACATCCGGCTTATTCGGCCTTCATCGCCTCAACCGAGATTTTCACGTCAACCTCATCACTGACGAAGGGGGCGAATTTGCCCAGCTCGTAGTCGGAGCGCAGCAGCGTGGTGGTGGCGTCGAAACCGGCCCAGGGCTTGCCCGCCATCGGGTGATCACCAACCTGGTTCAGCTTGGCGTCCAGAACCACGGATTTGGTGACGCCGTTCAGGGTGAGATCGCCGGTGATTTCAGCGGTATTTTCGCCAGTCACCTTGATGCCGGTGGAGGTGAAGGTGATCATCTCCTTGTCATCAGCGCCAAAGAAATCCTTCGACATGAAGTGATCAAACCGCCCTTCCCAGCCGGTCAGCATCGATTGTGCCGGCATCGAGACCGAAACGCTGGAGGCTTCGGGGTTTTCCTGATCAAAGGCAATCTCACCCTCGAACCCGGAGAACATGCCGTAGGTCGTCGAGAACCCAAGGTGATTGTAGCTGAACACCACCTGGCTGTGGCTCGCATCCAGATTATAGGCTTCGGGTGCGGCAAAAGCAGTGGTGGCGGCAGCGCCCATCAGGGCGGCAGCGAGAAGAGTGGTTTTCATGATCTTGGCTCCATTGGACCGTGTAACATCGCTTCCCAGTTGAGGATTTTCTCGCCCGAAAGGGAAGCCCGCAAAACCCAACACTATCTGTGTTCAGATGAACAACCAAAGCTGCATCTGTGCAGAGCGGCAGGTTCTCGCGCAGTTGTGATGGATTGCGGCCGGGATTGGACCGGGAGCTGATCGGAGCAGATCGGCGGGGGACACCGCCTGTCGGGTCGGTTCTGCTGCGGCCGTCAGCTGAGAATGGGCAAGGCGCCATTGAGCTGATCGCGCAGCCGCAAACGGGTGTCGGTGCTGTCAATCGGCAGCTCCATCAGCACGGACCCATCGCTGTCGAGCACCGAAATGGCATTTGCCGAAAGGCGCACACCGCCAAGGCTGGCGTAGCTGCGGCGCAGGACAACGCGGGGGGCACCACTGCGGGATTTGCGCAGGATCCGCAGTTCGCGCCGGACCGGATCGAAACACGCCTCCGGCTGGCTGTCGGGATGATGTGTGGTCAGCAGGATCAGCCCGACAAAGAGGAAGGCGATGGAAATGCCGATCCGGATCAGCGACATCTGCGGGTCGATCCCGGCGTCGGGCAGCAGCCACAGACCGGTCGAGCCAAGCACCATCCCCCCGCCAAGAATACGTAGCAAAATGGAGCGGACCGGCCAATTGGCCTGCACCTGCAGGTTCAAAGGTGTGGCGCGGGCCAGATCCGCCAATCGGCGCGCGGCACGAGATTGCCTGACGTAGGATTGAGCCGACGCGCCCTGCATGGCGTGACCAAATCGAGCCTGATGCGCAGGCTGAAACCCGATGTCGGATGGTTCGATGATGCTCATCTCTGGTCCCTTCTCACTCTTAACGCGGTCGGTCTGTCCTGCCTTTTCTGCGGCGCTTTCTGCGCCTTTGGTCTGGGTCTGGCTGGCCGGTTAACGCTTTGTTAACCAAGATTGACGCCAGCATTGAGGCTGAAATGGGGCGGAGTTGCGGTAAATGCGGGTCGCGCCCATACGGTTGCCCCGGAGGTTGGTTCTGGGCCTGCCTGCCCTGCCTGTCCTGCCTGTCCTGCCTGTCCTGGCTTCCTGGCTGCCCCGATCATGTGGGCGGTTCAGGCGGGGCTGGTGGAAACGGCAACCGTTGTCGCTGCTCTGGATCCACCCATAATCTTCTGGCCATCTTCAGCCTTGCATGATTTTGCTAAAACTTGGTTCACATCCGCTGAACCGGCCCCTCTCCCCGTGATTGACCCCGAAAATCCGCACAGACTAGGGCTGCCGGGAAACGGCACTTGCCCTTTTGGCGGCAGCCTGTATATGGGGGCTTCCTTCCGCGACATTTTCGATCCGCGCAGACTCTCGTGACAGGGCAGCGGAAGGATCAACCGCCCCGTCTATGAAATGCGCCTAGACACAAACTGGAGTTCACATGCCACTCTACGAGCATGTCATGATTGCGCGTCAGGACTCTGTCCAACTCGCAAGCTGAAGGCCTCATCGAACATTTCGGTGCTGTTCTGTCCGACAACGGCGGTAGCCTGGTCGACAGCGAGTACTGGGGCGTCAAGACGATGGCCTATAAGATCAACAAAAATCGTAAGGGCCACTACTCCTTCCTGAAGACCGATGCATCCGCAGCGGCGATCCAGGAAATGGAGCGTCTGATGCGCCTGCATGATGACGTTATGCGCGTTCTGACCATCAAGGTTGACGCACATGAAGACGGCCCCTCGGTTCAGATGCAGAAGCGCGATGAGCGCGACTCGCGTCGTGAGCGCCGCTGATCAACGCTTGAGAAAAGGACGCTAAACCATGGCAGCCAAACCGTTTTTCCGTCGTCGTAAAGTATGCCCGTTCTCGGGCGACAATGCGCCGAAAATCGACTACAAAGACACCCGTCTTCTGCAGCGCTATATTTCCGAACGTGGTAAGATTGTGCCCTCGCGCATCACCGCCGTTTCGGCAAAGAAGCAGCGTGAACTGGCCCGTGCTATCAAGCGCGCCCGCTTCCTCGCCCTGCTGCCCTACGCCGTGAAGTAAGGAGATAAGCACATGCAAGTTATCCTTCTGGAACGTGTGGCCAAACTGGGTCAAATGGGCGAAGTCGTGGACGTTAAGCCCGGCTACGCACGCAACTTCCTGCTGCCGCAAGGCAAGGCGCTGACCGCGTCGCAGAACAACATCGCTCGTTTTGAGGACCAGAAAGCGCAGCTGGAAGCGCGCAACCTGGAAACCAAGAAAGAAGCGGAAGCTCTGGCAGAAAAGCTGGACGGTCAGCAGTTCATCGTGATTCGCTCCGCTTCTGACGCGGGCGCGCTCTACGGTTCCGTCACCCCCCGTGACGCCGCAGACGCAGCCACCGAAGAAGGGTTCTCGGTCGACAAGAAGCAGATCGCTCTGCTTTCGCCGATCAAGGATCTGGGCCTGCACAGCGTTGCTGTGAAGCTGCACCCTGAAGTCGAAGTTCAGATCAAACTGAACGTTGCACGCTCTGCTGAAGAAGCTGAGCTGCAAGCCTCGGGCAAATCGATTCAAGAGCTGGCCGCTGAAGAAGAAGCCGCTGCTGAATTCGAAATCTCCGAGCTGTTCGACGATATCGGCTCTGCCGCTTCGGACGACGACGACGATGCAGCCCCGGCTGCAAGCGACGACGAGACCAACGCCTAATCGGCCTTGGATCTATCCGACATTGAGAAAGGCCGCTCCATCCGGGGCGGCCTTTTTCGTGTGCCCATTCAGATGCTGCGATCTGCAGACAGATCAAAATCGCCTCAAACTCGCCGCATAAAGCTCTGCGTTGGTAACCTCATCTTCGCTGGTTTCGACCAGTCTCAGACCCCGCCGTGGGCTTGTGCCCGCGCATCTGTGTTCGACGATATGCAGTCATCTGGGGGTGACCATGGAAGAGGAACTGATCCGGGAAGAAACCGCATTGCGCCGCCGTCTGCTGTTGCGGCTGCTGCGGGGGTTTAGCTTTGAGAACCCGCGCCACAAGGGCGAGGCCATCAGCAATCTGGTGCCGCCGGAGCTGATCACGGCAGAGCTGACCCGGCACAATCCACATAGGATCATTCAGCCCTGAGTGCGCTGGCGGAGCCGCGAAGGCTCCCCCTCGCGGCCCCTTTGCATGTGCATCCCAAGCGGGCCGCAGGCACGGGAGCCGTGTTGGGACGGGGCGATGCCCGGTTCATGCGCGTCGAAATCCTGCGGCGTCCGGCAGCCCGGCACAATTGAATAGCGGCTAAAATTTTAGCCAGCAGTGCTCGCGGCGCGATGCCGCCTGGCCCCGGTCACCAACTGGGGGGATATCCGCCGATGCCAACATCTGCTGTTTGCCCAAATCCCCTCCCCCGCCTAACCTGCCGCCGACCCGGCCAGACCGGGGATCTAACAGGCAGTTTCCATGATTGATCGCAGAACGGCTCTGGCCTTCCTTCTCAGCCCGCTGGCCCTTGCCGCCTGCGGAGATGCCCCCGCCGCAACCGACCGCGCGGCGGAGCCGCCGCTTTATCCCAATGAAACACCGGAGCTGCGCCGTAAGATCAATTTCTGGGCCGACCATTACGAGGTGCCGCGCCCTCTGGTGCACCGGCTAGCGATCCGCGAGAGCACGCATCGCCCCTGGGCCATCAACCGACCTTATTACGGGCTGTTGCAGATCCTGCCCGCCACCGCGCGGTCCATGGGATTTCGGGGCAGGCCGAAGGATCTTCTGGATGCGGACACCAATCTGAAATACGCGGTCAAGTATCTGCGCGGGGCCTGGCTTCTGTCTGATGGCAGCTATGATCAGGCGGTGAAGCACTATTCACGCGGCTACTATTACGCCGCCAAACGCCGGGGCATGTTGCGCGAAACGGGGCTACGCCTTTAAGGATTCGAACACAACCACCTGATAAAAAACAGCTTTTGTAGTTTTACGCGACAGGCTGCCGCCGAACCTGTTAGCGCAAAACTGTCACATGACGGCGGGCATTTTTCTGCTAGCATGGATGTCTATTATAAAAAGACGTGGGAGCGAAAAATGCCTATCCAACTTGACCGCCGGTCCTTTCTGGCTGGCAGCGCTGGTCTGATTGCGCTGCATCCGTTTTCTGTTCAGGCGGCCTCCAACCAGGTGCATCTGCGCCTGATGGAAACCACCGACCTGCATGTGCATGTGTTTCCCTATGATTACTACGCCGACAAGCCGCGCGATACGGTGGGTCTGGCCCGCACCGCCTCGCTGATCGGCGATATCCGCGCTGAGGCGACCAATTCACTGCTGCTGGACAATGGCGATTTCCTGCAGGGCAATCCGATGGGCGACTATATCGCCTATGAGCGGGGCATGAAGGAAGGCGACACCCATCCGGTCATTCAGGCGATGAATGCGGTGGGCTTTGATGCCTCGACGCTGGGCAACCATGAATTCAACTACGGGCTGGATTTCCTGATGAAATCCCTCGCTGGGGCCGATTTCCCGGTGGTCTGTGCCAATGTCGCCAAATCCACCGGCGCCGGGCCGCGCGACGACACAACCCTGCTGCCGCCTTACGTCATTATGGAGCGCGAGCTGACCGATGGCGCAGGCAATACACATGCGATCAAGATCGGCCTCATTGGCTTTGTCCCGCCGCAGGTGATGAACTGGGACCGCCGCCATCTGGAGGGCAACGTTCAGGCGCGCGACATTCTGGAAACCGCCCGCGCCTATGTGCCGGAGATGAAGGAAAAAGGGGCCGATATCATTATCGCGCTCTCACATTCCGGCATTGGCAGCGCGCAGGAAGCTGATGGAATGGAGAACGCCTCCGTCCCGCTGGCGGCGGTTGAGGGCATTGATGCGATCATGACCGGCCATTCGCATCTGGTCTTCCCCTCCTCCACCTATGCGGATTTTGCCGGGGTCGATGTCGACAAGGGCACCATCCACGGCACCCCTGCAACCATGGGCGGGTTCTGGGGCAGCCATATGGGTCTGATTGATCTGATGCTGGAACGCGATGGTGCTGGCTGGCGCATCGTCGGCCATGCATCAGAAGCGCGGCCCATTTCTCGGCGCGAAGAGGACCGCTCGATCACTGCCCTGGTCGACAGCGCACCGGCAGTGCTGGCGGCAGCACAGAAAGAGCATGATGAGACGCTGCAATATGTGCGCCGCGCCGTGGGCAAGACCGACGCGCCGTTGCACAGCTATTTTGCGCTGGTTGCGGATGACCCGTCGGTGCAAATCGTGTCGATTGCCCAGACCTGGTACATTGAACAGATGCTGAAAGGCACTGAACATGAGGGGCTGCCGATCCTCTCTGCAGCGGCCCCGTTCAAG
The DNA here is from genome assembly GCF_045040595.1 of Phaeobacter sp. BS52. NCBI lineage: Bacteria > Pseudomonadati > Pseudomonadota > Alphaproteobacteria > Rhodobacterales > Roseobacteraceae > Phaeobacter > Phaeobacter sp. BS52. The sequence goes on along the minus strand of NZ_CP090662.1, from coordinate 956,745 downwards.
GCCGGCTGGTCGTGGGGGGGCGGAGTATTACACCGATGTGCCCAAGGGCGATGTGGCGATCAAGAATGTCGCCGACCTCTACCTCTACCCCAATACCGCCCGTGCGGTGCGGGTGACCGGCGCGCAGGTCAAGGACTGGCTGGAACGCTCTGCTGGCATGTTCAACCAGATCACCCCCGGTGAGGCGGATCAGGTGCTGCTCAACCCGGCCTTTCCCAGCTACAACTTTGACGTGATCGACGGGGTGACCTATCAGATCGACCTGTCGCAGCCTTCGAAGTTCGGCCCCAAGGGCGCGTTGGAAAATCCTGACGCCAATCGCATCGTCGATCTTGAGTTCAACGGCGCGCCGATCGACCCCGCGCAGGAGTTCATTATCGCCACCAACAATTACCGCGCAGGCGGCGGTGGCGCCTTCCCCGGCGCGATGGGTGATACGGTTGTCTTTGAGGGGCCAGACACCAACCGCGATGTGATCGTGCGCTATATCGTTGAGAAGGGCACCATCAGCCCGCGGGCGGATGCCAACTGGCGGTTCGCCCCGCTTGCGCAGACCTCCGTGCTGTTTGACACCGGCCCAAAGGCGGCGGCTTATGTCGACAGCGTCGAGAGCATTGCGATTGAACCTGCAGGTGAAGGCCCGGATGGTTTTGCACGCTACAGGATTTCGCTGTGAACAAACTGTTTCCATTTTGAGTGGAATAAACCGATTCCTGCCGTCCGGCGATACGTCACCGGGCGGCAGATCTAGGCGCACACGCCCCGCTTGCACACTATTTGTTGCGGCGCGCCCTAAAGGTTAATTTTTACAAATTTCGAGCAAAATTACGCTCTCCTTACTCTTTTTTAGGCATTTGTTTGCCAAATTTCTGCCCCTTTCTTGCGACAGAGTTTTCCAACATGCCATGTGTCGGACAACGCTGAACGCCAGCAGTCCGCATCAAGACGGTTGATACGCAAGAGGAGCAGTGACGATGCCAAACGGCAGTTTCAACGACTTTCGCAATGCGCTTCTGGCGTTTGAATCCGGCTGGGACCGGGACCGCTACGATGCCGGGCAGATCAGCGACGCACAGCTGACACAATGGGCCGGTGCGCCGGTTGGCAGTTTTTATCAGGGCCTGAGCAGCTGGGGCCAGCTGAACGCGACCCAGTGGCGCGATATGGCCTATCACTCGACCAACTCGCTGGGCTTTGTCGGCTATCAGTTCGGCGAGGCGCTGCTGATTGACCTCGGCTACTACCGGGATGATTTTTACTACCTGGGCGGTGATAGCATCAACCGCTGGGACGGCACCTGGACCGGCAAGAATGGCGTCAACAGCCTAGATGATTTCAAGACTCATGCCGCGCAGGACACAGCCATCAATGAGGCCTTTGGCTATAATTTCGAGATGCTCAGCTACTATCTCGGCCAGCAGGGGCGCAGTCTCGCCGATTACGTAGGTGAAACTGTCTCCTACCGCGATGTGAATGGCGCCATGGTTGAGGTTACCCTGTCCCTGACCGGGTTGATGGCCGCCGCACATCTGCGCGGTGCTTCCGGGCTGGCAACACTGCTGCTGAGCGATACCGCGTCGACGGATGAATACGGCACCTCGATTCTGAAATACGTTAAGGATTTCGGTGGCTACGACAGCCCCACTGCGGACGCGCTGATCGCCTTCTGGCAGGACCGCAAGGCAGGTGGCAATGCACCGCTCGACACGGGCGAGCCTGAGGTCGGTGAAACCCTGCTGGGAACTGTCAGCCGCGATATCCTCGATGGGACCGGGGCAGATGATCTGATTTCCGGTCGAGGTGGCAATGACAGGCTTGCCGGACGGGCTTGGCGACGATGACCTGCGCGGCGGCGGCGGACGTGATCGGCTGATCGGCCAGAATGGTGACGACAAGCTGAACGGCTCGCACGGGGCTGACACGATCCGTGGCGGCGCAGGCAACGACACACTGATTGGCGGTAACGGCAATGACAAACTGTTCGGCCAGCAGGGCAACGACCTGCTGATAGGCGGTGACGGCGCCGATACATTTGCTTTCGGCAGCAATCACGGGCGCGCACGGATCCGCGATTTCGAAGTGGGTGTCGACAAAATCGACATTCTCAGCGGGGCGGAGACCCTCAATCAGGTCGATTTCACCGCGAAAGGCCATCACGTTGTGATGACCTTCGACAACGTGGTTGTAACGGTGGAGAATATTTCAGTGGCGGAGTTGTCAAACTCCGATAACTTTTTGTTCTGACACTCGTTTCCGACGACGGTCGGAGAGCCCAAGCTCACGTCATTTTGTGCCGCCCCTGGATAAACCCAGGGGCGGTTTTGCTTGTGACGGGGCGTCCCCACCGGTCCGGGTTGTCCCATTTCTGATCCGGAAAAGAAAAAGGCCACCCCCGAGGGGCAGCCTGTTCCTTAGTCAGAGGCAAGAGCCCGCGCGAAGGCGCAGGCCCGAGGTCTGATTACTCGTCTTCCAGGGCCTCAACGGCGGCCTGCAGATCGTCTTTGGAGACTTCTTTCTCATCCACTTTCGCTTGCTCAGCGATGTGGTCGATCACTTTGTCTTCAAAGATAGGCGCGCGCAGCTGCTGCTGCATCTGAGCGTTCTGCTGAATGAACTCAAAGAACTGACGTTCCTGACCAGGGTACTGGCGTGCCTGCTGCATGATCGCTTGGGTCATTTCTGCGTCGGTCACTTCGACTTCGGCTTTCTGGCCCAGTTCTGCCAGCAGGAGGCCCAGACGCACGCGGCGCTCGGCCAGCTTGTTGTGCTCGTCGCTGGCTTCGATCTCTTCGTGATCGTGGCCCTGAACCTCGGGGTTTTCCTCGTGCCACAGCTGGTGTGCGATCTGCTTGGCTTCTGCTTCGACCAGCGACGGCGGCAGGTCAAAGGAGACCAGATCGTCCAGCTTGTCCAGCAGGCCACGCTTCATCACGGCACGGGCCGCACCGGCGTATTCGGCTTCCAGACGCTCGGAGATCTGACCTTTCAGGCCAGCGAGGTCTTCGGCACCGAATTTCTGCGCCAGCTCGTCGTTGATCTCTGCCGCTTTGGGGGCTTTCACCTCTTTCACGGTGCAGGAGAACACGGCTTCTTTACCGGCCAGATGCTCGGCCTGATATTCTTCGGGGAAGGTGACGGTGACGTCTTTTTCTTCGCCCGCTTTGGTGCCGACCAGCTGCTCTTCAAAACCGGGGATGAAGGAGTTGGAGCCCAGTGTCAGCGGGTAGTCGTCGCCTGCGCCGCCATCAAAGGCTTCGCCGTCAACCTTACCAACGAAATCGATGACAACCTGATCGCCATCTTCTGCCGCGGCACCGTCTTCGCGGGCTTCGAAATCCTGCGCGGTTTCTGCGAGGTTGGCCAGCGCTTCTTCGACGGCTGCGTCGTCTGCTTTCACGACCAGCTTTTCCAGCTCAACACCGGAGAGATCAACTTCGGGGATCTCGGGCAGTGCTTCATAGGACATCTCGACGTTGACGTCGTCGCCCTCTTTCCAGTCTTCGTTGGTCATTTTCACGTCGGGCTGCATGGCCGGACGGTCACCGCTTTCCTCGAAGTGCTTGTTCATCGCACCGTCGATGGTTTCCTGCATGGCTTCGCCGATCAGACGCTGGCCGAACTGCTTCTTCAGCAGCGCCATGGGAACCTTGCCCTTGCGGAAGCCTTTCATCTCGACTTCGGGCTGTGCCTCGACCAGTTTCTCATTGACCTTAGCGTCCAGCTCGGCGGCGGTGACGGTGATCGCGTAACCGCGTTTCAGACCTTCGTTCAGCGTCTCGGTGACCTGCATCATATTCCCCATAGAGATTCGGGGCGCGCGCGCAGGCGCTCCCCCAGACAATTTGTGGCCTTCTATTTGCACATGAGCGGCGGCGCAAGAGGGATTGCCTCAAGAGCGGCCTCGACCGGGGCGGATGCGGCGTTTTTTGGCCCTTCAAAAGAAAAACACGCCCAAAGGGGCGTGTTTTGAGGGTGTACGTCCAGCTGAAGAGCAATTCAGTCCAAGGTCAGGCAGGCGCGGCAGCCGTGCCACAACCGCCCTGCCCCGACTGATTGGATCAGAACTTCCAGCGGGCCCCTGCCATAATGGACGAGGAGTCCTGATAGCTGGTCGCGCTGGTGTCAGAGTAGGAGTAGTCGCGGTAGGCGACATAAGTCTCAAGGTTCAGATTGTCGAAATTCTGAACCGCCGCGACGCCCCAGGATTCAGCACTATCGCCGCTGGTGACCATATCCGAGCCGTCATAGTAATCGATGGCAAAGGACGTCGCCCCAACCGACAGGAAATTCGCGGTGTAACCCAGCTTGGCGAAGGCATAATCGCCGCCGGTGTCCCGGTCGCCGCTGCGGCAACGGCGAAGGACACGCCCGACGGCTCATGCAGTGCTGCAAAAGAGGCAACAATATCGCGGGTTTTGGTGCCGGGACCATTCTCATTCCACACCGCACCCAAGGCGCCATTGATGGTCAAGTCACCAAGGTCATCATTGGTGTAGCGCACCGCAATATCATAGGCTTCGCGATCGGAATTCGAGCGCAGGATTTCCTCGCCATAAGACGCCGACACGGTGAAGCCGCTGAATTCCGGCGTGTCATAGCGCACCCGGCCCAGGCGACCGCCGTCCAGGCTGCGGAAGGCAGACCCGATGCTGACGCCCGACAGAGCGCCGGTGGAGGTGCGGAACAGGAAACCGCCAGCAGAATCTGCAATCGAGGATGTCTGGATCACGCCAGTGCCGGAGAGATCAGATTCCGCCAGCCCATCCGATGCCATGGATCCCTGACCGAAAGAGAACGTGCCATACCGCGCGGTGGCATATTGGAGATCAACCTTGCGGATCCGGGTGCGGTCCCAGCTGATATTCTGAGGGCGCCCATTCTGGTCCACCCCGTCAGAGGAGCGCAGGCCAAACGCGGTCTCGAAATTGAACCGCAGGGTATTTTCACCAAAAGGCTGTTCCAGCCAGAACCCGATACGGGAGTTTGAATTGGCATTGTCGACAAGCGCGCTGAAATCGTCACCGCCGTCGTCAAACGACTGGAAGGAGGGGTTGAACTGACCATAGTAGCGGAAGGTCCCGCCCGAGCTGTTCTCGTAGGTTGGTCCGGCCACCGCAGGCGCTGCGAGGCCGACAAAAAGCCCGGAAACCAAGGCCGTCGCCCCGAGGTGAGAGGCAAATCTGGTGTTCATGAGGAGATGCTCCAATATTGTTCAGGGCAGCTCCCTCTCCATCCCTGAGGGGCTGACCTGTCGCAGGTGCTATCACGCGTTTTTTCGCAGCAGTAGGCTTGAAATATGCCGCGCCGCTACCCTTGCCAGCAGCGGGACAAATTCTCTCAAAATCGTGATCGGTGGAATCACACGCGCGGCTCGCCGCACGGGGCGCGTTTAGGATCAGCGGCAAGAGTTTCATCGCGGAACGTAAACCGCGCGCGGGTCAGGCGTCAAAACAGATCAAAACATGCAGGTTTTTCACAAGTTTCCACGGTTTATTAACAGCTTAGCCGATAGTCGTGACAGATCGACAAAGCAGGTACTCAGACTATGAAATTCAAGACTTCCATCAAGACGGCCGTATTTATGATCGTCTTCCTGGCCAGCGCAGTCATGTTCGCCTTGATCGGACTGTCGCGCTATACGGATCAGCTGCGCACAGAGATCGAGGCGGAGGTTACCGCGGTCGAAGGGTTTGCACAGACACTGTCAGAGGTGAGCGCTGATTTTCAGAGCACCCGTCTGGTCGAGATGAGCTTTCGCCTGAAACCAAGCCACGACGTTCTTGCCACGCAGGCTGATACGATGGCGCATCTCTCCAACCGGATAGAGCGTGCAAAAACCCAGATTTCGGCGCTGGACGGCATGGCGGAGGCCTCGGACAATCTGCGCCAGCTGGCAGCAGCGATCACCGCTTATGAGGCCGGTTTTGCCGAGGTTGTCGCCAGTCAGGAGCGGCTGGGCTTTGACGAAACCGATGGGCTGCAGGGGGCGCTGCGCAGTTCGGTTCGCAGCATTGAGACGGCGCTGAAAGACACCGCCGAGCCTGACATGACAATCAAGATGTTGATGATGCGTCGCCATGAGAAAGATTTCATCATGCGTCACGCCGCAAAATACATTGAGCGTCTGAACGCGCGGGTTGATGAATTCCGTGCCTTTCCTGGCAGTTACTACAAGAATATCTCGCAGCGCGCCCGAATTGGCAGCCTGCTGACCAGCTATCAGAATTCCTTTAATGCTTATGCTGAGGAAGTCACCCAGATCGATGACCACTACAAGGCGCTGGACGTCATTGAGGCGGCCGCTGAACCGGTGTTGGCCGCCATGAATGAGCAAACGACGGCTCGCCTGGACATGATCCATGCCAGCGCGGCCGAGGCGATCAGCACGGCCAATGCCAATGCGCTGAAGGCCGGGCTTGGCGGGCTTGGCATCTTTGTCGTGGTGGCGTTCTTCCTGGCCATCGGCATCTCGCGGCCACTGTCGCGGGTCAATGTGGTCCTGCAGAAAATCATGGCCGGTGATTTCTCCACCCCGGCGCCGCAGTCGCGCATCAGGGAGGTTTCGACCATTGCCACCGCCGTCGAAGAGCTGCGCGCCGACAATGAGATGAAGGACCGGCTGACGCGCGACATCTCAGAGGTGATCCGCGCCTGCGCCGCCGGTGATTTCTCCAAACGCCTGCAGGTGGAGGGGGCCAGCGGCTCCTTTGCGGAGCTGGGCCGCGGCGTAAATGCCATTGGCGATGCGGCCGAAGGCGGGCTGGGCGATATTCGCCAAGTTCTGGACACGCTGGCAGCTCGGCGATCTGACCCAGCGGATGCCCGATGGTCAGAAAGGTATCTTCAAGGAGATCGCCAACGCAGTCGACAACCTCAGTGACAATCTGACCGGAATGGTGCAGCAACTGTCCCACAGCAGTGAGGTTCTGAACTCGACCGCCGCAGAAATTGCCGCCGCCGCAGATGACGCCTCGCGCCGGGGCGAAACCTCTGCCGCCTCCCTTGAGGAAACAGCCGCCGCCCTGCAAACGCTGGATGACACCGTGCGGGGCACCGCCGAGGGCTCGGAACAGGCCAAGGATATCGTGCGCGACGCCTTCACCCAGGCCCGCACCACCAGCGAACTGGCCAGCCAGACCATCAGCGCGATGCAGCGGATTGAGGATCCGTCCGGCGCCATCGCCAAGATCACCGACCTGATCGAAGATCTTGCCTTTCAGACCAACCTTCTGGCGCTGAACGCGGGGGTCGAGGCTGCCCGCGCTCGGCGAGGCCGGTCGCGGTTTTGCGGTCGTCGCCTCCGAGGTCCGCGGCCTTGCGCAGCGCTCCGCCGATGCGGTGCAGGAAATCAATCAGCTGATCGACGTCAGCACCCATGAGGTGGCACAGGGCGTGAAACTGGTCGATCAGACTGGCACGGCCCTCGCCTCCATCCAAAGTTCCGTGGAAGCGGTGGTGGGCAAGGTTGAACAGATTGCCGCCACCACGGTCGAGCAATCCAACGGGCTCTCCGAGGTGAACACCGCGGTTGTCAGTCTGGATCAGAATGCACAGAAAAACTCCGCCATGCTGGAACAGACTGCCGCTGCTTAGCCAGATGCTGCGCGAGGAAGCTCAGACATTGGTGCAGGCGGTCTCGGGCTTCACCATTGATCCCGCCAGTCGCGTCAACGAGCACACCCCGCCGCCCGCGGCCGACGATTGGGCCGACACCACCTTTGATGACAGGGACACCTACGCCCGCTCAGCGTGACGGGGAAAAGACCACCGCATCGGTGCAAGACAAAAGCCGGGAGACACCTGATGCAACGGGTGTCTCTCAGATCGACGGCCTATGCCAGGCCCCCAGCGAATAATAAAGCGAGGGCCAGAGTGCGAACCGAAACCCCACAGAGACGCGATTATTCGACAGTATCAAGGGATAAATGGTGCGGGTGAAGGGACTTGAACCCCCACGCCTTGCGGCGCCAGAACCTAAATCTGGTGCGTCTACCAATTCCGCCACACCCGCATCCTGACGATGGGCGCGCCCATCGTGACGCGCTCAATAGCAAAGCTTTTCAGCGGATGCAAAAGGGAAAGCACTCTTTGGGCAAAACTTTTCCACGCCTTCCCTCCGCCACCCGCTTAGAAAATATCAAGCTTGCGCAGAACAGCCGGTATTTGCTCCGGCAGGTCTTCAGCGATGAGCCCCGGGCCGAAGTTCAACGCGCATTCGACATGCAGATATGCAGCTGTTTCTGCTGCCTGCATCGGGTCCAATCCGCGCGCCATCAAGCCTGTGATGAACCCGGCCAGCACGTCGCCGAGCCCCAGCAGTCGCCAGCCAGGGCGCGGAGCGGTCGTAGTGGGCGGAATTCACTGAGCAGAGCCCGTTCGGCGCGGCGATCACCGTGTCCGGCCCCTTGAACAGCACCACGCAGCCCGCGCGTTTGGCGGCCTCGCGGGTGGCGTCCACCTTGGAATAGGCCGGGCCAGTGGTGGCAGGTGCGTTCAGTTTTTCTGCCAGATCTGGAAAGAGCCGTGCAAATTCACCGCCATGCGGGGTGATGACACAGTTTTCGTGCAAAGCCTCAAACAGCGCCTCAGCGCGGTCCTCAAACTGCGTCAGCGCATCTGCATCCAGAACCGTGGAGCGGTTTGCCTGCAAGACCTCCAGAACCAAGCCCTCAGGATCAGCGTCCAGCCCAAGCCCCGGCCCAAGACAAACCGCGTTGATACGGCTGTCCTGCAACAGCGTGCGCAGCTCATCCGCGCCATCCATCTGTCGCAACATAATCGCGGTCAGCTGGATGGCATTCTCCATCATCGCCGAGCGTGGCGAGCCGACAGTGACCAGCCCCGCCCCGATCCGCAACGCGCCGCGAGCGGCCAGCCGCGCAGCGCCGGTCTTACCATGGCCGCCAGAGAGGACGAGAGCGTGGCCGTAGGTGTATTTGTGGCCCTTTGTGGATGCCTTTTTGCATCGGACGAAACCAAAACGAGAGATCCATGGCTTCCGACGATCTTTGACTAATGGCCTCGCTCCCAGCAGAACTGAATGAGGCAGTCGCAATGACCGAGGAGGCGTACCGGGTTTAGTTCCTTTCAGCACTCGCCATTGTTCCAACCCAATGTCTTTAACAACGACTTGGCCGCACACAGACGGGCCTTCATTTACAAAATGACCGAACTTTGGGCTGTCGAATGTAACTGTCAGGGCTGCAAATCTGTCTTGAAACGGCTTTCGACCTCGAGGTTCCTGCCCCTGTTGGTCGAAGATCGGATGGCCCAGGCTGGGCGGCGCTTCCTCAAGAACAGTTCCGCTATCCAAGCAGAGGCCGGACGGGGCATCTATGGCGACAACGCTATCACTGTAATCATCACCGTTGCGCCCCGACATATGGGAAGCAACATTAAAGGCTTCACCCTCCAACGGGCGAGATAGCCCGGCCCCGAACAGGGCGTCAATATGCAAGCTGTAAGGCTCCTTTCGAAACGCTCTTTCAGTGAGTTCCTCGACCTGATTGTCAGCCAGCCAAATCTCATAATTGGTGCGCGCATCAGCTGGCAGCTTATCTGGATCACCATACAAGAAAACCTTTACCGTCCAGCCTTTCCCAGCAAGCAGCCGGGCCACGACAAAACCATCTCCGCCATTGTTGCCGGGACCGCATAGGACTGCCACACTTTGAGGCGCACTTTCATATTCCGGCCATTCCTCAAAAATGGCCGCAACCACGCCCTGCCCGGCCCGCTCCATCAGTTCCAGCCCGGTCACCTCACCAGCGGCAATCGCGGCCTGTTCGATGGCGCGCATCTGGGCGGCGGTCAGCAATTCGGTCATGTCTGGGGCCTCTTTTTCATGTCGTGGTCATGTCGCGATTCAAAATTGCGCGAAAATCAGGCGCTGTGCTTAATTTTTAGGCAGAGACCGCGAAATCATGCGCAGTTTCGCCGCAGCGCTTGCGGCTATTATTGTCCCCGCTCAGTAGAAGTGATCTGACCTCTCTCGACAAGGTTGCGAGGAGCCATGCCGATGAAAAAGATCGAAGCCATCATTAAGCCGTTCAAATTGGACGAGGTGAAGGAAGCCTTGCAGGACGTGGGCGTGCAAGGCCTGTCGGTGATCGAGGTCAAGGGGTTTGGTCGCCAGAAGGGTCACACCGAACTCTATCGCGGTGCCGAATACGTCGTCGATTTTCTGCCGAAGGTGAAAATCGAGGTGGTGCTGGACGACGATCAGGTCGACGCCGCAATCGAGGCCATCGTGGCCGCGGCCAAGACCGACAAGATCGGTGACGGCAAGATTTTTGTCTCCCCCGTAGAGCAGGCCATCCGCATCCGCACCGGCGAAACCGGCTCGGACGCGCTCTGAGCCTGACACCAGAACACAGGGGTGCCCGCCGTCGCTGATGGGCGCGGCAGCCCGGACACACATAAGATTACAAGATCAGAAGGACCATTGGAAATGAGCGCAGACGCAGTTCTGAAGATGATCAAGGACGAAGATGCGGCCTATGTCGACATTCGTTTCACCGATGTACGTGGCAAGCTCCAGCACGTCACCATCGACGTTGACCTGGTGGACGAAGACTTCCTCGAAGAAGGGTTCATGTTTGATGGGTCCTCCATCGCCGGTTGGAAGTCGATCGAAAACTCCGACATGAAGCTGATCCTCGACACCACCTCGGCCTATGTTGATCCCTTCTATGCCGAGAAAACCATCTGCATCCACTGCTCCGTGGTTGAGCCCGACACCGGCGAAGCCTACCCGCGTGACCCGCGCGGCACCGCGCAGAAGGCCGAAGCCTATCTGAAGTCCTCCGGCATCGGTGACGTGGCCTATATGGGCCCCGAGGCGGAATTCTTTCTGTTTGATGATGTGCGCTTCTCCAACACCATCAACAAAGTGTCCTTTGAGGTCGACGCAACCGACGCCTCCTGGAACACCGACACTGAATATGAGATGGGCAACATGGGTCATCGCCCCGGTCTCAAGGGCGGCTACTTCCCGGTGAACCCCATCGACGAAGCCCAGGATCTGCGCTCCGAGATGCTGTCCACCATGAAGCGTCTGGGCATGAAGGTCGACAAGCACCACCACGAGGTGGCCTCCTGCCAGCACGAACTGGGTCTGATCTTTGACAGCCTGACCAAACAGGCTGACGAGCTGCAGAAATACAAATATGTGATCCACAATGTGGCTCACGCCTATGGCAAATCGGCGACCTTCATGCCGAAGCCGATCTATGGCGACAACGGCACCGGCATGCATGTGAACATGTCGATCTGGAAAGATGGCAAGCCGCTCTTTGCGGGCGACAAATACGCAGATCTCTCCAATGAGGCGCTGTATTTCATCGGCGGTATCCTGAAACACGCCAAGACACTGAACGCCTTCACCAACCCGTCCACCAACTCCTACAAGCGCCTGATCCCTGGCTTTGAAGCGCCGGTTCTGCGCGCCTATTCCGCCCGCAACCGCTCCGGCTGCGTGCGGATCCCATGGACCGAAAGCCCGAAAGCCAAGCGCGTCGAGGCCCGTTTCCCCGATCCGGCCGCGAACCCCTACCTGTGCTTTGCCGCACTGCTGATGGCCGGTCTGGACGGCATCAAGAACAAGATCGATCCGGGCGAAGCCATGGATAAGAACCTCTATGATCTGCCCGCAGAAGAGCTGGCCGATATCCCCACCGTCTGCGGCTCCCTGCGCGAAGCGCTGGAATCGCTGGCAGGCGATCACGACTTCCTGCTGCAGGGCGACGTGTTCACCAAAGACCAGATCGAAGGCTACATCGCCCTCAAGATGGAAGAGGTGGAAACCTACGAACACACGCCGCATCCGGTGGAATACGGCATGTACTACAGCTGCTGATCCCCGATCACGCAGATTTACTGGGCGCTCCCATCTGTTGGGGGCGCCTTTTTCATTTGCAGAGCCCCAGCCGTTTGCAGCCCCCGGCCAATCCTTGTCTGACAGATGCACTCCGATCGCCTAGGGCACTGCCCTTGGTTGACGCTTTGACTACCGACCGGGCTGTCGCACGCTCTGGATTTCATATTTTCAACACTGTCACCCCTTCCCCGGCGCAGCCTGATCGTTCCACGCAAGCCTTTAAGATTGACCTGGCGTCACCCAATCGGAAACACTGTTAGCCTCACGCCCAATTTGTAAGGGCTACGGCATCAATATGGCCGTCAGCTGCCCAGTTCTTGCCCAAATTCAAAGAGGCGCTTAGGGCGGATAATTATTTTACTGTTAATTTTCAAATGGTTAAATCAATCACAATACAATCGTCGAATTGGAAAGGAATTTTTTACCTCTCAGCTGTCACCGCCTCACTTTCTGCCATTTCAAATTTTAACTTAATTGCTGAAGCACCTGAGCGGAGGATCCTGACGGTGACACAGGTAGATCAGTATAAAGGCAAGCTGGGTTTTGAAATTCGAGACCCAGATGCGCTGTCCAGCGGCTCGACTGCTGTGGTCGATACATTGGAAGAATACGGCCACAGCGTGCGCCAGTTCCAATCGCGAAACCCCAATCTGATCCGCCTTGATTGTGATCATTACCGGGTTGAACTGCGCTACCGCCGCCATCCGATCAAACCAACGCAGGCCAGTGCGGCCGGTACTGACAGCACCGAGACACCGCTGCGCAGTTCGCTTGGCGTGACCCTGACCCCGAACCACCCGGACCACTGCGATGTGGAGCTGAGCGAGATGTTGCTGGCGATGATCCTGCGCCGCCTGGCCGAGGATCTGGATGTCGCGACGGTGGACTGGCTGCATGTGCCCTTCACCCTAACCCGTGACGCTTTCCTTGGGGTATTTGAAGACGCGGAAACGCAGGTGGAAACCCACGCGGAGGCTGTTGCAGACCACGCCACGCTGGACATTTCTCCTGTGACCGAAATCGCCGCAGATATCGCCGACAGCCAAGCCGCCAAGTCGAGCGCCCCGCTCAGCCCGCAGACGACACCCGAAGCGGACGCCCCTGTTGCGACACCGATTGACGCCGCCCTTGATACGCCGCCGCCGTCGCCGCAGCCTACCACCGGCGCCAAGCCTGTTGCAAATGGGCGCCTGCGGGGACGCGCCTGTTTTGAGCCGGTCGAGGTAACGGTTGCGCAGCTGGAAGAACATTACGCCGCAATGTTGCAGTCCCCGGACACCCGCGCTACCGGGCGCCATGCTGTCGAGGCGCGCAATCGGGCCCGGGCCCGCGCCAAAGCGGTTATGACACAGCCCCGCGGCAGCGGTGCCGCCGTTGCCCGGCTGGGCGGTCTTCTGGCGGCCATGCCGCAGCGGATGATCGCAACCACCAGCCATCTCCTGCGCAGCCCGCAGCTGCGTGGCCATCTTCACATCGTCTGCGGCGCGACGGCCCTTCTTGCGCTGCAAAGCTCGGCTGCCATCGCCTTTTAGACCTCCTGGTCTACACTCAGCGCGAGGCTGCCGGTGCCCCCCACTGGGCCATCACATCCGCACGGGTCACGACACTGGTGTGGATGCTGAAAACAACGGCGCGGCTACGCGGCAGGCGCAGGATCGTCTGCCGCTCACTGCGCATATAGCCCGCCGTTTCGGCGCCGGGACGCGGGCGATCGCCACTGGCGCGGCGCGGCTGATGCAGCGTCGCATCGGCGTACCACAACGCATTGAACCGCCACATCGGCCGCCCCACCTGCACCCCGTCAAACAGCCGCTGCACCCGCGCAGCAATGCCAGCATCATAGCTGTCGACCGGCGCGTGAATGGCAATCAGTGGCCGCCCCGCTTTCTCCGCGAGCGTCCAATTTGCGGGAAAGCACAGGATCGCGCCGGTCAACACATGCTCTTGCGCGCCCTCCGGTTTTCCCAAAATGCAGAAATCTTGCTGGGCAATCCGGCCAAGCGTGCCCAGCGGATCTTCCCAATCCAATGCCACCTCGACCCCATCGGGGCGGACCACATGGGTCTGGGCAGTATCCGGGTAGAGCTGCGCCAAAACCGCGTCCAACAGCTCAGAGGCCGCTGGCATGGCCTCGGGCGCGCAATACAGGACCTGCGAACGGCACTGCTGCAACAGCCGCTCCCGCTCCGCCATCTGGCCCGCGCATGCCTCATCAAAGTGCAACCAGTCCTGTGGCGCCAAGGGCTGAATACCGGGCAGCTTGCGCTCTTCCAGCGGATTATACGGCAGGCGGGTTTGCAGAATCTTGGTCATGACATGTTGTAGCAAGCCAGACACGCAGCGCCACCCGCTAGATGCGACACGCTGACCCAAACACATCTGTCTGAAAACGACCGTCTGGACCGTCGCATTTGGTGGCGACTCCCCTCCGCGCTCCGCACAACATTGGACAGAGATGTCCAGCGACACCTTCGAGACGATGTCGAATACGGAGCCAGAGATGAACGAGCATTACCGCGATAGACGCAAGATCGACCCGACACGCGGTGCAACCCTTGGGGACAATACTCCCAATGATCAGGACCGCGTCGAGATTGGACCGACCCGGCTGGCCTTTGGCGAATGGGCGGCTGCGGGTCTTCAACTGCCGGATCTTCAGGCCATGCGCCGCTACCGTTGGGAGCGCCTGACACGGTTCATCAACGACCGCGATTATGCCGGACTGTTGGTGTTTGATCCGATGAACATCCGCTACGCGACGGATTCCACCAATATGCAGCTGTGGAACACCCACAACCCGTTTCGCGCGCTGCTGATCTGCGCCGATGGCTATATGGTGATGTGGGATTACAAACAGGCGCCGTTTCTTAGTGAATTCAACCCTCTGGTGCGCGAACAGCGGGCCGGGGCCGATCTGTTTTACTTTGATCGGGGCGATAAGGTGGATGTGGCGGCAGACGCCTTCGCCAATGAGGTGCGCACTCTGCTGGCGGAGCATAGCGGCGGCAATACGCGTCTTGCGGTGGACAAGATCATGCTGCACGGGCTGCGCGCGCTTGAGGCACAGGGGCTTGAGGTCTTCCCCGGCGAGGAGTTGACCGAGAAATGTCGCGCAGTGAAAGGCGTGGACGAAATCCTCGCCATGCGCTGCGCCAATCACGCCTGTGAAACCGCCGTCGCCGAGATGGAGCGCTATGCCCGCAGCGCCATTCCCGGCGGTGGCATCAGCGAAGATGACGTCTGGGCCGTGCTGCATGCCGAAAACATCCGCCGCGGTGGTGAGTGGATCGAAACCCGCCTGCTGACCTCAGGCCCGCGCACCAATCCGTGGTTTCAGGAATGCGGCGGGCGGATCATCCAGAACAATGAAATCGTCAGCTTTGACACCGATCTGGTCGGCTCCTACGGGATCTGCATCGACATCTCGCGCAGCTGGTGGATTGGTGACCGCCCCCCGCCCGCAGATATGGTCTATGCCATGCAGCACGGGGTCGAGCATATCCAGAGCAATATGGAGATGCTGAAACCCGGCGTGAACCTGCAAGATCTGTCGCACAACTGCCATCTGCTGGATGCGCAGTTCCAGAAACAGAAATACGGCTGCATGATGCACGGCGTCGGACTTTGCGATGAATGGCCGCTGGTGGCCTACCCGGATGCCATGGTCGAGGGTGCCTTTGATTACGAACTGGAGCCGGGCATGGTGCTCTGTGTTGAGGCGCTGGTCTCACCTGAGGGCGGTGATTTCTCGATCAAGTTGGAGGATCAGGTGCTGATCACCGAGGACGGATATGAGAATCTCACCACCTACCCGTTTGATCCCGCGTTGATGGGAAAGCCGTGATGCCGCCGCCGCAATGAGGGGCGACAAAACCGCGGTTGTACCCCACTTGCCGAACGGCCGCTGATCCTGTGGGGCGCTTAGCAGCCTGCGCTGTGCAACCGGGCCAGTTTTTCCTGCAAGATCAGCACACTATCCGCCTGGCTATACTGCGCCAGCTCTGCCAACGGCACCCAGGCGAGTGCCTTGGACTCCGCGCTGGCATGGATATCGCCCGCTTCAGCACGAAACAGGTAGCGCACATCATAGTGCAGATGCGCCGCCTCGCGGCTGTTGGCAGGAATTTCGTGGATATCGATGTCAAACACCTGATCAGACAGCAGGCTGATCCAGGCCAGACCGCTTTCTTCATAGGCTTCTTTCTGGGCCGTGAACCGGGCGTCGGCGATGCCGTCGCAATGTCCCCCCAGTTGCAGCCAGCGGTCCAGTTTGGCGTGATGGGTCAGGAGCACCGCTGACAGATCGGGTGACAGGACAAAGGCCGATCCCGTCACATGGCCGGTCGTTGGATCTCGTTCAAACGCCTTTGGTTCGCGCGCGCAGAACGCGGTCAGGCGCTGCCACATCTGCTGGTCACGCGCATCTTGCGGCGCGAAACCTCCGATGCCTGCGCAGGCCTCGGCCAAACGGTCTGTTGTCAATATCCCTCACCTTCCCGTGACGTGGGCGGCGGATGCCTTGTGCCCGCCCGCCTGTCGCCGCACCTTAGGGTGACCCCCAGATAAAGGCGAGCCTGATGCCCACCGAACGCATTTCTTTTTCCGGACACTCCGGTGACCAGCTGGCTGCGCGGCTGGACCTGCCCGAAGGGCCGATCCTGTCCACAGCACTCTTTGCCCATTGTTTTACCTGTTCCAAGGACATCCCCGCCGCGCGGCGCATCTCGGCCCGTCTGGCGGCGATGGGCATCGCCGTATTGCGGTTTGATTTCACCGGTCTTGGCCATTCCGATGGTGAGTTCTCCAATACCAACTTCAGCTCCAATGTCGCCGATCTGGTGGCGGCGGGACAGTATCTGGCCGGGCGCGGGCTGGCGCCCTCATTGCTGATCGGTCATTCGCTGGGCGGCGCTGCGGTGTTGCGGGCGCGGGCCGGGCTGCCATCGGTGCGCGGTGTTGTCACGCTGGGCGCGCCCTCTGACCCGTCCCATGTGGCGCATCAGTTTGGTGACGCGCTGGAGATGATTGAGGCCGAAGGCGCCGCTGAGGTCTGTCTGGCCGACCGCCCGTTCCTGATCCGCAAGCAATTTGTCGAGGATATCCGCGCCGAGGCGCTGACCAGCGCCCTTGCCGATCTGGATGCCGCGCTTCTGGTGATGCACGCGCCGCTGGATGCCACGGTCAGTATCGACAATGCCGCCGATATCTTTGTCGCGGCGAAACACCCCAAGAGCTTCATCACCCTGGATGATGCCGATCACCTGATTTCCCGGCCTCGCGATGCGGAATATGCCGCGGATGTCATTGCCGCCTGGGCCGGGCGCTATATCGATCTGTCGCCCCCCGCACCGCCCCCCGGCGCGCCTGAGGGCGTGTTGCGCGTCACCGAGGCGGATCCCAATGGGTTCTTGCAGGATATCCAGTCTGGCCCGCGCCATCACACCTATGCGGATGAGCCACTGGCCTATGGCGGCAGCAATCGCGGCATGACGCCTTATGGGTTTATCTCAGCGGGGCTGGGTGCCTGCACCTCTATGACCATCCGCATGTATGCCCGCCGCAAGGGGTGGCCCCTAGAAGGCGTCAGCGTCGATGTTTGCCATGACAAGGTTCATGCACAGGACGCGCTGCCCTCCGGTCCCGCGCAGATTGACCAGTTCACCCGTGTGATCTACCTCAGCGGCAATCTGACCCAGGATCAACGCGCCAAGCTGCTGGAGATCGCCGACCGCTGCCCGGTGCATCGCACGCTGGAACATGGCGCCAAGGTCACCACCCGATTGGATGAGCCCGAGAGCGAGGCAGATGTAGATCCCGCGCATCTGCCGTTCTGACCGGAGCGCCCTCCCCCGGCCCGATGAAGTCACCACGAGCCCCCTTGCAAATAGGGGGCTTCGACCGTGACTGACGCGCGACCCAATTATCGGCAGGCTATGGACAGTCCCGTGGCCTAGGCAGACCGTACATCATCCCTCCCACCATAAGAGACCTGTTTTTGCGGGCTTTCTGTCGCGGCGCGCGCCCCTGCCCTTGCCCTGTAGGGCGCGCTGCTCTAAGACCCGCGGCATCATCCGCTTCCCTTCTGCCCTGCTATGAAAAGGTGCTGCTGCCCATGATCCCCCGCTATTCCCGTCCTGAAATGGTTGCCATCTGGTCGCCGGAAACCAAATTCAAGATCTGGTACGAGATCGAGGCACACGCCTGCGAAGCCATGGCCAACCTCGGCGTGATCCCGCGCGAAAACGCCGACGCGGTGTGGAAAGCCAAGGATGTCGAATTCGACGTCGCCCGCATCGACGAAATCGAAGCTGTCACCAAACATGACGTCATCGCCTTCCTGACCCATCTGGCCGAGCATGTCGGTTCTGAAGAAGCCCGCTTCGTGCATCAGGGCATGACATCCTCTGACGTGCTGGACACCTGTCTCAATGTGCAGCTGGTGCGTGCCGCCGATATTCTTCTGGGTGGCATGGACAAGGTACTGGCCGCGCTGAAAAAACGCGCGCTGGAACATAAAGACACCGTGCGTGTTGGCCGCTCCCACGGGATCCACGCCGAGCCGACCACCATGGGTCTCACCTTTGCCCGTTTCTACGCCGAGATGGACCGCAACAAACAGCGCCTGCAAAACGCGCGCAGCGAAGTCGCCACTGGCGCGATTTCCGGCGCGGTTGGCACCTTTGCCAATATCGACCCTCGCGTTGAAGAACACGTCTGTGAGCAGCTCGGCCTGAGCCCCGAACCGATCTCGACACAGGTGATCCCGCGTGATCGTCACGCGATGTTCTTTGCCACGCTGGGGGTGATCGCTTCCTCGATCGAAAACATCGCGGTGGAAATCCGCCACATGCAGCGCACCGAAGTGCTGGAGGGGGCGGAATTCTTCTCCATGGGGCAGAAAGGCTCCTCCGCGATGCCGCATAAAAAGAACCCGGTGCTCACGGAAAACCTCACCGGTCTTGCACGTCTGGTGCGTATGGCAGTGATCCCGGCGATGGAAAACGTGGCTCTCTGGCATGAGCGCGATATCTCGCACTCCTCCGTTGAGCGCGGTATCGGCCCCGACGCCACCGTGACGCTGGACTTTGCGCTGAACCGTCTGGCTGGCGTCATCGACAAGATGCTGGTCTTCCCGGAGAACATGCTGGACAATATGAATAAATTCCCCGGTCTAGTGATGTCGCAGCGGGTACTTCTGGCGCTGACGCAGGCCGGTGTCAGCCGCGAAGATGCTTATGCCATGGTGCAGCGCAACGCCCTCAAAGTCTGGGAAGATCGCGTTGATTTCCGCGAATTGCTGCTGGCGGACGCGGATGTGGTTGCCGTCCTTGGCGAAGAGGCGATCAACGAGAAATTCGACATGGGATATCACACCAAACATGTCGACACGATCTTCAAGCGGGTGTTTGGCGCCTAAGCCGGAGTTCACCAGCAACCACAATAAGGGCCGTTCTGTCAGCGACAGGGCGGCCCCTTTTTCTATAGTCATACAGTGCTGGGATCACGTCTCACCGTCTTGTTATCGCGCGGTTGCGGCCAACCGTCTAAGGTGGAGCGATCCAACAGGCCGCAGAGCTGCGGCGCGCGCGACAAAAGGACAAACTGATGCCTGCCATGCTGACACATAATGCCCCCCATGCCCGCTCTCTGCCTGCATCTGCGATGCGCGCCAGCTGCGCGACCTTAACCGCGCTGGTGCTCTCTGCGGCATTTGCCAGCGGCGCATTTGCAGCCGGAAGCGGTGACAGCGCGGCGCCAAAACCGACCAACACCACCAAAACCTGCAAGGGCGCGAAGGTCTGGGACGATCAGAAACAGCGTTGCGTTGCACCAGAGCAATCCTCCCTGGACCCGGATGAGATGTATGATGCGGTGCGCGAACTCGCCTATGCCGGGCGCTATAGCGACGCGCAGGCGGTACTGGCCGCGATGCCTGACCAAACGGATAGCCGGGTGCTGACCTATTGGGGCTTTACCTATCGTAAGCAGGGCTATCCCGATCAGGCGATGTCCTATTACACTCAGGCCATCGCGCAGGATCCGCAGAACCACCTTGCGCGCTCCTACATGGGTCAAGGGTTTGTAACCGAAGGAAAATACGGGCTTGCGCTGGAACAATGGAAGATCATCCGCGCCACCGGCGGCAGCGACAGCTGGGCCGAAGTCTCCTTGCGGGACGCTCTTTTGTCCGGACAGACGCAAAGCTACTGATTTTCAGCATTTATTTACTGCTTTGCCCCTAGATTGGAGACAACAGAAAGAGAATCTTTTTGGCTAGGGCTCATAAATGCAGAATGAAAATGCTTTGGCGCTTCCCATGGCGGCCTCCTCAGATGATTTGGGTGATTTTTCCGCCCCGGCTCCGCTCGGCGGTATGGATCTGGGCGGCGATTTCGGCGGTGGTGACTTGGGCATGGGCGGCATGGGTGGTGGCGCGCTGGATATGCCTGCCATGGGCGGCGGCGGTCTGCCGGTTGCCAAATCCAAACTCAGCGGCAAGGCGAAGGCCGCCATCGTGGTGCGCCTGCTGCTGAATGAAGGGGCCGATATTCCGCTGGAATCGCTGCCCGATGATCTTCAGATCGAACTGACACAGCAGATGGGCCGCATGGGGCTGATCGACCGCGACACCCTGCATGAGGTGGCCGGTGAATTTGCCGAAATGCTGGACAATGTCGGGCTGTCCTTCCCCAATGGGCTGGCCGGTGCGCTCTCCGCGATGGAGGGCAAAATCAGCCGCCAGACCGCCAGTCGTCTGCGCAAGGAAGCCGGCGTGCGCCAGTTTGGCGACCCGTGGGAGCGTCTGCGCGCCCTGCCACCAGAGGATCTCGCCGAGCTGGCTGAGGCCGAAAGCACAGAAGTCGCCGCCGTTCTCCTGTCGAAGCTGGACACCACCAAAGCAGCGCAGATGTTGATCCACCTGCCCGGTCCCGTTGCGCGCCGCATCACCTATGCCGTTAGCCAGACTGCCGCCGTGACCCCGGATACCGTCGATCGCATCGGCCTGTCCCTCGCCGCGCAGATTGAGGCGCGACCGGAGGTCGCCTTTGACGAAACCCCGGGCCAGCGGATGGGCGCGATCCTGACCCAAGCCGCAGCCGGCAAACGCGATGAGGTGCTGACCGCGCTGGACGAAGAAGACGAGGAATTTGCCGGCGACGTGCGCAAATCGATCTTCACCTATGCGCTGATCGCCCAGCGGGTAAGCCCGGTGGACGTGCCAAAAATCGCCCGTGTTCTGGCGCAGCAGGATCTGGTCACGGCCATCGCCTTTGCCACCGACGAAGAAGATGTCGAAACCAGCGAATTCATGCTGGCCAATATGTCCAGCCGTATGGCCAACAACATCCGCGAAGAGGTGAGCGAGCGCGGCAAGGTCAAGCGCAGTGTCGGAGAAGGCGCCATGAGCACCATCGTCAACGCCCTGCGGGAGCTGGTGAACTCCGGCGAGGTCGAACTTCGCTCAGCCGAGGATGAAGAAGAAGAGTAAGCCCGCACGATCAGGTCTCCGCATTGGCCTGTGCCTTCCTGCCTGCGGTCGCACACATATGTCGACAGAGACAGTCGCACAGATAACTGATGCCCGACCACGCCCATCTCCGCAGCCACACTGAGACGGGACCTCAACGGATACCGCAGTGATCGAAGGCGCCCTGCCAGCGGTTTAGCACCCTGGCCCGCGCCTTGTCTGCTGATCCGTAGCTGAGACTTGGCATCGCTGACATGTGGTCTTGATGCCCCGCCGACGTCAGGGTCGCAGTTCCGCTGAGCGCGGCCCGCAACTGCGGATCACCGCCGGGCTTGCTTGTGCCTCTCTGCGCTGCCGTTTATGGTCGCGGTGATTTTGTCTCTCCAATTGCAGGCCCTCCGGACATGCCCGTCGATCCCTCCACCCTGTCCCCAGGCCGTCGCGCCAGTTACTACGCCAGCAATCTGGCTCTGCGTGGTCTTATCGGGGCGCTTGGGCTGATCCCCTATGAAAAGCGTATTCCGGCAATGGGCTGGGTGATGCGCAAAGCAGCCCCTCTGGTGGGGTTTCACAAACGGATCCGTGGCAATCTTGCGCTCACCTGTCCTGAGCTGCCGGAGGCGGATGTCGCGCGGCTTTGCGATGAGGTGAGTGACAATATCGGCCGTGTCGTCGCCGAGCTCTATGCCGGACAGCCGTTTCTGGAGCGCGCCTGGGCGGCGCCGGTTTCCGGCCCCGGCCTGCCCGCGCTGGAGCGCGCCCGCGCGGAGGGGCGACCGGTCATTCTGGTCACCGGCCATTTCGGCAATTACGACGCCGCCCGCGCCAATTTGATCCGGCGCGGCTTTTCCATGGGGGCGCTCTATCGCCGGATGGCCAACCCCTATTTCAACGACCACTACGTGCAAGCAATTGAAAAAACCGGCAAGCCGATGTTCGAACAGGGCAAACGCGGCATGATGGAGATGGTCCGTCACCTGAAACAGGGCGGCATCATTGCGATTGTCGCGGATCTGCACGCCCATGGCGGGGTCAACATTGATTTCTTTGGCGAACCCGCCGTGACGTCCGTTGTGCTTAAGCAGAACTGGCGCTGAAATACAACGCCGCGATGATCCCGGTCTATGCCATTCGCCAGCCCAACGGCCTCGATTTCGAAATTATCGTGCAGGAAGAGATTGCCCCCTCTGATCCGGTTACCATGACAACCACCGTCTGCAAACGGCTGGAGGATCTGGTGCGCCAGCACATGGGGCAGTGGTTCTGGGTTCATCGGCGCTGGAAACCCTATGTGCCGATCCCGAAATCCTCGCCGACAGATCAAAGGTCCAGCTCTGACTGACCCCAAGATGCCGCTTAGTTGAGTGTCGCCGCGGCAAGGATGGCACCATAGGGCGCCTGCTGGACCAGCAGCGCCGCCGGACGCGTGTCGGTCAGCGTCACCGTCAGCTGCAATGTGCCCTGCCCGTCCCACTCCGCCACGCGGTCAATCTGCTCCACCACATTCGCATAATCCAGGCGTCGGCCCGCCAATTCTCCACGGGAGATATCGACCGTTTTCAGCGGCGCATAGCGCACCAGCTGCACCGAAATCGGACCGGACAGCACCGGTGCGACATCGGCGCGGCGCAGTTCTACAGCGATCCCGCCCGTGCCGCTTTGGGTGCCGTCGATGGTCATCGCAACCGGGGTTGGGCGTGCCTGATGCGCGGCGATGGTCTCGCTCAGCTTCATCGCATTGGCACCGACCACATCGTCCTGACCGTTCACGATCATCTGCGGTGTGTAGACCATCTGACGGCCACCTTCATGGGCGTAGCCTTTCTGACGGCGGGTGTGGGCCGGGTCGGCGAACTGGTCTTTCCAGCCGATATAGTCCCAATAATCTACATGCAGCGCCAGGGGCAATACATCCGACCGCGCTGTCAGCTGCTGCAACAACGCATCGGCGGGCGGACAGGAGGAACAACCCTGCGAGGTGAACAGCTCCACCACCACCAGATCCGTGGCCGGTCCACCGCTCTGGGCGGCGGCCCCAATTGGCAGCGCCATCCACGCGGCCATGACAAGCGATGCGATAAATTTCATGCAACGAACCCTTTTTGCTCTGATCTACCGATGTAGCGGCGGCTGAGCTGAAATGACCAATCAATCATTCTTGAGACCGTCGTGCGCAGGGCAATTTGAGGCGAAATGCGACGTTGGTGCAAATTTTGTGTACTATTGCATACAAAAATGCGACCTGCGGCGTTTCAGCTATTGAATGCACGCCCGACCTGTTGCAGATAGCCGGTAGCGAATTCCCTGTATTCACATCCCAGAGGGAGGCCAAACATGCCTATCACCGTCGGACAGGACAATGCCAAGACGCGCCGCAAGCTGAGCGCGGGTGGCAAGTCGATCTCATATTACTCGATCCCCGCAGCCACTGAGGCCGAGCCTTGGCGATTTTGCCAAACTGCCCGCAGCCCTGAAAGTGGTGCTGGAAAACATGCTGCGGTTTGAGGATGGCGGCTTCTCCGTCTCCACTGACGACATCAAGGCCTTTGCCGAATGGGGCGCCAACGGCGGCAAGAACCCGCGCGAAATCGCCTATCGGCTAAGCCCGCGTGCTGATGCAGGATTTCACCGGCGTTCCCGCTGTTGTGGACCTCGCCGCCATGCGCGACGGCATCAAGGCGCTGGGGGGCGACGCCCAGAAGATCAACCCGCTGAACCCGGTTGATCTGGTCATCGACCACTCCGTCATGATCGACGAGTTCGGGAACCCGCGCGCGTTCCAGATGAATGTTGACCGCGAATACGAACGCAACATGGAGCGTTACCAGTTCCTGAAATGGGGCCAGGGCGCGTTCAACAACTTCCGCGTTGTCCCGCCGGGCACCGGCATCTGCCATCAGGTGAACCTGGAATATCTCGCCCAGACAATCTGGTCGGATGAGGATCAGAACGGCGATATGGTTGCCTACCCTGACACGCTGGTCGGCACCGATAGCCACACCACCATGGTCAACGGCGCCGCCGTTCTGGGCTGGGGTGTTGGCGGCATCGAGGCTGAGGCCGCGATGCTGGGTCAGCCGATCTCCATGCTGATCCCTGAGGTTATCGGCTTTGAGCTGACCGGCGCCATGGTCGAAGGCACCACCGGCACCGACCTCGTGCTGAAGGTCGTGGAAATGCTGCGTGCCAAAGGTGTGGTTGGCAAATTCGTGGAATTCTACGGCAAGGGTCT
Organism: Phaeobacter sp. BS52; assembly: GCF_045040595.1. NCBI lineage: Bacteria > Pseudomonadati > Pseudomonadota > Alphaproteobacteria > Rhodobacterales > Roseobacteraceae > Phaeobacter > Phaeobacter sp. BS52. Next base: position 932,166 of record NZ_CP090662.1, on the reverse strand, counting down.
GGACACGCTACCGCTGGCAGACCGCGCGACCATCGCCAACATGGCGCCTGAATATGGTGCCACCTGTGGCTTCTTCCCGATCGATGAGGAAACCATCCGCTACCTGCGCAACACCGGCCGCGACGAAGATCGTATCGCGTTGGTCGAAGCCTACGCCAAGGAAAACGGCTTCTGGCGCGATGCGGATTACGCCCCGATCTACACCGACACGCTGAGCCTCGACATGGGCACCATCGTGCCTGCGATCTCCGGCCCGAAACGCCCGCAGGACTATGTTGCCCTGACTGGTGCCAAGGCGGCCTTCCACAAGGAAATGGAAGAGACCTTCAAGCGTCCCATGGGCAAGGAAATCGCCGTCAAAGGCGAAGACTACACCATGGAAAGCGGCAAGGTCGTAATCGCCTCGATCACCTCCTGCACCAACACATCCAACCCTTATGTTATGATCGGTGCGGGCCTTGTAGCGCGCAAGGCCGCAGCATTGGGTCTGGATCGCAAACCTTGGGTCAAAACCTCGCTCGCGCCCGGCTCGCAGGTGGTGTCCGCCTATCTGGAGGCCGCAAACCTTCAGGAAGATCTCGACAAGATCGGCTTTAACCTCGTGGGTTATGGCTGCACCACCTGTATCGGCAACTCCGGCCCGATCCAGCAGGAACTCTCCGACGCCATCGCCGAGGGTGATCTGGTCGCGACCTCTGTCCTGTCCGGCAACCGCAACTTCGAAGGCCGCATCAGCCCCGATGTGCGCGCCAACTACCTGGCCTCGCCGCCGCTGGTTGTCGCCTATGCGCTGGCGGGCACCATGGACATTGATCTGGCGACAGATCCGATCGCACAGGACAAGGACGGCAATGACGTCTACCTGAAGGATATCTGGCCGAGCCAGAAAGAGATCGCAGATCTGGTCGAAGCGACCGTGACCCGCGAAGCCTTCCTGTCGAAATATGCCGATGTGTTCAAAGGTGACGAGAAGTGGCAGGCGGTTGAAACCACCGATGCAGAAACCTACGACTGGCCTGCAGCCTCCACCTACATCCAGAACCCGCCCTACTTCCAGGGTATGGGCTCTGAGCCGGGAACTATCTCCAACATCAAGGACGCCAAGCCGCTCTTGATCCTTGGCGACATGGTCACCACCGACCACATTTCCCCGGCGGGTTCCTTTGCAACCACCACCCCGGCTGGCCAGTATCTGCTGGACCGTCAGGTGCAACCGCGTGAGTTCAACTCCTACGGCTCGCGTCGTGGCAACCACGAGATCATGATGCGCGGCACCTTTGCCAATATCCGCATCAAGAACGAGATGCTGGACGGCGTCGAAGGTGGGTATACCAAAGGCCCCGATGGCGAACAGACCTCTGTTTACGAGGCCTCCATGGCCTATCAGGAACAAGGCACGCCGCTGGTGGTCTTCGGTGGTGAGCAGTATGGCGCTGGGTCCTCCCGCGACTGGGCGGCCAAGGGCACGGCCCTGCTGGGCGTCAAGGCGGTCATCGCCGAGAGCTTTGAACGTATCCACCGCTCCAACCTGGTTGGCATGGGCGTTATCCCGTTTGAGTTCACCGGCGGTGATACCCGCAAATCGCTGAACCTCACCGGGGATGAAACCGTCTCGATCCATGGTTTGGACACGATCAAACCTCAGGAAGAGGTCTCCTGCGACATCACCTATGGCGATGGCACAACCAAGACCATCACCCTGAAGTGCCGCATCGATACCGCGCCGGAAATTGAATACATCGAACATGGCGGCGTGCTGCACTACGTGCTGCGTAACCTCGCCAAATCGTAAAAGAAGCAGCGCAGGTCCACTGCGCGGCAAAGCACAGAAAACGGGCGCCACAGCGGTGCCCGTTTTTGTTTAGAATACGAAAACCCGTTTTCCCCGCACCCGCATGAAGGGTACCTGCGACGCCAACTTCCGTTGCGTTAACTTCCGTCTGGACGGCGCAGCGTTTGCCGGGCTAGCATTTGAAATGATGGTCGGCACATTTCGATGCCCTATCTGCACTAGTGATAACAAACATGCCCTGCCACCCCGGGGCAGTACAGCAACCTCAAACGGACAGCCCGTGACAAATACCCCTGAAAAAGAAGCCGTTATCGTCACCGTGAAAGCAGTGCCCAGCCTGTTTGACGAATTGGCAGCCGCAATCCAGGCGATGATGCCGGAGACCCGCGCGTTTCCCGGCTGTATCGAAGCACATCTGCTGCTGGCGCCGGAGCGTGAAGAGATGGTGATTTTCCAAATCTGGGAAAGCAGCGAGGCGCAGAGCGCCTATCTGACCTGGCGCGCAGAACGGGGCGACTTTGAGCGTCTGGGCGAACTGATCCACGATGAGCAGATCTTCCGCACCTACACGCTTGGCTGACACCAAAAAGCGGAGCCAAATACGGCCCGCTTGAATGTGTTTCCAATCGCCTACGCGGCATTGGACCCGATTCAGTTCTGTGCTGCACGCTCCAGCGCCGGGCGCAGGGTGGTGTCGATTACCCGCTGCGTGATGGGACCAGCAAAGCGCAGGATAATGGTCCCCTCCCCGTCGATCACATAGGTTTCCGGCACGCCATAGACGCCCCAGTCCAGCGCCATCCGGCTTAGCCTCATCCCGGCCAATGGCACGATAGGGGTTGCCCAGCTCCTCAAGGAACCCAACCGCATTGTCTTCCTGATCCTTGTAGTTGACGCCATAGATCGCCAGCCCTTCCTCGGACAAGGCGTCAAGGCTTGGGTGTTCCACCCGGCAGGGGCCGCACCAGCTGGCCCAGAAATTCACCAGTTTTACAGTGCCGTCACGCAAGGTCGCATCATCAAATCCGGGGTCGTCAGCAAAGCTGGTCAGCACAACCGGCGGCGCCGATTGCCCTTCACGCGCAGATGGCAGGCTTTCAGGATCGTTGCGAAACATGCCAGCAAAGGCCAGCGCAACAAAACTGCCAAAGACCAGAACGGGCAGCGCCATCACGGGAGAGATCTTAGCCACGGCGCGGTCCTCCCTGGCTTTGCATCTGCCGCTCCATCTCCTGCATCTGCCGCCGCACGCGGCGGCCACGGGCAAATGTCATCAGCAGCAGCGCCAACAATAGCAACAGAGAAGCGGCGTAAGAGGAGAGTACCTCAACCGCATATTTTCCAAGATCCGGCATCATGCTTGCATCCTTTCCCGCAGCATCAGGGCGCGCATCCGACGGGCGCGGATCTCTGTGCCGGTGCGATAGAGCACCAGTGCCAGAAACAAGAGACCAAAGCCAACCATGCAGACATACAGCGGATTGGAGAACGCATCCGCCACATTCTCCTCCTTGTCCAGCGACAGCGAAGCCCCCTGATGCAGCCCCTGGTTCCAGAAGTTGACCGCATAGCGGCTGAGCACCGCAAAGACCGAGCCGACCAGACATAGGATGGAGGTCAGATCAGCGGCAGTATCCGGGTCCTCAATCGCCTCCCAGAGGGCAATGTAGCCAAGGTAGAACAGGAACAGCACCAGAAAGGAGGTCAGCCGCGGATCCCATTCCCACCATGTGCCCCACATCGGCTGCCCCCAAAGCGCCCCGGTGATCAGCGCAATCAGCGTCATCACCACCCCGATGGGGGCCGCAGCCTTCGCCGCCAGCGCGCTCACGTGATGGCGACGTACCACCCAGATCAGCGAGGCGACCAGCATCATGAACCAGGCATTGATCGCAATCAGTGCTGCGGGCACATGCAGGAAGATGATCTTGACGGTAGAGCCCTGACGGTAGTCATCAGGCGTGAAGAAGAACCCCCAGATCAGCCCAATCGTGCACAGCACAGCGGCTGAGACCCACAGTGCAGGCATCACCCGTTCCGATGTGGTCAGGAACTTCTTTGGATTGGCGTATTCCCAGATCGACATAGTGGCTATTTAGCTCTTGCTTGAAGGGATCTCAATTCATTCATCCTAGCGCAAATTGACGCGCAGGACGGCGGCGCTGGCAAAGGGCAGCAGCGCCAGCGTGGCGGCCGAAATACCGGCCAGCATCAACAGCGGCGTCTCCACAGCCATACCCGCGGCACCCCGCCGCGCGGCCTCTGCGCCGAAGATCAGCGTCGGCACATAAAGTGGCAGCACCAAAAGCGACATCAACAGCCCGCCCCGCTTCAGCCCAACTGTGAGTGCGGCGCCAAAGGTGCCGATCACCGACAGCGCGGGCGTGCCCAGCAAAAGCGAGACCACCAGCCACAGAAAGCCTGCGGTCGGCAGGTTGAGCAGTACACCCAGCACAGGCGCCGCCAGCACCAGCGGCAGGCTGGTGGTGATCCAATGGGCCAGCGCCTTGATCGTCACTACCGCTTCCAGCGGCAGGGGGGCGGTGGCCATCAGATCCAATGTGCCATCCTCCCAGTCCAGCGCCAGCAGGCGGTCCAGCGACAACAGGCAGGCCAAGAGCGCACCAAGCCACAGCACACCGGGGGCAATGCGGCCCAGCAGCTCTGACTGCGGTCCGACAGAGAACGGCACCAGCACCGTCACGATCAGGAAAAACGCCAGCCCCAGGCCAAAGCCGCCGCCCGCGCGCAAGGCCAGCCGCAGATCCCGCAGCAACAGCGCCCTCACAGGAAGGCTCCGTCGAAGTTGTCCAGATCCGGCAGCTTGGCGCGAAACCGGCTGACGTCCAGCGTGTCGCCGTCAAGGCCAAGGTCGATATGGGTGGCAATCAACGCCGCCCCGCCACCCGCAAGATGGCCCTGCACAACATTCGCGAACTGCTGCACCGAGGCCCGATCCAGACTGACCGTCGGCTCATCCAATATCCAGTAACGCCGCCCGGTGACCATCAACCGCGCCAGCCCCAGCTCGGCGTTTCTGCCCGGCAGAAAGCGCCCCGGCCTGCCGATCACGCAGGGACCGCAGGTCAAAGGCATCCAGCGCGCTGTCGATCTCATCCGTGGCAAAGATCGCCGCCCAGAATTTCAGGTTTTCCGCCACCGTCAGGGTCAGCTTGATCCCGTCGGCGTGGCCTGCATAGGCGATATCGTCGCCCTCGCCGGTCCCGCTTATTGCCACCTCACCGGCAAGCGGCGGTTGCAGCCCGGCAATGGTGCGCAGCAGCGTGGTCTTGCCACAGCCATTCGGCCCCCGCAGGATCAGTGCCCGTCCGGGCGTCAGCGCAAAGCTCACCCCTTCCAGCACCGGCACGCCGCCGCGCGCGATACTCAGCCCGGCAATGGTCACTGTCATGAAATCCGCCTACCTCTTTGGTTCTTGGTCGAAAAACCCGATCCCGCGCGGCCTGTCCTTGCGCCAGATCAAGCCTGTTTCCATCATGGACAGGTGATCAGACCGCAAGCGCCGCAAGGGCGATCCGGCGCCCTTCTGAGAGGAGGACGTTATAGGTCCGGCAGGCAGCGGGAGAGTTCATCGCCTCAACCCCGATCCCGGCCCCTTCCAGCTGCTGACGCAGGCTGGCCGGGATATGCGCGACCTCGGCGCCGGTGCCGATGAACAGCACATCCACCTCGCCGACGAGTGCCAACAGCGGGTCAGCGTCCTCATAGCCGCCCCAGCCCGTGGTCCCCATTGCCCCGGTCAGGATAGAACTCTGAAACACCTCACCGCCTACGCGAAAAAAACCCGGCCCGTAGCCGTCGATAGGCAGGGCGTCCGTATAGGCAACTTCGTTCAACCGCATGGCGTGCATCCTCTGTTCGTGGTCGGCGGTGGGCGCGTGGCGCGGCGCCCTGCCCGGCTGCATAACATGTCCGTCCCCCTGACAAAATACCAGCCCGGCTGCGACCCATAAAAAGAGGCCGCATCCCGGCGGGACGCGACCTCTGACATGTCATACCTAAGCGGCAGCTCAGGCGTCGATATTGGCGAACTGGTTGCCTGTGGTGTTTGACGGCTTCGTCCAGTCGCGCTTCACGCCCAGCCACAACAGGATGGTAGAGGCGACGAAGATCGACGAATAGGTGCCGATGATAACGCCCCAGATCATCGCAAAGACAAAGCCCCGGATCACATCTCCGCCCAGCACATAAAGCGAGATCAGCGCCAGCAAGGTGGTCACCGAGGTCATCACGGTCCGACTGAGAGTCTCGTTGATCGAGATGTTCAGCACCTCCGCCAGCGGCTTCTTCTTGTAGCGACGCAGGTTTTCGCGCACCCGGTCAAACACCACCACCGTGTCGTTCAGCGAATAGCCGACGATGGTCAGCAGCGCTGCGATGATCGCCAGGTCGAACTTGATCTGGAGTTCGGAGAAGACACCGATGGTCAGCACCACATCATGCACCAGCGCCGCGACGGCCCCCAGCGCAAACTGCCATTCAAAGCGCAGCCAGATGTAGATCAGAACCGCGCCAATCGCGAGCGCAACCGCCAGGACTGCCGTCTGCACCAGCTCACCCGAGACCTTGGGACCGACGGATTCCACCGACACGAATTTGATGCCCGGCGCCACCGCATCCAGCGCGGCGTTCACCTCAGCGATCACCTCACCAGAGATCGACTCGCCATCAGCCTGCGCCTGAATACGCACCATGGCGACATGCTGATCCTCGGCAAATGTCGGATCAAACACCTCACTGATGGTGATGTCACCCAGCTCCAGCGGCTCCAGCGCAGTCCGGTAGGTGCCCACGTCAATGTCCGTGGTGCTTTCGGTGCGGATGGTTGTACCGCCCCGAAAATCAATGCCGAAGTTCAGCCCCTGCAAGGCAAAGGAGGCAAAACCCACGACAATCATCAGGGCAGAGATGCCCAGCCACAGTTTCCAGCGCTTGAAGAAATCAAACGAGGTACTTTCGGGAATAAGTTTCAGCCGCATCTCACACCTCGATCGTTTTCGGACGACGCCGTTCAAACCACATCACAATGATCACCCGCGTCACAAAGATCGCGGTGAAGACGGACGTCATGATCCCCAGCCCCAGCGTGATCGCAAAGCCGCGCACCGGGCCGGAGCCCATGGCAAACAGGATCACCGCCGTAATGAAGGTGGTGATATTGGCGTCCAGAATGGCGCTCAGCGCCTTGGAGTAGCCCTCATCAATGGCCCGTGCAGGACCACGACCAGCCTTCAGCTCCTCGCGGATCCGTTCAAAGATCAGCACGTTGGCGTCGACCGCCATACCAACCGTCAGAACGATACCCGCAATCCCCGGCAGGGTCAGCGTGGCGCCAATCAGGCTCAGCGCGCCAAAGATCAGACCGATATTGAGGATCAGCGCGACATTCGCAAAGAGGCCAAACAGACCATAGCTCAGCGCCATGAAGACCAGCACCCCGACAAAGGCCACAATCGTCGCAACCTTACCGGCATCAATGCTGTCCTGCCCCAGTTCCGGGCCGATCGTGCGCTCTTCCAGGAACTCCAGCCCCGCAGGCAGGGCACCCGCACGCAGCAGGATCGCCATATTGGTGCTTTCCTCGATGGTGAAATTACCGGTGATGATCCCGGAACCACCTGCAATATGCGCCTGAATGACCGGGGCGGAGACCACCTCTTCATCCAGTACAATCGCAAAGGGAGAGCCGATGTTTTCCGCCGTATAGTCGCCAAACTTGCGCGCGCCTGTGGTGTTGAAGCGGAAGCTGACCGCCGGGCGGCCATTCTGATCAAACGACGGCTGCGCATCCACCAACTCCTCACCGGTCACAACCGGTGCGGCCTCGACGGTGTAGAACACGCCGTCCTCATCAAGCGACGGCACAACCTTGTTGCCCACGCCCGCATTGGCATCGGCGTCCGTACCGCGCCCTACGACGGGGTTAAAGGTCAGCTGTGCGGTGGTGCCGATGATGGCCTTCAATTCAGACGCCGACCCGATGCCCGGCACCTGGATCAGGATCCGGTCGCTGCCCTGGCGTTGAATGGTCGGCTCGCGTGTGCCCACCTCGTCAATCCGGCGGCGGATGATTTCCAGCGCTTGCCGCACCGTGCGATCATCAGAGGCCAGCTTTTCCTGCTCGCTCAGCTCCACGGTCAGAATGTCACCGGTCCCGGACACGGTGATATCGGTGGCCCCGGCCCCGGTCAGGCTGGTGATCGGGTTGGCCAGACCGCGCACAACCTCAAGCGCGCGGGCCATGCCCTCGGGCTTGGAGATCTTCAGACGAATCTGCCCCTCCGGCGCCTGCTGGCGGCGGAAGGTGCCGACCTCACCACGCTCAGGCCGCAGCGCGTCACGCACCTCAGGCCAGAGCGCATCCATACGCGCGCCATAGACGTCGGCGACCTTCACCTCGGCCAGAAGATGCGCGCCACCGCGCAGATCCAGACCCAGGTTGACCAGCGACGACGGCATGAAGGACGGCCATTGGCCCGCCACCTCCAGCCGCTCGGGGCTTTCGCCCTTGGCGATTATTTCGGCGGCGGCGTCATTGGCCTGCTCGACGCGCGTGTAAAACGCATTTGGCAGGGCAAGCAAAAGGCCGGTCACACAGACCAGCCAGATGAGAACCCGCTTCCAGAGATCAATTTGCAGCATTGCCCTGCCTTTTCAGTTGGTTAAGCGGGGCTACTTACGCTGCTTAGCTCGGTCTTGTTCAGAACCTGTGCGATGGTGGTTTTGATCACGCGGATTTTGACACCCTCGGCGATTTCCACTTCGATTTCGCCGTCATCCTTGACCTTGGCCACCTTGCCGATGATGCCACCCTGGGTCACCACCTGATCGCCACGGCGCAGTGCTTCGACCATCGACTGATGCGTCTTCAGCTTTTTCTGCTGCGGACGGATCAGCAGGAAGTACATGATACCAAAAATCAGAATGAGCGGGAGAAATTGGGCGAGTGCGCCACCTTCCATGGGATATTCCTTCTGTGTGACAGGCGCTTGAGACGCCCTTAATTTTGCAGGGGAACCTATGCGCAGAAAGGGCCACTTGCAAGGCTAAGGCGGCCAGAACCGATACCGCAAACGCAGTTGACCCGATGCAGGGGCGATGAGAGGGTGCGGGTATTGATTTTCAGAACCAGATTGCAGTCATGATCAGCATCTCAGACCCCGGCCTCTTGCCGGTTCTTGCCCTGTTTGGCCTCGCCGTATTTGTCGCCTTCCCGCTTATTGTTTTGTCGTCAAACGAAGCCAAACCAATCGCATTTCTGCAGTCCAAACTGGGACTGAATGCGGTATGGGCCCCTGTCTTACTCATCGGCGCTGCGCTCTGGACTATTGTGTTCGGATTCCTAATTTTTGGCTTGTTGTCGGTGATTTGGGAGATTGTCCAAGGCGTGTTCTGGCGGTCCACTGAGGGCGACAAGACCCACGACGGACGTTTTGCCCTTGTTCGTCTCACGGCCATCACGGCAACCACCGGCGCGGTCATTGCATTCCCAATGACCCTTATCAAAGTGAAGCTCACGCGGGATGCGAACGAAACAACCGTTCAAGGCCAGATCACGGACAGGATCAACAAGGCCGTTGAGGGCTTGGGGACGGAAAAGACGGTGAAGCGCCAGCGCCATGACCAAGATGGCAACCCCACCTACGAGAAAGACACCAAGGGTAGCAGCGATTATTCCAAACCGGTGTTTGTCGAAACCTCCGAGCCCAACCTAGAAGTGAGGATTGGCTCAATCTTTGCCCTCGAACGCATCGCGCGCGAAAGCCCCGATTTCCACATTCAGGTTATGGGGCTGCTGTGCACCTACATTCGCTTGAACTCTCCGGTAACTGGAGCGGCTAAACTCTCTTTTTACAACAGAGACGCAGAAAACTCAGCTCACCATGGCGACGAAAGCTCAGGCCAATGCCCTTCCTTGCGAATTGACATTCAGACGGCCCTCGATGCACTGGGACGACGATCGGAGACGAATATCCGAACACAAGAAGCCTTCGCAAACTTCAAATTGCGTTTAAACGGATGCAACTTACAAGGCGCTCAAATTACCGGCAACTGGAACCGAGCTGATCTGTCAGATAGTGCGTTAGAGCAGGCCAGTTTTTCCAATGCGAGCTTTGTCGAAACGGATTTTCGAAGAAGCCGCCTCTCAAAGCTCGCGATGGCTGAGTGTAGTTTCGAGAACGCAAAAATTGAGCGAGCTGAGCTGCGCTTCACGAATTTCGAGCCGGAGCAGATCCAGTGCTTTCTAACGCCCAGCGACTATGGCCATTGGGGGCCGACGATCGAGAACTGCGAGTTGAAGGTCAATGGAGTGCCAATCCCCGACGCATTAAGAGTGGTTCGAAGCTCAAAAATTAGAGGGATGATATTTCGATCGAGGCTACAGTTCGACGCCCTAACTAGTGATAGAGATGGGTACCAACCCTCAATCGCAAATACACTTTGCAAATGCGCACTTCGGCGACTCGATTTATCAAAAAACGCGCGCAACAATGGCTGCTTCAGCAATTTGCTCGCGGATGGAACGGTCAGCAACTGGCCGACCTCAGCACCCGACCACTGGATCAAAAAAACACTCTCGGATGACGAATTCGACGAAGAGTTCTTCAAATGGCTAAACGACCCCGACAACAACACGCCTCCCACCACCCACTAACGTGCCATCCCACAACACCCCGGCAGCAAACGTGAGCGCCCCCTTCCCCTTCCCGCCCCCATCCGGCATATGCTGGCGGCACTGATTCAACGCTTTAGGAGCACCTCCCATGCATGACATCCGCGCGATCCGCGAGAACCCTGCCGCTTTTGACGCCGCTTTGGCGCGGCGTGGGGATGCGGCGATGTCTTCTGACATCCTGGCGCTGGATGAATCCCGCCGGGCCAAAATCCAGGCGGCTGAAACCGCGCAGGCCGAGCAGAACAAGGCGGCCAAGGCTATTGGCGCGGCCAAGGCCAAGGGGGACGACGCCGAATTCGAACGTCTGCGCGCCGAGGTGGCTAGGCAAGAAAGCCGAAGTCGCCGCCCTGCAGACCGAGGCCAAGGAACTGGACGCCAAGCTGACCGACGTGCTGGCGCGCATCCCCAACCTACCGGCCGCGGACGTGCCAGCGGGCGCCGATGAGGACGACAATGTCGAGGTCAGCAAATGGGGCGCGCTCCCCAATTTCGCCTTTGACCCGAAAGAGCATTTTGAAATCAAGGGCGTCGCGGCGGCGATGGATTTCGAAACCGCGGCGAAGATCTCCGGCGCGCGCTTTGTGCTGCTGAAGGGCTCCGTGGCCCGCATCCACCGCGCGCTGGCGCAGTTCATGGTCGACACCCATGTGGAGGAAAACGGCCTCACCGAGGTGAACTCACCGGTGCTGGTGCGTGACGAGGCGATGTATGGCACCGATAAGCTGCCGAAATTTGGCGATGACAGCTATCAGACCACCAATGGCTGGTGGCTGGTGCCCACCTCCGAGGTGCCGCTGACCTATTCCGTCGCGGGCGACACGCTGGACGAGGCCGCCCTGCCGATCCGCATGACCGCGCATACGCTGTGCTTCCGCTCCGAGGCGGGCAGCGCGGGCAAAGACACCTCCGGCATGCTGCGCCAGCACCAGTTTGAGAAGGTCGAGATGGTCTCGGTTGTGCACCCCAGCCAGTCCGACGATGAGCAAAAGCGCATGCTGCGCTGCGCTGAGGGGTTGCTGGAAAAACTGGGCATCCCCTATCGCACCGTAGTGCTTTGCACCGGGGACATGGGGTTCGGCGCGCGCCGCACCTTCGACATCGAGGCCTGGGTGCCCGGTCAGAACACCTACCGCGAGATTTCCTCGGTCTCCACCACCGGTGATTTCCAGGCCCGTCGTATGAATGCTCGGTTCAAACCGGCCGACGGCGGCAAGCCGGAATATCTGCACACGCTGAACGGTTCCGGTCTGGCCGTTGGGCGCTGCCTGATTGCGGTGCTGGAAAACGGCCAGCAGGAAGACGGTTCCGTCAAACTGCCAGAGGTTCTGGCCCCCTATCTGGGCGGACGTTTGACTCTGACGGCAGAGGGCACGCTAGTTTAAGAACCACACGCAACCCCTTAATAAAAAGCAAAAAAAACCGGCGCCTTACAGAGTCGGTTTTTCTTTGTTCTCCTTATTGCGTCCCGGCGGCGCTATTTCTTTTTCTTACCCTTCGCAGGAACGCTCGGCTCCCCCTGCTTCTTGGCCATCGGCTTCTTTGTTCCATCCTTTTTGGCGGAGACCTTCTTAGTCGGCTCCTTCTTGGATGGGTCTTTCTTGCCGCTGTCCTTCTTAGGTGCCTCTTTCTTCGGGTTATGCTTGGCCTCAAGGATGGCCTTCGCCTTGGCCTTTTCCTTTTCAATCGCGCGTTTGGCCTTGGCCTTCACCCGCTTGGCCTTCGCCTTGGCTTTCACCTTTGCGGCGGCAAATTCCTCGGCAAGGGCAGCCGCCTTTCTCGCGGATTTCTTCGCTTTCAGCACAGCTTTTTCGGCCTTGGCCTCTGCCGCACGACGGGCGGCCTCAGCAGCGGCCAGCGCGGAACTGAGTTTATCAGCCTCGGCGCGGTCAACGGGTTTCCCCTGCGCTGCACCATTCGGCATCGCTGGAGCATCCCCATTGGCACGGCGGGCAGGTTTTCCTTGCTCTGGGCTGGTTTCCCCGTGGGCTTTCTTTGCTTCTGCGGACAATCTCGCCGCGCGCAGCTTGCCGATCCGTGGGATCTTGCTCAGCTCCTGCGGCGATTTTCCTGCTACCGCCTCAATCGTGGCGTAGCCATGGTCGGTCAGAACCCGTGCCAGCGCGGGGCCGACACCGGGAAGTTTGGCGATGGATGTCATGAAGGCTCCTGCGTGTTGGTTTGGCCTGCTGCCGTGGCCAGAGACCCCTGCGCGTTGCCCGGCGGGAATGGCACCAGCCGCTGTTGATCTTCGTCCCAAAGCTTTAGCCCCATGGCGCGGACCGCCTCAGCGAACTTGATCCGGCGCGGTGCAATCTCCGGCGGCAGGTTGTGGTGGCAGCGGCGCAGCCGGTAGCTGGGAATGCGGGCGTTGAAATGATGAATGTCATGAAGCGTGATATTGGCGACTATAAAATCAAAAAACCAGCCAAAATCTAGACAGGATGATCCCTGAAGCGCTGCAACCTGTGGGTTGAGGTCAGGTCGGCGATCCCAATAGGTGTCCTCAAAATTATGCTGCAGATAGACCAGAAAGACGCCGATCATGCCGCCCAAAAAGGAAAATCCAAGCCAGACCAGCACGCCTGTTGCCCCCGCAATGGCATAGAGCAGCGCAAGCAACAGCACGATCACCGCATTATGCAGGATCACCCCCAGCACGCCAAAGCGCAGCGTGTTCTTTGGCCAGCGGTAGCGGATGAAATAGGTGAACGCCGCCCCAAACGGCACCAGCACCAGCGGATTGCGATACAGCCGATAGACCAGCCGCTGTTGCCAGCCTGCCGCCTGCCATTCGCGCAGGGTCATGGTGTGGATCTCGCCGGATTCGCGGTGCTCCAGATTGCCGACATAGGCGTGATGCTCATTGTGGTTCTGCTTCATCACCTCAAACGGCGCAAAGGTAAAGGGCGACAACACATGACCGGCAAGCTCATTCTGGAGGCGCGTTTCAAACAGCGACTGATGCCCGGTATCATGTTGCAGCACGTAAAGCCGCACCGCTGCAAAGGCAAAAACCACCCCCGCAGGGACCAGAAAATACCAGATATCAGCAAAGCGGATCGCAACCGTCAGTGACAGGAAGTAGACTGCAAATGTCCCGAAATAGCTGAGCGCAGCCAGCCGGTTGTCCTTGTCACAATATGTCCGCGTGTATTCTCTCAAATCCATGGGAGTTCCCTAGAGACGCAGTGTGACGTCACGATGACGCCGCCCTTCGGTGATACGTACCAAGCGCGCGGCGACCCGACGCCACTGTTAATATCCCGGCCATGGCCATACTGCGCCCAACAAACTTGGCAACAGCACACCGGCATTTCAATAAATTACAGTGAAGCCTAGCAAGCCCAATGGCTTGCGGTCAAATTCTACGCCGTCAACGCAGGCACAAACCCGCGCTTGCCATGAAAAAAGGCAGCCTCCGACATGGAAAGCTGCCTCCTATCATTCTTGGAACGGGCACCTGCGCGCTTAGTTGCGGCGGCCTTCCAGATGTTTGCGCAGCTTCGACGGCGGCGCCTTTTTCTTGCCCTTGTAGGGGTTCTTTTCCGACTGCGAACGCAGCGTCAGACGGATCGGCGAGCCGGGCATATCAAAGTCCTGCCGCAACCCGTTGACCAGATAGCGATTGTAGCTCTCGGGCATTTTGTCGGGATGTGAACACATCACCACAAAGCCCGGCGGGCGGGTCTTGGCCTGAGTCATATAGCGCAGCTTGATCCGCTTGCCCTGCGGCGCGGGCGGCGGGTGCTGTTCCAACATCCCCGTCAGCCAGCGGTTCAGCGCCGCGGTGGGCACCCGGCGGTTCCAGACGTCATAGGCGCGCATGATCGCTGCGTGCAGACGATCCAGCCCCTTGCCGGTCTTCGCCGAAACCGTGATCAGCGGCGCGCCGCGCAGCTGCGGCAGCAACCGATCAAAGGCTTCCTTGAGGTTGCGCAGCTTTTCCTGCTTCTCATCCTCAATGTCCCATTTGTTGACCGCGACCACCACCGCGCGGCCTTCCCGCTCGGCCAGATCGGCAATCCGCAGATCCTGCTGTTCAAACGGGATCGCCGCATCCAGCAGGACCACCACCACTTCGGCAAATTTCACCGCCCGCAGACCGTCGGAGACGGAGAGCTTCTCCAGCTTTTCCTGCACCTTGGCCTTCTTGCGCATGCCGAGCAGTATCGAAGATGCGCATCGGCACATCTTGCCAGTCGATCTGAAGCGAAATCGCATCGCGGGTGATCCCGGCCTCAGGCCCGGTCAGCAGGCGGTCCTCGCCCAGGATCTTGTTGATCAGGGTGGATTTGCCCGCATTGGGACGTCCGACAACAGCCACCTGCAACGGTTTATTGCGGGTCGGCATCGGCACCGACAGGTCGTCTTCGTCGGCGTCTTCGTCCAGAACGACGTCGATCTCGGGGCTGTCATCCTCGGCGCGTTTTTCAAACTCATCCGCCAGCGGCATCAGCTGCGAATAAAGATCATTCAGACCTTCGCCATGCTCACCGGACAGGCGGATCGGCTCCCCCAGACCCAGGCCCCAGGCATCCAGCACACCGGCATCGGCGGCGTTGCCCTCGGCTTTGTTGGCGGCCAGAATCACATGGGCGGATTTCTTGCGCAGGATCTCTGCAAACATCTGGTCCACCGGGGTCACGCCAACGCGGGCATCCACCATGAACAGACAGATATCAGCCATATCAACCGCCCGCTCGGTCAGACGGCGCATCCGCCCTTCCAGCGAGTTGTCGGTGGCATCTTCCAGACCGGCAGTGTCCACCACGGTAAAGCGCAGATCGCCAAGACGCGCTTCCCCTTCGCGCAGATCGCGCGTGACGCCGGGCTGGTCATCCACCAGCGCCAGCCGCTTGCCGACGAGACGATTGAACAATGTGGATTTGCCCACATTCGGGCGGCCCACAATAGCGAGGGTAAAAGACATCAGACCAACTTTCTGCGATTCAGACGCGCCCCATAGCGCATCTGCGCGCGCCCTGCCAGAGCACATCGCTGCGTAAATCTCTCCTACCGCATCAAAGCGCTATCGGAAAGCGTGCAATTCACCCTTGGTGGACACAACATAAAGCGTGCCATTCGCCACAACAGGCGCGGTGCTGGCGCCGCCGGGCACCGTCACGCTGCGCAGTAGCGCGCCGCTTTCTGGGCTGAAGAAGCGCAACAGCCCGTCGTTGGAGGCCACCACCACCTGACCACCGGCCAGAACCGGCCCGTGATGGGCCACCACTGCGCCGCGCTTGCGGGGCTTATCCTTGAGGTATCCGGGCAGATCCGTCGCCCAGACAGCGGCGCCACTGTCCGCATCCAGCCGCACCAATTGGCCAAGGTCGCTGATCAGGAACACATTGCCCGCAACCGCCCAGACCGGATCCACCGCCCCATGGGGCGCGGTCCACAGCCTATCACCGCTGCCAAGGTCAAAGGCCGCTGTTCGACCGGACTGGTTGCCCACATACATCCGGTTGCCAGACACGACAGGTGCGCCGGTGACATCGCTGATCCGGGAAATGGTCCGGCCAATCCGCTTACCCGCCACGGAGGCGTTCCAGCGCCGCAGGCCGCCCTTGCGGAAGGTCGCGGTCAGATCGCCCGAGCCAAAGGCGAAGATCGCCAGATCAGAAGTGACCGCAGGCGCCGGTGCGCCCAGAATATTCGACGGGCTGGGGGTAGCCTGAACCTGCCAGGCAATGCGGCCATCCTTGGCGTGGACCGCCCAGCCGGTATCATCTCCGGCCACCAGATAGACCAGACCGTCGCGCACCGTGGGCTGACCGGAGCCGGTGGCCTCCAGCTCCTGCCGCCAAATGGTTGCTCCGCTGGCGGCATCCAGCGCGGTCAGCACGCCATAGCCGGACGAGACATAAAGCACGCCACTGTCATAGGCCAAACCGCCGCCAGTGGCCTGCCCTGAGCTGTCAGACGCAGGCAACAGTTCGCTTTGCCACTGCAACGCCCCGGCTGGGCTGACGGCCGAAACCTTGGCGCCGCTGTCCAGCGTGTAGATACGCCCATCGCCCACAACCGGTGTCGCGGTGATGCGCTGGCGGCGGCTGTCACCGTCGCCGATCGAGGTGGCCCAGATTGCGCGCGGCGCAGCAGCCAGCGCCGGATGTACAGGGCGCAGCCCCTCAACGCCCGGCCCCTGTGGCCAGCTGGCATTGTTGCGCGTTGCAGGCAGCGCAATGGCGCGGGTCTCATTGCTGACAACCGTGACGCTGTCGTCGCGCAGATCCAGACGCTCGCCGCGCAGGATGACCTCAGGCTCGGCGCAGGCGGACAGGATCAACGCCAATGCGGTCCCCGTCAGAATGCCCCTCGCGCTCCAAAAGCTTGTTACTGCCGTCATTGCCCTGCCCCATTACTGCACTTTGTACTGCACGTTATCGTGGCGCCCATCGGCGCCGAATTGATCTTAGCCTTCTGTCGCCGCCACCGGCTCCAGCGCTCCCCCAAGCGCCACAATCACTTGCGAAGCACGGTCTTTCAAGTCCGAGGTGACACCGGCGGAGGCAATAATCTCCTGCAACCGCGAAATGGCGGCGTCAGTGTTGTTCTCTTCGATATCAATCAGTGCCAGCTGTTCCTGTGCCAGCAGCGCCAGCGGCGCGCCGGGTTGGGCCAGCGCCTCGAACTGGATCCGGCGATCTGCCGCTGGCAGGCTCTCCTGCTGCAGACCAAGCGCCTTGAACGTTGCGATATGACGATAGATCAACGGCATCTCACCATTGCGCGCAACCGCATTCAGCCGCTCAACAGCCGCCGCACGGTCTCCGGCATCGGCCAAGGCACCCGCCTGCAACAGCTTAAGAACGGTATCGCCACCGGCGGTCTCAGCGGTGATTGCATCCAGGGCAGTCGCCCGTGCCGCACTGTCATCGCTGTCCAGCGCCGCAATCATCTGATCACCGAGCGCCTGCGATGCCGCTTCGGTCTGGGCGCGGTTATATTCGCGAACCGCCGCCCCACCCACGATCAGCACCACCGCAACGCCGCCAATCCAGCCATAACGTTTGAGCATCTTGAACAGGCGATCGCGGCGGACCTCTTCTGTCACCTCATCGATAAAGCTGTCGGTGTCGCTCATGAAAATGTCCCTGGCAGATCCCGCAACCGCCCCCGCAGTCGCCGGAAAGTTTCCTGTGTTCTGCTTCTCTTACAGTGCAACCGATGCCAAGCCAAGTGGCCCTGACACCCCGGCGTGGCCACAAACTGCTCCAAAAAGGCAAAAAATGTGAACTGAACTACAGAGTTTAGTATGGACAATACTTATATCGCCCATATCACTTAGCGCCAGTTCGCCCGAATATGCCCATTAATGGTATGATTGTTGAGTGGCTCTATATGTCCCGAACGGGATGACTATGAATTAGGAAGGCCCAAGATGCGTGTAATTCCCCTGATGACTGCTGCTGTTGTGACGGCAGGCCTGTATTATGCCGTGATTGAGCGGGATGCGCTTTTGGCCTTTGCCCGTGGCGAGCAGCTCAGCGATGAGACCGCATCCGCTGATGCCTCCGATCCGACCGAAACACCCGCCGCAGCGCCAGCAACTGCGGCCCCGCAGGCCGCCAGCGCTGACAAGACCGGCAATTCAGGCGTCGGCGTGGTCGCCCTGCGCAGCACCGCCCGTGGCATCGACAGCGCGGTCGTGCTGCGCGGGCAGACACAGGCCATCCGCCAGGTCGAAGTCCGCTCCGAAACCACCTCCACCGTGTTGTCAGAACCGCTGCGCAAGGGCGCGCAGGTGAAGGCGGGCGATCTTCTGTGCAAGCTGGATCCCGGCACCCGCCCCTCCACCCTGTTGGAGGCCAAGGCCCGGCTGAGCGAGGCGAAAATTCGCGTTCCCGAGGCGCAGGCCCGCCTGGATGAGGCCCGCGCCCGCCTCAAGGAAGCGCAGATCAACCTGACAGCAGCCGCCAAACTCTCCGAAGGTGGCTTTGCCTCTGAAACCCGTCTTGCCTCCTCGCAGGCGGCGGAACGCTCGGCCGTGGCTGGCGTGGCCACTGCGGAAACCGGTCTGGAAACCACCAGCGCGGGGATTGAGGCCGCCTCTGCCCAGGTCGCCGCCGCCGAGAAGGAACTGGCACGTCTGGATATTCTGGCCCCCTTCGACGGGCTGTTGGAAAGCGACACCGCCGAGCTGGGCAGCCTGATGCAGCCCGGCAGCCTTTGTGCGACCGTGATCCAGCTGGAGACCATCAAGCTGGTTGGCTATGTGCCCGAAACCGAGGTGAACCGCGTCACCATCGGAGCGGGCGCGCGGGCAGAACTGGCCAATGGTCGCAATGTTGAGGGCAAAGTGACCTTTATCAGCCGCTCCGCCGACCCGACCACGCGTACCTTCGAGGTGGAAATCACCGTGCCCAATCCCGATCTTGCGATCCGCGACGGCCAGACCGCCGATATCGTGATCTCAGCCGAGGGCGCCAAGGCGCATTACCTGCCGCAGTCGGCGCTGACCCTGAATAATGACGGCCAATTGGGCGTACGTGTGGTAAAAGACGACATGACCGTCGGGTTCTACCCCATCCAGCTGCTGCGCGACGAAGCCAGCGGCGTCTGGGTCGGCGGCCTGCCGGAACAGGCCGATGTGATTGTTGTGGGACAGGATTTTGTTGTTGCGGGCGTTTCTGTTGCGCCCACCTATAAAGAGGTATCCCAATGACCGGTATCGTCAGCTGGGCCGCAGAACGGGCCCGTATGATCCTGGCATTCATTGCCATTTCGCTGCTGGTCGGCGGCTTTGCCTATGCCAGCCTCCCGAAAGAGGGTGAGCCGGACATCGAAATCCCGGCCCTGTTCATCTCCGTCCCCTTCCCCGGCATCTCTGCCGAGGATGCCGAAACGCTGCTGGTCAAGGTGATGGAGACCGAGCTGGCCGATCTGGACGGGCTCGACAAAATGTCCTCCACCGCCGCCGAAGGCTATGGCGGCGTGGCGCTGGAGTTTGACTTTGGCTGGGACAAGACCGCCATCATGGCCGACGTCCGCGATGCGATGGATGCCGCCGAGGCGGATTTCCCCGAGGGGGCAGAGAAATATTCGATCAACGAGATCAACTTCTCTGAATTCCCCATCGTCATTGTCAACCTGACCGGCGCTGTGCCGGAACGCACAATGGCGCGGATCGCCAAGGATTTGCAGGACGATCTTGAGGCCTTGGAACCGGTGCTTGAGGCCGGGATCGCCGGCAACCGCGACGAGATGGTCGAGGTGCTGATCGACCCCCTGCGGCTGGAGGCTTACAACGTCACGGCGCTTGAGCTGATCACCGTTGTGCAGAACAACAACCAGCTGATCGCAGCGGGCGAAGTCGAGAGCAATCAGGGCACCTTCTCGGTGAAGATCCCCTCCTCCTTTGACGACGTGCGCGATATCTATGAACTGCCGATCAAGACCAATGGCGACCGCGTGGTCACGCTTGGCGAACTGGCAACCATCAACTTCACCTTCGAGGACCGTCGCGGCACCGCCCGGTTCAACGGTAAGGACACCGTTGCCCTGCAGGTGGTGAAGCGGAAAGGCTACAACCTGATCGACACCGTTGATCTGGTGAAGGAAACGCTGGCTGACGCAAAAACCAAATGGCCGCCGGAATTGACAGCAGCCGTCTCCGTCGGCACCTCAAATGACCAAAGCCGCGTCGTGGCCTCCATGGTCGGTCAGCTGGAAGGCTCGGTTCTGACCGCCGTCGCACTGGTGATGATTGTGGTGCTGTCAGCGCTTGGCAGCCGGGCGGCCCTGCTGGTCGGCTTTGCGATCCCGACCTCCTTCCTGCTGTGCTTTGCGCTGCTTGCTGTGATGGGGATCAGCATCTCCAACATCGTGATGTTTGGTCTGATCCTTGCAGTGGGCATGCTGGTGGATGGCGCCATCGTGGTAGTGGAATACGCCGACAAACGCATCAAGGAAGGCACGGGTCCGATGCACGCCTATGTCGAGGCGGCGCAGCGCATGTTCTGGCCGGTGGTCTCCTCCACCGCGACCACGCTCTGTGCGTTCCTGCCGATGCTGTTCTGGCCCGGCGTTCCCGGTGAATTCATGGGCATGCTGCCGGTCACGCTGATCTTCGTTCTGTCGGCGTCGCTGGTGGTGGCCCTGATCTACCTGCCCGTCATGGGCGGCGTCACCGGCCGGATGAGCCGCCTGTTCGAGAACCTCTCCGATGGGTTGCGCGCCGTTGCGCCCTGGTGGCTGCGCGCGGCGCTGGTGCCCGTAATGCTCTGGGGCATGTTTGCAGGCGCGATGCAGATGCTGAACGGCAGCTACCTGCTGCCTGCGGATGTGCCGGATGTGGCCGCGCTGATCTTTGGCGCGTTGGTCTTTGTGCTGGCCTCCTTCGGCGCCTCTGTAACGCTGGGCGCTACCAGTCTGCAAAGGTCGGAAAAATCGGTCAACGCCAGCTACAAACACACGCCCTTTGGCCATTTCATTAAGTTCATCGTCGGCAATCCGGTGATGCCCCTTGTTGCGATCGGGGCTGTTGCCTTCTCCATCATGACCGTTTTCACGCTGTTCTCGACCAACAACTACGGCGTTGAGTTCTTTGTCGAATCTGAACCGGAACAGGCCACCGCCTATGTCCGGGCGCGCGGCAATACCTCGCTGATGGAAGAGGACGAGATGGTGCGCCAGACCGAACAGGTCATCCTGTCGCATCCGGCGGTGGTTAATGTCTTCTCCTTTGCAGGTGAAGGCGGGTTGAACACCGATGCCTCCGGCGCGCAGACACCGCCCGACACCGTGGGTCAGGTACAATTCGAGATCATCCCTTGGGAGGATCGCCCGACCCAGACTGAAACCTGGTTCAACGGCTGGTTCACCCGTGAGGTCACAGCGACCGATTTCGACGGCGACACCGTGATTGAGGAGATCAATACCGAGCTGGCAAAACTGCCCGGTTTCGAGGCTGAAATCCGCGCATTGGCGCAGGGGCCTGCCTCTGGCAAGCCGATCCATCTGCGCCTGAAGGGCGACAGCTGGGACACGCTGACCGCCGCCACGCAGACCGCCCGCGCCCGGTTTGATGAAACCCCCGGTCTGGATCTGATCGAGGACAGCCTGCCCCTGCCCGGCATTGACTGGCAGATCGACGTCGACGTCGAAAAGGCCTAGCCGCTACGGCGCCGATGTCGCCACCGTTGGCGCCATGGTGCAGCTGGTCACCCGCGGGATCCTTCTGGATACCATGCGCGTCGACAGCTCGGATGAGGAGATCGAAATCCGCGTCCGCCTGCCAGAAGAGGACCGCGTGCTCTCCACCCTTGATGTGATGAAACTGCGCACCGAGGATGGTCTGGTGCCGCTGTCAAACTTCATCTCCCGCCAGCCGGTGCCGAAACTGGAACAGATCAACCGTGTCCAACAGCAGCGATACTATGACGTGAAGGCGGATATCGAACCCGGCCTTTCCAAGGTGGTCATCACCGGCGGGGACAGCGGTGCAGAAGAAACGCTGGCCTATGTCAAATCCTTCGCCGAGGGCAGCGACACCAGCGCCAGCGACCTGACCGGACCAAGCGGGACACCGCTGAAGCTGCGCAGCCTCGCCAGCGCCGACAGTCTTGAGGCGGTGCAGACCGCGCTGGACGATGACGCCCGCGTTGTGGCCCTCAATGCCAATGAACGTATCGCCGCCCTGACGGAATGGCTGGAAACTGATCCGCTGCCCAAGGACATTACCTGGGAATGGACCGGTGATCAGGAAGAACAGGCCGAATCCGGTGCCTTCCTGATGAAAGCCTTTGCCGGTGCCTTGGCGCTGATGTTCGTGATCCTGCTGGCCCAGTTCAACAGCTTCTACAACTCGGTGCTGGTGCTTCTGGCGGTGGTGCTCTCCACCACCGGCGTGCTGATCGGCATGATGGTGATGCAGCAGCCGTTCTCGATCATCATGACCGGCACCGGTATCGTCGCGCTGGCGGGGATCGTGGTGAACAACAATATCGTTCTGATCGACACCTATCAGGAATACGCCCAGAAGATGCCGCGGATCGAGGCGATCATTCGCACCGCCGAGGCCCGCATTCGCCCGGTTCTCCTGACCACCATCACCACGATGGCAGGCCTTGCGCCGATGATGTTCGGCCTCAGCCTCGACTTCATCAATGGCGGCTACTCGATCGACAGCCCGACCTCGCTATGGTGGAAACAGCTGGCAACGGCAGTGGTCTTCGGTCTTGGCATCGCTACGGTCCTGACGCTGCTGGTCACGCCGTCACTGCTGGCGATCCGGGTCTGGCTCTGGATCTACGTTGGCGCGCTTGGCCGCTTGCTGGCCCGGCTCACCCGTGGCCGGTCCAGCCGGATTGCCCGGGATATGCGGCTGGCCACCAAGGCCCGCACCCTGCCCACCACGGAAATCCTGTGGGAGGCTGAACCGAACCCGGGCGGCCCGGACAGCCCCCCGGCCAAGACCACCACGCGCGACGACCGCGAAACACCGCCGTCAACACCGCTTCGCGCCGCTGAATAACCTGACAACGCCCCGCCCTCGCGGGGCGTTGTTCGTTTCAGCAGGCAGATCACCACCGCCAGAGCCCCCCAGCAGAAAGCGACCCAGCCCATGCCCGATTTCAACGATATGTTTGAATTGACCATCGCCGATGTCGACCTGATCGAGGCCGCGCTGCAACGCACCCGCGACAGCCTGGCCGATGCCAACCAGCAGGCGCAGGGCATCGCCGGTCACAGCCGCGAGGACAGCCTGCGCCAGATCCATGATCTCCTGGGGCGGCTACACAATCAGAAGATTTTCTACAAACCAAAGGACGGGGTCTACGTCAGCGGTTAGACGCGCAGACACAGACCCCGAAATTGCCGATATCCAGAAGGCAACGGCTACGCCGCGTCCTGATCCGACTGCTGGCGCTGCCACAGATGCGCGTAGCGCCCGTCCTTGGCCAACAGATCCTCATGGGTGCCCTGTTCGGCGATCTCGCCCTGTTCCAGCACAATGATCTGGTCCGCCTCCGCCACCGTGCTCAGCCGGTGCGCGATGGTGATCACCGTGCGTCCCTGCCCGGCCCGTGACAGCGCCTCCTTGATCTCCTGCTCGGTATCGCTGTCCAGCGCCGATGTCGCCTCATCCAGCAGCAGGATCGGCGGGTTCTTCAGCAGCGTCCGCGCGATGCCCACCCGCTGCTTCTCACCGCCCGACAGCTTCAGCCCGCGCTCGCCGACCTGCGTCTCATAGCCCTCGGGTAGCCGCATGATGAAGTCGTGGATCTGCGCATCGCGTGCGGCCTGTTCGACCTCCTCCTGAGTGGCCCCAGCGCGGCCATAGGCGATGTTGTAGCGGATGGTGTCATTGAACAGCACAGTATCCTGTGGCACCACGCCAATCGCGGCGTGCAGGCTCTTTTGCGTGACCTCGCGCACGTCCTGCCCGTCGATGCGCAGCGCGCCGCGCGTCACGTCATAAAACCGGAACAACAGCCGCCCAATGGTGGATTTGCCCGATCCGGTGGACCCGACGATGGCCACCGTCTGCCCTGCCGCCACGTCAAAGCTGACGCCCTTCAGGATCTGGCGGTCGCTGTCATAGCCGAACTCTACGTTCTCCAGCGCAATCGCCCCGCCCTTGACCTGCAAGACATCGGCGTTGTCGCGATCCTTCACATCCGGATCCTGTTCGATCAGATCGAACATCTCGCCCATATCCACCAGGCTCTGCCGGATTTCGCGGTACACGGTCCCAAGGAAGTTCAGCGGCACGGTGATCTGGATCATATAAGCGTTCACCATGACAAAATCGCCCACCGTCAGATTGCCCTGCTGCACGCCGATTGCCGCCATCACCATCACCGCAACCAGACCGCCGGTGATCACCAGGCTCTGGCCAAAGTTCAGAAATGCCAACGAGTAGGCCGTCTTCAGAGCTGCTTTGGCATAGGCCCGCATGGCGACATCATAACGCTCGGTCTCGCGATCCTCGGCGCCGAAATATTTGACCGTCTCGTAGTTCAGCAGGCTGTCGATGGCCTTCTGGTTGGCATCGGTGTCCTGCTTGTTCATCTCCCGGCGAAGCTTCACCCGCCATTCGGTCACCGCGAAGGTGAACCAGACATAGAGCCCGACCGTCACCGCCACCACGACGAGATACCAGATGTCAAACATAACGGCGAGGATGATGGCAACCAGTGCCAATTCCAGCACCAGCGGTCCGATGGAAAACAGCAGGAAGCGCAGCAGGAATTCCACGCCTTTCACACCGCGTTCGATAATCCGGCTCAACCCGCCAGTCTTGCGGGTGATGTGATAGCGCATCGACAGGCGGTGAATATGGCGGAAGGTCTCCAGCGCCAGACGCCGCAGGGCGCGCTGGCCAACCGGGGCAAACACCGCATCGCGCAGCTGCTGAAACCCGGTGGTGAGGATCCGCGCCATCCCATAGGCCACGGTCAGGCCAACCGCCCCCAGGGCCAGCGGCGGCACGCCCTCGCCCGCCAGACTGTCCACCGCGCCTTTGTAGAGCATCGGCGTGTAAACCGCGACTAGCTTTGCCAAAATCAGCACCGCCAGCGCTGCCACAACCCGGTATTTGACCCAGGCCTGCCCCTCGGGCCAAAGGTAGGGGAAAACACGGCGCAACGTGCGCAGACCGGAGCGGCGCTCCTCCTGCGCGGTTGTCATATCGCTGTCTGTCATCACATGTCCTTACTGCAAGACCTTTGACATAGGGACCGCATGGCACTTTGACCAGCGCAGCCCCTATATCATGGCCCATCTTCTGGCTGAGGGGCGGCACGGTATGCAGCCCCCTGGCGGGATCAGGCTATGGTCTTACTGCACCGGGACGGAGAACACCTGACCGGGGTAAATCAGATCCGGGTCCCGGATAGCCTGTCGGTTGGCATCAAACACCCGCACATAGAGCAGCCCGTCGCCATACCGCTCCCGCGAAATTGCCCAGAGGGTGTCGCCCTCCTGTACGGTGACCAACCGCACCAGCGGTTTCGCTCCGGTGGGGGCTGCATCCGGTGCTGTGGTACCTGTGGCGGCCGCCTCAACCGGTGGCTGCAAAACCTCTGGTGCCTCCCGTTTGAACGGGGTTTCAAGACGGCTCAGCACCTTGCCGTCGGTGTCCAACGCATCCAGCCGCAGCGCGTAAATCCCCGGCGCCACATCCGGCAGGACGCCGGACCAGCGCCCTTCTTCGTCTACCGGCAGATCGGCAACTGCCGCATTGTCCAGATAGGCACGCACCACCGCATCGGAGCGCACCCGACCGCTTAGCACCACGGCGCCCTCCGCATCGTAGGAGATGGTATCCAGCGCCACGGTCTCCGGTGCCTCGGCCAGGCTTGGCGTCGGCGGCTGTACCAGCGTCACACCGCTGGCATCAGAGCGCAGCACCGCCCTCTGCTCCGGCGCCGCCTCTGTCGCGGTCTCCGGCGCTGTCGCCGCGATATCATCTGACCGCGCCGCATCATCCTCCGCACCCTGACCAGCCGCTGCGTCCTGTGCCTCATCGCGGTTGTCATCCGTGGCGGGGACTGCCTCCGTCTCCGCCGCTGGTATGTCGTTGGCGGCTGTCACCGTCTCCTCCTGCGTCACCTCAGACGCGTCCCCGGCAGCCGCCACGACGGCAGGCTCCTCTGCGTCGCTGTCCGCCACATCCGTCTGAGCGATGGCCTGATCTGTCGCATCCGCTGCAACGTCACTGCCGCGGGATTCCTGCGCTTCGGAGAGTTTGGTGTCCGCATCAGCCGTACCGACAGTAGGACAATCACCTTCCGGAGCCGCCGCCGATGCAAGGTCTGTTGCTTGCGCGCCTGTCGCCGCCTGGTCCGCCACCTGCCCGTCAGCAACCGGTGCTTCTGCCACCTCAACCTCGGCCACAGGGGCCAGAATAAACTGCGCATCCGAAGGCAGAACCGCCTCCCCCAGCGCCGCCTCCAATGAAATCACCTGCGGGCGGGTCGACAGGGCAACGGTGGTGAACAGCACAAAACTGCCATCGGAGGGCACCGTCAGCCGCTCCACCACAACCCCGTCCAGCAACAGCGATACGACCGCGCCGGGCGTCGCCCGCCCCGCCACCATGCCGCTGCCGTCGGTCTCAAACCGCGCCAGATCCATCTGCGGCGCATTCAGGGCCAGCGCCGCATCCTCGTCTTCTCCCGCATCCGTCACAGCCTGCGCTGAGGCATCACCGCTGGCCACGTCCTCCGCAATATCCTCGCCAGCGGGCGCAGCGGCGTCAGCGCTGTCCGTCTCCGCAGTCACGGCGGGGGTCTGCGCAACAGGGGCCTCATTGGCCGGGACAGGTACCGCGCCCGCGCCATCGGAACTGGCCGAAGGCGAGATAACCGCGCTGTCCCCCGTGCCCGCAGCGCTGCGCGGCGCCTCTGTCTGCTCCGAGGCGCCCCATTGCAGGAAAATCACCCCGCCCAGCACCACGACCACCGCCGCAACCCCGCCGATGGCGGTTGCGGACAGCCCGCCTTTGCCCGTTACATCCGTCATTCTGTTCCTTCCCTTCCGACCCTAGACAGACCCTTTCCGGGGCGCCGTCGCTGTCGATCCTGCGGGATGTGCCCCCCGCTTGCTTGAGCCAGCCATTCAATGCCGCTATCAGGGACCAAAGGACGACTTATTTCCCCTCCGAACACAACAAAAAAGGTGACTGCCATGCGTATTCATTCCGTCTGTGTGTATTGTGGATCGCGCGACGGGATCCGCCCAGCCTATCCCGAGGCCGCCGACGCGCTCGGCACCGGGCTAGCGGCGCAGGGTCAGCGATTGGTCTACGGCGCCGGTGACGTTGGTCTGATGGGCCGGGTGGCACGTGCGGCGCAGGCCGCAGGCGGGCACACTTTCGGCGTCATCCCCGAGCATCTGGCTCGCCGCGAGGTCGCCAAGACAGATCTTAACACCTATGTGGTCACCGAAACCATGCATGAGCGCAAGAAAGTGATGCTTTATAATGCTGATGCGGTGGTGGTCCTGCCCGGCGGCGCAGGATCGCTGGACGAATTGTTCGAAGCGCTAACCTGGCGCCAGCTGGAGCTGCACGGAAAGCCGATCCTGATCCTCAATATCGATGGCTACTGGGATCCGCTGAAGGCCTTGGTCGAGCATGTGGTGGCCGAAGGCTTTGCCGGTACGGAAACCACCGAGGCGCTCACCTGGGTCAGCACTGTTGAGGATGCGCTGGCGATCCTGCGCGGCTGACGCCCAGACCCTGCATGAGCGCAGCACGGACCACTGTGAAACGCAAAAAACGCGGCGCCTCACAGCACCGCGTTTTCTAAATTCATAGTTCGTCGCTCGCTTGGCACCGATCAGGCAGCCAGCTCCTGCTGCACAATCTTCTCAATCTCATCAATCGGGTGATTGGTCAGCGTCTTGGGAATTTCCGCCGTGACCAGATCCTGCACTTCCTTGTGCAGCTTGCCACGCAGATTGCCCAAAACCTGCGGCGAGGCCACCAGCACGATGCTCCCCAGCTTGCCCTTGTGCGCCCGCTCATAAAGCAGATCGGCGATGTCATCGGCAAACCGTTCCTTGGCCAATTCATGCCAGTCGGTATCATCCAGCGCCGAGCGCTGGCCAGGGCCACCGTCATGCATCCGACCGGGCCGATTGG
Source organism: Phaeobacter sp. BS52 (assembly GCF_045040595.1). NCBI lineage: Bacteria > Pseudomonadati > Pseudomonadota > Alphaproteobacteria > Rhodobacterales > Roseobacteraceae > Phaeobacter > Phaeobacter sp. BS52. The sequence goes on along the minus strand of NZ_CP090662.1, from coordinate 904,077 downwards.
CGGATTGGTCAATGTCTGACGGGTTGTCCTGTTCTTCCTTGCGGCGCACCTCCAGATGCGGGTTCTGCGCATCGGTGGTGTTTTGCAGCAGCAATGCCTTCTCGCTGTCGGTCACCAGCACAAAGGTGCCGTGGTCAAGCTGTGCCATTATTGGTCCTCCTGCTCGTTGGATTTGGTCACCCGTGTCGCACCTGCCGGGCGTTCCATGGCGCGCTTTTCCTCATCCTCGGTCGCGACCTCCCGGGCCAGTCGACCACCGGTACGCCCGCCATGCGAAACACTGCCTTCAGCGCCAAGGATCTCCTTGGTTTCCTGACGGCCATCTTTTGATCTGACGCGGTCTGCCATGTCGGTCCTCCATCTGTTGTGGGTTCACCAATACAACCGCTGAGCGTGGGGATTTGTTCCACTGGATCCCACGATCCCGGCACAAAAAAAGGCCCCGTCCGATAGCGGACGAGGCCCAAATTCTAATGCTGCTACGCCGCAATCACATGCGCGATGCAACGTTTTCCCAGTTGACCAGATTGTCGAGGAAGTTGGTCAGATAGGCCGGACGCTTGTTGCGGAAATCGATGTAATAGGAATGCTCCCACACGTCACAACCCAGCAGTGCCGTCTGACCAAAGCAAACGGGGTTCACGCCGTTTTCGGTCTTGGTCACCTTCAGGCCGCCATCAGTATCCTTGACCAGCCAGGCCCAGCCAGAGCCGAACTGACCTGCACCCGCAGCGGAGAACTCGTCCTTGAACGTGTCAACCGAACCGAAGCTGTCGATCAGCGCCTTTTCCAGCTCACCCGGCATCTTGCTGTCGCCCGGGCCCATCATTTCCCAGAACTGATTGTGGTTCCACAGCTGGGAGATGTTGTTGAAGATACCGCTCTGGGCGACCGCACCCGCGTCATAGGTGCCCTTGATGATCTCTTCCATGGACTTGCCGTCCCACTCGGTGCCCGCAATCAGCTTGTTGCCGTTGTCGACATAAGCCTTGTGGTGCAGGTCGTGGTGATATTCCAGCGTTTCGGCGGACATGCCTTTAGATGCCAGCGCGTCATGGGCGTAAGGAAGATCGGGAAGTTCAAAAGCCATCTGGGCCCCCTGTAGTATCTGTTGCGTTTCTAGGCAGATACATGCGGCTGGTGTCCCCTTTGGTCAAGACCAAGCCGGGGAAACACCAAAAAATATCCGCAGCATTTTGGAAGACACCGCTGCCTGAGACCCTGCCACACGATCCGCTTAACTGCGCCATTGGCGCGCCCTCACGTCAGTTCAGCTTGATGTCGCTGCGCTTGCAAGGGCCGCTGCCGGAGGGGCGGTTATCTGCGCCATGCACACGGGCAGAAATCGACAACTTCATACGCGGCTCGTCCATGGTCGCGGAATATGTGACTTTGGTTGATCCTTGGCTCGAACCCAAGTTTTTCAGGGTCCACTTCAACTTCAACCGCTGCTTAGAGCGCTGATCATAAGGCACAATCATCGGGGTTTTCTGACGAGTGGCAATAATGCCATCCATCACGCCACTGACTTTTTCGTCGTGGTCTACAAAAACAAGAACGCGCGACGCGATCCAGCCGTGTTTCTCATAAGACTGAATGGTGCAATCATAGGTCACCGGCGCCGCTGCAACAGGCGCTGCAGCAAACAGGGTGCCGAGGACGGCGACGGTTTTGATCAGTGTTTTCATTGGTAAAGCCTGCGCTCTCTTCTGGACGTATACAAAATCAGGCACTCGCCTGACAGTTGCACCCCAGATTGTCAACGGCTATCGTTACGGCGCAGTCGCGACATCATCAGCTAACTGGTCACCTGGACGCATTGGCCAATCCCGCGTGGCGGCTTTGCCCCGCTATCAAGGGAGATCACCTGCACTGAGAGTTTCTTGTTCTGGGTGTTGAACACGGCGCGATAATGGGTTTTCACCGCCTCGGCCCCGTTGCCGACAGAGGCACTGACCACCGTCCAACTGACCCGATAAGACACATCACTGATGCGGAAAAAACCCGCTTTCAACGGGCGTCCGGACAGCGCGCTGACATTGCCCGAATGCACGACTTCGGCGGTCCATTCATCGTGAAAATGCAAACTGATCTGCGGCGGGATCCAGCCCCGCCCGGACAGCGAGGTGACCGCGCAGGTATACATGCCCTCCAGCGCCATTGCCGGGGTCGCAAGACCGGCCCCAAGCGCAACCCCGGCCACAAGGCCGAGTGCCCGCACTCTTGGAACCAACAGGTCAACGACCTTGGACATTTCGACCTCCCACCAGCCAGGGCAGCATGGCACCGCCACACCGCATCTCGACACTTCCGATTTAGGGATAATCGCGACTCAAAGTTGGGAAACAACCAACAAAACCAAATAAAAAGTGCCCCCGGAAATCCAGGGACACTGTAACTGGCCGTAAAACTTGCCACAAGGCTAAATTGCCTTAACCAGTTAACACGCCTACCTTAGATTGTGGATGGGCGGCTGTGCATAACAAGTTGTAGACATATCCGCCCACTGAGCGGAAGCAAACGATGTGAAATGCACCGTTATTGTCCAACCAGAAGGCAGCCGCCACCTGCGCCATGCGGGTACGGCGGAATTGACCGGGTTTGAAGGCTTCAGCCGACAGATCCACCGGGCAGATCTTAGCCAGAACCTCCCGCGCGCCGTCACCGGACAGGCGGAACACACCGCGCGCATCTGAGACGTTGACCGCCAGCGCGTGCTCGCCTTTCAGCGCCTCTGACAACTCGGCAACCTTCGCCTCAACCTCGGCGTAGGGCACCAGCAGCAGCAGCTCATCCGGGGACATCCACGCGACACCGCCCGCATCGGTCAGTGACACCTGACCGCTGGCTGGAACATCCGCCCCGGTGGCGGCTTTAACCGCCGCCTTCAGGGTGTCAGATGCCAGATCGCCGCGCAGGGTAATCATCCCCTGCAGCCCGCTGTCCTCGATCTGCGCCAGACCGGAGAACTTGGCACCATTCATTGCGCTGACAGGATCAGACATTCTGCTTCTCCCCTTCCTTGTCGTAAAAGACCTGATCGACGATCTTGGCCTTGTAGATTGTCCCGTCGGTGCCGGGGAATTCGATCACTTCGCCCATCCGTTTGGGACCATGCTTGACCAGACCCATGGCGATGCCACGGCCCAGGTTCGACGAGTAATAGGTCGAGGTCACGCGCCCGATGGTGTTTTTCTGCCCATTGGCATTCACACCATTGCCCACCGCATAGGCGCCATCCGGCAGCACCGAGCCATCGGTTGTTTCCAGACCCACCAGCTGCCAGCGGTCGGGATCGGCCATATGGCTGCGGGTATGCGCCCGCTTGCCGAGGAAGTCCTCTTTCTTCTTCGACAGCGCCCAGTTCAGGCCCAGATCCTGCGGAATCACGGTTCCGTCGGTTTCATCACCAATCATGATGAAGCCCTTCTCGGCCCGCAGGATATGCAGACATTCGGTGCCATACGGCATCACCCCGAATTCCTTGCCCGCTTCCATCAATGCGGTCCAGAACGCCTGCCCGTCCGAGGCCGCAACCGCGATCTCATAGGACAGCTCACCCGAGAAGGAGATCCGGTAGGCTCGCGCCTTGAAGCCGCCGATATCCCCGTCACGCCATTCCATGAAGGGCAGCGCCTCCTTGGACAGATCCATGCCACCGCCCGCGTTTTCGTTCAGCTTTTCCAGCACCTTGCGGGCATTGGGGCCGACGACGGCAACCTGCGCCAGCTGTTCGGTGACATTGGCAACATAGACCTTCCAGTCCCACCATTCGGTCTGCAGCCATTCTTCCATATGACCATGGATCCGCTCGGCACCGCCGGTGGTGGTGTGGCAAAGCCAGGTGTCCTCATCAATGCGCGCAACCACACCATCGTCGATCAGGAACCCGTTCTCCGAACACATCAGACCGTAGCGGCATTTGCCGACTTTCAGCGTCGACATCATGTTGGTGTACATCATGTCGAGGAACTTGCCCGCATCCGGCCCCTTGACGACCAGCTTACCCAGGGTCGAGGCATCCAGAAGGCCGAGGTTCTCGCGGGTGTTCTTCACCTCACGGTTCACCGCGTCATGCAGGCTCTCGCCAGAGCGGACATAGGCGAAGGGACGGCGCCACTGGCCAACCGGTTCCCAATCCGCACCATTGCTGTCGTGCCAGTCATACATCGGTGTCTTGCGCAGCGGCTGGAAGATCTCGCCGCGGGCCTCACCGCCAATCGACCCCATCGAAATCGGGTGATACGGCGGACGGAACGTGGTCGTGCCCACCTGCGGAATCTCAGCCCCCAGCGCATCAGCAAGGATCGCCAAGCCGTTGATATTCGACAGCTTCCCTTGATCGGTTGCCATGCCCAGCGTGGTGTAACGCTTGGTATGCTCGACGCTCTCGAAACCTTCGCGCGCGGCCAGCTGCACGTCCGACACTTTGACGTCGTTCTGATAGTCCAGCCAGGTCTTCATGCGCAGCTTGATGTCAGCCTTGGCAGGCATCAGCCACACCGGCTCCATCGCCTTTTCAACCGGCGCATCTCCGACCGGCGCAGCCGCCGCTTTGACCTTGCGGCCAGCGGCCTTCGCCGCCGCTTCCCCTGCGGCCTGCGCATCGCTCAACGCTGCCGCCAGACCGGCCGCGCCATTGGCGGCACCTGCTGCGATGACAAACCCATTGCCATCCGCACCCAGCGGCGGACGCGAGGCATCGGGACGGAAATTCGCATGGGCCTGATCCCAGACCAGCTTACCACCGCAATGGGACCACAAGTGCACAACCGGCGACCAGCCACCGGACATCGCGACCGCATCGGCCTCGACCTCCTCCTGCGCCCCGCCTTCGCCGTTCTGGGCGCAGATCGCCACGGATGTGACGCGCTTGCCGCCCTTCACCTTGGCAATGGCCCGGCCACATTCAACGCGGATGCCCAGCTGACGGACCTCTTCCATCAGGGCCCCGCCGCCGCTGTCGCGGGCATCCAGCACACGGACCACCTCAACACCCGCGCCATGCAGGGCAATTGCCGTGCGATAGGCGTCGTCATTGTTGGTGGCCACCACGACCTTCTGGCCCGGGGTCACCCCCCAGTTCACCGCATAATCGCGCATGGAGGCTGCCAGCATCACGCCCGGCACATCATTCCCGGCAAAGGACAGGGGACGTTCAATGGCACCGGTTGCCGTGACGATCTGGCTGGCCCGGATCCGCCACAGACGGTGGCGCGGACCACCCTGCCCCGGCGCATGATCGGTCAGCCGCTCATACCCCAGCGCGTAGCCGTGGTCATAAACGCCTGCCCCCATGCAGCGATCGCGCAGGGTGACATTGTCCATGGCGCGCAGCTCGGCGAGGGTTTTCTCAATCCAGGCGTCCGGCTCCATCCCGTCGATGGTGCCACCGTCAACGGGCGCACGACCACCCCAGTGATTGTTCTGCTCCAGCAACAACACCTTGGCACCGGAGCTGGCCGCCGCCTTGGCCGCCTGAAGACCGGCCACACCGCCACCAATCACCAGCACATCGGCGAAATAATAGAAATGCTCGTAGGTGTCGGCGTCCTTCAGCTCCTTGTCCGGCGCTTTGCCCAGACCGGCAGAGTGGCGGATGATCGGCTCATAGACATGTTTCCACAGGGGACGCGGGTGGATGAACATCTTGTAGTAGAAACCCGCAGGCAGGAAGCGTGCCAGCGCGTTGTTGGCCACACCCACGTCGAACTCAAGGCTCGGCCAGTGGTTCTGCGACTGCGCCGACAGGCCCGAGAACAGCTCGGTCGTGGTGGCGCGCTGATTGGGTTCAAACCGGTCGCCGGTGCCCAGCCCCACAAGCGCATTGGGCTCTTCGGGACCAGCTGCAACCAGACCACGTGGGCGGTGATATTTGAACGAGCGGCCAACCATCATCTGGTCATTGGCCAACAGGGCAGACGCCAGCGTGTCGCCTGCATAGCCCTTCATCCGCTTGCCGTTGAAGGTGAATTCGATCGGTTTGGAGCGGTCGATCAACCGGCCGTTTTTGGCAAGGCGCGTGCTCATGTGGCGGACCTTTCGCAAGAGAGGGCGACGAAAAGGGAGGTTACGTTCAGAGAGGCGATCATTTCAGATCCCGCCATGTCCAACCGGGGCGTTTGGCCGTGACCGCATCCAGGATCTCCTGCGGCGGCTCATAGGTCTGCGCCGAATAGGTGCCAAACACCTCCAGCGTGGTGGTGCAGCGGGCAGCATGGAACCACTTGCCGCAGCCATTGGCATGGCGCCAGCGTTCAAAATGCACACCCTTGGGGTTTTCGCGCATGAACAGATAGTCATGAAACTCTTCATCTGACGAACCGGGGCCAAAACGCTTCAGATGCGCCTCGCCGCCTGCGGCCAGTTCGGTTTCTTCGGCTTTGACGCCGCAATATGGGCATTCAAGGATCAGCATTGTGCGGACCTCTCCAACTGGGGGCCAAGGATGTTTGAAAATCCTCGGCAAAATTCTTCCAAGAATTTTGCGACGGTGCGCTGCATCAGTGTGCCACACCCGCTGCGACGCTCTCGTCGATGAATTTGCCTTCTTTGAAGCGCATCATCGAAAACTCTTCGGCCAGCGGCGAATGACCTGTGGCCATCAGTTCCGCCATCGCCCAGCCGGAGCCCGGGATCGCCTTGAAGCCACCGGTGCCCCAGCCTGCGTTGACAAAGATATTGCCAACCGGCGTCTTGGAGATCAGCGGCGAACGGTCGCCGGTCACATCCACGATCCCGCCCCACTGGCGCAGCATCTTCAGACGGCTGACCATCGGGAAGGTCTCATTGAGGGCGCGCACGGTTTCCTCGATATGATGGAAGCGACCCGCGCTGGGTGTAGTTGTTGAACCCGTCGGTGCCGCCGCCGATGACCATCTCGCCTTTGTCGGACTGGGACATGTAGCCATGCACGGTATTGGCCATCACGACCACATCCATGCAGGGTTTGATCGGCTCAGACACCAGCGCCTGTAGCGCCACGCTTTCCACCGGCAGACGGAAACCGGCCATTTCGGAGAGATGCGAACAATTGCCCGCAACCACCATGCCCAGCTTGTCGCAGTCGATAGCACCCTTGGTGGTGTCGACACCGACGACACGGCCGTTTTCATTGCGCACACCAGTGACTTCGCACTGCTGGATGATGTCCATGCCCATGTTCGAACAGGCCCGCGCATAGCCCCAGGCCACCGCATCATGGCGCGCGGTGCCACCGCGTTCCTGCCAAAGCCCGCCCAGAACCGGATAGCGCGGCCCTTCCAGATTGATGATCGGCACCAGTTCCTTCACCCGCGCAGGCTCAATCCATTCGGTCTGCACCCCCTGCAGCGCATTGGCATGGGCGGTGCGCTTGTAGCCGCGCACCTCATGCTCGGTCTGCGCCAGCATGATCACGCCGCGCGGGCTGAACATCACGTTGTAGTTGATGTCCTGGCTCATCGTCTCATAGAGCGAGCGCGATTTCTCATAGATCGCGGCGGAGGGATCCTGCAGGTAGTTGGAGCGGATGATAGTGGTGTTGCGCCCGGTGTTGCCGCCACCCAACCAGCCCTTTTCCAGAACCGCGACATTGGTGATGCCGTAGTTTTTTCCAAGGAAATAAGCCGTGGCCAGACCATGGCCACCGGCCCCGACGATGATCACATCATAGTGGCGTTTGGGTTCGGGAGAGCGCCAGGCGCGTTCCCATCCGGTGTGGTAGCGCAGCGCCTCACGCGCGACAGCAAAGGCAGAATAACGTTTCATGGGCGAATCCGTGGTTCGAGACTGTTAACGGGTATGCACCACAGACAAGGCTGACCTGCGCCGTTTATCGTCGCAATCATGCATGGTTGCGACATCCGGCAGCAAAGACGCCACAGGCTCACCGCACCCTTTGCGTCCTCAACGCCCGCCACCGGGACAGCGCGCCGCAGCAGATAGGCCTTTTTTCCGCCCCCCAGCCCCTATACATGGGATTGAAACTGCGGGAGCCGCCATGACCTTCTGGATCGTTATCAGCCTCATCACGCTGGCCACCGCCACGCTGCTGTCCCTTGTGCTGCTGCGCGGACGCGACAGCGGCGAACCAGCCGCCGCCTATGACCTGCAGGTCTACCGCCAGCAACTGCGCGATGTGGACAAGGATCTGGCGCGCGGGGTGCTGCAGGCCAGCGATGCCGAGCGTATCCGCACCGAGATTTCCCGCCGCATCCTGAGCGCCGACGCTCAGGTCCAGGCCGCCGCCAGCGGCCACACCCAGCCCCGCACCCTGACCAGCGCTGCCGCCATCGCGCTGATCGGGCTGGTCTGCGGTGGCACCTACCTGATCTATGCCAATCTCGGCGCGCCGGGCTACAGCGACCTTGGCCTGCAACTGCGCATCGACGCCGCTGCGGAACGCGCCGCCACACGTCCCACGCAGGCTGAGGCAGAGGCCGACGCACCGAAACGCCCGGCCCGCGTGGTAGAGCCGGGTTACGCCACGCTGGTCGATCAGCTGCGCGACACCGCCAGTAAACGCGTTGATGATGCGCAGGGTCAGGCGCTGCTGGCCCAGCATGAGGCCAACCTCGGCAATTTCGCCGCCGCCGCCAGAGCCAAGGCAAACTATATCCGCATTATGTCCGGCGATGTTGAGGCCCGCGATTTCGGCGAGCTGGCAGAGCTGCAGATCATGGCCTGCCGCACGGCTATGTCTCCCCGGAGGCGGAGGACGCCCTGCGCACCACGCTGACGCTTGATCGTTTTGATGGCGGCGCGCGCTATTACTGGGGGCTGATGATGGCCCAGATCGGCCGCCCGGATGTCGCTTATGAGGTCTGGAGCGAAACCCTCGCCATGGGACCGGAGGGCGCGCCCTGGGTCACCGCCATCACTGCCCAGATTGAAGATATCGCCTATCGCGCTCGGCGTTGAATACACGCCAATCACCCCCGGCAGCGTGCCTGCACCGGGCCGCGCCCCCGCCACTCCTGCGACAGGTCCCAGCGCCGACGATATCGCCGCCGCGGAAGACATGAGCACCGAAGACCGCCAGCAGATGATCCGTGGCATGGTTGAGGGCCTCTCAGACCGGCTTGCCACCACTGGCGGCACGCCGCAGGAATGGGCGCGGCTGATCGGCGCCCTATCGGTGCTGCAACAGACCGATCGCGCGCAAGCCATCTACGCTGAGGCGCAGGAGGTCTTCGCCGAGGTGCCCGAGGCCCTCGCCACCATCACCGCCGCCGCCAAACAGGCAGGACTGACCCAATGATCTACGACGACTTTGAAACCTTCGCGGCGGCAGTCCCGAATTTCACCCCGATTGCCGGGCTGGATTTTGGCGATAAAACCGTGGGCGTCGCCATCTCGGACCGGATGGGCACCGTCGCCACCCCGCTGGAAACCATCCGGCGCAAGAAATTCACGCTGGATGCAGAACGCCTGTTCGAAATCGTCAAAGCCCGCGAGGTTGGCGCGCTGCTGTTGGGCCTGCCCCGCAACATGGATGGTACCGAAGGCCCGCGCTGTCAGAAAACCCGCGCCTTTGCCCGCAATTTGGCCAAGCTGACAGAGCTGCCGATCGGCTTCTGGGACGAACGGCTCAGCACGGTTGCCGCCGAAAGAGCGCTTTTGGAGGCGGATACGAGCAGAAAACGTCGCGCAGAGGTGATCGATCACGTCGCTGCGTCGTATATCCTGCAGGGGGCGCTCGACCGGATGCGCCATATCAAGGCAGGATAAAGCAGATGAGCGACGAGGTCTGGAAACGTGACGAGGTGCAATCGCCCTGCATCCAAATTTGTGTCGTCCACCCGGAGGCGCGGATCTGCACCGGCTGCTACCGCTCCATCGACGAGATCACCCGCTGGTCCAAGATGAGCAACGATGAACGGGCCGAGTTGCTGGAGGCCCTGCCCGAGCGCGCCAAGGAGCTGACCAAGCGCCGCGGCGGCCGCAGTGCCCGCCTAAAACGCAGCTAACGCGGCGCGCGGCACATGTCGCGCGGCAACGGATAGCGGGCTGATCCCGCACAGTTTTCTGCCAGCGAAAGCCGCGCGCGCCTCGGTAACACTTTGAAAATCATGCGGAATAACCCCTGACCTATTGTTTCGCACGCGAAACATTCGGGCAGGATTGCTGACCTAAGACAGCCACCCCCGCACCGGATCGGTCCACTCCGCCATCTCAGGTCGGAAATAGGCGATCATCCGCCCCTCCTCCGGTGCGCTGGCGCCCTCTGCCCAGGGCGCAACACCGTGCAGACATAGCCGGTGCATCAGATAGGCCTGCCCCGGTTTTGCTGACACCGTGGCACGCGGACAGGTTTCAAACACCTGCTTGCGGGCGGCCGTATAGGCGTCGGTCACATCAACATCGCCCCATTGCTCCGATGGGATGCCGTCAAAGGCTGCTGCAAAGGCACGGCGCATGATCACATGGCTGCTCTCCCAGATCACCAATGGGGAGGCATCCGCGCTGCTGTCATTCAGCGGCAGGCCAAGCACCCAGGCATGCGGTTCCTCCACCTTGCGGCGACGGGCATCGCCGAACATCTTCACCCCGTCCACATGGGCCGCATCCCGTTTGATCCGGTAGCGCAGCGCCGCCTCCCCCTCCCCGGGGCGCGGTCGTGGATAGCCGGGAAAGACGGAGGACACCTGCCCGCGATGCAGATCCGGCAGACCGCCCAGATGCGCCGTGATAAAATCAAGCGCGGGGCCCGCCAGCTCAGGCCCACCGGGCAGCTGACCCTGCGCATCATTGGGCAGCGCATCCACGCCAATGAACCAGGTCCCTTCGCATTGCAGCCAGTCGGCATTGGCCGGATCCGCTAACGCCTGAACGCCTGCCCTATGCGCATGTCGCGCCCAGGCCAGGGTGGCCGCATCAGCTGGGAACTCACACCAGCCACGGGTTAAGAAGTCCTGCCAGCCCATTGCTAACCCCTAACAAAAATCAAAAGCCGAGCGACTTGCGCAGCATGTTCAGCGCCACAAGGATCAGAAACACTGCAAACACTCGTTTCAGCGGTTTCGGGTCCATCGCATGGGCCAGCTTCACCCCCCAAGGCGCAGTGATCAGCGTCATCGCAATCACCACCACAAAAGCAACCAGATTGACCGCCCCAACAGTGAGCGGCGGACGCACAGCAGCCTCAACAGGAAGGAACAGGAACCCAATCACAGAAGGCACCGCGATGATCACACCAAAGCCCGCCGCCGTGGCCACCGCCCGGTGAATGGGGGTTGCATGCAGGCTCATCAGCGGCACCCCGAAACTGCCACCGCCAATGCCCATCAGCACCGACAGAAACCCCACCATGGGCGACAGGATCATGCGCCGGGCGCCCTTTGGCATCTCCTGCCCCAGCCGCCAGTCCGCGCGCCCAAAAGCCATGTAAAGCCCGATCATCAACGCCAGCACGCCAAACAGCGCCTGCAACGTGGTGGAGCGCAGCGAGGACGCCACCGTGACGCCAATGATGGCACCAATGGCAATCCCCGGTCCCCAGCCGCGCAGGATCTGCCAATCCACCGCACCCTTCTTATTGTGGCTCATCACTGAGCGCAGGGAGGTCACGATGATCGTCGCAAGCGAGGTCGCCAGACACATCTGCATCAGCTGATCACCGCCATAGCCAAGCGTCTGGAAGACATAGAAAAACGCAGGCACCAGCACAATACCGCCACCAACCCCAAGCAGGCCCGCCAGAACACCGGCAACCGCGCCGGTCACGATCAGCAGACCGGCCATCTGCGCCAGCACAGCAGGCTCCGGCAGCAGGGCAGCAGTGGTCACAAGACTGGTGGTCAGGGCTGACATTGACGGCTCTCCTTCATGGCGGTCGCGATCCCGGTCGGCACCCTGCCCTCCTGTGGGCTGTGTGCGGCGCGCAGATCCAAACCCTCCCCTACAGGGTGAGCGCAATTTTGTCTCAGGATTTCTTGCAGATCAGTCGATTGCAGCAGTGACCCGTGGTCGCAGGGCATCGCAGACCTGATGCTTGATCAGCCCATATTCAGGCCTCTGCCGGATCAGGCCGCGATCCCGGTCACCTGCTCCAGCGCGGTTTCCACCAACCGAGTGTCCGCTCCCGGCCGACTTGCGCCCTCTGACAACACCCGCCGCCAGTTGCGCGCACCGGGCCGCCCGGCAAACAACCCCAGCATATGCCGGGTGATCTGATGCAACCGGGCCCCCTGCACCATCTGATCGTCGATATAGGTCAGCATCTGCCTCACCACGGCGACCGGATCCGTGGCACTGCCGGTGCCATAAATCAGCGGATCCGCCTGCGACAAGATATCGGCGGGCTGATGATAGGCCGCACGGCCAATCATCACCCCATCAAGCCCACGCTCCAGATGTGGCAGCGCCTCATCGAGACTGGCCACGCCACCGTTGAGCGAGATATGCAGCTGCGGAAACTCCGCCTTCATCTGATGCACGATCTCATAATCCAACGGCGGAATATCGCGGTTTTCCTTGGGGCTGAGCCCTTTCAGCCAGGCTTTGCGCGCATGGATCGTCACCCGCGGGCACCCGGCCTCTGCGATGGCGGAAACAAACCCCGGCAACACCTCCTGCGGGTCCTGATCATCGACACCAATCCGGCATTTTACAGTGACCTCGACATCCACCTTGGCCCGCATGGCCGCGACACATTCTGCCACCAGATCCGGCGATTTCATCAGCACCGCGCCGAAGGCGCCGGACTGTACCCGGTCACTGGGGCAGCCGCAGTTGAGATTGATCTCATCATAGCCCGCCTCTGCCCCCAAACGCGCCGCCTCCGCCAGCTCAACCGGGTCCGATCCCCCCAGTTGCAGCGCAACGGGATGCTCCTGCGCAGAATGATCCAGCAAATGCAGCGCGCCCCCCGCACCAAGGCAGGTGCCGTTACCATTTCCGTATACAGCAACGCCTCTTTGCTCAGCAGTCGGTGCAGGTAGCGGCAATGGCGATCGGTCCAATCCATCATGGGTGCAATGGATAGGCGCGCCGCTTGGTGAAGGGCGCTGGTGCCAGCGGGTTGGGGAAACGGGGCGTTGGTCTGATCGGTCATGTCAGGGCTCTTCTCGTCGGGGGCTGGTCGCAGCTATTGGGCGCAACAGGCAGTCTGCGCGCCGCATATCATCAATTCCTGCGGGATTTCCAGCACCCACCCCAAAACGCAGGCAACACCACGGATCTGTGGTCAGATCAAGGGGCGGCGTTCTGGGTTTTCCAGATCAATCAAGGCGCGTTCCGCAAGGGTGTCCAGATCGCTGATCGACAACTGACCGTTCTGCCAGTCCGCCAGCCCCTCATCGCGCAGTGCCTTCAGCCGTTTGTTGGTATGCACCAGTGACAGGCCAAGCGCATCCGCCAGATCCTGCTGGCGATAGGCCAGCGGAACCGTGTGCCCCTCCTCCAGCCCGACCGCGCGCAGGCGCAGGTAAATCCGCACCAAGGCCCATGCAATGCGCTGTGACGCATCGCGTTGTCCGAGGGATGCAATCGTCTCGCCCAGGAAATGTTCCTCCACCGCTGCAATCCAGGTCAGATCATACGCACGCGCCGGATATTGTTCAAACAGGCGGAAAATTTCAGAACGCCGAAACACGCAGAGGGTCATGCTGGTTGTTGCCTCAACGGAGTGTTTCATCTCCCCCATAAGACCTGCCTGCAAGCCTATAAAATCGCCCGGAAAGATAAAGTTGATTACCTGCCTGCGCCCGTTTTCAAGCGTGGTGTAGCGGGTGCCCATCCCCTTGAGCACCGTATAGACCTGCGGACTGTTTGAACCTTCCAGCAAAATGGTTGTTCCGGGATCGACCACCAATTCGCCGGTCTTGAACCCTTGGGTAAAGGCCAGCTCGTCCTTGCTCATCTGGTTGAAAATATCGCGGTTTCGCAGGGGGCAATCCTGACAGTCGGTGGTCAACAATGCGCAATCCCCTTCGGCGGTATGTCATAGATTAATGCAAGCCTAGACCAGTTCGACGCAAGATGCACGAAACGAAAGGCCACTTCCCTATGCAAGACAATCCGCCGGTCACCTCGACCACAGCAAAAGACGCTGTCTACATTGTTGCGTCGAAGGATTATCTGACCACATGCGATATTTCCGACACAATTTTTGAACTTCACACCGATGCGAAGGTGATCTGCCATCTGTCGATCGAGGCCGCGATGGCCGACCTCTGTCGTCACAGCACGCTTGCCGTGGTGTTTGCCGAGGCTGGGGTTGCGTTGGTCGACCAGCTGCAGCTGGATCAGATTATCCCGGCGCGCGGTGGCAAACTGGTTCTGATGGGCACAGCAGCGGAGGCTGAAATGGAGGCGGCAGAGATCGGCTCCTACCCCTGGCCGGTGCTGTGCCGCCCGTTTTCTACCGCAGTGATCAAAAGCTGGCTACCCCCCCGGCATACTGCGCCGAAGGCCACCGCAGGGAACAATTCGGGACCTGACGCGTTACCTCTGCATCTACGTATTGTAGACTAACCTTTTGAAGGAGAGAGAAAATGCTTGGTTGGGCACTTACATTTCTGGTCGTCGCACTGGTCGCGGGCCTGCTTGGTTTCGGTGGCATCGCAGGGGCGTCGGCCGGTATCGCAAAGATCCTGTTCATCATTTTCCTCGTCCTCTTTGTTGTGGCGATGGTCATGCGCGCGCTGAAGGGAAAACCGCCGGTGTAACACGCTGCGCATCCTGAGGTCCGATTGAACATTTGGCCTGTCATTGGTTCCTTGTTGGGGCTGTGGCGGGCCATTGGCGTTTTTATTGCGCCTTGAGGAAGAGAAGTCCCTGACGAGCCATGGCTGCCCCCTTGCCCCCGCCATGGTCGGTGGGCGGCTCCGGCCTGTATGATTGAGATCCGACGGAGACTGGCATATTTGAGCTTTGACCGCCAGAGGATCAGCCTGCGGCCTTCCCCGGAAGGGCTGCCGCGATCTCGCAGCTGGCCTGCTCCCACGCACGCGCGAGGCCTGCCAGATCCGGCATGTCCGCAGCCTCGGTATGCTCGATGGTTAGCAGCGCCTCGCGCAGCTCAGTAAAGCCAAGCACAGCTGCCGATCCGGCCAGCCGGTGCGCCTCCTGCCGGTGGGCCGCATCCAGAGTGTGCGCCGTGCCCAGATCGTCAAGGAACTGATCCACCTCTTGGCAATAGCCCCCAAGGAACTGCGCGCCGCGTTCAGCGCCCAGAGCATGGAAAAACTGCGTGATATCCGATCCCTGACCCCCGGTGCCCGCATGTATCTGCGCCGGTGCTGCGGCGGCTGCCTGCTGTGACATTGCGGTCGCCGACGGCGCAGATCCCGACAATGGCTGCTGCGCTGCAGCGGGTTTGTTTTCGTCAGGTCGATCCCGATTGACGTGGCGCGATATCACCTCTGCCAGAGTTGATTTGCTGACCGGCTTGGTGACCACTTCGACCAGCCCGGCGTCACGTATCCTTGCGTGATCACGGGCGGCCACATGCGCGGTAAGTGCGACGATCTGCGTGCCCTCTGCCAGGCGCTGTTCGCGGATCTGGCGGGTGGCCTCGATCCCGTCCACCTCTGGCATGCTGATGTCCATGAAGATCAGATCAAACCGTTCGGCGCGCGCAGCCGCGACCCCTCAGCCCCGCCGGGGGCCAGCACCACCTGATGGCCAAGATTGGTCAGCATCCGCTCCACCAAAAGCCGGTTGATTTCATTGTCCTCGACCACAAGGATCCGCACTGGCGTATCCTCAGACCGGCTGATGTCCAGGCTTTGCTGCGGTGCCGGGGCGGGCGGCGCGGTCAGCACCGGCGCCAGCTCAGCGGGCGCCGCATCCACCGCCCCCCCGGCATGGGAGGCCGGCAGCGGCAACGAGATGGTGAACAGGCTGCCCTCCCCCAGCTCACTCTCGCAGGAGATATCCCCGCCAAGCGCCACAACAATGCGGCGGGTGATCGCAAGGCCAAGCCCCGTGCCCTCGCTGCTGCGCGCATAGCTCGCGTCCAGCCGAATGAAATCCTCAAAAATCCGGTCGAGATCACGTTCGGCAATGCCGGCGCCGGTGTCGGCGATGCTGATCTCCACAGTATCGCCCTGCCCGAGGCGCTGCACATCAACCGACACGGCCCCATCAGTGGTGAATTGCAACGCGTTCTCGACCAGGTTGACCAAGACCTTCTTCAGCGCGACCGGGCGCCCCAGCACGTCTCCGCTGGCGCCAAGACTGCAATGCAGGCTCAGATCATTGCGACCACGGCGGGCGGTGCTCTGATGCGTATCGATCAGTTCCTGGACCAGATCGCTGAGGTTGAAAATGCGCTGATGCTCATAGTCGACGCCGGTTTCCAAATGCGACAATTGCAGGACATCATTGACATGGGCCATCAAACGGTCGCCTGAGGTGCGGATCGCCGACAGGTAGTCGCGCTGATCCGGCGACAGGGCGGTGCCGTCCAGCAGCTCAACCGCGCCAAGGACACCGGTCAGCGGCGTTCGCATCTCATGGCTCATCACGGTGAGAAGATCGGCCTTCGCCCGCTCGCCTGCCAGGGCCTCATCGCGGGTGCGGGTCAGCTCTTCCTCGGCGGCGATCCGGTCGGAGATATCGCGCAGATAGCTGACAAAGACGGTTTCTTCGGCGGATTGGCTGGCGGTGATCGACAGTTCCACCGGGAAGATCTCACCCGATTTGCGCTTGGCCTGCAACTGCACACGGCCCTGACCCACGACCTTGGGCGTGCCCCCAGCCAGATAGGCCTGCATGCCCTGCTCATGGGCGTCGCGCAGGTGGTCGGGGATGATCAGCTCTGCCATATCGGCGCCCGTCGCCTCCCCCTTTGAGTAGCCAAAAATCGTCTCTGCCGCGCCATTCACCTCCTGAATGCGCCCATCATCGCCAACAACCAGAATGGCATCCAGGGAGGAGGTGATCATGGCGCGCATCCGCGCGACCGCAAAACGGGTGCGTTCGGCCAGACGTTTGCCGCGCTGGTACAGCCGCCCCATCATCAATGCGGTCAGCCCCAGCGCCACGCAGAGCGCCAGCACAACCCAGGCCAGCCGGGACAGGATCGCAAAGAGGCTGAGGCGTTTTTCCTCAGTCGTGCGCGCATGTTCAACAAGCCCCGCAAGCGCCAGCACCCGCAGGTCATCGCGGTTTGCCCGCAGGATCTCGCTCACCTGCGGCAGGCCGAACAACAATGCCTCATCCGGACCGTCGATATAGGTGATCAAAGTGTCAATCCGCGCCATGACCCGTTGCAGGATCTGGGCGTTTTCCGGCGCCTCGCGCACGGATTTGAAGGTTTGGCTTTCGCGGATGATGGCCACGCGGCTGTAGAGGATATCGAATTCGCGGCGCACCTGCGACAGATCCTGCGCGTTGCGCGCTGACAGAACTGCATTCTCCAGCTTCAGCTGTTCAATTTCGGCCTGAGACAGGGTCCACTGCAGGCTGTCGGTTGCGGCGGTTGAGAGAACCTCCAGGCGCACCAGCACCTCGCGTCCCAGCCGAACGGACTGCACCGCGAGCAAGGCAAGAACCAAGCCCACGGTGATCAGGACGCTGCGCGACACCAAAGGGTTCTCCCTGAGCCGCACCTATGAAGGGCCTCTGTCTGTGCCGGTCATTGGCCTACTGTGATCTCCTCAAGCTGCCAGATGCTGCGGGAATAAACCGCCTCTGTACGATATGTGGGGTCGCTATCGTAAGGATAGACAATCCACAAAGGCCCCTTGTCGCGTACCGACATGGACGACCCGTTGCGCTCATAGGCGACCATCGGGCCGCCATTGGTGGCGTCAGAGACGGGAATTTCGACGGCGTAGTCATTGATCGCCCGGGCCACGACGACCCCCGACTGCCCCTCGGCGACGCCGACATGGGCCAGCAGGGCGGCCAGGCTCACCCCGGTGAAGGCCTGCTCCCCCGAGGTCCAGATGGTCCGGGTATCAAATTGGGCCACCGGCAGGCTGCGCAGCTCCTCCATGGAGAATTCATGCCGCTGCATGTCGCCGCCATTGGCAGGTTTGACGGCCACGGTCAGCACGGCCGCATCCGATTGGGACGCCTGCACGGCGCCGGATGGCAGACCGCAAAGCACTGTAACGACTGCGAACAATGCCGCGATGTGAAGGTGCCAGTGTTTCATAGCGTCTATCCTTTTGCCCGTGCATCCCGGCGGGTCGAAGTGGTGTCCCTGCGGTGCTGCACATCCCTGATCTGGTCCCAACCTGTCACAAACCGCCGCGCCGGGCATCTGTTCCTGCGGATAGACTGCTATTCTTTGGTATAGGATTCGTAACCAGAACTGCGATTTTTTGCCACCTGAGGACGATTTTACGTGCGGTTGCGCCCGCAGAAGGGCAAAATAGGAGCTGGCTTACGGGTTTGGAGGGGCGGATTTGCCCCCCCTTGCCTCAGCCGCTGCCCGAACCGCCGCCCGAACCGCCGCCACACCCACGGCCAAAACCCATAGCGTCCCAGATCAGGGGCGATTGACATTTTATCAACCAAATTACGGTTATCCTAACAACAAAGCCGGTACTTAGCAGGAGCTTACATGCGTATTCTTTTGGCGGACGATCACGACATGGTTCGCGAAACAATATCCGCCTATCTGAAATCAGAAGGCGGTGCCGCCGTGACCTCGACCATCGATCTGCCCGGCGCGCTGAGCGAGATTGAAGAGAACGGGCCTTATGATCTGGTCCTGCTGGATTACAATATGCCTGGCATGCAGGGGCTGGCCGGGTTGGGCACCGCGCTGAAGGCCAATGGTGGCAAGGGGGTTGCGATCATCTCCGGCAGTGCGCCCAGCCGCACCGCGCAGGAGGCGTTGGATGCCGGGGCCATCGGCTTCATCCCGAAAACCATGGGCGCGCAGTCGCTTCTGAATGCCGTGCGGTTCATGAGCGCCGGGGAAATCTACGTCCCGGTTGAGCTGATGCGCAAGGAGGCAGAGGCGCCTGTCCATCCGCTCGCTGACAAGCTGAGCCCGCGCGAAATTGAGGTGCTGGACGGGTTGTGCCGCGGTCTGTCGAACAAGGAAATCGCCCGTGAGCTGGAGTTGCAGGAGGTCACGATCAAGCTGCATGTCCGCACGCTCTGCCGCAAGCTTGAGGCCAAGAATCGCACCCAAGCCGCGCTGACGGCCAAGGAAGCGGGCCTTTTTTAAGCCGCCAGCTGGCCTTTACCATATGTGGTAACAGTCGCATCAATCGTGAAAGCGCGCCCAGCCGGTGGCTGAGTGCGCT
Source organism: Phaeobacter sp. BS52 (assembly GCF_045040595.1). Classification (NCBI taxonomy): domain Bacteria; kingdom Pseudomonadati; phylum Pseudomonadota; class Alphaproteobacteria; order Rhodobacterales; family Roseobacteraceae; genus Phaeobacter; species Phaeobacter sp. BS52. The sequence continues at coordinate 884,881 of NZ_CP090662.1, read as the reverse complement.
TTTTTATCCTGAATATACCGTCCGGCGCGGATGATGGGCGTGTCAACCCGCTCCGGCTGCCGAGATCAGGGAACCACCGCCCAGCGGATGACATAGGCCACGCAGCCCAGAACCGCGACGCTGGCAATCCAGATCGCCGCGAACCACAACAGCCGCCCCATAGGGCGCCGCGCACCCGGTTCGGGCTGTGGCGGCTGGTGCTCACGACGGGGGTTCATCGGCTTTCCCTGCATCAGTGGTAGCCCTCCTCCGGGTTAATTTTGCCGCGAAACACCCAATAGGCATAAGCGGTATAGCCCAGGATCAGCGGCACCAGCACCGCGGCGCCGACCAATGTGAACATCAGGCTTTCATCCGGCGCGGCAGCCTCTGCGATGGTCAGACCCGGTGGTACAATGAACGGGTAGAAACTGATACCGATCCCGATGAAGCTGAGGACAAACAGCCCAAGTGCGGCGAGGAATGGCTGCGCATCCCGCGTGCCCTTCAGCCCCTGAAACAGCGCGTAGCTGCACAGCGCGACCAGTCCTGGCACCAATAGGCTGAACAGGCTGCCGGGCAGGTTAAACCAGCGGCGAAAATACTCCGGATCCTGAAACGGCGTCAGCAGGCTGACCAGCCCGATTGAAACCAGCGTCGCCGCCGCAAGCCAACGGGCGTAGCCGCGCATCTGGCCTTGCAGGTCACCCTCGGTCTTCATATTGAGCCAGGTCGCGCCCAGCAGCGCATAGCCCGTCAACACCGCCAACCCAGTGAGGACCGAGAACGGCGTCAGCCAGTCCCACCAGCCGCCTGCGTAGGCGCGGCCTTCAATCTCGATCCCCTGCACCAGCGCGCCCAGCGCGATGCCCTGCATGGTGGCGGCCACCACGGAACCGCCGAAGAACGCGCTGTCCCAGACGCCGCGCCAGCGGGTGGTGCGCCAGCGGTATTCAAAGGCCACACCGCGAAACACCAGCGCCAGCAGCATCAGGGTTATGGGCATATAGAGCGCTGGCATGATCACCGCATAGGCGAGCGGAAAGACCGCAAACAGCCCGCCGCCGCCAAGGACCAGCCAGGTCTCATTGCCGTCCCAGACCGGCGCGATGGAGTTCATCATGGTGGCGCGGTCGCGCTCTGAGGTGGCAAAGGGGAACAGGATGCCGACGCCAAGGTCGAACCCGTCGAGGACAACATAGGTCAGCACCGCAAAGGCGATGATCCCGGCCCAGATGAAGGATAGATCAAACAACATAGTAAGGACCTCTGTCAGTTGCCTTGCGGGGTGGGATCATCGGTGATGTCAGGGTCGACCTGCTGCGCCGGGGTGATGCCCGCCGCCCGCACCGGCCCGTCACGCAGACCAAGATTGCGGGTCGCTGGTGCCTTGTTCATCATCCGCAGGATGTAGAAGGTTCCGGCCCCGAAGATGAAGAAATAGACAATCACAAACGCCGTCAGCGAGGCCGCGACCGCAGGTGCGGACACTGGCGCCAGACTGTCGGAGGTGCGCAGCAAACCATAGACCGTGAACGGCTGGCGCCCGACCTCGGTGGTGATCCAACCGGCCAGAACCGCGACAAACCCCATCGGCCCCATCGCAATTGAGGCGCGGTGCAGCCAGCGACTGTCATAGAGCTGCCCACGCAGACGCCCCCAGAGCGACCAGAGCCCAAGACCCGCCATCGCAAACCCAAGACCAACCATCACCCGGAAGCTCCAGAACACGATGGCCACCGGTGGTTCATCCTCGTCGGGGATCGTGTCCAGCCCGGCCAGCGGCGCGTTCAGATCATGTTTCAGGATCAGGCTTGAGAGTTTGGGGATCTCAATGGCGTAGTCGATTGTTTTTGTTTCGGCATTCGGCAGGCCAAACAGGATCAGCGGGGCGCCCTCGGGGTGGCTGTCATAGTGACCTTCCATTGCCATCACCTTGGCCGGTTGGTGCTCCAGCGTGTTCAGCCCGTGCATATCACCGGCAAAGATCTGGAGCGGAGCGACCACGATCAGCATCCACATCGCCATGGAAAACATTCGCCGGGCTGCCGCATCGGTTTTGTCACGCAGCAAATGCAAGGCACCGACGCCGCCCACCACCAGCGCGGTGGTCAGGAACGCCGCCAGAACCATATGCACCAACCGGTAGGGGAAGGACGGGTTAAAGACGATCTGCCACCAATCCTCCGGCACAAACTGACCGACCTCATTGATGCTGTAGCCTGCGGGTGTCTGCATCCAGCTGTTCACGCTGAGGATCCATGTCGCCGACATCAACGTGCCAAAGGCCACCATAGCGGTGGCGAACATATGCAGCCGGTCCCCGACGCGGGCACGGCCAAACAGCATGATCCCCAGAAACCCAGCCTCAAGGAAAAACGCAGACAACACCTCATAGGCCATCAACGGACCCAGCACCGGACCGGTCTTGTCCGAGAACACCGACCAATTGGTGCCAAACTGGTAGGACATCACGATGCCGGAGACGACCCCCATGCCAAAGGCGACTGCGAAGATCTTTTTCCAGTATTCAAACAGGGTGTAGTAGGTTTCATCCCGGGTGCGCAGCCACTGCGCGTTCAGCACGGCCAGATAGCTGGCCAAACCGATGGAGAATGCCGGGAAGATGATGTGAAACGAGACGGTGAACGCAAATTGCATACGTGCCAGTGTCTCGGCTGTCAGGCCATCAAACATATCTGGTCTCTTTCCTAGAACTCGGTGCCGCCCCTTACCGGTTAGGAGTGCGAACTGTGGTGGCGCGGCCTTCTTCTTGTGACAAAGCTAATACCGAAGCGCAGAATTGCAGGTGGCAGAAAGCCGCAGCGCGGCGACAGGTCTCAGGTTTTCCGAACCGCACCCATTTATGCTAGTCCCTGAAAATGCCGTTGCACAGCCTGTTTCAAGGGCTTGGGGCAACAGCGACCCCTCGGGGTGAGGTGAAGGTGGCAGAATGGCGCAGGCAGGAACGGAATGACAGTTATGACCCCGGCAGAGCCCCTCTGGATTGATCGTTTCGCCGGATTGGCCAGGCTGGATGCGAAGACCAAGGCGCATATCCTCGCGGAGGCCGCGTTGGTGAAGGTCCCAAAGGGCGCGGTGATTTTTGGTCCCGGCAAGTCGCCCGAAAACATGCTGTTCCTCTTGGATGGTACGGTCCGGGTGCAGCAGGTCTCTGACAGTGGGCGCGAGATCCTGCTGTACCGGATCAACGCGGGCGAAAGCTGTGTGCTGACCACCGCCTGCCTGCTCGCCTATGAAGACTACGCGGCAGAAGGCATTGCCGAGACAGATGTGGCCGCCGCAGCCCTGCCCCGGTCGGTGTTTGACGCGCTGGTCGCCACCTCGGCAGAGTTCCGCAGTTTTGTCTTTTCGGCCTTCTCCAAGCGGATCACCGATTTGTTTCTGGTAATTGACGAGGTCGCGTTCCAGCGCGTTGACGTGCGGCTGGCGCAGGGGCTTTTGGATCTGGCCGGAGCAGATGATCACCTGGCGGTGACCCATCAGCAACTGGCCGTGGATCTGGGCACCGCCCGCGAGGTGGTGTCGCGCCAGATGCAGGAGTTTCAGCGCCGCGGCTGGGTGCAGCTGGCGCGTGGCAGTGTTGCCATCGTGAACCGCGAGGCCCTGCGGCAGCTGGCCGGACGCTGAGGCGCGCCGGTTTTGGCGATAGTTGTGCGTCAGGGTGACTTTGTCACAGACAGCGCGGGGCAATCTGCGGTTTCTGGCGAGAAGACATCGCCAAGGAGTAGATAAGATGACCAGAAACGTCGGCACCCTAGACCGGACAATGCGCCTGATGCTGGGCCTGGCCCTCATTGCCGCGCCCTTTGTCAGCGGATTTGCCATTTTTGCCGCAACCTGGGCCACGGTATTGTCGGTGGTTGTCGGGGCGGTGATGCTACTGGTGGCGCTGACCCGCAGCTGTCCGGTCTACACGCTTCTGGGCCTGCGCAGCTGCAAGCTTTGATCCCGGTCCTGTTGCCCGGCTGGTCACTTGACCCCGGCGCCGCGCTGTCGTTCAAGGTGCTGCGCCGGTTTGAGACACGCCCCGCTGCAAGACGGCTTGTTACACGCAAAGAAAGACCTGAATGCCTTCTCTCCTGACCCGCTATGTCCCGCTGTTGACCTGGGGGCGGGAGTATGACCGCCTGACCCTGACCAATGACCTGATCGCGGCGGTGATTGTCACGATTATGCTGATCCCGCAGTCGCTGGCCTATGCCTTGCTGGCGGGTTTGCCGCCTGAGGCCGGGTTATATGCGTCAATCGTGCCGATCCTGCTTTATGCGGTGTTTGGCACCAGTCGGGCGCTGGCGGTGGGACTCCGTCGCCGTGGTCTCCCTGATGACCGCCGCGAGCCTGAGTGAGATCCCCGCACAGGGCAGTATGGGCTACGCGGTTGCGGCCCTGTCGCTGGCCGCGCTGTCGGGGGCGATCTTATTGGCGATGGGGCTGCTACGGCTGGGGTTTCTTGCGAATTTCCTATCGCATCCGGTGATTGCCGGATTTATCACAGCCTCTGGCGTGCTGATCGCCACCAGTCAGATCAAGCATCTGCTTGGGATCCATGCGGAGGGGCACACCCTGCCTGAATTGCTCCTGTCGCTTCTGGAGCATCTACCGCTACTCAACTGGCCAACTGCGCTGATCGGCGGAGGCGCAACCGCGTTTCTGTTCTGGGTGCGGCGCGGGCTGAACCCAGCCCTGCGCCGACTTGGGGTCGGGACGCGCATGGCGGGTTTTCTGACCAAGGCCGGGCCGGTTGCCGCGGTTGTCGTCACCACGCTGGCGGTCTGGGGATTGGGGCTGGCGCAGAGCGGCGTGAAGATTGTCGGCGCGGTGCCACAGGCGCTGCCGCCCCTCACCCTGCCAGATCTGTCACAGGATCTGCTGGCGCAGCTGCTGTTGCCTGCGGTGCTGATTTCCGTCATCGGATTTGTGGAATCGATTTCCGTGGCGCAGACGCTAGCCGCAAAGCGGCGGCAGCGGATCGACCCGGATCAGGAGCTGATCGGTCTGGGCACCGCCAATCTCGGCGCGGCCTTCACCGGTGGGTTCCCGGTGACTGGCGGGTTTTCCCGGTCAGTGGTGAATTTTGACGCCGGAGCGGAAACCCCTGCGGCCGGGGCCTTTACGGCGGTCGGGCTGGCAATTGCCGCCGTTGCCCTGACACCGTTGATCTATTTTCTGCCCAAGGCGACCCTTGCCGCGACCATCATCACCGCCGTCTTGGGGTTGGTGGATTTCTCTATCCTGCGCAAGAGCTGGGACTATTCGAAGGCAGATTTCGCCGCCGTTCTGGCCACCATCGCGCTTACGCTGTTGATGGGGGTCGAGGCGGGTGTTTCCGCCGGTGTGGTGCTGTCGATCGGGCTGCATCTTTATAAATCCTCGCGCCCGCATATCGCCGAAGTGGGCCGGGTGCCGGGCACCGAACACTTCCGCAATATCCTGCGCCATGAGGTGGAGACCCATCCCAGCCTGCTGAACCTGCGCGTCGATGAGAGCCTGTTTTTTGCCAATGCGCGGTTTCTGGAAGACTGCATTCACCGGCGGGTGGTGGATGATCCGCAGATTGATCACGTTGTGCTGCACTGCGCCGCGATCAATGACATCGACCTCAGCGCGCTGGACTCGCTGGAGGAGATCATGCACCGGCTGGGCGAGATGGGCGTGACGCTGCATCTGTCGGAGGTGAAGGGGCCGGTGATGGACCGGCTACGGTGCGGGGCACTGTTGGATCACCTCACCGGCAAGGTCTTCCTGAGCCAGCACGACGCGATGGAGGCATTGCGGCCTGCTGGAAGCGAGACACGTCTCTCCGCGCCGTCCCTCAGGGACTAGGCGCAGTCCCGGCCAAACGCAAACCGGGCCGCAAAATACTGCGGCCCGTGGTGTTTCAGGTGTGGCGTCTGTCGGTGATCCGGCTGCCCCCCTAGGCGACGCCCGACAGAACCCTGCGTTTTGCCATCCGAATGCTGCGGGTCGGCGCGACTTCGATCAGGTGCAGCGGGCGGATGCCGATATTGTCGATCCGCTGGATTTCACCACCGCTGGTCAGGCTTTGATCCCGCCAGACCATCTGCACCCGTTCCTGCGAGGAGATCATCGCGGATCCTTCGACCACCCGCCAATGGGTGCCGAGCGTTGCCACCGAAAGCGGCAGGCTTTGCCCCGGCAGCACAGTCAAATGTTTGACGATATGCTGCGCGCCCATATCGAGGGTCTCGCTGTGGCCCCAAGTTTCAGTGGTGCTTTGGCTGGCAGCGGCGGGGCTGCCCCCGTCGCGCAGCTGATCGCTATACCAGCTAGCCAGCGTAACAGCATCGCTGCTCTCGCGCATTGTGGCGGCGGGGCGTTCGGCAGGCGCCCTGCGGCTATGCGGCAGGGTTTTGCACCAGCCCGCCTCGCCCGAGACGCTGCCGGACAGCCAGGCCTCCCACTCGGCATCGCTGGCCGCCTCAGGTTCAACCTGCCAAGCATCAAGTTCATCCCAGCCTGCATCCAGTTCGACAACCGAGAGACCATCGAGATGGCGTAGGACCGCGTTTTCAAAGGAGCTGCCACGGGCGCGGCGATAGTTCTCGGGATCCAGCATCAGGATGTCGTCAACCTGATGGCCGCGGGCCATCGCCGTTTTGCCGGGCATCAGGATCCGGGCGGCGTGTTTCTTGTAAGCGGCCAACAGCGTGTCCAGCCGGGCAAGATAAATGCCGGTGTTCCAGAGTTTTGCGGTCAGCTGTTCACGCCAGCCATCAAAGGCCGGGCTGCGCTGGTCGAGGAACGTGCTCACCGGGGTTGCGGTCTCTGCAGTGAGGCGCTGCGCACATTCGATATAGCCATGGCTGCGGCAGGCGCGATCCGTCTGCACCCCCAGCATCACAATATCACCCTGCTGTGCCGCCTGAACCCCCTGCGCCAAAGCATCCTGAAGCTGATTGGGGTCATCAAAATCCTGATCCGCAGGCAAGATCAATACCAGACTGTCAGCCGATGCGCGCAGGCTGTGCAATGCCGCGATCACCCCTGCGGCAGTTTTGGTGGCGCCGGGTTCCAGCAGCAACCGGCCCGAGAGGCCTGCGGCCTCCAACTGGGTGCGGGCCACCGCAGCGAAGCTGTCGCTGCTCAGCACCGTCGGCGTGTGAAATTCAGGCGCGGCAACAGTCGACAAGACGGTTTGATAGCGGCTCTGAATGCCGACGGCGTCTTCGAAATGCATCGGCACCATATCCGCGCTGCTGGCGATATCGGCTTCGGTGGCTCCGGCGAGAACGATAGGGAAGATCATGCTGCATTCCTTTCGATGTATCCTGGCGGTTCTGGGATGACCCAGAGCGGGCGTGTTGATCTCACATTAGGAAATTCAGCAATCACGATCTTCTATCCAGTGGGTGTTTCCGGGCGCGAAAAAGGATAGCGCCGGTACAACCTTAGCGTTCTAGCTCTGTGCAATTCATCATAGAAATGGTTCAAATTTCCCTAAAATCCCATCGTGACAGCGGCGCGCCCGGCGGGTATGTTCTCGGTATGTCCACACCTGTTTCCTCCATCCGCAATCTTGGCCCCGCGTTTGAGGCGGCCTGTACCAAGGCGGGTATCCCCTCTGCCGAAGCCCTGCGCGCGATGGGGGCGGATGCGGCCTATACCCGACTGCTCGAGACCGGGCAAAGACCACATTTCATTGGGTATTACGTTCTGGTCATGGCCCTGCAGGGGCGGCCCTGGAACGATTGCAAAGGCGCCGAGAAAGCGGCCCTGCGCAAACGTTTTGATGCGCTAAAAGCTGGCAGCTGTGATGTCGGCAGGTCTGAATTCGAGCGTGCCCTCAATGAGATCGGGGTGATCGAGCGGCGGTGAGGGCGGGAACCATTTCCAAGCTGCGAGAGTTGTATCTGTAACAGCAACCAAAGCTTTGGGAGAGCTATCATGGATCTTATTCGTATTATCGCCGCCGTTATTCTGCCGCCACTGGGCGTCTTTCTTCAGGTCGGTCTGGGCAAGCATTTCTGGCTGAATATCCTGTTGACCCTGCTCGGCTATATCCCCGGCATCGTTCACGCTGTCTGGGTGATCGCACGGGAACCCCAGCATGCCTAATATCGAAACCCCGCATGAAGAGCGCCTGCAGTCGCTTGAGCGGCTGGCGCATGGTATGGATCGCGCCTTTCGTCTGCCTGTCATCGGCGCGCGTGTCGGTTGGGACAGCATCCTGGGTCTGGTGCCAGGCGTTGGCGACGCGCTGGCGCTGGCGCCAGCAGGGATATATCGTACTGTCCGGCTACCGTATGGGCGCCTCAACCGGCACGCTTGCGCGGATGGTAGGCAATATCGGCGTTGACGCGGTGATCGGTACGATCCCCTTGTTGGGTGATATGTTCGACATTGGCTGGAAGGCCAATCTGCGCAACGTTGCCATCCTGAGGCGGCATCTTGAAAAAAAGACGATGGCGGGCGAGCCTTTGGCCAAACGGCTGGCCCGCAGGGGGTTCGACCATATCAACGCCCCAACCCGCAAGACATTGAAGGCCGCCCGTAACCTGCCGCAACGCCTGCACAGTCGCGGTAGCAAAACATCGACGACCGGTGCGGGCGAAGCACGGCTGCGTCACAGCTGACCGATATCACCGATGGTCTCGCCGAAAGGCGCGTCATGAAAAAGGCCGCCCCGGATGCTCCGGCGCGGCCTTTAGTCTTGCTCACATACTGAAACAGCGGTGGCTTAGCCGACCAGCTCCAGACCGGAGAAGAAATACGCGATCTCAACCGCTGCGGTTTCCGGTGCGTCAGAACCGTGGACGGAGTTTTCGCCAACGGATTCGGCGAACTCAGCGCGGATGGTGCCGGCAGCAGCGTCGGCCGGGTTGGTGGCGCCCATGACTTCGCGGTTTTTCGCGATGGCGTTTTCGCCCTCCAGAACCTGCGCAACGATCGGCGCGGATGCCATGAATTCGCAGAGTTCGTCGTAGAACGGACGCTCGGCGTGCACAGCGTAGAACTCGCCCGCTTGCGCTTTGGTCAGGTGGATGCGCTTTTGTGCGACGATGCGCAGACCTGCGTCTTCGAACTTGGCGTTGATTTTGCCGGTCAGGTTACGACGGGTTGCATCGGGTTTGATGATCGAAAAGGTACGTTCCAGAGCCATTAGGCATACTCCTGCATATTGGGCCGCGGAAAGGGACCTCCCGGGGCCGGAAACTTCGCGCGCCGCCTAACATGGCTTGCGCCTCATGGGAAGGGGGTTGTTGCACTCCCCCTGCCCGGTCGGGACCATCAGTTGGCCAAAGTCGCGACATATATGTCCGTTCGCGCGCATCGCGGCGCGCTTTGACCCGTCAGACGTCCTGAGGCCAATTGACAGCACCGGGTCACTGGGCCACACCGCCCCTATGTTACGTATCAGCGATATCTCCTATGCGGTCGAAGGCCGTCTTCTCTTCGATGGCGCCAGCGCCACGATCCCCACAGGCCATAAGGTCGGTTTGGTGGGCCGCAATGGCACCGGCAAAACCACCCTCTTTCGCCTCATCCGCAATGAGTTGTCGCTGGAATCCGGCAGCATCTCCCTGCCCAGTCGCTCACGCATTGGGGGCGTCGCACAGGAGGCGCCAGCCTCGGATGTGTCGCTGATCGAGGCGGTGCTGGCAGCCGACACCGAGCGGGCGGAGCTGCTGGCGGAAGCGGAGACGGCACAGGATCCAAACCGCATCGCCGAAATTCAGACGCGGCTCAGCGATATCGACGCCTGGTCGGCGGAGGCGCGCGCCGCCTCGATCCTGAAGGGTCTGGGGTTCGACTATGAGGCGCAGCAGCGCCCCTGTTCGGATTTCTCCGGTGGCTGGCGGATGCGGGTGGCGCTGGCAGCGGTGCTGTTTTCACAGCCGGATCTGTTGCTGCTCGATGAGCCGACCAACTATCTGGACCTGGAAGGCGCGCTGTGGCTGGAGGCCTATCTGGTCAAATACCCGCACACCGTGATCATCATCAGCCACGACCGCGAGTTGCTGAACCGCTCCGTGAACGGGATCCTGCATCTGGAAGACCTCGGCCTGACGTTTTATTCCGGCAACTACGATCAGTTTGCCCGTCAGCGCGCCGCAAACCGCGCCAATCAGGCCGCACAGGCCAAGAAGCAGGACGCCCGCCGCGCGCATCTGCAGGCCTTTGTCGATCGCTTCAAAGCCAAGGCGAGCAAGGCCAAACAGGCCCAGAGCCGGGTGAAGATGCTGGAGAAGATGGAAACCATCCGCGCCCCCGAAGATGCGGCGCGCACGGTCTTCACCTTCCCCGAACCGGAAGAGCTGTCGCCGCCGATCATCGCCACCGAGGGCGCATCAGTCGGCTATGACGGCACCACAATCCTGAGCCGCTTGGACCTGCGCATCGATCAGGACGACCGGATTGCGCTTCTGGGCAAAAACGGTGAGGGCAAATCGACCCTATCCAAAATGCTGTCTGGCCGTCTGGATGTGATGACCGGCAAGATGACCCAATCCAGCAAACTGCGGATCGGTTTTTTTGCTCAGCATCAGGTGGATGAGCTGCATATTGATGAAACCCCCTTGCAGCATCTGCAACGCGAGCGCCCGAATGAGGGACAGGCCCGGTTGCGCGCGCGACTGGCAGGCTTTGGTCTTGGGTCGGATCAGGCGGATACGGAGGTCGGGCGGCTCTCTGGTGGGCAAAAGGCGCGTCTGTCGCTGCTGCTGGCTACCCTGCCCGCGCCGCATCTGTTGATCCTCGATGAGCCGACCAACCACCTGGACATTGAAAGCCGCGAAGCGCTGGTGGAGGCCCTGACCGCTTATTCCGGCGCGGTCATTCTGGTCAGCCACGATATGCATCTGCTGAGCCTTGTGGCGGATCGGTTGTGGCTGGTTTCCGGCGGCACGGTGAAACCCTACGAGGGCGATCTGCCCTCCTACCGTGATCTGCTGCTGACACGCGACAAACCGGCGGGTAAATCCAAGACCAAGGCCGAAAAGCCCAAACGCCCCTCGCGCGACGCGCTGCTTGCCTTGCGCGCCGAAGTCCGCAAAGGTGAGGCACGGCTGGAGAAGGTCAGTGAAATGCGGGACAAGCTGGCCAAGAAGCTGGCCGATCCGGCCCTCTATGACGAAGAGCGCAAGGATGAGGCCGTGGTCTGGCAACGCAAATACGCCGAAGTGATGGAAGCACAGGACCGGGCAGAGGATCTGTGGCTGAAGGCGGTGGAGAAGCTTGAGAAAGCGGAGGCGCTGTGATGGATACGGCCTTTCTGATCACTTCTTTTGTCACCCTGTTTGTGATCGTGGATCCGATTGGTCTGACCCCCATCTTTCTGGCGCTGACGCAAGGCATGACACCAGCGCAGCGCCGGGCGATTGCACTGCGCTCTACTGTGACGGCGGCGATCTTGCTGGCGGTATTCGCTGCCTTTGGCGAGGCCGTGCTGGGATTTGCCGGTATTTCCATGGCTGCCTTTCGCATCGCGGGCGGCGTTCTGTTGTTCCTGACCGCCCTCGACATGCTGTTTGAACGCCGCAACAAGCGGCGAGAGGACCGCAGCGAGGAAGATGATTTCGATGATCCTTCTGTCTTTCCGCTGGCGATCCCGCTAATTGCCTAGCCCCGGCTCCATCGCGACGGTGATCCTGCTGACCGGTCAGCAGCCGGGGTTTGCCGGGTTTGCCATGGTGATGGGTGTTGTGTTTGCGGTGCTGGGTATCCTGCTGGTCATGTGCCTGTTCTCCGGTCTGTTTGAGCGGCTTTTGGGCAAGACCGGCATTACTGTCGTCACTCGCCTGTTGGGGATGCTGCTGGCGGCGCTGTCGGTGCAGTTCGTACTGGACGGTCTGCGCGCCTTTGGCTTTGCCGGGGGCTGACCCCTCGCAAGTGGCAGAATGCTCCCCATATTGAATAGGGACGCGACTACCCCTTAGGAGACAGACATTGGACGCAATCGACACCCCACGGCTGATTTATCTTCTTCTGCTTCTGGTTGCCGTTGGCTCCTGGGTGTTCGTGCAGAACCGGCAGGGGCTGGGCAAGACCGTGCAGCAGCTGGCGATCTGGGCGTTCATCTTTCTTGGGGTGATTGCGGGCTATGGCCTCTGGGAAGATATCCGCAGCACCGTTCAGCCGCAGCAGGTGGTGATGCGCGACGCGGGCCGTGTGGATGTGCCGCGCGCCCGCGACGGGCATTATTACCTGACCGTAGATGTGAACGACGTGCCGGTGCAGTTTCTGGTCGACACCGGCGCCAGCGCCGTGGTGCTGAACGAAGAAGACGCCCGGCGGGTTGGCCTGAACCCTGATGATCTGGCCTATCTGGGACGCGCACGGACCGCCAATGGCGAGGTGCGCACCGCATTGGCCAAGGTTGAGAGCATGTCGCTGGGCGGCATCACGGACCGCAATATCACCCTCTCGGTCAATGAGGGGCAGATGGATCAGTCGCTCTTGGGGATGGATTACCTGCAACGCTGGTCAAGTATTGAGATCCGCAATGGATCGCTGATCCTGACCCGCTGAGGTTGGGGCCAACCTGCGGCTTAGTCGGAGCCCGCCGTTTTCTCGGCCTTTTTCTCCCAGCGCCCACTCTCTTCGGACCAATATTGGGCGGAACAGCCCGCATCGGTGAGGGATTTCCACTGCACCCGCGCGCGGGCGACCGCGTCGGGGTTGGTGCCGTCAAAGAGGATGCAAACACGCTCCAGCGCAGTCACCTCTTCCGCCGCAACCTCAGCCCCATCCACCGCCATCAGGCAGCTGGTGCCGGGCACCGGCGTGGTCTCATGGCTGAGCAGGACAGGCTGAAGCGCGTCATGGGGGCCGCCAACCAGGCCATGGGGGAGGAACTGATCCTCCGCCCCCAACCACAACCGTTCGTCCAACCGCGTGATCCGCGGCAGGTCCACGCCGCGCACAACAATGCGCCAGCCAGCGCCAAGCGCCTTCTCAAGCAGCACCGGCAGCGTCTCTTCGAGAGACCGCCGGGTCAGATGATAGAAATAGGCCGCACCCATGGTTTACGCCTCTGCCTGCCCCACACTACCCGTTTCAGTCCGCTTCGAACATGTTCTGCACCAGACGGCTCAGCGCCATGACGCCCCAACCGGTGGCGCCTTTGGGTGCATAGTCGGTATCACTTTTGACAGAGGCCACACCGGCAATGTCGAGATGGATCCAGGGGGTATCGTCCTGCACAAACCGTTGCAGGAACTGGGCTGCGGTGATGGACCCCGCGGCGCGGCCACCGATGTTCTTCATATCCGCGATGCGCGATTTCAGCAGATCATCATAGGCCTTGCCCAGCGGCAGGCGCCATGCGCCCTCGCCCTCGGCCTCGGCGGCCTTGAGGAGGGCATTGCAAAGCGCATCATCGTTGGAGAACACACCGGCGTTTTCATGGCCGAGACCAATGATGATCGCACCGGTCAGGGTGGCGAGGTCGATCATCCCGGCAGGTTTGAACCGCTCCTGCGCGTACCACATCACATCGCAGAGCACCAAGCGGCCCTCGGCGTCGGTGTTGATCACCTCGACGGTGTCGCCCTTCATGGATTTGATGACATCACCCGGACGGGTCGCGTTGCCCGACGGCATGTTTTCTACCAATCCGACAAGGCCAACCACATTGGCCTTCGCCTTGCGCAGGGCCAAGGCGCGCATGGTGCTCGAGCAACGACGCCAGCGCCGCCCATATCCATGGTCATATCTTCCATACCAGCGGCAGGTTTCAGCGAGATGCCACCGGTATCAAAGACAACGCCCTTGCCGACCAGTGCGAGCGGGGCGGCATCATCTTCGCCCCCGTTCCATTGCATCACAACCACCTTAGAGGGGCTGTCAGAGCCTTGCCCGACCGAAAGCAGTGTCCGCATGCCCAGCTCTTCCAACTGGTCCTCTTCCAGCACCTCAACCTTGAGCCCGAGGTTCTCCATCTCAGCGAGACGATTGGCAAATTCGGTAGTGGTCAGCACGTTTGCAGGCTCATTGACCAGATCGCGGGTCATATGCACTCCCTCGGCCACGGCTGCCAACGGGCCGTAGCTGGCCTCAATATCGGCGGGGGATTTATGGGCGATGACCACTTCCGCCTCGGACGGATCCTTGTCAGCGGTTTTGTGATCGTCAAAACGGTAGTCGCGCAGTGCCATTCCCAGCGCCAGATCTGCGGCGCGCGGCATGGAGCCTGCCATCACTGTCACCGGCTTGCCACCACTGCGGGCGGCCAGTTTGGCCCCGGCTTTGCGCGCCTCGATGGTGCTGATCCGGCGCGGGGTCACAAGGATGTCCAGCGCCTCGGCCTTCATGCCTGCGGGCCAGGCCAGCGAGATGACATCGCCGGATTTGGCCTTCTCAAAGCTTTTTGCCTCGACCAGACGCGCCAGCGCGCCTTTGGTCAGCCGATTGGCCGTGCGCGCAGCCTGCCCCAATGTCCCTTCGGGGGTGATCTGAACCACCACGCGGCCCTCGATATCGGAGAGGGTCTTGGGATCAAATTCGACAAAACGTGTGGGGGTCAGCGGACGCATATTCGGGGCTCCTGTCAGGGTCAATTCTCAGGGTCAATTCCTCAATGCCCAACAGGTAGCCTGCCTGTGCGGCGATGACTAGGGTCAGATATATTTTAGCGCCGCGCCCGGCACAGATGGCATAGAAGCCGCCGCGTATCAGACCGCCACCGGCTGACTGTCGCGCGCGTTCAGAATGCAGTTTTCCCCGGCAATGAAATCCTCTAAGGTCACCTCAAAACAAGGGCAGTAGGATCTGGGGGGATCGCGTGTCACGATACGACAGATATGTGCTGTCCCAATACCTGCTGTTTTTTGGGTTCTTTGCCTTGATTCTGGTGGCCGTGTTCTGGATCAACCGCGCTGTGGTGCTGTTTGACCGGTTGATCGGTGACGGGCAGTCGGCGCTGGTTTTCCTCGAATTCACTGCGCTGGCGCTGCCGAATCTGGTGCGTATGGTGCTGCCGGTTGCGGCCTTTGCCGCCTCAGTCTGGGTGACCAACCGGCTCAATAGCGAGAGCGAGCTGACGGTGCTGCGCGCCACCGGCACCAGCCCCTGGCAGATGGCCAAACCGGCGCTGGTCTTTGGCCTCATCACGGCTGCGATGATGTCGATCCTCACCCATGTGCTGTTGCTTGGCGTCCATTGCCACCCTGGAGCAACGCGAATCCGAGGTTGCCCGCAATGTGACCGCCAAGCTGCTGAGTGAGGGCGATTTTCTGCATCCGGCGCGGGGCGTGACCTTCTACATTGGTCGGATTGATCCTGATGGCACGCTGAACGATGTGTTTCTGTCGGACCGCCGCAACCCCGCCGAAAGTGTGACCTACACCGGTGGCAAAGCCTATCTGGTGCGCGACGGTGAGCGAACCCATCTGGTGATGGTCGATGGCATGTCGCAGCGTATCAATGCGGAAACGCAGCGGCTCTCCTCCACCATATTCTCTGATTTCTCCTATGATATCAGCAGCCTTGCCAACAAAGCTGAGGAAAAGACCCGCAATATCCGTGCGATCCCCAGCCTGGAATTGCTGCGCGACCGCGCCAAGCTGATTGCCGACGGCCCCTATAGTGCGGGGGCGTTGGCGGAGGAGCTGCACCTTCGGTTTGCGCGGGCGCTCGTCTGCGTGGCGGTGGTGATGATCGGGTTTGCGGCGCTGATGCTGGGCGGGTTCTCGCGATTTGGGGTCTGGCGGCAGGCCTTGCTGGCCTTTGTCCTGCTGATCTTCGTTGAGGGGCTGCGCGGCGTGGTGTCGGAACCGGTGCTGCAGAACGCGGATCTCTGGCCCTTGATCTACCTGCCAACGCTGATCGGGCTGCTGGTCGGGCTGATCTTCCTGCAACTGGCGGCGAAGCCACTGGGGCCAATCCTGGCGCGGGGCCGTCACAGCCGCAGGGAGCGCGCGACATGACCCTCGACTTCTATTACGCGCGCCGGTTTCTTCAATGGTTTGCAGTGATTTGCGGGGTTTTGTTAACCCTCGTAATGCTGATCGACCTGAACGAGCAGATCCGACGGTTCGAGGCGCAGGATCTGTCGCTGGGCCAGCTGTTTGGCCTGACGTTGCTGAACACGCCCGCCGCGCTGAGTGAATTTCTGCCGCTGATCATGATCCTCACCACCATCGTGCTGTTCATCGGGCTGGCCCGCAGCAGTGAATTGGTGGTGACCCGCGCCATTGGCCGCTCCGGCATCCGGGCGCTGGCGGCGCCGGTCCTGTTGGCGGCTCTCATTGGTGTACTGGCGGTCAGCACGCTGAACCCGATCGTGGCAGCGACCTCCAACCGCTACCGCGACCTGGCGGAGACCTATCGCAACGGCGGCCCGGCAGCGCTGTCGCTTACTGGTGAGGGGCTGTGGCTGCGGCAGGGCGGCGCGCAGGGGCAATCCGTCATTCACGCCACCGGCTATAGTGGCGATACCGAAGATATCACGCTCTATGATGTGACGATCCTGTCCTATGGACCGGAAGGGCGCCCGATCCGCCAGACGCTGGCGGAAGAGGCTGCATTGGATAACGGTGACTGGGTGTTGACCAAGGCCAAGGTCTGGCCGCTGATTGTCGGCGTGAACCCGGAAACCAATGCCGAGCGCCACCCCACCCTGCGCCTGTCGACCACGCTGACGTCGGAACGGATCCGAGACACGCTGGGCACGGCGACGGGGATCTCGATCTACGATCTTCCTGCCACCATTCGCGAACTCTCGGAGGCGGGTTTTTCCACCAAACGCTATGAGGTCTGGTTGCAGGTCGAACTGGCGCGGCCCTTGTTCCTGATCGCTATGGCGCTGGTCGGCGCGGCCTTCACCATGCGCCATGCGCGGTTTGGCGGCACGGGGCTGGCGGTGCTGACAGCTGTGCTGTTGGGGTTCGGGCTTTATTTCCTGCGCAATTTCGCGCAGATCCTGGGGGAGAATGGTCAGATCCCCGTGGCGCTGGCTAAGCTGGGCACCGCCGGTGGCCGCAATCCTGCTGACGATGGGGTTACTCTTACATGCCGAGGACGGATAACATGCGCCGCGCCCTGTTGCTTTCGACGGTTTTACCTTGGCTGGCGCTGGGTCAGTTTGCCCTGCCCGAGAGCGCCCGCGCCCAAAGCGCGCCTCTAGGTGCTACCAGCGGACCATCATCGGAGGCCCCGGCCATCCTTGTGGCCGATCAGCTGTTTATCACCCCGGACCGCACCCTGGTTGCAGAGGGCAATGTCGAGGCGTTTCAGGGCGGCATCAGGTTGACGGCACGGAAGATCACCTTTGATCAGACGCAAGGCGCCTTGCAAATAGAAGGCCCCATCCGCATCGACGAAGGCGGCGATATCACCATTCTGGCAGATGCAGCCGAATTGGACCGCGACCTGCGCAATGGTCTGCTGGTGGGTGCGCGGATGGTGTTCCAGCAACAGCTGCAACTCGCCTCGCTGCAGATGACACGGGTCGGCGGTCGCTATACCCAGCTGTACAAAACCGCTGTCACCTCCTGCCATGTCTGCAACGATGGGCGGCCGCCACTTTGGCAGATCCGGGCCGAGCGGATCACCCATGACCAGCAAGAACGTCAGCTTTATCTTGAGAACGCCCAGCTGCGTGTGCTGGATACGCCGATCTTCTATTTTCCCGGCATTCGCCTGCCCGATCCGACGCTGGAGCGTGCCAACGGGTTTCTGATCCCGTCCATCCGCACCACCTCCAACCTCGGCACCGGGGTTAAGGTGCCCTATTTCCTCACCATCGGCCCCCACCGTGATCTGACGCTATCGCCTTATCTGTCGTCACGCACCCGCACACTGGATATGCGCTATCGGCAGGCGTTCCGGCGCGGTGAGATCGAGGTCAACGGCGCCTATACCCGCGATGAGCTGTACCGGGGCGAGGATCGCGGCTATGTCTTTGCCGAGGGCACATTTGATCTGCGCAATGAGTTCAAACTGCGCTTTGACCTCAAAACCGTGTCGGACGACGCCTATCTGGTGGACTACGGCCTGCAGGATCTGGACCGGCTGCGCTCTGAGGTGGTGGTGTCCAAAGTGCAGCGCGACAGCCTGTTCCGCGCCAGCGCAATTTCCTACAAGACGCTGCGGGACAGTGAAAATCAGGATCTGATCCCCTCCTCCATCGGCAACCTCTACTATGAGAAGCGGTTCTTTCCGACCCAGATCGGCGGCGAGTTGCGGCTGTCGTTGGAAACCCATGGTCACAACCGCACATCCGATATCAAAGGCAATCTGACCGATCCCGGTGGGCGCGATGTAGGGCGCGCCACCGTTGATGTGGACTGGCAACGCAGCTGGCGCTTTGGCAGCGGGTTGGTGGCGGAATGGTCGCTGGGGGCTGCGGCAGATGCCTTCGCGGTTTATGATGATGACGTATTTGCCAATAAAACCTCACGCTTCAGTCCGCGCAGTGCGCTGACCTTCCGTCTGCCGATGACCCGGCGCGAACAATCCGGCGCAACACAATATCTGGAACCGATCCTGCAAATCGGCTGGACCGATACCGGTGATACCGCCGTGCCCAACGACGAGAGCAATTTCGTCGAATTTGATCGCGGCAACCTGCTGGAGCTCTCCCGGTTTCCGGCCACGGATGCGCGAGAGGACGGGGTGACCGTGGTCTACGGTCTGAACTGGGCACGGTTCTCCCCCAGTGGCTGGCAGGCCTCGGCAACCATCGGTCAGGTGTTTCGCGACAGCGACGATGGACGATTCACCAAGAGTTCTGGCCTTGGTGGCACGTCCTCTGACCTCTTGATGGCGGCGCAGCTGAAGCTGAACGACGATCTGGCGATCACCACGCGCGGGCTGCTCAACGGCTCGCTCAACTTCTCCAAGGCAGAGGTGCGCGGCGACTGGATGACCGACCGCAGCCGCCTCACCGGCACCTATATGTGGCTGGGCACCGACCCCGCAGAAGGCCGCTCCGAAGAGGTCTCCGAACTCTGGTTCGACGGCGCCTATGAGGTCACCCCCGGCTGGACCGCAAGTGCCAGTTTGCGCTACGACATCTCAGACGCCCGCGCCACTCGCGCCGGGCTGGGACTGGTATACTCCAATGAATGCGTGACGGTCGATCTTTCGGTCAACCGGCGCTATACATCGACAACAAGTGTTGAGCCGACAACGGATTTCGGCTTTACCATCGCGTTAAACGGGTTTTCCGTGGACAGCGGCAGCAAGAAGTACAGGCGATCATGCAAAAACACCTGAGTTTCCGGCCCCAAGATGCGGCCCCTTTCGTTCAGCGCCTAACCCAGAGCGCAGCAGCCATTGCCTTGGCAACGGCAGTCATGTTTGGCCCCGCGCCAGCGGCGGCGCAGGGGCTGTTTGCCCCGGCTGTGACGGTAAACGATGCCGTGGTCACCAATTATGAGCTGCAGCAGCGCGCCCGCTTTCTGACGTTGCTGCGCGATCCGGGCGATCCGCAGAAAAAGGCCCGCGAAGATCTGATCCTTGATCGGCTGAAGCTGGATGTGCTGGCCCAGGCGGGGATTGAACCGACGGAAGAAGAGATCGTCGAAGGCATGACCGAGCTGGCCGGGCGCGCCAATCTCAGCCTGCAGGAATTCCTGAATGTGCTGGGTCAGAACGGCGTGGCACCTGAAACCCTGCGTGATTTCACCCGCGTTGGCATTGCCTGGCGCGAATATATCGCCGCCCGCTATCTGGCGCAGGCCCGCCCAAGCGAGGAAGAAATTGACCGCGCCATGGGGTTGTCTGGCTCTGGCGGGGTTGAGGTGCTTCTGTCTGAGCTGATCATGCCGATCAACGCGCAGAACGCAGCCCAGGTTGAAGACATCGCCCAACAGGTGAGCCGGATCACTACCACCGGTGCCTTCTCGCAGGCGGCGCAGCAGTATTCCGCTACGGCTACCCGGCAGAGCGGTGGTCGGCTGCCGTGGATGCCGCTGACCAATCTGCCACCGCAGTTGCAACAGGTGGTTCTGGGCCTGCGTCCGGGTGAGGTGACCGCCCCGCTGCCGCTGGATGGAGCCGTTGCGCTGTTCCAGCTGCGCGATCTGCGCGAAACCTCCGGTGCGGCGCCAAGTTATGCCGCCATCGAATATGCGGCCTATTACCTGCCCGGAGGCCGCACCCCAGAGGCGCTGGCCGCAGGCACCAAGGTAGCAAACGCCATCGACACCTGTGACGACCTCTACGGTGTGGCCAAGGATCAGGATCCATCTGTGCTGGACCGCGAAACACTGGCCCCGGCGGAGATCCCGCAGGATATCGCCATTGAGCTGGCCAAGCTGGATCCCAATGAGACCTCGCTGGCGCTGACCCGCAACAATGGTCAGACTCTGATGCTGCTGATGCTCTGTGGCCGCACCGCTGAGGTGAATGCCGAAGCCAGCCGCGAAAGCGTCGGCAACGCGCTGACCCAGCAACGGCTCGGGGCCTTTGCTGACAGCCTGTTGGAGCAGCTGAAAGCTGACGCGCGGATCAGCGGCGAATGAGCCGCCCTGCCCGCCCCTTGCCCATCGCGCTTAGCTGTGGGGAACCGGCGGGCATTGGCCCGGAACTGGCGGTGAAGGCCTGGCAGGAGTTGCGCGACAGCTGCCCGTTCCTGTGGTTGGGGGATCCGGCCCACCTGCCCACGGGAACCGACTGGCGAGAGATCGACCAAGCGGCTGAGGCCGCCGATGTCAGCGCCAGCGCGATGCCTGTGCTGCGGGTCGACTTTGCCGCACCGGCCGTGCCCGGACAGCTCAACCCCGACAATGCCGCCGGTGTCATCCGCGCCATCGAGACCGGTGTCGCGCTGGTGCAGTCCGGTGAGGCCAGCGCGCTCTGTACCGCACCAATTCACAAAAAGGCGCTGATGGATGGGGCGCAGTTTCCCTTCCCCGGCCATACAGAATTCCTCGCCCATCTCGGCAATGTGCAAAATGTGGTCATGATGCTGGCCAGTCCGGCGCTGCGGGTGGTGCCTGCAACCATCCATATCGCCCTGTCGGAGGTGCCAAAGACGCTGACCGCCGCGCGTCTGCGGGCCACGATTGAGATCACCGCTCAGGGGCTGCGCGACCAGTTTGGTCTGGCGCACCCGAGAATTGCGATTGCAGGTCTCAACCCTCATGCCGCAGCGAAGAAGGCGCCATGGGCCACGAAGAACTGGATTGGATGCGCGGGCTGATTGCCGATATGCAGGGCGGCGCCTACACGCTGTCCGGGCCACATCCCGCCGACACCATGTTTCATGCGGCGGCCCGCGCACGTTATGACGCGGCGATCTGCATGTATCATGATCAGGCGCTGATCCCGATCAAGACGCTGGATTTTGATCGCGGCGTCAATGTTACGCTGGGGCTGCCCTTCATCCGCACCTCGCCGGACCACGGCACCGCCTGCGACATCGCCGGTCAGGGCATCGCCAACCCCTCCAGCCTGATTGAGGCGCTGCGGCTGGCGCAGTCCATGGCGCGCAGTTGACCCAGCGCACGGCACAGCGACTGAACGCCGGCACTTGAAACTTCTTCTGGCCGGAAATATCCCCGCCGGAGGCATGAAAACTATCGCGCGTCCCTCGCGCCCCGTCCCAAGGTACCGATGATATGAGCGCTATCGACTCCCTTCCTCCCCTGCGTGAGGTGATCGAGACTCACCAGCTTCTGGCGCGCAAATCGCTGGGCCAGAACTTTCTTCTGGATCTGAACCTGACCGCGAAAATCGCGCGGCAGGCTGGTGATCTCCGCGAATGCGATGTGCTGGAAATCGGCCCCGGCCCCGGCGGTCTGACACGGGGCCTGCTGGCGGAGGGTGCGCGGCGCGTCTTGGCGGTGGAGAAGGACAGTCGCTGTATCCCCGCGCTGGCGGAGATTTCCAATGCCTATCCCGGACGGTTGCAGGTGATCGAAGGTGACGCGCTGGAGGTGAACCCCCTCACCCATCTGACACCGCCGATCCGCATTGCCGCCAATCTGCCCTATAATGTCGGCACCGAGCTGCTGGTGCGCTGGCTGACGCCGAAGGCCTGGCCGCCGTTCTGGCAGAGCCTGACCCTGATGTTCCAGCGTGAGGTCGCGGAGCGGATTGTCGCGCAACCCGGCAGCAAGGCCTATGGGCGTCTGGCGTTGCTGGCGCAGTGGCGCGCCGATGCGCGCATTGTGCTGTCCCTGCCGCCCGAGGCGTTCAGCCCGCCGCCCAAGGTCCATAGCGCGGTGGTGCATCTGAAAGCGCTTGAGGCGCCGCGCTATCCGGCAAATGCCGGAACCCTGAACAAGGTGGTCGCCGCAGCCTTCAACCAGCGCCGCAAGATGCTGCGCGCCAGCCTCAAAAGCGTGAGTCCCGATATCGAGGATCACCTGAAGGCCGTTGGCATTCCGCCTACCGAGCGCGCCGAGCAGGTCGGGCTGGAGGCCTTCTGCGCCTTGGCCCGCAGCCTGAAGCCGCTGGACTAAGTCGAGATAGGTAGAACCGACGCGCAGCAAGCAGGCCTAGTGGTCATTACAGACAAAAAAACCCCGGCCTGATTTCAGGCCGGGGTTTTTTTATCTGTCTATTGCAATACGGTATTTCGCGCTGCGTTATTCTGCGGCCTCAGGCGCATCCTCGGCCGAGGGTTTCGGCTTGGGCTTGCGGCGGGGCGCGGGTTTGCGCTCCGGGGCCGGGGCAGCCTCGCCTGCGTCTGCTGGCGCGCTCTGCGCGCTTGCAGTTTCTGCAGTATCGTCGCCTTTGGCCTCTTCCGCTTTGCCACCTTCAGCCTTGCCGCCCTCTGCCTTGGGCTTGCGGCTGCGCGGTTTGCGGGCCTGAGGCTTTTGCGGCTTGCTGTCACCCTCTGCAGCAGCCTGATCGCGGCTCTCGGGGGTTTCTACCAGACCGCTTTCACCGTTGCTGTCGCGCGGGTCCATCACTTCTGGCTGAGGGGCTGCTGCCGGATCATCGCTGCGGCTGCCCGCCTCGCGCTCCTGACGCTCCAGCCGCTCTGCGCGTTCGCGATCCCGCTCCGCCTGGCGCTCGCGGTTTTGCCGCTCCTGCTCTTCGCGGCGCGCGTCGATTTCGCGTTGGGCCTCGTTCAGCATACGCAGGTAGTGTTCGGCGTGCTGTTGGAAATTCTCTGTGGCAACACGATCATTGCTCAGCTGGGCGTCACGCGCCAGCTGATTGTATTTATCGATGATCTGTTGCGGCGTTCCGCGAACCTTCCCCTCGGGGCCGGAGCTGTCGAACACACGGTTGACAACATTTGCGCCTTGCGGGCGATTCCGGTTCGACTTGGAACGCGAACGTGATTTGGACGATCTCATATGCCTAACGTCAGCCTTGATTGTATTTGTCGTGGACCCATATCGGCGCGCCTCTGCGCCGGATCATCGACCATTTTGGGCTTGATGTCGCCGGGAGGTATTCTTGACCTCGCCCGAAGGCGACCTCTTTGAGTAATCATGTTACGCCCGTTCAGACAAGGGGTTAGGCGCTATTATCCGTGCTTTTTCTTACGAAACTGCAAATTCGGGCGATTTTCACGGGTTTAGGAGGCGTTTTCGTCACAGCCGCGGCCACAAACCACCCGATCACGCCCGTCGAGATCCTGAATGATACGGACCTCTTTTAGCCCAGCCGACAACAGCAGATCGCTTACCGCAGCGCCCTGCGTGGGGCCAATTTCCAGAAACACCCGCCCCTGTGGCGCCAGATGCCCGCCAAGCTGCGCCGCAAGGATGCGATAGGCGCCAAGCCCGTCGCCGCCATCGGTGAGCGCCATCTCCGGCTCATGGCCGCGCACTTCGTCTGACAGGTCGGACATTTCATCCAACGCGATATAGGGCGGGTTGGAGACGATCAGATCAAACTGGCCGTCCACCGCCGAAAACCAGTCTGATTGCAGAATTTCAGCGCGCAGCTCGACCCGGTGCAGCACCGCATTGGCACTGGCCTGCAGACAGGCGGCCTCGCTCAGGTCAACGCCGACACCGGTTGCGTCGGCCTGCTCTGCCAGCAGGGTGACCAGAATGCACCCCGATCCAAGGCCAAGGTCCAGAACCCGCGAGAAGGGTTCGGCCAGAGCCGCCTCGATCAGGCATTCGGTTTCCGGGCGCGGATCCAGCACGTCGCCGGAGACCTTGAAACGTCGCCCGTAGAATTCGCGCTCACCAATCAGATGCGAGACCGGCACACGGATGGCACGCAGAGCGATCAGCTGCTCATAGCGTTCGGCAATCTCCGGTGCGAGATCCTCGGGTGCAATCAAGGTGACACGGCTGGCCTCGATCCGGGCGGCGTGGGCAAGCAGAACGCGCGCATCGCGCGCCGGGTCAGGCACGCCGGCCGCGCGCAGGCGCGCGGCCGCAGCGGCCATCGCCTGAGCGGCTGTCTGCGGCGCGTTCATTGGCCCATCTCGGCCAGAAGCCGCGCCTGATCATCCGCCGTCAGCGCGTCGATAATCTCATCCAGATCGCCCTGCATGATCTGATCCAGCTTATAAAGCGTCAGGTTGATGCGGTGGTCGGACATGCGGCCTTGCGGAAAATTATAGGTCCGGATCCGTTCCGAGCGATCCCCAGAGCCGACTTGGCTGGCGCGATCGGCTGAGCGTTCGCTGTCAATCCGCTGCCGTTCCAGATCATAGAGCCGGGTCCGCATCACCTGCATGGCGATTTCCCGGTTGCGGTGCTGGGATTTCTCAGAGCTGACCACGATGATGCCGGTCGGGATATGGGTGATCCGCACGGCGGAATCGGTGGTGTTCACGTGCTGGCCGCCCGCCCCTGAGGCCCGCATGGTGTCGATCCGCAGATCGCCGGGATCAATGCGCAGGTCCACATCCTCAGCCTCGGGCAATACCGCGACAGTGGCGGCGGAGGTGTGAATGCGGCCACCGGATTCTGTCACTGGCACCCGTTGCACGCGGTGGACACCGGATTCATACTTCAACCGGGCAAAGACGTTTTCTCCCTTCACATGGGCCACCACTTCTTTCAGCCCGCCCAATTCGGTTGTCTGCTCTTCGATGATCTCGAACCCCCAGCCCCGCGCCTCCGCGTAGCGCTGATACATGCGCAGGAGGTCTCCGGCAAAAAGGGCCGCCTCATCTCCGCCGGTGCCGGGGCGGATTTCCAGCATCGCCGGGCGGGCGTCCGCCTCATCACGGGGCAACAGCGCCAGTTGCAGCGCATGTTCCGCCTCAGGCAAGGCGGCGCGCAGCTGCGGCAGCTCCTCTTGAGCCAGCTCTGCCATATCGGGATCCGCCAGCATCTGTTCGGCCTCCTCCAGATCGGAGAGCAGTCGGCGATAGGCGGTGATCTGCTCCGCAACCGGGCGCAGGTCGGAATATTCCTTGGCCAAAGCCGCGATATCCGCACCGGCAACGCCCTCGGCCATTGCGGCCTCAAGATATTGGAACCGTTGCAAAATCTGTTCAAGGCGGTCTTCGGGGATCATGCGCGCAATGTCCGTTCTGATCTGTCTTTGGCGGAAAGCTGCCCTTGTGATATGCTAGGGCCATGCAACATGCCAGTCCTCATATCGTGGGAACGGGCCGCCTGCAGCGCTGCGCCCTTGCCGATACTCACCCGGAACACACTGTTGTGCCCCCGGCGCGGCAGCTGATGCGGCTTCTTGGCCTTGTTCTGCTGTCTTGTGCCGCCGCGACCACCGTCCGAGCGGATGTGACAGCCCCAAACGGCCGCACGATTGATTGTTATTGCACCGACAAAAGCGGCAGCCGGATCGAACTGGGTGAGTTTATCTGCCTGCAGGTTGATGGGCGCATGTTCACCGCCCAATGCCAGATGTCGCTGAATGTACCGATGTGGCGCGAGGTGCAAAAAGGATGCCTTGCGGCTGAGGCGGATCCGGCGCCAGATATATCGGTCCCGACCGCCCCCCTGCCCCAGATCTGACATTGCTGACAATCGCTTTGCCAACTCATCCCTGCGCGCGAACTATTGCGGCGCGGGCTCCATCTGCGCGATCCAGCTGTTGATCCGGTCGTTATTCGCGCCCAGATCAGAGCGGCCAAAGCGCAGCCGCGCATAGACCTTCAGCAGGTCGCCATGCTGCCGCGCCGTTGTATAATCGGGAAACCCCAGAAACCGGGTGCGGGTCACATAGGTGACCATTTCGTCCTCGACCGAGCCTGCAAGAACACGGGTGCGCGGCGCATTGCTGGCGACCGCGTGAAACCGCTCCAGCCCGTCCTCCCCGCTGCGAACCACCCGAAACACGCCGCCGCGAAAGGTCTTGTCCTCGCTGAATTCCGGCTGTGTGTTCCAGTCCAGCGGATCGCTGGGCGCCAGCCGGATAAAGCCGAGCACCACGACAAGCGCCGCAATGCTCAGCCAGACAAATATCATCACTCGACCCATATGGTCCGCTCTCCCTCGTGGCGGCTGCCACTGGACAGCCTGCCTTATTTTGTTGTCACACCCGGCAGCACACAGAGCAGCTCATACAGCAGATTGGCCGCTGTCAGCGCTGTATTGCCCGATGTGTCATAAGGCGGCGACACTTCGACCATGTCGCAACCCACAATGTTCAGCCCCCGCAAAGCGCGGATCAGCTCCAGCGCCTGCGGTGTGGTCAGCCCGCCGATTTCCGGCGTGCCGGTGCCCGGCGCATAGGCCGGATCAAGACTATCAATATCATAGGACACATAGACCGGCCTATTGCCGATATCGCGACGAATTTCCGCACCCATGCCGTGCAGCGAGCGGTTCCACAATTCGCTGGCCGGGAAGTGCTGGAAGCCCCAGCGCTGCGCCTCCTTGAAGTCGTCCGCACCATAGCCGGTACCGCGCAGCCCGATCTGATAGGTCTTGTCGGCGACGATCAGACCCTCTTCATAGGCGCGGCGGAACACGGTGCCATGGGTTTCACGCTCGCCGAACATATCGTCGTTCACATCCGCATGGGCATCGACATGGACCAGCGCAACAGGTCCGTATTTTTCAGCAATGGCACGCAGGATTGGCAGGGTGATCGAATGATCCCCGCCCATTGCGACAGGTGTCACACCGCTGGACAGGATTGCGCTGTAGCTTTCCTGAATGATGCGCAGGCTATCGGACAGAGAAAACGTATTGATCGCCAAATCGCCGATGTCACCGATATTCAGGCTGTCAAACGGTGCCGCACCGGAGGTCATATTATAGGGGCGGATCATCGCGCTTTCGGCGCGGATCTGCTTGGGGCCAAAGCGGGTGCCGGAGCGCCAGGAGGTGCCGATATCCATCGGCACACCCAGAATGGCCACATCCAGCCCGTCAAGTGAAGTCGCCTGTGGCAGTCGCATAAAGGTGTTCGGACCAGAAAACCGCGCCAGATCATTGCCGCTGATCGGTTGATTGAAATCAGTCATTGTCTCTCATATTCCAGCCAAGAAGGCAGATAATTTCGGTCGCCACATGGGCACCTGCGATGGCGGTGGCGCCGGTGGTGTCAAACGGAGGGGAGACCTCCACCACGTCGCCGCCTTTGATATTGATGCCTGCAATCTCGCGCAGGATACGGGCCGCCTGCGCCGAGGTCAGCCCACCCCAGACCGGCGTGCCGGTGCCCGGCGCATAGGCCGGATCGAGACAGTCGATATCGAAGGTCAGATAGACGGGCCGGTCGCCAAGGATCGCCTTGATCCGTTTTGCGGTCTCAACCGGGCCGATCTCATGCACGGTGGGCGCATCGATGATGTTCACACCCAATGTGTCGTCATTGGTGGTGCGGATCCCGACCTGAACGGATGTTTTGGGGTCCACAAGGCCCATTTTCACCGCCTTGTAGAACATGGTCCCATGGTCAATCCGGTCCATGTTGTCATCGGGCCAGGTGTCGGTATGGGCATCAAACTGCAGCAGCGAGATAGGGCCGTATTTCTCTGCATAGGCCTTCAGGATCGGGAAGCTGATATAGTGATCACCACCCAAGACGACCGAGGCCGTATCGGAGGCCAGAATACCACGGATATGCTCCGTCAGCGCGGCAGGAAAGGCCGGAACATCGGCGTGGTCAAAGGCCAGATCGCCATAGTCGGCGATGGCCAGCGTGCTGAGCGGGCTATGGGGCCAGCCATAGGGTTCATCCGGGCTTTGCAGTGCTGAGGCCTCGCGGATGGCGCGCGGACCCAGCCGTGTTCCGGGCCGGTTGGTGACCGCCTGATCAAACGGCACGCCGGTGACCGCGATGTCCACCCCGGTCAGATCCTTGGTATATTTGCGTCGCAGGAAAGAAGTTGCCCCACCAAAGGTGATCTCAAAGCTGAGACCTTTCATATCCTCACGCGTAAAGGCGTGATCGATCATGTGCTTTGCGTCTTCTAGCGCCATTCTGCGCCTCCTTGTGATGCACCTGCTGTTTGATCAAATAGCGGGTCACATTGTCCTTGTCACCCGTCGTTGGATGCCTGGGCCATGGGCTGTGCTCTCTCGACCAGACGGGCGAAAAACGACGCCCCAATCGGCGCGATCTCATCGTTGAAATCATACTTCGGATGATGCAGCCCGGCGCTGTCGCCCTGCCCCAGAAACAGATAAGCGCCGGGGCGGGCCTGAAGCATGTAGGAGAAATCCTCCGCTCCCATTTCGCGCCCGGCCTCGGCCTCGACATTCTCAGGGCCTGCAACCTCGCCCGCGACGCTGGCCGCGAAACCCGTCTTGGACGCGTCATTGATGGTGGCGGGGTAGCCGACCTCGTAATCCAGCTCAGCCTCAACACCGTAGCTTGCAGCCTGACCGGCGACGATCTCCTTCATCCGCCGCATCACCATCTCCTGCACACGCGGATCAAAGGTGCGCACGGTGCCGTTGATATAGGCGGTGTCGGGGATCACATTATCGACGGTGCCGGTGTGGATCTGGGTGACCGAGACCACAAGATCGTCCAGCGCATAATGATTGCGAGACACAATCGTCTGGATCGCCTGCGCCATGCCACAGGCCGCCATCACCGGATCGCGGGTTTCATGCGGCATCGCCCCATGGCCCCCGACGCCCTGAATATGGATGTGGAAGGTATCCACCGCCGCCATCAACGGCCCCGGCGTGGTGGCGAAGGCGCCCACAGGCAGGCCCGGTGCATTATGCAGGGCATAGACTTCGCCAATGTTGAACCGCTCCATGATGCCCTCTTCGACCATAATACGGGCACCGCCGATGGCCTCCTCTGCGGGCTGGAAGATCAGCGCCACGCGGCCTTTGAAGTTGCGCGTCTCCGCGAGGTATTTTGCAGCCCCCAAGAGCATGGCGGTGTGACCATCGTGACCACAGGCGTGCATATTGCCCGCATGACCTGAGACATAGTCGACACCGCTTTCCTCAGGGATGGGCAGCGCGTCCATATCGGCGCGCAACCCGATGGTTGGCCCATCGCCTGCGTCACTGCCCTGCCCGTTGATGATCGCCACCATGCCGCTGGTGGCGATGCCCTCATGCAGCTCATCCACACCAAATTCGCGCAGCCGCTCAGCCACGAAGGCCGCGGTTTTCGGCAGGTCCAGCGCCAATTCGGGGATCTGGTGCAGATGCCGACGCCAGGTCTTCATCTCGTCGGCGTAATCGGCAATTCGGTTCACAACCGGCATGGGGGTGGACTCCTTGGTCAGACTCGGGATTGATGCATCTGACACTGGAACAAGAGCCGCCGCAATGCCCGAAACCGATCTCATCCACAATGAAACCGCTGCAGCATCGAGCGGCTGCTGGAAATCATGCGCCGTCTGCGTGATCCAAAGGGCGGCTGTCCTTGGGATATCGAGCAGGATTTTGCCAGCATCGCGCCCTATACCATTGAAGAGGCTTACGAAGTTGCCGATGCAATTGAGCGTGAGGCCTGGGATGAGCTGAAGGGTGAGCTGGGCGATCTGCTGTTTCAGTCGGTGTTTCATGCCCAGATGGCGGCAGAGGCGGGGCATTTCACCTTTCAGGATGTGGTCACCACCATGTCCAACAAGATGGTTTCGCGTCATCCGCATGTCTTTGGCGATGAGAGCCGCGATAAATCCGCCGACCAGCAGACTGCCGACTGGGAGGCGATCAAGGCCGCGGAACGTGCAGGCAAGGCGCAGCAGGGCACGCTGGACGGAGTCGCGGTCGGCCTGCCCGCCCTTCTGCGGGCTTATAAGCTGCAAAAACGCGCCGCGCGGGTTGGGTTTGACTGGCCCTCGGCTGCCAATGTCATTGCCAAGATCGCGGAGGAATCCGCCGAACTTGTCGAGGCGCGCGACAGTTTGAGCCAGGCGGAGGTCGAGGAGGAATTCGGCGATCTGATGTTTGTGATGGCCAATCTCGGCCGCCATCTGGGGGTTGAGCCGGAGGCCGCATTGCGCGCCGCCAATGCCAAGTTCATCCGCCGGTTTGAGGGGGTGGAGGCCAAACTGGCCGCCCGTGGCAAACGTCCTGAAGACAGCGATCTGGCCGAAATGGATGCGCTCTGGGATGAGGTGAAGGCCGAGAGCCGCGCCGCCAAATCCGCCCATGGCAGCTAACCACCACGCCTTGCCCCTGCCCTGTCACAGCCCCATATCCTGACTCATGTTGCGTTTGACCCCCATTCTTCTGGCTGTGATCTACGGGTTGGTGATGTATCGCCTGTCGGTCTGGCGCACCCATCGTGCCCTTGATCAGCAATCCACCGAACTGGCCGATGCCCGCCTGCGTCAGTTGACGGACCGGATGGCAGCGGCACTCGGGATCACTCATATCCCGGTCTATATCTATGAGGTTGACCCGGTGAACGGGCTGGCCGCCCCTGATGGGCGGATCTTCATCACGCGCGGGTTTTATCGCAAATACCGCAATGGCGAGGTCAGCGATGCCGAACTGGCCTCGGTCATCGCCCATGAGCTGGGCCATGTGGCGCTGGGGCACGCCAAAAAGCGCATGATCGATTTCTCTGGACAGAACGCTCTGCGCACCGCCCTGATGCTGATCATCGGTCGCTTTGTGCCCTTTGTCGGGCCGTGGATCGCCAATGTGCTCACCTCGCTTTTGGCCGCCCGGTTGTCGCGCAGCGATGAGTATGAGGCTGACGAATATGCGGCCGCCTTGCTGACCAAATCCGGCATCGGCATCGCGCCGCAAAAGAGCCTGTTTCGTAAGCTGGAAGATCTGACACAGGCCCGCAGCGGCATGGCTCCCGCCTGGCTGATGAGCCACCCGAAGACCGAGGAGCGCATCGCCGCCCTCGACCGGTTGGAAGCAAAGTGGGACAGCCCCAAAGGATAAGCTTCCCCCTATAACCACCTGCCAGATATGGTTAATGGGAGTTAACAGATCCCATTAGATCCCTGCCTCTTGCCACGACGGGAAACCTTCCCCACATGGGAAGGTAACAGTTATCCTTCTGCCCCATTCAGTCCCATTGCCAGCTCCCCCTAAGCAACGGCACTGAGAATTCAAAGGAGCCCCCATGCGCTACTCTGTTCTTGACCTTGCTCCCGTGCCCGAAGGCCAGACGATTGCCCAGTCCTTGCGCAACAGCACCGAGCTGGCCCAGCGGGCTGAAAGCTGGGGCTATCACCGCTATTGGCTGGCCGAACATCACAACATGCCGGGCATCGCAAGTGCCGCGACGGCAGTGCTGATTGGCCATATCGCCGCGCAGACCCGCTCAATCCGGGTCGGGGCTGGCGGCATCATGCTGCCCAATCATGCACCCTATATGGTCGCAGAGGCCTTTGGCACGCTGGCAAGCCTGCATGGCGACCGGATTGATCTGGGAGTGGGTCGCGCGCCCGGAACCGATATGCAGACGGCGCGCGCCCTGCGCCGTGGCATGGCCCATGACCATGCCTCCGGTGACAGCTTCCCGCAGGATGTTATTGATATGATGGGATTTTTAGGGGCTGATGATCCGGGGCGCGCGGTGCGTGCCTTTCCCGGACAGGACACCCATGTGCCAGTCTGGATGCTCGGCTCCAGCCTTTACGGTGCGCAGCTGGCGGCGCATCTGGGGCTTCCTTACGCCTTTGCTTCGCATTTTGCGCCCGCCGCATTGGAGGAGGCGCTGGAGGTCTACCGCCACCAATTCCAACCCTCTGCCAACCTGTCTGCGCCCCATGCCATGATGGCGATCAACGTCTTTGCCGCCGAGAGCAATGAACAGGGCACCCGCTTGCGCACGACGATGCAGCAGGCCTTTGCCCGTTTGCGTCTGGGTAAGCCCGGCAAACTGCCCGCCCCCGTAGATGATATCACCGACCATATCCCGGCGCCGGTGCTTGCCGGCGTGAATGAGGCGCTGCGGATTTCCGCGACAGGCAGCAGGGACAGCGTGCGTGCGGAACTGTCGTCCATTCTTGAACGATACCGCCCGGATGAGGTGATCATCACCGGCCAAATCCATGACCATGCGGCGCGGCTCAGATCCTTTGAGATCGCTGCCGAAATCCTGAGCGAGGTCTGACCACCCTGGCCTAGCTGGCCAGAGCCTTCGCCACGCGCGGCAGCCGGGCCTTTTTCAGCAGCGGACGCAGCTCCCATCCGCCACCGGAGAGCCGGTTGGCCTCTGCAAGAACGGACGCCGCAACCGCCGACAGACCGTCGGGATCTTTCAGCCACAACTCATAAAGCAGCTGGTCCGGCCCGATCCGCTCCAACCCTTCCTCCGCCAGCGTGTGGCGGGGGAAATCCTTGTTGTTGACGGTCACAATTGCATCCGCATGGCCGATGATCGCCGACGCCAGCACGTGGACATCAGCGCTGTCAGGCAGCCATAGGCGTGCCTCCACCGCGGGTGTGGGGGGGATGGCTGCCCTTGGCCAGGCGGCGGAGATCAGCGCAATTTCAGCCCGCGCCTGCGGCTCACCCGTTGGGCCGATCTTGCGCGCCGCCCGCGCCCATTCTTCCAGGATGCGCGGCGACCACAGTGGCGTGAAATGGCCGATCCGGGCCGCGCCCAGCAGCATCTCCCGCATCACCGTCGGATAGAGCACGCAGGCATCCAAAAGCAGTTTCATCGCCAGAACACCCGCGCCAGATCAGTCGAGCCGGAAGAACACGGCCTTCAGATAGCCACTTTCAGCCAGCTGAGGCAGCTGCGGATGATCTGCGCCAGCATAGCCGGTGTGCAGCAGCTGGCTGCGACGACCGCCCCGCCCGATCCCGCGCGCCGAGGCATTGCGGAAGCGGCTGAGATCTGCCGCATGGGAACAGGAACACAGGCCCAGATAGCCCCCCGGTGCCACCAGAGGCGCCGCCAGTTTGGCAATCCGCTCATAGGCGCGCAGACCGGCTTCAAGTGCTTGTTTTGAGGGGGCAAAGGCGGGGGGATCACAAATCACCACGTCAAACTGCGCGCCCTCCTCAGCCAGCTGTGTCAGCACCTCAAAAGCATCGCCTTGCCGCGCGGTGAACCGGTCTGCAAAACCACTGGCCGCAGCGCCCTGCTCTGCCAGCTCCAGCGCCGGAGCCGAGCCGTCAACGCAGGTAGCCTCAGCCGCACCAGCGGCCAGCATCGCCAGACCAAAGCCGCCGACATGGGAAAACACGTCAAGCACCTTGGCGCCGGGTTTGACCAGTTTCGCGGCAAAGGCGTGATTGTCGCGCTGGTCGTAGAACAACCCGGTTTTCTGCCCGCCGGTCAGATCCGCCATATAGGTGGCGCCGTTCATCGTAACCTCAACTGCGGCCTCAGGGGCGCCGCCGCGCAGGGCGGTGCTGATGTCATCCAGCCCTTCCAGGCTGCGCGCCCGGCCAGAGGCGTTTTTCAGAACGGTTGTGACCCCGGTGACGGCCACCAGCGCCTCGGTCAGCGCGTCCAGATGCGCCTCGGCCCAGGCCGCATTGGGCTGCACCACGCAGGTATCGCCGAAGCGGTCGATCACCACGCCCGGCAACCCGTCGGATTCGGCGTGGACCAACCGGTAGAATGGCGCGTCATACAGTTGCTCGCGCAGCTCCAGCGCGCGGCGCAACCGGGCCTCGAACCAGGCCACACTCAGCTCAGCGGCGGGGTCGCTGTCCAGCATCCGTGCAATGATTTTGCTCTCGGGGTTGACCGCGACGAGACCCATCTGCGTCATGCCGTCATCTTCCAGCACCGCCAGCGTGCCGGGGGCCAGTTTGCGGGTGCGCCGGTCGGTGACCAGCTCGTTGGCATAAACCCAAGGGAAGCCGTGGCGCAGAGCGCGGGCATTGGCTTTGGGTTTCAGTTTTACGCGGGCGCGCTCGGGCGCGGAGGGAGAAGCTGTCATAGGCCCCTCTTACTCCCAACCTCTGCCCGTTGAAAGAGCCTGTTGGATCAGGCGCAGATGGTCTGCGTCACGCGGCCTTGCGGCGCGCGCTGCGGCCGACCCTGCGCGGCGCCCGTCCGGTCACCGCGCGCGCGACCGCCAGCCGCCGCGTCTGCGGGGTTTGGCGGCGCTCTCCAGCCCCTCGCGCAGCACCCCCGTCATCGGATGATCCGGGTGATCTGCGGCCACCTGCTCAAGCAGGGTCGACATGGCCTGACGGCTATCAACCCCGTCGGGCAGGCTCAGCGCCCAGTCCAGAAAAATGCTGCGGCATTCCCCACTCTGAATGCCGTCGATGCAAAAACTCTCCCGGATCAGCCCCTTGGGATCGAGCTGGGCAAGCGTTAGGTATGGTGTCGCCTCAGTCGTCATGGCCAGTGGCCCCTTCTCTCTCCAATGCGGCGGCGATGATGTCACCGCAGCGCGCATAGCGCGCCGTCAAATCCGCTTCCAATGCCGCAAGATCCGCATAGCCCGTGCTGCGGCAGAGGAACAATGCGCCGCCCTCTCCCAGGGTCTGCGCATCAATGGCCTTGCCCGAAACCAGACGCGCTGCGGTCTGCACGGCCCAGAATAGATCATAGCCGCGCTGCAATTCAGCTGCATCTGCGGCATCCAGCCAGCCACAGGCGACAGCGCCCTCCAGACCCGCGGCCACATCCTGTCCGGTTGCCGCGCTGAGCAAGACCCCTGCCTGAGCGATCAACTCGATGTCCATCATCCGCCCGGCGCCGGTCTTGGCGTCCCAGGGGCCGCTTGGTGCCTTGGCGGCGGCGAGCCGCGCCCGCATGCTGGCGACATCAGGAAGAACCGTTTCGCGGCGACGTGGGGCGGCCAGAAATGACCGGCGAAACGCGCCGATATCCTCTGCGAGACCATCAGCGGACGGCGACGGCGCCGCAGCCACCACGCGCGCGCGGGTCAGGGCCAGATGCTCCCAGACCCAGGCATCATTGCGCTGATACTGGCAGAAACTGTCCAAACTGGTCGCCACCGGCCCCTGCGTGCCCGAGGGGCGCAGCCGCATATCCACCTCATAAAGCTGGCCCTGCGACATGCGCGCCGTCAGGGAGGTGATCAGCGCCTGCGTCAGCCGCGCATAATAGGGCCGTGTGGCGAGCGGTCGTGGCCCGTCTGAGGCCTCTTCGTCACCGGGATCATAGATCACGATAACATCCAGATCCGACAGCGCATTGATCCGCCCCGCGCCCAGCGACCCCATTCCCAGAACCGCCGCACCGCGCCCCGGCGGGGCCCCGTGTTTCTGCGCAAACTGCTGCACCACCACCGGTGCCAGCCCGGCGATCACAACCTCTGCCAATTCGGCATATTGCGCCCCGGCTGTTGCGGCATCGATCAACCCGCGCAGGTGATGCACACCGATGCGGAAATGCCATTCCTTGCACCAGCGCCGGGTCGCGTCCAGCTGCGTCTCATAGTCGTCTTCCTGTGCCAGCACCGCCGCCAGCAACTGCGACAGTTCCCCACGCCCGGGCCAGTCGTCGAAGAAAGATCCGCCGATCACGGCATCAAATACGCTGGAATTGCGCGACAGATAGCTCGCCAGCGTGCCGGAGGTGCCGACAATATCAATCAGCAGATCAATCAGCTGCGGATTGGCCTCAAACAGCGAAAACAGCTGCACCCCTGCGGGCAGGCCTGCCAGAAACCCGTCCAGCGCCACCAGCGCCTCCGCCGGTTGGGCGGTGCGCGACAACCGCGCCAGCAGTTCTGGTTTCAGCCGTTCAAAGATCTGCGCCCCCCGCGCTGAGCGCAGCGCCGGATAAGTGGGCCAGCGGGCAAGGATATCCCCATCCAGCGCGTCCGGCAGGGTCTCAGGCCCGGCCTCCGGCGGTGCATCCGGCGCAAAGAACCCCTCCGTCAGCTCATGCACCTCCTGCAACCGCGCCTTGGTCTCCGCCAGCAGCGCAGCTGGGTCACGGTCCATCAGGCAGGCAATCCGGGCGATGCCATCCTCGGACTGTGGCATCCGATGGGTCTGGGCGTCATGCACCATCTGGATCCGGTGCTCCACCTCGCGATGGGCAATATAATGCGCGCCGAGCTGGTCGCAGACATCCTGTGGCACCCAGTCCTTGGCCGCCAGCGCGCGCAACCCGTCCAGAGTGCCGCGCGGACGCAGGCTTTCATCACGCCCCCCGCGATCAACTGCCGGGTCTGGGTGAAAAACTCAATCTCGCGAATGCCGCCGCGCCCCAGCTTCATATCATGGCCGGGCACCGTCAGCGGGCCGCCGGTGCCTTTGTTCTCACGGATCCGCAGGCGCATATCATGTGCGTCCTGAATGGCCGCAAAATCGAGATGCCGCCGCCAGACGAAGGGGCGCAGCGTCTGCAAGAAATCCGCGCCCGCTTGCAGATCACCGGCGCAGGGGCGTGCCTTGATATAGGCGGCCCGTTCCCAGGTGCGGCCAAGGCTCTCATAATAGCGCTCCGCTGCCTCCATCGCCATGGCGACCGGCGTCACCGATGGGTCAGGCCGCAGCCGCAGATCGGTGCGGAAGACATAGCCATCAGCGGTGCGTTCACTCAGTACCGTGCACATATTGCGCGTGGCCCGAACCATGCCCTGGCGTGCCTCATAGAAATCATCAGGATCAAACCGCGTTTCATCAAAGAGACAGATCATGTCGATGTCCGAGCTGTAGTTCAGCTCATAGGCGCCCATCTTTCCCATCGCCAAGAGAGTCAGCCCAGCCGACGGTTTCGACGTCCGCTTCGGTCAGCCCCGGCAATTTCTTCCGGCGGATCAGCGCAGCGATTTCAGCCTTGATGGCGACATCCGCGCAAAGCTCTGCAAACTGCGTCAGCGCCGTGGTCACCTGCATAAGGTCCCAGGCCCCGGCAAGGTCACATAGCCCGCTCAACAGCGCCAGTTGACGCTTGGCTCGCCGCAGCCCCGGTTTCAGCTGATCCGGCGCCAAGGCCCGCACATCTGCGAAAACCCCGGCAAGAGCAACCTGCGGATCCGCCAGCGCGGGCGCCAGCCATTCCGCCTCACGGCTGATCAGCTCCTTCAGATAAGGGCTGGATCCGGCCGCACCGGCCACCAGGCGGGCTTGATCGCCCTGAAGTGCAGGCGCAAGTGCCAGCGCATCCTGTCCCAGATCTGCATCAAATGCCCGCGGAAGGCGCTGAATTTCAATCGACTGTCCCATCTCGTGACACTGCGATCAGATGCAGTCGCCGTCAATCGGCGAAACCACACCAAAGCGCTGCCATATTGCAGAAGATGACGTAAGGTAAGGAATACCGGAATGGCCCTCTTATTAACGATAAGTTAAGTCTGACTCTGCGGCTGCGCTCATGTTCCGGGGGCCTGTCAGACAGTTTTGTAGTAACGAGTGATACGGTGATCAGCGGCACGCAGACGTCCAGAACAGGGCGGCACCGACCTGTCGCGCGCATCAGGTATATTTCACATCGTCTGACGGCAAAGCGCAGCCGTATGCCCTCCCCCGCTCTCTTTTCGCCAAAGTCTCTGTTAGGATTTGAGCACCGGAGCCGTCCTGGCCCACAGGACAACTGACAGCTCGGACCATGTCAGAAGACACTTCATGTTGCAGTCAACGGCAGAGGCCGGGGAAACCGGATCAGCCAAGATAAGGTCTGAAAAACTGAGCTTTCAAGACGATATTAAGAGGACATACCAAGTTGGCGCGTGTCTTGCACAACCCGAATACCGCGCTGATAGCGGTCGGATATCAAAACCAAGACAGCTCGAGTTGCAATTTATCCGACACCACTTGCCTCAGCGTTGCCTGGGCTCATATGGCGCGCCTCACAAAGCGTGACCCGCGCCCCAGCAGGGACATTCGTTCCCTCTAAAGCTAGGTCGGCGTTGATGAAGATTTTCTGATGCGGGCCATGGTGCGGCCTTTCGGCTTGGTTCGACTGTGGCCCGCGTTGGAAAATCTCTCAGGGAGGAAGCCGCGGGGGCCTGGCGTTGTCTATGGTGGAAGTGCGCTGCCGGTTGGGTCTGTAGCCGTTTCGGGCGCGTTGCTGGGAAGATTGAACAGGTTGCAAGCAGCCGCTTCCCCGTTCCACCGGAGGGTTTGCCTTGGATTTAACCCGGGTTGCTGGCGGTTTGCGCCTTTTACGCGATTTGCCGAACCGCTGCGCGCAAGAGGTTTTGGCCGGTTTGGCTGGGCCAACCGGTCTGCATTGGATGGGATGATTGGGCACTCGGTCATGCGGCCTGTTTCCTTGGTGGAGCGCGGGAACGGGGAACCTGGCCACGTTTGAATGTTTCGATGATCAGCATTGTGCCGCCGCAACAGGGGCATGGCTCCCGCAGCGTGAGTGGTGCTGGATCATCTTCGGATTGTGGCTCTTGCTCTGGTGCGCTTGCTCCTATCAGAACACGGACTTTGATGATGTTGATCTTGCGTCGAGCGGAGGCCAGCAGGCCGTAGTGCCGGATGCGGTGGAACCCGTCTGGTAGGACATGCATGAGGAAGCGGCGGATGAACTCGTCCGTTGTCAGACGCATCACCTTTTGCCGGTCACCAGACTTGATACGGTAGTCCTTCCATCGGAACGCCACGGTGTTTGCATCGGCACTGACGAGGCGCTGGTTCGAGATCGCCACCCGATGAGTATAGCGGCTGAGATAGGCTAGCACCTGTTCGGGTCCTCCGAAGGGCGGTTTGGCATACACCACCCATTCGGTTTTGCGCAGCGGAGCGAGGTACCTGGCAAAGGCATCAGCGTCCACCAACCGAGCCAGATCACCGAAGAAAGCAAGCTGCCCGGTGCAGTGCAGCGCCATCAACCCTTCGACAAACAGGCGGCGGAACAGCCGTGACAGCACCCGCACATGCAGGAAGAACCCTGGCTTGCACGCCACCCATTTGTTGCCGTCGCGCGATAGACCACCGCCGGGGACGATCATGTGGATGTGGGGGTGGCGCGTGAGCGCTGATCCCCATGTGTGCAGCACGCTGGTCATGCCAATGCGGGCGCCAAGACGCTTGGGATCGGTGGCGATGGTCATCACCGTTTCCGCCGATGCCCTGAATAGCAGGCTATAGACCGCCCGTTTGTTCCAGAGGGCGATCCGTGCGATCTCGGCTGGCAGCGTGAAGACAACGTGGAAATACTCGACCGGCAGCAGGTCCTCGGCCCGCGCGGCCATCCAATCGCGCGCGGCTGGTCCCTGGCACTTGGGACAGTGCCGGTTCTTGCACGAATTATAGGCGATGTGCTGATGGCTGCATTTGGTGCAAGCGGCCACATGCCCGCCGAGCGCCTCTGTTCGGCAAGCCTCAATGGCCGACATCACCTTGAGCTGGCTCAGGCTGATATGCCCTGCATTGGCCTGCCGCCACGCGGGGCCAAATCTCCGGAATATGTCAGCGACCTCCAGCTTTGTGCGGGACAAGGCCCGCGCCTCACCCCGGTCGCTTGTTACGGGTCCGCAGGTTCAATTGCTTGAGCGCCTCGAACAGGCTGGCTGTGTCCCGGATCATCTTGGTGGCGACTTTGGTATATTGGGCGGTGGTCGTCAGTTTGGCATGACCAAGGAACACCTGGATCACCCGCACATCTGTCCCCGCTTCCAAGAGATGCGTGGCAAAGCTGTGCCGCAGGGTGTGCAGCGTCGCAGGTTTGTCGATTCCGGCCATGCGTTTGGCCGATGTGAAAGCCCGGTTCAACTGGCGGGGCGAGATCGGGTTGATCTTTGGCTTGCCGGGAAACAGCCAACCCTCTGGCCGTGCTTCGCACCAGTAGTCCCGCAGAAGATCGAGCAGATCGGGCGACAACATCACCTTGCGATCCTTCCGCCCCTTGCCCTGCACGACATGGATGAGCATCCGGTCGCTATCGATATCGCTAG
Organism: Phaeobacter sp. BS52; assembly: GCF_045040595.1. Lineage (NCBI taxonomy): Bacteria > Pseudomonadati > Pseudomonadota > Alphaproteobacteria > Rhodobacterales > Roseobacteraceae > Phaeobacter > Phaeobacter sp. BS52. The sequence continues at coordinate 844,884 of NZ_CP090662.1, read as the reverse complement.
TGGTGAGATTGCAAACCTCGGAAGCTCTCAAACCTGCACCGTAGGAAATGCTGAGCGCGGCACGGTATTTGAGCCCCGGCCCAGGCGCGACCGCCAGAAGCTCGGAAACTTCCTCGGCGCTGAGCACCGCGGGCAGTTTGCGCGGCTGCGTGCGGAACTGCATGTACCGCTTCATCTCCTCGCGTCCACAGGTCATCGAGAAGAAGAAACGTAGCGCGGTAATGCGGGCATTGTAGACCGAGGGCGTGACCCCGGTATCCGTCATGTGAAGCTGGTATGCGCGAAGCTCTTCCGTCGTGGCCGTATCGGGCGAGCGCCCCAGAAACCCGGCGAAATCCTTCACCGCCCGGATATGCGCTCGCTGAGATTGGGATCCCAGACCCCGAATGCGCATATCCTCGATCATCCGCTCCCGAAGCGGGGTTGTTCTCTCCTCTGTCATGGAAACCTCCTCTGTCGACTGAGAAAGCCCCAATCGTCAGACAGGTTCATCAGTTCACAAAATGCACGACGTCAGGAACAATGCGAAACATCAGCCACAAGCGCCAATGCCGCGCGAGCGGCTTCGTCCAAGAGCCCAAACCGTAAGATGCTGCGCTTAACGCCAATGTCTGCTAACTTTGAATTCGAGGGTTTTAGCTAGGGTTTGTTTTGAATTGAGATTATCCATCACCGTTTTCGCAACGCTCTTTTGGTTTGGGTTTTCATCACCCGTCCGAGCACATTCGCCCTACTTTGGCCAAAGCGAGAGGATTGAACATCCAAAATTTGGCGTTGTTGAGTTCGCCGTTTTATACGGCGACGGCGTATTCTTCGCTGATCCCTCGCAAGTAGTAGTCTTTGATAGCAAAGGATATTTGCTTGCGGCAACGCCGCAGTCAGAGGCATTACTCATCCAATGCGACAGATCAGTCAGCCCACCAGGTTGCCGGATTTACGACGAATTGCAGGGCGTTGTTCTTGAGCCCGACGACAAACAGTGGGCGCGGGGCAGAATAATTGAAGAAGAAGGCAGGCCGCCCCGTGACGCATATCCAGAATACATGCACATAAATTATGGTTTTTCCAAGCGCCCCGCGACGCCTATAGAAAAACTCAGATTTGAGATGGCCGGGGTTTGGGGTTCACCTATGGGTAGCGCTTTGTCAGTGCTCTGGTGGGTTGTGACTTGGTCGCTTCTAGCGCGCCTCACGTGGAAATGGAAACGCAATGGCTGGCAGCTAAGACCTTTCAAAATTACTGTGTTCGCGCTGGCCGTTCGTGGTCTTGCAGTGTTCATAGGAATGAGCTTCTTGGCCGCCTACGGCTGGCTGCTATCGCCGTACTCACCCTACTTCTTCGCATTTGCTTTCATATTGGGAGCGCTGATCGCCACAATCCTGATGCGACCCAAAGCAGTCGTTCAGCGAGATTGACCCAGCGTACGCTTCGTCCTGCATCTTCCCAGTTCAGCTATTCACCCCAAAGGTCTGCGTGGCACCAGACAGATTGAACCGCTGTGTCCTTGATGCGCTGGCTGATGCTTTGCAGCTGGCGCACATAATGAGGGCCCTTACGTTAAGTTTCTAACCGCCACGTGGTCCACCGAACTTGGAACTAGCGCACCATCGGAAGGGTCAGTTCCTAGAACGGGATTAGCTATGTAAAATCAAATAGATGATCAAACACAACGGTCTTATCCACAGCCCTTAACCTGGAACTGGTTCTGACGGATGTTAGGAGACACTTAATATTGCAGTAACCGGAAGAATCCGGGTGAAGCCGGACAAACCCGGATGAGGCATAAAAAATTGGGCTTCCAAGAGGGTTTTTAAAGGCTCGGGCCAAAATGGCGCTTGTCTTGCACAACTTAAAAATCGGGCGAATTTAGAGCTGATGTCGAAAACTGAGACAGTTCAAGTTTCAAATTATCCGGGGCTACCTGCTTCAATGCTGCCCAGGCTCCCCATCGTAGCGCACAACACCGCCCACCTGCCCTGTCTGCCTTTATTGTAAGGCTGTGAGGGCACAGCCCCCCAGCCAAAGCGGCGCCACCACAGCAGCGCAGCACAAACCCAATAAGAGCACTTATGTTAAGTTTCTAACCGCCATGTGGTCCACCGAACTTGGAACTAGCGCACCATCGGAAGGGTCAGTTCCTAGAACGGAATTAGCTACATAAAATCAAATAGATGATTAAACACGGCTGTCTTCTCCATAGCCCTTAACTTGGAACTGATTCTGACCGACTTGCACACTTCGCCGAAATTCTTCGCAAGCGCAGTTTTTTAGGCCCAACGTCAGTACTGCGCAGGAAGCTGCCGCTGCAAAGTTACTAACTGTGACCCCCGTTCGGAACCGGGTCAGCCCAAACATGCCGCTCATGAGTTCAAGTGGCTGACAACACAACCTTCCCTATAGCAGACTAAGTCGATAGGTTGCCCGAAATCACTGTGATCGATGACAACGCTAATTTCAGAATTTGAGAATTTTACTATGCAGTTTGCTTCTTGGCGGAAATGTGACTTCCAGCTCCATACTCCACGCGACCCCAACTGGCAGGGAAAAAGGCCGATCGGTGTGGGCGACGAAACTGATCTCGGACCTGCAACGCAGACTCAAGTTGATGATGCGCGGAAAGCATGGGCGCTTGAATTCGTAGATGCCTGCATGAAGCGAGACCTACGAGCGATTGCGATAACTGATCACCACGAAATGGTTATGATACCCTATGTTCAGGCGGCTATTGCTCAGCGGTTATCTGAGGATACTCACTTTGACCTATGGCTGTTTCCAGGAATGGAACTGACCTGCCGACATGGTGTGCAATGTTTAATCCTTTTTGACGCAGACCTGTCGGAAGAATGGCGGACTGAAGCTCAGTCCAAGTTGGGGATCACAATCCCATCCTTGAATGTAAGTGGCCAGCAAGGGCCCCGTGTCACGCAACTTGATTTCCCATATCCAGAAATCTCTTCCCGGCTCGATTTAGTCCAGGAGCTTCAGGGTAGATATATCATCCTGCCGAACGTTTCTCAGGGAGGTCAGCACACCGTACTAACCGAAGGATCTCACGCTGACTTCAAGAAAATGTCCTACGTAGGAGGTTATCTCGACTCAGGGCAGAATATTAAAACTATAAAGGGGAAGAACAAGAGGCGCTTATCAGGTCAAGAAGACATCTGGGGAAATCGCTTCGTCTATCCCTTACCCACATCAGATGGACGATCAGCAGACTTTTCTAAGATTGGAACAAATAGTTGTTGGATTAAACTAGCCGCACCTACTGCTGAGGCAATTCGACAAGCCTTACTGGGGCATCGGTCACGTGTCGCGATTGAACTTCCTCAAACTCCTACGCTCAGCGTTAACTCTGTGGAGGTTAGCGGCTCGGAAATCCTAACTGATAGAAAGACCGACCTCAGTTCAGAGCTTAATTCCTTCATCGGTGGAAGGGGCAGCGGCAAGAGCACGTTGCTTGAGTATATTGCGTTCGGGCTGGGGCGCAGCTGTCATGATTTGCCGAAGGATTCATTCTCTGGGGCTGGCCGCTTGAAAGAACTGATCTTGCAGACACTTATTTCAAAGGGTGCCACACTATCGATTGATGTCATCCAGGATGGAGCAAAATTCAAAGTTCGCCGAAATGGTGCAAATTCCTACCAACCTGAGGTGACTTACCCAGATGGGTCCACACAGATGCTCAGCACAAAAGAGCTTCGAGCGCTTTTACCCTCAGTTGTTTATAGTCAGGGAGAGCTCTCTGAACTTGGGAAGCAAGCAGGGAAGCGTACCCACATGTCTGATCTTCTGCAGTTTGTAGATCAGGAGTATAAGCGCGAAGATGAACGACTGAATGCAGAAATTGATTCAGCCAAGTTGGTGATCCGGCAGGCTATCCAAAAACTTTCTTCGGCGTGGGCACTTGAAGCAAAGATAAGCAAGTTCAATGCGTCGAAGACTTCATTGGAGCAGCGAATTGCAGCGCTGCAGAAGACCCTTCCAGAATTGTCTGAGACCGACAAGGCAACAGTTGCTCGATATGAAAGCCTGACCGCTCTTGACGCTAAGCGGCAACAAGCGACTGCACAAGTGGCTGCGGTTATGGAAGAAGTCACACAGCTTTGGCATACTTCGCGCGCACCTGTTGATCTGACCTCCACACTTCCTGAAGCGGCTAGTTTTCAAAAGGCCTACTCTGAGTTCAATAGTGCATTTTCGACCGGAATTGAAGCGCTTGGAATTGAACTGGGTAAGCATCGCGATGCGATAGGCGAGGATGGGAAAGAAATAACCCGTGCTCTAGAAGGTGCGAAAATCGCACGCGACGCGGCCATGGCAAAACTCACGGAACATCGATCAGCTACGGCCCAGATTTCCAACCTCCAAGTTGAACTCCAGGGTATTCGCAAACAAATTTCTGAACTGTCAGTCACAACCAGTTCAGCTGATGAATGGTTTGAAAAGCTAAGGTCAGCAGTCGACGAATTGAAAGCTTCTGTTGCACTTAAGGGCGGGAAGACGAGGGAATGGGCCGACAAGATCGAGACGTTATCTGACAAAAGGATAGAGGCCCGACTTAAGGCTAACGCGAACTGGAGCGCTATTCATGACGCAGTTGAGATTATAACCGCCAAGGCAGGCATTAAAGAAGCAACGAGAATTCAACGGACGGATGAGTGCTTAGAGGATTCAGATGTATGGTCGTCCCTTGACAGATTGAGGGCCGATGCATTGGCCGCTTTGCGCTGGAATATCCTTTCGCAATCTGAAAGTGGCAAGCCGCCACAAATGGAGGCGCTGGCTGAAGCAACCGGGGCAACACCAAGGGCGATTGAGCGCTGTGTTGAGTTGATGGACCTACCGCGCGTGGAAGCTATTGCAACTGCTGTTCCAAGCGATGATATCTCTTTGCTGTACTGTGATGGAGATCGAAAGATATCATTCGAAAAAGCATCTGAGGGTCAGCGGGCGGCTGCGCTATTGTTCATGTTGCTGGAACAATCTGGCGGACCACTTCTCGTCGACCAACCCGAAGGGGATCTCGACAATAAGATTGTGTCAGACCTCGCCGAAAAGCTACACGATGCCAAACAAAACAGGCAGATCATATTTGCTAGCCATAATGCAAACATTGTTGTCAACGGCTCTTCGGAACTCGTGCTTGGCCTAGATGTAAATGATAACGCAAAGAGAGATGTTGCCTGTGGTGGGGCAATCGACACGAAAGAGGTTTGCGATAAAATTACAGAGGTCATGGAGGGTGGGCCACAAGCGTTTCGAGATAGAAAAGAAAAGTATGGTTACTGAGTTACTGAATATGCCTTGTTTCGCTGAATCTGATCTCGACACGCTTTCTTGAAGAACCGCTACGAATTGTTGAAAGCCATCCACTTTCTATCAAACCGTTAAAACTTAAATTTTCTTTTCTGGCGCGTAGTAGCCATTCGAGGTGATCGCTGAGAACGACTGCTCCCGCCTGACGGCAGGTTCTGATGCTGCGATCGCACAGAACATTTCCGCTGTGGGCTGGCCGCTGTCTTTCACTCACTCCTCACAATAGGCGCCATTATATCAAATTTTCGATTAGCGACAGCTTCGCTGAACCTGAGAGCAGTTTTCGCCACATCCTAGACAACATCGGCTCGCTCCTGGTGACAACGAATCAGAGGCTGTACGCGCAAATCATGCCGCCCCGATGAATTGGCAAGCGCTGTTGGCGTAGCATACGTAAAGAATAGCTTTTCATTCACAGACGGATCGCAGCCCATCACAAATGCCCAGTATTCACGCTGATCATCTTCACACAAGTAGCGGTTCGCCTGCCTTTGAACCCTATATCCAAACCTTCTAAGTAGTACGCCGAGTGCTCGGGGCGAAAGTGACAGTAGACTGGTAGCCCCGAGCCAATGTGTGCCCCGACACAAACCAGCCACAACCAACTTAGCTTCGACGCTAGAAGGAGAATTTTCCGCCAATCTGTCGTCGGTGACAAAGCGTGTACATTCCCACGCGGAGTGATCCGTCGGGTAAACGTCCATCAACCCGTCAGGAATACCCTCCAACTTCCCATCGGCTGCATCTTTCAACATGTAGGTCCAATGGCCATAGGCTGCGCCACAGGACAACGCCCGCGCACCGGCGACAACACAGTCGTCATCGGTGACAATAGAGTACACAGCACCCGGCCTGTCATACTGGTCGCTCTCCAGCCCGCCGTCGTGCGCTAGCGCCCAACCCAGCTCGTCGACCAGCTTGCGCTTCCTAAGGGCAAAAAAACCCTCTAGAATCCCTGTATAACTCGATCTCTGTGCAAACGAAAAAACATGTAGCTTCATGGCGTTCTCCTAATAGAAACGCCATGTTCATCCGGTCGACAATCTTGTGAATCGATAAGCGCTAAATCAGGCCATATTTTATCACAAGTGCTATAAGCTGAGCGGTAGATGTCGCTTCGACAGCCTGCATCGCAGTTTGCCTTCGTTGCCGAACTGTCTCAAGCTTGACTCCTAGCCTCTCTGCAATTTCCCGGTCCTGGTATCCTGTACACATCAGTCTGATAACATCTTTTGACTTCTCTTTGATCGTATACCGGCAGGACTCACGATGGTGAACGGCATGGATCGAATAGAGCGCCGCTTTCGCCAATCGACGCTCCGTATCTCCCCATTTCGGCCCTGAACAACTTAATATGGATACCTGACCATCGACGTGGATGGACAGTGTATTACCGCAGTCTAGGCCGAAACGGGCCGCATCATCGAAGAATTTGTTGGAAGTTGGGTAATGCCGTCTCAGATCCTCCCACGTCGTGAAGCCAGTTGCAGATTTGCCAAAGTGGATGGTGGGGTCTAGGTCAAAATATCGTTGAACTAGATAGTGATCGATCCACTCCCTTGAGTAAGTAGACTTCATGAACACAGGTTCTGCGCCGTCGAAGCCAACACCGAGCGAGAAGCCTTTGTCCGAAATCTCTTCCAGGGTACGCAAATGCACCCTCATTATATCATTAATCATATTGGACACACACGCTACATATGTAATGACCATACTTAATACCGCATTACGGTATTATCACAAGTAATACTTTTCTGGACCAGGCGAGACAATGAACAGCAACGGAATAACGGCTCGCACCCTCGAACTCATTCTTAAGCGCGTAGCTGAGCAGAATGCGGTCAAGCCAGGAAAAGGAATAGAGGCGTTTAGAGACGCCATAGAAACCGCTCTGTCAGAGAGATCGGGAACTTGCGACCAACCGGCTGACTAAGTCGGCATCACTCTCAGTAAGGTCACTCGACTTTGAGATAACCTCACGCTCGCCAGCGGAGGGGTTATCTGAAAAAAGATACGCCATCTCTATATTTGCGACTTCGCAGATTCTCAGAATTCTTGCCACTGTTGGATTAAAGCGACCGTTCAGGGACCTTGCTAACGTACTCGTCGTTATTACCCGCTGCTACTGAGATCTCTCCGTAGTCCAAGCCGCGGTCATCCAACGCCTGTCTCAGGCGTTTGCGCCACAACTCAATGCCCGCACCACTCGCCGCTTGGCTTCTATCAATCGGTCCAACCATGTTTTCATCATACAGGGAATTATAGTTCCCGCAATCGGGAATATAAACCCCTGGGAGTGGGTCTGACCGCAAATAAATCGCTTTATAATTCTATAATGTCGACTTCCGGTGTTGAGTTGATAGAAGTTTAGTTCTATCGTATCGAACTACAGGAGGATGCGATGACGCCGAATACGATTATTTCTCAGATGAGCGGCCGACAGTTTGCCAAACTCTTGAACAGAGAGTTTTCAGCCGCAAACCGAGGATTGGGAAAACTCTCTTATGCCGAGTTGGGCCGCTCATGCGGCGTGACCGGTAAGTGGCTACGCAAGCTTGCTGAGCAGCAAGGAACACCTTCAACCCTGACCATAAGACTGGTGCTCTATACCTTGGGCTATGAGGTCGATGGACCTGAGGAAGATGTTGTTCCTCACCTGCAAGGCAAAGACTGTTACATTGACGCACTGCACAGTCCAAACCGCCCCCGTAAGCAACTCACGGCAAAGGACATTGCGTTAAGCGCCGAGAGCGCGAGTGCGCGGACATGAGAACGCCTGAGGTTCTTTCCCCGATAGCCTGCGGCGGCAATGTCCTCGTCGCTAATTCGGGTAACTACCCCAGCGGCCATGGGGATGCGCCGCTGGGGGCTTTTCAGCGCAACGCAGCAGACGTGCAGCGAAGGTTGCGCGACGGTTTTAAACACTACTTCCCTAACCCGTTTGACTTCTGGGGCGACCTTATCGGCGCAGCCTGTGTCTTTGTGCTGCCCGCCGCCCTCCTATTTTGGAGCCTTTTGCAATGAGCGCGATTGACTTTGAATTGATCCAATTTCCTCAGCACCGGCTGGCCAATGAACTGACAAAACACGCCGCCAACTACGCGCGATGCCGGTCGGTACTGCAACAAGCGCTTACGGCCCATCAAGCGGCCCGAGCCCTTGGACGCCGCGACACCGGGGCACTGGCTGACGCTGTGGATCGCGCCGCAGAGGAGGTCGGCACGGCTCAAGAGTGCGTCGCCGACCTTGTCGCCCACCTAAATGGTCGCGGTTCTTTGGAGTGCCTCGCCGACCTTCTGAAACTCGAAACCAGCGGGCGTCCCTGATGCCTGGCGCGCTGACCCACGCAGGCCAGGCGGCCAAGGCGAAGCGCCGCGACCTCATCGGCCATGTCGCACAGAACGACAGGCCAACAAACTCGACCCTCGGTTACGATGGAGCATCCCCAATGACCCCACCTATCTGGCAACAAATTCAAACCCTACCCGTAGAAGATATTCAGGTAGAGGAACGGTTGCGCACCGCCTCTGAAACAGCGGTTAAAAGTATCGTATCCTCTATCCAAGAGGTGGGCAGCATCCTGCAACCGCTCTTGGTCCGCCGTGTCAAAGACGGCTATCGCCTGCTGGACGGTCTGCACCGCTTGACCGCTGCGAAAGAGGCGGGATTAGCCGAGGTGCCGGTTAAAGTCAGCGAATGCACCAATGATCAGGCGATCCGTATTGAGGTGGACGCCAATGTGGCTAAGCGCGCCTTTGACGCCGCTGGATATGGCCGTGTTTCTGGCCGCACACAAAGCGCTCTATGAAAGGGAAAACCCCGAAACTGCGCGCGGAAAAGCGGGCGCACACGGGCGCTGGGATGCAAACGACAAAATGTCGCTTGCATCGTTCACGGCAAATGCAGCCGAGACATTCGGTAAGTCTCAAAAAACGATGCAACGCCTGATCAGCGTCGGTGAAAAGCTCTCACCTAGTGAAATCGCCCAGCTCCGGGACGCCCCGCAAAAGGTCCAGTTCAAAGACCTAGAGCATATAGCCAAATGCGGCGAACAAGCGGACAGGTCCGCCATCTGCGCTGCCTTAGGCGATGGAACCGCCAAATCCGCTAAAGAGGTTTTAGACCGGAAAAAAGCCCCAGGCGCTGCGCTTAAAACACCGGTTGAACAACAGTTTTCAAAGCTGGCAGACGCGTTCATCCGCGCCAGCAAAGAAGCGCGCCGTCAGTTTGTCGCGCAGTACGGCGACGTTCTCTCTGAATTGATCGAAGACGCCAAAGGCGAGGCAAAGGTATGACAACGCCCGTCTCGCCCAAACAGGAATGGTGGTCTGTGGCTGAGCTGGCTGCGGCCCGCCTGCCCGGCATTCCTGGCACTGCACGGGGGGTGACTGCAAAAGCCGACCGTGAAGGCTGGCGGGACGTGCCCGGTGCGATCAAACGCAAGGTCGGTCGCGGTGGTGGTTTACTCTATCATTGGTCAGTGCTGCCGCTGGCCGCACGTGCTAAACTGATCAAGCATGACGCCAGCCGCCCGGTCAAAAAGCTCGACCGCAACAGCGCCTGGGCCTCCTATGCAGCCCTACCCCAGAAATCCAAAGACGAGGCCGCGCGCCGCCTAGATGCGATCACCAAGGTTGAATTGCTTCACACCAGCGGTGCGGGCCATGTCCACGCCGTCGACACTGTCGCCGCAGAAATCGGGTCCAGTACCCGGACGATCTATAACTGGATCGACCTTGTCGCCGGTGTGGCACCAGAGGACCGGCTTGCATTCGTCGCGCCCAAGGCGCCGAAAAAACGCACCCAACAGGCAGATCGCACCGCCTATCAGCCGTTTATGGATTGGCTCAAGAGCGCTTGGCTGCGTCCCGAACGCCCTACCTTTGCGCAATGCTACCGCATGGCCGAGCGCCAAGCGGGCCAGATGGGATGGCCCATCCCGATTGAGAAGACCGCAAAGCGCTGGGTAGATGCCGAGGTGCCACGCACAACGCAAGTCTATCTCCGCGAGGGCGTTAATGGCCTGATGCGCTGCTACCCTGCACAAATTCGTGACCGGTCGAGCCTTCATGCGCTGGAAGCGGTCAACGCCGATTGTCACAAGATCGACGTCTTTGTCAAATGGCCCGACGGCACCGTCAACCGCCCCCAAATCGTGGTGTTTCAAGACCTTTACTCCGGCAAATTCCTGTCTTGGCGCGTGGATCACGACCCGAACAAAGTCATGGTTATGGCCGCATTTGGTGAATTGGTCGACAACTGGGGCATTCCAAAACGATGCCTGTTCGACAACGGGCGCGAATTTGCCAACAAATGGATGACAGCAGGCGCGCCAACCCGGTTCCGTTTCAAAGTCCGGGAAGACGATCCCATTGGTGTTTTGCCCTTGCTCGGCATCAACATGCACTGGGCCAACCCGGGCCACGGTCAGGCGAAACCCATTGAACGCGCGTTCCGGGATTTGGCAAGTGATGTGGCCAAGGATGTGCGCTTTGCAGGCGCCTATGTCGGCAACCGGCCCGACGCCAAACCGGAAAACTACGGCAGCCGGGCAATCAAGGCCGCTGAGTTTCTGGGAGTCCTGGCGGAGGGTATTGCCGAACACAACGCCCGCACGGGTCGCCGATCCGATACCGCTAAGGGCCGGTCCTTTGACGAGACATTTGCCGAAAGCTATGCGACCGCGCCGATCATCAAGGCGACCGAAGAACAACGGCACCTTTGGTTGATGGGCCAGGCAGACGGGAAATTGCACAAGGACAGCGGCAAGCTCACCCTGCACGGCAATGTCTACCATTGCGATTGGATGAGCCAGGAAGCGGGTCGCAAAGTGATCATCCGCTTCGACCCCGAAGACCTGCACAGCGGCGTACATCTTTCAGCGCTCGACGGTCAGTATTTGGGCTTTGCCGAATGCCAGCAGAAGGTTGGTTTCTTCGATCTGGACGGCGCGCGGTCAACAGCCCGCCGCAACCGCCAGATCGTCAAAGCGGAAAAAGCCCTGGCTGAGCTGCAACGACCCGTCCCGGTCGAACAACTTGCCGCTGACATGACCAACTCGGCTCCGCTGCCGTCTGAGGCCCTGGCAGATCTGGAGGCCAAAGTGGTGAAGCCGGTTTTCCGCAAACCCGCTGCGGTCACCACGTTCCGCGATCACATGGACCCAGCGGCGGAACGCGAACAAGAGGCACTTATCTTGCAGATGGGTGCCAAGACCCCGGCCAAACCAGAACCGCAGGATAGCGGGTTCTCGGTTGCCAACAGCCCCGAGGAGCGGTTCCGCCAGGCCGAAGACATCGCACAGCGACAGCGGCAGGGAAAACCTGTCGGTGAGGCCGAAGCCGGTTGGCTGGAGGGGTTTTTAGAACACGCTGAATACAAGGCATATTCGGCGATTTTCGGAGATTTCGGCAGCAACAGCGCCGGATAAGAAAACCGCCGCCCGGCTGGCCCCGAGGCGACGGTCAATATTGAGTAGGAGCAAACGATGTCACAGCTTATCGAGGTTGGCAATAGCATCCAGCCGCTGACCAATGTCGCGAAACTGGCAACGCTGGTGAACCAGCTACAGGACCGTGCCTTTGGCGTTCCCGGCTTGGCGGTTTTCTATAGCCATCCCGGCTACGGCAAGACCTTTGGGGCCATCTACTGCGCGTCTAAATTTGACGTAATCCATATCTCCATGCAGGCGGACTGGACCAAGAAAACACTTCTGTCCCGGCTGCTCGGAGAGCTGAGCGTGTCAGCCCATAAGACGATCCCAGACATGGCCCTGCAAGCTTGCGAAGCTTTGGCGTTGAATGGCCGTACATTGGTTGTGGACGAAGCCGACTACGCGCTCAATCGCGGTGTCATTGAACTGATCCGTGATCTGCATGACGGATCAGACACGCCGGTGGTTATGATTGGCAACGAGAGCTTCCCTCAGAAATTGAAAAAGTTCCCGGTCATCGACAGCCGAGTGTTGAGCTACGTCGCCGCGCAACCCGCGTCCCTGAAAGACGCCCGCCTGCTGGCGACTATCTACGCGGCAGGCGTTGAGATACGCGACGATCTGCTGGGGTCTATCATCGAACGCAACACCGGCAACCCGCGCCTGATGGTGGTGAACATTGCCCAGGTCAAAGAAGAAGCCATCAAGCTTGGTCTGAAATCCATGGGGGCTGATGAGTGGGGCGGTATCGAGTTCATGGCCAACGAGGCCCCAGCTCCGCGCCGGGGGCTGAAATGGTGAACGCAGTGGCCAACAACAGCGCTGAACAGGAAATCCTTGATTACATCAGCACCCGCCTGCGTTTCACCCATGCAGAGGTCGCAACCTACTGCGGAGCCAGCGAGTGGACCCGTCAAAACTACCTGCGCGCGCTCCAGCGCCAAGGTGTGGTGCGCGAATGCGGCAAGGACGGGTACGCCACCTGTTATACCGTCTTTGATCCCGAGGAAGCCCGGCGGTTTGAAGCCTATGGCGACCAGCACGAACGGGATACAGAACGATCCAAAGCCCGCCTTGCATCGCTGATCGCGTCCATGAATGAAAACGACGCGCGCAATTTGGAGCTACCGAGTGCAGAACCGCGTTCTCCTGAAGAAAAGCAGATCTGGAAGTATATCAATGACCTTGCGTATTTCACCGTCACGGACCTGAAAAACGTCTGTGCATCGGAGACTATCAGAACGCGGTTCTTCCAGCGCCTTAAGCAAGCTCAAGCCGTCCGGGTGTTCGGGCGCGGCAACGGTGAAACCTTCTATACAACCAAGCTGCCAAGTGAGGTTCGTGACAGTTCCAAGAGCAAACGCGACAGCCTGGAAGGCATCATGTGGACGGCTATTCGTCGACAGAAGCGCTTTCGCCCTATTGACCTATACGCATCCCTCGTACCGGCGCGGCCTGACGTCTCAAAGAAAGGCATTCTGGCCTATTGCCGTACCCTGCGGCTGGCTGGATACCTACGCGCCGCCGCCAACAATCGCGGGCTGGGCGAGGAAACGCCCCTACGGCTCATCAAAGATAGAGGCCCCTTACCCCCTATAAAACGGAGCATGACGGTGGTCGTGGACAGCAACGACGATAAGATCGTCTACGCACCAGGGGGGCGTCTGTGATGAGCGACCGCCTGATCCTTGCCCAAGATGGTTGGGGCAATACCTTGCCGGAGTGGATCGCCGTCTTGATCGCCGAATGCGACCGCACTTCGCAAAACGTGGTCGCAAAGCAGCTCGGCCTGAGTGCCACGGTCGTCAGCCAAGCAATCCGCAACCGCTATGCCGGGAATATGGTCCGCATTGAATCTACGGTTCGTGATGTCTTCATGAACGCACCGGTGCAGTGCCCGGCCTTACAGGTGGAAATAGCGAGTGCGGCTTGCCTCGACCATCGCCGCCGCGCTGAGACCTGGTCCCATTCCAACCCATTTCGCGTCCGCATGACCCGCGCATGTCGCGCCTGCCCGAAGTTCATAAAATCAGAAGGTGAAACATGATCACTCAGCGCCCCTTTTGCCGCCCAACACCTGAGAAGGTGCGCGCCGCTGTGAATGACCTCGTATCAGGCGCACACGTTCCCACCGGCACCGCCGACGCGCTTACAGACGCCATCATGATCAAGGATCCAGTTCACGCAGGCATCGTCTTGCGTAGCCTGGCCGACGTGCTGGACCCAGAGGGCGCATAGCCCGACCTGAACCCAAGCCCCCAGAAAGAAAGCGATTGCAATGACCCAAGTCCAGACCACCTCCCTCGAACGAGCAGACATCCCCGACGGCATCGTTGAGGCCAATGGCAACAAATACATGACCGACGCAAAGGGCAAATTGGTGCCACTGGAAACGGTCAGCGCCCGCGATAAGCTCCAGGACGAAACCGTCCGCAAGATCATCAGCTACGCCCTGCCGCTGCGTAGCCAAGTCGCCCGTTTCAAGGCACATACTGGCCGCGATGTTGCCGATTTGCAGGCCCTGCTGGCTCAGGAATACGGCGCACAGCTTGGCGGCGCTAAGGGCAATATGACCCTGACCTCTTTTGACGGTCTGTTCAAAATCACCGTGTCCGTCGCCGATAAGATCGACTTTGGCCCGGAATTGCAGGTGGCCAAGCAACTACTGGACGAATGCCTAAACGAATGGTCCGCAGATGCCCCGGCAGAACTGCGCGCCATCGTCACCCGTGCGTTCAACACCGAGAAGCCCGGCCAGATCAATCGCGGTGAGGTGATGATGCTCTTGCGGCTCGACATCACCGATGAGCGCTGGAAACGGGCAATGACGGCCATCAAAGACGCCATGCGCGTTGTCGGCACCGCCAGCTATACGCGTTGCTACCAACGGCCCAGCGTCGATGCGCCTTGGGAACATATCACGATTGACTTGGCCAAGGCATAGGAGCGCGTCCGATGGCAATGACCCAATCCGAAATCCAAACCGCGCTGCACAGTGCATTCAGCAGCTATGCCACCAAAATGCGGCGTGCCAATCTGGTCCTGGGCAATAGCTTGGTCGTTCTGCGGCGTGAGGCGGAGATTGCCAAGATCGCGCCTGAAGCATTCGACGCAATGGCCCGTGAGGAAATGAACCAAGCCGACAAACGGATGCGGGACGACCTTGTCCAGCATCCCGTTGCCGCCCCGATAGCCGAGGCTGTGTGATGAGCCGCGCCCTGCAACAGAAGATCCACATCGGCTGCCGTCAGCTTGGCATGGACAGCGATGCACGGCGCGGCCTGCAACTGGCCGTCACGGGCAAAACGTCGATGAAAGACATGACCGAGGCCGAGTTAAAAAGCGTTTTAAAGCGCCTTAGGAGCGATGGTTTCAAACACGCGACAGCCGGGAACCACCGCCACAAGAAAGCTCCCCGCGCTGATCTGCGTTTGGTCCATGTCCTTTGGCGAAAGCTCGGTGAGGCCGACGCATTGCGTGACCCTAGCCGCAAGGGGTTGAACACATTCATCCGCAAACGATTTGGCTCCGCTTGGCAGTCGGTGCCCGCTGACGTTGATATGCTCCGCGATCTTGAACAGATCGACCAGGTCATTCAGGCGTTGAAGTCTTGGGGCCACCGCCAGGACATCGACTTTGATTGGTCAGACCATCAGCGATGAGCCGCAGTTTTCGCCCATATCTGCCCGGTGTTCTGTCCTACATCGCCGAGGAAATCAGTCTTGATCTGGCTGTGCGCCTGGCAGAGGTGAAGGGCGGGCGTGAGGTCTATATCTCGAACAAAGCAGGCTCCAGCCTTGCGGAACTGGTGGGCGCAGAGGATGCGCTCCGCCTGTACAAACTACTCGGCGGCGGAAAACTGGTTGTCCCCGCCGGAAACTTTGGCGGTCAAGCCGGGCGCCGCCAGCGGATCGCCATGTTGCTGGGCCAAGGTAAAAGTCACTCGGTGGTCGCCGCCGAGGTTGACGTGACCCTGCGAACCGTCGAGCGTGTCGCGGCCAGTCTGCGCAGACGCAACGACGATCAAGGCGACTTTTTCATCTAGTATTGCATTGCCCCCGACACCCGGCGGGACGGCAATCACCCAGCGTCACAGGTAGTTTTGTCTTACACAGACGGAGCCACCGGCCATGCCATCAGTCCAAACTATTGCAGAGGAAATCGTCGCGCGCGAAGGCGGGTTCGTAAATGATCCTGCCGACCCCGGCGGCGCGACCAATTACGGCGTGACCATCCATACGATGCGCCGTCTGGGATTGGACCTAGACCGCGACGGCGATGTTGACGTGTTGGATGTGCGCGCTTTGAGCCGCGCGCAGGCCGTTGAGATTTTCATCCGGCATTATTTCACAAAACCCCGGATCGACCTGTTGCCGCAGGCGCTGCAAGCCAGTGTTTTTGACATGCAGGTCAATGCCGGTGCCAATGCCATAAAGATCCTCCAGCGCCTGCTGGCGGGTTTTCAGGAACCGGTCACAGTCGATGGCGCACTTGGTCCCAAGACCGCCGCAGCAGCCCACCGGGCCTATGGAAAGGCCGGGGACTATCTGGTCGATGCCTACGGTATTGCCCGCCGGGACTACTATCTGCGCCTCGCCGACCGTCGGCCTGCATCACGCAGGTTTGTCCGGACCCGCGCGGGCGGCAAAGGCGGTTGGATCAAACGCGCCGAGGAGTTCATTTCACCCCGCTACCACCTGAACAACACCGCTTTCCAGCAACGGACAGCGGCATGGGGATAAGCGCGCCGGGCGATTGGCAGGTTTCGCAGTTTACGCATCGGTTTGGCTGCGACTTAGGAGGCAAGATATGCAGTTTTTGAAATGGCTCTTTGGCGGTGGTCGCAATGTGATCGCCGAAACAGCAGGCGTATTTCGCCCACATGCTGAGGCGAGCGCACAGCGCGACGCCGCTTACGTGCAGTCCGCGCTGGCTCAACATGGCGCCGAGTTCAGCCGACCCGCCCTTGGGCGTTTTGATCGGTTTATGGACGGCATGAACCGCCTGCCGCGCCCTCTGATGGTGATTGCCACCTTTGCCCTCTTTGCCTCGGCCATGTTCGACCCGCTTTGGTTTGCTGCCCGGATGCAAGGGCTGGCCCTGGTGCCTGATCCGCTCTGGTGGCTGGCAGGAACAATCGTCGCCTTCTATTTCGGCGGGCGGTTTCAGGTTAAGTCGCAGCAGTTCCGCCAATCGTTGAGCCAGGGCACCGCGCTGTTGCCGCAGGTTCTGGAAAACATCAGCGCAATCGACGCTCTACGACATGACACGCCCGGCGCCGCTGAGGGCGGCGTGGCGGGCGATGACATCGCCAAGGCGCAGCCGAAAGAGGACAATCAAGCCGTGATGGACTGGTGGGAAGCGGGGCAGAAACGGTGACCCTGGATCTTGAGACCATTCTAAAGCTGACCAATCTCGGAATTTCGGTTTGCGCCATCATCTACACGTTCTTTGCGACCCGCCAGAAAGACACCGACGAACGGTTCAAAGAAGGATCCAAGCGGATGGACCGCCACGAAAACCGTATCGCGGCACTTGAGCAAACGGTGCAGATCCTCCCCGGCACGGGCGACATTCACGCCCTGCAATTGGAGCTGGTCAAACAGACAGGATCGCTGGCTGAAATCCGCGCTGTGATGGACGGCAACGCCAAGATTATGGCCCGCCTTGAAACCATCGTCAGCCGACACGAAGACCATCTAATCGGACCTAAGAGACCATGAGCGCATACCAAGACACCCTGTCCAAACACCGTCGCCTGACAATTTTAAAATTCCTGTCAGACAGCCCGGAATATACGTCCAACGCATCCATCCTCGTGGACGTCTGCAATAGCTACGGGGTAGCTACCACCCGCGACCAGGTCATGGGCGAGCTGGACTGGCTGAGCGAACAGGGCTTGGCCAGTGTCACTGATAACGGGTTATTTCGCATTGCCACTGCGACCAGTCGCGGTGTTGAGATCGCCGAAGGCAAAGCGCGCCATTCAGGCGTCCAACGCCCCCGGCCTGGGCCGTAGTCATGCCCCCACCCCGCAAGATCGACCTACTGCCAAGCGAGATGCGCCATTGGCTGCAAGATGAGCTGAAGGCGCGTGGTTTCTCTGACTATGAGGAAGTCACCGAGGCGCTGAATTTTCGCCTTGAAGACGCCGGGCTGGAAATGCGGATCGGCAAGTCCGCCGTTCACGCCTACGGGCAGGAGTTTCGCGACTACGCCAAGATGCAGGAACAGGCCCAGGACGAAATCCGCGCCTTTCTTGAGGAGGCCAGCCTGCAAGATGAGGTCGACGTCACCTCGGCCCTGTTCCAGCAGCTCACCACGATTCAATGGCGGTTGCAGATGGCAATGGCCAATCCCGATCAGCTTCCCGATCCGCGCGGGCTGAAGGATCTGACCACCGCCCTGAACAACCTGATCCGCAGCACCTCGCTGCGTGATGAAATCGCCAAGGCCGAACGCGACGCAATGGCGCGCAAACTGGATGAGGCGGTGGAAGCCGGAGACGTGGAAAAAGAGGCCGCACAGAAGGCCCGCGAAATCATGGGGTTTGTCTGATGAGCGATATGGCAATTGGAACTGTTGTCCTGGTCGGTGACTACAATTGGCGCAAGGGGCCGATGTGGCCCTCTATTGCTGCTCTGTTCTTTGGGCGGCGCGAAAGGTTCGTTCACCTTGAAAAGCACTGCACAATCGCGTGGTACAAAGAACAGCCTTACCTGATTGCACTGCGTGAGGCGCCCGAGGCCAAAAATGGCGGTTAGCGTTGGGCCGGTCATTGATTTCCTGCCCTACCAGAAGGCGTGGATCGCCAACACATCCCGTTTCAAAATTGGCATGTTTACCAGGCGGGGCGGCAAGACATTCGGCTCGGGCGGCGAAATCGTGGGCGACTGCGTTGATGCCGAGATTGAAGGGCGCAAAACGCGTTGGACGATCCTTTCCCGGTCTGAAGCGACTGCCAAAGAGGCCATTGAAGACGCTGTAAAACCCATGACTGAGGGCTATTACGCGGCCCTCTCCACCTTGGCACGCAAGGGTCGGCCAGAGTTTTCCGAGGAAGATTTCCACGTCCCGGCCCACAAACGCGAAGTCGTCCAGAACGGCGCAACCCATCTGATTGATGTTGAGGCGGCAACCTACAAGGCGCAGGAAGTCCGATTTCCGGGTGGTTCACGCGTCACAGCGATTTCCGCCTCACCTGACGCCGCCCGTGGCTTTGGTGGCAACATGCTGTTCGACGAGTTTGCCTTTCACGCCGACAGCCGCCGGATCTGGGGGTCGGCTTTTCCGGTCGCCGCGCGCGGTGGCCATAAGATCCGGGTGATCAGCACCCCAAATGGCAAGGGCAACAAGTTCCATGAGCTGATGACCACGCTCAACAATGGGTTTTCTAAACACCACGTCGATATCTACGAGGCGGTCAAACAGGGGCTGGACGTTGATATTGACGAATTGCGCGCCGGTATGTCCGACGAAGACGCCTGGGCGCAAGAATTTGAGCTGAAATGGCTGGACGCGGCCTCGGCCTGGCTGGACTACGATCTGATTTCATCCTGTGAAGATGTGCGCGCCGGTCACCCTGCGCTCTATCGTGGCGGGCTTTGCTACGTCGGCGTTGATATCGCGGCACGAAACGACCTCTTTGTGATCTGGCTGATGGAACTGGTCGAAGGCCAGTTGATCACCCGCGAAGTCATCGCCGAACGCCGTATCAGCTTTGCGCGGCAAGACCAGCTTTTAGCAGATGTGTTCCGCCGCTACCGGGTGGCGCGCTGCTGCATGGATCAGACCGGAATGGGCGAAAAGCCGGTGGAAGATGCCAAGCGCAATCACGGCGAGGACCGTGTTCTCGGCGTGTTATTCAGCGCGCCGGTTAAGCTGGATCTGGCCACTGGCATGAAAGACCGTTTTCAGGATCGCTCAATGTTGATCCCCGAAGGCGACCCCAAGCTGCGCGCGGATCTTCATGCCATCAAATCTGTGACCGGCCCCACGGGTATCCGGCGCCTCGTCGCGGACACCGACACCGACGGCCACGCCGACCGCTTCTGGGCGGCAGCCCTGGCCTGCGAAGCCGCAGAAACCGAATACCAGCCGCTGGTCTATCGCCCCGTCGCACCCGGCGGCGACAAACACACAAAACGGCTGATCAACCTGACCGCAGGTTTTAATGCCAGAAAAGGAATTTGGTGATGACACCCCGCTTGCTTGATGCCTATGGGCGCCCGATCAAACTCCAGAGCCTGACGCAGCGGGTGCCCGAACCGGGGATCACCTCTATCCGCAACGCATGGGCGCCGTCGGTCGCACTCGGTCTGACACCGCAGCGCCTGTCGCGGATTCTACTGGCGGCCAATGAGGGCAATATTCAGGACTATCTTGTCCTGGCTGAGGAAATGGAAGAACGCGACCAGCACTATGGTTCTGTCCTGGGCATCCGCAAACGTGCGATTTCAGGGGTTGATCCCGTTGTCACTCCGGCATCCGGCGACGCTCAGGACGAAAAAATGGCCGACGCCGTCCGCGATAACATTGCAGAGCATGACGGGTTTTCCGACCTGATTGAGGATATGCTGGACGCGCTCGGAAAGGGCTTCTCCCAAACGGAAATTATCTGGGACCGGAGCAAGACAGAATGGTGGGTCAAAGAGTTCTTACATCACGACCCGAGGTTCTTCACTGTAGACCGCGAAACAGGTCGTAAGATCCGCATGTTGGACGAGCGGGATATGATCGACGGCGTCGAGCTGGAGCCGTTCAAGTGGATTTCCCACCAGGCCAAACTGAAGTCCGGTCTGCCGATCCGGGGCGGTCTGGCCCGGCTCGTGTCCTTTGGCTGGATGTGCAAAGCCTATACGGTGAAAGACTGGATGGCCTTTGCAGAAACCTACGGTCTGCCCTTGCGTGTTGGGAAATATGGGCCAAGTGCCACGCCCGACGACGTCGAGGTGCTGTTTCAGGCCGTTGCCAATATCGGCACCGACGCGGCGGCAGTCATCCCAGAGGCCATGAAAATTGAGTTTGTGCAGGCCATGAGCGGCAGCGCCAGTGCCGAGGTGTTTGAAAGCCTTGCCCGCTGGGTCGATGAACAGACATCAAAGGCCGTGCTCGGCCAGACCATGACCTCAGACAATGGCTCATCCATGGCCCAGGCGGAAGTTCATAACGATGTTCGCCACGACGTTGCCAAGGCCGATGCCAAATCTGTCACCACCACTCTGAACCGGGATCTGGTGAAGCCCTATGTAGATCTGCATTTCGGAGTGCAGAAGCGATATCCACGCTTGGTGATCACGATTGACGAGATCGAAGACGTGGACATGATCCTGCGTCATACCGCTGAGATGGTGGATCGGGGCGTTCGGGTGCGCCAGTCCGAGGTGCGGGGCAAGCTTGGCTATTCTGAACCCGATGCGGGTGATGAGATCCTGACGCCATCACGGGCGAAATCCAACGCCGCAGATGCAGTGCAGTCAGCGCCGCCCACCGAAACCGCCGCCAACCGGTCCGAAACGCCGACGGGTGCAAGCAATCCTTATGCGCCGCTGGACGATCTGGAGGCCGAACTGGCAGAAGATTGGGAGGCGATCATGGGGCCAGTTGTTGCCCCGGTTCTGGAACTGCTGGAGACCGCCACCTCCTATGAGGATGCGCTTGCGACACTGGCAGATGCATTCCCCAAAATGGACACCCGCCCGCTCTTGGACAGCCTGGTCAAATCTGCCGTGAAATCCCGCGCCCTGGGAGACATCAGCGATGGCTGAGTTTCGCGACCGGCCCGGCTACAGCTTCAATCCCGGCGCGCCGCCTGAGGTGGCGGATTTTTTCCGCAATAAGGCCATGCGCCCCAGCTTCAGCTTTCGCGATGTTGAGCCTGAAGAACACGCCGTCGCCTTCACCGTGGCCAAGGCCATGCAGGTCGATGTCCTGCAAACCATCCGCGACGAGCTGCAAACGGCCCTGGACAACGGCATTCCCTTTGAGGAGTTCCAGAAGACTTTGACCCCACGCCTGCGCCGCATGGGCTGGTGGGGTGTCAAAGAACAGGTGGATCCGCTTACCGGTGATGTGAAGAAAGTGCGCCTTGGATCGCCCCGCCGACTCAAGACCATCTATCGCGCCAATATGCGCTCGGCCCGTGCGGCGGGCCAATGGCAACGCATCCAGCGCAGCAAGCGCGCCCTGCCCTATCTGGTCTATCTGCTCGGCCCGAGCGTCCGCCACCGGCCCAGCCACGCGGCCCGGAGCGGCATGGTGTTGCCGGTCGATGATCCAGCCTGGCAGGTTTGGTATCCGCCCAATGGCTTTGGTTGCAAATGCCATGTTCGCCAGATCACCCGCCGCGAAGCTGAAGAAATCGGCATCAGTGAAAACCCCGACACCCCCAGCCGCGAGGTGTTCAATCCGCGTACCGGCGAGCTGAAGGAAATCCCGGTTGGCATCGACCCCGGATGGGAAAGCAATCCCGGCCTCTACCGCCAACGCCGCATGGCCGAGTTCCTGCAAGACAAACTGAACGCCGCCGATCCGGCCATTGCCCACGCCGCCGCCCGCGACATGGCGACAAGCTGGCGTGTGCGCCGCATCCATGACGGTTCAGCCACCGGCTCGGCCCCCGTCGCCATGCTGCCGCTGGAGCTGGCAGACCGGATCGGCGCAAAAACCCGCGTGGTGCAGTTCTCCGATTACACAGCCGAGAAGACCAGGCGCAAACATGGTGAGGCCACCGCCGACCAGTTCAGACGCGTTGCGGAGCTGCTGGAAACCGGCGCCGTGGCTCATGAGGTATCAGGCACCGGAACCGAAAGCCTGATCTTTGAAGGACAAGGCGCGAAGCGCTGGCGGCTGGTTCTAAAGCGCACTGTGGCCGGGGATGAGATCTTCCTAAGTACATTCCATCGCAGCACACCCGCCAAATGGGCAAAGCTGCTGCGCGGCAAAAACGTGACCATAGTGAGGGAGTGACGCGCGTGGAGGGGCGGAAATTCCCTCGCGGCTCAAGACCGGCTTCCCTAGGCTCACGCGCACTTCAAAGATAGCAATCAGGAATGAATTTTTCAACACCGGCCCGAATAGTGCCCGCGAGCCGCTGATCGCCCCGACCTCATGCTGCGAGGATCGTTTTTAAAGGGGGGTTAAAGGGGGTAGAAAGGGGTGGAACGGGTTTTCGGGCGGCATCATGCGAGATCAGCCGTTACGCCCGTCTAAGCCCCCTCTTTCGCCAACCCCGTTCTGACCCTCGATCTTGCCCCCGACACCTGCCAAGGCTGAGTAGTACGGCACGGCGGGGCATTGTGGCCTCATGACACAGGCCAACTCCATAACCACCATTGCGCTAGCGCTGAACGCCGAGGGCGACAGCGTACCCGATTGGATCCAGCTCACGCCACCCGGCCCGCACCTGACGGGCCGTGACGGGCGCCAATGGCGGCTGACCAATCCCGACGCGGTGGTCGCTGAATTTGCGCGCAACCGTGCTGACCTCCCCGTTGATTTTGAACATGCCACCCAAGTGAAGGGCGCAAAGGGCGATGCCGCCCCTGCGGTCGGCTGGATCAAGGAACTGGATGCGCGCAACGGGGCGATCTGGGGGCGCGTTGAATGGAATGACGCAGGCCGCAATTCCATCGCGTCGAAAGGATACCGCTATGTGAGCCCCGTTTTCACCTTCACCAAGGCGGCCAAGGAAATCAGCAAGATGATTTCAGCGGGCCTGACCAACCAACCCAACCTGGAACTAGCCGCCCTGAACACTGAAGACCGTCAGGGTGGCGCTGATGAGGTACTGCCGATGAACAAGGCGATCCTTGAGGCCCTCGGCCTGCCGGAAAACGCGTCCGATCTGGATGTGGTGACGGCGATCAACAAAATGAAAACGGATGAGGCGACTGCCCGCAATCGGGCCGAAAACCCCGACAGCGGCAAATTCATCCCGCGCGCCGATTACGATCTGGCGATGAACAAGATCAGCGCCTTTGAAACCGCTGAGAAAGAACGCCAGGACGAGGCGATCAACACTGCCGTCGGGGCTGCTATTGAGGCGGGTAAGATTGCGCCAAGCAGCCGCGACTACCATGTGGCGGCCTGCCGCTCCGAGGGCGGGCTGGAGAAATTCCAGCAACTGGTCGATGCCAGCCCCGTCATCGCCGCAGACAGCGAGCTACGCGACAAGACCCCCACGGCCCAAAACAAGGCCCTGTCGCCCGACGAGCTGGCGATCTGCCGCCAGATGGGCCTCACCCCTGAAGACTTCCACGCGGCGCAAGCTGAAACCGAGGAGAGCTGATCATGGCTGCAATTACACCAGCGGTGCTGTCAGCACTTTGGACAGGCGCCAAAAAGAACTTCAATGATGGCTATGAGGCGATGGCAAACCAGTCCTTTTACAAGGACGTCTGCACCATCGTGAATTCCAATGATGATCGCGAGACCTATGACTGGTTGGGCGATGCCCCGGAAATGCGGGAATGGATCGGCGACCGGGTGGTCAAAGATATCAAGTCGCACGGCTACCAGATCATCAACCAGGAGTTCGAGACAACCATCGGCGTCAAAGCCAAGGACATCAAGAACGACAAGCTGGGCACCTACGGACCTCGTTTCCGCCGCCTTGGTGAAGCCGCCGCGCGCAAGCCCGACCAAATGGTTCGCGACCTGATCATCAACGGAGCAAGCCAGACCTGCTATGACGGCCAGTACTTCTTTGACACTGACCACCCGGTTTATGCCGGACATGACGGCACTGGCGCGGTGACAACCGTTTCCAATATGACCGATGGCGCCGGGTCGCCCTGGTATATGCTGGATCTGAATTCCGTCCTGCGCCCGTTCATTTTCCAAGAGCGCGAAAAGGTCGGCCTCATTGGCAAGGAAGACCCCAAGACCAGCGACCATGTGTTCATGCGCAACCAGTACCTCTATGGCGCCGACGCATATTGGGCGGCTGGCTATGGCTTCTGGCAAATGGCCCATATGTCCAAGGCCGAACTGAACGGCGACAATTTTGATGCCGCCTTTGAGGCCATGATGGGCGTGACCGGCGACGGCGGGCGCGAATTGGGCCTGATGCCCTCACACATCATGGTGGGCCGGTCCAACCGCTCCAAGGCCAACAAGGTCGTCAAGATGATGCTCGGCGACGGTGGCGCATCCAACCCCAACTACAACGAGGTCAAGGTTCTGGTGAACCCCTGGCTGCCTTAAAGGAGGGCCGCGCTATGACATCCAAGAACTATACAATTTCAGGCGTACCAAAAGAGGGTTTTTGCCGCTGCGGCACGTTCTTTCCCAACGCTGGCATCCCGGTCAACGCCGAGGATTTCGACGCCGATCAATGGCGCCGCCTGAAGGCAGAGCCAAACCTGCGAGTGGCGCTGGCCGAGGCTGACCCAGCTTCAGACGCAGCAGCGCGCGACGCCCAGATCCGCGAGGCCATCAAAAGCCTCAGCCCCGAGGATTTCCAGAAGGACGGCAAGCCGAAAATCGACGCCCTGTTCGACCTTCTGGGCGATGACCTGGGCAAGATCACCACCGCCGAGCGCAACGCGGCCTGGGATGCTCTCACCAGTGGCGGGTTTGAAACCCCAGCCGCCACTGCACCGGCTTAAACCGGGGGGCGATGATCCGGCGCGGCCACGGGGTGCTGCATCGGGGAGCCTCTTGCCCCGACGATTTATCCAAGACCAGAAACCAAAGGTGACCTGATGGCCTACGCCACTCAGACAGATATCGTGACGCTCTATTCGCAGGACGCGCTCTATGTGGCGGATCGCGACGGCGACGGTGTACCCGATGAGGCCGCCATTGCCCGCGCCTTGCAAACGGCGGGTGATGAGATCGACAGCTATCTGGGCGTCCGGTTCAGCTTGCCGCTGGAGACCGTGCCCGGCCTCCTGGTTCAGTTCAGCGTGGATATCGCCCTTTACCGTCTCGCGCTGTCCAGCGACGTGCTGTCGGACGAACACCGCACCCGCTACGAGGACGCCCAGAAACACCTGAAGGACATCGCACGCGGCACCGCCACATTAAACACAGGTGCGCCGCAATCCGGCGACGGCGAAGCACCCGCAGCTCCGGCCCGGCCCCGTCCGGTGGTCTCGGTCGGCCCGGAACGCGAGTTCACCCGTGACAAGATGCGGGGGCTTTGATCCATGGCCGGTGTTGCTGCAACTCTCACATCCACGGGCTTGACCGAAGCCATTGCCAAGGTCCGTCGCCTCGAGGGCTTTCGCCTGGCTGAACTGGCAGATGATGCCGGGGCGGTTCTGGAAAGCTCTACCCGGCGCCGGTTTGACACTGCCGTCGCCCCCGACGGCGACCGTTGGGCGCCCTGGTCAGAAAGCTATGACGAAACCCGCGACCATGACGTGCATTCGCTTTTGGTCGATGAGGGAGATTTGCGGGACAGCATCGCCAGCTATGCCAGCGAGAGCGAGGTCCAGGTCGGCTCCAATCTTGTCTATGCCGCCCACCACCAGATCGGCGGTGATGAAATCGACAGCGGCATTCCGGCCCGGCCCTACCTTGGCGTCTCTGGTGAGGATGAGCTGGATTTGCACGACCTCGTCACGGTGACGCTGGAGGATTTGTTGCAATGAGCGATCCGAACAACGTTCTGTCTGAACTACCCGCCCAGGTCTGCGCCCGGTTCAATGCCCTATTGCCGGATCTTCGCGAGTGTACGCCGCATGAGGGCAAATACACCCTTGATGACCTGAAACGCGAAGGCATTCCCGCGCCAGCGGTCAAGGTTTCGTGTCTCGGCGCAAAGCAGGACCAAACCTATGCAGGGGCACCGGCAACCTTTCTGCTGTTGATGGCGGCATACGTGGTCACCCGTGATGGCCTCGGCATCAGTCGCGATATTCTCGCCGCTCAGATCTGCCAGACGCTGCTGGCCGCCATCCCCGAACAGACTTGGGGCCTGGACGGCATCGGCCCCGCCCGAACCACGGCGATGCACACGTTGATATCGACCAAGGTCAAATCGAAAGCGGTTTCCCTTTGGGCGGTCACTTGGCTTCAGCCCATCAGCTTTTTTCAGCCCGTGCCCCGCTCTCTGGGCGTGGAGCTGCATGTCGGCATCGCGCCCAAAGTCGGCGCGGATCATGTCGATGACTACGAACACGTTGGAGGCTCTGACGATGAGTGAACAGCTCGCAGAAGCAGACCGCCGCATTGAAAACTTGCTGATGACCGGAAAGGTCATTGCGGTTGATGCGGCCTCAGGCCGGGCGCGCGTCAAATGCGGTGACATTGAGACCAACCTGATCCCCTGGCTGGCACAGCGCGCCGCAAGCAACCATTCGTGGTGGCCCTTGCAGACCGGCGAATGGGTGATGCTGGCCGCCCCATTCGGCGATCTGGCCCAGGCTGTCATTTTGGGCGCCCTGCCCACTGGAAAGAACCCGCCCCACGGGGCGCCAGACACATTCCGTCTCAGCTTTGAGGGCGGCTCATACATCGAAGCTGCTGGTGGCAATATCACCATCAAAGCGATTGGTGAGCTGTTCCTGCAAGGCGCCAAAGTAAGGATCAACTAATGCCAAAAGCAGCGCGTAAAACCGACACCTGCACCGGCCATGCCGATTTTCCATCCCGGCCCGCCACCGGCGGTAGCCCGAATGTGGAGATCGAGGGCCTCGCCGCCCTGCGCCAGGGCGATAGCTGGGCAACCCACTGTAACCCCGACCTGCTCTGCCACGGTGCAAGCCAGGCGACAGGCTCATCCACAGTTTTTGTGAACGGCAAACCTCTGGCCCGTGTCGGCGATGCGGTGGGCTGCGGCTCATCCATCGCGACCGGCGCCGGAACCGTGATTGTAGGAGGCTAAGATGCCATTGAAACTGGACTATGTGACCACCGCCGCAGGCTGGACGGCTGGCGAATGGCGCCCCAAAGGCGCGCCTTTGCAACTGACCGCAGCCCAGGCGCAATATGAGAATGTTACCCTGGCGGATGAGGCCCCGAAACCCGCTGCCAAATCAGGCGCAGGCAAGCCGGAGCGTGCCAAGTCGTGACCGGTATGAGCCGACATAGCGGGCGGGCGTTGCAGGGCGACGGGCATCTTGCCCAGTCGATCCACGACATCCTGACCACTCCAAAGGGGTCAACGGTGATGCTGCGGGACTACGGATCGGACCTGCCCTTCATCATCGACCAGCCCCTGAACGGGGACACCCTTATTGACGTCTACCAGGCCACTGCCGAGGCGCTGGCCCTCTGGGAGCCGCGCATCACGCTTGCACGGGTACAGGTCACCGAGGCGCGCCCCGGCTATGCGGTTCTGGAACTGAGCGACCCCGACGGCAACCTGTTGCCCCTGCCCGTGGATCTGTCACCGGAGGCCAGTCAATGAGCCACTTTACTGCCATCGACCACAGCAAGCTTCCTGCGCCGGAAATCCTGCGCTCGGTCGGCTTTGACGTACTGTTCGCCGATATGAAGGCAGAGGCGATCCGCCTGGAGCCGGAGCTGGCACCATTCCTTCAGCTTGAAAGCGAGCCGGTCACCAAACTGATCCGCGTCTTTGCCTATTACCGACTGCTGGATCGTTTGGAGTTTAACGACGATGCGCGCGGCCTGCTGCTGGCGCTTTCTACCGGTGCAACACTGGATCACCTCGGTGTCTTCTGGGGCGTTGAGCGTCTGACCATTCAAGAGGCCGACGACAGCCCCATTCCGCCGATCCCTGAGCTGAAGGAAAGCGACGACGCATTCCGCCACCGCATCCAGCTATCTATGGAAGGTCGCAGCACCGCCGGGCCGCGCGGCTCCTACATCTACTGGGCGCTGTCAGCAGCGGGCGGCATCAAAGACGTGGACGTGGCTGCGCCCATCTTTACGCGCCTGCAAGTCGCGCCCGAACTGGCTTCGCAATTGCCTGACGGTGCCCTGGTGCTGGGCGTTCTGGATGATGCCGGTCTGGTGGACCCGATGCCGGGTGACGTGGCCATTACGGTATTGAGCCAAACCGGCGACGGCAGCGCTTCAAACGAGGTTTTAAGTGCCGTTGAAACCTCTGTGAACGCCGAAGACGTCCGCCCCGTCACCGACAACCCGCGCCCGCGCAGCGCTGGTATTCCACGCTATCAGATCACCGCGGAATTGTTCCTGAAGGACGGCCCCGATCGCGCCTTGGTTTTGACCACCGCGCAAGCCTCACTGGCCGATTACATCAACCGCAATCACCGGCTTGGCCACGACATCACGCGCGGCGCAATCTATGCCGCGCTGTTTGTCGAAGGTGTGCAGCGCGTGAATCTCATCAGCCCTGCCGCCGACATCGAGGTCGGAGACTGGCAAGCGGCCTATTGCGCGCCCGAAGACGTGTCCCTGACCGTTGGGGGCCACCATGTCTGACCAGCCGTCCATCCTGCCACCAAACAGCACATCGCTGGAGCGGTCCTTGGAGCGGCTGATCCAAAGCACACGCCCGGATCTGTCGCCCGTCGCCACGCTGATGAACCCCGATACCTGCCCCGCCGATTTGCTGGGCTGGTTGGCCTGGGCGTTCTCCGTGGATGTTTGGGAGCCGTCCTGGGATGAGGCGACCAAACGCCGGGTGATCAAGGCCGCGCTCGAGGTTCACCGTCGCAAGGGCACGGTCACAGCGCTGCGCCGCGTTTTGGAGGGCATCGTCGGTCAAATCAGCATTGCTGAGCCGCGCAATGACGCGCGCCTTGCGCCCCATGCCTTCGCGCTGTCCCTTGCCCCCAATCAGGGGCTGCAAGCCGCCAGCTATGCGGAGCTGATCCGTGTTGTTGAGAGCGTGAAACCCGTGCGGTCACGCCTGAACGCAATCCGCGTCACCAGATCCGCTGTAACCACGTTCTACAAGGCCACCGCCCTACACAGCGGAACGCATCTGCGCGTCGGCATCCGTTTTGGCCTGAAGGTCGCGCCCACCTACCGGACCATCGGTGCGGCACTGCACCAGGTCAAGCGCACCGAGATCCGCCCGGCACGGCCCAGCATTGCCGTCGCACCTGCCCAGCTCTTGCGCGGCACCGCCGCCCACATCACCGCCAAAACCACCATTCAACCGAGGTCAATCTGATGGCGAATTTTTCCGGCACAGTCACCACCGCCGCAGGCGACAACCTGCAAGCCAAGGCTCAGATCGGTCAGCCCCTGGAGTTCACCCGCGTTGCCCTGGGCGACGGCGCAGAACCGGCAGAGATCAAGCCACTGAATGCCCTGGTCAATGAACGGCTGTCGCTTGGCATCCAGTCGATGGAGGTTCTGGGCGATGGCACATCGCGCATCCGCGCCTTTGTCACCAATCAAGGGCTGGCCGAGGGGTTCTATATCCGCGAGCTGGGCGTGTTCGCCCGCGATCCGGCGACCGGTGATGAACAGCTTTATGGCTACACCCACGCTGCCGATACGCCGGATTTTATGCCCGCTGAAGGCGGCGCAACCGTGATCGAACAAACCTTCGATCTGATCACCGTGATTGGCCAGGCCCAGACCGTCACGGCCCAGATTAATAAGCTGCTGACCCTCGCCACCAAACAAGATCTGGACGCGCTGGACCCCCGCCTGTTGCCCGAAGGCGCGCCGACACCGGGGGCCATGCTGCAAGGCGGCCCAGACGGCAGCGCCCAATGGGTGCCGCGCTCTGACGCGCTGTCCGACGCCGAACACCTCGCCATGATTGCAGGAGCCTGAACCCATGAGCATCATCCCAAACCGTTTTCTGGCGCATGTCACGCAAGCCGGTGTCGCCATGCCGCCAGTTCCGGCGGATCACACCCGCCATATTGCCACCATCCAGACCAGCAATGACGCGGCATCCGGTGTCATTCTGACCTGCGAAATCGACGCGGGCGGCGAGACCTACAAGGTGACGCCCGCCCAGACCATCACCGAAGGCGACGCCCGCGCCAGTATCGTCGGCCCCGGAACCCTCCTGGCCGGTGACGTGCTGCGCTTTGTTGCCAGCGACGATGCCGCCCTTGATATCTGGGTCAGCTATCACGACCGTCCGGTGGCAGAGGCGGTGCCCGCATGAGACGTGTTGTCGGACATGACGGCGCGCTGAGCAGCCCGCTGTTGTCGCTGGGCGGCGCGGGTCAGGCTGCGGGCGGCGGTAGCATAGGTGCGGCGACCGGCCTCTTTCGGCGGCGGCTGTCTCTTTCGAGCATTGTTGGTAGCCCAAGCCTCGGCGTCCTGAAGGGCATCTGTGTCATCCCAGACGCTACCGGAGGCGGCAAATTGATCGTGTCATCGGAGGATACCGGCGGTGCCCTCATCGTCTATGATATCCAAAACTGGGAAGATCTTTCGGATCCTGCCAATTCGGTTGTGAGCCATGGACAAGTCTCGCCCGGAAACCGAACGATGGTTGCCGCCGCTGATGGATCGCATTTTGCATTTTTCGGATCTGCCTCTCCGATCAAAGTGTACCGGCTGACCACCCCTTGGGACGTCAACACGATGGTGTTGGACTGGTCCGTGGGAAATCCGATTTCACATGCCAGCAAATATGCCTGTTTTGCCCGCGACGGCAGCTACTTGCTGCGTTTCCGCCAAGAGACCGGGTCACCGGATTACATCAGCTATCTCGACAAGTGGGACGCCGCCACCCCTTGGGATTTCTCCGGCATTGACGCCGCGACCCCCGATCAAAGCGTGCTTGTGCCCAGCGAGATAAAGAACAACGGCGGTGCCGGAATTTTCATGCCAGCGGACGATGAGCTGTGCTGTTTCAATTCGTCAGACGTCGGTCTCGGTTACGGGGTGCAGACCCTGAGATTTGGCACCAATGGCGACTTGGACACGCTGACCTATCAGGGGCAGCGCCCGGATCCGCATAACTCCAGCAGCGAACAATTCGCCTATGCCCCTGACCGAACGCTCTGGCTGGTTGAGAACCGGGGCTACCTCACCGAGCAATATTAAGGAGGCCATTGTGAGCCAATACACGCTGAATGGCGCGCGTCCCGCGTCTCTTCCTAAAAAACTGCGCCTGCCCAATGGTCGCTGGCGGACTGCCCCCTACACCGAGGCGGATCTGACGGCTGCGGGATACGCACCGGCCCCGGCCAAGCCCACCTATGATCCGGCCGCCGAGCGGCTGGACTGGCAGGATGGTGATTGGACGGTTGAGCCATTGCCGCCCCGCGATCCGGTCTACCGTTCCCTGACCAAGCTGGAAGCCATGACCCTGTTTCGGCACGTCACCGGCATGGATGACGCAGGCGAGCTGGCCATGCGGGAAGATCCGGCAATCAAGCTGCTGTGGATGAAATGGGAAACCGACGTTCCCCAAAGCATCCACCGCGACAATCCGGTTGTTGAACACTTCCTCAGTGGCCTGATCGCCGAAGGCTACGCCACCGCCGAACACAAGGCCGCCATGCTGGCCGCCTGGCCGGTCGAGGGCTGATCACATGGCCCATTCTTCCCGAACCAAACCAAAGGAGGCTCACAATGCCTGAAATGTTTCTTCACGGGGTCGAAGTTGTTCGCATTGACGACGGCCTCCGCCCGATCCGCTCGGCCAAAAGCTCCGTTATCGGGCTTGTCGGCACCGCGCCCGATGCACCCCTCGGCTTTCCCCGTAACAAGCCGGTCCACCTGAAAGGCCCGCGCCACGCCAGTGAGCTGGGCGTCGGCGGCACCCTGCGCGATGCCTATCTGGCGGCCTATCAAAACGGCGCAACCGAGGTGGTCGTGGTGGCCGCTCCGGAGGGGGAAAACGCGGCTGCAACCAAGGCCAATGTGGTTGGCGATCCGACCACCGGAACCGGCGTCTTTGCCCTGGAACATGCCCGCAGCGTTTTGGACATGACCCCCCGGATCACGGCGGCACCTGGTTTCACTTCTGGCCTGCCCGGTGAGGGCGTCAATCCGGTTGTGTCCAATCTCATTAGCCTGGCGGAAAAGACCCGCGCCGTGGTGCTGAAGGACGGCCCCAACACCACCGAAGAGGACGCGAAGTTGGACCGGCAGAATTACGGCTCCGACCGTCTGTTCATCATCGACCCAGCGGTGACCGCGTTTGACACCGACAGCCAAAGCAACGTAACACGCCCCGCCTCTGGATATGTCGCAGGGCTGATTGCCAAGAACGACGTCAAAAACGGTTATTGGCAATGGCCCTCCAATCAGGTCATGCTTGGACTGAATGGCACCGCCCGCCCGGTCGGTTTCCACATCAACTCGGCGGCAACCGAAGCCAATCGGATGAACGAGGCCGAGGTCGCCACGATTGTCCGCAATAAGGGTTTCCGTCTCTGGGGTAACCGGGGCACCTCGGCAGATGCGCAATGGGCGTTCATGTCGGTTGTGCGGACCGCCGACATCGTGGCCCAGAGCATCGCCGAAGCCCATGATTGGGCCATGGACCGCCCGCTGTCGGCGCAGCTCATCATGGATATTCGCGATGGTGTTCTGGCCTTTGGCCGGGGTCTGGTACTCCGCCAGGCTCTGCTGGGTTTCAATTGCTGGATGGACCCGGAACTGAACACCGAGGCCACCCTGAAGGCGGGCAAACTGTATCTGGATTACGACCTGGAGCCGCCCGCCCCACTGGAACACCTGATTTTCCGGGGCCACCGCAATGGCGCCTATTACGACGATCTTGTTTCCGGCGTGAAACAGGCAGCATAGGAGGCTGAACGATGATCCAATACCCCCGCAAAATCCGCAATTTCGGCGCGTTCGTGGACGGGCGCAGCTATTGCGGGCGCGTCACCGAAGGCAAGCTGCCGGAATTGAAACTCCAACTTGCCAATCATCGCGGCGCAGGCATGGACGGCACCGTTGCCCAGGACATGGGCACTGAGGCGATGCGCTGTGAGCTGACGCTGGCGGAATGGCCGCCGGAGCTGATCAAGATGTTTGGCACGCGCAAGCGGCTGACACTACGCCCCGGCGCGATGGGTGAAGAAGACTTTTCCTCTAACACCTATGTCGCCACCGTTGGCGGTCTATTCGCTGTCACCAATTTTGCCGACCTCAAGCCCGGTTCTGACGTACCAATGAAGCTCACGCTTGAAGCCGACTATTTCCGCCTGTTGCACGATGGCGAAGAACTGTTCGAGATCGACGTGCGCGCGGGCAAGCGCGTCATCGGTGGCGTTGATCAATTGGCGGCCCTTCGCGCCTCAATGGGCCTTTAAAGCAGCATTTGAAACACCTTGAACACCCCCGCAGGGCGGCTCATCCGCCCTGCCCTCTCTCCTACTTTTTTGAAAGCCTGACCCATGAGCCAAACCCAAAAACTCAACGCTGTCACCCTATCCTCGCCCGTTACCATCGACGGCGAAAAGGTCACCGAAATCATCCTGCGGCGTCCCTCGCCTGGGGAACTGCGCGGCCTGTCGATGGTGGATATCCTGCGGATGGAAGTGGACGCCATGTTCAAACTGCTGCCCCGCATCACCCAGCCGCCGCTGTCGCCTCTGCAATTGTCCTCGGAACTGGAGCCGGAGGACTTCACCGAACTGGCGACGAAAACCCTGCTTTTTTTCGCGAAGAAAGAGCAGTTGGAGGGGCAGCTTCTGGAACTGGAGGCGACCCCCTGAAACTGCCCGAATTTGTAGAGGACGCGATGGCGGATATCGCCCTCGTGTTCCACTGGCCCCCCGATGTGATGGACAGCATGAGCATCGAGGAGCTGGCCATGTGGCGGGAAAAAGCGCGCGAGCGATCCGAGGCCCAGAACGGCGCGCAGCAATAGGCTGATATTGGAGTGGGTGGCATGGCCACAGGCGATCTGAACATTGCCCTGATCTTGAAACTGGTTGACCAGGTGTCGGCCCCGGCGCGGCAGGCAACTTCGGCGCTGGACAAGATCGGCCACGTCACCGAACAGACCGGGCGCCGTGGTGTGGAATGGGCCAATCAGCAGCTTGAAGCCAACAAGGCGCGCCGCTCTGCCCTGCAAGGCGAGGTTCTGGGGCTAGCCGCATTGGGCGGCACCCTGCTTGGCTTGACCGAACCCGCCATTCAGGCCGAACGGCGTTTGGCCGAGGTGTCCAAGGTGGTGTCATTCAAGGACGCCAATGGGCTGAATATCCTGCAAACGCAGATCCGCGAATTGGTGACCTCTGGCGGGTTGGCCGCCACCGCCGAAGGCATGACCGATATCATCGCCGCCGCTGGTCGGATGGGCGTCGTAGATGAAAACCTGCCCGATGATGAAAAACGCCGCCAGTTGCTGGAATTTGCCACCGACGCTGCCAAGATGAGTGCCGCCTTTGGCATCACCGCCGATGAGGCCGGAACGGCGCTGGCACGGTGGCGTCAGAACCTGAAACTGACCCACACGGAAGCCATGGTCCTGGGCGATACCGTAAACCTGCTCGGCAATACGATGGCGACCAGCGAGGCCGACATTCTGGCCGTGATCAACCGGCAAGGCACCGTTGCCAAATCCGCCGGTCTTGCCGCCGATGAAATCGCCGCGCTTAGCGCCACATTGCTGGCCGCAGGCGCGGCCCCGGAAGTGGCCGCAACGGGGCTGAAGAACTTCACCAACGCGCTGACCCGTGGCAGCAATGTCACCAAACGCCAGAAAGCCGTCTATAAGGCCCTCGGCCTGGACCCCGTTCAACTCGCAAAAGACATGCAAGACGATGCAACCGGCGCCATCCTGAAGGTGATCAAGTCGTTTGACAGCGTCCCGGTTCATCAGCGCAATTCGATGGTCGGCATTCTCTTTGGTGAGGAAGCCAAGGGCGCAATCACCCCTCTGATCACCAATGTCGAAATGCTGGAAACCGCCTTCGCTAAGGCCACCGACACCGCAAGCCTCCTAGGGCTGATGGAGGAAGAATATAGCCGACAGGCGGCCACCACCTTTGTACAGCGCCAGCGCCTTCTGGAGTTCGCCAAGGGGCTGGCCGTTGTCGTCGGCACTGTCGTTCTGCCACAGATGAATGAACTGATGGCCACGCTGATGCCGATTGTGGCTGCGATGACGGATTGGGCCGCTGCCCACCCCGCTCTGATCAACGGCGTGATGAAAGCGGCACTCGCATTGTTCAGCCTGCGGGTCGCATCCATTGCCCTGCGCTGGTCGCTGTTCTCGATCCTGCCGGTGTTCCTGCACATCATCCGGGCGGGCAGCGGTTTCCTGATGTTGGCGCCACTTCTGGCGCGTGGATTGCTGGCGCTGTTGAACCCGTTAAAGCTGGTGCGCGGTGCGTTAATTGCGATCCGTTGGGCGTTTCTGGCCACCGGCATTGGCGCGCTCCTGGCCGGTGTCGCGATGGCGGGTATCTGGATCTACAACAACTGGTCCGGCCTTGGCGCATTCTTTACCGGATTCTGGGACGGGTTCCGTGCCGCCCTTGGTCCTGCCGCGCCAATGTTGGACGAAATCATCCAGGCCGCGCGTGATCTTTGGGAGTGGTTTAGCAATCTCCTGGGGCCGCTGGACGCCAGCCGCGACGCCTGGACGTCCTGGGGCATCGATGCCGGGGCCGCGCTTGGTCAAATGGTGGCCTCGCTGTTTGAATGGGACGGCAGCTTAGGCCGGGTCATTGCCTCAGCCGCAGCCCTCTATGCGGGTTTTGCCGCGTTGCGCCTGATCTGGTGGCTGCCCATGGCTCCCATCTTCGCAGCGGGCAAACTGCTGATGTGGGTCGGCAAAGGTCCGCTGTTGTTGCTGCTGCGCGGGGTCAAACTGCTGAGTGGTGCCTTTGTCCGCCTTGGCGCTCTGGCCATGGCCAATCCCATTGGCCTGGTCATCGCAGCCGTCGCCGCACTTGCCTATGTCGTCTATGACAATTGGGACAAGATCGTCGGCGCGGTCATCGAGAAAATAGAACTGGTGCGCGCGGCCTTTGATGAGGGGCTGATCAAAGGCGTGTTCAAGCTGCTGGCGGAGTTCAACCCCTTCACCCTTGCGATAGAGGGCGCCATCGGGCTGGTTGCCTATGTCATGGAGCTGTTGGGCGTCCCGCAGCAGATCATTGCCAAGTTCAAAGAAATCTCTCTCTTTGCCAGCGGTGTCACGTTGATGAAATCGCTCTGGGACGGCATGGCCTCAATCGTGGACCAAGCAGTGACCTTCATCACAAACAAGCTGGCCAATCTCAAGCCCCAATGGCTTACGGATCTGCAAGCCTGGGCCAGCGGCGATAGCCCCACCGCCAAGGCAGCGACCGGCGACGGGCGTGAACGCTCGCCTAAAGCGCATCCCCTGAGTGGGCAGCGAGACGCGGGCGGGCCGGTGCGCGCAGGGATGCCCTATCTGGTCGGGGAACGCAGCGCCGAGATCTTTGTGCCTGGCGTATCCGGCAGCATCCTGCCCACGCGGGTTCTGAAGGCGGCAATGGCGGCGACCTCGCTGTCGATCCCGGCGGCCGCCGTCGCAGGCCCCGGTGAAATCCAGCGCCAGATTGATCCGCGCCCGGCTCTGTCCACGCAGGCCGCCGCACCGCAGATCACCCGCCAGGGCGATACGATCAATATCACCATCGCCCCGCCGCAGGGCACCGATGAGGCCGCAATCGCGCGGATGGTGATGCAAGAGTTAAACAAACGGGAAAGCGCGCGCCGCGCCGACCTGCATGACGGGTTGGATTACTGATGTTGAGCATGGTCATGATGGCCCTTGGCGGCTTTCGCTTTGGTATGGGCGGGGATTCCTATCAGCAGTTTGCCCGCACCGCCGCTTACCGCTGGGAAAAGGTGAATCGGATCGGACGTGCCCCGGCCCTACAGTTCACCGGGCCGGACGCCGAGGAGCTGCGGCTTGAAGGGGTGATTTACCCCCATTTCAAAGGCGGTTTACGACAGGTGGAAATGATGCGGTTGCAAGCCAAAGTGGCCAAACCGATGATGATGGTCGATGGCCTCGGTTGGGTCTGGGACCGCTGGGTGATCACCCATGTTGAGGAACGCAAAAGCGTCTTTCTGGCCGATGGTGCCCCGCGCAAGATTGAGTTCTCGCTAACCCTGCAAGCCTATGGCCAGGACAACGGCGTCCTGTCCTCATTCCTTGGGGGGCTGTGATGCAGACCTACCGCACCAGCGAGGGCGATATGATCGACGAGATCTGCAAGGATCACTATGGCCGCGAGGACATGACCGTTGCCGTCTATGAGGCCAATCCGGGGCTGGCGCGGCTGGGCCCCATCCTCCCCAAGGGCATGCTGATCACCCTGCCCGATCCGGCCCCAGCCACTGTCCGTAAGCCGCTGCGCCTGTGGGGCACGTCATGAAAGTCGCCTATCAAATTATCGCTGATGGTGAGGACGTCACAGGCAATTTTGCCGACCGGCTGATTGGCCTGACCGTCATTGATGAGGCGGGCAGCAAATCCGACCGCGCAGAGATCACGGTGGACGACCGCGACTATGCCATCGCCCTGCCTAAAACCGGCGCCGCGTTGCAAATCTCGCTTGGCTTCACCGGCGATCTGGTGGAAATCGGGCGCTTTGTGGTTGATGAGCTGAGCGGCAGCATTGCGCCGGATATCATGACCATCGGTGCCAAGGCCGCAGATATGCTGAGCGGTATCCGGGCACGCAAATCCCGGTCCTGGCGCAACGTCTCCCTTGCCGACATCGTGACCAAGATCGCGGGCGAACACGGGCTGAAACCGGTGATCAGCGACAGCCTGAAAGCCCACCGCTATGCCTATCTTGCGCAAACCACCGAAAGCGACCTCAACTTCCTGACCCGTCTGGCCAAGGATCTGGACGCCGTCGCCAAGCCAGCGGGCGGCGCCCTGGTTGTCGCCAAACGCGGGGAGAACAAAGCCGCAGATGGCTCTGCCCTGCCGGTGTTTGAGGTGAACCGCGCACAGATGTCGTCTTGCGATTGGCAACTGAAAGGGCGCGGCAAATATGGTTGTGTCATCGTGGAATGGACCGACCTTGGCAGCGCTGAGATCCGCACCTGCAAGGCCGGAGACAAAGACCCCAAGCTGAAGCTGCGCCATCGTTACCCGAACGAGGCAGAGGCACAGCGCGCCGCCGACGCCGCCCTATCCCGCACCGCCCGCGCCAGCGGATCTGTCAATGTTCAGCTCGGCGGCTTCTGGGGTGATCTGATGGCCGAGGCCAAGGTCAACCTGACCGGCATCAAGCCCGAACTAGAAGGCGAATGGTTGATCACC
Organism: Phaeobacter sp. BS52; assembly: GCF_045040595.1. Taxonomy (NCBI): domain Bacteria; kingdom Pseudomonadati; phylum Pseudomonadota; class Alphaproteobacteria; order Rhodobacterales; family Roseobacteraceae; genus Phaeobacter; species Phaeobacter sp. BS52. Next base: position 806,050 of record NZ_CP090662.1, on the reverse strand, counting down.
AGCGTCACCCACCGCCTCGGCACCACACTCACAACCAGTCTCAAAGCAGAACGCGACAACGAGAAGGCCAAGAAATAGATCTCGCGCTGAGATCAGCCCTCACGGTACCGAACCGCTTCAACGGCAGTAAGAAGCACGGCGTATTCGGGACTTCGCAGCTAAGCGTCTCCAAGTGACGATATCGACCACCAGAATAGCGGCGGCAGTCGAGCGCGTGGCCTGCAGCGATAACCGCTGCCCCAATATCTTGGCCTTCAGCATAGCAGACACCAATGTAGCGATCATAAGAACGTTCGCCGTTCAGGCTGCATTCAACGCTCTTACCCGAAAGGAAGTTGACCATCCAACGCCTAGCGTCCTTCCCGGCTCTCGTTTTCAACTCTGGCGCATCTACGCCCTGTAGTCGAACTGGTGTTCCGTCAACCACGATCGTGTCAGCATCTCGCACCCGTAGCCCAGCAGCCAAAGCGGGAATTGAAACCACAAGAGCGAGCGCCACGGCAATTGCAGGTCTCATAGCGACCGCACTGGATACTCTCATTCTGCTACGCCCTAATGTTCGAAACTGTTGCCCTTTCCGTAGCATCGAACGCAGCCGAGGACAGCCTAAAGTTGCTGCCACCGCTCCCATCCTGACTTGATATGGGTCAGTTTAATGCCGCACGATCCATGCAATTTATAGGTGATTCATTTTCCGGGGGGAAACCATGCGCAAATTTCTGAACATTCTGGCAGTTTTCGCTGTCATTGGTGTTGGGGACATCGCAGTTGCGGCTGATCTCAACCACAGCATGTCGGATCTACAAGAAAGTACCAACCCAGCAGCCTACACAGCGGCAACTTGGGAGCGCCTTCGTGCGCTTGGCATCGACACTGAGGCAACGATCTGGAATGCCGCCTGCTGTAAGACATGCCGCAAGGGGAAAGCCTGTGGAAACTCTTGTATCAGTCGCAGCAAAACTTGTCGTAAGGGCCGTGGGTGCGCTTGTGATGGATGAGATAAGCCCTTTTTCTTCAGGAATCATGGGGCATAGTAAAGCAGCTCGCAGCCTCAAGCTGACCATGATCCTCTGTGCGAATTTACTGTAGCCGACGGTTGCCGCTTAGGTTGCGAACTCACACATTGCGGACAACGCTGGCTTCGGTACACATATGCTAACGAGGGCGACAATGGCTTGTTGCAGATCTTCCAAAAGGGGTATCGTTCAACACGGAAAGAACAGTCTTGCACTCGGGTTATTTTTGAAACCCTATCATCAGTAGTAGTTGGATCAAGCCAAATGCAATCAGTCACAGAACGTCTGAAAAAATTCCGCGATGAACGGGACTGGGATCAATTCCATACGCCGAAGGACTTGGCATTATCAATCTCAGTTGAGGCTTCGGAACTCTTGGAGGTATTTCAATGGAGGCCTGAAGCCGCACCAGTGGACGAACGAATGAAGCGTGCAATTGAAAGTGAAGTTGCGGACATTTTCTCGTATCTACTGCTTTTTTGCGACAAAACCGGCATCGACCTCGTCGAAGCCACTAACAAGAAGATCGATGCAAACCAACAGCGTTTCCCCGCTGACGTTAGCAGGGGAATTGCCAAACCCAAAAAAGAGGTATGAATGCTCAAGGGTGATCAAGCGGCATTTGAGGTCTTTGCAAAGTGGCGAGACGCACCAGCCAATGCTTTTGGCAGCAAGAATAATCCGGGTGTCATATCTGAGCAGGACAAAGCTCGCTATACTCTGATCCACGATGAGCTAGTTGAAGCGGCTGAGGCTGCAAGATCAAGCCTACCGGTGCCAGAGACCGTTGAGATTAAGCGCATGAACTTCTCTCCGCAGTATGGAGCGAGGGGGCATCGGCCCGTGGATGTTTGGGTCTCGCTTTGCGGTACTGGATCGGAGGAATTTGCCCGAATGCCACAGATCTATGCAATTGCATCTGAACGCGGTCTCGAAATGGGCTTAGCCATAAGCATTAGCGAAAATGACTACCACGATCTGGCGGTCAAGACCCGGAACAGGACGATTGTCCCTCTCATAAATCGAAAGCTACCACTTCCTGAGGACGAGAGGGCTGTTGAGCTTTCGGATTATCTGGAACGCGAAGGTGGTTGGCACTTTAATTCGAAAGCGCGTCTATCCCCCGGAGAAGACGGGTTCGATGAATGGACTTCGCTGACTGATCTCATAGAAACAACAAAAATCTCCGGCACTGACAAAGGCGGCGGCTCTATATGCAAGTTCTTCTCATTGGAGGGGCTAGAGAGCCTGTCCTTGGATGAAGAGTTTAGCCGTATGGCAAATGCCTTTCATCCTATTCTAATGGGTTGCTTGCCAAACTCTTGGGACACACAACTTGTTGCGACGCATAGGAAAGTAGATGAGTTAAGTGATGAGGTTACATTCGATCCGAGCGACTTGACAGACGCGCGGGACAAAGTGCTGAGGGAGATTGCACAACGACGAGGGCAGAAAAAATTTAGGCAAGCTCTGTTAAAGGCATACGATGGTGCATGCGCAATAAGCCAAACTAGGGTTGAACCCGTCCTGGAGGCCGCGCACATCACTCCATATCTTGGAGAATATACGAACCACATCACCAACGGACTGCTGCTACGGAATGATTTACATACGTTGTTCGATCTCCACCTAATCAAGATAAATCCGACGTCGAGCAAAGTTGAGATTTCATCGACGCTTGCTGCGACACCATACTGGGACTACCACAATCGCAGATTATCCCTACCTCACAAGGCAACAGATCGCCCGAGCTATTTGGCACTAGAGGAGCACTATAACGCCAGCTAACTGAACTAGTTTTTCTGATTTGTTGTCGCATACCCAGCGAACTTCTGCTTGCCGTCCTCTTGATCTCTTTCAGTACTAACGACGAGCTTAGGACTGCCGTTTTTCGCGGCAGACTAAGCGAATCTCCGCTGTCGGGGAACGGGCCAAACTTAGCAAAGTTAACTATCTGCGCATGTACGCTCCGGTCGGCTGGCAACACCCGCGTTGTGATCGCAAATGCGTACATGACTGGGAGGATAGCCTGTGCACCATGTAGATCCGCAACGTCGTGCTTTGGCTTCGCAACGTAGCATCCACCATCTTGGACTGGATACTAGTTCAAAAATGTTTGCTGCAACTTGAAGTGTCTGAGTTTGCAAACGGAAGTGTCCCGCTACAGCGGGGATAATAAGCGCATTTAAAAGAAAATAGCGCACTGGAACGGCTTCATCCTGTAAAACACGTAGCATGCTAGGGCGCGACACAGGAAGTCGGGGCAAAGTTAGGCTGCAACAACAAGACGATTGCTGCAACTTGAAGTGTCCGAGTTTGCAAACGGAAGTGTCCCGCTACACTCAGAAAAAACTAAATTTCAAATTAAAATCATACGCTTAAACAAAATCAAAACCCATTATGTGAAAAAGATTTACATCGAGCCTTGAAACCGAGCACGGGGACTCCGATATTCCATAATGTGAAGCGCATTTACATAGACGCCACACCTTGCAACGTTAACCTGGAGACCCCGATGACGAGTTATACCTCAACCGCCCCGCAGCCGTCCGAACAGGGCTGGTTTTCCCGCAGTGAATCCTGGCTCGACAGCAAGGGCAAGGGCGCCTGGATCGCAGCGATGGTCCTTGGCTTCGTGTTTTTCTGGCCGGTTGGCCTGGCCCTCTTGTTTTACATGATCTGGAGCAAGCGTATGTTCTCAAAATCCTGCAGCACTCGTCGTAAATCCTGGGCTCGCCATGGCATGTCGGCGATGACCCCGTCTGGCAACAGCGCCTTTGACGCCTACAAGGCCGATACATTGCAGCGCCTGGAGCAGGAACAGCATGATTTTGAGGCCTTCCTGCAGCGCCTGCGCGCCGCGAAGGACAAATCCGAATTTGATGAGTTCATGCATGAGCGCGCGCTGCAGAACGATGATGAGGCTATCGAACTCGACGATGAAGATGACGACGATAGCAGCTCCCGTCGCAGCAAGCGTCACTGACCTCCCTCCCCCCAGCCTCGCCCCATCCGGGGAGGGGCACCTACCGTTGCCAAAACCGCTGCCGTTTCTCGCAGGCCGCAGATCCATCCCCCACCCCCCATCCCCCCGAAGTAAAGCCAGAAGGAGGCTGTGATGACCGCCCTGCCCGACCCCGACTATCAGGCCGATTTCTACCAGTTTGTTGCCTCAAAGCGCCTGTTCGCCTGGCTGATCGACAGCGTCTTGATCACGCTTCTGGCCAGTGTCGCGGTGGTTTTCACCGCCTTTACCGGGCTGTTCATCTGGCCTCTGCTCTATCTGGTCATCGGCTTCATCTACCGCGCGGTCACCATCGCCGCAGGCTCCGCCACCTGGGGGATGGTCATCGCGGGAATTGAGTTGCGGGACCTCTCAGGGCGCAAGCTTGATGGTCAGGGCGCGTTGTTGCATACCGCCGGTTACTCGATCTCGATGGCCTTCCCTGTGCTGCAGGTGATCTCCATCCTGATGATGCTGATGTCAGCGCGCGGTCAGGGGCTGACGGATGCGGTGCTCGGCACGGTGATGCTGAACCGGCGCAGGTAATCCGCAACCAAAGCCCCAAGACGCAGCCCTGGATAGGGCGTCGAACAGATCCCAAAATCTGTAAACCTTAATCGGAACTGGCCCCTTGGCGCATGGCGGCGGCGTTGCTATCATCGACATCAACCTAGTGGCCAGAGTGCCCCGTTCTGTCAGCGCACCCGCATTGCAGCGCCCGCGCGACATCGGGGCCTTTTGCGCCAAGACCAAACGGACACCCACCCGCCTGATGCGCCATACTCTGCCGATTGCCCCACAGTTCTACGTGACTGCGCCGCAGCCCTGCCCCTATCTGGCAGATCGGATGGAGCGTAAGCTGTTCACTGCGCTTCAGGGCGACGGGGTTGAGCAGTTGAACAACAGCCTGTCACAACAGGGCTTTCGCCGCTCGCAGAATGTGCTTTATCGGCCCTCCTGCTCGGACTGCTCTGCCTGCCTGTCGGCCCGGATTAATGTCGCTGACTTCAAGGCCAGCCGGGGGCAGAAGCGAACTCTGAAGCGCAATTCCGGGCTGGAGCGGCGCGCCACCTCGCCCTGGGCAACAGAAGATCAATATGCGCTGTTTCGCACCTATCTGGACAGCCGCCATGCCGATGGCGGGATGGCTGATATGGATGTCTTTGAATATGCGGCCATGATCGAAGAAACACCGATCCGCAGCCGGGTGGTGGAATACAACGACCGTGAGACCAATGCCCTCACCGCTGTATCGCTCACCGATGTTCTCGAAGACGGGCTGAGCATGGTCTATTCTTTCTACCAACCCGATCTGCCACAGAATTCGCTCGGCACCTTCATGATCCTAGATCATATCGAAATCGCACGTGAGGCCGGGTTGCCATATGTCTACCTCGGCTATTGGGTCCCGGGCAGCGCCAAGATGGGCTACAAGGCAAAATTCACCGGGCTTGAGGTCTATCACCGGGGGGCCTGGCAGCCGATGACTGATCCCGACGCTTTCGATGACACGGCACATCCCCTGTCGACCGATCCGATTGCGGAACAGGTCGCCAATATCCACCTGCCGGATTCGCGCAACCACAGCAGGTAGTCCAGTGCAAACCCTCCACGCCGTCACCCTTGTCGTGCCCGACTACGACTCGGCGATTGCCTTTTATTGCGGGACGCTTGGCTGGCAACTGGCCGAGGACATTGACCAGGGGCGCAAACGTTGGGTGCGGATCCTGCCGCCCGGCGCCAGCGTGGGCAGCCTCATTCTGGCACGCGCAGACAACACCGCGCAGCAGGCTGCTATTGGCAACCAATTTGGTGGACGCGTCGGATTGTTCCTGAGCACAGATGATTTCGTCCGCGATCACGCGGCCATGCTGGCCGCAGGGGTCAGGTTCGAGGAGGCACCTCGCCGCGAACCCTATGGCACCGTCGCAGTCTGGCGCGATCCTTTCGGCAATCGCTGGGATCTGCTTCAGCTTACCTGAGCAAACGCGCGCCCCTCGTCTGGCCTGAAATATCCCGGGGAGAATGCGCCCATGGCGCAGAGGGGCAGCGCCCATGCACCGCGCCCTTTGGCATGAAAAAAGGGCCCTCCGTCTGGAGGGCCCTTTGATGTGGCGATTGAGGCAGGATCAGTTCGGCATCAGCGCCGGAACAATGGTCACAATCGATGGGAACATCCACAGGATGCCCAGACCCACCACCTGGATCAGCACAAAGGGCAGGATCCCGCGGTAGATATGGCCGGTGGTGACCTCCTTCGGTGCGACCCCGCGCAGATAGAAGAGCGCAAATCCGAAGGGCGGCGTCAGGAACGACGTCTGGAGATTCACCGCCACCATGATGGTCACCCATTTCGGATCAAACGACCCGCCATAGATCACCGGCCCCACAATGGGGATCACGATGTAGATGATCTCAAGGAAGTCGAGCACGAAGCCCAGGATGAACAGCACCACCATCACAATGAGGAAAACCTTCAGCTCACTGTCAAAGCTCTTAAGGAACTGCTGGATATAATGCTCCCCACCAAAGGAGATCACCACCAGGTTCAACAGTTGCGAGCCGATCAGAATGGTGAACACCATCGATGTCACCTTGGCGGTTTCGCGCACCACAGGTGTGAGGACGCCGCCCTTGAACAACACCCAGCACCCATAAAGCAGACCAAACAGCGCAAAGAGATAGGCGCCATAGGCCACGCCAAAGGCGATGACCGTTTCGGCCGACACACCGCTCTGACCGTTGATGCGCAGATCGAAATTCACGCCAACCAGAATACAGATGGCCACTGCAAAGGTTGCCCAGATGATGATCTTACCGGATTTACCCTGATCCTGAAGCTTGCGGTAGGCCGCCAGCATAATGGCACCACCGGCCCCCAGTGCCGCAGCCGGCGTCGGGTTGGTGATACCGCCCAGAATGGACCCCAGCACCGCGACAATCAGGATCAGCGGCGGAAAGACCACCCGGATCAAATCGTTTTTGGCACTGCGCCCCGCAGCGACCCTGCAGCCGTAAAGAGCAAGAAGCGTCGGCAGCGCAATCAGCACAACGGTGACACCCGGGCTGGTGGTCGGAGCAATCGCCACAACATCTACCAACGCGATCAGCAGAACGCCAATTGCGCCAAGGATCAGCGGCTTGGGATCGGCCGAGGGCGAAACACCACGCCCCACCGCCAGAACCAGCCCCATCAGAACCATCAGCACGGTCAGACCGGTGCCAATTGGCGCTGCGGCGTCAATCTTGGCGATCTTGGCAGCTTCCAGCTCTTCCTCTGTCAGCTTGGTTGCCTGGGTCACGCCGCCAGCCGCATCAATGGCGTCCTGTTCGACCACTGCTGCATCCCAGGCTTCCTGACCATGCAGATCAATCATCGCGGCCTTACAGTCATCACCAACGTTCGTGCGCAGTGCTGCGGTCTGACCTGCATCAGAGAAGGTAGAGACATTGATGTTCTGGCTGCCGATCAGATTGATCTGGCCAAGCAGCATAGCACCCGCAATCAACGCAACCGGCACACCAAGGAACCAGGTCAGGCCTTCCCCACGGGTGATTGGCTCGCCGGTGCCGCCTTCCAGAACCACCGCAGGGGCTTTTTCCGGATTCAGCAGTGCATAGCCAAAGGCATAAAGTGCATAGAGCAACGCCAGCATGATGCCCGGCAACAGGGCTGCCTGAAACAGCGTGCCAACCGACACAACCGCGGGCTCCCCCAGATAGGTCAGCGCATCAGAGCAGCCAAATTCCTGCGCTCGGGCTTCTTGCGCGGTGGAGTAGAGATCCCCCGCCAGCGTGCCCAATAGAACGATCACGATGGACGGCGGAATGATCTGGCCAAGTGTGCCAGAGGCCGCAATCACACCAGTCGCCAGTTCCGGCGAATAGTTGTTGCGCAACATGGTTGGCAGCGCCAGCAGGCCCATGGTCACAACAGTTGCGCCCACGATCCCTGTTGAGGCAGCGAGGAAGGCGCCCACAACCACAATCGACACCGCCAGACCGCCGGGCAGCGGGCCAAAGACGCGCGCCATGGTGGTCAGAAGGTCGTTGGCGATCTTGGAACGTTCCAGGGTGATTCCCATCAGAACAAACATGAGAACCGCCAGCAGGGTCTCAATCGACGCCCCCGCCAGAACCCGTTCGTTCATCCGGTTCACAATGAAGGAGACATTGCGGTCCATCGCAACTTCCCAGCCTTGCGGGAAGACGGCCTCGGCGACGCGTGGCAGATCGGGGTATCGGAAGACCGACACAGAATCCGGCTTCACGCCGGAATTCACCAGATCCCGATAGACCTGCGACGAGGTGTCGATGGCCTGATGAACAAGGATCCCGGCGCTGTCCAGTGCCGCAATGATCCCAAAGGAGATGACCCCGGCTCCGCCGATGGCAAAGGCCACCGGAAAGCCGGAAAGAATACCGCCAAAAAGGCAGAAGAAGACAATGATCAGGCCGATTTCAACGCCATCAAGTCCGAATAGCATGGGGGCTGTCCCTTATTTAATGCGCGCCTTCATAGGCTTCTTCACCTTCACCAAGGCTGTCCTTGTCGAGGTGTTTGTTCTCACTGCCGGGCCCTTCCACAAACTCAAGGAAGGAGCGGTAGAAAAACGCGATGGCATGCAGGAAGACGATACCGGCGAAGACCACCAGCAGGATCTTGAACAGGAAATACCCGTTGAACCCATTGGGGCTGAAGCCGATGGTTTCCACGTTCCAGCGCAGGGCCCGTGATTTCATCACCAGCCGGTCCAGAGTGTCAGAGGCGGAGGGTTTGGGCACGATCAGGTGGCGCCACAGGAAGAACCAGCCATACATCCACGTCAGCACTGCGGCAGGCATCATGAAGATCAGCGATCCCAGCATGTCCACCACCCGCTTGGCGCGGAAGCTGATACCGGAATAGATCAGATCGACCCGCACATGGCCGCCCTGCACAAACGTGTAGGTCACGCAAAGACAGACGACCAAAGCATTGTAAAGCTTCAGTTCTTCTGCAAACCAGCTGATGTCTTTTTCCAGCGCGATGCCCAGACCAAAGCTCATGTCCGGGCGTGCAAACACCCGCTGCATGAACACGATCACGATCTGCTGCAGCACCATCAGCAGGCCTGCCCAGGCAAACAGACGCCCCAGCGTGTTGGCAAAGCCCTCCAGCCCGCGCACGACACCCCACATAATGGAATGGCGATAGATGCCGACAGCCGTCAGCACCAGAAACGCGGTAAACACCACAAAGAAGAACTCAACCGACCCGCCATAGTAGACAAACCGCATGACGGAGGCCTTGTCGGACCAATCGAGCCAGAGCTGCGGGTTGGCGACGGCATAGCCGAAGTTATAAAAGGCGCCCGCAATGTTCTGAACCAGCCAGATCAGGCCGCCCAGTAAGGCTCCAAAAAAGGAAACGCCACTTTCGTCCTGCATTTTTCCCTCGAATAAATGCGTGCAGCGCGGGCCGTTTGATTGTCATCTTCGGGATAAAATCAGGCGCGCACGGATCGTTGGACCCGATGGGCATAGATGGCTGCGGCCATCCCTGCCGAGCTGCAATTGCGAAAGGATCCCCCGCCGCTGCGGAGGATCCGATTGAAACCGCTCGAAGAGGGTTAGCCCAGAACGCGGTCGCGCTGAACGCGATAGGCACCTTCGGATTTGGTAATCCAGCCGGAGGAGGCCTTCATGGACTCTTCGACGCTGCCGCGGATCTTCGCAAACAGTTCGTCGCCCATGAACTCGTCCAGGGTTTCCTTGGTCGCGGCACCGAAGGCATCCCAGACGCTGTCAGGGAATTCCAGGGTCTTCACGCCACCGGATTGCAGGCGCTGCAGCGCTGCACCGTTGTTGTTCATGAACTGAGCCAGGCTCCACTGGTGGCCAGCAGCCGCTGCCATCTCAATGATCTTCTGGTGCGCAGGCGACAGGCCATCGAACACATCGCGGTTGGTGGCAACCGACAGCGCGGCACCCGGCTCATGGAAGCCCGCAGTGTAGTAGGTCTTGGTGATTTCCTGGAAACCGGCCTTTTCGTCCGCCCAGGGGCCAATCCACTCGGTGCCGTCAATCGCGCCGGAGGACAGCGCTTGGTACACCTCAGAACCAGGGATGTTCTGCACGGAGGCGCCCAGTTTACCCAGAGCCTTGCCGCCCAGACCCGGCATCCGGAACTTCAGGCCATTGAAATCTTCAGGGCCCTTGATTTCCTTGTTGTACCAGCCACCGGCCTGCGGGCCGGTGTTGCCGCCGATGAAGGACTTCAGACCGAAGATCTGGCCCAGTTCATCATGCAGCGCATGGCCGTCGCCATGGTAGTACCAGTTGGTCAGTTCCTGCGGCGTCATGCCAAAAGGCACGGCGGTGAAATAAGCATAACCCGGGTGCTGGCCGGTGAAATAATAGTCTGCACCATGGTACATGTCGGCCTGGCCTGCGGTCACGGCGTCGAACACTTCGAACGCGCCGACCAGCTCGCCTGCGGCTTTGACATCAACGGTCAGGTCGCCACCGGACATGGCAGTGATGGCATCGGCAACATACTGCGCCGAGTCATGCACACCAGCAAGGCCACGGCCCCATGTGGTGACCATGGTCAGGGTGCGTTTGCCTTGTGCATAGGCTGGTGCGGCCAGAGTGGTTGCTGCAGCGGCGCTGCCCCCCAGCGCGGATGTCTTCAAAAAGGAACGACGATCCATAGGTTTCTCCTCCCATTTAATTGGATTGCTCCGGGTCTGCGCCCGAAACGGGTCTTGTCGAGTGAGGCAAGCCTAGCCGCACCCTGCGTCATGTGAATACCTACTACTGCGTAGAAAACCGCAATTTGGCCAAATTTTTTGGCCAAAATCCGGGCAGGCCGTGATGGTCACATGGGGTGCGTCGGACTTTCGTGCGGTGACCGCACCAATGGGGGCTTTGATTCTCAAATCGGATTGCGTAACGATTCGACCATGCGTCTGATCCCCAATTTCCTGCGACCGAACTACGCCCAGAAACTCTCTCTGCTGGCCACCTTACCGCTCATTGTCGCCGGGGCGGCCATTGCCGTTCTTGTCGCCGTGCAATCGCGCGCACTGGCCGAACGGGAGATCAAGGCACTGGAGCAGCAGCTGTTGCAGGCCAAGATGGCCGAGCTGCGCAACTATGTGACCCAGGCACGGAATGGGTTTTCGCATATCTACGGGCTGGCCGCCCCGGACGACGAGGCCGCAAAGGAACAGGTGACCCAGATCCTCAGCGCGATGATCTATGATCGGGACGGGTTCTTCTTTGTCTATGATTACGACGGCACCAATCTGGTCAGCCCGCGCCAGACGGAGTTTATCAACAAGAATTGGCGCGGCCTTACGGACAGTCGCGGCACGCCCGTGGTGGATGAATTCATCCGCCTGGCCCGTCAGGGGGCTGGCTGGCACACATTTATGTGGGAAAAACCCTCGACCGGCGAGGAGGCGCAGATGGTGGCCTATGTGCTGGGACTACAGGACTGGCGATGGGCGATCGGAACCGGGGTGTTTATTGACGATGTTCTGGCCTCTGTCGCGGCCTCCCGCGCTGAGGTGGAGACCCGCATTCGCCGCACCTTCTACTATATCGGGGGGATCACCCTCTTTGCGCTGGGTCTGGTCTTTGCCTCTGGCATGGTGCTGAATATCCGCGAACGCCGGCTGGCCGACGCCAAGCTGAAAGAGCTGACTCAGCGGGTTTTTGACGCGCAGGAAGAAGAGCGCGGCCGCGTCGCGCGCGAACTGCACGACGGGATCAGCCAGCTTCTGGTCGGGGTGCGCTACGCCCTGGACAATGCCCGCAGGCGGCTGTCACGCGGCGATTTCGACCACGTCGATGATCCCTTGAACAAGGGCATCTCACATCTGGGCACCGCCATCACCGAGGTCCGCCGCATCAGCCGCGACCTGCGCCCTGGGGTGCTGGATGATCTGGGTCTGGGACCGGCGCTGAAGGCGCTGACCGATGACTTTGCCGCCCGCACCGGCATTGAGACCCGGTTCAGCACCGTGGTGTTTCGCAACCGTCTGGACGCGGATGCCAAGATCGCGCTCTACCGTATTGCGCAGGAGGCGCTGACCAATATCGAACGCCACGCCGAGGCCACCGAAGTCAGCATGGATCTGCGCGGTCATGCCCGTGGCGCCACCATGCGGATCACGGATAACGGCCGCGGCCTGCCACCAGTGCAGGACCGCGGTGGCCCGGGCATCGGGCTGCGCAACATGCAGGAACGGATCGAACAGCTTGACGGCACCCTCAGGATTTTGTCATCACGGGGCACGCAAAGCGGCACGGTGATTGAGGTGCTCTTGCCGCTGAGCCATCTTCTGCCGCCCGGAGACGCGGCCAATGCGACCTCCAAACGGGTGTCCTGAGCCAAACTGCGCCCTGCCCGATCTGTCATCACAGCATAGGGCCACAGGAACCGCGCAAGCCACATGAGGGGCGATCATGCCAAACACCATTCGCGTTCTGATCGTCGACGATCACCCAATGGTCGCCGAGGGCATCCAGTCCATCCTTGAAAGCTATGACGACATCGAAGTTGTGGGCAGTCCCAGCAATGGCGAAGAGGCCGTGACCGAGGCGCGTGCGCTGACACCGGATGTGATCCTGATGGATCTCAATATGCCCAAACTTGGCGGGTTGAGTGCGACGGAAATCATCCTCGAACAAAGCCCTGCCACCCGCATCCTGATCCTATCGATGCACGACAGCCCGGAATATATCTCCAGCGCGCTGGCTCATGGCGCCATGGGCTATGTGCTGAAAGATGTCCCGACCGAGGAGATCCGTCAGGCCATCGACACCGTGATGCGCGGCGAGACCTATCTCTGCACCGGTGCCGAAGGCTCCCTGAAGCCCAAGGATGATCCCAACCGCGAGGCGCTCACAGGGCGCGAGCAGACCATCCTTCTGGAGCTGGCACAGGGCAAATCTAACAAGGATGTGGCGCTGGCGTTGGATATCTCCGTGCGCACCGTGGAAACCCACCGCAAGAATATCAAACGCAAACTGGGCATATCCTCGACTGCGGGCCTCACCCGCTATGCATTGGAACATGGCGTGTTACAGGGCACCGGTCACAGTTTCTGACCCGCCCGCCGGGATTGTCGGATACTGAGCTGTCGCAACGCTGCGATGCAGCAGCAATACCGGTGAATTAGGTCCAGAGCCGGACATATCGGTGGAGAAAAAGACGGGCCACCCTCCGGTACACGGGGGTTGACCTGCCCTAAACAGGGAAATCAGGACCGAAATGGCACGATCCACCCCACTCAAAACCGCAATAATGTCGCTACGCACCGACCTGACGCAATAAAATGTCTCAAACCGGGGTGTTTTCGGTTCATTTCCCTGTTGACGCCTCCTGCCCCCGGTCCTAAGGTCCGCCTTAACGCTAGAGGAGCCAAGACGATGAAAATGCTAGTCGTAGTCGTAGGAACCACGCGCATGGGCCGGTAACGGTACACCATAATCGAACCCATGCGCCTCCGACCAGAAATCGGGGGCTTTTTTTATGCGAAACAGAACGATGCCGCCAATTGGAGCTAAAGCAGATGAAACGTGAGATGACCGGCGCAAAAATGGTTGTTCAGGCCCTGAAGGATCAGGGGGTGGACACGGTCTTTGGCTATCCCGGCGGTGCTGTTCTGCCGATTTATGACGAGATCTTTTTGCAGAATGATATCCGGCACATTCTGGTGCGCCACGAACAGGGTGCCGTGCACGCCGCCGAGGGCTATGCCCGCTCCACCGGCAAACCCGGCGTTGTTCTGGTGACCTCCGGTCCCGGTGCCACCAATGCGGTCACTGGCCTCACGGATGCCTTGCTCGATTCCATTCCGCTGGTGGTTCTGACCGGTCAGGTGCCGACCTTTATGATTGGCTCGGATGCCTTTCAGGAGGCCGACACCGTGGGCATCACCCGCCCCTGCACCAAACATAACTGGCTGGTGAAGGACACCGAGAAGCTGGCAGGCACCCTGCATGAGGCCTTTCATGTGGCCACTGCCGGGCGCCCCGGCCCGGTGTTGATCGACATTCCGAAGGATGTGCAGTTTGCCACCGGCACCTATCAGGGCCCCAAACCTGCTGCGTCGCATTACCAGCCGCCCGTAAAAGGCGATTTGGAGGCCATCACCGAGCTGGTCGCAGCGATGGAAACTGCCAAACGCCCGGTGTTCTACACTGGCGGTGGTGTGATCAACTCCGGCCCCGGCGCCAGCCAGCTGCTGCGCGAACTCGCCGAGGCGACGGGCATTCCGGTGACCTCCACGCTGATGGGGCTTGGCGCCTATCCGGCCTCCGGCAAGAACTGGCTGGGAATGCTGGGCATGCACGGGTTGTATGAGGCCAATATGGCGATGCACGACTGCGATCTGATGATCAATATCGGCGCGCGCTTTGATGACCGCATCACCGGTCGTCTCGATGCCTTCAGCCCCCATTCAACCAAGGCGCATATCGATATCGATCCCTCGTCGATCAACAAGGTGATCCGCGTGGACATCCCGATTGTTGGCGACATCGGCCACGTGCTTGAAGATGTGCTGAAAGTTTGGAAAAGCCGCGGCCGCAAGGTCGACAGCGCCGCGATTGCGCAATGGCAGGAGCAGATCAGTGAGTGGCGCGATATCCGCTGCCTCGCCTACACCGCGTCTGAAAGCACCATCAAACCGCAATATGCGCTTGAGCGGCTTGAGGCCCTCACGAAGGATCGCAACCGTTACATCACCACCGAAGTGGGCCAGCACCAGATGTGGGCGGCGCAATACCTCGGCTTTGAAGATCCCAACCGCTGGATGACCTCCGGTGGCCTTGGCACCATGGGCTACGGCACCCCCGCCTCGCTTGGGGTGCAGGTCGCGCACCCGGATGCGCTGGTGATCAACGTCGCGGGCGAAGCCTCCTGGCTGATGAACATGCAGGAAATGGGCACCGCCGTGCAGTACCGCCTGCCGGTGAAACAGTTCATCCTCAACAATGAGCGCCTCGGCATGGTGCGCCAGTGGCAGGAACTGCTGCATGGCGAGCGCTACAGCCATTCCTGGTCCGAAGCGCTGCCCGATTTCGTGAAACTCGCCGAAGCCTTTGGCGCCAAAGGCATCATCTGCAAGGATCCCAAAGATCTGGACGACGCGATCATGGAGATGCTGGACTACGACGGCCCGGTGATCTTTGACTGCCTGGTGGAGAAGCACGAAAACTGCTTCCCGATGATCCCTTCGGGCAAGGCACATAACGAGATGCTGCTGGGCGAAGCCGAAACCCAAGGCGTCATCCAATCCGGCGGCGCGGTGCTGGTCTGATCAATGTCCGGAAAGCACTCACTCATCAGCTTACCTTTGGTCGCGGTCGCACTGACTGCCTTATCGGCATGTGCGCCGCAACCTTACGGTGTCAGAGAGACAGTGCACATGTTTAACAGCGACAAGTATTCCGCCGTAGACATCAGGGATTCATTCAAGGGGAACACTGTTCTCTTCAATGACAGTAGTCATGGCACCCAGATCGAGTACTTTGCGCCCGATGGTCGCGCCTACCTTTGGTATCCCGGCAACACAAGAGCGGTCCAAGGCCTCTGGAAAGTGCAAAAAGAGCCGAAGAAGGTAGCGCAGATTTGCTTCATGTACCCACAAAGCTCATACAACCCAACAACGAAACAACGTGGAGGCAAGTGGGAATGTAACTTTCACGTTATTGTCTCCGATACCGCCAAAGCAGTCGTGGCTGGAGACCCATTCAGCCTAGGAACAGGGCGCATACCAGTTCCTCTCCCTAAAGAACGTACTTTGTCTTTAGATCAGGTGGTTGCGATGACCCCTAGCGACGAGAATTTAAAATATCTCTACAAAAGGAGATAGACGAATGTCTGCCCTACATATCAAAAAAGGCTCCACCAGCCACTCCGCCTATAACCTACGTCCGAATTTCTCGGATGTTCAGGAGCGCCACACCATCACCATTCTGGTGGAAAATGAACCCGGCGTTCTGGCCCGCGTGATCGGCCTGTTCTCCGGTCGTGGCTACAATATCGACAGCCTCACCGTGGCCGAGGTTGATCACACAGGCCATCTGTCGCGCATCACCATTGTCACCACCGGGACCCCGCAGGTGATTGAGCAAATCAAGGCGCAGCTGGGGCGGATCGTCCCCGTGCATGAGGTCACGGACCTCACCGTGGAAGATCCCTTCGTGGAACGGGAACTGGCCATTGTGAAAGTGGTTGGAGAAGGCGACAAACGCGTCGAAGCCATGCGCCTGGCGGAGATTTTCCGCGCCAAGGTTGTGGATACCACGCTGAACAGTTTCATTTTCGAACTGACCGGCGCGCCAGACAAAATCGACGCCTTTGCGGAAATGATGCGGCCCTTGGGGCTGACCAAAATCGCCCGCACCGGCGTTGCGGCGCTGCTGCGCGGCAGCTGATCAGATCCGTTGAAATACCAGATAGGGGTTGCGTCCGCGCGGCCCCTTTTTGCTGAACAAATCTAGGTATTGACGGCGCTTGACCCAGGCGCAGCCAAAAGCCTCATCCTGGCTTGCAGCGCCCCTGCGTCCCGAGCGTCAGCCGCTGCGCCGTTTTGCCTGCGCGCGGGCCTCTCTGGCTTTTTTGTCCGGGAAAGAGATCACTGTTGCCCCGCTCGGGCAACGATCGGGCGCCGCGTGAAGGCCATTGTCGGACGATCCATTCTCCTGCTGCTCCGCCCCGTCAGAGGTGGGATATAGCGGATCACGGCGCGCGTCCTCCCAGGACATGACAGTCGCGTTGGAGCGGGACATTGGCGGGTGCAGATTTGCCTCATGCTCTGCCCGGACCAATTTGGCGGCCAGCTCCGGGCTCTGACTTTCCTCAATGATGCGCAGATCGCAGGCCAACCTCAGGGCGCCCTTCGTTTCGACATGGAATGCCACGCAATCCCCTTTGCTGAGCGCGACTGGCTCATCCAGAGAGGTCCAGCGATAATAGACCAGATCTCCGTGATCTTCACACCAGATCACAGCCTGCCGCAGGTCATAGTCAGTCCAAAGGACGACACCAATCATATCATACCTCACATTGGCCCCGAACCATTTTGAGATAAATCACGTTGGAGGAACACCAAAAACATCTGAAAAGATCTGTACCAATTTGTGTCGTTTTATGCAGAATTGATGCTATATAGCGTCAGTTCCACGGCTATTATCTACAACTGTGATATGCCTTCCCTTGGGTAACCGCAAGATCTGGTATTGAGTCCAATTGCAAACATAGAGGAGACTTTCGTGAGCCAGCCCAGCCAGCCCGACCGCTCCCCTGCCGAGCTGCGCAATATGTTTGGCGCCAACCTGCGGCAACTGGCCAGGGACTACCCATCGATTTCGGAGCTGTCGCGGCGACTGGGGATCAACCGCACCCAGTTCAACCGATACCTGACCGGGGAGAGTTTTCCGCGCCCCGATGTTCTGGACAGGATTTGCAACTTCTTTGATGTGGATGCCCGCATCCTGCTGGACCCGGTCGCGCAGCTGTCCTGCAAGGGGCAGATCCTTCAGGGGCCCTTTCTGAACGATTTTCTCGGCCCCGGCGTCACCAATATGACCGAGGCGTTTTTCCCGTCCGGCCTTTATCAGTTTCTGCGTCGCAGCTTCGTGCGGACGGATCGCTATATTCTGGGGTTGGTGCGGGTATTTCGCAGCGAAGGGGTCACCTACATCCGCGGTTATGAGGCAAAATCCGCCATGCGCTACCAGGGGTTGCCATCCGATGCGAAGTCCCGCGAATTTCGTGGTTATGCCTCGGCTTACGACGATGGGGTCGCCTTCACGCTGGCGCGACGCGGCGGGCGCACCTCATCCTTCAACTATCTGGCCAATGTGCCCGCGATGGAGGCCAATGTCTGGGCTTAGCTATGTCGCCCGTACCAGTCGCGAAAGCGAAACCGCTGACCGCGCCACGCGTATGGTTTATGAATATCTGGGGCAGAACCACGGGGCCATCCTGCGCGCAGCGCGGCGGGCCGGATTTGTGGAGCAACACGAACTCAGCCCCTTTCAACAGCGATTGCTGGGAGTGGGTACGCGGTTCAGATAGCGGGCGCGGAGGCCCATTTCAGGCCCGTGCCGCGATCAGCCGGTAGACATGCCAACTGGCGTGGCCCAGCAGTGGCAGCACCAGCAGCAAACCCAGAAATCCCGGGATCATCGCCACAAATGTCGCCGCAGCAATGCCAGCCGCCCAGAGGATCATCAGTACAAAATTGCTCTGCACATAGGAAAAACTGGTGATCATGGCGGTGACAAAATCCACCTCCCGGTCCAGCAAAAGCGGTAGCGACAGCACCGTGATCATGTAAAGGAGCAGCGCAAAAATCGCACCAACCGCGCTGCCAACAGCCAGCATGGTCATCCCGTTTGCGGTCAGGAAGACCTCAGGCGAGCTGGAGATATTGGTCATCGTTGAATGCCCCAGAAACAGCGCAAAAATCATGTGACCAAGGAAGAACCAGAACAGAAATACGATAATGATAATGGCGCAGATCGACGGCAGCTGACGGCGACTTTGCTGCCAGACCACCCCCAATATGGCACCAAATCCCAGCGCCTCCCCCTGCTCCAGGCGATGCGACACCTCATAGAGGCCGACCGCCGCGAAGGGTCCAATCAGCGGAAACCCGATCGCCGCCAGCACCAACCAGAAGGTGGTGCCGGTTGCCATGGTGATCCAGGCCATGATCCATCCCGCCAGCACATAGACGCTGGCAAAAAACAGCCCGTAGCCCGGTTTGGCGCGAAAGTCACCCCAGCCGTACCGCAACGCCTGTCCCAGCGTCGACAATGTCATCGGCTGCAAATCGGGCACGCCAAAGGCTTTTTCTTCCATGAAAGATCTCCTGATGCCGCTGTTCAGTGGACGGCAGTTGCCGATGGCACCTGCGGTGGGCGACGCTCGGGCCAATGGGTTGCGCGGTGATACTGCTGTCCCAATGCCAGCAATTCACTGTCCCGCCCGTGGGCAGCGAAAACCTGCAGCCCGATTGGCAGACCGCCGGGTCCAAACCCCGCAGGGGCTGCCAGACAGGGCACCCCGATCAGGCTAACGGGGGTCACTACTTCCATCCAGCGATGGTAGCTGTCCATTGCGGTCTGCCCGATCACCTGCGGATAATCGCGTGTAATGTCGAACGGCCAGCATTGCGCTGTCGGCAGCACCAACGCATCATATTGCGAGAACAGCCGTGCCGCGACCCGCTGCCAGTCCGAACGCAGGTCCGACGCCGCTTGGATCTCCTGTCCACTCAAGGCCAGACCACGCTCAAGCTCCCATTGGGCGTTCTCTTTCAGCTGCTGCATCTGCCCGGCAAAAACCCGGAGCCCCGCGGCCACGGAGAAAGAACGCAGCGTGCTCCAGCTTTGCCAGATCCGCTCCGCGGCGAAGGGCGGCGACAGTCTCTCAACCTGATGACCCAGACCGCGCAGCACCTCCAGCGCCGTCTCGCAGGTCTCCAGAATGCCCGGTTCCATCGGATAGGCCCCGCCCCAATCCGCCAGCCAGCCAATCCGCATCGGCCGCACCTCTGGCAAGGGCGAGACACGGTGCCCTGCCCCGGCTGTGGCCGCGAGCGGCTGGCGCGGATCCGGCCCTGACATCACATCCAGCAGCAGCGCCAGATCCTCAGGGGTGCGCGCCATCGGACCGTTGGTCGACAGCGGATGCAGAAACAGATCGCCGCGCGGCTCCCCCGGCACCCGCCCCCAACTGGGCCGGAAGCCGTAGACATTGCACCACCCCGCCGGATTGCGCAGGGAGCCCATCATGTCGGAGCCATCGGCCAGCGCCACCATTCCGGTCGCCAGCGCCGCCGCCGCGCCACCCGATGACCCGCCGCAGCTGCGGCTGCGGTCATAGGGGTTCGCCGTGGCGCCGTAGACCGGGTTGTACGTATGCGAGCCGAGGCCGAATTCCGGAGTATTGGTCTTGCCGATGATCAAAGCGCCTGCTGCCCGCAGCCGCGCCACCATCAAGTCATCCTGTTGCGGCACGAAATCGGCCAGCAAAGGCGAGCCTTGCGTCGCGGGCACGCCTGCCACATTGGCCAGATCCTTGATCGCCATGGGCAGCCCATGCAGCGGCCCCCGAGTCGTCGATCTGTCCGCCGCCGCCGCCTCCGCCAGCAGCACCTCGCGGTCCCGCAGTGCAACGATGGCGTTGACGCCAGGATTTATCGCATCAATGCGTGCCAGCGTCTCCGTCATCAGCGCAACAGCGGTGCGCCGACCGGCAGAGAGATCCTGCAGGGTCTCGCGGGCGCTGGGTGTGGTCTCAATCATCGAAAGGCGCTCCTGGATGGCCGTGGGCTGCAGCCTAGCCGGGCCAAAACACAAAGAAAACCCGCTTGCCGGGGCAAACGGGTTTCTGTGAATCCAAAAGGTCAGTCTGACGCGCGCAAATCCGCGTCAGCGCGGTGATACGATCAGTCGCCCTGTGCTTCCGAGCGGCTCTTGCCCGCCACATTCAGCGCCAGTGTTGCCGCCATGAAGCCATCCAGATCGCCGTCCAGCACACCCTTGGTATCCGAGGTCTCGTGACTGGTGCGCAGGTCTTTCACCATCTGATAGGGCTGCAGCACATAAGACCGGATCTGGTTGCCCCAACCGGCATCGCCCTTCGCCTCATGGGCGGCGTTGATATCCGCATTCCGGCGATCCAGTTCCAGTTGATACAGTCGCGATTTCAGCGCCTTCATCGCGATGTCGCGGTTCTGGTGCTGCGACTTCTCGGAAGAGGTCACCACAATTCCGGTGGGTTCATGGGTGATCCGCACGGCAGAGTCCGTGGTGTTGACGTGCTGGCCGCCCGCGCCCGACGAACGATAGGTATCGATCCGGATATCCGAGGGGTTCACCTCGATTTCGATATTGTCATCCACCACCGGGTAGACCCAGACAGAGCTGAACGAGGTATGGCGCTTCGCCGCCGAGTCATAAGGCGAAATCCGCACCAGACGATGCACACCGCTTTCGGACTTCAGCCAGCCATAGGCGTTGTGGCCGGAAATTTTGTAAGCTGCGGATTTGATACCCGCCTCTTCGCCCGCGCTTTCGGACTGCAGTTCGACTTTGTAGCCTTTCTTTTCGGCCCAGCGGACATACATCCGTGCCAGCATTGAGGCCCAGTCACAGCTCTCTGTGCCGCCTGCCCCTGCGTTGATTTCCAAGAAGGTGTCATTGCTGTCAGCCTCACCATCCAGAAGCGCTTCCAGCTCTTTCTCGGCGGCTTTTTCTTTCAGCGCTTTGAGGGCTGCCTCGGCGTCGGAAATGACCACCGCATCCTCTTCCATCTCTCCCAGTTCGATCAGCTCCATATTGTCGCTGAGATCCTGTTTGATGGATTTATAGGTGTCGATCGCGTCCACCAGCATCTGCCGGTCGCGCATCAGAGCCTGCGCCGCATCGGCATCATCCCACAGGTTGGGATCCTCAACGCGGGCGTTGAACTCTTCCAGGCGGAACTCGGCGGTTTCCCAATCCAGACGCTGCGCCAAAAGCTCCAGCGACTTTTCGATATCGGCCACGATGTTCTGAGTTTCGGCGCGCATGGCAATCCCTTGAAATCACGTATCAGGCCTGCGTGATAAACCACCCGCGCCCTGCGGGCAAGCCGGGGCAGCAGGCAGCGGCGCGATTGGCGCAGCCCGCCACCGCACAGCACAAAACGGGCGGGGTCATGATATCCACGCCCCGCCCCTCAGATAGGATCGCCCAACTCTGGCAGCGTCAGTAAAGCCCGCCGGAACTGATCGTGCCAAAGGTGGCCTTTGGTCCCAGAACAGCGGTGCCGCCATCCGACGTGGTCACGCGACGCGCCGACTGCGCGGCTTCCTCAAACAGGGGCAGGTTTGATCCCATCGCAAAGCCACCATCAAACGCCAGACCAAAGATCGGCTCGGCGCCATCGCGGAAATATTCTGCCACCACATTGCCACCCGAGGCGGCATCGGCAAGGCGCGCGCCGGTATAGCGGTCGATCTTGATGAAATGACCGCCCTCGGGCACGGCGAACTTACCACCACCATATTTGGCTGTCGCCTTCTGCATGAACTGCTGGAACACCGGACCACACATGGTGCCGCCGTAGGCGCCGCGTCCCATCGGGCGCGGCTGGTCAAAGCCCATGTAGCAACCAGCCACGATGTTGGAGGTAAAGCCCACAAACCACACATCGCGCGAGTCGTTGGTGGTCCCGGTTTTGCCTGCAGTGGGCACTGGCAGATTGATCACGCTGGAGGCGGTGCCGCGATCCACCACGCCACGCATCATCGACGTGAGCTGATACGCTGTGATCGGATCCATGACCTGTTCGCGGTTGTCCACGATCCGAGGCGCCTGTCCCGCCGCCAGCGCGGGCGAGGCACAATCAACGCAGTCGCGGTCATCATGGCGATAGATGGTTTCCCCCCGGCGGTCCTGAATCCGGTCCACCAGCGTAGGCTGCACCCGTTCACCGCCATTGGCAAACATCGCATAGGCCGCCACCATCTTATACAGCGTGGTTTCCTCCGCCCCGAGTGAGTTGGCCAGAAACGCCCCCATATTGTCATATACACCAAAGCGTTCGGCATAGCCTGCGACCACTTCCATTCCGACTTCCTGTGCCAGACGAATGGTCATCAGGTTCCGGCTCATCTCG
Organism: Phaeobacter sp. BS52; assembly: GCF_045040595.1. NCBI lineage: Bacteria > Pseudomonadati > Pseudomonadota > Alphaproteobacteria > Rhodobacterales > Roseobacteraceae > Phaeobacter > Phaeobacter sp. BS52. Next base: position 783,351 of record NZ_CP090662.1, on the reverse strand, counting down.
ATCCCGGTGCGCAGCGGCGTTGGGCCGTAAAATTTATTGGTAGAGTTTTTCGGACGCCACAGCCCCTGCGGGGTGTTGATCTCAATCGGGGCATCCACAACGATTGTGGCGGGGCTATAGCCGCTGTCCAGCGCTGCCGCATAGACAAAGGGTTTGAAGCTGGACCCCGGCTGGCGCTGCGCCTGTGTGGCGCGGTTGAACACCGAATGCTGGTAGGAGAACCCACCCTGCATGGCCAGAACGCGGCCCGTGTTCACATCCATCGCGACAAAGCCGCCCTGAACCTCGGGCACCTGACGCAGCGACCAATGTTGCAGTGCGCCGTCTTTCTCCACGGCGCGGACCAGTACCACGTCGCCAGCGGAAATATTGTCCTTGAAGCTGCCCTTCATCCATTTGATGTCCGAGCGCGGGACCGATCCGATCTCGGCCACATCTTCAATCCCCACACGCAGGCTCTGGTCGCCGACCTCCAGCGCCACCGCCGGATGCCACTTGCCGCCCAGATCAATGTCGCGGGGCACCGAGGCGTTGCTCAACGCCGCACGCCAGCTCTCCTCCGAGGTCAGCGCCTCCGCATCAAGGGTCACGCCGGTGCCGCGCCAGTTCCCGCGCGAACGGTCGTATTTCTCAAGCCCTCCGCGCAATGCCGATGCGGCTTCGGTCTGCATTTCCTCGTCGATGGTGGCACGCACAGTAAAACCACCGGTAAAGAATTCACCTTCGCCAAAGTCCTCAGACAGCTGCTAAGCTGGATCTCATCGGTGAAATAGTCCCGCGGCGGCAGCGCGGTGCGGAAACTGTCAAAATCGCCATTCTGGACCGAGCGCAGCGGCTGATCGACCTCAACCTTGTAAACCGCACCGGAGATATAGCCGTTTTCGCGCATCTCCCGCAGCACGTAGTTGCGCCGCGCCAGCAGGCGCTCGCGTTGCGACACCGGGTGATATTTCGACGGCGCCTTCGGCATGGAGGCCAGCGTCGCAGCCTCATGCGGGGCCAGCTGGCTCAGTGTCTTGTTAAAATAGGTCTGCGCCGCCGCTGTCACACCATAGGAATTCTGGCCCAGGAAAATCTCATTGAGGTACAGCTCCAAAATATCCTCCTTGCTCAGCGTATCCTCAAGGCGCGAGGCCAGGATCAATTCCTTTACCTTACGCTCTGCCTTGCGGTCGCCGGACAGAAGGAAGTTCTTCATCACCTGCTGGGTGATGGTGGAGGCGCCGCGCACGTTTTCACCGCGCGACCGCACCGCCTCAACCGCCGCAGCGGCGATGCCGCGCATGTCATAGCCCTTGTGGCTGTAGAAATTCTTGTCCTCAGCCGAAATGAAGGCCTGTTTCACCAGATCGGGAATTTCTTCCGACGGGGTAAACAGGCGGCGTTCCTGGGCAAATTCGTCGATCAGTTGCCCCTCACCGGAGTAGATCCGGCTGATGGTCGGCGGCTGATACTGCGCCAGAGATTCGTGGCTGGGCAGATCCCGGCCATAGATCCAGAACACCGCACCAATGGTCAGGGCAATCATTGCGATGCCCAGCGTGATGGTGCTGAAGATGGAACCGAAGAACGATAGAATAAATCTGACCACTGTAGAGCCTTTCTCGCGCAGTGCCGCCTATATAGGTGCAGCGGCGCGTGGGGTCAAAACGGGAAACGGCATATTGACGCCGCCGACCCGGAGAAAACAGGGGGAAAGCGCGACAGGCTGTCCCCGGATACCAAACCTCACATCCGCCGCATTGGTTCCGCTCTCACGCGGCCGACCGATATCGACGGAGGGTGCAGCCAGTGAAAATGCCCAACCAGCGGAGGTTATTGACGCACCAGCGGTCGGGTCTCCTCATCCGCAATACGCCAAGACAACAGCCCGTTCAGAATGCCCCGCGCCGTGCGCTCACGCCAGTCCGGGTCCATCAGATTGGCAAGATCACGGGGGCTGGACAGAAAACCAACTTCCACCAGAGCCGATGGGATATCGGCTGATTTTAGCACAGAAAACCCGGCTTCGCGCAGCGGTCGGCGATTCATTGCCCCGCCTTGGCTCTTCAGCCCCGTCACCAACGCCCGCGCCAGCGCCTGACTGCGGGGATGAGTCTCTACCCGCGCCAGATCCAGCAGCACATCGGTCACCCGATCATCAGCCTTACTCAGATCGGTGCCCGCCAGCAGATCGCCCCGTTCCTGCCGCTCGACCAGCGTCGCCGAAGCCGCATCGGAGGCATCGTCAGAGAGTGTATAAACCGTGGTGCCATGGGCGCGCCCCTCTGACAGGCTGTCCGCATGCAGGGACAGAAACAGATCCGCCTTGGCCTGATGTGCCAGCGCAATCCGCCGCTCAAGCGAGACAAAATAGTCATCATCCCGCGTCAGCTGGACATTGAACTGCCCTGAGCGGACCAGCATCTCCCCCAGCTCCATGGCGAATTGCAGCATCAGATCCTTTTCCTGCACCAGCCCACCCTGAAGGAAGGCCTCCGCCCCCGGATCAATACCGCCATGCCCCGGATCGATCACGATCAACAGGGGGGCCAGCGAGATCCTTCGCTTCGCGCGCGATCATCGGGGTGGGCGCAGGCAGATCCCAACGGGCATCGCGCGGCGCGCCGGTTGTGGCGGCAAACTCCTCGGCCGTGGTCTTGCGCAGGGCCACCGACAGTTGGGCCGCCGCCGTCACCGGATCAATATCCATCGCCGCTGTCTCAATCTGCATAGGTCGCGCCAGGGCCAGCACCAGCCGCGACCACCCCGGCACATAGGTTCCGAATTGCACAGCTGTGATGCCATCTTCGGTGATCAGCGCCTGCTCGCCCAGACCGCTCCAGTCGACCTCCTGAAAATCCAGCACCACACGCGGCGGCGCATCCAGCGTGAACAGCCGATACGGCACGCCCTGGCTAAGCCCCAAGGTAATATCCGTCCCGGAGCGGCGGTCCTCCGCCCGGGTTTCCTGCGGTTCAATCCGCGCAAGGCCGCTGAACCCCTGTGCCGCCGGTGAGATCACCTCTGGCGCCGACGTATTGGTCGCCCCAGACGTCTCCTGCGCCGCCAGCGGTGCCGCCATGAAGAGCGGCAGCAGCGCTGCAAGGGCCATTGTTTTTCTGCTCATGGCTAATGTTCTGCCCATTATGCTGGTCTGCCTATTGTACTGCCCGGATCCTGTTCTGCACGCCCCCCCCCTTACGCCCGGTCCTGAGCACGGGAAGAGGATACGCCGCCTCGGCTGCGCAGATATTTTGCCCGCAGACTAGGCCATTGCGAGACCGGATGGCCAGCCTCATCCTGTCGCCCCGCCTGCCAGATGTTCAGCGGCGGAGGGTCAGCCCCGACGTGCCGCCATAAAGGCGGTGAGCCGCGCCAGCCCCTCCTCGATATCGGCGGTGGAGCGCGCGTAGGAAAACCGCAAAGTGGTCGCGCCGCGCTTGGGATCAAAATCCAGCCCCGGTGTCACCGCCACCCCGGCCTCGTCCAGAATCTCCTTGGCAAAGGCGCGGCTATCCTGGGTCAGATCAGAGACATCCGCATAGACATAGAACGCCCCATCCGGTGGCGCGATCCGATCAAAACCTGCCTTTGGCAGACCTTCCAGCATCAGCGCGCGATTGCGCGCATAAACGGCGAGATTGCTCTCCAGTTCCTCGCGGCAATCCATCGCTGCCAAGGCCGCCACCTGACTGGCATGGGGCGCGCAGATGAACATGTTCTGGGCGATGCGTTCCACCACCCGCACATGATCCTCCGGCACCACCATCCAGCCCACGCGCCATCCGGTCATGGCGAAATACTTGGAAAACGAATTGATCACATAACAATCATCCGTCACCTCAAGTGCGGTGACTGCCTTGGCCTCATACTCGATGCCATGGTAGATCTCATCCGAGATGAAGGCCGCGCCCTGCCCCTGTGCCGCCTCAACCAAAGCCGCCATTGCAGGTTTATCCAGCATGGTACCGGTGGGATTGGCCGGTGAGGCCACCATCAACCCGGCCAGATCCAGGCCGGTCAAATCCTGCGGCACCGGCTGCAGGCGGTGATCCAACGAGGTCTCGATATCCACCGGCGTCAGCCCCAACGCATGCAGGATCTGCCGGTAGGACGGATAGCCCGGCGCGCCGATGCCCACCCTGTCACCACTGTCAAACAACGCCGTAAAGCTGAGCAGGAACGCCCCGGAGGAACCGGGGGTAATCACCACCCGCTCCGGGTTCAGATCAACATTATACCAATCGCCATACAACTGCGCGATCCGCTTGCGCAGCGCGGGAAGTCCAAGCGCCACGGTGTAGCCCAGGCTGTCATGATCCAGCGCCTTTGCCAGCGCCTCACGCGCGGCGACAGGCGCACCGGTAGAGGGCTGGCCCACCTCCATATGGATGATATGGCGACCTGCCTCTTCGGCGCGGCGGGCGGCCTCCATCACATCCATCACAATGAAGGGATCGACGTTGGACCGGCTTGAGTTTCGCATGTTGATCTCCCATGGTGCGGCCATGACCTTTGACCGCTTCTCCCGCCTCGCGTCAATCCCGGCTCTGGCTCTTGCTGCGCTCTGTTTCGTCGCGGGATCCCTGGCCTCATCCGCGCAGGCGGCCTCGATCTCGCTGCTGCGCGATCCCGATATTGAACGTGGGCTGAATGAGCTGGCCGCCCCGGTGCTGCGCGCCGCAGGTCTGAATGCCAAACGGGTGCGGGTGCTGGTGGTCAACGATGGATCCTTCAACGCCTTCGTCGTGGATTCGCAAACGATTTTCATACATTACGGGCTGATCCTAAAAGTAGATCGCCCCGAAATGCTACAGGCCGTGATCGCCCATGAGGCGGCCCATATCACCAATGGCCACCTGTCACGGAGGATGCAGAACATGCGCTCTGCCCGCTCTGCCGCAGGCCTTGGCGCCGCCCTTGCCGTGCTTGCGGCCGCTGCGGGCGCCGGTGAGGCCGCTGCCGGTATTGCGCTTGGCACGCAGTCCTCCGCCCTGCGCGGGTTTCTCGCCCATACCCGCGCCGAAGAAGCCTCCGCCGACCGCACTGCTGCCGGTATTCTGCAACGGGCGGGGGTCAGCCCGCGCGGGCTGGTTGATGTCCATAAGATCTTTGCCGGGCAGGAGCTGCTGAGCCCGGTCAATCAGGATCCTTATATGCGCTCGCATCCGCTGAGCCGTGACAGGATCCGCGCTGCCGAAGCTTATCTTGCCAGCCACGGCGACAGCGCCAAACCCGATGCCAATGCAATCTATTGGTTTGCCCGGGTGCGCGGTAAGCTGTCGGCCTTTACCCGGTCGCCCAAATGGACCCTGCGCCGGATCGCGGATGAGCCTTACAAAGACGTCCGCCTGATGCGGGAAGCCGTCGCCCGGCATCGGCGCAACAACCTGCAAAAGGCGTTGCGCGCCATCGACGGTGCCCTCGCCCTGCGCCCCACCGATCCTTACTACCAGGAACTTAAGGGCCAGATCCTGATGGAAAACCGCCGCTGGCAACCCGCCCTCGCCGCCTATGGCCGGGCCGTCCAGCAGGCCGGGCGTGACCCGCTGATCCTCGCCAGCCTTGGGCGGGCGCAGTTGGCTGCTGGCCAGCCAAAGGCGGCCATCAAATCACTGGAAGCTGCCCGCGCGCGGGATTTCCGCAATGCCGCCATGCTGCGTGATATGGCGCAGGCCTACGCGAAACTTGGCCAGTCCGGCATGGCCGCACTGGCCACCGCCGAACGCTATGCGCTACAGGGACGGCTGAAGGACGCCGGGCTGCACGCCAAACGCGCCACCGCCCAACTGCCCACCGGATCCACTGCCTGGCGACGCGCCCAAGACGTGCTGATCGCCGCTGAACAAAACGAAAAAAGGAAATCGAGATGACCCGTTTCACCCGCCTCCCCGCCGTTTCTGCCGCGGCACTGGCCCTTGGGCTGATGGTTGCCCCTGCTGTTCAGGCACTTGATCTCAGTCAGATGAGCGACGACGAACGTGCCGCATTTGGCGCCGAGGTCCGTGCCTATCTGCTGGAGAACCCGGAGGTGATCCTGGAAGCGGTCAACAAATTGGAACAGCAGCAAGCCGCCGATGAGGCGGCCCGTGATGATGCGCTGGTCTCTGAAAACCTGACGGCCCTGCATGACGACGGCTATTCCTGGGTCGGTGGCAATCCCGATGGTGATATCACCTTGGTGGAATTCATGGACTACCGCTGTGGCTATTGCAGACGCGCCGCTCCCGAAGTTGAACAACTGGTATCAGGTGACGGCAACATCCGCTTGATCATCAAGGAATTTCCGATCCTCGGCGAAGCCTCGGTGCTGACCTCCCGCTTTGCCATCGCCACGCGGCTGGTGGCCGGGGATGACGCCTATAAGGATGTCCATGACGCACTGATCACCCTCAGTGGCGAACCCAATGAGGGCACCCTGCGCCGTCTGGCCGACGGGCTGGATCTCGATGCCGATGCGATCCTCGCGCGGATGTCGGATCCCGAGATCGCGCGCCAATTGCAAGACACCCGCGCGCTGGCCCAGCAGCTGGCAATTTCCGGCACGCCGACCTTCGTACTGGGGGAGGAGCTGCTGCGCGGCTATCTGCCTGCCGACCAGATGGAGATCATGGTCGCCGATATTCGCGAAAAGCGCAGCTGACCAAAGGTAGGATTTTTAGGTCAGCCCCAGACACAGAACCAACTGGGGGCCAACCCCCAGACACAGGGCAGACTGGGGGCCAGCCCCCAGACCCCCGGAGTATTTCGGGAAAGATGACAGGCGAAACAGACAACAGAAAAAGGGCGCTGATCTGACCTCAGCGCCCTTTATTAACTAGAAATGGATTGGGCCGGATCTATTCCGCAGCGGCGGCCTCGGCATCAAGCAGAGCAGCCTTTTTCTCCACCTCTTCCACGATGTGATCCACCATCTGGTCATTGGACATCTTATGGCTGGCCTTGCCCGCCAGATAGACCATGCCGGAACCCGCGCCGCCGCCGGTAAAGCCTACGTCGGTCATCAGTGCCTCCCCCGGGCCATTGACCACGCAGCCGATGATTGAGAGGCTCATCGGGGTCTTTACATGCTCCAGACGTTTTTCAAGGGTTTCAACCGTCTTGATCACATCAAATCCCTGCCGTGCACAGGACGGGCAGGAGATGATATTGACGCCGCGGTGACGCAGGCCGAGGGATTTCAGGATCTCAAACCCCACCTTCACCTCCTCCACCGGATCGGCGGAGAGGCTGACCCGCAGGGTGTCGCCAATGCCCATCCACAGAAGCTGTCCCAGACCAATCGCCGATTTGATGGTGCCAGAGACAAAGCCGCCCGCCTCTGTGATGCCAAGGTGGATCGGCGCATCGGTGGCCTCAGCCAGCTGTTGATAGGCTGCCGCCGACATAAAGACGTCGGAGGCTTTCACCGAGATTTTGAATTCGTGGAAATCATGGTCCTGCAGGATGCGGATATGATCGAGGCCCGATTCCACCATCGCCTCCGGGCAGGGCTCACCGTATTTGTCCAGAAGGTGCTTTTCCAGCGACCCCGCATTCACACCAATGCGAATGGAGCAATTGTGGTCCTTAGCGGCGCGGATGACCTCTGCCACGCGTTTCTCATCACCGATATTGCCGGGGTTGATGCGCAGGCAGGCCGCGCCCGCCTCCGCCGCCTCAATCCCGCGCCTATAATGGAAATGGATATCCGCGACGATTGGCACCGGGCTTTCGCGGACGATTTCTTTCAGCGCGTTGGAAGAGGCCTCATCCGGGACCGACACCCGGACGATATCGGCGCCTAGCCTCGGCTGCGGCCTGAACCTGCGCCACCGTTGCTGCAACATCGGTGGTCGGCGTGTTGGTCATGGTCTGGACCGCAATCGGGGCATCGCCGCCAACAGGCACATTGCCCACATGGATCTGGCGGCTTTTGCGGCGTTCGATATGGCGCCAGGGGCGAATATGGTTGATCGACATGAGGTCCGGTCCGCGCTGTTCAGGGTTCCGGGCATAGATACGCGCAGTCTGGCGCAGCTTCAATGGTGGCTGGGCATTCCTGCAAGGATCGGGCCAGATGTCGCAAGCGGCCAGGTACTCCGAACGACACCGCTGCTGAATTGGCCTGAACGCCTCATCGCCGGGTGAACCCCGGCCAGGTTACTCGCTGATGGCCTCGACCGGGTCGACGGACAGGCTGCTGGCCTGCAACTCCGCAACCAGCGTGGCCAGCGCGCTGTTGCGATCTTCACTGAGATCGGCGAGCGCGAAACGCTCGGTGAGCGCATCTGAGGAGAGCACCACATTCTTGGTCACCTGCCCGCGATCGCCGACTGGTCCGTAATGGGCGCCGTTCACGGCAAAATAGATCGCGCCACTTTCGCCTGTGCGCAGCAACGGAGCCTCTTCGGTGGCGGGGATTTCAAAATGCTGGCCCGGCTCCATGATGGTTTCGAAAATCACACTGCCATCCACGGCGGTGACCTGAACCCAGGAGGGGCGCACCGCAACCATCTGTAGGGCTTAAGCGCGGTTTCTTCAACAACCTGCGGCATCGCGGGCAAAGGTGCCTCGGTGCTGAGGCTGGCCTCCGCCAGCACAACCGATGGCAGTTCCGGAATGGCAAAGTTACCAAAGCCACGCGGATCAAGGGTGGCAATCGGACCATCACGAGGCACCAGAACCGGCACATCCAGCGCCTGCGGACGATAGAGCCGGTCCAGCGCCTCCAATGCGGGATCCTCGTTCGAGACCTCAGCGTCGCGGGCGGCCCCCGCAAGCGGATCCAGATCAGCCAACACAATGGGGGTTTGCTCAACCGGTGCCATCTGCACCTGCTGCACCTCCTGCAGGACGGCCCAGCCGCCATAACCAATGCCCCCAATCAATGCGACCAGCACCGCAAGGGAGCCGACCGCGCGCAGCTCAATCTGGCTGAATACACTGCTGGCCGTTGGCACAAACGGGGTATTGGGCGAGGTGAACGCGTCACTGCGCAGCCCCCCCATGCCGGTTGCAATCGGCGCACCTGCGGATTTGCGCACCGAGGCCTCCGCCGACATGCCATGCGCGACCTGAAACCCGCTTTCCTGACAGAAGCTGTCGAATGTGGTGTCGGGATCCATATTGAGGTAGCGCGCATAGGACCGCACATAACCCGCAATAAAACCCGGCGTGTCAAAGACAGTCGGGTCAGAATTCTCGATAGCAGCGATATAGGAGGCTTTGATCCTCAGCTCACGTTGGACATCCAGCAGAGACTTGCCCATCGTGGCCCGTTCACCGCGCATAATGTCACCCAATCGAAGCTCGTAATCGTCAAAGCTTCGCGGCCCTGTCGATTCTGTCGTGCGTCTTCGATTTGCGCTGAGTAAGGCGCCCGATCATGCCTGCTGTCCCATTTTAGCCTGCCGCATTCGACATTCAGGACGTCACGGATCCGCCTAATGCGATCTCGCCTGCGCCCTTTGATTACGAGCATACTACCATAATCTTACCAATTTGACACAGAGCTATGAATCAGCCCGCCATTTCGGCACGATTCAGCGCACAATGAGACCAGAGCGCGTCCATCGCCTTGACCAGCGCGTCGATCTCTTTCGGGCCATGCACCGGCGACGGGGTAAAGCGCAGCCGTTCGGTGCCCCGCGGCACTGTCGGGAAGTTGATCGGCTGGACGTAAATTCCGTGATCCGACAACAGCATATCGCTCAGTTTCTGGGTATGAACCGGATTGCCAACGATCACCGGCACAATATGGCTGCCATGGTCGATGATTGGCAGGCCGAGCCCCTTCAGCCGCATTTTCAGGATGCGGGCCTGCAGCTGGTGCTGTTCGCGCAATTCGGGCGCGGTCTTGAGATAGGCAACCGAGGCCGCCGCCCCCGCTGCAACCATGCTGGCGCCAGCGAGGTGGTGAAGATGAAACCGGGCGCGTAAGAGCGGATGGCATCACACATTTTTGCCGATGCGGCGATATAGCCGCCCATCACGCCATAGGCCTTGGCCAGGGTGCCGTTCACAATGTCGATGCGGTCAATCAGACCGTCCCGCTCCGTGACACCACCGCCGCGCGCGCCATACATGCCAACCGCATGGACCTCATCGATATAGGTGAGCGCGCCGAATTCCTCCGCCAGATCACAGATCTCAGCGATCGGACCAAAATCCCCGTCCATGGAGTAGACCGATTCAAACGCGATCAGTTTGGGCGCCGCCGGGTCCGCCGCTGCCAGCAACTCCCGCAGGTGCGCCACATCATTGTGACGGAAAATACGCTTGGCGCCACCGTTGCGTCGCACCCCCTCAATCATGGAGGCATGGTTCAGCGCGTCGGAGAAAATGATGAGGCCGGGAAACAGTTTCGGCAGCGTGCTGAGCGTCGCGTCATTCGCGATATAGGCAGAGGTGAACAGCAGCGCCGCTTCTTTCTGGTGCAGATCGGCCAGCTCGGCCTCCAGCTGTTTGTGATAGACCGTGGTGCCGGAGATATTCCGCGTCCCGCCGGATCCCGCGCCAGTGGCATCAATCGCGCCATGCATGGCCTCCAGCACAACCGGATGCTGCCCCATCCCCAGATAGTCATTGCCACACCACACGGTGATGTCCTGCGCGCTGCCATCCGGACGTGTCCAGACGGCATGGGGGAACTGCCCGTTCTGCCGTTCAATGTCGATGAATGTCCGGTAGCGACCTTCCGTGTGGAGCTGATCAATCGCTTGGTCGAGTTTCGCGGTATAGTCCACCGGCATCTCCATGGCATAGTTGGCACCAACGGATCTGGTGCAAGCTGTGGTCAGGCTGATATATTCACGTTACCGAATAAATAACCCGAACCCTCCGTTTGATCAATCAAATACGCCGAAGGGACCGAACCAGCCTTGATGCAGGTCAAATAGACCTTTGCGCCCCGGGCAGCAAGAATTGTAACGCCTGTTTGACGCTACAATCCGACGCATCCCCGCCTGCCCGGACCATTTTGCGTTGCTCTGGTCCCTGCCGACAGGCGCTGTTAGGGTCCGGCAAACAGCAATCAATAACAGCAGGAGCCTCCTGAATATGTCACTGAACGACGTCCTGGACCGCATTGACACCGATCTTGATGCCGCCACCCAACGGTTGATGGACTTGCTGCGCATCCAATCGATTTCGACCGATCCCGCCTACAAGGAAGACTGCGACAAGGCTGCCGACTGGCTGGTTGCGGACCTGCGCTCCATCGGGATCGACGCGGAAAAGCGCGTCACCCCCGGCCATCCGATGGTGGTTGGTCACGTCGGGCCGCAGGACGACTCGCTGCCGCATGTGCTATTTTATGGGCACTACGACGTGCAGCCGGTGGACCCGCTGGACCTGTGGAACACGCCGCCGTTTGAGCCGCAGCTGGAAGAGACCGCGCGCGGCACCGTCATCCGCGGTCGTGGCGCGTCAGATGACAAGGGCCAGCTGATGACCTTTGTCGAGGCCTGCCGCGCCTGGCAGGCGGTGAACGGCTCCCTGCCCTGCCGCATCACCTTCTTCTTTGAAGGCGAGGAAGAAAGCGGCTCGCCGTCGCTGGTGCCCTTCATGGAACAGCACGCCGCAGAGCTGAAGGCGGATCTGGCGCTGATCTGCGATACCTCCATGGTGTCACGTGGCGTGCCCTCAATCTCCTCGCAGCTGCGCGGCATGCTGAAGGATGAATTCACCCTGATCGGCCCCCGGATTGATCTGCACTCTGGTCACTATGGCGGCCCCGGCCTCAACCCCTTGCGCGAACTCAGCCGCATTGTGGCGTCTTTCTATGACGAAGACACCGGCAAGGTCGCGGTCGACGGCTTCTATGAAGGCGTGCATGAGGTGCCAGAGGAGCAACTGCGCCAGTGGGAAGGTTGCGGGTTTGAAGAGCAGGACTATCTCGCGAACGCAGGCTACACACAGGCCCACGGTGAGAAAGACCGCTCTGTGCTGGAACAGCAATGGGCCCGTCCAACGCTGGAAGTGAACGGCCTCTGGGGCGGCTACAATGGTGCGGGTTCAAAAACCGTGATCCCGTCAGAGGCGCATTGCAAGATCACCTGCCGTCTGGTCGGGGACATGGATCCGGATGCGCTGCGACTGAAGATCCGCAAACATGTCGAGGACCGGCTGAAGCCCGACACTCAGGTCAAATGGGACAATGATCTGGAGGGCTCCCGCGCCTCGGTGATGAACATCTCCCGCCCCGAGTTTGAGGCCGCCCGAGGCGCGCTGTCGGATGAATGGAACCGGGAGGCCGTCTTCTGCGGCATGGGCGGATCCATCCCGATTGCTGGCTTCTTCAAATCCATTCTGGGCATGGATGCGATGTTAATCGGCTTTGCCAATGAAGACGACGCCATCCACTCCCCCAATGAGAAATACGATCTGGAAAGCTTCCACAAAGGCATCCGTTCCTGGGCCCGCGTGCTGGATGCTCTGACCAAGAAATAACAAAACCAGTGGTGTGCGCCCCGGCGCGCACCACGCCCCGCCCGGCAGGCATCTGCTACCGCCAAGTACGCAGCCACAAACGCAAAAAGCCCTTCCGAAGAAGGGTGCGTTCATCCAAAATTCTGGAAGAAAGTGGCGCGGTTGACGGGGCTCGAACCCGCGACCCCCGGCGTGACAGGCCGGTACTCTAACCAACTGAGCTACAACCGCGCATGGGCCTTTCGGCAGATCAGACGCAAGCGCCTGACATATATTCCCCTCCGGGGCGGACCCTGATCGTCAGGGCAGCGTATGAAAGTGGCGCGGTTGACGGGGCTCGAACCCGCGACCCCCGGCGTGACAGGCCGGTACTCTAACCAACTGAGCTACAACCGCGCATTTACTTTCATCTGGACCCTTTAACCCGGATCCGGGGCGGACAGCAGTGGCGCGGTTGACGGGGCTCGAACCCGCGACCCCCGGCGTGACAGGCCGGTACTCTAACCAACTGAGCTACAACCGCTTGCTGTTCCATCCAACGTCGCCGCTGAATGTTGGGCTGTAATATTCGCAGCACCGAGGGATCGTCAAGCGGTGTTTTGGCATTTTCTCGGGTTTCCGTGAAAAAAAACAAAACCACCGCCAACGAACCGTCTAACCCATTGTTTTTCTGAAATTCCAATCTGGCATCGCTCCGGATGACAAGGACAATCCACCCAGAAAATCACAGCCGACCTCCGATCACGTGCATCACGGTGCCAACCGGCGACAACAACAGCGCCATCCAGCCGCAAGGTGCCGCAGACAGCACCGGTGGCACCCCACACCAGAGCCGCGCCACCGGTCATTCCTGATCAGCTGGAGATCACCATCACGCCAGCCGCGCCCCGGCCGTGCTCGCGGATATGCCCGCATTCTGCCAGATCAGATGCAAGATGCCACGGGCATGTTGAACTTCATATACGCCCGAAAACCTAAATTGGTCCACGGAACCGCCGACCGTTATGCAAAGTGGCGATGGCAGAGCGATATATGAGGATTTTCAAGGGGATAATGGTGGGTCGTGAGAGGCTCGAACTCCCGACATCTTCGGTGTAAACGAAGCGCTCTACCAACTGAGCTAACGACCCGGTGAGCGCGGATTTAGAGAAACCCCGCGCTGGACGCAAGAGGTAAATCGCAGAAATCTGCGAAAAAAGTCATCGCCTCAGCGCAGCACGCGCTCTTCCCCCTGCCACAGCTGATAGATACAGCCCTGCTCGTTCGGCAGCGCCGCCATTTCCGCGCGCGACAGGCCACAGATCAGCCCACGCAGCACCTGCCCCCACAGTCCATGCGCCACCACCACAGTCGGTTCACTCAACCCGTTCAGAAAGGCCTCGATGCGGGCCTGAAACGCCGCAAACCCTTCGCCCTTTGGCGCAGCGCAGAACAGATCCAGGCTCAGCGGATTGGCGGTGTAGATTTCCGCATACTCAGCGGCGACCTGCTCACGGGTCATGCCCTGAAACACGCCGGCCTGCGCCTCGGCAAGCCGCGTATCGGTGGTATAGGGCTGACCGCCGAGCGCAATCTGCGCGGTCTGCTGTGCCCGCCCCAGCGGCGAGACAAAACAGGCCGGTCCCTGCGCCAGAATCGGCGCCATCAGACTGGCTTGCTGTTGGGCGTGTTCAATCCCCAGGGGGCTGAGTTTTGATTCCAGCTGGCCTTGGATGCGCCCTACGGCATTCCATTCCGTCTGCCCATGCCGCAGAAACCAGATTTTCGGATATGCCATGCCTGCCCTCATTGCTGCTTCGCCCTTCGACGTTGCCGCAACATCTAGACAGGTTTTCCGAGACAGGGAAGAGCGCGCGCCATAGGACAAAGCGCCGCCGAAAGAAGCGTCAAACCATTAGATTGAGAGAGAATGGTGGGTGATAAGAGATTTGAACTCCTGACATCTTCGATGTGAACGAAGCGCTCTACCACTGAGCTAATCACCCTTGTCGGCGGTCATACCGCCCGTTGCGCGCCACTGCAAGAGGGGCGGATCGAAAAAACCATCGGCGCCATCATTTTTGCCCTGTCCATGATATCGCTAGACCAACGCCCCTGCCCAAACCGCTAATCCAGCGGCAGCACATTGCGACAGATCATCGTGCGCAGGGTAAAGCTGGAGCGGGTGTTGCGGATCCCCGGCACCCGCATCAACCGATGCTCAAGAAAGCGGTCAAAATCGGTCAGATCCTGCGCCACCACACGCAGCAGAATATCCCGGCTCCCGGTCATCAGATAGCATTCCATCACCTGATCAAAGCGCCGCACTGCCGCCTCAAAAGCCTGCAGCCCCTCGGTGGATTGGCGCTCCAGCTCTACGGCGACAAAGATGGTGACCGGTAGCCCCACCTCGGTCTGATCCACCCGCGCCGAATAGCCCGAAATCACCCCGCTCTCTTCCAGGTTGGCAACCCGCCGGGCACAAGGCGTCGCGGAAAGCCCGACCTTCTCTGCCAGTTCGGCGATCTTGATCCGCCCATTCTCCTGAAGAGCGGCCAGTATCTTGCGATCAATCTTATCCACGTCTTTCCCCTCATTTATTAGCGCATATTAGCGATATCCCCTAAAATTCACAATCGAGCCGCTGCATTTTGGAGGAAACCAGCGGTTCCCTGACGGTATTCTCTGGCGAAATGGAGGAGCAATCCAAAAATGACAGCCACACTCACCCCCGTCGCCACCTCGACACATGAAGAAATCTACCGCGTCGAGGACGCCTTGGTCGGCCTCACGGGTTTTATCGCCGTGCATTCGACCCTGCTTGGGCCCGCGGCAGGCGGGTTGCGGATGCGCCCTTACGCCAGTGCCGAAGAGGCGCTGACCGATGTCAAACGCCTGAGCGAAGGCATGACCTATAAGAACGCGGCTGCAGGTCTCGCGCTTGGCGGTGGCAAGGCTGTGATCATGGGCGATCCTGCCACCCAGAAAACACCCGAGCTGCTGCGCGCCTTCGCCCGTGCCATCGACAGCCTGAACGGCCGCTACATCACCGCCGAAGACATGGGCATGAGCCCCGAAGATATGGCGATCCTGGCCGAGGAAACCACCTCCGTCGCCGGGCTGGCCGATGGGGAATACGCCTCCGGCGATCCCTCCCCCATCACCGCGCGCGGCATCTTCAACGCCATCCGCACCGCATGGGAGCATAAGACGGGCCAGATCGACCTCACCGATCGGGTTGTCTCCGTTCAGGGGCTGGGTCACGTGGGCTGGTACCTCTGCGACTTCCTCAACAAGGCCGGCGCCAAGCTGATCGTCACCGATGTGAACAAGACGCAGGTCAGCCGCGCGGTCGAGGCCTTCGGTGCCACAGCCGTTGCCCCGGATGAGATCTACGCCGTTGAGGCGGATATTTTTGCCCCCTGCGCGATTGGTGGCATCCTCAACAGCAACACCATCCCTCAGCTGAAGGTGGCTCTGGTGGCCGGTGGCGCCAACAACCAGCTGGCCTCGTCCCAGGACGCAACCGCCCTGCATCAGCGCGGCATTCTCTATGCCCCCGATTTTGTGGCCAATGGTGGTGGCATCATCAATGTGGCGACAGAGATCCAGAAAATCAGCAACCGCAACAGCTTTGTCGCGGACCGGCTGGAGGCGCTTGAGGTGACCATGGCTGCGATCCTGACGCAGGCGGCCGCAGATGATGTCAGCCCCGACGCGGTCGCCATCGCCACCGTGCAGGCGAAAATGACGCCAAAGGCCGCCTAAGCCACGAAAACACCACTCGACGCGCCCCCTTCTATGGGGCCGTCAACCAACCCCGCCACCAAAGAGCGGGCGCCAGACGGAAGCCCCTATATAGTCGGGGGGAGATGCGACCAAACATAGAGGGCAGCCCAGATGGGTTGCCCTTTTTTGTGCCCAGCGGATCCAGCCTGCAGACAGGCGTTGAACCAAACCGCCATTCAGGCGTTTGATGACAGCAGCACAAAAGAACACCCAAAGGAGAACCGCATGTCCCTGTTCCATCCCGACAATCGCAACCGCAGTGATCGACACAAAAAGATCTACGCCTATTGCGAAATTGCTTACACTATTGTCGATGTCTCGGCTGCGGTGCTGTTCGTGGTGGGCAGTGTGTTGTTTTTTCAGGAGTCCACGACCTATGTCGGCACCTGGCTGTTCCTGATCGGATCAATCCTCTTTGGACTGCGCCCGACCATCAAACTCTACCGCGAATATGCCTACCTGCGGCTGGGCGACTATGAGGACGTTACCCGCCAGTGACATTGCTCCGCGTCGTCCCATCCTGACGTATTAATATCCAAAACCACGCGCCTTGGGGACCATAGGCTCCGATGACGTCTCTGCGTGCAACACGGTGCGACGATGATCCCCGATTTGAGGATCAAACGCACCGGGCAGCGCCGCTCTCACCGCCGGTCCTCGACTGGCCGCTGTGAATGCCAATTCGCCCGCCATCAGGCGTCACGCCGTAGAATGAGATGGCCGTCAGTCTCCCGATGGAGGGACCAGGGCGCGTCACGTGCGTCAAAGACCTCTTTAAATGCTGCCATGTTTTCAGGCTCATCACTGATTATCACCCAACCTTGCAGGACAACATGGCCTATCAGACGCTTGAGAACCGCAACTCTGTTTTCAGCAGGCAGGAGGTGCAGGGTACGGTCGATGAGGAGCACTTCAAACTGCCCAACCGGCCGGAAATCCAAGATATCTGCAACGATCCCTTCGACCCTGAGGTTTTCGTGGTTGCCCGCAGCCACCAGATCTTTGATCCCATTTGGTGCGATATCAACACCAACGACAGAGTGCCCCAATCGGGCAATAAAAAGCGCGTCACGCCCCTGGCCGCAGCCAATATCCAGGACGCGCAGGTTGCCCTCAGTCAGCGCGTTGAAAAACCCAACAATCTCCGGCGATGGCGCGCCAAGCGCCTGCGCAGTGGAGCGATAGAGGCGATCAAAATCGAACTGCGTGTCCCTGCGAAACATCGTGGTGCCGGGATCGGTATGGTCAGAGACCCGTTCAAAACCATTCTTCTCCAGCGCCTTTACGGACGCAATATTCTCAGGTGCAACACCGGCAAAAAGCTGGGTCCCTCCCCCTGGTCCTGATACCAGGCAACCAACCCGCCTATCAGCTCCGATGCGAAGCCTTTGCCCCACATGATCTCGGAAAAGAGATATCCGATGTGAACCGTCGGGGGATATTCCGCATTGCCGGAGGCGGCCAGGATGAGGAGGCCAATCAGGGTCGTATTGTCATCACGAATCGTGAGCACATGGCTTTCTGCATGTCTGGCGGCAACCCAGTCGGAAATAGCCGTTTCAGTATCCGCGAGCTGCATCGGCTCCGGCAGGCTCCTGAGGACAGGTGGTGTCAAAATGACTTCCAGCTCCGCCGCAAGTGCCTGCTTTTCTTGCTCAGAGCCAAGGGCAGTATCCCAAGATTCCAGGCGAAGCCTGTCGGTTTCAAATGACATTTCCCGGACCATTGCGCGCCCTCCAACCTTGGTGACGGTCTCCACGTATAGGCTTGACACGGCAGTGCCATACGTTAGTTAGGAAGACGTACTAATAGATGGATGTCAAGGTGACCCTCGAACATTTCCTCCAGTTGGCACATCGGCGCTGCCAGCGCGCATGGGCCGAACTCAGCGCAGATCTGAGGTTGAGCCATAACGAGTTCGAATACCTGCGTGCGATCAGAGATCAGGAAGACAAAACCACCGACAAGGACAATCATGGTCAACACCTTCAGGATGTTGTGAATGATCTGGGAGTCAGGAAGTCATCCGCCAGTGCGATGGTCCTGAAGCTGGAGGACAGAGGTTTGGTTGCCCGCTTCCCCTGTCGCTATGATGCGCGCGCGCAGCACATCATCCTGACCGAAGCTGGCAAGGCATTGTTGGCCAGCGGTGAAAGCGTCTACGAGTCTGTCGCACGTGAGTTGGCATCGGAACTCCCCGCTGATATCGCCGGGGCATTTGAACGAGGGCGTTGAAGCCGACGCCTCGCCATTTATTCAAATTAGTACGTCCTACTAACTATCTATACTGGAACCTGAAATGACGTTTGAACTTACACTCTTGGGCACCGCCATACACATCTTGATTTGGGAGAAACTGCCTGAATGGGGGACCTGGTTCAAAACCCTAATCTCCCTGCTGCCAGGCCCGTTTCGCAGGCTGTACGAGCAGTGGCACTGCCCGTTCTGCGCTGGTTTCTGGATCGCACTAGGTCTTCACTGGATGACAGGATTCTGGACACTTCCCGCGCTGAATGGACTCACCGACCGTCTGGGAACAACAGGGATCCCTGTCGCATGGACCCTGGACGCTCTGGCCACAGCCACTTTGATCTATACCGCAATCATCACGCTAAAGGCCGCAGGCCTGCCCGCAATGAAAGCTCATATGATGAAGGAGGATTTCATGGCCTCAGCTTTTGCGGATGGATCGGCGACCACAGACTGATGAGATAAAGCGGTTGGTCGACCGGCCTGCCCGGTCGCACCTCATCGGCGCCGTCACGACCATAGGCGCATCAGGCCGAGACGCGCCTATGGTCACATTTTCTCAGCGGTATAAATGATGTCGGGCGACCCCAGCAGGGCCGCCCGTTTGTGATTGTCGAGTACAGACCAATGTCAGACCATACGGGCAGCGCCCGCAGCCCTGATCAATGGGCCGTGGCTCCCGCGGTGTCGTCGGGCGCGCCCAAGGCGGCCTTGGCTGCGGCGGCGGCTTCCTCTGCCGCCTCATCCCACTCTACCGGCTCCGGCGTGGCGGTCAGCGCATGTTTCAGCACCTCGGAGACGTGGCTGACGGGGATGATGGTCAGCCCCTCTTTCACGTTGTCCGGGATATCCGGCAGGTCTTTTTCATTCTCCTGCGGGATCAACACCGTCTTGATACCACCGCGCAGGGCCGCCAGCAGTTTTTCCTTCAGGCCGCCAATGGCTGTCGCGTTGCCACGCAGCGTCACCTCGCCAGTCATGGCAATGTCCTTGCGCACCGGAATACCGGTCAACACCGACACAATCGCTGTCACCATCGCCAGACCCGCGCTTGGCCCATCCTTTGGCGTGGCGCCGTCCGGCACGTGCACGTGGATGTCGATCTTGTCAAACTTCGGCGGTTTCACCCCCAGTTGAGGTGAGATCGACCGCACATAGCTGGACGCCGCCTCGATCGACTCCTTCATCACATCGCCCAGCTTACCGGTGGTCTTCATCCGACCTTTGCCCGGCAGGCGCAGGGCCTCGATGCTCAGCAGTTCACCGCCGACCGATGTATAGGCCAGACCGGTCACGACACCGACTTGATCCTCTTTCTCGGCCAGCCCGTAGCGATACTTCGCAACACCAAGGAAATCATCCAGATTATCACCTGTGACAGATACGGTCTCCGCCTCTTTCTTCACGATCTTGGTCAGCGATTTCCGCGCCACTTTGGCGATTTCCCGCTCCAGGTTCCGCACCCCCGCCTCGCGGGTATAGGTGCGGATGATCTCGGTCAGCGCCTCATCGGTCAGCTCGAACTCCTTGGCCTTCAGGCCATGGTTTTTCACCTGCTTTGAAATCAGGTGCTGCTTTGCGATCTCGCGCTTCTCGTCCTCGGTATAACCCGACAGCGGAATGATCTCCATCCGGTCCAAAAGCGGCCCCGGCATGTTGTAGCTGTTCGATGTGGTCAGGAACATCACGTTCGACAGGTCATATTCCACTTCCAGATAGTGGTCCATGAAGGTCGCATTCTGTTCTGGGTCCAGCACCTCCAGCATGGCGCTCGCCGGGTCGCCACGGAAATCCTGCCCCATCTTGTCGATTTCATCGAGCAGGATCAGCGGGTTGGTGGTTTTCGCCTTCTTCAGTGCCTGAATGATCTTACCGGGCATGGAGCCGATGTAGGTCCGGCGGTGGCCGCGGATCTCGCTCTCATCACGCACACCCCCAAGGGAGATGCGGATAAACTCACGACCGGTCGCCTTGGCGACGGATTTACCAAGCGAGGTCTTACCAACACCCGGAGGGCCAACGAGACACAGGATCGGGCCTTTCAGCTTGGCCGAACGCTGCTGCACCGCGAGATATTCGACAATGCGCTCCTTGACCTTTTCCAGACCGTAGTGATCTGCGTCCAGAATGTCCTGGGCCCGGCTCAGGTCTTTCTTCACACGCGATTTGGTGCCCCAGGGCAGCGCCAGTATCCAGTCGAGGTAGTTGCGCACAACTGTGGCCTCGGCCGACATCGGCGACATGTTCTTGAGCTTCTTCAGCTCGGCCTCAGACTTTTCGCGCGCCTCTTTGGAGAGCTTGGTTTCAGCGATCTTCGCCTCCAGCTCAGCCACCTCGTTGGAGCCGTCCTCGCTGTCGCCCAGCTCTTTCTGAATGGCCTTCATCTGCTCATTCAGGTAATATTCGCGCTGGGTCTTCTCCATCTGCGTCTTGACGCGGGTCTTGATCTTCTTCTCGACCTGCAGCACCGACAGCTCGCCCTGCATCAGGCCGTAGACCTTCTCCAGACGCTCAGAGACCGACAAGGTCTCCAGCAGGTCCTGCTTGTTGTCGACCTCGATACCCAGATGACCGGCGACCAGATCGGCCAGCTTGGCCGGTTCTGTGGTCTCGCCAACGGCGCTCAGCGCCTCTTCCGGGATGTTCTTGCGGACCTTTGCGTAGCGCTCAAATTCATCGCCGACAGTGCGCAGCAGCGCCTCAACGGTGGTCACATCGCCGGGCATCTCGGTCAGATACTCTGCGCGCGCCTCAAAGAAATTGTCGTTTTCCAGATATTCGGTGATCTTCACCCGCGCGTGGCCTTCGACCAGCACCTTCACAGTGCCGTCGGGCAGCTTCAGCAGCTGTAGCACATTGGCCAGCACGCCAACGTTGTAGATACCGTCGGATTGTGGATCATCCTCCGCCGGGTCAATCTGACTGGACAGCAGGATCTGCTTGTCGTCAGTCATCACCTCTTCCAGGGCACGCACCGATTTGTCCCGCCCGACAAACAGCGGCACGATCATATGCGGGAACACAACGATGTCGCGCAGCGGCAGGACGGGGTAGGATGAATTGAGTGGCTCTTGCATACTCGGTCCTTCGATTTGGCAAGACGCCCCCGCCCCGATCAACCGGCAGCTTTGGTGCGTCTCCTCATTGGCTTTTTTATCTGGTGCAGCAGGAGAAGGATTTCAACCGCCGTGCCTCAATGTTTGGGATCACATTGCCCGCAGCGCGTCCGGACCACAAGGGCGCAAATGGGCACAAGGATACCAAATGATGAAAGGCGACCCCGAGAGGCCGCCCATTCACAAAGTCTGTTAACAGATCTGCCCAAAATACCATCGGTCAAGGGACATCCACACCGCGTTCCGCTGCAGTGCTAGTCGATGGCCGTGACACTCAGATGGCCCAGACTACCGCCGCGCGCCACCGGATCCGAGCGGTCATCCATCAGCGCAAAAATCGCCACCCCTGTGGCCAGTAAAATCATCAGCGAACAATGCGCCAGTCCAGTCGAAGCGGTGTCATTCATCGGATCTCTCCACTTGGGTCGTTATATGCCTGCCTCGCAGTTCACTGCTGATTTGTGGCGCAAAGGTGTTCAGGGCGGGTCCCGCCGATGAACATTCGCTCAAGTTTTCGACAACACGAACACAACGCAAAGGGAACACAGGCAAACTCCGACGCGCGCCCCACCGCCTCAAATCACAACCGCTCAATATCGCCTTGCGCGCGGGTGTCGTGAAAATCCTTTTGCCAGGCCTCAAAGCGGCTCCTCGCCAGTGTCAAACGCGGTCTGCCCGCATCTCAAAACTCTGCGGGCCGTTTGTCCTTGCGAAGCACGTACGGGACCATGCCCGATGACAAGTTGTACACATCACCAGCCAACGCACCCTCAAGCGCCCCACCCAGAACGGTCTGCAACTGGCATTCTTTTTGACCACCGACAACACCCGTCACGGGATTGTAGGAGCTGTGAGGATAGGTGAAGCAGAGGTAATACTCGCCCGCGACAAGCTCTTGAACCCAATCCCCACGAAGCGCAGCCCTGTTTCCGGGATACCAAAGCCAGACATGCTTTTCGCTGTAGTAGGTGACTTGGTAGCCATGCCCCTTGTCCCAGTGCAGATAGGTTATACCGGCTGTGGGATAGATCAATCCCTCCTCAGAGATCCGGTCTGCGGAGGGATTGAGTTTGGTAACCTCGTGCCCGCTGCACGCGGCAACACATAGCGCTATGAGCCCGACACTCCTCCCTAGAACAAGCATTTCATCCTCAGTAAGGCTGATTTGGTGCCGCTGTAGCGATAAGTTTTGTAGTAGAAATTCGGTACCGGTCTGGTTTCACGATTCAGGAGAAAGCCAATTCCAAGCCGGTCTAAGTCCGCTTTTTTCATCTCCAGAATTCGATCCAAACGACCGCCTAGCGCCGCATTCACACGGGCCTGTTGCTGGGGTGTCAACGGAACGTCCTCGCGGATCGGTCTGTCATCAAGGCTCACCGTGCCAGCGGCACAAATTGTCTGGCGTGCGGCCGTTTTTGCCAATCCCAAGACACGCCCTGACGTCCGGCCCGAAGTCAGGTCACTGTGAAGGGCAACCAGCTCAGGCTTTGATAACCCGCCAAAAACACTGCTCGGCAAATGCTCAGGCGGGCGGAAGGTGCTTTCTGATGTGCCTACGGTAACATGAAAGTAGACGGCGTTACCCTTGACGGCATCATGCCGCGCTGCACCACCCGGAACAAAAAGCACCGCAGCCGAGACTCTCTTGGCAGCAAGGCCACCATCGAAAAAGGGTCTATCGCCACCGCGCTGATAGAGCTCCATCGCGGCAACATCTTGAAAGCTCAGCTGTTTAGGCGGTTGGGATGATGAGCTGCCACCCTCCATGCATGCAGAGAGGCTCAATACAGTGCTCAAACAAACTGTGACGCGTGTCAAAAAATTCATCGGGTCAATTCCATACCAGTGAAAAAACATAACTTCAAATCCACTGCCAGTGCGCAGTGGATTATGGTTTGTGATTACAACCGCTCAATATCGCCTTGCGCGCGGGTGTCGTGAAAATCCTTCTGCCAGGCCTCAAACGTCCCCGCTGCGATCGCGTCGCGCATACCGCCCATGATCTCCTGGAAGTAATGCAGGTTGTGCCAGGTCAGCAGCATGCCGGAGATCATCTCGTTGGAGCGGAACACATGGTGCAGATAGGCGCGGGAATAGTTGCTGCACGCTGGGCAGGAGCAGTTCTCATCCAGGGGGCGCGGGTCATCTTGATGGCGGGCGTTCTTGATATTCACCACACCGTAGCGGGTGAACGCCTGCCCCGTCCGACCAGAGCGCGACGGCAACACGCAGTCCATCATGTCGATGCCACGGGCCACCGCGCCGACGATATCATCGGGCTTGCCCACGCCCATCAGGTAGCGCGGCTTATCCTCGGGCAGGAAACCGGGGGCATAATCAAGGCAATCAAACATCGCCTCCTGCCCTTCACCGACCGCAAGGCCACCCACCGCATAGCCCTCGAACCCGATCTTGGTCAGCGCCTCGGCGCTTTCTTCGCGCAGATCCTGTTCCAGCCCGCCCTGCATGATGCCAAACAGCGCATGGCCCGGACGATCGCCGAACGCCTCGCGGCTGCGCTCGGCCCAACGCATCGACAGGCGCATCGATTCAGCAATGCGGTCGCGGTCCGCAGGCAGCGCCGGGCATTCGTCAAAACACATCACAATGTCGGACCCCAAGAGCTTCTGGATCTCCATCGACCGCTCTGGCGTCAGCTCGTGCTTGGAGCCATCCACATGGCTTTTGAAGGTCACGCCCTTCTCGGTCAGCTTACGCAGACCTGCCAGCGACATCACCTGAAACCCGCCACTGTCCGTCAGGATCGGTCGCTCCCAGTTCATGAACTTATGCAACCCGCCCAAACGGTCAATCCTCTCTGCCGTGGGGCGCAGCATCAGATGATAGGTGTTGCCCAAGAGGATATCCGCCCCGGTCGCGCGCACGCTCTCCGGCATCATCGCCTTTACGGTTGCGGCCGTGCCAACCGGCATGAAGGCAGGCGTGCGGATCTCCCCGCGCGGTGTATTGATCACCCCGGTGCGGGCCTTGCCATCGGTGGCTTTCAGGTCGAATGAGATTTTCGGCGCCATGATATCTTCCTCGGGGCTGTTTTATGCGGGGCCCGCCGCAGCAGGTCCATGTCCGACGGGATCACCTGACCCCGGCCTCCCTGCCATCCGCAACCGGATCAACAGAACCTGCCGCATGTGCCCGATCCCGACCCGGTTTTCAACCCTGTATGGTCGCAGGCCAACCAAAGACCAAAGCGCCCCAACTCAGCCCCAGCGCCTCATAATGCGTCCGGTCCTGACAGGTTCCCCGTCTCTCTTCCCTTGCCTGCCAGCCCCGCAAACGCCATAGAAGACAGGACTGGGCGGCGGCCTCGGCCTTGAAACCCGCGATGGCAGCCCTCAAATGAATACCATAGTATACAAATGATATTGTGAGGCAAAATGACCGAAGAACTCCTGCTCAGCCTTCTGACGCAGAACATCATCTACATTCTTGGCGCGATTTTCCTGATCATCCTGATCTTCAAGGGCATCCGTATCGTGCCGCAGTCCGAGAAATATGTGGTCGAACGCTTTGGCCGCCTGCATGCGGTGCTTGGGCCGGGGATCAATTTCATCGTGCCGCTTCTGGATTCCGTGGCCCATAAGGTCTCCATTCTGGAACGTCAGCTGCCCAATGCCAGCCAGGACGCCATCACCAAGGACAACGTGCTGGTGCAGATCGACACTTCCGTCTTTTATCGCATCCTTGAGCCGGAGAAGACCGTCTACCGGATCCGGGACGTGGACGGCGCCATTGCCACCACCGTGGCTGGCATCGTGCGCGCCGAGATCGGCAAGATGGATCTGGATGAGGTGCAGTCCAACCGATCCCAGCTGATCGGTCAGATCCAGAACAGCGTCGAAAGCGCCGTGGATGATTGGGGCATTGAGGTGACCCGCGCCGAGATCCTGGATGTGAACCTCGATCAGGCCACCCGCGACGCCATGTTGCAGCAGCTCAATGCCGAACGCGCCCGCCGCGCCCAGGTGACCGAGGCCGAGGGTCAGAAACGCTCTGTTGAGCTGGCCGCTGACGCCGAACTCTACGCCGCCGAACAAACCGCCAAGGCGCGCCGCATTCAGGCTGACGCCGAAGCCTACGCCACCGAGGTCGTCGCCAAGGCGATCGCCGAAAACGGGCTGGAGGCCGCGCAGTATCAGGTTGCTCTGAAACAGGTGGAGGCGCTCAACACCCTTGGGTCCGGCGATGGCAAGCAGACCATATTGGTCCCTGCCAACGCGCTTGAGGCCTTTGGCAATGCCTTCAACATGCTGAAAGGTGTCGGCAAATGACCGCCCTGCTCTCGGTCTGGTGGGTCTGGATCGCGATTGCGATCGGCCTCGCCATTGTCGAGATCCTGGCGCCGGGGTTCATGTTCCTCGGCTTTGCCCTCGGCGCTGTGGTGGTCGGGGTGCTCCTCGCCTTTGCGCCAGCAGGCAGCATTACCCTGCCCGTGCTCCTGTTGATTTACGCCACCCTCTCCCTGATCGCCTGGCTGGTACTTCGCCACTTCTTCAAGGGGCCGAAGGGCCAGGTGAAACACTTCGACCGCGATATCAACGACTGAGTAGACCCCGCCCGATAGACTTCGGGCGGGGATTCGACCTTGGTGGTCGGATCCTTTGCGTTTTTGAACACCCGACAGACAGGCACCTCGCTAGTGCAGCGGCACCCCGGCGGGCGCAGCCAGATGGTTGTCCACCTCCTCCTCCGGGTCGGTCACCGGATCCAACACCAGCACCAGCACCAGACGGGTTTCACCGGTGCCTTCAATCGGCGGGGACCGGTGCAACAGGCCGGATGCCGGTTGCGCAGGCCAGCGGGTGCCGCGCAGCAGCAGGGGGGATCCGGTCGCAACCGTCTGAACATGGGCCGGGGCCTCGCCCTGGTGAGATACGCCCAGCTGGGTTCCGGTGCCCCGGTAGGTGCAGACCAATCGGGCCGCGATGGCATCGACATGGAATTTGCGGCAGGCGTTTGTGGTCACCACGTCCAGCCGGAACCGCAGATACCTTGTATCCATCAACGATGAAAACGCGCCCGCCAGCCGTGTGACATCCGCCTGAAGCCAGTCCTGTTCCGGCCCCTGTGGCAGGCCGGACATGGCGCAGACCTCCGCAAAGACCCGCGCCACCATATCTGGCTGGACAATGACACGCCCCCGGGGCAGCCGGTCCGGGTCAACCCGGTCAAGCCAATGCTGCACATTGGCGGGCGCCTCCCGCTGCCAGATCAGCGCGGCGCAATCAGGGTCCAGAAACCGCCGCAGCCCCGTGTCATCCCGTGTCAGATCGCAGTGCAGCGCTACATCTTGGGCGCTCTTGCGAAGCGCCCTCACGCTGCAGCCTCCGGCCGCCGCCAGATGGGAAAAGGATCGGTATAGTCGGGTAGTTGATCGGGGCCGGTGGCCACCTCTGCGGGCACAAGGCATCCATCCAGCTGTGCCTTCAGCCCGGCCCAATCGATACCGGATCCGATAAACACCAACTCCTGACGGCGATCCCCCCAAGGCTCTTGCCAATGGGCTTTTATGTAGGCACGCCCCTGTTCATGGGTTGGGTGCCGCTCCACCGGGACCGAGGCCCACCAAGTGCCGAGCGGTTTGACACTGGACAAAGCCCCCGCCAGCGAAAACTCCGCCACCCAATCCGGCCGGGTGGAGATCCAGAAATGCCCCTTGGCCCGGATCACCCCCGGCAAATCCCCGTTGAGAAGCGCCAAAATCCGCTCCGGGACAAAGGGTTGCCGTGCCCGGTAAACATAGGACGCGACGCCGTATTCCTCGCTCTCCGGTACGTGATCGGCAAACCCGTAAAGCTCCTTCGCCCACATCGGATGTTCATGCGCCTGTTCAAAGTCGAACAAGCCGGTATCCAGAATTTTCTCTGCCGCGACTTCACTATGATTGGCATCGATGATTTCGGCATCGGCATTCAGACTGCGAACGATCTTGCGCGCCGCATCGGCCTCATCCGGGCCTGCGTCCGCCACCTTGTTCAGGATCACCACATCGGCAAATTCGATCTGATCGGTCAGCAGATGCACCAGCGTACGCTCATCTTCCTCGCCCAGCGTCTCTCCCCGGTCCGCAAGGAAATCATGGGAGGAAAAGTTTCGGCGCAGGTTGACCGCATCCACCACCGTCACCATCGTATCAAGCCGCGCCACATCCGAGAGGCTCTCGCCCGCCTCATCGCGAAACTCAAAGGTTGCGGCGACCGGCAGCGGCTCGGAGATGCCGGTGGACTCGATCAACAGATAGTCAAACCGCCCCTCCGCCGCCAGACGCCGCACTTCCGCCAGCAGATCATCACGCAGCGTGCAGCAGATACAGCCATTGGACATCTCCACCAGTGTTTCATCGGTGCGGCTCAGCTCTGTATGCGCGCGCACCAGATCCGCATCAATATTGATCTCCGACATATCATTCACGATCACGGCGACCCGGCGCCCGTCGCGATTGTTCAGAATACGATTGAGCAACGTCGTTTTTCCAGCTCCGAGAAACCCGGACAGGACCGTTACAGGAAGGCGATTATCTTTCATCGAAATAGATACCCAGTCTGATGCACAGCGCGACGGAGAAGAACGCCGCTGACACCGTCAGCAGGTCGATCCCTCGTGAGTCGCAAGAAATGTTACGATATAACATTTCACTTTCCTACTGCAAGATCTCCCCGCCACGCCTGCGACGCTTGATCACAAACCGCGTGCGATCCGCCACTGGACCCTCGCGCCCGGCTTCCCTATATAAACAGTCAGGAAACGAACCGAGGCCCTTAATGACCAACGCATCCGAACCATTGGAAGGCACACCGCTGATCGCCCCCTCCTCTGTCAGCCATGAGCTGTACGAGCCGGTGGTGGACGCGTGCCGGTCTGTTTATGACCCTGAAATCCCTGTGAATATCTATGAGCTGGGCCTGATCTACACCATCGACATCACGGCGGAAAATGATGTGAAGATCATCATGACGCTCACTGCCCCCGGCTGCCCGGTCGCGGGTGAGATGCCGGGCTGGATCGTCGATGCCGTCTCTCCCGTCCCCGGCGTCAAAAGCGTCGATGTCGAACTCACCTGGGAGCCGCCCTGGGGTATGGACATGATGTCGGATGAGGCGCGGCTCGAACTCGGCTTCATGTAGCCGCATCTGTGGATGGCGGGGCCTGCCCCTCGCCTGACCCGATCCTGTTCCAACAGACAGAACGCGGCACGGCCCCTCGCCTGCCGCGTTTTTCGTGACCCGCTGCACAGTGCAGGCACAGGCACAGCCACCGGGCGCGCGCAGCCTAAGCGGGGCCGCACGCAGGCTGACGTCGCGCTAGACCGTATCAAACCGCGCGCCCCCTCTTGCCCCGGAGAGACAAGCCCCCGTAACATCCGGGATATAAACCGCTGCGGGGCATCCGCAGCCGCTCTTGGTGCGCCCCACGAAACACTGTCGCAACACACCCCAAGGGCGCCCCCAAATGATTTGGAGTTTCCCTATTGTCCCGCATATCCCCCTTCTGCGCGCGTCTGATCTCTCTCGCTCTTGCCGCGCCCCTATGTACCAGCGCCGCCGCCGCGGACACCTCGCCTGCGGACACCATCGCACTCAGCTACGGTCCGCGCCCGGCCTATCTGGTGGATGCCCTGCCCGACGGCGCGCTGAAGACAAAACTGCAATCCTGTGCCGGGCAAACCCCGAAACGCAGCGATTTTTCCATCGCCCACCGGGGCGCGCCGCTGATGTTTCCCGAACATACGGTTGAGGGCAATCGCGCCGCCGCCACCATGGGCGCCGGGATCATGGAATGCGATGTGACCTTCACCAGCGATCTGGAGCTGGTCTGCCGCCACTCGCAGAACGATCTGCACACCACCACCGATATCCTCACCAGCGACCTAGCCGACCGCTGCACCCAGCCCTTTACCTCGGCCACCGCCGATACCCCCGCAAACGCCGAATGCCGCACCAGCGATCTGACGCTGGCAGAGCTGATGACGTTGCACCCCAAAATGGACAGCCGTGACCCCACCGCCACCAGTGCCGCCGCCTTTCAGGGCGGCCTTGCCCCCTGGCGCAGCAGCCTGCATCAGGACGGCACAACGCTGCTCAGCCATGCCGACAGCATCGCGTTGTTCCGCAACCTCGGCGCAAAATTCACCCCCGAGCTGAAGGCCCCAACCGTCGCCATGCCCTTCAACGGGATGACGCAGGAGGCTTATGCGCAGAAACTGATCGACGCCTATGTCACCGCCGGGATCCCCGCCAGCGATGTCTGGGTACAAAGCTTCGACCTCAGCGATATCAAATACTGGCTCACCCAGACGCCCGAATTTGGCCGTCAGGCCGTCTACCTTGATGATCGCTTTGCCCGCCATGACGAGGATGAAGGCCAGGTCGATCCGATGGATCCCGCAACCTTCCGCCCCTCCATGCAGGAGTTGAAAGAGATGGGGCTCAACCATATCGCGCCGCCGATCTGGATGCTGCTGACACTGGAAGATGGCCGCATGGTCCCCTCTCCCTATGCCAAGGCCGCGCGTGCCGCCGATCTCAATATCATCACCTGGACCCTGGAACGCTCCGGCCCGCTGAAAAACGGCGGTGGCTGGTATTTCCAATCGGTCGCAGCTGCGGTGCAATCGGATGCCGCCACTTATCAGGTGCTTGACGTGCTGGCGCAGGATGTGGGGGTTGTCGGGGTGTTCTCCGACTGGCCCGCAACCGTGACCTATTACGCCAATTGCATGGGGCTGTGACCGCAGCCCCTTGAGCCTGCGCCGCGCCCCCCTAGATTAAGGGGTAACGCGCGATAGTGGAGACAGACATGTTCGGCATTCCCGGCAAACAAGCGGTGACCATCACCGACAAGGCAGCGGCCCAGATTGCCAAGCTGATGGACAAGGGCGGCCATTCCGGCCTGCGCATCGGCGTGAAGAAGGGCGGCTGCGCCGGCATGGAATATACCATGGAATATGTCGATCAGCCCGATCCCAACGACGAAGTGGTTGAACAGGATGGTGCCCGGGTGCTGATCGCCCCGATGGCGCAGATGTTCCTCTTCGGCACCGAGATCGACTATGAGGTCTCGCTGCTGGAGGCCGGGTTCAAGTTCAACAACCCCAATGTCTCCGAAGCCTGCGGCTGCGGGGAATCGATCAGCTTCAAGGATATGCCCGCAGGCTGATCCGCAACACAGCGCCCTGTCATCTCGCCGAGATTGCAACCAATGGCGCAGACCACAGCAGAAAAGAGGCAGCCATCTGCCTCTTTTTTTGCGCCCGGTTATCGGCGCACTTCGGTATTGTTCAACATGTGATGACCGCTGTCATTCGGTGAACAGGCGAATTGTTCCCTATTCCGAACAATGTTAGGACAGTCCCAGCAGCAAGCTGCCGCGCGCCAAAAGGTGACCGCAGGCAGCACCAGACGATTGAGGGAGATACGCAGATGCGTCGGAAACTGGCCGCAGGCAATTGGAAAATGAACGGCACCGCAAGTGCGCTGACCGAGCTGGGCAATCTTGCCTATAGCTGTAAATCCGCCAAGGCCGAGGTGCTGATCTGCCCGCCTGCAACCCTGCTCTACCGCGCGGCCAATGTCTGCGTCGACAGCAAGGTGGACATTGGCGCCCAGGATTGCCACAGCGCCACCTATGGCGCCCATACTGGCGATCTGAGCGCGGAAATGCTGCATGATGCGGGCGCGACCGCCGTAATCCTCGGCCATTCCGAACGCCGGGCCGACCATGGCGAGACGGATGAAACGGTCCGCGCGAAGGCCAAGACCGCCATCGCTGCGGGGCTGACGGCGATCATCTGTGTGGGTGAAACCCTTGAGGATCGCGAGGCGGGCAAAACACTTGATGTGGTCCGGGCGCAACTGGCAGGCTCCCTCCCCGATGACACCAGCGGCACAACCGTGGTGGTCGCCTATGAACCGGTCTGGGCCATCGGCACCGGCAAGGTGCCCACAGTCGAACAGATCGCCGAAGTCCACAACGACCTGCGCGCCAGCCTGGTCAAACGCTTCGGCGGCGAGACCGCAAACGCCATCCGGCTGCTCTATGGCGGCTCGGTGAAGGCCAGCAACGCCAAGGAAATTTTCGCTGTGGCCCATGTGGACGGTGCGCTGGTTGGCGGCGCCAGCCTGAAGGCGGCAGATTTTGCCCCCATCGTCACGGCCCTCGACGCCAGCGCATAAATGCGCCTCACGGCGTAGCCTCCGGCGGGAGTATTTGGGGAAAGATGACAGACCCCCTTTGCCCCCGCCTTCACCTTTCACAAAATACTCTGGGGTGAATGCGCGCCAGCGCAGAGGGGCAAAGCCCCTGACGTAACGCCAGACAGAAAAAGGCCCGGGACTTACGCCCGGGCCTTTTCATATTCTGAGGGGCGTTGCCGCCCGCTATTTGGTTATGATCTCCGGCCCCATCACCGCATTCGGCAGCACGGTTGAGATCCACGGGATATAGGTGATCATGATCAGGAACACGAAGAGCACCGCGAGGAACGGCAACGCAGCCCGCACCACCGCCATCATCGGCATTCCCGCAACCCCGGAGGTCACAAAGAGGTTCAGACCAACCGGCGGGGTGATCATGCCGATTTCCATGTTCACCACCATGATGATGCCCAGATGGATCGGGTCGATGCCCAGCTCGATGGCAATCGGGAACACCAGCGGCGCCACGATCACCAACAAGCCCGACGGCTCCATGAATTGCCCCCCGATCAGCAGGATCACATTGACCACGATCAGGAACATCACAGGGCCAAAGCCCGCCGACAGCATCGCCGTGGCGATCTGCTGTGGCACCTGCTCATCGGTCAGCACATGTTTCAGGATCAGCGCATTGGCGATCACGAACAAGAGCGTCACGGTCAGCTTGCCCGCTTCAAACAGCGCGTGGCGCGTATCGGCGTGAAAGAAGGATGGGATGAAATAAACCACCGTCTGTCCCAGCATCTTGGGCAGCATGGACAGGAATTGCCCCATATCCTTGGGTTTGGGCGCAGATTTCAACGGCCCCATATCACGGTAGACAAAGGTCGCCACAAAGAAGGCATAGACCGACGCCACCGCCGCAGCCTCTGTCGGGGTGAAAATCCCGCCATAGATGCCCCCTAGAATGATGCCGATCAGCAGCAGACCAACCGAGGCATTGCCAGCGGAGGCGGCAACTTCGCCCCAGCCCAGCCATTCACCCTTGGGCAAGTTCTTGACCTTGGCCATCACATAGATGGTGACCATCAGCATCAGACCCGCCATCAGGCCGGGAATAACGCCTGCAAGGAACATCCG
The DNA here is from genome assembly GCF_045040595.1 of Phaeobacter sp. BS52. Classification (NCBI taxonomy): domain Bacteria; kingdom Pseudomonadati; phylum Pseudomonadota; class Alphaproteobacteria; order Rhodobacterales; family Roseobacteraceae; genus Phaeobacter; species Phaeobacter sp. BS52. The sequence goes on along the minus strand of NZ_CP090662.1, from coordinate 750,533 downwards.
CCCGACGGAAACCTCAACCGCCGCGGCATAGACCACCATCACGATGGACGGCGGGATCAGGATGCCCAGCGTGCCTGCGTTACAGATCACGCCAGCGGCAAACTCCTTGGAGTAGCCCACCTGCCGCATCCCCGCGATCACGATGGAGCCAATGGCAACCACGGTGGCCGGGGAGGACCCGGACAGGGCTGCAAACAACATACAAGCGAAGACGCCAGCAATCGCCAGACCACCCGGCAGATGGCCGACACAAGCGATGGAAAAGCGGATGATCCGCCGTGCCACACCGCCCGTCGTCATAAAGCTTGAGGCCAGAATGAAGAAGGGGATCGCCAGCAGGGTGAAATGCCCTTCAAAGGCTTCAAACAGCGTGCCCGCAACCGAGGCCAGCGAGCTGTCGGAATAGATCAGCAGGAACAATGTCGAGCTGAGGCCAAGTGCCACCGCAATCGGAACCCCGATCAGCAACAGCCCAATGACCATGGAAAACAATAGGACGACATCCATCAGTCGTGCTCCCCACGCTGTGCCTGCACTTCGGCAATTTCATCTTCGACCTCATGGCTGGCCACCAGCCGGTCCACATCGCCGCGCAGGATCTGCATCGCCGCCTGCACAAACCGCAGCACCATCAGCAGCATCGACAGCGGCAGCACCACATAGGGCACCACCTTGGGCAGTTTCTCGTAGGAATCGCCGTAGTTGATCAAATCCTCTAGGAACCCAAAGAGCGCCACCATCGGCACATCCTGCACCTCGTAGAAACTCTGGCTCCGCGCCTTCATATCGAAACCGGTGGGAAACCAGCGCCCGGAAGTGGGCGGCAGATCGGCAAAGACCGCCCAATAGTCATAGGCGCCCTTCAGCAGCAGCAGCGAGAACACCAGACAGCAGCCGACCGAGATCAGCCCGATCACCCGGCGCGCGCCCGGCGACACCATATTGAGGATCGCATCCACCCCCAGATGGGCATGGACCTTCACCGCATAAGATGCGCCCAGCAGCACCAGCCAGGCAAACAGGAACACCGTCAGCTCCAGCGCCCAGAGAATGTTGGAATTAAACACAAATCGCGCCACCACATTGGCAAATGTGATCAGGGTCATCAGCCCCAGCAGCAGCGCAATCAGCGTCTCTTCGAGTGTATTGATAAGCCCGGTCGGGCCAGGTTTTGCCCCCGCCATATCGCTCTCCCTCGATGTTTGGATAATGGGATACCGGCGCGGATGGCGCACCGTGCAAATTGGGGCGGCGCGTCGTCGCGCCTGCCCCTGATCTTCAGGCCGCAGCCCTTACATGCCCGCGTTGATCGCCTGGGCTGCGTCGATCATGTCCTGACCCACGTCGCCTGCGAACTGCTCCCAGACCGGCTTCATCGCCTCAACCCAGGCCGCACGCTGCTCAGGTGACAGTTCACGCACCACGCCACCGGCATCGATGATCGCCTGACGGGCTTCGCCATTCACCTTGGTGGATTCCGAGTTCCGCGTCGCAGTGACCTCACCCAGGATGGTCAGGAACTGTTCACGCACCGCCGGATCAAGGCTGTCGAGCCAATCCACCGAGGTCACCACCAGATAGTCCAGCGCGCCGTGGTTGGTCTCAGTGACGCCGTCCTGCACCTCAAAGAACTTCTTGCCGTAGATGTTGGACCAGGTGTTTTCCTGCCCGTCCACAACGCCCTGCTGCAGCGCGCCGTAAACTTCGGAGAAGGCCATTTTCTGCGGGCTGCCGCCGATCGCTTCCATCTGCGCCACCAGCACGTCCGAGGACTGCACGCGGAATTTCAGACCATTGGCATCGGACGGGTTGATCAGCGGCTTGTTGGCTGACATCTGCTTCATGCCATTGTGCCAGTAGGCCAGCCCCTGCAGACCACGGCGCTGCATGGAATCCAGCATCGCCTGACCGTTCTCGGACCCTTGGAAGGCATCGACCGCATCAATGTTCTTGAACATGAATGGCAGATCGAACAGGCGGAATTGCTTGGTGAACTTCTCAAATTTCGACAGCGAGGGCGCGGCCAGCTGCACGTCGCCCTGCAGCATCGCTTCCAGCACCTTGTTGTCATTATACAGCGTGGAGTTCGGATAGACCTCCAGACACATGGTGCCGTTCATCTCTTCATTGATGCGCTTTTCCAGCAACGAGGCCGCAATCCCCTTGGGGTGCTTGTCGGTGTTGGTCACATGGCTGAACTTGACGACAATCTCACCGTCATCACAGGCCGCCATTGCGGTCCCGGCACTCATGGTCAGCGCCACAGCGGTGGCAGCAGCAGTTACGAATTTCATGTCTTTCCTCCCGGAATTTCTCCATAGCCTCCGCCCAGGCGAAGACCCCAGACGCAGCATCATGGGCAAAGTGGCCTTGCTCAAGCCTTTGTTACCCATCAAAAATGATCGTCATTTATCGTTCAAAAACAAATTACTACACAGTGAGATTCATCTTATGTGCTGGTGTGTTAGATTTTATGTGCGATTTTCCGCACAGGGTGATCGTTGGCCTGTGCGGAAATCCGCACACCCTGTTAGCGCCTGATAGTTCCTCAGGCGGAATCAACCCCCGTCACCTTTCCTCAAATACTCACAGCCCGCCGCCCGCCACCGGCTCCGACGCCGATACCGACACCGACACCAACCTGGGCCGTTGCACAGGCGGCGCACGGTGATCTCGCGTTCAGTTAACCCGGATCTGCCAGATTGGGCATGTCGCGACACTCGGGCCGCCTGACACGCAGCCCACCCATCCGGGGCATCTGGCACATGCCCCGGCAGGAGATCGGCCCGCCCCCGGATATCCTCCGCAGGTCGGGCGTTCAAATGACCGAAGTTGACGAAAAGGTCGACGAACATGGGGCTAAGCTGACATCCGGTGCCCATCCCCCTCCGCCCTGCCCCCTTGCGGGGCGCCCGGCGGCGCCGCCACCTTACTGCCCCGCGCCCTCCCCTAAGACGCGGACCACAACAGGCATCAGACCGCCCTCAGCGGCGATAATCTTCGGGCCGGATGCCATAGCGCGCCAGCTTGTCATAAAACGTCTTGCGCGGCAGCTTCAGGGCTTTGGCCGCGGCAGAGGCATTGCCGTTCTGCCGCCCCAGTGCGGCAATGAGCAGGGACCGTTCCACCTGCGCCAACTGCTCCGCCAGCCCCAGCTCCGCCGATTGCGCGGCCTCCTCCGGCATCCCCAGCACAAACCGCATCGCCGCCGACATCAGCGAGCGCGCATTGCCGGGCCAATCCTGCGCCATCAGCGCCGCAAGATGGTCCTGCGGAATGTCCGGCGCCGCAATGCCTGCCTGCTCTGCGGCCTGAGCGACATAGTGGCTGAACAGCACGGGAATATCCTCGGGCCGTTCGGACAGCGCCGGAATGCGCACCCGCATCACGTCAAGCCGGTAGAAAAGATCGGCCAGAAACCGCCCCTCTGCCGCCGCCTCTGCCAGATCCGCGACTGAGCCGACCAGAACCCGCGCCTCCAGCGCCTGCTCCTGTTCCAGCGCTTCCAACATGGCATATTGCGTCTCGCTTGGCAGGGCGGCGATTTCATCCAGATACAGCGATCCACCCGCCGCCGCGCGGCACAGATCCGCAAACCCATCCGGGCTGAGCCCCGCCGCCGGGCGTTTCACAAACGGGCCCTGCCCGCGCGGTGACATCAGGTGAATGACCTCCGCCACCTTGGAAATCCCGCCCCCCGGCGCGCCGGTCACCAGCACCTCTGCCCCGGTTGCGGCCACCGCACGCGCTCGCGCACGCAGCTCCTCCATCTGCGGCGAGGTGCCAAATATCATCCGCGCCGCCGGGTCACCGCTTTCCAGTCGCGACTTCAGCGCGCGGTTTTCCCGCACCAGCGCCCGCGTTTTCAGCGCCCGGCGCACCACCGCCATCAGATCCACGCTGGCGCAGGGTTTCTCAAGGAAATCAAACGCCCCTTCGGCCATTGCCTGCACCGCCATCGGGATGTCCCCCTCGCCAGTCAGCAGGATCACCGGCAGATCAGCGTCCACCTCCCGCACATAGCGCAAAAGATGAAACCCATCGCGTCCCGGCATCCGCATATCGGACAGGATCACCCCGTCAAAATCAGGCGTGATCAAATCCTTGGCCGCCACAAAGGACCCCACCGTGATGGCATCACACTCCGCCAGCTCCAGCGTCTGGCCCAATGCGGCCCGCACGGCCGCATCATCATCCACCACCAAAACCCGATTGGTCATGCAACCTCATCCTGTTGTTGCGGACCAGCGTCCGCCTGCGCGCGCCAACAATCCAGTTCCACCGTGAACTCTGCGCCATCACCGGTATTTCTCCCCCGGATATGACCGCCAAAGCTCTGTACCAACCCGTAGGAGATCGACAGCCCCAGCCCCATCCCCTCGGAACTGCCGACCGCCTTGGTCGAATAGAAAGGGTCAAAGATCTTTTCCGGCTCTTTCAGGCCGGGGCCGATGTCGCGCACACTCACCGCAAGCCGCGCGCCTGCCTCCGTGCCTGCCTCACCCTCGCGTGTCTCAATCGCAATCCGTATCTCGCGCTGCTCCTGCTCCAGCATGGCATCTGCGGCATTGTTGATCAGGTTCACAAACACCTGCGACAGGCGCACCTCGCCGCCCCAGGCAAAAACTGGCTCTGCAGGCGGCTGCCAGTGCAGATGCACGCCATCCTGCCGCAGGCGAGGCTCTGTCAGCTCAATCGCCGAGGCAATCACCTGCCCCAGATCCACCCGTCCCATCGGCTCACTCTCGTTGCGGGCAAAGGCGCGCAGGTTCTTAATGATCCGCGCCATCCGTCCTGCCATCTGCGCAATCCGGCCAAGGTTCTCCCCCGCCCGCTCCGGCTTGCCGCGGGCCACAAAGGCCTCACCGTTCTCGGCATATTGCTGAATCGCCATCAACGGCTGGTTCAGCTCGTGGCTGATCCCCGCCGACATCTGCCCCAGCGCCGACAGCTTACCCGCCTGCACCAGATCCTGCTGCGCGCGCTTCAGCGCCGCTTCGGCCTCCTGACGTTCCTGCACCTCGCGGGTCAGCCGCATATTGGTCGCCGACAGCGCCCGCGTGCGCGCCGCAACCCGGCTTTCCAGCACCGTATTTGCCTCCGCAAGCGTGCGCCGGCTGTTCAAGCGCCAGGGCCAGCATCGCCCCAAGCGCCAGCACAATCGCCGCCATCGCTGCCGCCTGCAGCCCCGCCAGCCGCTGGGCCGGGGCCACATCGACCAGAATTTCGCCCACCATGCCGATCTGCGGCAGGTTCACCGCCTGATGCAGCGCCCGCTCCGGCAGATAGGGCGACCAGCGCAGATCCCAGATCTCATGCGGACCCTCCATCCAGGCCCGAAGCGCCACCTGCCGCCCATCCGGCGGCGACAGCCCCGGTCCTTCCGCGCTGCGCTGCCAGAACAACAATTCCCGCCGGTTGGCAATGAACACCTCGCCGCCGCGATTGGTGAAAAACACCGCAGGCAGCGACCCGCGCCAGGTCTGCTCCACATCCTCGACATCGGCGACCACCACCAAGGCACCGCGCACCCGACCATCCACATCGAAATCCGGTGCCGCATAGATATAGGCGCGCCGCCCATCCGGTTGCAGCACCCCGTAGCCAGTGCCCAGCGCCCCCTGCATCGCCCGGTGGAAATAGCTGCTCTGGGTCACATCGCGCCCCATCACCCCCTCAGCAGCGACCACCACCCGGCCCGCCCGGTCGACAAAGAACACATCCAGCGCCGCTGTCTTGTCGGCCACCTCGCGCAACAGCCCCTGCGCCGCCACCCGCGCCTCCGCCCGGTCCAAACGCTTCAGCGTCGGGTGATCGGCCATCAAAACCGCCAGCTCCTGATAGACCTGCAACTGCGTTGTCACCCGGTCCGAGGCCAGCGCCAGATCCGCCGCGCTGCGTTCGGCAAGCAGAATCAAGCGCTTGGCGATAGCCCAACCGATAGACACCGCCCGCAACAGCTGCCACCGCCCCCAGAAGAAGCGCCAGAATGATCCACCGATGTGCGTGAAACTGCGTCATTGGCCGCACAGTAGCAAAGCACCCCTTGCATTGACCAGCCGCCTTGGCAAAAGCTGCGCGGATGAAGACATTGACCCAATCCCCCACCGATCCCGATTTTGTCCAATCGCCCTACGGATTTTACGCCGAGGCCCGCGCGATGGGACATCTGCATCATTGGCAGGACTACAATATGGTTGCGGCCTTTTCGCACCCCGCTGTGCATACCCTGCTGCGCGACCGCCGTTTTGGCCGCGAAATCCCGCCGGAGATGGCCCGCGAAAGCCCGGCCCATCTCGCCCCCTTCCTGCAGGTTGAGGCGCATTCGCTCCTGGACGCCGAACCGCCCCGCCACACCCGCCTGCGCCGGCTTGTGTTGCGCGCCTTCACCAGCCGCGAGATCAAGGCACTGGCGCCGGGGCTCGAAACGCTCTGCCATGAGTTGATCGACGCCTTCCCCGCGGATGCGCCCTTTGATCTCCTGACCACCTATTGCACGCAGGTGCCGGTGATCGCGATTTGTCGCCTCTTGGGCGTGCCCACGGCGATGGCGCCGCAGCTCTTGGACTGGTCGCACAAGATGGTGGCGATGTATCAGGCCTCCAAAACGGTTGAGACAGAACATGCCGCCGCCCGCGCCAGCCAGGACTTCATCGACTTCCTGACAACCTATGTGGACGAACGCCGCAAGACCCCAGGCGAGGATCTAATCACCCGCCTCATTCAAGCCGAGGAAGACGGCGAGAGCCTGTCGACGGATGAGCTGATCGGCACCTGTATCCTGTTGCTCAATGCCTAGCCATGAGGCCACGGTGCATTCGCTGGGCAATGGCGTGAAAACCATGCTGCAACAGGGCTGGGACCAAAGCTGGCTTGCCCCTGATGGCATCGACGGTCTGGTGGAGGAAATCCTGCGCTACGACCCGCCGCTGCATATGTTCACCCGCTACGCCTACGAGGAGATTGAGCTGTTCGGTCATACCTTCCAGCGCGGCGATGAGGTGGCACTGCTGCTGGCCGCTGCCAACCGCGACCCAGAAATGCTGGAGGATCCCGAACGCTTCGATCCCACGCGCCCAGCCAAAGTGAACACCTCCTTTGGGGCGGGCCTGCACTTCTGCGTCGGCGCGCCGCTGGCGCGGATGGAAATGCAGATCGCGCTGCCGATCCTGTTTGAACGCTGCCCGGACCTGAAACTGGCCGCCGCGCCCGAATACAACAACACCTACCATTTCCACGGGCTGACCCGTCTCATGGTCACGGTCTAAGGCCCCCTGCGGCGGGCCACCCCGGCCCGCCCCCTACCATGGCTCAGACAGGCTGGCGCCTGGGAGGTCGCCCGGCCATCAGTACCGCCCCCGCCACCACGGCCATCACCGACGCGCTGCGGATCACCGTCTGAAAATCATAGGCCTGCGCGATCAGCCCCACAGCAGGGCTAAGCCATGACCCCGCTCACCATCAGCGCATTCCAATACAGCGCGGTCGCCCGCGCCAGCATCGCCTTGGCAAAGGACTGCACATAGCTGATGCCGAGGCTTGCATAGAACCCGTAGTACAGCCCCTCCAGCGCCGCTGCCGCCAGCATCTGGCCAAAACTCTGCACCATCGCCAGCAGCTGGATCGTCACAATAGCAAGGCCGGTGACCGCCAGAAGTGCCCGCCACATGCCAATGTGGGCAATCACCCACGGGGTTGAGAAGATGGCAAAGACCTCAACAAATGTCTTCACGCTGAAGGCAAATCCGGGCGCAGAACCAGGCAAGCCCACCTCCTGCACATAGAACACCGGCAAGGCGGAAAACGTCAGCGAATGCGCAGTGGAGAGGCAGAAGACAAACCCCACCGCCAGCCAGACCTCGCGCGGCAGCCGGGCCAATTGTCCCGGCACAGCCTCCGCCTCAGCTGTCGCGGCCTGTCCCCCCGCGCGCGCCGTGATATCGCGAGGCAGGCTGGTCCACCACAGCGCAATCCAGGCCGCAGCTGCCAGCAGCCCGGCGCCAAACACCGCCCGCAGCCCAAAGCCATCCGCAATCACAAATGTGAGCGCAGGCCCAACCATCCAGGCGGTGGAGGTGGTGGCCCGCATATGCGCATTGAACCGCACCCGGTCCATCGCCTGCCGCTCAGCGATACTGCCGCCGAGGCTGAACATGGTCGAAACCGCGCTGGAGCTGATCCCGAACCCCAGCACCCCAGCACTCAGCACCACCCAGAGCGTCGGCATCAGCGCCAGCGATCCGGCGGCAAACACAAACCCCGCCGCCGCCAGTCCGACCAGCGGAAACACCCGCGCGCCCGCATCAATGCGCCGGGCAAACTGCCGGTTGGCAACCAGCGTCAGGCTGATGGCCATCGCTGCATAAACACTGATGATCCAAGGCTGATGCCCCAGCCCCTCGACCAGGAAATAGCTCATGAAAGGCACTATCATCGCGGTGCAGAGCGTGCCGCAGAACAACAGCAGCAGAAACATCAGGCGCGCCATCACCGGACGCCGCCCCTCAGACTGTTCAGACGGCTCAGACGATAACGACATGCGCAAACCCGATCATCAAACGCCCCCGTTCTCCCAGACGTCCACCCATCGCGCAAGCGCAGACCGCCGTCCCGTCACCTTTCCCAAAATACTCCGGGGGATGTGACCTGTGCCACAGGGACAGGTCACAAAAAAGGGGGCAGCGCCCCCTTTCCTTTGGCAGCACCAGACCACCGCGTGCCTAGTCCTCAGCGATGGCCTCAAGCGGCAGCAGGGTGGTGGATTTGATCTCCTCCATCGACAGCAGGGCTGTCACATTATGCACCCGCACCTCAGAAATCAGCGCCTGATAGAAATTGTCATAGGCCCGCGCGTTCTTCACCCGCACCTTGAGGATATAATCGATATCCCCCGCCAGCCGATGCGCCTCCTGCACCTCCGGGCGGTCCTGCAACGCCTTCAGAAACTTGGCCTGCCACTCCGCCTCATGGGCCGAGGTGCGGATCAAGACGAAAAAACAGGCCTCAAACCCCAGCGCCTCAGCATCCAGCACCATGGTCTGCCTAGCCAATGACACCTCCCTCGCGCAGCTTGCGAATGCGATTCCAGACCGGGGTCTTGGAACTGCCCACACGGCGGGCGATTTCGTCCAGCGACTGGCCTGCATCGCGTTGCAGCTCCGCCAGAATTTTCCGGTCCGTGCCGTCGATCCGCACTGTCATCCCTGTTTTCTCCTTGTTTGGGGATCAACCCGCCTGCATCTGACACCAGCTGGAACAATCTTCCTTATTTGCCGCGCCATATAGCGGATAAGGGGGAATATTTCCTATATTCAAGGGTAAGTCAAACAAACCAGATGAGGCCCCAGATGACCGGTCCAGCCCCAACCACACCCCATGCACCGCACCCGATGCGGGGCAACATCTGTGGTCCTGTCTCCTCAGCGCTGGTGGCGGGTGAGGTTGCCTTTGCAGGCTCTGGCCCCGGGGACCCTGATCTTCTGACCCTGAAGGTGGCGCGCGCATTGTTGCAGGCGGATGTGATCCTCTTTGACCGGCTGGTCAGCGATGAGATCATGGCACTGGCGGGCCCGCAGGCCCAGCTGGAAGACGTCGGCAAGGAGGGCTTTGGCCCGCAGGTCAGCCAGGAAGAGATCTGCACCCGCATGGTGGCCCATGCCCGTATGGGCAAAAAAGTCCTGCGCCTGAAATCCGGCGACCCCACCGTCTATGGCCGTCTCGATGAGGAACTCACCGCCTGCGAGGCTGCCGGGATCGCCTATCAGATCCTGCCGGGTATTACTGCGGCCTCAGCTGCCGTCGCCTCCATCGGCCAGAGCCTGACGCAGCGCGGGCGCAATGCTTCGGTGCGATTTCTGACCGGCCACGACATGAAAGGCTTTGCCGATCACGACTGGGCTGCGCTGGCCCGTCCGGGTGAGGTGGCCGCCATCTACATGGGCAAGAAATCCGCGCGTTTCGTGCAGGGCCGCCTGATCATGCACGGCGCTGATCGCGCCACACAGATGACCATTGTCGAAAACGCCTCACGCGCCAATCAGCGGGTGATTGAAACCACGCTGGAGCGTCTGCCCACCGATCTTGCCGCCGCCGAACTGACCGGCCCGGCGCTGACATTCCTTGGCCTTGCCCCGCGCGCCAGCGCCCAGGCCCTGACAGATTTGAAACTGGAGCTTGCCTGATGCCCCGTCCCTTTACCCCGAAAATCATAACCGCCAACGACCTGCTTGAGGGTGACGTGATCTATTTCACCGACACCAACAGCTGGAGCCGTGAGCTGCAGGAGGCTGAGCTGATCGAGGATGAGGCCGAGGCGCAGCTGCGGCTTCTGGAAGCGGAGAAAGACGCCCTGCGGGTGGTCGGCATCTACCTCACCGATGCGAAATCCGGCGACAACGGCCCCGAGCCGACGCATTTCCGCGAAGACTTCCGCCGCACCGGCCCATCCAACTATCGCCACGGCAAACAGGAGGCCGCAGCAAATGTATAAATACAACGACTTCGACACCGCCTTTCTGGCCGAACGCAACGCCCAGTTCCGTGCCCAGGTCGAGCGCCGCATTGACGGCTCTCTCACCGAGGATGAGTTCAAGCCGCTGCGCCTGATGAACGGCCTTTATCTACAGCTGCACGCCTATATGCTGCGGGTGGCGATCCCCTATGGCACGCTGAACTCTGACCAGATGCGCACCCTGGCGCTGCTGGCGGAGAAGTGGGACAAGGGCTATGGCCATTTCACCACCCGTCAGAACATCCAGTACAACTGGCCCAAGCTGCGCGACGTGCCTGATATGCTGGACGCGCTGGCTGAGGTTGGTCTGCACGCGATCCAGACCTCCGGCAACACCATCCGCAATGTGACCTCGGATCATTTTGCCGCCGCCGCCAAGGATGAGCTGACCGACCCCCGCCCCTATGCCGAGCTGATCCGCCAGTGGTCCACCGATCACCCGGAGTTCCAGTTCCTGGGCCGCAAATTCAAGATCGCCATCACCGGCAGCTCCACCGACCGCGCGGTCACCAAGGCCCATGACATCGGCCTGCGCATGGTTGAGCGCGACGGTCTGGCAGGGTTTGAGGTGATCGTGGGCGGTGGCCTTGGCCGCACGCCGCTCATCGGCAAGGTGATCCGCGATTACCTCCCGCAGGCGGATCTTCTGCCCTATCTGGAGTCGGTTCTGGCGGTCTATAACCTGCTGGGTCGGCGCGACAACAAATACAAGGCCCGCATCAAGATCACCGTGCTGGAAAACGGCATCGACACCATCCGCGAGATGGTGGAGGAGCGGTTTGAAGAGCGCCGCAAAGCCTTTGACGGTACCGATCAGCAGCTCTTGGAGGAGATCAAGGCGCATTTCACCCCGCCCCAGCTGCGCGGTGGCAATGTGGAGACTTATCTGGCCGCCTATGAAGCGGATCCGGTGTTCCGCTCCTGGGCGGATACCAATCTGGCGGCGCACCGCGATGACAACCACGCCATCGTCACCATCTCGATCAAGGCGCATGGCCAGACGCCGGGCGATGCCACCGCCGCGCAGATGCGCGGGATGGCGGACCTGGCTGAAGAATTCGGCTATAACGAGCTGCGCATCAGCCATGAGCAGAACGTGATCCTGCCCCATGTCCACAAATCGGACCTGCCCGCGCTGCATGCCAAGCTGAAAGAGCACGGGCTGGCCACCGCCAATGTCGGATTGATCTCCGATATCATCGCCTGCCCCGGCATGGATTACTGCGCGCTGGCCACCGCCCGGTCGATCCCGGTGGCGCAGGAAATCGCCAGCCGTTTTGATGAGCTGAAGCTGGAACATGACGTGGGCCATCTCCAGATCAAAATCTCGGGCTGCATCAACGCCTGTGGGCACCACCACGTTGGTCACATCGGCATTCTTGGCCTCGACCGGGCTGGGGTGGAAAACTACCAAATCACCCTGGGCGGCGACGCGACTGAGACCGCCGCGATTGGCACCCGTACCGGACCCGGTTTTGCCTATGATGAAATCGTGCCTGCGGTGGAACGCCTGATCACCGCCTATCTCTCTCTGCGCGACAGCGCCGAGGAAACCTTCCTCCAGACCTATCGTCGCGTCGGCATGGATCCGTTCAAGGCCGCGCTTTACCCCGAGGCCCAGAAAAAGGTTGCTTAGCACCATGGTCAATGCAGCGGCACTACCGACTGACACACGCCAAGGCCCGAGCAGTGCGCATCTTGAGGCACTGGCAACACAGGTGGATGCGCTCAATGCGCGCTTCCGCCACCACTCTGCCACCTCCGTGATGGAGGGCGCACTCAAGGATGCGGGCCATATCGCGCTGGTCTCCAGCTTTGGCGCGGAATCCGTTGTGCTGCTGCATATGGCGGCGGTGATTGATCCGATGACGCCAGTGGTCTTTGTCGACACCGAGTTATTGTTCACCGAAACGCTGGTCTATCAGCAGGAGGTGAGCGAGCGGCTGGGCCTGCGCAATGTGCAGGTGATCCGCGCCGCCGACATCGCCGAGAAAGACCCCTATGGCGCGCTGCGCTTCTCGGATACCGACGCCTGCTGCGCCCTGCGCAAGACCGCGCCGCTGCAAAAGGCGCTGGCGGGGTTTGATGGCTGGATCACCGGGCGCAAACGGTTTCAGGCCGGATCGCGCGCGGCTTTGGACTTCTTCGAGGTGGAAGAGACCGCCACTGGCCCCACCGGTCGGCTGAAGATCAACCCGCTGGCCCATTGGGCGCCGCAGGACGTGCGCGCCTATATGGATGAAAACAGATTGCCCCGTCACCCGCTGGTGGCCAAGGGCTACCCCTCAATCGGCTGCGCCCCCTGCACCTCGCCCGTTAAGGAAGGCGAAGATCCGCGGGCCGGACGCTGGCGCAACCAAGACAAGGAAGAATGCGGCATCCACGTGGTGGATGGCAAATTCATTCGCACAGGAGCCTGACAGATGAGTGTGATTGTGACCGATGCGGGCTTTGGCCCCGACAGCTGGACGGCGGGCTTTGACAGCGACACCGCCATTGAGATGCAGCCGGATGCCGATCCGGCGGCCCTGTCCAACCAATTGCCGGGGCTGGAGATGATCCGTATTCATTTCCCCAGCTTTGCCGATGGCCGGGGCTTTACCCTGGCGCGGCGGCTGCGGCTGGCGGGCTACACCGGGCGCTTGCGGGCCTATGGCCATGTGCTGGCGGATCAATATGCGATGGCGCGCCGCTCCGGCTTTGACGAGGTCGAGATCAGCGAGGATCTCGCCGCGCGTCAGCCGCAGGAGCAATGGCTTGCCCGTGCCAATTGGCAGGCGCATGATTACCAGGCCCGCCTGCGTGGCACCGCCGCACGCTAAGCCAGCCAGCCTCCGCTTCTCTGGAAATCCCCCCTCAGACCCGGTTCCGTTGCGCCCTGCGCGGAGCCGGTTTCTGAAAACAGGGGTTTTCCTGACCTGTATCAAAGATTAATCAGAGGTGCCGGATATTCCTCCGGTAATGGATCCGATGAACGAGATGACACCCGTGACCGAAGCTGTGACCGACACTGCAACCGACCCGAAACCGGCCAAGGCCGTGCCCGCCCTGCCCGACGCCCAGACCGTGACCGAGGTCAAGCACTGGACCGACCGGCTGTTTTCCTTCCGCTGCACGCGGCCTGCCTCCCTGCGCTTCCGCTCAGGCGAGTTTGTGATGATCGGTCTGATGAACGATCCCGACCCCAAGACCGGCAAGGTGAAGCCCTTGCTGCGCGCCTATTCCATCGCCTCGCCCAGCTGGGATGAGGAAATGGAGTTTTATTCGATCAAGGTCGAGGACGGCCCGCTGACCTCGCGCCTGCAGCACATCCAGCCCGGCGACGAAATCATCCTGCGCCCCAAGCCGGTCGGCACGCTGGTGCATGACGCGCTGGTCCCCGGCAAACGCATCTGGTTCTTTGCCACCGGCACCGGCTTTGCGCCCTTTGCGAGCCTGCTGCGCGAGCCGGAAACCTATGAGAAATTCGACGAGGTGATCATCACCCACACCTGCCGCGAAGCCGGTGAGCTGACCTATGGTCGTGAGCTGATCGAGAGCCTGAAGGACGACGAACTCCTGAACGAGGTGATCGGCGAAGGCTTCTGGAAGAAGATCAAGTACTACCCGACCACCACCCGTGAAGAGAGCGCCAAGATGGGCCGCATCACCGACCTGATGCGCTCCGGCGAGGCATTTGCCGATCTTGGCGTGCCGCCGCTGAACCCCGAAAGCGACCGCGCGATGATCTGCGGCAACCTGGCCTTCAACCTGGAGCTCAAGGATCTGTTTGAAAACACCTATGGTCTGGAAGAAGGCGCCAATTCCAAGCCCGCGCATTTCGTGGTGGAAAAGGCGTTTCTGGACTGATCCCAGGTCGTCCTATGCTCTTCAAGTGACAAAAAGCCCCCGTCATATTCTGATGGGGGCTTTTTATTTGGGCCGACTGGATCAGGCGTCATGACCTGTTCTGGTTGCAGCGCGGAACATGGCCCCTTCGCTGCAACTGCGCGCGTGATTGGCTCTATGCCTGTTCAATCGCCCCTCCTACGGTCCCGCTATTGCGCAGGGAGGTGCAAAGGCACATGGTAGCGCCATGGCAACGGAAATTGAGTTCTCTTTCAAAACCTTGACCGGCACCGCACAACGGCACATCCGGGTGTTTCAGATCCACCAGTTTCTGGACCGGTTTGCCATGGGTCTGACTGTGGCCGTCGTCGCGCTTGCGCTGACGGACCGGGGCATGGATCTGTTGCAGATTTCGCTGCTCTTCGGGGTCTACTCGCTCACGACGATGGCGATGGAATTGCCGTTTGGCGGTCTGGCCGACAACATTGGCCGCAAACCGGTCTTTCTGGCAGCGGTCATCGCCAGTCTGATTTCGCTCGTGCTGTTTCTGTCGTCGAGTGATTTCACTGTCCTGGCTCTCTCCTTCGCCTGCATCGGGTTCGGGCGTGCCCTGCGGTCAGGCACGCTTGATGCCTGGTTTGTTGAGACATTCAGGACCGCGGCGCCAAATGTGGATGTTCAGCCCGCTCTTGCAAAGGCGCAAGGGGCCAATGCCATGGGCCTCGCCTTTGGTGCAATTTTGGGAGGTTTGCTCCCAGATCTGTTTGGCATGACCGCGCTGAGGTATGGGGTCAGCATCTATGATGTGTCCTATGTGGCAAGCTTTGCTGTGATGATCGCAGTGTTGATCTACACGATGTTTGCCATCACCGAAGAGCCACGCCCGTTGAATGCCCGCGCGTTGAGACAAGGGGTCACCAGCGTCCCGCCCGTGATCGCACAGGCGGGCGCGCTTGCCTTGAAACACCCGACACTTTCCATGCTTCTGGCAGCACTGGCCTTGTTCCTGATGGCCACCAATCCGGTTGAGGTGATCTGGCCGACCTACGCAAAACCCATGCTGGACGAGCGCTACGCCAACACCGCCATTGGCACCCTGACCGCGGGTTACTTTTTTGCAATCGCGTTTGGTGCGGCGCTGTCACCCTATATCAGCCGTCTCTTCCGGCGTCGCCATGCGGTCACGCTTGCGGTGCTTTTTTCCTGTCTTGCCGGTGTTCAGCTGGCGCTGGCGATGCAGGGCGATATCGTGGGATTTGTCGGTGTCTTCCTTCTGTTCTCCATCCTTCTTGGAGCAAGCGAGACGCCTGCTAGTAGCATCCTGCATCGCTGCGTGGACGATCGGCAGAGATCCACGATGCTGTCCTTGCGATCTCTCATACAGCAACTGGGGGCGGCATTGGGACTGGTGCTGGCCGGAGCCGTGGCCGATGTCTATTCCACGCCTGTCGCATGGGGTGTCGGCGCCGTGTTCCTGCTTATGGCGACGGTGCTGAGTTTGCTGCTGGCCAAGCGATTGACGGCAGGGCCGGTAACTCTCCCCCGCTGACAAGCGAAACCTGCTGGGCGCCATCTTACCCGTTCCGGCCCTCGGCGCGACGTTTGGCTGCGCGGCAGAAACGACGCTGCGGCAGGCGGTAAAATGCCGATCATGCCATGCCGCGCTCTGATGCTTTCGCGGGCCTTGCCAAACATCGGCTTTCAGCTTAAACGGCAATTGTTATGTTGTAACATTACATTCACTCATTCAAAAACCGCTGGAGACGTAAATGCTACGTACAATCCTCAAACGACCTGACCTCCTTGCCGTGGCCGCGCTGGTTGCCCTGTCCACGCAGGCACCGGCCCAAACCGCGACCAGCTCCACCTCGACCCACAATCACAGCCATCAGGCCAAAGAGCCTGTCCTGATCAACGAAGCAGAGATCCAGCCCCGTGACCTCTCTGACTGGGAGGCCGACTGGCAATCGGTCTATCCGTTTCTGCAAGACGGCACTCTGGATCCGGTGATGGCGCACAAAGCAGAGAGCGGGAAGAAGTCCGCCGAAGACTATCGCGCGTATTACGAGGCTGGCTACAAAACGGATGTGGAGCGCATTTTGATTGACGGCTCCAGCGTCACATTCTTCCGCGATGGCCAGCCTGTGCAGGGCCAGTACACCAATGACGGATATGAAATCCTGACCTACGCATCAGGCAATCAGGGGGTCCGCTTCATTTTTGAAAAGTCAGGCGGAGACGCGGCAGCACCTCAGTTCATTCAGTTCAGCGACCATGAAATCGTGCCAACCAAAGTCGATCATTATCACCTGTATTGGGGCGATGACCGCGCGGAACTGCTGACTGAGGTGACCAACTGGCCGACCTATTTCCCTGTCGAATTAAGCGGCGCGGAGATTGCAGCCGGAATGATGGCCCACTAAACGCCAGCGCTGTCGGCGGAAAAGAAAGGCCCCCGTCACTCTCTGACGGGGGCCTTGGTGTTTGAGAGCTGTCTCTGTCCGCTTATTGCGGCAGCGCGTCCTTGATGCGTTTCAGCGTCGCTTCCAGCAGTGCCGGGTTGTCGCGGGCCTGGCCCAAGGTGGTGATCAGCAGCGCCTTCTGCGTCGCCTCGATTGAGGACTCCTCGATCATCGTGATCACCTTGTCGTAGTTGAAACCTTCCGGTGTCAGCAGCGCATCCTTGGCGGCCTCGGTGCCCTCTTCTGCGGCGGCGGTGGCGTCACCGGCAGCGTCCGCCACACCGTCTGTCGCGGCCTCAGCTGTCTCGCTCACGGTCTCCGCAGCGTCATTGGCGGTCTCTGCAACCTCATCCGCGGCGCCTTCTGCCGCATCCTCTGCCGCAGCTGCGGTATCCGCAACAGCATCGCCAGCCGCCTCCGCTGTCGCGGTGGCCTCCTCACTCAGCGCCGCTGCACCCTCGTTGGCCTCGTCAACCGCAGCCGCTGCGCTGTCCTGCAGCTGGTTGGCACTGTCGGTCAGCCCCTCGGCAATTTCGTTCACGGTTTCCTCGGCCGTCTCGCTCACGGCGGCCGCGGCATCATTCACCGCATCTGTCGCGGCCTCAACGGAGCTTTCGATTGCGCTTTCGGCTTCTTCAGCCGCGGTGGCGATATCGCTCTCCACCTCTGCGGCAACCTCGCCAGCGGAGGCGGCCGTCTCCTCTGCGGCGGTCTCAGCTTCTGGCGTCACGATAACGGTTTCCGGCGCCGAGCTCGCTGGTCTCCATGGAGGAGACGTAGAAATATCCGCCCAATGCGACGGCTCCCACACCCAGGCCAATGACGATCGGTTTCATGATAGATCTCCTTCTCTCTCCAAATGCTACGCACATGGGCGCAGCTTGCGGCATAGCACTTGGGCTTAGGGGCCTGAAACTACAAGGGGAATAAACGCCGAACCGCCGCATCGGCCAAACCCTGCCAGTCTGGCATTGCCGGTCTGCCAAGATCAGCGCAGCGCAGAATTAACCCTTTGCTGACGCTCTGAGGTGCAAACAAACCTTGAAAACCGCGATATGCGCGGTCATACCCGCAATTGACTTGAATCGCAGGCCCGGGACCGTTATTTTCCGGGCACTTTTCCGAAGTGACAGAAGGATAGACGTCATAGCCCGCAGACCCCATAATGCGCCGCCGCAACGCGACACCGGCCCGCGCACCAACGAAAAAATCCGTGCTCCTGAAATTCGCCTGATTGGCGCCGAAGGAGAAAACGTCGGCGTGGTTCACCCCGCCAAGGCGATGCAGATGGCAGAAGAGGCCGGTCTCGATCTGGTCGAGATTTCGCCCAACGCCACCCCGCCCGTGTGCAAGATCATGGATTACGGCAAGTTCAAATATGAACAGCAAAAGCGGGAAAGCGAAGCACGCAAGAAGCAGAAGATCATCGAGGTCAAAGAGGTCAAGTTCCGTCCCAACACGGACACCCATGACTACGACGTGAAAATGCGCAACGTGTACAAGTTCCTGGAAAACGGCGACAAGGTGAAGATCACCCTGCGGTTCCGTGGCCGCGAAATGGCCCACCAGAACCTGGGCCGTGAGCTGCTGCTGCGTGTTGCAGAGGATATCAAGGAACTGGGCAAAGTCGAAAACATGCCCAAGATGGAAGGCCGTCAGATGATCATGATGATCGGCCCGCTGCCGCAGAAATAATCCCTGCCGCAACATCTGTTATGCAAAACCCCGCCCCCTCCGGTGCGGGGTTTTTTTGTGCCTGCGTCGCCCATGGGGAGATTTCCTCCGGAATTGTGTTTGGTGCATTCAATACTCACGTTTTCTTTACGCTCCCCCCTTAGCTCCTGAAGGGAGTTCGGTCGCTTCCGACAAAAAACAACCGCAAATATGGAGCCTCCCTTGAAGCCTCTCAGCGACGTCCAAAACAGTGCCTTCATGGCCATCGCCCCCTGCCGTGCCGCCTCTCTGGCGCTGGTGGTTCTGGCCAATGAAGACAGCCAGCACGCCCCAGACACCATGAAGGAGCTGCTGGATCAGTCGGTACACCGGATCAGGGCCGCTTATGAGATGCTGACTGCCGGGCTCGATAAATTGCTGGCGGAAAGTGAATATGAATTGCTGAGCTGATCTTGGCAGCCAGCGCAAGAAATCCATTGATGCGCTGGCCCCTTTCGCCGAGGTGCTGAGCACACAATCTGATGGCCAGATCCTGGAGCGCGTGCGCGAGATGCCGTCGCTCACCGCGCAGGCGCTCTACAAGGTCGAACCAATTGTGTCGCAGTTCCTGATCGACATGACCAAGAATATGTTTGAGGCACAGAAATCCCGCGACAGCGCCCGCGACGAGGGGATGCGTGATGCCATTGAGAACGCAGAAACCGTGGGCCGTCATATTCAGCTGATTGCCTTCAATGCCTCGATCGAGGCGGCGCGCATTGGCGATCAGGGCAAAGGGTTTGCAGTGATCGCGTCGGAAATCCGCAACCTCTCGGGGCGCACACAGACATTGCTCGACACGATGTCAGGCTATCTGCGCGCCTGACCCCTCCAGATAAAAGAACCAGCCCCGGCGCGGCGCCGGGGCTGGTTCTTGTTCCAAAATGGCGGGGTTATCCCGCAGCAGCCACCGCCCGTTTGGTGATCACCCCAACCAGATGCGCCCGGTAGGCCTTGGTGCCATGCAGATCGCCGATCATCCCATCCGGATCCACACTGAGGCCCTCAATGGCATCGGGGGAGAAATTCGCCGATAGCGCCGCCTCTGCCGCGCTCCAGCGGAAGACACCTTCCTCGGAAGCGCCGGTCACGGCCACACGCACACTGTCTGCAAAGCGCGCAACGAACACCCCAACAAGGGCAAAGCGCGAGGCCGGCTGAACGAATTTCTCGTAATGCGCCGCCTGTGGCACCGGCAGGCGGATATTGGTGATGATCTCCCCCTCCTCCAGCGCGGTGGTGAACAACCCCTGAAAATAATCATCCGCTGTAATTTCGCGTCTGTTGGTCACGATGGTGGCACCGCTGGCGAGTGCTGCCGCCGGGTAGCAGGCTGACGGGTCGTTATTGGCGAGCGAGCCGCCAATGGTGCCCCGGTTGCGCACCGCAGGATCGCCGATCTGCCCCGCCAGCGCCGACAGGGCGGGGTAGCTGTCAGCGGTGGCGGCTTCGACCTCGCCGTGGGTGGTGGCGCCGCCAATGGCCAGCCCGTCGACATCCGGGCAGACGCCCCGCATCTCGGCAATGCCGCTGAGGCTCACCAAGGTGCTGGGCATCGCCAGACGCTGTTTCAGCGTCGGGATCAGGGTCTGCCCCCCACCAAGCGCCTGCGCGTCCTCCGCGCCCAGGGCCTTCACCGCATCCGCGATGGTCGAGGGCTTCTCGAACTCGAATTCATACATGTCGTATCCTTTCCGAAAACCGGCTGACCGGCTGTCATCTTTCCGAAAATACTCCGGGGGTATGGGGGCAGCGCCCCCATGAACCCTTAGCCATTCATCGCCGCCCAGACCCGTGCCGGGCTCAGGGGCATGTCGATATGGGTGACATCCTTGCCAGCCGATTGCAGCGCATCTACCACCGCATTGACCACCGCAGGCGGCGTGCCAATGGCGCCAGCCTCACCGCAGCCCTTCACGCCCAATGGGTTATGCGTGCAGGGCGTCTGGCAGGAATGATCCACTTTGTAGAACGGCAGATCATCGGCGCGGGGCATGGCGTAGTCCATGAAGGACGCCGACAGCAGCTGCCCCTCGTCATCATAGACGCACCCCTCCAAGAGCGCCTGACCGATGCCCTGACCAATGCCACCATGGACCTGGCCGTCGACAATCATCGGGTTGACGATATTGCCAAAGTCATCAGCCGCGGCAAAGCTTTCGATGGTGACTTTGCCCGTGTCGGGATCCACCTCTACCTCGCAGGCATAGGCGCCTGACGGGTAGGTGAAATTCGCCGGGTCGTAAAACGCAGTCTCCTCCAGCCCCGGTTCGATATCCTCCAACGGGTAATTATGCGGCACATAGGCCGCAAGGGTCACATCACCCCAGGCCAGCGATTTATCTGTGCCGAGCAACAGTGAACTGGCCGTCCTTCAGCTCGATATCCGCATCGGAGGCCTCCAGGATATGGGCTGCGATCTTCTTCGCCTTGGCGATGATCTTCTCGGTGGCGCGCACCATGGCAGAGCCGCCGACTGCCAGCGAACGCGAGCCATAGGTGCCCATGCCCATCGGTGCCTTGTCGGTATCGCCATGTTCGATTTCGACCATATCCTCCGGGATGCCGATCATATCGGCGATCACCTGCGGGAAGGACGTCTCATGCCCCTGCCCATGGCTGTGACTGCCGGTCATGACGACGATACCGCCAGTGGCATTCACCCGCACCGTCGCACTTTCATAGAGACCAGCACGGGCCCCCAGCTGCCCCACGAGGTTCGACGGCGCGATGCCGCAAGCCTCGATATAGCAGTTGACGCCAAGCCCGCGCAGCTTGCCCTTGGCCTCGCTGGCGGCGCGGCGCGCATCAAAGCCGCTGAGATCGGCGATCTCTTCCAGCTTGTCCATGGTCGCCACATAGTCACCGGTGTCATATTCCACCGCAACCGGCGTGGCATAGGGGAACTCGGTGATAAAGTTCTGTCGGCGCAGCGCAATCGGATCCACGCCCAGCTCGCGCGCGGCCTTATCAATGACCCGCTCCAGCTGATAGGTCGCCTCCGGCTATACCAGCGCCACGATAGGCATCAACAGCAACGGTATTGGTGAACACCGCCTTCACGTTCACATAGATCAGCGGCGTTTTGTAATTGCTTAGCCATCAGCGTGCCATGCAGCCAGGTCGGGACCGAGGGCGCAAAGGTCGACAGATACGCGCCCATATTTGCATAGGTTTCCGTGCGCAGCGCGGTGAAGTTGTTGTCCGCGTCCAGCGCCAGTTCGATCTTGGTCACATGATCGCGGCCATGGGCGTCAGACATAAACGCCTCCGACCGGGAGGAGGTCCATTTCACCGCCCGATTGAGGGCCTTGGCAGCAAAGGTGCAGAAGGCCTCTTCGGCGTAGTGGAAGATCTTGGAGCCAAAACCGCCCCCCACATCCGGGGCCACAACACGCAGTTTGTGCTCCGGGATGCCCAGCACAAAGGCGCCCATCAGAAGGCGGATCACATGTGGGTTCTGCGAGGTGGTATAAAGCGTGCTGTCGCCAGTGGCGCGGTTGAAATCCCCCACCGCCACGCGCGGCTCCATCGGGTTTGCGACCAGACGGTTGTTGACCAGTTCCAGCGTGGTGACATGGGCCGCATCCTTGATGGCCTTGTCCACGGCATCGCGGTTTTCTTCTACAAATCCCCAGTCATAGCAGAGGTTTGAGGTCAGGTCGTCATGCACCTTTGTGGCGCCATCCTTGACCGCTTCTTTCATGTTGATGACCGCAGGCAGGTCCTCGATCTCAACGGCGATGGCCTCCGCGGCATCGCGCGCCTGCTCGGCCGTTTCAGCGACAACGGCAGCGATGGGATCGCCGACATGGCGCACCTTGCCCTGAGCGAGCACCGGATGGGCTTAGCTCCTGCATCACCTCACCGTGACGGTCGGTCACCTGCCAGCCGCAGGGCAGCCCGCCGACACCTTCAAAATCCGCACCGGTAAAGATCCGCACCACGCCGGGCATGGCGGCGGCATCAGCGGTGTCGACTGAGGTCAGCCGACCATGGGCCACATCCGAGCGCAGGAAATGCACATAGGCCTGGCCGTTCAGGTTAATGTCATCTGTGTAATTGCCGGTTCCGGTCAGGAACCGCACGTCTTCGCGCCGTTTTGGGCTGGCGCCGATGCCGCTATCCTTTGGCATTGTCCAAATCTCCTCCCTGGACGGTCTGCACGCGGCAGACCTCTTGGTCATGCTTTGGTTCTGAACTGGGCCGCCTGTGCGACCTCCGTGCCCGCCTGTCTTCCCGGCCACGGTGCTGTGGCTCCCATTGAGGCGGGGTCTGGGGGGGCTGGCGCTATTCTGCCGCGACGGCAGAGACGTCCTGACCCGAAGCCGCCATGATCGCCTTGACGATATTGTGGTAGCCGGTGCAGCGGCACAGGTTGCCCTCAAGGTATTCGCGAATTTCCTGTTCGCTGGGCTTTGGGTTGTCTTTCAACAGCGCTGCCGCAGACATCACCATGCCCGGCGTGCAGAAGCCGCATTGCAGCCCGTGATGATCCTGAAACGCCTGCTGGATTGTGTTCAAGGTACCATCCGGGGCGGCTTGCCCCTCGATCGTGGCAACTTCTGCGCCGTCAGCCTCTGCCGCCAGCATGGTGCAGGATTTCATCGCCTTGCCATCGACATGCACAACACAGGCGCCGCATTGGCTGGTGTCGCAGCCGACATGGGTGCCGGTCAGGCCCAATTCCTCTCGCAGGAAACCGGACAGCAACGTGCGCCCCTCGACCTCTCCGCTGGCAGTCCGACCGTTTACGGTCATTGTGACTTTCACCATCAACTCCTCCCTTGGCTCGCGTAAACTCGCTGGCAGAAGTTAAGCACGGCGCAACAGCCGGCGCGAAGCATTATTCGCAGGGCTTGGACTAAAGTCGCAGGGCGCTGCCAGACCTCGCTCAGACGTCGCTGCGGCGTGGGCGGGGCCGTGTGGGGATTTCTTTGAGGAGGCCACCAACCCCCATCGCGGCGATATCAGCGCTGCTCACATCGATCCCGCAGACCAGCCGTTCCAGCACCCAATCGGCGCCGTTCAAGGCAGGCGAGCGCGCACAGCCCGGCAAGCCCAGCACCGGACGCCCTGCCAGATCACCCAGAAACAACAGATTGCCCGGATCCACCGGCATGCCAAAACGGGCGACCTCACCGCCAGCCGCCCGAAGCGCAGAAGGGGCCACATCTAACGGATCCGAGGTAGCCGACCCGGTGAGGATCAGGATCAGATCGCTGTCTGCACCAACCGATTGCAGGGCGGTCGCCAGCTCTGCCTCGCGGTGCGCCACCACCTGCCGGGGGGCCATCGACATGCCGAACCGGTCAAGCCGCCCGATCATCGCGGCGCGCCCCTTGTCTGGCGGAGTCTCCGCGCTGGTGCGGGTTTCGATCAAGGTGGCGCGGCGCAGCTGAGGTGGGATCAGACGGATCGCCCCGGCCACGTCGCAGGTGGCGGCTGCAAGCGCGGCCTCCTCCACCGCGTAGGAGATGATCTTGGCCGTGGCCACCATGCCGCCCGCATCTGCACGGTGATAATCGGGCACGGTCGCCAGCGTGATCATCGGATCGACCGCATTCAGCGCGTTGATCCGTTCGGCATCCACTCGGATCAAACCGGGGCCAAGCGCATGAAGGTTGACCCGCCCTGCCCCGGCACCGGATATCCGCAGACCCAGGGCTGCGGCGTCGGGCAGCAGCGCCTCTGCCAGCATCTCTGCCGCGCGGTCTTCGTGGATATCACCCGGTTCCAGCTGCGCCACGGTCAGCTGACGATGCCCAGCGGCGGCAAGATCGGCCAGATCCTGCGCCGCCAGTCGGGTGCCCTTGGCGATACGATGCTCCGCGCCCTGCAGAGAATGCGCCAGATAGCAGCCCGCCGCCTCATTCAGGGGCACTGCACCAAAGATCATGATCTGCGTCCGCGCAGCACGGCCGTCATCTCGGCAATGATGGACACAGCGATTTCAGCTGGCCCAGCCGCACCGATATCAAGCCCGATGGGGCCATGGATGCGCTCAATGGCGGCTGCGTCAAACTCGGCCTCCTGCATCCGCGCGACCCGTTTGGCGTGGGTGCGGGTTGATCCCAGCGCACCTATGTAAAAACACCCAGAGCGCAGAGCGGCCTCCAGCGCGGGGTCGTCGATTTTCGGGTCATGGGTGAGCAGCACAACAGCGGTGCGGGCATCAAGGCCGAGGACCGCAATCGCCTCGTCCGGCCAATCCTCCACCAAGGTCTCCCCCGGGAAGCGTTCAGCGGAGGCAAAGGCCGCGCGCGGGTCGATAATCACCGGGTCATAGCCTGCAATGCGCGCCATCGGTACCAGCGCCTGCGCGATATGCACCGCACCCACCACAATCAGCCGCAGAGGCGGATTATGCACCGCAACGAAGGTCGCACCGTCCGCCTCAACCCCTGATTGGTCCATGCGTTTGCGATCAGTATAGCCCTCCGCGTCCAGATGCCCCGCGCCACTGTCGAGGTCCACCACATAAGACACCGCGCGGCGTTCGGCGCGGGCGGCGACCAGATCGGTCAACGTGTCTTCGGCGAGTGTGCCGCCGATGGGTTCAACCAGAATGCGGATGGTGCCGCCACAGGCCAGCCCAACGGCAAAGGCATCTTCGTCGCTGACGCCAAATTCCAAAAGCCGGTGACGCCCGTCGGCAATCGCCTCCTGCGCCGCAAGGATCACCGCACCTTCGACACAGCCGCCTGAAACGGAGCCTTCGATCCGGCCATCGCTGGCGACCGCCAGTTGGGGCCGGTGCGGCGTGGGGCGGATCCCCATGTCTGCACCACCGTGGCCAGTGCCGCGCCTCGGCCGCCTTGCTGGCCACTGTCCTTGCCTGCACGGTGCCAGTCGAGCGCCGTTTCAGGAATGTTATCAAAGCGCTGCAATCCGGGTGCCGACATCTGAAACCTCTGGGTTGGGGCGATCGCCGCGTGGTGGTCCATAACCGGACAAGTCCCGCCGCAGACAGGGCGGGCAAGGCCGACGATAGACAGAACGGGCCGTGACCTGACGGGTTTAGTCTAGCGCCGGAGCGCAGACAGCGGGATCAAAAACACTCGCGCGCCCTTGCGACTTTGGTCGCAGGAAGGCGCGCAGGGTGTGCGTCGGATCACTTCAGCTTGGACAGTTTGTCCTGCAACTCGGCCAATTGGCGTTTGATATCATCCAGCCCGTCACCGTCCTCAGCGCTCTCGGCGTCACCGGATGATTGGCTCGCCGCAGGCCAGCCGCCGGAGAATCCTCCGGCCATCGCCTTCAGAAAAGCTTCCTGCTGCGCCTTGATCGCCTCAAACCCCGGCATCTGTGCCATCGGGTTCATCGCATTCATGTTCTCAACCATCTTGCTTTGGTTCTCGCGCAGCATCTCAAACGAGCTTTGCAGGAACTGCGGCATCACACCGCCGCCCGGCACCATATAGCTGCGCACCAGATCGTTGAGCACATTCACCGGCAGGATATTCTCGCCCCGGCTTTCGTGTTCGGCGATGATTTGCAGGAGATACTGACGGGTCAGGTCGTCCCCGGTCTTGAGGTCGACAATCTGAACCTCGCGCCCCTCCCGGATGAAGCCGGCGATATCCTCCAGCGTCACGTAGTCGCTGGTCTGCGTGTTATAGAGCCGCCGACTGGCATATCGTTTGATCAACAAGGGTTTATCCTGATCCGACATGTCACTTCTCCCCAGACATGATGCGTTGCAGCAAAGCCTATGCGAGCGCAGAACAAAAGGGAAGCGTTACGCCAAGCAGCGCAACAATTGATCGTCGGATCCAATAACCGGCCCACCCCGTTTCCGGAGCTGGGCTGCTTAGCCCCCTCGCAAGCCCTGATTGGGCAACCGGAATGGAACAACGAAAAAGGGCAGGTCCGATGACCTGCCCCCTTAGGTGCAAAGAGATTTTATTGGGAGGAGTATAAAACCCCTTTGCAAATACGCGCGGCGCTTACTTAGCGGCGGCTTTTTTCGCAGCGGAGGTCACGTCGTTGGTGGCCTTCTTCACAGCGGCGGACGCCTCTTCGGACATGTCCTTGCCAGCCGACATCAACAGCTCAACGGTGTCCATCTGAACCTTTTTCGCAACTTCAGCAAAGGCGGCCATGTTCTCGGCAGCCACTTCAGCGGAGGCGGACGCGAAATCAGTTGCCGCTTTGGCGTAATCCGCAGGCTCAGCCTGTGCTTTGGAGACGTCGCTCAGCTTGGTCAGAGTTTCTTTGGCCCAGCTGTTGGAAATCTCGGCGGACTTCTCAGCGGCCTGCAGGGCAACGTTGGACAGTTTTTCGTTCAGGGCTGCGGTGGTTTTGAACGCATCTTCCATCGCGGTTGTGTCAACCGGAAACGCACCCATCATGTCTTTCATCATCGCGGTAAAATCTTGGGTCTTAGCCATTGTACTGGTTCCTCTTGGTTACGCGGCCAGATCGTTCTGCCGCCTTCGCATGACCCCAATATTGTTTCTGCATCGCAGCATTTCAAGATTTTTATTGCTGCAATGCAGAATATTTTTAGGAACGACCTAAAATCAATCGCTTGCCTGACGGCGGGCCTTCACCCGCACATAGTCTCCCGGCGCTGGCGTCAGCGGCGGATACTGGGAATCGCCGGGATCACGGGCCGGAACCTGTTTGCCGGACCGTTTCTTGAGCCAGCTTTCCCAACGTGGCCACCAGGATCCTTCGTTGAAGGTGGCCCCCTCCCGCCAGGCCTCGGCATCCACCTTCAGATCGGTATTGGTGTAATGGCCGTATTTGTTGCGGGTCGGCGGGTTAACGATGCCTGCAATATGACCCGACTGCGCAACCACAAAGGTCTTTGAGCGCGATCCCATCTGCTGCACGCCGCGATAGCAGTCTTTCCAGCGCGCGATATGATCGGTCTCGCAAGTGATTGCCATCACCGGCACAGTCACGTCGCGCACATGCAGCGTGTGGCCCATAAGCTCAAACCCCTCGCGCACGAATTCATTGCGCTGGCACAGGCCGCGCAGATACTGCATCGCCATCCGTCCGGGCAGGTTGGCGCCATCGCCATTCCAATACAGCAGATCAAAGGCCGGGGGCGTTTCCCCCATCATATAGCTGCGGATGGCCGGGCCGTAGACCAGATCGTTGGAGCGCAGGAAGGAAAATGTCCGCGCCATAATATAAGAGCGCAGCAGACCGTTGTTGGTAATCTCCTCCTCAATCCCGTCGATGAAGTCGTTTTGCAGGAAGGGCGTGAACTCCCCCTGATCGGAGAAATCTGTCAGCGCGGTGAAAAACGTCGCCGATTTGATCGAGGTATCGCCCCGCTGTTTCAGCAGCGACAGAGTCAGGCTGAGAGTGGTGCCCGCAATACAGTAGCCGACAGCATTGACCTGTTTGACCTTGCAGATCGACTTGGCGGTCTCGATCGCGCTCAGATAGCCCTTCTCGATATAGTCCTCCAGCCCCAGATCGGCGTGCTCCGCGCTGGGGTTGAGCCAGGACACCACAAACAGCGTATAGCCCTGCTCGGTCACCCATTTGATCAGGCTGTTCTGCGCCTTGAGGTCGAGAATATAGAACTTGTTGATCCAGGGCGGGAACAGCACGATCGGGGTCTCATGCACGGTTTCCGTGGTGGGGCGATACTGGATCAGCTCCATCATCTCGTTGCGGAACACAACTTCGCCGGGTGTCGTGGCGATATTGCGGCCGATTTCAAAGGCGCTCTCATCCGCCAGTCGCACCACCAGTTCGCCGTCATTGGCCTCCAGATCGGCAACCAGATTCTCCAACCCCTTGATCAGCGACTGACCTTCGGTCTCCACCGCCTTTTCCAGCGCGTCGGGGTTTGTCGCCAGAAAATTGGTGGGCGCCATCATCTGCACGATCTGGTCGGCAAAATAGCCGAGCCGCCGTTTGTCGATGTCGTCGATATCCTCAACCTCGGCCACGGCGTTGCGGATCGCCTCGGCATTGGTGAGATACTGCTGCTTGATAAAGTGGAAATAGGGGTTTGATTGCCACATCGGATTGGCAAAGCGGCGATCCGCTGGCGCAGTAGACGCAGTGGGCGCGGTCTCGTCAGGGCTGTCGCCCTCCAGGGATTTCGCCAAAAGCGACTGAGCTTCGGCGAAATTCACCACCGCCTGGCCCCAGTAAGCCACTTGTTTTTCCAACAGCTTTGCCGGGTTTTTCGCCATTTCCGACCAATAGGCCGTTGCTGCGCGTGCAAAAAGCTCTTGATTCGGACCATCCAGCGAAGCGGGGTGAGATTTTTTCTGAGCCAGAACATCCATCAGACGTTTTGAAAGTTGCTCAACCTGCTCCATATTTTTTTTAATTCGTTCAATATGTTCCGGTGAGACGTCCGGATCCCTGCTCTCACTTGTTGTCATCTTAACAAATCCCCCGTAATCTTTCTGCTATGCAGAATACTGTCCGCCCATCATACGACAAAGCAGTGAAACGTCCGATGGGTTGTGACACAACCGCACGTGGATTCAGATCGGATCCAAGCGGCCAACGCAATGGAGATATAACATGCGTTACATGATGTCGTACGATCTGATGGAAACCATGCGCAACACCAACCAGTGGCTTGGCGCAACGGCCCTGTCGATGGCGTCGAACCCCGCCTTTGCCGCGATCCCCAATCCGGCGCTCAGCTGGATGGCCGCCTGGGGCGAGGTCACGGAACGCAGTTTCCAGCGCATGGTGACCAAACCGGACTGGGGCATTTACACCCAGACCTGCGCCGATGGCCGCGATCACGTGGTGGAAATCGACACGGTTGTGGAACGCCCCTTTGGCGATCTGCTCCATTTCCGTGTGGCAGGCCGCGCCGAACAGCCGCGCAAGGTGCTGCTGGTGGCGCCGATGTCGGGCCACTACGCAACCCTGCTGCGCTCCACCGTCAAAAGCCTGATCGAAAACTGCGAAGTCTATGTCACCGACTGGCATAACGCGCGCGATATTCCGGTCTCCGCAGGCAAGTTCGATATTGAAGATTACACCCTCTACCTGGTTGATTTCATGCGCGAGATGGGGCCGGACACCCATGTGATTGCGGTCTGCCAACCGGCGCCGCTGACCTTGGCGGCCACCGCTTATCTGGCGGAACAGGATCCCGGCGCCCAGCCCTGTTCGCTGACGCTGATTGGCGGGCCGGTAGATCCCGATGCGACCCCCACCGATGTGACGGATTTTGGCCGCCGGGTCACCATGGGCCAGCTGGAAGAAACGATGATCCAGCGCGTCGGCTTCAAGTATAAGGGTGTGGGCCGCAAGGTCTACCCAGGCCTGTTGCAGCTCAGCTCCTTCATGTCGATGAACGGTGAGCGCCATTCCAAGGCTTTTATGGACCAGATCCAGCGCGTCAGCCGGGGTGAGGCGTCGGATCACGACGCCCACAACCGGTTCTATGACGAATATCTCGCCGTGATGGACATGACGGCGGAGTTCTACCTCTCCACTGTGGAGCGTGTCTTCAAAGGGGGCGAAATCGCGCGCAATGAATTTGTCGTCGCCGGGCACAAGGTGGATATCGGCAAGATCACCGATGTGGCGGTCAAAACCGTCGAAGGCGCCAATGATGATATCTCGGCGCCCGGTCAGTGCATCGCCGCGCTGGATCTCTGCACTGGCCTGCCGGAGACGAAAAAGGCCAGCCATGTGGAGCCGGGGGCGGGACACTATGGCATCTTTGCCGGGCGCAGCTGGCGTGACAATATCCGCCCTCTGGTGATCGAATTCATGAACGCCAACGCCCGCAAGACAAAGAAACCGGCCGCGAAACGCGCCAAGGCAACCGCCTGACGCACTGCCAACAGCTGGACCAGGCTGGACAGGGGTTTGACCCAATCGGACGATGACACAAAGGAGCGCCCAGAATGGCCGATCCGCTGAGTTTCGCATGTGACTGCGGCAAAATCCGTGGCGAGCTGTCGCAAGAGGCGCGCAAGGCGGGCACCCGTATTGTCTGCTTCTGCGCCGATTGCCGTGCCAATGAAATTTACCACAACCAGCCCGACCCGGCGCCCGGCCCGGTTGATCTGTTTCAGGTCAATCCCGACGGGGTCCGGTTCCATCAGGGACAAGATCTGTTGCGGCTCATGCGGCTCAGTCCGAAGGGGCTGTTTCGCTGGTACGCGGGCTGCTGCGGCACCCCAATGGCCAATACGCTGGCCAAACCCACGCTGCCCTTTACTGGGCTGCGGTCGGATCGATTTGCCGATAAAGATGCGCTGGGCAAGGTCCGCGCGCGGGCGTTTGTTCCGAAACAGGGCAAACAGCCCCGCACCGAAGGTGCCGCACGGATGGTCATGTCGCTGTTGAGCCGAATGATCTCGGCGCGGCTGTCAGGCCGGTGGCGGGAGACACCGTTTTTCGACGTCGAAAGCGGTGAGCCAGTGTCAAAGCCAGAGGTGATTAGCAAGGAAGAGCGCGCAGCCCTGCTCCGCTAACCTCCGTATAAATAGCTGATTCAGCTGGTCTTTAGCGGGTTTGTCAGGGTCAGTGGCGGTAGCGACGGCGCTGCCGGTTGTGCCCCGCCCGCAGCGGTAGGTGCAGTCTCCCGCGACGGGTCCGGTCTCTCGTCCTGATCCGGGGCAACCTCGGCCAGCCATGCGGCCATGGCACCGGTCACCTGATCCGGTTGTTCCAGCGTTGGCAGATGGCCTGCCTCCTCAACCACGCACAACCGGGCGTTCGGCATCAGGGCAGCCATGAATTCATGACGTTTCAGCGGCGTCAGCCGATCCTGCGCCCCGCAGAGGATCAGGGTCGGCCCCTTGAAGCGGCGCAGCGCCGCCTGCTGATCGGTGCGCCGCTGCAAGGCCCGCGCCTGCGCCACGAACAGCTCCGACCCAAGTGTGCAGCCCTGCTGGTAGATCATGTTGAGGATATCAAGCCGCTGCGGCGACGGCGCCAGACAGTCCACCGGCAGGCAGCTGCGCAGAACATCCTCCAGCCGTCCACTGCGGGCTGCGATGATCAGCGGCTCCCACTCGGCGGCCTGCGCCGGCGTATCGGGCAAGGGGCTTGTCGACATCAGACACAACCGGCTGACCCGCTCCGGTGCGCGGCGCAGGATTTCCATCGCAACGATGCCGCCCATCGACAGCCCTGCCAGCGCAAACCGCGCTGGCAGTTGTGTCAGCAGATGATCGGCGATGCGCTCAATCCGGTCGCCGCCCAGAAGCGGCGCCACCATGGTTGGCAGCACGCCGGAAAGCGCCCGCAGCTGCGGCACGAAGACTTCCGCCGTGCCCATCAGCCCCGGAAGCATCACCAGAGGGGCACTACCCGGCCCGCCTGCGCGCGTCTCGGTCTGCCCTGCTCTGCCCAGTTGATCTGCCACCCGCGCCTATCCTCCTGCCTCGGTCCCGTAGCCGTTCCAGCGAAACGCGCCGTCGTCAGACAGCGGCGAGAACGGATTATGCGCGATTTCCCAGATATGGCCGTCGGGCGCGCGAAAATAGCCGATAGTGCCGCCCCAGAATACCTCCCCCGCCGGGCGCAGGATTGTGGCGCCTGCCGCCTCGGCCTTGGCCAGAAGCGTGGCCACATCCGCAGCACTGCGGGTGTTGTAGCTGAGGGTCATCGCCCCGGTGCCCAGCTCCTCCACCGGCAGGCCAATATCCTCAGCGAGCGCCGCCAAAGGATACAGCCCCAACGTCTGTGAGATCAGGTCAAAAGCAATGACGCCATCGGGGCTCTCCGCGCGCTGCCAGCCAAGCGCCTCGTAGAAGGCGGCGGCCTGCGCCATGTCGGGCACCCCGAGGGTGATCAGGCTGATGCGTTGGTCCATCGGTTCCTCTCCTGCCCATGACACCCCTGATGAGGGAGGCCTCGTATTTTTAACAGCTCGTGGTGCGCGTTAGATTGCACCCTGCGAAGGGCGTTCTCCTTTCAGCTTAGCGGATCCCATCCGCGCCAGATAGCCCCAGAACCTCTGCAACAGCTGTTTCGATCAGGGCAAGACAGGCGGGATCCGAAAACCGGTGATCGGCATCTTTGACCAGTTGCAGGCGCATATCGGCGCAGGTGGCATGATCCAGCAATCGCAGTGCGGTTTCCGTGCTGACGGCGGTATCGGCGGTGCCTTGCAGGCAACGCACCGGCATCGACAACACCAGCGGATCGCGCAACACCAGATGGGTGCGCCCGTCCTCGATCATGCGTTTGGTGATCACATAAGGCTCCATATAGTCGCTTGGCAGTTCGACCTGTCCGTGTGCCTCCAGCTCCGCCTTCTGGGTATCGGTGAAATTGGCCCAATAGCCATCCTCGGTAAAATCAGGTGCGGCAGCGATGGTGACCAGACCCGCCACCCGCTCCGGCAGGGTCCGCGCCAGCAAGAGCGCCTGCCAGCCGCCCATAGAGGAGCCGACGGGAACAATTTTGCCCGTGGTCAGCGCCTGAACCGCTGCCAGCGTGTCCTGATGCCAGTCGCCAATGCAGCCGTTTTCAAATGTGCCGGTGCTCTCACCGTGGCCGGAGTAATCAAACCGCAGAAAGCCTAACCCCCGCGCCTGCGCCCAGGCTTCCAGATGTATCGCCTTGGTGCCCTCCATGTCGGATTTCAGCCCGCCCAGAAACACCACCGTCGGCGCCGCTGTCTCGCCGCTTGCGGGGGTCAGATGATAGGCCAGGCGGCGGCCGGTATCAGTGTCCAGAAATTGGGTTGCGGTCATACTTTCCCCCGTTGGTATCGTGCCAAATCACAGGCCTTCAGATTTGCCACGGCAACGGCGCGACGGCAATGGCGTGTTTGACCGCAGCCGCATGGGATCCCGGCACAGATCGGCCAAGGTGCAGCGCGGCAACGCCTTCAGACTTGGCGACTTTTGACCGACGCAACACCCTTGCGACCCATCGCCGCCATGCCTAGGGTCCGCGCGATATCCCTCTTTGCCCCACGATCAGGAGCCAGCCCTTGCCCCGTGCCCTTCGTCTTTTCTGTCTCGGCCTCCTCTGTCTGCTGATCCTGCTGACCACCGTCTGGGGGGCCATGGCATTGTGGTACCGGCTGCCCGTCGACAGCCTCTGGCGCACAGCCGCAGCTTCCGGCTTTGCCGGTCTTGGTCTGGCCACCCTCTGGGCGGTGATCCGGGGGCGGGCCTTGCGCGGGCTGTCGACCTTCTGTCTCGCGCTTGCGGCGCTGATCTGGTGGTGGGCGAGCCTCACACCTCCGGCAGAGGCGAATTGGTCGCCCGATGTTGCGCGGCAGGTCACTGGCACCCGCGACGGCGATATCCTGACGCTGACAGATGTGCGCAATTTCGACTGGACCACCCCAACCGAATTCACCCCCCGCTGGGAAACCCGCAGCTATGACCTCAGCCAGCTGGAAACCGTCGATCTTTTTATGTCTTACTGGGCCGGGCCGGAGATGGCGCATATGATTGTCAGCTTCGGCTTTGAAGATGGCGCGCATATCGCCTGGTCGGTGGAGGTGCGGCGTCAGGTTGGTGGTGGCTTCTCCCCCATCGCGGATCTGTTCAAGACGAATACGCTGGTGCTGATCGCCGCAGACGAACGCGACGTGGTCGGCACCCGCACCAATGCCCGCGGTGAGGATGTGCAGCTGTTTCGCATCGACACTGATCCGGACACCGCCCGCGCGCTGCTGATGCAATATGTCGAGGCCGCCAACAGGCTGGCCGCGCAGCCGCAGTGGTATAATTCACTGACCTCAAACTGCACCACCGTGGTGATGACGATGATCCGCACCATCGTTGAGGACGTGCCGCTGGACTGGCGGGTGCTGGCCAATGGCTACCTGCCCGAATACGCCCATGATCAGGGGGTACTGGCCACAGGCTACAGCACTGAGGAGCTGCGCGAACGCGGCAGTATCACCGCCAAAGCGCAAGCCCAGGGCATCACGCAAGACTACTCCGCCCTGATCCGCGCAGGTGTGCCAGCCCCTACCCCCTGATCCAGGCCCCTGATCCTGCTTCTACATTTTCTGGCACAAAATATCCCGGAGCGCGCGCGGGGCTGGCCCCTCGCCCGCTTGACAGCCTCGCGCGCCCCTGCCAAATGAGCACAACACCATAACCCGCAACCGGGCGTTCAGTGGGCGCCAAACCGACGAGGAGTGCCGATATATGGCCCAAGTCTCTCTCACCTTCCCCGATGGCAATGCACGATCCTATGACGCAGGCATCACCCCTGCTGAGGTCGCATCCTCCATCTCTACCTCACTTGGCAAAAAAGCGATCTCTGCCACCGTCAATGGTGCGCATTGGGATCTGCAGTGGCCGATTGACACCGACGCCTCCATCGCGCTTCACACTATGAAGGACGAAGAGCAGGCCAATGAGCTGATCCGCCACGATCTGGCCCATGTGATGGCGCGCGCGGTGCAGGAGATCTGGCCCGACACCAAGGTCACCATCGGCCCGGTGATTGAAAACGGCTGGTACTACGACTTCGACCGCGCAGAGCCCTTCACCCCCGAAGATCTCGGCACCATCGAAAAGAAGATGAAAGAGATCATCAACAAGCGGGACGAGGTGCGCACCGAGGTCTGGGAGCGCGACCGCGCGATTCAGCACTACACCGACAACAATGAACCCTATAAGGTCGAGCTGATCGAGAGCATCCCCGGCGATGAGCCGCTGCGCATGTACTGGCACGGTGACTGGCAGGACCTTTGCCGTGGCCCGCACCTGCAACACACCGGCCAGTTGCCGGGTGATGCCTTCAAGCTGATGTCCATCGCAGGCGCCTATTGGCGCGGCGACAGCGACCGCGCCATGCTGCAGCGGATCTATGGCGTTGCCTTCACCGGCAAGGAGAAGCTCAAGGCCCATCTCCACATGCTGGAAGAGGCTGCCAAGCGCGATCACCGCAAGCTGGGCCGCGAGATGAACCTGTTCCACATGCAGGAAGAGGCACCCGGCCAGATCTTCTGGCATCCCAACGGCTGGAAAATCTATACCACCTTGCAGGACTACATGCGCCGCATGCAGGACCGCGACGGCTATGTCGAGGTAAACACCCCGCAGGTGGTGGACCGCAAACTGTGGGAGGCCTCCGGCCACTGGGACAAATACCAGGAAAACATGTTCATCGTTGAGGTGGACGAGGATCACGCCCGTGAAAAGGCCGTGAACGCGCTGAAGCCGATGAACTGCCCCTGCCACGTACAGGTGTTCAATCAGGGCCTCAAATCCTACCGCGATCTGCCGCTGCGCATGGCCGAATTCGGCTCCTGTGCGCGCTATGAGCCCTCGGGCGCGCTGCATGGTATTATGCGGGTGCGTGGGTTCACTCAGGATGATGGTCACATCTTCTGCGCCGAGGATCAGATCGAATCTGAAACCGCCAAGTTCATCGCCTTCCTGTCCAAGGTCTATGCCGACCTCGGCTTCCACGACTGGACCATCAAGCTCTCGACCCGCCCGGAAAAGCGGATCGGCAGCGATGAAAGCTGGGATCTGGTGGAGAAGGCGCTTGGCGATGCCTGCAAGGCGGCAGGCTATGACTATGAACTGCTGGAGGGCGAAGGTGCCTTCTACGGTCCCAAGCTGGAATTCACCCTGACCGACGCGATTGGCCGGAATTGGCAGTGCGGCACCCTGCAGGTGGATCCT
This sequence comes from Phaeobacter sp. BS52, assembly GCF_045040595.1. Taxonomy (NCBI): domain Bacteria; kingdom Pseudomonadati; phylum Pseudomonadota; class Alphaproteobacteria; order Rhodobacterales; family Roseobacteraceae; genus Phaeobacter; species Phaeobacter sp. BS52. Next base: position 714,447 of record NZ_CP090662.1, on the reverse strand, counting down.
AACCTGCCGGAACGTCTGGATGCGAATTTCATCGGTCAGGACGGCAGCAAGCACCGCCCGTTCATGCTGCACCGCGCCACCCTTGGCAGTTTTGAACGATTCATCGGCATCCTGATCGAAGAACACGCAGGCAAGCTGCCGTTCTGGCTGGCCCCGCGTCAGGTGGTTGTCGCCTCCATCACATCGGACGCGGATGACTATGTGAACGAAGTGGTTGAAACCCTGCGCGCCGCCGGTGTGCGCGCCGAGGCCGATATCCGAAACGAGAAGATCAACTACAAGGTCCGCGAGCATTCCGTGGGCAAGGTGCCGGTCATTCTGGCCGTCGGTCACCGCGAGGTCGAAGAGCGCACCGTCTCCGTCCGGCGTCTGGGCGAGAAACAGACCAAGGTCGAAGCGCTGGACGCTGTAACAAAGACCTTGGCGGTTGAGGCAACGCCGCCGGATCTTCTGTAACATTTCTGCGGTCTTTTGCTGATCTTTACCCATTTACCGGCCCCCACTTGCGGGGCCGGTTTCTTTTTGCGCATGGTTTTAAGGGTTCGGCAGCCAGAAGGTTGTAATATACGGTCACAGCTGCTGACGCCCGCGTGAGACACAGGCTCGTGAATTCAAAGACTTCCCGGCCTGAGCTAATGTCTGACTTGTAACACCGCCCTCGCAACCAATTTCCAAAGAAGGAAGACACCAATGTCCAACACTGCAAAATCCCTCGCCGTCGCTGGTGCCGTTGCTGCTGCGCTGACCTCTGCCATGGTCACCCCGGCTGCTGCCCAGTCCAAAGAGAAATGCTATGGCGTCTCCCTCGCCGGTCAAAACGACTGCGCCGCCGGTCCCGGCACCACCTGCGCCGGCACCTCGACCGTCGATTATCAGGGCAATGCCTGGACCCTCGTGGACGCCGAGCAGCTGCGAAGGCATGGATCTGCCAGCGATGGCGGATGGCAGCGACCGCAAGGGCTCGCTGGAGCCGCTGGAGCGTGACCTGCCTGCATAAGCAGAGGATTAAGGCCAAGGGCGGGGAGGTCTCCCGCCCTTTTTGTAACCGGACCAGAGGACCTGCCATGCTGGACGCCGCCCCTTCCCTGCCCGCCGCAGCCGGTGTTGGCTACAAGCCGCAGCATTTTGCCGATATCCTTGCCGATGCTGGCCCAGTGAAATGGCTGGAAATCCACGCCGAAAACTACATGGGCGACGGTGGCCGCCCGCTGGCGCAGCTGCGCCACCTCTGCGAAGAGTTTGCCATCTCCGTCCATGGCGTCGGCCTCTCCATCGGTGGCGAGGGGGCATTGGATGCCGATCATCTGGCACGGCTGAAACATCTGGTCGGCTGGCTCAATCCGGCGAGTTTTTCTGAGCATCTCGCCTGGTCCACCCATGACAGCCATTTCTACAACGACCTGCTGCCGCTGCCCTATACAAATGCCACGCTGGCGCGGGTCTGTGATCATATCAATCAGGTGCAAGACAGCATCGGCCGACGGATGCTGCTGGAAAACCCCTCCAGCTATCTCGCCTTTGCCGAGAGCAGCTGGTCGGAGCCGGAGTTCCTGGCAGAGATCACCCGCCGCACCGGCTGCGGGCTGCTGCTGGATGTGAACAACGTCTTTGTTTCTGCCACCAATCTCGATTTCTCGCCGCAGGGCTATATCGATGCTTTTGCGCTGGATCAGGTCGGCGAGATCCACCTGGGCGGCCATGACGAGGATGAGGACGACCACGGCAAGCCGCTGCTGATTGACAGCCACGGCGCTGAGGTGGTGGATCCTGTCTGGGCGCTGCTGGATTATACGCTGGCCAAATCCGGCCCCAAACCTGTCCTGGTTGAATGGGACACCGATGTGCCCGACTGGCCCGTCTTGGCCGCCGAGGCAGAGCGCGCCGCATTCGCGCTGGAGCGCGTCCCGGCATGACTGTCTCGCAAACAGATTTCACCCGCGCCATGATGGACGCGGCCCAGCCAGTGCCGGAGGGGCTGCTGGATGCGACCGGCCAGCCTGCCGGGCGGCGGTTTAGCGTTTATCGCAACAATGTCGCCGTCTCCCTGACGGAGGCGATGCACAGCGCCTTTCCCCTGATTGCCAAGCTGTTGGGCAAACAGAACCTTGATGGGCTGGCCGGTCTGTATCTGCGCACCCATCCGCCCTCCTCGCCGCTGATGATGCACTATGGGGCGGAGTTTCCAGATTTTCTTGCCGGGATGGAGCAGCTGAAACACCTCGGCTATCTGCCGGATGCGGCGCGGCTCGACCTGGCCCTGCGCCGGGCGTATCACGCGGGCGACGCCACGCCGGTTGACCCGGCGCGTCTGGCAGCCCTGCCCCCGGCGGCGCTGATGGCGACCCGGCTGACGCTGGCCCCCGCCGTTGCCCTGCTGCGCTCACCCTGGCCAATCTATGACATCTGGCGCTTCAATACCGAAGAGAACGCCCCCAAGCCCCGGCATATGGCGCAGGATGTGCTGATCACCCGGCCCGAATTCGATCCAGTTCTGCAGGAGTTGCCTGCGGGTGGTGCCGACTGGATCACCGCCATCGCAGGTGGCGCCACATTGGAAGAGGCGCTGACCAAGGTTCAGGCCGACCACCCGGATTTCGACCTCTCACACCCGCTCGCCCTGTTGCTGCAAGGCGGTGCAATCATTGACCTAGATCGCAAAGGATAACCGATGCACGCGCTTGTTTCCTCCTACACCTCTCTCACCGGCAGGGCCGACAGATTGTCGGCGTTCATCGTCCCAACCCTGGCGCGGCTGGTTTTTGCGGCGGTTCTGTTGGTTTACTACTGGAACTCCGCCGGGCTGAAGACGGATGGGTCGATCTTCTCGCCCTCCGCCGGGGCCTTCGGCCAGATCTTCCCGCATGCGGCTGAGGCCGTGCTCTATGATGTCTCGCAGCTCAATATCTTTCAGCGGTTGGTGATTTTTGCCGGGACGGTGGCAGAATATGTTCTGCCCGCACTGATCCTGGTCGGGCTGCTCACCCGGCTCGCCGCCCTTGGCACCATTGGCTTCATCTGGGTGCAGACCATCGTCGATGTGACCGGCCATGGCGTCAAACTGGGCAGTCTTTTTGACAATGCCATAGGTCTGGTGGATCAGCGGGTGATGTGGACATTCCTGCTGCTGGTTCTGGTATTCAAGGGCGCAGGCCCGCTGTCGCTGGATGCGCTGGCGCGACGCGCCACGGCGCCTGCCGCCGCCTGATCTGATCTGCTTTCAAATCCAAAAAAGGCGCCCTGCATCCGCAGCGGCGCCTTTTTTCATGACCATTATTCATGTCGGTTCAGAAATGCGCTTTCGGCTCATCCGGTTTGCCCGCCGCCAAGGCAAGCAACCCAGCCAGCAGCGCCAGTGAAATCGGGAAGATGGTAAAGACATTCAACCCGAACCCGGCAAAAAGTCCCGCCGCCGACGCCAGTAGCAGCACCCCGCCCCACAGCGCGCGGGAGATCGCCATCGCGCCACCCGCCAGCGCCAGAATGGGCGAGATCACCGCCAAGAGCCGCAGCTGATCGACATTCTCGACCTGCCGGGCAATCCCGTCGACCTCGCCAAAATACTCGACGGCGGCGGTATAGCCATATCCCGCAAACCCAACCACCATGCCAATCAGCCCGGCCACGATGCCCAGCACCAGCGCTGCATTGCGCATTGCCGCTCTCCTCATCTACTCCGGAACTGACATGGGGATCCTAGCCCTCAACGCCAAGGGACGCCTTGGTTTTGGCGTCCCAGCCGAGGTGCAGATCGTCCCCTGATCTGATCAGCGGACGTTTCATCAGCGTCGGATGGGCCTTCAGCAGATCCAGCGGTTCCCCCGCCCGCTCCGCCTCGCTCAACCCGCGCCATGTGGTGGAGCGGGTATTGACCAGGCGGTCGCCAAACTGCGCCAGCGCCGCTGTGAGAATGGCCTCCGGCACACCATCGGCCCGAACATCGACCAGCTCCGCCTCCGGCAGCTGTTTCAGCGCCTTGCGGCAGGTGTCACAGGTCTTCAATCCAAAGAGTTGCACGTTTTTTCCTTTCCCGAGGGGGCGGCTCAGCACAATTTATGGTAGAGCTGCACTGTTTTGCTTGATTTTTACATGGTCCGTGCAAAAGTTAAAACCGGGTTGGGACAATCTCCCTGGCCTGTTCTGTCAGCGCACTGCGGCGGAACCGATCATGTCGCCCGAAAACACGAAATTATCGTGTGTTCATGGCGGCTCACTAGAAGGAAGGAGACACGGGAACATGGCGAGTGGCACCGTGAAATGGTTCAATACAACCAAGGGCTATGGCTTTATCGAGCCGGAAGGCGGCGGCAAAGATGTGTTTGTGCACATCTCACAGGTTGAACGGTCGGGGCTGACCGGCCTGGCGGATAATCAAAAAGTTGATTTCGAGATGACCGAAGGGCGCGATGGTCGCCAGATGGCCAGCGACATTCGCCCCCAATGATCGCGATACGGCTGCGCCGAGGGTGACCCTCGGGCGCAGCCTGCCGCACCACCAAATGGCCCCGTCAGTATCCGCCTGTTCGTCGGCCGTCTGACGGTCACCGCATGACAAAGGGATCCGGAATGGGCGCGTCACTGGTGCGCAGCCAGACCGTCTTGACCCTTGTGTAATCCAGCGCAGCCTGCAATCCGCCCTCGCGCCCATGGCCTGACAGCCCCTGCCCGCCAAAGGGCGCAATCGGGCTGACGGCACGATAGGTATTGACCCAGACAATGCCGGCCCGAATGCCCCGTATCATCCGATGCGCGCGGGTGAGATCTCGGGTGAAGACGCCGGAGGCCAGACCATGGGCGGTGTCATTGGCCAGCGCCAGCGCCTCGGCCTCGGTGTCGAACCCGCGCACCGACAGGACCGGACCAAAGAATTCCTCCCGCAAACAGGGCGCCTCGGGTGCCTTAGAGCAATCGAGTATGGTCGGCGGAAAGAAATTCCCCCCTTGCTCGAGCCGCTGACCGCCTGTGACAAGCTGCGCCCCAGCGGCCAAGGAGGCAACGATCAGTTCCTCGGCCCGGCTGAGCTGGGCACCGGTGCAGAGCGGTCCAATCTCGGTCTCGGGTAGCTCTGGCGCACCAATGCGGATGTTCTCGGCTTTTTCCTTCAACCGGTGCAGAAACTGCGCCTTGATTTGATTGGATATGATCAGTCGAGACCCGGCCACGCAGCTTTGCCCTGTCGCGGCAAAAATCCCAGAGACCTGCGCATTGACCGCGCTGTCGATATCTGCGTCCTCAAACACGATGAAGGGAGATTTTCCGCCCAGCTCCAGAGAGGTGGAGGCGAGGTTCTCGGCTGAATTGCGCACAACATGGCGCGCGGTCTCCGGCCCGCCGGTGAATGCCACGTGATCAATCCCAGGATGGGAGGTCAGCACCGCGCCGCAATCGGCGCCAAATCCGGTGATGACGTTTAAAACCCCCGCCGGAAACCCGGCCTGATCAAAGATCCGGGCAAACTCCAACAGCGGTGCTGAGCCCCTCCTCAGATGCCTTCAGCACAACAGTACAGCCTGCTGCCAGTGCCGGGCCGATCTTGACCGCCGCCAAAAACAACTGCGAATTCCACGGCACCACAGCTGCCACCACCCCAAGCGGTTCACGGCGCAGCCAGACCTCCATATCGGGTTTATCAATCGGCAGATGGGCGCCTTCGATCTTGTCTGCAAGTCCAGCATAGTAACGGTAGTAGTCGGCCACATAGGCGATCTGGGCGGAGGTTTCGCGAATGATCTTGCCAGTATCACGGGTCTCCAACCGGGCCAGGGTCTCTGCATTTTCGGCAATCAAATCGGCCAGCCGAAAAAGCAGCTTGCCGCGCGCAGTGGCGGTCATGTCCGCCCAACCCGGCGCGTGGAAGGCCGCCCGCGCTGCTGCAACCGCGGCCTCCACATCCGCCTTGCGGGCCTCAGGCATCATCGCCCAAACCTCTCCGCTTGCTGGATCGCGGCTCTCAAAACGGGCAGAGCCGTCGGAAAACACCCCGCCGATATATTGCTGGAACTGCTGCATGGTGATCCCCTTCAGGCAAAGGCTGGCATGACATCGCGGATGAACCGCTCAAGCGAAGCTTTCTTGCGCTCAAAACTCATCCCGCTGTCGATCCAGAAACTGTATTCATCATACCCCAGCGCCTCATAGCCCCGGATCCGGTCAATCGCATCTTCGGCGGTGGCGATCACATTGTCACGCAGCATCGCCTCCGGCGAATAGAACGGATGGGCCGCGATTTCCGCTTCGCTCAGCGGCGCGATCAGCCCCTGCGACACCGGGCGCTCATTTTTGAACCAGGCGCCGAAGTAGCAATAAAACCGGTTGATTTCCTCCGCCGCCTGCTGCGCATCGGCGGCATCTGCGGCAATATAGGTATGGTTCAACAGCATGATATCCGGGCGTTGCACATCAGGGTGTTTGGCGCAGGCGTCGTTGAACGTCTCAATCAGCCGGGTGATCTCCTCATCCCCTTGCCACAAGGGCGTCACCTGCACATGGCAGCCATTGGCGACGGCAAATTCATGGCTGTTGGGGTCGCGTGCTGCGACCCAGATCGGGGGGCCGTTTTCCTGTCGCGGCTTGGGTGAGGATGTCGTGGCCGGGAAGGAATGATAGGTGCCCTCTTGTGCGTAGTCACCCTGCCACAACCCCTGGATCGCCGGGATCAGCTCCCGCATCCGCTGGCCTGCGTCCCAGGCATCCATCCCCGGCACCATCCGTTCGTATTCGTAACTATAGGCGCCGCGCGCAATGCCAAGCTCCAACCGCCCCTCGGTGATCAGATCGGTCATCGCCGCCTCCCCCGCGAGACGGATTGGATGCCAGAACGGCGCGATGATCGTGCCGGTTCCCAACCGCACATTTCTGGTCTGGCGCGCCAGATCGACAAGGTTCAGAAACGGGTTCGGCGCGATGGTGAAATCCATCCCGTGATGCTCTCCGGTCCAGACTGCGTGCATACCGCCATCGTCGGCAATCTTGGCCAGCGCGACGAACTCGTCATAGAGCCGCTGTTGATCCTGGTCCGCCGAGGTCCGTTCCATATGAACAAAAAGAGAAAAGCGCATGTGTCACCTGCCGTTATGCGATCTGGCGGATTTCGCCGCTGCGTTGATTGCCGGAATAGATCCCGAAATCCCCCAATGCTGCCTCGCGGGCGAACCGCTCCAGCATGGTCAGGATCGACGGATCGCTGATGTCCTCAAGACCTGCTTCAACCGCCCCGTCCTGCGCCAGCGGCACAAAGGTTCCGCGCGTCGGCGCACCTGCCCCTGCCTGACAGAGAAACGCGATATGCTGGCGTTTGCGCGCGACATCCTCAAATACCGAATAGACAAAGCCCGGCTCTGCCGTGAGCCCGGTCTCGGCGATCAACTGGCGCACCGTGGCAGAGGCCCCATCGGGACCAGCCAGCGCCTCCGGTAGGGTCGCACCGCCCTGGCCATCATCGACCAGCAGCACCTCTCCGTTGCGTTCGATCAGGGCGGAGACCACGAGATCAGGCCCGGTGCCAGCCGGTTCTGCAGTGGTCGCGGCCGTGACATAGGCGCCGCGCGCATAGCCCAAACCCGGATGCGGGCTGACGTCAAAGGCTTTCACCTCACCAATCAGGATCACATGATCGCCCGCCTCAACCGTCTTGTGCAGGCTGCAATCGAACCAAGCAGACACCCCGTCGATCAAAGGCGATCCCGCTGGCCCCTTGTGCCAGTTGACTCCGGCAAAGCGATCTTCGGCCGGTCGGGCAAAGGTGTTGGATATCTCCGTCTGAGTTTCCGCCAGCACATTGACGGCAAACCCGTCGCCGTTGACCAGCGCATCATAGTTGCGCGACTGGTTGGCCAGACACACCAGCACCAACGGCGGATCAAGCGAGACGGAGGTAAAAGAGTTGGCAGTAAAGCCAATCGGCTGGCCGCTTTGGCCATGGGAAGTCACAACCGTTACACCGGTCATGAAACTGCCAAAGGCATGGCGCAAGGCGCGCGGATCAAGCGATGTCATGATACGTCTCCTCAGGGGCGGTTGCCAGCCAGTCGCGCAGATGGGCCGTGACCACATCAGGCGCCGTCAGATTCACCATATGGCGATGGCCGGTGATGACGATGGCGCGTCCGTGCTGCACCTGCGCGGCCATCTCCTGCGCCATGGCCGGGGTGGAATTGGGATCACCATCGCCGGTGACGGCGAGGAAGGGGCAGGCGATCTCTCTCAGACGGTGGGCATAGGTCGCATCTCCCCGCGCAAAAGCGCCGTAGGCGGTGGCATAACCTGCCGGATCAACCGTCCCCAGCCAGCCCGCAACCCGGTCGCGGGCGCTGATGTCAGCAGGCGTCTCACCAAACCAGCGTGCCAACGGCGTTGCCAGATCCAGCTGACCGGCCCCGATTTCGGCAGCACGGGCCAGCACAGCCGCCCGCGCCTGCGACGTGCGCCGATAGACGCCATTCAACAGCGCCACCCGACGGGTCATTGCAGGGTGCTCTACAGCAAAACCAGTCGCGATCAACGCCCCCATTGAATGCCCTGCCAGACTGACAGAACCGAGATCCAGCGCCTGCACCACTGCCTTCAGCCAGGCGACAAAATCCGGCAGCTCACTCCCTATAAGCAGCGGATCACTGCCGCCATGTCCGGGCAGATCCAGCGCGATGACCCGGTGGCTCCGGCCCAGATCCGCAATCTGCGGCCCCCAGGCGGCGGATTGCATACCGACGCCATGCAACAGGACCAGCGGCGCGCCCGCCCCCGTATCCCGCAGGGCGACCGTGCGCCCAGCCTCAGACAGCTGCAGGATTGTCGAGGTCATGGCCAAGCTCTTTCAAATCCTGATAGCGGTCGCCGATCCGGTGGTGCGGACGGCCCCCGATAGAGGCTCCCAGCGCAATCAGGATCTCATCAGCGGCTGGCGCATCCGCGACAGACGTCTGGATCGTCAGGTAATGGGATCGCTTGCCCCCGTCGTTCTTGTCCATCAACGGAATCATCAACGGCGCATTGGCAGGTCCGCGGGTGTTGCAGAATGACAGGTAGGATTTTGCCCCCACCGCGTTGCGATAATGGTTGCCGAATTGCAGCGTGTGGATCAGCGCCGAGGCATGTTCGACCTCTCCATTGAGGCCGACAATCGCGGATTTCCCGTACCCTTCAACCCGGTCACCGCCGCCTGCCGCCTCCAGAATCATCTCCGTCAGCAAAAGGCCCAAGCCCGGCGCGCAGTCGCGGATCTGCGGACCCAGGTCCTCAACAAAGCCCTGCCCGGCCCAGGGGTTCTTAATAACAGCCATCGCCGCAATCATGGTGAGCGGGCTGGTGGCCTCCCTGCCCCCTTCTATCAACGTGTTCTCGACATGAAGCAGCGTTTTGCGAATGGCAGCGGGCATGAGAGTCTCCTGAGCGGCAATCTTCTGGTATCATGGTATACCATTATACGATATGTCAATCATACTTGCCGCAGCCAGAGTCGGTTGCTAAGAGAAAGTCATGGACAGCCCTCAGACAACGCTCCGAAAAATCGACAAGGCGCCGCAAACTCTGCGAGATATTGTGCAGGACCGGATGCGCGAGGCGATTATCGACGGACATTTCGCGCCCGGTGAACGGTTGGTAGAGCGCCCGCTCTGCGATCAGCTCGGCGTGAGCCGGACCGTCGTGCGCGAAACGATTCGCTATCTTGAGGCAGAGGGGCTGGTCGAGATCATCCCCAATCGCGGACCGGTCGTTGCGCGGCTCTCTTGGGATCAGGCCCGCCAGATCTACGACGTGCGCCGCCAGCTGGAAGGGTCCGCTGCTGCCGGCTGCGCCATGCAACAAAGACCGGCATTCGCTGGCAATCTGACCCGCGCGCTTGATACGGTGGAGGCCACAATGGCCGATACCGAGTGGAGCAACCTGCTGCGCGCAACCACTGATTTTTATCAGCTTATCTTTATGGAGGCGGGCCACAGCATTGCCTGGGAGATCGTGCAGCGCCTGAATGGGCGGATCAGCCGGTTGCGGGCCTTGACCATCGCGGCAAAGGACCGCGAAACCTCAGGGATGAGCCATATGACCGCGATCCATGATGCCATTCTCAGCCGCGACCCGGACAGGGCGCGCAAAGCGGTTGAAGCGCATATTGCCGACGCGGCCCAAACTGCGCAGCGGTTCCTGAAAGACCCTGCGCCAACAGCTGAAGAGACGCCAAATGGCTAAAGGATATTGGATCGCCTTTGTCACAGTCACAGATCCTGATCGCTATGCGGGCTATCAACAGCAGGCGCCTGCGGCCTTTGCCAAATATGGCGCGCGGTTTCTGGCGCGGGGTGGCGCGGCGGAGACGCTGGAGGGCACAGCCTATCAACGCCATGTCGTCATCGAATTCGACAGCAAGGCCACCGCCCTCGCCTGCTACCACTCGCCCGAATATCAATCCGCCCGCACCCATCGACAGGCCGCCTGCTCCGCGCAGATCGCTATCGTCGAAGGATTGGACACTTAAAGGACGCCCAAATGAGCAACACGCCCTCTGACGCCGCGCCGCAAACCAGCAGCTTTGACGAAGACCTGTTCCTGAAAGGTCTGGAGCAACGCAAGGCGACCCTTGGTGCCGCGTATGTCGAAAACAACCTCGCCGCCGCCGATGACTTTACCCGCCCGTTCCAAGAAGCCATGACCGCCTGGTGCTGGGGGTTTGGCTGGGGCGATGAAACGATTGACGCCAAGACCCGGTCGATGATGAACCTCGCCATGATTGGCGCCCTTGGCAAGATGCACGAATGGGAACTGCATTGCCGGGGCGCGCTGAACAACGGGGTCAGCCGCGAAGAAATCCGCGCCATCATCCATGCGGTTGCGATCTATTGCGGCGTCCCGCAGGGTCTTGAATGTTTCCGTGCCGCCAAAGCCGTTCTCGATCAACATGAGCAGCCCTGAGCCACATCGGCTAGCCCCTCATCCACCCCCACGCAGGAGCGTACTCTGCTAATGTTCAGATCCGGTCAAACCGTTCAGTCCCGCCCCCGCACACCATTGATGGGCAAAGGCACGGCCCATCGCGCCAGTCTTGGCTTCATTCTGATGTCCACGGATCTGGCCTGTGAGGCGGATCTCTTCGCCATGGCACCCGAAGGCGTCGGCGTACATATCACCCGGCTCAGAACGGATGACTATACCACCAATGAAACACTGGCGCGCCATATCGATCACATGGCCGACGCAGCCGGGCGTCTGCAACCGGACATGAAACCTGCGGTGATTGCCTATTGCTGCACCTCAGGCTCAATCGTCTGCCGGGAGGAAAACGTCTTCCGCGAGATCCACAAGGGCGCGCCCTATACCCGGCCCATGTCCATCGTCACCGGCGTGATGGATGCCCTGCGCGAGGTGGGTGCAAAACGGATCGTGGTGGGCACACCCTACCTTGATGATATCAACACAGCCGAGGCCGAGTATCTGCTGGCGGCAGGGTTTGATATCCTCGACATTCAGGGGCTGCAGCTGGAAACCGGTGTGGAATTTGGTCAGGTGGAACCCGCCTATTGGAAGGAATTCGCGCTGGAAATCGACCAGCCGGACGCGGATGCGATCTTCCTCTCTTGCAGCGGCACGCGCACGCTGGAAGTGGTGGAGGAGATTGAACAGGCCGCAGGCAAGCCGGTGATCACCTCCAATCAGGCGCTGATGTGGTCCTGCCTGCGCCGGGCCGGGATCGCGGATCAGCTCAGTGGCTTTGGCCAGCTGTTCAACCATCCGGGCCGGGCGCTGACGCCAACACTCTAGCCCGCTTTTCTCCCCTTCACGCTGGCCCCTCTTGCGGGGACAGCGCCCCGACAGGCAATTGCACCACTATCGCACCACCAATGAGGCCCCCATGACACCAGCCCCTGCCCTGCGCGGATTTCCCGAGGCCGAATACGCCGCCCGCACCCAGATTGCCCAGAGCCGCATGGCGGAGGCCGGTCTGGACGCAATTTTGGTGATGAGCGAGCCGGAAGTGCAGTATTTTACCGGCTTTCAGACCCTGTTCTGGCAAAGCCCGACGCGCCCGTGGTTCGTGCTGATCCCCGCCAGTGGCAAGCCGATTGCCCTCATTCCCGAAATCGGCGCCAGCCTGATGCGCCGCAGCTGGATCGACGATATCCGCACCTGGTCTGCGCCCGCCCCTCAGGATGATGGCATCAGCCTGCTCACGGAGGCGCTGTCTCCGCTTCGCAACTTGGGCGTTATGAAGGGGCATGAAACCCATCTGAGGATGCCGCTCGGCGATTGGGAACGGCTGATGGCCGCGCTGCCCGATCTGCATATCCACGATGCCACGCATCTCGTGCAGGGCCTTCGGATGGTGAAATCCGCAGCTGAGATCGAGAAACTCGCCCGGATCTGCGCCATTGGCTCGGCCACCTTTGCCGCGGTGCCGGACTTCGCCCGCGAAGGCGTGCCGCTGGACGAGGTGTTCCGCGCCTTTCGCCGCGAGGCGTTGGCGCAGGGCGCCGATGGCGCGCCCTATGTGGTCGGGGCCAGCGCGCCGGGCGGCTACGCTGATGTGATTTCACCCCCTGATGCCACGCCTCTGGCGGCAGGCGATATCCTGATGCTGGACAGCGGCATGGTGCTTGATGGCTATTACTGCGATTTCGACCGCAACTGGGCCATTGGCCGGGCCGATGACACCGCCCGGCGCGCCTATGACGTCTTGTGGCGCGCTACCGAAGCCGGGCTGGCTGCCGCCCGTCCCGGCAACAGGTGCCGCGATCTGTTTCAGGCGATGTCCGCCGTGATTGCAGAAATGGACGACAGCGGCGGTGATATTGGCCGTCTGGGCCATGGGCTGGGGTTGCAGCTGACCGAACAGCCCTCACACGCCGCCTTCGACACCACCGAGCTGCAAGAAAACATGGTGCTGACGCTGGAACCCTCGCTGTCATACGGCGACGGGCTGATGATGGTACATGAGGAAAACATCGTAGTGACACCAGAAGGGGGCCGCCTGCTCAGCACCCGCGCCCCCGCTGAGCTGCCGGTGATCTAACGACCACCCAACGGTAAGCGAAGCTGGCCCAAACTTGTGCGGGTCAGAGGCCGCTGTCCCAGCGGCCTCAACGCCCGTCAGCCCTTAACGGCGCAGATATTCCACCACCACACAGGCCGGGGCCTCACTGCGGATCTGGGTCTGGCTGGCGATTCCCCATTCACCGGCCCGGAACTTAGGGAAATAGGTATCAGCGCCCGCCACCTCAGTCTCGACCTCGGTGATCAGCATCCTGTCGGCCATATCCATCATGCCCTTGTAAATGCCAGCCCCGCCAACGCCATAAATCCGGTGATAGCCCTGTGCGCGCGCCTCCGCCAGCGCCGCCTCAATGCTGGGATAGACCAGATCGGCGGCCTCAGGATCCGAGGACACCACCAGATTAAGCCGGTTTTTCAACGGCTTCACCGGCAGGCTATCCCAGGTATTGCGCCCCATGATCAATGCCCCGCCCAGCGTTTCGCGCTGAAAAGACTTTAGATCCTCCGGCGCATGCCAGGGGATCGTGTTGTCCTTGCCAATGGCGCCATTCTGGTCGCGGGCAACAATAAGCGTGATCATCTCAGTCCTTTCTCAAACCGCGACCGGGGCCTTGATGCCCGGGTCCGGGGTGTAATTCAGCACGTCGAAATCTTCGTATTTGAACTCAAAAATGGACGGCACCTCACGGTTGATGCGCAGCTCCGGCAGCGGCTGCGGCTCGCGTGACAATTGCAGGTCCACCTGATCCATATGATTGGAATAGATATGCGCGTCACCGATGGTGTGAATGAAATCCCCCGCCTCATAGCCGGTCACATGCGCCAGCATTTTCAACAGCAGCGCATAAGAGGCGATGTTGAAAGGCACCCCCAGAAACATATCCGCAGACCGCTGATACAGCTGAAGATGAATCCGCCGCCCCTGCACCCGCACCTGCCACAGCGTATGACAGGGTGGCAGCGCCATATCGGGCACATCCGCAGGGTTCCAGGCGGTCACAATCAGGCGGCGACTGTCGGGGCTGTTGCGGATCATATCTACCAGATTGGCGATTTGATCCACTGTGCCCGCGCGATAGAGCGGCTCCTCCCCGGTCGTGCCCTCCGCCAGCTCCAGCCGTGGGAAATGCCGCCACTGATGGCCATAAACTGGACCAAGATCGCCATTCTCATCCGCCCATTCGTCCCAGATCGACACCCCATTGTCCTTGAGGTAGCCGATATTGGTGTCGCCGGACAGGAACCACAGCAGTTCGTGGATGATTGAGCGCAGATGCAGCTTCTTGGTGGTCACCAGCGGGAACCCATCCGCGAGCGGATACCGGGTCTGCATCCCAAAACAGGATAGGGTACCGGTGCCGGTCCGGTCGCTGCTCGCCTCGCCGTGATCCAGTATATATTGCAAGGCCTCGTGGTACTGGCGCATGGTGACCTCCCCCTCGTGATCGTCTCCGCTGATCGTCTCCGCACGGTGTGCTGATCGCACCCGCAAGATCCCTCCTGTCTAGCCTGCCCGCACCTCTGATCTCAAGGGCCAGGAGGGCGGATCACGGTGGCTTATTGACCGATCCCGTCGCGCAAGCCCCGCGAACCCAAGCCGGGCTGCGCGCGCCGCAGCACCTGCGCGAAAAAAGGTCACCGAACCGCCACGCTCGCGCGGCAACCGCGCGACCGGCGCGGCAATTCAATTGACTTTCCGCAACCATGACAAGACACTGCCGCAAACTAAGAAAATTTGAGGTCAGTACAAATGAAGCGGGCAATGCTAGGACTTGCGGCAGCTACCCTTCTGTCAGCCTGTGGCGGGGGGACAAACCCCTTTGACACCGATGACGGCACCGATGGGGGCACCACCACCGATCCGATTGTCCCCGAAGTCTTGGCCTCCGATGTCGACAGCGTTGCCTATGACGCGGCTGCGGGCACGTTGGTGATCTCCGGGCTCAGCCTCGATGACACCCCATTTTCCGCCAGCTACCGCCGCCGCCCGGCGCTCGACCGGCAGGGCTATGAGGCCTACACCGCGCAGGACAGCTCGCTTGACCGTCACGTCACCGCCTATGTCCGCGAAATCGAAGACGGCGCCTTTGCCGTAGCGGTCGCCACCGGCGGTCAGTTCTCCTACTACTTCGCCGGTACCAGCTATGGCCGTCGCGGCGGCTATTCCGCCCCAACCGGTGATGTGGCCTCCGGCGGTGTGGTCAGCTATGCCGGCACCTATGTGGGCCTGATGAATATCGCAGGCGACGGCGGCGATCTGCTGCCAGTCACCCCCGGCACCCCCGCTGATGTGCGCCCGGCCCAGACCGCTGAGGTGACCGGCGATGCCTTCGTCAACGCGGATTTCGGCGACAACATCGTCAATGGTACCATCTACAACCGCCAGATTGAGCCAGTCGTCGATGGCGGCGCGCCGCAAACGCTGGTGACACTGGATCTGGCCCCCACCGCGATTGATGCCAATGGCACCTTCACCGGGACCGCATCGCAGATCGTCAACAGTACCCGCACCAATGTCGGCACCTATGGTGGCATTTTTGCCGGGACCGACGCCACATCCGTTGCCGGATCGGTGTTCGCTCAGAACCACGTCGAAGGCATTGACGGCATCGAGGAATACGGGATCTTCGTTCTGGGCCAATGCGGCACCGCCGACAGCTCAGCCGTCTGCGACCAGCCGGTTCCCTGATCCCATGCGGCGCCGCCTGGCCGCAGCCCTCACTCTGGCGCTGCTTGCTGCGGCGCCAGCCGCTGCGGCAGAGCCGACCCCCGAACAGCATCTGAGCCTGGAGCAGGGTCGCCTGCTGGCGGCGCATTCCCTTGGCACCGGCAAACCCGAGCTGACGCTGGATCTGACCCGCGCCCTGTTGCGGGCGGACCGGCAGGATCATCTGGCGTGGTATCTGCGCGCCGCCGCCCAGGCGCAGCTGAAATCGCCCGGCGCGGGGCGCCGCTCCGCCGCGCGCGCCTACCGCTTTGCGCCGGACAGCGCCGGGAAATTCCGCGCCGCACAGCTGGCAGCGCGACTGGCCGTGCAGGACGCCCGCCCCACCCTCGCCCAGGTCTGGCTGCGCCGCACCGCTGTTCACGCCCCTGATGAGATTAGCGAAAAACGCATTGCAGCTGACTATAAGGTGCTGCGGCGCATCAACCCCTGGTCATTCCAGCTGCGCGGCGAGCTGAAGCCCTCCAACAACGTCAACAATGGCGCCGACAGCACGCTGGAGGTGATCGACGGGGTGCCGACGCTGGGCCGCTTTGGGCCGCGTTCGGTCGCGCTGGAGGGCACGGTGGGGGTGCTCGACATGTCGCTCAGCCGCCGCCTGCAGCAAAGCAGCACCAGCCTCACCACGCTGAGCGCCCGCACCTATGTGCAGCGGGTGGCGCTGTCCTCGGATGCCAAGGCCAAGGCCGCCACCCTTGCGCAGCAATCCGGCACCACGGTGCCCCGCAACAGCGAGTTTGGCTCCACCTATGGCGAGATTTCTCTGACCCATGCCTTTGCTGTTGGCCCGCAGGAGCGTCAGGGCTCAGCCGCGCTTGGCCTCAGCTTTGGCACCGCCTGGTATGGCGGCGAAAAGAGTTACGATCTGGTCAAGCTGACCGCCCGGCGCAGCTGGCAGCTTTCGGCCCGTACCGGCCTGACGCTAGATGGTATGGCAGAGCAGCGGCTGGATGCGCGCGGCCCGTCTCAAGATGGCGAGGTGTTCGGCCTTGGCGCGCGGGTCAATCGCAAACTGCTGAACGGCGATCAGATCAATCTGAGCGTCGCCCTGCGCGACACCCGTTCAGGCCATGTGAACACCTCCAATTACACCGCGACGCTGCGGTTGGGGTACCAGTTTGCCAAACCTCTGGGACCGGCAAAAATCAGCACCGGGTTGATCCTGGGCCGCTCTGATTATCCGCAGTTTATTGCGGGCTTTCCCGCCCGCTACCTGCCTGACGGGCGCGAGGACACGTCGCTCTATGCCGATGTGAACCTGTTCTTTGAGGAGTATGACTACGCGGGCTTTGCCCCGACACTGCGCCTGCGCGCTGGCAAGAAAGATAGCAATCACAGCCGCTTCCAGTCCCGTGAATTGTCTATCTCCCTCGGCATCCAGTCCAAGTTTTAAATTCTAATTCGCGCTTGGGTTCCGCAATCGCTCTGGTCACTGGCAGCGGACGCATTATGGTCTGGGGCCTGAGATAGACGACACGGGCGCCGCGCCGCTTGGGCCAGCCGTCCTGACATGAGGAAGACACCTATGCCGCTGAAATATCTGCACACAATGGTTCGCGTCAAAGATCTGGAAAAATCCATGGCCTTTTACGAGTTGCTGGGCCTCAAGGAGACCAAACGCTATGACAGCGAAAAGGGACGCTTCTCGCTGATCTTCATGGCGGCCGAAGGTCAGGAGGACACCCCGATTGAGCTGACTTATAATTGGGATGGCGACGACGCGCTGCCCAGCGACAGCCGCCATTTTGGCCATCTGGCCTACGGTGTTGATGATATCTACGCCACCTGCCAGCATCTGATGGACAATGGCGTGACCATCAATCGCCCCCCGCGCGATGGTCACATGGCCTTTGTGCGCTCTCCCGACAATATCTCGATCGAGCTGCTGCAAAACGGCGACTCGCTGGACCCGGCAGAGCCTTGGGCCAGCATGGAAAACACCGGCAGCTGGTGAGCTTAGCAGTTGGCAAGCCTGGCAGTTGGTAAGTCTGACTGCTGGTCTGCTTAGAGCTGCTGATCACTGAAACCACAGGGCGGATCGCGCTTTCGACCTGCCCTGTGGTATCATGCACCGCGCTGTCACGGCTGCGATCAGCCACAGGCGCGTCAGCGGATCAGGCCGGATACCCGTGCAGATCCTGATGATCCGAATCTGTCTGCCATCGCACTCTCAGATCCTAATATGCGCCGATAGGGCCAGAGATCAGTCAGTACCTCACCGACACACTCGGCAAGGGCACATCACCCCACGCCAAAACGCACCAGCCGGTTGCCCCGGTGGTGTTTCAGCTACGCTGTGGTCACTCAAAACATATGCCAAGCCTGATGGCCCTTCTAGTCCCGGATCCGGTCACATCCCCGGCGTTCTGCCTGGTCTGCGTCGGTGTGGCTTGGTCAGATCAGCTGCCCGGCAGCAAATCAAATGGGTCAGGCATATCCCAGAGATACGGCATTCTGCCGGTGCGAAATATGCGTTGCGACCGATAAGGTGCAAACCATTCAGGCCTGCAAACCAAAGGCTTAGTAGATGTAACGGATCTGGTCAGACCAGTAGCGTTCCACCCGCTTCAGCGAGGCTGTGATATCCGCGATCCCTTCGCTGCTGATCACATCCTTGCCTTCCAACCCTTCGGCATGGCGCGAGAACAGGGCCGCGACGATATCGCGGATTTCGCGACCGCGCTCTGTCAGGCGCACCCGGACCGAACGGCGATCAATCTCGCAGCGCTGGTGGTGCATATAGCCCATTTCGACCAGTTTCTTCAGGTTGTAGCTGACGTTGCTGCCCTGATAATAGCCGCGTGATTTCAGTTCGCCTGCCGTGACTTCATTATTGCCGATATTGAACAGCAACAGCGCCTGGACCGCATTGATCTCCAGCACGCCGACGCGCTCAAACTCGTCCTTGATCACGTCCAGCAGCAGACGGTGAAGACGCTCAACCATTGCGAGCGCCTCAAGATAGCCAGTCATGAACCCCTTGGTGTCCTGCTGGCCGATTGGCATTTCCATACTCATCCGCATCTCCGACTCGATGGTGTCTGCGAGCCACAATGCGGAAAATTCCCGAAAAATCCGTTAAGCTGAAATTTTATTCTTTTTGATGGGTTTGCGATATGTCGCCAACCAGCGCAGCGAACTGCGCCGGGGCGGCCACCTGACCCGTCACCCACTGGTAGAGATCCTGATCGTTTTCCTGCAACAGCAGATCATAGAGATCCAGCTCAGCCGGGGCCATCACAGCCAGATTTCGTTCGGCATAGGCCGACAGGAGAATGTCCATCTCCTTGATCCCCCGGCGCATGGACCGCATCTGCAGCCGTTTCAGACGATGGGCGGGCAGCTCACTCATTGGGCGCTGCCTTCCATCACCAGACGCAGACGTTTCTCCAGCCGCGCCGCCCGATCAGCATTGCCACGCAGCTCTTCGCGCAGCTGGCGCAGTTCAGTCATGACCGCTGCCAGATCCTGCGGCACCTGTTCGCCAGCCGGGGCTTCCATGCCCTCGCCCTCACCGGTCAGAAGCCAGCGCATGGATACATTCAACAGCCCCGCCATCATCGACAGCTTGTTGGCACGCGGCTCCGACAGGTCCTGTTCCCAGCCCGCCAGCGTCGCCTTTTTGATCCCCAGCTGAGCGCGCCAGCTGTGCCTGTGTCATGCCCGCAGCATCCCGCGCAGCCGCCACACGGTCACCAAAGGTTGCGGCCTCCGGACCATACCAATTCATGTCGTCGTTGCTCATTTGCCCGCTCCTGTTGGCCTATCGGTTTGCCTGCCCTTTGATCGCGCTTGATCGACAGTTAGCGGCACCCTATGACAGTTCTATATGACATTCAAACAGAGGTCTTTCCATGCAATTCCTGTCCGATAGCCTCGCCCGCGTCAAACCGTCCCCCTCCATCGCGATCACCACGCTGGCCGGGGAATTGCGCGCTGCGGGCCGCGATGTAATCGGGCTGAGCGCCGGGGAGCCAGATTTCGACACCCCCGACAATATCAAGGAGGCGGCGATCCGCGCCATCCAGGCAGGCAAGACCAAATACACCGCCCCCGATGGCATCGCCGAGCTGAAGCAAGCGGTCTGCGATAAATTCTCCCGCGACAATGGGTTGGACTATACCCCCGCGCAGGTTTCAGTCGGCACCGGCGGCAAACAGATCCTCTATAATGCGCTGATGGCGACGCTGAACCCCGGTGACGAGGTGGTCATTCCTGCCCCCTACTGGGTGTCTTACCCTGATATGGTGCGGCTGGCGGGCGGCACCCCTGTCTGCGTGGAATCCACACTGGAAACCGGGTTCAAGATCACCCCGGACCAGCTTGAGGCGGCCATTACGCCTAAAACCAAATGGTTCATCTTCAATTCCCCCTCCAATCCCACTGGCGCCGGGTATCACCCGAATGAGCTGAAGGCGCTGACCGATGTTTTGCTGCGCCATCCTCATGTCTGGGTGATGACCGATGACATGTATGAGCATCTGGTATTTGACGATTTCACCTTCTGCACCCCGGCGCAGATTGAGCCGCAGCTGTATGATCGCACGCTCACCTGTAATGGCGTCTCCAAAGCCTATGCGATGACTGGCTGGCGCATCGGTTATGCGGCGGGGCCAAAGCCGCTGATTGACGCCATGCGCAAGATCCAGTCGCAGTCCACCTCCAACCCCTGCACCATCAGTCAGTGGGCAGCCGTTGAGGCGCTGAACGGCACTCAGGATTATATTCTGCCCAATACCGCCGTGTTCCGCCGCCGCCGGGATCTGGTGATCTCGATGCTGAGCCAGATCGACGGCGTCGCCTGCCCGGTGCCGGATGGCGCTTTCTATGTCTACCCGTCGATTGCTGGGCTGATCGGGCGGACATCGGCCGGGGGCGTTGCGATCACCGATGACGAGGCCTTTGCCAAGGCGCTCCTGGAAGAAGCCGACGTCGCGGTGGTGCATGGCGCGGCCTATGGGTTGTCACCAAACTTCCGCATCAGCTACGCCGCTGCCGATGAAACCCTGACCGAGGCCTGCCGCCGCATTCAGGCCTTCTGCGCCGCGTTGCGCTGACCGGAGGCCCCACATGCCCGCCGCCCTGCCAGACTATTACTTTCGCGTGCGCGACAACGGCGCCTTTGTGTTCCGCGTCGACAGCGAAAACCGGCAGCGGCGGCTGGACATGGATCAGATCGCCGTGGTCAAGCTGCGCAATGGCGAGATCCGCCCGCATGGCGACCGCATCCTCAGCGCCGAGGATCTGAGCGCCATCCGTGACTGGATGGCGCAACGCAGTCGCACCCTGGCAGCGCGGGATATGGATGACATCCACCGCGCGATCGACCACCTGAACCTCACCGCCCATTGGGCCCAGAGCAAGGCCAGCGACGCACAGCTGGACGAGATCACCGACCAGATGCTGCTGGCGATGCATGACTTACGCTCGGTTCTGGTGCGCAAGAAGGCCGACCGGCTGCTGAAAGCCGCCAAGGACAGCGACGGCTCCTGATCTGATCCCACCAGATCCAAGACCTCGCGCAACATCCTGCATCTTTGGCACAGCGATCCCGGACACGGCCGTCCGGCGAGGCATTGATCCGCAACCATAGGTCGATTAAGACTATCGTCACACACTCGAATTAAGAACCAAAGGCGGCAATGCCGATTGTGACGTGATCACCTCGCCCCTGTTTGGTTTCGCGCCAGTCCACGCCTGCCGCCACCGTTACCAGTGACCTCAGTCAAAACAGGATTCATGATGCCATCATATCGTTTGATCGTTCCCATCGTTGCCGCCCTGACCCTTTCGCATGGTGCAGCAACCGCCGCCGACACATCGGAAACAGCAAAAGATGGCGAGATGGACAGGCAACGCGCCGCGCTGGCCATGTCCACCTTTGGCGCAGGCTTTGGCCCGCAATCGCCCCGCGATATCGACGACGCCGGGGGACATAACCTGCGCTTCTTCGCAGAGGCACCACCGGCATCGCAAATGAACCTCTGCAATATTCACTTTCATGAGAATGCCGAACATCGCGGCGGTGAATTCACCACCTACGCAGGCAATGGCGATGGCAAGGGGTATGGCAGCGGCTATCAATTCGACGGCACCCTGTCAGCGGCGGAACTGGCCCCGCTGGACAGCCCCATCGGGGCGGAGGGCGGCCATGGCGATCTGGTGCCCGGCGACACGATTGAGGTGCACTATGTCCACACCACCGCGCAGGTGACCCCCGGCCCGACGCTTGGCGCCTGCCTGAGTGAGGCCATTGGCAACCCGCAACTGCGGGTGGAGGCACAGGTCTATGTCCTGGTCAATGACCCCAGCGCCGCCGATTTCGAGGAGCTGACCCGCCTGACGGTCCGCAACAACCTCTATCAGGCGCAGAACATCCCCAGCAACACCGGCACCCCGGTGCGCTACGCAGGCTCCACCACCGGGCCGGGCTACAACACCAAGGGTTCCCCGTTTCAGGTCACCTGGAGCGTCCGACCCAAGGTGATCCGCGTCAATATCCACAGCGTCGGCGCCTGGCTGGAGCACAATCATTTCGACGAAACCCACGCTCACGGCGTCCGCAATCTGGTCACCAACCCGGATCTGCTGTCCCCCATCAACAACTGACCCATCGCAGCTGCCACCAAAGGCGGCAGCGAAACACCTTCCTACAAAGGGAACGCAGAAAAAGCTGCGCTCCACAGGATAGGACGCTGGGACATGACAGTCTGGGCTCAGAGCACATTGTTGGCTTTGAGCCCATTTTGACAGATGCTGCAAAGTCGGCGAAAGTCTGTTTTGCAGTGAAACCACGCAGGCCGCCTCCTGAAACATCTACTGGACCAGTTTTGCGGAGATTCTGGGCTCAGCGCTTGCCGCGCCATCGCTCCCTACCTAAGTTAACAGAGAGCCTCGACATCATGAACTCATTCAGCAACAATGCGCTGTAGTGGCAATGCTGAAATCAAAGGTGGGGCGGGGCGAGTTTCGCGCGGGCAGGTTGGCAACAGAGAGGCTGAATCAATGTTTGAATTCTTCCGGAAATTGATCGCATTTTTCCGGCCTCCAACTTATGATCCAAAGAACCCTCCGCTAGGAATGGAAGCAATGGATCTCGACTTGGTGAATAAGACAAACTCCGAGAACGAACGGATCGAAGGTAGAAATTGGCGCGACATACACCGGCGCTAGCAGATTGAAGAGCTTTTTCGCCGGATTTGTCTGTCATGTTCGGTGTGTTGAAAAATTCAGATGCCGACATTGGCGCAGCCGCAGGGCAAGCTCACTTTGTCCGCACTTCCGACATTCAGCACAAACGGCGCCCACAGGTCTCCTCGCAAATCTCGGCTCGAAATACCGGCGCGATGGCACAGGGGGCGCGCACCTCCACAGCACAGTGGCCTGATGCGCTGACCGCTACCGCGCGGCGGCGGTTTTCGATGTGCCGACCAGCTTGATCGAGCGGCGCCAGAACCGGATCATCAGGAACACCCCCGCCGCCGTCAGACCCAGCACCAGACCCAGCCAGACCCCAAGCCCGCCCATGTCGAAGGTAAAGCCGAGGAGATACGACGCCGGGATCCCAACCGCCCAATAGCTGAGCGCGGCAATCACCATCGGCACGCCGGTGTCCTGCACCCCGCGCAGCAGCCCCAGCGCGATCACCTGCATCCCGTCCATCAGCTGAAACAGCGCCGCCGCCGCCAAGAGCACGCTGCCAATCAGCACGATTTCGGCCCGGTCCGGGTCATCCGGCGACAGGAACAGCGAAATCAGCGTCTCGGGCACTGCCAGAAACAGGATCATCCCCAGCACCGACAGCCCCAGCGACATCGCCATCACCACGCGCGCGCCGCGCGCCATATGGTCCCGATCGCCACGACCAAAGGCATTGCCTAGCCCGGATCGTCGCCGCATTGGACAGCCCCAGATGCATCATGAACGCCAGCCCGCCCAGAGACAACGCAATGCCATGCGCGCCCAGCGCCACAGTACCAAGCCAGCCCATCATCATCGCCGAGGCGGCAAACAGGCTGGTCTCGCTGAGGTTGGTCAGACCAATTGGCAGGCCCAGACGCAGCACCCGACTCAGCATCTCCCAGTCGGGACGCTGGAAATTCTTCAACAGCTCATGCTCTGGCAGCGCCTTCAGCGCGTAAATCAGCACAAAGATGCAGGCAAAAACATTGGTCGCCAGCGAGGCCAGCGCTGCCCCGGTCACCCCCAGTTCCGGCGCCCCCCAATTGCCAAAGATCAGCATATAGTTGATGAGCGCATTCAGCGCCGCCGCCAGAACCGACACCCACAGCACGATCTGGGTCCGCTCCAGCGCGGCCAAGTAGCTCTTCAGCACCATATAAAGCAGCGCCGGAAACAACGCCCAGCCCGCGATCCGCAGATACTCCGCCGCGCCATGGGCCACCTCGGCCTCCTGGCCCAGCAGCAACAGGATCGGCTCCGACCACCATAACAGCGGCATCACCAACAGCCCATAGGCCAGCGACAGCCACAGCGCCATACGGGTGCTTCGGCGGATCTGGCGCTCCTCACCGGCGCCTGCGGCAGCGGCCACCATCGGCATCACCGCAAAGGCAAAGCCGGAACCCAACAGAAAAATCGTGAAAAAATAGGTCGACCCCAGCGTCACCGCCGCCAGCGCCTCCACCCCGTACCAGCCCAGCATCACCGTATCGGTCAGGCCGATGGCGAACTGCGCCACATGGCCGCCGATCAACGGCAGCCCCAGCACCGCAATCGCGCGGCTGTGGCCAAAAAGGGTATTCGGGGCGGGCGGGGGTATTCTCTGTGTCATACCCCAGCCTTAGGCATCGACCGGCACAACGGCAAGTCTGATCTTACCGATGGTTGCTGTCGGCCTCTTGCTCTCAGCCGGTCCGGGATTGCAGTTTCCAATGCCCGCGCTGTGCCGCACCTGTGTTAGGCTTCTGCCAGAGCCAGCCCAACGCAAGGAGCCTTTGCATGTCCGATATCACACGCCAGCTGATCCCCGACGCACAGGCCTTTCTCGCGGAGCTGGCGGAGAGTAACACGCGGGATTGGTTCCAGTCCCACAAGGCGCGCTACGAGGCGGAATTGCGCCACCCGGCTGAGGCGCTTTTGCAAGCGGTCGTGGATTATCTGCGCCCGCATCATCCCGGCATTCGAGGCAAACTCTTCCGCCCCCAGCGCGATTTGCGTTTTTCCAAGGACAAGACCCCCTATCACACCCATTTGCATCTGCTGTGGCAGCTGCCGCAGACCCCCGGTTGCGGGGTGTTCTTTGGCATTGACCCCGGTGGCGCGCGCATCGGCGGCGGCATCATGGGCCTGAAAGGCAGCGCGCTCAGCCGTTGGCGGGATGCCGTTGCGGGGCAGCCGCTGACGCGGAGCTATCCCACCGCCGGGCTGGCGCAGGTTGCGGGGCATCCCACCCCCCGCGACAGTGGCTTTGCCGATGAAATGGCGGCGCTGATGGATATCCTCGCCCTCAAGGGGTTTCAGCCCAAGGCACCAGAGTTGAAACGCGTGCCCTCACCGCATGGGCAGAGCCACCCCCATGCCGATCTGCTGCGACGCAAATCGCTGACGCTCTGGCGCGATGTCGCGCTTGCGCCGCCGCCGGATCCCGTGGCCGCAGTCTGCAGCGCCGCCCTTGTGCTGGCGCCGCTGTTTGCGCTGCTGCAGCCGATCCTTGCCGATCCTGTTGCGGCCTAGCCCGGTCTGACGCGGCCTAGGCCAGCCAGTCAGACGCGCTCAGCTGTGGCCCCAATCCTCCGGGTTCTCGCTGTTGTTGGGGCTCAGCCCCAGCACATCACCCCTGGTCGAACAGCCAAGCCCCAGCACGGTGCGATTGGCGTAGGAAAAATAGGCGGTGACCTGATTGATCTCCAGGATCTGCCCATCATCAAGCCCCGCCGCGCGCAGGGCGTTGATATCCGCCTCAATCACGGCAGCTCAGCGCCTCGGTCAGTTTGCGCGCATAGACCATACCGGCCCGCTCTGCAGCTTCAAGCGGTGCCAGCTGTGGGTTGCGTGCTTCGATGGCGGCGCGGATGGCCGCGCCGCGCGGCGCGTCCCGCAACAGCCGTTGCAACCCGGCAAAGTGATGCTCAACGCAATAGCCGCAGTCATTCAGCGACGACACCCAGACGCCCAGCACCTCCAGATACCATTTCGGCAGGCTGTTGCCGCTGTGGTGCAGCACCGCCTTATACAGCGCCATATGCCCCTCCATCGACTGCGGACGCAGGCTGTGCATCATCATGATGTTATCGACATTGCCGCCGGGGCCGGTCACCCGGTCGTACAGCGCCTTCAGCTTGCCGGTTGCTGCGTCAAACGGAATGGTCTTGATCCAGGCCATGTGGCTCTCCCTGCTTGTCCGTCGCGCAGAGTAGCCGTTGCCCACCGCGATGGAAGCGAAAAACACCGATCCTGCCGCCGATGTCTCTGGGCTCGGCCGCTAGACCCGCGCGGCCTCCCGCGAGACGGCGGCAATGGCTGCATCCACGTCCGCCGGGCGGCTGCGGTGGTTGGTGATGGCGGCGCGCAGCATCACCCGACCGTCCATCCGTGTGGTGGAGAACACCGCCTCGCCGCTTTCCTGCAGGGTCTGGGCAATCTCCGCGTTCACCTGCGATTGCGTCTCTGGCGCCAGATCCCTGCGCGCCGTGAACACGCAGATATTGGAAACCAGCGGCGCGCCAAGCGCCATCAGCGGCTGCGCCTCCACCTCTGCCGCCATCGCTGCGGCCAGCGCACAATTGCCAGTGATCGCCTCGCAGAATGCCGCCTCGCCATAGGTTTCTAATGCGGTCCAGACCTTCAACGCCCGATTGCCCCGGCTGAGATCAATGCCGTAGTCGCAGAACCAAGGCTCGCCACCTGCCAGCCCGCGCTCGGCCCCCTCCAGATAGGATGGCCGCGCGGCAAAGGCCGCCCGGTGCTCATCCTCATTGCGCAATAGCGCCATGCCACAGTCGTAGCCCACATACATCCACTTGTGAAAATCCAGCGCGATACTGTCAGCCCGCCCGATCCCGTCGGACAACGACCGGTACGGCTCATCCGCAATTCGTGTCCAGGCGCCAAACGCCCCATCCACATGCAACCACAGCCCCAGCGCCGCCGCCGCATCCGCCAGCGCGTTCAGATCGTCAAACAGCCCCAGATCCACCGATCCCGCCGTGCCCACCACCAGAAAGGGCAGCGCCCCTGCGGCCCTGTCCTCTGCCACAATCCGGGCCAATGCAGCACAGTCCATCTGCCCACCGACCAAAGGCACCTTGCGCAGATTGTCCGAGCCGATGCCCAACAGTTCCACCGCCTTCAGCGTGGCGTTGTGCACGCCTTCCCCCGCATAGGCCGTGAGCCGGACATCGCCCTGTCCCTGTTTGCGCAGATCCTTCATGACCCTGAGCCGCGCCGCCTGACAGGCAATCACCGTCGCCTGCGAGGTGCCGGTCACCAAGATGCCGCTGGCGCCCTCCGGCATCCCCATCTTGGCCCGCGTCCAGTCAACGACCGCACGTTCCATATAGTTCGCACCGTGATCCCGCCCGCCCATATTGGCATTGACCGCTGCCGCCGCCAGCGCGGCGATCAGGTCGCTGGCCAAGCCAGATCCCTGCACCCAGCCCCAGAACCGGGGATGAATATTGCCGCCATGATACGGCAGCACATCCGCAATGATCCGGTCGACGGTCTGCTCTGGCCCCTGCGCCTCCGCCCTGATGGCATAACGCGCGTCAATGTCGCCGGGCACCGGTTGCCACGGGCGTTCTGCCGCCTCCTGCATCTGATCCAGCGCCGCCTCCAGCATCCGCTGTGCCTCCGCCCGAAACGCCGCCCAATCCTGCGTCTTGATCCCAGTCCCAGTCACCTGCGCTCTCCTCCTGCCAACCTCTGGCAGCAGGTGTAGCCCGCAAGCCCCGGCACCGCACGGAGAATATCGCCGCAGGCTGAGTGTCAGAGGTCAGCCTGGGAAAAACCAAACCGCACTCATAGCGACAGTTCGGCCCGAAAGCGGAGGATCAAAACGCTTTGCCCGGTTTAATGTCTGAAAATGCCATCTTACGTTTGGCGTCACCAAAGACCTGATAGAAACTTTCGCCGTCGATCTTTTCAAACCCGATGCATTCAGTCTCGCCAAACATCTTGAGTTCATAACAGATGCGGCCACTGGACCTCAGTTTGTACGCCGTCGTCTCGGTTTTACCTTCCCAAACCACATCCATGGTCCCGTCGGGTTTGACATACATCGCCCCCTCGTTGTTCCGTCCCAGCGGATAGGTATTGCCGATCAGCAGCTTCCTGACCTCCTTTTTTGAAAACGACGGTCCGGCTGCTGCTGGCAACGCTAAAGAAATTGCTACCAAAAACGCGGAAATTGCCCCTGCAGTCTGCATGGCTCCCTCCCTACTAATACTGATAAAAGGTGAATGGATAACACGGCGACACTACCACATCTGCCTCTCTGTTTCAAAGGTTATGACCCGCAATCAAGCCCTCGCCCGCCTTATCCACAGCCCCTTGCGTGCCTCTTCCACCCGGCCCCAACACCTGCCATAATGACCTCAACCAAAACCAAGCAAGAGCAGCCCCGCATATGGCCGACGACCTCCTCAGCACGCCCGATTCTGAGACCTATGACGCCTCCTCGATTGAGGTCCTGGAAGGCCTCGAACCGGTCCGCCAGCGCCCCGGTATGTATATCGGCGGCACCGATGAGCGCGCGCTGCACCATATGGTCGCTGAAATCCTCGACAACTCCATGGATGAGGCGGTCGCGGGCCATGCCAACCGGATCGAGGTGACGCTGCACGCCGATCACGCCGTCACCATCTCCGACAATGGCCGCGGCATCCCGATTGATCCGCATCCGAAGTTCCCGGACAAATCCGCGCTTGAGGTGATCCTCTGCACGCTGCACGCGGGCGGCAAATTCTCCGGCAAGGCCTACCAGACCTCGGGCGGTCTGCACGGGGTTGGCTCTTCGGTGGTGAACGCGCTGTCGGATTCTATGGTGGTGCAGGTCGCCAAGAACAAGGAACTGTTCGAACAGCGCTTCTCCCGTGGCCTGCCCCAGGGCCCGGTGGAGAAAATCGGCGCCGCCCCGAACAAGCGCGGCACCTTCGTCACCTTCCACGCCGATGAGCAGATCTTCGGCTCCCACCGCTTCAAGCCCAAGCGCCTGTTCACCCTCGTGCGCTCCAAGGCCTATCTGTTCTCCGGCGTCGAAATCCGCTGGAAATCGGAAATCGACGACGGTGAAACCCCGACCGAGGCCACCTTCCACTTCCCCGGCGGTCTCAAAGACTATCTGACTGAGGTGCTTGGCAAATCCTCCGTCTATGCCGATGCGCCTTTCGCCGGGAAGGTCGAGTTCCGCGAGAAATTCAACGCGCCGGGCTATGTGGAATGGGCGATCAACTGGACCCCGTCCCGCGACGGCTTCACCCAGTCCTACTGTAACACCGTCCCCACGCCGGAGGGCGGCACCCATGTTGCGGGCTTCTGGTCCGCCATCCTCAAGGGGATCAAGGCCTACGGCGAGTTGGTCGGCAACAAAAAGGCCTAGCCAAATCACCCGCGACGACCTGATGACCGGCGGCTGCGCGCTGGTCTCCTGCTTCATTGCGGATCCCGCCTTTGTCGGTCAGACCAAGGATCGCCTGTCGACCGAGGCTGCCGCCAAAATGGTGGAAAACTCCGTCCGCGATCATTTCGACAACTGGCTGGCGGCGGATACCAAATCGGCCGGCGCCATCCTCGACTTCCTGATCCTGCGGGCCGAGGAACGCCTGCGCCGCAAGCAGGAGAAAGAGACCCAGCGCAAATCCGCCACCAAGAAGCTGCGCCTGCCCGGCAAGCTCACCGACTGCACCGCCAAGAACCGCGCGGGCACCGAGCTGTTCATTGTCGAGGGCGACAGCGCCGACGGCTCCGGCAAGGGCGCGCGCAATCGGGTCAATCAGGCGCTGCTGCCGCTGAAGGGCAAGATCCTCAACGTCCTGGGCGCCGCCTCCAACAAGCTTGGCTCAAACGCCGAGATCAATGATCTGTGCGAGGCGCTTGGCGTCGGCCTTGGCAGCAAGTTCAACCTCGACGATCTGCGCTATGACAAGATCATCATCATGACCGATGCGGACGTCGACGGCGCCCATATCGCCTCGCTCCTGATGACCTTCTTCTTCACCCAGATGCGCCCGCTGATTGACGGCGGTCACCTGTATCTGGCCTGCCCGCCGCTGTTCCGCCTGACGCAAGGCGCGAAACGCGTCTACTGCCTGGACGAGGCCGAGCGGGATCTCTGGCTGGAAAAGGGTCTGGGCGGCAAGGGCAAGATTGATGTGAGCCGCTTCAAGGGTCTTGGCGAAATGGACGCCAAGGACCTGAAGGAAACCACCATGGACCCCGCCACCCGGAAATTGATCCGGGTGACCATCGACGAGGACGAACCCGGTGAGACCGGCGATCTGGTCGAGCGCCTGATGGGCAAAAAACCCGAACTCCGCTTCCAGTATATTCAGGAGAACGCGAAGTTCGTGGAGGAGCTGGATGTTTGAAGTTACTAACCTAACAGATGACCAAACCCGTCATCAGTTGTGACAGATTTAAGCTCTCCAAGAATTGCCTTCAGCCCATTTTCGTCAATGGGCTGGGCTATTTCTCTACCTTCAAATTTTAGTACTCTTAGAACTTTGGACTGCTTTGCTCTCCCGTCTAGAAAGCGTGTAGCAACTTGAGCGACAATCTCTGTGTTCTCCGAAAAACTTAGTTCTTTTTGGTGCAACCGGTCCCAAAATTCACGATCTTCGACAGTAAACAAAGCCTTTTTGTCGTTGGCAGTCTTGCCCTTCCATTGCCGGGCTTGCTGGTCCTCTTCCTCAAGGTTTGGAGAGGTAACAGTAATGGTTTCCAAACTCACTCTCCATTCCTCATTTTCATCCCGCTCAGGATCAGGCCTCTTGGGGCGAATTGCCCTTCTCGGAAACTCATGTCTAGGAATCGGAGGGTGGCCGTTGTTTTCTATCTCCACGGACGAGATTGCGGGGTCGGCTATGCACCCTTCAAACATTTCTGCTTGAGCATCGGACAACTCAAAAATCGTCTTCTCCGATACCGGCAGTCGTTCCAATCTTTCGCGCGGTACAATCAGTGCCGACGACGAAGCCTGTGACATTACTTCTGCAATTTCTTTGCAAGCTTGTTCTGTCGCTGCCTTCTCAAGTTTTTCTCGCTCCTTCTCAGTATTCGCCTGTTCGATACGTTCTCGGAAGTCGCTTACTACATCAGCCGCGATCTGCGCGGGAAGCTTACCTGTCAACTCTTTGACAACTTCCTTTGCAATGTCCGTTTCTAGGCCTTGTACAACTGTCCAGAGTATTCCGTAGGTGCCAGCCACCCCCCATGCAGTTGCCCTCGCTCCTTTCACCACAACTTTCAGGATTTGACGAACACTGCCAGGCTCAGGAGCAAAGACAACAAGCTCTAGGTCCAACTGGTCGTCGAAGAGTTCGCAATTGAGGGTATTCAGTGCTCGTTGAGCCGACTTAGCCGATGCTACAAAGGCATTGACGCTCATATAGTGGTTTGGCACTTCAAACCGTATTTGTATTTGGCTCAAGGCACTAACCCTTATTAGTCATCATTCAACTTTCACAAAAAACAAATCCACGTCAATCGGCAAAACCGCTCTAGTTGAGTACTTTGCTGCGTTGATTTACCTCACTCTGCTTTCTGTACTGAGGTCCAAGACGCGCTGTCCGGCCACCCTCCCACACCACAAGGCCCGCGCCTGACCTTGGGAGGGCGCGCATGCGCCTTCCCGGGGGAAGGTCAGGCGCGGGCCGTGCCGCTACGCGCCACGTCCCAAGGGGGCATTCTGCCAACGCCGTTACTTCCCAAGGCACCGGTAGCGCGAAGGGCTCCGCCCGTCCGCCCCTCAAACGCTCCCCCTCACCGCCCTGTTGCGCCCCCACCGCACGCCGCCGCCACCTTCGCTTAAACCCGATCTGCCAGACTGATCCGGTCGCGACATCCGGGGCGGATTGACACCCTGCCCCACCACTTGGAGATTGGACGCCCCGACCACCAACCGGGGCGGTTTCGCAGATATCTCGCGAAGATGGGCAATCCCCATCCCACCCTCCGCCTTTGGCCCCAGTGGAGACATTGGGCCCTTGGCGGCGCCGCCTGCTCTTTGCTGCCCGCAGCACCGACCCGCTCCCGACAACGCGGGTGACATCACAATCAGGGCATCCCTCGCCGCGCCCCTAGGCACCACGGTCCGCGCGGTGATAGCGCTTGCCTGCAAGGCGCTGGTCTTTCTACACTTCCCAGAGCCAGCCCAAACTCGCCCCCACCCGCAGGAGCCGCCGCCATGATGATGATCGCCGACAATCAGCTGCTGCTGATCCTCCTGTGTTTCGGTGCGGGCAGCCTTGGCACCGCACTGCTGTTTCGCCACCCTGCCGGACACCGCGTCTGGCGGCTTGCGGATCTGGGCTGGGTGGTTCTGGGCGGGATCGGCGCGCTGGTGGCTGTGCTGGCGGGCATCTACAAGGCCGACACCGGGCGGCTGGAGCGGCAGATCGATATCGCCTATGCCGCCACCGCCTCTTTTGACCGCGACGCCGCGCGGTTTCGTCTGCGGTTTTGCGATCCGGCCTATGACGCGGATATCGCCATTCTGTGCGAGAAGATCGAATTCCTCTCCGCCTCCACCGCTAAGCAATGCTGAGCTGCCCCTGTTCATCGCTGTCACCGATCAGGTCACACCGCTACAGGGGCTGCAGCTGATCTTTGGCCGCGCCGAAAACACCAGCGAGGTGATGGAGATGGCCGCCAAGGCGGACGCGTTTGATCCCGCCGCCTTCACCGTCTTTACAGCGCTCGACACCCCGACCGAGGCCGCCGTCGACAGCCTGCGTCGCAAGGTGCCGACCATTGCGGGCGATTTTCTGATCCTGGCGCGCGCCTATGATGCGCTGATCACGCAGGTCACCCAGCTGAAGAGCGAATGGGAATATCTGCAGGACAATGCGCATATTCTGATCTTGCAGATCCTCGCGCTCTGCATGGTGGCCTTTGCCGCGCCATTCCGGTTGGGTAAATCCGTGGTGGATCTGCGCTAAGGGTTTTGGCCTTACCAAATTCTCCTTATCTGGCCATTTATACAAGGTCACATGGGCCGCTAGGCTAACCGCAACAGACATTTTCAGATTTGTGAGCCCAGCCATGCGCGACACCCCTCCGCCCAACAGCCAATCGAGCCATAGCCCGACCACCCAGCTGCCCAGCGTCTGCCCGCTGGATTGCCCGGACACCTGCAGCCTCAGCGTCAGCGTGACCGATGATCAGATCACCGCCGTGCGCGGATCGCGCGCCAACCCGCTGACCGATGCGGTGATCTGCAACAAGGTGGTGCGCAGTTTTGCTGGCTTCGTGCATGGTCCCAACCGCCTGACCCAGCCCCTGCGCCGCAGTGGCCCACGCGGCAGCGGCAGCTATGAACCGATCAGTTGGGAGGAGGCGCTGGATCTGATCCATGCAGGCATCATGCGCGCGATTGAGGCCCATGGCCCGCAGTCGGTGCTGCCCTTCAACTACGCAGGCCCCCATGGCCAATTGGCAGGTGGATCGATGGACCGGCGGTTTTTCTACCACATGGGCGCCACCCGGCTGAACCGGGGACCGCTTTGTGGCGGGGTGCGCGGTGGCGCCTATGAGAGCCTGTTCGGTCCCGCCCCCGGCATGCCGCCACAACAGGTGGTGCAGTCCGATCTGGTGCTGGTCTGGGGCAACAATGTCACCGTCTCCAACCTGCATATGGCGCCGCTGCTGAAACAGGCACGGGCCAAGGGCGCGCGGCTGGTGGTGATCGACCCCAAGCGCACCAAGATTGCCGAACACTGCGACCTGCATTTGCAACCGGTGCCCGGCACTGATGTGGTGCTGGCCATGGCGCTGGCGGCGGAGCTGGAGCGCCGCGATGCGCTGGACCATGCCTTCATCACCCAATGGACCACGGGGTCCGCGCAATACCTGGAAGCGGCGCGCGGCTATACCCCCGATCAGGTGGCGGAGATCTGCGGCATCCCGCTGGCGCAGTTCCACCAGCTCGCCGATTGGATCACGCAGGCATGCAATATGTCCACCTCCCTTGGCAACGGGATCGAACGGGGCCGCTCCGGCGGGTCCGGCCTGCGCGCGGCAATGGCGCTTCAGGCGTTGACCGGTCATCATGGACGCCTGGGGGCTGGTGTGCTCGCCAAACCCGGCCTTGCCGCCCCAAAGACGACTGACCGCTTGCAGGCGAGCCACCTGATTGACCCGGATACCCGTGTCTTCAACATCGTTGATGTGGCGCGCAAACTGCTGGATCGCAACATGCGCATCCCGGTGAAGGCGGTGATGATCTACAACCACAACCCGGTCGCCACCCACCCCGATCAGGCGCGGCTGATTGAGGCGCTGAGCCAGGAGGATATCTTCATCGCGGGCAGCGATGTGGCAATGACAGACTCCATGCGGATGTGTGACGTGATCCTGCCCGCCGCCAGCCATTTCGAATATGACGACGTCTATGGCGCCTATGGCCAGAACTACATCCAGCGCGCCGCACCGGTGATCCCCTTGGTGGGCGACAGCCTGCCCAATACCGAGATTTTCCGCCGTCTGGCGGCGCGGTTTGGCTATGATGATCCGCTGTTTCAGGTCAGCGACGCCGAGCTGATGGATCAGGCGCTGGACGGCGATCACCCCCAGCTCCAGGGCCACCGCCCCAGTGAGATCCCGCTGGACCGGGCGCTGGAGATCACCGCCCCTGAGGGCGCTGCACCGATCCTGTGTGATACGGTTGTGCTTACCACCGCCTCGGGCAAGATTGAGTTGTTCAGCGAAGACTACGAGGCCCGCTACGGCTTTGGCGTGCCGCGCTATGACCCGGTGCCGCGCAGCGCGCCTTTTGTGCTGATCACCCCTTCCTCTAGCAAGCGGACCAATGCCACCTTTGGCGATCAACCGCCCTCCGACAGGGTTGAACTGGTCGAAATGCACCCCGAGGATGCCGCCAGCCGCCACCTCAGCGACGGTGCGCTGCTGGAGCTGTTCAACGATCAGGCCGTGGTGACCCTGCGGCTGAAAATCAGCGATGCCACCCGCCCCGGTGTGCTCTACAGTCCCAAGGGCACATGGCGCGCCAGCAGCGCCACTGGCTTCACCGTGAATGCGCTGATCCCCGCAGACATCCGCACCGATACCGAGGATGGTGCCTGCTACAACGAAACCTTCGTGGACCTGCGCCCCGCCACCAATTGACGCGCGACGCCACGCCTGCAAAACCGGTTCCCACCCTTGTCTAACTTACCTAGGGTGGGGCCATGATTGCGCGTCTCTGTCT
Organism: Phaeobacter sp. BS52; assembly: GCF_045040595.1. Taxonomy (NCBI): domain Bacteria; kingdom Pseudomonadati; phylum Pseudomonadota; class Alphaproteobacteria; order Rhodobacterales; family Roseobacteraceae; genus Phaeobacter; species Phaeobacter sp. BS52. The sequence goes on along the minus strand of NZ_CP090662.1, from coordinate 679,357 downwards.
CCTCCTCACCTGCCTTGCCCTCCAGTCCTGTGGGCGCCCGCCATCAGAGGGAGAACGGCAGTTTCTGACCCGCATCCATGGGCCGGAGCTGGATCTGGATCGCCTGCGCATCGTCAAGGGCGCGCCGCTGTCGCAGGTGACATTCCGCCGCAAACCACGCCCGCGCGTCACCTGCCGCGAACGTATTCTGCCCCCGGTGAAGGAGGAGATCGTCACCTCCTCCCCGGCTGCATTGGCGCTGTTCAACCGCATCTTCTTTGTGCGCGACTGGTATATCGACGACTATATGCCCGCCTACCCGGACCGGCTTTATCTGGTGGAAGCGATGTTGCTTGCGCATGAGGCCACCCATGTCTGGCAATGGCAGCAACGCGCCAAGACCGGGTATCACCCGCTGCGCGCCGCCGCTGAACATCGCGTGAGCGACGACCCCTATCTATTTGATCTGAAAGGCAATGACCGATTCATCGACTTTGCCTATGAACAGCAGGGCGCCATTGTTGAGGAATACGTCTGCTGCCGTGCGCTGGATCCCACCGGCGCGCGCACCAAACGGCTACACCGGATGCTGAAGGGCGCGATGCCGGTCTCCGACCTGCCGCAAAGCCGCGAAAGCGATGTCTACCTGCCCTGGAAAGATGTCGATGTGACCGGCATCTGCGCCTGAGCTGCGCCAGTCACATCCCGGCGTGCAGCTGGCCGCCCTCAAGCCGCACCACCCGGTCCATCCGCTGCGCCAGCTCAAGGTTATGGGTGGCAATCACCGCCGCCATGCCCGTGGCCGCCACCAGCTCCATCAGCGCGGCAAAGACCTGATCCGCCGTGCCGGGATCCAGATTGCCCGTGGGCTCATCCGCCAACAGAAGACGCGGCCCATTGGCCAGCGCCCGGCAAAACGCCACCCGCTGCTGCTCGCCGCCCGACATGGCCGCAGGGCGATGCCCGGCGCGGTCCTGCAGACCAACCCGCGCCAGCAGATCCTGCGCGCGGGCCTCCGCCTTGGTCTGGCTGATACCATTGGCCAGCTGCGGCAGGACGATGTTTTCCAGCGCGGTGAATTCCGCCAGAAGATGATGGAACTGATAGACAAAACCTACATCCTGCCGCCGCACCGCCGTGCGCCGTCGCTCGGATTTGCCGGTCAGATCCTGACCACCAATCCGCACGGTGCCGCGGTCAGGCGTGTCCAGCAGACCAGCCGTGTGCAGCAGCGTCGATTTCCCCGCACCAGAGGGCGCCACCAGCGCCACGATCTCCCCCGGCTTCACCGTCAGATCAATGCCGCTCAGCACATCCACCTGCGTTGGCAGACCGTGATTGTAGGATTTTCCGACCTGACTCAGCTGCAACACGGCCGATTGTGCGCCAGCGGTTTGCGTTTCGGGATTATTCATAGCGCAGCGCCTCCACCGGGTTCATGCGCGCCGCACGCCGTGCCGGGAAAATGGTGATGACAAAGGACAGCGTCAGCGACAACGCCACCGCCGACAGCACATCCGCCAGCCGCAGCTCCGCTTAAGCAGCGCATAGATGCCCCGGATCGCCGGCCCCAGACCCCGCCCCCCATCACAAAGTTCACAAAGGAAAAAATCGGATCAATATAGATCGCAAAGAGACAGCCAAGGATCACGCCCAACAGGGTGCCCACAACACCCGTACAGGCCCCGCAGAGGAAAAACACCCGCATCACCGAGCCTTCGCTGAGGCCAATGGTGCGCAGAATGCCAATGTCGCGGCCCTTGTTCTTCACCAGCATGATCAAGCCAGAGACGATATTCATCGTGGCAATCAGCACCAGGATCGACAGGATGATGAACATCACATTGTCCTCCACCTCCAATGCGCGCAGGAAGCCGCCGGAGGCATCGCGCCAGGTCCAGACCCCGATATTGGACGCCACCGCATCCCCCGCCTGCACCAGCGGCAACACCATGCGGTCCACGGTTTCGGGATCCTCCACCATCACCTCAATCTCATCGGCGAAGCCTTCGCGATTGAAATAGCTCTGCGCCTCGGCAAAGGGCATATAAAGCCGGGTCCGGTCGATGTCATAGCGCCCGGCGGTGAAGATATAGACCACCTCATAGGCGTTCACGCGCGGGCTGGTGCCAAAAGCAGTCTTGACCCCATCGGGGGAGATCAGCTTGATCCGGTCGCCCACCTGCACACCCAACTCACGGGCCACGCCGGAGCCCAGCGCAACGCCCTCGTCAAACCGCGACAGATCACCAATTGCGGCCTCGCTCTGGGCAACACCCGGCAGCGTGGCGATATTGGCGGCGGAGATGCCAAAGACCTCAACCCCGGCGCTGCGCTGCCTGAGGCTCGCCATCACCTGCCCCTTCACCAACGGCGCTGCACGGATCACACCGGGCACCGCTGCGGTGGCCTCGGCCAGCGCGTCATACTCTGTCAGCTTGCGGTCAATCCGACCCTGATCGGTGACCGTGCCGTGGGAATACAGCGTCACATGTGCATTGGCCCCCAGAATGGTGCCGACAAATTCCGATCGGAACCCGGTGCGCACCGCAAGGGTCGCGATCAGTGCAAACACCGCCAATGCAATGCCGATGAGGCTGATCCAGGTCATCACGCTGACGCCCCCTTCGGCGCGACGCGCCCGCAGATAACGCCAGGCGATCAGCCATTCGAAACGGGAAAAAGGGAGTGGTGTGGCCATGGTGGTCCTGCCCGGAAAATTTGTCTGCAACCTGTGCTGTGGAAGGTCCGGGGTCAAGGTGTGGTGGCGGATCTGCCCGATAATCCGCTCGTTCCATCACTCAGCGCACATCGCTGGCTGCAAAACTCTTGGGCGCGGGCCTGCATATGGCGTCACCGAATCGTGACCTGGTGCAATTGCCCGTTGCATTGCCCTTCCCCGGTGATATCGGTTTGCCGAACCTCCTGCGAGGTCACAATGGGGATGACGATGGACCGATATTTCAAACGCGCCCTGCCACATCCGTCGCTGCGCGCGGTGGTCATGGCCGGGCTTGGTGCCTTTCTGGCGATTGCGGCGCTGTCGCTGCTGACAACCCATGCCAACCTCCTGCTGCTGATCGCCCCCTTTGGCGCCAGCTGCGTGCTGTTGTTCTCGGTGCCCGCCAGCCCGCTGTCGCAGCCTGCGCATGTGGTCGGCGGCCATCTGCTGGCAACTGCCGTGGCACTGGCGCTGAACGCGTTGCTGCCGGACGCCTGGTGGGCGCTGGCCCTCGCTGTGGGGCTGTCAATCGCCCTGATGGCGGCGCTGCGGCTGACCCATCCGCCCGCAGGCGCCGATCCGCTGGTGGTCTTTGCCACCGACCCCGGCATTTCTTTCCTGCTGTTCCCGGTGCTGATTGGCGCCGTGGCGCTGGTGGCGATTGCAACGCTGTTCCACCGGATCTCCGGCCATGACTACCCGCTGAGACACGGCTGACATCCCCACCGGAAGGGCTTATGGGCCGCGCAGGGCCTCTGCCATTGCGGCATAGGAGTTTTCCAGTCCCTCTGCCGTGGGGCGTGGCTCTGGTGCCTTTTGCGGTTCATCAAGCCCGGCTGCTGCGACGATGGTGTTGATAAAGCCGAAGATCCCGCAGACCTCCACCACCTCGTATAGTGCCGCCTCGCTCCAGCCTGCGGCAATGGCCAGCTCAAAGGCCTGCGCGATGCCCGCTCCCGCCGCCCCGTGCAACGCATCAGCGTAGTCCAAAAGGGGTCGGATACGCGCCTGTGTCATTGCAACCGGACCGCAGAAAACCTCAGAGAACAGGCTGTGAAAATGGACGCAATAGGCGACGCCATTGAGGCTGGAAACATAGGCCGCTATGGCCTCGCGTTCGCCCCGCGACAGTGCGCCTGTGTCGCACATAATACTGTCAAGAAGCTGCAGCAGCTGTTCGGAATGCGCCGGGAAAGTCGACAGAACATGGCTCAGCCCGCTGTCCGCTGCGATACCGCTGAAATTGGCCATCCCTGCCCTCCCTGCCGTGGTTGTTGACCAGACTAGCAACTGACCTGACGGCTGTCATCGCCCCGCATGACAAAGGAAAACCCCGCCAGCGGGGGCTGGCGGGGCTGTCTGTTTCAAACTGCCGAATGGGTTCAGAAACCGCGGCTGGAGGGGTGTTTGGCGTAGATCTCGATGATCTTCTGCACCGCCGCCTCAGGCGACAGTTCCTCGCTTTCGCCGCTGCGGCGGGAAGTGAGTTCGACCACACCGTTTTTCAGCCCACGCGGGCCCACGGTGATGCGCCAAGGCAGACCGATCAGGTCCATGGTGGCAAACTTGCCGCCCGCCCGTTCCTTGCGGTCATCATAAAGCGGCTCCAGCCCGGCCGCTGTCAGCGCCTGATAGAGCGCCTCGCAAGCAGCATCCGCCTCATCGTCGCCCTGCTTGAGGTTGACGATCCCGCAGTGGAACGGGGTCACGCCCTCGGGCCAGATGATGCCCTTGTCGTCATGGCTCGCCTCGATGATCGCACCCAGCAGGCGGGACACACCGATGCCATGCGACCCCATGTGGACCGGCGACTGCTTGCCATCGGGGCCCTGAACATTGGCGCCCATCGCTTCGGAGTATTTGGTGCCGAAATAGAAGATCTGACCAACCTCGATACCGCGCGCGACGCGGCGGCGTTCCTCGGGGATCTCGTCAAACAGGGCCGCGTCGTGGGTCTCGTCGGTGCGGGCATATTTGGAGGTGAACTCCTCCAGCACGCCCTGGCATTGCTCGACACTGTCGTAATCAATCTCACGGTCGCCAAAGGTCAGATCGGTGACCGCGCTGTCATAGAACACTTCCGACTCGCCGGTATCGGCCAGCACCAGGAATTCATGGGTATAGTCGCCGCCAATCGGCCCGCCGTCGGCGCGCATCGGAATCGCCTGCAGACCCATGCGCTCATAGGTGCGCAGGTAGCTGACCAGATGGCGGTTATAGGCGTGCAGCGCGTCTTCCTTCGTCAGGTCGAAGTTATAACCATCCTTCATGTAGAATTCGCGCCCCCGCATCACGCCGAACCGCGGGCGGATCTCATCGCGGAATTTCCACTGGATCTGATACATGGTCAGCGGCAGATCCTTATAGCTGTTTACATGGCTGCGGAAGATATCCGTGATCAGCTCCTCTGCCGTAGGGGTGAACAGCATGTCGCGGTCATGCCGGTCCTTCATGCGCAGCATTTCCTGACCATAGGCCTCGTAGCGGCCAGACTCGCGCCATAGGTCGGCGGATTGCATGGTCGGCATCTGCATCGGAATATGGCCCGCGCGGATCTGCTCATCATGGACGATGCCTTCGATTTTTTTCAGCACCTTGAAGCCCAAGGGCAGCCAGGAATAGATCCCGGCGGCGGATTGTTTGATCATGCTTAGCCCGCAGCATATAGCGGTGGCTGACGATCTGGGCCTCGGAAGGGTTCTCTTTGAGAACAGGCAGGAAATAGCGGGACAGGCGCATGGCGGTCTCATTTGTCAATCTGGGTTCGCAAGCGGTCTAAGCCATCGGCGCGCCTTGGGCAATCGTGCTTTGTCCTTGTGGCTTTTGCGGCGGCAGAGCGGGGCCACAGGCCGCCGCCCATCGCGGTGACCCCCGCAACCGGTCATTGGGCTTGCATCGCGCCTGTGCATCAGCGAAGACTTCTGTCAAACAGACGCCACAGGATCGGGCTGAGAGCAGGGACCAACACATGGCACTTCCGGCACAGAAGCAGTTGAATTATTGGGGCATTGCCGCCGTTGTCTTTGCGGTCATCCTATGGGCCTTGGGCGATGTGCTGTTGCCCTTTGTGCTGGGTGCGGCGATTGCCTATCTGATTGATCCGATTGCCGACCGGCTGGAGGCGTTGGGCCTCAGCCGGACGGCCGCCACGGCTGTCATCACTGTGGCGGCGGTCTTGTTGTTCGTGGTCATGTTGCTGGTGGTGGTGCCGACACTGATCTATCAAATGATTGATCTGGCACGGGTTCTGCCGGAGGCGTTCCAGAACCTGCGTGACTTCGCCCAGAAACAGGCGCCGTCCCTGTTTGACGAGGGCAGCCGCGCGCAGCAGACCATCGTCTCCATCGCGCAAACCCTGCAGAGCAAGGCCATCAGCGTTCTGGAAGGCGTCGTGGGATCCGCAGTGTCGCTGGTCAATGTGATGGTGCTGTTCGTGATCGTTCCAGTGGTGGCCGTCTATCTGCTGCTGGACTGGGACCGCATGGTCGCCCGCATTGATGAGCTGCTGCCCCGCGACCACGCCCCGACCATCCGCACATTGGCCAGCCGCATCGACAAGGTGCTGGCGTCGTTCATCCGCGGCATGGGCACGGTCTGCCTGATCCTTGGCACCTATTATGCCGTCGCGCTGATGGTGGTGGGGTTGAATTTTGGTCTGGCGGTTGGCTTCATCGCCGGGCTGGTCACCTTCATCCCCTATCTGGGCGCGCTGATCGGCGGCGCGCTGGCGATTGGTCTGGCGCTGTTTCAATTCTGGGGCGACTGGTGGTCGATTGGTATGGTGGCTAAGCATTTTCATGATCGGTCAGGTGATTGAGGGCAACCTCCTCACCCCCAAACTGGTGGGCAACTCGGTCGGGCTGCATCCGGTCTGGTTGCTGCTGGCGCTGTCGGTCTTTGGCGCACTGTTTGGCTTTGTGGGCATGCTGATCGCGGTGCCGGTGGCGGCCGCACTCGGGGTGATTGCACGTTTCCTTGTTGAACAGTATCTGGACAGCCGACTCTATCAGGGCAAAGCCCATAACGACGCGGACTGAACGGACCCATGGCCCAGCAGCTGAGCTTTGATCTCCCGGCGAAACCGGCGCTGGGGCGGGATGATTTCTTTGTCGCGCCCTCCAATGCGATGGCGGTGGCGATGCTGGATCCCTCGTTCGCATGGCCCGGCGGCAAGCTGGTGCTGAGCGGGCCAAAACGCTCTGGAAAAACCCATCTGGTGCATGTCTGGGCCAGCAATTCAGGCGCCCAGATAATTCCCGCCTGGCAGCTGACCAAGGAAGATGTACCGCATCTGGCTGATGGGCCAATCGCGGTAGAGGATGTGCCGGATATCGCCGATAGCGCGCCTGCGCAGGACGCGTTGTTCCACCTGCACAATCTGGTGCTGGCCAATGGCCACGCGCTGATGCTGACGGGCCGCGCGGCGCCGCATCTGTGGGGCATGTCGCTGCCCGATCTGCAAAGCCGGATCGAAGGCGCCCCCCACGCGCAGCTGCAACCCCCCGATGACGCGCTGTTGTCGGTGGTATTGGCCAAGCTGTTCAATGACCGCCAGATCACCCCGAAACCGGATGTGATCCCCTATCTGGTGGCCCATATGGACCGGTCGTTTGCCGCTGCCTCGCAGATCGTGGAGGAGCTGGATCGCCTCTCCCTCACCGAAGGGCGGATGGTGTCGCGCATGCTGGCGGTGGAGCTGATGTCCGATCGCCCTGCCCGGCCAATGCCAACACCGGCAGAGATCCCGGTAGAGGCGCGCGCCACCGCAGAGACCGATCCGAAATCAGATGCCGCAGATGCCGCCCGCCCTGCCGCATCCGGCGATTGACCCGCGCCCTGCGATCCCCCATCCTGACGACACGTAACGGAGCCAACATGCACGTGACACCGGAGCCTGCCACCGCCGATTGGGGGCCATTTGAGCGCCCCTTGTTTGACGATCCGGGTGCCCGCGCCCTGTCGCGGGTGGGGGTTGTCGACGTCGGCTCCAACTCGGTGCGGATGGTGATTTTTGACGGTGCTGCCCGCAGCCCGGCCTATTTCTACAATGAGAAAATCATGTGTGCGCTGGGGGCTGGCCTGTCTGAGACCGGTCGCCTGAACCCTGAAGGGCGCGCTCGTGCGCTCTCGGCGCTGCGCCGGTTTCAGCATCTGGCGGAGGGCATGGACATGCCGCCGCTCTCCGTGGTGGCCACTGCTGCGGTGCGCGATGCCAGCGACGGGCAGGAGTTCTGCGATGAGGTGCTGCGCGACACCGGGCTGAAAATCCATGTCATCGATGGTCAGGAAGAGGCGCGCCTCTCCGCGCAGGGGGTCCTTCTGGGCTGGCCCGGATCTTATGGTCTGGTCTGCGATATCGGCGGCTCCTCCATGGAGCTGGCAGAGATCCATGATGGCGAGGTCGGCAAACGGGTGACCTCCTCGCTTGGCCCGCTGAAACTGCGCGACATTCCCGGCGGCAGACGGGGCCGCAAGGCGCATATCACCGAGGTGATGGAAGGCTTGCGCGCCGAGATGGGCCAGCAGAACGACCGGCTGTTTCTGGTCGGCGGCAGTTGGCGGGCGATTGCGCGGATTGACATGGCGCGGCGGGGCTACCCGCTGCGGGTGCTGCATGAATACCGCATGAACGCGCAGGACGTGCGCGAAACCCTGCGCTATATCGAGACCCATGATCTTGAAGCGTTACGCAGCGAATGTGGTATCTCCACCGCGCGGATGTCGCTGGTGCCCTATGCCGCCGATGTGCTGTCACGGCTGGTCAAGACCTTCAAACCCAAAGATATTGCCGTCTCCAGCTATGGAATCCGCGAGGGGCTGTTATATGAGCAGATGCCACAGCGGCTGCGCAACCGGGATCCGCTGATCGAGGCCAGCCGCTTTGCCGAGAAGAAGGACGCCCGCATCCCAGGCTTTGGCCGCACGCTCTATGAATTTGTGTCGCCCCTGTTCAAAGCCTCCGATCATGCGAAAACCCGGTTGGTGAAGGCTGCCTGCCTGCTGCATGACGTCAGCTGGCGCGCCCACCCCGACTACCGCGCCGAGGTCTGTTTCGACAATGCCACCCGCGCCAATCTGGGCGGTCTGAAGCATTCCGAACGGGTGTTTCTGGGTCTCGCGCTGCTGCACCGCTATCGCAACAAGCGGCAGGGCACGGCGTTTGAATACCTCTATGATCTGTTGGATGAGCGCGGCAAGAAAGAGGCCGAGATCCTTGGCAAGGCGATGCGGTTTGGCGCCATGCTGATGGTCAGCAAGGATGGCGACATCGGCAAGCTGGTCTGGCAACCGCGCAAGAAACATCTGCTGCTGGAACTGCCGCGCGAGGCGGAGCCGCTGTTCGGCGAGGTGGCCGAGGCGCGACTGACCTCCCTCGCCCGCTCGCTGGAGGCGGAAGTACGGGTGAAGATCCGCAAGGGCACCTCGGCACCCTAAAGGTCGGTTGTGCCCTCGGGCAAACCGTCATCCTGCTGCCCTTCGGGTGTGGCATCCGGTGTTTCATCCGGGGTGGTTTCTGGCTTTCGGCGCATGATGATATCGCCATTGGGCAGGATTTCGGGGCGTTCATAGACGCTCCAATCCTCAACCTTGTTCGCGATCTCGGCCAGCGCGGGCCCCATTTCGGACAGGAACCCTTGCAGGCTTGGCCCGAAGTCATCCGCCAGCGCCTGTAAATCATCAAGTGCCGGGGCCATTTCCTGACGCAGCCCTTCCCAGAACAGCTCTGCCCCGCGCTGCATCAGGCTGCTGCCTTCGTCGTTCTGTGTCGGCACAGTGTCCGCCTGTGCGGCTGGCGCCAGCGGCAGCATCAACAGCCCAGCCAACGCCAAAGCGCCACACAGCTGCGGTGTCATTCGGACCCAAGACCTCATGTGATTGCTCCCTTATCGCTGAACATGCATCATCTGCTGCCAATATAGGTGAAACACGTCTGGATTGAATAGGCGCGGTTCAGTCCGCATGCGCGACGTGTTGCAGCGCAGCGGACCACCGTCACTCCAGTTCCAGATCAAGACTGACCGGGAAATGATCCGAAGCCGCCAGCAGCGCCTCGCGCAACGCCACGTCTTCATAACAGGCGGCATCCTCAAACGGGTGCCAGATCCGCCAATTGCCTGCCGGTTGGCGCAGCCGGGAAGACACCATGATATAATCGAGCAAAGCACTGAAATAACGTTTGTTTGCCTTGTCATAGAAACGCGCGGAACTTGGCATCACCCGCAGCCGGGGTTGCAGCAGGCTTTGGGCGTTGGGATCGTAAAGATCGCTCTCCATCACGATCTCCACCGAGGAGCGGTTGAACAGCTGCTCATATTGATCCAGCCCCGGCCCATCGTTGAGATCGCCCATCACCACGACATCCCGCCCCTCGGCCAAAAGCTGCTCAACCCGGCGGCGCAGCCAGATCGCCTGTGCCAACTGTTTGCGCCGGTTCGCAATCGACAGGGTGACAGCATGATCATCAGAACGCGCGCCATGCGGCGCCTTTGACTTCAGATGGGCGCCAATCAGCGAGACCTCGCGGCCGCTCTGCGTGGTCACGGTCAGCTCCAGCGGCGGTTTGGAAAACCGCACCGCGTCTTTATGCGCATCGACATCCAGATCGATGTGGAACACGCCGTCAAACCGCGGTGCCTCTGTGCTGTCCCGCGGCGTATGGGCCACCGTCAGCACGTCGGGGTCGTAGAGGAAGGCAATCTCCTGCTGGGTGTCATTGGCAAAGCCGATCACCGCCCTGGTGCTGCGCAGACCAGCCTCCTGCGCGAAATACTCCAGTGCACGCAGGGTTTTGCGGCGGGTGCTGGTATCCGGCGCCTCAATCACCATGATGCCATCGGCGTCAAGGTGTTTGAACACCTGCGCCAGCGCGCGGGTCTGGCCCACCCGATCAACCCCGTGGCGGCCGGATGTACCACCATCCATCAGCAGCGTGTCGTCATCGCCGAACAGCGAGGAGAACCATTCAACGTTATAGGTGACGAGCCGCATGGCCACCGCATCCGTTGATTTCGTCCCAGGCACGGTTGATGTCGATCATCCGCTTTTCCGCAAGGCGAACCGCCTCCTCAGGCACGCCGCGCGCCATCATTGCATCGGGGTGGGTCTCACGTACCAGCTTGCGCCAGTGTTTGCGGATCTCATCGCGCGGCATATCCGGGGACACGCCCAGCACGGTGAAGGGATCACGTGGCGCATCGGCCACGAACCGCGCGCGCAGGGCCATGAACTGTTGTTCGCTCTGGCCGAAGATACGGCTAACCTCTGACAGGAATTCGTTTTCGCCGGGATGATAGAACCCGTCCGCCATGGCGATGTGAAACAGCCCCTCCATCAGATCGCACAGCGTCTGGGGGTCATTGGCAAACATCTTCTGAATGCGGGCGGCATAGTCCTGATAGCCCGCGATATCCGTCCGCGCGAGGTCAAAGACCCGCGCAGCACCTGCCTCATCCTCGGCGGCGATCTGAAACACCTCGCGAAAGGCGGTGACCTCATCACGGGTGACCTGCCCGTCAGCCTTTGCCATTTTGGCGCCAAGCGCGATCACCGCAATGGCAAAGGCGACACTGCGTTCCGGCGGCGCGCGCAGACTGTCGAACACCTCGGAGAGGCTTTGACCGGAGGCCAGCGCAGAGAGCGCTTCGGTGATGCGGGTCCAGAGTGACATAAGGGCAGACTATCGCGGTTTGGCCGGGCTGTCAGCGGCGCCAACCTCTTTGGGGGAGAGAATTTTCTGCATCAGCACAAGATCCAGCCACTGGCCCCGTTTGTACCCCACTTCCGGCATCCGCCCCACCTCGGCAAAGCCCATGGCAGCGTGAAAGGCCAGCCCTCCGGGATTGGCTGCGCTGATGCCTGCAACCAGCACATGGATGCCGTCGGCACGCGCGACCGCCTCAATGCCGGCCATCAGCGCCCGCCCCGCCCCGCGACCACGGGAGGTTTCAGCCAGATAGATCGCGTGTTCACAGGTGCGGGCATAGCCGGGGCCACTGCGAAAGGTACCAAGGCTGATGTAACCGAGGATCTCACCCGCCTCCTCCGCCACCTGCATATGCGGACCTTTTGCGGTGATCTCAGCCGCGACCTCTGCCGCCGTCTTCTCATCCGTGGTGAAGGTGATCAGCGTGTCGCGAATGATCTGATTGGTGATCGCTGCGATGGCGCTGGCATCTGCCGGGCGCGCCTGTCGGACATTCATCGCAGCACCCGTGGCCCATGGGGGGTGTCAAATTCTGCCTCGAAACCGGCCGGGCCGCGGTGGATCTCCACCCGCGGATCATCAAGCGGCAGCGCCATGCTGCCCGGATGTGACAGATGCAGACGGCGCAGGGTGCAGCCCTGCTGGGTGAGCGCGGCAGCAGGATGGGGGCAGTGCCACTGCATCAGCGCTGGGAACATATTGTCGAAGGGGAGAACGCCATCCGCAGGCACCGCCATTTGCCAGCGCAGATTGCCACGTTGCAGATCAACGATCTCGCCTGCCCCCTGCGGGGCGTTGTCCAGCGCCGCCACCAGATCATCGCAGCGGCAGATCCAGTTGGTGATCCGCGCAGGCCCCGCACGGCGATCCAGATCGAACCAGCGCGGGCTGCGCTGCGGTGTCGCGGCGGGGTCAATGGCAATGGCTTCAAGGTAGAGCCCATCGGCAAGGCCAAGGAGCCGGTTGTGCGTGCCAAAGACCGCATGGCTGCCACCGGGTTGCATCGGCACGCCAAGGCTGTCTTCGACATGGGCGACAGCCGCGTCCAACGTGTCTGCGGCCACGGCCAGATGATCGAGCTCCATGACGTCTCCCCCTTGTTCCTGCGGATCATGCTGCGGGGAGACTAGCCTGCAGGGGCACAGGTGCAAGCGGGAAAGAAACACACCCGCCCCGGCAGTCCGGGACGGGTGTGTCATTGCTCAAACGGCAGGCAGATCAGGCAGATCAGCTCTGGCGGATCAGTTTCAGAATGTCCTGCGCCGCCTCGGGGATGTTGGTGCCGGGGCCAAAGATGGCCTTGACACCATTGTCATAGAGGAACTGGTAGTCCTGCTGCGGAATGACCCCGCCGCAGATCACGATGATATCTTCTGCGCCCTGCTCCTTCAGCGCCTTGACCAGCTGCGGGGCCAGCGTTTTGTGACCCGCCGCCTGTGAAGAGATCCCGACCACATGCACGTCATTGTCGATGGCGTCTTGCGCGGCCTCATCCGGGGTCTGGAACAGCGGTCCGACGTCCACGTCAAAACCGATATCGGCAAAGGCGGTGGCGATCACCTTGGCGCCGCGGTCGTGACCGTCCTGCCCCATCTTGACCACCAGAAGACGCGGGCGACGGCCCTCTGCCTCGGCAAAGTCTTCGATGGATTTCTGAATGGCGGCAAAGCCTTCGTCGCCCTCATACGCGGCACCATAGACCCCGGCGAGGGTTTTGACCTCGGCGCTGTGGCGGCCGAATTCCTTTTCCATTGCCATGGAGATCTCTCCGACTGAGGCGCGCGCACGCGCAGCTTCGACAGCGGCAGCGAGAAGGTTGCCGCCTTCCTTTGCGACGCGGGTCAGATTGTCCAGCGCGGCCTCGCAGGCGGCGTTGTCACGGTCTGCGCGCAGGGTTTCGAGACGGGCGATCTGGCTTTCACGGACGGCGACATTGTCGACATCCAGAATGTCGATCGGGTCTTCCTTCTCCTTGCGGTATTTATTGACGCCGACGATCACCTCTTCGCCGCGGTCGATCATCGCCTGACGTTTGGCGGCGCTTTCCTCGATGCGCAGTTTCGGCATCCCGGAGGCGACAGCCTTGGTCATGCCGCCCATCTCCTCGACCTCCTCCATCAGCGCCCAGGCCTTTTCCACCAGCTCGTTGGTGAGGCTTTCGACATAGTAGGAGCTAAGCCAGCGGATCGACCACATTGGTGACGCCGGTTTCCTCTTGCAGGACCAACTGGGTGTTGCGGGCGATGCGGGCAGAGAAATCGGTGGGCAGCGCGATGGCCTCGTCCAGCGCGTTGGTGTGCAGGGATTGCGTGCCACCCAGAACCGCCGACATGGCCTCATAGGCGGTGCGGATCACGTTGTTGTAGGGATCCTGTTCCTGCAAGGAGACCCCCGAAGTCTGGCAGTGGGTGCGCAGCATCTTGGAGCGGTCGTTCTGCGCGCCAAAATCGGTCATCACGCGATGCCAGAGCGTGCGGGCAGCACGCAATTTGGCGATTTCCATGAAGAAATTCATGCCAATGGCGAAGAAGAACGACAGACGGCCTGCGAATTTATCCACATCCATGCCCGCCTCCATCGCGGCGCGCACATATTCGCGCCCGTCCGCAAGGGTATAGGCCAGCTCCTGCACCAGGTTCGCGCCCGCTTCCTGCATGTGATAGCCGGAAATCGAGATGGAGTTGAACTTGGGCATCTCGTTCGAGGTGTATTCGATGATGTCCGAGATGATCCGCATCGAGGGTTCGGGCGGATAGATATAGGTGTTGCGGACCATGAACTCCTTCAGAATGTCGTTCTGAATGGTGCCCGCCAGCAGTGATTTGTCATGGCCCTGCTCTTCGCCTGCGACGATGAAGTTGGCCAGGATCGGGATCACCGCGCCGTTCATGGTCATGGAGACCGAGACCTGATCCAGCGGGATGCCGTCAAACAGGACTTTCATGTCCTCGACACTGTCGATGGCCACGCCAGCCTTGCCGACATCGCCGACAACGCGGGGGTGATCGCTGTCGTAACCACGGTGCGTGGCGAGGTCGAAGGCGACTGAGACGCCCTGCTGACCGGCAGCGAGGTTGCGGCGGTAGAAGGCGTTGGATTCTTCAGCGGTGGAGAAGCCCGCATATTGGCGGATGGTCCAGGGGCGGCCTGCGTACATCGTGGCCTTCACCCCGCGGGTGAAGGGGCCAAACCCAGGCATGGTGCCCATATGGGGCAGGTCTTTGGTATCCGCTTCAGTATAGAGCGGTTTGACATCAATACCTTCCAGCGTGTTCCAGGTCAGCGCGTCCAGCGGGCGGCCGCGCAGTTCCTTTTCAGCCAGAGCCCGCCAATCGTCGGTTTTGGTCGTCATCGGAAGTTCCTCTTGTCAGGTCGTAGGGCGGCGGGTTCGAGCCCACCGCGTGTTTGTCAGGGTCGCGCATCAGCTCTGCCAGACCATCGGCGCCGCCTTGCAGCCACATCAGATCGTCGGCGTAGCGCTCGCGCAGCGCTGCGGATTGAATGTCGGGAAACGGGTTCCAGCGGCCCTCCCCGCGCGGCAAATCGCAGGCCACATTGGGCGCCAGGCGATGGCGCAGGGTCGGCAGACCGTCGGAACGGTTGAGCCGATCCGAGAGCGAGACCCGCGCCAGACGTGGACCGGCAAGCAGGGCCAGCTGCACCTCGGGGCGGTCGCCATAGGTTTCATAAGGCATCACCCGGATACGGGCATTGGGCATGGCGCAGGCGATATCGGTGATGACGTCGCGCCAGCTGCGCGGATGGGCGGCGATCTGTCCCAGCACCGCAGCCGAGGGCAGCGGGTGCCCATTGGCCACCATCTGGGTCAACAGGGAGGTCCAGAAACGATCCGGGCTGCGCAGGTTCAGCATCACATCGCGCACCTGCCCGTCAAGGGCGGCATCAAAGCGGGCAAGACGCACGCCGATCCCGGCATAGAGCTGGCGCTGCTGCAGAAGGTCATGGGCGCCGCCCATCAGATCCGTGTCACTGATCAGCAGGCGTTGGGCGCCGGCGGCGGCCTCTGTTGCGATGCGCAGCCGCAGACGGCCCCGCGCGCGGGTTGCCAGATCACGACCGGTGACCGGCGCCGGGCCGGGTTGGATGCCATGGAACAGCCCATTGCGGGTCTGCTCCGGCCCCCAGATCGCAAGCCCGTCCTGCCGCAGCCGCTCCGCGTGATGGGCGAGGAAGCCCTGAAAATACCCCGTCGCGCAGCGATGCGCGCCGATATGCAGCATGATATCCATGGCCAATGTCGTCCCGATGGTGGCGTCGCGCAGGGCGGACAGCCGGGTTTGCAGAGGCCAAGAGCGTGCCACAGGGAGGCTGACGATGCGGTTAATGCACCGTGCGCGGCTGTTGCGGGGGCGCGTTTTTTTTGCCCCAAGCGCGGAATTGCCCATCGCAATTGCCGGGATGGGACATATATTCATCGCTACAGGAGAGCTGATGAAACACTTGTTTGTCTTTGGAAAAAACCGTTTTGGGCTAGCCGAACCGCGGATTGGATCGGCTGGGATACTGGGGCTGGTGGCTCTGCTTGCCATGGGGCCCCCATCTGCGGGCGTCGCACAACAAGCCGCTGCTGCCGCCGCGGAAGATACCGGGCTCATCACGGAAGAGACCACATCACCGGGGGCAAGCGACGCTGAGGCGCTGGTGGAGGTTGCGGATCCGCCTGCCGACCCTCTGGTGCAGCTGGTGCGCCCTGGCGCTAGTGTTGAACTGGACGATCTGATGTGGCTGCACCGGCCCATCGTGGTTTTCGCCGACAGCCCTGCTGATCCCCGCTTCCATGAACAGATGGAGCGGTTGACGGACGGGGCCGAGGCCTTGCTGGACCGGGATGTCGTCGTGCTGACCGACACCGACCCCAGCGTGAAATCTGCGCTGCGCAAGAAGCTGCGCCCACGGGGGTTCATGCTGGTGCTGATCGGCAAGGATGGCGGCGTCAAACTGCGCAAACCGCAACCCTGGACCGTGCGTGAGCTGAGCCGGACGATTGACAAATTCCCCTCCCGCCTGCGCGAGGTGGAGGAGCGGCGCGGCAGCTGATCAGGCACGGTCCGATGCAGGTTGGCGCCGCCGTTGCGGATGCCGCTGGAACTTCTATGCTGAGCACGAAGGGGAGAACGACAGCGCATCACGCCCCCCGCCCTGCGCGTAGAACAGGCGGCGGTTGCTGCGATCTACCACCGCCATGAAGCGGGCGCGGGGTTCGTAGATCAGCACCGATGTGGGGTCGAGAAGTGCGATGAGATAAGCGCGGCTAACCTCCTCCAACATGCAGTCCTTACCAACGATACCGGCAGCGAAGATACCATTGCCACGGCCCTGATCCATCGTCATCACCTGAACCGAGACCATATTGGGCGACAGGCCCTCAACCTCAAAGGCAACGGGTCGGTTGTTGTCGAGATGACGCAGCCCCGCGCGGATCGACCGCGCCTTGGTCAGCAGCGATGAAATGCGGGTCGCCTTCACTTCAAACACGCCAGCAGCGCAATTGCGGCGGGAGAAGTAATATTGCGTCTCCCCCAGCTGCACCCAGTCGCCGACGGCGGCACGGGCCGCCGCCTCATCTTGCAAAGCGCAGCCCGCCAGCCCCGAAAGGGCCAGCGCCACACAGGCGACACGCGCCAGTTTGTAATATGACTGCACCGACATCATGTCGTGTTATTCGAATTCCATGATCACTTCGTCAACGGCGAGACTGTCACCAGCGGCGGCGTTGATCGCGCTGACCACGCCTTTTTTCTCGGCGCGAAGGATATTCTCCATTTTCATCGCCTCAATCGTGCAAAGCGCCTGGCCTTCCTGCACCTCATCGCCGACTTCGACCTCCAGTTTCACCACCAGACCTGGCATCGGGCAGAGCAGCAGCTTGGAGGTATCGGGGGCGATTTTTTCGGGCATCAGCTTGGCCAGTTCGGCCTGACGCGGGGTGCGGACATGGACCTTCAGATCGGCACCACGCGAACGGATGCGGAAACCGCCTGAGATTTTGCCAACTTTGACCACCAGACTGTCATCGCCCACGGTGAGCCGAGCCAGCTGGTCTCCGGGCGTCCAGTCGGAGGCGACGCGCAGCGCGCTGCCATCGTCAAAGCGCACGGTGGAGCCGTCACGATCCGCATCAACAGTCACGTTGAAAGCGACATCCTGCAGGGTCACGACCCAGTCGCTGCCGACCTTGCGCTCGTGGTTGTCCATCCGGCCCGATACGCGGGTGCGGCGAATTTCGGCAACCCGGTGCATGGCGGCGGAGGCGGCTGCAATCTTGCGCAGATCCTGTTCCGGCAGCTCGACCCCGTTGAAGCCCTCAGGATACTGCTCCTCGATGAAGGCGGTGGTCATGGTGCCCGCGATGAAGATCGGGTGATCCATCACCGCGCTGAGGAACGGCAGGTTGTGGCCAATCCCTTCAACCTCAAACCCATCGAGCGCATCCCGCATTGCCGCAATCGCCGCCTCGCGGGTGGGCCCCCAGGTGCAAAGCTTGGCGATCATCGGATCGTAGTACATCGAGATTTCGCCGCCCTCAAAAACGCCAGTGTCATTGCGCACAGCAAGCTCACCGGCCGGGGCATCCCCCTGCCATTTGCCGCTGTCACGCAACGGGCCTGCGGCAACCTCCTGCGGCGGACGATAGCGGGTCAGACGCCCGATGGAGGGCAAGAATCCCCGATAGGGATCTTCAGCATAAAGGCGGTTTTCAATGGCCCAGCCGTTCAGCTTGACGTCGTTCTGGGTGATCGACAGCGGCTCCCCCCGGCGATGCGGATCATCTGTTCGACCAGATCGACACCGGTGATCAGCTCGGTCACCGGGTGTTCCACCTGAAGGCGGGTATTCATTTCCAGGAAGTAGAAGTTCTTCTCGCCATCGACGATGAATTCCACGGTGCCCGCGGAGGCATATCCCACAGCCTTCGCCAGCGCCACGGCCTGTTCGCCCATGGCGCGGCGGGTGTCTTCATCGAGGAACGGCGACGGCGCCTCTTCCACCACTTTCTGGTTGCGGCGCTGGATCGAACACTCCCGCTCCCCCAGATAGATGCCATTGCCATGGGCATCGCAGAGCACCTGAATTTCGATGTGGCGCGGT
Organism: Phaeobacter sp. BS52; assembly: GCF_045040595.1. NCBI lineage: Bacteria > Pseudomonadati > Pseudomonadota > Alphaproteobacteria > Rhodobacterales > Roseobacteraceae > Phaeobacter > Phaeobacter sp. BS52. Next base: position 660,842 of record NZ_CP090662.1, on the reverse strand, counting down.
TGCGTCACAAATTTCTCGATGAAAATCCGGTCATCACCAAAGGAATTCGCGGCCTCGTTCTTGGAGGACTGGAAACCTTCGCGGGCCTCGGCGTCACTCCAGGCGATCCGCATCCCCTTGCCACCGCCGCCAGCGGAGGCCTTGATCATCACCGGGTAGCCGATCTCATTGGAGATCTTCACCGCCTCATCGGCGTCGGCAATCAGCCCCATGTAGCCAGGAACGGTGCTAACACCAGCCTCCTGCGCGATTTTCTTCGAGGTGATCTTGTCGCCCATGCTTTCAATCGCGCCGACCGGCGGGCCGACAAAGGCGACGCCTTCAGCGGCCAGCGCCTCGGCGAATTTGGCGTTTTCCGACAGGAAACCATAGCCCGGATGCACCGCCTGCGCGCCGGTTGCGCGGATCGCCTCCATCACCTTGTCGATGACAATATAGGACTGGTTGGCGGGCGGCGGGCCGATATGGACGGCTTCATCCGCCATCTTCACATGCAGGGACTGCTTGTCGGCGTCCGAATAGATGGCGACGGTCTTGATGCCCATCTTGTGGGCGGTCTTGATGACGCGGCAGGCGATCTCGCCCCGGTTGGCGATCAGGATCTTCTCAAACATTGGCTGTCCCTTGTCTTCGGTGTCTTCCGTGAGGCGCGAGGACATGCCCCGCCACGGTCTTGGCTTCGTCGGAGCACAAAAAAGGCCACGCCGGAGAGATCTCCGGGCGCAGCCTTTGTGCGGTGATGGATATGCGGTTCTGGCGCATGCCCACGCGGGGCAAGCGGTCAGACGTCAGACCTGTCTGCGGGCACGTGGCCTTAGCACTTGCGCGGATTTTCCTTGCAGTAGATGACATTGGCGGCGGCACCAACAGCGGCACCTGTGACCAGATTGCCGTTGAGAAGCGCCGAGCCGACCGCGCCGGCAGCTTAGCGCCATAGACGACCTGTTCGCCCGTGGTATCGCCACAGGCGGCAAGTGTGGTGCAGAGGCCAAAGGCCGCGAGAATGAGTTTTGCCTGCATGGGGGTGATCCTTCGTTGTGTGATCCAAGCTCTGCACAACTGTTTGCAGCCCCCCGGACAGGAGGCAAGGATATCCGATCTGCATCAAGGGGATGCGCAGAAGCCTGCCAAACACTGGGGGGCAATTGGCAAGCTTCCGCCTTTGCATCCAAGGAAAAAATGGGCAGGCCGCGATTGGGGGGGCAAACCTGCCCTTCCAGGCGAAGGGGCTGGATCAGATGCACGACAGGCTGACCTGTCCCAGTCAGATTGCCCCCAGCGCGGCGCAGAAACATCCCCTGAGTTGCAAACCACGCGGATTTGGCGAGAAGTCGCGCAAACCGGGAAGTCCCCTGCAGAATTACGCCGAAATCCGCCCAAAAAGGCCCATTTGACCGCCAGTTAGTGTCACCGCCCCGCAGTCCGGCAGGCCGTTTTACGGCCCGCGGAACAGCCAGAACCATAGATGGCGCCAACAACAGATTCGCCAGGTTCCTGTCGCCACCGCTGCGCCGCAACCGTCCCAAAAGGCGGTCACGGCAAAGAGGGCTATGGAGGATCCCGGCCAACATCCTAGCGGGCGCTTCCGTCGAAGACTTCGGGAAAGGACAGCTGGGCGGCATCAACGTCGATGACCAGCAGTGCGTCATAGCTTTCGGGATCAAACGGGTCTTCTGCCGCGATGACCTCACGGCCAAACAGCCAGCTGAGACGACCGGCATCCAGATTGCCCCGTTCAAAGGGCTGATCGCCAAAGCAGTCCCATAGCGCCTGCATAAAGCCGGCATCGGCGCGCCGGTCCGCCGGTCGGCGGTCGCGAAACCGCTCGCGCCGGGTGATCGGCGTGACCCCTTTGGGGTTGGGTCGACGGATGATGAACTGAAAATCGGTGCCCGGCAGACGACCGGGGAAGCCGCGGTGTTTTAGCATGATGGTGCCTCCGATCCGGCACCCCGCGGGACGGTGGAGTCCGGCCGCAGGGCCGGACCCCTGTAGTGATTACTTGTATTTGCCGGTGTAGACAGGCTCAGCCGAAATCGGCTCGGGCTCGACAACGACGTATTCTTCTTCCTGCTGTGCACAGGCTGCGGCGGCTGCAAGCAGGCCCGCGAGGGCAACGAGTTTGATGCTCTTGGACATTTCTGTCTCCCAATTGTGTCTTTGAAACCTGCGCTGGCCACGGCTTAGCGCCTGCCTCATCCTCAAATAACAGATCACACGCATGTGATCTGACGCGAGAATAGCCGAGATGCGCGCGGTTTCACATCCCAAAGCCGAGCACGGCGGCAGTTCGCGGGATAAAGCTGCAAAAAAGCGCCAGTTTTCAGCCTTGATCGGCGTATTTGTGACGCCGGGCGCGACCAGATCGCGCCGCGGGGTCGCCATAGCGCGGATGGTTACATTCGGTGGCAAACAGGAGATCATCAGAAGGCCTCCCAGATGCAGTTCTCACCCTCGGGGCGGTAGCTTTCGAAGAACTGGGTTGCGGCGGCATCCGCCTGACCAAAAGGCACCGCGCGGTCCGACAGCGAAATCACTACGCGGGCGGGCGCCAGCTGGTGCTGCTGCAGATAGGTCAGGGCAAGTGTCTGGCAAAGGTGATCCATGTCCGGCGCCGCCTGCTCATAGCTGATTGCGGCCAGATCGCGCGCGATCTGTGGCGCCAGGAAACGGAAGCGCACCCAAAGTTCACCAGTGGTTTCATCCAGCAGCACCTCATGGAGGTCGACGCTCTGCCCGGAGGGCACATCAAAGGTTACGGCATCCGCCCGCCCCGCAGTGCCAAGGCACAGGGCCGACGCGGTCAGAGCGGCGCAGGAAACAGATGTGATGACAGGCCCAATACCGCAGCCCCGACCCCAAAAACGATGGGCTCCTCCTGTCGGGGCTGCAGGCGCTGCACACGCGGTGCGCGCTGTCCGATATGAGCTGGCGCGGATCATGGGGCAGATTCGGTTCCGGTGTCAAACAAAGACGCAAATGTGGGCGCTAACGCATGTGGTCGCTCAAATTGATCGCATTTTGCGAACAATCCACCCTGATCGCCGAGGACTGGTTCCAGACCCCTGATTTCCCACAGGCTTTCCCCGCCATCGCGGCAGCATATCCCGGCAAATCGTGGCGTTGACATCAGGGTTGCATCCTCATCTCCCCTCGCAACCAAGGCGATATTTACCTTTGGCCGCAAGGGTCTGGGTTCAGGAATTCCGGAATGGTCCGGAGCTCAAAGAGGGATATTGTCGTGTTTCTTCCACGGGTTTTTCAGCTGCTTGCCCCGCAGCGACGCAAAGGCGCGGCTGACGCGTTTGCGGGTGGATTGCGGCATGATCACCTCATCGATGAAGCCGCGCTCCGCCGCCACAAACGGATTGGCAAAGCGCTCTTCGTAGTCCTTCGTATGCTCGGCAATCTTGTCTGCATCCGCCAGATCGGCGCGGTGAATGATCTCGGTCGCCCCTTTGGCGCCCATCACCGCGATTTCCGCGGTCGGCCAGGCGTAGTTGAAATCGCCACGCAGATGTTTGGAGGCCATCACGTCATAGGCACCGCCATAAGCCTTGCGGGTAATGACGGTCACTTTGGGCACCGTCGCCTCGCCATAGGCAAAGAGCAGCTTCGCGCCATGTTTGATGACGCCGCCGTATTCCTGGCTGGTGCCCGGCAGGAACCCCGGCACATCCACCAGCGTCAGGATCGGGATCTCGAAACAATCACAGAAGCGAACGAACCGTGCGGCCTTGCGGCTGGAATCGATGTCGAGGCAGCCCGCCAGAACCATCGGCTGGTTGGCGACAACACCCACGGTCTGCCCCTCAAGGCGGATGAAACCGGTGATGATGTTCTTGGCGAAATCTTCCTGTATTTCGTAGAAATCCCCCTCGTCCGCGACTTTGTGGATCAGCTCCTTCATGTCGTAGGGCGTGTTGGGATTCTCTGGAATCAGCGTGTCGAGCGAGGTCTCAACGCGGCCCGGCTCATCAAAGAAGGGGCGCACCGGCGGTTTTTCGCGATTGTTCAGCGGCAGGAAGTCGACCAGTCGGCGGACCTCTGCCAAGGCTTCTACATCGTTTTCGAACGCCCCATCAGCCACCGAGGACTTCTTGGTGTGGGTCGAGGCCCCGCCCAATTCTTCGGCGGTGACGACCTCGTTCGTAACGGTCTTCACCACGTCGGGGCCGGTCACGAACATGTAGGACGTGTCTTTCACCATGAAGATGAAATCGGTCATCGCGGGGGAGTAGACCGCGCCGCCAGCGCAGGGGCCCATAATGACGGAAATCTGCGGCACCACGCCGGACGCCATGATGTTGCGCTGGAACACTTCGGCATATCCGGCGAGCGAGGCGACGCCCTCCTGAATGCGCGCGCCACCGGAATCGTTGATGCCGATGACCGGCGCGCCATTCTGCACCGCCATATCCATGATCTTGCAGATCTTTTGCGCGTGGGTCTCCGACAGGGAGCCGCCGAACACGGTGAAATCCTGGCTGAAAACATAGACCATTCGGCCATTGATGGTGCCCCAGCCGGTGACCACGCCATCGCCCGCGGGGCGCTGGTTTTCCATGCCGAAATCGGTGCAGCGGTGCGCCACGAACATATCGAATTCTTCGAAACTACCCTCGTCCAGCAGCAGTTCGATCCGCTCGCGCGCGGTCAATTTGCCGCGCCCGTGCTGGGCGTCGATCCGCTTTTGTCCGCCACCCAGTCGCGCTGCGTTGCGACGGTCTTCCAGCTCGGAAAGGATATCTTTCATGGCCATGCCCCCTGTTGAATTTCAGGCGACCATAGACGCTGAACACGCGAAGCCAAAGGCAATAATGGCAAATTTGCAAAGCAGTTGCGTAGAGGATGCGCTAATTTGCAAATCAGCGCAGAACCGCGCAGAAACTGCCGAAGCGGCGGGCGTTCTTGATGTGCTGACGGGGGAACTCGTATCACCGGGGTCGACTAACGGAAACGGAACACCCCCCATGTTACAACCTTCCCAGATTATTCAGGCCATGCAGTTCGACGGGTTCTACACCCGCAACCCGGTCAATACCGACAACGCACCCCGCCTCACCATCACCTATCAGTTCGCGGGCACCTCCGCGCCGGGCGACCTGCCCACAGGTTCGAGCTACTCCGGCTGGCAAAACTTCAGCGCCGCCGAGAAAGCCGCCTTCGCTGAGGCTTTCGACCATATCGAGACCTTTCTCAACGTCGATTTTGTCGAGGTCCAAGGCTCCAGTGACCCAGACCTCAACCTCGGCTCGGTAACGATACCGGGCAGCACCGTCGGCATCGGTGGCTACAGCATGAGCTACCGCGGCGATGATATTACCCGCTGGGATGGCTATGCGGTGTTTGATAACACATTGGATATGTCACAAGACAATCGCGAGAGCCTGATCCTGCATGAACTGGGACATGCTCTTGGCCTGCAGCACACCCATGACTCAAACTTACCCGAAGACTATGACAGCAACCTCTATTCTGTGATGTCCTACCGGGAGAATCCGGTAAACGGCCAGGACAGCGATGCGATGATGCTGTTTGACGTGCTGGCCCTGCAGGACGTCTGGGGGGCTGCGGATTTCAACACCGGCAACACCACGTATCGCGGATCGCGCACGGATACCGTGGATGTGGTTTGGGACACAGGAGGGACGGATACCTTCAACGCCAGCAACCGCACCACTGCGGTGGCGCTGGACCTGCGCGAGATGCATTTCTCCAGTTTTGATGCCGAGAGTGATGTGACCATTGCCGAGGGGGTCACCATTGAGAATGCCATCGGCGGCCGCGGACGCGATCGCATCACCGGCAATGATGCAAATAACCGGCTGGTGGGCGGCGGCGGGCGCGACACGCTGCGCGGCGACGGCGGCAATGACGCGCTGAACGGCAACAGCGGTGTGGATCTGCTGGTCGGCGGTGGCGGCAATGACCGGCTGAACGGCGCTGGCGGCAATGACCGATTGGTGGGCAATAGCGGCGCGGATCTGTTCATCTTTGCCCGCAAGGGCGGCAATGACACGATCCGAGATTTTCAGGATGATATCGACACCCTGCGGATCGTCGGCCACGGCAGCAAAGCGGATGTGCTGGCCCGCGCCAGTGAGGTGGGTGACGATCTCTACTTCGATCTTGAGGGCAACCACAGCATCACCCTGCGTAATATGACGCTGGATCAAATCAGCGACGATCTGCTGGTCTGAAGCCACTAAATATGGACAATCGCTGCGGTGTGACCTAACTCGTTCACATGCGAACCATTCCGCGGCGATTTCTGGACCGCCGGTCCAACCCGAATATCGGCACGCTGATCCTGCTATCAGGACTGTCGGCGCTGGCGATGAATATCTTTCTGCCCTCCCTTCCCGGGATGGCGCGGTATTTCAATGCCGACTACAGCCTGATGCAGTTGTCGGTCGCGCTCTACCTTACGGTGAGCGCGGTGGTCCAGATCTTTGTCGGACCGATATCGGACAAATTGGGACGGCGCCCGGTGATCCTCTGGGGGGTGGCGCTGTTCCTATTGGCAACGCTGGGCTGTCTTTACGCGCCCTCGGCCGAGATTTTCCTGTTGTTTCGGATGTGCCAGGCCATCGTTGCCTCGGCCATGGTGCTGAGCCGCGCCGCCGTGCGCGATATCTATGACAGTGATCAGGCCGCCAGCATGATCGGCTATGTCACCATGGGCATGGCGGTGGTGCCGATGATCGGCCCGGTGATTGGCGGCGCGTTGGAGGAAACGCTGGGCTGGAAAGCCAATTTCTGGCTGCTGATGGCGCTGGGTGCTGGCACATTTGCGATCGCCTATCTGGATCTGGGCGAAACCGCGCGCAAGAGTGGCAAGACGCTGATGGCGCAGTTCCGTGAATACCCGGAATTGCTGCGGTCGCCGCGATTCTGGGGCTATTCGCTGGCCTCAGGCCTGTCGTCAGGGGCGTTTTTTGCCTATCTGGGCGGCGCGCCCTTTATGGGGACACAGGTCTATGGGCTGTCGGCGGCGCAGCTTGGGGTCTATTTCGCCTCCCCCGCTGTTGGCTATTTCGTCGGCAATTTCCTGTCCGGGCGCTACTCTGTGCGAATTGGTCTTAATCAGATGGTACTTTGGGGCTGCCTGATCAACGGGGTTGGCGTCGCGCTGTCGCTGGGACTGGCGCTGGTTGGCGCAGATAGTGTCTATTCCTTCTTTGGCTTTATGACGTTTGTCGGGTTAGGCAACGGTATGGCGATCCCCAATGCCACGGCGGGTGCCATTTCTGTGCGCCCGCATCTGGCGGGGACAGCCTCTGGCCTGGCAGGGGCGATTATGATTGGGGTGGGCGCGGGTCTCAGCGCTTATGCCAGGCTATCTGCTGGTGCCGGGATCAACCCCGGTGCCCCTGCTGGCCATCATGCTGGGGACCGCCGTTCTGGGATTCGTCTCGATCCGGGTGGTAATCCGTCGCGAGAAATCACTGGGTATCTGAACCGGGTATCTGAACCGGGTATCTGAAAGGAGCCGTTCCGCAGCCGGGGCGCTCAAGACCCCAGTCCAGCCCCCTATTGCGCCAATTGATTTGCAATTCTACAATTGTGACACTCTCAGTTTGCAAAGGTAGCTCACATGGCGCAACAGAAACTCTATGCCGGGGCCAAGCTGCGGGAAATGCGGCTGCGCTTGTCGCTGACGCAAAAGGAGTTTGCCGCCAAACTGGGCGTCTCCCTGCCCTATCTCAATCAGATGGAAAACAACAACCGGCCGGTATCGACAACTGTGGTGCTGGCGCTGGCGCAGGAGTTCGGTCTGGATGTGACAGAGCTGTCTGCCGGCGACAGTGAGCGGCTGGTCAGTGACATGCGCGAAGTGATGGCTGATCCGGTTTTTGCCGATGACACGCCCCCGATGGCCGATCTGCGGCTGACGGCTTCCAACGCACCAGCCCTGGCGCGGGCGCTGCTGACCCTGCACCGTGCCTATCGACAGACCCATGAACGGCTGGCCTCACTCGATGAAGCCCTAGGGCGGGAGGATGCGCGCATTCAGGCCTCCCCTTGGGAAGAGGTCCGTGATTTCTTCCATTATTGTGACAACTATATCGACGCGGTCGACCGCGCGGCAGAGAATTTCTGCGGGCGGCTGGATGCGCGCAGCGCGGCAATCGCGGCGCTGGATCAGGCCGGGATCAGCGTGGTATTCGGCGATATCGACGGGCTGCGCAAATTTGATCCGGCGGGAAAGGTGCTGCGACTGTCCAACCGGGCTTCGCCGCAGACACAGCTGTTTCAGCTGCTGTTGCAGGTGGCACTGCTGCATCAGAATGACCTCTTGGAGGCGACGCTGGATTTTGCAAAATTCCACAGCGACGCGGCCCGTTCCATCGCCAAGATCGGGTTGGCCAATTACTTCGCCGGGGCGGCTATGATGCCCTATCGGCAGTTTCTGGAAGCGGCGGTCGAATGCCGCCACGATCTGGAACTTCTCTCCACGCGCTTTGGCGCCTCAATCGAGCAGGTGGCCCACCGGCTGTCGACGCTGCAGCGCCCCGGCGCCAAGGGGGTGCCGTTTTTCTTTGTGCGGGTGGATCAGGCGGGCACAATCACCAAGCGCCACTCGGCCACCAGATTGCAATTCGCCCGTTTCGGCGGCGCCTGTCCCTTATGGAATGTGCACCGCGCGTTTGAAACGCCGGGGCGGTTCCTGCGGCAATTGGCGGAAACGCCGGATGGGGTGCGCTATATCTCGCTGGCGCGGGATGTCTCAAAACCCGGCGGCTCCTTTGGCTCACCGGTACGCCGGTATGCCATCGCGCTGGGATGTGAAGTGCGCCACGCCGATGCGCTGGTCTATGCGGATACGCTGGATGTGAGCCAGGACAGCGCCTATGAGCCGATCGGGATTTCCTGTCGCATCTGCGAGCGGCGCGACTGTCATCAGCGGTCGGTGCCGCCGCTGGAACAGCCGGCTGAGCATCGACACCGACCAACGCGGCGTGCTGCCCTACGAGGTGAGCTGACCGTGTCGGCTGCGGCACAATGCCTTACAAAAGGGCGTTGCTAAGGGGTTCGCAGGGTTCCTGGTCCCCGGGTGGCGCAGCGGCCTGCACGCGAGGCAGGCAGATCAGCCGCGCAGCCGGGTCAGAAGTGTGGACACAAAGGAGGCTTTCCGGGGCGGCTCCACAACATCCGGATGGCTGATATCCTCGGCGGTCAGGACCCGGCGCACAGCCGCCAGAATTTCGGCATCGCTGTCAGTCCCAGCGGTTCCGTGCATGTCCTCACCAAAAACAGTCTGGCAGCTCTGTTCCATCTGGCGTCTCCTCAACTCTGACCGCTTCGGCAATGATCCGCGCCGAAGCCCATTCGTTCGCTGTATCCAGACTATACGAAAGCGTGGGAGATCGCCCTATTTTGCCTCAAATTTGATGAAATTTGGTTAATCTTCGCGGTGAGGCGGAAACAGTCACCCCCTATTGCCGCATTGTTTCCACAACCCGTGCAGCCGTGGCGTGCTGGGTCCGTTTTCTGCAGGCTTCATGACCAATAAGGCCCCTTCGTTGAACCTTCAGAATTGCCGCCTCCAAAACAAAAGGGCGCCCGAGGCGCCCCTCCGTGCTGTTCTTTCGGCAGAGTTCACGCCTTGGACAGAATGCCCCAGATTTCATCCTTCAGTGCGGCGCGCTGTTTGCGCAGGCCGGTTTCGGCCTCGGCGCTGACCGGTTCCACATTGGTTTCCGCACGATGCACCGCGCGGTTCACCGCGTGATACTCATCCGAAAGTTTGGCAAAATGCGCGTCAGATTGTTTCAGCTGGCTGATCTGCGCGGTTTTATCGGGGAATTCTTCGGCCAGCTCATGTGGGGTGTTGGACATCTGTTCGCTCCTTTTTCTCAGCGTCAGCCAGAGCTTAAGGCGACGGTCTGCCACCCACTTTGACGCGGATCAAACGCCGGGCGGCAGCGCATAAAAAAGACGCCCGCGCAACATTGTGCAGCGGGCGTTTCAGGGATCGTTACCAAGGGCGATCATGATACCGGGATCGCCGTACAGTGGTTAGCGCTGTGAGCCTTCCCAATTCGGGTTGAACCAGGGTTCCGCATTGGACGACGGCAGGCGACGGCCCAGAATATGGTCAGAGGCCTTCTCGCCCGTCATGATCGAGGGACCATTGAGGTTACCATTGGTGATCCGGGGGAAGATTGAGCTGTCGGCAACACGCAGCCCCTCAACGCCGATGACACGGCATTCCGGATCAACCACCGCCATCGGATCCTCAACCGCACCCATCTTGCAGGTGCCACAGGGGTGATAGGCGCTTTCCACGTGCTCTCTGATGAAGCCGTTCAGCTCTTCGTCAGACTGCAGCGCGTCGCCGGGCTGGATCTCATGTTTGACGAAGGGTTTCATCGCATCCTGCGCAAAAACCTCACGGGTCAGGCGGATACATTTGCGGAAGTCTTCCCAGTCCTTCTCCGTGGACATGTAGTTGAACAGGATCTTCGGCGCGTCCTTGGGGTCGGCAGAGGCCAGCGTGACCTCCCCGCGCGAGTCCGAGCGCATCGGGCCGACATGGGCCTGGAACCCGTGGCCTTCAGCTGCGGCCTGCCCGTCGTAGCGCACGGCAATCGGCAGGAAGTGGTATTGGATATCCGGGTAGTCCACGCCCTTGTCAGAGCGGATGAACGCGGCGCTTTCGAACTGGTTGGAGGCGCCAAGACCGGTTTTGGTGAACAGCCACTGCGCGCCCACCAGTGCCTTGCCAAAGAGGTTCCAGTATTTGAACAGGGTAATCGGCTGTTTCGAGGCGAACTGGAAATAGAACTCCAGATGGTCCTGCAGGTTCTGCCCGACGCCGGGACGGTCAACCACCACATCAATACCATGCTCGGCCAGGTGTTTTGCCGGACCAATGCCCGACAGCATCAGCAGTTTGGGCGAGTTCAGCGAAGACGCCGCAAGAATGACCTCCGCATTTGCCCGGATGACTTCGATCTTGCCGCCGCGCTCGACCTCGACGCCGACGGCGCGCCCGTCCTCAATGACCACCTTGCGCGCCAGGGCGCGGATCATCTCGCAATTGTCGCGCTTCAGGGCGGGTTTCAGATAAGCGTTGGCTGCGGACCAGCGCTGGCCCTTGTGGACCGTCATTTCCATCGGGCCAAAGCCCTCTTGCTGCTCGCCGTTGTAATCCTTGCTCACCGGGTAGCTAGCCTGTTCCCCCGCCTTGACGAAGGCCGCATGCAGCGGGTTGTCGCGGGGGCCGCGGGTCACATGCAGCGGGCCGTCGGTGCCGCGCCAATCGGGATCGCCACCATGACCGCGATCATCCCAGGTTTCCATGCGTTTGAAATAGGGCAACACGTCGGCATAGGACCAGCCCGCAGCCCCTGACTCGGCCCAGTGGTTGTAGTCGCCTGCATGGCCGCGCACATAGACCATCCCGTTGATCGACGACGACCCGCCAACCACCTTGCCGCGCGGGCAAACCAGTTCACGCCCGCCCAGATGCGGTTCCGGCTGGGATTTATAGCCCCAGTCGTACATCGACATATTCATCGGATAGCTCAGCGCGCCGGGCATCTGGATGAAGGGGCCTGCATCTGTGCCCCCGTGTTCAATGACCAGCACCGATTTACCGGCCTCTGACAGCCGGTAAGCCATGGCACAGTCGGCTGATCCGGCGCCAACAATCACATAATCCGCGTTCATTGCGTCTCTCCATTGCGGATTCGGGCTGGGTCAAGGATGCCTGTGGCACCGCGCCCTGGCGCGGCTTGTCCTTGAGGCACCCCGAATCTGCCTCATCATTGTTCTGGTCTGCTGAGGACGCAAAGCGCCCTCAGCGACCTCTCAGCAACCCCTTCCCTTTTGCCCTTTTGGGCAACGGGGCGGGTGGGTGGGCGTGGCCCAAAAGGGCAATCAGAACGCCGCTTCGACGTCGCCCATGCGGACGTAGACGGATTTCACCTGGCTGAAGTGCTTGATCGCCTCTTTCGAGTTCTCGCGGCCAACGCCCGATGCCTTCACGCCGCCGAACGGCGCCTCGACCGGCGCGTCGTTGTAGGAGTTGATGAAGCAGCTGCAGGCCTCAAGGTTGCCGATCACGCGATGGGCGCGGGTGAAGTCCTTGGTGAAAACGCCCGCGGACAGGCCGAATTCGGTGTCGTTGGCGCGAGCCACGACCTCTTCCTCGGTCTCAAAATCGAGGACGGACATGACCGGGCCAAAGATTTCCTCGCGCGCAATGGTCATATCGTCGGTCACGTCTGCGAACACTGTTGGTTCGATAAAGTAGCCGTCCTTGTCGGCGCGGTTGCCGCCGCAGATCAGGCGGGCGCCTTCTTCCTTGCCCTTCTCTATATAACCCAGCACGATGTTCATCTGGTTCTCGGTGACCATCGGGCCGAAGCTGGTGGCCTCATCCATCGGGTCGCCCAGGATGGCGTTGCCGGTGCGTTCTGCCAGACGGGCGAGGAATTTCTCCTTGATGCCCTTCTGCACGAACACGCGGGTGCCGTTTGAGCAGACCTGGCCGGAGGAGTAGAAGTTGCCGTTGATGGCGCCCCCGACGGCGTTGTCGATGTCGGCGTCATCAAAGATGATCAGCGGCGACTTGCCGCCCAGTTCCATGGTGACGTGCTTCATGCCTTCGGCAGCGGCTACATAGACCTTCTTGCCGGTCGGAACGGAGCCGGTCAGCGAGACCTTGTCGACGCGCGGATCAGTGACCAGCGCGCCGCCCACTTCGCCCATACCCTGAACGACGTTGAAGACACCTGCAGGGGCGCCAGCCTCAATCAGGATCTCGGCGACTTTCAAGGCACACAAAGGCGTGGTCTCGGACGGCTTGAACACCATCGAGTTGCCGCAGGCCAGCGCGGGCGCGCCTTTCCAGCAGGCGATCTGGGTCGGGTAGTTCCAGGCACCGATGCCGACGCAGAGGCCCAGCGCCTCGCGTTTGGTGTAAACCCAGTCCTCGCCCAGCGGGATATGCTCGCCGGTGAGGCTAGCGGCCAAGCCGCCGAAGTATTCCAGCGCATCAGCGCCAGAGGTGGCGTCAGCGACCAGAGTTTCCTGCAGCGGTTTGCCGGTGTCGTAAGTTTCCAGAACAGACAGGTCATGGTTGCGCTCGCGCATGATATCGGCGGCACGGCGCAGAATGCGGCCGCGCTCGGTGCCGGTCATCTTGGCCCAAGCCTTTTGCGCTTCCTTGGCGGTGGAGAGCGCCTGTTCCACGATCGCCGGGGTGGCGGCGTAGACGGTGGCGATTTGCTCACCCGTGGCGGCATAGATCACCGGGATCGGGGTGCCTGCGGTATCTTCAACGTATTCGCCGTTGATGAAGTGGCTGGCTTTGGGTTGTGCGGGGTGGGTCATAATTTCATGCCTCCGGCGGGGATATTTGGGGCCAGATGAACTGGCGTGATGTTTGTTTCGGGTTATTCACCGCGGGGAAAGCGTTTGCTTTCCTCGAGGGTGTCGAGATTCATGTGGTTGCGCATGTAGCGCTCCGAGGCCTTCTGCAGCGGCTGGTAATCCCAGGGGTAGTAGCCGCCCTGGCGCAGCGCCTCGTAGACGACCCAGCGGCGGGCCTGGCTGGCGCGCACCTCTGCGTCGAAAGTGTCCAGGTTCCAGCGGGCCTCTGACTTGGCGCGCAAGGATTCCAGCGTGCCTGCATGGGCCGGATCGTCCGCCAGGTTGTTGAGTTCCTGCGGGTCGGCCTCCAGATCGAACAGCTGGTCGGGGTCCAGCGCGCAGCGGTTGTATTTCCATTTGCCGTAGCGCAGCGACACCAACGGCGCATAAGAGGCCTCCGCTGCGTATTCGATGGCGACCGGTTCGCTGCGCTCGGAGCCCATCGCCAGCGGCAGCAGGTTCTGCCCGTCGGTCCAGGGTTCGATCTCCGCCATATCCACACCGGCCAGCGCGCCCAGCGTTGGGGTCACGTCCAATGTGGACACCGGCGTCTCGATCAGCCCGGCAGGCAGATTTGGTGCAGAAATCATCAGCGGTACGCGGGCGGAGCCTTCGTAAAAGCTCATCTTGAACCACAATCCCCGCTCGCCCAGCATGTCGCCGTGGTCAGAAACAAACAGGATGATCGCCTCCTGCCGGGTGGTTTCCAGCACCTCAAGGATCTCGCCGATCTTGTCATCAAGGTAGGAGATATTGGCGAAATAGGCGCGGCGGGAGCGTTTGATGTCCTCTTGCGAGATATCAAAGCTGCGCCAGTCATTGGCGTCAAAGATCCGTTTGGAGTGGTTGTCGTGATCTGCATAGTCCATCGCCGGGACCTGTGGCAGCAGATGCTCGCAATCCTCGTATAGATCCCAGTATTTCTTGCGCGCCACATAGGGGTCATGCGGATGGGTGAAGCTGACGGTCAGCGCCCAGGGGCGCTCATCCTTACCGCGCGCCAGATCATAAAGCTTGGCTTTGGCGTGATAGGCGACCTCATCGTCATATTCCATCTGGTTGGAAATCTCTGCCACCCCTGCGCCGGTGACGGATCCCATGTTGTGATACCACCAGTCGATCCGCTCACCCGGTTTGCGATAATCCGGCGTCCAGCCGAAATCGGCCGGGTAGATATCGGTGGTCAGGCGGTCCTCAAACCCGTGCATCTGGTCGGGGCCGACGAAGTGCATCTTGCCCGACAGGCAGGTGTAGTAACCCGCGCGCCGCAGGTGATGCGCATAGGTGGGAATATCGGAGCGGAATTCAGCCGCGTTGTCGTAGACGCCGGTGCGCGACGGCAGCTGACCGGACATGAAAGAGGCACGGCCCGGCGCGCAGAGCGGCGAGGCGGTATAGGCGTTTTTGAATCGGGTGGAGCGGGCTGCCAGTTTCTTGAGATTGGGCGCATGCAGGAAATCGGCGGGACCGTCGGGGAACAGCGTGCCGTTCAACTGATCAACCATCACGATGAGGATATTCGGGGCAGTCATCTTTCCAACGTCTCCTGGTCTCTGCGATGCGGCCTCTGGCCGGGTAAACTGTTACGGCGAGCGGTATCCTGCACAGGGTGGGAACCATGGCGTCTGAAACCGAAGCTGTCTGAAATCTCGGGGCGGCGAGGCCGCGAAAGGCCCCGGCCCTGCCATCTGGCGGGCCGGGGCGCCCAGTCTCACTTAGTGGGCTGTTTTGATACGATCAAAGTCGAGGGTGTTTTCCTCAGGCGATGTGGTGATCGCGGCAACTTCGCTGCGCTTCTTCGCGAAGATGTAGATCAGGCAGGCGATGTAGATGCCGATGACCACGGTTCCCACCCACTGGATCTGCAGCCACTGGCTCTGGAAGGCCAGGGTCAGGGCAAACAGCGCCACCGCATTGCCAAGCACATAAGGCAGCTTGCCCAGACGTTCGGCGCTGAGGTTCATGTTGTCGGTGTAAAGGCGGATCAGCGAGTCAAACGAGTTGATCACGAAGAGGATGCCAACGACAGTCATGGACCAGTTGATCAGACCTGCGGTCGGGATGGTGTTGAGGTGATAGAAGTAGAGCACCGAGAACCACACCGCGAGCGGGATCGACGGGAACACCAGAAGTGCGGCGAGCAGCTGCCATGTGGTCAGACCGCCGACAAAGCGCGAGGTGAACTGACCAATCATGATCGACCATGCAAACCACCAGAACAGGTAGAACTCATGATAGTCGGTCAGCGGCAGGACGAATTTGTGGATGTTGGCGAAGTAGCCGCCGATATTGCCAGCGGTGGTGGCAAATTCACCCAGCCCCATGCCTGCATAGGCCCACATGCCGAGGATCAGCGCGAAGAACAGGAAGGTCGAGGTGACCGACAGGATGCGCACATATTTGATATCGGTGGAGGAATAGGCCGCCGCCAGGATCACCAGGAAGCAGATCACATAGAAGGCCGGGATGACCGTCTCGCCGTCGCCGACTTCGGCGATGTAATAAGGCATGTAGATCAGGAACAGCGCGCCGGTGAAGGCACAGGTGGTGATGATCACCAGATTGTTCAGCAGCTTCACGATGCCGATCTCAAAGAACTTCACCCGCGGTTCGATGGCGCAGAAGTAGAATGAGGTCAGGAAGTAGAAGGCCCAGATCAGAAAGCCCCAGAAGCCGAATTCAAGCGCCAACGGATTGGTGAACGCATAGGCAGGCTCTGCCGCAGTATCCGCATATAGCGGATAGTCAAAGGCCAGCGGGAACATGATCAGCCCCACATCCAGACCCGAGGTGAACAGGATTGCGATGAAGGTGAACAATGGCACCGGGGTAACCCCGACAATGCGCATGTTCCACCACTTGATCACGCAGAAAATCACCAGCGCAAAGGCCAGCAAGATCCCGGCTGAGATGATTGTTGTCATACGTCCCTCCCTTGGATGGGCGTTGATCGCCCTTTTGACGTGTGCGGCAGGCATAGCAGAAAAATGGTCATCTCTAAACCTATTTTTAAATGGCCGTTCAAGATCCGGAATGCGCATAACAGGAGTTGAAACGCAGAGCGACCTGACGCAAGACTGGAGAATGGGTAGAAAAAGAATTCGCGACATCCGCAATGAAGAGCTGATCGAAGCCACCATCGTCGCCGTTCACCGACGCGGGTATGGTGTTGTTACCATGGCAGAAATCGCGAAGGAGGCCGGGGCCTCGGCGGCCTCGATCAACTATTACTTCGGCTCCAAGGAGGGGCTGATGGAAGCCACGATGCGCCATCTTCTGAACAAGCTGCGCGAGGCAATGATCCGGGGATATGCCACTGCCAATAGCCCGAAAGAGCGGCTTTATGCGGTGATGGATGCCAATTTTGACGATGATTTATTCAGCGTCGCGCAATGCAGTCTCTGGATGCAGTTCTGGGCCAGCGCGCCCTATTCGCCGCGCCTGTCGCGGCTGCACAGAATCAATCGCAGCCGGGTGCGCAGCCATTTTCTGGCGGAGTTGAACGGCCTGCTGCCGCAGGATCGGGTGGAGACGGCCCGCCACGCCCTGCAATGCTATATGGACGGGGTCTGGTTGCAGGCTGCCCAGTCCGAAACACCGCTGGATTCCGCCCAGGCCCGCCGCGCTGCCCACCGGGTGGTGGATCTGGCGTTGAACTGACCACGCCACCGCCGCACCGGGGGTCCCGCCGGTCAGTGCAAGGGCTGATCCTGGCGGTGATAGCGCAGCTCAGTTCCGCGCGGCATGTAGGACAGCACCAGTTCGCCCTCCGTCAGGGAGATGATCCGGTAGCAATGGGTGGGGCCGCCGTCCTCAGCCTGAGCCACCATATAGAGTCCTGCGCCTGAGGCATCATCGCAGGCGGTCTGAACCGACAACAGCTCAGTCATGGTCTCAACCGACCCGTAGAAATTATGCCGCGAGGCGCCTTCAATGATGAACAGATCATAGGCATCCGCCTGCGACACCCATCGGCCAGCCAGATCATCCAACATCAGATCATGCCGGGTCTCTGCGCGCTCTGTCAGGGAATTTAAACTGGCAAAGGTCACGCGATCGCCGGATGTCAGGCTCTCTCCCGACACCCGCACCGGCGTGCCGGGGTCCAGCGCCTGCAGCCGGTCAATGATGGCCGGATCCGTCATCCCGTCATTTGTCACGCAAAGCTGCCCCGCCCCCATCACCAATTTGCAAATCACCCGACCATCGCCGCGCTCCTCGCAGCCCTGAAAGGTCACGTCCTGATCAAAGGCGAGGTCCGCCGTCGCGCCCGCCCCCGGTATCGCCGTGCTAAGCGGACCAGCGCCGTCGGCCTTGGGGCGGGAATGGAGGCTCAGCCGGGTCACATAAGCCACCGTCGGCTGATCACTGGCGGACGGAGCGGTGGCAATATTGGTGTCAATCTTGGCAAAAAATGCGCTGTCATAGCCACGGATGGCACAATCCCGGTCGCCGTAGATCGTGAAGTCACCTGGCGCTGTGCAGAATGAGATCCGCTCGTCCAGAAACTGCCAATTCTGCGCCTCGCTGCGGAAGTAGTAGAACCGGTTCTTGAGCGACCCGTCGAGCACGCGTTCACAGGTTTCAGGTGGCAGCCCCCACCAGCCGTGAGACATCCACCGCCCGTCGTCGCGATAGGCCAGGCTGACCGACTGGGGCACAGCGGTATCGTTGCAGATCTCCAGCCCTGCGTAGCCCGGACCGTCTGATCCCCCCGCGCCTGCGGCCTGCCCCTGGGCGGGCAGCGCCAGCCCCAGCGGTGCCAGCAGAAACGCCAAGATCAGTCGGGCACGCATGAGTTCCACCTTTGTTACCGAAGCCGTTCGAGGTCCCTAGCAGCGCTATGTGACGGTTTTGCGAAATCAGACTTTTGTGGCGAGGCTGGCCGGTGTCAGGGCCCGTCGCTTCAGCACCGCCTCCCGCCAGGTGATGAAGCTGACAGCCGCCAGGATCAGGCAGCCGTCGGCGACCACCCAGATATCAACCGCCTCACCAAAGACCAGCGCCCCGAGCAGTGTGGCCCAAAGCAATTGCAAAAACGTTACCGGCTGAGTGACCGTCACCGGTGCCGAGGCGAAAGCCAGTGTCATTGTATAATGTCCAGCGGTGGCAAAGCAGGCGACCGCAAACAGGACCGCCAATTCCCACAGCGTGGGTGTCACCCAGACCACAGCGGCGAAGGGCGCAAGAAACACCGTCACCCAGATCGACAGCATCGCCACGACCACCACCGGGCTGGTGCCGTCCACAGTGGTTTTGGCCAGAAGATAAGACGCGCCGAAGGCCAGCGCGGTGAACAGCATGGCAATATGGCCTGCCTCCACCTCGCGAAATCCGGGCCGCAGGATGATCAGCGCGCCGATCAACGCCACCAGAATGGCCCCGACCCGGCGCAGCGCCATGCGTTCTCCCAGAAACAGCGCCGCCCCGATGGAGACATAGATCGGCGAGAGGTAGTTCATCGCCGTGACCTCTGCCAAGGGGATCTGGGTCATGGCAAAAAACCACAGGATCACCCCCAGGGTATGGACAAACCCGCGCATGGCAAACAGCCCCCAAAGGCGCGGTGTCAGCTGGCTCCGGCGCAGCGCGCCAATCATCGGCAACAGGAACACCAGCCCCAGCAGATACCGCAAGAACGCAGATTCCGCTGGCGGGACACGGTCGCCGAGGTATTTGACCAGCGCCGTCACCGCTACAAAGCAGAAGCCCGTCATCAGCATCCAGAACACGCCTCTCAAGGGCTGATTGGCGGCAGTGCGTGGTGCGGGCGACGGGGCGTCTTGGGGTGTTGTGGTCATGGCGGGCATGAGACCACCCGGGTCGCTGCAGAACAACCCTTCACATATGAAATATCTTCAGGCTGGGGCGATGGGTGCGGGTTTGGTCGGATAACGCGCAGATCCTCGTGACGGCAGGAGTGAGGAGACAGCCCCTACATCAACAGCAGTTTGAGCGCGATGGCCCACATGGTCAGACCCACCAGCACATCCAGCACCTGCCACGCCCGAGGACGGGCAAAGACGGGCGCCAAAAAGCTGGCGCCGTAGCCCAGCGTGAAGAAGAACACGAAGCTCGCGACCGCTGCTCCCAAGCCGAACACCAGCGGCTGCGGATATTGCGCCGAGATTGAGCCGAGCAGCACCACGGTATCCAGATAGACATGGGGGTTTAGCCAGGTGAGCGCCAGAACCGTTGCCAGCACCGGCCAGAGTGTGACCGGCGCCCCCTGCCCGTCGGCACTGTCCAGATGCGCCCCGCCACGCCAGGCCGCCATCAGGCTGCGCGCGCCGTACCACAGTAGAAACGCCGCCCCGCCCAGGCGCATCGCCATCTCAAACCACGGCACCGCCAATGCGAGAGAGCCAAACCCCAGAACACCGGCAGCGATCAACAGCGCATCGGAGCTGGCACAAGTAAAGCAGATCCAAAACACATGCTGTCGCCGCAGCCCCTGCCGCAGCACAAAGGCGTTTTGCGCACCAATGGCCATAATGAGGCTGAGGCCCAGAAAGAAACCGGCGATCAGGCTGGGGGGCATGGGGATATCCTTTGGTGGTGTCTGCGCGGACCGATCTCCGCATCTGCGACTTTGACTACGCCGCCTTAGTGCTGTACGCAAATTAATCCGAATAACCTCAATTAAGCAGAGCTAATGAAATTTGATCCCAATCACCTTGCCGCGCTCTCGGCGGTCCTGCGGCTTGGCTCCTTTGAGGCGGCGGCGCAGGCGCTGCTGGTCACGCCCTCAGCGATCTCGCAGCGGATCAAGGCGCTGGAGGATCGGATCGGCAGCAGCTTGGTGCAACGTGGCAGCCCGTGCCTTGGCACCGAGGCCGGGCTTCGCATTGCCAAACACGCCGAGGATGTGGCCTTGCTGGAAGCGGCTGTGTCAGAGGATCTGCGGCTGGAGCGCACGCCCGGTGCCTCGCGCCTGCGAGTGGCGATCAATGCGGACAGTCTGGCGACCTGGTTTGTTCCGGTGATGGCCGCCTGCGACGGGCTGCTGTTTGATCTGGTGATCGACGATCAGGATCACAGCGCCGACTGGCTGCGCCGGGGCGAGGTTTCGGCGGCGGTAACAGCCCACGCCAAGCCGGTGGCTGGCTGCGATGCCCACCCATTAGGGGCGCTGCGCTATATTGCGACGGCCTCACCAGGGTTTCGGGAGCGCTGGTTTGCCAAGGGCGTGACACAAGAGGCCGCAACGCGCGCGCCCTGTCTCATATTTAATGCCAAGGATCAGCTGCAGGGGCGCTGGCTCAGCGCACATGTCGGCAGCGGGATTGCACCGCCCGTCCATTTCCTGCCGTCCAGTCAGGCCTTTGTCGATGCCGCATTGGCAGGCGTGGGCTGGGGGATGAACCCTGAACAACTGGCAGCACCTTATCTGACGGCAGAGCAACTCTGCCCGCTGATCCCGGACACCTCATTGGATGTGCCATTGACCTGGCAGGTGAGCCGGGTACTGGCCCCGGCCCTTGCCGATGTAACACGTGCTGTGCTCAAATCAGCGCGTCGGCATCTGACGCCGATCTAACCACCGGGTTCACATCAAGGTGCCAGAGGACCACGACAGCCAGACACCGGGAGCCGCCACCGGTCTTGCAACCGATCCTGCGCGCAGATCGCCAGTGCGCAGGCGCATCCTGTCGCTGGGGCGCAGCTTCCTGTGGCAATTGATCCTGCCCCGGCTGGTGGTGCTGCTGACATGGGCACTGTTGAATACGGTCGTGGTGCTGCCGATACGGTTGCTCTATGCGCTGGTTCTGATCGACGCGCTGCTGCTGTTGTGGCAGGCGCGGTGCTTCCTGCGCAGCGCCGATGCCCATATCCGCGACACCGGACATCTGGCGCCGGTCTGGGGTGGATATCTGGCCATTCTCTTTGCCGGCTTTGCCACCGTCACCCTGTGGTGGGACGCGGTGCTGATCGCGACGACCCCGGATGAGCCGGATTATGCCGAGCAGGAACGGCTGGCGCGCGAGGCGCTTTATGACTTGTCGATCACCCCTGATGGGCGGCGGCTGGTCTTTGTCGGGGAAATCCCGCATGGGCTGACCCGCCGTGTGGCGGCGATGATGGCAGAGGCCCCGGCCCTGCGTGAGGTCGCCCTGAGCGGTCCGGGCGGGTTGATCTATGAGGCACGCGGTGTGGCCCGGCTGATCCGGGAGCGGGCGCTGGACACGGTGGCGGAGGGCACCTGCGCCTCTGCCTGCACGCTGATCTTCGCGGCGGGGCAACAGCGCAGGCTGGCCGATCAGGGCGTCTTGGGGTTTCACGCCTATGCGCTGAATTTCCCCGGTGGGTTGCCACAGGTGGATCTGGGCCGCGAACAGGCGCGCGATCGGGCGTTCCTGATCGAACAGGGCATCAGCGCAGGGTTTGCCGACCGGCTGTTTGCCACCGCGAGCCACGACCTGTGGATGCCGGACGCAGATGAACTGCGACGGGAAGGCGTGCTGACGCAGCCCTGATCGTCTCAGATCAGCTCAGGGCCTTGGTCATGCGGTAGTTGTGAAGCCCGACGCCCCGGCGTTCGATCTCGCGGCGCCCCTCGTCAGTAAAACCCTGCCGGGAGAAAAACCGCTTCGCGGCCTCGCTTGCCTCAACATATAGGCTGTTCAGCCCCAAATCCCGCGCCTGTGCCTCCAACTGCTGATAAAGCGCAAGACCTACGCCGGTGCCCGCAACTTTCGGATGGCAATAAAAGCAATCGATGTGGCCGTCCCGCTCCAGCTCAATAAAGCCCTGCGGCTGATCCGTGTCGTCTACTGCGACAAAGACAAATCGCCCGTCATCTGCGCGGCCCTGCCATGCCTCTGCCGGGGCCGGTTCCGGGCTCCAGGCGGCACATTGCTCCGGGCTGTAGTCCCGCGCGCTTACGCCATGCACGGCCGCATGAAAGATCTGCGCCAGCGCTGCGGCATCTTCGGCGCGGAAACCTCTGATTTTCATCGTTTCATCCTTATGCGGCTTGGACCCAAGGGGACTGCGCAGACAAAAAGACCCGCCAGTCCGGCGGGCCTCAGGCTTTCTCGTTGTCGCAGCCGCGGTTTACAGCTGCTCCATCACCTCATCCGAGGCTTCGAAGTTGGTGGTGACCCGCTGCACGTCATCATCGTCTTCCAGCGCATCCACCAGCTTCATCAGCTTCTGCATGCCTTCGAGATCCAGCTCGGTGGTGGTGGTGGGCTTCCACACCAGCTTGGTCGAGTCGGACTCGCCCAGTTCACTTTCCAGCGCGTTGGACACCTCGTTGAGGTCGGTATCGGCGCAGTAGATGATGTGGCCATCTTCGGAACTGTCGACATCCTCAGCGCCCGCTTCAATCGCAGCCATCATCACGGTGTCCGCATCGCCGACCGTTGCCGGGTAAGTCACCTCACCCTTGCGGTCGAACATAAAGCCGACGGAGCCAGTCTCGCCGAGGTTGCCGCCGTTCTTGGAGAAGGTGGAGCGCACGGTGGAGGCGGTCCGGTTGCGGTTGTCGGTCATGGCTTCGACGATGACGGCCACGCCATTCGGGCCATAGCCCTCATAGCGGATTTCTTCGTAATCATCGCCTTCACCGGCAGTGGATTTCTTGATCGCGCGATCAATCACATCCTTGGGGACGGATTGGCTCTTGGCTTCCTTCACCGCCAGACGCAGACGCGGGTTTTTCTCAGGATCGGGGTCGCCCATTTTGGCGGCGACGGTGATTTCCTTGGAGAGTTTCGAGAACAATTTCGACCGCGCGGCGTCCTGACGGCCCTTGCGGTGCTGGATATTCGCCCATTTGGAATGGCCTGCCATGGTGCATCCTTGCTGCTTCAATTTCGATCTGGCGCCCATATAGCCCCGACATGTGGGGGCTTTCAAGCGCCCCATATGCACCCTGCCCCTACCAGCGCCGCCGGATCCTGGGCACGCGCCACGACAGAAGGGTGCATTGCGACGGTTGCCCAACCCGCCTCAGCGGCTAGAGTGGCGCCATGACATTTGACCAGACCGTTTTATTCGCCCTCTTTGCCGCTGTCTTTGGCCTGCTGCTTTGGGGAAAGTACCGCTATGATATCGTGGCGTTTTCAGCGCTAATGGTGGCGGTGGTTCTGGGCGTCGTGCCCGCCAGCGACGCCTTTGCCGGGTTTGGCCACCCGGCCACCTTGGTAGTGGCATTGGTGCTGGTGGTCTCGGCTGGGCTGGTTCGGTCGGGCGCGGTGTTTCTGATCACCCGCACGCTGGTGGACAGCAGCCGCAATCTGGGCGCACATATCACGCTGATGGGCGGGATCGGCGCGGTTCTGTCGGCCTTCATGAACAATGTAGCGGCGTTGGCGCTGCTGATGCCGGTGGACATCCAGACCGCGCGCAAGGCCGGGCGCACACCGGGGATGAGCCTGATGCCGCTATCCTTTGCCACCATCTTGGGCGGTATGGCGACGCTGATCGGGACACCCCCCAATATCATCATTGCCTCAATCCGCGAGGAGACCCTGGGAGAACCGTTCCGGATGTTCGACTTCGCCCCGGTGGGCGGGATTGCGGCGCTGGCGGGGTTGCTGTTTGTCGCACTGATCGGCTGGCGCCTGATCCCGCTACGCCAGAATGCGGCGGGCGCGTCAGAGGCACAGCTGTCCCAGTATATTGCCGAGCTGACGGTGCCCGAAGGCTCCGAAATGATCGGTCAGCGGCTGGGAGAATTCGACAAGGAAGCGGAGAAAGCCGATGTCGCCATTCTCGGGCTGATCCGCGACGGCAAGCGGCTTTATGGGCGGGCGGCAGGTCAGATGCTACGGGCTGGTGACGCTCTGGTGCTGGAGGCCACACCCGAAGCGCTGGATGAGTTTCGCAGCGCCGCCTCCCTCGATTTTGCCGATGCCGCGCGCCAGGAGAAACTGGCGGCCGCAGGCGATGGGCTTGAACTGGTTGAGGTGGTGGTGCCGGAAACCGCCCGCATCAAGGGGCGCAGCGCGCAGGCGCTGGGGCTGGCCTGGCGGCAGAACACAGTTCTGATGGGGCTGGCGCGGCAGGGTCGCCGCCTGACCCGCCATATCCGCCAGGAACAGATTGAGGCCGGGGATATCCTGCTGCTGCTCTGCCCGCGGGAACGGGGCGCCGATGTGACAGAATGGCTGGGCTGCCTGCCGCTGGCCGAGCGTGGCCTGTCGGTAACCGCCAATGACAAGACCTGGCTGGCGATTGGCCTCTTTGCGGGGGCGGTGCTCGCCGCCTCGCTGGGGATTATCTATCTGCCGATTGCGCTGGGGCTGGTGGTGGTGGCCTATGTGTTGACCAAGATCCTGCCGCTGGCGGAATTATATGACCACATTGAATGGCCGGTGGTTGTGCTGCTGGGATCCATGATCCCATTGGGAGCAGCCTTAGACAGCGCCGGTGGAACGGCTCTGATTGCTGAAAGCCTGCTCACACTGACCAATGGGATGCCCGCCTGGGCCATTCTGACGGTGTTGATGGTGGTTACCATGACGCTGTCGGATGTGCTGAACAACACAGCCACAGCCATTGTTGCAGCCCCTGTCGGCATACAGATGGCCAATGGCCTTGGGGTGTCACCTGATCCGTTCCTGATGGCAGTGGCTGTCGCGGCCTCTGCGGCCTTCCTCACCCCTATCGGGCATAAGAACAACACGCTGGTGCTGGGCCCGGGCGGCTATCAGTTCGGTGATTACTGGCGCATTGGCCTGCCGCTTGAGGTGTTGATCATCGCCGTCTCTATCCCGTCAATCTTGCTGTTCTGGCCGCTTTGAACGGGCGGATCACGCGGATATGACCCAACGGCAGGGCGCGCAGGGTTTGCGCCTGTGCCCTCTGCACGCTTAGGCTGATCCCACCACGGGGACCAATAGCGGAGGCACACCATGGGACAGGCAACGGACAACAGCGCAGATGTGATCATTATCGGCGCCGGGCTGGCCGGACTGGTGGCGGCAGCCGAACTGGGCGACCGGGGCAAGCGGGTGATCCTGCTGGATCAGGAGCCTGCGCATTTCCTGGGCGGTCAGGCGCATTGGAGCCTTGGTGGGTTGTTCATGATCGACACGCCAGAGCAACGCCGCATGGGCATTCGCGACTGCCCCGATCTGGCGCGGCGCGACTGGTTCGGCAGCGCCCAGTTTGATCGCCCCGAGGATCACTGGCCGCAACGCTGGGCGCGGGCCTATCTGGACTTTGCCAGTGGCGAGATGCGGGCCTGGCTGCACGGGCTGGGGATGCGCTGGTTTCCGGTGGTGGGCTGGGCCGAACGCGGCGGCGGCGATGGCGAAGGCCACGGCAATTCAGTGCCGCGCTTTCACCTCACCTGGGGCACCGGACCCGGAGTGGTCGCCCCCTTTGCCGCGCGGGTTGAGGCCCATATTGAGGCTGGTTTGATCCAGCCGCGGTTTCGCCATCAGGTCAGCCATATCATCACCCAGGGCGGCATCGTCAAAGGTGTCTCCGGCGAGGTTCTGGCCGCAGATGAGGCCCCGCAGGGCGCACGCACCAATCGGCAGGAAATCGGCGAGTTTGAGGTCTATGCGCCGTCGGTGCTGGTCGCCTCGGGCGGGATTGGCGGCAATCTGGATGCGGTGCGCAAGAACTGGCCGGTGGAGCGGCTCGGCCCGGCGCCGCGCCGCATGGTGTCGGGTGTGCCCCTTCACGTGGATGGCCGCATGATCCCCATCGCGGAGGCCGCTGGCGGCCATGTCATCAATGCCGACCGGATGTGGCACTACACCGAGGGGCTGCGCAACTGGAATCCAATCTGGCCCAACCACGGCATCCGCATCCTGCCGGGGCCTTCTTCGATGTGGTTTGACGCCAAAGGCGACCGCCTGCCCGCGCCTTATTTGCCGGGGTTCGACACGCTGGGCACCCTGCGCGAAATCCTGAAGACCGGGCAGGATTACAGTTGGTTCATCCTGAGCCAGAAGATCATCCAAAAGGAATTTGCCCTCTCCGGATCCGAACAGAACCCGGATCTGACCTCTGGCAAATGGGGCGAGGTGCTTCGCGCGCGGTTGTTGTCGCGGGGCAAGGCCCCGGCCCCGGTGGAGGCGTTCAAGAAACATGGTGCGGATTTCGTCGTCGCCGGCACGCTGAGTGATCTGGTCAAGGGCATGAATGAATTGGGGGAGCTGCCGCTGGAGGAAAGCCATTTGCGTCGGCAGATTGAGGCGCGGGATGCGCAGGCGGATAATCCCTTTGCCAAGGACGCGCAGCTGATTGCGATCCATGCCGCGCGCAACTACCGGGGCGATCGTCTGATCCGCACCGCCAAGCCGCACCGCCTGCTGGACCATGCCAATGGGCCGCTGATTGCAGTGCGGCTGAACATCCTGACGCGCAAGTCACTGGGCGGTTTGCAGACCGATCTGGACGGGCAGCTGATTGGCGCGGATGGCACGTCTGTACCAGGGCTGTTTGCCGCTGGAGAGGTCGCGGGTTTTGGCGGTGGTGGCTATCACGGCTATAACGCGCTGGAGGGCAGTTTCCTTGGTGGGTGTCTGTTTACCGGTCGCCAAGCCGGGCAATCACGTGCGATTGCCTGAACTGGCATAAATCATGATTAACAGAACCTTACTGGCCGCTGTTAAAGTGGCCAGAAGACCGGGATCAGGATGGATGCCAAGAGGCCAACGCTAAAGTTCAGCGGAATGCCCACCCGCAGAAAGTCGGTGAATTTATATCCGCCCGGACCGTAGACCAGCATGTTGGTCTGATAGCCAATCGGTGTCGCAAAGGAGGCTGAGGCCGCCACCATCACCGCCACCACAAGGGGGCGTGGATCAATGCCCATGGCCTGCGCCAGCCCCACTGCGATCGGGGTCACCACCACGGCCACCGCATTGTTGGAGACCAGCTCTGTCAGGATCGAGGTCAGCAGATAGACCGCCCAGACCAGAAGAAACGGCGGCAGAACAGAGAGTGACGGCGCAATGGCGTCCACAATGAGCCGCACAGCGCCGGAGCTTTCAAGTGCGGCACCGATGGCCAGCATGGCAAAGATCAGCGTGAGCAGGCGACCGTCGACAAAAGAAAACGCCTCGTCGGCATCAATGCAGCGGGTGATCAGCACCAGTGAGACAGCCAGGACCGACAGCATCAAGATCGGGGCCACACCCAGAGCCGCCAGAAGCACGATGCCGATCAACGCGACAATGGCAATGGGCGCGTGGCGGCGCCGGTAGGCGCGCACAGAGGGCTGCGACACCGCCGCCATATCCATATCTGCCGCAAGGCGCTGAATATCTTCGGTGTTGCCCTCCAGAAGCAGGGTATCGCCCACCCGCACCACCAGATCCTCCAGCTGGACGCCGATGTTCTGGTTCCGACGATGCACCGCCAACGTGTAGACGCCATAGCGGCGGCGCAGACGCATCGCGCCAAGCGAGCGGCCGACCATGCGGCAGCCGGGGGTGATCAGCACCTCAACGGTTTCGGTTTCAACGGTGGAGACCTGATCGACGCGCTTCAGCTCCTTGTTGCGTTGCAGACTGAGGAGTTCGGTCATCTGGGTGCGCAGGACCACCCGGTCACCGACCTGCAGCTCCACGCCTTTCAGCGCGTTGCGCAGCGAGATATCGCCGCGAATGACGTCGATCAGCCGCACGCCGGGGCGTTTGAACAATTGCACGCCGGTGACCTCGCGCCCGATCAGATTGCTGTCCGGAGGGATCACCGCCTCGGTGAAGAATTTCATCCGCGAGCGGTCGCTGAGCAAGCTGGCCATGCTGCTGCGGTCCGGCAACAGGCGCGGTGCGACGAAGCGCAGGTAGATCATGCCCCAGATCACCAGAATGATGCCCAGCGGCGTGACCTCGAAAATAGTGAAAGGCGCCAGCCCCTGCGCCCGTGCAACCCCGTCCACCAGCAGGTTCGTAGAGGTGCCGATCAGCGTCAGCGTGCCACCCAAGATGGCTGCATAACTCAGCGGGATCAGCATCTTAGAGGCCGAAACCTTCATCGTGCGGGCAATCTGGATGAACACAGGGATCATCACCACAACTACCGGCGTGTTCGACACAACGGCAGAGGCGGCAACGACAAAGACCATCAAGAGCGCGATGGCCAGCTTCGGGCTGACCTCCGCCTGCTTGCGCGCCTGCGCGGTAAAGGCATCCAGTGCCCCGGTGCGCACCAGGGCCCCCATGATGATGAACATGGCCGCAATGGTCCAGGGCGCCGGATTTGACAACACCGGCAGCGCCGCCTGATAGGGCAGCACGCCTGTTGCCAGCATTGTTGAGACACCTGCCAGCGCCACCACCTCAGTCGGGAAGGTTTCTCGCAGGAAGGCTGCAAACATCGCCGCCACGATCAGCAGTGTCAGAACCGCGCCGCCGGTCTCGCCAAGGGGTAGAAACTGCATCAAGGGTAACGACATCCATGAGGTTGAAAGATCAGTCATCGGTGACCTGCAAGACCGGCTGGAACCGCATCAGACAGCGCACGGCCCAAGCGAGTGAACCTGATCCCGCCACCCGAGGCAAGTGTTTCGCGGTGCAACCGGTTGGCATGGTCCTGATTTACCGGCTGTTTGCGAACAGGGTTTGGATTTTCCGCATATAGACAGGCAAGTATCCCCCTGCCCTGCGTGTATTTTTGCGGAGCTAGGCACGTTGCGAGCCGCCCGAGACAAAGCCAGCGTCAGGGCGCGGCCTCTTCCAGCAAGCCACCCACCCGGATCATGCGGATCGATTTCGCCGCACCGGTGCGATCATCGGTGTCCACAAAAACACCGGAGAGCGTTGCTGGCCCTTCGGCGGGGGTGAAGCGGTTTTTGGGCATGCCGGTCAGGAAACGGCGCATCGGTTCGGATTTCTCCATCCCGATCACGGAGTTATAATCGCCGCACATGCCGAAGCATCTGTCAGATACCCGGTCCCGCCAGACAGGATCTGGGCATCGGCCGTTGGCACATGGGTATGGGTGCCCACCACCAGCGAGGCGCGGCCGTTACAGAAATGCCCCATGGCCATTTTCTCAGACGTGGCTTCGCAGTGCATGTCGACGATCACCGCCTGCGCCAGACCGCCACGTGGATGCGATTTCAGCACCGCCTCAACCGCACCAAAGGGATCATCATAGGCGCGTTTCATGAACACCTGCCCCAGCGCCTGCACCACCAGCACCTTGCGCCCGCCGGGGGCGTTGAACAGCCGGTAGCCGCGCCCCGGTGCGTTTTTGGCAAAATTCAGCGGCCGGATAATGCGCGGCTCTTTCTCGATGGCCTGCAACATGTCCTTTTGATCAAAGGCATGGTCGCCAAGGGTCAGACAATCGGCCCCCGCATCCAGCAGCGCCTTGGCATGTTCGCCATTCAGCCCCATGCCATTGGACGCATTCTCGCCATTGACCACGACAAAATCCAGTCGCCAGTCCTTGCGCATCTGCGGGAGGTGTTCGGAAATGGCCTTGCGTCCCGCACGGCCCATGACATCGCCAAGAAATAATAGTCGCATCCAGGCGTGGTACGCCGTTGCAGGGCTCAGGACAAGGCCCGCGTTGATGGACCAAAACTTTTTGAAAAGTGTTGCCCAGATTTTTTCAAAAATCTGAGCGATCAGCCGCAGCGCTATCGGCTGAACTGCAACACCCGGCTTTCGGTGATCAGCATATCCAGCGGCTGATCCGTTGGTTCCAGTGGTAGGTCGTCCGCCTCTTGAGCGTCAAAAGCAAACCCAATGGCCAATGTCGCGCGTTTACCGCGCAGCAATTCCAAGGTGCGGTCGTAAAAGCCGCCCCCATATCCAAGCCGCCCGCCCCGCGCATCAAAGGCGACCAGCGGCACAATCAGGATCTCGGGTTCAAAATAATCATCCACCTCGGGCACTCTGGCGCCAAAGGGGCCGTCGCGCAGCGCGCCTTCCGGCTGCCAGCGACTGAATTTCAGCGGTGTCTCCTTGGCCTGGATCACTGGCACACCAACCGGACCATGGGCCGCCGCCTCAGCCATGGCAGGGAGCGGGTCAATCTCCGTGCGGATCGGCATATAACCTGAAAGCGGCACACCGCGATATCCGGCCAGCACCTCGGACAGATGGCCCGCGACCCCCGGCTTGTTCATCTCATATGCGGCCTTGCGGCGCTGGAAGGCAGCTTTGCGGGCGTCGGCCTTGATCCGGGTGAGGTCATCCATGAGTGCGATCCTGTCAGAACGAAAGACACCGCCCGCACCGGCAGGCAGCAAAAACGGCGCAGGTCAGAGCAACATCGCCCCGGCCAGCCCAAGAAAAGCAAAAAATCCGACAATATCCGTGACCGTTGTCACAAAGGCACCAGAGGCCAGCGCCGGATCGACGCCGATTTTTTCCAGAATAATCGGCACCACGGTTCCCGCCAGCCCCGCGACGACCAGATTGATCACCATAGCGACGGCAATCACCACGCCCAGCACGGGTGAGCCGAACCACAAGATCCCCACCACGCCCATGATCAGGGCAAAGGCAAGGCCGTTGACCAGCCCCACCAGAACCTCCCGCCGGATCACCCGCCAGACGTTGGATCCGGTGAGGTCGCGGGTCGCCAGCGCGCGCACTGCCACCGTTAGCGATTGCGTGCCGGCATTGCCACCCATGGAGGCCACGATTGGCATTAGCACCGCCAGCGCCACAAATTCGGCAATCGTCGCCTCAAACTGGGCAATCACCAGCGAGGCCAGAATTGCGGTGGCAAGGTTCACCGCCAGCCAGGGAAAGCGCTGCTTCGTCGTGGCCATCACCCGGTCAGCAAGGCTGCCCTCGCCGACCCCCGCGAGGCGCAGGATGTCTTCTTCGTGCTCTTCGTCCAGCACCACCATGGCATCATCCATGGTGATGACGCCCACCAGCCGTCCCTCATCATCGACCACGGGGGCCGAGATCAGGTGGTACTGGTTGAAGGCATAGGCCACATCTTCCTCGTCCTGATCGGCAGGGATGATCTGAAACGTCTCCTCGACGATGTCACCCAGCGGCACCTCCCGTTTGGAGGACATGATGCGGCCAAGCGTGACATTGCCGACGGGGTGTAGCCGCGGATCGACCAGAACGACATGGTAGAATTGATCCGGGAGATGATCGGATTCCCGCATGAAATCAATTGCCTGCCCGACCGTCCAGTGGTCCGGTGCCATCACCACCTCGCGCTGCATCAGACGGCTGAGCGGAGTTCTCAGGATAGCTCAGCGATTGTTCGACCGCGACCCGGTCCGCATCTTCCAGTGTGTTGAGAATGGCCTCCTGCTGCGGCTCTTCCAGATCCTCCAGCAGGTCAACAACGTCATCGCTTTCAAGATCACGCACCGCCTCAGCCAAAACCTGTGGCGCAAGCTGCGAGATCACCTCTTCGCGGATGCTCTCATCCAGTTCCGACAGGATCTCACCGTCGAATTCGCGGTCGTACAGCCGGATCAGCTGGCCCCGGTCAAAGGCGCTGATCTGTTCCAGCAGGTCAGCGATATCCGCCGCGTGCAGCGGCTCCATCAGCGCGGTCAGCTGCGCCTGATCCGCGGCCTCCACTGCCTCAAGAATCTGGCCGACCCGTTTGCGATCCAGCTCATAGGCATCCTCGGACGCGGGATCGACTGGCTCTTGGTGGTCGTCTGCAATCATCTGAGGCCCCTTTTTCGCGGTTGCTTCTGGAATAAAAGAAGCAGTTACCGAAAAACAATGACAATGACGTAATTTACCGCCGATGATGCTGCGCGTATCCTGTGGACCGCAGTTTGGCAAGAAAGGACCGCGTCTTATGCAGGCAGACTATATCTTACGAGGACAGGTTCTTTCGTTTACAGACACCCCCTTTGGTGGCGACAGCCCGGAGGCGGCGGCAAAGCTGCATGAGGCGGTCGCCATCGGTGGTGGCAAGGTGCTGGAGCTGGGCGCATGGGAGGGCCTGCGCAAGGCCCATCCGGCGGCAGAACTGGTGGACCACGGCGACCGGCTGATCCTTGCGGGGTTTGTCGATGCTCATGTGCATTTCCCCCAGACCGCGATTATTGCCAGCTGGGGCAAACGGCTGATTGACTGGCTGAACAGCTATACCTTCCCCGAGGAGATGCAGTTTGGTGATCGGTCTTATGCTGATGAGATCGCCGGGCGTTATCTGGATCTGACCCGCGCCAATGGCACCACCACCATGTGCAGCTATTGCACCATCCATCCCGAAAGCGTGGATGCGTTTTTCGCCGCCGCTCAGGCGCGGAGCCAACGGGTCGTCGCGGGCAAGACCTGCATGGATCGCAACGCCCCGGACGGGCTGCGCGACACCGCGCAATCGGCCCATGACGACAGTGCGGCGCTGATTGCGCGCTGGCATGGGGTTGACCGGCTGTCTTATGCGATCACGCCACGGTTCTCTCCCACCTCGACACCCGAACAGCTGGAGGCCATGGGCGCGCTTTGGGCCGATCATCCGGACTGCCTGATGCAGACCCATCTGAGCGAGCAAACGGATGAGATTGCCTGGGTGAAGTCGCTCTTTCCCAAGGCCCGCGATTATCTGGATACCTATGAGCAATTTGGCCTGTTGGGCGCGCGCGGCCTTTATGGTCATGCCATCCATCTGGAAGACCGCGAGCGTGCGCGCCTACGCGAGGTTGGCGCGGCGCTTGTGCATTGCCCGACCTCCAACACCTTCATCGGCTCCGGTCTGTTTGATATGGCCGGGCTGATGGCGGAGGGGCAACGGATCGGCCTGGCCACGGACACTGGCGGTGGCTCCAGTTTTTCAATGCTGCGCACCATGGCGGCGGCCTATGAGGTTGGTCAGCTGCGCGGCACGCCGCTGCACGCCGCGCAATTGCTATGGCTTGCGACGCAAGGCTCGGCCCGCGCGCTGCATATGGGAGACCAGATCGGCAATATCGCCCCCGGCATGGAGGCGGATCTGGTGGTGCTGAATCTGGCCTCAACCCCTGCCATTGCGCAGCGCAGCGCCGGGGCGAAAGATCTCTGGGAGGCGGTTTTTGCCACCGTCATGATGGGCGATGACCGGGCGGTTGCAGAGGTCTGGATCAACGGCGCACGCGACTGAAGCACGTCGCGACATGAGGACAAAGCGAGGGAGGCGCTGACGCGCCTCTGCCTCCGGCGGGAAATTTGGCGCCAGAAGCTGGGCGAAGCGCTGCTGCCCGGTTTGGCCAGCTGCGTCAGACCAGTCGCATCAAGCCAACTGCATCAGACGTGTGGTGGCTTTTTGGTGCCGTTCCAGGAGCCCTGGCAGATCCATGGTCGCCAAGGTGCCGTCGCGGATGATCTGACGCCCCTCAACGAAGAGATGTTTCACCTGTGCAGGCCCTGCCAGCAACAGGGCCGCCGGATCCCAGCTGCCGCTGGAGGCCACACCGGTGACATCCCAGATGGCGATATCGGCGCGTTTGCCGACCGCAAGCTGCCCCACATCGGGCCGTCCCAGCACCTCTGCCCCGCCGCGCGTGGCGATTTCCAACGCCTCATAGGCGCTCATGGCATCGGCGCCCTGCGCGACCCGCTGCAGCAGCATCGCCTGACGCGCCTCACTGATCAGGCTGGCCATATCATTGCTGGCAGATCCATCCACCCCCAGCCCAACGGGTACCCGCGCATCGCGCATGGCGCGCAGCGGCGCGATACCGCTGCCGAGCCGACAATTGGAACAGGGGCAATGGGCCACGCCGGTACGGGTCCGGGCGAAGAGATCAATCTCCTCGGCGTCCAGTTTCACACAATGGGCGTGCCAGACGTCAGGGCCGGTCCAACCCAGATCCTCGGCGTATTGGCCGGGTCGGCAGCCGAACTGCGCAAGGGAATAGGCGATATCTTCGTCATTTTCGGCCAGATGAGTGTGCAACATCACGCCCTTGTCCCGCGCCAGAAGGGCGCTGTCCCGCATCAGCTCCCGGCTGACAGAAAACGGCGAACAGGGCGCCAATGCGACCCGGCACATGGAGCCTTCAGAGGCATCATGGAACCGGTCCACCACCCGGATCATATCGTCGAGAATGGCGCGTTCATCCTCAACCAAGCTGTCTGGCGGCAGGCCCCCCGCGCTTTCGCCGATGCTCATGGCGCCACGGGTCGGCTGGAAGCGCAGGCCGATATCGCCAGCCGCCTCAATCGTATCCTCAAGCCTGCTGCCGTTGGGATAGAGGTAGAGGTGATCAGAGGTGAGCGTGCAGCCCGAGAAGGCCAGCTCCGCCAAGCCCAGCTGGGCGGAGACATGGATATCATCCGGCGTGAAGGCGGACCAGATCGGATAGAGCCGTTTCAGCCAGCCAAACAGCAACGCATCCTGCGCGCCCGGCACCGCGCGGGTGAGGTTCTGGTAGAGATGGTGGTGGGTGTTCACGAGACCGGGCGTCACGACGCAGCCGCGGCCGCTGATCCGCTCACCTGTGGTGCTGAGATCACTGCCAATCTCAGCAATAATTCCGTCACGCAGGCGCAGATCCACAGCCGACAGCTGGCGGCGCTGATCATCCATTGTCAGCGCGATATCAACATTTTGAATCAGAATTTCAGGCACAGGTCACACTCCATCAGGCCGCCCATTTCGGTGAAGTGTGAAGACGCGCCGACAGAATACGGGCAAAGGACTCGGCGCGTTGGAGTGGTTTAGCGGATTGTATGCAGGCAGTTCAAGCGGTTTGCTGGATCAGTGCAAGCGCTGCGGCATGTAACTCGGGCGTGGCTGCTGCAAGCACCTGCCCCCCTCATGCGCAGGCGCGCCCTGCCAGTTGGTCACCACGCCGCCTGCCGCCTGAATGACCGCAATCGGCGCCTGAATGTCATAGGCGTTCAGACCCGCTTCGATCACCAGATCACATTGCCCCGCCGCCAGCAGCGCATAGGCGTAGCAATCCATACCGTAACGGGTCAGCTGCACCTGGCTGGCGACGCGTTGAAAGGCCGCCCGTTCGTCGTCGCTGCCGACTTCTGGGAATGTGGTGAACAGCGTTGCCTCTGACAGGTTGGCTGTCGCGCGGGCAGAGAGCCCCTGCTCTCCCAAGGGACCGGTCAGGCTGGCGCCATCGGGTGTACCGACAAAACGTTCGCCAATATAGGGCTGGTCGATGATGCCAAGAAAGGGGCCGCGGTTGTCCCCAAGTGCGATCAGAACGCCCCAGGTCGGGGTGCCGCTGATAAAGCCGCGGGTGCCGTCAATCGGATCAAGGACCCAGATGCGCCCGGACTGGCCGGTGGTCTCGCCGTATTCCTCGCCCAGGATGCTGTCCTCGGGGCGCAATTCGGCAAGTACGGACCGCATCGCCTGTTCGGCAGCGCGATCAGCAATGGTGACAGGATCAAAACCCTCGTCCAGCTTATTGTCGGATTGCAGTCCGGCAGAACGGAAATAGGGCAGGATCGCCTGGCGTGCAGCATCGGCCATCCGATGGGCAACCTCCAGATCTGAAAACGCGGCTGAAGTCATACCCGAAGGCGTGACATTCAACCGCGCATTTTTCAAGCCCCAAGCCCCCACTTGGGACCGGAAAATCAGGCCGCGTCGCTGAGCACGCGCGCCAGTTCGAACAGACGTCGGCGCTGGTTCTCAGGAATCGCGTAGTAGGAACGCACCAGATCCAGTGCTTCCTTATCGCCCATCAGATCGTCAGGCACCTGTGCCTTGTCTGATGCTGGCGCATCATCGTCCTGCAGCCCTTCGAAGAAGAAGCTGACCGGCACGCTGAGCGCGTCGGAAATATCCCAGAGCCGAGAGGCGCTGACCCGGTTTGCACCGGTTTCGTATTTTTGGATTTGTTGAAATTTGATACCAACCAGCTCTGCGAGCTGTTGTTGCGTCATGCCGATGAGCCACCGGCGATGCCGGATGCGTTTCCCCACGTGCACGTCCACTGGATGAGCCATGCGTTTCTCCTAAGATTTACAAACTGGGTGCCACCCTAGCCGTCTTTCTTAACCCCCGCCCACCCGGCAAATACCGTGCAAGACCAATGTTGCCAAAAAACCCGCAAGTCCCTGTGCAAACGAACAAGGCGCTCCCATTGAGGTTGAGTGTACGACCTTAACGGTTGAATTCAAGCGGCCACTCTCGCCACAATCAGCGCCTGTGCGTCAAACGCATGATTTCATGCACCAATTTTATTTCACTTTTTTGCATGTTTTACACATGTTCCGCACCTCCCCATAAATAGTGAGGTGTACTGAAGACGAATCTGGCATGATTTTGCCACTCAGAATCACCTTACCCCATGCCAGATATGGAAAAATGATATGCGCGCCTACAGTGTTAGCAGCTTCGACATCTCACCGACTATCGCAGAGGTTGACGTTAGATCACCGAAAAGCGGAGAGGTTGCAGTTGCAATATACGCCTGTGGGTTGAATTTTGCGGATCTTCTTCTGCTGCGTGGGAAATATCAGGACACCCCGGACCTGCCGTTTGTGCCGGGGTTGGAACTGGCCGAGCGTGATCGAGGCGGTTGGCGCAGATGTGGATGAGCTGGCCGTTGGCGACCGGGTTGCAGTCTTTTCCGGTCAGGGCGGCCTGGCCGAGGCCGGAGTTTTCCCAGCCGATCGGGTCACGCGCATCCCGGATGAGATGTCCTTTGCCGATGCGGCGGCGTTTCAGATCACCTATGGCACCGGGCTTGTGGCCCTTGATCACTGCGCACGACTCCAGCCGGGGGAGACGCTGCTGGTCACTGGCGCTGCGGGGGGCGCTGGCCTCACGGCGGTTGAGATCGGCAAGCGGCTGGGCGCGCGGGTGATTGCCCATGCCCGCGGTGCCGAGAAACTGGCGGTGGCCAAGGCTGCTGGTGCGGACCATCTGATCGATGCCAGCGATGATCTGCGCCAATCGGTCAAGGATCTGGGCGGCGCGGATGTGGTTTATGAGGCCATCGGCGGCGAAGTCTGGACCGCCGCCTTTCGCGCCACCAACCCCGGCGGGCGGTTGCTGCCCATCGGCTTTGCCGGCGGTGAGGTGCCGCAGATCCCTGCGAACCATCTGCTGGTCAAAAACCTCAGCGTGATCGGATTTTACTTCGGCGGCTACCTCAAGAGCCATCCGGCGGTGATCCAAGGGGCGATCAAACGCTTGCTTCAGTGGTACCGCGACGGTTCATTGCGCCCGCATATCAGCCACAGGCTGCCGCTGGATCAGGTCGCTGACGGGCTGGAGCTGCTGCGCAGCAGGCAGGCAACGGGCAAGGTGGTGATCATGATCCGACCAGATCAGGACTAACGACAGCCTGGCTGCAGCCCTGTCCTGCTTAGCCCTCCCACGTGCCACCAGGTCATGTCATGCAATGAGAACCCGCACCGCAAGTAAGGGCGGCGCGGGTCTTGGTCTGAGGTGAGACCTCAGGCGGCGGTCCAATGCGCCTGCGCGGCAGCCAGCGGGGCGCTGATGTTCTGAAACGCCTTACGCACAAGAAACGCCAGCTCGCTCACCATGGGGGAGCCCGAGGTCTCCGCCCCGTAAAGATTGATCAGTTGGACCGGCAACTCCGGCAGGTTGCCGCCATGGTCGATCTGCACCAGATGCGGCGGTTCGGTCCCCTCAATCATCGTATGAATCGCAAGATCGGCGCTGACGGTTGCCTCAATCGTGCGGTCACTGTCGGTTTCCACCACCATCTCCCAGGAAATACCCGCCGCATCCAGCGCGCCCACCACCTTGGGCCTGAAGGTGCAGTACCGACCAAAGGCCAGTTTCAGCGGACGCTGCCGCCAAGCAGACCCGTTGGGAGCCCCGATCCAGCAGAGCGGACGTTCGGCCAGTGTTTCGCCATTTTCCGAGGTGGTGGTTTCAGTGGTCAGGATCAGATCGCACTCGCCGCGCGAGAACTGCTCCTTCAGCGAGCGGGTAAAACTGGAGATCAGCTGCACCTTTACCCGCGGGAACGACGCATTGAAACGCTGCAGCACCTGCGGGATCGCCGGGTAGACAATGTCATGCGGCACCCCAAGGACAATCTCGCCTTCATAGGCCTGATCGGTGAGCCGCCCGATCACCTCGTCATTCAGTGCCACCATCCGCCGCGCATAGGCCAGCAGCTGCTCCCCCGAGGCCGTCAGCGCAATCGTCCGGCCAGAGCGATCCAGCAGTTGCAGGCCCAACAGCTCCTCAAGCCGTTTCAACTGCATGGACACCGCAGACTGGGTCAGATGCAGAAAACCGGCGGCACGGGTCACCCCGCCATTATCCGCAACCGCCACAAAGGAGCGCAGCGTGGTGATATCGAGATTCCGCATCATCACAATCCTTGATAGTTGAAATCATAAACATTCGTTTTTCATATCAATCACACTGCGCCATATACATCAACAGAATTGATAACAACACACCACACCATCATAGATCCAGAAAAGGACGCAAATTATGACCTATATGGACAACAGCCTGCGCTCCACCTCCTGCGCCCCCCGCCGTTCCATCCTGGCAACCGTGGCCCATGCCCTCGCCGTCTGGCGCGAACGCCGGATGCTGGCGCAGCTGGATCCCTCCGCGCTTGAGGACATGGGCATCAGCCAACGCGACGCCGAGGCAGAAGCCCGCCGTCCGATCTGGGACGCCCCGAACAACTGGACCCGCTAACACCAACGCGTCGCAGAGGGTGTAAGACGAAAAAAGGTCCGCACTGCGGGCCTTTTTTGCGTCGTATTACCTGCGCGAAGCGCGCTCACCTATGCAGCTGCTCAAAGGTGGCGCACCACGTCGGTACCCCTTCGAGTAAAAATCGGGCTGTTTCCCTCTACCCGGATCTGTGATCGCGAAACTGCGCCACACCACAGATCTCATTGATGCCAAAGCGATGGGGATGCTATTCTTGGGTATTCTCTTTTTGGAAGTTATACAGCCAGTGGATTTCGCATGTATTTTGGACGTTTCTCTCTCGCCTTTTTTCTCTTCTTCGCGTCTACGACAGCCTCAACAGCCCAAAACAAGTATGATGCATTCTGGGGCCAGTACATGGCGTCATCCCTGATTGCCCAGACCTGCAAAGGCGTGACGACCTATTCAGGCCAAGACGCCGTCTCTATCGGTGTAGCGCGTGATAGTTTACGCGAGCAGCGATTGCTGCGTATCCTCTATTACGGAAACAGAGAAAATCTGACGCGGTTGGGGCATATAACGTTGACCATGAGCGGCGTGAGCACAGACGATCCTCAGAAACTATGCCGATACGCACGAAAGATTGCACGCACCGACGATGATATCGGCAGATTTCTCAGAGCAGACTGAATACGCTCCAATCGCCAGGTGAAGCCTCTGCGTTCCGACAGTTCAAGGCGTTACGCAGCCCCTATATTCGGTTGCGTGCGCTGAAGGAGCCCACTCTGAAGAGCCACCCTCATCCCGCGACGTACTGATATTTCTATGTACCCCGGATGGGCGCCTGCCCGGTTTATGTCGAGTTCAGGATGGCCACCCCACCCTGCGCCCCACCTTCCGCCGCTTTTTGTCGATAATTGCGTCGAAACTTCGATCTACAGGCTTGAACCGCGCCCCGCTTCACCCGATATTTGCGAGGAACGCCAGGTCTCTGCACGCAGCAGGGAACCTGCGCGAGGGAGTTTAGAGACGGAGACCATGATACATGGCACAGTTTGACACCATCCGATCCACAGCAGGCGCACGCTCTGCGGAGATCGATGCGGGCCTGCGCGCCCACATGAACAAGGTCTACGGCACCATGGCCGTAGGCACATTCATCACTTTTCTGGCGGCCTGGGCCATTTCCGGCCTGGCGGTCACCACGGACCCGGCCAACGCCGCTGCCCAGCTGAGCGCTGACAAATATCTGACCAGCATCGGCTATGCACTTTATGCCTCGCCGCTGAAATGGGTTGTCATGTTTGCACCGCTGGCCTTTGTCTTTGGCATCGGCGCGGCGGCAAATCGCATGTCGGCCGCTGGCGTCCAGCTGCTGTTCTATGTTTTCGCCACCGTGATGGGTGTGTCCATCAGCTCGATCTTCCTGGTGTTCACCGGCGAGAGCATCGTGCAGGTGTTCCTGATCACCTCTATCGCCTTTGCGGGTCTGTCGCTGGTGGGTTACACCACCAAGAAGGACCTTTCCGGCATGGGCGCCTTCCTGATCATGGGTCTGATCGGTCTCATCGTGGCGTCGGTTGTGAACATCTTCCTTGCCTCCTCGGCGATGGCTTTCGCAATCTCGGTGATTGGCGTGCTGATCTTTGCCGGTCTCACCGCCTATGACACCCAGCGGATCAAGAATGAGTATCTCCAGCACGCCCATATGGGCGACCAGGAATGGCTCGCCAAATCCGCCATCATGGGCGCGCTGAGCCTCTATCTGGACTTCATCAATATGTTCATGATGCTGCTCCAGCTGCTTGGAAACCGCGAATAACGCGACATCTTCCAGACCTAAGCACGACCGGGGCGGATCATCACGATCCGCCCTTTTTCTTTGCTGCCCAGCCGACCTGCCGCCGCCCTGCAGGCCTCTCTTCACCGCTGTATTTGAGACCCCCATGGACCTGATCGATATTACCCCCGCAGACGCCCACCGTTTGATCCCCCTGCTGCAGGACCTGCATGCATTGCACGTGGCCCATCAGCCAGATCGCTACCCGGCAGATCCAGACGCCGCCGCATTGACCCGCTGGCTGGAAGAATGGCTGAGCGATAGCAGCGTGACCGCCCGCGCTGCGGTCAGCCCGCAGGGCAGCGTGATGGGCTATATGATCTATGGGATTGAACACCGCCCTGCCCTGCCTGTGCGCCGGGCTGAAACCCGCGCGATGCTGCATCACATCGCCGTATCAGAAAGCTGGCGGCGCATGGGCGTGGGATCGGCGCTGATCGCGGATCTGAAACGCGCTGTGGCGCTCCAAGGCATCCAGGTCGTTGCCACCACATATGCGCCGTTCAACAGCGCCTCCGCCGCATTGATGGCGCGTATGGGAATGGAGCCGGTCATGATCATGGCCGAGTGGCGCGGCTGACACAGGTATCTCCGGCCGCTCTGAAAGCCACCAACGACGCGCGCTGCGCCCCATAAAAAAAACAGGAGGCAGCCCCACCGCTGCCTCCTGCTCTGGTCGCTCCCCCGAGCCGACCTGTGGTGCTGTGACCGCCTGAGACCTTGCACTTCCGGCGAGGCACCTCGGCGCCACTCTCTCACCCACATCCCGGGATCACTTGTCGCGGGGAAATGTGGCATTTTCAGGCCAAAGCCCCCCACAGGCCGGGATTTCATTTACCGGATTTTCATAAAATTTATGGTGCGTCGCGCAAGATCTTCTGCGCCAAGAAAAAAGGGCCGCACAGATGTGCGACCCTTCTTATCTACTGTCCCGAATATCGGGGCGATATCGCGGCCAGCGGCTGCGCGACATCAAGAGGCTTATTTAATTTTGCCTTCTTTGTATTCAACGTGCTTGCGCACGACCGGGTCGTACTTACGCACAACCATTTTCTCGGTCATGGTGCGTGCGTTTTTCTTGGTCACGTAGAAGTGGCCCGTGCCCGCGGTCGAGTTCAGGCGGATCTTGATTGTGGTCGGCTTCGCCATGGTATTCTCCTGCGTCCGAAAAGGCAGGGGCCTCTCGGTAAATTCCTATATGAGCGTGCGCTTTTACCTGCACCACCCTGCGAGTCAAGAGGGTTCGCCGGGATATTTTGCGCAGAGGGCCTATAAGCCGGATTTTGTTCCGGGGCCAAGGCCCCTTCGACGACCATTCATCTAGGATGCGCATTGCTGCGCACCTCCAGCTGCCAACCCGACCCCTCTTGGCCAAAACATGCCTAGCGGCGGTATCGGCTGACGCCGACCGGCCCGCGCGGGGGTCCTATTTGGCATTGCTCCCGGTGGGGCTTGCCATGCCGCCCCTGTTGCCAGTGGCGCGGTGGGCTCTTACCCCACCGTTTCACCCTTACCCACACGGGATCGCCTGACAGGCAGGCACGTGCGGGCGGTCTGTTTTCTGTGGCGCTCTCCGTCAGATCAC
Organism: Phaeobacter sp. BS52; assembly: GCF_045040595.1. NCBI lineage: Bacteria > Pseudomonadati > Pseudomonadota > Alphaproteobacteria > Rhodobacterales > Roseobacteraceae > Phaeobacter > Phaeobacter sp. BS52. Next base: position 618,561 of record NZ_CP090662.1, on the reverse strand, counting down.
TCTGCCCGGGCGTTACCCGGCACCGTCGTTTTGTAGAGTCCGGACTTTCCTCGTGATGCCTTGCGGCCTCCCGCGGCCATCCAGCCCTCTGCGCCCTGATCGCCTAGGAACAACCGCGCCCGGCGTCAAGCAGATTGTGTGAGCGCCGTAAGGACAGGGATGGGCCGTTGCCCCTCTTGCCCCCTCAGGATCAGGGCCAAGTCACCTCAGGATGTTTTTCGCCAGAAGATGGGCGGCGCGTTGGGATACCTTCAGGGATTGTCAGCCAGAAGCAGTTGGATATCCGCATCGCTCAACGGTCCGCGTTGCCAGGGCCGAAACCTGAGACGCACCGCCTGCAGCAGCGTGGCGTCGTCAACATCTGCGGTGAAGCCGCGTGCCTGCGCGAGAGCGCGAAAGAGCTCCGCGCGCGCCCGTGGCTCCTGCGGAATGGGTGGAGCAGCGGCGGTGACCTTCTGGACAGGCGCTGCCAGTCCTTGCCGCGCCAGACGCGCCCAGTCGAAGCGCGGACCGGGATCGTATTTGCGGCCGGGCGCCATGCAAGAGTGACCGATCACCCCTGACGGCGAGATCTCCCAACGTTGCAGGATGGCGGGCAAGAGCGTCTCCAATCGCGCCATCTGCGGCGCAGAAAAGGGGTGATCCCCCCGATTGTCGAGTTCGATCCCAATGGAACGTGAATTGATATCGCCCTGCCCGCACCATTCGCCTGCACCCGCATGCCAGGCGCGATCCGCCTCGCGTACCATTTGCCACAGCGTTCCGTCAGCGCCGATCAGGTAATGGGCGGAGACTTCGTATTGCGGGTCACAGAGCCGTGCCAGAGCCGCCTCCGCGTGCTCCATTGCGGTGTAGTGAAGGACGACCAGCTCTGGGTGCAGCGCATTTCGACGCGCATTGAAGTTGGGGCTCGGATGCCAGATGGCGGCCTTGCCCTCCTCAGGATTGCTCGGAACCTCGGTCACGCCACGCCGCCCGGCGTCAGTTCTGCACCGCGAGGCGATAAGGCGCTGGATCCCAACCGCAAGCGTAGCCATCGCCATCGGGATCAAGTGCCTGACGGTCACGCTTTGGCCCCCCTGCTGCAAGAAAGGCGATCTGGGCCAGTTCTGGCGACGCAAAGCCCGCGCAATTGCGCGAGGAGCGCGCCGCAAGATTGATGCCCGAGCGCGAATAGATGCGCTGCCCGCGCGGATTGGAGGTGCTCAGCGCGTAGCGGACGATATTGGGATCACGGCTGCCGCTGCGGGTGGGCACGGCAGTCGGGCTCACCACCTGATATTGCGCGCGCTGACGGGCCAGCCGCTCTGCGTCGCTTTCTATGCTCTGACGCGAGGCAACCGCGTCAAAGTCATTCTCGTCCGAAATCTGCGGATTGCCCGCAAGCGCCGGTGCCGGGTTGGAGGGGCTGGCCTCAATCGGGGCGGTGCCGGAGTTGCTGCGTGCCGCCTCTAGTGCCGCTGCGGTCTCCCGCGCGATGTCATCGCTGGTGCCGCCGGAGGATGCGAGTGTTCCCGCACCACTGGTGCGCGCCGCCACGCGGGGCGCGGGCTGCACCACGCGCGGCAGAGGTTCGCTGGCGACCCGTGCCGGTGGCACCAGCGGATCGCCGTTGATGGTGGTGCCGGTCGCAGGCGCCCCGTCAAAGGGGCTGGAGCCAAACCCGGCCTCTGGCCCGCTGTCGGGCACCGGGGGTTGGCACGCGGCCAGCAGGACAAGGCTGCTGGTCGCAAGGATGGACCGGAATGCACGCATGATCACCACCTGTTTGTTCTGCTCAGATCAGAACCGGGTTTACCACCAATGCCCGGGCTTGGCCACAAATCCGGCAGCCTCTTCCAGCGCATAGGCTGTATTCAGCAGATCGCCCTCTTCCCAAGGGCGGCCAATCAGTTGCAGACCCAGCGGAAGCCCTTTGGCATCAACACCAGCAGGCACGGAAATCCCCGGCAGACCGGCGAGGTTCACGGTCACGGTGAAGACGTCGTTCAGATACATCTGCACCGGATCCGCGTCGATCATTTCGCCCAGACCAAAAGCCGCAGAGGGCGTAGCCGGCGTCAGGATCGCGTCGATACCCTGCGCAAAAACATCCTCGAAGTCCTTCTTGATCAGGGTACGGACCTTGCGGGCGCGGTTGTAATAGGCGTCATAGAAACCTGCGGAGAGCACATAGGTGCCCACCATCACACGGCGCTGCACTTCGTGACCAAAGCCCGCAGCGCGGGTTTTCTCGTACATCTCAGTGATACCGTCGCCGCCCTCCAGCGTGGCGCGCTGACCGTAGCGCACACCGTCGTAGCGTGCGAGGTTCGATGACGCCTCAGCTAGCGCAATCACGTAGTAGGCAGGCAGCGCGTATTTGGTGTGCGGCAGAGAGATATCGACAATCTCGGCGCCTGCTGCGCGCAGCATCTCCGCCCCTTCGGACCAGAGTTTCTCAATCTCCGCAGGCATGCCATCCATGCGGTATTCGCGCGGGATGCCGATTTTCTTGCCTTTGATGTCACCGGTCAGCATTGCCTCAAAATTCGGCACCGCCAGATCGGCGCTGGTGCTGTCCTTGGGGTCGTGGCCACACATCGCCTCAAGCATCATCGCCGCATCGCGCACAGATTTGGTCATCGGACCGGCCTGATCAAGCGAAGAGGCAAAAGCCACCACCCCCCAGCGCGAGCAACGCCCGTAGGTGGGTTTGATGCCGGTGATGCCGGTAAAGGCCGCAGGCTGACGAATCGAGCCGCCGGTATCGGTGCCGGTTGCCGCGAGGCACAGATCAGCCGCCACAGCAGATGCCGACCCACCGGAGGAGCCGCCCGGTGTCAGCTGGGCCTCATCGCCCTCCCGCCGCCAAGGGCTAACTGCGTTGCCATAGACCGACGTCTCGTTGGAAGAACCCATCGCGAATTCATCCATGTTCAGCTTGCCCAGCATAACCGCACCAGAGTCCTGCAACTGCTGGGAGACGGTGGATTCATACTCGGGCTTGAAGCCTTCCAGGATGCCGGAGGCCGCCTGGCTGTCGACACCTTTGGTGCAGAACAGATCCTTGATGCCAATGGGAAGGCCGCACATGGCAGGCGCGTCGCCTGCCTTGATCCGTGCGTCCGCCGCCTTGGCGCGTTCCAGCGCAATCTCGGGCGTCTTGTGCACGAAAGCGTTCAGCGCATCTGCGGCGTCAATCGCCTTGAGGCAGGCCTCGGTCAGCTCGACAGAGGTGGTTTCGCCCTTGCGCAATGCGTCACGAGCGTCGGACAGGGTCAGTTTGTTCAGTTCGGTCATGTGTTATTCAACCACCTTGGGCACTGCGAAAAAGCCTTCGCGGGCATCGGGAGCATTGGCGAGGATCTTGTCCTGCTGATTGCCATCCGTGACCTCATCCACCCGGCGCTTCAGCCGCTGCGGTGTTACGGAGGTCATTGGCTCGACGCCTTCGACGTCCACCTCGTTCAGCTGCTCGATAAAGCCGAGGATGGTGTTGAACTCATCTGCCAGAGCGGGCAGCGCGTCCTCTTCGACCTTGATACGGGCCAGTTTGGCCACTTTGGCGGCGGTGCTTTGGTCAATCGACATGGAAACCCTCATCTCGTGTTAGCACGCATTTACCGCCGCACCGCCGCCGCCGCAAGCCTGCGGGCGCGTGAAAGCCCCGGGAATTCGGCCCCAAGGCACCTGAGCCTGTGGATTTTTGCCTCCGTCACGATAGGCTTGAGGCAGGACGACGCCCCGACCGGGCCGGATCGCAACAGCAGTGAGGGAGTATAGGACATGGAGATCATCTGGCTGGGCCATGGCAGTTTTCGCATCGAGACCGCAGGACAGGTTCTGCTGGTTGATCCCTGGCTGACCGGCAATCCGATGCTGCGCGACGATCAGCACGAGGCCGCCATCGCAGGCGCCACCCATATTATCCTGACCCATGCCCATTTTGACCATGTCATTGACGTGCTGGCGCTGGCGCGGCGGCTGACTGTGCCGATTGTGGGCCAATATGATCTGATGGGCCTCTGGGGCGAGACCGAAGATGTGACCACCATCGGCTTCAACAAGGGCGGAACCGTTAATCTGGACGGGCCGAACCTCGCCATGGTTCCGGCCTCTCACAGCTCAACTTTTGCGACGCAGGATGGGTTGCGAACAGCAGGCAGCGAGGTGGGGTATATGCTGATGAGCGAAGGGAAAACGCTCTATATCTCAGGCGATACCGGGTTGATGGCGGATATGGATTGGATCGGCGATTACTACAAACCCGACATCGGCATCCTGAGCGCTGGGGGGCATTTCACCATGGATATGGCGCAGACGGCCTATGCGGCGAAACGGTATTTCAATTTCAAGACGTTGATACCCTGCCACTACCGCACCTTCCCGATCCTGGAGCAGAGCGCTGAGAAACTGGCGGATGCCCTGCCGGAGGTGACAGTGATCGAACCGCAGGTGCTGGAGGCGATCAAGCTATAAGCGCCGCCGGGGCACCAGATGACCTGCGGGTTAGGGCCTCAGCCCGCCTGTTGCACAGCGGGGGAGGTGAAGGCGGCGCGGGCTTTGGCCGATTTTTGTCTGCAGATACAGTCTGTTGCGTGGTCATTCACCAACCCCATCGCCTGCATGAAGGCAAAGCAGGTGGTGGGTCCGACGAATGTCCAGCCGCGTTTTTTCAGCTCCTTTGACAGCGCAATCGACTGCGGCGTGATGGAGGCCGTCTGCGGCGGCACCTGATCGTCAGGGCCGGGTTCGTAGCTCCAGAAAAAAGCTGCAAGTGATCCTTCCGCCGCAACCATTTCCTCAGCGCGGCGAGCATTGTTGATCACCGCTTCGATCTTGCCGCGATGGCGGATTATGCCTGCATCCTGCAACAGGCGGTCCACGTCCTGAGGGCCGAACCGGGCGACCAAGGTCCAGTCGAACCCTGCGAAAGCTGCCCGGAAATTCTCGCGTTTGGCCAGAATGGTGCGCCAGCTCAGGCCTGACTGAAAACTCTCAAGGCAGATCTTCTCAAAAAGGCGCTGATCATCCGCCACCGGATAGCCCCATTCGTGATCATGATAGGGCAGAAACTCCGGAACGGATCCGGCCCAGCCACAGCGCAACTGCCCGTCAGGGGCTAGAAAATCCTTGCTCATATCTCTCTGCCCTCCTGCGGCGCGACCGGGTGGCGCAACCAAAATGTCACGCTACGACCCTCACATCTGCCGGGTCAACCATCGCCTGAGCGGCGGGCGGCAAAGAATGCCTTCAGAAGGGTTTCAGCCGGTTCGGCACTGATCCCCTCATAGACCTCTGGCGCGTGATGCGCCTGCGGATGCGAAAATACGCAAGCGCCATGAGCGACACCGCCGGACTTGGGATCAGACGCCCCGTAGTAGACACGGCGAATGCGGGCAGCAGCAATGGCGGCGGCGCACATCGCACAAGGTTCCAGCGTTACATAGAGGTCATGGCCAGTGAGGCGCTCCGACCCGGCGGCAGCGCAGGCCTCGCGGATCACCAGCACCTCGGCATGGGCGGTGGGATCGCTCCGCTCTCGGGTGCGGTTGCCTGCACGGGCCACCACCTGCCCCTCCGGGGAGATCAGGGCGGCCCCCACCGGCACCTCTCCGCGCGCGGCTGCGGCGCGGGCTTCGGCAAGGGCGATATCCATGTGAGAACGAAACGGCATAGCCCCTCCCTGCCCCAGAATGGGAGCTTTCGCAACTGCGCGGAATGATCTATGGCCTCAGTATGAGCAAAACACCATTTTCCCCCAGGGGCCAGCGCCCCGGTGCGGCGAAACCCGCCCGCGCCAGCAAGAAACCGACAGATACAGCTGCGACCGGTGACAGCCCCGAGGGCGACCGCATTGCCAAGGTCCTGTCACGGGCTGGCTGTCGCCTCGCGGCGCGAGGCCGAGCGGATGATCGCCGAAGGGCGCGTTGCGGTAAACGGCAAGATCATCGACAGCCCGGCGCTGAATGTCGTGTTGGGGAAGGATCGGATTGCGGTGGATGGCGCCCCTGTGCAGGATCCGGAACCGCCCCGGCTGTGGCTCTATCACAAGCCGTCGGGCCTGGTGACCACCACCAGTGACGAGCTGGACCGCAAGACCATCTTTGACGAACTGCCCGAAGACATGCCCCGCGTGATGACCGTGGGGCGGCTGGACCTCAACTCCGAAGGGCTGCTGCTGCTGACCAATGACGGCGGCATCAAGCGACAGCTGGAGCTGCCGTCCACCGGCTGGCTGCGCCGCTACCGCGTGCGCATCAACGGGCGTCCCAAAGACACCGATTTTGAACCGCTGCGTCAGGGATTGGTGATTGAGGGAGAGCGTTTTCAGCCGATGACCGTCGCGCTGGACCGGCAGCAGGGGGCCAACGCCTGGCTGACCATTGGCCTGCGCGAGGGCAAGAACCGCGAAATCCGCCGTGCCATCGAAGACATCGGATTTACCGTGAACCGCCTGCTGCGGCTGTCTTACGGTCCGTTCCAGCTGGGCAGCCTCAAACCTGGCGAAGTCGAAGAGCTGCGCCCCCGCGTGGTGCGCGATCAACTGGGGCTGGAGACGCCGGAGACCGAGGCAGACGAGAAGCCCAAACGCCCGACCCGTCCGGCGCGTGGACGCCCCGGCGCGGGCAAACCTGGGACAGCGCCCGGCGTGAAACCAGATTTCAAATCTGGCGGCAGGCCAGGGGGGAAACAACCGGGTGGGAAACAACCGGGCGGGAAACCATCAGGGCGATCCTTCGGCGCATCAGATCGCCCGGGCGACAAAGGCAGCGAGCGATCCGGTGGCCGCTCCACTGGAAAACCAGACGGCAAATTTGCTGGCAAGGGCAAACCCGCAGGCCGGGCAGCTGACCGCACCGCAGACAGACCCGGCGGCAAGCCTGCGGGCAAATTCGGCGGCAAGCCAGCCGGCAAATTCGGCAGCAAACCCGCAGGTGGCGGCGCCAGCCGGGACGCAGGGCGCGATACCGGGCGCGGTCCCGGCCGAAGCTCTGGAAAAGGTCCCGCGCCGCGTGGTGGCGGCAAACCAACGCGCCGCTGAGCGCCCTGCCCTGAGAAACTGCGCCCGCCTTCTCAGAGTTCCCCCTAGCAAGATGGCGCTGCATATCCTAAGTTTCCAACTGCTTGCAGCGCTCATCTTGGGGGAACAGACGTGCAGAAACTCGCCTTTGTGGCCTTGCTGATCCTGATGATTGGCCTCGCAACCGGCTGGCTGGTCGGAGGCTGATCCCATGGCACAGCGTTTTGGCGGCAAATACAGCCCAGATGGCCGCGACAAAGGGGCCGATAAAGACCCCGCCTCCGGTCACAGCACCTCAAGCGCCAACAGCTACCGCAGCGCCAAAGTCGACCCCGTCGGCATGCGCGCCAATCTGATGGCGCTGCCTGCGGGACTGGTGGCGCTGATGTCTGTCTTCTCGGACACAGCTGGTCTGGCGTTTGGCCTGCTTGCCGCAGCCACTTGGGCCGGTTCGGCCTATCTGCTGCGCGATGGTCTGCGGGCTGAAGCCGCCTATGATGATCGCAAAGTTGCCCGCCGCCCTGCCCTGCCACGCAAAATCCTGGCCGCCCTACTCTGCGGTGTCGGCGCCCTATTTGCGGCCTGGCGACAGGATCCCGGCGCACTCAGCGCGCTGATTTATGCCGCGGCGACAGCTGGCCTGCATCTCGCCGCCTTTGGCCTCGATCCCCTGCGGGATAAGGGCGCCGAGGGCATTGATGATTTCCAGCGTGATCGCGTCGCCCGTGTTGTAGACGAGGCCGAAACCTATCTCGCCGCGATGACCGATGCCGCCCTGCGCGCCCGGGATCGTCAGGTCGAACAGCGGGTCGAGGCCTTTCAGGAGGTGGCGCGTGACCTCTTTCGCACGGTTGAGGAAGACCCCCGCGATTTGACCGGTGCGCGGCGCTATCTCACCGTCTATTTGATGGGCGCGCGCGATGCGACGATCAAATTTGCCGATATCTATACCCGCAGTGGAGACACCAAATCGCGCGAGGACTATCTGACTCTGCTGCGCGATCTTGAAGAGAACTTTGCCGCCCGCACCCGCAAGATGCTGCTGGAAGATCGCACCGATCTGACCGTTGAAATCGACGTGCTGCGGGATCGTTTGCAGCGCGAGGGCGTTCATCTGGACACCCGCTGACACAGCCATAAGGAATTTGCACATGTCCGAGACGACCCAGAAGAAAGCCGCCAAGGAAACGCAAATCGTTTCCGAGATCACCGCGATTGAACTGCCGGAACCGGTGGCTGAGATCCAGTCTCTGGAGCAGGCCGATGAGGCCACCAGCGCCGATATCCAGTCCCGTATGGCGCAGATCGACATGTCGGACAGCAACTCAATCATCCACTTTGGATCCGGTGCCCAGGCGGAATTGCAGCAGATCAGCCAGGCCATGCTGACGGATGTCCGCAACAAGGACGTTGGCCCGGCCGGTGACAGCCTGCGCAATATCGTAACCACCATTCGCGGGTTCTCGGTGTCCGAACTGGATGTGCGCCGCAAGCGCAGTTTCTGGGAACGCCTGCTGGGGCGCGCGGCGCCTTTTGCCAAGTTCACCGCCCGGTTTGAGGATGTTCAGGGCCAGATCGACCGAATTACCGACAATCTCCTCGGCCATGAGCATCAGCTGCTCAAGGATATCAAATCGCTGGATCTGCTCTATGCCAAGACGCTGAGTTTCTATGATGAGCTGGCGCTTTATATTGCCGCAGGAGAGGCCAAGCTGGCCGAGCTGGATGCCAATGAAATTCCGACCCTGGAGGCCGCTGTTGCCGCTGCGCCTGAGAGCGATCAGGTGATGCGCGCACAGGAGCTGCGCGACATGCGCGCCGCCCGCGACGATCTGGAGCGTCGGGTGCATGATCTGAAACTGACGCGTCAGGTCACCATGCAGTCGCTGCCTTCGATCCGGCTGGTTCAGGAGAACGACAAATCGCTGGTGACCAAGATCAACTCAACGTTGGTGAACACGGTTCCGCTCTGGGAGACACAGCTGGCGCAGGCGGTCACCATCCAGCGCTCAGCCGAGGCTGCGGCCGCCGTGCGTGATGCCAATGATCTGACCAATGAGCTGCTGACCTCCAACGCTGCCAATCTGCGCGAAACCAACAAGGTGATCCGTCAGGAGATGGAGCGCGGCGTTTTCGACATCGAAGCGGTGAAGCAGGCCAATGCCGATCTGATCGGAACCATCCAGGAAAGCCTGCAGATCGCCGACGACGGCAAGGCCAAACGCGCTGCGGCTGAGGAGGATTTGAAAAAGATGGAAGCCGAGCTGCGCGACACATTGGCCGCCGCCAAAGCGCGCCGCGACGGTGTTGGCGACACAGCGGCCACGGCGGTCCCCGGCACCGCATGAGCAAGGCCCACCCCATAAGGCCACGGCCGCCCCGGCGGCGATTGATCCCAGCGGTGCTCGCCACGCTCGCTGGGACGGCGCTTCTGATGGGGTGCGATCCACTGGCTCAGCGCACCTCGCTGGTGCCGCCGACGCGGCCCGCAGGTCTCGCGCCCGCGCCAAAGCCCCCTTCTGCCGAAAGCCAGCGTCTGGCCCGCTACTACGGCGCACTGCAGCAGGATCTGCTGACCCGTGGGCTGTTGCGCACCGATGGTGGCGGGCCGGAGACGCCTTATGATGCGGACGATCTGCGCCGGAATTTCGAACAGATTGCCTTTTACGACGAATATGGCAGCAATAACCTGCGCACCTCCGGGGCGTTGGGACGCTGGCAGGGGCCGGTGCGTCTGCGGGCCGACTTCGGCCCCTCCGTCAGCGCGGAGCAACAGCAGAAAGACCGAGCAACGCTGGAGGCCTACGCCGCCCGTCTGGCCCGGATCACCGGTCATCCAATCAGCACCACCACCAGCCGCGCCCGCGCCAACTTCAATGTGATCTTTGCTGGCGCGGATGACAGCGCCTATGTGGCAGGGCGGGTGCGGGACATCCTGCCGTCGATCAGCGACGCCGATCTTCAGGTCTTTGCCAACCCGCCGCAGAGCTATTATTGCCTGGTGCGCGCCGGGGGGCTGCAAGCGGATCCGTCATCCTATATGCGCGGAGTGGCTCTTATCCGCGCGGAACACCCCGATCTGGCCCGCCGGAGCTGTATCCACGAGGAGATCGCTCAGGGCCTTGGCCTGCGCAATGACAGCCCGCATGCGCGGCCGTCAATCTTCAACGATGATGATGAATTTGCGCTGCTGACCAGTCAGGACGAAAAACTTCTTCAAATCCTGTACCATCCGCGCCTGCGCCCCGGCATGTCCGCCGATGAGGCCCGGCCCATCGTGCAGGCGATTGCCTATGATATCATGGGGGAACCGCGCTAAGCGCGGCTGTCTCCCGCCCGCGCCTCGGCGCGCCCAACATTGTGCTGCCCTGCACGCCCGCCATGATGCCAGCCGCATCGCCGAAGGAGGATGAAACCATGGGTATTTTCGACTTTCTCAAGGGAGAGTTCATCGACGTCATCCACTGGACCGACGACACCAATGACACGCTGGTCTGGCGCTTTGAGCGCGAAGGCCATGCGATCAAATACGGCGCCAAGCTGACGGTCCGCGAAGGTCAGGCGGCGGTCTTTGTTCATGAGGGTCAGCTGGCGGATGTCTTCACCCCCGGTCTCTACATGCTGGAGACCAATAACATGCCGATCATGACGACGTTGCAGCATTGGGATCACGGGTTTCAGTCGCCATTCAAATCGGAGATCTACTTCGTCGACACCACCCGGTTCAACGATCTGAAATGGGGCACCAAGAACCCGATCATGGCTCGCGACCCGGAGTTCGGCCCCGTGCGTCTGCGTGCCTTTGGCACCTATAGTATCCGAGTGGTGGACCCGGCCCGGTTCCTGACCGAGATCGTTGGCACCGATGGCGAATTCACCATGGATGAAATCTCCTTCCAGATCCGCAATATCATCGTGCAACAGGTGAGCCGGGTCTTGGCAGGCTCTGGCATCCCGGTGCTGGACATGGCGGCCAATACGGCTGATCTGGGCAAGCTGGTCGCGGCGGAGATTTCCGCCACGGTCGCTGAGTACGGCATCGCGATCCCGGAACTCTATATCGAGAATATCTCACTCCCCGCCGCCGTCGAACAGGCGCTGGACAAGCGCACCCAGATGGGGATCGTCGGTGATCTTGGCCGCTACACGCAATTTTCTGCCGCCGAGGCGATGACCGCCGCCGCCCAGACGCCCAACAGTGGTATGGGGGCCGGCATGGGTATGGGGATGGGCATGGCGATGGCCCAACAGATGGCGCAGATGGCGCAACCGGGTGCCGCCAGTCATGCAGCGGGTCAGCCCGCCGGTCCCTGGGGCGCACGGCCCGCACCCGCTGCCCCGCAACCGGCACCGCAGGCCGCTCCGGTGGCCCCACCACCACCACCGGTGGAACATGTCTGGCACATCGCTGAAAATGGCCAGACCAGCGGCCCTTTCTCTAAGGCCCGCCTTGGACGGATGGCGCAGGAGGGCGCGCTGCGCCGCGACAGTCTGGTGTGGACCCCCGGTCAGGATGGTTGGAAAGCCGCCGGTGATGTGATGGAGCTGGCGCAACTCTTCACAATTCTGCCCCCGCCGCCACCACCGCCGCCACCTGCCCCGGCGGGCTGACACCCGATCACACATGGGGCGCCACGACATTCGGCGCCCTGTCTCGCGGACATCGCAGCCCTCTCGCCACGAAGGATCCCGCAGGTATGACACGCCGCAGCGCGCTCAAATGGCTCCACTGGCTCAGCCTGGCTCTTATCATCTACTTCTATCTGGTGGAGCCAGACGACAACAGCCTCCCCCCAGGGCTGGCGTTGGCGACCCATGCCGGGGTTGGGCTGATCCTGTCAGTGGTCGTACTGTTCTGGACCGCGATCTATCTGCGCAAGGGGCTGGCGGGGCGCGCTGGTCCGAAGCTGCCAGGCTGGGCCAAGCGGTTCCACGGGCTGAACCACCGCGCATTGCAATTCGGCTTACCGGTCATGGTTGCCACCGGGGCGCTCGCCGGATTGCTGGCCCCCTTTGCGATCCACGCCTTTGGTGTTGTTCCGATCAACCCCGGCGTCGGCAGCCGCAGCCTGCATGAATTGGCTGAAGAGCTGCATGAAATCGCCTTTGACACACTGCTCATCGTCATTGTGCTGCACGGGGTCTTTCATCTTTGGCGTCATTTCCTGTTGAAGGACAACGCCCTGCGCATCATGGTGCCAAAACCGCTGCATAAATATCTTTGAGGCTCCCCCGTGACCCCGACCCCACCTCCGCCGCCGCCCGGTCCGCTTGTTGTCGAAAGCTCTGATACGACCAAGGCCCAGCCCCCGCTGGAAGACCACCGTTTTCCCTGTGAGCAATGCGGTGCAGATTATCGCTATGACCCGCAAAACGGCACGCTGACCTGCGATCACTGCGGCCATCAGGAGGCGATCCGATCTGGCCCATGGCGCGGTGGCAGTCTGCGCGAGTTGGATTTCGATACCGCGCTATCATCTGGTCTGGCTGAGGCCGACATGGAAGAAACCCGTGTGCTGCGCTGCCCCAATTGCGCCGCTCAGGTGGAGCTGGACCCAAAGGACCACGCTCGGCGAATGCCCCTTCTGCGCCACGCCCATGGTCACGGATACCGGCACCCATCGCCATATCAAGCCAAAGGGTGTGCTGCCCTTCGCCTTTGATGAGCGCAGCGCCCACAAGGCGATGGCGGACTGGCTGGGTCAGCTGTGGTTTGCGCCAAACGGTTTGCAGCAATATGCCCGCAAAGGGCGGCGGATGGACGGGATCTATGTGCCCTATTGGACCTTCGATGCTGAAACCCACTCCCAGTATCGCGGCCAGCGCGGCACGGTCTACTATGTCACCGAAACCATCGTGGTTGATGGCAAACGCCAGTCCCGGCAGGTGCCGAAGGTGCGCTGGCGGCCTGCCTCAGGGCGGGTACAGCGGTTCTTTGACGATGTTCTGGTGCTGGCCTCCAAGAGCCTGCCGAAAAAGAACACCGACGCGCTGGAACCTTGGGATCTGTCGGCGCTGGAACCTTATCAGCCGCAGTATCTGGCCGGGTTCCGGGCGGAGGCCTATGCGGTGGAGCTGGCCGACGGTTACAGCGAAGCCAATGCACGGATGCGCCGGGTGATCGAACGCGATGTGCGGTTCGATATCGGCGGCGACCGGCAACGCATTGAATATATCGACAGCAACTTCTCCGATATCACGTTCAAACATGTGCTGCTGCCCGTATGGCTCGCGGCCTATAAGTATCGGGGCAAAACCTATCGGTTTGTGGTCAACGGACAATCGGGCCGGGTGCAGGGGGAACGCCCCTACTCCGCATGGAAGATCGCCGCAGCCGTTGCAGTGGCCATGGTGATCGGTGCCGCCATTGCCTATTTTGGCACCCGCTAGAACGGCCACGCGGCGCAGGGCGCCTGAATACCCCCGTCGCAAATACAGGATGAGGACGCATCATGACGACCACCCTTCCCGCCCTTGATGCGCTGCTGCGGGCGCGCCACAGCTGCCGTGCGTTTCGCCCGGATCCGGTGCCGCGCGCGGTGATCGAGGATATACTGCGCTGCGCACAGAAAGTTCCGTCCTGGTGCAATGCCCAACCCTGGCAGGTGACGCTGTTCAGCGGTGCGGCTACCAACGCGCTGCGATCTGCGCTGATGGAATCGGTGATGAAAGATCCCGTTGCACCGGATCTGCCCTTTCCCGAACGCTACAGCGGCGAATACAAAACCCGCCGCCAGGCCTGCGGCTGGGCGTTATATGAGGCGGTGGGTGTCGAACGCGGCGATCGCGCGGCGTCACACCAGCAGATGATGCGCAATTTCACCCTGTTTGACGCCCCCCATTGTGCCATTCTGACCAGCCCCAAGGAGCTTGGCCCTTACGGCGCGCTCGATTGCGGTGGATTTGTTACCGGTTTCACGCTGGCCGCAACAGCTGCCGGTGTGGCCACCATCGCGCAGGCTGCGGTTGCCACATATGCGCCGATGCTGCATGAATTCTGCGACATACCAGAAGACCGCACGATCCTCTGCGCGCTGTCCTTCGGCTACGGCGATCCAGACCATCCTGCCAATCAGTTTCGAACCGAGCGCGCCGAATTGGACGAATTTACCAGCTGGCGCGACTGACGCCCCGACCCCAGAATAGGAGAGATTATGCGTTCTCTGATCCAACGCGTTTCTGAGGCCTCTGTCCGTGTTGACGGTGAGGTCATCGGCGATATCGGTCCCGGCCTACTGATCCTGATCTGCGCCATGGAAGGCGACAGCGAAGCAGAAGCCGATCAGATGGCGGCCAAGATCAGCAAGCTGCGGATTTTTCGCGATGAAGCAGGCAAGATGAACCGCTCCGTGAAAGACATCGGCGGCAGCGCCTTGGTCGTCAGCCAGTTCACCCTTGCCGCCGACACCCGCCGGGGCAATCGTCCCGGGTTTTCCAATGCTGCCGCCCCGGACCTGGGGCGCGCGCTGTATACCAGATTTGCCGACCAACTGGCGGCGCTGGATGTGCCTGTGGCGCGCGGATCCTTTGGGGCGGATATGCAGGTCGCTTTGGTCAATTCCGGCCCGGTGACCATCTGGATGGACAGTGCCGACTGGTGAGTTTGCACAGGCGCGAATGTCGCGTTTCGTCCGGTCCGAGCCGATGCAATCCGCCCTGCCTCACCACGAAAAACTGCGATAAAGGCGCGAAATCCCGGCCTGATGCCAGTGACCCTTAACGGGTCTATGATCCCCTCCATGGACCCGTTCTAGCAGAAAATGCGCTGATTTTCGCCAGCCATTGGCGAATACCTCGGTGGGAGCGGGATAATATTTGGTCTCAGATCCGGGAGGCTTTTTTCCACATATTGTCCCGCCAAGCATTCACTTCCAGCCAAATACGACATACCAGTCTCAAAAGACGACGGGATCACCGTCTCTTGAAGACTTCGCCGTCCCCGCTGGCGCCAAAAAGGACGCTAATAAGGGTTGCGAGGTCGCATCAAATGCGCAAACCTTGAATGACAATTCAAGAAATGACGTGTTCAGCGTCTAAATACGACAGGGAGTCCGCAATGAAAGACCAACTTGATTTCATGACGCAAAGCGTCACCTCCGGTAAAATGACCCGGCGTGAATTCATGGGCAAAACCGCAGCACTGGGGATCAGCGCCGCTGTTGCAGGCAGCATGTTTGCCCGCGCAGCCGAGGCCGCAGGCCCGGTCAAGGGGGGCACGCTGAAGCTCGGCTCCATCGGCGGTGGCAGCACCGACTCGCTGGATCCGGCAGTGGCCGCCAGCCAGGTACCTTATCACAACCTCTACCAGTTCGGCGAAACGCTGGTGAATGTAACGCCCGAGGGTGGCATCGAAAATCGCGTCGCCGAAAGCGTCGAAGCCAGCGCTGACGCCAAGACTTGGACCTTCAAAATCCGCAAGGGTGTTGAGTTCCACAACGGCAAGCCGGTGACCGCCGAGGATGTGATGCGCACCATGGAGCGCCACTCCAACGAAGACAGTAAATCCGGCGCTCTGGGCATTATGCGTGGCATCGAAAGCATGAAAGCCGATGGTGACAACTTCGTCGTTTCGCTGACCACACCCAACGCCGACCTGCCTTATCTGATGGCTGATTATCACCTGATGATCCAACCCGATGGTGGCTTTGACAACCCGGCAGCAGGCATCGGCTCCGGCGCCTATATGCTGGAAGCGGATGAGCCCGGCGTGCGCCACATGTGGAAGAAAAACCCCAACTACTGGGATGACAGCCGTGGCCATGTAGATGAGGTCGAGATCGTCGTGATCAACGACGCCACCGCCCGTATGGCAGCGCTGCAGTCCGGTCAGGTCCACATCGCCAACCGTGTTGAGCCGAAGGTCGCAGGCCTGCTGGATCGCGCGCCGAACCTGACTGTGCGCAATGCCGCGGGTCCGGGTCACTATGTGTTCATCATGCATTGCGACACAGCGCCGTTCGATAACAATGAACTGCGTCTGGCGCTGAAATACGCCATCAACCGCGAAGAAATGGTCGATAAAGTGCTGCGCGGCTACGGCTCTGTCGGCAACGACATGCCTGTCAACGCAGCCTACCCGCTGTTTGACGACAGCATTCCGCAGCGCCCGTTTGATCCGGCCAAGGCGGCTGAGCACTACAAGAAATCCGGCCACGACGGCAGCCCGATCACCCTGCGGGTGTCGGATGTTGCCTTCCCTGGTGCCTTGGATGCAGCCCAGCTGTTCCAGCAGTCCGCGAACGCAGCTGGCATCCCGCTGGAGCTGAAGCGTGAACCCGGCGATGGCTACTGGTCGGAAGTTTGGAATGCACAGCCCTTCTGCGCCTCCTACTGGGGTGGCCGTCCGGTGCAGGACCAGATGTATTCGACCGCGTATCTGTCGACCGCAGACTGGAACGACACCCGCTTCAAGCGCGAAGACTTCGACAAGCTGTTGTTTGCCGCGCGCGGTGAGCTGGACGAAGCCAAGCGCAAGGCGCTCTACAGCCAGATGGGCATGATGGTGCGCGACGAAGGCGGTCTGATCTGCCCGATGTTCAACGACTTCATCGAAGCGACCAGCAGCAAGGTTCAGGGTTGGGTGGTGGATTCCACCGGCGACACCATGGCTAGGCAAGTGGTCGCATAAGTGCTGGTTGGCCTGATAGAGGTCTATGCCATGCACCCCGTCGTAAAACTTGTGTCCCAGCGCCTAGCGCTGGGACTAATTCTCTTGATTGCCGCATCCGTGCTCATTTTCATGGGCACCCTGATCCTGCCCGGCGATGTGGCGCAGTCCATTCTGGGCCAGTCGGCCACCCCTGAGGCGCTCGCCAATCTGCGGGAAGAACTGGGCCTGAATGAACCTGCCATACTGCGCTATTTCGACTGGCTGTTCGGCGCTTTGCAGGGGGATCTGGGCACTGCTCTGACCAATGGTCAGGACATCGCAACCAGCATCGGCCGCCGCCTTGGCAATACGCTGTTCCTGGCCTTCTGGGCTGCTGTTATCTCGGTTCCGCTGGCAATCTTTCTGGGCCTTCTGGCGGTGCGCTACCGCGACCGCTGGCCTGACAAACTGATCTCGGCCGTGACGCTGGCCTCGATCTCGATCCCGGAATTTCTGATTGGCTATCTGCTGATCTATTTCGTTGCGGTGCAGATGGGCTGGTTCAGTTCTGTCGCAATGATCAACGATTCCATGAGCTTGCTAGAGAAACTCAACGCCATTGCCCTGCCTGTTGCAGTGCTGACGCTGGTGGTTTTGGCGCATATGATGCGGATGACCCGTGCGGCGATCCTCAATGTGATGCAGTCGGCCTATATTGAGACCGCAGAGCTGAAAGGCCTCAGCACCTTTCACGTGATTGCGCGCCATGCATTTCCCAACGCCATTGCACCGATCGTCAATGTGGTGATGCTGAACCTTGCCTATCTGGTGGTGGGCGTCGTGGTGATCGAAGTGGTCTTTGTCTACCCCGGCATGGGGCAGTATCTGGTCGACCATGTGTCCAAACGTGACGTGCCTGTGGTGCAGGCCTGCGGTCTGATCTTTGCCGCTGTCTACATTGTTCTGAACATGATCGCTGACATTGTCGCTATCCTGTCCAACCCGCGTCTGAGGCATCCGAAATGAAGAATATCCCTATCTCTGCAATGATCGGGCTGTTCTTCACGGCCCTGTACTTTCTGATGGCGATCTTTGCGCCGCTGTTGGCGCCCTATGGCATGGCGGAAATCGTTGGTGACGTCTGGGAGCCGCGTTCTGCGGAGCATCTTCTGGGCACCGACAACATTGGCCGCGATCTGCTGAGCCGGATGATCTACGGTGGTCGCACAACCATCTTCATCGCCACCGCAGCCACGATCCTGTCGTTTACCACGGGATCAATCCTTGGCTTCTTTGCCGCTGTTGCGGGCGGCTGGGTCGATCAGGTCATGTCGCGGCTGGTGGATCTCATCATGTCGATCCCAACGCTGATCTTCGCCCTTGTCGTTCTGTCGGTCATGCCCGTCACGGTACCGGTGCTGATCGTGGTCATGGGGCTGCTGGACTCCACACGGGTCTATCGTCTGGCCCGTGCCGTCGCGGTGGATATCGAGGTCATGGACTACGTCGAAGCGGCCCGCCTGCGCGGGGAGAGAACCGCTTGGATCATCTTCCGTGAGATCCTGCCGAACGCTCTGTCACCGCTGGTGGCCGAAATGGGTCTGCGGTTCATCTTCATGGTGCTCTTCGTCTCGACGCTCTCCTTCCTCGGCCTTGGCGTACAACCGCCGGAAGCCGATTGGGGCGGCATCGTGAAGGAAAACAAGGAAGGCATCGTCTATGGTATCCCGGCGGCTCTGCTGCCCGCCATTGCCATCGCCACCCTTGCGATCTCGGTCAACCTTGTGGCGGACTGGGTTCTGAACCGCACAACTTCTCTGAAAGGAGGCCGCGGATGAGCGAACCTCTTATGAAAGTGCGCAATCTGAAGATCGGCGCAACTGTCTACCCGCCGGGTGAAAAGCCGCATGACATCGAAATCGTGCATGGTGTCAGCTTTGACCTGCAACCGGGCAAGGTGCTGGGGCTGATCGGGGAATCCGGCGCGGGTAAATCCACCATCGGTCTGGCCTCCATGGCCTATGGCCGCGGTGGGGTCAAAATCACCGGCGGCGAAGTCTGGGTGAACGGTCGCGATATCCTGCAGTCAAAACTGCGCGATATCCGCCGTCTGCGCGGTGGCGAGGTGACCTATGTGTCGCAATCGGCTGCTGCCTCCTTCAACCCGGCCAAAAAGATCATGGAACAGGTGATCGAAGCGGCGGTTGAGCAGGGCAAATTCTCCAAGAAAGAGGCCGAGGCGCGCGCGCGGACCCTCTTTGCCAAGCTGGGCCTGCCGGATCCCGATAATATCGGCGAGCGTTACCCGCATCAGGTCTCCGGCGGCCAGCTGCAGCGCTGCATGACCGCGCTGGCGCTTTGCCCGGAGCCGGATTTGGTGGTGTTTGACGAGCCGACAACGGCGCTGGATGTGACCACCCAGATTGAGGTGCTGATGGCGATAAAGGAAGCCATCCGCGACACCGGTGTCGCCGCGCTCTATATCACCCACGACCTCGCGGTTGTGGCGCAGGTGAGCGACGACATCATGGTGCTGCGCCACGGCAATATGGTGGAATACGGCCCTGTTGATCAGATCATCAACGCACCGCAGGAGGAGTATACCCAGGCCCTGGTCTCGGTCCGCTCCATCACCCATGAGGAAAAGGCCCCCACCCCGGAACCGGTGCTGAGCGTGCGCAATATCACCGCGCGCTACAAGGGCACCAAGTTCGACGTGCTGCACAATGTGAATGTTGACCTGCACCCCGGTCAGACATTGGCGGTGGTTGGGGAATCCGGCTCTGGGAAATCGACACTCGCACGGGTGATCACCGGCCTCTTGCCGCCGCGCGAGGGCGAGATCGCGTTCGCAGGCCGCACCCTGTCATCCGATCTGGCGGGGCGCAGCCGCGAAGATCTGCGCGAGTTGCAGATGATCTACCAGATGGCAGATGTGGCCATGAACCCGCGCCAGACCGTGGGCACCATCATCGGGCGCCCGCTGGAGTTCTACTTCGGCATGAAAGGCGCGGAGAAGCGCAAGCGGATCATCGAACTGCTGGATGAGATCGAACTGGGCGAAAGCTTCATGGATCGCTACCCGGCAGAGCTGTCGGGTGGGCAGAAACAGCGTGTCTGTATTGCCCGCGCCTTGGCTGCCAAGCCAAAGATGATCATCTGCGATGAGGTCACCTCGGCGCTGGATCCGCTGGTGGCGGATGGTATCCTCAAACTGCTGCTAGAATTGCAGAAGATCGAGAATGTCGCCTTCCTCTTCATCACCCATGACCTTGCCACAGTGCGGGCGATTTCGGACAATATCGCGGTGATGTATCAGGGGCGCGTGCAGCGCTATGGCGGCAAGACCGAAGTACTGTCGCCGCCCTTTGACGACTATACCGACCTGTTGCTTAGCTCAGTGCCGGAAATGCGTCTGGGCTGGCTGGAAGAGGTCATCGCCAACCGCAAGATGGAAAGCGCCTAGCAACTAGCAAGCAGGCAGTGCATATCACCTCTCGTCGCAGGCGACTGCGGCGGGACGCTCCCAAAGGCGGTCGCAGGTACAATCCTCACGGCCGCCTTTTTAACTCACCTTTATAAGACCCTGGGTTCTGCGATGGACAACAAACTTCTCCTCATCATCTTGGACGGCGTCCCCTGGCGCAATTTCCGTCGGCTGTTTGGCAATCTGGAAGGCTGGGTCGACAGCGGCGAGGCACGGGTCTGGAAACACCGGGCGGTGCTGCCGTCGATTTCCGCCAGCTGCTATGCCTCGATCCACACCGGCGTGGTCCCGGCTGAGCACGGCTGCACCGGCAATGGCAATGTCTTTCGTCTGGGGCACAAGGATGTGTTCAGTCAGGTACGTCAGGGTGGTGGTGTGACAGGTGCAGTTGCCCATAGCTTCTGGTCCTCCTTCTTCAATCGCCACCCCTATGATCCGGTGCGCGATGTGGAATATGACGAGGCCGACAGCGCCACGATCAATCACGGACGGTTCCATTCGATGACCGGCTACGGGCTGGTCAACCAGATGACCCCCTCCGACGTGGACCTCTTTGGCACGCTGACCAATCTTTGCCTGCGCTTTGGCCTCAACTACGGCATGCTGCACACCTGCACGCTGGATTGTATGGGACACCGGTTCTTTCACGACTGTCAGGAGATGGATCACGCCTGTTTCGTGATGGACGAGATGCTGGCCCCGTTCATTATCAAATGGCGCGACATGGGCTATGAGATCATTGTCACCGCAGATCATGGCCAGGATGAGCGCGGCCACCACGGCGGGCGCAGCCCCCTGCAACAGGAAACCGCGCTTTATTACTTTGGCGATGCGACAGGCCCCGCAGAGGGCGTGGTGATTGATCAGCTGCAACTGGCCCCCACCATTCTCAGCCGTCTCGGTGCGCCAATTGTCGACACGATGAAGGCAAAATCTTTCCTCAGCTGAGGATCCGTGGCAGGCTTCTTTGGGTGATCGATAACTTCGCCCGACAGGAGCCTGCCATGACCCGACATTGCCTTGCCCTGATACTGCTGCTTCTGCCGCTGCCCGCATTGGCGCAGGATGGCTGTGACGATCTTTGGTTCACGCGGAATCTGATCATGGACCGGGCCGGTTATTGCTTTGGGCCGACACTGGGGCAAAGCGTCTTTGACAATAGCGACTGTCTGGGCAAATCGGTCGCGCTTGACCCACACAGCAATCGACAGGTGCAGGAAATCCGGGGACTAGAGCAGTTTCACGGCTGCAAGGTCAATACCAAGCGCCGTCAACTGGCACTGAATGACACCCACCTGCGCCGCCTCCTTGTCGATCTGCCGATCCGCGATGAATTTGAAAGCGCCTGCCTTGGTTGGCTTGGTGGTCCGGTGCCGCGCTACTCAGGTCACAGTGCAGGAACGGCGCGCATTGGAGTGATCCAGCCCGGCGATGTCATCGGGTATTCCCATCTCCCGGTGGGCAACTGGTCTTATGTGACCACCCACACGAGCGACTGGCGCGTCAAAAGCGGTGGATGGTACGACCGCAGTGCCGCACCTGAACAATGCCGTGACTTTGCAGGCTAGGGTCGGCGTCACTCATAAGGCCAGAGCCCCTGCCCCAGCGCTTCCACTGCAACGGAAATCCTCTCAAAACTGTCGCGGGCGCGGCCGACGCTGTGGCGGGCCCGCAGATAGCCGTGGACCAACCCCGGCTCATTGATCCAATGTGCCTTGCCGCCAGCTGCCAAAATCTTGTCGCGGTAGTGACGGGAATCGTCGCGCACGGGATCGCAATCAGCGGTGACCAGCACCGTGGCAGGTAGATCTGAGAAATCATTGTCAGCAAGCGGTTCCAATGTCGGGTCAGTACCGACCTCACTCCCCTCCGGGCGCCGCAGCTGTCCATAGAACAGAATGTCATCCCGCGTCAGCATTGGGGCCTGCGCATGTTCCAGATAAGAGCCTTCGTTGATGTCACCGCCAAAGGCCCCGTAGATCAGCACCTGACCGACCAGCCCCTTGAGCCGTCCACGGGCATGATGCGCCACCGCAGCACAGAGATTGGCACCGGCGCTGTCCCCGGCCAGGACCAGATCGCCATCGAAGCTGGCAGAGATCCACTGACTGACCGCCCAGGCATCTTCAAAGGCCGCAGGATGCAGGTGTTCGGGAGACAGCCGGTAGTCCACTGCGACCACGCGATAACCGGTTTGCGCGCAAAGCTCGGCACAGACATCATCATGGCTGTCCAGCCCGCCAACCACGAACCCGCCGCCATGACAGTACATCACCGTGCAGCCCGGTTCTCCGGCGGTGTAGATCCGCACCGGAACGGCACCCACCAGACGATCCTTGCAGCTGACACTATCAGGACGCGCGGCGCGAAACTCAGCCGCCATGGCGTCATAGACCTTGCGCTGCTCGGCAATCGACAGATCCACCGCATCATCCGGGTAACATTCGCCCGTCTTGCGGATAAAGGCCCAGGTTTCCTCGTCGATCAGCCGTTCGTAGTTCATCTCGCCGTTCCCTGTGTCGTAGTGCGTCGGATGAGCCTAGCAGCGCGGCGGTCAAAAACCATGCCCCAGAATTGAAAAAAAGCGCCCCGGTGGAGCGCTTTCTCTATCTCGTTCAAGGACCAGTGCCGAAGGCGGGCGATCACGCCTTCGGCATGGGCTCCCACGGGCGGGTAAAGACCCCCAGCACGTCGGAGATATCCGAGGCCTTGGCACCGTTTTCTTCGACCTGTGCGACCAGCCCGCGACCTTTGTCATCGACCACATGTTCGACACGGGCTTAGCAGACCCGCCTTGAGCAGCGCGTCGTTGTAGATCCGGGTGATGGCATTCTTACGTAGATCCGGTTTGAAGACCTTGCCCACGGCGGTTTTTGGCAGCTCATCCATCACGGTGACATGTTTCGGGATCGCTGCCCGCTCATGTACGTGGATCTGACAATAAGCCAGAAGCTCGTCAGGCGTCACAGTTGCGCCGTCCACCAATTCGACAAAGGCACAAGGCACCTCGCCGGCATGGGCATCCGGCTGGCCGATGGCGCTAGGCAAAGGCCACAGCCTCATGCCCCAGAAGCGCCTCTTCAATCTCGGCCGGGTCGATATTGTGACCACCGCGAATGATCAGATCCTTGGCACGACCGGTGATCCAGAGGTACCCGTCGCTGTCCAGCTTCCCAAGGTCGCCAGTGCGCAGGTATTGATCCTTGTAGAACAGACCGTCGTTTTTCTCGACTTCGGTATAGGTGTGACCGGCGTAGACACCGGGGCTGGAGATGCAGATCTCGCCAATCTCATCCACCCCCAACTCAACCGTGCCACTGTCGGTTCCTTTGACGATCTTCACATCCGTATAGGGCAGCGGAATACCGATCGAGCCGATTTTCTTCTCACCCTCAACCGGATTACAGGACACCAGACAGGTTGCCTCGGTCAGGCCGTACCCTTCGACGATCTTGACGCCGGTTGCCTCTTCAAACCGTTTGAACAGCTCGACCGGCAAGGGGGCCGAACCGGAGAAGGCGGTTTTCACTGTGGAGACATCCGCATCCACCGGCCGCTGCATCTTTGCCGAGATCGCCGTGGGCACCGTGATGATGAAGGAAATCTTCCAGCGCTCGATCAACTTCCAGAAACTGTCAAAGACACCGTCGCCGCGATAGCCCTGTGGTGTCGGGAACACGACATGCGCACCGGAGGCAACAGCCGCCATCAGGATCACATGGCAGGCAAAGACATGGAACAGCGGCAACGGGCACATGATGTTGTCTTCGGCAGTGAACAGCAGCTTGCTGCCCAGCCAACCGTTGTAGTTCATGCCGGAATAGGTGTGCTGTGCCACCTTGGGCATGCCGGTGGTGCCGCCAGTGTGGAAATAGCAGGCCACGCGGTCGCTGTCGGAATCCGCAAAGGTCAGCTCGGTGGGATGCTTACGCAGCTCTTTGTTGAAGTTCTTGTAGTCCGCATGCGCCAGCTTGTCCTTGCCCTCGAGCTTGGGGCGGATCATCGGCACAATCCAAGACTTCGGCGGGGTCAGATAGCGGTTAAGGTCAATTTCCAGAACCGTGTTTACCTTAGGCGCGTGGCGCACCGCCTCGGCGACCTTTTGGGCCACGTCGGTCTTCGGGAACGGCTTCAGCGTCACCACCACCTTTGCCCCGGTCTCGCGCAGGATGGAGGCGATCTGCTCCGGCTCAAGCAATGGGTTGATCGGATTGGCGATCCCGGCCACAGCGCCGCCCAGCAGTGTCACAACCGTTTCGTTACAGTTGGGCAGGATATAGGCAACGACGTCCTTCTCTCCGATCCCCATGGAGCGGAACATATTCGCCGCCTGGGTGACCTTATCCTTCAGCTGGCGCCAGGTCAGGGTCTCGGCCTTGTCGGTCGGGCCCGAGAAGATCTGATAGCTGATCGCCTTGTTGTCAGGAAACTTCCCGGCCGTACGGGACAACAACCCATAGAGCGTTGTCGGCATGTTTCGCTGCCCGAAGGGCATTTCATTCACTAGTGCCAAGCAGTCCGCGGCCGTGGCAAATCCCATTGGTTTCCTCCCCTAGTCCCCTTGTGCCGGGGAATTTCAGTTAACACAAAATGATTTGAAACGGCCTGTCGTGCAAGCGCGCCGACAGGGTCACGTCAAGGAAGCCTGCGCTTTGACGCAGCGACATTTGACCGTTTTCAACCTTGAAACCGAAATACTGACCGTTTGAGGCGGGATTTGTCTATTCTGCAGCCAGTCCATCGGTGAACTGCAGCCGCGCCAGACGAGCATAAAGACCGTCTTCAGCGACCAGTTGGTCATGGGTGCCGGTGGCCACAATGCGCCCCTCTTCCATGACCACGATACGGTCTGCCTTCTTCACGGTCGCCAGCCGGTGCGCCACGATCAATGTGGTGCGCCCCTGGCTCAGCTCGTCTACAGCCGCCTGCACCAGACGTTCGCTTTCCGCGTCAAGCGCAGATGTCGCCTCGTCCAGCAGCAGCACCGGCGCATCACGCAGAATGGCACGGGCAATCGCGATCCGCTGTTTCTGCCCACCCGAGAGCATGACACCGCGCTCACCAACCTGGCTGTCGTAGCCTTCGGGCAGTGCGGTGATAAACTCATGCGCCGCCGCAGCTCGGGCAGCGGCCTCAACCTCAGCGTCGCTGGCACCGGGGCGGCCAAAGCGAATGTTGTCACGCGCGGACAGCGCAAAAATGACCGGATCCTGCGGCACCAAGGCGATATGTTTGCGAAAATCATCCCGTTGCAGATCCCGCAACGGCATACCATCCAGGCAAACGGCACCAGACGTCGGATCATAAAACCGCTGGATCATCTGGATGATCGTTGTCTTACCCGCACCAGACGGCCCGACAAAAGCAACTGTTTCCCCCGGCTGCACGGTGAGCGAAACATCCACCAACGCCGGGATCTGTGGGCGCGCCGGATAGCGGAAGGATACGTTGTCAAACCGGATTTCCCCGCGCACTGGTGTGACAAGTGTTTGAGGCCGCTTGGGATCCTGGACCTGATCTATCGCCGTCAGCAGCTCCACCAGCCGCTCGGTCGCGCCGACGGCCCGCTGCAATTCGCTCCAGATTTCCGACAGCGCCGCGACCGAGCCCGCAACGAGAACCGCATAAATCACAAACTGAACCAAGGTGCCCTCGGTCATCACGCCCGCGCGCACGTCATTGGCGCCCATCCACAACACACCAACCACCCCGGAGAACACCAGGAAGATCACGATGACAGTCAGAAAGGCGCGTGTCTGGATCCGTCGCATCGACACGTCAAAGGCGGTTTCGGTCAGACGGCTGAATTCGCTCCGGCTTGCACCTTCATGGGTGTAGGCCTGAACCGTCTGAACTGCGCCCAGCGCCTCCCCCGCATTGCCGGATGAGGCCGCGATCCAATCCTGGTTCTCGCGGCTGATCTTGCGCAGGCGCCGCCCCAGCACCAGGATCGGCACAATCACCGCAGGCACGATCAGCAGCACGAGGCTGGTCAGCTTGGCCGAGGTCAGCAGCATCAGCGCCAGACCACCGATGAAGATCAGCATGTTGCGCAGGGCAATCGACACGGAGGACCCCAGAACCGACTGGATCAGTGTGGTATCTGTGGTGATCCGGCTCAGCACCTCGCCGGTCATGATCTGTTCATAGAACGCCGGGCTCATGCCAATGACGCGGTCAAACACCGCCTTGCGGATATCGGCAACCACCCGTTCGCCCAGCCGTGTGACCAGCGCGTAACGCAGCCCGGTGCCTGCCGCCAACAGCGCAGCGATCACAAGGGCAGCGGCAAAATACTGATTGAGGAGCGCGGCTTCGGAGATCCGGAAATTGTCGACAACCCGACGTACCGCCAGCGGCAGGGTCAGCGATAGACCCGCTGTCAACACCAGCGCCAGCGTCGCCATGGCCATCAGCACACGATAGGGGCGCATGAATGGCCATAGTGCGGAGAGAACACCAACTTTGCGTGATTTCTCGCGCTCTACATCCGCAGTCGGGACCGCTTGATTTCCCGCCATGTCAGCTCCTTCGACGTTCCGTGTGGCAGGTTCTCGAGCCTGCGCATCGCCAAGGTTCATGACTGCGCAAACCTCTAAGGTCAAGCGCACAGAGACCATCATCCCCGGCCATAGCGCCGCATGCCGTAGATCAACCAGACGTGCCGCGTCGTGACGGGTAACTGCGCAGGCGTCCCAAATATCAGCTGATGTCGGAAATCCTGGAGCGGGTAGCGGGAATCGAACCCGCACCTTAAGCTTGGAAGGCTCTTATGATACCATTTCACCATACCCGCTCAGGGAATTTGGTCTATAAATCGGTGCTTTCTGAGCGTCAAGCGGATCTGGTGTGAAAATCTCACATTTCGCAGCGTCGCTTGGAACCAACGACTGCCGCAGATCTGATCTTTGGCCGTGTCAGCTGCCCAGCACGCGGCCAATCCATCCCTTGCGCGGCGCGTCGTCATCGGTGGGGTTTTCGGTGTCCGCGTCGTTTGCCTCCGCGCCGGCTGCCAGCTGGCTCATCGGCTTCAACAGCGCTCTGAAACCGTTCGAAGAACTGATCGGCCATTTTCTTGGCAAAGCCATCAATGATACGGCTGCCCAGCTGCGCCAGCTTGCCACCAACTTTGGCCTCCACCTCATAGCTCAGAAGTGTCTGCCCATCTTCGCCGTCGCTCAAAGTCACATGGGCATCCCCTTTGGCAAAACCGGCAGCGCCGCCCTTCCCTTCACCGCGCAGGGTCAGGCTGTTTGGCGCATCAAGATCTGAAAGCGTCACAGTCCCGCGAAACGTCGCCTTCACCGGACCCACTTTCTGCACGACGACCGCCGTGAAGCCATCCTCGGCGGAGCCATCCATCTCCTGACAGCCCGGCACCGCGTTCTTCAGGGTTTCGGCATCCAGCAACCCCTGCCAGACCTCGGCGCGCGAGGCAGCTATGGTGCGGGTATCGGCAAGTTTCATAAGCGCTATTCCTTCTTCTGGCGATCGGCTGGGGATCTCAATCCTGGCAGACAGCGGACGGCCTGCATGACATTGCATAGTCTAAACCGGAACCGCCCCGATATGCGACATTGGTTGCAGACCGACGGTCGGCTACCCCACCTTAACGCTTTCGGTCAACCTGCGCCGTCAGCTTGTTCCAGGCCATTGCCGGACCAGATCGCAGACCATGATCATCACCTTCGACCTTTCGCCTATTGGTAGGTCCGCATCTGTGCTGTTAGCATGATTCTCGCCGGAAGCAGCGCTTAAGCCACTGCAACTGCCCGACCTATGCCACAGAACCAGCCGCCCGACCTCAGGAGCCTGATGACACAGACGTCCCCCACAACAGCCACGACGCAGAGCGCCACCGCCGATCCGCAAGGCTTGGCCCGCTTTGTCACCGCGTTGATCGTCGAGGATCATCCGCTGTTCTGCGACGCCTTGGCGATGACCTTGCGCGCGACAGTCGGGATTAGCACCATCGCAACCGCACCGACACTGGAACGGGCCATGGCCGAGATCGCCTATAAAGCGGCCCCCGATGCGGTGGTTCTGGATCTGAATCTGCCAGACGTTCATGGGCTGGACGGGCTTATCCGGTTGCGCAATGCCACCAGCGCGCCGATCCTAGTCGTCTCATCCATGGCGGACAATCGGGTGATCAGTGCCGCCATTCACGCCGGTGCTGCAGGTTTCGTCCCCAAGCACAGCCAGCGCGAGATCTACATCAGCGCGTTCGATGCCATCGCAAAGGGCACGCCCTTTGTCCCGCCCGGCTATGTGCTGTTGCCGCGCGACAGCGAAACGCAGGACGCGACGGGGCGACTGGCGACACTGACCAATCAGCAGGCGCGCATCCTGCAACTGATCTGTGCTGGCAAACTGAACAAGCAGATCGCCTATGACCTGTCCATCGCTGAAACCACGGTCAAGGCTCATGTCACCGCAATCATGCGCAAACTCGGTGTGCAAAGCCGCACCCAAGCAGTTCTGATCGCAAAGGAAACCAGCTTTGCAAACGTCTTGCAAGATCTGGGCTGAACTGCCTACCATCCAGCATGACACGCCCTGCCCGTCCCCGCGCCAACACCGATATCCCCGCAGCCGCACAGGCGGAGGCCGAGCGCACCCTGCCAGCTATGGCTGCCGCATTGCATCACGCCGGTCGCATCACCCGCACCGGTTTTGCAGACGCCGACGCGCCTGATGCGCTGGCGAGGTTGGCACAGATGCT
Organism: Phaeobacter sp. BS52; assembly: GCF_045040595.1. NCBI lineage: Bacteria > Pseudomonadati > Pseudomonadota > Alphaproteobacteria > Rhodobacterales > Roseobacteraceae > Phaeobacter > Phaeobacter sp. BS52. The sequence continues at coordinate 589,754 of NZ_CP090662.1, read as the reverse complement.
GGCGCCGCTGGATGAGCTTGAGTTGATCATTCTCTTTGTCTCTCCCCAGGCCGATATCGATGCGCTCAGCGCGGCGGCCGCCCATGATCTGGGTCCCGCACAGGTGGTTGGCTGTACCACCGCAGGCGAAATCGGCGAGGCCGGTTACACAGATGGAGAGATTGTCGCCATCGGCCTTCCGCGCAGCCATTTCTGCGCCCGTGTTCTGCCGATTGACGATCTGAACGCCTATGACGCCCAGAGCCAGATCGACCAGATCATTCGCAATCGCAACGACATGGCGCGGGAGACACCGCAGTGGGGATCCGAATTTGCCTTCCTGTTGATTGATGGGCTGTCGGTCAAGGAGGACGCGCTCACCGCCGATCTTGCGCCGGGGCTTGGCCCGGTGCCACTGTTTGGCGGATCCGCCGGGGATAGCAGCGATTTTGGCGCGACATATGTCCTCTGTGATGGGAAGGCACGGCAGAACGCAGCGGTCCTTCTACAGATCCGCAGCAACTGCCCGATCGAAGTCTTCAACACCGATCATCTGGTACCGACGGCCCAGCGCATGGTGGTAACTGGGGCTGATCCTGCTCGCAGACTGGTCCATGAGATCAACGCCGAACCGGCAGCGCGGGAATATGCGCGCCTGCTGGGCAAGGATCCGGAACAGCTGACCACCTTCACCTTTGCCGCCCATCCCGTCGTGGTGCGCATTGGTGGCCAGCATCATGTGCGCGCGATCCAACAGGTCGCAGACACTGGCGATCTTGTGTTTTTCTCCGCCATCGACGAAGGGGTCGTGCTGACGTTGGCAGAACCTCTCGATATGGTGGATCATCTCGACCGGGCGCTCTCTGCGCTGGGAGAGACCCGGACACCGGATGTGATCCTGGCCTGCGATTGCCTGCTGCGACGGATGGAGGCCCAGCAGAAACAGCTGACCCCACAGATCTCCGCCCTGCTGGCCAAACACCGCGCGGTTGGGTTTTGCACCTACGGAGAGCAGGTGAACTCCATCCATGTGAACCAGACCCTGACGGGAGTGGCCATCTACCCGCCCGAAACAGACGACACTGCGGTCAGGCCATGACCGAAGGCCTGATTGATCCGCGCGATTCACTGGAACGGCAGAATGAAAAACTGCTGAAAATCACCGCAACCCTGATGCGCCGGGTGGAACAGGATACCGATGCCTCCGGCCTTGCCTATGCGCAGTTCGAACGCGCTGCTTTGCTGGAAGAGGAAATCCGCAGCCGCACCCGCGATCTGGAGCGCACGCTGGATCTGCTCAATCTCTCGAACGCCAAGCTCGCCGAGGCCAACCGCGAAACCGAAGCCGCACGCGCCAACCTCGCCAATGCCATTGAAACCGTGCAGGAAGGGTTCGCGCTCTTCAATCCGCAGGATGTGCTGGTGATGTGCAACAGCCGATTTGGCATGCACATGCCGGACATCTGCGCTGATCTGCGTCCGGGATTGAGGTTTGACAGCTACGTGCAGCTGGTCAGTTCCAGCACGGCCCTGTCGCTGCCCACAGGCACGCCCCCCACCACTTGGGCTGCGCGCAGACTGGCCCGACATCAGGACCGCAGCGTCATGTTCAACGTCCGCATGACCGGCAATCGCTGGGTGCAGGTGAGTGAGCACCGGACGCCGGATGGCGGCACGGTCATCCTGCAGACCGATGTCACGGATATCATGCGGATCCAGCATCAGGAGCGTGAACGAATTCTCGACGATCAGGCCCGCCTGATCCGCGCCACATTGGAACATCTGAACCAGGGGGTCTGCATCTTCGATCAGCAGGCCCGGTTGGTCGGGTGGAACCGGCTGATGGGGGATCTGCTGTCGATCCCGATCGGGCGATTTCGCATCGGCAGCCGGTTTGAGAGTATTTTTGAGCGCCTGCGCGAGACCTTTACCTTTGCGCAGGCGGATATCGCCGATCAAGTCGCAGACTGGGCGCGCCCGCGCACCGTATTGGAGGCCAGTTCAGCTTCCGCAAAGACCGCTGCCGATCAGCGCGCGCGGGCTCCGCTCTCTTTCGATATTCAGCAGGGTGCGACGCGGGTTCTGACGGTGTTTATGCAGGATATGCCCGATGGCGGCTTTGTGATCAGCTTCACCGATGTCACCGCCGAACGGCAGGCCGCCCGCGCCATGAGCGAGGCACGCGACACCCTGGAACAACGCGTGCTGGAGCGAACGCTGGAGCTGGAAGACGCGCTCCAGGCCGCTGAACGGGCCAATGCGTCCAAATCCCGCTTTGTCGCTGCCGCCTCCCATGATCTGCTGCAACCCTTATCTGCCGCAAAACTCTTTGTCGCCGCTCTGGAAAGCGAACTTCCCGGCGGTGCGCCTCAGGACACGTTGCATAAGGCGGCCAATGCGCTGGACAGTGTCGAAACGCTGGTCTCCGCTCTCCTCGATATCTCAAGGCTGGATTCCGGTCGCGCCGAGGTCCATGTGGCCTCCGTCGATCTGGGCGACCTGTTGGGTCAGCTTCAGGACGAGATGCGTCCAATGGCCGATGCCAAGGGGCTGACCCTGCGCCTCAGCCCCAGTCAGGCGCGCGTGCTGAGTGATGTGACCTATCTGAGGCGTATCCTACAGAACCTGATCTCCAACGCGCTGCGCTACACGGATCAAGGTGGTGTCCTGGTTGGCGTACGGCCCCGTCACGCCTCCGTCCGGGTTGAGGTCTGGGACACGGGGCCCGGCATTGCAGAACAAGATCGCGGCCGCATTTTCGCTGAGTTCCAGCGCCTCAATGCCACGGCGAGTGCTGCTGACGGAATGGGGCTGGGGCTGGCCATTGTGGAGCGTGCCTGCGCGCTGCTTGGCCACCCCCTGACACTCAGATCTGAGGTCGGGCGTGGAACGGTCTTTGCCATTGACCTGCCCCGCGACGCCGCCCAGCCGACAATCGGCGAGGCATTGCTTCTTGACGCGGCGCCCCCTCGCCCTGCCGCTGCGCAGCTGCCGCAATTGATCGCGCTGCTGATTGTTGCCGATACAGACCTGCGGCAGGCGCTGAGCCTCACTATGGAACAATGGCAGATCGACGTGCTGCCCTGCGCCAGCGAGGGTGAAGCCCGGACCTTGCTGGCCGAAATTGAGGTCGCCCCGGATGTTCTGCTGATCGACCTGCACCTAGGGTCAAACCTAAGCGGCGCCAAAGTCATTGACGATCTGCGTCGCGATCTTGGTCCTCTCCCTGCATGCCTCATGTCCGCCCCCCCAACCCAGACATCACCACGCTGGCGCAAGGACTGGATGCCCAGCTGTTCACAAAGCCGATCCACACGGAGCAGCTGCGCAGCTTTCTCAACGATCTGCGCTCTCCGCAGGTTTGATGCCCGATCAGCGCGCCCTTGCCTGAATCCGCCGCTGCCCTGACAAAGGCAACCGAGTGACGCGCCACGCTCTGCCGATGCAAAAGTGATCCGTGGGTGAAAGCACAACGTAGTAAATCCACAACAAAACCCCTATCTGCGATATCTAGCCCGCACTCGCCGTCCAGATCATCGCACAGTCGGAAAAACCACGCCAGATGACCTCTCCCCACGCTATGCCGGTGCACCGGCCCACCGCCGTCATCACCGCACACGGCCAGCCCTCCGATCCCGCCCCTCAGGAACGCGCGCTGGCAGAGCTTGCAGATGCGGTCGCAACCCTGTTGCCGGACTGGGATGTCCGTTCGGCCACCCTTGCCACCTCCGACCGGCTGGAACAGGTGACACCGCAGGGCGCGCTGGTTTATCCGTTCTTTATGGCAAATGGCTGGTTTACCAGTTCTGTGCTGCCACGGCGGCTGCAAGGGCACGACGTTTATCATCTTCCGCCCTTTGGGCTTGACCCCAACCTGCCCGGCCTTGCCTGCGATGCGCTTGCCCTGGCCTGCGCCGCACGCGGCTGGTCCCTTTCCCAAACCCGTATTCTGCTCGCGGCACATGGCTCAGCCCGTGGCCCCAAGGCCGCAGAGGCGGCAGAGGCCTTTGCAACAGCGATGCGCGACCGCCTTCCCGGCACCACGCTGGCCACCGGTTACGTTGAGGAAGACCCGCGCATCGCAACGACCGCCCGAGTGTTCGAAGACACCGCCCCAGCGCGGCCCAGCCTCTGCCTGCCGTTTTTTGCGCAAGCGGGCGAGCACGTGCGCGATGACATTCCCGATGCGCTGGCCGATGCAGGCTTTGGCGGCGATACCCTGCCGGTTCTCGGAGCACTCCCGCAGGTGCCACAGCTGATTGCAAACGCGCTCAATAAAGCCCTTTCCGGCCCCGGTGTCATGCCAACCTGATCTGAGGGCAGCGGGGCGCTCCTGCACATTGCCCGCAGCTACGCCTCTTTGCCGTGTTTGGTCCCAGGTGGATTGTCATTCGAACACATGCCACTGTTACAGGCGTCAGTCTTGCTCTCCCCAGACCTGGGGAAGAGCGTGCCCATAAGAACAAGACAGTGCCACAACAGAATTTTTCATTTTTCCGCCCGGTTCCGCACAGCGGCCCTTGCACCGCCCCCCCGCATGTGATTAATCACGCCTCACACCACCGGTAAGGCGAGTTGGCGGAGTGGTGACGCAGCGGATTGCAAATCCGTGTACACCGGTTCGATTCCGGTACTCGCCTCCACTAAAATCAATGAGTTGAAAAGAACTTTAGACCTTGATGTTATCACCAGGGCATCTCATTCGAGTTATCGCCCTGTTCTGCTTATAGACACTCCTTCGATGCTTGACGTGCGCGCATGGCCTGACCGGCCTCTCCTGCATCCTTCGAGATTGTCTTTTTGGTGGCGTGGGTAAATAAGCGCAGCTTCGCATATGAGCGTCGTAAGGCATCTTAGCTAGACCGTCGCACACGCTCGCGACGCGGCCGTAGTCTGGGGTTCGCTACGCCTACCGCTAAACCGAGGCGGATGCCTGAACCGGCTCCCAGTAGACCGGGCCGCAGTCATTGTCTTCGAGGAACCTGTAGCGCGCCGCCCGGCGGTCCTCATTCAGTTGGATATCTGGCGCGGAGCGGTCTTCAAAACGGTAAGGCAATACCGCGCGCAGGTCCTCAGTATGCTCAAACACAGCCCGCACCACCCAAGGACGCGTATACATCGCCTCGCGTGTCGCTTCCTTCGGGCGTTGGAAACCCTTGGACGATGGAAACACAATCCCTCCCTCCACAGGGATCTCGAGGGACCTCAAAAAGTCGCGGTAGTCATCCTTTAGGCGTTCGACCCGGATGATGTGATCCGCGACGCAGACACCATCTAGCGAATAGACGTCAAAATCCTGCGGCCAGCGGCCATCGCTGACGAACCTTTTGAACCGGGGCGCTACCGGGCGCTCTGGGCGCCGATTGCCCTTCCAGAAAAACGAGGAAATTGCCTTCTCCCACGGATTTCGCTCGGTGCAGACCACATCGTAATCCACGATATCCTCACCGTAGATGCGCAGCGCATCAGAATATCTGGAGTGGTTTTGCAGCTCAATCACTTCACCGGAATTGATATTCACAAATCGCGGATTTTCTACCCGCGCGACGCAATCCACCCGCTGGCTTTCCTCACGCGGGCGCAATTTGGTTATCATATCCTGCGGGCCGCAATATCTGCTGATCGCGAGTTCGATTGAGCTGCCAGCGGTCTTCCCCGGCTTCACGTAAACAAAGTTATGTTTGTGGCTTACAATCATTTGAACGCACTCAGAAGGTAGGGTATCTTTCGCTTATGGCATGCGGGGTTAGCTCGGGCAATGATCACAGGCAGGTCGATAACCGGCCCAAGAGGTTGATAAGGCAGGTATGAATACGCACGAACGGCACCAGCGCTGAGGACCCGTGTCGACATACCCACGGAGCCCCCTTGTGGTAACAAGGATGAGTGTCGAACGAGGCACTTCTGGACAGGGAGCAGTTTTTCAGGCTCGATTTTGCAAGTCGTCAATTTCGCCCAGCGAAAGATACGATTTTCGAGCGACCCAACGATCGCCCTCTTGGCCTTTTTCATAAAAACAACGAAGCAGTGCGGAATATTATGTCTGACCTCCCAGTAATCGCCTCCCTCTGGATTGGGGGAAATCTGAGTTATCTTGAACAAACCTGTCTCAAATCATTTGCCGATCACGGACATCGCACCCTTCTTTACACCTATGAAACCGTAGACAATTGCCCACCCGGTGTTGAGCTGATGGACGCGAACCGTATTTTTCCGGCGTCAGACTTCATCCGCCACAAGGTGTCTGGTTCCCCGGCCGTTCACGCCGATGCCTTTCGCTACAAGATGATCTCGATGCAGAATGTCATTTGGGTGGACGCAGATGTTCTCTGCGTGAAGCCCTGGGATTTTCAGGATCAATGGGTTTTTGGCTGGGAAAAAACCGGGCGTCTGGTCTGCAATGCCGTCCTCGGTCTGCCCCGGTTCTCCCGAACGCTGCAGCGGCTCAATGCCTTCTGCGAAAACGAATACCCGATCCCGCCTTGGGCAAAGGGGGAAGAACGCACACAGCTTGAGGCCGCACATGCGGCTGGTAACCCGGTGCATGTATCCGAGCTGAAATGGGGCGTCTGGGGGCCCTCAGCATTGACGCATTTCCTCAATGAAACAGGCGAGATGGCCCATGTGAAACCACAGATGGCGTTTTTCCAGATTTCATTCAAGGAGCGCCGCAATCTGCTATCGCCGGGTTATATTGTTGAGAAGAAGATTGATGATGGCTGCTATGGTGTGCACCTCTGGAATCGTCGGCTGAGCCGCCGCCTGATCACTCATGAGGGTGGCATTCCGCATCCTGAGAGCTATCTCGGCCGCGCCTTGGTCCGTCACGACATTGATGCTGCTGCTGCCCCGATCCCGGACCGCCCACCTGCGGGAAAACCGACACAGGCTGAGCTGGCAAAAGCCAAAGCCTCCACCCCGGCGGCCAAAGCCCCTCCCCCTGCCGCTGGGCACTCAGCCCACCCGCATCTCAGCATGCCGCTGGATCAACTGGTGCAGAGCCCGCACTACCAACGCGCGATCAACAACCTTGAGTTGCGCACAGAGACCATTGGCGACCGGCTCTCACCGCTGTCAGAGCCAATCTCAAACGATAACATCCTAATCCTGACCTCAATGAAGAACGAGGCGCCGTTCATTCTGGAGTGGATTGCCTATCACAAGGCGATCGGGGCTAAGCATTTCCTCGTCTACACCAACGATTGCAGCGACAACACAAATGAGATTTTGGATCGCTTGGCTCAGCTGGATCTGGTCACCCGCGTCGCCAATCCCTGGGATCCGACCTCCGGTAAGAAGCCTCAGCATGTAGCGCTGGCAGACGCGATGCAGCAACCCGTGTACAAGGGGGCGGATTGGGTTCTGACCATTGATGTCGATGAATTTGTGAACATCCACGTCGGCGAAGGACGTTTTGCCGATCTGTTCAAAGCGGCTGGTGACCCCAACGTCATCTCCTTCACCTGGAAATTTTTTGGCAATGGTGGCGTTGCCAACTATGAAGACCGCCCGATCATCGAACAGTTCACCGCCTGCGCGCCAGAGTTCATTCCCAAGCCACGACTGGGTTGGGGCTTCAAAAGCATGCTGCACAAGTCCGCGCCTTACACAAAGATCGGCGTACACCGTCCATTGAAAATCGACGACGAAGAAAACATCTCGCAGGTGCGCTGGGTCAACGGATCCGGTCGCGTCATGCCGGAGATGCTGCTAACCAACAATGGCTGGCGCTCCACCAAGCGGTCACTTGGGTATCGCATGGCGACGCTCAACCACTACGTGCTGCGCTCCGCGGACAGCTTTCTGGTGAAACGGGACCGAGGCCGCATCAACCATACGGATCAAGATCAGGGTATCGACTACTGGGCGCGACGCAACTACGCCTCTGAAACCGACGCACGCATGCACAACCGCGTACCAATGATGCGTGCTGAGTTGGACACGCTGATGGCCGACGCGAAGCTGGCAAATCTACATGCGGAAGCGGTTCAATGGCACGAAGCCAAGATCGCTGATCTGAAATCAAAACCAGAATACGCCGCACTATACGAAAACCTGACCGAAATCGCACGCCCGGATGCGATCTATCTCACCAAGCTGGAAGACCAGGCTGAGGCCGGAACCCCGGCGGATGTCCAGATACCCGAGCCCGAAGCCCTGCTGCTCTCACCCGAACAGATTGAGGCAAAGACACGGCTGCTTAAGGAGATGGTACAAGGCAAGATCCGTGTTGGGGATCTGCGCGGTCGCGAAGCAGAGCTGGGCGTGTCGATGGATGTCTCAGATCTGGCCCAGAAGATGCAGCAGGCGCCTCAGGCCGTCACCGCTGCAACCAATCCAGCGTCCGCTGCAAACCGTGTGGTCAAAGTCGCACCCGCCGCGCCTGTTTCGAGCGATCAGCATAGGCTTGATCATGTGCCGATCTGGCTTCCCAAAGCTCCAGACACCGCGGCGCCCGCTGCTGGTGACCCAAGGTTCACGGACATGCGGACCCATGCTGCTCAGCGCGCTGGCTTTTTCTGGGAGAGCGATGAAAACGCGCTGTTCTTCGAGCCTTTTGGCAAGCGGCTTGTGGTCACTTTCGACAATATCCATGTGGTTCAGCAAAAGGAGGGACAGCGATGGCCTTGGGGCTACAAACTGCTATCGCAAACGCTGGGCTGTTCGGTCCTTGGTGTGATCGGCTCCAAGCGCAATTGGTTCCGCAGCCCCTTTGTTCATGATAGTTTTGACCACCTGCGCGACAGTGGTTTCTTTGATCAATTCGATGAAGTCTTGTTCTACGGCGCCTCCATGGGCGCCTATGGCGCGCTGACCTATTCGCAATGCGCACCGGGCGCCAAGGTGCTCGCCATCGCGCCGCAAACCACGCTGGACCGCCGCATTCTGCCCGACGATGACCGCTGGGGTTGGACCGCGCGTCTGGACTGGGATGATCGCTATGCGGACGCCTCAGAGGCAACCCATCTCGCTGACGATATGGTGGTTCTCTATGATCCCTACTTCGACCCGGATGTGCAGCAGGTCAATCGCCTGAAAGGTGACAATATCCGCAAGTTGAGAATGCCATTCTTCGGCCACCAGCTGCCGCAGGCGCTTGTCAATATGGGCATCCTAAAACCGATACTGAGTGAGATTTTTGAGGGTCGCCTTACCGCCCAACGGTTCTACCAGTTGCTGCGCGCCCGTCGTGATCTCCCCCGTTTTCAGCATGATCTGCTGATGAAGGCTGAGGAGAAGAACCACCCAAAGCTCGCCATTCAAGTCTGTGAATACACGTTGAAAAAACGCGATGCCAAGAACATCCGCAATTCCCTTAACCGTCTCCGCGCCGAACTTGCAGAAGCGGAAGGATAAGCCATGACCGCTGCCCCAACCGCCACCGCAAAGCGCCTGATCATCACTTGTATGAAGAACGAAGGTCCCTTCATCCTGGAATGGGTCGCCCACCACCGCGCTATCGGATTTGACCATATGCTGGTTTTCACGAACGACTGCGACGACGGCACGGTTGAACTGCTGGATGGGCTGGCAGAGCGCGGCTATGTCACCCGCATGGACAACCCCTATCAGGAGATGGGGAGCGGCTATAACCCGCAAAAAGGTGCGCTCAAATACGCCGAGAGCCTTGATCTGGTCCGCAACGCAGAGTGGGTTCTTGTCTCCGACGTCGATGAATTCGTCAATATTCACGTCGGGGATGGGGATCTCGACAGTCTCTTTGCCGCCACCAATGATCCTGACATGATCTCCATGCAGTGGCGCCTGTTCGGCAACAGCTTTCGAGACAGCTACAGCGACGTACTTCTGACGCAAGAGCACAGCTACTGCGCGCCAAAATACTGCCCTGCTCCGATCCAGGCTTGGGGCATCAAGACGATGTTCAAGACCGCTGGCGACTATGTTGCTGGCGCCTATGACCGCATCGGTGTCCACCGCCCGCTGAAGCGGCGCATTGCAGATATGCCAATCTGGGTTGCGGGTACCGGCCGACCGGTGCCCGAGGATATGGCAGATCAGGGCTGGCGCTTTGGTATTCGCGACCATGGCTATGACATGGTCACCCTCAACCACTACGCTGTGCGCAGCACCGAAAGCTTTCTCGTCAAACGCGACCGTGGCCGCGTCAACCATGTGGAACGTGATCAGGGGTTGGCGTATTGGATGCGCATGAACTTCAACATGGAGCAAGATACCTCCATTCAGCGCCGCCTCTCCGCCACGAAAAAAGAGCTAACACGGCTCAAGCGTCTTAAAGGCATCAAATCACTGCATGAGGCCGCCGTCACCGCCCACCGCAGCAAGATCACAGAGCTGATGGCCCGTGAGGATATGAAGATATTCTACGAAGAGATCACCTCGCCCAAGCTGACGCTTCTGTCACGGCATCTGAACTTTGTCTCCCGTGCACAGTTCAACGACGGCCCCGATGCGATTTCTGCCGACCTGATAGACCGGCTGGAACAGGTTCCAGTGCTCTAACATCAGGATCAGAGATTGGCACCCACCGCCTCTTACGTCGATTTCAACCGAAACCGCTGGATCTTGCCGGTTTCGGTCTTGGGAAGGGCGTCAGTATAGACGATGTCGCGAGGGTACTTATAAGGCGCGATGGTTGCCTTGACGTGATCCTGCAGCGCCTTGGTCAGGACCTCCGACGCCTGCGTACCCCCGGTCAGCACCACATGGGCCTGCACGATCTCCCCGCGCGCATCATCACTGGCGCCGATCACCGCACATTCCGCCACCAGCTCATGGGACAAGAGCGCCGCCTCGACCTCGGGACCCGCGATATTATACCCGGCGGAGACGATCATATCATCGTTGCGCGCGGCAAAATGCAGATAGCCGTCAGCATCCATCACAAAACTGTCGCCCGTAATGTTCCAGCCATCCTTGACGTATTCGCCCTGCCGCGCATCCGCGAGATAGCGGCAGCCGGTGGGTCCCTTGACCGCCAGGCGACCAACCTCTCCGCGCGGCGCTTCATTGCCATCCTTGTCCAGAACCCGCACCTGATAGCCCTGCACAGGCTTACCGGTGCAGGCGGGGCGATGGTCGTCGAACCGGTTGGAGATGAAGATATGCAGCATCTCCGTCGCCCCGATCCCATCCAGCATCGGCTTGCCAGTCTGGGCGATCCATTCGTCATAAACGGGTGCTGGCAGGGTTTCCCCGGCGGATACCGCCGCCCTGAGTGATGACAGATCCGCCCCCTCCTCCATCGCGCGCAGCATCACCCGATAGGCGGTCGGCGCGGTAAAGCAGACGGTCGCCTTATACGTCTCGATAATCTCGATCAGATTGGGCGGCGAGGCATTCTCCAGCAAGGTCGCCGCGGCCCCAAACCGCAGCGGGAAAATCGCCAGCCCACCCAGCCCGAACGTAAACGCCAATGGTGGAGACCCGACAAAGATATCCTCAGGCGTGACCGCAAGCACCTCCGCCGCATAGCCATCGGCAATCATCAAGAGATCGCGGTGAAAATGCATCGTCGCCTTCGGTGACCCCGTGGTGCCTGAAGTAAACCCCAGGAGAGCCACATCATCTCGGCCCGTTGCCACCGCCTCGAACCGCACCGGTTTTTCCAGCGCCAGCCGGTCCAGTTCCGCATCGTGGTTGGAGGTGCCGTCGAACCCAACGACGGACTTCAGATGCGCCGAGGTTTTGGCACAGGCCACCAGTTCCTCCATCAGCCGTGTATCACACAGCGCATGGCTGATCTCTGCCTTGTCGATGATCTTCGCCAGCTCACCTGCCCGCAGCATCGGCATGGTGTTCACCACCACAGCGCCCGCCTTGGTCGCCGCCAGCCAGCAGGCCACCATCGCCGGGTTATTGGCGGAACGGATCAGCACCCGGTTGCCGGGCTGCACCCCCAGATCCTCGACCAGCACATGGGCAAGCCGGTTAGTCCAATCCGCCAGCTCCTTGTAGGTCCGTCGCCGCCCATTGCCGATCAGGGCGGTATGATCCCCGAACCCTTTCTCCACCATGGCATCGGTCAGTTCCACCGCCGCATTCAATCGCTCAGGGTAGGCGTATTCGCCGGTCAGGAACTCCGGCCACTGATCCGCTCGGCGGCAGGTTATCACGGGTGAATGTATCGATATGTGCGCTTGGACCCAGCATCTCAGGCTCCCTTCTGGAATGTGGAAATCGCCTGACGGGCAATCACCACACGTTGGACGTCAGATGCCCCTTCGTAGATCCGCAACGCTCTGATATCGCGGTAGAGTTCCTCCACCTTCTGACCCTGCCGCACGCCATCTCCGCCATGCAACTGGACGGCTTTGTCGATCACCTTCTGCGCCTGATCGGTGGAGAACAGCTTCGCCATCGCGGCCTCCCGGGTGATGCGCGCAGCACCACTGTCCTTGGCCCAGGCTGCGCGATAGACCAGCAGGGCACTTGCATCCACATCCAGCGCCATATCTGCGATATGTCCCTGCACCATCTGCAGATCTGCCAGCGGCGCCCCCTGCACATGGCGGCTTGTCACGCGTGCCAATGCCTCATCCAAGGCTCGGCGCGCAAACCCCAGTGCGGCCGCCGCCACGGTGGATCGGAACACATCCAGCACCGACATCGCAATCTTGAAGCCCGCGCCCGCCTCGCCCAGCACTGCGCTGCGCGGGATCCGACAATCACTGAACCGCAGGGTCGCAAGAGGGTGTGGCGCCAGCGTCTCCAACCGTTCCACCACTTCAAAGCCCGGCAGCCCTGCAGGCACAACAAAAGCCGAGAGCCCCCTGGCCCCCGGCCCCTCGCCGGTACGGGCAAACAGCGTATAGACATCAGCAATACCGCCGTTGGAGATCCAGGTCTTCTCACCATTCAGAACATAGTGATCCCCATCCCGCACCGCGGTCATGGTGGAATTGGCTACATCGGATCCTGATTGCGGTTCGGTCAGGGCAAAGGCTGAAATCGCCTTGCCGCTGCGTGTGAGCGGCAGCCATTCCGCCTGCTGTGCATCAGTCCCAAACAGTGAAATCGCCCCGGTTCCCAACCCCTGCATGGCAAAGGCAAAATCCGCCAGCCCATCGTGGCGGGCCAATGTCTCTCGGATCAGGCACAATGTGCGCACGTCCAGCGCCTCGCCGGTCATGGCACCGGAATGCTGCGCCCAGCCCGCAGACCCCAAGGCCGACACCAGCGCGCGGCAGGCAGCATCAGTATCGCTGTGGTCAATATCTGCCAGCGCGTCCTGTGCCCAACTGTCCAGATCCGCCGCCAGTGCGCGGTGGCGGTCCTCAAAAAACGGCCAGCTCAGAAAGGTCTTATCCGCCATATCGCTCCTCCCGGCAGCGGCATCCGCCGCCTGTCATCTTTCTCCAAATACTCCCGCCGGAGGCCACCGCACCCTCCTCCGGTGCTGCGGCCTGCAAGGGCCAGATCAATCCCCTTCGAACAAGGGCTTTTCTTTTTTTACAAAGGCTTGGTAGGCACGTTCGAAATCAGCGGTCTGCATGCAAATCGCCTGCGCCTGTGCTTCTGCCTCGATGGCCTGCTCAATCGACATCGACCACTCCTGTGCCAGCATCGTCTTGGTCATCATGTGACCAAAATTCGGCCCCGCCGCGATCCGCTCGGCCCAGCTGCGTGCCTCACCCAGCAAGGCAACTGCCGACACCACCTTGTTGTGAAACCCCCAGGCCTGCCCTTCCTCAGCGCTCATCGACCGCCCGGTATAAAGCAGTTCTGCCGCCCGTCCCTGGCCAATGATGCGCGGCAGGATCGCACAGGCCCCCATGTCGCAGCCCGCCAGCCCAACACGGGTGAATAGAAACGCCGTCTTGGTGTCCGGCGTGGCGATCCGGATGTCCGACGCCATAGCAATGATCGCGCTAGCCCCCACGCAAACACCGTCCAGCGCTGCGATGATCGGCTTGCCGCAATTCACCATTGCCTTGACCAGATCGCCGGTCATCCGGGTAAAGGCCAGCAACTCCTTCATCGACATTCTGGTCAAGGGTCCAATGATATCATGGACATCGCCGCCAGAGCTGAAGTTGCCGCCATTGGGCGCAAAGATCACCGCTTTCACATCGTCGTCATAGTGCAGGTCGCGAAACCAGTCCCGCAGCTCTGCATAGCTGTCAAAGCTCAGAGGGTTCTTTCGCTCGGGGCGGTCCAGCGCCACGGTGGCGATACCGTCCTCAACACTGCACAGAAAATACTTGGTATCCGTCGAAATCATTTGTCGCGTCCTTCATTTTCAAGCCGTCTGGCCACCTGATCCAACGCATCAGAGAGCGTCTGAACCTCGGCTTCGGGCACGCTGTCAAACATCTGGTCAATCCAGGCCTCATGGGCGGCGGCCTGACGGGAAAATTCCGCGATCCCCGCCTCCGTCAGCCTTACCCGGCTGGCACGGCGATCTCCGGGACCTTCTCGCGCTGCACATGGCCGTCATCCACCAGCCGTTCGACGATCCCGGTGACATTGCCATTGGACACTTTCAGCACGCCAGACAGCTCGCTCATCTTCAGCCCATCAAGATGCTGGCTCAGGGCTGCCATCACGTCAAACCGCGGCAGCGTGGTGGTAAATTCCTGTCGCAGGTTCTCGCGAATTTCGCTTTCAACGGCGCGGGTTGCCTTGAGCACTTTCAGCCACAGCCGCAGCCGGTCTTTGGAGCGGTCGGTTTGCATCAGATCTCACCTCCGGTGATGGGCAGCGCGCTGCCATTGATGGACGCTGCTGAAGAGGAGGCAAGGAACAGCGCCGCATCCGCCACCTCTTCCGGCTGGATAAAGCGGCCTTGCGGGTTGCCTGCGCGCAGCGATTTTGCCGCCGCTTCCTCGCTCATCCCGGTGGTGGACACAATGGTCGCAATCGAACGCTCAAGCAGCGGCGTCTCAATGAAACCCGGACAAATTGCATTTACGGTGATCCCACTGCGCGCCAGTTCCAGCGCCAGCGACCGCGTGAGGCCCAGAACCCCATGTTTTGCCGCGCAATACCCCGAAACATAAGGATACCCCTTGAGCCCGGCAGTTGAGGCAACGGCAATCATCCGCCCCCAGCCTGCCGACTTCATATCAGGGAGCGCGGCCTGCCACAGGTTGAACACCCCCGACAGGTTGACAGCCAAAGCCGCCTCGAAATCCGCCAGATCCATCTTGGCAAAGGGTTTCGACGGCGCAGCACCTGCATTGGCAATAGCAACACTCACCGGCCCATGCAGCTGTCGCGCCGTATCAAGTGCCGCCCGCACCGCCTCTGCCTCGGTCACGTCACAGGCAACTGGCAGGGCGCCCGTTTCAGCGGCCACCTCCTGCAGCGGTTCGATCCGCCGACCAAGTAGCGTGAGCCGCGCGCCGCGCCCGGCAAAGCTGCGCGCCAATGCAGCGCCAACACCGGAGCCACCACCGGTGATCACCACATGTTTGTCCGCTAGCTCTCTACCCGCCAGATCGCTCATGCCCGGATCACCTCTGCATCGCGGTCTGCCAGACGCCAGGCCTGATCCCGCCCCGCCAGATACGGCAGCGGCCAATCTGCATGACGGTCGCCGATCCGGCTTGCCTCATGCAGGGTCCAATAGGGATCCGCCAGATGCGGACGCCCAACACAGACCAGATCGGCCCGCCCGGCCATCAGGATGGAATTGGCGTGATCCGCCTCATAGATATTGCCCACCGCCATGGTCGCGATCCCGGCATCATTGCGGATCCGGTCCGAAAACGGCGTCTGGAACATGCGGCCATAGACCGGCTGCGCCTCCGTTGATGTCTGCCCCGCAGACACATCGATGATATCCGCCCCCGCCGCGGTGAAGGCCCGTGCGATCTCCACCGCCTCCTCTGGCGTCACCCCTTCATCGCCAACCCAATCATTGGCGGAAATACGGACGGACATTGGTTTGTCCGCAGGCCAAACCGCGCGCATGGCGTCAAACACCTCCAGCGGATAGCGCAGCCGGTTCTCCAGCGACCCGCCATAGATATCGGTCCGAATGTTGGATTTTGGAGAAATGAAGGAAGAAATCAGATAGCCATGCGCCGCATGGAGTTCGATCATGTCAAACCCCGCCCGTTCAGCCATCTGCGCTGCGGCAACGAATTCATCCTTGATTGCGTCCATTTCCGCCCGCGTGATCTCCCGCGGGGCCGGGTTGCCATCAGACCACGCAATGGCCGAGGCGGAGACCGTTTCCCAGTTCCCGTCCCGCAGCGGTGCGTCCATGGTCTCCCAGCCCAATTGGGTGGATCCCTTGCGACCGGAATGGCCAATCTGACAGCAGATCTTCGCGTCGGTCTCAGCATGAATAAAATCCGTCAGCCGCGTCCAAGCCGTCTCATGCTCTGGGGCGTATAGGCCGGGACAGCCGGGCGTTATCCGCCCTTCAGCCGAGACACAGGTCATTTCGGTATAGACCAGACCCGCGCCCCCCTTGGCGCGCTCACCGTAGTGAATGAGATGCCAATCGGTCGGACAGCCATCCTTGGCCTTGTACTGCGCCATTGGCGACACGACGATGCGGTTTTTGAGCTGCATCTCGCGCAGTTTATAAGGCGCAAACATTGGTGGACGGGTCGGCGCATCTGCGGGTGCTCCGGCAGCCTCCTGAAACCACCTCTCCGCCGAGGCGAGCCAGTCTGCATCCCGCAGGCGCAGGTTTTCATGGGAGATCCGCTGCGACCGGGTCAGCAGCGAGTAGTTGAATTGCACCGGATCCATATCCAGATATCGCTCGACCTCTTCAAACCACTCCAATGAATTGCGCGCCGCCGATTGCAGCCGCAACACATCCAGCCGCCGCTCCTCCTGATAGCGCACAAACGCCTGTTCCAGCGTCGGTTCGGTCGTGATGAACTCTGCCAATGCAATCGCACTGTCAAACGCAAGCCGGGTTCCCGAACCGATGGAGAAATGGGCCGTGGCCGAGGCATCGCCCAGCAATACTACGTTTTCATGGTGCCAAGTCTCACACAGAACCCGCGGGAAGTTGATCCACACCGCAGAGCCGCGCAGGTGATCGGCATTCGAAATCAGGGAATGCCCGTCCAGATGATCGGCAAAGATCTCCTCGCAGGTCCGCAGGATCTCATCCTTGCTCATCGCCTCAAACCCCCAGTTTTCCCAGGTCTGAGCAGAGCATTCGACAATCACCGTCGCAGTCTCGGCATCAAATTGATAGGCATGGATCCACATCCAGCCGTGCTGTGTCTTCTCAAAGATAAAGGTGAAGGCATCGTCGAATTTCTGCTTCGTGCCCAGCCAGATGAATTTACACGGGCGCACATCGACGTTGGGCTTGAATTGGTCCGCAAATTCACTGCGGACGCGGGAATTCAACCCGTCACAGGCCACCACCAGATGATAGTCCGCCTGATAGGAGGCTGCGGGCCCGACTTCCGTTTCAAACTGCAGATCAATGCCCAGTTCGCGCGCCCGCTCCTGCAGGATCACCAGCATTGCCTTGCGACCAATCCCGGCAAACCCATGCCCACCTGAGACGGTCCGCGCGCCGCCATGCACCACCGCGATATCATCCCAATAGGCAAATTTATCGCGGATCTGCCCGGCGCTGACAGGATCGTTCGCAGTCAGGTTCTCAAGCGCATCATCAGACAGCACAACGCCCCAACCGAACGTGTCATCCGGTTTGTTACGCTCAAAAACCGTGATTTCAGCATCAGGTTGGCGCAACTTGGTTGAGATCGCAAAGTAGAGGCCAGCCGGGCCGCCTCCCAAACAGGCGATTTTCATGATGCCACTCCCCTATTGCTGTCTGAACTGCAAACAGGATAAGCGGATCGCAATAAACTTCAAGCTTAAACTTTTATACTTGAAGCTTTTACCAATATGACTGATTTCCTCCGTTAAGGGAATATTCACCCAAACCTGAAAAACTGCGATCTGCGGCAGGACACCCCGGGTTTTTCGGGGCCTATCGGTACGCGGGCGATAAATCCGCCGACATACCACCGCATATTCTCTCTATATTTCAGCTATCTAGGCACCATAGTTGATGTTGAGAACTTATTAAACCTGCCCCGTCCCCTCGCGAATACGACCTCATTTAAATAAGCGATATCAACAACATAGATGTATTTCTAATACACCGTCACGCCTGTGGATAAGTACGGGGGTAACCTAAGAGCTCTCAACCCTTGCGCGACCGGATCGCAAACCTCGCGAAACGTGGAATATTATCAGCATCCTGCAAGGCGATGCACAATTTTCAAAATTTTTATTGGATATTTTCAGCCAAAAAATCGCTATCCATCAAATGTGGGTTGCGATGATTTCGATAATTTATCCACAGACCACCACGCAAGGACGCCCATAGGCTGCAATCCGCAGGCAAAGGCAGCCGTAAAAAAACCGCACGGGTTGGGCCGCGCGGTTTTTGGTTTCTAACCCTCGCTGTCTTGCAAGGTGTTCAGAGCTCTCGCAGATACTGCATGACCGCCGGGCGCACTGTTTGCTCCCCCCGGTGCCGGGCGTCGGCGATGATTTTGCGGATGTCATTCAGATCCACGCGCATCAAAAGTGATTTCACCGGTCCGACTGAGGCCGGGCGCATGGACAGCACCCGCAACCCCATCGCGGCAAGGCAGACGGCCTCAATCGGGCGGCCAGCATCTTCGCCACAGAAACTGAGCGGTGTTCCGGATTTCTCACAACGTTCAACAATCTGTGCGATGAAGCTCAGGAAGCTGACATTCAGCGTATCGTAGCGCTTGCGCACCCGCTCATTCTCGCGGTCAGCGGCAAAAAAGAACTGCTTGAGGTCATTGCCACCAATCGACAGGAACTCAACCTCGTCAAAAAACTTCTGCGGCGCAAAGGCGAGAGAGGGGGTCTCCAGCATCGCCCCGACTTCCAGCTTCTCAGGCAGAGGATGGCCCAGACGGCGCTCCCGTTCCAGTGTTTTGGCAACCTCAGCCTTGGCGTCGCGGAACTCCTCAAACTGGGCCACAAACGGGAACATCAGCGTCAGGGGACGCCCATTGGCGGCCCGCATCAGCGCCTGCAGCTGCATCCGCATCACACCGGGCTTGTCCAGACCAACACGGATTGCCCGCCAGCCAAGCGCCGGATTGGGCTCATCCGTCGGCTTCATATAGGGCAGCACCTTGTCCGAGCCGATATCCAGCGTGCGAAACACCACCCGCTTGCCGCCCGCCGCGTCCAGCACCCGCTGGTACAGCGCCACCAATTCTGAACGTTTGGGCATCTGATTGCGAACCAGAAACTGCAGCTCGGTGCGGAACAGGCCCACACCCTCGGCGCCGGAATTTTGCAGGGACGGCAGATCCGCCATCAACCCGGCATTCATCAGCAGATGCACGCGGCGGCCATCCCTGGTCAGCGCCTGTTTGTCCCGGATCGAGGCATAGCGTTCCTGCGCTTTGGCCTGCATGGCAATCTTATCACGGAAGGCGCCGACAACGGTATCATCGGGACGCAGATGCACCACGCCCTGCTCGCCATCGACCATGATGTGGTCGCCGTTCAGCGCCTCGGTCGTGATACGTTTGGCATGGACCACCAGCGGAATTGCCAGTGCGCGGGCGATGATCGCCGCGTGGGAGCCGACAGAGCCTTCCTCCAGCACGATACCACGCAGATTGCGGCCATATTCCAGCAACTCTCCCGGACCGATATTCCGCGCAATCAGAACAGGATCATCAGGCAACTCGGCGCCCGTCTCGCTGCCCTGCCCGGTCAGAATGCGCAGCAGACGGTTTGACAGATCATCCAGATCGCTGAGACGCTCGCGCAGATAGGCATCCTGTACCTGGCCCATCCGGGCACGTGCCTGCGATTGTTCTTTTTCCACAGCGGCTTCTGCGCTCAAGCCCCGGCCAATGTCCTCTTCCATCCGGCGCATCCAGCCCTTGGAATTGGCAAACATCCGGTAGGCTTCCAGCACCTGCAACTGTTCTTTGTCGCCGGTCTGGGTGACCTCCAGCATCTTGTCGACACCCACGCGCAGTTCCTCAACCGCTTCATGCAGGCGCTCCAGCTCGCGGTGGGGGTCGTCGGCAATCGGATTGGTCACCACAACGCGCGGCTCGTGCAGCCAGACATGGCCCTCAACAGCGCCTTCCTGTGCGATGGTGCCGCGCAACAGGACCGGCTGCTGGTGCAACGGAGACAAGGCCGCGCCTTCGCCGACAAAAGCCCCCAATTCGGTCATCTCGGCGATGACCATGGCCACCACCTCCAACGCATAAACCGCGTCAGAGGAAAACTCACGCCCCTCTTTGGACTGCACCACCAGCACGCCCAGCATCTCACCCAGACGCTGGATCGGCACGCCAAGGAAAGAGGCAAAACGCTCCTCTCCGGTTTCCGGCATATAACGGAAGCCTTTGGCATTGGGCGCGTCAGGCGTGTTCACCACTTTGCCATAGCGCGCCACACGGCCGACCAGCCCCTCGCCGATCCGCATGCGCGTCTGGTGCACGGATTCGACGTTCAGTCCCTGCGTCGCGCAAAGCTCAAGCGTCTCGTCATCGCGGAACAGATAGACCGAGCACACCTCGCTGTGCATGCTGTCGGCGATCAACTGAGTGATCTTGTCCAGACGGGCCTGACCGGCGTCATCACCGGCCATCGCCTCGCGCAAGCGCATCAATAAGTTGCGACTTTCGGATTCGGTCGTCTTTACCATGGGGGCCGTTCACACAGATTTCGGTGTCAGGCGGCCAGGTCCAGATTAGGCCGCCTTGTCCAATTCAAACGCATCATGCAGTGCTTGCACCGCAAGTTCCATGTATTTCCGGTCGATCAGCACCGAAATCTTGATTTCGGAGGTGGTGATCACCTTGATGTTGATGCCCTCGTCCGACAGCACCTTGAACATCTTTGCCGCAACCCCAGATTGCGAGCGCATGCCGATGCCAACCACAGAAACCTTGGCGACATCACGGTCTGCCAGCAGCTCCGCATAGTTCAGCTCGCCCTTTTCCTTCACCGCCTGCAGCGCCTGCTCGGCGCGCGCAACCTGATCGGTCGGGCAGGAGAAGGTCATATCGGTGCGCCCCTCATCAGAGATATCCTGCACGATCATATCGACATTCACGCCCGCTTCGCTCAGCGCGGTGAAGATATGCGCCGCGATACCGGGACGGTCGGCAACCGACTGGACGGTCAGCTTGGCTTCGTCACGGGAATAGGCCACACCGGCCACAACATTGGATTCCATGATTTCCTCCTCGTCGCAGACCAGGGTTCCGGCCTCGTCGGATTGTTCCTCGAAACTGGACAACACGCGCAGTTTCACCTTGTAGCGCATCGCCAGCTCAACCGAGCGGGTCTGCAAAACCTTGGCGCCCAGCGACGCCAGCTCCAGCATTTCCTCAAACGCGATCTTATCCAGTTTGCGCGCCTTGTCGCAAATCCGCGGGTCAGTGGTGTAAACCCCGTCCACATCGGTGTAGATATCGCAGCGCTCAGCCTCAAACGCCGCCGCAAAGGCCACGGCAGTGGTGTCCGACCCGCCCCGGCCCAGCGTGGTGATGCGGCCCTCGGGGCTGATCCCCTGAAAGCCTGCAACGACAGCCACACGCATGCCTTCGCCAAATTTGGCGTTGATGTTTTCCGGCGGGATTTCCTCAATCCGCGCCTGGCTATGGGCGCTGGTGGTCTTCAGCGGCACCTGCCAGCCCTGCCAGCTGCGCGCCGGGATATCCATCTCCTGCAGGGTCAGCGCCATCAGCCCGGCGGTGACATTCTCCCCCGAGGACACAACCGCATCATATTCGCGCGCATCAAACAGCGGCGAGGTCTCATTGACCCAGCCTACCAGCTCATTGGTCTTGCCCGACATCGCAGAGACGATCACGATCACGTCGTAGCCCTTGGCCACTTCGACACCAACGCGTTTGGCAGCGCGGCGGATGCGGTCCAGATTGGCGACAGATGTGCCGCCGAATTTCATCACAAGAACGGGCATTGGGCAAAACTCTCCGTGCGCTTGCGGGTTTCAACTCCCCGCCTCTTATGCGAGCGGCCCCAAGAGGGCAAGCCTGCGGATTGTAGCGATACACATAGAAACGCAGGGGCAACACGCAATATTGATGCGCCGGACGTGTCCGTGACGGTCGATCTGCCTAGTTGCGCCAGAACCGGATGGTCAGAATGGCGTAAACGGCCATCAGTTCCAGCCGACCGATCAGCATCGCCGCACTCAGAATCCACTTCGCCCCGTCGTTCAGCGTCGAGAAATTGCCCGCTGGTCCAATCCGATCGCCAAGGCCGGGGCCGATATTGGCCACAGCCGTTGCAGCACCAGACACCGCAGTTACAAAATCCAACCCCGTCAGGGCCAGCGCCCAGGCCACGATCCCCAGCGTCACGACAAAGAACATGAAAAAGGAAATCACCGAGCTCAGCACCTCGGCGTCCACCGTGCGCCCCTGATAGCGCGGCACAAACACCCCATGTGGCGAATGGATCCGCTGGATCTGCACTCGGATTGAGGCGAACAGCAGCTGATAGCGGAAGATCTTGACCGAACAGGCAGTAGAGCCCGCACAGCCGCCGATCAAACCGATGAAAAAGAACAGCATGACCAGAAAGCTGCCCCACTGCATATAATCGACACTGGCGTAGCCGGTGCCGGAAATGATCGAGGTGATGTTGAACAGTGCTTCGCGCACGGCCTGTTCCGGGTGATGCGGGAAAACGTAGACCAGCACACAGGCGGTCACCACCACCAGCAGGGCAATCGTCGCCAGAAACGCGCGGATCTGACTGTCACGAAACAGTGGTTTGGACTGGCCGTTGATCATCTGCACATAGCGCACGAACGGCAGCGCCGCGAGGATCATGAACACTGATGCCGCATATTCAGGTGCGCCCGTGAAGGTGCCGAAAGACGCATCATAGTTTGAAAACCCGCCGGTCGAACAGGTGGTCAGTGCGTGGACCAGCGCGTCGAATGGCTCCATTCCCAACAGCATATAGACCACCATGCAGGCGATGGTCAGCCCCACGTAGATCAGTGAAATCTGCTTCGCGATCGCCTGCGCGCGGGGCAGGATTTTACCCATGGTATCAAAGGCTTCGGAGCGGAAAATCTGCATTCCACCGACCCGCAACTCGGGCAGGAACACCATCGCGACCACAATAATTCCGATGCCGCCCAGCCATTGCAGGATACCGCGCCACAGCAACAATCCGCGCGGCAGATCGTCCAAGCCGGAGATTACGGTGGAGCCAGTGGTCGTGAGGCCCGACATCGCCTCGAAAAACGCGTCGACAAACCGCAGCTCGGTGGCGCCCAGCATCAGCGGGATGGCCCCAAACAGCGGCAGCGCCACCCAGACCAGCGTGGTCAGCAGAAAGGTCTGCTGAATGGTCAGCCCCTCACGCACCCCATTGGCGCAGGACAGCGCGATCAGCCCGCCGCCAAGGATGGTGATCACCGCGCTTTCGAGGAAAACCGGCCACTCCCCCTGCCCGTCGTATAGATCGACGGCCAGAGGAAACACCATGGTCGCCCCAAGAATGGCCACCAACAGGCCAATGACATATCCAACCGGACGCAGATCCAACATGGGCGCAGCGTTGGCCTGCCCCGCACAGACTGTCAAGAGACTGCGCGCGTCCGGCGGGCTGACCCTATTGTTTTGCCCGTGACCTAGACGCAGGTTTGGCCTTTGTAGCGGCTGGCTTGGACGTGGCTGGCTTCGCAGCCGCCTGTTTGCCACCATCCTGTTGTCCCGGGGCCGCCCCTGCGGCCTGACCCGTCATCAAGGCCTGCGCGCTGGTGGTTCCGGTCTGCTTTAAACCCATCTGTCGGCTATCGGTCACGACAGGCTTTGCCTCAGATTTGGCCGCCGCCGACGTAAGAGGGGCTGGCATCTGCGCCGGTTTCGACGGCGCACGAGGTGTTTTGCGACGGGCCGCAGGCGCAGAGGGCGTTGATGCAGCCGACTTCGCAGCGCTACCGCCGCTGGTGGTTCGTTGGCTGGCAAACCCGCTCTGGCCAGAGGTCGCACCGGTTGAAGTTGCTACTACTTTGGCGCCCTTTGGTGTGGTGATCTGGTCCGGGGCAGGTTTTTCACCCGTTTTCACAGCCGCCGATTGCGCCGGACGGGCCGGTTTGCGCGTGGCCTTACGGCGGGCAGGCGCAGGCTTTGCAACCGTATCGTTGGCCGATGACGGCACTGCTGTCTTGGTGCCGGTCTTGCCAGTGACGCCATAAGTCGCAGACATAGCCTCGCGGGCGAGGGCCACCTGCGCTGCAGGCACCGCCCCCATCAGGGTCATGGCGCCACGCCAGAATCGCAACTGGTTACCAACAATCGTGCCAGCCAGCGCAGCAGGTGTTCGGGGAAGGTCTGTGAAATCGAGTAGAGGGATCATCAAAATCTCCTGTTTGGCGGGCAGCTTTTGCGGCCTCCTGAGGATAGGGGCCGCAACGCGCACCCCTTCAGGTTGCAAGCTTAGCTGATTATTGCCGCAGTGCAGCAAAAAAAAGCCGCGACGCAGATGAACATTGATTACCAAAAAAGAAACCGCCGCCCGAATGGGCAGGCGGTTCTGTTTGAGAGGTCAGGTCCGTGGCGGAATGCACGCCTCAGGCGCCCTCAGCCCTGATGAATGAGGGTCGCAAACATCTTGGGATCAATGCTGCGGGCCGCAAATGTCTGCCCCTGTGTCAGAACGCTGATCGCGTCGTGGCTGTGCAGGCTCTCCTGATGACTGGCCACAACCCGGAAATCACCAATCCGAGGGTCCGACTGCAACGCCTCACAGAACAACCGCGCGGCATCTTCCACAAAGATCGGGTTCGCCGCGTTCAGCTCGGCAAAGGCCTGTTCATCTTCACGCTTCACCATCACCTGCGTCTCGGTCGGCACTGCGCGGCGGCAATGATCAATCACATCTTCAAACCACAGCACCGGGGCGCCGGGTTCCTGCACCAGCGATATCCGCGCAACCGAGCGCTGCGAATGCGGTGTCGCCAGTTGCCCCCGTGAACTACGTGCGTGCTCACTCAACTCAAGCGAGCAGGGGCAGGTCGAGGAATAGACATAATCAAGGTGGATAATCTTGGTCCGCTCACCGTCGTGATCGACGATTTCCAGAGCAATATCATAGTACTGATAGCCAGATAGACCTGACCGAAGGCTTTCGACCTTCACCGGGAAGGAGAACCGCATCTGGAGGCGCGCATCCAGACTCTCCAGATCTGTCAGATAATCGTCCAGCGCTGCCTCCATCACCTCAAAGCTGAAGGTGCGCTCAGCATGTTTGTAGAACGACCGCATGATCCGGGACATGTTGATGCCCTTCTTGTCGGCGTCCAGGCTGACGGTGCCGGTGACGCTGGTTTCCAGCGTCAGATCCCCATTGTCGCGGGTGTGAAAGCGAATCGGCAGGCGAAAGTTGGAAATCCCCACGTGCTGGATCTGCTCATGCGCCCCGCGGATCAGGCTGGAGGGGCCGTTCTGCAGGTCCGGCAGCGTTGCGCGATAGCTGCTGTCAGCCACAAACCCCTCAGGATAGTGCCGCGACAGATCGGGATAATTACCGGCAGGTGCATCCGGGAGAAGCCGTGCAACCGCCGGGTTCAACTGGGCAATTTCGGTCTCGGTGGCCGCGCTGGCCCATTGGCGCAACAGATCGAGCGCTTCTTTTGCGTCCGCTCGATCAGGCGCCTTGGTCAGATTACGCGAGTGAGAGTTCATGACACAGAGACCTCCGCTATTGCTGCCCGATCATCAGGCAGCAGGATTGGTTTTAGTCTGTTACGCGGCAGATCGCAAAACAGATCATTCAAAAGCGTCGTGTTTTGCGTATTTCCGGCGATTGACCCCAGATCACTCAGGATCTGTTCCCAGCTGAGGCAGGCAACCCAATATGCCCCCTGCCCCAACCGCGTCTTGGTGGCGCGCCGTTCAGCCCTCAGCCGCCGCCAGTGCTTGCGTCAGATCCGCAATCAAATCGCCCGCATCCTCCAACCCGACGGAGAACCGCACCAATCCCGGGGTGATCCCCAGTTCGTCCTTCAACGCCTCCGACAGCCGCTGATGCGTGGTGGTGGCCGGATGCGTAGCGATGGATTTCGCATCCCCCAGATTGTTGGAAATCACCGGGATGGTGAGCGCATTCAAGAAGCGGAAGGCTGCCTCCTTGCCACCCTTCAGATCCAGCGACAGCACAGTGCCGCCCTTGCCGCCCAGTTGCCGCTGGACCAGCGCGTGTTGGGCGTGATCTTCCAGCCCCGGATACATCAACCGCAACAGCGCCGGATGACCGCTCAGCGCCTGCGCCAGTTCCAGCGCACTGTCCGCCTGCGCATTCACCCGTAGCGAAATCGTCTCCAGCCCCTTTAGCAGGGTCCAAGCGTTAAACGGGCTGAGGCTGCCGCCCGTATGCTTCATATAGGGTTCAACGGTGCCGCGGATAAAATCGCGCGTGCCAAGAATGACACCGCCCAAGACTCGGCCCTGCCCGTCGATATGCTTGGTGGCGGAGTAAATCACCACATCCGCGCCCTGTTCGATGGCGTTTGAGAACACCGGGGTCGAGAACACATTGTCCACCACGACGGTGGCACCGACCGCATGGGCCAGCTCTGCCACCGCTGCAATATCGATCACTTCCAGCGTCGGGTTGGACATGGATTCAAAAAACACCGCCTTGGTGTCGGGCCGCAGCGCCGCGCGCCAAGCGTCAAGATCGGTGCCATCAACAAAAGTCACCTCAACGCCAAAGCGGGTCAGGATACTCTCAAGAATATAGAGACAGGAGCCAAACAGCGCCTTGGCTGATACCACATGGTCACCCGCCTTCAGCATCGAAGTAAGCGCGCCGTTGACTGCCGCCATGCCGGATGCGGTGGCAAAGGCGTCCTCGGCCCCTTCCAGCGCGGCAATCCGCTCTTCGAACATAGCCACCGTGGGGTTGCCGTAGCGGGCATAGATGAATTCATCTGGACCGGTCTCAATGAACCGGGCCTCGGCCTGCTCAGCGCTATCATAGACAAAGCCCTGCGTCAGGTAGATCGCTTCGCTGACCTCATTGTACTGGCTGCGCCGGGTGCCGCCATGCACCAGTTTGGTGCGCTTGTTCCAGGTCTCGCTCATCTTCTGTCTCCTTGCGCGCAATGCGCATTAAAAAACCCCCGTTCGGCCAAGCGAAAGGGGATCCTTCACATCCTGACCTCTTTAGCGGGATTGTTTTACGTGGCCCGCAATCCGGTTAACAAATCGCCACGATATGTAAGCTTCGGATACGCCGAAACCGCCGTTTGGTCAAGTCCGCAGCGGCGCTGCGCGCCCTTCAGCGCCTAGCGCTCCATCACACCCGCGTGACCCAACCTCAAAGACGACGAGAGGCCCGCGACATGCGACACCCCAGCCGACAATGCCAATGCGAAGGCCCCGGCTCACTCCGTCTCATCCACCTCGGCATCCGGCAGCGCATAGGCCTGAAACACCCGCGCTTGGGTCATAAAGAAGGCAAACATCGCCAGCGACAGACCAAACGTCTTGAAGTAGACCCAGGTCTCTTCACTCATGCTGCGCCAGACCAGCTCATTGGTCACCGCCAGCGCAAAGAAGAAATAACACAGCCGCCGGGTCAGGATCATCCATCCGGCATCCTGCAGCGGCATCAACTCATCCATTGCTACCTTCAGATAGCTTTGCCCCCGCAGAAGACCGATCGCCAAGGTACCGCCCAGCAGCACATAGAGGATCGTCGGCTTCATCTTGAAAAACCGTTCATCATTGAACCAGACAGACAGCCCGCCAAACAGCACCACGATGACCAGCGTGCCGACCTGCATCTTGGAGATATGCCCGGTGAGCCGCCACAGCGCCAGGCTTGAGAGGATCATCAGAGGGATGAAGCCTGCGGTGGCAATGATGAACCCCCGATACTCCTCCCCGCCAATCACAAACACCTCGTCGCGCAGCCACAGATAGCCTGCGAAAAACGCAACAAGCGGGCCGTATTCCAGCACCAGTTTCAGGGTTGGGTTGATGGGTTTGCCCGCCATGGGATCTCCTGCCTGTTGCGCCCGCGCATGATCTGCGGTCGCGCTCCGTTCTGCGAAATCTGGGTTGCCTGCCTCTGGTCTTCAACCTGTTCGATCATCAAGGGGTGGTGAGGGACCAGCGGATCAGCCGCCCATCTCCACTATCACGGCCCCCAGCGCGATCAAAGCCATCAGCGCAATCCGGCGCGGACCAACGGTTTCCTTTAGCACCAGCCAGCCGATCAGGGCCGCAAACACGGTCGAGGTCTCGCGCAGCACCGCCGCCTCGCCCACCTTGTCCAGCCGCGTGGCCAGCATCACCGCACCAAAGGAGCCAAAGGCAATAAGACCGCCCAACAGCCCTTTGGCCATCAGGGGACCGGGATCCGGGCGTGGCGTCATCGCCCGCCAACGCATGTAGGCATAAGGCGGCATCGCCAGCCCGTCGATGAAGAAGAACCACGCCAGAAAGGTGAACGGATCCGCCGTCGCGCGGATGCCATAGGCATCATAAGTGGTATAGAGCGCCACAAAGACACCGGTCGCCACAGCCAGTGCCAGCGCACTGCCCAGTGTCTCGCGGTGGCTGGTCAGATTGCGAAAATTGTAGAGCGCAAGGCCAAAGATCCCCGCCAGAAGCACACCAACCCCCAGCCACTGCACCGCCGTAAATCGCTCATCAAACAGAACCGAGGCGCCAATCACTGTGAACAAGGGCCCCGTCCCCCGCACGACCGGATAAACAACAGTATAGCTGCCCTTACTGTAGGCCAGCCCCTGCAGGATCTTGTAGAGCACATGGATCCCCCAGACGGCCGCAAAGATTGGCCACATATGTGGCTCAGGCCAGGGCACGACGAACAACGCCAACGGCATCGCCATCATCCCATAGGAAAAATCAATCGCCCCGCGCGACAGCCAAGGATCATAGCGCCCTTTCTGAAGCGCGCCGAACACCGCATGCAACAGCGCAGCCAGCAGGGCCAGAGCAAGGGCCATATGATGCCCCGCCTCCGTGCCTTCCAGCGAGATCAGCCAATCGCTCAAATGAAATACCTTTGCACCAGGACAGATGACCGGGAGTTAACCACCCCCGGATCCCCGGAGGATATATTCAGCCAGAACACGGGCGGGCGTTGGTCAGGAACGTTCCAGACCGGTGAGAGCGGCTGCAAATTCTTCCGGATCGAAAGGCGCCAGATCGTCGATTTGCTCACCCACACCAATGGCGTGGATCGGCAGGCCGAAGCGATCCGCCAATGCCACCAGAACGCCACCCTTGGCGGTGCCGTCCAGCTTGGTCATCACCAGACCGGAGACATCTGCGAGCTTCTGGAACGTCTCCACCTGATTGAGGGCGTTCTGGCCAGTGGTCGCATCCAGCACCAGCAGCGTATTATGCGGCGCGGTCTCGTCCTTCTTGCGGATCACGCGGACGATTTTGGCCAGTTCTTCCATCAGATCAGCGCGATTCTGCAGGCGTCCGGCGGTATCGATCATCAGAAGGTCCGCGCCGTCTTCCTGCGCGCGGGTCATCGCATCAAAGGCAAGGCTGGCCGGATCAGACCCCTCCGGTGCGGTCAGGACCGGCACCCCTGCCCGATCACCCCAGACCTGCAACTGCTCCACTGCTGCCGCGCGGAAGGTGTCGCCTGCGGCAATCACCACCTTCTTGCCCGCAGCTTTGAACTGGCTGGCCAGCTTGCCGATCGTGGTGGTCTTGCCGGAGCCGTTGACCCCCACCACCAGCACCACCTGCGGCCGTTTTGCATAGATCGGCATCGGGCGGGCCACCGGCTCCATGATCCGGGCCACTTCTGCGGCCAGCAGTTCCTTGATCTCGCGGGTGGACAGCCGTTTGCCAAATCGACCCTCAGCCATATTGGCGGTGACACGCAGCGCGGTATCAACGCCCATATCTGCCCCGACCAGAAGGTCCTCCAGCTGCTCCAGCATGTCATCATCCAGCGCCCGGCGCGGCTCATCCGCTTTGCCGCGCCCCATCAGACGCCCCAAGAGCCCCGGCGTTGCCGGAGCAGGGTCCGGCAACGCCGTCGGCTTGATCGATGGTTTCGCCATCGGCTCCGCCGGTTTCGTCACGGGCTCCGCCGGGCGGGGCGATTGTTCGGGCGTCTGGACCGGGATCTCAGCAGGCACATCTACGGGGATCTCAGACGGCACCTCCGCTGGCGCAGCCTCTGGGGCCTCGACAGACTGTTCAACTGGAGCCTCGACCGGCGGTGTGGACGGCGGCACCTCGGGCGTCTGTTCCGGTACGGACTGTTGCGGGGCCACATCC
Organism: Phaeobacter sp. BS52; assembly: GCF_045040595.1. NCBI lineage: Bacteria > Pseudomonadati > Pseudomonadota > Alphaproteobacteria > Rhodobacterales > Roseobacteraceae > Phaeobacter > Phaeobacter sp. BS52. Next base: position 559,512 of record NZ_CP090662.1, on the reverse strand, counting down.
TCTGCGCCCTCCTCAACGATGGCATCCAGCCCTTCCTCAAGCTTGTTCGACGACTTGAACAGCCGGTCCTTCAGTTTTGAGAAAAACGCCATGTCGGTCTCCGCAGATTGGGTCGGTGCGAGTTGTTACGCGGACACCTAATGCGGTTTTGCGGCAAGTGCAAAGCACCTCGCCGCATCAACCGATGCAAATCCGGTCCCGACCTAGAGAAACGCCAGCAGAAACCCCGCCTGCGCCCCCCAGTAAAGCGGCCAGACCACATAAGGCGTGATCCGCCGCGCCGGGTGATCTTCGCCCAACACAAAGGTCTCAAACGCGAGTACGATATCAGAAGCCATGAAGGCCACCGCCGCTAAGCAGCACCAGCACCAGACCCGCCAGCCCAATGCCCAGCGGCAAGGTCAGCGCCGCCAGCCCCATGCCGAGAATGATCGGCACATAGGCGAGCACTGGCCCCTTCAATGCACCGGCCCGCGGCGCCAGCAGCCGTGCCATGGCAAGCCCGGCCACAGCCAGCACCAGCACGCCAACCAGTTGCGGCAGCTGGACCAACCTTGCGAGATCACTGCTCTCCTGACCGAGGAACAGAAAAATATAGACGAGATGGCCAGCCGCAAAGGCGCCCACCCCAGCCATGAACGCGCTTTCCCCGTCGCGCGACAGGCAGAAATCGCCAACCGCGCAGAGGCCAAGCGCCAAGGTCAGCAGCAGCGGCCCTCCCCCCAGCCATGCGGCAACGGCCAGCAAAAGCACCGCCAGCGTCTTGGTCACGCTGCGCAGCGCTGTGGGAGACCGCGCAGTCAGGCCGAGATACAAAAGAGCCGAGAGCGCAGCCGCCAAAATCAACACATCCCCGACCGGGCTGCTTCCAAAATCTGGCATGTCGCTCTCCCCTTCGTTGCAGCTGCGGTCTGCGCCGGTGCTTGCATTGCGTGCCGTGCCTTAAATTGGCCGGTATCTGACTGATGTTGCCCGCCTCTCCGCCACCGGTCAAAGGTGACGCCGCGCAAGCCAGTCGCAAAGCCGACCGTCGAACGGGCCCTGTACTTTCGCCGGACATGGTTCACGGAAACATTGGCCAGAGCCGCAGCCCTCTGGCACAGTTGCCGTATGCGACTGCCCTGTTTGATTCTATTGACGGCGCTCTGTGGCGCTGTGTCCGAGGGCCGCCCCGTCTGGGCGGGCGCGCCGCTCACCGCTGATCAGTTCGACCGCTACACCCAAGGCCGCACTTTGTTCTACGGCTTTGATGGGGTGCCCTACGGGGTTGAACGCTATCTGCCAAACCGCCGGGTGATCTGGTCGTTTCTGGACGGCCAATGCCAGGACGGCGAATGGTACCCTGAGGCAGATCAGATCTGTTTTATCTATGATGATATCGGCACGCCGCAGTGCTGGCAGTTCTCAATAGGCGACGACGGGCTGATTGCGCAGTTCGACGGCGACCCGGAGGCCACCGAGCTGTATGAGGCCGAAGACATCGGCGAGGACATGCTCTGCCTTGGTCCCAAGATCGGCGTCTGACAGACATCGATGCACGCCCCCTGATCCACGCGCCGGGCCCTGTGCCCATATCGATGTGGCCTATGTGGTGCTTTCGCGTGACCTCAGCGACGAGAGCGCTTTAGAACAGCGACCCCTGATCATCTGACGGCGCCTTGTCGCTTTGGCGCTTCCCTGCTTTGGACCCTTCTGATTTGGGCGCGCTGGGTGTCTTTGCTGGCGATATCGCCCCGTCTCCGGCAGCTGCTTGCGCAGGCGTCACGTCAATCTCTGCATCGGCAAATTCGATCCGCAACCGTGGCTGGGTCGTGGCCTCTGCCGCGCGGGTGATGACACCGTCATCGCTGCGCACCACGGCATAGCCACGCTCAAGCGTGGCCTTGTAGCTGAGGATCTCCAGCTGTCGGCCCGTTGCATCCAGCCGTTGCCGGTGCCGGTCCAGCCGCTGTGTCTGCACGGTTTCAAGCCGCTGCGCCAGCTGGCCGATACGATCATGCTGGCGGGTAAGATCCTGCTGGATCGGGCGCAGCGTCAGCCGTGACGAGAGATTGCGCAGCCGATCCTGACGGGCCGTGACCAGCTGACGCAGCGTGCTGGGCCGCAGCGCAGCCGCCGCCTCACTCAGCCGCAGACGTCGACGCTCCACCCCCCGGATCAGCGCATCGGGCAGCCGTTCAGACACCCGGTCCAGTCGCTGGCGCGGCGTTTCCAATAGCGTATCGGGCTTTGGCAGAGCGCGCGCAAGATCGTTCAGCCGCTGCCGTCGCTGCTGCACCGCCTGCCCGGCAGAGCGCACCAGCCGCGCCCCCTGATTCTCAGTCCAGCCCAGCAGTTCCAACCGCACCGGGACCGCCAGTTCTGCTGCCGCCGTCGGGGTCGGCGCGCGACGATCCGACACAAAATCAATCAGCGTGGTATCCGTCTCATGCCCCACGGCTGAGATCAGCGGGATCTGGCTGTTCGCGACAGCCCGGGCGACAATTTCCTCGTTAAAGCCCCACAGATCTTCAATCGAGCCCCCGCCACGGGCCACAATGATCAAATCCGGTCGTGGCAACGCGCCCCCCGGTGTCAGCTGGTTGAAGCCTTCAATGGCGCGGGCCACCTCCGGCGCGCAGTTGGCGCCCTGCACCGCAACCGGCCAGACCAGCACCTTGCGCGGGAACCGGTCGCGCAGCCGGTGCAGGATATCGCGGATCACCGCCCCCGAGGGTGAGGTCACCACCCCGATGATCTGTGGCAGATACGGCAGCGGCTTCTTACGCTCCGGCGCAAACAGGCCTTCCGCCTCCAGCTGTTTCTTGCGCTTTTCCAGGAGCGCCATCAGCGCGCCCTGCCCGGCAACCGCGACCTCATCGACGTTCATATTGTATTTCGACTGCCCGCCAAACGCTGTCAGCCGACCGGTGACAACCACCTCCAGCCCCTCTTCCGGCACCACGGAGAGGCTGGCGATCTGCCCCTTCCACGTGGTGCAGGCCAGCACGGAGCGGTCATCCTTGATGTCGTAATAAAGATGCCCGGAGCGCGCCTTGAACACCCGGCCCACCTCGCCCTTCACCCGGATGCGGCCGAAAGTGCCCTCCAGCGTGCGCTTCACCTCACCTGAGATTTCCGAGACGGTGAATTCGGGGGCATTCTGCCCGGGCCGGTCGGATGGGGTTGGATCATCAAACAGGTCTGACATGGCGGGGCTGCTCTCCTGCGGCGCAAAGGCACCTACTGAGTTCTTGTTTTGAAAGTCCGCGCAGCATAGAACCCGCGGCAAGCAAGGCAAGCCCCGGCTGGCGCTGGGGAGTCATAGGGCTCAGGCAGATCGGAGAACGCGTCAATGAACATCCTTATCCTCGGCAGCGGCGGGCGCGAACATGCTTTGGCCTGGGCGGTGATGCAGAACCCCAAATGCGACAAGCTGATCGTGGCACCGGGCAACGCCGGCATTGCCCAGATCGCTGACTGCGCCTCTCTCGACATCGACAATGGCGGGGCGGTGGCGGCCTTCGCCGAGGAAAACGCCATTGATTTCGTGATCATCGGCCCGGAGGCGCCGCTGGCCGCCGGTGTGGCTGACCGCCTCCGCGACGCAGGGCTCTTGGTCTTTGGCCCGTCCGAGGCTGCGGCCAAGCTGGAAGCTTCCAAAAGTTTTACCAAGGAAATCTGCGACGCGGCAAACGCCCCCACTGCCGGGTATGGCCATTTCACCGATGCCGAGGCCGCCAAGGCCCATGTGCGCCACCACGGCGCCCCCACGGTGGTCAAGGCTGACGGTCTGGCCGCGGGCAAAGGCGTGATCATCGCCATGACCGAGGCCGAGGCCATCGCCGCCATCGACGATATGTTCGGTGGCGCCTTTGGCGGCGCCGGTGCCGAGGTGGTGATCGAGGAATTCATGGAAGGCGAAGAGGCCTCCCTTTTTGTGCTGGTCGATGGCGAAGACGTGCTGGCCATCGGCTCCGCCCAGGACCACAAACGCGTCGGCGAGGGCGACACCGGCCCCAACACCGGCGGCATGGGCGCCTATTCGCCCGCGCCGGTCTTGTCAGCGGAGATCGAGGCCCGCGCGATGGAAGAGATCGTGAAACCAACCATGCGGGTGATGGCGGAACGCGGCATGCCCTATCAGGGCGTGCTCTATGCGGGCCTGATGATCAAGGACGGGCAACCCCGGCTGGTGGAATACAACGTGCGCTTTGGTGACCCGGAATGTCAGGTGCTGATGATGCGCCTCGGCGCGCAGGCGCTGGACCTGATGCAGGCTGCCGCTGAGGGCCGTCTGGCTGAAACGCAGGTAAACTGGGCCGATGATCATGCGATCACTGTGGTCATAGCGGCGGAAGGCTACCCGGGCGCCTATGAAAAGGGGTCTGAAATCAAAGGCCTAGAAGGCCTGCCCGAAGACAGCAGCAATATGGCGTTCCATGCGGGCACCAAGGCCGAAGATGGTAAGGTACTGGCGATTGGCGGCCGGGTGCTGAACGTGACGGCGCGCGGCGACACTCTGCAAGAGGCCCGCGACCGCGCCTATGCGATGGTCGATGGCATCGACTGGCCGCAGGGGTTCTTCCGCCGTGATATCGGCTGGCGCGCGCTGAAATAGGACCCGCGCAGCAGGCCCCCCCGCCTGTTCACGACCAATCAAAAATAGCCCGACACAGTTGGGCATGGCCGGGCGCATGGCGCCCGGCAGCACCACCGCCAATCTGATCCCTGAAGGCTAGACTATCTGGGCACCTTTGCAGATCCGACAGAAAACCGCCGCGAACGCCTGCCAGCTGCCGTTTTCTGCAAGGCGATAGGCTGGATTGCGGTCTAAGCTGCCACTGCCCACGCCCGCGCCAACAATCGGCGCAGGGATCTGCCAGCCACGCGCCAGCTGCTATTTGTCCCCTTTTCCTCCCTCGGAGCCACCGCCGATGATCCTTCGCGACAAACCCGGACTGATGCAGCTGCTGTTTGCGGTGCGCGGTTCCGTCCTGCCCCGCATTCTGCCCCGGATCCTCGGGCTCTCGGCCCTGTCTGCGCTGGTCTTGTGGATCGACGCCAACGTCCTGCCGTTGCCCCATACAAATGCGGCGCCCTTTGCCGTGTTTGGCATCGCGCTTTCGCTGTTTCTGGGGTTTCGCAACAACGCCGCCTATGACCGCTGGTGGGAGGGCTGCAGCGGTTGTGGGGCCAGCTGGTTGCGGATCTGCGCAGTCTCAGCCGCGAGGTCGACCTTTTCGTTGCTGACCCGGACAGGCGGGCGCAAATCCTGCGGCTCGCCCTTGGGTTCCTGCATCTGCACCGCATCAATCTGCGCAAAGAGACAGACACAACCCCCGCAATCCGTTGGGCAGGCGATGATTTTGCGGGATCCCCTCATGCCCCCTGCGCCGCATTGGACGCTCTTGCCGCAACGGTTGCCCTTGGTGCGGACGATGGCTTCGCTCGCAAGGCATTGGCCGAGCGCACCGCCAGCATCGCGCTGGCGCAGGCCGGCTGTGAGCGCATCGCCACCACGCCACTGCCCTATGTCTATTCGCTGCTGGTGTTCCGCACGACCTATCTCTACTGCCTGCTCCTGCCCTTTGCGCTGATTGACGGCGCGGGCTGGCTGACACCGATATTTGTGGGCATTGTCGCCTATGTGTTCTTCGGCCTTGCCGAGGTAACCGAAGAGCTGTCGCATCCCTTTGGTGAGACGGTGAACAGCCTGCCGCTGGACGCGATCTGTCGCACGGTAGAGCGGGCGCTGGCGCCGAAGCTGGGACAGGACGCGCCACCGCCGCTGCAGCCGGTGGACTACTACCTGTCCTGATCACCCGCGCGTCCCGCAGCCGGTTTTCACGCTGCTCTCCCTCCGCTAAGGTTCCCGCAACAATGGCCATAACCCCCGCTGCTCATGCTGTGTCAGCAGGTATGCGCAGCCTTATCGCCACCCGAGGAGCACCAGCAGGATCAGATGACGGCCCAACGCCCGCAGACCCACCCCAGCCCCGAAACACTCGACCAGCTTTTTGCCGATCGTGACCTGATGCAGCTGGCCTATGATTTCCTGCCGGTCGGGATCGTCGTCACGGAAAACCGGGTGCTCAGGGACTGCAACCGGCGGTTCTGCGAAATGTTCGGCTATCCCCGGGACGACCTTCTGGACCAACTGTTTGCCTTTCTCTACCCGTCCGAGGAGGAGTTTTTGAATCTGCGCAGCCGTGGTGACGATACGTTGGGGACCGGGGCGCCCTATTGGGATGAACGGGTCATGCGGCGAAAGGACGGCAGCCTGTTCTGGGTGCGGGTGCGTGGCCACAGTTTCACCCCTGAGGATCCTTTGGCACGCGCGGTCTGGAGCTTCGCTGACCTGTCACGCTCACGCCCTTATCAGCCACTGACCCGGCGTGAACGGGAAGTTTACTCCCTGCTTTGCGAGGGCAAAACCAGCAAGGAAATCGCCCGCAGCCTCGGCCTGAGTTATCGCACGGTGGAGGTGCACCGGGCGCGCTTGCTGAAAAAGATGGGGGTCAGCAATACCGCCGCCTTGTTTTCGTCGCTTGGCGATATCGACGGGGACCATGTGGTGGGCAGCCCCGATCCTTGATCCTCCGCTGCGGTCTCTGCGCCGGGCGGCAATCTCGGACCTGAGCCGACCCAGATCCAGCAGGGGTTGGCCGATGAGCCACGACAGATCGCTCGGTCCGTGTCGATCTGCGGGCTTCACCGGTTTTCGTCCACATTGGTACGCACACTCTTCTGCCCGTTCAATCTGATCGGCGCAGTCATGCGTCCTTTTCCTGCCCATTTCGGGCACGCGGCGCAGAAAACATCCAACGCTCATCATTGCCTGGCGCAAGGCAATCCAGCTTCAGATTATTCACGGCCGGTTTGGTCCATCCCAATATTAGGCAGCCAAGTCTGATGGAGCCCAATGTGAGACAGTCCAAAGTGATCAAGTCTGATGGCTCAGACAGGTATGACCAAGCTTACTGAGATCTGGCTCTGCATGCGCCGACCATTGTTTATTGCATCTATCAAAGTTTAGGGCAGCTATCAAAATCACGGAGTCAGGACGCATGTGGCAGATTATTTTATCTGTGCACCCACAGCCAGATAAGGCGCACACTTGTATAGACCCAACTCTATACCACGCTGGTCGCTTCGACACGCCGCCCCAACAGTCAGGCATGCACGCCCGATATCGAACGGCGCCACCGTCACAGATACGCCCCCCCAATCAGCCCTATTGGAACAGGGTGAAGATCGGATCACTGAACCCATTTGCCGCCTGATCGCTGTTCAGACCGCTCAGCAGCAGAAACCGGTTACGAAACTCATCCAGTTTCTCGGTTTCCAGCAAATCAGCCGGATGTGTCGTGCCAAAAGATGTCTGCGCACGCTCTTTCATCTCATTCACCTGACGGTCGACATCGAGCTGCCCAAAGCTCGCTGCGGCAGGCCAAGCGCCGTCTCGAACATGGATTTGAGCGGCGGCGAGCCGATAATCCCGAACCAATGCGCATCTTCGCTGCCCCCGGCATCCGCGATTGATTGCAACTCACGCTCCAGCGACAGCGCCAGGCGCATGTTCGGATCACTTTCCCCGATGGCGATTTCGAAGTTCCGATCCTTGTATAGATCCGCGATTTCCTGTGCAAAGCCAGCCGGATAGGTGTGATCACTGCCGCCCGGGTTGAAGGCAAAAGCATGCGCCATCGCCTTGAGGTTCGGATCGCGGTGCAGGTTTGCATATGAAATCTCAGAGGAAAGATCGGATTCGAACGCCTTGATCATCACGTCAAAATCCAACTCCCGCTCGCTGATGTTGAACACATCAAGCCCCGCCTCAAAGGCGTCGAAGTCAAAGACAAACTCTTGTGGCAGCTCATAGCTTAGCCAGTTTGCCCCCCACCTCATTGGCGAGCACCTGCATCCGGCTGGGCGCGCTTGGCCACTCATTCTGAAAGGCCTCGGCAAAATCGTAAAAGGCAAGATTGCTGGGCTGATTCACGAAGGAATTTGGATCGGACAGATCCGACTCCAGCACGTCCCGGATGTACTGTTCACCGGGGTTGCTTAGGTTGAATTGCTCCAGCGCATCCTCCAGCAGCTGAGGCTGCGCCAGCAGCTCCTCCGGGCTGGTAAAGCTGTTGATGTCGGGAATGCCAAAGCCAAAGGCCCGCGACATCGCCAGATAGCGCGGATCCTCCTGCTGGTTCACCGGCGAATTCGGATCGTAAGGATTGGATTCCAGCATCCGCTTGAGGAAGATGGTATTGGTATACTCCAGATCGAAGCTCTCAACGACCGCCGCCAGCAGGTCCTTGTTCTCCAACAACTCATCCGCAGTGGTAAGCCCATTGCCATCATTCATGGCATTGAACTCCCCCACCAGCGCCTCCATGCTGCTGGTGTACTCAGGTGGCTGATTGAACTGAAACGCATTGGCGAAATCGGCCAGTTTGCTGTCGCTCAAGCGGTTCACAAACGACGCAGGATCGGTGGTGTCGGATTCCAGCACCCGCATCAGAAAGAACTCATTGCCTGCGTATTTTTTCAGACCGAAATCATCGAGCGCCTGATTGAGCAGGGTCTGGTTAGACAACAGATCTTCCGGGCTGGCGACATTTGCATAGGGTTTTTCAACACTGGAGCTGGGCAGCTGCGGCCCCGTCTCACCACCAAAGCCAAAGGTCTGCGCAAGACCGAGATAGCGGTTGTCATTCAGGCGATTGGCGAATGACGTCGGCTCTGACAGATCGGAATCCAGCAACTTCTTGATGAACGCACGGTTGTTGATATCTTCTTCAAGGCCAAAGGCCCCCAGCGCGACCTTCAGCACGTTATAGTCGTCCAACAGCTGGTCGGAGCTCTGGATCCCTTCAATCTTCTGGGTGAAATCCTGCACCGCCCGATCCAGGATCGGCGATTTCTCGAATATCTGCTGCTGTTGGACGCGGGTCCGGTCCAGGAAATTCCATCCGGCGATACCGGTGCCCAGCACATAGGGTGAAAAGGTCACGCGCCTGTCTCCTGCTTACAAACGAGGTCCACCACGGTTCGCCCCGGTCGAATCCGCAGCATCCCGGGAGGTGTCTTTGACAAGAGACTACGGGCAAAGTGGTGAACAAACCTGCAACGCAACGGGCACTCAGCTCAGGCCGTGGGAAAAAAATACGCGCAACTTTACCAATGGGTGCGATGGCGTCCGCCGCGCCCCTATCCGGCGGCTATGCGGGATCCAGGCAGCGCAAACCTGCCGCCAGCTGGTCCCGATGCGAAAATGCGCCAATGTCGCGGCTGATCAGCTCAGCCGTCCACCAGCGACGTTGCCATAATGCGCGTCCAATCGGCATCGACCGTGATCAGCTCAGGCCCCGCGCCGCAGTCACGCAGCCCGGAGGTGATGAAATCCTCACCGATGCGATGATTGGTCAGCCCTGCCTGCTGTGCCACCTCCTGCAACGTCCCGTTGCGGTAGCGCCAGATCCTCAGGGTTTTGGCCAGATGCGGGCGGTCAATATAAGCGATCTCGATATGGCCGTCGCCGTCGAGATCGGCCGCGGCAACCGGCGCAAGCCAGCGGAACCGGGTGCCGATATACGGCGTTGCCGCGATCTTACGCACTGCCCCGCCGCGCAGCCCATAGATTGCCAGCTGTGCGCCAGCCTGCGGATCGCTTTCGACAACCACCGCCTCCGGCAGGCCATCTCCGGTCACATCCCATAGGCGCGGGGCCAAATCCTCAAAGACCGCGCCACCGGCAGGCAGGTCGATGCGATGGCGGCGCCCATGGCTGTCCTGCAGCACCATCGCAGAATACTCAATACGATCCTCCAAGACCCCATGCGGATAATGGGTGACGGGTCCGTCAAACTGCGCGTCTGTCAGGGCCGACAGCGTGTCCGCGCCCGCGCCGACACCAGCAAGGCCAAGCGACAGGACGACGCCCCAGATCCCGACGTGACCCGAGCGTTTGGTGACACCGCCACTGACGCCGAGCGCGCCACCGACGCAAGGTCCGCGCTGCGCGGCGCATGAACCGGGGCCAGGCGCGCGACAGAGACCGCCGCGCCTGAGACCCCGACAGCATCAGATCTGTTTCTCGGGCATGTGCACCACCAGACCATTCAGATCATCCGTCACCTTGATCTGGCAGGTCAGGCGTGAGCGCGCAGGATCAGGCTCATAGGCGAAATCGAGCATGTCCTCTTCCATGTCATCCTTGGCGGGGAGCTTCTCCACCCAACCGGCATCGACATAGACGTGGCAGGTCGAACAGGCGCAGGCACCGCCGCAGTCTGCCTCGATACCGGGGATATTGTTGTCGCGCGCGCCTTCCATCACGGTCAGGCCGTTGGCCACCTCCACAACGTGTTCGGCACCGTTGTGTTCGACATAAGTGATCTTTGCCATCGTCAGCTGCATCCTTTTTCGCGTTGCGTCCGAGGTTGTAGCCAACCACCGGCCACCGCGCCAGTCAGAAACCGCGGCTTGAGCAAAACTCCTGCGCTCTGGCGACTCCCATCCAGCGCCACTTACGCCGTTCCCGGCCTTCGTGTGGCGACGTTCGACGCGCTGGTCCCGGTACAGCGGCAACGGGGCTTTGCGCCGGGGGCCGAATTGCGGTAGCCTAAGGACAGATGCGCCCATGCGGACGGGCCATCGCGGCATCACGGCTGCTGATAATTTGACACAGGCGTTTCACCACGGTGTTTCGTCACGGGGACTTTGTTCATGGCTGACCTCTTGCGCCCGCACGGGCCCTGGCTGGGACAGGCCTGTTTCAGGCGCGGCCGTTGGCGGCAGGCCAACCTGCGCCTGGTCTCGCTTGTGCTGACTGGGCTGCTGCTCAGCGCCTGTGCGGAACCTCCGGCAGGTGGCAACAGCACCCAGGTCTCCCGCAATGCCTCCGCCGCCCCGCCAGGTGCGGCCCCCGGCAGTTGCTGGGCCACCCATACCACACCTGCCGTAATCGAGACTGTCACCGTTCAGGTGATGACCCGCCCAGCGAGGACCGCGCCGGACGGGCGGGTGATTGCACCGGCCCGCTTTCGCCGTGAAACCCGTCAGGAAATCGTGCGCCCCCGCCGCGAAAGCTGGTTTGAAACGCCCTGCCCGGTGGATATGACTCCGCAACTTGTCGGGTCTTTGCAACGTGCGCTGGCGGTACGCGGCCTCTACACCGGGGAGATCACCGGCCAGCTGGACAGTGCCACCCGCGCCTCCGTCCGCAAATTTCAGAAACAGGACGGGTTCGACAATGATCAACTGTCGCTGCTCAGCGCCCGCAAACTGGGGTTGGTTGCCGTTGAAACCTGAGACAGATCTCCATCGCCCTCCCGCCATCGTCGCAGGCCCGGCATGAGCCCGCTGCCGCCTGCCCCCGGCGCTCTGCCCCGCTCCGGCACCACCACCGGCAGCACCACAGGCTCCGGCAGCGCGCGCTCCGCTGCGCGGCGCAAATGGCTGCTGCCTGATCGCGGCTTTCTCTCCGGTGCCTCTGACCGCTTGCTGGAAATGCTCGACAGTCAGGCCAGCGAAGTGCTGCTGCAGGCCGGTGAAGAGCTGTTTGAGCAGGGCGATGAGGGCGACGCACTCTATGCCATTGTCAGTGGCGCGGTGGAGTTCTCCACTCTTTCCTCAGCCGGGCGCAAATTGTCGCTGGACATCATGCGCCCCGGCGCCGTCTTTGGCGAGATCGCGTTGTTTGATCCCGGGCCGCGCACTGCGACCGCAACGGCGCTGGAACCCAGCCGCCTGCGCCGCCTGCGCAGCGGCGATGTGCTCGCAAAGCTGCAACACCACCCCGCGCTGGCCGGGGATCTGCTGCGGCTGGCGGGCCAACGGATGCGCTGGATGAACACCCAATACAGTGAACAGGTCTTTCTGCCGATGCCTGTGCGGCTGGCCCGCAAGCTGCTGTATCTGACCACCGAGGGCAGAGACGGACGTTTGTCACTGTCGCAGAGCGAACTTGCGGAATTTGTCGGTGCCACGCGCGAAGCAGTGTCAAAAACCCTGTCGCAATGGAAACGCAGTGACGTGATTGACATCAGCCGTGGTGGCCTGACCATCCGCGACCGGGCCGCGCTGAAACTATTGGCCGACCCCGACATCGGCTGACGCGCCCTGCGTTCCCCAGCCCCGATCCCGGATCAGGCGCCGACCGCCGCGCAGGACCACATCTCGATAATCTTACTCAATTGTGAACTGGGTTACAGACCACCGCGTGGCTTAGGGGCATGCTCGTGTCAGGCCGTCGTTATCCGTTCCATCCCAACGGCAGCCTGTACCATCAAGAGCCATGTGTCACGGCACATGGCTCGACGGGACCCGGGACATCCGCCGGGCGCACACCGGGGACCATCTGCGCCATCTGGGGCGGCGGAAACCTAAGGACAGCTCGTTGGATCGAACAGACGGTGCCGGGAGGTGCCTGGGGTCGTTGGACCTATGTGCAGACATCTTCCGCCGACGCGAGTCCGTGACGCGCCGGACCAAGGGCTGGGGGCAATTTCGCCACCCTGTTGTGATCCACGCAAAAGGGCCGAGCATCCCTGCCCGGCCCTTTTGTCTTGCGATCTCTCTCGATATCCCCCCTGCGTCAGCGTTTCGAGACTGCGCAGCGAGGCACCGCATCAGCAGCGGGCCACTGTTTGCAGCAGCCCGCAGCGAAAGGTCACTCAGACAGGTTCAGCGCCACAAAACGTGGCTCCCCTGCGCGACGCACCAGCAATAGCAGCGATTTGCGACCAGCTTCTTTCGCTTCGTCGATACGCGCTTCCAGCTCGCTGATCGAGGTCAGTTTCTGCTGACCTGCCTCAGTGATCAGATCACCGGCGCGCATGCCCTTTTCCCAGGCCTCCGAGGTCTCATCCACCGAGGTGATCACCAAACCGTCCATGCCATCAGGCACGTTCAGCTCACTGCGCTGATCCTCGCTCAAACGGCTGACGGTCAGACCCAGCAGCTGCTTTTCGGTCATGTCAGGCGCGGTGTCATCGCCACTGGCCGGGGTGCTCTGGCGCTGCGCGTCCTCGCGACGTCCCAGGGTCACTCGCAACGTCTCGGTCTTGCCTTCGCGGAAGACCCGCACACGCACGGCTTTGCCCACTTCGGTATTGCCGACCTGACGCACCAGCGCGCGGGTGTCTTTCACATCCACACCGTCAAAGGACAGGATCACGTCACCCGCCAGCAGACCCGCTGCCTTGGCAGGGCCCTCCGGCACATCGGTGACCAACGCGCCCTTGGCGCTGTCCAGACCCATCGCCTCGGCGACGTCCTTGGTCACATCCTGAATGCGCACACCCAGCCAGCCACGGCGGGTTTCGCCGAATTCCTTCAGCTGGTTCACAACCTTGCTGACCACATTGGACGCCATGGAGAACCCGATCCCGATGGAGCCACCATTGGGCGACAGGATGGCGGTGTTCACACCAACAACTTCGCCGTCCATGTTGAACAGCGGCCCGCCGGAATTCCCCCGGTTGATCGCCGCATCGGTCTGGATGTAATCATCATAGGACCCCGACAGCTCGCGGTTGCGCGCGGAGACGATGCCCGCCGAGAGAGAGAACCCCTGCCCCAGCGGATTGCCCATCGCCACCACCCAGTCGCCAACACGCGCCAGATCGCTGTCACCGAATTTGACAAAAGTCAGCGGCATCGGCGCTTCGACCTTCAGAAGCGCGATATCGGTGTTGGGATCGGTGCCCACGACCTTGGCTGGCAGCGGCTGCGCCAGCTGGCCTTCGCCGGGGAAGAATTCGATCTCGATCTCATCGGCTTCTTCGATCACGTGGTTGTTGGTGACGATATAGCCGTCTTCCGAAATCACAAAACCGGAGCCAAGCGCCGAAGACCGGCGCGGGCGGTCACCCTGACCACCATTGCGGTCCTGAAACTCGCGGAAGAAATCTTCAAAAGGCGAGCCTTCGGGGACGATACCCTGCGGACCGGACCGCCCCTCGACGACGGTTGTCGTCGTGATATTCACCACCGCCCGGCTGACCTTATCGGCCAGCGGCGCCAGGCTCTCGGGGCGGGCCTGCGCGATGGCCACCTGCGCCAGCACCATCAGGGTGCTGATCATGGCCAGCCAGAGCAGGCGCCACTGCGTCGTCTGGCGCGCGGGCTGGCGCGCAGCGGCGCGAGCGCTGCTGATTGTATTTTTCATTGCCTGTGGCTGCACGAAACTACTCCTTAGTTGTCGCCAAATTCCATCTTCTGCGGCGGGGCCTGCACGGGCATGCACCTCTGGGTCCGCAGCGGATCATGGGCTGTAATGTAGTCTTTTCAAAAACGGTCACAACGAATGTTGCACGTATTCAATTCGAAGTGAAACCCGGTGAGCTTCCGCAGGGGAACACACTCAGGAAAAGCCGGACGAAAAAGGGGCCGACCCAACGGCCAGCCCCCTTCTCTGTTCTCTCACACTCATGCGCAGAATCTCTGCACCGGTGATCATTGTTGGGCAGCTGCCGCAGGCTTGCCGTTGGAGGATTTCAGATAGTTGAAAAACTCATTGTCCGGCGAAAGCACCATGGTGGAATTCCCGGCCTGCAATGACGCGGCATAGGCGTTGAGCGAGCGATAGAATTCAAAGAACTCAGGATCCGCACCATAGGCCTGCGCAAAGATACCGTTACGTTCAGCATCGGCTTCACCACGAATGATCTCCGCCTCGCGCTGCGCCTCGGAGACCAGCTCAACCACGGTCCGGTCGGCCTGCGCCCGGATCCGCTGTGCGGCCTCGTTACCACGGGCCCGCTCATCGGTGGCTTCGCGGACACGCTCGGCCCGCATCCGCTCAAAAGTCGCATCGAGGTTCTCAGACGGCAGGTCGGTCCGCTTCAGGCGAACGTCGATGATGGTAATCCCCAGTGCCCGGGCATCAGCGATGGCGCCGTTACGGATCCGCAGCATCAGCGCCGCCCGGTCCGACGACAGAATGTCGTTGGAGCTGACAGAGCCGAGGATTTCGCGGGTTTGCGCACGCAAGATCGAATCCAGACGGCTCTCAGCAGCGGTGATACCGCCGCCACCAACGGCCTGACGGAACCGGTTCACATCAGTGATCCGATACCGAGCAAAGGCGTCAACCACCAGACGGCGATCATCCGACGGGGTGATTTCCAGCGGATCGATGTCACGGCTCAGGATACGGTCGTCGTAACGCACAACCTCCTGAATGAGCGGAATTTTAAACGCCAAACCCGGCTCTTCCTTGACGGAAACCACGCGGCCAAACTGCAGAACCAGCGCCTTTTCGCGCTCATCCACGATAAACACCGACGACAGCGCGGTGATGGCGATAATCACCAGTGCGGGCAGCAAAAGGGTCGATTTACGCATCAGTTGCTACCTCCACGGCGCAGTTCATTCAGAGGCAGATAGGGAACGACGCCCTGACCTTCGCCGGATTGCTCATCCAGGATGATCTTGTCGACGCGGCCCAGTACCTCTTCCATCGTCTCCAGATAGAGACGCTTGCGGGTCACGTCGGGGGCCTTTTCGTATTCGGTCAGAACCGCAGAGAAACGGCTGGCTTCACCCTGCGCTTCGTTCACGACGCGGGCGCGGTAGCCTTCAGCTTTTTCCAGCAGCTCAGCCGCCTGACCGCGGGCCTCGGCCAGCGCGTTGTTGGCATAGGCGTCGGCTTCGTTCTGACGCCGGTCGCGTTCCTGCTCAGCCGCTTGAACATCGCGGAACGCCGCAATAACCGAGGCTGCAGCGGATCCGCCTTGTCAAAGTTCACGCGGATAATGTTGATGCCGCTGTCGTAGTCATCCAGCGTGAACTGGATCAGATCCTGCAGACGCGAGGCAATCGCGCCACGGTCCCGGTTCAGGATCGGTGCCAACTCGGACTGGGCGATAATCTCGCGCATCGCGGATTCAGACACCGCGCGGATGGTGGTGCGGGCATCGCGCAGGTTGAACAGGAATTTCGCCGGATCATTGATATTCCAGACCACCTGGAAATCGATATCGACGATGTTCTCGTCGCCGGTCAGCATCAGCCCGGCCTCAGAGCCACGACCACCGCCCACACCGATATCCTCGGTCTGTTCGCGGGTCACCGGCAGAATTTCCTTGGTCACCAGCGGCCAGGGCGCAAAGTTCAGGCCCGGCTGACCGGTGGAGGAATACTCCCCGAGGAACAGCTCAACCGACTGTTCTTCCGGCTTCACGGTGTAGAAACTTGCAAAGGCCCAGAAGCCGACAGCCGCCAGCGCAGCCAGCGCCACGGTGCCCTTGGTCAGCTGCGGACCACCGCCGCCGCCACCAGCGCCACCGCGACCACCGCCGCCTGTGCCACCACCGCGGCCGCCCATCAGGACGCGCAGCTGTTCCTGGCCTTTTTTGACCAGCTCGTCGATCTCGGGGATCTGACCATCATCAGGACGGCGTCCGCCCCCACGATTGTCATCGCCGCCTTGGTTGTTGCCTCTGTTGCCTGAGCCGCCAGAAGAGCCGCCGCCCCCCCAGGGGCCACCGTTATTGCCCGCCATATGTGTCCAATCCCTATCTCACCGCCCATCGCGGCTTGTTGTTCCTACCTGTGGTTTCTGCCTGAAAAATCAAGCCGTCCGCACCGGTGTCTTCATCGTGACCAGCTCTTCCGACATCGTCGGATGCACCGCCACGGTGCGATCAAAGTCTTCTTTTGTTGCACCCATTTTTACGGCGATGCCTGCCAGCTGGATCATTTCACCCGCTCCCGGAGCGACAATATGACATCCCAGCACCTTGCGCGTCGCCTTGGAGACGATGAGCTTCATCAGCACCCGCTGTGCCCGCCCGGCAAAGGCCTGCTGCATCGGCTTGAAGGAAGTCGCATAGACCTCGATCTCTTCCTGCTCCGCCGCCGCTTCCTCGCTGAGGCCAACAGTGCCCATTTCCGGCTGGGTAAAGATCGCGGTCGGGATCAGGTCGTGATCAGGGCTGGTCGGGTTGCCCGCAAACACCGTCTCAACAAAGGCCATGCCCTCGCGAATGGCCACCGGTGTCAGGTTCACGCGGTTGGTCACATCCCCGACGGCATAGACCGACGGCACGCCGGTCTGGCTGTACTCATCCACCACGATGGCCCCGGCGCGGTCGCGCTCAATATCCAGTTCCTCAAGTCCAAGGCCGTCGGCATTGGGGCTGCGACCGGTGGCGAACATCACCTGATCGAACAGCGTCTCATCGCCATTGGTGGCCTTCACCCAGATCTTGTCGCCTTCTTTGCGCATCTCCAGCACATTGGTGCCCAGATGCAGATCGACACCGGACTGGCACATCTCCTCAGAGATCAGCCCGCGCGCCTCATCGTCGAACCCCCGCAGGATCTGCGCGCCGCGATAATACTGCGTGGTCTTGACCCCCAACCCGTTCATGATGCCCGCAAATTCGCAGGCGATATATCCACCGCCGACAATCAGCATGGTCTCGGGCAGTTTTTCCAGATGGAAGATCTCATTGGAGGTGATGGCCAGTTCGGAGCCGGGGAACTCCGGCGTCACCGGCCAGCCGCCGGTTGCGATCAGGATATGTTTCGCGGTCTTGCGGGTGCCGTCTGCCAGCTCAACCGTATGGGCATCCGCCAGTTTGGCGCGCTGATCAAAGGTCTCAACCGAATTGTTCTTCAGAATGCCGCGATAGATGCCTTCCAACCGGTCCAGCTCGGCGTGCAACTTGGTCTTGAAGCGGTCCCAGTCAAAGCTGCCGGGGGACAGATCCCAGCCATAGGCCTGCGCATCCTCAACCATACCTGCGTATTCGCTGGCGAAGACCATCAGCTTTTTCGGCACACATCCCCGGATCACGCAGGTGCCGCCGTAGCGGTCCTCCTCCGCCAGGGCGACCTTGACGCCGCGCTGTGCTGCCACCCGCGCGGCACGCACCCCACCGGAGCCGCCGCCGATAACAAAGAGATCGTAGTCAAAGCTCATGTTCGTCGCCTTTCTGATGTCTTGCGCGAGGTATCACATAGCGCAGAAGGAATTGCCAGTCTCGCAGGTGGGGGTGCGCTGCGCGGTTTATAATGCCTGAGGGCGGTGTACTCGCGAAACCGTGAAAACCGCGTGAAGAGCACCGGGGCGATCGCAACAACCGGTCTAGCCTAAAGCCGCCTTGGCATCCGGCGAGGGCAAATCCGGCCAATACGACGCGAACGCGTCCTGAAACCGTCGCGTTTCTTTTGCATCGCCGTTTTCCAGCGGGCATCGCAGTCTGGTCAATGCACCGTCTTCCAGACGCACAAGGATCCACGCGTACCGGTAGGGTGCGGAGGGGAACAAGCGCAGAGCTACAGGCTTTTCCTGAACAGCAACAACTCTGGACCAGGGGATCGTAGAGGAGGATGAACGCAAGACCCTGCGTGTAGCAATTCCTTTTGAGGAAACCTCCGCCCAGCTGAGAGTCAGGCCGCTCGATATAACGCACCAAAACAATACGATATTTATGTAGGTCAAAGGTCCTATGTAAGGGACCTCATACCCGCTCTGATCCAATCCCCACCAGTCGAATTTTTGCGCCACCTCAATCAGGAGCAGTGCAAGTGAGAACAGCAAAAGCAGTTTCACCGGCACGCGCAGCTTCACCGACAGCGAAACCGGCTCATGCGTCTGCGAAGGGTCATCGGTAGATACAGCAGGCCTGATTTGAGAGAACTTTGTCATCATATGGACCCAAATACAGCAGTATCTCAAGAAAGGTCCAGTCGACGAGCCTCATTCGTCTCGCCTCAGTCACTCAGATCGGTAAACAGGTTCTCGGTCTCCACAAAATCAAGTCGGTCGGTCTCCACCGTGCCCTCATTGATGTCGCGCACCTCAACCTTGCCATCGCCGTAACCCACCACAACGGTGTCGCAGATGTCGATGAACAGACCATTCTCAACCACGCCCGGGATCTGGTTCAGCACCAGCGCCATCTGCCGCACATTGCCAATGCGATTGAGGTGCAGATCCAGAATATGGTTTCCCTCATCCGTCACCAGCGCCGCATCCCCGTTCATCCGCAGCGTCGTCTTCCGGCCCATGACCTCCATCGCCACCAAAGTCTCCTCCAGCAGCGCCTGCGTGGTCTGCCAGCCAAAGGGGATCACCTCCACCGGCAGGGGAAACGCCCCAAGGCTCTCGACCTCCTTGGCCTTGTCGGCAATCACCACCATCCGGTCAGAGGCGGTGGCGACAATCTTCTCCTGCAGCAGCGCCCCGCCGCCGCCCTTGATCAGGTTCAGATCGCGGTCGAATTCATCAGCGCCGTCAATTGTCAGATCCAGCCACTTCGCCTCATCCAGTGTCAGGATCTCGATCCCCACATCGCGGGCCAACTCCGCCGTGCGGGTGGAGGTCGGCACGCCTTTGATCCGCAGACCGTCGTTCTGCACCATCTCACCCAGACAGCGCACCAGCCAGGCGGCTGTGGAGCCTGTGCCCAGCCCTACCCGCATGCCATCCTCAACCATCTCCGCCGCACGTTTGGCGGCAACAAATTTGGCCTTGTCGATGGGGGATAATTCTCCGGTCATGACCGCGACTCCATGAGACTGCATTGACGTGTTCTCAATGTGTTATACGCATTGTTGCCAACAGACGCGAGGGGGCGCTGCGCGAGTTGCCCATAGCACCAGTGCTGCGAAACCGCAGCGCGGCCACGTGGGTCTGCACCAGCCTCGTTGACCGGATGCCTGCCGAGACCCGGCGTCAGATCGCCACATCGCGCCACTGCAAGTGCCTCACTCGGCAAGGATCTCTGCCAGCGTGGCATAGTCTTCGCGGTAATCAAAAGCTCCAAACTGGCCACCCAGTCGCACCGCCAGATAGAAGAGAACACTCAGCAATACTGCCGTTGGCACCGTCACCAGCGCCCATGGCCAGCGCTGCGTTACCGCGTCATGCAGCATCGCAACAAAGAACTTCCAGTCGCAGCGCGCCCGGTCCCAGCGGTCGCCGCCGACAGCATAGCCAAAATCATGGTGCCGCCAGCTGGCATCGCAAAAAAACCAGCTGGCTGTCTCGGTAATCAACTCTCGCATCCGCTCCGGCAGCCAGTAGGGCCCAACCCCATTTCCAAACAGCAGCTTCTGGCAGTCGTTGAGATCGTCAAATGAAGGGCGGGACATCCAGTCACTCCGTCTGGCTCGGCAGCGGCGCTGCCTCTCACAACCGGAGCATAAGCATTTCATTCCGTACACCAAGCCTCCACTTGCGACCCTGCCGGAAGGTTTGCGCAAACTGCGTGTTTCCTATTGGAAACGTCGGAAACGGGCGTTACCAACGCCTGCAGACAGCTTAGAATGGTTCCATGATGAACAGCTACCGCCTCCATTACGCTCCCGATAACGCCTCGCTGGTCATCCGGCTGGTGCTGGAGGAGCTTGGCCAGCCTTATGAATGCGTACTGGTTGATCGCAGGGCCAAGGCGCAGACCAGCGCGGAATACCGGGCGCTGAACCCGAACGGGCTGATCCCGGTGCTGGAAACCCCGGACGGACCCGTATTTGAAACTGCCGCCATTCTGTTGTGGCTGTCCGAACGGCACAGCGCAATGGCCCCGCCCCCTGGCAGCCCAGAGCGCGCAGCCTTCCTGAAGTGGCTGTTCTTTGCGTCCAATACGCTGCACGCCGATCTGCGAATGCTGTTTTATCCGAAGAAATACATCGGCCCGGACGCCGATCAGCAATCCCAGCTGCAACAGGTGCTGCGTCAGCGTCTGCATCAGCATCTCACCAACCTTGATCAGGCCGCCGCGGCCCGCCCCTCATGGTTTGGTGCGCTGCAACCTTCAGTGTTGGACTATTATCTGGCCTGCCAGATACGCTGGATGGCGCTCTATCCGGCGCAGGCCGACCGATCCTGGTTCACTCTGGCACATTACCCCAGCCTGCAGCGTCTCTGCGCCGGGCTGGAAAGCCGCACTGCCGTGACCGTGGCCTGCGAGGCCGAAGGCCTCGGCCCGGCCCCCTTTACCCAGCCATCCTACGCAAATCCCTCAGAAGGATCAGCCACCTAATGTTCCTCTCCGTTTTCGACATGTTCAAAGTGGGCATTGGCCCCTCGTCCTCGCATACAATGGGGCCGATGGTGGCCGCAGCAAAGTTCCTGGACCTGATGCGCGCCTCGCCGTTTGAATTCCACGGTCTGCGCGCCTCTCTGCACGGCTCGCTCGCCTTTACCGGCGTTGGCCATGCCACCGACCGCGCCACCATTCTCGGCCTCGGCGGGTTTGTCGCCCACGACTATGATGATGAGAAGGCGACCGCCTTCCTCGCTGAGTTGGATAAGACCCACACCATGCACCCCGAAGGTCTCGGCGCGCTGCATTTCGACCCCAAGGCGGATATGATCTTCGACTATGATCACGCCCTGCCCGGTCATGCCAACGGCATGATCCTGATGGCCACCGATGCGCAGGGCGACGTGATCCTGCGGCAGGTCTATTACTCCATCGGTGGCGGCTTTGTCCTCACGGAGGAAGAATTGGCCGCTGGCAAGGCGACAGACGAAGGCGAGCCGGTGCCCTACCCCTTTAAGTCCGCGGCCGAAATGCTGGACATGGCCAAGGCCAGCGGCAAATCCATTGCCAGCATGAAACGCGCCAATGAGATCGCGCGCGGCTGCGAGGTCAGCCTCGCCAAAGGCACCGCCCGCATCTGGCAGGTGATGAATGATTGCATCAACCGGGGTCTGGAACGCGACGGCATCCTGCCCGGCGGCCTGAATGTGCGCCGCCGCGCCAAGGGGATCCACGATGCCTTGCAGGCCGAACGTGGCATGAACATCAACGCGCCCCACACCATCAATGACTGGATGAGCGTCTATGCAATGGCGGTGAACGAGGAAAACGCCGCTGGCGGTCAGGTGGTCACCGCCCCGACCAATGGCGCCGCAGGCACCCTGCCGGCGGTGATCCGCTACTATCTCGATCATGTGCCGGGCGCGTCTGAGAGCCATGTCGAGGATTTCCTGCTGACCGCCGCCGCCATCGCGGGTCTGGTGAAATACAATGCGTCCATTTCGGGTGCTGAGGCAGGCTGCCAGGCCGAGGTCGGCTCTGCCGCTGCGATGTCCGCCGCAGGCCTCTGCGCAGTGATGGGCGGCACGCCCGAACAGGTGGAAAACGCCGCCGAGATCGCGCTGGAACATCACCTGGGCATGACCTGCGACCCCGTGAAGGGCCTGGTGCAGGTGCCCTGTATCGAACGCAACGGATTGGCAGCGATCAAGGCGGTTTCTGCAGCCTCGCTTGCCCTGCGCGGTGACGGCCAGCACTTCGTGCCGCTGGATGCCTGTATCGAGACCATGCGCCAGACCGGCGAGGACATGCATGACAAGTACAAGGAAACCTCGCTCGGCGGCCTCGCGGTGAACGTGCCGAACTGCTGAAGTCCCGAAAGCTCGTTCTGGCGGGCTGTGCAGCGTACACCTGACGCATCCCGCCAGATCCAAATCGCAACCTCTGCTTGCATCCCCATGCGCCCGCGCCTAGCGTGGCCGCATGACCCATGATCGCCCCTCTCTCGGCATCCTTTTGATGCTTGGTTTCTGCGTCACCGCCCCGATGGGGGATGCGGTGGCCAAACTGCTGGGGGCGCATATCCCTCTTGGCCAACTGTTGTTTGTCCGCTTTGCTGCTCAGGTTCTGCTGCTCGCCCCGCTGATCTGGGCGACGGGCAGGATCTGGCGGATGCAGGGCCGCGTGTTGCGCCTCACCTTTGTGCGCACGCTGCTGCATATCGCAGGCATCGGCGCCATGTTCACCGGACTGAAACACCTGCCCCTTGCGGACGCGGTGGCGATTGCCTTTGTGATGCCGTTCATCATGCTGCTCCTTGGCAAATATGTGCTGGGCGAAGAGGTGGGCATGATCCGTCTTCTGGCCTGCATTGTCGGCTTTGCGGGCACGCTTCTGGTGATCCAGCCCAGCTTTGTGGCTGTCGGCTGGCACGCGCTCTGGCCACTGATGGTGGCGGTGATCTTTGCGCTTTTCATGCTGGTCACCCGCCAGATCGCCAAGGATACCGATCCCGTGGGCCTGCAGGCGGTCTCCGGCACCATGGCCTGCGTGCTGCTGGCCCCCGTGCTGCTACTGGGCCAGATCGCGGATCTTCCCGTGCTGGCGCTGATCACACCAAACGCTGAGCAATGGGGCCTTCTGGCCGCAATCGGTCTGCTGGGCACCGCCGCGCATCTGCTGATGACATGGAGCCTGCGCTACGCGCCCGCTGCCACCCTGGCCTCAATGCAATATCTGGAAATTCCGGTTGCCGCTTTGATTGGTCTATGGATCTTTGACGAGCTGCCGAACGGCCTCGCCGCGATCGGCATCCTGATCACCATCGCCGCCGGTCTCTTCGTGATCCTGCGCGAACGCCAGATCCAGTTACAAAAGGCGGCCGCCGACAAGGCTGCGCTGCTGCTCGAGGACCCGCCCCTCGCGCCCGAGCAGCCAGCGGTCTGACCGGCGCTGCCTGTCAGACTTTCACCCCTGCGCCCGTAACGCGGCGACAACATCCGCCAGCCGCGCCCGCGGCAAGATCACCAGCATCCCCGGCCCATCCGCCCTGAGCCGCACCGGCCCCGTCGCCCGGTTGGAAGTCCCGATCCGCGCCATCGGATCCAGCTGCAAGCCCTCAATGGGCCAGGCCAGCCCCTCCGACCAGCCGGTGACCTGCTGAATCGGAAACAGCGACACCACCTCCCCCGCCGTCAGCGGCAGCGCAGTCTCACCGCGCAGATGAAACACCACCTCCTGCGGGCCAAGCAGCACGCAGGGACTGGGATGTGGCTGCACCAGCGTATTGAACCCGGCCAGCTGATGGTCGATCCGCCCGCCCAAAAATCCAACCCCCAGCACCACCGGAGCGCCGATCATCCGCAGCGCCTTGTCGAAATCCGTAGAGGTCTGTTCGGTCACATGATGCAGCGACCCCGGCGACAGATCCGCCTGCACTTCCGCCGCCAGCGAATCCAGATCGCCAATCACCGCAACCGGGCGATGCCCCGCTGCCAGCGCATGCGCCGCCCCGCCATCCGCCGCAACCAGCACCGGAGCCAACGCCAGCGCCACCTCCAGATCATCCGGTCCCAGCACCCCGGCGCCAACCAGCGTCACCGGCTCAACCCGCTCAACAATCAGCTCTTTCATACCGGGATTACTCGCAGAAAAGGAAACAGACCACAATCTGAACACAAAATGATACGATCAATTGCACGGATTCGGGCGCAATTTGACCCTCTGCGCCAGCAACGTAAGCGGCAATGACTTTGGCGAGGACACCTATCCGATGGTACAGAACAACAAGGTTTTGACAGTCTCCTACGGGACTTTTTCCTGCACATTGGAAGGGTTCGACGATTCATTTGGCACCATGAAGGCGATTGCGGAGTATTTTCGCGATCTCGCCTCCGATGACCGTTATTTCGGGGCAGAACCGCCACAGCCGGACGCCGAGATGCTGGCCCGGATTGCCCAGCGTGAGGTTGCCCGCCAGGTCGAGGCCCGCACCAGCGCCGAAGGCATCCACCTGCGCGCCGCCACCCTGACCAGCCCCGCCGCCGAAACGCCAACACAGCCCGCAGGTGATGCTCCGCAGCACCGCGTTCCCAGCGCCCTCGCCTCCCCGACTGCGGCTCCGGTCACCGCCGCAGACCCGGTTGAGCCAACCGCCAGACGCGTTGAAGCCGCGCCTGCCGCGCCGCAGATCCAGCCCGCCGCCGAGGCCCCAGTTCAAGTGGCAGAGGTACCGCTGCAGCCTGTGCAACAGACTGCGCCCTCCACACCCGTCGCCGCGCCGGCTCGATACGGCTGTAGCCGAGACCGTGGAGCCCGAGACGGTCCAGGCCGATCCCGCTCAGGCCGAGACTGACAGCTCCGCCGAAAGCATCGCCGCCAAGCTGCGCCGCATTCGCGCGGTTGTCGCCAAGACCCCAACGGAGGAGTTCACCGAAGATCAGCACGCCGAACAGGCGCGTGAAGACGCGGTGAAAGACATCACCAATGCGCTCTCCGCCGATCACGATGCGGTGGATGCAGAGAGCGCGGACGAGACCCCCACAGAAACCGCCGATGCCGACAGCGACGCCGATATCGCCGAGGCGCTGAACCGCCTTGACCTTGGAACAGACACTGACGCCTCTGACACGCTCGGCCATCCCCAACGTGCCCGAAGGCGCTGAGGCGTTCTTCGCCGACAGCAGCACAGCCGAGGCTGAGGATGACACCTCAGACGAAGAGACCAGCGATGATCTGAACGGTCTGGATGATATCGCCGCCGAACAGGACAGCGATACGCCCGCTGCAAACTCCCAGCCCGAAGAGACCGAAGAGACTGAGGTCACAGCTGACGCGGCCGAACCCGCAAAACCCGAAACGCCGCGCAAGCGGGGCCGCGTGCTGCGCGTCAAGCGTCGCGAGATCGAAGGCGCCATGGCCAGCGGCACGCTGGAAGCGGTCGATGAAGAGGCCAGCGCCCCAGCGGCCGACAGCACCGCCGCCCCGGAACCTCAGACCAGCACACCCGCGCCAGAACCTGCCGCCGACAGCAGCCTGTCCCCCGATGACGAGGCCGAACTGCTGGCCGAACTCGCCGCGGTGGAGGCGGAATTGCTCGGTGCTGACGATATCGATGATATCTCAGATACGCAGGCGGCCTATGACGACGAAGATGACAGCGCTGAGCCGCAGCCCGACGACACGGCAACGCGCCAGCACCCTGCGCAGCTGACAGAGGCCCCCCAATCCATCAGCACCCCGGAGGAGGCCGCCGCATCCGTGGCGCCGCAACCGGGCCCCAAACGCGGCGCCACCAGCACCGCCGACGGCGATATCGCCCGCCTGATGGCCGCCGCCGACGAACGTCTGGAAGACCCCGAAAACAGCACCTCGCGCGAAACCTACAGCCAGCTGCGCGCCGTGATGGCCGCGGCCTCCACCGAACGCAGCGCTGGTGGCGCCTTGGAAAACAAGGATGACGCGCAGGTCTACCGCGATGATCTGGCCAGCGTGGTGCGCCCGCGCCGCCCCGATGCCCGCCCAACCTCCAGCGGTGAGGGCCGCAGCGGCGCCGACCAGCGCCCCGCCAAACCCGCCAGCCGCCCGGCACCGCTGAAACTGGTACAGGAGCAGCGCATCGACGACAGCAGTGCCGCCCCAGCAGCACCGGTACGCCCGCGCCGGGTCTCCGCTGCGATCCTGACCGAAGACGCCCCGGCAACCAGCGCCACCGAAGGCGGCTTTGCTGCCTACGCCGAAGAAACCGGCGCAGTCGAACTTGGCGAGCTGCTCGAAGCCGCTGCCGCCTACATGAGCTTTGTGGAAGGGCGCGATCACTTCTCCCGCCCACAGCTGATGAACAAGGTTCGCGGCGTCGACGGGACCGAGTTCAACCGCGAAGACGGGCTGCGCAGCTTTGGCCAGCTCTTGCGCGAGGGCAAGATCGAACGCGCCGACAACGGTCGCTTCACCGCCTCCGGCCAGATCGGCTTTCAACCCGGCAACCGCGCTGTCGGCTGATCCCTGCCCCCCCGTGCAACACATGAAAAAGGCGGCCTCCAATGGCCGCCTTCTTTCTGTCTAGGGCAAGATGTTAAGGGCAAACCGCCCGTCATCTCTCCACAAAAACTCCGGGGTGAATTGACCGCAAGGTCAAGAGGGGCAGCGCCCCTTCCCCGCCAATATCATAAACTCAGCCCTGATCCTGATCCGGGTCATTGGGGTCTGCCTTGCCGACACCGCGAAAGACAAATTTGAACGGCAGGATCCACAACACACCCAATAGGACATAGACCACCAACTCCACCAGCAGCGAGGGCCGGTCGAGCCAGCTGATCACATTGACCGCCAGCACGATATAGAGCGGCATGCCGATCAGCAGGATCACCAGCGCCCAACGCCGCCGCGCCTTGTAGCTCAGACCACTTTCGTCAGACATCAGTCAGCAAAGGGATCGGTCACCAGAATGGTGTCGTCCCGCTCCGGGCTGGTGGACAAAAGCGCGACCGGGCAGTCGATCAGCTCTTCCACGCGCTTCACGTATTTGATGGCATTGGCTAGGCAGATCGTTCCAGCTGCGCGCCCCTTCAGTGCTCTCGCTCCAGCCCGGCATCTCTTCATAGATGGGGGTGCAACGCGCCTGCTGGTCAGCCGCCGTCGGCAGATAGTCCAGACGGCTGCCGTCCAGCTCATAGCCGACACAGATCTTCAGGGTTTCAAACCCGTCCAGGACATCCAGCTTGGTCAGCGAAATCCCGGTGATGCCGGAGGTGGCACAGGTCTGGCGCACGAGGCAGGCATCAAACCAGCCACAGCGCCGCTGACGGCCCGTGGTGGTGCCAAACTCATGACCACGGGTCCCCAGACGCTCGCCATCCGCATCCGGGGTGCCATCCGCATTCAGCAGCTCGGTCGGGAACGGCCCCTCACCCACACGGGTGGTATAGGCCTTCACAATGCCCAGCACATAATCGATGGAGCCCGGACCAATGCCCACACCCGTGGCCGCCTGACCGGCGATCACATTGGAGGAGGTCACAAACGGGTAGGTCCCCAAAATCAATATCCAAGAGCGCGCCTTGCGCCCCTTCAAACAGGATCCGTTTGCCTGCCTTGCGCTTCTCGTTCAGCACTTTCCACACCGGCGCGGCAAAGGGCAGGATCTCTGTGGAGATCTCTTTCAGCTGAGCAATCAGCCCGTCACGGTCCACCGCCTCGATGCCCAGGCCTTTGCGCAGCGGATCATGGTGCTGCAGCGCACGATCAACGCGGGCAATCAGGGTCGCCTCATCCGCCAGATCCGCCACGCGGATCGCCCGGCGGCCCACCTTGTCCTCATAGGCCGGGCCAATGCCGCGCCCGGTGGTGCCAATCTTGGTGCCCTTGGAGGCCGCCTCTTCGCGCGCCCTGTCCAACTCGCCATGCAGCGGCAGGATCAGCGGCGTGTTTTCTGCAATCATCAGCGTCTGAGGTGAGATATCCACGCCCTGCGCGCGCACGGTCTCGATCTCTTTCATCAGATGCCAGGGGTCCAGCACCACGCCATTGCCAATGACCGAGAGCTTGCCGCCGCGCACCACACCCGAGGGCAGCGCGTGCAGCTTGTAGACTTTGCTGTCGATCACCAGCGTATGACCGGCGTTATGACCGCCCTGGAAACGCGCAATGACATCAGCGCGCTCGCTGAGCCAATCGACAATCTTGCCTTTACCTTCGTCACCCCACTGGGCACCGACTACCACGACATTGGCCATCTCAGGTCCTCTGTATGCTGGTTGAAACCGACGCTCCGTATAACGAGGCAGCGCAGACAGGGGAACCGGTTTTTCGCCGCACCCCGCCTGCGCACCGCTTTTCCATAGGATATTAGGCCGCTGAGCCCTCCGAAACAGACCACAAGCCGCCCCCAGCCCCGGCGCACGCCCCTGAGGCACGTCGATTCCCCCCGGCGCAAAGCCGCGCGCGAAACGCAAGACCGCCTCAGCCCCACCTTAATGCGCGCGCAGGGCAGTCAGGTTTTCCGCAGGCGACAATGGCGCGCGGTCCAGAGCGGGCATAGGTAACCAGCGCCCTTTGCAGAGAGCGGCCGTTCGCTGCCCTCCGTTCCAATGGCCGATCTGCGCGGGTTGCGGACTTCGCAAACTCGGGGTGATCTGGTGCCATGACGAGCGATCAATGCCGCAGCCGCACGAGGAAGAGCGGACCTTCGCCGCAAGAGCAGCCACCAACCATCATCGAACGGACGGGATCCGGACTTTGCTGCCATTGCCCTTCTAGGTGTTTGCTGACGCAGCATCCGCTCGCGACTGCGGCGTGATTTTCGCTGTGAAGCGGCATGTGTAGCCAAACCTGCCGTCGAAAGTCAGCCCGAGAGACCAAATTCAATCCACCCTTTCGCCGCGACCTGGGCCGAACATCGAGGAGCGGGACTGAGCCGCCTTTTGCTCTTGCAGTTATTGCTCACGCAGAAAATCCTCGCTCCCGCGGGGCGAGACTTTCGGCAGAGCGGCGAACTTCCCGTTTGCGGCCATCCGGGCCCGCGGAAATTGGCGGAGTTCAAACCGTTCTTTCACTGCGCCTTAGCCAAAAAGCGAGGGGCTCAAGCAATGCGCTAGTTCACTGTGGATTCACTAATCAAGATTTCTGGGCCTCCCGAGACCGATTGGTCTGATTGCTCTTGATCCCCCGGCGTTGCAATGCACCATGCCGCAGTCGGCGGACAGAGCTGGGACAATATCCACGCAACTGCCAAGCAGCTTCCGAATGGCCATTCACGGGTAGTTGCGATCACGCAGGGCAAGAGTCCCAGAGGTCCCAAAGGGGGAGTGAGCCATGGACCGGCTAAACCGGGAACATCGTTGTATGAAGTACCTGAATGTTGCCGCATGGAGTTCCGTCTGCTCCACTTGGGCATAGCGCTAGCTGGCCTGCACCTCCTCGAACTTCCGGGCGTAACTCTACGACGGCAATCTGAAGACATCTGGCCTAGCTCTGGCGTTTCTGTAAAATCTCAGCCAAAACGCTGACGGCCAGAGTCCGTGCGTCGCGAACTGATGGGATTAACCCTATAGGACCCGCTATCCGCTCGAGATCTGAACCAGATACCCCCAAAGCAGCCATTTCCGCCAGTCGCACAGCGGCTGCCCGCTGGCTGCCTTGGGCTCCGATATAAAAAGCGTCTGTAGCAACCGCTCGCTGCAAGATTGGCGGCTCCCACTCGTGATCATGGAAAAATAAGACAACCGCTGTGAAGCGATCAACGACCAGATCCCTTGGAAACTTTGCTGACGTAAGATGACGTGTACGGCACCCAGATTCCGCCGCGGCCGCCAGAGTTTCTTCATCGGGGGACATAAGCAAAGCAGGAAATCCGGTGGACTGAACCAGTCCCGAAAATGCCACAGCTTCCGGGCCTTTACCGAAAACATAAAATAATGTCTCGGGCTCGAATCTGATCGTGATGGCTGCGTTGTCGCGCCTGGTCTCGCCCTGGTCCTGAATTGACAACGATCCTGAAGATGTATGTGCTGATAGCACACAGGTCTGCCGCCTAGTATTGCGTGCGACTAGGTCTCGCAGGACCGCATGCTCGGGGTTTGGTATCAAAGTAATTTCCAGCCCCCCGCCGCAAGGAAGCTGGATATCCCTGAATGGCGAGCCGCGGCCATAGACAATGCTGACTGTTTCACCTGTTTGCAAACAATTGGCTGCATGAAGCGCTATGTCGGCCTCAATACAGCCAGAGGGCAGATTCCCTACTAAATATCCGTCGTCCAAGATTGCCATCGTAGCACCAAGCGGTCGGTATGAAGGACCTTCAATGTCGGTGATTATTGCCAATACACCGGGTGCAGAAGCGCTTGATAACGCCTTTAAAGGTTCTAAGGCCGCTGCATCTGGAGGCTTATGCTTGGGGGTCACAGGAATTTCTCACCTCCATTCAAGACAGGTATGGCAGCGCAATGGAGGAAGAAAACCGCAAACGCTGACCTAGTATGGTTCTCGCAGCTAACATCCCGATCATGCGCCATCGTAAAAGTTTCTCAGCAGCTCAAGTGCGCCCGCGGCAGAAGCCGGGCTGATATCACTCCAGAAAGTGTCACTGCCCAGGTCGGAAAACCCTGCGAAACCGGCCAAATCTTCCGCATCAGCGTTTTTGAACCCCATGGACCAGCCGTCAAACATACGGGCCTCTATCGAACCTTCCTGCACAACCACAATTGTGTGGTGGCGATTGTCTCTGGTAATTCTGCTCCAAAGACTGTCGATTTCAGCTTCCGGCCCCTCAATCGCTTGAACGAAGTTCCCACGATTGTACTCTGGGTTGAGCCGGTAGATCAGCAGTCCGGAGATCCCATCACTCACGTTTCTGGCACGGCTGGTTTCCAGCAGATTTGCAAGCTCCCAGGCCGAGAACGGGTGCTCGGCCTGGCTGACATAAACTATGTGCTTCATCTGTTTTTCCGCCTTTCACGATCCATGTGACACCCTAGCCCAAATTTGGCAGCAAACCCTCGATTGACGCCTTGGCGTCGCCGTAGAACATGCGGGTGTTTTCCTTGAAGAACAGTGGGTTCTCGATGTCGGAGTATCCTGTGCCCTGGCCGCGTTTGGAGACAAACACCTGTTTCGCCTTCCAGCACTCCAGAACCGGCATGCCTGCGATGGGGGAGTTGGGGTCTTCCTGGGCGGCCGGGTTCACGATGTCGTTGGAGCCGATGACGATGGCCACATCCGTTTCCGGGAAGTCCTCGTTGATCTCATCCATTTCCAGCACGATGTCGTAGGGCACCTTGGCTTCGGCCAGCAGCACGTTCATGTGGCCCGGCAGGCGGCCTGCGACCGGGTGGATGGCAAAGCGCACCTCCTTGCCCTTGGCGCGCAGGCGGCGGGTCAGTTCGGCGACGTTCTGCTGCGCCTGGGCCACCGCCATGCCGTAGCCGGGGATGATGATCACTGAGTCAGCCTCGTCCAGCGCCGCAGCAACGCCGTCGGCGTCGATGGCGATCTGCTCGCCTTCCACTTCCATCGCGGGACCGGTGGCGCCGCCGAAGCCGCCCAGAATCACGCTGACAAAGGAAGCGGTTCATCGCCTTGCACATGATGTAGGAGAGGATCGCACCCGAAGAGCCCACCAGCGCGCCGACCACGATCAGGAGCTTGGAAGCAAACTTCCGCTGCCTGACTAATTGCAGTCATATGGAAGTTTTGAGTTCCGGCGCTTTCATTACTGGTCGGAGGGACCAATCTTGGCTAACGCATATCGGCAACTCATTCTGCGCCCTTCGGCGAAGAGGCTAATTTGCCCGCTGTAGAGACGATCAAGAATCGAAAATCCCTAACTTGAGCCGCCTCCAGCTTTCTGAGCTTCTAAATATTGGTCATACGCTTCAGCTCTCTTTCCGGAGGGCAAATTTTGATAGTCTGCGTTTCTGAGGTCACATGCAAATACGCCGGGTGACGTAACAGACTTCACCTCACTGGCGATTGGATCAAAAGCGGCCCGGTAATGCACAGTGCTTTTGACACAGATGGTTTGGTAGTCGGTAGGATCTAGTCCAAAATGCGTGAAATGCGCCAGATCAAGGCATTGGTTTCTGATGCTTGTGACGACAACATCAATCTGCGCATAGGCGTCAACGATCCTGAGGGCGGCACTTTTCCCAAGGGTTGCAATACCGCCGCCGTACATTTCTCCGGTGTAGGGGCAGTCGCCGTCGCTGAGGGACAGAACCTCGAACAATCCGGTCACCGGAGTCTGCCCCGGGACGCCTGATTTACTCCCCAGTTCACCCTTAAACCGGGCGGAAGAACCGGCGGCATGCGCTTTTTGTGCAAGTTCAGGATCGTGGAACATGCCGCTTAGAACTTTGCGGCATTTGCCATCAATCAAAGCCCTTAGCAGCCCTGTGGTATCCGACGTGCCGCCCGCACCGGGGTTGTCCTGCACATCCGCCAAGATCAGCGGCTTGTCCCTGCGATGATGAGACAGCTGAACCGCCGCGTCCAACGACAACAGCGAACGATCTATACGATCCTCCATGGCCAGAAAGTGCGACAGGATTGTATCTACCGCAGCCTCAGCCTGTGCCGCCGTTTTCGCGTAGGCAACGCAGGACGGTCCGGTATCCGGGAAATCTGCTGCCGTGAATCCAAGGGCGATATCTGCCTCAACGCCTTGCTGTTGCAGGTCTGGCAAGCTGCCATAAAGCGTGCTGAAAGGCGGTGAGCCGGTATATTGTGCGTGCAGCGGGATCAAATAGGGCACGGGGCGAAGCGCCTTGTGCAAAACCTCGCCGCGCAACAGACGCGCCAGTACAGGCTGGCAGCGCGCGCCGGTCTCGGCCATATCTAGATGCGGGTAGGTTCTGAAAATCGCCAGATAGTCGGCGTGCGCGCACATCTCGGCGGAGACATTGGCATGCAGATCAAGGCTAGCCACTAGCGGGATGTCCTCCCCGATCTGGGCGCGCACGCGTCGCAACAACTCGCCTTCGCCATCTGCGAAGCTTTCAGTGACCATCGCGCCATGCAGGTCAAGATAGACACCGTCGAGCGGGCCAGCGGCGCGCAGAGCATCCAGGATCATCCCGGAGATTGTCTCGAAGGCGTGATCGGTCACATGGGCCGAAGGTTCCGCCGCGCACCAAAGGATCGGGATAATCTCATACCCCGCAATTTCTGCAGCGTTTGCAAATCCCGCGATGGGCAAATTCATACCCCGTGTCTGGGTAATGACCTTTTGGCCATGCAGCATGCCGGGCCAGGAATCCGCCATTTCGAATTCGGCCAATCCTGCCTGTGTCAGGCCATGGCAATTGGTTTCATGCTGAAACCCGGCGATCGCTATTCTTGGTCGCGTCATTTGATGTCTGAAGCCGCAGCGTTTTCGAACACGGGCGTGCCACGGCGGATCGTCTTCGTGACTTTCGTGTCCAACAGGCGGTCCGGGTCGTTGAGCGGATTGCGGGATAGGATCGTCAGATCCGCCAGTTTTCCAGCCTCGATGGAGCCGCGCCGCCCTTCCTGAAAGACCTGCCACGCCGCATCAATCGTCTGCGCCCGCAGGGCCGACAGCACAGATATCTGCTGCTCTTCGCCCAGCGTGCCCCCGGTCGCGGTCAGCCGGTTGACGGCGCAATGGGCCAGATGAATGGGCCGCGTTGGCGTGACCGAGGCATCATTGTGCAGGGTAAACCGGATACCGTGACGCGCGGCGGATGCGGCGGCAGAGAGGCGCGCTGCCCGGTCAGGGCCGAGGAATGTGCTGCGATGGCGGTCACCCCAGTAATAGATATGAGCCGAAAAGAAACTGACCGTGACGCCCAGCTGCACCATGCGTTCAAACTGATCCTCATGCAGCAACTGACCATGAATGATCGTGTGGCGGTGATCGTGGCGCGGGTTGGCCATTTGAGCAGCCTCAACCGCATCAAGGAACAGATCAGCTCCCGCATCGCCATTACAATGGCAATGGATTTGAAACCCCATGTCGTGCAGTTTGCGGACTTCAGCGGTCAGGTGGTCCGCATCCGCATAGGGCACACCGCGCGGCGCCTCCGGGGCAACCGGCCGGTAGTAGTCCTCACGCAGGTAGGCGGTTTGTAGTTGGAACGCCCCATCTGAGAACAGCTTGCGTGGGCCCATTGTGAAATGCGGATTTGCGAATTCCCTCATCGCTTTGGGGCCCTGACTAAGATTGGGCTCCAGTTCCGCAATCGGAAGAATGGTCAAATCAAATCCGGGATCCTTGTCGGCAGGGAAACCGGCAAAGCGGGACAGCAAGTCTGCGTTGGCCCAGGCATTTTGCCCATATGTTACACCATGCGACAGGTATTCATCCCGTGATGCGGCGAACCCTTGCCAAAACTGTACCTCATCTATCAGGAACGTGGTGTCCCCCAAGGCGCCCATGGCGGAAATCCCCTCGATCAGGCCGGTCAGCGCGCCGGTCTCGGGGTCGCGGTCATAGCGGCCGCCGAGCGGGTTCGGGGTATCTTCGGTGATCCCCTGCCGCGCCAAGGCCACGGAATTCGCAGCGCCGTTGTGGCCGGAGGCGTGGATCACCCAAATCGGATGCTCTAGCGAGACGCTGTCCAGCTCTGCCCGCGTGGGCATCCGGCCCTCTGCAATGGCGGTATTGTCGAACGACACGCCCATGACCCATTCGCCCTTCGGCGTGGCGTCAGCCCGGTCGCGCAGCCGCGCAAGGGAGGTCGCCATATCCGGACAGGTCCCGAGAGGTGGTGCCGACAGGTTGACGCGAAACAGCGCGATAAAGCCGGAATCCGGAAAGTGCCCGTGGGGGTCGATGAACGCCGGGATCATCGTCTGCCCCTGCAAATCGACCAGAGTCGTATCTGAGTGCATCTGAGCGCGCAGATCGGCCTGCGTTCCGACGGCTATGATGGTTTCACCTCGTGTCAACACCGCCTCTGGCATGGAGTCTTGAGCATCCATGCTTAGGATCGGGCCGTTGAAATACAGCGTTGAAGCGGTCATTCCAGTATGCTCACAGGTGCAGAGGGGTCAGACATCTGACCGCGTGACCATCGGTCACTTCGAACTGTGGGACTTGCGTACAGATGTCGCTGGCTACGGGGCAGCGGTCGCGGAACTCACAACCCGAGGGGCGCCTGATTAGGCTGGGCGGCTCGCCCTTGAGGGCGATGCGTTCCAGCCGTGCATCGGGGTCGGGCTCCGGGTTCGCGCTGAGCAGGCAGTTGGTGTAGGGGTGACGTGGCTCAGCAAAGATCGCCTCTGTCGTGCCTTCCTCAACCAGACGGCCCAAGTACAGGATACCCATCCGGTCCGCCACATGGCGCACGACGTTCAGGTTGTGTGTGATGATCACCATCGAAAGGCCCAGCCGTTCGCGCAGGTCGTTGAGAAGATTCAACAATTCCCCCTGCACCGACACATCCAGCCCTGCCGTCGGCTCGTCCGCCAAGATCAACTTGGGCTCCAACGCCAGCGCGCGGGCCACGCCAACGCGCCGCGCCTGACCGCCGGACAGCTGGTAGGGATAGCGATCCGCGAAATGAGCGGGCAGATTGACCAGCTCTAGCAGACGCTTGGCTTCGGCATCCAGATCGCGGTCTTTCATGCCCTGGATCTTGTAAGGCTCGGTGATCAGGTTGCGGATCGTCAGGCGCGGCGACAGGGATCCGGTGGGATCCTGAAACATCATCGCGATGTCCTTGCGCAGGGGGCGCAGGTTCTTCTCGCTCATCCCTCGGATTTCCTGCCCATCGAATTTGACCGATCCCGCCTGCGCGGGCGCGAGACCGGCAATGGCGCGGATCACGGTGGTCTTGCCGGAGCCGCTCTCGCCAACCATGGCATAGGTCTCGCCTTGTTCGACGGCAAAGCTGACACCTGCCAGAACGTTCACAGCGCCAAAGCTGGTCTGGAGGTCTTTCACGTCTAGGATCGGGCTCATGCTGGCTCCTCCGCATGGTTCAGCCAACAGGCCGCGTTTTGCCCCTCGCTCAGGCGCGTCAACGGTGGCACTTCGGCGCAGCGCGCAAAGGCCTGATCACAGCGGTCGCGAAAAATGCAACCTTTGGGCAAGTTGGTCAGATCGGGCACCTCACCGGGAATGGTCGGCAACACCCGCGCGCGTTCCTTGATATGACCGGGATCACATTCGATCAGACGGCGGGTATAGGGATGCTTGGGGTGATGGAAAATCTCGCGCACCGTGCCGCTTTCCACGACCGCTCCGGCATACATCACGACCACCCGATCACACAGTTCCGCAATAACGCCCAGATGGTGCGAGATGAACAGGATGGCGCAGCCAAAGTCGCTTTGCAGGTCTTTGAGCCGCTCGATGATCTGCACCTCAAGCGTGGCATCAAGGGCGGTTGTCGGCTCATCCGCGATCAGCAGGTCAGGTTCGGACATCAGCGCCATCGCAATCGCAATCCGCTGCCGCATCCCGCCTGAGAATTCGTGCGGGAACTGGTTCAACCGCGCCTCCGGGTCGGGGATGCCCACCGCGCCCAGCATCTTGGCCGCGTTTGCCCGTTTGTCGGCCTTGCTGGCCTTGGAACGGTGCTGGATATCCACCAT
The DNA here is from genome assembly GCF_045040595.1 of Phaeobacter sp. BS52. Taxonomy (NCBI): domain Bacteria; kingdom Pseudomonadati; phylum Pseudomonadota; class Alphaproteobacteria; order Rhodobacterales; family Roseobacteraceae; genus Phaeobacter; species Phaeobacter sp. BS52. The sequence continues at coordinate 522,970 of NZ_CP090662.1, read as the reverse complement.
CTGCTGCCCGATGGAGATTACCGGATTATGGGTCTGCATCGGGCCCTGAAACACGATTGAGATATCATCTCCGCGCAGATCGCGAATGTGACGTTCGGTGGCTGTCAGCAAGTCTTCACCCTTGAACCGCACCTCGCCTTCGCGGAACCGCGTGTTGGGGGCGATCAGCCGCAGGATGGAGGAAATCAGCGTGGATTTCCCACAGCCGCTTTCGCCCACAATCCCCACAATCTCGCTTTTGTTCACATCAAAGGTGATGTTGCGCAGGGCCTTCAGGTCACCCCGTGCGGTTTCATAATCAACGCTGAGGTTGTCAATTTCGAGCAATGTCTCTGTCATCTGTTCTTCCTCAGTTTTGGGTCAACCACGTCGCGCAGGCTTTCGCCCAGGAAGGTAAACCCAAGGGTTGCGATCACGATGGGCAGACCGCCCCCCACAACCAGCCATGGGGTCTGGCGGATCAGCGCATAGCCGTCTTTCAACAGTGCACCCCAGCTTGGGGTTGGTGGTTTCACGCCAAGACCGAGAAAGCTCAGGCCCGCCTCAAGGGCGATCACGGTTGGGATGTCCATCGCCACCAGCACCGCCAAAACACCTATGATGTTGGGCAGCATATGCACCGCCAGAATGCGGGCCATGCTGGCCCCCATGGCGCGCTCGGCCAGAATGAATTCGCTGTTGCGCAGGGTCAGCGTCTGGGTGCGGGCAACCCGCCCATATGTCGGGATAGAGGTGACCATGACCACGAACACCACGGTTTGCAGGCTAGGGCCGACAAGCGCGACAACCGCGAGGGCGAACATCACGGTCGGGAAGGACCGGATGGTGTCAAAGAGCAGCATCAGGAAGTTATCGAGCCATTTGGGGCCGTAACCCGCGATCATGCCCAGCGTCAGGCCAATCGCCATGGCACCGAAAATCGCGGGCAGGGCGACCTTAAGCGCGACCTGTCCGCCCATGATGACCCGCGAGAACGTATCCCGGCCCAATTGGTCCGTGCCCAGCAGGTGCGCGGCGGACGGCCCCTGCATCCGATCCTGAATATTCATCGCAACCGGATCATAAGGCACGATCCAGGATGCGAATATTGCGGAGAACACGATGACACCCACGATGATCAGGCCCATTAACCCCAAGGGGTCGCGCGCAACGCCTGCGATGATGATGGCCAGTTCGGATTTGCTTTTGGTGGGGACGGCTGTTGCATCTGTCATGATCAGGGCTCCCTTATGTGGCCGTCCGCGCGCGCGGATCGAGTAGCGCATTGATCAGATCAGCCAATGCGGTTGAGACAACGAACAGCCCGGTCGACACCAGCACTGCGCCCATCACGATGGGGTAATTACGGGTGGTGATACTGTCGATCACCAGCTTGCCCAGACCGGGACGGGCGAAGACGATTTCGGTAAAGACGGCAGAGCTGAGAAGGAACCCCATGCCGACGCCAATCACGGTCACCACGGGCAGGATCGCGATGCGCAGGGCATAGACGCCGATGATGCGACGCTCGCTCAGGCCAAAGGCGCGGGCGGTGCGGATGTGGCTTTCGCCCATGACCTCCAGCATGGAGGCGCGCACCAGCCGGGCAATATAGCCCACCCAGCTGAGGCCGATGGCGAAAGAGGGCAGCACAAGATGCCACGCCGTGTCCCAGAACCCTTCGCCGACGCCGATGGCCGGAAACCATTGCAATTGCACCGCAAATATCAGCAGCGACAAAAGGGCGACCACAAAGGCGGGGGCCGCAATAAAACTGACCGAAAGTGTCGCCGCAGCGCGGTCAATCCAAGTGTTGGGGTGCGCCGCAGCATAGCAACCGAGTGCAATACCTAAAATCGCCGACCAAGCAATGGCCGAGAAAATTAGCTTCAGGGTGTGGGGCAATTGTTCGAAAACAATCTCGGTGACCGAGCGTCCCGAAAAGACATCAACGCCAAGATCGCCGCGCAAGAGGCCCCCGAAGAACAGCAACAGCTGTTTTGGGATCGACTGATCCAGCGCCATTTCCGAAATCAGCCGCGCCTTGAGTTCTGGCGTCGCCCGTGGTCCCAGCATGATCGACACCGGGTCACCGGGCACCGCACGGATCATGAGGAACATGATCGTGACAGCCACCACAAGGATGAGCGCCGCAAGGGCGAAACGTTTGAGAGTGAATTTCAACATTGCGACGCTCCTGTTTAATTACGCTTTGCCAAAGTCACGCAGCAGCATCAGACCATCAGGCCGCAGGCCCGGTGTGATACGTGCGGAGTGAACAACCGGCGTAGCCTCATGGGTGATGAAACGGTAAGCACCGCTTTCTTCCATCAGATCCTGCGCGCGGCGATACATCTCGCCACGGACCTCAAGGTCAGTTTCTTGCGAAGCCATGGCGTGGATCTTGTCGAACTCTTCGTTGCTGAAGCGTTCCCAGTTCCAGATGCCAGCCTGTTCGGTGATGAACCAGGCCGTCGCATAGGACGGATCAGGTGCCATGGAGAACCGGTTAAGCACGAGCTGCAGGTCTTCGTTGTCACCGCTGGACCAGAACGCGCCGGATTCAAGCAGGTTGATCTCGACCGTGATGCCGATGGAGGCAAGCGTGGCCTGAATGACCTGCGCGGCTGTAGTGAACTCGTTCTTGTTCAGCACATCCAACTTCAGCGTGACATTGGTTTCCCCTGATTCCGCCAGCAGTTCCGCGGCCTTGGCGAAGTCCGCCGCCGGAGGCACAAGGCTCTCGGGGCGGTTGCCCGCAAGACCCGGTGCGATGATGCCGGTGGAGGGTTCAACCGCACCGAAGTACGCCGCCTGAAGGATCGACGGCACGTCGATGGCATGCTGGATGGCCTGGCGCAGCTTTTGGTTCTGCAGCTTTGGGTGGTCCAGGTTCATGCCCAGCCAGACGTAGAACAGCGATGGGTTTTCAACCAATGTCCCGCCATTCGGCACGCCCGCGCGATAGCGTTCGACCGATCCCAGAGAGACACGTGTCAGGTCGATCTCGCCTGAATCAAACGCGATTTCGGCGGTGCTTTCGTCGTCAATCGGCAGAATCTCGATGCTATCCCAGGCGGGAGCCTCCCCTTTCCAATCGGGATTGCGTGTCAGAACCGTTTTTTCCTTGGCCGCCCAGCTGGTGCGCAGATAGGGGCCGGATTCAGCGACCGGATCAACGCCGATACGACCACCGGCTGCTTCCGTGGCGGCCTTGGACACAATGTTGCCGGTGATATAGGGCAGAGCGATGGTCCAAAGCGGGGCAAAGGGATCGTTCAGCACGATTGTGCCTTCACGCTCGCCTGTCACTTCAACGTGGCTGAGCGGGCCCATGTCGGGCTTGTTGGGCGATTCAGTGGCATCTGCGATGATGCGCTCAAACGAGAACTTCACATCCTCTGCCGTCATCGCGCCGTGGCCATTGGTGAACCCGATGTCATCGCGCAGGGCGAATTTGATGTGGGTGGGATCGGCCTGTTCGATCATTGCGGCGGCGTCCAGTTTCCAGCCCCACTCAGAGCCCGGCGTATACTGGATCAGCTTGTTGTAAACAGCGGCGTGGATCGTCTCATCCACAACACCAACGCTGTGCGCCGGGTCCATGGTGCTGAGATCGCCGTAGTTGCGCACCCGCAAAACGCCATCGGCTTGCGCCATCGCGCGTCCGGCATAACCCATCGGCAGCATGGCAGCGGCCCCCAGTGCAGTGGCCCCTTTCAGGAAACCACGTCGTCCGACAGGTGCCTTTTTCCATTCAATTCTCATGTCTTGTCTCCCTTTGAGTTGGTCATAAATGTCCGCGTGGAATGGTTTGCGACCATTCCTTTGTCAGAACTTCGGTTCGTGTCGCGCCCTCTGTGGCGCGCAACTTGCGGTGCAAATAGAAATTTTGTGTATCGCAGGTCATGGCGTTTTCAGTGTTGATTTCAACCTGCCAATCCTTGCGTCTAAACGCGAAGTTCCAAGCGGATTGGAAACAGGCGGTGACCGGATCATCGGGATGAATGGAGTAGCGGGTCGTGACGTGGCTCCCAACCTCCATTCCGTGATCGGGATCGCGCGTCGCGCCAAAGTCATCGAACGTTTCCTGAACGATGGTGCCATCCGCTTGGGTAACGGTTGACACCCTGGCATCGGCGGCCCGCAAGGTTTCATTATGAGACGTTGGTCCCAATTGGGGCGCGCCCGGTGCACAGGGATCAATCTCCTCTATGACAGACCGCACAGGCAGCGTCAGCGCACAGCCCGCCAAATCAAGCATGACATTCGTACGCACTGGTGCAGGCCAGACAATCGGCCAATAGCTGTTAGACAACGCAAGCCGTAGCCTGTGACCGGCGCGCAGATGGTGCGCACATTCGTTCAGGGCAAATTCCACCTCGTAGCGTTGGCCTGGCACCAGTGTTTCTGGGCGGTCATGCCCGGCGTGATGGCTCAGGTTAAAGGCTCGGTAGCTGATCCGTTGCGACACGCCATCCGCGGACACGTCACACAGCCGCGCGACAATCTGCGCTGCGGGCTGATCAACCGTAAAGGCGATCTTGAGCACGGCGCGACCCAGCAATTCCATCGAGGCATCCAGAGGCAGATCAAAACAGACCGATCGCGCGTCGTCGCCGCTCTGATCACCCGCAAGCTCATTGTCGATGCGCATGCCGGGGCAGAAGACACCGCTGGCCTGACCCACATCCGCCGCAGTGGAGACGTTCAGCTGTGCGTTTTCTGCACGGTCACTCAAGCCATTGTTGCCCAGCCAGAGCATCCGGGGCGTGACATTCGGCGAGGGCCAGCGCTGTTCGGCAATCCAACGCCCCTTGCGCGGCTTATTGGCCTGCGTCGGGTCAAAATGTTCCTGCATGAAAACGCGGTAATCGGGCAAGTCCTCTGCACCGTTCTCCTCGGCCTTGAGCCAGCGATCAAACCATCCGAGAACCTCGGAATGGAAGTCCGACGCGCCCAGCTTTGACATATGGGCGTAGCGGTGCTCCCATGGCCCCATTAGGGCTTTGGCAGGGCCGTTCAGATGTGCCGCCAGTTGGGACGGCGCATTCACATAGGCGTCCGCCCAGCCGGTGGTGGCAAGCACCGGCACCTTGATCCGCGCATAATCCTCGCAAACCGAGCCGTGTTTCCAGAACGCATCCCGGTTTGGATGGGCCAGCCAGTCAGCGGCCATAAACGGCAGGTTCTCCATCCGCTCCTGCCAGACCTCGCGCCAGTCACTGCGCAGCAACGGGTCAGGCGGGCGCGAATTATAGGCGAACATCTGCCCGGCCCAATTTACATTGTCGCTCAGCAGGCAGCCGCCCATAAAATGTATATCATCCGCATAGCGATCGGTGGTCGAAGCCACGCTGACAACCGCCCTCAGCGCGGGGGGCTGACGATAGGCCAATTGCAGGCCGTTAAACCCGCCCCACGAAATTCCGATCATGCCGATATTGGCATCACACCAATCCTGACAGGAGATCCAAGCCAAAACGGCTTCGCCGTCGCTCAATTCCTGTTGGGAATATTCATCATCAAAAACTCCGTCTGAATCGCCGGTGCCGGCGATGTCCACCCGCACACAGGCATAACCCGCCGCCGCAAAAACCCCATGGGTCGTCTGATCACGCGACGCGGTGGCATCGCGCTTACGATAGGGCAGGTATTCAAGAATGACAGGGAACGGACCAGTGCCCGCCGGAATCCAGATCCGCGTCGCCAGACGTCGCCCGTCCGGCAATACGATCCATTCGTTTTCTATAACAGTAATATGTGTCACATGACCCCCAAAGATCCGAGAGTCTGAGCCGGACGACAGGGCCATGACAACTAGACGAGATTACGCTAAAGTTAGCGAAAATGTACGATGTTGCGTAAGATCGCTAATAAATGAAACAAAAACGCTCTGAGTTCTCCAAAAATCTCCGCCACATCTGCGCGGAGAGAGTATCGGTCGCGCAAGTGTGTCGCGAAATTGGAATCAATCCGCAGCAGTTCAATCGATACTTGTCAGGGGCGGGCATGCCGTCTGCGCATAACCTGCGCAGAATTTGCCTGTATTTTGAGGTGGAGGAGCAGGACTTACTGGCGGATCACGCAACGTTCAAAGCGCTGCGCGGCCTGTCGAATAAAGGCGCTATACCGCAACGCAAAGATCCCTTTGCCAACGCCTTCCCCGGTGATCTTGCCCGGTTGCGCGGCTTTTTGGGGGCCTATCACATTCATTTCTTGTCGCCGTCCTGGCCGGGCAACGTCATGATCGGGGCAACATTTCTGGATGAATATGAGGGGCAAATCCTGACCCGAACCATCGAACGTGGCCTCGGACCGGAACGGGAACTGCTTCAGCGGACTAGATATGACGGTAAGGCAAGCTATCACGGTAGCCGAATCTTCGTTGTCGAGTTTGAACCAGATCAGGACGGGTCATTTACCGAAACAATCTTGTACCCTTCGCACCGACAACAGCGTACCTATTTGCGAGGCCTGACGATGGGCATATCCTGGCGGCCGCGTCGCATGCCCTATTCCGCACGTGTCATTTGGAAGCGAACGGAAGCAACTACAGTGGCGAGCGAAATTCTCAACAAATGTGGCGTTTATCGGATAGACGATAAAGCCATTGATCCCACCGTGCGCAACTTCTTGCTCGAAAAATCGGGCCTAACGGGAGAGGAGTAGCAGCCCTTTCCTATTACAAATCATAGCAATATTGGCCTCTGATATCTCCAGGCCCATACATTAGTTTTCGCAGCCTAAGGGCGGTTTGACTGTTGGGCGAGTTTGGCCATCTCTATCGTTGTCGGATACGTCAGCGCTTGCAAGACCACTGAGACCCAGCCAACGAATCCGCAACCGATGTTAGGTTCAACGGGCCGCCCTAATGTCCGCATTCTTGTGGTTCGCTGTCGTTGAACTTCGTCCCTGTTCCCGGACACCAGGGTAATTTACCCCTGTCTAGGAAAGGAGCATGGAATGGGACAAACGAGACGGACGTTCACAGATGAATTCAAAGCCGCAGCTGTTGGTCGGCTTTATAAGCCTGGTGCCACACAAGGTGGTGTTGCCAAGGAGCTTGGAGTGACGAACTCGCAATTAAAGACGTGGCGCTTGCAGATCGAAGCAGCAGGATCAACGGCGGCACTGCGCAGGCAGCAGGCGGATGCGGCGGAACTGGATCGTCTTCGGAAGGAAAACAAACGTTTGAAGCTGGAAAATGCAATCCTTGAGAAAGCTTCCGCTTTTTTCGCCTCAAGAGCAGCGAAGACATGACTGCGAAACATGCATTTGTCGCTGCCCATAAGGCTCTTTATCCCATTTCCCTGCTCTGTCGCATTCTGGGGATCGGCCGCAGTTGATTTTATGGTTTTACTCAGTCGCAACCAACCCGAGATCAGCGGCAAAAGCTGCGTACCGACCGGGACGCCGAGTTGCTGCCAAAGATAAAAGCGGCGTTTTCTCAAAGCAAAACACGATATGGGTCAAAGCGGGTCCACCAGGATCTGAAAGCCGATGGCGAGGCAGTCTCGGAGCGACGCGTCGCCAGAATAATGAGAGAAAACAGTATCTCACCGCGTCTGCGCAAGCGCCGGAAGCCGCGCACGACTGACAGCAATCACTCTCTGAAACCATCGCCGAATTTGTTGGAGCAACAGTTCGGTTGTTCCGTTCCAAGCCGGGTTTGGCTGGCCGACATTACCTACGTCGATACGGACGAAGGATGGCTCTACGTCGCCGCCATCAAAGACATGGCAACACGTGAAATCGTCGCTGGGCAATGGACGATCATCTGCGATCCAAACTGTGCTGTGATGCCTTGAACATGGCCCTGGGGCGGCGTGGTCCGGTGCCTGGGCTCATTCACCATTCGGATCGCGGCGTGCAATACGCTGGCAGCGAATACCGTGCGCTGCTCGGGTCTGCGAAGATCATCCAATCAATGAGCCGAACCGGCGAATGCCTGGATAACGCTCCAATGGAAAGTTTCTTTGCCTCCCTGAAAAAGGAGCTGGTCCACCAGGAGCGCTTCAAAACGCGCTCCCAGGCAAAGGCTGCGATCTTCGAATACATAGAGGTCTTCTACAATCGCCAGCGCCAAGCACTCCGCCATAGCCTACCAAACCCCCGCGCAAGCATACGAAACCATGACTTGGAAAAGCGCAGCATAGGGTCAATAATCAATCTGTCCGGAAATCGGGGTGAACTCCAACTGGGAAGATGCGGACCTTCCGGCCATTCGCTGCAGGCGCAGCACGAACGACCAGGGGCGGTCGCGATGCGCAGATAGCGACCTTTGCAAGGTCATCTCTGTCGCCAAGTTCGGCCACGGTTTTCACTGCGCCGCCGCGTCGAGAAGCCTCCCTTCGCTGCAAGCGCATGCCTCTGGCGGCTTCGATCGGCGATTGTACGAACAAAGCGACTGTCTAGCTAAAGCACTTAGTTGATAGATTTGATTCCTGAAGAGGTGTGTCATCTTCAAAATCACCTAGGTGTTCGCTGGCCAATTCTATTATTCTCTCGAGCGTCTCGACGTCCAATTCATTCGAATAGGTTTTGATTATATTTGGGTCGTATCATCATACCGAATGATGTCCGCGACATGCCTGTTATCACTACCCCAAACCTCAAGCGACTTGGTATTCGGATGGATGTCTCTAGAGATCTGCAAATCGAGTGTTTTCATCGACCAATGCTAACCGATGAGAGAGTTGTAGCAATGGGTTCAAAGCTGACTTGCGTTGGTGACATCGGAGGTGAAAATGTGCGAAATTGAGAGGTTAAGGTGATTTTCTGTCGTAGAAAATTGACGGCAGAAAATCGTTCCAATTCGAAAGTAACACTATTCAAAGAACTCTACTTCAGTGATCCCGCGCAATGTTAACTGGCCACTTCCATCTAAATGGAATATCAAATCACCCCCAACAGCACTCGTGGTTGTGAAACCTACAGGCAACGCAGATTTTTCCAAGTTTCGATATCGAAGCCTTCGATGGTTAAGCGATCTATTCCGACTTCGTAGTCAGTAATTTCCAGAATCGACGAATTTGTTGCTTTGTTAGTTCCAAACACAAAAAGATCCGCCCCAGCACCGACAGTAAGGATGTGATCACCACCCTTAAGGAGTTTGGCTCTGAGCTCATCATCCCCATCGCCACCGTTCAGTATTGAGCTGTGATCACCACTGTGAAGGAAGTCGTTCCCTGCTCCCCCGTAGAGTGAATTATTGCCCTTCTGACCATAAATCACGTCGTTACCCTCGCCGCCATAGGCGATATCATTGCCATTGTAGAGGTGGATCCGGTCATCTCCACCATAGCCGTAAACGGTGTCAGAGACTGCGCTATCCTCTTGAACGCTATCGCCCCCGCCATCCGCGAAGGAACGGTCGATTAAATCTGCACTTTCAGTTCCTTCTACAATTCCATCGCTCACATCAGCGAAGTTTCGCCAGATCTCCAAATCGGCGTCTTGCAGGATTACCATCTCACTAGTCTTTAGTGTGACTGTTACGTTGTTTCCCGCCTGCTCAATTGAAACCCTATCGTCTGAAGTGTTTGGGATTAGTATTTCCCCATTTATAAGTAAGTTATCATACTCTGGTTCAAATTCGGTAATAATCGTAGATCGGCCACCAGTGACCAGCGTGAAGCTATCAGCTCCAGAAGATCCGGTTTCTGCGGTAAGCCCGTCCGGATCAGTGTGATTTTTGATATTGTGCGTCAACTCAATTTTCTGCAAGATCTCAAGAGTAGAAGGAGTTTCGCTGTCTACCGGCATAACCGCAGCTACTGAACCATTCGAAACTAAAGATGTTCCGGAAAATTTACCTCCTGCAACGGACCAATGTGAGATAAGGTCTGAGATTTGATTGGGAAATTCAATATCACCAATAACCGTTTCACCTTCTGTCAATGATTGATGCGTTCTGTATTATTTATCAATGAACGGTCCATTTTCTGCTCCCGATGCAAATTCATAACTTGAAAGCTCATCCATATGTGGTCCATAGCCGTTAATGGGCCAACCGACCAGCCCATCATCGTCCCCTTCTGGACCCCAGTATCGTGCCGATGTATAAGCTGCGTAAACAGAGGTTTGAACATTAAGGGAAACATCACCAAACCTCACCGCCCCACTATGTATGTCGCTTCTGTCTTCGGCATATTCGGGTTCCCGAAGACCTTCTATCTCAGAAAGTGAATAATTGGTTGTTTCAGGATACATCTCAATGAATGCTGAATCTTCTTCATCCACTTTAGTTTCTAGTAATTTGATCTATGAGTTCCAACACCCATTCTGTCGGGCACCATAGTCTCCGAATTGAAATCGTATTTCATTCCTCTGTAGAATTCATCTGAGGAACCTGAGTTAATAATCACTGCAGATATGTCACTCCAGTCAAAAATCTCTCCAAGCCCCAAGAGGTCTAGTTCGAAATTTTCGAAGTTTCCGTGCTCAAGCCGGAAACTGACGCCACGATCATATTTCCGCCGCCTGTATGAAACTGGTCAGCACCGGCGCCGCCCCAAATAATTGCTGGGCCGTCTTCATCTGTTGACCAAACAGCAAAAATATCGTCGCCAGCGCCCCCTGCGACCATTTGGCTGCCATGGGATGCATCCATATAGAACTCATCATCGCCAGAATTTCCTACGGCGACTTCCACATTCAAAGCCGCCATATCGGCTTTCACGCCATCTGTGTCATCAACATAGAGGATGTCACGACCTTCGCCGCCGGATACATTTATGCTCACAGAGCTGCCTAGGTCAGAGGAGTCTACGACCAGGACGTCATCGCCAGCGCCGCCATCTATATCGTCGGCTCCGTCACCTCCCAAAAGAAGACTGTTCTTTTCGTTGCCCGTAATGCTATCTGAGTGATCAGATCCCAACACTGTTTCAAAATCAATAACTTCAACATGAATTCCCGAAAATTCGAGCGCTTCTTCTTGGATGTCGACCGTAGCTCCGACTTTTAGTTGGCTCAGATCGAAAATATCACCAGCGCCCTCGGTTTCAGAACTCGCATCAATAGTCGTAACATCAGAGGAATCTATTATGCGTACAGTGTCGTTTATTTTTCCCAGTTCTAGCGCTTCAAAACCTGAAATCTGAGAAAAACGCATTTTTCGATTTCCACAGAACTTATGTTCCCGGATATTCCGCCACCTAAAGACGTAAATGTTTTGTTTAACGCTTTGGTTTCGATGGCTTGGTTAAAATTCACTTTATCCAAACCGTCTCCACCATCTAAAAGGTCGTTACCGTCAAAAAAACCGGCTTGCTCACTCCCACCAATTACCGTGTCGTTCCCAGCGCCGCCATGAATGGCGTCCATTTCATCAGTCGCCGAGAGCGTGTCGTCTGAACCCAACCTGCCCAATTTAATATCTGTGCCAACGGTTAAGTACGCAAGTAGGTTTGTTCCGTCTACTCCATAATGTTCTTCCAGAAACGTAGCCAAGCTAGCCACTGCCGTAACAGCCACATCAGCTCCATCTGGGCATTGGTAGATTTGTAGCAGCGCATCAACGATGTTGGCAGATTGGTAACTTTCAAGCATGAACTTGAGCATTGCAAATGCGTCATAAGTACCGTTTTGGTCGCCAACAATACATCTATTAAAGTAGTCGTTGATCCCGAGCGCCAAGAACAGTGGGGATCCGGCCCATCCACCGAAATCCCCGTCTTGAAACAATATCCCTGCCGCCGCACGCGCATCGTTCTCCGCAATGAAATTCAAATTAGGAATGACTCCAGAGCTTCTCTTTATGTCGAGAAATAGTCTTTGTGCCATTATATTTGAGATATCACTGATCTCATCAAATGGCACCGAATCTCCGGTACGTGCTCCGGCTTGTGAGTCATTGTAATTTCGAATACAGTTTGCTTGATTTCCAACACCAATATTTACTTCTGCTGCGCCTCGCAGCCAAAGCCAGACAGGGGGTTCCACACCTGGTTGCCCTTCGACCATCACAGCAAGCGCAAGGTAGAATGCTGCTTCTGGATGGCTGTCAATAATACCTTCTGTTATAAGCCCAGTCGCTAATGGAAATAGATCCTCCGTCAAACCATTGACATGCTCTGCAGTGAAGTTTCCTTCCATCAGAGCTGAAATGAATTCCATTTAGATTGCACTTAGTTGCACAATACTTCTTCCTCTAGTGAGTAAACTCTATTTTCAATTGACTTTTCGATAACACTCAGTGGCTCGCTCCAGCTGAAGTCGTCAAACTCCATTTCCATATCTGGCGGCTTTGGCCAATGCCCTTTCAAATCCTCTCCCGTAAAAAAAGAAAAATCAATAATCATGCCGCTGGGCCGAACACCAATGCCCAGGCAGGCATAAGAATTATCATCATCAGAATAGATTGGTAGATTGGCTCGGCAAGTTACCTTTACCTCATTCCCAAAAAGACCTGGCGTGTTTACAAGAAAAATTTTATTGCCGCGTCGAGACACTTCAAAGCGTGGGTGTTTGTTCGGCCATTCCACCAACTCCTCCTCAGCGATAAATCCGAATCCTATTTGACTTATGCGAAAATTGCTATTTTGATCGAGCAGAGTTTCCAGAATGGGACTGGTGCCGGGTACTGAGTTTAGAATTATAACTTCACTGAATGCTATAGGCTTACCCCCACATTCTTGCTTTAGTGCTTGGTAAGTATCTTTTTTATATAAATTTTCTGTCAGCGGGATCCTAATTGTTTCACCCGAGATGGAGATGGAGATATCGTTTGACGTTTCCGCGCAGACTCCATTCGCATAAAAAATTGACGTAAGTATGTAGGTAATTATTAATTCAATACTTTTCATTGCGATTCTAAAGTGTAAAGATCTTAATCTTATCCGACAAAAGATAGGTGTCGCATCACTCTGATGCTGTAACATGGCGATTGTATTGTTGGACTACATCTCATGCAAGAAGGGTGCTGCAAATAGTAGCCAATAGGTGGCAAGAGCAGTTATGGTTTTTGTCAAGTTCGAAGACTATAGAAGGCATTCGATGTGTGTTGGTCATTCACCGCCAGTGCTTGATCCCTTCGAATATGAGCTCGATCCGGCCTCATCGTTTGTAACGGCGCATCAACATCGCTGATGACCCTCGCAGCACCAGCTGGGATAGTGACTTACCTTTGCACGTCTGCTTTCGGGAAAACTGGCTGGCGTTTAGGCACCTGCGGCATGGTAGCGCCGCCGACTCTACGAATGTCTGCTTTGGGCTGGAAACGGACATCCGACTTGCCTGTCACGAAGGTGGTCCATCGGCCGTTGGCCAAACCTCGCAAAGCCCACTTCCTGTGCGACCCGTTGCACAGCCACCGCGCGCCCTCTTCACGATCATTACCCGCAAATCTGCCAGACTGACCGATGACCGATCATCTCTGCGCAGTCGGCATAACCGCCCTGCTGCGCCACCAACCAAGACGACCCAAGATCGGCTCCGCATCTGCAGGGTGCTGCGTTTGAGCGCAGTTGGCACGCCAGGCAATGCGGGGGCAGATCAGGATATCCTGTCCGCCAGGCCCCACCCGGGCCTGACCAGAGCTTTAGCGGCGGCGCCGCCCTCTTTCCTCTTTATCCATAAGAGGAGACACCGAACAACCCCCATCTGACCAAGAGGTCACACCGGAGACATCCAGCCGCAGACACCAACACAGCACCATGCCCCCAACAGTGTCTGAACACCCTGTTTAAGAACCCGCCGCAGCGGAACCGCCCGTTGTGCATAACGCGGGCTCAGCCCTCCTGCGCTGCGGGCTCTGCCAGCCGCACCGGCTGGCCATGAGGCGTGGTGAGATAGGCCGCCTCCCATTTCAGGCGCATATCCGCGGCGTCCTCGACCGCTACCGTGCTAGCCTCGGCCAGATAGTGTTCCAGCGTTTCCAGCCAAGCGGCAAAATAATCCTCGCCACCATTCAGATCCTTCGCCAACCCGTGACGGCGCAGCGTCGCAGAAAACCGCGCCACCCAGTCGCCCCAGGAAAACGCCCCGCGTTCATTCAGGTGCACCGTCAGCGCAAAGACCTGCGCGTGCCAAGGTTGCCCGAAGGCCGGGTCCGGTTGCGCCTGTGCCAAATTCTCAAATCCGCTCATACCGCCTCCAGATAGCTCTGCCACAGATCCAGCACCACCTCGTCACCCGGATGCTCCGGCGCGCTCCACAGGTCCGATGCCGCAAAGGCCACCGCATAAAGCGGCTCTGGCGCCTCGCCCAGACCATGGGCGGCACTGTCAGGCAGAACATGCGTCCCATGCACCCGCACAATCCACCCCCGCGCCCCGACCGCATAGGTCGGCAGCCGCGTGTGGCCGCCCGCCACCAGCCGATTGCCGCCGGGGCGGCGACAGCGCACAGGGTCACCGGGGGCAAAGGCAACGGCCACATCACTGGGGCGATCTGCCGGACCACCCTTGGCCAGTGCTGCGGCCACATCCGCCGCCTTCAGGGCACGGGCAGCCAGCGGATGCGGGGCCGCGCGATCTGCACCCGTGCCATCCCTGCCGTCAGTGGCTGAGGCCAAATCCTTGGCGCTCAGCACCCGTTTTTCCACCAGCAGCGTTGCCAAACCCGCCAGCCATTTCTCGTAGTAGGAAAACCGCGTGTAATCCAGCGGTGCCAGCCGTTCGCGCGCATGGCGCGACGTGTCGATATTCCACTGCCCCAACGCGCCGCAGGCCAGCGTTATCGCCAGCGCACGGGCGTGCCAGTCTTCGGCAAAAACCGGGGCGCCTTGCGGTTCGGGCGTCACCGGCCCATCGCCGAATCGTCCCCCCATGTCATGGACCCGGCTCATGACGCTACCACCTCGGGCGCGATCGCCAATCCTGTGCCGATCATACTGTCACGGCTCACCAATGTGGCCAGTTGTTCTTCGCTCATCCCTTCACTGCCCTCGGGTCGCATCGGCAGCACCAGATAGCGCACCTCGGCCGTGGAGTCCCAGACCCGCACCGATGTGTCCGCAGGCAAGGTCACGCCAAACTCCGCCAGCACCCGGCGCGGCTCGCGTACGGCGCGGGCGCGGTAGGCATCCGATTTGTACCACCCCGGCGGAATGCCCAAGAGCGGCCACGGGTAACAGCTGCACAGGGTACAGACGACCATATTGTGCTGCGCGGGGGTGTTCTCAACCACCACCATATGCTCGCCCTGACGGCCATAGTAGCCAAGATCTGCCAGCACCGGATCGGCGTCAGCCAGCAGCGCCGCCTTGAAGTCCGGATCACACCAGGCGCGTGCCACCACCCGCGCGCCATTCGCAGGACCGATGCGGTTCTGATAGGTGTCGATAATCTCATCCAGCGCGGCCGGATCAATCAGCCCCTTCTGGGTCAACAGGGTTTCCAGCGCCTTGACGCGCAGGGCGGGATCCGAGGGCAAGAGGCTATGCGGGGCGTCGGCGTGATCATGAGGCATGGGGTGAGACTGCCCGCCACAGCGCAAACCTGTCCAGTCACAATCCGTCATGGATGGGATCAACGGGCCTGATGCAAGGCGCCATCGCCTCCTCCCGCAGGCGCCGATCCTGCGCTATTTCTTGCACATTTCAGCCGCCTCAGAGGCCACAGCGCCGCGTTCTCCACGCTTCGGCAAACTGAGCTCTTGCCCCTCAGAGCAATCTTCCCTATTTACCGCCCGATACTCAGCCAACCGCCGTAGGATCCTATGGAAAACGTCGTACTCATCATCCATCTTCTTCTGGCCTTGGGGCTGATTGCCGTTGTCCTCTTGCAGCGTTCCGAAGGCGGCGGCCTTGGCATGGGCGGCGGCGGTGGCGGGGCCATGTCTGGCCGGGCCGCAGCCACCGCGATGAGCAAGCTGACCTGGATCCTGGCCGTGGCCTTTATCGGCACCTCGATCACGCTGACCATTCTGGCGGCACAGAAATCCGCAGGCTCTTCGGTCGCCGACCGCCTGAGCGCCCCTGCCGCAGAGGGTGCCGCTGATGCCCCCGAAGCGCCGCTCGGCAGCGATCTGCTGCCGCCGGTTCAGGGCGACAACGCACCGCTGGTTCCCAGCGCAGACTAAATCCGGCCCTTTCAGGTCCGGACCTTTGGATCGGCCCGGCGGATCTCACCGCTTTGGGCAGATCCGACAATGACCACTGCGTCTGACGCGGGATTCGCGAGAATCCACTACACTTAGAATGAACAAAAGCAGCCGTAACAGCATCTTGCGGCTTGCTTGCGCATTTTGCGCGAATCCTTTATACGTAAAGCCCCGTGATGCTGCGGTTTCTGCAACCGCCGGGCAGCTGAATTCTGACTTCTCACGGGGGCAGCCGAACACTCATGGCGCGTTTCATTTTCATTACTGGCGGTGTTGTATCATCTCTGGGCAAAGGGCTGGCATCCGCCGCTCTTGGGGCACTTCTTCAGGCGCGCGGCTATTCCGTCCGCCTGCGCAAACTGGACCCCTATCTGAACGTCGATCCGGGCACGATGAGCCCGTTCGAACATGGCGAAGTCTTCGTAACTGACGACGGCGCCGAAACCGATCTCGATCTGGGCCACTACGAACGGTTCACCGGTGTGGCCGCCCGCAAGACCGACTCGGTCTCCTCGGGCCGGATCTATTCCAACGTGCTGGAAAAGGAACGCCGCGGCGATTACCTCGGCAAGACCATTCAGGTCATTCCGCATGTGACCAATGAAATCAAAGACTTCATCTCCATCGGCGAAGATGAAGTTGATTTCATGCTGTGCGAAATCGGCGGCACCGTCGGCGACATCGAAGGTCTGCCCTTCTTTGAGGCGATCCGTCAGTTCGCCAATGACAAGGCGCGCGGCCAGTGTATTTTCATGCACCTCACCCTCCTGCCCTATATCAAGGCCTCCGGTGAGCTGAAGACCAAGCCGACCCAGCACTCCGTGAAGGAGCTACGCTCCATCGGTCTGGCCCCCGATATTCTGGTCTGCCGCTCCGAGGGTCCGATCCCGCATAAAGAACGCGAAAAACTGGCGCTGTTCTGCAATGTGCGCGCCGACTCTGTGATTGCGGCGCAAGATCTCAAGTCCATCTATGAGGCGCCGCTGGCCTATCACCGCGAAGGTCTCGATCAGGCGGTTTTGGATGCCTTTGGCATTGCCCCCGCCCCGAAACCCAAGCTGGCCCGCTGGGAAGACGTGGCCGACCGCATCTACAACCCCGAAGGCGAAGTCAAAATCGCCATCGTGGGCAAATACACCCAGCTGGAAGACGCCTATAAATCCATCGCCGAGGCACTGACCCATGGCGGCATGTCGAACCGCGTGAAGGTGAAGATCGAATGGGTCGACGCCGAGCTGTTCGACAAGGAAGACGCCGCGCCTTACCTGCAGGGCTATAACGCCATTCTGGTTCCCGGCGGCTTTGGCGAGCGCGGCACCGAGGGCAAGATCAAGGCGGCGCAATATGCCCGCGAGCACAAGCTGCCCTATCTGGGCATCTGCCTTGGCATGCAGATGGCGGTGATCGAAGCCGCGCGCAACGTTGCAGGTATCTCCGAGGCGGGTTCGGAAGAATTCGACCACGAGGCGGGCAAGAAACGCTTTGAGCCGGTGGTCTATCACCTGAAAGAATGGGTGCAGGGCAACCACACTGTCGCGCGCAAGGTCGATGACGACAAGGGCGGCACCATGCGTCTGGGCTCCTACAACGCCACGCTGGCCGAAGGCTCCAAAGTGGCCGAAGTCTATGGCACCACCAAGATCGAGGAACGCCACCGTCACCGCTATGAGGTGGACACCAAATACCGCGAACAGCTGGAGGCCTGTGGCCTCAAATTCTCCGGCATGTCCCCCGATGGTCGCCTGCCCGAAATCGTCGAATGGTCGGATCACCCTTGGTTCATCGGCGTGCAGTTCCATCCGGAACTGAAATCGAAACCGTTTGATCCGCACCCGCTGTTCGACGATTTCGTTCGCGCCGCCAAGGAAGCCTCGCGTCTGGTGTGACGCCCGGCGCCGCATGCGCCACAGATCATTACAACGAAAAAGGCAGGCCCGCGCGGTCTGCCTTTTTTCTTGCCCACGCGTCATGTTAGCGACGGCGTTAGCGCAACCACCTGATGCTAATAGTTGTTTCCTGCCGCAGGCGCGGTATAGACGGTGCCAGACAGACAATCCCTTTTCGTGGAGACCCGACCTATGGCGCAAGAAACTTCGACCCAGACCGCACAGCTTGATCGTATCGCAAACGGCAAGGGCTTCATTGCGGCGCTCGATCAGTCCGGCGGCTCCACCCCGAAGGCGCTGGCGCTCTATGGTGTGACCGAAGACGCCTATGGCAATGACGACGAGATGTTCGGCGAGATCCAGAAGATGCGCGCCCGCATCATCACCGCGCCCGATTTCAACAGCGACAAAATCCTCGGCGCGATCCTGTTTGAAAAGACCATGGATGCGGCCATCGACGGCACCCCGGTGCCTGCCTACCTCTGGAACACTTGCGGTGTTGTGCCCTTCCTCAAAGTGGACAAAGGCCTCGCGGATGAGGCGGACGACGCCCAGACCATGAAACCGATGCCTGATCTTGATGCGCTGCTGTCGCGCGCGGTGAAGGCCGGGATTTTCGGCACCAAGATGCGGTCGGTCATCAAGGGCGCGAATGCTACCGGCATCAAGAATGTCGTAGGTCAGCAGTTCATCATCGGTCGCCAGATTGCCGCTGCCGGCCTGCTGCCGATCATCGAACCTGAGGTGGACATCCACTCCGCCACCAAAGCCGAAGCAGAAGCGCTGCTGAAAGACGCGATTCTGGCCGAGTTGAACGCCCTGCCCGCCGAGACCAAAGTGGCGCTGAAGCTGACCATCCCGACCGAGGCCGGTCTTTATGACGATCTGGCAGCCCACGCCAATGTGGTGCGCGTCGTGGCCCTGTCCGGCGGTTACACCACCGATGACGCCTGTGAGAAGCTGTCCCAGAACAAGACCATGATCGCCTCCTTCAGCCGCGCCCTGACCGAAGGTCTGAACGTGGCCATGAGCGATGAGGACTATAACGCGGCGCTTGGCTCCAACATCGACAAGATCTACCGCGCCTCGATCTGACGCGCGCGCCCCTGACGGGGTAAGACACTAAGGAAAGAGCCGCGCCGGTCAGATCCCGGCGCGGCTCTTTTTCGTTTCATCACGGGTTCATTTCAGCACCGGTTCATTTCGGACCTGGCTGACGCCGGGCTCAGTCGAATTTGGGCGCGCGTTTCTGCATCTGGGCGGCGACCACCTCCATCTGCTCGGGCTTGCCGATCAGACCGACCTGAACGCGGGATTCCTCCAGCAGCACCTCGGCGCTGTCGGTGCTGGCCTCGGCCGTCTCGATCAGCGCTTTCGCCGCGCGGATGGCGGCCGGGCTTTGGCCTGCAATCACGGTCGCCAGCTCATGGGCGCGGGCGACGGGATCTTCGGCCAGTTCCGTAACCAGCCCCCAGTCCAGCGCCTGCGGCGCCGAGACCTTCTCCGCCGTATAGGTCAGCTCGGCGCAGCACATCGGACCGCAACAGCTGCGGCAAGAGCACCATGCCCCCCATGTCGGGAACAATACCCCATTTCATCTCCATGACTGAAAACCGCGCATCCGGCGCGGCAATGCGGATATCGGCCCCCAGCGCCAGTTGCAGCCCGCCGCCAAAGGCCACGCCATTGACCGCCGCAATCACCGGCATTGGCAGCCGCCGCCAGACCATCGCCACCTGTTGCACCTGATTGGCATCACCGTGAGAGCGGCTCATCAGCCACTCTTCAGGGTTTTTCAGCCCCATCTGGGCAAAGCTCATCAGATCCAGCCCGGCGCAGAACGCCTTGCCCTCGCCCGAGAGCACAACCAC
The DNA here is from genome assembly GCF_045040595.1 of Phaeobacter sp. BS52. Taxonomy (NCBI): domain Bacteria; kingdom Pseudomonadati; phylum Pseudomonadota; class Alphaproteobacteria; order Rhodobacterales; family Roseobacteraceae; genus Phaeobacter; species Phaeobacter sp. BS52. The sequence goes on along the minus strand of NZ_CP090662.1, from coordinate 503,184 downwards.
CCGCGCCTTGCTGTCCATCAGGCTTTCGCCTGCGGCAATGATCTCTTCGATCATCTGACTGTCCAGCGCGTTCATCTTGTCGCCGCGGGTCAGCGTCACCCGTGCGATGTGGTCTTCGATCTCTACCGATACCCGTGCCATGTCGGCCCCCTCTTTCTCGGACATTCTCTTGGCCGCAGACTGCCCCGGATCCCCGGCCCGCGCCAGCGTAACGCCGGGGCAAAGCGGCAGGCTGTGACCTGCGCTTGCCCGAGAGGGTCCGATCACGTTATCTGCCCCCATGACACAGCCACGCTACACCCCGCTCGCCCAATCCCTCCCCGCTTCGGTTCCCTTTGTCGGGCCGGAAACCCAGGAACGCCAGCGCGGCGCGGTGTTCAAGGCACGGCTGGGCGCAAATGAGAATATCTTTGGCCCCTCGCCAAAGGCGATTGCGGCGATGCAGACTTCGCTCACGGAGATTTGGAAATACGGCGACGCCGAAAGCCACGACCTGCGCGCGGCATTGGCCGCCCACCACAGCGTTGCACCGGAAAACATCATGATTGGCGAGGGCATTGACGGGCTGCTCGGCTATCTGGTGCGGCTGATGATTGGCGAGGGCGATGCGGTGGTCACCTCCCTTGGGGCCTATCCGACGTTCAACTACCATGTCGCAGGCTTTGGTGGCGTATTGCATACCGTTCCTTATAAGGACGACCACGAAGACCCCGCCGCGCTCTTTGCCAAGGCGGCCGAGGTCGATGCGAAACTGGTCTATCTCGCCAATCCCGACAATCCGATGGGCAGCTGGCACAGCGGCGCCGATCTGCTAGCGGCGATGGATGCCCTGCCAAAGGGCTGCCTGCTGCTCTTAGACGAGGCCTATATCGACTGCGCGCCGGAAGGCACTGCCCTGCCCATCGACATCAATGATCCGCGCGTGATCCGCACGCGAACGTTTTCCAAGGCCTATGGCATGGCCGGAGCGCGGGTGGGCTACGTGCTGGCAGAGGCGGAACTGATCGCCGCCTTCAACAAGGTGCGCAATCATTTCGGCATGAACCGCACCGCCCAGATTGGCGCGCTGGCGGCCCTGCAGGATCAGGGCTGGCTGGTTGAGGTTCTGGACCGCATCAGCACCGCCCGCGACCGGATTGGCGAAATTGCCCTCGACAATGGGCTGACGCCGCTGCCCTCAGCCACCAATTTTGTCGCCATCGATTGTGGCAGAGACGGCGCTTTTGCCAAATCGGTGCTGGACGGTCTGGTGGATCAGGGCGTGTTTGTGCGGATGCCCTTTGCCGCGCCGCAAAACCGCTGCATCCGCGTGAGCTGCGGGCCGGAGGAACAGCTCGACGCCTTCGCCCGCGCGCTGCCTATGGCGCTGGCGCGGGCGCGCAACGGCTGAGGCCGCGCGCAAGGCCTGCAGCGGATCACCCGCAGCAGCTCAGCCTTGAGGGCGCGCTGGTTTCTGTGCTGCCAGCCCCGGCGATCACAGATGCCGCAGCCTCCAGCGCGCCGGATCCATGCGGGATCTCCAGCGCTTTCAGCCCGGCATCAACGCCGCCCAGTAGCCCCATGATCATCTGACCACTCACATGGCCCATATGACCCAGGCGCAGGAAGCCGTGCCACTCCGGGCTGTTCGGCGGCGCCATGCCAAGGCCGATGCCCAGCGTCAGCCCCAGGGTCTGCTCAACCCACGTGCGCAGGCGGGTGGCGTGATCGCCGCCCAGATGCAGGGAGGTCACCGCATTGGAGCGCAAGGCAACGTCCTGCACATTCATCCGCAGCGGACCATCCGCGCCCCAAGCGTCACAGGCCGCCCAGATCGCGCGCGCCAGATGATGATGCCGCGCCCAGACGGTCTCCATGCCCTCAGCGTGGATCAGATCCAGCGCGGCCCGCAGACCATAGAGATGATGCGTCGGCGCGGTGCCGCCAAAATACTGGTAGAATTCTTCCGGATTGGCGCGTGGCTCCCAATCCCAATAGCGGCTGACTCGCGGCAGGCGGGCGCGGGCCTCGGCGGCCTTGGGGCTGAAAAACACAAACCCCATGCCCGCAGGCACCATCAGCCCCTTCTGGCAGGCAGAAACCATCACATCGACGCCCCAGGCGTCCATCTCAAATCGGTCACAGCCGAGCGAGGCAATGCAATCGGCCATCAATAATGCGGGGTGATCGCAGGCATCCAGCGCCGCACGCATCGCCGCCACATCATTGCGGATGGAGCTGGAGGTATCGACATGCACTGCCAGAACCGCCTTGATCCGATGCGCGGTATCTGCCGCTAGATGGCTGGCGATCCGGTCCATGTCCCAGGGCGCGCCGGTGCCGAAATCCAGCAGCTCAACCTGGATCCCCAGCGCCTCTGCCATTTCGGACCAGCCGATGGCAAAGCGACCGGAGGAGGCCACCAGCACCGTGTCGCCGGGTTTCAGCGTGTTCTGCAACGCCGCCTCCCAGGCACCGTGGCCGTTGGAGATATAGATCGCCACATGATGATCCGTGCGCGCAACCCGGCGCAGATCAGGGATCAGCGTCGCGGTCATCTCCACCAGCTCTCCGGCATAGATATTCGGCGACGGGCGGTGCATCGCCTGCAACACCGCATCCGGAATGACCGACGGTCCGGGGATCGCCAGATATCCGCGCCCCGCGGCAAGGGAAACACCCGCTGTCATGCTGCACTCCTGTCCTGCAAACGGTCTGATTGCGGCGACTGTGGCCTGCGGGGTCACAGGCTGCAAGCCCTTGCGCTGCCGTGCAAATAAATTTGACGTAGCGATGTCGTGATCCCGGTCGGCGCCCCGCCTGCAACGGGTGACAGCCGCGCCAATGCTTGCACCTTTCCCCTCAGCTGCTTAAATGGCGCAGGTCTGACGCAGATGTCAGCGCCAGAAAAACCACAGCGGTTGGACCCCTTGCCCCAGACTGACCCCAAGACCCCCTCGCCCGCAGCGCCGGACACGGCCCCCGCCACGGACGCGTCCACGGAGGCCGCATCGCCGACGCAGGCCACAGCTCCCGCAACGGATCAGACCGTGGCAAACCCCCCCGTCACAGGGGAGCCCCCGGCCATCAAGAGCAAGCCCGAACACATGTCCTCGCGCGAGTTGCTCGGCTGGCTCTGGCGGGGCTATCTGCGCCATTACATGGGGCTATTGGGTCTGGCGATCCTGTTCATGCTGATTGAGGGCGGCACCGTTGGTGGCCTCAGCTACATGATGCAGCCGATGTTCGATCTGGTGTTTGTCGCGGGCAATACCAATGCGCTGTTCTGGGTCAGCCTGGCGTTTTTGATCATCTTTACCATGCGGGGTCTGTCCAGCGTCTGCCAGAAGGTGATCCTCAGCAAGATTTCCCAGACCTCTGCGGCGCATATGCGTAAAGATATGCTGGCGCGGCTGATCCGACAGGATCCCTCGTTTCATCAGGTGAACCCGCCCGGGTTTCTGATCCAGCGGGTGCAAAGCGATGTGATGGCGATCAATTCGGTCTGGCAGGCGCTGATCACCGGGGCGGGCCGCGATGTCACCCAGATGGTTGCCGTGCTGGCGGTGGCGATCAGCGTGGACTGGCGCTGGACCGCGATCATGCTGGTTGGCTTACCGATGCTGCTGTTGCCGCTGGCAGCCGTGCAACGCTACGTGCGACGCAAGGCCTCGCAGGCACGGGATCTGGGCGCGTCCCTCTCCACCCGGCTGGATGAAATTTTTCACGGCATCGTTCCAATCAAGCTGAACAATCTTGAGGACTATCAGACCGACCGGTTTGGCGGCCATATGGATCAGTTTGTCCGCTCAGAAGTGCGCGCCTCCTTTGGCGTGGCTTCCACCACTGGCATGATCGACATTATGGCCGGGTTGGGCGTGATGGGCGTGGTGCTTTACGGCGGCGCAGAAATCATAGAGGGCAAGAAAACCGTTGGTGAGTTCATGAGCTTCTTCACCGCCATCGGTCTGGCCTTTGATCCGATGCGCCGTCTGGCGTCGATCAGCGGCACCTGGCAGGCGGCCGCCGCCGCGATGGAACGCATCAAGGAGTTGATGGACTCGCCCATCAAACTGGTATCGCCGGAAAACCCCGTCGCCCCCCCCAAGGGCCTGCCAGAAGTGGCGCTGACAGATGTGACCCTGCGCTATGGCGACTCGGATGTGCTGCGCCAGCTGTCGCTGGTGGCAGAGGCAGGCAAGACCACCGCTCTGGTCGGCGCCTCGGGTGCAGGCAAATCGACCATCTTCAACTTGCTGACCCGGCTGGTGGACCCGCAGGAGGGATCCGTCACCGTGGGTGGTGTCGCTGTGCGGGATCTGGATCTGGATGACCTGCGCGGGTTGTTTTCCGTGGTCACACAGGAGGCGCTGCTGTTTGACGAAACCCTGCGCGAGAACATCCTTCTGGGGCGCACCGATGTGAGTGATGCGCAGCTTGAGGAGGTGTTGAAAGCCTCCCATGTGGCGGATTTCCTGCCGAAGCTGGCCAATGGGCTGGATACGCTGGTGGGGCCGCGTGGCTCGGCCCTGTCTGGGGGACAGCGCCAGCGGGTGGTGATTGCCCGCGCCCTGCTGCGGGACACGCCGATCCTGCTGCTGGATGAGGCGACCTCGGCCCTGGATGCGCAATCTGAAAAGGTGGTGCAACAAGCGCTGGAGAAACTCTCCGGCGGGCGCACCACGTTGGTCATCGCGCACCGGCTGTCGACCATCCGCAATGCCGATAAAATCGTGGTGATGGAACGCGGCGAGGTGATGGACCATGGCACCCATGAAGAGCTGCTGGAGCGCGGCGGCATCTATGCGGATCTCTACCGACTACAGTTTCAGGACGGCAAAACGCTGGTCGACCGCGAAGGCGTCGCCGCACAGGCGCCGAAACAAGTCCGCGATGGCGGTGACCAGCCCCGCTGGTTCCAGAAACTGGCCCGCCGCATGTTCGGCTAGGCCTTACCCACCCCGCGACCTACATTGCCTCTCATGATCCTTCAGGAGCCTGACCTATGAGCAACCGCCGCATCCTGCGCCTTTCCGGTGCCGAGACCCGTGACTTCCTGCAGGGGCTGATCACCAATGATGTCGCCAAGGTCGATCAGGGGCTGGTTTATGCCGCCCTGCTGACGCCACAGGGCAAATATCTGGCGGATTTCTTTGTCGCTGCGGATGGCGAAGATCTGCTGCTGGATGTGGACGAGAGCCTGGCCGCCAGTCTGGCCAAACGGCTGACCATGTACCGGCTGCGCGCCAAGATCACCATTGAGGAAACCGATCTGGCCGTGCGCCGGGGCACCGGACCCGCGCCTGAGGGCGCTCTGGCGGATCCGCGACACCCGGATCTCGGCTGGCGGCTTTATGGCGCTGAGGCGGGCGACGACGGCAGCAACTGGGACGCGATCCGCGTCGCCCATTGCATCCCCGAAACCGGCATTGAGCTGGGGCCGGACAGCTACATCTCGGAAGCCGGGTTTGAACGGCTGAACGGCGTCGATTTCCGCAAAGGCTGCTATGTCGGCCAGGAGGTCACCGCCCGGATGAAGCACAAGACCACCCTGCGCAAGGGGCTGACCACGGTCACTGTTACGGGCGCGGCCCCCATCGGCACCGAGATCCGGCGCGCCGATAAACCCGTCGGCACGCTGTTTACGCAGGCCGGAAATCAGGCCATCGCCTATCTGCGATCTCGACCGCGCCGGTGACGACATGTGTGCGCAGGACGCGCGGATCGACTGGCCGGGTAAGACCTGAGGCAATTCTGTGGCCGCGCCCTCAGCTTGTGACGCGACGTCACAGCAGGGTTGATCCACCGCTCGGCTATGTCTGAGGGATCATTTTTCGAGGAATTGCCGATGCGCCTGCTCCCCTGTCTTGCCCTCAGCCTGCTGCCCCTGCCCGCCCTTGCGACGGAGTATTGGGAGTATCAGGACTGGTCTGTCGCCGCTGAAATTCGGGTCACGGAACAGCATGACTGGCGCGATTGCACGGCCTGGACCGGCGGCGACGGGTTGCCGCTGCTGAGGCTTTCGGTGACCCAAGGCGATGTCGGACCGCCGGAAACTTACCCGCAGCTGGAGCTGTTTGAGAGCGCCCCGCGCCACTACCCGACACAGGTACAGAATGGTCAGGCGATTGGGTTCATCATTGATCGGGAAGCGGTGTTCTACGGGGTCGCCAACGGTGAAATCAACGACGAAGGCCTCGCTGAGGCGCGCGCGCAGATCCGCTGGATGGACGCGCTGAACAGCATTCTGTGGATGCAGAACGGTCAGCGGATGGAGGTGCGCACGGTGGTGCCCTATGCCGCTGGCGAGATGGTTCTGGACGCATCTCTGGCCGGATTTACTGCCGCCTACGGCAAGATGATGGATGAATGCGGCCACAGTCTGGAGCTGCGCAAACTCGATATCGACTATAACTGAGGGCAGCTGTCAGCACCTTCGGCGCAAGAAAAAACCCCCGCAGCCGGGCTGCGGGGGTTTGCTGTTTCACGGATCTGTTGGCGCTAACTGCTTATGCGCGTTCAGAATATTCCATGGTCTCGGTGTTGACGATGATCATCTCGTCCTGACCAACGAAGGGCGGCACCATAACTTTCACGCCATTATCAAGGATCGCCGGCTTGAAAGAGTTGGCGGCGGTCTGCCCTTTGACGACCGGCTCGGTCTCGACGATTTTGCAGGTGACTTTCTGCGGCACGGTGGCGTTCAGCGCCTCGTCGTCGTGGAATTCAACAACGATGGTCATGCCATCCTGCAGGAACGGACGGCGGTCGCCCAAGAGCTCCGCGGGCAGTTCGATCTGCTCGTAGGTTTCAGCATCCATGAACACAAGCATGCCGTCACTCTCATAGAGGAACTGCTGATCTTTCTGCTCCAGACGAACCTTCTCAACCTTGTCGGCGGAGCGGAAACGCTCGTTCAATTTGGAGCCGTTGCGCAGGTTGCGCAGCTCGACCTGAGCAAAGGCGCCGCCCTTGCCGGGCTTCACATGATCGACTTTGACAGCGGCCCACAGACCGCCATTGTGCTCGAGAACATTGCCGGGGCGGATCTCGTTACCGTTGATTTTGGGCATGACAAAAATCCCTCTCGGGTGGTTGATGAACTGTTAACTGCCCCTATATCTGGCAGGGAGTCGGCTGGCAAGACAACGATATGTCGTGTGACAGACCGGAGAGCTATGCAAATTGCGCATAAAAGATATGCGTTTGCAGGCTATCCGAATCGTCACAATTCCGCCATAAGGAGCGCCACGCCGAAATTGCAATAGCAAGAACAAAAAGGAAGCACGATGCGAGATTTCGTTGACGGCACCGCATATAATAACGAGCAAGGCAACCGGGCACGCAAGCTGTTTGCGGCGGTTGTGCTGGCGGCACTTGATGATGCGATTGCCGATGACAAGAAATATGGTAACGGCCCCGAGCAGATCGCTCGGTGGGCACGGTCGCGCGACGGGCGCGAAGTGCTGAGCTGTGCAGGCATCGACCCGAACGAACGTGTGGTCGGCGGCCTGATGGAATTTGTGGGCCGGGGTGTCCGCACCTCTGTTGCGCTGTCGCGCGAAGAGAGCGAACGCCGCAATGCGGCACAGGCCGAAGCGGCCTGATCAGACCTGCCAGTCTGAAAGACTATATATGACTGTCGAAGAAAAGCGCGTCCTGGGGGGCGCGTTTTTTCTTCTTGCGGTGGCGGTTTCAACGCGGAATAGGCCGCTCTGCGGCCTTTTCAGGACGGGAAAAATCCGCCATGGCTGACAGGTAAGAGATCATACCACCAACAGCATGAGAGAGGCCGCCATGACAGCACGGGCGATCATGATCCAAGGCACCGGCAGCAATGTCGGCAAATCAATGATCGTTGCAGGGCTGGCGCGCGCCTTTGTGCGCCGTGGCCTGTCGGTGGCCCCGTTCAAGCCGCAGAACATGTCCAACAATGCAGCCGTGACGCCCGAAGGCGGCGAGATTGGCCGTGCACAGGCGTTGCAGGCCCGCGCGGCCATGCGCCCGCCCCACACCGATATGAACCCGGTGCTGCTGAAGCCGGAGACGGAGACCGGCGCGCAGGTGATTGTCCAGGGCAAACGACGGGGCACACAGGCGGCCGGATCCTTCATGCGCGACAAGACCGGCCTGCTGGAGGCGGCACTGGACAGCTTTCACCGGTTGGCGGCGGATGTGGATCTGGTCCTGATCGAAGGTGCGGGCTCCCCCGCTGAGACCAACCTGCGCAAGAACGACATCGCCAATATGGGGTTTGCCTGCGCGGCGGAGGTGCCGGTGGTGCTGGTGGGTGATATCCACCGTGGCGGTGTGATTGCCCAGATTGTCGGCACCCATACGGTGCTGGACCCGCAGGATCTGGCGCGCATCAAGGGTTTTGCCGTCAACCGGTTTCGCGGGGATCGCAGCCTGTTCGATGCCGGTCGCGATGATATCGCAGCGCGCACCGGCTGGCCCTCAATGGGGGTGATCCCGTGGTTCTGGGATGCGTGGAAACTGCCGAGCTGAGGATATGATGGACATCGCCTCCCGCCCCGGTGGCGCCTGCAAGATCGTGGTGCCGCAGCTGGAGCGGATGGCCAATTTCGACGACCTCGACCCGCTGGCAGCGGAACCCAATGTTACGGTGGAAATCGTGCCTGCAGGCCGCGCCCTGCCCGGTGATGCGGATTTGGTTCTGATCCCCGGCAGCAAATCCACCATTGGCGATCTGACCTATTTGCGGGCGCAGGGCTGGGACATTGATATCCGCGCCCACCACCGTCGGGGTGGCCATGTCATGGGGCTTTGTGGTGGCTATCAGATGCTGGGGCAGACTGTTGATGACCCGGACGGCGTGGATGGCCATCCGGGCAAGGTTGACGGGCTGGGATTGCTGGATGTGCATACCGTCATGGCCGGTAAAAAGCGGGTGACATTGACCGAGGCGGTGACCCGCGATGGCAACTTGCCTGTGAGCGGCTATGAAATCCACATGGGGCGCACTGATGGGACGGATTGCGCCCGCGCCTGGCTGGAGATTGATGGCCGTCTGGAAGGTGCCGTCTCCCCCGATGGACGAGTGCGCGGTTCGTATCTGCACGGGCTGTTCAGTTCGGATGCGTTTCGGGCGTCCGTGCTCTCCGGTCTCGGCCATGAGAGTGTCGCGGGCTACGACGACGGGGTTGAGGCCACGCTGGACGCGCTGGCAGATCACCTTGAGGATTGTATGGATCTGGATGCGCTCTTGGCGCTGGCAGAGCCGGTACGCAGCGCATAAGCGCGCCATCTGCATCGTCTCAGATCCGTCACCCCCGAGGTGGCAACCTCAGAGCAGGTTCTGGGCCGAGAGAGCGCGGTGGATTTCGCGGCGCACCAGCTTACGGACGTTGCGGGTGATGCGCTCACCCAGGGCGCCCTGCAGCTCCTCACGCACGATTTCCGAAACCAGCTCACGCAGCGCGTGCTCATCCAGAAAGCTCTCATCGGAGCCAAGAGCGTCCAGCGCCTCAAGTGCGGTTTCGGTGACTGATGTCTCCAGTAGATCGCGATCAACCTCGTCGGCGGTGGATGCGGCTGGCGCTGCTGGGATGTCGGTGCGTGTGTTCTCCTCAACCGCGGTATCGGCGGCGGGCGCCTCTGCCTGCGTGTGCTGCTCCGGCTGAGGGGGGACGGTTCGATCTGCGATGTCTCAGGCTGCGGGACCTCGGCCTGCGAAGCCTCAGACTGCGTATCCTCCCCCTCGGATCTGATGACGACATCCGCAACGCTCTGGGTCTGATCGACGGGTTCCGTCTGGCCCTGTGCATCCGTGTCGCTGTCCTGATCATCCCAGGCAAGTGTTTCCAGATCACTGCCGGCGTAGGGCGTGTCGCGGGTTCCGTCGGGTTCCCACAGGACCGGACGGGCCGTATTGGCTGCTTCCATCTCCGCCAGTTTCTGCACCACCGCGCCGACCTTCGGGTTCAGTTGCGACGCGGGTTTTGTCGGGGGCGCCTAGCGCAACGGAGTCCCCGGCCCGCGTCTCCTCCTCGTGATCTGTGCTGGCGGCGGCCTGATAGAGCGTGGCGTCGGGATCAGTCCAAGGCGCCTCAGTGTTGAGCGCCGCCTCAGCCTGCGCTGTTGGCGTGCCGGGCGTATCTGCGGCGGCGGGCGCCGCATCTTGGGCCTCGTCGGCGGCCTCATCGGCCGCTGTGGCGGCGGTGATCCCGTTGAAAAAGGCCAGATCCTCATTGCCGGGATCATTGTCATGCAGGGCGATCCCCTGCGCGATGAGGTCCTTCGGCTCAGTCCAGAATTCTATGGCGTCTGCCGCCAGAAGCGCCTCAAATCGGGCCTTCCCGGATGCCGCTTCGCCGTCGGGATGCGGGGCGGTGTCCACCGGGGCGGTTTCAGTGATCGCGGCCGGTGTTGGCGCTGCTGGCGTTGGGGCGACGGGGGTCAGCTTGCTTTCGGGGACGCGCAGCGCCGGTGTCAGAACCAGACGGGTGACCGGCTGGCTGCTGCCATTTGTGGCGCCATTGGCGGGTCCCGGCGCGCCGACGCCCTGCCCCCCGGGTGCTGCCGGGACGGGTTTGGCGATCTGCGCGGCCAATGCCGCCTCTGCCCCCTTGCCAAGCGAGGAGCCAGCGGCGCGGCTGTCCTCGCTCACCAGACGGCGGATCGATGACAGGACGTCTTCAATTTCAGCTTGGGTAACCGGTTCGGACATTTTTGCTTATCACTCTCGCCTCTTGCGATTGAGTGTAGCGACCTGTCCCGGTCCAGACAACCGTGTGAATCAGGTGGTTTTTAGGAAGGCCCGCACTGGCGGGCCTCCAATTGGTGGTCAACCGGGCCTCAGTTCTTGCCCAGAGCGCGCATGACCCGGTCCAGATCCTTGCTGCGCTGGCTGACATGGGCCGGAGCGTCCTTCACCAGATTGTAATACAGCGTCGGATCGTAGATTTCCACAGCCAGACCAAGGTGTTCTGCGGTCAGCAGCCCCTGCGCCTGCAACAGCGCATAGGCTGCGAGGGCCTGATTGGCGCGCGACTGAACACGGGCGGTCTGGGCGTTCAGCAGCTCTTGTTCTGCCTCCAGCACATCCAGCGTGGTGCGGGCGCCCAACGTGGCCTCCTCGCGGATACCATCAAAGGCGACGCGCGCGGCGCGGACCTGTTCGTTGGAGGAGACAAGGCTGGCGCGCGCGGCTTCCAGCACCACGAAGGCCTCGGAGACGTCCTGCACCACACTGCGCTGGGTGGTGATCAATGCGCCGCGTTCGGCCTGAAGGCGGGCGATACTGGCGCGCCGGGCCGCAGCCACTGCCCCGCCTGCATAAAGACGCTGGCTGAGCACAATGCTTGCGCTTGACGTGTCACTTGTGCCGGAGCCGCTGGGGTCTTCACCGTGGGCCGCGCTGGCGCGGAGGTTCACTGTCGGGCCAAGGCCACGGCCAAGCGCTCTGAGCGCTCAGATCGGCAGCTTTGACCGCGTGCTGCTGTGTCAGCAGGCTGGGATGATTGCGCATGGCAATGGCTTCTGCGGACTGCAACGAGGCGACCCGTTGCGGCAGCGGCGGCTGGCCCGCAATTGTCCCCGGCTCCCGGCCGACGGCCTGGACATAGGTTGCTTTTGCATTGAGCAGATCGCCCTGACTTTCGATCAGGCTGGCCTGCGCGCCCGCAACCCGGCTCTCCGCGAGGGCGACATCGGTCCGAGTGACCTCGCCGACTTCGAACCGGTCATTGGCGGCACGCAGTTCCTCCCGCAGGAGACGCAGGTTGTTGCTGCGCAATGACACCGTATCCTGCTGCAGCAGCACATTGACATAGGCCTGAACCGCCGCGAACAACACCTGCTGTTCAATGTCGATCAATGCCTGACGCGTGGCCAGAACGGTTTCCTGTGCGGCCATCTGGTTCAGGCGGGAGACCCCGTTATCGAACAGCAACCAGGTGAGATCCAGTCCGGTTGAAATCGACGAATCGTGGTTGGAGACCGCAAAGTTGCCAAACCCGGTGCGAACATACCGACGTTCCGCCTGCGTGACCCAGTCGACAACCGGCCGCAAACGGGCAACAGCCGCCGCCACATTTTCATCCTGTACCCGCAGCAATGCGCGGTTTTGTTCCAGCAGGCCACTGGTGTTGTAAGCGCCGATCATCGCATCGGAGAGATTATCGGCGGCGGCCTGTTTCGGGGCGCCGAGCAGCAATGCTGCGCTTCCGGCGAAGACGAAGGCCTTGAACAGGTTTGCCGTCAGTTTATTGCGCATCTTTAGCCTCATGTGGTCCGGCCCACCGACGCGGCAGTGCCGTTCTGCTCTCTGGCGCTGCGAAATGTCAGGCGCCCGTCTGTTGTAATCCGCGCCGATCAGGATCCGCGCGGATTGAAGGTAAACCCCCTGCGGATCAGAGAGCGAATTCCTCTGCCGCCGCAAAACCGGGCAGCACCGGAGCACCGGCATTAAACGCCAGCCGCCAGGAGATCTGGCCGCCGCTCTTATAGCCGACTTTGACCTCTCCCAGTGGGCCGGACATGAAGATCGCGGCGACACGACCGCCGTCCTTCAGCTGATCCAGCAGCCCCTCCGGCACGGTTTCCACGCCGCCCTCGATGATCATCACATCATAGGGGCCATGTTCGGCGGCTCCCGCCTCCAGCGCGCCCGTGTGGACAATGGCGTTGTCGGCGCCAACCGCCGACAGCTGGTCCTGCGCCTCAGCGGCCATGGACTCATCCGCCTCCACGCCGATCACCATCTGGGCGACGCGGGCGATCACTGCGGTGGAATAGCCCAGACCACAGGCCACATCGAGCACCAGCTCATCCGGCTGCACGTCAATCGCATCAAGGATCTTGGCCAGGGTGCGCGGCTCAAGCAGCACGCGACCGGGGCCGAGATCCAGATTGCCATCGGCATAGGCCGCTTCGCGCTGCGCATCCGCCACAAAGGCTTCGCGCGGCACCGCCAGCATGGCTTCGATGATCGGGAATTTGGTGACATCCGACGGGCGGATCTGCGTGTCGACCATCATGCGGCGACGTTCGGCAAAGTCAGTCATATGCTAAACTCATCTGTTCAGTCAGTTGATCCGGTTGTGCCACATCCGGGACAGAGCGGCAACGGGCGGGCGCGCATTTCTGCGGCCCTGTGGCGACTGGGTCGCCTATTTCTTTTTCACAAATTTGGTGAGGATGACGATGCGCTGCCCATCAACCCGACCTTCGATATGTTCGGGATTGTCGGCAACGAGGGAGATGTTGCGGACAGCCGTACCGCGCTTGGCGGTGAAGCCTGCGCCCTTCACTGGCAGATCCTTGATCAGCACAACGGAATCGCCCTGCGCCAGCGGCGCGCCATTGCTGTCGCGGTGGGCGCTGGTGGCCGGTGCCGCCTCGACCCAGGCGCGGGTCTCATCCTCCAGCCAGAGCTGCTCGGCCAGGTCGCGCGCCCAGTCGTGATCCGCCAGCCGCGCCAGCAGCCGGGCCGCCAGCACCTGAACCGCCGGGGTTTCGGACCACATCGCCGAGGACAGGCAGCGCATGTGATTGGGATCAAGGTCCCCGGCCACCTGTTCCGCGCAAATCTCGCAAAGCGCCACCTCCGGGGACTGGCCATCGGGGGCGCCGGTCACCTCATAAGACACCAGCGGGGTTTCGGCAGCACATAGGGCGCAGGACATCGGCAAAGCTCCATCGGGGCAGGTCAGAACAGGATGGTTCTGCTGTAGGGGAGCGGGCCGACAATGAAAACCGTCAAAAAGAAAAGCGCCCGCGTGGAGGCGCGGGCGGAGTTGGGATGCAGCGCGGAGATGTGCTGCGGATCCACAGGGGATTGGGCTTGCGGAGGATTGGGCCTGCCGGGGGCTGCGTTGGCCTGGGACTTGCGTTGGCAGGGGCTTGCCTTGGCAGGGCCTGCGTCGGCGCTGGAGGATGTTGCGGGCACTGGTTGGAGGCGCCAGTCCCACAACGCGCCAATCCCGCAACACGCCAGCCCTGCAATAACGCGGCGCCGTCAGCCCGCGCAGGACGCGCAGAACGCCGTGGTTGGATGCGCACTCAGATGGCTGTCGCAGATCCGATCGCCGCAGATCTGACAATAGCCATAGGGCCCTCATCCAGACGGGCCAGGGCACAGTCGATATCGCGGCGCAGCTCCAGCCATTTGCGGCTGAGCACGGCCTCGGACGGCTGCGCCATGGCCGGGCTTGCGCGCCGGGGCGCCAGCGGCACCACAGTGGCCTCAGCAGTGATCGGCGCGCCAACGGCTGGCAGGCCCTTGCGCAAATGTGTCAGTATGTCCTTTTGAGCGGCGTGGTTCATTCAGAGGTCCTCCCCGGATCGGTGACAGGTTTTGCTGACGAAATTTTATCGGCCCGACTCAACCTATGCGGTTTTATCCCAAAGTGGTACTCGCTGGATATGGGGGATGGGGTCAGTGTCGGCGATGGGGTCCAGCGCGATGGCAGTCGTGAAAATGCCGCCGATATATCGCCCCGCAAACCACTGGAACGGCTCAGTCCGCCTTGCTATCTGTTGGGCAAGATCGACCACGGGAGATATGAGATGATCCGAACCACCCTCACCACGCTTGCCCTCACCGGCGCGCTGTTTGGCCTGACCGCCTGCGAAACCACCAAAGGCGCAGGCCGCGACATTTCCAAAGCTAAGCCAGGCGATCAGCGGCGCCGCACAGGACGTGCAGAACAGCCTCTGATTTCGTTGGGGTTGAAGGGAAGAGAGGAACCGTCTGGCCCGAGGGGTTGGGCGGTTTTTTTTGTTGGCTCGCCAGGGTCGTGTGACACCGCAGAGGGGGCGTGTCTGGCCATGGGTGGGTGCGAGCGCCCTCGCCCGTTTGCCAAAGACAAACCTGCGGTTTGACGGGAGGGTCGGGCGCTTTTGGATGCGGAAAATTGCGATAACAGAGCACGTCTAGCTCTTTTCGCTTTTGACCTCCGGAAGAGCTGGCAGTATGGGAAACCTTTGACGGAGTTTTTCATATTGTCCGCGAATAGTTCCCGGAACGGCGACTTCTATAACACCCAGAATGGAGGCGAGTGATCCAGAAATCGACATAACGCCCCCGTCTGAAACCGCAGACATCAAGGCACCGAAGAAGACAAACCTTCCTACATAAACTGATCCAGTTTTAAAAGCTTGTGCCCGCCTTCTAGACAAGACCTTAAGCCGAGCCGGATCAACCGAAAACGCAATAGCATCCGAGATATCTCTCATTTCCTGAGCGATATCACGCAAAATGGTGGGAATGTCCTTGTTAACAAGGGGCGCGCCAGTTTCTGCTTGCGCCTTGTCCATAAGGGTTGCAATTTCAACAAACTGAGTGCCATCGTCGATCTCAGTTTCGTCTGAGATCTCGGATGCCTCGATTTCCTGCGACCTAGCCAGAGCTTCTCTAAAGTAAAGCCTCATCAGCTCCATGTGGTCACTTGCAAACCCTTGGAGCGCTGCGTTGTCCACATCATTCAACGCTGAACTGAAATCCTCCTCGTTGATCGAACGCGAGATTATCTGCCCAAAGCGGTTTAGCAGCCTGGGGTTAGGAGCCCCCTGTTCCGCTGCAGACTTGTACCTTTCAAGGTATTTTCTAACCTTTCCGGTCGGAGCATTCGCACCGCTATCAAGATCCTCAAGCAAGGAATCTGCTTGTTGAACCAGAGACGCAATAAGGTTTTCCCTGTCTGCCTCAATCTCTTGAATGTTTGATTTCACACAATCAGAAGCAAACGGCACAGGGATGATTTGGTTGCTTGTTGAATCAAACTCAAAGTCCGTAAGAGCAGCGCGCAAGATGGACTTCTGAAGTTGGTCACTAGTTGCAATAGGGTCAAAAAGCGAGTGACTTGACGCTAAATCGTCTGTGTGCCGCGCGATGAATGCACCTCGAAGCATCACCGCTGCCCGCTTGAGCGAGTGCCGGTAAGTACCTGTGGGTGAGGTGTATCCTCGCTCCCAGTTACCAATGGTGCCTTGAGCTACTCCTGCAGCGGCGGCCCATTCAGCTTGAGAAAAAGTTCTATTACGAAGTTCCAAAAACAACCTGCGATCAAATTGCGCAGGCATTCTCTCTATAAACTCATCCAGCAGGTCCACGACCTGATTTACCGCCCTAACTCTCAGCTCTTTAGGTGAGTATTCACTTCTTTTCACGTATTTCACACCTCGAATGGTTAAGTGCTTATATTGGGCCGATAGAGCCGTTTCACAAGACCGTGAAGTGCTAAAATGCTTTTTGCGTCAGAAGATCTAATGAAGCCAGAAATCAGAACTAGCTACTATACTCTTACCCCGGGCCTCTCTTCCGAAAAGCCACAGGGTAGCGCCCGACCCTGGGTGGGTGCGAAGCGCCCTCCCCCGTTTGCCAAAGGCAAACCTGCGGTTTGACGGGAGGGTCGGGCGCTGCCCGGCCTCTCGGCCGGGCGGGACAGTGGCAATCGTCGAAACAAAAAACGGGGCCACGGCCCCGTTTTGCATGCGTTTGAAGGTGTCGCATAGTCACCGCGTCATTGCCAGGGTGCGGGCACGCAATTGGCTTTGCCAACCGCTTTCGCCCGCCCTCCCTCAAAATGGCCAGCTTTAGCTGTCCATTTTGAGGGCGGAAATGAACGCCTCTTGCGGGATATCCACCTTGCCGAACTGGCGCATTTTCTTCTTGCCCGCTTTCTGCTTGTCCAAGAGCTTCCGCTTACGCGTGGCGTCGCCGCCGTAGCATTTGGCGGTCACGTCCTTGCGCAGGGCGGAGAGGGTTTCGCGGGCGATCACCTTGCCGCCGATGGCGGCCTGGATCGGGATCTTGAACATGTGGCGCGGGATCAGGTCGCTTGAGCTTTTCGCACATGGCGCGGCCCCGCATCTCCGCCCGGTCGCGGTGCACCATCATCGACAACGCATCCACCGGCTCGTCGTTGACCAGCACCGACATCTTCACCAGCGCGTCCTCGCGGTAGCCGGTCATCTGATAGTCGAAGGAGGCATAGCCCTTGGTCACCGATTTCAGCCGGTCGTAGAAATCAAACACCACCTCGTTCAGCGGCAGGTCATAGACCACCATGGCGCGGGAACCGGCATAGGTCAGGTCTTCCTGAATGCCACGACGGTCCTGGCAGAGCTTCAGCACATCGCCGAGATACTCATCCGGCACCAGAATGGTCGCCTTGATGCGGGGTTCCTGGATGTGGTCGACCTTCGACATGTCGGGCATATCGGCGGGGTTGTGCAGGTCCATCATCTCGCCCGCTTCGCCGTCCTTGCCCTTCATATAGACATGGTAGACCACGGAGGGCGCAGTGGTGATCAGTTCAATGTTATATTCGCGCTCAATCCGGTCGCGGATCACCTCAAGGTGCAGGAGGCCGAGGAAGCCGCAGCGGAAGCCAAAGCCGAGGGCGGCAGAGGTTTCCATTTCAAAGCTGAACGACGCGTCGTTCAGCGCCAGCTTGTCGATGGCGTCGCGCAGGTCCTCGAATTCAGCTGAATCGACCGGGAACAAGCCGCAGAACACCACGGGCTGCGCAGGTTTGAAGCCCGGCAGCGCCACCTCGGTGCCGTTGCGGTCATTGGTGATGGTGTCGCCGACGCGGGTGTCGCGCACCTGCTTGATCGAGGCGGTGAGGAAGCCGATTTCGCCCGGCGCCAGCTCATCCACCACCTGCATCGCGGGGCGGAACACGCCGATACGGTCCACATGGTGCAGGGTGTTGTTCGACATGAACTTCACCCGCATGCCCTTTTTCAGCACGCCATCCATGATCCGCACCAGAACGATCACGCCGAGGTAGGCGTCATACCAGCTGTCCACCAGCATCGCCTTCAGCGGCGCATCGCGGGTGCCGGTGGGCGCCGGGAGCTGCTGGACAATGGCCTCCAGCGTGTCGCGGATGCCCTGGCCGGTCTTGGCGGAGACCTGAATCGCCTCGGAGGCGTCGATGCCGATGACATCCTCGATCTGTTCGGCGACGCGGTCACAGTCGGAGGCCGGCAGGTCGATCTTGTTCAGGACGGGCACGATTTCATGGTCCGCGTCCAGCGCGTGGTAGACATTGGCCAGCGTCTGCGCCTCCACCCCTTGCGAGCTGTCGACCACCAGAAGCGAGCCTTCAACCGCGCGCATGGAGCGGGAGACCTCATAGGCGAAATCGACGTGACCGGGGGTGTCGATCAGGTTGAGCACATAGGTCTCACCGTCGTCGGCGGTGTAGTCGATGCGGACGGTGTTGGCCTTGATGGTGATGCCGCGCTCGCGCTCGATATCCATGGAGTCGAGCAGCTGCTCCTTCATATCGCGGTCCTCAACCGTTCCGGTCTCCTGAATGAGCCGGTCAGCGAGGGTGGATTTGCCATGGTCGATATGCGCGACGATGGAGAAATTGCGGATGTGAGCGAGGTCTGTCATGCAAGGGGATATGATTTGGTTTTAGGGTTTGGTCAAGATTGGATGATTGCCCAAGGGAACATTATGCTGCCAGATAACATTCAAGAATTTTTAGACTGTGAAATGCCTACCCAAGATGCATCGCTTATCCGACTGCTCGGATGGCGGATGGCCATGCGTGTATGGCCAAGAATCTTTTCTGCTTCCGCAAACGACGTTGACAGACTACGTATCGAAGATTTTCGACTACAGGCCACACGAGCAGCACTTCTGGCGACATACAATGCCTACCACTCCATTGGGGAGCACAAGACCAAGCGTGGGTTTCGCGCCCGATCACCTGAACGCGAGCTTGAAACTGTAGACAGCTCATACAGGTCAATACTCTTAAGTTGCACCCAGTTCGCGAAGTCGAGAGGACGACGCCAACCAGCTCTGGCGAGATTGGAAGACATCTTGGATTCCGTATCCGCATTCGTCGAAGATGATGAACTTCTAATATTTCTACGTGCCGAGGAAATACTAGTTCGCGACGGGATCGCTGAGGACATGCCTCCTACATCCAACCTTACTCCTATGTTCACTGGCTCAAAAGACGGATGGGAAATCCTGCGTAACATGGCACAGGCCCCCAATTCTCCGTGGGTTTTCTGGCGCGAATGGTACCAAGGTTTCCTCGATGGCAAACCGCTCGACTGGGAACTCCAGCGCCGCATTGCGTTGATCAACGGTGCGACCTGGGACGCAGGCCCCGAAGCCGTCGCTGCCGAGATTGATCGCATCCGCAGCCGCTACGAGTTGGAACAGGAAATTGCCAACCTAAAGAAGCAGTTGGCAATCGTTCAGGATACTCCCGCAGCCTCTTTGATCGGCGACAATGGCGGGCCACCGCTGGAGGACGCCCCGGCGCGTGCTTTTCAAACCGACCTTGCGCTGATCTGGAAACAGGTTGAGAAGCTGGAGGAGGAAATTGCAAAGCCATCCCCCTCCCCTTCGCACCTGGAAAAAATCGCCGAGGTTCTCTGGGATATTTCACGGCGCTTGGCGGCTTACTGCGGATCGGTTGCAGACGGCATGATCCGCGAAGGATCCAAAGAACTGGCAAAGGCCGGGGCCAAATGGACCGCTGGAGCAACCGCAGTGACTGTCACTGCGCAGACAGAAAGCGTGCAATCGGTTGCCAAAGCCATTTGGGCCTTTGTCAAAACGCTGCCGCCCGGCTGAAATAACTCTTCCACCCGGCCTCAAGGGTCAGGCACGCGCCTCAGCGCATCCTCGCCAAAACACCGCAAATTCACCCGGCCTCCTGCGGGAGGGCTAAAAATGCGCTATACTGCGGCTATTCCGCGAGACGCGCGCCCCCGCTGCGGGGGATCCCACTGCTCAGGAGGATTTTGATATGGATGCGATCAGAAGTGCTGAATATGCCCGTGCGCTTTACTCGGCGCATGGCGACAAGGCTGTGGCCGAAGTGGCGCAGAAAATGCGGCGCTGTCAGGAGGCTGGCAAGACTGCGGAGGCCGAGGACTGGAAGTCCGTGCGCCAGATGCTCCTGTCCCTGCGTGGGCCAAACCAGTCCTGACCGGAGGGGTGCTGGCCCTGTCAGCGCCCCTGCTCCAAAAACTGGGATACCCCCATTGGCGGGTTTCCGCCGAGGCTCAACCCCCTGTTTACCTAGATTGAAAGCCCCCGCCGCTTGCGGCATAGTCCCGGCAAGCGCGGGCGATAGACCCGCTCAGATCAGAGCACTTGCAGATTTCTAGGGACAATGAAGATGAAGCTACTGCTGACCGCCACGCTATGCGCCGTGATGATCACCGGGGTGATGCCTGCCCCCGCCGGTGCCGGCGCGATCGAGAAAGCCTGCCGCCAGTCGGACCGCACCGCCGCCTCACCCTCGCTGTGTCGCTGCATTCAGTCGGTGGCCAACGCCAGCCTCAACCGCAGTGAGCGCAAGACCGTCTCCAAATGGTTCAGCGATCCGCATCAGGCACAAGTGGTGCGCCAGTCGAGCCGCAGCTCGGATGAACGGCTGTGGAAGCGCTACAAATCCTTTGGCGAGAATGCCGCACGCGTCTGCAGCTGATCCGACTTGGCAGGGTTGGTGCAATAGCGCACCTCCCCCTCTGCCCGGATGAAATCGCATAAGACGCCAACGCGGACCGCAGCCGAGTAGACGATCCGCATCGCCCCTCCCCTTTCCCATCGACGGGACGCAGAACCGCGCCCGCAACATCAGGCAGGACCGCAGATATGTTGATGAAAGGGGTGACGCTGCGCGGGCTTGAAGTGTTCGAAGCGCTGGCAAAAACCGGATCCGTGGCGCAGACCGCCGCGCTCACCGGGTTGAGCCAGCCTGCGGTCAGCCAGCAGCTGCGCAATCTGGAAAGCGCGCTGGGGGCGGAGCTGGTCAACCATGGCCGCCGCCCGATGGTGTTGACGCCTGCCGGGCGCAATTTTCTGGCCAGAACAGAGGCGGTGCTGACGGAACTGCGGCTGGCACAGAGCGAATTGAGCGTGGTTGACCTCAACCACCTGTCGACGCTGTCCATCGGGCTGATTGACGATTTCGACAATGATCTGACCCCGCGTCTGGCGACCACTCTGGCCGAAAGCCTGGTCAATTGCCGCTTCAAGATGATCACCGCCTCCAGCCACGACATTCTGGACGCGCTGGACGCGCGCGAGCTGCATATCGCGGTGGCGGCCACCTCTGGCGCCCTGCGCGAGGGGATCACCGAATACCCGCTAGTGCAGGATCCCTTCATGCTGGTGGCGCCGCGTGGGATGCTGCGCAAGCCAGAGGCAGAACAGGATATCCTCAACGCGCTGCCGTTTCTGCGCTACGAGGGCAGCCAGTTGATCTCACAGCAGATCGAGGCGCATCTGGCGCGGCAAAAACTGCTGTTTGAAGAACGGTTTGAGATCGGCTCCCACCTGTCGCTGATGGCGCTGGTGGCGCGTCGGATTGGCTGGGCGATCACCACGCCGCTGGGCTATATGCGGGCAGCGCGGTTCCACGATGAGATTGAGGCTTTCCCGCTGCCTTTTGGCGCGTTTTCGCGGCGGATTTCGCTGTTTTCCAGCGCCGATTGGGCCGACCGGGTGCCGCGCGACGTGGCGCAGACCATGCGGCGGCTGGTGCAGGGGCATATGATTGATCCTGCCGTGCAGCGCCTGCCCTGGCTGGCGGGCGATCTGAAAGTGCTGGAAGACTAAGACCTAGCCCGCATCGCTGTTGCGCAGCGCCTTGGTCAAGCCAGCGGCGGCCCTCTCAATCAGATCAAGACAGCCCTCAAAATCGCGGGTGTAATAGGGATCGGGGACGTGATCAGCGCCCTGCCCCGGCGCGTAATCGGTGAACAGCTGCACCGATGTGGTATTGCCCACGGGGCGCTGCGCCTCAATGTCTGCCAGATTGTCGCCGTCCATTGCGATGATCAGATCAAACCGGGTGAAATCCTGCGGCGCGAACTGACGTGCGCGCAGGTCGGAGAGGTCAATCCCGCGCGCGCTGGCGGCGGCCTGCATCGGCCCATAGGGCGGTGACCCCACGTGGTAGCTGGCAGTGCTTGGCGCTGTCGGTGTCCACCTCCGGGCATAAGGCGCGAAACACACCCTCAGCAGCGGGCGAGCGGCAGATATTGCCAAGACAGACAAAGAGGATCTTTTGCGCCATTATTATCTCCCTTGAAGATTGCACCGCCACCCGGCACCAATTGCGAGATCTATCGTAACCTGACTGCGGCAAAAGAAAATGGCCAACCCATGCAGCAGAGCGCGGATTGGCCATAGTGTGTTTGATCAGGTGTCAGATCAGACCCTGATCAACGGGTCGATCAATGCGAGTGTTTCATCGCGCCGTGATCGGGCTTGCGCTCAAGATCGACGGGGACGGTCACGGTGACCTCACCGGCCTTCTCGAATACCAGTGTCAGGTCGATGGCGTCGCCATGCTCCAGCGATTTTGTCAGTCCCATCAGCATCACGTGGTCGCCGCCCCGCTGCAGCATATGGGTGTCGCCTGCGGGAATGGCAAAGCCCTCCTCGACGTGCAGCATCTGCATGACGCCGTTTTCGCCTTCTTTATGGGTGTGCAGCTGCACCAGCTTTGCGGCATCGCTGCGCGCGTCGATCAGCCGGTCATCGCTGTCAGTGGCGTTTTCGATCATCATGAAGGCAGCGCCGCTCTTGGCCGCTTTGGAGGACACGCGGGCGTAGGAATCCGTCACGGTGACGTCAGCCGCGAGCCCCGCAGTGGCAAAGCTGAGTGCGGCGAAGGTGGCGGCGATCGTGGTCTTGAAGGTCATGGTCTTTGATCCTTGATACGTAGACTTTGGAATTTGGGTCAGAAACAGCGCGGTCATACCGCGCGGGAACGTCCCAGTTCCGGCGGCCCACGGGCAAAGGCCGCCAACCACACCACAGTCCGTATCTCAGCGCTCTGCACTATGTCTCGCGGCAGTTTTTGCGGCAGGGTGCTGTGCCCAAAGACCGCCAGGGGCAGGCCCAGATCCGCAACAAAGGTCAGACACTCGGGGCAGTCCATCGGCGGTGACACCGGCTGCCCATCCCTGTCGATATAAACCATCACCGGGCCAGTGCCGGTGCAGATCACCATCTGACCGGTCGCATCACGCATCCCGGCCTGAGCACTGACGCCGGTGAGAGCCATCAGCGCGATCAGGGCAAGCGCCAGATATGATCGCAGAAAGGTCATGTCGGGATGAGATATGCGCCTGTAACCTCGCCGCCGCAAGGCGAAAAAGCGACGCAGGCAAAGGCACATGCAACAGGCCGGTCCCGGCCCCAACGGCCGCATCGGCAAAAGAAAACGCCGCGCATGATCTCATGCACGGCGTTTAAAATCTCTGTCCCGGCCCTTGGGCGGGGAGGTCGGCGATCAGGCCTCTGCGGCTTGTGCCTTGGCGATCTCTTTCTTGACCTTCAGCGCGGTGTTGGACAGCTCTTCGTCCTTGGCTTTGGCCAGGAAGGCGTCCAGACCACCACGGTGGTCGACGGTGCGCAGAGCAGCAGCGGAGATGCGCAGCTTGATGCCACGGTTCAGTGTCTCGGACTGCAGCGTAACGTCGTTCAGGTTCGGCAGAAAGCGACGCTTGGTTTTGTTGTTGGCGTGGCTGACATTGTTGCCAGTCATCGGGCCTTTTCCGGTCAGTTCGCAACGGCGCGACATAGGTTCATCCTTCGTATCTGGGGCGCCCGTTGATCATGGTTCGAATCGAGCACCAAATTACAAGGGGCGCGGCCATTGGCTGCGCCCGAAAACTGGTTGGATGCGTTTAGGAGGAATCGCGTGCAGGGTCAAGCCATATGAAACGGTTTTATGGGACAACCTGTGCACACCCCCTAACGGGCCATTCCCGCATCCAAGGTTCGCGCCCTTCTAGCCTGCCTCAGCTGTGAAATCCAGCGCTGATCGCAGGTTTTCGGTGTCGTCATGGGTGGCGTTCCCGCCAACCGCCCGGCGCCCGGAGCCAGACCGCTCAGCCAACCCCCAGCCCTGCAAGCAGGTCCCTGGCTGCCGCCGCCGGGGTGACGCGCCCCTCGGCGACCTCTTCTGACAGATCGGCCATACGGCCTTGCGCCCAGGGTGTCTCCAGCCGGGCCAGCAGCGCCTGACGCACGTCTTCGCCGAACCAGTAGCGGGCCTGTTCGCCGCGCCGCCGCTGCCAGTGGCCGTTTTCGCGCCGCCAGTCGGCCAGCATCTGCATATCATCCCAAGCGGCCTCCAACCCGTCACGGGTGGCGGCGGAGACCATCAGCGCCTTGGGATAACCATCCGGGCCCTGCGGGCGTTTGCGCAAAAGGCGCAGAGCCCCGGCATAATCCGCACAGGTGCGGGTTGCAGCGGGCTTCAGATCGCCATCCGCCTTGTTGACCAAAATGATGTCGGCCATCTCCATAATGCCGCGTTTGACACCCTGCAACTCATCGCCCCCCGCCGGGGCCAACAGCAAGAGGAACAGGTCGGACATTTCCGAGACTACGGTTTCGGACTGCCCGACCCCGACGGTTTCAATCAGCACCACGTCAAATCCCGCCGCCTCGCAGAGCGCCACCGCCTCGCGGGAGCGGCGGCCGACGCCGCCCAGATGTGTCTGACTTGGTGAAGGGCGGATGAAGGCGTTTTTCTCGCGGCTGAGGTGCTCCATCCGGGTCTTGTCGCCCAGAATGGACCCGCCGGAGCGGGTTGAACTGGGGTCCACTGCCAGCACTGCCACCCGCAGGCCCGCCGCGATCAGCATCATGCCGAAGCTCTCGATAAAGGTGGATTTCCCCACCCCCGGCGTGCCGGACAGGCCGATGCGCAGGGATTGGCGGTTTTCGCGGGCCAGCAGGTCCAGCAGGCGGGTGGTGGCCTCGCGGTGATCGGCGCGTCCGCTTTCGACCAGCGTGATGGCCCGCGCCAGCGCCCGGCGTTCGCCATTCAGAATGCAGGTGGCCAGATCGTCAATATCCGGCACGGCGCCCCGCGTGGCACCTTTAGGTTTGTCTGTTGCTGACATATCGGCCTCTCCCGCTCCCATCCGCCTGTCGCGCATTGATGGCGCAGCCGGGCCGCGATTGTCCAGAGAGCATCCGTCGCAGGAGGACAAAGCCGGTGCGGTCGGCGCTGGACCAGACCCGCGCCATTGGCGATAAGGCAGCATGACCAGATTGCCCATTGATGACGCCCTGCCCGAACTGATTGCCGCGCTACAGCGCCAGAAACGCGCCGTGCTGCAGGCCCCGCCGGGGGCGGGCAAGACCACGCGGGTGCCCTTGGCGATGCTGGAAGCGGGGCTGTGCGACAGGCACATCCTCATGCTGGAGCCGCGCCGACTGGCCGCGCGCGCCGCCGCCGAGCGCATGGCCGACACATTGGGCGAGCCGGTCGGGCAGACCGTGGGCTACCGGATCCGCGGTGAAGCGAAGGTGAGCGCAGACACCCGGATCGAAGTGGTAACCGAGGGCATCTTGACGCGGATGCTGCAATCGGACCCGGATCTGCCCGGCGTTGGCGCGGTGATTTTCGACGAATTCCACGAACGCTCCCTTAATGCCGATTTTGGTCTGGCGCTCTGTCTTGAGGTGGCGGGCGCGCTGCGCGACGATCTGATCCTGCTGGCGATGTCGGCGACACTGGATGCCGCTCCGGTGGCTGCACTGATGGAGGCGCCGCTGGTCACCTCCGAGGGGCGCAGCTATCCGGTGGAGACGCGCTGGCTGGAGGCGCCGCTGGCAGCGGACAGCCGCAGCGGACGTGGCCCCCGGCGGCTGGATGCGTTGGTCGATCTGGTGCAACGCGCCGAGGCGGAGACTCGACCCGCAGGATCTGGCGGCAATGGCAGCTCCGAGGCCAAGGGCGGCGGCATTCTGGTGTTCCTGCCCGGCGAGGGCGAAATCCGCAAAGCCGCTGCCGCGCTGGCTGGTCGGCTGCCCGGCGATTGCGTGGTGCGCCCGCTGTTTGGCGCCCTGCCTTTTGCCGAGCAGCGCGCCGCGATCCAGCCCGACCCAAAGCTGCGTAAGGTGGTGCTGGCGACCTCCATTGCGGAAACCTCACTCACCATTCAGGACATTCGCGTGGTGGTGGATATGGGGCTGGCAAGGCGCAGCCGGTTTGATCCGGGGTCGGGCATGTCGCGGCTGGTCACCGAACGTGTGACCCGCGCCGAGGCCACCCAAAGGCAGGGCCGTGCCGAGCCGGGTGGCGGCGGGGGTCGGCTACCGGCTGTGGACCAAGGGCGAAGACGGGGCGCTGGCCGCCTTCCCACCGCCGGAAATCCAGGCCGCTGACCTCACATCACTGGCGCTGGAACTGGCGCTTTGGGGGGCGGCTCCGGATGATCTGCCGTTTCTCACGCCACCGCCGGACGGCGCGCTGAAGGAGGCGCAGGCGCTCTTGCGGCTGCTGGGCGCGCTGGATGGGGAGGGTCGGATCACCCCCCATGGCAAGGCTCTGACCAAGCTGCCGCTGCATCCGCGTCTGGGGCATATGCTGGCGCGGTTTGGCGCTGATGCGGCACCGCTGGCGGCTCTGCTGGCGGAACGCGATCCCTTGCGCGGTGCGCCGGTGGATCTGGCGCTGCGGCTGGAGGCGCTGCGCGATGCCAGAGGGTTTCAGCGCCGCCGGAGCTATCAGCTGAATGTCCCCACACTGGAGCGTATCAAAGGCGAGGCCAGGCGACTGGCGCGGCAGGCCCCTCGTGGCACCCCCTCAGCTTCGGCGAGTGCTGCCGTGATGGCCGCCGCCGCCTACCCCGACCGGATCGGACAGCGCCGCAAGGGCGATGCGCCACGCTATGTGCTCTCCGGGGGCAAGGGCGCGGTGCTGCCACCGGAGGACAGCCTTGCCGCCTCCCCGTTTCTGGTGGGGCTGGACAGTGACGGCAACCCGCGTGAAGCGAGGCTGCGGCTGGCCACGCCGATCTCCCTATCGGAACTGCGCACCGAATTTGCCGACCAGATCACACCGCAGCAGACCTGCACATGGTCCAAACGTGACCGTCGGGTGGTGGCGCGCCGCCAGCAGTGTCTGGGGGCCATCGTGCTGGAGGATCACATCTGGAAGGATGTTCCCGCCGAGGCCATCGCCACCGCCATGCTGGAAGGGGTGCGCGAGCTGGGTCTGAGGTTGAGCGGCGCCGCTGCGCGGTTTGTGGCGCGGGTGCGATTGTTGCAGGCGGATGGCGAGGATCTACCGGATTTCAGCGACGAGGCTTTGCTGGCGACATTGGAAGACTGGTTGCTGCCGATGCTGGAGGGGGTCCGTAGCGCCGAGGACTGGAAACGCTTTGACCTGCTGCCCGCGCTGCGCACGGCGCTGACCTGGGAGCAGACGCAGCGACTGGACCAGATGGCGCCGCCACATTTCACCACGCCACTGGGGCGCAAGGTGCCGATTGATTACGCAGAGGAAGTGCCGGAGATTTCCGTCAGGCTGCAGGAGATGTTTGGGGTCACCCGCCATCCCACGGTGGGTGGCGTGGCGCTGAAGGTCTCCCTGCTGTCGCTGCAGCGCAGCGACCGATCCAGATCACCCGCGACCTGCCCGGTTTCTGGTCCGGGTCTTATGCGGATGTGCGTAAGGACATGCGGGCGCAATATCCCAAACACCCCTGGCCCGAAGACCCCACACAAGCCGATCCGACATTGCGGGCCAAACCGCGCAAATAGGCAAAAACGACGCCCAAACACGCAATTTCCCCGCAATTTCACGGTATTTTGCACCGATATGCGGTAAATCCCCGAATTTTACCGCCCGCCCCCTCTTGTATTTCGCCCCTAACGTGCAAAGATTGTTACAAAGCAAAAAAACGGGCCCGCAGTTCACCACGGGCACGAGAAAGCTGAGCAGCAATGAAACATATCATGTCCAGCGCCTGGGAGGAGTATCTCCGGCCAATGTTCTTTCGTCCCAAGCGGCTGCAAGTGGCCGCCATGTGCTATCGCACTGGTGCTGAGGGCAAAGAGGTTCTGATGATCACCAGTCGTGGCACCGGTCGCTGGATCGTGCCAAAGGGCTGGCCCATCAAGGGCATGAACGGCCCGCAGTCAGCGCTGCAGGAAGCCTGGGAAGAGGCCGGTGTGCGCGAAGCCCGGATTGAGGGCGACCCGGTCGGCACCTATGAATATGTCAAATTGCAAGACAACGGCACCAAGGAAGTTGTCCATACTCTGGTCTATGTCGCCGAGGTGTTGGAGCTTTCTGATGATTACCCGGAACAGTCCGAGCGGACCCGTGAGTGGATGTCCCCGAAGGCCGCGGCAGAGCTGGTGGCGGAGCCTGAATTGAGCGATCTTCTGCGTCAATTGTAACAGATCCGTGATTGAAATATGACAAACCCCTTGCATGACTGCAACGGGGACGCTAGGCGCGTGCGCAACTTTTGAATCGGGATCGATACAATGAGCGACGCACCGCAGCGACCGCAGTGGAAGACACTGGACCGGGATCTTAACCGGATTTCTCAACTTGAACTGGCGACATCTTATGTGTCGCGCCCGCTGGTTGCCCCCGGCATCGCGCTGGTCTTCATCGCCCTCGCCGGTGTTGGTGCTGCGGTGTTCCTCGGCTCGGCGCCGTCGAACTTTGTGGTGATCGCGGCTGCAGCCTTTGGCGCCTATATGGCGCTGAACATCGGTGCCAATGACGTGGCCAACAATATGGGGCCTGCGGTTGGCGCCAATGCGCTGACCATGGGTGGGGCCATTGTGATCGCTGCGCTCGCCGAAAGCGCCGGTGCGCTGCTGGTAGACGGCGATGTGGTCTCGACCATTTCCAAAGGCATCATTGATCCGGCGGGCGTTGCCAGCTCCGAAGTGTTCATCTGGGCCATGATGGCGGCGCTAATTTCCTCAGCTCTGTGGGTCAACCTCGCGACCTGGATCGGCGCGCCGGTCTCAACCACCCATTCGGTTGTGGGTGGCGTCATGGGCGCAGGCATTGCTGCGGCCGGGTTTGGGGCTGTGAACTGGCCCACCATGAGCAAGATCGCTGCCAGCTGGGTGATCTCACCCGTATTGGGTGGCGTGATTGCGGCGCTGTTCCTGGCCTTTATCAAGGCCAAGATCATCTATCAGGATGACAAGATCGCCGCTGCGCGCCGCTGGGTGCCGGTGCTGGTGGGCATCATGGCGGGGGCGTTTGCCTCCTATCTGGCGCTGAAGGGCCTGAAGCGGATCATCAAGATTGATCTGGAAATTGCGCTGCTGATTGGTGCCGCGGTTGGCGGGCTGTCTTATGTGGTGACCGCGCCGCTGATCAAGCGTCAGTCCGAGGGCATGGAGAACCGCAACAAATCTCTGAAGGTGCTGTTTTCAATCCCGCTGGTGATTTCTGCCGCGCTCTTGTCCTTTGCCCATGGCGCCAATGATGTGGCCAATGCGGTGGGTCCGCTGGCAGCGATTGTGCACACCACCGAGTTTGGCGATATCGCCTCCAAAGTGGCGATCCCGACCTGGGTCATGGTGATCGGCGCCTTTGGCATCTCCTTTGGTCTGTTCCTGTTTGGCCCCAAGCTGATCCGCATGGTCGGCAGCCAGATCACCAAATTGAACCCGATGCGCGCCTATTGTGTGTCGCTGTCGGCAGCGATCACCGTGATTGTGGCCAGCTGGCTGGGGCTGCCAGTATCCTCCACCCATATCGCGGTGGGGGCGGTGTTTGGCGTGGGTTTCTTCCGTGAATGGCATATGGAACGCCGTCTGAAGCGCAGTTCCGCCACGCGGCCTGAAACCAAGCGGATTGCACCGGAAGAGCGCCGTCGTCGCAAGCTGGTGCGTCGCAGCCACTTCATGACCATTGCTGCGGCCTGGGTAATCACCGTGCTTAGCCGCCGCCCTGCTGTCGGGCTGTGTCTTCCTGGCGCTGACCGCGATCACCATGTGATCCCGGCCCCCGGCCTGACGCCCCGACCTGAAATAGAAAAACCGCCGCATCCTGATCGGGTGCGGCGGTTTTTTATTGCGCTCTTCACGGGCTGAGGAGCCTGGTTCAGGCCCCGAGGCAGTAGCGCATGATCGCCTTTTGTGCGTGCAGGCGGTTTTCGGCCTCGTCAAAGATCACCGACTGCGGGCCGTCCATCACGGCGGAGGTGACCTCTTCCTCGCGGTGGGCAGGCAGGCAATGCATGAACAGCGCATCGGGTTTGGCATGGGCCATCAGCGCGTCATTCACCTGATAGCCGCGCAGCATGTTGTGGCGGCGCTCCTTGGAGGACTGGCTGTCGTGCATTGAAACCCACGTGTCGGCGACCACCAGATCAGCGCCCTCGACCGCTTTGGCAGCGTCGCGTTCGATGATCACCTGTGACCCTGCCTTGCGCGCAAGGCCGATGAACTCAGGCTCCGGATCAAGCTGGGACGGGCCAGTGAAGGTGAGATCGAATTCGAACTGCGCGGCGGCATGCAGGAAAGACGCGCAGACATTGTTGCCATCGCCGCACCAGACGACTTTCTTGCCCTTGATGGGGCCGCGATGTTCCTCATAGGTCAAGACATCAGCCATGATCTGGCAGGGATGGGTGCGATCGGTGAGGCCATTGATCACCGGCACCGAGGCATAGTCTGCCATTTCGGTCAGCACGGTTTCATCAAAGGTCCGGATCATGATCATGTCGACATACCGGCTGAGCACGCGGGCGGTGTCGGCGATGGTCTCACCGTGGCCCAGCTGCATATCATTGCCCGACAGCACCATGGTCTGGCCGCCCATCTGGCGCACGCCGACGTCGAAGGACACGCGGGTCCGGGTGGAGGGTTTTTCAAAAATCAGCGCCACCATGCGATCCTTCAGCGGCAGCTCATCATCCGGCGCTGCCTTGGGGCGACCGAGGCGGGCCTGTTTGGTGGCGCTGGCCTGATCGATGATGCTGCGCAGGGCGCTGGCGTCGGTTTTATGGATATCGAGGAAATGGTTCATATCGAACGTCGCTTTCGTTGTGCTTGTGTCTTGCCGGGGCCGGTGCCGTTGCGGCCAGGCGCGGGGGCCAGCCCCCGCACCCCCGGAGTATTTCTGGAAAGATGACGCCTCAGGCGTCCGCTTTGGCCTCCACAGCGGTGGCGGCCTGATCAAGCCGGGTGAAGGCCTCGGCGATATCCTCATCGGTGAGAGTCAGCGGCGGCAGCAGGCGGACCACATTGTCGGCGGCGGGCACGGTGACCACTTCAGCCTGATAGCCTGCGGCCACCACATCGGTATTGGCCGCGACACATTTCAGACCCAGCATCAGACCGCTGCCGCGAACCTCTTCGAAGACCTGCGGATGGGCGGCCACCAGCCCTTCAAGCTTCTGGCGCAGGAGACCGGCCTTGCGGTTCACCTCGGCAAGGAATTCCGGGTCGGTGACATGATCCATCACCGCACAGCCCACCGCACAGCCCAAGGGATTGCCGCCATAGGTGGAGCCATGGGTGCCGCAGCGGTCATGCCGGAGGCAGCCTCTTCGGTGGCCAGCACTGCGCCCAGAGGGAAGCCGCCGCCAATGCCCTTTGCCACCATCATGATGTCCGGGGTGATGCCTGCCCATTCATGAGCAAAGAGCTTGCCGGTCCGGCCCACGCCGCATTGCACCTCATCGAGGATCAGCAACAGACCATGCTCATCACAGATCTGGCGCAGCGCCTTCAGTTCGGTGTCAAGCACCGGGCGGATGCCGCCCTCCCCCTGCACCGGTTCGATCAGAATGGCGGCAGTCTGTTCGCTGATGCCGTCCGTGACACCATCTAGATCGCCAAACGCCAGATGTTTGAACCCCGGCAACATGGGCCCAAAGCCACCGGTCATTTTTTCAGAGCTAAGCAGCGGAGATCCCGGCCGAGGAGCGACCGTGGAATGAGCCGGAGAAGGTGAGGATCTCCACCCGCTCGGGCTGGCCCTTGTCGTGGAAATACTTCCGCGCCATCTTCACCGCTAGTTCACAGGATTCAGTGCCGGAGTTGGTGAAAAACACCGTATCGGCAAAGCTGTGCTCCACCAGCCGGTCGGCCAGCGCCTGCTGCTGAGGGATGTGGTAGAGGTTGGAGACATGCCAGAGGGTTTCGGCCTGATCGGTCAGCGCCTTCACCAGGGCCGGATGGGCATGCCCCAGCGCATTCACCGCAATGCCCGCTGCCAGATCCAGAAAACGTCGCCCATCCGCCTCGATCAGCCAGGCGCCTTCGCCCTTCACGAAGCTGAGGGGCGCACGATTATAGGTGGGCAGAACGGACGGGATCATCGGGATCTTCCTTTTGGACATGTTGGGCCAAGCAGTGACGCAGCCGGGCCGCAGGGTCAACGATATTGGAGAAGTTGGAGGTGCCGCAACAGGGCACGGGGGATCGGGGCCGGATTACGCGCTGTGGCGTCGGCGTCGCAGCAGAGTGATATGTGCAGCGGTGATCATGATTGCATCCATAACGGAGGTTTCAGGAAAAGAAAAGACTGTTTGTCAGCCTCACTGATCAATTCGAAGGTGTCAGCTGTTGTAATCGGCAGATACGCCAGCCAGCTCACCCACGATGCCCCCTCTGGTGGCTTGCTTTTGGTGGCAGCAACGGGCAGTGCTGGCAGCATGATCAACACCCGTCAGAACCCCGCCCTCGCCGCTGCGCTGATCTTGCTCGCCACGGTGTTCATCGCAGGCACCACGCTGGTGGCCAAAGCGCTTGGCACAGAAGCTCTGGGGGCGCCGCTGCATCCGCTGCAGATCAGTTTTGGCCGGTTCGTGTTTGCGTTTTTGGCGATCAGCACCCTGGTTGCGCTGCGGCGCCCCCGGTTTACCGCGCCGCATTGGGGGCTGCATCTGGGGCGCACCAGTTTTGGCTGGATGGGGGTAACGCTGATGTTTGCCGCCGTGGCCTATATCCCACTGGCCGATGCCACCGCGATCACCTTTCTGAACCCGGTATTCGGGATGCTGCTGGCGATCCCCCTGCTCGGGGAAACGGTTGGGCGCTGGCGTTGGGCGGCGGCAGCGATTGCGCTTCTGGGGGCGATGGTTCTGCTGCGTCCCACCCCTGCCAGTTTTCAGCCCGCAAGCCTGCTGGCGCTGGCGGCGGCTGCGGTGATGGGGCTGGAGCTGATTTTTATCAAACGGTTGGCCGGGCGGGAGAAGCCGCTGCAGATCCTGTGGTTCAACAATCTGCTGGGGTCCGTGATTGCCAGCGTTGCGGTGATGGCAGTCTGGCAGCCACCAACAGCCGAGCAATGGGCGTTGATGGTTGCGCTTGGCTCCATGATGGCCTGTGCGCAGGGCTGTTTCATCAATGGAATGGCGCGGGCGGATGCCTCTTTTGTGGCGCCGTTCAGCTATGCCACGCTGATCTTTGCCGCGATCTATGATTTTGCCGTCTTTGCCGAGGCGCCGGATGCGATCACCGTTCTGGGCGCAGTGATCATCCTGGCGGGCGCGGCGCTCTTGGCCTGGCGCGAGGGGCGGCAGCGGGTGCCGACCCTGCATGTGGATCCGGGCGCGCAGGCGGATCAGGACTTCAGCCGGTAGCCGCTGCGCAGCATCAGCCAGGCCAATGTGCCAATCGCCGCACTGGACAGGCTGCAGACCAGCAGTCCGAGCAGAGGGGAGCTGTCGGAGGTGCCGATCACCCCGAATCGCACCCCGTCGATCAGGTAGAACACCGGGTTGAGATGTGACAGCAGCCGCAGCACCGGCGGCAGCGCTTCCACTGAATAGAATGTGCCCGAGAGAAAGGCGAGCGGGGTCACGATGAAATTGGTGATCGCCGCCATCTGATCGAATTTCTCGGCAAAGACACCGGCGACGATGCCCAGCCCGCCCAGAAACAGCGCACCAAGCACCACAAACAGCAGGGCCACCAGCGGATGTTCCGGCACCACACCCAGCACCAGCATCAACCCGGTGCCAATGCCCAGCGCGACAAGAACGCCGCGCGCCACCGCCCCGGCCAGATAGCCAAGCAGGATTTCAAACCCCGACAAGGGCGGCATCAGCGTATCGACGATATTGCCCTGCACCTTGGTGATTACAATCGACGATGATGTATTGGCAAAGGCATTCTGAATCACCGTCATCATCATGATCCCGGGGGCCAGAAATTCGATGAAGGGCACGCCCATGACATTGCCCCGCCCCGGACCAATGGCGATGTTGAAAATCATCAGGAACAGGGCGGCCGTCACCATCGGCGCCATCAGCGTCTGGGTCCAGACCACCAGAAACCGGGTGATTTCGCGCCGCGCCAGCGTGCGCAGACCCAGCCAGTTCATCCGCCCGAAGCGCCGCTCTCCAAGGGCGATGGCCGGTGTCGCCGGTGCTGTCTGCTCTGGGGTGTGCTGTGCCATGTCGCGCCTCTTTGCTTATCTGCGGGGACTATCTGCGGGCCAATCTTGTGGGCTTGCCGATCGGTGACGGCCACAGGTCTTCCTCATCGGTCGATCTTCTGCGTCAAACCATGCCCACCCTGCCGGGGCAAGCGGCTTTCACCCCCAAAGCGCCTCTGCCACAGGCTGGCAGGATCCAATAAGGACCAAGAGAGCAGACCCCGAGGCGCAAGACGCTCTTGTAACTCGGCACGCAGTGATTAGAATAGGGGCCTGATACGGAATTCGATGGCGGCCGCAGGATCTGGGGCCGCTTTTAGCTTGGAAAGGCAACAGATGTCCTGGACAGACGAGCGCGTCGAACTGCTCAAGAAAATGTGGGGCGAAGGGCAATCTGCAAGCCAGATCGCCAAAGAACTGGGCGGCGTGACCCGCAACGCCGTGATTGGCAAGGTGCATCGCCTGGGACTGTCCAACCGCAACAGCGGTACGGCCAAACCCGCCGCCGAGCCCAAGGAAAAACCCGCCGCGGCGCCAAAACCGGTGCCCGCCGCAGCTGCGGCCGCACCGGCCAAGCCCAAGCCGCAGCCCAAGACCGAACCGGCCCGCCCGGTGACGCCTGAGCCTGCGGCCTCTGCCGAAGGTCGCCCGGCCACGCCTGCACGCCGCCAGATCATTCCGGCTCGACCAGCCACTGCCGCCGCAGCCCTCAGCCAATGAAATCAGCCCCGAAGCGCTGGCCAAGGTCAACGAGATCGAGAAGAAAGCCAAGAAGCTGGGCCTGATGGAACTGACCGAACGGACCTGCAAATGGCCCGTGGGTGATCCCGCGACCGAGGATTTCTGGTTCTGCGGCCTGCCTGTTCAGCAGGGCAAACCCTATTGCGAAGCCCATGTGGGAGTGGCGTTCCAGCCGATGAGCGCACGCCGCGACCGCAAACGGTAAGCTGCGGGTCGGCTTCGACCTTGCGAAAGGTCGGCCATCGCTTGAAGATCAAAACAGCGCCTCGGATTGCTCCGGGGCGCTGTTTTCTTTGGGTGCAGCCGTTGGGGAGGGTGCAGGGCGACCCCCTGCCCTCTCCTTAACGGATCGCTAGGATCAGCCCTGTTCCGGGGCAGAGGATGTGAAGTTCGGGATCACATTTTTGGAGGCGTCCGCCGGTTCAATCTCGGGCCAGTTGCCCTGAGCGAGGTTGATATTGCCGGGAATATCCTCTTCCCAGAAGCCAACAACGTTTTTGGTGATGTTGAGATACAGCTTGTCATCCACGATGCGCCACAGGTTTGGATTGCCCGGAACCTTGCCACCCTTGGAGACGCCATAAGCACAGTGGCCGTCATATTGCGGCGCGTAATAATCAGGGTTGGCCGCGAATTTGTCGCGGTTTTCTGCACTGGAGAAGGCGAAGGTGGCGCCGTTATGCTCAGCCGTGTAGGCCGCATTGCCCGGCACCGCTGCGGGTTGGGCGCTGCCAACGGGGTTCTGCGCCAGATCGCGGTAGGCCACCACGTCATAGCCGGAGACCGCAAAGCCGGTGCTGTCGATATATTGATCCCCGGCAAACGCAGGCAGACCAAAGGAGGCAGCGGCAAGGGCGGCAAAGAGAACGCGTTTCATAGACTATCCTTTCAAGGGCACGGGTCAAAGGATCCCCGGAGCAAAACTGGACGCCGACCATCACAGTCGGGCTGGCTAGACAATATTCAGATCCGCCGCGATGCGAAGGGGGGCTCACGCCCCTGTGTCCGATACGGAGCCTGCGTGATCTGAGGCGCATGTTTTGTTACAGGCGGGTTCTGGGTGGAGACATGTGTCGTGGCATCATGACATCGACGCCAGCGACCTTGGCCCAGCGATGGTCAACAAAAAGTGTAGGCGGCAGACCTTCCAGTCATTGGAATTTTGCGCGGCCTGCTTATGTTTTGCACAATGCCGCGTCGCCCCTTTAATCCGGGCGGCGCAACATGCCCGCCTGACACATTCAAAAACCGTTTCAAAACAAGGCCAACAGATGAGTGACACAACCTACACCCCGCCAAAAGTCTGGACCTGGGAACAGGAAAGCGGCGGCCGCTTTGCCTCGATCAACCGTCCCATTGCCGGGGCCACCCATGATAAGGACCTGCCGGTGGGCGAGCATCCCTATCAGCTCTATTCACTCGCCACACCCAACGGGGTGAAGGTCACGGTGATGCTGGAGGAGCTGCTGGCCGCTGGCCACAGTGGCGCCGAATATGACGCCTGGCTGATCAATATCGGCGAAGGGGATCAGTTTGGCTCGGGTTTTGTCGAGGTCAATCCGAACTCCAAGATTCCGGCATTGATGGACCGCAGCGGCGATGCGCCGGTACGGGTGTTTGAATCCGGCTCAATCCTGGTGCATCTGGCGGAGAAATTCGACGCCTTCCTGCCCAAAGGCGGCGCTGCCCGCGCCGAGGTGATCAACTGGCTGTTCTGGCAGATGGGCAGCGCGCCTTATCTCGGCGGTGGATTTGGCCATTTCTACGCCTATGCGCCGGAGAAATACGAATACCCGATCAATCGCTTCTCGATGGAAGCCAAACGCCAATTGGATGTGCTGGACCGGCAGCTGGCCGACAACCGCTATATCGCGGGAGATGACTATTCTATTGCCGATATGGCGATCTGGGCCTGGTACGGCCAGCTGGTGCTGGGCCGTCTTTATGAGGCGGCAGAGTTCCTGGATGTAGAGAGCTACACCCATGTGCTGCGTTGGGCGAAGGAAATCGACGCGCGTCCGGCGGTGTCACGGGGCCGCATGGTCAACCGGGCCTTTGGTGAGCTGCACACCCAGCTGCGCGAACGTCACGATGCGTCCGATTTTGAGACCAAGACGCAGGACAAACTGGAACCGGCTGACGCGGACAGCTGACCGCGTGCCGGGCCTGCCCCGCCTGTCACCACGGCAGAAGACACTGGACATCGCGGCCCCGAACAGGGCCGCGATGTTTCTGTTTGAGACCTACTGCCTCAGCTGAGCCGGGGCGGGTTTTCCGGGTCGCGTCCGGGCGCCGAAGGCAGCGCCGGTTCCGCCGGTTGCGGCAGATCGAACCGCAGCCCGGCCTGCGCCAGCCGCGCGGCCATCGCATCGCTGCTGGCAAAGAAGCCGACATCCAGCGCGCCCGCCTCAACCCCGGAGAAGGTCAGCGCCTCTCCCACCGCCTTGGCCAATGCGGATTGCGCAGCCTCCTTGGCATCAACAAACCCCAAGAGATGGCCCTGCCCGCCGCCACGATAGTGCAGTCCCACCAGATAGGCGGATTGAGCCAGCCCCACAGCCGTGGCGAGTTTGGTGTCAAGCGCCGTGATCAGCATCTCCGGCAGGCCCTTGGGCGCGGTGATCGCCTCGATCTCGGCATCGACCTCAGCCGGGGTCTGGCCCAGCGTGTCATGCAACCAGGCCACCGCCTCAGCCGGGATCAAGATCGCGGACGGCGCCACATCAAGGTTAACACCAAGGCCAATTTTGGCCCCTGCCCCCTGCCCCGCCAGCATCTGCACCACGACCCGACCCGACAAAGCGGCATAAGGAACGATGCGCCCGGCGAATTCTGCCAGCCGGTCTTCGCGATCAAACACCAGTGCAAAGGTGCCATCGGAGGTCTCAAACAGCTCCGGCGCAATGGTGTCGCCCTCGGGTTCTTTGGTCAGCATCAGGAATAATTCGCTATCTGCCAGCCGCTCGTAGAACCGCAGGCGGGCCGCATCGTCCTGAGGGGCGGCCAGCATTGCGGCGTGGCTGTGATCCAGAGGGGTGGCGTCAGTCATGATATCAGCTCCTGAACCCGGGCGCGCAGGACCGGCAGCAGATCGGTCTCAAACCAGGGATTGCGTTTCAGCCATGCGGTATTGCGCCAGGACGGATGTGGCAAGGGAAACTCTTGCGGCGCATGGTCTCGCCAGCCCTCGACCCGCGCCTGCACCGACTGTTTGCCGCCCAGATGATAGCTGTGAGCATAGCCGCCAACCAGCACGCGCAGACCGATATTGGGCAGGCTGGTCATCACCCGATCATGCCAGGTGGTGCGGCAGATCGCGGGGGGCGGCAGATCGGCCTTCTTCGCGGAGTATCCCGGAAAACAGAAGGCCATCGGTACGATTGCCACCAGCGACTGGTCATAGAATTGCGCCTCACTCAACCCCAACCACTCCCGCAGGCGATCCCCGGACGGATCGGTGAAGGGGCGACCGCTGGCGTGAACGCGCGCGCCCGGTGCCTGACCGGCGATCAGGATACGCGCGGCACTGTCGAACCAGGCCACCGGGCGCGGGCTGTGCCGGGTCACGGTTGCGGCGAACCGTTCCGCACATAGCCGACAGGCGCGAATCTCCTGCCTCAGATGCTCGGTTGTGGTCATCTCTGCCCCCTGTTATCTGCCCGTTCGCAGCCTCGTGGCACCCTGTCCATTCACCTGCTACGCAGCCTGCAAGAACGCTGCCACGTGATCAAAGCCGCGTCATCTGGTTAACGGAGCGTTGATAAATCCCATAACAATTGGACATAATATGGTCCAAATAGCAGCCTATATCGTTAACACAAATCTGTTAGTGCAGGCATAAGGCCGTCGGGATCCGCCTGACGCATCATGAGGACCAGAGGCCCCTGAACGGGGCCGAGAGCAGCACCGGAACACGCGATGCTTGAGTTTGAAAACGTGAGCAAGTCCTTCTGGACCGGCACCCAGCGCAAGGTGATCCTTGACCGGGTGTCCTTTCGCGTTGACCTCGGCAAATCAATGGGGGTGCTGGCGCCCAATGGCACCGGCAAAACCACCCTTATCAATATGATGGCCGGGCTGGAGAAACCCGATGAGGGTGAAATTCGCCGTGGCTGCCGGATCTCGTTTCCGCTGGGGTTTATGGGCGGGGTGATCAACCGCCTGTCGGCGATGGCCAATGCCCGCTATATCGCCAATCTCTACGGGCTGGATCCCGATTATGTCGAAGCCTATTGTCGCTGGCTCTGTGGGTTGGGCGAGTATTTTGACCAACCTGTCGGCACCTATTCCTCCGGTATGCGGGCGCGGTTCAGTTTTGCGCTGATGCTGGCGCTGGATTTTGATATCTTCCTCATCGACGAGGGGATGCCCAGCACCACGGATGTGGAATTCAACAAGAAAGCCGGGTCAATCCTGCAGGAACGGCTTGAAACCACCACCATTATCATGGTGTCGCACCAGCCCAAGACGCTGGAGAAATTTGTTCGTTCTGCGGCTGTTCTGGTGGATGGCCAGTTGCATATGTTTGAAACCTTGGAAGAAGCGAAACAGCTCTATGACTACCAAACCCAAGGCTAAGAAATTTCGGGTCCGCCGCAGTGGTGGCGCCGCAGCGCAGCCCGCGGCTGCACGCCCCGTACCGCCGCCCAGCGCCGCTGACGCGGCCCAGGCTGTTCCGCCCATTGCATCGGCGACAGCTGCAGGCAAGACTGACGCCGGAGAGATCGGCTCCGGGGCGCCTGGCAGCGTCGGGACCTCACCTGCGGATGAGGCGATCTCCATTAGGGAGCCGTCAAAGGCAAAGACCGGCAAACCCTCCACCGATCTGGATGAGATCCGCAAGGAGGGGCTAACGGGACGCCAATTGCGGCTGGCCCGCCGCATCGCGCAGAAAAACAACCTGCCCGCCACCTCCGATTTCGATGCTGTGCGTCAGCTGCGACTGAAGGGGATCGACCCGTTCCAGCGCGCCAACATGCTGGAGCTGGTGGTGCAGCCCAACACGGCCCAGCCCGCTGGTGCGCCGCAGGCACCGGGCAGCGTACAGCTGCCGCAAACGGTGCCGTCCGACAAGGTGTCCCTGCCCGCAACCGAGTTGAGCCCGGCGGAGCGGCGCAACCGCGAAATCCAGCAAATTCAGCGCGATATCGCCCGTCGCCGTCGTCGCAAGCTGTTGCTGCTCGGCGCGCGGCTGGCGTTTTTCGTGATGCTGCCAACGGCGCTTACGGGCTATTATTTCTATGGCGTTGCGACGCCGATGTACGCCGCGAAATCGGAATTTCTGGTGCTCAAGGCCGACAGCGCCGAGCGGTGGCGGCGGGCTGGGCGGGTTGTTGAGTGGCACGCAGTTTGCCACCAGTCAGGATTTGATCGCGGTGCAAAGCTACCTGCAATCGAAGGAGGCGATGCTGCGGCTGGACCGGGAGGTCGGGTTCAAATCCCATTTCACGCAGGAGTGGATCGACCCGATCCAGCGGCTGGAAGACAACCCCACCAACGAGGAAGCCTATAAGACCTATTCACGCAACGTGAAGATTGGCTATGACCCGACGGAGGGCGTTGTCCGGATGGAGGTCACCGCCGCCGACCCGCAGGTCTCGGCCGAGTTTTCCCAAAAGCTGATCAGCTATGCGCAGGAAAAGGTGAACCAGTTGTCGGTGCAGAAACGCTCCGATCAGGTGGGCGATGCCGAAACCGCGCTGGAGATGGCGGAGGACAAACGCCGCAATGCCCAGGAACGGCTGGTCAAGCTGCAACAGCGTGGCACCGTGCTTGACCCCGAGGGCGTGATCATGTCGCTGCGCTCACAGATCAGCACCTTTGAACTGCAGCGTCAGGAAAAGGAGCTGGAGCTGGCCGCCCTGCTGGACAACGCCCGCCCCAACCAGGCCAAGGTGGATGGCGCGCGCGCCGACATCGCGCGGCTGAACAGCCTCATTCAGCGGCTGAATGACCGCATGATTGACGCCTCAGCCGCACGAAAACTCGCTCGCCAGCCTGACGGTGCAGATCCAGATGGCGCAGGCCGATCTGGCCACCCGTGACATGATGCTGCAATCGGCGCTGCAACAGGTGGAGCAGACCCGGATGGAGGCAAACCGTCAGGTGCGCTATCTGACGACAGCGGTGGAACCTGTCCCAAGTGAGGAAGCGTCCTATCCCCGCCGATTTGAAAATACGATTTTGGCATTCCTGATCTTTTCCGGTATCTACCTGATGTGCTCGCTTACTGCGTCCATCCTCCGAGAACAGGTTTCGTCATAACGCCATGAAAAATATCTCCGTCGCCGACCTCAGCATCGGCAATGACCGCCCGCTGACCCTCATTGCTGGCCCCTGCCAGCTGGAAAGCCTGGATCATGCGCGCATGATCGCGGGTCGGATGAAAGAGGGCTGCGCAAAATATGGCGCGCAATATGTGTTCAAGGCCTCCTACGACAAGGCCAACCGCACCTCGCTGTCCGGCAAACGTGGGCTGGGCGTGGATGAGGGGCTGAAGGTTCTGCAAACCATCGCCAAGGAATTTGACGTGCCTGTGCTGACCGATGTCCACACGGAGGCGCAATGTGCAGTGGCGGCCGAGGCCGTGGATATCCTGCAGATCCCGGCCTTCCTGTGCCGCCAGACCGATATGCTGCTGGCCGCAGGCAAGACCGGCAAAGCCGTGAACATCAAGAAGGGTCAGTTTCTGGCCCCTTGGGACATGGCCAATGTCGTCGCCAAGGTGGAAAGCACCGGCAATAAGAACATCCTGCTGACCGAGCGCGGCACCTCATTTGGCTACAATACACTGGTCGCCGACATGCGGTCGCTGCCGCAGATGGCGCAGGGCGGCTACCCGGTGGTGATGGACGCCACCCATTCTGTGCAGCAGCCCGGTGGCAAGGGTGGCTCCACTGGTGGACAGCGCGAATTTGCGCCGCTGATGGCGCGTGCGGCAGTGTCGCTGGGCATCGCATCGGTGTTTATTGAAACCCATGAGGACCCGGACAACGCGCCCTCTGACGGGCCAAACATGATTTATCTGGACCAGATGCCCAAGCTGATCGAAAGCCTGATGCGCTTTGATGCGCTGGCCAAGGCCGACCCTATCCGCATCTGATCGACAAGAGAGCGTAATCCCATGACCAAACCCATCCCCGAGGTGCGCCCGAACACCTGGAGTTTCCTGCGCGATCCGATGATCACGCCCACCGGTTTTCGCGAATATGACGCGCGCTGGAAATACCCTGAGGAAATCAATCTGCCCGGCATGACGGCGCTGGGGCTGGGGCTTGGCACGCAAATGCACAAGCGCGGCATCCCGCCGGTGATTGCGGTGGCCAATGACTACCGCGACTATTCGGTTTCTATCAAACACGCGCTGATCATCGGCCTGATGCAGGCCTAGCATCGAGGTGCGCGACATTGGCCCGGCCCTGTCGCCGATGGCTTATTTCGCGCAGTTCCATCTGGATGTGCCTGCGGTGGCCATGGTCACAGCCTCGCATAACCCCAATGGTTGGACCGGGGTCAAGATGGGCTTTGAACGCCCGCTGACCCATGGTCCGGACGAAATGGGTGAACTGCGTGACATCGTTCTGAACGGCGAAGGTATTGCCCGCCCGGGCGGTTCCTATCAGTTTGTGGATGGTGTGAAAGAGGCCTATCTCGACGATCTGGTCGGCGATTTCAAAATGTCCCGCCTGCTGAAGGTGGTCTGCGCCACCGGCAACGGCACCGCCTCCGCCTTTGCACCGGAGCTGTTTGAACGGATGGGGGTCGAGGTGGTCGATAGCCACAATGCGCTGGACTATACCTTCCCGCACTACAACCCGAACCCCGAAGCCATGGAAATGCTTCACGATATGTCCGACAGCGTGAAAGCCTCCGGCGCCGATATGGCGCTGGGGTTTGATGGCGACGGCGATCGTTGCGGCGTGGTGGATGATGAGGGCGAAGAGATCTTTGCCGACAAGGTCGGTGTCATCATGGCCCGCGATCTGTC
Source organism: Phaeobacter sp. BS52 (assembly GCF_045040595.1). Lineage (NCBI taxonomy): Bacteria > Pseudomonadati > Pseudomonadota > Alphaproteobacteria > Rhodobacterales > Roseobacteraceae > Phaeobacter > Phaeobacter sp. BS52. Next base: position 460,338 of record NZ_CP090662.1, on the reverse strand, counting down.
CAAACTGCACCCGAATGCGACCTTTGTGGCGGATGTGAAATCCACCGGGCTGTTTGCCTCCGATCCCGAGCTGAAGGCCAATGGCGTGACGGCGGACTACTGGAAAACCGGTCACAGCCACATGAAACGGCGGGTGAAAGAAATCGGCGCGCTGGCAGGGTTTGAGAAATCCGGCCACTATTTCCTCGCCGAACCTGTGGGCCGGGGCTACGACTGCGGCATGCGCGTGGCGGTAGAAATCTGCAAACTGATGGACCGCAACCCGGACAAGAGCATGTCCGACCTGAGGAAGGCGCTGCCCAAGACCTGGGCGACGCCCACCATGTCGCCCTATTGTGCCGATACCGAGAAGTACACCGTACTGGAGCGTCTGGTCGAGAAGCTGGTTGCCAAGGCCGAGGCTGGCGATACCCTGGCAGGCCGCCCCATCAAGGAGGTCGTCACCGTGAACGGTGCGCGTGTGATCCTTGATAACGGGTCTTGGGGGCTGGTGCGGGCCTCGTCCAATACGCCCAACCTCGTGGTGGTCTGCGAGAGCAGCGAGAGCGAAGCGGAACTGCGCGAAATCTTTGCCGAGATTGACGCGGTGATCCGCACCGAACCGCTGGTCGGTGACTATGATCAGACCTTCTGATCATCCTCAAAGTTGATGTGAAAACGCCCGCCATTGGCGGGCGTTTTCTGTTGTAGGGCACGTGATCTCGCCGCAGCATCAATCGCCACCGAGAAGCCGCAGCAACTGGTCCTTTGCCTCTTTCTCGATCCGGTCGCGGATGGCCTCATTGATATCCTGCTCTGGCGCGATCTCTGTATCCAACTCTTCGCTCAGCTTCTCGCGCAGGCGATCCTTGGCCTGTTGTTCGACCGCGTCGATTTCCGGCTCCAGCGCCCGTTTCAGGTCGGGGCGGATTTTCGGATCACTCCAGGGGCCAGTGATGGCCACAGGGATCGACAGGCGGGTGCTGCCATCGCCGCGCTGGATGCTGGGGGTAAAGAGATAGTCCAGATCCTGCGCCCCAAGCCCGATGCGGCCCTCCCCCTCGGCGCGCAGCCCGCGCAGGGTCAGCAGCAGATCCCGGTTAAGGAGATTGCCACCTTCCATCGTGTAGCTGGCGGTCAGCTGATCAAACACGGTGCTGCCGCCATTGCCACTGCCGCTGCGCATCAGCTGTTCCAGATCAAAGCCGGTAAAGAACCCTTTGCCGACCTCCAGCCAGCCCTTGCCGCTGAGCGAAGACATGATCTCCGCCACTGAATTGCCGACACCCAGATATTCCAGTTCACCCAGCGCCTCACCGTTGAGGCGATCATATCCCATGGTTTGCCCCAGCGCCTGTTCCAGCCGGATGTCCTGAAAATTCAGCTTGCCACCGACCGACAGACCATTGCGATTGTTGACCACCAATTGTCCCTGCACCTGACCGTCAAAAACACTGGCAGGTTGGAATTTCAGAACCGCACGAGAGTTGTCCAGCGCAAGGTCCAGCTTGCTTGGCCCCAGTTTGACGAAGCCGGTGTCGACCCCCTGAACATCCAGTGCAATCGCCGCATTCAGCGCCGCCAGCCAGCCGAAATCCATGCGCTCGCGCGACCAGCCGTCGCTGACCGGATCGGTACCCTTGCCAGCCGCAGCCGCCGCAGGCAGGTCCGCATCGCCCGCAGGCAGCAACGCCGAGAAATCCAGCTGGTCACCGCTCAGACGCGCGGTCACCTTGGGCACATCGCCGAGCACCACATCCGCTGCGCCGCGCAACCGATTGGCATCTGCCTCCAGTGTCAGATCACGCAGCGCCAGACGCCCATCGGTGGTATAGGTGAGATCCGACCCGATGAGCCAGGTCTTCACCGCGGGTGTCTCAACGCCCTCGGCGCCGCCCAAGACCGCAAGGCTGCGCGCCAGATCAAAGCTTTTGCCAGTCAGGCGACCCGTCGCGGCGCCAGTGATAGTGGCCCGCCCGTCAAACCGCAGTTCGGTCTCATCAGCGGTCACACTGGCCCCGACCGAGGCAACCTGCCCTGCCAGAAATGCCTCAAACGTGCCGATCTCCGCCGCGATCTGCACCGGCGCGCCAGCCGGACGCAGCGTGATATCGGCCAGCACAGTCCCGTTAGGCTCAGGCCACTGCAGCGCCAGATCAACCTGGGTCAGCTCAATCGGGGTTTCGCCATGGGGGGCGTAGCGCAGGCTGGCGCCAGTGAGGTTCAGCGCCTCAATACTGACCGGCAGGCTTTCCATGCGGCCCTCTGCGGCTGGCGCGGCCCCAGTCTGGCCGTCTTCAATGGGATCCAGCACCCAGTTGCCGGTGCCATCCGCGCGGGTGCTGAGATTGAGTTGTGGTAACACCGCCGAGAGTTCGGTCACCCGAACCTTACCCCCGATCAGATCCGCTGCGGCAATACCGATGGTCAGCCGCTCTGCCGTCAGCATCGGCTCAGGACCAGCCCAATCGGCATTGGACAGCGTCACCCGGTCTGCCTTCACCCCCAACGTCGGCCAGAGCGTGTAGCCAACACGCCCACCAAAGGTCACCGTGCGCCCGGTTTGCTTCTCGATCTGGCTCGCGGCCAGCTGGGCCAATTTCTCGCCCGGCAGCACCAGCAGCGCGCCCAACAGCAGCACCACGGCCACCACCAGCGCTATTACAACCCGGATTATCAGCTTCATCACCGCACCTCTTGCCTTGGCCCCTGTTCCCGCAGGGTTTTGCGCAGCTTACCGCGTGGGCGGGCGGGTGCAATGCGCGAAGCCCTCGCCCGGTATCAAAGCATTGCGTGTTTGCGACTGTTGGTCCGCGCAGCCGGTGCCGCTGACCGTTCCTCTCAGAGAGATCATGCGCCATTCCTAGGGCTATCCATGGTCGGTGGTCTTATTCGGCCTCCGAGGGCAGCGTCGTACCTAGATGAGGTGCAAAGCGCCTTCCCAGGGAGAAAGTCAGGTGCTGCTCGGCCTATCGTCCGGGTACGCGGGAAATGCAGCCACTGACGAACGAGGGAGGCACAGGGGGCGTACAGCGGGTGCACAGCCAACCCCTCCGTTTTCCTTGCCTCCTGCCCCAGTCCTGATATATGCCCGGCCATGACACAGACACCCGGTTCCGCCAATCCGCCCAGCCTTCGCCCCGATCTTGCGCCCAAGCCCCGGCTTGGCGAGGCGCCCCGTGAGGGGCAGCCGACCCTTGGCATGGTGTCCCTGGGCTGCCCCAAGGCGCTGGTTGACAGTGAGCGGATCCTGACGCGGCTGCGGGCTGAGGGCTACGGCGTGTCGCCGGATTACTCAGGGGCGGATGCGGTGATCGTGAACACCTGCGGCTTTCTCGACAGTGCCAAGGCCGAAAGCCTTGAGGCCATCGGTGAGGCGCTGAAGGAAAACGGCAAGGTGATTGTCACCGGCTGTCTGGGCGCAGAGCCGGATTACATCCGCGCGCATCATCCGCGCATTCTGGCGGTGACCGGCCCGCATCAATATGAGCAGGTGCTGGATGCGGTCCATGCCGCTGTGCCGCCCTCACCCAACCCTTACGTGGATCTGCTGCCCGCAGCGGGTGTGAAGCTGACGCCGCGCCACTTCAGCTATCTGAAGATTTCAGAGGGCTGCAATCACAAGTGCAAATTCTGCATCATCCCCGACATGCGCGGCAAACTGGCGTCCCGCCCAGCCCATGCGGTCCTGCGCGAGGCGGAAAAACTGGTTGATGCTGGTGTGCGCGAGTTGTTGGTGATCTCGCAGGATACCTCCGCCTATGGGCTGGATCGCAAATATGATGTGAACCCGTGGAAAGACGGCGAGCTGCGCAGCCATATTCAAGATCTGAGCCGGGAGCTGGGCAAACTGGCCCCCGCGGATGAGCTGTGGGTGCGGCTGCACTATGTCTACCCCTACCCGCATGTGCGAGAGCTGATCCCGCTGATGGCGGATCCGGACAACGCGCTGCTGCCCTATCTGGATATCCCGTTCCAGCACGCCCACCCGGATGTTCTGCGCCGCATGGCGCGCCCGGCGGCTGCGGCCAAAACGCTGGATGAGATCAAGGCCTGGCGCGCAACCTGCCCGGATATCACCCTGCGCTCCACTTTCATCGTTGGCTACCCCGGCGAGACGGAGGCGGAGTTCCAGCATCTCCTCGACTGGATGGATGAGGCACAGCTGGATCGTGTGGGCTGTTTCAAATACGAAAACGTCGATGGCGCGCGGTCAAACGACCTGCCGGACCACGTTCCGGAAGAGGTAAAGCAGGAGCGCTGGGACCGGTTCATGGAGAAGGCGCAGGCGATTTCCGAGGCAAAGCTGGCGGCCAAGGTCGGCCAGACGATGCAGGTGATCGTGGATGACATCGACGAGGACGGCATCGCCACCTGCCGCACCAAGGCCGACGCGCCGGAGATCGACGGCAACCTGTTTATTGACGAGGGCACCGAAGGGTTGCAGGTCGGCGAGTTGGTCACCGTTGAAGTTGATGAGGCGGGGGAGTATGATTTGTGGGGCGTCAGGGCTGGCTAGGCCGCTGAAGCCTCGATACTCACTGCGCCCGCAACGCCACCACTTCCGCTTCGTCTTCAATCGATTGAACACTGGCGTCTGTCTGAGACTCTCGAATTCTTGGTGCAGGTTTTCGCCATGACGTTAGATCTTGGCCAACCTCGCGGTAGAAGTCCGGGACAATCGTCTCAAGCTCAGCGATGAAGTTTGTTTGCTGGGTGAACTTTCCGCCCAAACGCTTTGCGACATAGATATGAAAACTAACGACTTGAAGTCCGTTTTTATCCTTTTCGCAAAGATCCGGATCCGTCACCAACTCCACCAAGGGGAAATGGGTATCTTCACTGCGCCCGGGCCAAGTCATACGAACAAACAGATCACTGCTAGCTTCGCTCTTCAATTGACGGAGCAGCCAATTCAATCGCGCTTTTGATGATTTCTTGTCCTCAGGTGCCCGGAGTGTCATTCCAGCTTCGATCGTTCGACGATTGAGATCCGCGACAACCTCCAAAGGGGCAGCAGCATTGGGTATATCAAAGCTGACCTGCAGCTGATGAGCTTCTCTTAGCTGGTTCAATTCATCTTTGTGACGATCTGCAGGATTCTTTGCGTGCTTCCTGTTCAAGCGCTCTCTGACACTTGCTTCCGTCTGCCTGCTTAAAATCAAAGAGAGGTCGCTTGGTTTCCTGATGCCAAGCGTCCAATACACAAATAGCCTCTGGTGATTTCGCAAGTATCTTACCACCAGCAGAGACAAGTTTGTTTAGCTCACTCCATTCTGGCGGCATGCGATCGAACCCACGAATGCCTGCACTTTCATGAGTCAAAAAGCGTCTCAGTTCATTCAGCAACACACGTTGATCATCGTCGGCCACACCATCGTTGCTGATCAACAAATCCACGGCCGTTAGGACAAACATCCATGACCAGTGGAAAACAGGAATCTTTGACCGGCTTTTACGGACATCTTCCAGTGGATGGCTCGCGGGCAAAGTCGCAAACTGGTTGGAAATCGTAATGACGCAGTCAATCCCGTTGTCCTTTGACAAGCTGCGGTATTTTTCAATTTGCTCTGCGGTCAGAGGGTTATTGCCAATCTTTGCCTCCACCATGGCCCGCCATTCTCGAGAACCGTTTTTAACGATGATCAACCCGTCAGGACGATCTTTGCACGCCTCTTTTTGACCATCAAAAACCACTTCAGTGAACGTCTCTACCGTGGTGCGTTTGCCAGTCCGTTGCCCCAACGACGCCAGTAACTCTGATGCCAGTTCCTCAACTTTGGAAAGGCACGCCAAGAGAATTGAAGTTGTTCGCCCCTCTTTAGAGTTATTGGACAAAACCGGGAAAAGACGCGCAGGCTCTCCTTGTTTCAGATATTCTGGTCTCTCCATGATGCGTCAAAGCCCCTCTTGCCAATACGATAAAAACTCATAGGTCATACAATCATACGCTGATTTTGCACAACTTATGAGGCATTGCAAAGGTTGTGATAGAAAGTGTCACCATCCTAGACGTCTCAGCACAGGCAGCACCCGCCTGACTGCAGCGCGCGCCCCGCCGGTCCAGCACGGAGTGAGAGAGTATGGCCTGGTCCACGCCAAGCGCAGGTGTGACCATCTGCCTCTCGCCATGCGCCCGGTCGACGTTACATTTCTTAGGTAATGATTCAACTAGGAGGCATCCAACCATGCCGACCCCTCAGGACGACACCACCGAGATCCTCTACAACGGAGATTGCCCGGTGTGCAGTATCGAGATCCGCCATTACGCCAATCTGGCGGAGCGGCGGGAGCTGCCGCTGCGTTTTGATGACCTCAACTCAAAAGATCTGGCGCGCTGGGGTGTTGATGCGGATCAGGCCGCACGGCGGCTGCATGTACGCCATCAGGGCAAGGTGCTGAGTGGCATCCCGGCGTTTCTGGTGCTTTGGGCGCGGATGCCGGGGTATCGCTGGGTGGCGCGTGTGGTTGGGCTGCCGGGGCTGCGCCAGCTGGCCTCCGCCCTCTATGATTATGTACTGGCGCCGGTGCTCTATCGCTGGCATCGGCTGCGTCAGCAGCGCAGCAGCCACGCTTAGTCCCGCAGCCGGAGCAGCGCATCGCCATTGCGGCAGCCCTGCAGTGGTGCCTTGGGGGCGGTGTCTGCGGCGCGGTCGATCTGATCCAGAAACGCCTCGCAACGGGCGACCTCGTGACAGCCACGGCAGCGGGTCACCATATTGGCCCAATCTGTCTGTGTGATCTGCCCCGCCGCAAAACTGGCAGTTAGATCAACGCCGCAGGCCTGCCCCATCCGTTTGATCAGACGTAGGTGATGCAGCGGGTGGCCCAAGGGGTGCATGTCAGGATCTCCTGTGAGGATCGGATAAGAGGGGCGGAATATCGGGCTGGCGGCCCGATTGAGGGGCCTCGCCCGATGCACGCCTGTGATCAGCCTTTAGACCTCATCCTCATTCAGATAGGCCAAGAGGTCGCGGTTGCGGCAGAAGTCGGGCGCCTCGGCCCCCGGGCGCAGCCCCTTGTCGAGCCATTTGTGGCAGGCGCCGACGCCGCCGCAGCGGGTGCAGCGCAGCACCGCCTCGCTGATCTCATCAAATCTCAGCCGCCCGGAGATCGCTTCCTCCTGAAGATCAAGGCCCACGGTCTCTGCCATGCGGTCAAACAGGGCGGCGTGGGTTTTCAGATCTCGCCTGCTGGTCTCATTGGTTTGGCTGGTCATCGCGCTGTCCCCGGAAATCATTCATCCTGCGGGCAACTTAACCTCAGTCAGAGCGGGGCGACTTGATGCAGGTCAAACAGCCGATAAACAGAAACGCCGGGCGCCCAAAACACCTGACACACAAAACACTGGGCCAAACAGCCCGGCATATGGGATCTCGGTTCAGCTGGCGGTCACCTGATCGAAATAGGCGCGCACCGCATCCTGAACCCGACGAAACCGGTCGCCGCCCAGCTTCTTGCCGCCATACCAGCGGGTGACGATGATGACATGGTCACGCAGCCCCTCCCGCTCCATCATGCGCAGGATCACCATACCGGCGCCGCTCTCGCCATCATCGGCCTTGAGACCACCGCTGGGCAGTTGCGCCGCCCAGGTGTTGTGGGTCGCCTTGGCATAGCTGCGGTCGGATTTCAGCTCTACCAGCACCGCGTCGATCTGCGCCCGGCTGGTGACCTGCGCGCCGCTGACCGCGTATTTTGATCCGCGGTCGCTCAGCACCACGCCGAGCTGCCTCAGGGAGGCGACGGACTGCGCCAGATCGGTCAATTCAGGTTGTATTTCTGGATCGTCTGATTGACCACGCGCACCCGGTCCGGGTTGGCGGGGTGGCTGCCGAGGAAACGATCACCGGGATCGGGCAGACGGTAGAAGAATTTCACCCCGACGCTGGGACGATACCCGGCCTTGTGGGTGATGATGGTGCCCAGCTCATCCGCCTCCAGTTCAAAATTCTTGGAATAGGTTCGCGCGCCCACAGCGGCGCCAAGATCCTGCGCGCGGGCCACATCAGCGGCACTGGCACCGGAAACGCTCGCAAGCCCGGCCAGCAGGATCGAGCCTGCAACCGCGCTTTGGCGTTTGCGTGCCAGATGACCACGGATATGGTGTGCGGCCTCGTGCGACATCACAAAGGCCAGTTCGTCGCGATTGGCAATCTGCCCCAGCATCCGCTGGGTGAAGGTGATCACAGGGCGCCCCGACCGGTCCTGGCTCTGATAGGCATTTGGCGGTGCCTTGGGGTTGGGATCAATCCGGATCAGAAAGTCGCAGTTGAGGCCTTGCGTCCGGGCACGGCATTCACGTTCTGAAACCGGCTCCACCACGCGGGTGACCGCCGCAAAGGCGCTGCGCCCTTCAGCCGGGGACATGCCCTGCGCCGGTGGGCCGGAGGGCCGCGCGGCGGGCGCGGTCCCGGTGTCGACCACGGTATCGCAGGCTGCCAGCCCCATGGTGAGCGCACATCCCATCATCAGCAAGACTCGACGCATGACATCTCCTTTGCTTTGCCAGTGCCCATTGCGTTGCCAGTACCACCTTATCGCGACAGCGGACATAGGATCAATCGCACGAAGCCCCGGCGGCTGCAATGTGCCGCAAGAATACGTGATGCGACAAAGCCTTGTCAGCGGGGGCGGCCCGATGGCAAGCTGGTCATATGTTTACCATTGAGCATGAATTCGACGCCACAGTCGTGACCCTCGTCGATGACGAGACCGCCCAGCTGATGGAGGATGTTTCCATCAATATTTTCACCGAATGTGTCACGGTCGAGCAGTTGGACCCGCGCACCGACCGGGTGCAGAAAATCACCCTCTCTCACAGTCAGGTCCGGGATCTGGCTGCGGCGCTGGACCTGCCCGAAGGGGTCTACCGATTTACCCGCGAGGATGAGGAGGAGAGCTAGCGCTCTGCAGAAGTGCTCCGTCAGCCTGCGTTGAGGTCGTGATACCTTATGAGGGACGCCGCCGTCAGGGACGGTAGGCAAACACCTTGTCGCGAGAGGTCGCGCCACGCAGCAGTTCCAGGTCCGAGGGCGCAATCCGCATGGCGCGCGCCAGAAGCGCCTGAACCGCAGCGGTCGCCTTGCCGTTTTCCGGCGCCGCCGTCACCGTGATCTTGAGTGATGCCCCCTGCCCGCTTTCAGCCTGCGCAGCTGGAAGCACCGCATTGCGCGCGGCCTTCGGAGTGACGCGTACGGCAATCTCGCCGCCAGCGACGGCCAGATGACTCAGATCGGGGAGGTCTCTCTGCTTTGGCTTGCCCATATTCGCAGTGATGACGCGAATTGGTGGCGGATTCCATAGACTTTGCACGGGCGTCCGGGATATTTCCTGCCACAGACCCCGCATTCGGACCGCAGATGCCGCCAGCCCTCATGCCCGCGCCTCTCAGGCAAATTCCGCTGCCCCCCCGGATCGCCCCTTGAAAACCCGCGCCGCCCTGCCGACATGGGCGGTAGATGTAAAAAGGTTTCACATATGCCCCCTCGCAATGATGCTGCCCTGACGTTTCTTCTGTCGCGCCGCTCCCGCCCGGCCAAAACACTGGTCGCCCCGGCGCCAGACCGCGCCGCGCTGATGCCGCTGCTGCGCGCCGCCGCGCGCACTCCGGATCATGGCAAGCTGGAGCCCTGGCGTTTTGTCGTGATCGAGAAACCTGCAATGGCCCGGCTGGCAGATCTGACCAGCAAGGCCGGTGCGCGACTTGGCAAATCGGCGGAGGACATCGCAAAAGCCCGCAGCCAGTTTGAGCTGGGCCATTTGGCAGTCGCTGTGGTCGAGGTGCAGAAAGCCAGCCCTAAGATCCCCGCCATCGAACAGACCTACTCTGCCGGAGCTGTTTGTCTGGCGCTGCTGAATGCTGCCCTGGCAGCCGGTTGGGGCGCGAACTGGCTGTCAGGCTGGGCCAGCCATGACCCAGACTTCTGCGCCGAGGCCTTTGGCCTGCATCCGCATGAGCGGATCGCCGAGCCTGATCCATATTGCGACAGAGGCCTCGGCCCCGCCGGAACGGCCCCGCCCGGATCTGGACGCGCTGACAACCTGGATGGATCAATGATACTGACCGATTTCACCAAAGCGCTGAGCCAGCTCGGCGATCCCCGTTTTCGCAAGGTCCTGTTTCTGGGCGTCGGTCTGACCGTGGCGCTGCTGGTAGTGACCTATGCTGCGTTTCTGGCGCTGATCCAATGGCTGGTCGGTCCCGATGCCACCCTGCCATTGATTGGCCCAGTCACCTGGATCGACGACCTGCTGTCGATCACCTCTCTGGTGCTGATGCTGCTCCTGTCGGTGTTCCTGATGGTGCCTGTGGCCTCGGCCATCACCTCGATGTTTCTGGATGAGGTCGCGCAGGCGGTGGAGGATCGCCACTATCCGGGCCTGCCCCCCGCAATCAAGACGCCGTTCTGGGACGGGGTGCGCGACACCATAAATTTCCTCGGCTTTCTGGTGGTGGCCAACGTGCTGGCGCTGGTGCTGTATTTCATGTTTGCCCCCTTTGCGCTGTTTATCTTCTGGGGGCTGAACGGGTTTTTGCTGGGACGTGAATATTTCACGCTGGCGGCGGCCCGCCGCCTGGGTCTGCCAGAGGCAAAGCGGTTGCGGCGCAAACATCTGGGCACCGTGTGGATGGCAGGCGTGTTGATGGCAATGCCGCTGTCGATCCCGCTGGTGAACCTGCTAATACCGATCATCGGAGCGGCGACATTCACTCATCTGTTCCACCGATTGGCCCAGCAGGAGGTGGCTGCGCGCTGATCCCTGTCACCGACTATCGCAACAGTCATAGATGAATACAGGCGGGCCCATGCCCGCCTGTTTCGCTATTGTCATTGTCTAAGGCGCGCGCCTATTGCGGATCAGGCAGCCGGTCAAACCAGTCGAAGTCATTCACCGTGATCCAACCACTGAGGATGATCGTCGCGATGATCGCCCAGAGAACGGCCGCGGCGATCGTGGTGATCACTGCCTTCTGCTTCAGATAATGATGCTCCGGCGCCCCGGCATGCGTGCCCGGCACAATCTCGCCACGGTCGCCCTGCGTCTCAATGCGGATCGGGATCACGATCAGAAAGGTCATGAACCAGATCACCGCATAAAGAACCAAACCGGATGTCACACCCATGAAAACTGTCCTTCTGATACCCCCGCCCCACTGCGAGGGGTTAAGGGGCAGATAGCGTCAAACCTGTTCCAATTCCACCAGGCAGCCGTTGAAATCCTTCGGATGCAGGAAAAGAACCGGTTTGCCATGGGCGCCAATCTTGGGCTCCCCGGAGCCAAGCACCCGCGCGCCTTCCGCCTTCAGCCGGTCACGCGCGGCAAGGATGTCGTCCACCTCATAGCAGATGTGATGAATGCCGCCCGCCGGGTTCTTCTCCAGAAACCCCGCGATGGGCGAGGCCTCGCCCAGCGGGTAGAGCAGCTCAATCTTGGTGTTGGGCAGTTCGATGAACACCACGGTGACACCGTGATCCGGCTCATCCTGCGGCGCGCCCACCTTGGCGCCCAAGGTGTTGCGGTACTGCGCCGAAGCGGCGTCGAGGTCGGGCACGGCGATTGCGACGTGGTTGAGGCGGCCAATCATTTTGCGGTCTCCTGAGTGATCTGTCTGCCCAGACTTATCAAAGAGCTGCTGCCTGTGGGCAAGTGCGCCAATCCGCGCGGCAGAAAATTCACTGCAATAACGCCCCGTTGCATCGATTTACCCCAGTGGATTCGATTCAACCTAAAGGCGCGCCTGCAATGTTAACCAGCTGTTAGCCCCGTTTCCCTAGCGTTGTGTCGTATCCAGTCAGGAGCCTTAGCCATGGACGATTCGGAACTGTTTGCTGCTGCCCACCGCCTGCCCACGACGAAACGACCGTTGCTGGGGCTGACAATTCTTGTGGTGGAAGACAGCCGATACGCCTGCGAGGCGATGCGCCTGCTGTGCCTGCGCAGTGGCGCCCGGATCCGGCGCGCTGACTGTCTGAAATCTGCCCATCGGCACCTGAAGGTTTATCGTCCCTCCGTGGTAATTGCCGATCTTGGCCTGCCGGATGGCTCCGGTGCCGATCTGATACGCGCCATGGCGGAGGCCAGCCCGCGGGTTGGCGTGATCCTTGGCATGTCCGGTGATGAGGCAGGAGAGGCGATGGCGATGGCGTCCGGGGCCGATGGGTTTCTGGCCAAGCCGATCACCTCGCTTGCGGCCTTTCAATCCGCGATCCTGTCGCGCCTGCCCGCCGAGCGCCAGCTGTCTGGCCCAAATGAGCTGACCGATGAGGTGATTGAGCCTGATCTGCTAGCCTTTCAGGATGATATGTCCCACGCCGCTGAGGTGCTGAACGAAGCTGAGGAGGGACAGACACTGGACTATGTGGCGCAGTTCCTTGGAGGGGTCGCCCGCAGCGTTGGAGATTCTCATCTTGCCTAGGCGCGGCTGCGGAACTGGCAGATGCCCGCAATACCGGGCGCCCTGTCGCCGCTGTTGCCGCCCGTGTTGCCGGGCTGGTACAGGAACGCCTGAAGCAGAAGGTCGCCATCTGAGATGATCGAAATCATCCTCATTGCATCCGCCACACTGGGCATCGTTTTATATCTGCAGGCGCGGTTCTCCGCCCGAGAAATCCGCCGCAACCGTAATCGCAGCCTGGGATCTCTGGTCATCCTCGAACGCAGCGACCGCTGATCCGTCTGCGCTGACACAGCGTCTCCGCGCCCGAAGTCATTACAGCGTGGCCTGTTAGTGATTTCCCTGGCAAACGCCTCATATCCGAGACGGTACAATACCGTGCAACAGCTCGAACTTGCCTGATCTCAGTCGGCGGTTCTGCGAGATCTCCCTAGCGCCGCACCAAACCCGGATCCGATCCCATCTCGACGCCGGGGAAAATCACATCCGAAATCGCCTGATAATCGGTGCCGATCATGCCCCGGATGATCCAGCCCATCTGCGCGCGGACATCCCCGGTGGGCATCAGATCGCGGCGATCAAACAGCGCGGCCTCGGTCAAACCGGGCCAGTGCCCGTGGACCCGACCGCCCCTGATCGCGCCCCCCGCCAGTACCATGGCACCACCCGTCCCGTGATCTGTTCCGCCGGTGCCATTCTCGCGCACGGTGCGCCCAAACTCTGTCATCGCCACCACCGCCGTCTTGTCCCAGATGGCTAGGCCCCAGATCGCCATGCAGTGTCAGAATCGTCTCGGACAGACGGCGCAGCGCCCGCGTCAGCGCGCCTTTCTGGCGATTATGCGTGTCCCATCCGTTGATCGAAAAGGCGGCAATCCGGCTCTCCCCACGCAGCTGCTGCGCCGCGTAGCTGGCGATCCGCTGGTGGGGCGGTGCACGACGCGGACCCTGCCCTGTGGTTCCGGCGCGCCCAGTGGCTGCGTCCGCCTTTGCGCTGTCAGCCAGATCCAGCGCTTCGGCCAACGCAGCGTGAAACAGCGGATCCCCTTCCATCATCAGCCCCGCCAGACGTTCCGCCTGCGGACTGAGCGCGATCTCGGCATCCGGCGACCAATCGGAGACCGGCGCCGCCCCCTGCAACAGTTTCATCTCCCCCTGTCCGATGGCAAAGGCGGTGCGCGCCTCCACCCCCGGGGTCACCTGCAGCAGCCGATTGAGCCAGCCGTCGCGGCGTTGATGCAGCCCCGGCGTACCCGCCTCCAACAGATCCTGACCATCAAAATGGCTGCGCTTGTTGCGATACGGGGTGGAGACCGCCTGCACAAACCCCAGCTGTTCGGCCCGCCACAGCGGCATCAACGGCGCCAGCGCCGGATGCAGCGCAAAGAAACCATCAAGGTCCGCCGCCCCATTCTGCGGCCCGCCCAGCAGGGTTTGCCGCAGCCCGGCATAGGTCGGATCGCCATAGGGCTGTACCACATCAATGGCATCCATGCCGCCGCGCAGAATGATCACCACCAGCCTTGTGTCCCAGGGGGCAGCGGCAAAGCTGACCGGTGTCAGCAACGGACTGGCCGCCAGCGAACAGCCGATCAGGCCCGAGCGCGCCAGAAAGCTGCGTCGGGACAGGCTGGCAGGCGGGCTAGCAGAGGGGGTCGGCGGTATATTTGTCATCGGGCTTTCCCTTTCACCGGCGCTGGAAGGCGGGCGCGGCCAGGATCAGCCCCACCGCCTCCCGCTCGGTCTCGGCTGCGGAGGCAACAAAGCGCAGCTGCGCGGTGGCGCGATTGCCAAGCGCATCTTGCAGGGCCTCCAACGGCGCAGGCAGCGTTTCCATCAGCTGCACCGGCACCGACATGCACCAGCGCAACCGCTCCGCCAATCCCTGCGGTGTGATCCAGTCGCCATCCGCCTCGGACCAGCCATCAGGACCGTTGGAAAATTCCCAACGTTGGCCCATGCGCTGCATCGGTCGCAGAAAGAACCGGTTCACCTGAGGGCGGCTGAGTTTGGTCAGGGCCTCAGGTGGCATCGCCAGCGCCCGACAGGCGGAGGCGAGATAGGCAAAAGGCGGTTTCACGTTGCCCAGATCCGTCTCCCATGCAGCAGGGTGCTCCAGCAGCGCCGCATAGACCTGCATCAGATCGCCGGAGGTCGCCCGGTAGCGGTCTGCCAGATGCGCGACCAAGGCCGGGTCCGGCGCATCGCGGGTGAAATGCACCGCCAGCTTCCGCGCCAGATGATCTGCCGTCGCCGGATGCCGGGCCAGATCCCGCAACGCCTGTTTGATCGCCGCGAGCCCGGTGATCTCCGCATCATAGCGCTGCCCCAGCACAACCTCTGCACCGGGTTCTGCCCAACCCGGCGCGAATTTGAACCCGTCCTCAATGTTGTAGATCATCCCGGTGAACAGCTCTGCCAGCTGGCGCACATCCTGTTGCCCGTATGGCCCGCCAACCCCCAGTGTATGCAGCTCCAGCACTTCGCGCGCCAGGTTTTCATTGAGGCCAACCACGCGCCCCTGCCGCCGTGCCACGCGCCCCGCGCGGCGACTATTGGGACCGGTGGAGCGGTGCTGGTCCAGATAATGCAGCATCAGCGGACTGGTCACCGCCGCAATCAGCAGATCCTCAAACCGGGCCGCGATATTGGGGCGGATCGCACTCTCGACATAGGGCGTTGCGCCGTAGCGCAGGGCGGCAATCTTGCCCTGCGCGGTAAAGTGATCGGCCCAGAACAGCGTGAGGCGTTCGCGAAACCCGCTTGATGTTGTGATACACCGCAGGAGCCGCTGGGTGAACCATGCCGCCTGATGATCCCGCATCCGGGCACGTTGGCGCTTCAGATCCTTGTCCCGCACATCGAACAGCGGGCTGCCGATGGCGGCCTTGCGGGCACGGCGGGCGGCGGAATAGGCACGCGCATCGGCTAAGGCACCATCGAACCCCGGTATCGGCCAGTCCTGAGCAGCGCGATCCGGGGCGCGCAGGGCTGTGAGCATTTCGTCTGGCCCCTTCGGTGGCACGTGGCGTGGCGACAGACCGCAGCCAAAGCGGATCTCTGCCAGTTCAGGATCAAAGCGCATCGTGTTCGGGCCTTTCTCAACTGATATCGCCTTCAGACGGTCGTGCAATGCTGCAATGGCCCACAGGTCAATTTCTGGGCGACGTGCGGCGCCCTGCAAACCTATGCACTGCAGGCGCGTTTTTCCACCTTCTCCGCTGAGGAGGCCGCTGCCCCCTTCCAAAAGCAAACAGGCCCGGACAATTGCCCGGGCCTGTTCGTATCATATTTTGATCGGATTACTGATCCTGGGGGATCACCCGCAGGCCCAGCTCCATCAATTGTTCGCTCATCGGCTCGGAGGGCGCCGCCATCATCAGATCTTCGGCACGCTGGTTCATCGGGAACATGATGACCTCGCGGATGTTGGCCTCATCAGCCAAGAGCATCACCATACGGTCGATGCCTAGGCCGCGCAGCCCCCGTGCGGCGGGGCGCCGTACTGGAACGCGTTGACCATGCCGCCGAAACGCTTCTCAACTTCTTCTTTGCCGTAGTCGGCAATTTCAAACGCCTTGAACATGATCTCCGGCTTGTGGTTCCGGATCGCGCCCGAGACCAGTTCGTAGCCGTTGCAGGCCAGATCGTACTGATAGCCTTTGACCGCCAGCGGATCGTCCAGCAGCGCGTCCATGCCACCCTGAGGCATGGAGAACGGGTTGTGCTCAAAATCGATCTTGCCGGTTTCTTCATCCTTCTCGTAGATCGGGAAATCCACGATCCAGCAGAAGGCAAAGCGGTCTTTGTCGGTCAGACCCAGCTCCTCGCCGATCACGGTGCGGGCGCGGCCTGCAACGCTTTCGAAGGTCTTTGGCTTACCACCGAGGAAGAAGGCCGCATCGCCAACACCCAGACCCAGCTGCTGGCGAATGGCTTCGGTCCGCTCGGGGCCGATGTTCTTGGCCAGCGGGCTAGGCGGCTTCCATTCCTTCGCCCTGATCACGCCAGAAGATATAACCCATGCCCGGCAGGCCTTCGCTCTGGGCAAACTTGTTCATCCGGTCGCAGAATTTGCGGGAGCCACCCGTGGGGGCCGGGATGGCACGGATTTCGGTGCCTTCGTTTTCCAGAAGGTTCGCGAAAATCGCAAAACCAGATCCGCGGAAATGCTCGGAGCAGTCCTGCATCTTGATCGGGTTGCGCAGGTCCGGCTTGTCGGTGCCGTACCATTTGGCGGCATCCTTGTAGGAGATCTGCGGCCACTCGCTGTCGACCTTACGGCCCTTCCCGAACTCCTCGAACACGCCCTGCATCACCGGCTGGATGGTGTCGAACACATCCTGCTGGGTGACAAAGGACATCTCCAGATCGAGCTGGTAGAAATCGGTCGGCGAACGGTCAGCGCGCGGGTCTTCATCGCGGAAACAGGGCGCGATCTGGAAGTATTTGTCAAAACCCGACACCATCATCAGCTGCTTGAACTGCTGCGGCGCCTGCGGCAGCGCATAGAATTTGCCCGGGTGCAGGCGCGACGGCACCAGGAAGTCACGCGCGCCTTCGGGGCTGGAGGCGGTGATGATCGGCGTCTGATACTCGTTGAAGCCCTTGTCCCACATGCGGCGACGGATCGACTGGATCATGTTGGAGCGCAGCAGCATGTTCTTCTGCATCTTCTCACGACGCAGGTCGAGATAGCGATAGCGCAGGCGGGTTTCTTCCGGGTATTCCTGTTCGCCAAACACCATCAGCGGCAGTTCTTCGGATTTGCCGAGCACTTCGATGTCGCGGATGAAGACTTCGATCTCACCGGTAGGGATCTTGTCGTTCACCAGACTCTCGTCGCGTGCCTTCACGTTGCCATCGATGCGGATACACCATTCAGAGCGGACCTTCTCGATGTCGGCAAAGACCGGGCTGTCCGGGTCGGCCATAACCTGCGTGACGCCGTAGTGGTCGCGCAGGTCAATGAACAGGAGGCCGCCGTGATCACGCACGCGATGGACCCAGCCCGACAGGCGGACGGTCTCACCGACGTTGGATTTGTTGAGTTCGGCGCAGGTATGGCTGCGATAGTCGTGCATGGGGTGACCTTTCGTTATACCGGTCACATGACCGGGCGGGCCGTCAATCGGGAGATACGCCAGAACGGCGCGGAATTCGTCCGGGGTGGTACACTAGGTTGCGGCGGCGTTGTCAAGCAAACTGGGTGATTTCCACGTGGTCTGACGCCTGAAACCCCCAGTTCCCTGCTATACCAGCCGTGCCGGGATCAGCCCCCGCAGAGAGTTGCCCATATGGATGGCTTTTGCCTGCTTCAGATCCTGAAGCCGCAGCACAGCCTCCTCGCACCTCCCCTGCTCCAGCAGCACCTGCCGTAGGACACCCGGCAGCAGGCCGCAAGACAGCGGCGGAGTAACCATCTGCCCATCCGGGCGAGTGACAAAGAGATTGGTGATCGTGCCCTCGCAAAGCTCACCGCGCGCGTTCAGAAACAGCAGCTCATCCACCCCCTCCGGCAGCGCGGCACGCGCGGCGTCATAGAGCGCGCGGCGGGTGGTTTTGTGCTGCAGCCAGATATCCCTCGCGTCCAGCTGAGTCTCCGCGATGCCCAGACGCCATTGCGCCGGTGTCTGGCCAAGCGGCGCCGTAACCAGCGCCAGTTGCCCATCCACGCCCAGCGTGAGCCGACAGCGCAGCGGTGCTGTGCCGGTCACCTCAGCCAATACGCGCGCCGCCTCCTCAGGATCAAAGGCAAGGTCAAAGGCCGCCGCGCTGCGCGCCAGTCGGGCCAGATGCTGCGACAGATGCCGGAACCCCTGCCCCGGAAGCCAGCCCAGCGTCTCGATCAGGCGGAAAGCGGGATCGTTCTGGATGGCGTCACGCGGGCGAACCGGGCTTTCCATAGCGCTTCCTCATATTCGGATTCTGCGGTGCTGTCCCAGACCACGCCGCCGCCCACGTTGAGCGTCGCGCGGCCCTCTTCCAGCATCAGCGTGCGGATGGCCACGTTGAATTCTGACGACCCATCCGGTGCCGCCCAACCGATTGTGCCGCAGTAGATATCGCGCGCCCAGGGTTCCAGATCGGCCAGTATCTCCATCGACCGAATTTTCGGTGCGCCGGTAATGGACCCGCAGGGAAACAGCGCCGCGAAGATCTCTGCCAACCCGGCGTCGGGGCGCAATTTGGCGCGCACCATGGAAACCATCTGATGCACCGTCGCATAGCTCTCGACGGCAAACAATTCGGGCACATGAACCGAACCGGTCTCAGCCACGCGAGAAATGTCGTTGCGCAAGAGGTCAACAATCATCAGATTTTCAGCGCGGTTTTTCTCGTCCTGACGCAGGAAGTCGCGGCGGCGGGCATCCTCCACCGGATCAACGCTGCGCGGCTGGGTGCCCTTCATCGGGCGAGTCTCAATCACGCCCTCCGCATCGGTGCGGAAAAACAGCTCCGGCGAGCGGGACAACAGATCCGGCAGGTCGTCCTGTTCGATCAGGGCGCCGTAGCCGACAGCCTGTCTGGCTTTCAACGCTGCATAAAGATCCTCGGCAGGACCATAGGCATCCGCATCAATCGGAAAGGTCAGGTTGGCCTGATAGATATCGCCCTTGCCGATATTGCGGTTCACCTCGGCGAAGGCCTGGGCATAGCGGTCATAGGTCCATCGGGGGGTGATGCCCTCCAAACCCGCATCGCCAGCGGGTAGGCCCGGCAATGCCCGATCCGTTTCACCAGAGGGTTCATCATAGACCCCGAAGCAGATCAGCGGCAGCCGCCGCGCCTTTGGCATCCGGCTCGCCAGTTTCGGCTCAAGCGCATAGCCCAGCTCATACGACGCGTAGCCCGCCAGCCAGTGCCCGGCATCGCGCGCCGTATCCAGCGCCGCCAAGGCCGCGGGCACGTCGTCCGGCCCGTCCGCGCGAATGATGCGCAGCGGGGTGTCAAAACATGTGGCGGCCCCCTTTGGCCCCTGATCAAAGCGAATCCGCACGTCTGCCTGCTCCGTCTATCTTGCCTCTCCACATATATCCGTTCGCTATGCGAACAAAAGGCATGGATGCGGCATTTCCAATTCGGTTTCCGATCCCCCTTGAACCTTTCGGCGCGGTCCCTATAACGCAGGACAATTTGGGCGCACGGGGGTGCCCATGACTCGCGCAAATCAGAGGGATTCAGGCCATGCCGAAAAGAACCGATATCCAATCGATCATGATCATTGGTGCGGGGCCGATCATCATTGGCCAAGCCTGTGAGTTTGACTACTCAGGCGCGCAGGCCTGCAAGGCACTTCGCGAAGAGGGCTACCGGGTCATTCTGGTGAATTCGAACCCGGCGACGATCATGACTGATCCGGGTCTGGCGGATGCCACCTACATCGAGCCGATTACGCCCGAAGTGGTTGCCAAAATCATTGAAAAAGAACGCCCCGACGCACTGCTGCCGACGATGGGTGGGCAGACCGGTCTGAACACCGCGCTGGCGCTGGAAGAGATGGGCGTGCTGGCGAAATTCGACGTTGAGATGATCGGCGCCAAGCGCGAAGCCATTGAAATGGCAGAAGACCGCAAGCTGTTCCGCGAGGCGATGGATCGGCTTGGGCTGGAAAACCCCCGCGCCACAATCATCACTGCGCCGAAGAAAGACAACGGCAGTGCCGATCTGGACGCCGGTGTTCAGATGGCTCTGGATGAGCTGGAAGACATCGGCCTGCCCGCAATCATCCGCCCGGCCTTCACCCTTGGCGGGACCGGCGGTGGGGTCGCTTATAATCGCGAAGATTACATCCATTTCTGCCGCTCCGGCATGGACGCCTCACCGGTCAATCAGATCCTTGTTGATGAGAGCCTGCTGGGTTGGAAAGAATACGAAATGGAGGTGGTGCGCGACACCGCCGACAACGCGATTATCGTCTGCTCGATCGAGAATATCGACCCGATGGGCGTCCACACAGGTGATTCGATCACCGTGGCCCCGGCGCTGACGCTGACCGACAAAGAATACCAGATGATGCGCTCAGCCTCGATTGCGGTGCTGCGCGAGATTGGCGTGGAAACCGGCGGTTCCAACGTGCAGTGGGCGGTGAACCCTGCTGATGGCCGCATGGTGGTGATCGAGATGAACCCGCGCGTGTCGCGCTCCTCGGCACTGGCCTCCAAGGCGACCGGCTTCCCGATTGCCAAGATCGCCGCCAAGCTGGCGGTTGGCTTCACGCTGGATGAGCTGGACAATGACATCACCGGCGTGACCCCGGCATCGTTTGAGCCGACCATCGACTATGTCGTCACCAAGATCCCGCGCTTTGCGTTTGAGAAATTTGCAGGCTCAGAGCCCTATCTGACCACCGCAATGAAATCCGTAGGCGAGACCATGGCCATTGGCCGTACCATCCATGAGAGCCTGCAAAAGGCGCTGGCCTCGATGGAAACAGGGCTTACAGGTTTTGATGAGGTGGCCATCCCCGGCGCCGAGGATGAGACCGACGGCAAGGCTGCGGTGATCAAAGCGATCAGCCAGCAGACCCCGGACCGGATGCGCACCATCGCCCAGGCGATGCGCCACGGCTTGTCTGATGATGACATCCACGCAGTCACCAAATTCGACCCCTGGTTCCTGGCCCGTATCCGCGAAATCGTTGACGCCGAAGCCAAGATCCGCGCCGAAGGTCTGCCACAGGACGAACACGGTCTGCGCGCAATCAAGATGCTGGGCTTCACCGACGCGCGTCTGGCCAAGCTGACCGACCAGAGTGAGAGTGACGTGCGCCGCGCCCGCCGCAACGCTGGCGTCACCGCAGTATTCAAGCGGATCGACACCTGTGCCGCCGAATTCGAGGCGCAAACCCCCTACATGTATTCCACCTATGAGGCTCCGGCCTTTGGCGATGTGGAATGCGAGGCGCGCCCCTCGGAGAAGAAAAAAGTCGTCATCCTCGGCGGTGGCCCCAACCGGATCGGTCAGGGGATTGAGTTTGACTATTGCTGCTGCCACGCCTGTTTTGCGCTGACTGATGCAGGCTATGAGACCATCATGATCAACTGCAACCCGGAAACCGTGTCGACCGACTATGACACCTCCGACCGGCTGTATTTTGAACCGCTGACGTTCGAACATGTGATGGAAATCCTCACCAAGGAGCAGGAAAACGGCACCCTGCATGGCGTCATTGTGCAGTTCGGCGGCCAGACACCGCTTAAGCTGGCCAATGCGCTGGAAGAGGAAGGCATCCCGATCCTCGGCACCTCGCCCGACGCCATTGACCTGGCCGAAGACCGCGAGCGGTTCCAGGCGCTGGTCAACCAGCTGGGTCTGAAGCAGCCGCGTAACGGCATTGCCTCCACCGACGCACAGGCGATTGAGATCGCAGAAGAAATCGGCTTTCCGCTGGTGATCCGCCCGTCCTATGTTCTGGGGGGCCGCGCGATGGAGATCGTGCGCGATATGGACCAGTTGAAGCGCTACATCGCGGAGGCGGTTGTGGTCTCCGGGGACAGCCCGGTTCTGCTCGACAGCTATCTCTCCGGTGCGGTGGAACTGGACGTTGATGCAATCTGCGACGGCACGGATGTGCATGTGGCTGAGCATCATGCAGCATATCGAGGAAGCAGGCGTTCACTCCGGCGACAGTGCTTGCTCTCTGCCGCCCTACTCGCTGTCGAAAGAGGTGATTGCAGAGGTCAAGACCCAGACCAATGCGCTGGCCAAGGCGCTGAATGTGGTCGGCCTGATGAACATTCAGTTCGCGGTGAAACCCGATGCCGATGGCAATGAGGTGATCTACCTGATTGAGGTGAACCCGCGTGCCTCGCGCACCGTGCCGTTTGTGGCGAAATCCACCGATAGCGCCATCGCCTCCATCGCCGCCCGCGTGATGGCCGGTGAACCGCTGTCGAATTTCCCCAAGCGTGCGCCGTATGAGCCGGATGCTGCGGCTATGACGTCAACGTGCCGATGGCCGACCCAATGACGTTGGCGGATCCCGACATGCCCTGGTTCTCGGTGAAAGAAGCCGTGCTGCCCTTTGCCCGCTTCCCCGGCGTTGATACGCTGCTGGGGCCGGAGATGCGTTCCACCGGTGAGGTCATGGGCTGGGACCGCAGCTTTGCCCGCGCCTTCCTCAAGGCGCAGATGGGGGCCGGTATGGTGCTGCCCTCCGAAGGGCGCGCGTTCATTTCGATCAAGGATGCCGACAAGGGCACGTTGATGCTGGATGCGGCAAAAATTCTGGTGGAACAGGGCTTTACCCTGGTGGCAACACGCGGCACCCAAAGCTGGCTGGACGGCCATGGCGTGCCCTGCGAGCTGGTCAACAAGGTCTATGAGGGCCGCCCCCATGTGGTCGATATGCTGAAGGACGGCAACGTTCAGCTGCTAATGAACACCACAGAAGGCGCGCAGGCCGTGCAGGACAGCAAGGACATGCGGTCCGTCGCGCTCTATGACAAGATCCCCTATTTCACCACCGCCGCTGCAGCGCCAATGCCGCCGCCCGCGCGATCAAGGCGCAGGCTGAGGGCGATGTTGAGGTGAAGAGCCTGCAGGGCTGATCAGCCGACATTGGCAGAAAACGAACCATTCAAAAGGCCCCGACAACGTGTCGGGGCCTTTTTGCTATCGCAACTGCCGCTCTATTTCAGTAGCCCCAATATGGTCTCATGCGCCGGGCCTCTTCTGGCGCGCGGTGGCTGGACAAGGATAAGCTGGCGCCCGCTGTCCGCGATAAGATCCTTGAACGGACACATCAGGCTGCCCTGATCCAGCGCATCAGCAACCAATGCCTGATGCCCCATCAGCACACCGGCTCCGGCAATCGCCTGCTGCAGGGCCAGGCTGTAGAGCGAATAGGCTGGGCCGCTATCGGCATTTGGCAGAACCAGTCCGGTGCTCTTGCGCCACTGCGTCCAATCCCCGGCCCAGGTCTGATCCTGCAACAGGGCGACCTGTGACAGGTCTTCCGGATGGTTCAGCCCCGCAGCAACCGCCGGAGCGCAAACCGGAAAGATCCGGTCTCCCTGCAAGACCAGCGCTGCCTCCGGGCGCTCCTCAGGTGAGGCGTAGAAAATCGCAAAATCAAAGAGTTCACGGTTGAGATTTGGAGGTTCCTCCATCGCCGTGACGGAGATTTTCAGATCTGGCAGCGCCCTGCGCAAACGGTCGAGCCGCTGCGGCAACCACAGTTGCGCAATGGAAGGCAGGGCGGCGATATGCAACTCCTGCACCGGTCGTAGCGATCGTAAGGCCTGCGTCGCGGCACCCAGCGCATCAAACGCGTCCACGAAGCTTGGCAACAGCGCCTGCCCCGCCGCGGTCAGCAACACCCCCTGCGGGTTGCGCTGAAACAACGGCGTGCCCGTCCAGTCCTCCAGCGCCTTTACCTGCTGGGACACCGCGCCGGGTGTCACCCCCAGTTCCTGTGCCGCAGCGACGAAACCGTTGAGGCGCGCGGCAGCCTCAAACGCCCGCATCGCGTTCAGAGGTGGACCCTTCGGGCGTGGAGGAGAAACAGACATGGCAACTCGCTTCAGGCTTAGTTTTTCTACGCCAACAAATAGCAAATCTGGTTTGCCCGGTCACGCCCATCGGGCGCAAGGTGAGCACAGACAGAGCTATCCATAGATGGAGGATCAGATGCCCCAAGCGCCCAACAGCTGGCTTCCCGAAGCGAGTATCACCCGGATCGAGGACATCACCCGCGCCATGGCCGGTGCAGCGTCCGATCAATTGCTGGATCGTATCGCGACCCTGGTCGAAGAAAACCGTGTGATCCACGAGAAAGACTGCTTCAACCTCAACCCTGCCACCAATGTGATGAACCCAAAGGCGGAAGGCTTGCTGGCCTCGGGTCTGGGATCGCGGCCGTCGCTGGGGCACCCCGGCGATAAATATGAGATGGGGTTAGAGGCCATTGAGGAAATCGAGGTCATTGCAGCGCGTCTTGCCTGCGAGGTCTTTGATGCGGAGTTTTCAGAAATCCGGGTGCCATCCGGCGCGCTCGCCAATCTCTACGGCTTTATGGCGACCTGCCGCCCCGGCGACACCATCATCGCACCGCCTGCCAGCATCGGTGGACATGTGACCCATCACGCGGCTGAGCTGTGCCGGGCTTTATGGGCTACGCAGTATTGAGGCGCCGGTGCTCGAAGATGGCTATACCGTCGATCTGGAGGCCCTTCAGCAGCTCGCAGAGCGGGAACGCCCCAAGCTGATCACCATCGGCGGCAGTCTCAACCTGTTTGAACATCCCGTTGCAGGCGTGCGTGCGATCGCGGATCAGATTGGCGCCAAAGTCATGTTTGACGCGGCCCATCAATGTGGGATCATTGCCGGGAAGGCCTGGGCCGATCCGCTGGCCGAAGGCGCCCACTTCATGACCATGAGCACCTACAAGAGCCTTGGTGGTCCTGCCGGTGGGCTGATCGTCAGCAACGATGCCGAAATCGCCAAGGCGCTGGACAGCATCGCCTTTCCCGGCATGACGGCGAACTTTGATGTGGCAAAATCCGCAGCCCTCGCGGTGACCCTGCTGGACTGGCGCGATCACGGCCGGGCCTATGCGTCCGAAATGATTGCGATGGCAAAGAGCCTTGCGATGGCGCTGGAGGCAGAAGGCCTGCCGCTGTTCAAAACAGCCGACGGCATCACCATGTCCCATCAGTTTGCGCTGCGCGCCGAGACCTATGGCGGCGGGCAGGCTGCATCGAAGCTACTGAGAAAGAGCGGATTTTTGGCCTGCGGTATCGGCCTGCCCCTGCCTGCGGTTAAGGGCGACATGAACGGTCTGCGGATCGGCACGCCAGAACTGGTGCGCTGGGGCATGACGAGCGAGGATTCCGCTGCACTGGCTGCGCTGGTCGCGGCCGCTTTACGCGGGGAGGCGGTGCTGGATCAGGTTTCGGCTTGGCGGCGGCAATTTGATCAGCTTCATTTCATTCACTGACGTGGCTCCCGATCTCCAAAACGCACCCCCCCCCGAAGCAGATGCTCCGGGGGGTTTGTCTGACTGGACGCTGCCCACCTCCCACAGACGCTTTTGTGGGAAACGGAGCGGAGGCTGGTCAGGCCCAGCTCAGCCTGCGCGGCGCATTAGCCGACGCAGTGATCCATCAAAGGTGGTGGCCAGCGACACCCGCTTGCGGCCGATCTGAGCCTTGGCCGAGATCACCGAAACCAGCAGCGGCGCGCCGCCTTTGCGCATCTGCAGCACAGGCGAGCCGGAGGCGCCGTATTCTACCCGACAGGAGGTCACCAGAGTTTCGCTTCTGGTCGACAGGATCCGGCATCCTTGTTCGCGGGCTGGGCGGGTGGCCTGATTGACAGTGTAGGAGAGCACATCAACACTGTCGCCCGGTATTGGGGCTGCGGCCAATACGAAGGGTCGGATCTGGCTGCCTGCAATCGGACGATCCAGACGCAAGACCGCGATATCGCTGCCCGCTTCGCTGCGGCTGGACCAATTGTGGCGATACCCCGGATGGACGACGGCTTTGACAACACGGCGCGATGCCTTGGCCCGGCGACCATTGAGGCCAGCCTCGAATTTGATGTTTCGGGGATTCACGGCCTGCCCGGTTTGCGGATTATAGAGACAATGCGCAGCTGTCAGCACCAGATTGGGCGCGATCAGACTGCCGGTACACATATTGCGCCCAGCGATGTTGAGCCGCCCGACGGCTTCCCACCCCTGCACGGCCCTGACCCCTGAGGACTGCGCCTCGGCAGAAAGGCTAAAGGTTGTACTTGAAATAATAGCGGCGGCGATAAGCCCGATAATGCGTTTCATGGTCCACTCCTATTTTTCCCACATCGCCATCTTCGGGGTCGGCTGAGGCTGGAATGCGGCTTGGAGTTGTGGAGAGCTGTCAGAAAGGCGCGCAGAATGTGACATGTTTAACAATCAGTTAACGCGCACAGCGACTGCGGTCATAGGACTGCCACAGCACTATATTTTCCTTAACCTCTCTGAACATTTTTAGGGAAATTTCGCTCAAACATCGGAAAAAATGTCATTTTTCCAGCAAGGGTTTCAGTGCGATTTTCCCTGTGGATACAGGCCTGGCGCTGAGATCTGGAAAGGAATCGCGGGGATTAAGGCGGAATTTGGCCCGCCAAGCTGGCAATTGAGGCGAATCCTGTCGGTGCTTTGCCACCGCATAAGTCTTAAGAGATCGCGCTCGGGTCATCGCCGGGTTTTGGGGTCGAAATACCAACCGCCACACCGGGATCCGCCTTGGACAGGGACCTTGCCGCATAGCCTATGCCGGTCCAACACCTATCCAGCGGAGCCAACCCCGCAATCAGAAGGTGATCTGCACAACAAAAAAGCCCCGGTTCTGCAACCGGGGCTTTCTCTTGAAATATCAGGCGCCGTGATCAGGCTGCTGCGGCCTGCTCGCGTTTTTCATCCCGCCCGAAGAAGATCAGATAGAACACAGGCGCGGCCACCAGGGTCAGGACAGTGGCAAAAGCCAGCCCCCCCATGATGGTGATTGCCATCGACACAAAGAAGGCATCGGTCAGCAGCGGTGCCATGCCAAGGATGGTGGTAACCGCCGCCAACATGACCGGGCGCAGACGCGACACGGACGCCTCGACAATGGCCTCGCGCAGCGGTTTTCCTTCCGCCCGGACCAGATCGATTTCCTCAACCAAGACAATACCGTTCTTGATCAGCATGCCAGAGAGGCTGAGCAGACCGAGAAGCGCGGTAAAGGTGAAGGGCATACCAGTTCCAAGGAGGCCAATCACCACCCCGTTCACCGACATCGGCACCAACAGCCAGATGATGATCGGTTGGCGGATCGCATTGAACAGCAGCACCGAAATCAGCACCATAATCAGGATCGTGACCGGCAGCTGCTTGCCAAGGCTGGCATTGGCGTCGGCAGAGTTCTCATGCTCCCCACCCCACTCCATTGTGTAGCCCGCAGGCAGCTGGATCTCCTCAATGGTATCCTTGACCTGCGAGAAAACACTGGCTGCGGTCAGGTCTGCCGGAATGTCTGCACCAACGGTCAGCGTGGGCACACGATCACGGCGATGGACAAGGGTATTTTCAACCACCACGTCAATCCCGTCGACCATCTGCTCAAGCGGCACAAATTTGCCTGCCGCCTCAGAGAACACCAGCTGATCCATCAGATTATATTCACCAACCTCGGCACGGCGCAGAACGATTGGGATCAAGCGATCCCGCTCGCGGAACACACCCGCCCGCAGACCATCGGTGGAGAATTGCAGCGCATCCGCGATAGCCTCCCGCGTGACACCGGCGGTCTGCGCCCGGTCCGTGGCATAAATCGGCTTCAACGTGATTTCCTGCTCGCGCCAGTCCTGACGCACACTCAGAATATCTGGTGTCGCCTGTTTCAGACGCTGCATTGCCTCCTCACCCAGCTGCCGCAGCACCCGGGGGTCAGGCCCGGCGAACCGCACCTCAATCGGGGCGCCACCACCGGGACCAAAGACCAGCCGCTTGGTGCGGAATTCTCCCTCAGGGAAACGCCCCTGACCAAAGGCCTCCAGATCCGCCTGCAGCGCGGGGATCGCCTCAAGGCTGGTGGCCCGGATGATGAGGTGCCCATAGCTGGGGGTTGGATCTTCGGAATCATAGGTCAGCATGAAGCGCGTGGCCCCCTGCCCGACAAATGTGCTCGTCGTTTCCACATCGTCCCGCTCTGCCAGCCATTCCTCAAACACACGCATATGCTGTGAGGTGGTCGTGATCGACGTGCCCTGCGGCAGCTTGTAGTGCACAAAGAACAACGGCGTGTTGGAATTGGGGAAGAACTGCTGCTTCACCTGGCCAAAGCCAATAAAGCACAACACTGTGATCGCGATGAGCCCCGGCACCACAAACCAGCGCAGTGTCAGCGACAGCCGCAGAATCTTGCTGTAGGTGCGGAACAGGATCCCGGAATAGGCATCATGATCGTCACCGCTCCCCTGTTTAAAGAAGTAGTGAGCCAGAAGCGGCGTGGCCGTCAGCGCCAGAAGCCAGCTGAGCAGCAGCGAAATACCAATCACCGCAAACAGCGAGAACATGAACTCACCGGTTGAATCCGGGCTGAGGCCGATACCGGCAAAGGCCATGATGCCAATGACGGTTGCCCCCAGCAGTGGGATCTGGGTTTTCGATGCCGCCTCATGCGCGGCCTCGCGAGAATTCCGCCCGCGCGCCATGGAGATCTGCATACCTTCCGCCACAACGATGGCGTTATCCACCAGCATCCCCATCGCAATGATCAACGCGCCAAGGGAAATCCGCTCCATTTCAATGGAGAAGAAATTCATGAACATCAGCGTTCCGACAACCGTGAGCAACAGCGTGGTGCCCACAACGATGGCGGCCCGCCAGCCCATGAAGACCGCCAGCACGATCACCACGATGCCGACCGACATCGCAAGATTCACCAGAAAGTCATTGGACGCCTGATCTACGACGACATGCTGCTGGTAAATCGGCTTCAGCTCAACACCGTAAGGGATCTGACTGTCCAGCTCAGCCAGACGCGCGTCCACCCGCTGGCCCACCTCAACGATATTTTCTGTCGCCAGACCTGCAACCCCGATGGTAAAGGCCTCAACACCGTCAAAGCGGATGATCTGGGACGGATCATCCACCCGGCCACGATGGACATCGGCCATGTCGATAATATTGATGACCTCGCCCTGAGACCCCACAGTAAGACCCGCAATTTCCGTCACGGAGTCGGAGCCTTCCGGAGCGCTGACGCGCGTCTGCACCGGCCCGTTATCGACTTGGCCCGCAGAACGCACCGAATTGGCCGTGGCCAGAGCGTTCGACACTGCATTGATCGGAATGTTCTGGTTTACGGTGATCGCCATCTTCGGTTCGACAAAGATCGCCTCTTCCGGCAGGCCCGCGATTTCGACATCGGCCACGCCATCCACCGCCAGCAGTTCACGGCGCAGGAAGGTCGCCAGTTCGTGGCGCTCCGCATCAGTGTACCCCTCGGCTGTCACCGCATAGAAGACGCCGAACACATCCCCGAACCCGTCATTGACGAACGGCGCGCTGACCCCCTCAGGCAGTTCGCGTGCCGCGTCTTCGACCTCACTGCGCAGCTTGGTCCAGAGAGCCGGAAGCTCGCTTCCGTCAAAGGTGTCCTGCATCTCAACGTCGATGCGCGAAAGCCCCGGCTGGTTCATTGAGGTGATCTGTTTCACCTCTCCCATCTTCTGGATCGCCGATTCCAGCGGTTCGGAGACTTCTAGTGCCACCTGCTCAGCGCTGGCACCGGGATATTGGGTGATGACCACCGCCTGTTTGATGGTGAAGGCCGGGTCTTCGAGCCGTCCGAGGTTCAGGAACCCCCAGATCCCGCCAAACAGCGCGGCAAGCATGATGAGCCATGTATAAAGCGGCCGATTGATCGACCCGCGTGCAATGTCCATGAGATCCGCCCTCAGTTGGTGAAGCCGGTGAAGCGGCGCACAGCCTCACCATCGGCGAGCGCGCCGCCACCGGTCAGCACGATTTCTTCACCGCCCTGCAGACCGGAGGTGATCTCAATCTGGCCACCATCGGTGGCGGAGGTTTCAACCCTGGTCCAGGTCACGGTGCCCTCATCCCCACCTTTGGGCGAAAACAGCATCACGCCAGGCTCACCATTGGCGGCGGGCACAATTGCGGTCGGTGGAACCACAATGGCTGATAACCCGGTATCCACAGTGACCCGTACGGTCGTGGACGCCCCGGGGAAGACCTGACGGTCCTTTGGCGGGTCCAGGCGGAAGGTCACGCGATAGGTCTGGCCAACACTGCTGGCCTCGGCATCGAATTCCAGAATTTCCAGCGGATATGCGGTATCGCTGTTTGGAAAGGTTGCGGTGATTGTCAGGGCATCATTGTCTTCCCCCTGCTGGAACAGCACTTCAGGCACGTCGACCTCAATATGCAGTTCCGACATGTCGTGCAGGCGCACAACCGGCGCGCCCGCGCTGACAGTGCTGAACAATGCTACTTCACGGCTGGAAACCAGCGCATCAAAAGGGGCGTTCAGAGTTGCATGTTCCAGCGCGTAATCCGCATCCCGCAGGGCAATCCGCGCCAGACCCGCCTGGGTCTCGGCATCGTCGATGGAGACCTGGCTGACGGTGCCAGTCAGTTTTTCCAGACGTGTGACCGTGCGATCTGCCTGTTCCTTCTGCAGCTGCGCCTGACCAAGTTTCAGCTCAAACGGTTCGAGGTCCAGTTCAGCAACCAGCGCCCCCTTCGGCACAAAGGCACCTTCGGTCACCGGAAACTTCACCACCTGACCGCCAACCTGGAACGCCAGATCAACCGTTTCCTTGGCGGCGACCTGACCATAGAACTCGCGGTGGATTGGCATTGCACCGGACTGTGTTTCCATCAGTTTGACCGGTTTCAGGACATCCGCGGCAAGTGCCGGTCCCCCCGCCAACATCAGCGCGGCGATACCGGCGATGACTCTCGAACTCAGCTGCATAAGTTACTCCTTCCGAAGCGGATTCGCGTCCGCCGCTACAACAGTGTCATGGATTTTGGCCGAAAGGGCCGCAAATTGTTGGATTTCGTCCCGATCAAGCCCAGAAATGC
The DNA here is from genome assembly GCF_045040595.1 of Phaeobacter sp. BS52. Taxonomy (NCBI): domain Bacteria; kingdom Pseudomonadati; phylum Pseudomonadota; class Alphaproteobacteria; order Rhodobacterales; family Roseobacteraceae; genus Phaeobacter; species Phaeobacter sp. BS52. Next base: position 429,374 of record NZ_CP090662.1, on the reverse strand, counting down.
GCTGAAACAGCTCAGACATCGCCGCCACCAGGCGATCTCGCTTGATCAGGCCATCTGGCGTTAGTGACAAAAGCCAGGCGCGCCGGTCCTGAGGATCGCGGCTGCGCCGGATCAGCCCTTGCCGTTCCAGACGGTCTGCTGCCGCGGTCACCGAAGAGGGAACGGTCTGCAGCATTCGCGCCAGCTCCCCCATGCGGGATGGGGTCCCAAGACGCACCAGGATGTGACATTCCATCCGGCTCAATTCGGGCATGTCAACGCTGTCTTCGATGCAGGCCTCAATGCGCCAATAAAGCGCAAAAACACCCAACATCGCGCTGACCTCCGGACGGGTCTCACGTGCATGCTGGGCTGTGTCATCGTCAAAAATCTTGTCGGAGTCTCGAATCATTCCGCCACCGCCTTCAGGGGGCATATACTTCAAAATTCGAACTATTCAAGGAGGGAAGTTTCCTGAGGGCCTCAAACCGGCTGCGGCCCCCTGCCTGTGGCGTTGACGTAGGAGCAGCTATTACCATGAGCAATGGCGCCAGACTTGACCTGACAGGGGGAAGATGCCCAGATATGCAGCACTTTTTGAAAACCACCCGAAGGTCCAGCGCATGTTCACACCCGCCATCACCGGCACGGGCGTCTTCACCCCGTCACAGACGATCACCAACGCCGAGCTGGTCGCGGCATTCAATGCCTACGCAGACAAGACCAATGCCGAAAATGCCGAGGCGATTGCCGCTGGCGAGATAGAGCCGTTGGCGCATTCCTCGGAGGAGTTCATCCTCAAGGCTTCCGGCATCGAGCAGCGCTATGTGATGGACAAAAGCGGCGTTCTGGATCCCGAGGTGATGCACCCGCTGTTGCGTCAACGCAGCGATGATGAGCCGTCCATCATGGCAGAGATGGCGCTGGATGCCGCCAAAAAGGCGCTGGCGCAGGCAGGCAAGACCGCTGCCGATGTTGATGCGGTAATCTGCGCGGCCTCCAATATGGAACGCGCCTACCCTGCGTTGGCAATCGAAATTCAGGATCTGTTGGGCATTGAGGGCTTTGCCTTTGACATGAATGTCGCCTGTTCCTCGGCCACCTTTGGCATTCAGGCCGCCGCAGATATGGTGCGGTCGGGGTCAATCCGCGCGGCATTGGTGGTGAACCCGGAGATCTGCTCCGGCCATCTGGAATGGCGCGACCGCGATTGTCACTTCATCTTCGGCGATGTGGCGACAGCGACCCTGATCGAGCGCAGCGAAGACGCAACGGGAGCCTATTTCGAGATCCTGTCGACCCGCTGTGCCACCAGTTTCTCCAACAACATCCGCAACAACAACGGCTACCTGCGCCGCTCCCGCCCGGACGGCGTCGAGGATCGCCGCGACATGCAGTTCATGCAGAACGGGCGTAAGGTGTTTAAGGAAGTGCTGCCGATGGTCAGCCAGCACATCGCCGAGCACATGGAGGCTGAAGGGGTTGCAAACACCGACCTGAAACGGCTCTGGCTGCATCAAGCGAATAAGACGATGAATGATTTCATCGGCAAGAAAGTCCTCGGCCGCACGCCGGAGGCCGGTGAACAGCCCAATATCCTGCAGGATTACGCCAATACATCCTCAGCGGGGTCGATCATCGCTTTCTCGAAATACTCAGACGATCTGGCCGCGGGGGATCTTGGGCTGATCTGTTCGTTTGGGGCAGGCTATTCCGTGGGTTCCGTGATCCTGCGCCGCGTTGCCTGAGCCTTCGCAGGCTCGCCCTGGTAGACGACATGAGCCATAGAAAAAGGGCCTGCCGAGTGTGGCAGGCCCTGTTTTGTAACGGAGCACCTGACGATCCGGGTTATTTCTGCGACACCCGCTGATGCACGGCTTCGACATCTTCAACCCGCTCGGAATAGCGGTCGACCAGGTAATCCTTGCGGCCACGGGTCAGCCAGGTGAATTTCACCAACTCTTCCATCACATCGACAACCCGGCGATAAAACGGACCGTCAGGCAGTCGCTCCCCCTCGCCAAATTCCAGCCAGGCCCGGGGAATGGAGGACTGGTTGGGGATGGTGATCATCCGCATCCAGCGGCCCAGAATGCGCATCTGATTGACCGCATTGAAGGATTGCGACCCACCAGAGACCTGCATCACCGCCAGCGTCTTGCCCTGCGTGGTGCGGATGCCGCCCTTCAGCGACAGCGGCAGCCAGTCGATCTGTGTCTTCATAATGCCGGTCATTGCGCCATGGCGTTCGGGGCTGGACCAGACCATGCCATCGCTCCAGACCGCCAGATCACGCAGTTCGGTGACCTTGGGATGTCCCTCGGATCCTTCGTCATCCGGCAGGGGCAATCCGCTCGGATCAAAGATCCGCGTCTCACAACCCAGCGCGCGCAGGATCCGCGCAGCCTCCTCGGCGACTTTTCGTGAATAGCTTACAGACCGCAACGACCCGTAAAGGAGCAGAATGCGCGGTGGATGCTGCGGATCGTCCGCCGCTGCCAGACCAGCAACATCAATCTGCGGCAATGCAGCGTCAACGAGCGCAGGCAGATCCTCGGCCGCTCGTGTTTCAGGCGTCGCGGCCTTCCCCGTTGACATCTCAGCCACTCTCTTCTTCCAGATGCAGTTTCATATCCAGCAGCACCTGCTGCAACATCACCGTTTCGCGCAGCAGTCGCTTGGCCTCGTTGATGGTGATAATTCCATCGGCCATCGCCTCCTGATACTCACTCATCAAGGTGGCGAAACGCTGGCTCAGTGCAATCACATCGGCATTGACGCCACCGCTGCGGGCCTCTGACGCCGCGCTTGCCTCACAATACGACAGGGTGATGTTCTTCAGATCCGCCAGACCAGAGGTCACATGCGGAAAGGAGGCCGCCGCCTCAAGCTTGGCCACCGCATCAACCGGCATGAAGCGATCGGCGTGTTCGGCATTATCCGAGTAATACCGGCCAAGCGTCGCCTTGGATTTCCCTGTGATCTGGCAGGCCGCCTCGATCCCCACATCCTTGACCAGCGCCTCGGTGTGTTTTTTTAGATAAGTACCTATGTCTGCCATATAAATTCTACCTGCATATGACCGCTTCCCCATTGGGGAAGAAACGCGTTAATTTCCCATTCACGACACTTAAAGGAAATGCGAACCTATTTCTATCCCTAAGGTTTTAAGGGACTTACAGCGCTGATCCAGGTCTTACGACAGGGAAATGTGTTGGGGGCGGAGGCGTGTTTCGTGGGCTTTCGCTGGTGGGCAATTTCCGTCCAGTTTGCGCCCTGCCGCGGGTGTCGTGTGGTTCGTTTCTCGGGTTGTTTCGCCTCGGACCGACATCTGCGTGCAGGGTGCTTCATGGATGGCTCACCCAAGCCCGCCCTACCATTCCACATCTGGCCGCATCTGGTGAAGAAAACCGTTTCCTCCAGGGGGCACTGCGGCTAAATCAGCCCCATGGCCAAGCTTTACTTTCATTACTCCACCATGAATGCTAGGCAAATCGACGGTGCTCTTGCAAGCCTCGCATAACTACCGCGAGAACAATATGGACACCTATCTGCTGACTGCGGCGTTGGATGACCGCGCCGGTCAGGGGCGGATTGCCTCCCGCATCGGGATCGGCGCCGAGGCGGATATGTTTCGCCCTGGCGAGAACCTGTTTGACAAGGTGGCCAACCGTCTGTCGACGGGCCCGGTCGCCAGTATCTTTGTCGATGAGGCGCAGTTTCTGTCGCCGGATCAGGTCTGGGATCTGGCACGGGTGGTGGATGATCTGCGGGTGCCGGTCCTGTGCTACGGGCTCAGGGTCGATTTTCAGGGCAAGCTGTTTCCGGGATCGGCGACGCTGCTGGCGCTGGCTGATGAAATGCGCGAGGTGCGCACCATCTGTCACTGCGGCAAGAAAGCAACCATGGTGATCCGGCAGGATGATCAGGGGCGGACCATCACCGAAGGGGCCCAGGTGCAGATCGGCGGCAATGAAACATATGTGTCGCTCTGCCGTCGCCACTGGCGACAGGCCACGGGCGACCTGCCTGCGGAGACGTCTGACTGACGCACTCAGACCAAAACTATGGCGGGGCGCATACTCTCCGCGCCCTGACCTTTGCGCTTTATCAAACCGGCGAAATCAGCGGCTTCCCAGCGAGGAAGGCCGCCACATTGTCCAGCGCCAGATGTCCCATATCGCTGCGCACCTCTTCCGTGGCTGTGCCCAGATGCGGCAGGAGCGTGACCTGCTCCATCTGCCGCAGCGCCAATGGCACCTCTGGTTCGAACTCATAGACATCCAGCCCGGCCCCGGCGATCTGCCCCGTCTGAAGGGCCGAAATCAGCGCCGCCTCATCCATGACCTCGCCACGGGCGATATTGATCAACAGCGCCTCAGGCCGCATCGCCGCCAGAACCTCCGCATTGATCAGATGCCGGGTCTCGGCACCGCCCGGTACTGCCAGCACCAGCACATCGACACTTGCCGCCAAGGCAGTCAGGCTGTCGGCCCGGGTCGCCGGAAAGCCCGGTGATTTTTCACTGCGCGCCAGATAGCTGACCGACATGCCAAAACCGAAGTGACAGCGCCGCGCGATGGCCTCACCAATGCGACCGAAGCCGACGATACCCACATGTTTGCCGGTCAGATGCAGCCCCAGCATCTGGGTTGGATGCCAGCCTTGCCATTGACCGGAGCGGACCAGTCGCTCCCCCTCGCCCGCCCGACGCGCGGTCATCAGCATCAGCGTCAGCGCGGTATCAGCGGTGGCATCGGTGACCGCGCCCGGTGTGTTGCTGACCGCAACGCCCGCAGTTTTCGCGGCGTCGACGTCAATGTGATTGTAGCCGACGCCAAAATTGGCCAGCAGCCTGCACCGAGGCGCAGGGGTGTCGGCAAAACTCGCCGCGTCGAACTGATCGCCAAGGGTGGGCATCACGATATCAAACTCACGCAGCGCCCGCTGGCGCTCCTCGGCACTCAGTGGTGTTGTCTCCTGCCGGATCTCAACATCGAATTCCGAGCGGGCACGCGCCTCAACAGCCGCGGTCATCGGGCGGGTAATCCAGAGTTTCCCGCTCAATGCATCCGCCCCCCAAGTGGTACAGCCCCATCCGGGCCGATCAACATGATTTCGCCCGCCTCATCCGGCAGCCCCAGAACCAGCACTTCTGATATGAATTTGCCGATCTGCCGGGGCGGAAAATTGACCACCGCCATCACCTGTCTGCCCAAGAGTTTTTCCGGGGTGTAATGTGCGGTGACCTGCGCCGAGGTTTTCTTGACGCCGATCTCGTCGCCGAAATCCACCCACATCTTGATCGCGGGTTTGCGGGCCTCGGGGTAGTCCTCAGCGCGCACAACCTCGCCGACGCGGATATCAACCTTCAGAAAATCGTCGAAACTGATGTTATCCACGCGACAGCTCCTTTGACCGGTGGGAGGCCGCCGCAACCGCCCGCCGCAGCAAGGGTGGGAAGCCGTTGTCCGCGTCCATCAGCACCTCCAATGCGGCCTGTGTGGTGCCATTGGGGCTGGTCACATTGACGCGCAGCTCTGCTGGGGTTTCCTCTGCTGCTTCCGCCAGCGCGCCTGCGCCCGCCACCGTGGCCTTGGCCAGCTGCATGGCAAGATCCGCCGGAAGCCCCTCGGCCTCGCCTGCTGCCGCAAGGGTTTCAATCAGGTGAAAGACATAAGCCGGACCGGAGCCGCTGACCCCGGTGACAGCGTCCATCTGTGCCTCAGTTTCCAGCCGGACAGTCTGACCAATTGCCTGCAGCAACGTCTCCGCGCGGATCACGTCCTCCGCAGAGGCGCAGGCGTTACCGACGATCGCGGTGATGCCGCGCCCAACCGCAGCCGGTGTGTTCGGCATCGCCCGCACAACCGGCGTTTTGGCGCCAAGCAGGCTTTCGTAGGTGGCGATTGAAGTCCCGGCAGCCACGGAAATAAACAGCGTCTCACCATTGCCGAGCTGTTGTAGCTGCGGCAGAGCCTCGCCCATCATCTGTGGCTTGACCGCGATCAACACGATCCCCGGCACATCTGCACCAGCCTCAGGCAGCGGCGCATTGATGTGAACACCAGTCTGACGCAACCAATCGGACGGGTTGGGGTCGATCACCCAGACAGCCTCCGGGGATACCCCCCGGTCAAGCCAGCCCGCCAACATAGCCGAGCCCATCTTGCCGCAGCCCAAAAGCGCGATGCCGCGCGCTGCGATCTCTGATACCTGCATCTTTCCCCTCCCCTGATCGGATCTCCGGCCCCATGCGGGACCCGGTTCGGGGAAAGGTTTACGCGCGCCCGTAAGCCTCTGCAATGGCGACCTGAAGCGCGTCGCGCGGCGACTGCCCGCCCCAGACCATCAGCTGGATGGCCGGATAGTAGCGTTCGCAATTGGCGACAGCGGAGTTGATCATCGTGTCGATCTGCTCCGGGCTGGCCACCTGCCCCCCGGTCAGCACCAACCCATAACGATAAAGCATCAGCTTATGGTCGGCCCAGAAGGTGAAACCGTCAGCCCAGCACTGATCATTCATCTCGTTGATCAGCTCATAGAGCCTTGGCAGCTGGTCCTTTGGCGGTTCCATCTCAAAGCTGCACACCATCCGCAGGGTTTCTTCATAGCCGGACCACGCCAGTGTCAGCGAATAGGTTCGCCACTGACCTTCCACCGCCATCGCAATCTGATCGTCGCCGATGCGGTCGAAATCCCAATCATGGTCCGAGGCCAGATGTTCGACGATGTCGATAGGGTGAATTTCGTCTTCCAGAAAATGTTCGGAAAGAGCCATGTTGCCACCTCTCTGATCTCTAGCAAAAGAGATGCGGGGCACCCCCAATTGCTAGCGGCCTGCTCAATAAGGAGAGGAGACTTTCCTCTTCTCCTACTAGATATGGTGGAGGCCGCGAGAGAGTCTGGCAACCCTTTATTTGGGGATAACTGCAATAAGTTGTGGACGAACCGCCCATAGCCTCAAAATATCGTGACAGCGCCGTGAGTTTGAGATCGGACGCGGTTGCAGGCATCAAGATCGCGCACTGCGCCCCACATACCGGCAGAAGAATGGCGCACAGCCCAGACGGGGCCGTGCGCCAATGAATGTTGCAGATCGGATATTTTCAGCCATTACCTGGGTGTGTCCCCCAGGAACAGCACCGGGAGAGCGTCAGCCGGATTTGCCCGCTTCCAGCGCATCAAGCCGCGCTTTCAGTGCCTCATTCTCCTCGCGGGCTTTCTGCGCCATGGCGCGCACCGCGTCGAACTCCTCACGGGTCACGAAATCGCGATCCGCCAGCCAACGGTCGATCAACCCCTTCATCGCCGTCTCTGCCTCTTCCCGCGCGCCATGGGCCACGCCCATGGCATTGGTCATCAGCTGAGAAATATCATCCATGATCTTGTTGCGCGTCTGCATTGTCTTCTCCATGTCTGCCTTGCCCCCTATATGGGCATCAACACCGGCGGCGGCAAGCCGTTGACACTGCAGCCCCTGCAAAGGCATTGACGGCATATGCACGCATTCTTCCTCCAGTTCCCCGATCTGACCCCGGAAATTTTCACAATTGAGCTGTTTGGCAGCCAATTCGCTCTGCGCTGGTATGCGCTGGCCTACATCGTTGGCATTGTCATTGCCTGGCGGCTGGCGGTGGCGGCGCTGCGACGCCCCGCCCTTTGGCCCGGCGTGCAGCCGCCAATGAAAGCGGCACAGGTTGAGGATTTGCTGACCTGGATCATCCTCGGCGTCATCCTGGGCGGGCGGCTGGGCTATGTGCTGTTTTATCAGCCGGGCTATTACCTTGCGAACCCGACAGAAATTCTGCGAATCTGGCAGGGGGGCATGGCGTTTCATGGCGGCCTGATCGGCGTGATTCTGGCGACTTGGCTTTACGCGCTGCGCCACAATATCCCGCGCCTGCAGATTGCCGATCTGGTGGCCCATACGGTGCCGCCGGGGCTGCTGCTGGGGCGGCTTGCAAATTTCAACAATGCCGAACTTTGGGGCCGGGCAACTGATCTGCCGTGGGGCGTGGCCTTTCCGGGGCGTGCAGCGCAGTCCTGCGGTCAGGCGCTGGGGGAGATCTGCGCGCGCCACCCCTCGCAACTTTATGAGGCGCTGCTGGAAGGGTTGATCCTCGGCGCGGTTCTCCTGTGGCTGGTCTACCGGCGCGCTGCGCTGCGCCAGCCCGGCTGGATCACCGGCGTGTTTCTTGCAGGCTATGGTGCGGCGCGATTTGCGGTCGAATTTGTACGCCAACCGGATGCGCAATTCGTAACAGCCGAGAACCCGCTTGGCCTCGCCTGGGAGATCAGCGGATATGGGCTGACCATGGGGCAGCTGTTGTCCTTGCCGATGATTGCCATCGGTGTCTTTTTGGTACTGCGCCGCCGCTCCACCACCGAGGTCCCCGCATGAGCCTGAGCGACCACATCGCGACCCGCATCCGCGCCGAGGGACCGATTTCGGTTGCGGACTACATGGCGGAGGCGCTGCTGCACCCGACCTATGGCTATTACACAGCCCGCGACCCGCTGGGCCGCGCGGGCGATTTCATCACCGCGCCGGAGATCAGCCAGATGTTCGGAGAGCTGATCGGGCTGGCATTGGCGCAATGCTGGCAGGATCAGGGCAGCCCTAACCCGTTTATTCTGGCCGAGCTTGGCCCCGGTCGCGGCACATTGATGGCGGATCTGCTGCGCGCCACCAAACAGGTGCCGGGGTTCCACGACGCCATGCAAATCGCGCTCCTCGAGGCCTCCCCCACCCTGCGCGCACGGCAGGCGGAGACCTTGAGCGGTTACGCTCCTCTTTGGCACGACACCATCACAGCGCTGCCGGAGCAGCCGCTGTTTCTGATCGCAAATGAATTCTTCGATGCGCTGCCGGTGCGTCAATTTCTGCGAGATGGCAACGGCTGGCGCGAAAAATCCGTCGGGCTGCAGGACGGCATGCTGAGCTTTGGCCTTGGCGCGGTGACACCGCAACCGGCGCTGGCGCATCGTCTTGAGGACACCCGCGATAATGATCTGGTGGAACTCTGCGAAGCAGCGCAGCCCATGGTGCAGACCATCGCCGCCCGGATTGCAAGTCACGGCGGTGCGGCGCTGATCGTGGACTATGGCGACTGGCGCTCCCTGGGGGATACGCTGCAGGCCTTGCGCGCCCATGCACCAAGCGACCCGCTGGACGCCCCCGGCAGCGCCGATCTGACCACCCATGTTGATTTTGAGGCACTGGCGCTGACCGCGAAGGCCGCCGGTTGCAGCCATAGTCGGCTGACCCCACAGGGCGTGTTTCTGGAGCGTCTGGGCATCACCGATCGCGCGCAGACGCTGGCCGCGCGGCTGGAGGGGGAACGCCCTGCAATCTTTGATTGCTGCACATCGGCGGTTGACGCACCCTGAGGAAATGGGAAACCTGTTCAAAGTGCTGGGGATTTTCCCCATGCAGGCCTCACCTCCACCGGGATTGAACGCATGACGCTGGAAATTCTCATCTCCGATTTGTTGAATGGCACCAAACACGGGTTTTTCACCCGTCGCGGTGGCGCGTCTTCAGGGATCTTTGCGGGGCTGAACTGCGGGCTTGGTTCGTCCGATCAGCGGGAAGCCGTGCAGATCAACCGGACCCGAGCTGCCGCCGCGATGGACGCACCGCCGGAGGCGCTCGGCCGGGTCAATCAGGTGCATTCGGCCAATGTCCTGACCATCTCCGATGTGCGACAAGACAATATTCAGGGCGACATTCAGGCCGACGCGATGGTCACGAATGTGCCCGGTGTGGTGCTGTCCATCCTGACCGCTGATTGCCAGCCGGTGCTGTTCCACGACGCCGAGGCAAAGGTGGTCGGCGCCGCCCATGCGGGCTGGCGCGGCACGCTGGACGGCGTTCTGGAAGCCACCTTGGATGCCATGGAACAGCTGGGGGCGAGCCGTCAAAACACCCGCGCGGTTATCGGCCCCTCGATCTCGCAGCGCGCCTATGAGGTCGGCCCGGAGTTCTTTGATGACTTCATGATGCAGGATGCGGACAATGCCCGGTTTTTTGCCAATGGCGAGGGCGACCGGTATCTCTTTGACCTGCCATCGCTGGGCCTGCAAAAACTCCGCAGCGCAGGCGTGACAGAGGCGGCCTGGACCGGTCATTGCACCTATTCCGACCCGGAACGGTTCTACTCCTACCGCCGTGCGACCCACCAGAAAGAGGCAGACTATGGTCGCCTGATTTCCTGTATCCGCCTGTAATCACCGCGGCCATCATCATGTGACACAACATTGAATTCCCGTGCAAAACAGCGCCGGGATATGGTGTGATAGCGCGCGCAGATCTGGCGAAGTTCCGGTGAATTCCACAGATCGGCCACATTGCTGGCGCATTGGCAGGCGACAAAGGTCGGGACTACAGCGCGCGGGCGACAGGAGGTTGCCCCGCCCCGACAGGAGACGCCTCATGAAACCGAAATCGCGCTTCATCAAATCCATTGTGGCCGCCGCCAAGACCGAAGAGGTCCGCCTGCCCTGGACCCGTGGCGCCACCCGGCAAACCACGATTGAGCGCCGTCATCAAACCCCGTCGCAGCAGGCAGCTGTCAAAAGCGCCTGAACTGCACCCCGGCTCACAACAAGCCGGGAACCATGAATACCGGCCTGACATCGTCCACCAATGTTCAGGCCAGGCGGCAGCCTCTGCCCAAGCGGGACTCGCCGCGATTACCTGCCCTGCTGGGCGCATACCCCGAACCGTGCGTATTGCGGATGGGACACCCGGCAGGGATCAAACGGCTTTGGCGCGCTTTCTGCTCATCGCGCCGCCAAAGTCGACGTCTGTACAGTCATGAGAGAGGCAAGTTAGCCATGACCATACCTCAGTCGCTGCGACGCGCAGCTGCCAATGCGGTCGAAGCGAACGCCCTGTTGAAAGATCCAGCTGCCCAGCGCGGCGGCGCGCGGCCCCAGCTGCGCCGTTATGACGTCTGCAGCCTGTTACCCAATGGATCCATCGCCGAAACCCGCCATGTGGCGCCTTCGCTGCCGCTATTTGAGGAGGCCTTTACCGCCTTTTGCCGCGGCTCGTTGATCGAGACCTCCCAAGGCCCCATCGCCATCGAGGATCTGCTGCCGGGTGATGAGCTGATGACCTTTGACGGAGAGACCCAGCCGCTGGTGTGGAAAGGCTGTACCAGCCTGATTCCCGCCCGCAGCGGCCAGAACGGACGCAGCCATCGGCTGACCAGCTTCACTGCCGACAGCCTGGGCGAGGCGAAACCAATGTCAACAGTTGTCACGGGCCCGGCTGCGCGGCTGCTGCAGCGCGCCCCCCTGCCAGGTCTTCAGCTGGAAAACGGTGCCTTACTGGTCCCGGTACAGCAGTATCATGACGGTATGAGCATTGTGGAAACCGCGCCCCCGACGGCAGTAGATCTCTACCATATCTGCCTGCCCCGGCATGCGGTGATCAATGTCGGCGGTCTGCCGTTTGAGACCTATCATCCGGGTCCCGAGGCGTTGAAATTGGTGAGCCACGCGATCCGCACACTCTATCTCAACCTGTTTTCCCATGTTGAGTCTATCGCGGGCTTTGGTCCACTGGCCTATCCGCGTGTTGCCCTCTCCGACCCGGATATAATCTGAGATCCATTTTTGCGCGGCAAGGATGGCTCAACTTACGCAAAAGGCGCCCACTCGCGGAGCGCCTTTTTACGGTCGCAGCTAAGGTTATCGGGCTTGATCAGGCCTCACGTGCAAGGCGCTGCTCAAGAACGTCAAATGGCACGCCCGGCTCATCCTTGGCACCACGGATGACCAGCGATGTCTTGACGCTTGCCACGTTTGGAGTGGTCAGCAAATCGCTGGTCAGAAAGCTCTGGAAGGTGCTGAGATCGGGAGAGACGCATTTCAGGATGAAATCCACCTCACCGTTCAGCATGTGACACTCCCGCACCAGCGGCCATTCCCGGCATTTTGCTTCAAACGCGCTCAACTCGGCCTCGGCCTGACTCTCCAGCCCCACCATGGCAAAAACCTGCACCTCGAACCCCAGTTCGCGGGCGTTGACTTCAGCGTGATAGCCCCGGATCAACCCCGCCTCCTCAAGCGAGCGCACACGGCGCAGGCAGGGTGGTGCGGAAATACCGACACGCTTGGCCAGCTCAACATTGGTCATGCGACCGTCGGCCTGCAATTCCGACAAAATCTTGCGATCAATCGGATCAAGGCGTGTTGTGACCATCTGGAAGCTCCTGTTGAAATTTCCGTTTGTTATACCAGCATCCAAAGCGCACGCAATATTATTTCAGTTGCGCGCAACAATATTTGCCAATGATAAGATGAAACCTCAGCATCTTAGTAAAACCGCTGAGGTCAGGACCGCCCATCTTCGCCCAAGCCAGGGCTTTAAGACGCCGCCGGGTGCAGTTATATGCATTGCCTGACGGCGGCAAGACCGCCCTATTCATCTATTGGGGAAATGAGATGAGCGACACGCGCCACACCAAGGTTCTGATCATAGGGTCCGGCCCGGCAGGCTACACTGCCGGTGTCTATGCCAGCCGCGCGATGCTGGAACCGATCCTGGTTCAGGGCATCGAGCCGGGTGGCCAGCTGACCACCACCACCGAGGTCGAGAACTGGCCCGGCGATACCGAGGTTCAGGGCCCAGATCTGATGGTGCGGATGCAAGACCACGCCAAGGCGATGGGCTGTCAGATCATCGGGGACATCATCACCGACCTCGACACCACCTCGCGCCCGTTCGTGGCCAAGGGTGACAGCGGCACCTCCTATACAGCGGATGCGGTGATCCTCGCGACTGGCGCGCGCGCAAAATGGCTGGGCCTGCCGTCTGAGGAGAAATTTAAGGGCTTTGGCGTCTCCGCCTGCGCCACCTGCGATGGCTTCTTCTATCGCGGCCAGGAAATCGTCGTGATCGGTGGCGGCAACACTGCCGTGGAAGAGGCGCTGTTCCTGACAAATTTCGCCTCCAAGGTGACGCTGATTCACCGCCGGGATGAGCTGCGCGCGGAAAAGATCCTGCAAGACCGCCTGATGAAAAACCCGAAGATCGAGCCGCTGTGGTTCCATCAGTTGGAAGAAGTGGTCGGCACCGAGAACCCGCTGGGCGTTGAAGCGGTACGGGTGAAGAACGTCAAAACCGACGAGATCACCGAGATCCCTTGCAAGGGCGTCTTTATCGCGATTGGTCACGCCCCGGCGACCGAGCTGGTGAAGGATGTGCTGGAAACCCATAATGGCGGCTATGTGAAGGTGACTCCCGGCACCACCGAAACATCTATTCCCGGTATTTTTGCCGCTGGTGACCTGACCGACCACAAATATCGTCAGGCAGTCACTTCCGCTGGTATGGGCTGCATGGCCGCGCTGGATGCCGAACGCTTTCTGGCAGAACAGGAGTGAGCGCCGTGGCGCATGATTTCAACAGCCAGAAGGCCGAGACATTTTCGGCCTTCTCAGATCTGCAAGCGGAAGGTGATCTGCCGTTTGAGGCCGATCTGGACCTGTTCTTTGTGGCTGGCGCAGGCGATAAAGAGTGGATGCCGCTGGCCGAAGCGCTGGCCGATCTGGGGTTCCATACCCAATGGGCCGAGGCAGAAGGCGACGAACCTGCAACGCTCATTGCGACAATGCCGGATCAGATCCTGTCAGCCTCCGCGATCTGGATGGTCGAAGAGGTGGCAACCCGCGTTGCGATCGACCACGGCTTTCAGCCCGATGGCTGGGGGTTTGCAGAGGGTTAACTCCCCCGCCGCCCTAGACGTTCAAATCCCTGTTCCCGAGCAGGGATTTCACAGGACCGTCCGTTCCACTTGCGTTGCAATTTGGGAACGGCGGTCTTTTTCACTAAAAGCGCAGTGGTTTGGGCTTTGCTGCGACTGCAAACCATGAGATGTGTTCACGCGTGAACACACTTTGAGTCGGACAATGCCACCCGTATCAGCATCTCTCAGCCATGAGGAGGAAGACCTGCTCTTTCGCATCCTCAGCCAGCTCGACAAGGCGCCTGACGCCTCGCAGCGGGCAACGGCGGCGGCTGTGGGCATCTCTCTGGGTCGGCTCAATGCGCAGCTGCGTGCAGCTGCTGAGGCAGGGCTTGTCAAGGTCAGCGAACGGGCTTAGCCCTGATAAACGCCAACGCTTTGCCTATGCCCTCACCACCCGCGGTGCCGCCGAGAAGATCCGGCTCACCGATCAATTTCTCACCCGCAAGTTCGCCGAATATGACGCGCTGCATGCGGAACTCACCGGAACCACCAGTGGCCTCGTCCCATTTAAGTACAGGACCAAGTTGATGCAAAATAACCTTGCCCCCATCCCGGAGCTTTACGTCTCCTATGACTCCGCACAAAAGCTGAAGGTCGAAGCTGCAGAGCTGAAAAGCCACGACCTGAGCCCGCGCCAGATCTGTGATCTGGAACTGCTGATGAACGGTGGTTTCAACCCGCTGAAGGGTTTTCTGAACGAAGAAGACTACAACAGCGTCGTCGACACCATGCGGCTGGCCGATGGTACCCTCTGGCCGATGCCGATCACGCTGGATGTCTCTGAAGACTTCGCCGCCTCGCTGGAGATTGGCGAGGATATCGCATTGCGCGATCAGGAAGGTGTGATCCTCGGCACCATGACTGTGACCGACCGCTGGGAGCCGAATAAATCGCACGAAGCCGAGAAGGTTTTTGGCGCCGATGACGACGCCCATCCGGCGGTGAACTATCTGCACAACACCGCAGGTAAGATCTATCTCGGTGGTCCCGTGACCGGCATCCAGCAGCCTGTCCACTATGATTTCCGCGGCCGTCGCGACACCCCGAACGAACTGCGCGCCTATTTCCGCAAGCTGGGCTGGCGCCGTATCGTGGCCTTCCAGACCCGCAACCCGCTGCACCGTGCGCATCAGGAACTGACCTTCCGCGCTGCGCGTGAGGCTCAGGCCAACCTGCTGATCCACCCCGTTGTTGGCATGACCAAACCCGGCGATGTTGATCACTTCACCCGCGTGCGCTGCTATGAGGCGGTGCTGGACAAATACCCGGCGGCCACCACCTCCATGTCGCTGCTCAATCTGGCAATGCGCATGGCGGGCCCGCGCGAGGCGGTCTGGCACGGGTTGATCCGCAAAAACCACGGCTGCACCCATTTCATCGTTGGTCGTGATCACGCAGGCCCCGGCAAGAACTCCGCCGGTGAGGATTTCTACGGCGCCTATGACGCGCAGGACCTGTTCCGTGAGCATCAGGAAGAAATCGGCATCGAAATGGTCGACTTCAAGCATATGGTCTATGTGCAGGAGCGCGCCCAGTATGAGCCGAATGACGAGATCGAAGATCGCGACAATGTCACCATCCTGAATATCTCTGGCACAGAACTGCGCCGCCGTCTGGCCGAAGGACTGGAAATCCCTGAGTGGTTCTCCTTCCCTGAGGTGGTGAATGAGCTGCGCAAGACCAAGCCGCCGCGCTCCAAGCAGGGGTTCACCGTGTTCTTCACCGGCTTCTCCGGCTCCGGAAAATCCACCATTGCCAACGCGCTGATGGTCAAGCTGATGGAAATGGGCGGCCGCCCGGTCACCCTTCTGGATGGCGATATCGTGCGGAAAAACCTGTCTTCCGAGCTGGGCTTCTCCAAAGAGCACCGCGACCTCAACATCCGTCGTATCGGCTATGTGGCGTCCGAGATCACCAAGAACGGTGGCATCGCCATCTGCGCGCCGATTGCGCCTTATGCCACCACCCGCCGAGCCGTGCGCGAGGATGTGGAACAGTTCGGCGCCTTCCTTGAGGTGCATGTTGCCACATCGATCGAGGAATGTGAGCGCCGCGACCGCAAAGGTCTCTACAAGCTGGCGCGCGAAGGCAAAATCAAGGAATTCACCGGGATCTCCGACCCCTATGATGTGCCGACAGATCCCGAGCTGCGCGTCGAGACCGAGAATGTCGACGTCGACAACTGCGCCCATCAGGTGCTACTGAAGCTGGAAAACATGGGGCTGATTGCAGGCTGATCGCCCGCCCCGAGCAAAACACGACAGAGGCCGCCTTTCCGGGCGGCCTTTCTCTTTTGCGCTAAAGCTGTCTCAGAGGTTTGTTAGCAGCGCCTCCGCCGCGCGCCGCTCGATCTCTCCATAGCGCGCGGCCTCGGACTTGATCGCCCGAAGCGCTGGCAGCCGCGCGGCATAGTCCCCTTCTGAAATCATCGCGATGGCAGCGCGCAGCTCCTCCGCCGAGGCGCAGACCATCATGCCGGTCGGATCAAGGAAATCGCTGATATTCGGGCACCCCCAATAGATCGGCACCGTTTCGCACAGGATCGCATCGATGAGTTTTTCGGAGAAGTAATTCCGCTCACGTACATTCTCGATCACCACGCTGTAGCGATAAGGCGCCAGCCCGTCGGACTTTGCCTCAAAGGGCTGGTATCCGCGCCCCAGGATGGCGGTTGCGGGCTTTGTGCTTTGCAGATGCGCGACTACCTCATGGCGCAGCTTATGTCCTGGATGATCGCGTTTGGCAGAGGCGATAACCGAAAGATCCGCGAATTTCTCCACGGTCAGATCCCGCCACTCCGGCACCCAGGTGGTCCCAAAGGGGAGAAACACGCCGTTGCCGATCCGGTGCAACAAATCCTCGTCATAGCTGAGCACCCGGAAAAATCGCCGCCCGGTCCACGGCAACAACCGATGATGCAGCGCCGACATGATCTTTGGCTCCAGAACCATCATGGAAATCTGCGCAGCACAGGGCCAGCGCGGCTGGAAATGCATGGCCGTTTTGGCCCAGACGATCAGGTGGTCCCGCGCTGCAAGGTCTGCAACACAACCGCCGAGCAGCGCGTCAGGGCAGCCGAGCGGCCAATGCAAAGTGGAGAGCTCACGGCTGGCAAAGTTGCGGCTCAGTCTGGCCCCGTAGGGCACAACAGCAATAGCAGGTTCCCGCATCAGGTTCCGGCCTTTCTGTCAGCTGGCGTCAGGCAAATCGACAGTGCCGCGCATCAGCACATAGCCCCGTCCCGCAACCCGGATACCGCTGGGCGCCTCTGCCGGACCCACCCGGGTTACGACGGCCTGCCCCGGCCGCCCCAGCCCATGCCCCTGCTCCGCGATGAAGTGATCAGGCTCCATCAGCCCGTGACGCCACAGGTAGGCTGCCATCGCCCCAGTTGCCGAACCGGTGAACGGATCCTCTGGCGGGCTGGGCGGAGCCATCAGCAGACGTGAAAACGTATCACCCTCCGCCGTGGCGCCCTCAAGGGTCACCAGAAACGGCTCCATCATGTCGATGCCCTCAGCACCCATCGCCTCCCCCAACCGGGTAAGCCCCGGAATATCCAGCTGCGCCGCCTCCAGAGAGGCCCGGTCCCGCAGCACTGTGATACAGAAGGGCAATCCGGTGGATACTCGTTGTGGTTGCCCGACAATCGCATCCACCGGCAAAGAGACCGCCGCCGCCACCAGTTCCGGATCGGCAAAGGCGCCGAACTCAGGCGCGACCTGCGTCATTTCGATGAGATCATCGACAATGGTGACCCGAACCAGCCCGGCACCTGTGTCCAATGTGATCGCATCCCCGGTCATCAGCCCGCGGTCTCGCAGCGCTGCAACAGTCGCGATGGTCGGATGGCCCGCAAAGGGGATCTCCCGGCTGGCCAGAAAATAGCGCACCCGCACATCGGCCACTTCAGATGGCCCGGTGAACGTGCATTCCACCAGAGAGGTTTCCCGCACATAGGCCATGCAGGTCTCATCACTCAGCTCCGCACCACCGTGCACGACCGCACAGCCGTTGCCGCCAAAGGCCCGCGCGGAAAACGCATCAACCCAATCGAAATCGTAGCGCATCGATCCCTCCCGCAATCAATCCCGTCACCTCCAAGCAAGACCACGGTGATGGCCGTATCGCAAGGGGCATTTGCTTGGAGCTTCCGATATAGCGCCGCTGATGAGAACGTCTTGATTTCTGGCACTATCATCAGGCCCGAGTGCCTTTACGGGCATGAAAAAGGGCGCCCCGAGGGCGCCCGACCGATGAGCTGCGACAAGGTTGGCAACAGCGATACCGCTCTCGCACCCTGCCCCTCGGCGATGATGTCAGTGCACGGGCACCGGTGCATAATCATGTTGCCGCGCCAGCACAAAGGCCATCTTGCGGTCACTGACTAAGGCCAACTGCTCCCCCGCCGCATCATGCACTGCATAAAGCTGTGTGCGCCCGTCGGCACCGGCCTGAACCTCAGCAGGGAGATCGGCCACATCAACGGCCTTCACGTAGACAATACGGCTGTCCGCATCGTTGAACTGGTAGGCTGTGTGCATTTGTCTTACCCCTTCTTGATGTTGATTGTCTGAACAACAGTTTCCGGTCGCGCCCGGGTCAGATCGACGTGCAGCAGTCCGTTTTCCATGACCGCCTCGCCAACTTCGACACCATCCGCCAATACAAACATGCGCTGAAATTGGCGCGCGGCAATACCCCGGTGCAAAAACACACGGCCATCGCTGTCATCACTCTGCCGACCCCGGATGACCAATTGCCGGTCCTCCACGGTGATCGCCAGATCTGCCTCGCCGAAACCGGCCACGGCCAGCGTGATGCGATAGGAATGATCCGAGGTTTGTTCAATATTGTAAGGGGGGTAGCCTTCATTCCCGGATTTGGCCGAGCGTTCCAGAAGGCGTTCCAATTGCTCAAATCCCAACATATGCGGATACGAGCCGAGTGTGAGTTTAGACACAGGTTTCGTCCTTGATTCTAAAGCGACGTATGGTGGCGGCCCCATTATGGCGACCGCTTTCCTAAGAATATGGGTGTTTTATGCGTTTTCACAAGCCCAAGGCACAGCAGCGCTGGCGCAAAAGCCCCTAAAAGCGTAATATTCGCCAAGTCTTAACCCGCCAGCAGCCGAGTCGCCAATGAACGCACCAACCGATATCTCCATGAAAACCGACGATGTTTTACAGGTGGAGCTGGAGGTGTTTCGCAGGCAACACCGCGATCTGGATGAGGCAATCACCGCCCTGCAGGACCGTGGCACCAGCGATCAGCTGACCATTCAGCGGCTGAAGAAGCAGAAGCTGATCCTGAAGGACAAGATCGCGCTGATCGAAGACCGGCTAACACCGGATATCATCGCCTGATCCCGACCTCCAAACACTGCGCCCCAAAGGGTTCATTGCCGCATTGCGTGATGCACAGGGTTCTCTATAGTGCGCGCTTCCTCCAACCCAGCGGGTTCGCAGGCCCGCGGCATGACAGGATCTGAGCCTATGCCAGAGCACACCGCCGACATCAAAGTGGGCATCATCATGGGCAGCCAATCGGATTGGCCCACTATGAAAGAGGCCGCCACCCTCCTGGATGAACTGGGCATTCCCTATGAGGCAAAGATCGTCTCAGCTCACCGGACGCCCGACCGGCTGTGGAGCTACGGCAAATCCGCTGCCGAACGCGGCTTGCAGGTGATTATCGCTGGCGCCGGTGGTGCCGCCCACCTGCCTGGAATGGTCGCCTCAAAAACCCGCGTGCCCGTGGTTGGCGTGCCGGTCCAGACACGCGCCCTCTCCGGTGTCGATTCGCTCTATTCCATCGTGCAGATGCCCAAGGGATTTCCCGTGGCCACCATGGCCATCGGTGCCGCCGGGGCGGCCAATGCAGGCCTGATGGCTGCTGGTATTCTGGCACTGCAGGACGCAGATCTCGCCCAACGCCTCGACGACTGGCGCGCGGCCCTCTCTGCCTCCATCCCAGAGGAACCTGTCGATGACTGACCTGTCTGAAAACGCTCTGAAACCCGGCGCTATTATCGGCATCCTCGGTGGGGGTCAGCTGGGGCGGATGCTCTCGGTTGCGGCCTCGCGCCTCGGGTTCAGAACACATATCTTTGAGCCCAGCGCCACACCGCCCGCAGCCCATGTTGCCGACCAGGTCACAACCGCCAGCTACGAAGACGCCGAAGCACTGGCCGCCTTCGCCGCCTCCGTCGATGTGATCACCTATGAGTTTGAAAACATCCCGACCTCGGCCCTTGATCTGCTGGAAACACTGAAGCCGATCCGCCCTGGCCGCGAGGCACTGCGCATCAGTCAGGATCGCCTGACCGAGAAGACCTTTCTGCAGGATCTGGGCCTGCAAACTGCCGCTTTTGCCGATATCTCCGATCAGCCCAGCCTCGACGCGGCGCTGACACAGATCGGCGCCCCGTCGATCCTGAAGACCCGCCGTTTTGGTTATGACGGTAAGGGGCAGGCCCGTATCAAAACACCTGAAGACGCGGCCGAAGCCTTGGCTGCCATGGCAGGCGCGCCCTCGATCCTTGAAGGCTTCGTGAATTTCAGCCATGAGGTCTCAGTCATCGCAGCTCGGGGCGTCAGCGGTGAAATCGCCTGTTTTGATCCCGGTGAGAACATCCACCGCGACGGTATCCTGCATACCACAACCGTTCCTGCCCGCCTCAGTGCAGGGCAGCGCATGGATGCGGTGCTGATGGCAGGTAAGATCCTGAATGCACTGGAATATGTCGGTGTTCTTGGGGTTGAGTTGTTCGTCACACCCCAGGGGTTGATCGTGAACGAGATCGCCCCGCGCGTCCATAACTCCGGGCATTGGACCCAGAACGGCTGCGCCATTGATCAATTTGAGCAGCATATCCGTGCGGTTGCGGGCTGGAGTCTTGGCGACGGGCAGCGGCATAGCGATGTTGTGATGGAAAATTTGATTGGCGCCGATATGGACCGGGTGCCCGAGCTGGCAAAAGAGGCCGACTGCGCTCTCCACCTCTACGGCAAGACCGAGGCAAAGCCGGGCCGCAAGATGGGCCATGTGAACCGGGTGCAAAAACCGCAGACCTGAGATGCGGGGCTGAGATCTTGGGGCGCTGCCCCAACCCCAGGGATATTTTCAGTCAGAAGATGTCCCGGTAGCGGCGACCGGGGCAGTAAAAGCGGCCCCGCCGGTTTTACGCGCTGCGCAGAGGGCCATCCGGCCTGATGGGCAGCGCCGCGCCCCTGCCTGCTGTAGTGCTGCTGCAGTCAGGTGAGAAAACGGGCGGCCACATCGCCGCTCATATAGCTGACCCGACCGCCTGAAAAAGTCGCTGCGATCTGATCGTCAGCGTCAAGGATCACCAGATCAGCGCGCAGCCCTGCCGCCAGGCGCCCCCGATCCTCAAGCCCGAGGATCTGCGCTGGCCCCTCCGACACCAGCCGCCAGGCGCCTGCGAGATCCAGCAGGCCGGAACGCTCCAGCATCAACGCGGCCCGGCGCGGGCTGGGATAGTGGTAATCCGACGCAAGCGCATCGCACAGCCCCATGGTAATAAGGTCCAGCGCTGAGGCATTGCCCTTATGCGAGCCGCCCCGCACCACATTGGGCGAGCCGAGGATAACAGCATCGCCTGCGGCTTTGGCCGTCTCTGCGGCCTCCATCGTTTCCGGGAATTCCGAAATCCGCGCACCGCGATTGCGCCACGTGATGCGGTCCCCGGCGCTATGGTCATCATGGCTGCCAAGGCGGACCCCAGCAGCGCCCAGCGTCGCAGCCAGCTTATCGAGTGCTGCGGGCACTTCCGGTCTGCGGGCATGCATATCCTTCAGCATCTGCCAATGGACGTCCGGATTGCGCCCCGCTTTCAGCGCCTGCCCAGTCAGACGCGGCGGTTTTTTCCCCTGTGCCAGCCGGTCATGCGGCAGATGGTCGTTGAACACCACGTAAGGCACCTGCCACTGTGCGATCTGAGAGGGCAGCTCATCATAGGCATCCAGCAGATGGATTTCGAACCGCAGTTGTGGAACCAAGTCTGTCACCACCCGGGACCGAGCCGCTTTGATCCCCTCAAACACCTGGCCCGCAAAGTCCGGGCCACGCAGCCCACCTTCCCAGGAATAAAACTGCGCCAGCACAGCCGTGGTGATGCCATTGGCGGCCAGTTCCGCCTCGGCGGCAATCACGCCCTCGGTCATCTGCTTCATCGCGCCACGACGCGGCGCCAGATGACGTTCAAATCCGTCGCCGTGCAAATCCACGATGCCGGGCAATATACGGTAGCCTGTCAGATCAATCGCCCGCCCGGCGCGCGCTGTCTGGATCTCACCTCCTGCGAAGGTCAACTCCCCACCGCGTTCCACGCCGTCCGGGCGCAGCACATCTGCCCCGGTCAATGTCAGTTCGAGCGCGCTCATGGCTGTGCCTCCCCTTGCGGCTGGTTCCTACTATCATCACTGCACCGGCCTTGCGCGCAGGCCTCCTCAATCTGTCCCGTGATCGAGTCGAGCCACGTGATATCCGGATCAAAGCGCCCGGCATCGAGGAAATGCAGCGCCTGCGCGATAACCTGAGGGTTGTTCATCATAAACGTATGGGTGACGGGCAGCACGATGTGATCTGCCATCCCCTCCAGATAGGTACTCTTCACGGAGACTTTGCCATCATCTGCCCCCGGTATGATCGCCGAGAAAATCGGATTGAGCGACAGATCACCGGCAATCACACCAACGGGGAAACTGGCCGGTGGCAACTGGCTGGGCAGGCTGTCCGCATCCGTCCCCAGCTGCAGGCCAGCGGGGCCGTTCAGAAGGCCAAACACCTCCCAATCGCCCAACTCATCCACCAGCTCACTGCCGTGGTTGGGCGGAGCCAGCATGACCGTGCGACCCAACGCGTCCGGTCGGTGGCTCTGAAGCCAGTGACGCAGCAGGATGGCTCCCATGGAATGGGTGACAAAATGGATACGCTCACCCTCTGAGATGAGGGCTGTGCAGTGCTCAACTGCATCGGGCAGCGTCTCCGCCGCAAGATCCGCCACCGCTTTGTCGGTCGAGGGGTAGCCGGGGATAACGACGTGGACACCGCGCGCCTCAAGCACCTGCCCCATCACCGCCAGCGAAATTTCACTGCGGGCCAGTCCATGCAGCAGGATGGCGCAATCCGCGCGCGCCATGGCTGCGGAGAAACACAAAACCGCGCCCGCCAGCGCAGAGGGGATAAGGGAACGGATCATGGTGTTTCGCGACCTCACTGGGATCATGGAACACTGCACATAGGGCCAAAGCCCTGCAACGGGAAGGGTGGACCGCAAATGGGTCTGTTGTGACGCGACGTGTCAGCGCTCCGCCACTGTCTTGCTGCGCGCGGCCGTCCTGCGACCGGGAACAGACAAGACAACAACGGCGATCCCGCCCAAAACAGCTGTCGACCCGATCACCAATGCAACAGTGATCGCCTCTCCCAGCAGTGCAGCGCCTGCGAGGATTGCAATCACCGGCACGGACAATTGCACCGTTGCCGCCACCGCAGGCGACAATTTGGGGAGCACATGATACCAAAGCGCATAGCCAAGTCCGGAAGTCACTGCCCCTGACAGGACCGACAGAAGCCCCCCTGTTCGCGTGACCACGATATCGCCACCAAGCAGCACGACCCCCGGCACCATCATCAGGGTTGCCACAGCGAAATTCACTGCCGTTGCCGCGAGCGGCGCCCGCGCCCCGCGCCCCAGCAGACTATACGCCGCCCAACCAAGCCCTCCCAAAGCCATCAACAGCGACGCCCCCAGCGGCGCGGCGGATGCGCCATCGCTGGGCCAGACCACAAACGCAAGCCCGGCCAACGCAATCCCTGCCCCGCCGATTTGCCCCCAAGACACCGGGCTGCCACTGAAACTTCCCCAGAGAAACATCGACACCTGCACAACACCAAACAGGATCAGGGCGCCAAGCCCCGCATCAAGATCCTGATAGGCCACGGAAAACCCGACTATATAGATCGAAAGCGCCGCCGCGCCCCAAAGCGTCTGCCGCAGATCGCGCCGCACCGACAGCCCGCGAAGTATACAAAGCGCAATCAGCGTCACCGCCCCGGAAAATAGTCTCAACAGACCAAAGCTGGTGGCTTCCATATAGCCCCCACCAATGGCCAACCGGCCCAGAATGGAATTCGCAGCAAAGGCCACCATAGTGAGAGAGACGAGAAAAACCAGACGCATGCGCTAGGGCTACCCTGCCGGGATGCCCGGGACCACTGTTATTTTTGTGTCTGGGCACAGATCCAGAGCCCGACCGTTCCCATAGCGAACGGCATTAGCCTTTAAACACATTTTCCCGATGCCATCGAAGATAGGATTTATGTGGTCTATATGCCTCGTCCGCAGGCTCAATCAGACGCCTTTCGGGCAGCAGCAAACGGTCCAGCGCCGCCTTATCCGCCGCGTTTTTGGCAACAAGCACTTCATTGTTATCGCTGATCGACAACAGCCCCCTGTCAAACATCCAATGTACTGTGCCCGACAGAGCCAAGCCATTGCGTACTGTATCGGGACCACGTTCCGAAATCGGCACGATGTGCGCTGCTTCCACCTCGGGCCGTCCGCCGCCATTGCGCAGTTCCAGCCCTGACATTGAGCAGCGTCCGCCATAAGCATGTTTGACCTGCCTCGCAAAGCTACGGTCTCGGAAGGCCCGCTGAGACAGCAGCATCTCGCGCGGTTGGATCTGGGGTTCGAAGGGGGTCGGCGCCTCTCCAAAACCAGGCTCAGCAACAAAATCTCCGGTTCTTGGAAGGGCATTCGGCTCTTTACGTGCCTCCAGCCCTGCGTTGATTATCCGCGCAAAATCTCCATCCGAAATCAATCGAACTGCGCTCGTATTGCTGCCGCGCGATTTAGGCAGCCCAGTTTCAAACGGACCCTGACCATCTACCCATCTTGGAACGAGATTTTCGAAAGACAACTCACTGCCGACGTCCAGCAGCGCGTATGCCATTTCCGGGTCGTTAGGGTCATTCTGAACCTGAAGCACGCGCTGAACAGCATGGTAGCCTCTTCCACCTCCGCGTCGTCCTTCGTAGAAAATCACCCAATCACCAACGGTTTGTTCTACCCGACTCAAATAGTGCTTTTTCGGAAAGTGATACGCTTTGCCCGGCTGATCGTCATAACCTGAATGCGAAGATTGAATAAAGACGGCTTTGACCATGAGGATGACTTTAGGCCGTCGTTTCAAAAACGAAAAGAGAGCAATGACAAGCAAACCTCCCGGCAGTCACCTTTCTAAAAATACTCGCGCCGCAGGCAGGTCCGCAAGGCGGTCCTAGGCTGTCCAAAATGAAAAAGGGCCGCCCGGAGGCAGCCCAAATTCCTAATATCATAAGCGGCGGACGTCTGGCAGATTGGCCTATGCGGCCAATCGCCTTTTGTCGCATCCCAAATCCCAACGGGATTTGTGATTACATCATGCCGCCCATGCCGCCCATGCCGCCCATG
This sequence comes from Phaeobacter sp. BS52, assembly GCF_045040595.1. Classification (NCBI taxonomy): domain Bacteria; kingdom Pseudomonadati; phylum Pseudomonadota; class Alphaproteobacteria; order Rhodobacterales; family Roseobacteraceae; genus Phaeobacter; species Phaeobacter sp. BS52. The sequence goes on along the minus strand of NZ_CP090662.1, from coordinate 404,147 downwards.
TCGGGCATGCCGCCGCCTGCCGCCGCGCCTTCTTTGGCGGGCTTGTCAGCAACCATGGCTTCGGTGGTGATCAGAAGGCCAGCAACCGATGCCGCATCTTCCAGAGCGGTGCGGGTCACTTTGGCCGGGTCAATCACGCCGAAGGAGAACATGTCGCCATATTCATCGGTCTGGGCGTTGTAGCCGAAGCTGTTGTCCGCGGATTCACGGATCTTGCCTGCAACCACGGCACCGTCGACACCTGCGTTTTCAGCAATCTGGCGCAGCGGCGCTTCGATGGCTTTGCGTACGATGGTGATACCGGCGTTCTGGTCAGAGTTTGCACCCTCGACACCGTCCAGTGCCTTACCGGCCTGAACCAGAGCAACACCACCACCAACGATGACGCCTTCCTGCACAGCTGCGCGGGTTGCGTTCAGGGCATCGTCGACACGGTCTTTACGCTCTTTCACTTCCACTTCGGTCATGCCACCGACGCGGATAACAGCAACACCGCCTGCCAGTTTGGCAACGCGCTCTTGCAGCTTCTCACGGTCATAGTCGGACGTGGTTTCTTCGATCTGGGTGCGGATCTGTGCAACACGTGCTTCGATCTCGGCCTTCTCGCCAGAACCATCGACGATGGTGGTTTCGTCTTTGGTGATTTCGATTTTCTTGGCGGTGCCCAGCATGTCCATGGTGACGGACTCAAGCTTCATGCCCAGATCTTCGGAGATCACCTGACCACCGGTCAGAATTGCGATGTCCTGCAGCATGGCTTTGCGGCGATCGCCGAAGCCCGGTGCCTTGACAGCAGCAATTTTCAGGCCGCCGCGCAGTTTGTTGACAACCAGAGTTGCCAGCGCTTCGCCTTCAACGTCTTCCGCGATGATCAGCAGCGGCTTCTGCGACTGGATCACCTGCTCCAGCAGCGGAACCATGGCTTGCAGCGAGGAGAGTTTCTTCTCGTGCAGCAGGATCATGCAGTCGTCGAGCTCTGCAATCATCTTGTCAGGGTTGGTGACGAAGTAAGGCGACAGGTAGCCACGGTCGAACTGCATACCTTCGACAACGGTGGTCTCGGTTTCCAGACCTTTGTTTTCTTCGACGGTGATGACGCCTTCGTTCCCGACTTTCTGCATCGCGTCTGCGATCTGACGGCCGATTTCAGCTTCGCCGTTGGCGGAGATGGTGCCAACCTGCGCAACTTCGTCGCTGTCTTTCACGTCACGGGCCGATGCTTTGATCGCTTCGACGACCTTGGAGGTCGCGAGGTCGATGCCGCGCTTCAGATCCATCGGGTTCAGGCCCGCTGCAACCTGCTTCAGGCCTTCTTTGACGATAGCTTGCGCCAGCACGGTTGCGGTGGTGGTACCGTCACCGGCTTCGTCGTTGGTGCGGGAAGCAACTTCCTTCACCATCTGGGCGCCCATGTTTTCGAACTTGTCTTCCAGTTCGATTTCTTTGGCAACCGACACACCGTCCTTGGTGATGCGCGGTGCGCCGAAGGATTTGTCCAGAACCACGTTGCGGCCTTTGGGGCCCAGGGTCACTTTCACGGCATCAGCCAGAATGTTGACGCCGTTCAGCATACGGTTGCGGGCATCGGTGTCGAATTTGACGTCCTTAGCAGCCATTGTTCACTCTCCTAGAGAAAATCTGTAATTGTCAGCGAATGGGATCAGAGAAGATGTCGGGAAAATCCCGGCGTCTTACTCGATGATGCCCATGATGTCGCTTTCTTTCATCATCAGCAGCTCTTCGCCGTCGACGCTGACCTCGGTGCCGGACCATTTGCCGAACAGGATCTTGTCGCCAGCAGACACAGCCATCGCGATCAGCTCGCCGCTGTCCTTGCGTGCGCCTTCGCCGGTTGCGACGACAACGCCTTCGCTCGGCTTTTCCTTGGCGGAATCAGGAATGATCAGACCACCGGCGGTTTTTTCTTCGCTCTCGGTGCGACGGACCAGCACGCGGTCATGAAGCGGTTTCAATGCCATCTTTGTAGCTCCTTAAAGGCTCAAAGGTTGTTGTCTCGCCCCCCTGCTCCCCGCAGGAGGTGTTAGCACTCAACGTATCTGAGTGCTAACAGTGGAATAGCTAGGCAGGGTGCGCGCCCCTGTCAACAGCTTGGTTGGGAAATTTTGTGGCAATTTTCTGCCCCGGACGTCAGCCCTGACCCGCGTCGGAATGCGTCGCATCAATCGGCTCTGTCGGCTCCCAGCTATGCGCCCAATGGACCAGCCCTGCCTGGCCCGCCTCTGTCAGTTGATAGACACCGGTTTGCACCCGCATGAACCAGCCGTAGTGATTGCTTGCCATGATCCGCGTTGCCTGGGGAACGTTGGCCATCCTGGCCACGACCGCGCCTTTGCTCGGCCCGTATTCAGCCAGATGGGCGGCACAGCGCAGCGCATCCTGACGATAGGCTGTGACAATGCCGTGCCGTGTGGCGCCGCCTGCGTTGGGATCGCCCTGAAGGCGCTGAAACTCGCGCAGCAGACGCGTCTGTTTCTTCACCGACTTTCGCGGCGCATATGGCCCCGGATCACATTGCACCTCAACCCGCCCGTCCGGCAGTACCGTGATCAGCCCCAATCCCAGACGTCGGCACATCGACAGATTGTCCTTGAGCATGCGTCGCGCCTGACGGCCCGATGGTTTGGGCACCGCGATATAGACAAGATCACTCAGCGCGAGCCGTGTGATCGCCTGATGAAACAGGGAGAGTGAAAACCGCAGTTTCAGTTCCACAATGACCGGCTGCTCGTCGCCGCGACAGGCCACCACGTCAGCGGCACCGACCTCACCCTTAACGGTGTAGCCCTGGCTTTCGAACAGGGCCTTAACAGGCGGGTAGAGCTGATCTTCGCGGTCCATGGCGCGATGGTAGCTGCGACCGCGCCGAAGGAAAAGCAGTTCGCCACGATCGCCTGCCTGGTGCCTTAGACCTGTGCCGGTCAGCGTAGATTTGCACAAACGACATAGCCGCCTTGATCAGACACCGGTCCGGGGTGACAAGTCTTTGCCCCATGCCTATAAGACGCGCAAAATTCCGGCACCTGCATAGGACACACGTCATGACCACCTTCGTCTTCGGCCATAAATCCCCCGACACCGACTCCACCGGCTCCGCGATCATCTGGTCCTGGTACCTGAACCAGATCAAAGGTGTCGACGCCGCGCCGAAGCTGCTGGGCGAGCCCAACACCGAGGCGGCCTTCATGCTGCAGCACTGGGGCCTGGACAAGCCGGAGATCATCGCAGACGTCGCCGATGATCAGCCTGTCGTGATCGTCGACACCAACAATCCCGCCGAATTGCCCGCCAATATCAATGGCGCCGATATTCAAGCAATCATTGACCACCACAAACTGGTTGGCGGCCTGGAAACAAAAGGCCCGATCAACATCCGCATCGAGCCGGTCGCCTGCACCGCGACCATCATGTGGAAGATGATCGGCGCAGATCTGGCCCAGGCCCCGCGCGACATCAAAGGCGCGATGCTGACCTGCATCCTGAGCGACACGCTGGAATTCCGCTCCCCCACCACAACCCAGGAAGACAAGGCCGTGGCTTATAGCCTGGCAGAAGATCTGGGCGTGGATATCGCCGCTTATGCTGCCGATATGTTTGCCGCAAAATCCGACGTGTCGGCCTTTTCCGACGCGGAACTTCTGCGGATGGATTCAAAGGAATATGCGGTCGACGGCACCAAGTTCCGCGTCTCCGTTCTGGAAACCACCGCTCCCGGCGTGGTTCTGGATCGCAAGGCGTCCTTGATGGAAACTATGACATCGGTGGCCAAAGAAGACGGTGTCGATCAGGTTCTGCTGTTCGTCGTGGACATCCTGAAGGAAGAGGCCACATTGCTGGTCCCCAATGATCTGGTCCGCAGCCTCGCCTCCAAGAGCTTTGATGCCACAGCCGAGGGCGATACCGTCGTTCTGCCCGGCGTGATGAGCCGTAAGAAGCAGATCATCCCCAATCTGGCGATCTGAGGTCGCTGGATCTCAATGCGCTAAGGTTGAGGCGGCTTTCTATTGCTGCCGCAATCTGATTGTTGAAATGCGGGGCTTATACCGAGCCCCGCATTTTTTTGATTTCCGAACGATCCCCGCAGAGGGGTCACTGTCAGCAGCGCTCTGCCAGTTGTCCTTGCAGCGGCGAACGCCTGTGCCCGGGGTTCCCATGCTGCATCGGGTTGGCAGCCTGCGCCTGAGGTCTGCAACCTCACATGCCCCTTTCCGGCGACAGGGCCAGCGCGCCGTGAACCTGATATGCAATCGTGCAAGCAAGTTTGAAACGGGCTGGCTCTTCTTTTGCGCTGCACGGCTTTGCCTCATATGCCAACTGCGGCCGCGCCTAGCCTGCCTACAGCGACGCGCAAAACCTGCCATGACTATCACGCTGCTGACCAGCCCGCCGTGGCTTGGCAGGTTATACGGCCCGATAGAACCGCGCAGAATCTGTCTGCAGAGTACATCGCGCGGTCAAGAGGATCAGACACGCCCTCCGGATTGCCGTAAACCGCCATCCCCAGGCCTCATATAGACTGGCCTCATCCTTGCTACCCCGATGCTGCACACCTTGATATCCGCATCATGTGGAGCGCCTGTATCTGAAGCATTGTATCGCGGAAGTTCACAACCAAGGCACGCCATGTCAGCCGCGCGCCCTGGTCCGATCCGTGTTATGCGAAATTGGCCACCGCATCGTCATCCGCCCAGCCGTCACGGTTCCCGCTATCGGCTGCCGACGCAGCGGGTTTCTGCGATGACGGGCTGTGATTGTCCCAATCATCAATGCCGTCCCCTGAAACCGGTCCATGTGCGGAGACCTCATTGTAGTCTTCCCAGCGTTCCTCATCGGGATGGCCCGCCTCTACCACTTCCGCTGCGCGCGTGGCCGCAGAGACGGATCCGCCTTCGACCCCATCGGATGACAGCAGGATAAACTGGCTGACAATCTGATTAAGACCGTAGGTCTCACTGTTCATCTTCAGAATGGCCGCACCGGATTCCTCAACCATTGCGGCATTCTGCTGTGTGACATTATCCAGCTGAGCAACCCCGATATTGATCTCGTTCAGCCCCTGCGCCTGTTCCCCGGACTCCGAAGAGATTCCGGAAACCAAAGTCGCGATATTGACCACTTCTCCGACAACCTGCGAGAGGGCCTTGCCTAGCGCTATCGACCTTTTCGACGCCTTCCTCGACAGTTCTGGTGCTGGCTGTGATCAGCGTTTTGATTTCATTGGCCGCATCCGATGACCGTTGCGCCAATGCACGCACCTCGGAGGCCACCACAGCGAAACCACGACCGACCTCGCCCGCTCGGGCGGCTTCAACACCTGCATTCAGGGCGAGCAGATTGGTCTGGAAGGCGATATCGTCAATGACGCCGATGATTTGGGATATCTGACCTGAGGAACGCTCGATCTCGTTCATCGCCTCGATTGCACCTTCGACAACCCGGCCACTGTTCTCAACATCCTTGCGGGCGGAATCTACCGCACCTTCTACCGCTTTGGCGTTCTTCGCGGAATTGCTGACGCTGACGGTCATCTCTTCCAACGCAGCTGCGGTTTCTTCCAGAGTGGCCGCCTGGCTTTCGGTACGGGCAGACATATCCTCGGAACCGCTCCGGATTTCATCGGACTGGGTCTGAATCGCTGCACTCGCCTTGACCACCTGCGCCATAACCTCGTTCAGTTTGTCGACGGTTTCGTTGTAGTTGATCCGCAGCGGATCATAGTCGGAACCAAAGCTGTCGTTGATCTGATCGCTGAAGTCGCCCGCCGCAAGCCGCTGCAAGCCCTGACGCAAACGGTCGATGACCTTTTCGCTTTCATCGCGCAGCGCGTTCTGTTTTTCCAACTCGTCGATGACACGGCCCGACACACGGTCAATGTCATGGGCAATCTGCCCGAAATCATCGCCGCGCATGCGGGCTTCGACCTTCAGGCCAAAGTCGCCTTCGGCGACTTCGCGCAGGGCCTCGCGCATACGGCCAATTGGACGCACGATATTCAGGGTCATTTTGCGGGCGTTGTAGATGGTGATCAGGACGAGCAGGACGGATGTGCCCAACAGTGTATAGAGGAGCGCCATATCATGTGCTCGCGCGGCATCGGCTGTTTCAATTGCTGCCTGCTCAATCCAATCGCTGAGAGGATGTAGCTTTGTGTTCAGCGCCTTGTAGCTCTCCTCGAACGCATCGAGGTCCGCTTCAGCTGCAGCCCTATCCGTCGTTGCCAACTCAGCCAGAGCAACCCCTTGTGTCAAAAACGCGTCCACTTCGGGCGCCATGCCCTCAACCTGAGCAAGAGCTTTCGGTGGCAACGTGTCTCGTTTCAGCAATTCGACGTTGGTGCGTATTTCTTCACCGGCCTCCACAACCCTTGCACGCAACTCCTCTCGCTCAGCAGCTGTGGCGTGGTCACCCGCAAACACCAGATAGATCACCTCGGCATGCAGTTCTTCATGCAGCAGGTCAATTTTCAACTCATGCCGGACCGTTTTGGTCACATCAATCTGACGTTCCAACTCCAGTTCGCTCTGCCAGAGGCTGTAAACAGATATGAGAGCAAGCACCAGGATCGTAAAAACCGATACAGCTCCCGAAATCATAAATCGGGTTTTCGTGGAAATCGTTCGAAACATTACAGCACACCTCAGGGTTGAAACTCACGACCGTTCTACGCCTCGGTTATTAAAAAACTGGAAATAGGGCCGATCTGGTCAAATACCGCCTGCTCTGCCATAGCTTGGGCAACCGGAATTCCACGCGAAAGATCAGCCCATGTCTCAGATCATTTCCTCGCTCGCAGAGGTCTCAACCCAGTACAAAGCCCTGTTCGTCGATCTGTGGGGCTGTGTTCACAACGGAATCACCGCCTATCCAGAAGCAGTCGCAGCGCTGCAGGCCTATCGCAAGGACGGCGGCATCGTTGTGCTGCTGACCAACTCCCCCAAACCCCGCGCCGGGGTTGCGGCCCAGCTGGGTGACTTTGGTGTGCCGGATGATGCCTATGACACCATTGCCACCTCCGGCGACTCCGCACGGGCCGCGATGTTCAATGGCGCGGTCGGAAGCAAAGTCTATTTCATGGGCGAATGGGAGCGCGACGCCGGGTTCTTCGAACCGCTGAAAATGCTCGACGATCCGCTCGACGTTGTCCGGGTGCCGCTCAAAGAAGCCGAAGGCATTGTCTGCTGCGGTCCCTTTGACACCCAAGCAGACCCTGAGGTGAACCGGCCCGACTTTCTCTATGCCAAACAGATGGGCTTGAAGCTGCTTTGCGCGAACCCCGATATCGTGGTCGATCGTGGCGAAACCCGCGAATGGTGCGCCTGGCGCGCTGGCGCGGCTTTATACCGAAATGGGCGGCGAGAGCCTCTACTTCGGCAAACCCCATCCCCCGATCTACGATCTGGCGCGGCGGCGTCTGGCGGAACTGGGTCAGGACATCGCCGACCGCGACATTCTGGCGATCGGCGATGGGCCGCATACGGATGTCGCTGCAGCGCCATGGGGGAGGGTCTGGACTCACTGTTCATCACAGGTGGACTTGCCGCAAAAGAGACCCAAACCGATCACCAACCGGATGAAACCGCGCTAACCCAATATCTGGAAAAGGAAAATTCCGCGCCGACCTATTCCATCGGCAAACTGCGCTAAACCAGAAAACGCTTGCTTTTCTGCGGTTGCGAAGTAATAAAGTTGCCGTAACTAGTTAATATTTGCCCGATTGTTTCCGACCCACACCAGACGGACCGCCAATAAACAATCGACTGCAAATCTACGGCAACCGGGAGAGGCACATGTTGGACAATTTTCCACGCGGGACCATCTGCATTGAAGATATCGAAATGGGGATGGTCCGCTATCTGCGCAAAGCGGTGACAGATAAGGACATCGAGATGTTCGCCGAAGTCTCGACCGATCATAATCCTGTGCACCTGGATGAGGATTACGCTCAGGACACCATGTTTCAGGGGCGCATTGCTCATGGGATGCTGACAGCCGGGCTGATCTCTGCGGTGATCGGCGAGCAGCTGCCCGGCCATGGCACCATCTACATGAGCCAGTCGCTGAAGTTCCTCGCCCCTGTGCGCCCCGGCGATCTGGTTCTGGCCGAGGTCGAAGTCACTGGCATCGAAATCGACAAGCGGCGGGTCAAGCTGGATTGCCGCTGCATGGTCGACGGCAAGAAGGTGTTGGTCGGTGAGGCCATGGTGATGGCGCCGTCCCGCAAGTTTGACTGAGCCAAGGCGGCCCCGCAGCAACCGGCACCAACCCGCGGCATGGCTCTTGCAAGCGCGCGTCGGCGCGGCTAGGCAGTGGCCATGCGCATTATCCGTGACTTTCAATTCGTAGATCCAAAGGATCGTGGAGCCGTCGCCGCCATCGGCAATTTCGATGGTGTTCATCGCGGTCATCAATCGGTCATCGACCTGGCCCGCGAGGCAGAGCCGCAAGCGCCGCTGGGGGTGATGACATTTGAGCCGCACCCACGTGAGTTCTTTGCCCCGGAGGCCCCACCGTTCCGGCTGATGTCAGCCGAGGCGCGCGCGTCGCGGCTGGAAAAGCTGGGAGTCGAGCGCCTCTATCAGCTGAACTTCAACGCGGCGCTGTCTGGCCTCACGCCCGAAGCTTTTGCACGCAAGGTCATCGCTGACGGGTTGGGGCTGCGGCATGTGGTTGTCGGCTCCGACTTCTGTTTCGGCAAGGGGCGTGCGGGCACCGCCGAGGATCTCAAACGCTTTGGTGAGGATATGGGGTTTGGCGTGACTATCGCCCCGCTGATGGAATACTCCGAGGACACAGTGTCCTCCACCGCCATTCGCCGCGCATTGAGTGACGGACGCCCGCGGGATGCCGCCAACATGCTGGGCCATTGGCACCGGATTGAGGGCGAAGTGATCGGCGGCGAACAGCGCGGCCGCGAACTGGGCTATCCCACCGCGAATATGTCCATCGACGGGCTGCATCAGCCTGCCTTCGGCGTCTATGCGGTGCTGGTTGATGTGCTGGATGGGCCGCATCAGGGCAGCTATCACGGGGCGGCCTCCGTTGGTGTGCGTCCGATGTTTGACGGCAGCCACCCCAACATCGAAACCTTCCTGTTTGACTTCACCGGCAACCTCTATGGTGCGACGCTGTCTGTCGGTCTGGTAGAATACCTGCGCCCGGAAATGACCTTTGACGGGCTCGACGGGTTGCTGGCACAGATGGACGCGGATTGCACACAGGCGCGCAGCCTTTTGGCGGCCCTATGAGCGACGGTATTGATCGCAACGGACTGGCCAAACGGTTCTGGGAAAAGAAACCACTGGCGAAGCTGAACAACCGTGAGTGGGAGGCGCTTTGTGACGGCTGTGGCAAGTGCTGCCTCAACAAGCTGGAGGACGAAGACAGCGGCGAGGTCGCGCTGACCCGTGTTGCCTGCCGCTTGCTGGATGATGCCACCTGCCGCTGTGCCCATTATGAGAACCGCCACCAGTTTGTTCCAGAGTGTATCGTGCTGAAACCGGACAATCTGGACACCCACGCCTATTGGATGCCGCAGACCTGCGCCTATCGCCTGCTGTGGGAGGGCAACCCCCTGCCCGACTGGCATCCGTTGATCACCGGTGATCCGGCCAGCGTGCATGAGGCGGGTGTCTCGGTGCGCGGCTGGACCGTTTCCGAATTCGACACCCCCGAAGAAGACTGGGAAGAGCATATTATCGAGGAGCCGCTCTAAATGCATTTCGCCTCTGACAATTCCGGCCCGGCCAATCCCGAAATCCTCACAGCGCTGAATGCCGCGAACACCGGCTACGCCATGGGCTATGGCGCTGATGAGGAGATGGCCAAGGTCACGGCCCGCATTCGCGAGATCTTTGAAGCACCGGAGGCTGCCATCTATCTGGTGGCAACCGGCACGGCGGCCAATGTGCTGGCGCTGTCAACTCTGTCGCAGCCGTGGCAGACGCTGTTTTGCAGCGCCCCCGCCCATATCAATATGGACGAATGCAATGCGCCGGAGTTCTACACCGGCGGCGCCAAGCTGACGCTGGTCACTGCAGCCGACAAGATGACGCCTGCCAATCTGCGCGCCGCAATCGAGGGCGAGGAAACCCGTGGCGTACACGGGCCGCAACGCGGACCGGTCTCGATCACCCAGGTGACCGAATTCGGCACGGTCTACACAGTGGATGAGCTGGCGGCCCTTGGCGATGTGGCCACATCCTACGGCCTGCCAATGCATCTGGACGGGGCGCGTTTTACCAACGCGCTGGTCTCTTTTGGCGGCACCAAGAACGGCTGCATGGGCGTCGAGGCGGTGATCTTCTTCGATCCGGCAAAGGCCCAGGAGTTCGAATATCGCCGCAAACGCGGCGCGCATCTGTTCTCCAAACACCGTTATCTGTCGGCGCAGATGCTGGTCTATCTGACCGACGATCTGTGGCTGAGAAACGCCCGCGCCGCCAATGCAAAAGCCGCGCGTCTGGCGACAGGGTTGCGCAATGCGGGCGCCCATTTCAGTCATGAACCGCAGGCCAATATGATCTTTGCCGCGCTGCCCCGCGCGACCCATCAGCGGCTGTTCGATGCGGGCGCTGTCTATCATCTCTGGGACGGAACCCTGGACGGCGCAGCAGAGGAAGAACTCACAGCGCGCTTTGTCTGTGACTGGTCGATCGGCGACGATCAGATCGACGCGTTTCTGGCGCTGCTGTAGATCATATCCTGAGCGCGGCGGTTCCAACGGCTGCTTTCAGACTGCCGCCACCGAGGCCAAAGACATGGTACCAACGACGCTCTCACGGTTGAGAAAATGCCGGGCCATGTCGCCCGCAAACCCGGTCTTGCGGTAACCGACACCCACCACCCGCGTCACCGGGTCGATGTCCGAAATGTCACGCAACACAATGCCATGATGGGCCTCACCATGGGACATCGGCATTAGCGCCACCCCCAATCCGGCGGCCACCAGATCCATCAGCTGGGCATCATGGATCGCGCTGGCCGCCACCCGCAGCCCCGCCAATGCCGCCTCCCCCTGCGCCAGCGAAGTCTGAAAGCGATCGGCGCTGGGACAATAAGGGCGCGCAATCAGCGCCTCCCCGGCCATATCGGCGAGGGTCAGCTTTGCCTTCGCCAACAGCGGATGCGCGCAGTGAAGCGCAAGGCCGTAACGCTCCTGCCAGAGCGGGTGATACCCGCAGCCACGCGGCAGGCAGCTTTCGGCGACAAACTGCAGATCGGCCTGCAGCGCATCATCGGTGAATTGAAACTGCGCCCGCGGCACCGCACGGCGGATCCGGGCCAACCCGGTCTCAAACGGCGCCATCATCACATCCGGCGCGCAATACACACGTACCATACGCGCCACATGACCTTTCAGCCGTGCCTCAAGCTGGCTCACCTGTGCCAGAACACCCCCGGCCTGGCTATACAGCTCATGGCCGAGCGCGGTTGGCGTCAGCCCATCCCTACTGCGGTGAAACAATGGCCCGTCATAGCGATCTTCAAGCCGGGCAATCGCGGCAGAGACCGAAGGCTGGCGTACATCGCAAGCGCGAGCTGCAGCGCTGAAGGTTCCTAATTCATAGGCGGCGCGAAAGTACCGAAGCGGTGTGAGATCATCCATAGTTCAAAACTATACTCAGGATAGACGGCAGAGCAATTCCCTATGTCAGATTTCTTTGCGATCCTGACTTCACACCCAACAGGAGAACACCATGTCCGCAACCAATCTGGCCACCGCCCCCGGTACCGACACCACATCGCAACCTGCCATCGAGCAATTGCTCCGGCTGTTTGAAGCAGGCGATCCGGCTCTGATGGGCTTTATCGCGCCGGACATTGATTTCCGCATTGACCACTACCGCGACAGCGACGGTGTCGACGTCAGCTGGCAACAGGCCACGGATATTGAAGGCTTCGGCGTGATCCTGTCCCGGCTTGGGCCGGAGGTGTTTCCCCAGGGAACCAAAATTGTCGGACTCAGCTCACAGGATCTGGGCGATGGCTGGTACAACACCCGCTTTCATCAACGCTATCACTACGCTGTGCGTGGCCGCATGGTGGAAAGCGTCACCTTCATCCTGTCGCATCAGGCGGATGGCAAAATTGACTATTTTCGCGAAACCGTCACCACGGTGAACGATATCTGACCCCACCCTCTCACCCCAGTGACCCTCAAAAACGCAAAGCCGAGGCGCAGTGCAGCCTCGGCTTTCTCTGGTCAGACAGCCCCGGCAAGGGACATGATGGATAGCTTAAACCTCAGCTGGTGCCGGTATGACCTCCGGCCAGAACCCCTGCAGCAGCGCGGCGGTTTCAGCAGGATGGGTGATCGGCAGCATATGCCCGGCGCTGTCAATTCGGCGGCAGGTCACATCCGGCAGCCGTGCAGCCAACGCACGAATGACCTCATGCATAATGGGCTGGCTCTTACCGCCATCAATCAGCAGACAGGGCATCGTCACGCGCGCCAGCTTCTCCGGTGTCAGCACCCCCAGCATGTCCTCATAGACTTGTGTATCGCAGGCCATCACGGCTGGAAAACTGCGCACCATAGCGTCCCGGGCGCTTTCGGGCAGATCGTTCCACTTTGGGTGGCCCGCCCCCCATGCCCGGTTGAACAGCCGTGTCGCATGTTCAACGTCGCCGTTCAGATATGTTTCGCGCACCGTCATGTGATCCCTGCGCAGCGCCTCCAGCGCCTCGGGGTCGGTGGTCTCCGCTGCGCTCGCCAGCGAGAAGAAAACCGGCTCAACCATCACCAGCGAGCGCACCAGATCCGGGCGCATCTGGGCCATTGCCAGAACGACCGTGGCACCAAAAGAATGGCCGATCAGATCAATCGGACCGTCTTTGGCGAGATTTTCAGCCTCAATCAGAGCCAGCCCCGCCTCGGCGTTGCGCAGTTGCAGCAGCCCTTCGCCATCCCAGTCCGGGCTTCGGCCGTGGGACAACATGTCAAAACTGGAGACCATCACTTGTTCTTCCAGAATGGTAGCCAACCCGCGCCAGGCACCGGAATGAGCAAGCGAGCAGTGAACGGCCATCACCTTTCTGGGACCACATCCAAAAACATGGCTGGCAACAGGCTGCGCCAGCCCGGTAGACATCGCCCCCATCATTGCCACCCGGTTGTGGCGGTTCGGCCACCTTCAACCAGTGCCACTGTCTTCCACTCTTTCCTGCAACCCCAGCAGGTTTCTCCTGCTCTGTCGTTCGCCACCATGGGCCTGTTCTCCCGCATTAAATCTAGGCGCGAGGGTACGCCCATGCTAAGCGGGGTTCAACATCACGAATCTGTCACACTGCCATTGCTGCCTGGGGATAACAGCCAATGCCGACCTTGAACGAACCCAAGCTGATTGCTGGGAACGCCAATCTTCCGCTTGCCGAAACCATTACCCGCCGCATGTCGATGCACCGCGGTGTCGATCAGGGCCTCGTTGATGCCCGGGTCGAGCGGTTCAACGACGGCGAGATCTTCGTCGAAGTCTATGAGAACGTCCGCGGCGAGGACATGTTCATCATTCAGCCGACCTCAAACCCGGCCAATGACAACCTGATGGAGCTGTTGATCATCGCTGATGCACTGCGCCGGTCTTCGGCCCAGCGTATCACCGCAGTGATCCCGTATTTCGGCTACGCCCGTCAGGATCGCCGCACCAAGGCGCGCACCCCGATTTCGGCCAAACTGGTTGCCAATATGCTGACCGGCGCGGGCATCGAACGGGTGCTGACCATGGATCTGCACGCCGCCCAGATTCAGGGCTTCTTTGATATCCCGGTCGACAATCTCTATGCCTCGCCGATCTTTGCGCTGGATGTGAAAAACCAGTTCAAGGACAGCATGGACGAAATCATGGTGGTCTCGCCCGACGTCGGCGGCGTGGCACGCGCGCGTGAGCTGGCCAAGCGGATCAATGCACCGCTGTCGATCGTGGACAAACGCCGCGAAAAGGCAGGCGAAGTGGCCGAGATGACTGTGATTGGCGATGTGACCGATAAGATCTGTCTCATCATCGACGATATGTGCGACACCGCTCGGCACCCTCTGCAAGGCCGCTCAGCGTCCTGCTCGACAATGGCGCCAAGGAAGTTCACGCCTATATCACCCACGGCGTCATGAGTGGCCCCGCAGTGGAGCGCGTCAGCAACTCGGTGATGAAATCGCTGGTGCTGACCGATACCATTCAGCCCACCGAAGCCGTTCTCGGCGCGCCAAATATCCGCATCCTGCCGACGGCGCCCCTGTTCACTCAGGCGATCCTCAATATTTGGCACGGCACCTCGGTGTCCTCGCTGTTTGAGGATAAGACGCTGGTCCCGATCTACGAATCGCTGTCGCGCAACGGCTAAGCCGCGCGCGCAAATCCTGAGGAATTAGCCCCCACGCCCGGCACCCGGCGCGTGGGGTTTTTCGTGGCGCGGGCTCCCCTGTCTCCGCCCCCCCTAAAACTGCTATGCTGCGACACATCGCAATGCAGGAGGCAGCGGCATGGAACACTATCAGGGGGGGTGCCTGTGCGGGGCCGTCAGGATCACCACATCCGGTCCGCCGCTCAGGGTTGGGATCTGCCACTGCCGGGACTGCCGCAGACATCACGGGGCACTGTTTTACGCAGCCGCGATTTTTCCCACGCAGGCGGTCCACATTGAAGGCAGGCCACACCACTATAAAGGCCGCCATTTCTGCGGCACCTGCGGGTCCTCCGTCTTTGCCCAAACCGGGGATGAAATCGAGGTGCATCTGGGCAGCCTGGACGACACAAACGGCCTGACGCCTGAGTATGAGGTCTGGTGCCGCCGCCGCGAGGACTGGTTGCCACAGTTCACGGGCACAGCCTGCCACGACAGGGACAGAGACGGCGACTAGAGCCGCCTAAGGCACGTCCCAGTCATCTGCAAAGGGCAAGCTGCCAATCGCCAGCCAGGAGGCGCGAATACGCGCGATACGGCTGTCGTTCCAGGTGCGAAAGACCACATCAAACCCCTCTGTGGTGATGCTATCGGCGACCAGCTCAGCCCGGATCGCGGCGCCGGAATCAATATCCATCAGCGAACTGGAAAGATGCACCGCAGGCAGCTCGGCAAAGGGCTCAGAAAACCGCACGCTGCGCCGCCGCTCCCGGGGGCCCGCCCCGGTCCACATGGTGCCGCCATTCTCAAACTCCGAGAAAATCTCGATGTCGCCCTGATCCACCCCAAGTCTGGGGCTGTGTACCCGTTTCATACTGCGTGCCTGCCCCCGGAGCTGCGCCCGGCCCGTATTTCTCTGCGTCTGATCTATGCGGCAAGAGTGCCAAAAAACAAAACCGGCCCGCAAGGGGCCGGTTTAATTTCGTGTGCCATGGCTCTGACGGATCAGAGGCTCATATGGGTGCCCAGGGCTTCCATATCGGCGAGCAGCTTCGCCGCATCTTCAACGAGGCCATGCGGTTGATCGGTGTCCTGCACGGCCTTGTAGGTCGTGCGGGCCTCTTCAATCAGCTCGTCCAGTTGCGCGCGTGTCAGCTGGTCCATGGGGATTGCCTTCTCAGCAAGGACAGACAGACCGTCAGCGCCGATTTCAGCAAAGCCACCGGTGACCAGATATTCCGATGTGCCTTGCGGGCTTTCGACCCGCAGGACACCCGGACGCAGCGTGGTGATGGTCGGCGCATGATTGGCCATAGCCGTCATGTCGCCTTCCGCGCCGGGGATCATTACCGCGGTCACCGGGAGCGACGCCAGGCGGCGCTCCGGGCTCACGAGGTCGAATTGCATCGTATCAGCCATCAGGGCCCTCCTTAGGCCGCGTCAGCAGCCATTTTCTCGGCTTTTGCGATCACTTCGTCGATGCCGCCAACCATGTAGAAGGCGCCTTCGGGCAGGTGATCGTATTCGCTCAGCCACAACGGCCTTGAACGACTTGATGGTGTCCTCAAGCGGAACCTGCTTGCCGTCTGCGCCGGTGAAGACCTTCGCAACGTCGAACGGCTGCGAGAGGAAGCGCTGGATCTTACGTGCACGGGTCACGGTCAGCTTGTCCTCTTCGGACAGTTCGTCCATGCCGAGGATCGCGATGATGTCCTGCAGCGACTTGTAGCGCTGAAGGATCTGCTGAACGTCGGACGCCACGGCATAATGCTCTTCGCCAACGATCGAAGGATCCATCAGGCGCGACGTGGAGTCGAGCGGGTCAACAGCCGGGTAGATGCCCAGTTCCGAGATCGAACGGTTAAGAACGGTGGTCGCGTCCAGGTGGGCAAAGGTGGTTGCCGGTGCCGGGTCGGTAAGGTCATCCGCGGGAACATACACAGCCTGGATCGAGGTGATCGAGCCGTTCTTGGTGGAGGTAATACGTTCCTGCATCGCACCCATGTCGGTCGCCAGCGTCGGCTGGTAGCCCACAGCCGAAGGAATACGGCCGAGCAGAGCGGACACCTCGGAACCCGCCTGAGTAAAGCGGAAGATGTTGTCCACGAAGAACAGAACGTCGGTGCCGGACTGGTCACGGAACTGTTCCGCCAGGGTCAGACCGGTCAGAGCAACACGGGCACGCGCACCCGGAGGCTCGTTCATCTGGCCATAAACCAGAGCAACCTGCGACTCTTCCAGGTTATCAGGTTTGATAACGTTGGATTCGATCATCTCGTGGTAGAGGTCGTTGCCTTCACGGGTCCGTTCACCAACACCCGCGAACACGGAGAAGCCCGAGTGCACTTTTGCGATGTTGTTGATCAGTTCCATGATGAGAACGGTTTTGCCAACGCCAGCGCCGCCGAACAGACCAATCTTACCACCCTTGGCGTAGGGGGCCAGAAGGTCGATCACCTTGATGCCGGTCACCAGCACTTCGGATTCGGTGGACTGGTCGCTGAACTCGGGCGCGGGCTGGTGGATGGCGCGGGTTTCCGCAGCCACAACGGGGCCCTGCTCGTCAACGGGCTCACCCACAACGTTCAGGATGCGGCCCAGGGTTGCGTTGCCGACGGGGATCGAGATCGGTGCGTCGGTGTCAGCCACGGCCTGACCACGAACCAGACCTTCGGTCGCATCCATCGCGATGGTACGGACGGTGTTTTCGCCCAGGTGCTGAGCAACTTCCAGAACCAGCGTCTTACCGTTGTTGTCGGTGGTCAGCGCGTTCAAGATCGCCGGCAGGTGGTCGTCGAATTGAACGTCCACAACGGCGCCGATGATCTGGGTCACCTTGCCTTTTGCATTTGCCATGTTTCGTCTCCGGTTTTCTTTTAGAGCGCCTCAGCGCCCGAAATAATTTCAATCAGCTCGTTGGTGATCACGGCCTGACGCGAGCGGTTGAACTCAATGGTCAGCTTGTCGATCATCTCACCCGCGTTACGGGTGGCATTGTCCATCGCGCTCATCCGGGCACCCTGTTCGGAGGCCCCATTTTCCAGCAGCGCTGCAAAGATCTGCGTTGCGAC
Source organism: Phaeobacter sp. BS52 (assembly GCF_045040595.1). Classification (NCBI taxonomy): domain Bacteria; kingdom Pseudomonadati; phylum Pseudomonadota; class Alphaproteobacteria; order Rhodobacterales; family Roseobacteraceae; genus Phaeobacter; species Phaeobacter sp. BS52. The sequence continues at coordinate 386,721 of NZ_CP090662.1, read as the reverse complement.
ACCGCGCGGCAGCAGGTCGGCCAGAATGGCCTCTTCGCTGGGCTCGTAGTCGTAGACGGCAGAGCTGGTCGCAGCGTCGTCTTCCTTGGCATCAAAGGACGCCGGGATCACCTGCTGGGCAGTCGGCACCTGGGTCACAACGTTCACGAACTTCGCGTAGAAGAGCGTGGCAACGTCGAAATCCCCGGCATCAAAGCGGGCCAGAACATCCTTGGCGATGTCCTGCGCATTGGCGTAGCCAAGGCGTTTGACTTCGCTCAGATCCACATGACCGACAAAATAGTCACCAAGGTCGCGTTTCATCGCGTCCCGGCCTTTTTTGCCAACCGTCAGGATCTTGACGGTCTTGCCCGCCGCGACCAGCGCCTGGGCCTTGGCCCGCGCCAGCTTGGCGATGTTGGAATTGAAGCCCCCGCAAAGCCCGCGTTCGGCGGTCAGCACGACCAGGAGATGAACCTGGTCGCTACCGGTGCCGGCAAGCAGCTTGGGTGCAGAATCGCTGCCACCGACAGATGCGGCCAGCCCGGCCATAACGGCGTTGAACCGTTCGGCATAGGGACGCGCATCCTCGGCAGCCTCTTGGGCGCGGCGCAGTTTTGCAGCCGCGACCATCTGCATGGCCTTGGTGATCTTGCGGGTCGATTTGACCGACGCGATCCTGTTTTTAAGGTCTTTAAGGTTAGGCAACGCCTGATCCCCCCTTAAGCGAAGTCAGCTGCGAACGCGTCCAGAGCTGCTTTGATCTTGTCGGCTGCGTCACCCTTGATCTTCGGATCTTCGGTGGTGATCCAGTCAAGCAGGTCCTGATGCTTGCTGCGCAGATGCGCCAGCAGGCCAGCCTCGTAGCGGCCAACTTCTTTTACGTCGACTTTGTCGAGGTAGCCGTTGGTGCCTGCGAAGATCACACAGACGATCTCTGCGTTGGTCAGCGGTGCATACTGGGGCTGCTTCATCAGCTCGGTCAGACGCGCACCACGGTTCAGCAGCTGCTGGGTGGCGGCGTCCAGATCGGAGCCAAACTGCGCAAAGGCCGCCATTTCGCGGTACTGAGCCAGTTCCAGTTTCACCGGACCAGCAACCGATTTCATCGCGTTGGTCTGAGCGGAGGAGCCCACACGCGAAACAGACAGACCGGTGTTCACAGCAGGACGGATGCCCTGATAGAACAGTTCGGTTTCCAGGAAGATCTGACCGTCGGTGATGGAAATCACGTTGGTCGGAATAAACGCGGACACGTCGCCGCCCTGGGTTTCGATGACGGGCAGCGCGGTCAGCGAGCCTGCACCGAATTCTTCGTTCAGCTTCGCGGAACGTTCCAGCAGACGGGAGTGGAGGTAGAAAACGTCACCAGGATAAGCTTCACGGCCCGGCGGGCGACGCAGCAGCAGGGACATCTGGCGATAGGCCACAGCCTGTTTGGACAGGTCATCATAGATGATCAGCGCGTGCTTGCCGCTGTCGCGGAAGTATTCGGCCATTGCGGTCGCGGCATAGGGGGCCAGGAACTGCATCGGGGCCGGTTCGGACGCGGTTGCAGCAACCACGATCGAATATTCCATCGCACCGGTTTCTTCCAGCTTCTTCACCAGCTGGGCCACGGTCGAGCGCTTCTGGCCGACAGCAACATAAACACAGTACAGTTTCTTGGATTCATCATCACCAGCGGCGTCGTTGTAGACTTTCTGGTTCAGGATCGCGTCCAGAGCAACGGCGGTTTTACCGGTCTGACGGTCACCAATGATCAGCTCTCGCTGGCCACGGCCGATCGGGATCATCGCGTCAACGGACTTGAGGCCGGTTGCCATCGGTTCGTGGACCGATTTACGCGGGATAATGCCGGGCGCCTTTACGTCAGCAACTTTGCGCTCTGCCGCGTTGATCGGGCCCTTGCCGTCCAGCGGGTTGCCCAGACCGTCGACAACGCGACCCAGCAGCTCGGGGCCAGCGGGAACGTCCACGATGGAGTTGGTGCGCTTGACGGTGTCACCTTCTTTGATGTCACGGTCGGAGCCGAAGATAACGATACCGACGTTGTCGGCTTCGAGGTTCAGCGCCATGCCCATGATGCCGCCGGGGAATTCGACCATCTCGCCGGCCTGGACATTGTCGAGACCGTACACACGGGCGATACCGTCACCAACGGACAGCACGCGGCCAATCTCTGCCACCTCAGCTTCTTGACCAAAATTCTTGATCTGGTCTTTCAGGATCGCAGAAATCTCTGCTGCTTGGATACCCATTTATCCGACCTCTTTCATTGCGTTCTGTAGGGAGTTGAGCTTGGAGCGGATCGAGTTGTCGATCATCTTCGAGCCCACTTTAACGACAAGACCGCCAATGATGCTTTCATCGACGGTTGCATTGATTACGACCTTTTTGCCAGTGCGCTCGGCCAAAGTCTTGGCCAGTTTTTCGCTCTGGGTCTTGGTCAGCGCCTTGGCCGATGTGACATCGGCGGTGATCTCACCACGGGTTTCGGCCAGGCGTGCGCGCAGAGCGTCAAGCAGCGCAGGCACCACGAACAGGCGCCGCTTTTCGGCCATCAGCGTCAGCGCATTGCTCAGAACCGGGTCCAGGCCCATTTTCTTGGCAATCGCGGTGATCGCTGTCCCCTGCTCCTGACGCGACACCAGGGGTGACGTGATCAGGTCGCGGAGATCTTCGCTATCCGCCAAAGCGGCAGACAGGTCATTGATGCTGGTTTCAAGGCTATCAAGCGCCTTGCTCTCTTCGGCGATCTCAAAGATCGCGGTGGCATAGCGCGCGGCAATGCCTGCGGAGATCGAAGCTGGTTCGGACACGTCCACCCTTCCGATATTGGCCCCGGTTGGCTGACCTAGTGCAGGCGGCGTCCGGGGGCGTGAGGTCTCCCCACAATTTGGTGGGGCGTCAAAATCAGCGTGGATGTAGCAGAGCGTTGGCAACCTATCAACTGCCTTGGACGGCAGGGTGAAAAAGGAAGTTCCAAGCGTTTTCAAATGATTAGACGATAACACCCGATGAAACGACAGAACATGCGTCAAAAAAACCAACTTTAGGGGTCAATTTTGCGATTCCAAATCAGTAAAAAACGCGCCTTGCAGGTGAAAAAACCTCCAAACCGTCGAAAATGAGCGCTGAAAGCGCGATTTTGAACCATCAGCGGGGAATCAAGCCGCCAACTGCCCAGCGCCGGCTCCCGTAACGTCACGCCCTTCGCCGTGCCAAGATTAAGACCTGCCTATTTGAGACCGCCCGAATTTGCGCCGCCTGTCCAGCCCAGGGCGCTCGCGACGCAGCGTCCTGCGCTGGCGACCCTTGGTCAAACGGAGCAGAAACCCGCCTCGATGCTCACGTCTGAAACACCGCGCAGGTTCAGGCCGGTTCCGGCATCGGGTTGGACAACCCTTCCAGCACCCGGATCGGACTGGGCGGTCGCAGCCGGGTCATCTCACCACGCTGGGAATGCACCTGCTTGCTCACTTCGACCAAAAACACCCCGCCCCCCAGCATCGCCGGTAACCGGTCCCCCATACGCTCGAACAACGGGCCGGATTTCAGCCAGAAGCGGCGCTGGCTGGGCGGCAGGTAGAGCGCCGCAGAATGCCGCTCGACGGTGAACTGATGCAAGCGCAGCTGATTTTCCACCTGACTGAGCGTATAGGGCCGCCCAAACCCGAACGGTGTCACATCCGACCGCGCCCAAAGGCCAGCACGGTTGGGCACAACAAACACGGCCCGCCCGCCGGGACCAAGCACCCGCCAGCATTCCTCCAGAAGATGCGACGGCCGATCCGAGGTCTCAAGCCCGTGCAGCAATACCAGCCGGTCGACATGTCCGGTTTCAATCGGCCAAGCGGTCTCCTCGCAGAGCACCGAGACATTGGGCAGTCCCGCAGGCCACTGCATCACCCCCTGCGGTCCCGGCATCAGTGCAATCACCCGCCGCGCCTCGGCCAGATAAGGGCGCAGCAGCGGCGCGGCAAAGCCAAAGCCTGCAACTGTCTGTCCCGCCGCTTCGGGCCACAACTCCAGCAGCCGCCCACGGATTGACGCCTGCGCCGCCCGTCCCAGGGTGCTGCGATAATAGAAATTCCTCAGATCCTGAACATCAAGATGCATTGCGGGCGTCCGTTGCTTGGGCCAATCTGAGGCCAGTCGCCGTCAGTTTACCCATCGAGAAGCGAATGACCATGCCCCTTGACATCGTTACCCTGCCCTGTCTCTCCGACAACTATGCCTTTTTGCTGCACAATGCCGAAACCGGTCACACCGCACTGGTCGATGCGCCCGAAGCCGCAGCCATTCGCGCCGAACTGGACCGGCGTGGATGGGGGCTGGACCAGATCCTGCTCACGCATCACCACTGGGATCACATTGATGGCGTTGCGGAGCTGCAAGCTGCCTATGATCCGCAAATCGTCGGTGCCAAGGCTGACGCCCACCGTCTGCCCGATCTGGATCTGGCAGTGGCAGAGGGCGACAGCTTCACCTGCCTTGGCGAGGACGTCCGCGTGCTGGATGTTTCCGGGCATACGATCGGCCATATCGCCTTTCACATCCCAAATGCCGCCGCGGTGTTCACCGCAGACAGCCTGATGGCGCTGGGATCTGGGCGCTTGTTTGAGGGCTCCCCCGAACAGATGTGGCAGAGCCTGCAGAAACTCGCAGCCCTACCGGGAGACACAACGGTCTATTCCGGCCATGAGTATACCCAGTCCAATGCCCGGTTCGCACTTACAATCGAGCCGGACAACGCCGCGCTGCAACGCCGCTGCAAAGCCATTGATGCCGCCCGCGCGGACGATCTGCCAACCGTGCCCTCGCAGTTGCAGGACGAACTGGACACCAACCCTTTCCTGCGGGCGCATCTCGACAGCCTCAAACAGGCGATTGGCATGGCGGGAGCCTCAGCCGCCGAGGTGTTTGCGGAAATCCGGGCGCGAAAGGACAAGTTTTGAGCGCGCCAGGCGCCTTTTCACGGCACAGTCACGATAAATGTGACAAGAAATTGCAAGAAAGAACTTGAAGCCGGGCACGTATCAACCAAACTCTAATACTATCAGGACATGGTTGGACTGTGGAAGGCTAGGCATCCGTCCCGCAGCCTCACCGCCAACCCAAGACCAAGAGGAGCACGCCCGTGCCTTCATTCTCGAGCACTTTGGAACAGGCCATTCACGCCGCGCTTGCGCTGGCAAACGAACGGCGTCACGAATTCGCAACCCTGGAACACCTGCTGCTTGCCCTGCTGGACGAGCCCGAGGCGTCGCGCGTCATGCGCGCCTGCAGCGTGGACCTCACCGAGTTGCGCGCGACCCTTGTCGAATTTGTCGATGAGGATCTCGCCAATCTGGTCACTGATATCGACGGCTCAGAAGCGGTTCCAACCGCTGCCTTTCAGCGCGTGATCCAACGCGCCGCCATCCACGTTCAAAGCTCCGGCCGGACCGAGGTCACGGGTGCCAATGTTCTGGTGGCCATCTTTGCCGAGCGTGAGAGCGACGCCGCCTACTTCCTGCAGGATCAGGACATGACCCGCTATGATGCGGTGAATTTCATCGCCCATGGCGTGGCCAAGGATCCGGCCTTCGGTGAATCCCGCCCAGTCTCCGGCTCTCCGGAGGTCGAGGATGAACCCCAGCCCACCACCGAGGGCGACAAGAAAGAGAGCGCGCTGGCGAAATACTGCGTCGATCTCAATGAAAAATCCCGCGAGGGTGACATTGACCCTCTGATCGGGCGCAGCCACGAGGTTGAGCGCTGTATTCAGGTGCTGTGCCGCCGTCGCAAAAACAATCCGCTTCTGGTCGGCGATCCCGGCGTTGGCAAAACCGCCATCGCCGAAGGTCTCGCGCGCAAGATTGTCGCTGGTGAAACCCCTGAGGCCCTGTCGGAAACCACCATCTACTCGCTCGACATGGGCGCGCTGCTGGCAGGCACCCGCTATCGCGGTGACTTTGAGGAACGCCTGAAAGCCGTGGTGACCGAGCTGGAAGATCACCCCGACGCGGTGCTTTTCATCGATGAGATTCACACTGTGATCGGCGCCGGGGCGACCTCCGGCGGGGCAATGGATGCCTCCAACCTGCTGAAGCCCGCGCTTCAGGGCGGCAAGCTGCGCACCATGGGATCCACCACCTACAAGGAATTCCGTCAGCATTTCGAGAAGGACCGCGCCCTGTCGCGCCGGTTCCAGAAAATCGACGTGAATGAACCTTCGGTCGAAGATTCCATCGAGATCCTGAAGGGGCTGAAACCCTATTTCGAGGACCATCACGGCATCCGCTTTACCAGCGATGCGATCAAATCTGCGGTCGAACTGTCGGCCCGCTACATCAATGATCGCAAACTGCCGGACAAGGCCATCGATGTCATTGATGAGGCCTAGCGCCGCCCAGCATCTGGTGGTGGAGAGCAAGCGCCGCAAGACCATCGGCGTCAAGGAGATCGAGGCCGTTGTCGCCAAGATCGCCCGCATCCCGCCGAAGAATGTCTCCAAAGACGACGCCGAAGTGCTGAAGGATCTGGAGCGCTCGCTGAAGCGGGTGGTGTTTGGTCAGGACGCCGCAATTGATGCCCTGTCCAGCGCCATCAAACTGGCGCGGGCGGGCCTGCGTGAGCCGGAAAAACCCATTGGCAACTACCTCTTTGCGGGCCCCACCGGTGTCGGCAAAACAGAAGTGGCCAAACAGCTTGCAGATACGCTTGGTGTGGAGCTGCTGCGGTTCGACATGTCGGAATATATGGAGAAACACGCGGTCTCCCGCTTGATCGGCGCGCCTCCGGGCTATGTCGGCTTTGATCAGGGTGGCCTGTTGACCGATGGCGTCGACCAGCACCCCCATTGTGTACTGTTGCTTGATGAAATCGAGAAGGCCCACCCGGACGTCTTCAACATCCTGTTGCAGGTGATGGACAATGGCCAGCTGACCGACCACAACGGTCGCACGGTGAATTTCCGCAATGTGGTGCTGATCATGACCTCCAACGCCGAGCGCATCTGAGCAGGCGAAGGCTGCCATCGGCTTCGGCCGTGACCGGCGCGAGGGCGAGGACACCGCTGCGATTGAGCGGACGTTCACGCCGGAATTCCGCAACCGTCTGGACGCGGTCATCTCCTTCGCACCGCTGCCCAAGGATGTGATCCTGCAGGTTGTCGAGAAATTCGTTCTGCAGTTGGAAGCCCAGCTGATGGATCGTAACGTCTCGATCGAGCTGACCCGCAAGGCCGCCGAATGGTTGGCGGACAAGGGCTATGATGACCGGATGGGTGCCCGTCCCCTGGGCCGCGTCATTCAGGAGCACATCAAGAAGCCGCTGGCTGAGGAGCTGCTGTTCGGCAAACTCGCCAAAGGTGGTCTTGTCAAGGTCGGCATCAAGGATGGCAAACTGGATCTCCGGATCGAAGGCCCAGCCAAACCGCGCATCTCTGGAGACAAGCCGCCCCTTCTGACGGCTGAGTAACCCCATGCGGCTCCTGCCTTTGGCATTTATCTCATCGCTCGCCGCGCCCGTCGCGGCGAGCGATCTTGTTCTGGATTGGCCCGTCGACTGCACCTTGGGTGACAGCTGCCAGATCCAGCAATATGTCGACCGCGCTTTGGGGCTAGGCGACACAGGATTTTACCTGCAATCCGCTTACCTACGATGGGCACAAAGGGACTGACATTGCCCTGCCCTACCTCAGCGACATGGACGCTGGCGTCACCGTTTTCGCTGCCGCAGACGGCACCGTGGTTGGCAGCCGCGACGGGATGGAAGACCGCTATTCCACCGGCCCCGGCGATCCGGCCATAGAGGGGCGCGAATGCGGCAACGGGGTTCTGCTGCGCCATGGCGACGGCTGGGAAACCCAATACTGCCACATGAAACGCGGCTCCATTCTTGTGCAATCCGGCGACAAGGTGACCGCAGGCACCCCTCTGGGGGAGATCGGCCTTTCCGGCAACACCCAGTTCCCGCACCTGCACCTCTCTGTGCGCAAGGATGGCAAGACGGTTGATCCGTTCGGCCCCCGCATGGAGCAGGGTTGCGGATCTGATATCGGTCAACCGCTCTGGGCAGACGACATCACCTATCAGGCTGGCGGGTTTCTCGGCAGTGGGTTTGCCGATCATGTCCCGAAGTTCGCCGCGATCAAGGCCGGGACCGCAGATCAGGCCCCCCTGCCCGCCGGATCAGGCGCGTTGGTCTTTTGGGCCTATGCCTTCGGGGCGCGCAGTGGCGATCAGCTGATGCTGCGGATCGACGGGCCTGGCGGCCCCTTCCTGGAGCAGACAGAGCGGCTGGAGAAGACCCAGGCGCAATTGTTCCGCGCATCTGGCAAGAGGGTCCGCGGTGCCGGGCTGTTCCCCGGTCGCTACATCGCCACAGCGACGCTGATGCGCGACGGAGAGGTCATTGATCAGCACCAGCAGGACATGACGGTGGACTAGACCAAAACCTCTTGGCCTCGCCTGACGTACCCGCTAGGCTAGGGTCACGGTCGGCAGACACCGAGGCGTCGCTGCTCCCGCATGGGAGAGCTAAACCTGCCATCCAATCGAACGGTTTCCATTGCACATGGCGCCGCGTCGTCAAGCCAGCGACCAACGACCAGGACGGGCGCCAATTGGATGCAATATGACCCGCAAATCTCTTCCCTTACAGGTCGATGACCTGTCGCATTTCTCCCGCGCTCTGGCCCGTCAACTGGGGGAGGCCAGCCCGCCCCACCTGACGCTGATGAATATGCTGGCGCGCGCGGCCGGGTTTCAGAACCTGCAACACCAGCGCGCCGTTCAGGCCGCTGCCGGACGTTTGGCGCAGGCCAACACGGCCGCCCCCGCCGACCACCGGCTGATTGAACGCACACTCACCCAATTTGACGCTTCAGGACGACTGCTGCGCTGGCCTTCCCGCCGGGCGGTACAGACGCTTGCGCTCTTTGGTCTATGGGCGGTGTTCCCGCCTGACACGTTGCTAAGCGAGACGGAGGTGAACAGGATCCTGCTGGCAGAACATGAGTTCAGGACCCCGCGACCCTGCGCCGGACCATGATTTCCTGCGGTCTGCTGACGCGTCAGCGAGATGGCAGCAACTACAGGCGGATTGAGCAGGAACCACCGACCGAGGCGAAGGCGCTGATATCCCGCCTTTCAGCGAGGCGAAAACAACGCTCAGCGCTCGCGACTGCGGGACCAGAGGGCAAAGCGCCAAGGCGATAACATAGCCCCGTCAGCGTTCGGTGAACTTCAGCTCAATCCGGCGATTTTGCGCCCGGGCCGCTGCGGTCTGTGCAGGGTTCACCGGCTGATACTCGCCAAACCCATTGGCAGACAGGCGCTCGGGCGGGATGCCCAGCGCCTGCACCATATAGCGTACAACCGACAGGGCGCGGCCCTGGCTCAGCTCCCAGTTGTCGGCAAATTTCGGGTGGATACCAAGCGGCGTATCATCCGTGTGACCGTCCACACGGATGATCCAGTTAATCTCGGGCGGGATTGCGGCCGCAACCGCCTGCAGGATACCGGCGACCTTGCCAATCTCGGCCCGCCCGGCCGGTGACAGATCCGCGCTCCCCGGCGCAAACAACACCTCAGAGGCAAAGACAAAGCGATCGCCCTCAATCCGCACCCCCTCCTGATTGCCAAGTACATCCCGCAGGCGGCCAAAGAATTCCGAGCGGTATTGCTCCAGATCCTGGGCCTTGCTGCTCAGCTGCTCTGCTTCGGCTTCCAGTCGCTTGCGCTCACTTTCTTCCAGCAGACGGCGGCGACGTTCCTCCGCTGCGGCCCGCGCCAGTGCGGCGTTCAGATCCTGACCGAGATTTTGCATCTGCACCGATTGAGCGGCGTCGCGGGCCTTGTAGTCATCCAACAGCGCCTGCAACCCGCCGAGCTGCTCTCGCAGCGCCGCAACCTGTTGGTTGAGAAGTGCCGTCTGTCGCTGCGCCTCCTCCGAAACCGCCTGCTCCGTGCTGAGGCTCTCGCGGGCCTGCGCCAAGAGGGCCGCGCGCTGTTCGGCGAGGCTGGCCAGATCTGCGGTTTCCGCGGCGCGCTCTTCGCCCTCAGTCAGCGCCGCCAGCAGGCGTTGTTGCAGCACCTCCCGGTCAGCAGCTGCTGCATTGGCCTGTTCCAGCTTAGACAGGGCCTCCAGCAGACGCTGTTCCGTCTCGGCCTGTGCTGTCGCCGTGCTTTCCAGCTCAGACGTTGCCGCGTCGCGGCTCTCGCGCAGCTGCTCCAGCTCTGCCTGCAGCGCGGCAACCTGTGCATCCGCACTGGTCTGCGTGGTTTCCAACTGCGACAGAACGCGGGTCAGGCGCTCGGCCAATGCGTCACGGTCCGCGTTAGTGGCCTTCGCGACGTCTAGCTTCTCCAAGACGTCCGCCAGCTGCGCATCCAGTTGCCCCTTGGCGGTTTCCGCTGCCGCCAGCAATGTCAGCGTATCTTCAGCCGCCTGACGCTGTTCTTCCAGCGCCAGTGTCATCGCCGTCAATTCTGCGTCTGCCGTCTTCAAGCGATTTCGCAGCGCCTCTGCGGCAGCCGCCTCGGCAAGACGCGCCGCCTCGGCATCGGTTAGCTCCGTCTCCAATTGCGAGACTGCTGCACTTGCCTCAGACGCCTGCCCTTCGAGGTCGGCAACAAGCGCTTCCAGCGCCTCCCGCTTGGCTGCGGCAAGACGCGCAGCCTCTGTCTGGGCATCAATTTCATCGCGACTGGCCGCAAGAGCCTGCGCCAGCGTATCCCGCTCCCCTTCCAGATCGCTCTGTGCCGCCTGCAGCGCTGCGCGCTCTGCGGTCAGATCACGAATGGTAGCGTTGGCGTCCTGCTGTTGCAGCAGCAACTGGGCGACCTGCGCTTCAAAATCGCTGATCTCGCCTCGCGCAGCTGCAAGGTCTGCTTCTGCAGTTTCCAACGCACCCTGGGTGGTTCCAAGCGTGGCCGACAGCGCCCCAAGACGCGCCTGCAATTGGCTGTTCGCACGCTCTTCGAGGCCGAGAGCATCAGCGAGCGCCCCGACTTCCGCTGCCAGCTCATCCAGCTGGCTTTCCTGCCCGGAAATCGTCTCCCGCAGGACAAATTGGACCACCATGAAAATAGTCAGGAGAAACATCAGGACCAGCAGCAACCCGGTCATCGCATCTACGAATCCCGGCCAGATCGAGGCCTGAAAACGCTGTCCGGTGCGACGTGACAGGGCCATGGCTTAATCCTCGGACCCGCGCGCGCTGCGGCCCAATCCACGCGGTCTGGCAAAGGCCTTGACCAAGAGGTCGATATCTTTGCGCAACTCGGCCAGGCTTTCCTGACGACCGGCGGAGATTTCCTCAAGAATACGCAGCATCTGCACATCGATGGAGCGCAGCCGCATCCGGCTTTCGGCGTCCAGCCCAACATCCCCCTGAGCACGCATCAGCTCGGTTAAAGCCTCCTGCCCGACAGCCACCCGCTCAAGCGCGCGCGCGGTGCCTTCGGACTGATCCTGCCGCCGGTTCATATCCGTGATCGCATCAACCAGCGCGGACAGCTTCTGATCCACCCCGGCGCGCCCTTCGGAGGATTGGACAAACATCGCCTGCAGCGCATCCATTTGCTCGGTCATACTGTCCAGCACCCCGGCAAGCGCGCTGTTGTCACCACCGCCTGTCTCCTCGCCGGATGAGAAACTGACCCGCGTGAAGGAGGAAAGCCATTCCTCAAGCTCGCGGTAGAACCGGTTCTGACCATGGCCTGCAAACAGCTCCAGCAAGCCGACAATCAGCGATCCTGCCAGCCCCAGCAATGATGAGGCAAAGGCAACGCCCATGCCACCCAGCTGCGCCTCAAGCCCGGTCATCAGCCGATTGAACACCGCAATGCCCTCTTCCCCTTCCTGCGGGGCAAGGCTGCGGATGGTGTCAACCACCGCAGGCACTGTGGTGGCCAGACCGTAGAAGGTTCCCAACAGGCCAAGGAAAATCAGTAGGTTCACGATATAACGCGTAATTTCGCGCTCTTCATCGATCCGCGTGGCAACGGAATCCAGGATCGAGCGGGTCGACGAGGACCTAAGCTGCATCCGCGCCCCGCGTGAGCGCAGCAGAGAGGCCAGCGGCGCCAGCATCGACGGCGGGCGATCATCGTCACTGGTCACACCGGCGGCGAACCCTTCGATCCAGCGCACCGAACCGATCAGCTGCAGCACCTGCCAGAAACAGGCCATCACACCAAAGACAAACACCAGCAGGATAAACCCGTTGAGCCAGGGATTGGCCTCAAACACCGGCAGGACCCGCGGCAGCGCCACAAAGGCCCCGAACCCTGACAACCCAAGGGCAATCAGCATCATGATGATCTGGCGTACCGGTTGGGAAAACTGCGGCCTGCTTTCGCGGTCTGGCTGCGCCATGGTCTGTGGCTCCTGACACTTTTTTGGTGCTCTTGCAGAACCGGAGCCTATAGGCAAAACCTCAAAAGAGCCAAGGCTTTATGATGCAAGATCCCGCACACGCGCCGACAGCCAATCCAAATCGGCATCGCGCAACCCGATCTCGGCCAGATGCTCCGCGGTATTGAAGAGGTATTCGGTATTGGGGCCACGTCCGCCCACCGCCTCCGCAATGATCCGCGCCTGAGTTTCCAGACTGATGCCGCCGCAATATTGATTGTGGTCCGGGTCAATCACATAGGTGACCGCGGTCACGTCCCCCCCGCTGGCCAGCTGGACGGTCAGATCTTTCTCCACATAGGCCGAGGAGATCAGCTCCCGCGCCCGCAGCTCCTGCAATGTCTGTTCCTCGTGGCCCGCCTCAACCGCCAGCGCGATCCCGGTGCAGGCCGCGCCATCTATCGCGTCCAATGCCAGAACCAGCCCCGGCTTCTCCTCGCTGCCGCGATGATGGATGGATTTCATGCAGAATGACCGGGCATAGCCCGGCAGCGTCGCGACTTCGCGGCGGGCCACCGGAAAGCCCGGGTTCCACAACAAAGATCCGTATCCAAATACCCACATGGTCATGACGCTGGCCCTTTTTTGATCGCGGTCTATAAACATCAAATCCAACGTCCAGAAAAGAGGCCGAATGATGATCCGATGGACAAAACTGCTGTTGATAGCCGCCTGCGTCTGGAGTCTTTACTGGGCCGTTGCGGGCTGGGGCCTGCGTCAGGGGCTTGATGGTTGGTTTGCCGAACAACAGCGTCAGGGCTGGCAGGCCGATTACGGGTCGCTGCGCACCTCGGGCTTTCCGCTGTATCATCATCACCGGATCACCACCCCTACCCTCGCCGACCCCGGCACCGGCACCGCATGGCGTGCCGACTGGCTGGATATCCGCAGCCTGGCACTCTGGCCCGGCACCCTGTCACTGCATCTGCCGCAGACACCACAGCGGCTGTCCTATTTTGATAAGACGGCGATCCTTCAGGCGGACGGGCTGCAGGCAGATGTGCAATTGGCCCCCGGATCCGCACGAGAACTGGAACAACTACACATCACCGCTGGCCCCTGGACGGTACGGAGTGAGGACAACACCGACCTTGGTGGGCAGGCCTTTGTGCTGGAGATGGCTCAGACCGACACGCCAAACCGCTACCAGATCCGCACAGAAGGGATCGGCCTGACGCCACCTCCGCTCTTGCGCCAACGTCTGGCCTCCACAGAGGGGCTGCCCGAACGGCTGGAAACGGTCGTTGCCGAGATGACGGTCACCTTCGACACGCACTGGGACCGCAACGCGATTGAACTGCGTCGCCCGCAACCCCGCAATATCACACTCCACCTCGCCGAAGCCCGCTGGGGACCGATGCGGATCAAAGCCACGGGGGATATCAGCCTTGATGAAACCGGCCTGCCGGAGGGCAACCTCGCGCTGCAGGTCGAGAACTGGCAAGACATTCTGCAAATGGCAGAGACCGCTCGGCAACCTGCCGCCCGGCGTTCGCGCGGGCATTGAACAGGTGCTGCAGGTCTTCGCCGGTCTTGGCGGAAATCACCGGGACCTTGATCTGCCGCTAACGCTGAAATCCGGCTATGTTGCCCTCGGGCCGCTGCCAATTGGCCCGGCGCCCCGTCTGATCCTGCGTTAACGACAGTAAGGACCGCCGCGATGGCGCGCCACATCCAGATGAAAATGGTCCAGATGGTAGCGATCTGACAGCGGCCCCAGCACGGTGCCAAATGGACCACAGGCGCCTTTCCACATCTTGCGCAGCCCCTTGCGCGTGGCACGCGCGGTCCAGCCTTTCAGCACGGTAATCACCTTGCCGCTCTCCAGAACAAAGCCTGAGATATCAATCGCCTTGCCGCGCCCGTGTTCGGAGATTTTGGCCCCCGGACGGTTGTTGCGGGTGCGGCAGGAATAATGCGCAGCCACCCGCATGGAGACCACTTTGTCACGGCGGCCAAAGGCCTTGATCACATCCCGCTCGACCCATTTCTTGAGCGCGCGTGCCGTGTCACACGTCATCACCGACTGCTGGCTGAGCGTCACCCCCGCGACCGAGCGCACGCGCACGGCATTCTTTGCCCCGCAACCGTTCAGTCGACCGGGCACCGTGCCAACCTTACTGCCCTGAATGTCGATATCACCGCAGACAGAGGTCTTGCGGCGTTTGCGTTTGCCAAACAGGATCTTCTCCGCCAAATCACCGGGGCGCAAATGCGGACGCAGAGAGGCATCGGGCCCTGCGGGCATCAGCGGCAGGCTCAACGCGGCCAGGGCGATAGCCTGCTCCGACTGCGGGCGCGATTGAGGCCGCAGCTCTGCCGTGACAGGGAGCACAGCAGCCGCCACTGTCGCGCCTGACACCAGATCGGGGCGCGCAGTGGGCCGTAGGGAACGCTCCGGTGCATTGGCTGCCGTGGCCCCCGCGCTGGCAGCGATCAGGGCGGTCAGCCCAGCTGCGATTGAGAGAGCCCGCAGTCCCGCCGCCCAGCCGCGTCTCATGATGTGGTCTCGCGGCCAAAGTTTGGTGCGGCAGTATCCTGCCCCGCCTCAATAATGCCACGGCGGATGGCGCGGGTGCGGGTGAAATACTGGTGCAGATGCTCGCCGTCTCCGGTGCGGATCGCCCGCTGCAGCGCAAATAACTCCTCCGTGAAGCGACCCAATATTTCCAGCGTCGCATCCTTGTTGGTCAGGAAGACATCGCGCCACATGGTCGGATCGGAAGCCGCAATCCGGGTAAAGTCCCGGAACCCCGCAGCCGAATATTTGATCACCTCACTGTCGGTCACCCGGCGCAGATCGTCGGCGACCCCAACCATCGTATAGGCGATCAGATGCGGCGCGTGGGAGGTGACAGCCAGAACCAGATCATGGTGATCGGCATCCATCTCATCAACATTGGCGCCCATCCCCTCCCAAAGCTGCCGCAGGCGGTCCACCGGCGCACGATCGCTGCCCTCCACCGGCACCAGCAGGCACCAGCGATTGTCATAAAGCTCGGCAAACCCGGCCTCTGGCCCGGAATGTTCCGTCCCGGCCAAGGGGTGCGCGGGCACAAAATGCACCCCCTCCGGGATATGCGGCTGCACCACGTCAATCACATGACGTTTGACCGACCCCACGTCGGAAACCGTGGCACCGGGTTTCAGCACTGGCGCAATGTCCGCCATCACAGCATCCATCGCCCCAACAGGCACACAGAGCACAACCAGATCAGCGTCCTGCGCCGCCTCCGCAGCTGAATCGCAGACACGATCGCACAGGTTGATCCGACGTGCGGTTTCGCGGGTCTCGGCGCTGCGAGCATAGCCGGTGATCTCGCCCGCCAGCCCGCCGCGGCGAATGGCATGCGCCATCGAGGAGGCGATCAGGCCAAGACCGATCAGCGCGATGCGGCTGTAGATCGGCGCGCTCATGCTGCGCCATCCTTGAACGCTTTCATCGCCTTAACCAGCGCTTTGCAGGCGGCCTCATCCCCAACGGTGATCCGCAGCGCTGCTGGCAGCTTATACCCCGAAACCCGGCGCACGATCAGCCCGCGCGACTGCAGGAATGTGTCACAGGCGTCGGCCTCTTCCGGGCTGGAAAACCGCGCCAAAATGAAGTTGGCGCAGGAAGTATCAGAGGGGATGCCCAGTTCCGCAAGCGCCTCCGCCAGCCAGCTCCGCCATTTGGCGTTTTCCTTACGGCAGTGCTCCGTATAGTCGGTATCGCGCACCGCAGCTTCGGCCCCGGCCAGCGCCGTAGAGGAGAGGTTGAATGGTCCCCGCACCCGGTTCAGCACGTCGATGATTGGCTTTGGCGCATAGCCCCAGCCAACCCGCGCGCCGCCCAGTCCGTAGATCTTGGAGAACGTGCGTGTCATCACAACATTGTCGCGGCTGGCCACCAGCGCGGCACCGGCGTCATACCCTTCGACATATTCCGCATAGGCCCCATCAAGCACCAGAATCGAACCCTTGGGCAGACCATCCGCCAGACGCGCCAGATCAGCAGTGCCGATCATAGTGCCTGTGGGGTTGTTCGGATTGGCGATGAACACCAGCCGCGTGCGCTCCGTGCAACCTGCCAGCAAGGCGTCAACATCTGTGACACGATCGCGCTCCGCCACCTCAACTGGTGTCGCCCCGGCAGCAAGCGCGCTGATGCGGTACATGGCGAAGCCATGCTCGGTGAACAAAACCTCATCGCCCGGCCCCGCATAGGCCTGACAGAGAAAGGTGATGATCTCGTCACTGCCCGCGCCGCAGATGATCTGCTCCATCGGCAGGCCGTAGACCTCCCCGATGGCCTGCCGCAGGCCACTGTGATCCGAGCTTGGATATCGATGCATCTGGGAAACCGCCGCCTGCATTGCCTCAATGGCTTTCGGGCTTGGCCCAAGCGGGTTTTCATTGGAGGAGAGCTTGGTCACATTGCTCATCCCCTTCACATGGGCAGCCCCACCCTCATAGAGAGCGATATCCAGAATGCCAGGCTGCGGCGCGATGTGGGTCATGATAGATGCTCCTTAGATGCCGCTTCGTAATAACCACCTTGACCGCAATGGGAAAGCGGCAAGACGTCCCGCTTTCGGTTGCAGGTGTCCGCTCCCGGGCAGCACCGCAACACTGAGCGATTGAACTCCCGTTTGCCCCCTGCCTATGATGGCGCCATGACGCATAAGCTGGACCACATCGACCTTGCCCTACTGCGCGCGCTGCAACGTGACGCAAGCCTCTCTCAACGCGATCTGGCGGAACAAGTCGGCCTGTCTCAGAACGCCTGCTGGCGGCGGCTGAAAACCCTCGGGGAAAGCGGCCTGATGCAGGGCACCACCGCCCGGCTGGACCGCAAACAGCTGGGGCTGGATCTGGTGGTATTTGTCATGCTGCGCACACGGCATCATTCCGCGGACTGGCTGCAGACCTTTCGCCGCCATGTACTGACCATCCCCGAGGTGGTCGATTTCCACCGTATCGGCGGGGATTACGACTATCAGCTCAAGGTGGTGACCGAAGATATGGCGAGTTACGACAAAGTCTACCAGCGCCTGATCGAAGGGGTCGAGCTGGACAGCGTCACCTCATATTTCGCGATGGAAGCCATCGCTGAAGGACGCCCGCTGCCATTGTAGCGGCGGGCATCACCCCCGCGGCATCATGATCGCCGCCCGCAGTTACCTGCCGAAGGCCTTGTTCGGCATCCAGGTGACACGGCTGCCTTCCGGCCCCATCCGCATATGCAGGCAAGAGGTGTTCAACCGCTGGAAATACAGCACCTGCAGCGGATACCAGCCCGCTTTGGGCACTTCCACCTTCTGGGCAAAGGTCTCCTGACAGGTCTGGCGACCATCAAACTTGCCGACAACCTTGCCGCCGATCACCGCGCGCATCCCGTCATTGGTCAGAAAATCAATGGTATAGATGCCCGGTGCATCAAACCGCACATAGCCGCGAATATCCGCCGCGACATTCTCGGAGCGTTTCGAGGTCAGCGCCTTCTGCCCAACGCTGGTATCGCGATAGTCCAGCCCTTTGAGCGGTGGACCAACTTCTGCACCGGCTTCCAGCGCCTTGGCGGCGCTGCGCAGCGTTTTTACATCATCGGGATAGGCATAGCGCACCGACAGGCCGGGCTTCAGCCCGCGGGGCTGCGGATCCGCCGGTGTCAGGCGCAGGGGGGCCGCCCATGTCAATGTTGCCGTCACAGCCGCCATCGCAGCCAACCCCAGAATACGGGTCATCTTCATCGTCTACCTTCCTGTTCCATGGCCTCTGAACGGGCCTCTGGGGGCAGGATAGGTCTGCGAGGGGGCCGCTGACAATCGCTAATGCCAACGGTGCATGCCGGGCGGCGCGGCCGTTGGACAGCCGAAACCGCAGCAATGGCCCTCAAACGAAAAAAAGGGGCCGCCCGATGGCAGCCCCTTCTCTGTCTTGTCCGGTTGGGACAGGACTTAGTTCTTGGCGTAGAATTCGACGACCAGGTTCGGTTCCATGACAACCGGGTACGGCACGTCGGACAGGCCCGGTGCGCGCACGAAGGTGGCGGTCATTTTGGAGTGGTCGGCTTCAACGTAGTCAGGCACGTCACGCTCTGCCAGCTGAACAGCTTCCAGCAGCGCGGTCATTTGCTTGGACTTCTCGCGAACTTCGATCACATCGCCTTCCTTTACGCGGTAGGAGGGGATGTTCACGCGCTTGCCGTTGACCAGCACGTGACCGTGGTTCACGAACTGACGAGCCGCAAAAACGGTTGCAACAAACTTGGCACGGTAAACAACCGCGTCCAGGCGGCGTTCCAGCAGACCAATGAGGTTCTCACCGGTGTCGCCTTTTACACGCTCAGCTTCGGAGTAGATGCGGCGGAACTGCTTCTCGGTCAGGTCGCCGTAGTAGCCTTTCAGCTTCTGCTTGGCGCGCAGCTGGATACCGAAATCGGACAGCTTGCCCTTGCGGCGCTGACCGTGCTGGCCGGGGCCGTATTCACGACGGTTCACCGGGGACTTCGGACGGCCCCAGATGTTTTCGCCCATACGGCGGTCAATTTTGTACTTGGCAGACGTGCGTTTGGTCACGGCTGATCTCCTTCAGTGTATATCGCAACCAGATGGCTGCATCGAAGGGCGTTGTCCTCTTGCTCCGCGTTGCACGCACTCGCGCGCTTCGGGCATGACAGGCATTCCCTTGCGGGAGCCACCAACACCAATGAAGCCGCGTGTATAGACGAGGGCTGGAGAGAGTCAACCAGCTTTTCGGGCGCCATGCTCTGCGCCGAAAAACGAGGCAATATCCAAGGATCCGTCGCCTCAGATCCGCGATGGATCAGGCGGCAGCGTGACGCAGGATGGCCGCCTCCGGCTGGCTCAGATTGCGACGCGCAAAATCGCCATAGCGCATCGGATCCACCTCCAGACCCGGCAGCACCTGCAACAGGCGCGCCCGGTCTTCGCAGCGCAGCGCGCTCAGCGCGGCCTGGGCCGGATGGAAACTCTCCGTCTCCACCCCATTTGCCCAAAGCACCTGATGATCCGACAGCAACAGATGGATATAAGTGACCTCGCGCAACTGGGTATCAACGGCAATATCGCGCCCGTTGATCAGATCCCGCGCCGCAACCAGCACCTCGGAGGTGTTGAACAGGCTTTGCACATGCGGCCCGCGCAACAACATGCGGTGGCTGGGGGAGACCAGAAGATCCGCATCCGGCCGCTGCATGCCAAGCGCGCCGCCCCTGATCCGCACCGGACGCAGCTCAGGCGCCACAAACAGGCGCGCGCCCGTCATCCGCCGCGCACCGATCCACTGGATTTGCTGGGCACCACTGTCGCGGGTCTGGATCCAATCCCCTTCCTGCAAATGTTCGACCGGCACCCCGCCTGCGGGCGTCCGCAAGATCGTGCCGGGCGTAAAACAGATCACCCCGGTATGGGACGTCACATTCGCCCGGTCGCAGCCCTCAAGCCGCACATCTACAATCCAGAGATCAGTATCCTGCGGAGGGTGACTATCCACGAACATCAACAACGGACGTTGCCCCCGCCCCACCTCGATCAGGGTGACAGTGTAATTGCGCAGCCCGTCCGTGACCACAAAATGGCGGTCCCGCAGCACCGTCCCGGCGTCGGCCTCTGCAGCCTGCGAACCCGTTTCGTCAGCCTTGGGATTTATCGCCAGCCCCACCAATCGACGCACGCTGCGCGCCGCGCTGCGCCGCAAATCGCGCGCTCTATCGCTCGGTTCCAACTGCAGAAGGCTCCCCGGCCCGTCAACACGCAAGGGCGCTCCGCCCCACCGCCAACTGGCCCCAGTCGCGACGGCGGATACCGGCGCGCCCGGCAGACCGTCAACCTCGGTCTGCCCCCACGAAATTACGTAGGTGCCTCGAAAGCCTGTGTGCATATGCTCGACTGCCTGCCTATGGCGTTTTTTTTGTTAAGCCAACGTTAACAGAACCGGGCCCGATGCAAAAGCATTGAAGTGGTCCCAGTATTTCGGACAGTTTTGCAGCTTCGCTAAGGTGTATCGGTTTTAGGTTTCACGCTGCTCTTTGCTCTTGCGAGCCGGACCAATATGGGTCGTCGGGCGTTTGCCGATCAAGCGCGGAATGGGGTCGCTCGGCGTTGTAAAATGCCATCCAATTCTTAACGGCACGTCTGGCCTGGAAGCCGTCGCTGATCTCCTCGAGATAGATCGCCTCCTGCTTCAATGACCGCCACAACCGTTCGATGAAGATGTTGTCGAGATAGCGGCCTCGACCGTCCATCGAGATGCGCACACCCGCCTCGGCCAGCGTCGTGATCCAGGCCGAACCGGTGACCTGACTGCCTTGATCCGTATTCATGATCTCGGGCGGTCCGTGTTTGGCGATGGCCTCGTTCAGGGCATCGACGCAGAAGTCGGCGTGCATCATGTTCGAGAGCCGCCAGCTCAGAACCTTACGCGACGCCCAATCCATGATCGCCACCAGATACAGGAAGCCGTTGCGCAGTGGCACAAAGGTGATATCGGCGCACCAGACCTGGTTCGGCCGGTCGATCTGCATCTTTCTCAGCAGATACGGATAGACCGGATGCTGGGGATGCGGCTGGCTGGTTCTGGGACGTTTGTAGATCGCTTCCAGGCCCATCTTGGCCATCAGCCGCCTGACGCGGTGCCGCCCGACGACCGTGCCTTCTCTTCGCAGATAGGCCGCGATCTGGCGCGACCCGAAGAACGGGTATCCGGTGAACACCCGATCGATCTCTTTCATCATCGCCAGAGTGTCAGCATCGATGCCGACAGGCGTGCTATAGAACGCAGACCGGCTGAGCCGGACCAGCTTGCATTGCTGGCTGATGCTCAGTTCAGGGTGTTCCCGTTTGATCATCGCGCGTTTCTTCTCCGGGCTCACCGCTTTAGCCCTTCGGACAAAAAATCGTTCTCGACGGCCAGCCTCCCGATCTTGGCATGGAGTTCCTTGATCTCGGCCTCGGTCGGCCCCTCTGGCTTACCGCCACGGGCAAACACATCAGCCACCCCCTCGACCGCTTGGCGTTTCCACGTGCTGACCTGGTTCGGATGTACCTGATGCTGCGCCGTGATCTCCTAGATCGTCTTGTCGCCACGCAGCGCTTCCAGCGCCACCTTCGCCTTGAACTGGTCCGTAAACTTCCGGCGTTTCGCCATTCTCGTATCCCTTCAAAGGTTTGGGATATACCTTAACCCGTTGTCCAGTTTGCTGGGACCACTTCAGCTGGACGCGCTGCGGGTTGGTGTTGGTGCAGCATAGGGCCTCTCTTGGCTCTGTTTACATCCGTAGTGCTTTCAGCTCGGCTTGTCCCAAACGCAGGAAGCCGCCCGGAGGCGGCTGTAAGTATTTGTTATGTTTTGGTAATATTGGTTGCGGGAGCGAGCAACCGCCGTATCCTACCTGCCCTCTCCGCAATCATCTAAACCCATGATAGCGCACAGCTAACGGCACCTTTGCGCGGGAAGTGACTTTTGCAAAGTCGACAGATCTTGCGACTTTGCGGGCGATCCATGCCGCAGGCGCAATAAGAAGAGCTGACCTTCGCCGCAGGTGCAGCTGCCGACCACCTTCGAACGTCAGCGGTGCGGAACACAGCGGACTTTCTCTGCGGCCTCGCTAGGTCATGTTGACAATTGTCTGAGCCAAAGCCGGACGGATGTTATGTCGATGAAGCCCAGAAAGCTTTCCATGGTTTTGTCGTAGCGAGTAGCCACGGGGCGGGCATTCTTTAGTTTGTTGAAGCAGCGCTCGACCAGGTTGCGCAGGCGGTAAAGCGAGCGGTCGACACCGATACGCTTCTTACGGGGTTCTCGCATTGGGATAACGGGCAGGACGTTTCGCGCATTCAGCTTCGCCCTGATGCTGTCGCCATCATAGCCACGATCCGCCAGCAACACGCTGGGGCTGGGCAGGTTGTCGGCCATGACCAGATCGAAACCGAGATAGTCGGATGTCTGGCCCGGCGGGACCTCTGTCCTCATGGGCAGACCATGCGCATTGACGAGGAGGTGGACCTTGGTCGTGAAGCCACCTCTAGAGAGCCCGAAACCCTGTCGTGGAGTCCCCCCTTTAGCACCCGCTGCCTGATGATG
The DNA here is from genome assembly GCF_045040595.1 of Phaeobacter sp. BS52. Lineage (NCBI taxonomy): Bacteria > Pseudomonadati > Pseudomonadota > Alphaproteobacteria > Rhodobacterales > Roseobacteraceae > Phaeobacter > Phaeobacter sp. BS52. The sequence continues at coordinate 364,245 of NZ_CP090662.1, read as the reverse complement.
GGCCCGGATCACGGTGCTGTCGATCATTTGCAGGGCGTCTGGCACGGTTCAGGGCGTCCATGATCTCCTCCCAGAGCCCCGCCAGCGTCCAGCGCCGGAACTGGCGGTAGACGCTCGACCACTTGCCAAACTCTTCCGGCAGATCGCGCCATGGCGCGCCGGTCCGGGCAATCCAGAATATCCCATCAAGAACAAGCCGGTGGTTGGCCGGTTTGCGTCCGTTCGGGCCGCGGGCAGAAAGGATGAAACGCTCAAAGAATACCCATTCTTCGTCCGACATAAGGTCTCGTGCCAAGCTGGTCTCCATCGCAGACATCAGCTTGAAACACGTTCAGCGCTGCCGGTGAATCCCTTTTGTCAACACGGCCTAGGTCAGAAATCGATGCTCCTGAGGAAAGTGCGACCAATTGGAACCTCTTCTCCATCAACGAGCAGCTTTCGTCCAATCTTCTTAGATACCCAATGCTTATTAACAATGAAGCTCCGATGGACGCGCGTGAAATTTTCTGCAGGAAGAAGCTTCTGCCAATCCCCAAGAGGGCCGGGCACATGAGTTTTTCCGCCAACCGTTCGAATAATGACATAATCTCCGTCTGCACAAAGCAAAATAATTTTTCCAACGCGAATCCTCTGAAAGTTTCCACCGCCCAAGGGTATCTTAATTAATTTTTCCTCTTTCTTTTCTTTCAAAAATACCTGCGCACGGGAAACCGCGATTCCAAACCTGTCAAAGGTTATCGGCTTGACCAAATAGTCCGCTACACCCAAGTCAAACCCTTGCACTGCGCGGCTAGGATAAGCTGTTGTAACGATAGTTACGGGGGGAGAAGCCAGAGAAGAAAGGAACTCAAATCCATCTGCCTGTGGTAGGGACAAATCCAAAAACATCAAGTCTATTTTTTCGGCCTCGAGCATCTCCCGCCCAATCGATGGTAGAGCAGTGGCCCCAACAACATTAAGGTCAGGATGTCGTTCAGAGAACGCTTCAAGCAAGCGCCTTGCTGGTGCCTGGTCTTCCAAAATTATACAACTAATTGTCATTGAGGCTCACCTTCTAAGGCTAATCTAAGACAATAGACGCTGTCGGTTTGTTCAATCTCCAAATCATACCGATTTCTGTAGGCAAGCTCCAAGCGAGAACGAATGTTGTCCATTCCAACTCCCCCAGAGACAGGTTCACATTGTACAATTTCGCGCGGATTCCTACTCTCAAAAAGAATCGAACCACCTTCTACCCGCAGCTTAAAGAAAAGCTTGATCGTTTCCCTGTTGTCAATGTTGGCGCCATGCTTAAATGCGTTTTCGACAATTGGCAGCAATATGAGAGGTGCAATTTTATAATCCTGCACCCTCCCGAGGATTTCGAAATCCACATCAATTCTGTCCTCAAGCCCCAACTCCTGAAAGGATATATACATTTTCAGCACTTCGATGTCTCTCTCCAAGGAGATGCAATCTGCATCCGCTTCATACAGCGAATATCGAAGAATGTTAGACAAGTCCAAAATTGATTTCGCCGCCAATGGGCTTTTTGCGATGGAGATTGCGTAAATATTGTTTAGCCCATTGAGTAGGGTGTGGGGATTTATTTGTTGACGCAATGCTGTGAGTTGAGCTGTCTTTTCAAGCCGTTTCAGTTTTTCCACTCGGCCTTGCTCCACGGCACTGTCCGAAAATGCAAGGACGGAAAAAATGGATAAAACAATTATCCAAATTTTGAAAGAGGTCCAGAATGGCCCCTCAACACTTAACGCGTATTTCTTTGCCTCATTCGGAAGGAAGATGAACTCAAGGAGTTCAGAAGCAATCGCAAAGAAGAGCAATGAAAAAAATGTAGCCCAAACAAAATGCCACAACCTTCCCGTCTTCAGATACCGGGGTCGAATGACAAAAATTAGAAACGCTGCCAGTACGGCGCGCAACAACGTATTTACTGTCAGAAATGCATGAGAGTCTGTGGCAGCATTGCTCGGAATGACAGCAAGTGTCCCTAAAACAGCGGCCAAAGCAAAGAAGCTTGCAAGATCCGATCGCAATCCGAAAGTTACTTTTTTCACTAATCCAGTGCCCCGCGTGTCCAGGCCGCCCACCCATGCATCCAATAGGTCATTTGACAACGGTATCAGGTGCTGACGCCGTAGAAAACCGACCAACAGCGGCTTTCTCTCGACGAATGAGCGAAGCAGGCAAACTTGTCCAACGATGCGTTCCTTCGCCGAAAAAGTCTGGCGCGTGTTCCCGGGATGGAGAAGTAGAGAACCAATCGACATCGCCTCCATGTGTCCCTCTTACATTCAGCCGGAAACAAACAATGCGCATATCAAAGAAATCTGGAAACCTGGAAGCAGCTCCCAGGAAAAGTCTGGGCTGCGGAAGGCGTTGGACTGCGGTGTTCCTCATTTTCTTGAGTGCCAACATCCACAATTCGGCAGCGGCACAATCAAGCCGTATGAACCAACAGGTTCCAGTTGCGACGCAAAACGTGACCTCGGCGCCAAACACCACCACACATAAAGCAGTTGCCGTGACCCGAGCCATCCGGTCGGCCGTCTTGAGACCAGATTCAGAAGGGCGAGTCGAAAAGGTTTTCATGACATCCGGCCAGACTGTCGTGCAAGGGCAGCAGCTGCTAAAACTCGAATCCGCGAGCGAAGAGTTGAAACTTGCGGCCGCTAGAGAAAATGTCGAAGTCGCCGAACGGGTTTTTGAACGGATCGGCGAACTGAAGTCACGGGGCGTTGCACCGGATGCTCAGTATGATGACGCAATTCTTCAGCTGAGCGAGGCACGCTTTGCGCTGAAAGAGGCCGAGCTGGCGCTGGAGCGCCGTTACGTGGTGGCACCATTTTCGGGCACACTTGGGCTTGTGAACCTGAGTGCAGGAGCACATGTAACAACCGATACGGATATCGTGCAGCTAGAGGATCTTTCCTCGTTGTTGTTGGACTTCTCCCTGCCCGAGCATACCGATGGATCGCTGCAACCAGGAAGCAGCGTTTCCATGTCTCAAATGACCAGCCATGCAAGCCACACAGCAAAGGTTGTTGCAATTTCCTCCGGTATTGATCCGCAAGCCCGCACCTATTGGCTCCGCGCAGCCATAGAAAATCCGAAGCCGTGGATGAAACCTGGCATGAGTTTTATGGTCACACTCACCGTTAAGGGCGAAGTTTATCCCGTCATTCCTGAGGTTGCGATACTCTGGGGCAGCAGAGAGGCCTATGTCTTGAAAGTTGTGCAGGGCAAAGCGCGCCGGACTGCAGTAACAGTCATCCGGCGGCGCAACGGGAACGTCTGGGTAGATGGCGATCTGGCTGACGGCGACATCGTTGTCTCGGACGGTGTGCATAAGGTACGGGACGGCCACCCGGTTTCGGTGCCGCAAAACCAGTCTGATCAGCCCGCGCCGACAAGCGAGGCAACACAATGACCCAGCATTCCGATCAAGGCCAGCACTCCGATCGGGGCCTGTCAGCACTGTCCATTCGTCGGCCATTGCTTGCAATGGTTATGAATCTTCTAATCGTTTTGGCTGGTTTTGCAGCCTTCATGGGGCTGGACGTCCGCGAACTCCCAAATGTCGACCGGCCTTTTGTGATGGTGCGGGCCAATTACCCCGGCGCCTCGCCCAGCACGGTTGATTCCGAGTTAACCAGCCCGCTGGAAGACGCGGTTGCCCGAGTTTCCGGTGTCCGCCGGATCGGCGGTTCCAGTGAAGAAGGCAGTACCCGCGTCTGGCTGGAGTTCGAACCCGGCACGAACCTGGATGTGGCAGCTACTGATGTTCGCGAGGCGGTCAGTCAGGTTGAAGCCAATCTGCCTTCGCGGGTGGAGAAGCTGACGATCACCAAAACAAATGCTGACGCGGAACCTATCGTTCAGATTGCGGTTGTAGCCGACCAGTTTGCGGTCATGGATCTCAGCGACCGCATCGAAAACGACATCATGCCTCGCTTCTACTCGATACCCGGCATCGCAAGTGTCGAACTTTTTGGAGTTCGCAACCGGCAGCTTCGAATCGAGCTTGATCCGTTGCAGCTGAACAGGTTCCAAGTTTCGGCATCTGACGTTCTGAATGCATTGCGCAACGCGCCTTATGATATTCCTGTGGGCAGCTATCTCTCAAAGGATCAAGAACTGCTTGTTCGCGCAGATGCGTCTGCCATCACCGAAGATCAGGTTGAACAGATCCAGATCAACGAGGCGTTGCGCGTCGGCGATGTGGCGCAAGCGTATTTTTCACCGGAAACCGCGGAAAATTTCGTGAGGCTGAATGGGGAACCCGCAATCGGACTGGGCATTTTGCGTCAAGCCAATTCCAACACGGTGGAGATTTCTGATGGCGTTCATAATTTGGTCGCGGCGCTCAATGATCGCTACACCGACCTGACATTCACGATCACTTCCGATCAGGCCGTTTTCATCAATAGTGCCACATCTGAAGTTGTGATCACCCTGTTGTTGACGATTTTTATCGTTGTTCTCTCCATCCTGCTCTTCTTTGGCAAGCTGAGACCAACTCTCATCCCTAGCCTGGCCATTCCTGCAGCCTTGATCGGCAGTCTCGCAAGCTTTTGGCTTTTCGGTTTTTCGATCAATTTGATAACCCTGCTAGCCCTTGTCTTGGCCACCGGCCTGACAGTAGACGATGCGATTGTTGTGCTGGAAAACTGTCAGCGCCGCCAGGCTCTGGGCGAGAGCAGCCGTCAGTCAGCGCTCATTGGCACACGCCAGGTATTTTTCGCAGTTCTGGCCACTACCGCTGTTTTGGTCGCAGTCTTTGTTCCTATTTCCTTTTTACCGTCCTCCACGGGCCGTCTATTTCGCGAGTTCGGCTTGGTGCTCGCGGTTTCGGTCTGCATTTCATCCTTCGTGGCTTTGACCTTAGTCCCCGCAATGGCTGCACGCATGAACCTGGCTGTCCAGAACCCGAAAAAAGGGCTGGTTCATCGTGCCGGTGCCGCCGCACAGCAGGCTTATATGGTTTTGGTGCGAAAAACGCTGGCGCACCCCATTCTGATGATCGGCGGCTGCCTGATCTTTCTGGGCGCTATCGGATTTATTTCTCCGCAAATCCAAAGTGAGCTGGCACCGTCGGAGGATCGCTCGCAGTTGGAAATCATGGCGCGCGGCCCTGATGGCGTAGGCATTGAGTACATGCAGAAGCATGCTGATAGCATTGAAGATATCCTGCTGGATCCTAAGCACAATGATGTTATTGCTTCGGTTTACACGATTGTCGGCCGCCGCGACAAAAACCGCGTTTCCTCTGCCGTGACCTTGGTTCCTTGGCAAGAAAGAAGCCAATCCCACCAGGAGATTCTGGCAGAACTCAATCCTGCTCTGGGCAGCGTAGAAAGCCTTAGAGCGCGTGGGCTCAGCCGCGGCAGTCTCGAACTTGGCTGGGGCAGCAGAGCTGCATTTCAGGCGTATCTGACTGGTCCGCGCTATGACCTCATACATCAAGCCTCACTGGAACTTGCCCAGGCAATGGAGGCAGGCCCCTTTGAAGATGTGGAGATATCGTATAATCCGACACAGCCGCAGATTTCCTTTGAAATCGACCGAGCCAGCGCCGCAGATTTGGGCGTGTCTCTTGATGATCTGGGCATACTCTTACGCGTTCTGGTCGGTGGTGAAGAACTGGTTGATCTGAATATTGATGATCAGGCGGTGCCAATTGTCGTGACTGGCCCAAATGGGTTTTTGCAAGATCCAATGGATCTGCAGGGCATCTACATCTCTTCGGAGACAGGCACGCAGGTTCCACTATCCAGCGTCACGCGGATTACACAGCAGGGGGTCGCGTCAGAACTGGATCGCGCAGGACAGCGGCGCTCGATCGAAATCGAGGCTGAAATCGGGGATCTGCCGCTCAGCGATGCCATCGTAGCCTTCCAAGAGCTTGCGGAGCAGGTTCTGCCGCAGGACATCGACCATATACTCACCGGCGAAGCACAGGGGTTTATTGAAACGAACCGTGATATTCTTCTGTCTTATGCTTTCGTCTGCGTCATTGTCTTCCTAGTTCTCGTAGCCCAATTCGAAAGCTTGAAGAGCCCGCTTGTGGTGTTTCTGACTGTGCCCTTTGGATTGGCGGCCACTTTGGGTGCGATGATTGTTCAGGGGCAGACGCTGAACATCTACTCCCAAATCGGGCTCATCCTGCTGATTGGGCTAATGACGAAAAACGCCATTCTGCTGGTTGAGTTTGCTGATCAGGAACAACGAATGGGCAAAGAGCTGCGGCTGTCAGTCGAAAATGCAGCAGCTGCACGGCTCAGACCCATTGTCATGACTTTGCTCTCTACGATGCTTGGAGCATTGCCTCTGATCCTGTCAACAGGCGCAGGCGCCGAAGCGCGTGCCGCGATTGGGTGGACCGTGTTTGTTGGCCTTGGCCTGTCTAGCTTTTTCACGCTTTTTCTTGCGCCATCCCTGTATGTGCTTCTAAAGCCTAAACGCAACTAAACTGAACCGCACCGGGTTTGCCGGAGGCTGTGAATCGGCGTGCATGATTGGATGCCCTCTTCGATGCAAGGATTTTCTGACTTTGTGAGCGTGTGATCGGGTGCGCTCATGTTTCAGGCCTCTCAGGTGCGGTGACGTGCCCCCCGCTGGTCCCTCGCTCATGACGAGAGTCTGCGGGTTGGTGCTCTGAGCCCCAACGTTGGACCGCCAGAAGCTGGAGTTTTCCGGCTCTGTCACGATGACGGGCTGGTGACGCCATCGGGATAGTGCATGGCGATCGGTACGTTGTATCCGATCGCACTGTGTGGTCTGTCCTCGTTATAGTGTCTACGCCAATCCTCCAGCTTTTCGCGGGCGTCCGCAAGACACATGAACCAATGGGCGTTCAGGCATTCCGCGCGGAGCTTGCTGTTAAATGCCTCGATGAACCCGTTGTCCGTGGGTTTTCTGGGCCGTGAGAAGTCCAGCGTGACATGGTTGGCGTAAGCCCAAAGGTCCAGATCCCGCGAAATGAACTCGCTGCCGTTATCGACCCTGATCGTTTTCGGATAGCCGATCCGCCCGCAGACCTGCTCGAGCGTTTGCACGACATATTCGCCTCGATAGCTGAAGCGCGGATCAGCCGCCGGGCAAAGTCGCGAATGCGTGTCGACGATGGTCAGGATGCGGAGTTTTTTACCCAAGGCAAGCTGGTCGTGATCGAAGTCCCTTCCGGTAGATTGCGCCTGCGCAATCGCCTTTCGGGCAATGCATCGCCCAGACATCGTTCGGCCCAGTGGCCTCCTGGCGGCCTTCTCTGAGCTTTGCCTTCACCCTGCGCTTCGGGAGCTTGTTCCTGAGCTGCAGGCCCAACTCGTTGTAAACACTGCGGGTCTTCTTGATATTGATGATCCATCCCTCCCGTCTCAGAAGCACGTGGACGCGCCTGTAGCCATAGCGCACACGCGTTTCTGCAATCTCCTTGATCCGTCGCTCGACGGCAGCCTGGTCCGTCCGCCGGGACTTGTAGTGGTAGGTGGAGGTGTCGAAGCAGATGGCCCCACAGGCCCTCCAGATCGACACGCCCCAGTCGACGCACATCCCGGTGACGATCTCGCGCAAACGGTCAGGCTTCAGAGCTTTCGCCGTATGACATCCTGAAGCATTTCCCGGTCCAGCGTCAGATCGGCTACGATCTTCTTCAGCCGGGTGTTCTCATCCTCCAGCGCTCTCAGCCGGCGCATCTCGTCCGGCAGAAGACCCCCTCCAGTTGAAGTACGTCGCCTGGCTGATCCCCGCCTTGCGGCAGATCTCCGCGACCGGCGTACCTTGCTCGCCCCGTTTCAGGATGAAGGCCTTCTGCGCCTCCGTGAACTTCGATGCTTTCATGCGATTCCGCTCCTCTCCCAGCCAGGGAAACTTAGCGGAAAACTCCATCTCCGAACGATCGAGTTTTCAGGGGGCAGAGCAGGTAGGGCAGACACTATTTCATGGTGAGGGATTTTGCGGGGGGGGCAGAGCAGGCACGTCAGCTTGGCAGAAAGGTCTGCCCGACCAGAGTAAGAGTGTCATCAGCCGAAATTCCGGTCGTTTGGCGACCATTCACATTTGCCGCCAAACCTGTTTTCCGGAAGATATTTCGGACCGGATTTGCAGTTTCACATCTCAGTGGTCACAGGCGCACGGAATAGCTCATCCCGGACTGCCCGAAACTGACAATGGATGTGACATAGGCCTCCTGGCGATCTTGCAAAGCGTCGAGCAGAACATGCCCTTCGTCTTTTGCAACTGGGATATTGTCGGCAACAATCACGGAACCCGGACGAAGACGCGGCTCAAGCAGGTCCAAAACGGGCACATACAGATTTGCAGCGCCATCCAGAAAGAGGAAATCAATCTCTGGTCCCTCACCGGCCAGGGTTTCCAGCGCATCCCCGACCCTGATATCAGCTTCCAAGCCAGCCGCTACCAAATTGGACAGGGCACGGTCAGCTTTTTCGGGGTGGAATTCTGAACCGGTCACCCGACCTCCCGTTTCGGCAGCTGCAGCAGCAAGATAGAGAGTGGAGATGCCGAAAGAGGTTCCGAACTCAACAATCTCCTTGGCGCCTTTTGCCAGGATTTGCCCGTACATAAACCGCCCTTCTGCGGGACCGATGGACAGATAGTTCGTCCGGTGAAAGTCAGATATGCGAAAGTCCATTTTCTGCGGGTTCATGCCCGCAGGACGTCCGCTTGCTTCCCAAGCTGCACGCCGGTTTTTCTTTTGTTCCAAAGATGCCGCATGCTCCCGTTCAAGCACTGCTGACAGTTTTGCATCGTTCAATTTGACCATTGTTTTTCCTATCTCCGCTGTCCAATTAACACAGTCACAGACCAGCACACTGGCTGGCCTGTGACCCGGTCCGAAATCCCGCTGACCTCAGCCGTTCCGGTTCCAATAGGCCCGCACATAGGCGTCTTGCGGATCCTTTCCCTGAGCCCGGAAGAACTCTCTCATCCGCATCGCGTCCTGGCGCTCGGCGGCAAACCACAGGAAGTGATCAGGCGCTGCGCTGCATTGCTCTTTTGCGAATTCAGAAAGATGCTTGTCTTTGCCGCGTGTGATCCAATTGATCGAAATGCCTTCTGGCGCCACGATGGGATAACCGCAGTCCGCGCCGTTTTCAGCTTCCAGAGTCACAGTGCCCTCTGCGCCAAGCAGGGAGTTTGTCGAGGATATGGGCGATAGCCGGAAAGGCCGTCTCATCCCCGAACATCAAAACCTTATTGTTATCCAGCAGACCGCCGCCGTTGCTGCCGCGTCCGATCATTGCCATACGGTCACCGGGTTGCAGTTGCTTGATCCATTTTGAGATCCGTCCGCTTTCATGCAGGAAGACGTCGAAATCCATTTCACCGGCTTCAGGATAAAGCGTCCGGGATGTATACACCGGGCGGTGAAAAGCCTTATCGCCTTTCGGCCACACTGCATTTCCGTTTTCATTGACATATGGCCACTCAGGGGCATTGCCGGTCTCCGGCGGCAAAGCAATGCCGAAATGAATGCTGGTGTCGTCGATGAAAGACAGATTTGGCACCTGCAACCGGACCCGCACAAAGGCAGTGCCAAGAGGCTCCACAGACAGAACTCTGGTCAGCTGAAGATTGGGCGGCATTGCGCCAACATCGGAGGCGTTGGCCCATTGCAGTTCCTGAAATGTATCTGGCTGAAGTTCTTTCAGGATCTTCCCGATCGTGCCTTTCAGCTTGAACAGTTTGTCGGGCCGGTCAGAGGCTGCGGTAAGGACAATCGCGTCCTTCTGTTCCTTGAGATACATGTAACCGCTTTTCATACGCACCGAGAGGCCATGCTCCGGCGTGTGTGTCACTTTGTGGTGCGGTTTTTTTGCCCGTTCCTCAAAGCTTTCGCGCAGGAAATTCATATTCAAACCGCAAATGGTTGCATGGTCGGTGAGTTCGTGGGGGACCTGATATGTCATAGATATCTCATGTTTTGTTCAGCGCCGTCATCAGACGAAGGTGCGGGTTTGCTAGGTTTTCATGCGGGCACAGATCCAAATCTCTGCCGCTGCGGTTGGTTTATTCAGGGGCCTGTGTACGTCATCGGGTCAGTACAACGGGGCATTCACGGACAGGATGTTTCAAAACGCAGACATCCTGCTGATAAACGGTCGAGATGTTATCTTCCGTCAGCACATCCCAAGGGGCACCAGTCGAGACAAGGCGTCCGTTCTGCATCAAGGCAACCTGATCCGAATAGGCAGCCGCCAAATTCAGATCGTGCAGAACTGCGATAACGGTTGCTCCTGCGCAGGACTGTTCACGCGCGGACTGCAGAACGCGCTCCTGGTGACGCAAATCCAAAGCCGAAATCGGCTCATCCAGCAGAAGCACCTTTGTTTCCTGCGCCAAGACCCGGGAATACGTCGCGCGCGCTTTTTCGCCCCCGGACAGGGTTTGTGCATTCCGGCCAGCCAGGTGCTGAATCTCGGTTTTATCCATCGCCCAGGAAATGACGGCATCATCCTCTTCTGGGGGCAAGTCGCGAAAAGCACGAGACATCGCGACAATCTCCTTTACCGGATAGTTGAAACGGATCTCGGAGCCTTGGGGGAAAATCGCACGTTCCTGGGCAAACTCCCGAATGGACAGTTTCGCAATCGACCTGCCATTCAGCCAGATTTCACCCTGCTCCACATTTCGCTCGCCCGCTATCAGGGAAAGCAAACTGGACTTCCCGGCGCCATTGGGACCAACAAGCGCTGTCACGGTCCTAGGATGACAGGTCAGATTGACATCCTCAACCAGCGTCTTCCCGCCGATTTCGAGGCTTACAGAGTCGATTTTAATCATTGCTTTTCATCGCCCTTTCCGGCGCTGGATCATCCACAAGAAGAAAGGACCACCTAATGCCCCCATCAGAACTCCGATTGGCACTTCCCCAGGAGGATCCAGGGTACGGGCGGCAATGTCTGCAAGCATCAGCAGCAGCGCTCCACCCAATGCGGACAAGGGCAGCAGATAGCGATGCATGGGGCCGATCGTCAGCCGGACAATATGCGGGACAATCAAGCCAATGAAACCAATGGTGCCGCTGAACGAAACCGCCGATGCAACCAGCAGTGCAGTGATCACAACCAGCCAGCGCCGAAGAGTGATCACATCCACCCCCAGGTGGCGGGCCTGACGTTCCCCCAGTGCAAGAAGGTCCAGCTGCTTTGCCCAGATCTGCAGGAACAGGAGCCCAACGACAGCTGGCACAATTGTGATACCCACGGTCAGCCAACGCGCCGAGGACAGCGAGCCCATTGACCAAAAGGTCATCGACATCAGCTGGTCCGTTGTGGCGAGGTACGTCATCAGACCGCTGATCGCCCCACAGATCGAGTTGATTGCGATCCCGACCAGCAAAAGCCGGGAGCTGTCCGCGCCGTCGCCATCGGGCCGCGAAAAGGCATAGATCACCATTGTGGTGATCACCCCGGCGACAAAGGCGCCAAACGGCAGCGTCCAGACCCCTAATGAGGAAATCCCCAGCACAATAACCAGGATTGCCCCTAGCGAAGCGCCGGATGAGACACCGATAATGCCGGGATCTGCCAATGGGTTACCAAAAAGCCCCTGCATGGCAGCGCCGCAGGCAGCCAGAGAGGCGCCGATGATAACCGCCGTGACGGCACGTGCCAGACGCAGATCCCAAACCACTGCCGCGTTCAGCTCTTCGATCTCATTCAGTTCAGCACCAGTCAGACGCGACGCCAAAGCCGAGAGCACTTCTGACATGGACAGGTTCAACGGCCCCATTCCAATCGACAAAAGAAAGGTAAGGAGCAGTGCAGCAATCGCCAGCACTGCTGCAGAAACCTTGAATGACGTGCGCCTACGCGACAGATCCAGAGAAAGTTCTTTTGCCATCACGGAAACATTTTCTGAAGAGCGTCATAAAGCGCAGTGGTCGCAATGCCGCTCGAGGCAGCATCCGCCCGTACGTGCATATTCCGCATCAGCACAATCCTTTCGTGCTTGCCTGCAGGTGTGTAGGTCAGACCTGGAAAATCAGACCACAAATTTTTCAGGTCGCCCACAATATCAATTTCCACCGAGGCAAACAGAATCGCATCAGGGCGCATCTGAATAATGCCTTCCTGAGTGGCGCGACGATAGCGGTTGAGCCCAATTGCACCCGCAGGGTTTTCTGCGCCCACCCGCTTGATCAGATTGTCTACCGGTGTTTCCATACCGCCGACGCTGAAATTGCCACCGGATCCATAGCGGGAAACATGGATGAGTTTGCGCACCGCGCCTTCTTCCAGTTTGCTTGCAACCGCCTCATAATCCGACAGGATCATCGTGCTCAGCTTTTCGCCTTGCTCTTTCATGTCCAATACAGAGGCAAGGTGCATCACCTTCTCATTTGCAGGATTGCTTTGGTCAATCAGCAGCGTTTTGACGCCCAATTGCTCTAACTGTTCCCGCAGCCGGTTGTACCTGGGGTTTGAGGCGATAACGACGGCTGGCCGCATGGCCATAATGCCCTCAACACCGGGGCGTTCCTTAAAGACATGAGGAATGGTGTCAGGCACCTCCAGGTCGCCGAGCCCGTGGGCGGGCAATAATCCGGTCGAATGCCCCCAGCGCGCCGGCGATTTCCAACAAGTCCAGATCCAGCAGGACAATGTCACGCTTGGCTTCTGTATTCTGTGCCAGGTCAGTATCCGCCGAAACATCCGGGTAAGCCGGTGTGCCCGAGATATCAATCGTTTCGGAATTTGCAATCGACCCGGCAACAACCAAAACAGAAGTCAGTAACGTTCTCATACAGGTTTTCATGATCTTGTCCTCAGGCGCCAGCCACCCACCGTTCAACGGTGGCTGGTCATATAGGCGTTTTTGTCAGAACGATGTGGTCAATCCGACGAACAGCTCAGCGCCCGTCGAGGGTCGTTCCGTCCACGGACTGCAGAACTTCCCGATCAAACACATTGTAAACTGTTGCATTCAACCGCGCGGCATCTGTCACTTGGTAGCTCACACCCAAATCAACCAAGGTGCGCGCCGGGCTTACTGCCGAATCCAGCAACTCCGATGTTGCTTCACTGCGATATGTGAGGCTGCTCCAAACATTTGTTCTTTCGTTTGGCGCCCAGCCAAGACGCAGGTTGAAGAGATGATCCGGCACTTCATTAAAGGAATTGCCTGCATTTTCTCCCGTCAGATATTCGCTATCCGAATAAGTATAGTTTGCACGGACATCAAAATTCCCCAACGGGATATCAAGCGTTGCCTCGATCCCCTGCAGCTCGGCTTTATCAACATTCACATATTGGCGAATAAAGTCTCTTGTTTGGCCATTAAAGGAGCAAGAAGCCGGAGTACCGACAGGTGTTTCGCAGATAACTTCCTGATCAATTTTGTTGTCAAACTTTGTGTGGAAGGCAGTTACGCTCGCCTGCCAGCCTGCGGCACTTTGATAGGCAACCCCAACTTCGAAAGTGTCTGTTCCTTCCGGCTGCAGATTGGTGTTGCCGATATCCCAAGCAGCGCCGCGCCCAGACTGTTCAACAATGTTGCCATCTGCCTGCTTAAGCTCCGGGGTCAGGAAGCCTGCGCTGTATCCCCCTCGCAGCGTTACCGCGTCATTAAGACGATACACGGCATAGAGGCGCGGGGTGACCGTGCTGCCGTAATTCTCATTCTCATCAAAGCGCAATCCTGCCGTGAGTGTCAGATCCGGAGTGATTTCCCAATCATCTTCTGCAAAGACACCAAATTGCCACCGCGTCAGGTCAGTATTGACCGACCCAATGAAACGGGCCCGCTCATGGCTGGTCGCCTCATACCTGTAATCGAATCCGAATGTTGTCTTGTGGTCCTGCCAGCCGACCGTGGTTTTGCTGTTCAGGATCGTCACATCATAACTGGAGAGATACGCCGAGCTGCAAAGCAGCAACAGCTGGATCCAAAGCGCCGTTGTCTATATCAACGCGCTCGTGGGACAGATAGCTGACCGTTTCAGCCCCATTGTCCCATTTAAACGTATGGGTCAGCGCGCCATACGTCCGCTCTGTATCCACATAGCTGTTCGTGCGGCTGCTGGTCACAGACGTAAGCTCATAGTCCAAATCCGAGCGGCCGATTTCGAACGCCAGATCCTGGCGGTCTGACATAATCCAGTTCAGTCTTGCGCCATGAGTGTTCAGTTTCCCCTCAGGGAAACCGCCAACATAGCGATCCTCGGCACGCTCGGATGTGTCACCGAACAGGGAGAGATTCAGCCGCCCAGCAATCAAAGGCCCTGTCAGATAGTATTGCAGTGTCTTGTCATCGCTGCTCTGGCTGTTTTCCTGAAGCGTGTATCCAAGTGTCACCTCACCGGTCCACACATCCGATGTTTTCTTGGTGATAACATTCACAACGCCGCCCATTGCGGAGGTCCCATAAAGAGAAGACATGGGGCCGCGGATCACTTCGACTCGTTCAATCATCGCATTGGGAGGCAAGAACGTGGTCAGCTGACCCGCGCCCCATCCGTTATAGTATGCACTCTGAGAAGCGCCCAGGGGCTTACCATCCACCAGCAGAGCAACGTAATCTTCGCTCAAGCCCCGGATGGTTATATCCCCACCTAGCAGCTTGCCCTCCTGCTGAATGGAGACACCAACGGAATCTCCGATCAAATCTACGATGGAATCGCCTGGACGGCTTTCAATTTCAGAACGATCGATCACTGTAACCGATGCAGGCGCATCAGAGAGCAGCTGTTCAAAACCAGTCGCCGTAACGAGAATCGGATCGAGCTGAAACACTTCCCCGGAGCCGGTCTCATTGGCGTTGCCATCAGAAGTCTCAGCGAAAACCAGTGTGGGGAAATGCAAGACGATGCTTGCAAGTGGAATAAGCGCATGCCGTGAAGTAAAGAGAGTCATTGTGTCTGTCCGCCAGCCTAGCAGTATATTGAATGCTGCAGCCGCGGTTGCGACGGCTTAACACTCAGTTTCTTTTTTTTGGCTTGCAAACGTGGTGACGGTGGCTAGCTTTTCGAGGTGCCGTGAGGCGCGCACCCAGAGCTCGATCCAAATCAGGTGTTTTAGTCAGGTTTCCTAGGTCGGATCGACCAACGGCCGAAAAACGTCGACCAATGACCACTCGTTGGAAACCGCAAGTTGGACCTGTCACGCTTTGATACCGCTCCGATTTCTCACTTATGCAGCTTGCGCCTCGAAGGCCAAGGGACTTTTCCAGCCGAGAGCTGAATGCTTACGGCGCGGATTGTAGAAGCCGTTGATGTATTCGAAGATTGCCAGTTCCGCAGCCCCCCGTGCCGGCCATGGACGGCGCCAGATCAACTCGGCCTTGATGGTCTTGAAGAATGTTTCGACCGCTGCGTTGTCGTAGCAGTTGCCTTTCCCGCTCATCGAGACCTCAAAGCCATGCTGACGCAGGATCTTATGGTAGACGTGAGAACAATACTGGCTTCCACGATCCGTGTGATGGATGCATCCTTGGGGCGGTTGCCGCAAAGCAATGGCCATCTTTAATGCCCGGATTGCCAGATCACGCTTCATCCGGCTGCTCACCGCCCAGCTGACGACACGCCGGGAATGCAGGTCAAGGAACGAGCCTTTGTCCGCCATTGGTCCGAGGACAATGGCGAGTGCGAGATAGAGCCAGCCTTCCTGTGTCCAGACATAGCTGATGTCGCCCGCCCATTTCTGGTTCGGGCGATCCGCCGAGAAGTCACGATCCAGCAGGTTTGGCGCGATGTTGAAGCTATGACTGCTGTCGGTTGTTGCCTTGAACCTCTTGCTCCGCTTCACGGAAATACCGTTCTCGCGCATCAGCCTGCCAACACGGCGATGGCCGACATCGATGCCCAGTTCCTTCAACTCCTCGGTCATCCGCGGACGGCCATAGCTCCCCAGGGACAGGGCGAACTGCGCGCGAATGTGGGTCAGGACCACCATGTCATTGCGCTAGCTGTCGCTGAGCGGACGACTGCGCCAGGCTCGATTTCCTCGAGGGCTGACATCCATAATCTCGCAGAGCCGGTTCACCGGGATTTCGGTGCGGTGTTCTTCAACGAAGGCAAACCTCATTTGCATCTCTCCACGAAGAACACCGTTGCCTTTTTTAGAACGTCCCTCTCCTCCCGGAGCTGCCGGTTCTCTCTGCGCAGTTCTGCGGCCTCGCGCTCGAGGTCGGATTGCACTGCCGGCTTCTCGGGGTTCTTGCGTTCCTGCTGGATCCACCGGCTCAGCGTTGAAAAGCCAACACCGAAGTCAGCGGCGACTTGCTTGCGGGAAAGCCCGCTCGTCAATGCGACCCGAACCGCTTCAGCGCGGAACTCCGGGCTCGGTCGTGATGCCATGTCTGTTCTCCTTTGCGACACGATACGTGCTCAAAAGAGCGGCACAATTCCGCGACAGGTCCAAGTCTTTAACACTGACGAAGATTGTCGGTGACGGAGAGCTTCCACTTGCTTTCTTCTCGTAAGGCTCCGGCGGCGACCGCCTGACCCCGGGATTGATCCGATGGTAAGTCCGGTCTTATGTCCGACTTCAATAACCGCCCTTAAATCAAAATTCTTTCCACTGCCGATGATGATCGCCGCCGGGGTTGGTCAGATGATGATACACTGCGCATCGTGGAGGAGAGCTTTATCGACCACCTGTAAGCGGCTGCCACAACGCGGCGGCATGGCATTTGCCCGTCGCGTTTGACCACCTGGTGGCGGCAGTATCGAAACGGTGAGCTTGGATCTTCCCGCCCGATGCCGTTCGCGCCGGAGACCGTGGCAAAGGGAGTTCCCGCTTCGCAGGCAAATCCGGTTGATCCCTGTCCGCATCCGGACTGTCAAGTTGAGATAGCCCTGCGGCGTTGTTACAGAACTCTCACTGCTAAGGATTCACATCACGACTCCATGCAGTTAGATAGGGCCGATGAGTAAGCCCGCACCTGCCCGCTACCGCACGACGAATTGGTCCGGCTACAACGATGCGCTCAGGAAGCGCGGTTCGCTTCTGATCTGGCTGGATAAAGAGATGACCTGGCTCGCGCCGCACGAAGGACAGCCTGGGCGCCCACCGGTCTTCTCGAACGCGGCGATCCAGTTCTACCTGTCGATCAAGGTTCTGTTCAAGCTTCCCCTCCGGCAGACCGCCGGAATGGTCGCCAGCCTTCTGCACTTGGCCGGGCTGGACTGGCCCGTTGCTGATTTCGATACGCTGTGCCGCCGACGGAAAGCACCGGCCGTCCAGATCCAGTAAGCTCAGCGGGAAAAGGGACAGTCAGGCCTCAAGAAGGAGTTCTGCAACAATGCCGTGAGGATGCCCCACCCTAGACGAAGTCTGATTCAGCTTGGATTCAGCTGGGTTGTCTATCGCCTGAAGAGTTCAGTTTGTGAGGCGGCACAATGACAAAATCTACTTCAGCTGACAGCGATAAACAGTTCACTGTTCGGATTCTGACCAATCGGGTACTTCCTCTCGCATTTCTTGCGGTAATGCTTTCGTTATTGGTAGCGGCATTCTGCACGTCGAAAACCCTTCAATGGTCTTCCTGTGATGATCCTTCTGTGAAGGCCTGCCTGACCGGCACAATAGAGGAGCCAAGCCTTCCTCCGAAAATCATTCATCAATACAGCGACGACACGGCGTCGCATGCTTTCATAGGGATTGCTAAGGCGCATTTTCCCGATGATGGCCAAATTTAAATCCGGGGCAGCAGGTATGTCCGGAGTACGTGAATTTATTCTATTTGTCTGGAATGAGCAAAAGGTCGTGGGCGCCATCGTTTCGGCCGCCGTTGCTGTGGTTGCTCTCTTTGCCTTCAACTTCTTCAGCGAGCTGATGTTCTTTTCTGATCCCGGAAATCTGAACCGGCCTGTTGAACCTTGGATGTCGATGCGCCTCGTTGCCCAGTCCTGGGGTGTTCCGAAGGAAAACATGATCGAAGCTCTTGGGTATCCCGACGACACACCGATTGATGAGCTGCCGCGAAAGGTGTCCGAATACTTGGGCGAGCGCGGGCTGACAATCGCTGAGTTCCAGGCTCTGATCGAACAAACACAAGCGAAACTGAGAGGAGGGATGTGGCAGTGACTGATGCATTTCTTGCGCTCATCCCGACCTACGGCCCTTGGATCATATTCGTGTCGGTTACCCTCTCCTGCCTAGCAGTCCCTATCCCCTCCTCGCTGATGGTTATGACCGCAGGAGGGTTTGCCGCAGCCGGTGACTTCCTGTTCCTAGAGCTCGTCGGGTTTGCCTTTGTTGGATTTGCCGTAGGTGATCAAATTCTGTATTGGGCATCACGTGGGTTTGGGACACGGCTGATCGCAAAACTGTTGCGCAGACAAAGGGCCAGCAAAGTAATAGAACGTGCGCAGACACTGATTGATCGACGGGGGCTGTTTGCTATCTTCCTTACCCGCACGGCGCTTAGTCCACTTGGCCCCTATGTCGGTTGTCTTTCCGGCGCGCTCAAGCACTCATGGGTGAACTTCACACTGCCTGCACTAGCTAAGCGGAGTCGTTTGGACGATATGCTACGCAACATTGGGTTTCACATTTGCGGGGCACATATCGCAAATCGCATCTCTGATCACCGGATCAGTTGGCATGATTGTCGCCGGAACGGTGGCTGTCGTCGGCGTTATTGTTTTGTATAATAGCTATGCCCAGCATGCGAAGGGCAGCAAAGGCGACCCAAATCGCGCCTAGTGCCAAATGCAAACCCATGCCTTTAGAGGCAACTCATAGATCTGCAAAAAAATTGAGAATGACATGCGTGTCCTTTTGGTTGAAGACGACGATTTGATCGGGGATGCGATACATGCCTCGGTGAACGGCAGCGGATATCATGCCGATTGGGTCAAAAATGGACTGGACGCTGAAGATGCGCTTGCCACATCTGAATTTGACCTTGTCATTCTCGACCTCGGGTTGCCAGGGCAAGACGGGATCAGCGTTTTGCGCTGGCTGCGCAAGAACCACAGGTCTGAACCCGTTATCATCCTGACCGCCCGCAGCGCGGTGAAGCACAGGATAGAGGGGCTCGACCTTGGCGCGGACGACTACATGGTCAAACCCTTCGATATGGAGGAACTTCATGCAAGGGTTCGCGCGCGGATACGCAGATCGCACGGCAGGTCTGAACCGGACTTGATCCACGGGGAGCTTTGCGTGGACCCTGCCGCCCGTAGCGTGCGGTATAAGGGTGAACCGGTCGAACTGTCATCGCAAGCCTACCAAGTGTTGGTTGCCCTGCTGGAGCGCACAGGCCGGGTGATCTCAAAGGATGAACTGGCAGAAACACTCTACGGATGGGATGAAGGACCGGAAAGCAATATCATCGAAGTCTATGTGTCTCAGATCAGGAAGCGCATTGATCCTGGGCTGATCCGCACCATCCGAGGAATTGGCTATGTCGTTGATGCGGAATAGAGTTTGGGGTCGGTCCGTTCGCCAGCGCATCCAGTGGCTTGTAATCCCTTTGCTGGCGATCGCGATTGTTGTGGCATCCACAACCTTGTTCGTTTCGGCCCGGCTCAAAGTCTCGAATCTGCTGCAGGAACAAACCGACATTCTGGCCATCGCAACGACCACAATGGCAGGCGATCAGATCGGACCACGTTCCGAAGAAATGATCCGCAAAAGCATCGAAGCCTATAAGGGCAAATTCGTCATTCGCATTCGTGATGCTGCAGGCAGGACCACGTTTAACTCCAAACCGGATTTGCCACCGTTTTCGCGCCAGGAAATCGGCGAAAGCATGATTATCAGCCACGGCGGTATCTGGCTTGTCCGGCGCTACAATTTAAGCTCCGGGGGCGAACTTGTTATCGGCCGCCCGCGCGAGGAGTCGGACAAGATCGTCTGGCAAGTGGTGCTTTCGGCCCTGATCCCGCTGCTTCTCGTTTTCGCCGCCTCGGTTGCTGCAGTTCTTTACGCAGTGCGCATCGGGTTGATGCCCTTGTCAGATTTGTCGAACGAGTTGGGACATCGGACGGCGGATCGGCTGGACACCCTGAACACGGCCGGGCGCGGGGAGGAGCTGGTGCCGATCGTTACTTCCCTGAATGGGCTGTTTGACCGGATCCAAGAGGCTATGCGTCGCGAAAGGGAATTCATTGATGACGCCGCCCATGAAATTCGGACGCCACTCGCTGCGATAAAGGCGCAGATACAAGTGATCGACAGGTCCACGTTAGATGGAGATGCGCAAAAGCGCTTTGACAACATTTTGCTGGGTGTGGATCGGGCCGCCTCGATGGCCGACAGCCTGCTGGATCAAGCGAAAGCCGATCAAGGCCGGGCACCTCAGTCCCTGGTAAAGGTCGCGTCGGTGCTGCGGAGGTCCATTGCAGATCTTTTGCCCGTTGCCGAACGCAAAGGCATCAAGCTCGAACTGTCAAAGACGGATGGATCTGTTTTTCATTGCGCACAACAAGACTTGCAAACAATCATGGGCAATATCCTTTCAAATGCTATCAAATACTGTGCCCAGGGGGCGCAGATTCAGGTCAGTCTAAGTTCTGGCAGAATTGCGGTGGAAGACAGCGGCCCTGGAATCCCTGAAGACATGCGTGACAAGATTTTCGAACGTTTTGTTCGTCTTGAGTGCAACGCGGTACACGGGGCGGGACTTGGGTTATCAGTTGTCCAATCCTTGGCTAACGCAAACAGCCTGAAGGTCGCAGTGGTGGATGCCGTCGCCTTGCAAGGCGCCCGCTTCGAAATCTGGCAGCCTGAGACCGACGCGGTCTAAAAGACTGGAAGTTCTATCTTTTTCGTTTGCCTACCATACCATTCAGCCTGGATTCAGGTTGGCACCCCAAGTCCGTTTCATCAGAGAGCAAAACTCCTATTGTCCGGCCGAGAGGTCAGACAACGGTCCCTTTGTTCAGACTGGAGAAACTTGAACTTGGAAGGCAACGAAAGTGCTGAGATTAGAGAATATCGTCAAGGACTACGAAACTGGTGAAGGCCACTTCCGGGCCTTGAACGGAGTGAACTTGGAGTTCTCAAGAGGTGAATTCGTTTCCGTAGTCGGACCTTCGGGTTGCGGTAAGACAACCACCTTGAACATCATCGGCGGGCTGGATCACTACAGTGGCGGTGATCTGATCATTGA
Organism: Phaeobacter sp. BS52; assembly: GCF_045040595.1. NCBI lineage: Bacteria > Pseudomonadati > Pseudomonadota > Alphaproteobacteria > Rhodobacterales > Roseobacteraceae > Phaeobacter > Phaeobacter sp. BS52. Next base: position 343,158 of record NZ_CP090662.1, on the reverse strand, counting down.
CGGGAAGTCCACAAAGGATTTTGCCCCAAGCGATTGGGATGCATATCGCTGTAACTCGGTTGGGTTCGTATTTCAGAACTACAACCTGATCACGCATTTGTCCGTTCAGGACAATGTCGAATTGGCCCTGGTTCTTAACGGTTCTAGCAAAAGCGAAAGAGCAACAAAAGCGGCCGAGGCTTTGAAGCGCGTCGGGCTTGCGGATCAGGCTAACAAGAAACCTAACCTTCTCTCAGGTGGGCAGCAACAGCGTGTCGCCATTGCGCGTGCCATCGTCAATGACCCTGATGTGATCCTAGCGGACGAGCCAACTGGAGCGTTGGACAGTAAAACCGCAGTTGAGATCCTGGATCTGATTACGGAAATCGCCAGAGACAAGCTCGTCATTATGGTCACGCACAGCCGTGAACTTGCAGAGGCCTATTCCAGCCGGATCGTTGAGATGCTCGATGGTCAAATTTCAAACGATACTGTCCTTCGTAAAAAAGCGGTTCAGGCAAGTCAGACAACTTCCGGCATGAACATCGGCGGATCGGCGATGGACCACGCGACAGCGCTAAAGCTGTCGTTCAAGAACATCATGACAAAATGGAAGCGCACACTGGCGGTCGCCGCGGCGGGCAGTATCGGGATCTTTGGTATCGCGCTGGTCCTGTCGATCCAGAACGGGGTCAGTAAAGAGCTCGATCACATGCAGAGCGCCATGTACGCCAGCATGCCAGCAATCAGTATCAATGATGGGGATGTGATTGCCGCGACTGACGGTCCGGGCGGAAGAAGGCCGACGCGAAAGAAGCGAAGCTCAGACAATGTTGTGGTGCCCTTTGATCCTGCCAGTCGGCGAGTGATCCATCAAAACACGCTGACCGAAGAATATTTAGCCTATGTGCAAGATCTGGACCCCAGCCTTTATACTGATTTCGTTATCAGCTCAGATCTGGAGATGAATATTCTCACTCAAAATAACGGCAAGCTGGCTGCCTCCACCTCCGATGAGGCAGAGTTTACGGAACTGTTCGATGAGGCACAGATGCTGACGCTGGGCCGCATGGTTCATGGCGATTTTCCACAAGACTATACAGAGGTACTTCTGGTTATTGATGATGACGGAAAGGTCAATGAAACCGCGCTGTCCATCATGGGGCTGGACACTTCTGCGTCAGAGATTGACTTTGGCGCTATCACCGGCAGCACTTTTGTAATTGCCCACAATGATGACTTCTATACAGGCAGCGCGGCCGATGGCTTTGCCATCACTAACGATTTGTCGGCTTCCTATGATAGCGGCCTTCCGGTAAAGGTTTCAGGTATCATGCAGTTGAACGATCCGGGCAACCCCCTCTCAGGGCTTGCCCATTCCTTCCCCGAAGGGATCGGATATCTACGTACGCTTGCGGATCATGTCCACCAGAATGCCAAAGACAGTGCAATTGTCACCGCACAGCGTGCCGTTGATTATAGTGTGCTGGATGGGTTCCCGCTGACTTCAAATGACAAACGAGAGCTTATTCGCAAACTGGGTGGGTCGAACATTCCAGGGTCAATCAGAATCTTTGCCGCGGATTCCGCTTCCAGCGTAGCCATCAAAGACCACCTGAATGCCTGGCCGGAGACCTCGGAAAACGCCGCCGAGATCGTCTACACTGACAAGGCGGCGGCTGTTTCGATCAAGATCAACACCATGATGGGTGGCATCGCCATGGTTCTGGGTGGGTTTGCGGCCATTTCCCTGCTCGTATCATCTGCCATGATCAGCATCATCACGTATATCTCAACGATGGAGCGGACCAAAGAGATCGGCATCCTGCGCTCGCTTGGAGCACGCAAAGTTGACATCGCGCGTGTCATCAATGCTGAAACGACGCTGGTTGGTCTGGCCGCTGGTGTGATCGGTGTGGTATTTGCCTTTCTGGTTTCAATAATCGTGAACCTCGTGGCGTGGGCGCATTTCGGCATGGGCAGCATTTCCAGCCTGCCATTGCTTCACGCAGTATTGCTGATCGGCTTAAGCGTGTTTGTTACCGTCATTGCCGGGCTATTCCCCTCGCGCATTGCGGCGAACAAGGGCCCGGTCAAGGCTTTGCAGACCGACTGACCTGATAACCTACGTTTGCAGCAGGTGGCCTTGTCGCCTGCTGCAAGAAACTGATTCGACGAACGAAAGTTAACATCTTCCCCGCCCTGAAGGACGAGGATTTCCCATCAAACGGCAGCGGCATCGAGCTGCTGCCGTTTAAGTCGAGTTGACGCTTCTCAGGCGGCCGATGCCGAAGCCTCCACGTCCAGCAATGGGGTGTCCCCCCGCCGGTAACTTTCCGGGTTCAGAGCCCGGTCCAGGATATCGCGTGCCGCATTCGTGTTGACCTGGTCCCCTGAAATGTCCGGCATTTAGAGTTAACCTGTTTTCCAACTGAGGAGACAGGCGATGAAGAGAAGCCGTTTCAGCGAAGAACAGATCATTGGTATTTTGAAAAAGCACCAGGCTGGTGCTGGGCGCGAAGGAGCTGTGCCGCAAGCATGGGATCCTTTGACCGGCAGGTTATTGCGCAGCAATGACCGAGAGGGGGCGATGCGACGTTCTACAAGTGGCGCTCCAAGTATGGCGGCATGGAGGTGTCAGACGCGCGGCGGCTGAAGACGCTGGAAAGCGAGAACGCCAAACTGAAGAAGATGCTGGCCGAGCAGATGATGGATGTGGCGACACTGAAAGAGATGCTTGGAAAAAACTTCTGAAGCCTGGTTCGAGGAGGAACGCTGTGAACTGGGCGATGAAGACCAAGGGATACAATCAAAGACGCGCCTGTGCGTTGGCCGGGATCGATCCGCGTGTGTATCAGCGCAAGTCGAAGCGTCCTGCCGACAGGGAACTGCGGGCGCGGATGAAGGAACTGGCGTCCGAGCGGCGTCGGTTCGGCTATCGACGGCTGCATATCTTGCTGAAGCGCGAGGGATGGCAAGTGAACTGGAAGAAGCTGTATCGGCTCTACCGCGAAGAAGGGTTAACGGTTCGCAAACGGGGCGGACGCAAGCGTGCTGTCGGCACCAGAACACCGATGGCGATCCCGCAAGGCCCAAACCAGAGATGGTCGCTCGACTTCATGTCAGACGCGCTTGAAGACGGGCGCAGGTTCCGTGTGTTGAATGTGATCGATGACTTCAGTCGGGAATATCTGGCCGCCGTGGTGGACACATCCATAGGTGGGGCAGGTGTCGCCCGCGAGCTGGATCGTATCGCTGAACTGCGCGGCTATCCCTGCATGGTAGTCAGTGACAACGGCACAGAACTGACCAGCAATGCGATGCTGAAATGGCAGGAGGACCGCAAGGTCGGATGGCACTACATCGCCCCCGGCAAGCCCATGCAGAACGGCCTGGTCGAAAGCTTCAACGGGAGGATGCGAGAGGAGTGCCTCAACGAACACCTGTTCCCGTCTCTGCGCCATGCCTGCCGCATGATTGCGGCATGGCGCGCCGACTACAATCACAACCGGCCTCACTCCAGCCTCGCTGGCCTGACGCCAATAGAATATGATAACCGGTCAAATGGAGACCAAAACCTGGACAGAGCTAACACTAATTAGCGGACTCCAAGGGGAGCAGGTCACGTCAAACGTATCCCTTTGCATTCTTATGCTTTCAGCGCGGCTTGATCCAAACGCGGAAAGCCGCCCGGAGGCGGCTGTAAGTAATTGGCATTGCTTGGTAATATTTGGTTACGGGAGCAAGATTTGGCCTTTGGCGAACGGAAGAGACCGTTAAATGGCGGTAGCCCGATTGCAGAGGGTCATTCCGCGACGGCGGTGTTTTCGACAGTGGCTTTGCCGGTCTCGAATTTCCGCCGTAGTTCTTCGAACTTCGCGCGCTCCTTTGCTTCGCGCTCCGCCGCCCGCTCAGCCTTGCGGGCGTCCGAGGCTTCCGCCTTGGCCGCATCGTAGGCTTCTACGATGGCCTCAACTTCCGGAGGGCACTGCGGATGCTCCATAATGGAGCGGCGGTCCTTAGAGGATGCAGCACAGGCCAGGGCTGCGACGACCTCAATGCGGGTCTGTTCACCGAGTGTCGGCAACACCGCCGCAAAGTTTTGACCAATGGCATTGGCAAAAGACAAGGCGCGGTTCAACTCATTCACTGCGGCCTTTGCCACGACGCCGGATTGAATCGCCTGGATGGTGCGACGCGGGTCAGTTGAGACGGCGGCGGCGGCAGGTTGCGTGGTGTTCGACGCCACGGCTCCGAGGAACTGACGGTGCAGGTCGTTGTGGTTGGGCTTGGACATGAGGATCTCCTTTTTTGGTCCAGTTTGGGGCAACCGCTGGCGTTGCATCTTGGAAACAACTGCGGCTAAAAATTATCTCGCAATCTTTCCGGCGATGTGGTCGCCAAAATCCGGATTTTCTTCGGAAGAACTTCGCAAACCACTGTAATCAATAGATTCATTTTTCATCCGAGGCATCCCCTTTGGGCTTTGCTGCGTCTGATCGGCCTGCTCCCTCGCCCAAATGCCCACGCTTGAGCAACAATCTCCGCAACCCCACAACCTGCTTGCTCACGGTCCTCCATGTCGTTCCCAAGCCCTCACGAATGGTCGGTGGAAGATCCTTCACGACATCCAAGAGCGCCTCCTGCGTGGTTTCGATCTCTGCGAACTCGTCCCTCAGGCGCTCCTCGGCCTCGCCTCGCGCAAATTCTCGCATCGCAGACCAGGCACGACCGAAGAGACCCTCTGCGCGCTGCCGCCCCTTCCGCGACTTGGCGACGCGTTGGATAATCGGTTTGGCGTGGTCGGAGGCCTTGCCAGCTTCTGTCACGGCCAAGCGCGGGGGGCCGGAAGCATCCTTTACCTCGAAGTAATTTGAGGCGAGGCCTTCCGCGACTGCGAGCACCGCATCGGCTTCATTCGCCGCCCTCTCTGTGGCAGCTTCGCGCGCTGCCACCGCCACCGTGCGCGCCTCCACTTGTGCTGCCTCCGCCTCCACGGCCTCTTCGCGCCCATCGAGCTCCGAAGCCCGCGCGTTCAGCTCAACGCGTTCAGACCATAGTTCCGCCGCAACCTCCTGCCGCCATTTCCATGTCGGCTTGTGGTTGACCGGGTCTGGCCCTTTCATACCCGCAGTCCTCGCCTGCCGCGCGGCGAAAGCCCGCGCTTCTCCCCGCGCTAATCCGGCCTGGGCGAACCAAATCCCCGCAATGTCTTGGGCGTGCTCATAGGACCGGATCGCGTCGTGTTTGGATGGGATCAACATTGGCCGACCGTGCTGATCCTTGCCCCGGGGCAGGATCACGGCATGGATGTGATAGGTTTTCTCATCACGGTCAGCGCGGGCGTGCACCACGTCCTCTCCGAAGTTGTAGGTCAGCCAGCCGATAGCGAGATCCTCAAACTGCTTTTCCCGCCTGCGCTTTGCCATCATGCCGCGCCAGGTGGACTGATCCCCGGCAGACTCGAACCAATCAGCATGGGCGGTGATGATGACTTCGCGCATCGGGCCATGTTTCGAAGGCCGCCAAGGATCCTTCGGGCCTTCAATCATGCGCTTTTCGATTTCACTGACACGCTTCCTTTTCTTGAGCTTCGTCAACTCGTTGGCAAAGTTCTCCATCCGCATGTCGTCGATCTCTGCGAGGGTATCCTCAGCCCAACTATCGCTACCGATCAGGATCTTATTGAAACGGGTTCGGCGTGGCTCGAACTCGTTCCGATCCATCTGCCTTCGAAGGCGATGAAGTTCGAAACGGGACAGCTGCTCCGGGCGCAGGCCCTCAAAACGCAGAACGATGGGATGGTTGTTGGTCGCCATTTTTGATCTCCAGAGGTTGAGATCAGAAAATGGGTCGATGTTTTGGCGGGCCGGAGAAATGTGTTGAAGCTGGCGCAAACGGAGGCGCAGGGTAAAGTACTCACTAAGTAGACCGCACTCCGGCACCTATGGTGCCTATGTTCGGTCTACCCGCTCGCCCGGGGCGCTGCCCCGGAACCCCGCCCGCCGGGGGCGCCTATGCGGCGGACACTCCTGCGCGGAGGGCGGCAAGGAGGACGTTCCGCACTCTCCTTGCAACCTCTGCTCCCAGGAGAGGTCGTTCCGCACTCCTCCCCCAAACCCCCGCCTGCTCGCAGGGGCCGTTCGCCACCCCCCTGCACCCCTTGGCCTTTGCACTGAACGCAGCACAACGGAAGCCAAGAAGACATTCTCCGACGTGCTGGAATGCTGCCACGCGGGCCGTTTAAGAACACATTCTCCGCAAGTGCGAACCAATGGACGCTTCGACTTGGCACATGTTGCCCGACGAGACGGAAGCGAACGCCAACATGCAGGTTAATATCGGCGACTCCCGACCTTACTTCCCCGCGTAGGTCAACTGTTCACCATCAGTACCCGCGAAAACTTCGCCCGCCTTAAACCATCGGCGCGTTCGGACATGCGACTTGATGTATATTCTGCGGAATGGCTCAGCGCTACGTTGGTATCGGGAGCTATCGTTGGAGTTCATAGCATTTAGCAAGTCTGAAACCACCTGAGCGGTCACCTTGCCAAGCCGAACTGGAACCGCGTTTCCGATTTGCTTATATTTTTCAGACGTTTTGCCGCAGAAAACCCACTCGTCCGGAAACTCTTGAATGCGTGCATACTCTTTTACGGAAAGGGTCCGAACGTAGTCCGGGTGGCACAGCGATGTGCTTGCGTGGTTTGGCATCGTGACAAGAGTCGGGCAAGGAAAGTCCCAGCTCAAACGCCGCCACCAGCCTGAGCGTCCACCTTTTGCAAACCAAGCCCGCCCCATTGATTCTTGCTGCACTTCGACTGGCAGAGATCGCCAATTCCCGCCCTCTGGAACAAGTGAAAGAAAGCGTTTTTTCCTTGGGCTAAAATCCATCAATTCGAGATCATTTTCTCGGAGGTCGCCTATTGCATCACGCAAGGTTGCCCACGGGACGAGTTCGCCACCTTCTCGGCTGAAGAGATCATGCTGCTCGTTACTGGCACTGACTCCATGAGTCGGTTGTGGAAACTCGATTTCAACCCCAAAGGAGTTACCGATGAAGACTACGCGTTCCCGAATTTGAGGTGCGCCATAGTTCGCGGAGTTGACCTCAAACGCGTCCAATCGATACTGGCCATCTGTCTTTTCCCTGAGGTCATCGACAAACTTCGCAATGACTGATCCGGGAACTTCTTCGTCGGTGAGTTCTCGGCCACCTTTTTCCGGCCGCTCAGCAATAGGGCGGTGTATGAGCGCGGCGGACATTAAGCCCCGCACATTTTCCATCACAAATACTTTGGGACGGAGTGCAACAACAAATTCGAGGTACCTCCAAAGAAGGGTTCCTCGTCGATCCTGAACCGATTGCCGCCGCCCCGCTGTACTGAATGACTGACAAGGCGGGCCGCCTACAAGGAGGTCAAGCTCACCGGGTTTGATGCCAACTTCATCCATCAACGCTTGCGGGGAAAGTTCAAACAGATCACGGCAGAAGACCTTTGGGTTTCCTTCGAAGTGCCCTTGCTTCGCATTCGTCCGTATAGTTTCGCACGCGGCCTTGTCTACTTCGACACAAGCGAGGATCTCGAAGTCGCCTTGGAGCTCAAATCCAAGGTCCATCCCAAGCGCACCTGAGAACAGAGAAACAACAGACTTTTTTCTGGACTCTGGCAAGTGATTGTGTCTCCTAGGGGGCATTATACTAAGGCAATGGGTTTACGATTTTGGCGCGCGCAACGCAACGATACAATTTTTCGACATATGCGGTTCCGGTGACCCTTTCGTTGACCGAAGTGCAGAATTTTCTCAACGAAACAACGTCTCCGCAACGCACGGTCAAGTTCCAGCAGATTGCCCAACTGAGTACTGCGCTCGAGACCAGAATGCGGCAGATTAATGCTCGGCCTCCTGCCATCGACGGCAAGTCGACCAACCCGTTTGTGCTTGCGGCCTATGCAGAACTGTTCGACGTCCAGCAGCTCAGACAAGTCGACGACATTGTGGCCGCTGCTAAGGTCTTCTCAAGTATTGAGACAGCGGCTGGCCGTGTGGTTGAAGACGTCATTCCTCCATTCTTTGGGTGGCAGCAGGTTGACTCACCCGGTCACACTGTCCTGTCCGAGATCGACAGCGCAAGGGTAGTGGGTGACACAGTCGAATTGGTAGCATTGAAAAGTGGTCCAATGTGCATCAATGATTCCATGGTTTCCCAGATTGCCAATGCTGTTTCCAACAACTGGATTGATTGGAGTAAACATTGGGGCGTGGACAAAGTTCGATATATCGTCGGGATGAACTACTCGACGGCCAAAAACAGCAACAAGAAGGACTGGCATATCGTCCGACTTTCTGAACAACGTGTTGCTGCGCAGGGAGTGAACGTTTCCAGCAGTTGCATGACGCCTGACGAGAGACGCCCTATCGCAAGCTCATTTTTCCAAGCAGACAAAGACGACAAGGAGCTGCGCGTAGAGACGTTACAGGGGCGAGCTCTTTGGGCGCACATAGGCGATTCAGATGACGCGTTTTTGCAAGTTTGTTGGGCCATGGCGAAGTGTCTGAATGCCGAGGCCGTGCCTCCAGGAGGCAACTATTCGACTGGTGAAATGCGCGAGATCGTTGACTTCGCTTCCCGATTGCATGTGCCCCACGTCAGCGATGCTGAGAAGCAGTGGCTGGTTCTATTTGCTCGGCATTTCGTGGACAAACTGGAAGCCAACGAAGCTGCTGGCGGTTGTCTCATCTGATCACCAAGAGAATGGCTGCCGCTGTTCTCCGCCCCCGAATGAACACCCCTCACTCTTCCCTCGGGTCGGTTTTTGCCGAGAGGGACACCCTCTCGGCGCTCTCCCGTTTTTTCGGCTTCGGCTCAGCCGCGCGTTTGTTGTGACGCGCAGCTGAGCTGAAGCCTTTTGCTTTGGCTTTTCCCGCTGGTGTCGTTTCCCACGCCACAGGAGGCCACTTTGTATCACCATCCTCACCCCTTTTCCGCAGCGGAAGGTCAGTCGTCACTTCAGCGCGGCGATGTCGTGCTGTTCCGCTTTCCCCTCAACGACGAGACCGCCGAACCCGGCGTCCCCAAGCGGCGGCCGTGCCTGGTGCTCAACACCCTGAGCAGCGGCGACGATCGCTTTGTCGAGATCGCCTATGGCACCTCGGCAGACACCCGCGCCAACCGCGGCTACGAGGTCATCGTCAATCACCCCGCCTCGCGCGATACGGCCGGATTGTCGAAGCCCACGCGGTTTGTCGGCGCACGGCGCATCATCGTGCACGTCGATCACAGCGGCTTTGACGGCCAGACCGATGGCCCGGAGATCATCGGGAAGCTGGACGCGCCTCTTTTGGAGCGACTGAACGCTGTCCGGGCCCGGATCCAGGCTGAGGCGGACACCGCTGCGCGCCACCGCGAAGAACAGCGCGCAGAACAGGTGCGATGGTAACACGAAGCGCGCGGTTTCCGATAAGGAACCGCGCTTTCGCGTCCCACACACCATCTCAAACCAACACAAGGAAAAGACCAATGGAAATGCCATTCAAATCCGCCAACGAGATCACCGCTATGGCCGCGTCCTGCTTCCCGCTTGCACGGGCCGCTGCGACCGGGATCGAACAGGACGTGCTCGAACTCGTTGCACCAAAAGCAAAGCGTGAGGCCAAAGCCCTTCTGGCTGTCCTGCGCCGTGGTGCAATCTTCGAGAAGGGCGTCCTTGCGATGCTGCACGGGCTGGTGAGCGTTCTGGATGTCCAGGTCCTCGAAGGAACCTATGTGGAGACCCACTACGACCACAGCCCCGAGAATGTCTCAGAGGAGACGAGCTGGGGCAAGGAGCGGCTGACGCCGGAAGCTGACCGCCTGGCCAACGCCGTGGCGGTTCTCTTCGAGCTCTATGCGACCCTCGCAGCGGTGCACGACATCCTGAAGGCCGAGAAGGCCTTGGAAGCGCTGCGCAGTACGGCCTGACAGAACACGCGGGCCGGAACACCCGCGTCAGGGCGCGCCGACGAACCTTCTGCTGCTACAGGTGTCGGCGCGCCCACAAAGAAGAAGCCCGTGCAGGTCATCCCCGCACGGGCTCATCAATCACACGCGAGAGCACGGTCTCGCCGGTCTGTCGGTTTTCGGTGTCCACAGCCGAAGGAGAAGCCCATGGCCCTCACGAACTTGATCGATCTCATCGCCGAAGTTACCACCAAGCGGGCGGCCCGGGAGGCCAAGGCAAAGGCGGACACTCCGGACGAGGTCAGATCACACTGGACCCTGATTTTGGCCAAAACAAGGAACCTGCACCGCCTTTGGTTACGGTAACCGTGTTTTGGGCGAGGCTGGACAAAACCGCTACCAGGCGCAAGACTTCGACGCGCCCGCCTTTTTGGAAAGTATTGAATGCTGCACGCCGCCAAGCCCCTCCGCGTTGCGATCTATGCGCGCTACTCGACAGACTTGCAGAACCCGACATCGATCGATGACCAGGTGCGCCTGTGCCGCCAACACGCGGACAGACAGGGCGGCTGGACTGTGGTGAAGGTCTTCCAGGATGTGGCGATCAGCGGGGCGACACGCGGCCGTCCGGGCTTTGACGCTTTGCAGGACTTCATAGCTGATGGCGGTTGCGACATCGTCCTGTTCGAGCACCTCGACAGGTTGGCGCGCGACCTTGAAGTATTGATGCTCTTCTACAAGAAGACCCGCCACGCCGATGTTGAGATGCACCAGCTCCATCGTGGCAAGCTGGGGATCTTTGACATCGGGATTCTCGGCACCTTCGCACAGCTGTTCCTGGAAGAACTCTCACACAAGACCCGTCGTGGCCTCATCGGCCGTGCGGAGGCGGGCAAGAACACTGGAGGACGGGCCTACGGCTATCGCTCGAAAGCGCTTCCTGAGCGCGACGGAAAGTCGGACGGCAGCGTCATGGAGATCAACCCCGAAGAGGCCACCATCGTGCGCCGCATCTTCACGGAATACGCCGCAGGCAAATCCCCGCGCCAGATCGCGGCCGACCTCAATGCGGCTTCCGTCCCTGCCCCGCGCGGACGCGGCGCAGGCAGCGGTCACTGGAAGGCCAACACGATCTACGGCCACCGGGCCCGCGGCACAGGTATTCTCAACAACGAACTCTACACCGGGCGCCACGTCTGGAACCGGCAACGCTATTCCAAACACCCCGAGACCGGCAAACGCGTCTCGAAGCCCAATCCGCCCGAAGACTGGCTGATCACTGAGAAGCCGGAGCTGCGAATCATCGATGAGACCCTCTGGAGCAAGGTGAAGGAACGCCAAGAGGGAATAGACGGCCAACGCACACAGGCCGAAGCCGGGGGCCGCTCCGGAGCCGGTGCCGCGCAAAGCGCGCGCAGACGGAAGTATCTGCTCTCAGGACTGTTGAGCTGCGGTCAGTGCGGCGGCAACCTCACTGTTGCGGGCAAAGGCGCGCGCCGACGCTATTACTGTGCCAACCATAAAGAGAAGGGCAAGGCCGTCTGCACAGGCATGCCCGGCCTGTCCGAGACCGACGCCGCCGAGAGCATCCTGAGCGGTCTTCGCACTGGCCTGATGCAAGACGCCGCCTATGAGGATTTTCGGAAGAAGTTTGTCGAGAAGATGCGAGCCCAAGAGCACGAGACTGGCGAGACCCTGCGTCGCCACGATGAGCGGATCCGGGAAACAGAGAAGACCCACGCCAACCTCATGCGCGCTGTCGAGGGTGGGGCCTTCTCAGAGGCGCTGATCGAGCGGCTGAATGTGGTGGATACCGAGCTGAAGGCCCTGCAGGCCGAGCGGGAGGCCCTTGTTCCCACTCCCATCGATCTCCCCGAAGACCTGCCCGCCCTCTACAGAACCTACGTGGCTGATCTCGCAAGCACGCTATCGGATGAGGTAGTGGCAGGCTCCGCTGCTGACGAACTCCACACGTTGATCGACACGGTCGCTGTGAGCTGGAATGAGCAAAAGGAACATCATGAGCTTGAGATCCAAGGTAAGCTTCTGGAACTGCTGAGCTTTACGGACAGCAAAAAGGCCGCGACCCTTTCGGGTGCGGCCTGTTCGCTAAAGCTGGTTGCGGGAGTAGGATTTGAACCTACGACCTTCAGGTTATGAGAGCGCTTAGGGCGTCTCGCACCCTCTGCCCAGATTTGCGCCCACCTACCCTATCTTATTGGTATCGCTCATTTTTCATTGACGCCAAACTTCACCGGCTTCTACCTCTTACGCCAAGATATGCGTTCATTTGCTTCCACAGTGCTTCCACGGAAGCGGAGCAGAGAGGAGACCGGACATGCCAAAACTGACCAAGCGAACCGTCGAAGCCCTCATGCCGGAGGCCAAGGATTACTTCCTCTGGGACAGCCAGATTGCGGGCTTTGGCGTCCGGGTCATGCCGTCCGGTGCAAAGACCTATCAGGCCCAATATCGCGAGGGTGGCAGAACCCGGCGTGTCTCGGTTGGGCGGCATGGCAAGATCACCGTTGAGGAGGCCCGTAAGCTGGCCAAAGAGATCATGGGGCAGGTCGCCAAGGGTGGAGAACCCCGCCGAGGAACTCTCGCAGCACCGCAAGGCTCCTACCGTCGCTGCGCTCTGTGAGCGCTTCTTTGAGGCCCACACCAAGGAACGCTGCAAGCCCTCCACCCAGAAGGAATACCGACGCGCCATTGATCTTTTCATTATTCCGGCCATCGGCAGTTTCAAAGTGGTTGATGTAGAGCGCCGGGACATTGCCGAGTTGCACCACAAGTTCCGCGACAAGCCCTATCAAGCGAACCGGACGCTGGGGGTTCTGTCAAAGATGTTCAATCTGGCTGAAATCTGGGGCCTGCGCCCGGATGGCTCTAATCCCTGCCGCCACGTCCCGAAGTATCGCGAGGTGAAGCGGGAACGCTTTCTCAGCCAGCAGGAATTGCAACGGCTGGGGCAGGTTCTGACCGAGGTGGAACGCGAAGGCAGCGAAACGCCGCATATGGTCGCCGCCTTCCGCCTGCTGATCCTGACCGGCTGCCGATTGGGTGAGATCCAGACCCTGAAATGGGACTATATCACCGCCAACGGCATGGAACTGCCGGACAGTAAGACCGGCGCGCGGCGCATCCCACTGCCCCAACCGGCGCGGGATGTGCTGGCCCGCCTGCCGCGCAGCCCCGGCAATCCTTATGTGATCGAAGGAAAGCTACCCGGACAATATGCCACCGATCTCCAACACGCATGGCGGCGCATCCGAGACCGGGCGGGCCTTTCTGGCGTGCGCATTCATGACCTGCGCCATACCTACGCATCCAATGCGGTCTCTGCCGGAATGCCGATCCAGATGGTCGGGCGATTGCTGGGCCATACCCAGATCCAAACCACAATGCGCTATGCGCATCTGGCGGATGATCCGGTCAGGCAAGCCGCAGAAGAAAATGCCGCGCGCTTGGGGTCTCTGGTCGGGGATATTGGACGTCCGAGGTTGCGGGCCATCTAGCTGGGCGTTGCTATACGTATGACGCGAGACCTGCGCCCGATCCATAAGTTACGTCGTGGTGGTACGTTACGTATACGTAGGGGATATTTTCCACCCTGCCGTGTGCTTCACGCGTTACGTTACATTACGTAGGATGGATGAGGCCGCGCACCAAGACCAATTGCCTATGTATCCTATTGCCGAAACGCTCTGACAGACATTTGAACAAAGACATAAGAGACCATCATGACCACGCCCATTCTGGCACTTTGGCAACGCGGCGTTCGCCTGAACCAAGCGCCCTATTCCTTCGCCCCCAAAGCCGACAAGGAAGAACACCAGCGCCTGCATAAAGTATCTGCCATCGACGCGATGGCAGCATCCGTAGACAACTTGAAAGCAGAGGGGCGATACGGCCCTAGTGCCTTACAAGAAATTCTGGAAGGACCGCAAAAGATCCTGTCCGCGCGGGCCGAATGGGATGATCGAATGCGCACGTTCATCTTGTATCATCTGAAACAGGGCAATCTGTTTGGGTATGGGTTCGAGCCACCCCGCAAAATGGACAGCCAGCCCGTCGAGATCCCAGCATCCTATTGGAACGGTCGTATGCAATGGGACAAGGCCAGCCTGTCGTCTCAAGGGCTTAAGCTTATTGAAATCCGTGTTGTCTCGCGACAGCTACGCGACACCGTTCTCAACGTAAGCAATGAGGATCATACCGCCCCTCCAGCGGCTGGCCGCCCCACAGTTGGACCCGCTATCAAGGCCGCATTCACAGCCCTTCAAGAGGCAGGAGAAATCGACGTCGACGCCTCCCAACAATCCCACTATCCGAAGGTCCGAGCATGGCTGAAACAGAATGTTCCGAACCTCAGCGTGCCAGCTGAGGAAATCTCAGACAAAACCATGCAGAAGAATTTTTCACATTATTTCAACGCCTTAAGAAAATCCTCCAAACTATAAATCCCTTGCGGTTTTATAGGAGTATTTAGAGGAAATCAGTTGAGCGAAGACTGGAGCATCAAATCCAACAACGGAACAAAATGATGCTCAACACTGAAATGACCCCCGATGCCAACGCCGCCGCTCAAGACTACTTGAACGGCTTTATTGACGAGAAAACCACCGCAGATTTCTTGTGTCAGAGTGTCCGCACCATCCAGAAATGGCGCGTCACCGGCTATGGCCCCAAGTTCTATAAATCGCGCCGGTCTGTGCGCTACCGTCGTAGCGACCTCTTGGAATGGGCCAACGGTCGTCGCCACGGCAGCACCAGCAGCTACAGCGCCGCATGAGTTTTGCCCGCGTTGGGGTTGGCAGCGCCGCGCGGGATTTTGGGGCCGGATGGCTTCCAGCAGGGCGCGGGCGAAACAGTCTCGCGCCCTTTCTTCATTCAGATACAGGACAAACCACCATGGCAAATCAGCCTGCACAGAAATTCAAAATCGGCCTCATCACGGCCACCGTCTGGCAGAATGACGGATTCTATTCCGTTGACCTGTCGCGCAGCTATAAGACCGATACGGGCGAGTGGCGTAATAACGGCAGTTTCCACCATTCCGACCTTCTCAATCTGGCCAAATGCGCGGAACGCGCCGAGATCTGGATTGGCCGTCAAATATCTGCCAAATGATCCAGCGCCGGGCCATGCCCGGCCCCAAAACACATGCTGCCCCGCCGGAGGCAGAAAGGGGGTCAAAGACCCCCGCCCCTTTTCCCAACATCTCGACAGACACGGCGGCAAAATAGGCCGCGCCGGAGGGGGCCTTGTAACACCCCCCTCCACGAATACGAAAGCGAAGGCCAGCGCAAATGGAAGCGGATATCCTGCATTCAGGCTTTGATGGGCTTAAATTCACCGTTGAAACTGATATTCCGGCAGAGCTGCGCACCGCGCTTGCAGAAGCCAAAGCACTGGCAATCCAGACCAATGCCGAGACCCTGTTAGAGTTCGGTCCTGTGGCCCTCTCAGTGCGCCGCACAGGCGGGTCTGCCTTTTCTGCCCACACTGGCGAATACGGAGCCGAATGGTACTTCCTCGACCCGGAAAACCGCCCTGCGAACAATCCCGGCATCACTGTGGATTTCCGGGCCTTCCTGCTGGCGACTGGCGGGCTGGACGCCGCAGAGAAACACTTTCGGGATTGCATGGATGCGTTTGGCATCCGCTATGCCGAGCACCTCTTGCGCGTGACCCGCGTGGATTATGCCATCGACTTTCTCGCCCCATGGTTTGAACCCGACCGCGAGGCGCTGGTGGTGCCCCCCCGGCACCCGCGTGCAGGAACACACCGGCATTGATGAAACCGAAACCCATGCCACTGGCGCACGCGTCACCGGCCTGCGCGCCGGGGCCGTCGCCAACCGGCAATTGGCGATCTACGACAAGCGCCAAGAGGTCATGCAAAAGGGCAAGCTGGGCTGGCTCACCATCTGGAACGACGCTCGCGCCCAATTGAACCGCACTCCCTTGGATCTGTCCGACCGGCTAGCCAGCCAAGTCTGGCGGTTCGAATTACGTATGGGGGCCAAGCAACTCCGCAACCGCTGGGAAATGCGGTCATGGCAAGACCTACGCGATATGGTCGGCGACGCCTACACCGAGTTCTGCGAAAAGATCCGCTACACCACGCCCTCCGGTGACAGCAACCGCGCCCGATGGCCCACGCATGACCTCTGGCACGACGTCACCAGCGTCATCGCCAATGATTTGCATGAGAATTGTTCCGGCGTGCTGCCAAGTGAGGTGATAGAGACCAACCGTTCCGAACACATGCGGATGCTGGACCGGCAAATCCTTGGTCTGCTGGTGTCCCGTGCAGCAGCGTCAGAGGTCCGGCCAAGCGAATTCCAAGGTTTTCTGGATCGCCATATCGAAACACTGAAACTACTATCTGAAGAACACCCCACTCCCCTGCCCGAACGCCTAAGCAAGGCAGCCGCGCGGTATCGCTTCAAGTAATCCTGAACCTGTCTGCGTTCAGCATCAATGGCAGCGAAGCGCAGGTTGCGGACTTCGCAAACTCGGGGTGATCCCTTCCCAGTCGTGGCCAAGTCTCAGCGCGCCACGCAATAGATGTTTGAAAATTGAGTGTGTCTCTGTTGCGGCATCGGATGCCGCTGGCCTTGGTGCCAGCGCAATGCGATGAAACTCGCTAAAGCCGGATGAGCTCACTTCTTGGATGGAACAGCTTCCACGAATACCAGTATTCGTCGGAGGTCATGACCATCTCTAAGTTGGATTGGATCGGCCCGCTCTTGTACTTGCCGCGTACATCCCAGATCGTGCCTGTTGCCACATCTTTCAGGTCACTACCCTCAGAGAGCGACAGATCGATAGGCGTGCCATTCGCGAAGGATCTAAACGCGTTGACGGCTTTGTCCTGCGCCACGAGGAACAGACCGCGCGCGTCATTCTTAACTACGCCCTTCTCCAAGACTTCGTCCTTCACGTAGACGATCTGTGGGCTGACGGACGGGTCCGTGATGCCGATAACAGACGTTCGAGCGGGGAACGACTTATCCCGCTTTGCGGACGATAAACCCGGTGTCAAATCGCCTTTGGTCAACTTCTCCCATGCCCCTGGGATTGGCAGCGCAAAGGGACGGAAGTCGTGTTCGGTCACATGTGGCATCAAAGGCATCTCATCTAGCTCCTTGACCTGCTTCCAGGTCAGGAACTGGAACATCACCATCTCCAGCGTCAGGGGATGAAGAGGACCAATAACCGACTCAAACGTGCCTTGTTGAAAGAACGTACCGGTCTTGCGGTCCGCAAGAACCATATTGCCGTTCTTCATCGCCCCTACATAGAGCGGCCCGATGTCTGTGACATCGAACGGAATAACGCTCCGGCACAGCGCGCAATACGTCAGTGAGACAAGACGGTCGCCAAACCAATCATTTATGATGTGGCCATGGATCAGGTAGTCGAGCGGGTATGCCTTGGTGATACCGTTGTGTTCGATGATCGCCACCTGCGCGTCGTCCTTGATTGGCAATGCGCGTGGGTCGTCAGACATCTCTGGATAGTCCACAGCCGGGAAAGCCACAGATGGGTAGAGGTTGTAAATGATGAACACCGATAGACCGATCAGCGCCAAGGGCACCGCATGCGTCCAGGGGAACACCCCTGTTTGGACAATCATCCACCCCTGCCATGCTACGACGAACAGAGTGATACCCCAGACAACCGGCTTTCGGATGAGTGAGTGGTAGTAGACCGCCGAAAGTGGAATAGCCGTTACAAGGATCAGCGGGATGAACACCAAACTGACAACGAGGGCGGTCAAAGCAAGCAGATAGAAAATGAGAAGCGTCATATTTGGCGTCCGTTATTGGGTGAAAGTGGTGGCTTAGCCAGCGAGGGCCGCATTGAGCTTTTCCTGACCCGCGTCAGACAGAACGGTGAAGCAGTCGCCGATGTACTGCTCGCCAATGAACAACTGCGGCACAGAACCAATGCCACCCGTTTTGTCTTCCATCTCGGCCTGCATCTCCGCTGACTCCGCCACGTTCACCTCGTCGTAAGAAAGGCCCTTTTCATCAAGGAAGCCCTTGAGTTTTTGGCAGAAATGACACTGAGGCCGTGTGTAAAGGAGAATGTTTGACATGTGTGATACTCCCAAAGATTTTTTAGGATCCGACTAAAGTGACCGATTGGTCATAAAATGACCCGTGGGTCACTTCATTGACCGAAGGGTCATCTTCTGTCAAGAGAAAAGATATTGAACGCGCAGCAGCGGGAGCATCGCAGCTATGGAAACCATGTTGGGTTCGAAGTCAGAGCCAGACCAAGAACTGTCGCGCTCGCAGCGTCGCCGTCGCGACGACATCGTCGAAGCTGCGCTAAAAGTCTTTGAACGGGATGGCTATGAAGCGGCGAAGATGATCGACATCGCAAAGGAAGCAGAGGTCGCGAAGGGGACACTCTACCTCTACTTTGAGAACAAATCGGTTCTGTTGGAAGGTGTGATACAAACAGCAATCCTACCGGCACTGGAACAGATTGGCGGTGTCGCGAAGGTCCATACCGGTAGCGCTCAGGAGCTACTCGAACATCACATTCGGATAATCGCCGCCCGACAAGCTTCGCCGGAAATGAAGATGCTGATCAGGCTCATGATCTCAGCACCGGAGCAACACAGTCAACTCATCAAGTTCTTCCATGCCCATGTTGTTAAAGAGGGATTGGAGCTGATAAGGTCAACTTTGCGCAAGGGGGTTGAAAGCGGAGAATTCCGCCAGGACGCAGCCGACATGGACCCTCTCGTTTTGGTGGGTGCGCACGTTTACGCTCCAGTTTGGCACAACCTGTTTCAAGAAGAAGGGCCGCTAGATATTGAGCGGCTCGTCGAAGGCAATCTGAAAATGGTTATGAGCGGTCTACTGGTTCGTTCCTGAAGGATTTGAACTGAAAACTCACAGAGTTAGATAGCGCTCTAGGATGACCGCTCTCATGGCGCCTGCTGGGACTGCAACATGGCCGTGCTGCACTTTTTCAGTTTCAGGTCGCGATTTTGCTCTGCTAGAGCAATGTCGGCCAGGACTGCGGTCTGTGTGTCCGCGAAGGATGGGTTTTGCAGTTGCAGCGAATGTCCTCTTTGACGGGCTGCGCCGCGGCAACGTGAAGGTAGGTCGAATGTCTGGTATTGGCCGATCCAGAAACTTTGCAAATGTCACTAACTCCGCGTTGCTGACCTCTACACTGATCGCACCATCGCCTGGATCAATTGGACAGACTTGAAGGTCCGCTTTCGGGAGACCTTTCGCGCTCGCAGCGGCGCCTGCGCTGCGCCCTACCTGAATGTCGTGATTGGGCTGAGAGCGGGCCGTGTAGGGCCTTAGGAAGGTTGACCCGCGCTTGCAATAGCCTCGCGCCCCTACCCCCGCCCGTCGTCTATGCTTCGAGAGCGGGGGCGACCGGTTTGTGACAGCTGTAACAGCGGGCCTGCGGCGGGCGCGCGTTTTCCTCGCCCCCTGCCCCTGTTCATCTTGCTCGCAGCGGCGCCTGCGCTGCGCCCTACCTGAATGTCGTGATTGGGCTGAGAGCGGGCCGTGTAGGGCCTTAGGAAGGTTGACCCGCGCTTGCAATAGCCTCGCGCCCCTACCCCCGCCCGTCGTCTATGCTTCGAGAGCGGGGGCGACCGGTTTGTGACAGCTGTAACAGCGGGCCTGCGGCGGGCGCGCGTTTTCCTCGCCCCCTGCCCCTGTTCATCTTGACCTGCGCCGTAGCTACGCGTCGCACGGACCGCCCGCCCTGCACTTGGCAGCGTTGCCTTTTGGCACCACCACCAAAGCGCTACCGTTTGCTTCCACAGTGCTTCCGCAAATCTCGAGGCGGCAACGCAAAAAGCGCCCCATAGGACGCTAGTGCATTGATAAATATAAGATATATTTGGTTGCGGGAGTAGGATTTGAACCTACGACCTTCAGGTTATGAGCCTGACGAGCTACCGGGCTGCTCCATCCCGCGACAGTATAGTTTTTCCTCATTGCGTTTTGTTGCCTGAGGCTGCCGCTGCTTGATCACGCGTGTTGTGACTGAGCGTCTGTGTCTTCAGATGTTTGTGTCTGAAGGTATATTTTATTGGTATCGTTTGTGTTTATGGATTTTTCTAGGTTTGGCGGTGACCTACTCTCCCACGCCTTAAGACGCAGTACCATCGGCGCAACAGTGCTTAACTTCCGGGTTCGGGATGGGACCGGGTGTTTCACTTGCGCTATGACCACCAAACCGAGGAAAATCCATATTCGCGACGTTTGGGTTTTGAGACGTCGCGGAGATACAATCGACATGAAGTCCAAGTTTTGTGTTTTGCTTTTGGTTCTTGTGTCACTGACTGTTACTGGAACAGATCAAGCCTATCGGGCGATTAGTACCGGTCAACTGAATGCATTGCTGCACTTACATCTCCGGCCTATTGACGAGGTGGTCTACCTCGGCCCTCAGGGATACCTTGTTTTGAGGGGGGCTTCCCGCTTAGATGCCTTCAGCGGTTATCCTGTCCGATCATAGCTACCCTGCACTGCTGCTGGCGCAACAACAGGTCCACCAGTGGATCGTTCACCCCGGTCCTCTCGTACTAGGGGCAACTCCTCTCAAGTATCCTACACCCACGGCAGATAGGGACCGAACTGTCTCACGACGTTCTAAACCCAGCTCACGTACCTCTTTAAACGGCGAACAGCCGTACCCTTGGGACCTGCTCCAGCCCCAGGATGAGATGAGCCGACATCGAGGTGCCAAACACTGCCGTCGATATGGACTCTTGGGCAGTATCAGCCTGTTATCCCCGGCGTACCTTTTATCCGTTGAGCGATGGCCCTCCCACTTGGGACCACCGGATCACTATGGCCGACTTTCGTCTCTGCTCGACTTGTCAGTCTCGCAGTCAGGCTGGCTTCTGCCATTGCACTCAACGAGCGATTTCCGACCGCTCTGAGCCAACCTTCGCGCGCCTCCGTTACGCTTTAGGAGGCGACCGCCCCAGTCAAACTACCCGCCACGCAGGGCCCGGATCCGGATAACGGACCGCGGTTAGACATCAAGAGTGCGAAGGGTGGTATCTCAAGGGAGGCTCCACCGGAACTAGCGTTCCGGTTTCGATGCCTACCACCTATCCTGCACATCACAATCCTGATGCCAGTGCGAAGCTGTAGTAAAGGTGCACGGGGTCTTTCCGTCTAACCGCGGGAAGCCTGCATCTTGACAGGCAATTCAATTTCGCTGAGTCGATGTTGGAGACAGCGGGGAAGTCGTTACGCCATTCGTGCAGGTCGGAACTTACCCGACAAGGAATTTCGCTACCTTAGGACCGTTATAGTTACGGCCGCCGTTTACCTGGGCTTCAATTCGGAGCTCTCACCCCTCCTTTTAACCTTCAGGCACCGGGCAGGCGTCAGACCCTATACGTCGTCTTGCGACTTCGCAGAGCCCTGTGTTTTTAATAAACAGTCGCCACCCCCTGGTTTGTGCCCCCAGCTCCAAGTTGCCTTGGAACCGGGCCTCCTTCTCGCGAACTTACGGAGGTATTTTGCCGAGTTCCTTCAACATCGTTCTCTCAAGCGCCTTGGTATTCTCTACCAGTCCACCTGTGTCGGTTTAGGGTACGGTCTCATGGAGGGCTATTTCCAGGGACTGATCAGCAGCCCATTCAATCCGATAAGGATGAACTACCTTCACAATCCGTCACATCCTCCTGGCCTAGGAATATTAACCTAGTTCCCATCGGCTACGCCTTTCGGCCTCGCCTTAGGGGCTAGCTTACCCTGCTCAGATTAGCTTTAAGCAGGAACCCTTGGACTTTCGGCGAGAGTGTCTCTCACACTCTTTGTCGCTACTCATGTCATCATTCTCGCTAGTGATCTCTCCACGGGATCGCTCACGCGCCCGCTTTCATCGAAAGCTTCGTGTCTCCGATGTGTCCGAGGACACTAAGGAGACATGAAGCTATGTCACACTACGCTCTGCTACCATGCACTATGTGCATCCTAAGCTTCGGCTCATGGCTTGAGCCCCGTTACATCTTCGCCGCAGGACGTCTTAATTAGACCAGTGAGCTGTTACGCTATCTTTAAAGGATGGCTGCTTCTAAGCCAACCTCCTGGTTGTTTTGGACATCCCACCTGCTTTCCCACTTAGCCATGAATTAGGGGCCTTAGCTGTAGGTCAGGGTTGTTTCCCTCTCCACTACGGACGTTAGCATCCGCAGTGTGTCTGCCATCTAGTACTCCCGGGTATTCGGAGTTTGGTTAGGATCAGTAAGCCTGTGGGGCCCCATTACCCATCCAGTGCTCTACCCCCCGGGGTATTCGGATGACGCTCTACCTAAATAGATTTCGCAGAGAACCAGCTATCTCCGAGTTTGATTGGCCTTTCACCCCTAGGCACAGCTCATCCCGATCTTTTTCAACAGATGTGGGTTCGGTCCTCCAGTGCATGTTACTGCACCTTCAACCTGGCCATGCCTAGATCACTCGGTTTCGGGTCTGATCCCACGAACTCATGCGCCCTATTAAGACTCGCTTTCGCTGCGCCTACACCTAACGGCTTAAGCTTGCTCGTGAGACCAAGTCGATGACCCATTATACAAAAGGTACGCTGTCAGCCCTCAAGGGGCCTCCAACTGATTGTAGGCGTTCGGTTTCAGGTACTGTTTCACTCCCCTCGTCGGGGTGCTTTTCACCTTTCCCTCACGGTACTGGTTCGCTATCGGTCAGTAAGGAGTACTTAGCCTTCGAAGGTGGTCCTCCGATCTTCAGACAGGATTTCACGTGTCCCGCCCTACTTAATACGTCCTATCATGCTTCATATACGGGGCTATCACCCACTCTGGCTGTGCTTCCCAACACATTCTATTCACACTCAAGGCTCGGCTGGTCCCCGTTCGCTCGCCGCTACTAGGGGAGTATCATATTGATGTCCTTTCCTCCGGGTACTTAGATGTTTCAGTTCCCCGGGTTTGCTCTTAAAACCCTATGTATTCAGGTCTTAAGTACCTGATTAAGCTCATTATTGATAGCAAAGCTAACAATAACAAACTGTCAGGTGGGTTCCCCCATTCGGAAATTCATGGATCAAAGCCTATTCTCAGCTCCCCATGACTTATCGCAGAGTATCACGTCCTTCATCGCCTCTTACTGCCAAGGCATCCACCAAACGCCCTTCTCGCGCTTGATCTGGTCCAGAAAAAGACAGTGAACTGTCACGCCACAGAAGCTGGTAAGAAACTGTGGCCTTATTCTGAACCAAAAGCATACTTTCCCGCTCACTTCCTAAGAAGTGAACATTGGTTCATAAACCTTGCGGAATATGAACCGGGTTAGTGTACTTGACTTGGACAACACTGTGGTTTCAATCCGGCAGACCTTCGCGCGCCCGAGGAAAAGGGCGGATGCAAAGGCTCGCATCAGACCACCGAAGCGGTCCTCAGCACCAAACTGAGGTCGATCCCTTACGCGGGTGACCAACAGTGTTGTTGATTGTATCTCTCTAAACGATGTCAATGTGATCAACCTTCCCGAAGGAACATCGATCCGGTCCGATTGGACGATCAAACACTCAAAGCAAGTGCTTGATGATCAAATCATAGTCTGAAGAATGGTGGGTCGAGGAGGACTTGAACCTCCGACCTCACGCTTATCAGGCGTGCGCTCTAACCACCTGAGCTACCGACCCATTCTATGTGGGCCGTTCGCATGAGTGGTGGAGCCTAGGAGGATCGAACTCCTGACCTCCTGAATGCAAATCAGGCGCTCTCCCAGCTGAGCTAAGGCCCCTTGCTAGATCCTGCCCCAGGGCAAGATCATGACAGTTCTGAAGAGATATGAGGACGGCCTGGTCCGGATGTGATCAGTTTTGATTACTGATCTTATGCTAAGTGTATCACGAGACAGAGCAAGCTCTGATCTAGCTAGATACATCCTTAGAAAGGAGGTGATCCAGCCGCAGGTTCCCCTACGGCTACCTTGTTACGACTTCACCCCAGTCGCTGAGCTCACCGTGGTCCGCTGCCCCCTCGAAAGGTTGGCGCACGGCCTTCGGGTAAACCCAACTCCCATGGTGTGACGGGCGGTGTGTACAAGGCCCGGGAACGTATTCACCGCGTCATGCTGTTACGCGATTACTAGCGATTCCGACTTCATGGGGTCGAGTTGCAGACCCCAATCCGAACTGAGACAGTTTTTTGGGATTAACCCATTGTCACTGCCATTGTAGCACGTGTGTAGCCCAACCCGTAAGGGCCATGAGGACTTGACGTCATCCACACCTTCCTCCCGCTTATCACGGGCAGTTTCCCTAGAGTGCCCAGCCGAACTGCTGGCAACTAAGGATGTGGGTTGCGCTCGTTGCCGGACTTAACCGAACATCTCACGACACGAGCTGACGACAGCCATGCAGCACCTGTCACTAGGTCACCGAAGTGAAAGCCAAATCTCTCTGGCGGTCCTAGGATGTCAAGGGTTGGTAAGGTTCTGCGCGTTGCTTCGAATTAAACCACATGCTCCACCGCTTGTGCGGGCCCCCGTCAATTCCTTTGAGTTTTAATCTTGCGACCGTACTCCCCAGGCGGAATGCTTAATCCGTTAGGTGTGTCACCAACAAGCATGCTTGCTGACGACTGGCATTCATCGTTTACGGTGTGGACTACCAGGGTATCTAATCCTGTTTGCTCCCCACACTTTCGCACCTCAGCGTCAGTATCGAGCCAGTGAGCCGCCTTCGCCACTGGTGTTCCTCCGAATATCTACGAATTTCACCTCTACACTCGGAATTCCACTCACCTCTCTCGAACTCAAGACCAGGAGTTTTGGAGGCAGTTCCAGGGTTGAGCCCTGGGATTTCACCCCCAACTTTCTGATCCGCCTACGTGCGCTTTACGCCCAGTAATTCCGAACAACGCTAACCCCCTCCGTATTACCGCGGCTGCTGGCACGGAGTTAGCCGGGGTTTCTTTACCAGATACTGTCATTATCATCTCTGGCGAAAGAGCTTTACGACCCTAAGGCCTTCATCACTCACGCGGCATGGCTGGATCAGGCTTGCGCCCATTGTCCAAGATTCCCCACTGCTGCCTCCCGTAGGAGTCTGGGCCGTGTCTCAGTCCCAGTGTTGCTGATCATCCTCTAAAACCAGCTATAGATCGTAGACTTGGTAGGCCGTTACCCCACCAACTATCTAATCTAACGCGGGCCGATCCTTCTCCGATAAATCTTTCCCCCGAAGGGCGTATAAGGTATTACTCACCGTTTCCAGTGGCTATTCCTTAGAGAAGGGCACGTTCCCACGCGTTACTAACCCGTCCGCCGCTCACTCCGAAGAGTGCGCTCGACTTGCATGTGTTAGGCCTGCCGCCAGCGTTCGTTCTGAGCCAGGATCAAACTCTCAAGTTGAAAAGCACTTACATGCTTATCCTTGACGTTCGAACCTCTGCACATCTTTGGATGTCCTACCGCTGACGCTACTTGAGGACGGGCCTCAAACAGCACGGCTTCGAACCCGGCTAGGAACTCGAAACGAACATCCAACATTCTCTGTTTCTCGTGCTTCAGTACCAAAGGTACAGAAAGCCGACAAACAGTGAAGCTGACACTAGATCATCGGACAAAAGCCCTACTAGCGTTGATATGAAGAGGTTGATCCATCGAATGAACCAAACCGCCCACATATCTCTTCAGATATCATCAATGTCAAAGAGCATACATCCAGAGACAAAAACCAACAGATGCGCCAAATTCCTGACGCGCCCGCCGATCAAAACCCCATAAATGCCACCGTCTTTCCGATGCGTCCGACCGTCTCTCCAGCCCGTCCCAGCGTCTCTCCGCCGCGTTTCCCGTCCATCCCAGCGTCGCCGCCGTCCCGTCCGGTGTGTCTCAGTAGCGCCTCAGCGCCGCCGGTGAAGGGGGTTCTAAGGTGAGTTACCGATGGCCGCAACACCAAAATCAAAGAAAATCAAAGTTTCCGCAGAGAAAAACGTGAAATCAAACAAAATCAGATAGTTACACGCCAACAAAGTCAGCATACCTGACCCGAAATCCACCCCAACCCTGCCAATACTCTCCTCCAAATCCACCCAAACCCAACTTACCCACAGACTCGCCCCACATATCCACAGACTCGCAAAACACACAAACAAGCCAACCAACCAAAATCACCGAAAAACGCAGGTCAGATATCCTTCATCAGACGCAGCGCGTCATAGATGGCGGCGTGGGTATTGCGGGCAGACACCGCATCTCCGATCCGAAAGAGCTGAAATCCCCCCTGCCCAGCCTCTGCCGTCCCAAGCGGCTGCGGCCTCCCGGCGATCAAGGCGTCATAATCAACCTCTCCGCCATTCACACTCAGCGGCTTCAGATCAAAATAGAGATCATCCAGCGGCAGGGTGCCGTAGTTCAGCACGATCTGATCATACTGCTTGCTGGAGTGATGGGCGCTGTAGTCGGTTCCCAGCACCGCTCGCAGGCGGTTGCCCTCCTTCTCCACTCCAAGCAGACGTCTGGCCACGGTGAACGTCACATCCCGCTCCTGCAGGCTGCGCATATACGGAACCAGGTTCATCGCCATCACATTGGGGGCAAAGACGCGGTCCGGGGTCATCACCTCAACCGTTGCCCCCGCCTTGGCGGCAACCTCGGCCGCCTGAAGCGCCGGGTGATCGCCGCTTTCGTCATATATAAGAACCGATCCGCCGGGCGTCACATCCCCCGAAATGATATCCCAGGCCGAAACAACATGCGCTGCCTCCTCGCCCGCCTCGAATAGCTGCATATTCGGCAGCCCGCCGGTTGCAATGATCACAACATCAGGAGAGAGAGCGGTCACATCCTCTGCCTCCGCCCAGGTGTTGAAGCGGAACTGCACATCCCGTGCGGCACATTGCGCCATGCGCCAGTCAATGATGCCCATCATCTCGCGGCGGCGCTGGTTTTGTGCGGTGAGCCGGACCTGTCCGCCGGGATCGGGGGCGGCCTCAAAGACGGTGACCGCATGACCGCGTTCTGCCGCAACGCGCGCCGCCTCCAGACCGCCGGGGCCTGCGCCGACCACCACCACCTGCTTACGGGCCTCAGCCCGAGGGATCACATGCGGCATTGTCAACTCGCGCCCGGTTGCGGCGTTGTGAATGCACAGCGCCTCCCCCGCCTGATAGATCCGGTCCAGACAATAGGTGGCGCCGACACAGGGGCGGATGTCATCCTCGCGCCCCTCGGTGATCTTCTGCACAATATGCGGATCAGCCATATGGGCGCGGGTCATGCCCACCATGTCCAGAAGACCGTCCGAAATGGCATGACGCGCGGTGGCCACGTCGGGGATCCGCGCGGCATGAAAGGTGGGCAGGCCTGTGGCCTTTTTGACCTCACCGGCAAAATCCAGATGCGGTGCCGATGCCATCCCCTGCACTGGGATCACATCGGTCATTGCCGGATCCGTGTGGATGCGGCCCCGGATCACGTTCAGGAAATCGACCATCCCGCTGGCGGCCAGACGTTTGGAGATCTCCAGCCCCTCCTCAGGGGTGATCCCGCCCGTCTGCGCCTCATCCGCCGTATACCGCAGGCCAACGATAAAATCGCTGCCGACCCGGTCACGCACTGCCGTCAGCACCGCCATCGGCAGCGCCATCCGGCTGTCCAGCGTCTGACCCCCGTAGGGCCCATCCAGATCATTGGTCAGCGGAGACCAGAACTGGTCCAGCAGATGGCCATAGACCTGCAGTTCGATCCCATCCATGCCGCCTGCCTTCATCCGCTCCGCCGCATCTGCGAAATCGGCGATGACGCGGGTGATGTCCCAATCCTCCGCCAGCTTTGGAAAAGCGCGGTGCGCAGGTTCGCGGTGGCGCGAGGAGCTGATTGAGGGCAGCCAATCCCCCTTGTCCCAGCCCGTGCGTCGCCCCAGATGGGTCAGCTGGATCATCGCCGCGCAACCATGCTCATGCAGCTGATCGGTCAGATTGCGGATCCAGGGCACCACCTCATCCTTATAGGCCAGGATATTGTTGAACACCGGCGGGCTGTCACGCGATACCGCAGCAGAGCCCGCCGTCATCGCCAGCGCCACACCCGCCTTGGCCCGTTCCGCGTGATAGGCCGCATAGCGTTCCTTGGGCATACCCTCTTCCGGATAGGCTGGTTCGTGGCTGGTGGTCATGATCCGGTTGCGCAGGGTAAGGTGTTTCAGCTGATAGGGCTGCAGCAAAGGGTCGTTGGACATAACAGGCTCCTGTGGCGACAAGACAGCCGTTTGTTTGGCTTCAGATTCCCCAGTATGATCACAACTCTGGACAGATGTGTCAGGTCAATTTCCGACTCCGATAGGACTCATCGACGACACAGGCGACATCGCCACAGCCCGCACCTTTTACTACGCGCTCTCCGCATCAAAGGAGGTGAACTCTCGCTGTCGGCTGCGAAAGAACTGTTTCAACCCGCGTTTGAAGTGACGGACCTTGGCCGATTGCAGCAAATCCTGATGGCTCAGCACCCAGATCGGCGCATAGTCCTGCGGCGCAATCCCGGGCAGCGGCGCCAGATCCGGATCACTCCGTCCCAAGTACACCGGCATCCTGACGGCCCCCATTCCGGCCTTGGCCGCCGCAATCAGTGAGGTCATATCGTCAAACCGTGCCCGTATCCGCGCATTGGGATAGTGCTGCAGCGCGGCTTTTGGTGGCGCGCCATATCCGCTGTAGATCACCCAGTCGAGCGGCGCCTCCGGATCGGCGGCCGCCTGCGCCACCAGATCGGGCCGCGCAACGCAGGCGGTTTTCTGATCGGCCAGATGCAGGCCCACCAGCGTGTCGCCCGGCGTCTTGCTGATCCGGATCGCCAGATCCGCCTCGCGCCGGGTCAGGTCCAGCACCTCGTTTGTCGCCCGCACGGTCAGCGCAACCTCCGGATGGGTCGCACAGAACTCCGCCAGAAATGGCGCCAGATGAGACTGGATCAACAGCTGGGGCGCCGTCAGCACCAACTCCCCCGACAGGCTCTGATCGCGCCCAGAGAGGTTCCGTAACGCCGATTGCTCCGCCTGCTCCATCCGCCGGGCCGCAGCGGCCAGGTCTTCAGCTTCCGCCGTGGCCAGATAGCCATCGGGGCGGCGTTCAAACAACGGTCGCCCCAGCATATCCTCGGCCCGCTGCACACGGCGCGCAACGGTGGTGTAACTGACGGAGAGCGCCTGCCCCGCCCCGGCCAGAGATCCGGCCCGCACCAGTGCCAGAATGGTCCGCATGTCGTCCCAGTTGATTTGCATACATGCGTTTTCGCATGAGCAATACGCAAATGCATGTGTTTTCTTGCGGATCACCTCTTGGCATCAGGTTCATATCAACACTGAAAGGACAGACGATGGCCTATGTATATGTAAACCTCCTGCTGAAAGACCCCGACACCATGGCCGCCTACCGCGAGAAAGCCGGGGCGGCTCTGCAGAAACACGGGGCAAAAGTGCTGGTCTCCACCCCGCGGCAAACCGTGATCGAAGGCACGCGTGATGCCACCGGTATCGGTGTCATCCTGGAATTCGCCAACGCCGACGCCGCCAAGGCTTGGATCAATGATCCCGATTTGCAGGAGACGCACGCCCTGCGCCAGCGCGCAGGCAAAAGCGCGATTACACTTCTGGCCTGACAGAACCCCAGGCAGAGACCCCCGCCCGTCGGCTGGCGGCAGTGCCACCAGCTGCCGTTGGGCGTGGCGCCGCGCCCCTTGGGCCCGGCGCAGGTCGCGCGCGGCCACATCTCATGCGCCCCATTTGCTCCGCTCTGGCTTCCAACACAGCAACGGGCCACGCCCGCGCCGGGCGTCAGCCCGGCGCCACGAGAGAAAACGGGCGCGGAACCTCTGGTTCCGCGCCCGCTCTACTGTCTCAGTCAGATCCGCCGGTTCACTCGGCTGCGATCTGCCCTTCGATCTTCTCAACCTTCACCGCCGAGAATTTGAACTCGGGGATCTTGCCGTAGGGGTCCAGCGCCGGATTGGTCAGGATGTTGGCGGCCGCTTCCACATAGGCAAAGGGCACAAACACCATGTCTTCGGCGATGGCGCGGTCAGCCCGCGCCATGATCTCAATCGACCCACGGCGTGTTGACAGGCGCACCATTTCGCCCGGTTCAACCCCCATCAGCTTCAGCGTGCGCGGGTTGAGCGAGCAGTTCGCCTCCGGCTCCACCGCATCCAGCACCAATGACCGGCGGGTCATCGACCCGGTGTGCCAATGCTCCAGCTGGCGGCCCGTGGTCATGATCATCGGATAGTCCGCATCCGGCGCCTCATCCGGCGGGATCACCGATGCCGGGGTGAAGCGGGCGCGGCCTTCGGGACGCGGGAAGCCGTCACCAAACACAATCGCCTGACCGGGGTCTGTCTCATGCAGCGACGGATAGGTGATGGTCTCGGTCTCCAGACGCTCCCAGGTGATGTTGTTCAGGGACTTCATGTTCAGCTTCATCTCGTTAAAGACTTCGCTGACATCCTTGTAGTCCCACGGCAGACCAATGCGCCGCGCCAGCTCAACCGTCACCTTCCAGTCCTCACGCGCCTCACCCGGAGGCGCCACAGCGGGGCGCACCCGCTGCACCTGACGGTTGGTGTTCGACACGGTGCCGTTCTTTTCATAGAGCGCCGACGCCGGCAGGATGATGTCGGCATAGTTCGCCGTTTCGGTCAGGAAGATATCCTGAACGATCATCAGCTCCAGCTTGGCAAAGGCGTCCCGTGCGTGGTCGGCATCCGGGTCGGACATCGCCGGGTTTTCACCCTGAATGTACATGCCCTTGATGTTGCCGGCATAAGCCTGATCGACAATCTCGGTCACGGTGAGGCCCTTCTCATTCGAGAAGTCGCCGCCGCCCCAGACATCGGTGAAGGATTTTCGCACATCATCCGAGGTCACGGTCTGATAATCCGGCAGGAACATCGGGATGAGGCCCGCGTCAGACGCACCCTGCACATTGTTCTGGCCACGCAGCGGATGCAGACCGGCGCCCGGCTTGCCCACGTTACCGGTCATCAGCGCCAGCGAAATCAGGCAGCGCGAATTATCCGTCCCGTGAATGTGCTGGGAGATGCCCATACCCCAGAAGATCAGCCCCGCATTCCCCCCGGCAAAGATGCGTGCAACACGACGCAGCTGATCCGGGCTGATGCCGCAGATTTCCGACATCTTCTCAGGTGTGAACTGCTTCAGATGCTCTTTTTCAGATTCCCAGTTCTCGGTCCAGCGATGGATATACTGGCTGTCATAGAGCTCTTCTTCGACGATCACATTCATGATCGCGTTCAGCATCGACACATCGGCACCGGGGCGGAACTGCACCATTTCGGTGGCAAAGCGGCGCAGGCCGACGCCGCGCGGATCCATCACAATGAGCTTGCCGCCGCGTTTGGTGAACTGCTTGAAGTAGGTCGCCGCCACCGGGTGGTTCTCGATCGGGTTGGAGCCGATCACGATCGCCACATCTGCGTTTTCAATCTCGTTGAAGGTCGCGGTCACCGCACCTGAACCGACATTTTCGATCAGCGCCGCAACCGACGAGGCATGGCACAGACGGGTGCAGTGATCGACGTTGTTGTGCTTGAAGCCCTGTCGGATGAACTTCTGGAAGAGATAGGCCTCCTCATTGGTGCATTTCGCCGAGCCGAAGCCAGCAACCGATTTCGGGTCTTCGTCCCGCAAGCGCATCAGCTCCTTGCCCGCCAGATCCATCGCCTCTTCCCAGGTCGCTTCGCGGAAATGGGTCGAGAGATTGCCGGGATCAACGTTCAGGCCTTTTGCCGGCGCATCGTCACGGCGGATCAGCGGCTTGGTCAGCCGGTGCGGGTGATGAATGTAGTCAAAGCCAAAGCGCCCCTTCACACACAGGCGGCCCTCGTTTGCCGGGCCATTGATGCCCTCGACGTGCTTGACCTTGCCGTCCTTGACCTTCAGCGACACCTTGCAGCCGACACCGCAGAACGGGCAGACGCTTTCGGTCTCGCTGTCGTAATCCTTGCTGTCACCAACCTGATTGTCGTCCATCACGGTCGCAGGCATCAGCGCCCCAGTCGGGCAGGCCTGCACGCATTCCCCGCAAGCCACACAGGAGGACGCGCCCATCGGATCCGCGATATCAAACACCGGATAGGCATCATGGCCGCGACCAGCCATACCGATCACATCATTGACCTGCACTTCACGGCAGGCGCGCACGCAGAGGTTACAGGAGATACAGGCGTCCAGATTGACCTTCATCGCCACATGGCTGTCGTCCAAGAGCGGGATGCGGTCCTTTTCCAGCTTCGGAAAGCGCGACTCTGAAACCCCGTTCAGCTCTGCCATATCCCACAGATGCGAGGACTTATCGCGCGCCTCTTCCTGCTTCGGCTGGTCGGCAACCAGCAGTTCCATCACCATCTTGCGGGCACCTTCCGCGCGCGCGTTATTGGTGGTGACAACCATGCCCTCGGCAGGTTCGCGGATGCAGGAGGCGGCCAGCGTGCGCTCTCCCTCGATCTCCACCATGCAGGCGCGGCAGTTGCCGTCCGGGCGGTAACCCGGCTGCGGCTTGTGGCACAGATGCGGGATCTTCAGACCACGGCCGTTGGCAACTTCCCAGATGGTCAGACCAGCCTCGGCTGTGACCTGCTCGCCATCGAGAGTGAAAGTAATGTGATCGCTCATGGCTTATACCTCCTCGGGGAAGTGTTTG
Organism: Phaeobacter sp. BS52; assembly: GCF_045040595.1. Classification (NCBI taxonomy): domain Bacteria; kingdom Pseudomonadati; phylum Pseudomonadota; class Alphaproteobacteria; order Rhodobacterales; family Roseobacteraceae; genus Phaeobacter; species Phaeobacter sp. BS52. Next base: position 310,534 of record NZ_CP090662.1, on the reverse strand, counting down.
ATGGTCAGACGGATCGGATTGGGCGCCGCCTGTCCCAGACCGCAGATCGAGGTATCGACCATGGCGGCACTCAGCTCTTCCAAGAGGCCCTGATCCCATTTCTTCTCGCTCATCAGCTTGACGGCTTTCTCACAGCCCACCCGGCAGGGGGTGCATTGGCCGCAGCTTTCATCCTCGAAAAAGCGCAGCATGTTCAGCGCCGCATCGCGGGCCGAGTCCTGATCAGACAGAACCACAACGGCAGCGGAGCCAATAAAGGTACCATGCGGCTGCAACGTATCGAAATCGAGCGGGATATCATGCATCGACGCAGGCAGCAGGCCGGAGGATGGACCGCCCGGCTGATACGCCTTGAACGCGTGGCCATCCAGCATCCCGCCGCTGGCCTCAATGATGTCAGTGATGGTGGAGCTGAGCAGGCAGCAGATGCACGCCGGGGTTCTTCACCCGACCCGACACCGAATAGCTGCGCAGCCCCTTGCGGCCGTTCTTCTCAACCGCGTTCAGGCACTCCGGCCCTTCACGGTTGACCTTGCAAACCCAGTAGAGCGTCTCGACGTTATGAACCAGCGTCGGACGACCAAAGATCCCCACCTGCGCCACAAAGGGCGGGCGGTGGCGCGGCTCGCCGCGTTTGCCTTCGATCGACTCGATCATCGCGCTTTCTTCACCGCAGATATAGGCCCCTGCCCCGCGGCGCAGGTCAATGTAACCCGCCTCAACGATGCCCGCCTCTTCCAGCGCACTGATCTCGCGGCGCAAAATCTCCAGCACCGCCGGATATTCGTCGCGCATATAGATGAAGGCTTTCTCCGCCTCGACCGCCCAGGCGGCAATCAACATCCCTTCAAGGAAGACATGCGGCGTGCGCTCCAGATAGTAGCGATCCTTGAAGGTGCCCGGCTCGCCCTCGTCGCCATTTACAGCCAGGTAACGCGGGCCCTCATTGGCGCGCACAAAGCCCCATTTGGTGCCGGACGGGAAACCAGCACCGCCCAGACCGCGCAGACCGGCTTCTTTGACTTTCGCCTGAACCGCTTCCCAGTCGCCGTTGGTGCGCAGGTCTTTCAGCGTGGCGTAACCACCTTCAGCCTCATAAGCTGCAAAGGTTTCGTATTCGGGGACATGCGCGTGGGTATCATCCGCCGCGATCGCCGCTTCGACCTTTTCAACCGTGGCATGGTCGATGTGGTTGTGGCCGATTTCCAGCACTGGCGCGGTGTCGCAGCGCCCCATGCAGGGCGCGCGCAGCACGCGGACCTGGCTTGCATCCAGACCGTCTTCCAGCGCCTTCTGCAGCGCTTCGGCACCCGCCAACTCGCAGGACAGCGAGTCGCAAACCCGGATGGTCAGCGCCGGTGGTGGTGTCTCGCCTTCACGCACGACATCGAAATGGGCGTAAAAACTCGCAACCTCATAGATCTCCGCCTGCCCGGTGCGCAGCTCCTCAGCGAGGGCGCGAATATGCGCCGCGCTGAGACAGCCGTATTTGTCCTGAATGAGATGCAGGAATTCGATCAGCAAATCCCGATTGCGCGGCTGGTCACCAATCAGGTCCAGAACCTCGCTATGCGCCTGATCCTCCAGCTGCTTAGCCTTTGGGGGTTTTGCGCCCCTTGCCTTTGCCAGATTTCCACACGCCCTTGCTATTGTCCAAAGGTGCCACAATGACCTCCACTTCGCGTCGCCAGTTAAGGCGGCATTCCATTGAAGAAGCCTATCGTCAAATCGGAAATTTCGAAGGTACGATAACGAACGCTTATTGCACGAAATCGTCAACCACCGCCCGCAGGGCCTGCACCGTGGTCAAGGCAGGCTGACGGTCCAGCGTCACCATGGCAATCGGTTTGGTTGGGGCCGGGTCCGTCAGCGGCAGCACCGTTGTCCCGTCCAGCGTACCCAGCGCCTCGACAAGCGCCTGCGGCAGGATTGTTGCAACCGATCCCGCCCGCGCCATCACCATCGCCGCCATGAACCCGCTGGATTCCGAACGCACTTCAGGCCGCAACCCCTGATCGGCAAAGATCCGGTCCAGAATACGCCGGTTCTGCATTTGCGGCTCCAACAGGCTCAGCGGCAGATCCGCCGCCTCCGCCCAGGTGATGCCCTCGGCGCCCGCAGAACGCTCCGCCACCATAGCCGCTGGCGCGACCAGAACATATGCCTCTTCATAGAGCGGCTGAATGCTCACCTGATCCGGGCCCAGACTGTCGTGATAGGTCACGCCAGCATCAATGGTGCCATCAAACAGCCGCTGTTGGATCACCAGCGAGCTGAGCACCTCAACCCGTGCCAGCACCCGCCGGTGGGCCAGATGCAACCGGTCCACCAGCTGCGCTGCATACGCCGTCGCCGTTGGCACCACGCCCAGCACCAGCGTTCCGGTGACCTCCCCGCGCGCCGCCGCCACTTCCTGTTCCAACGCCTTGGCATCATCCAGAATGCTGCGCGCCCGCCGCACAATCATCATGCCTTCTTCGGTCAGACCCTGAAAGCGGTTCCCACGGCGCACGATCGACACGCCAAGACGGTCCTCAAGATTGCGGATCCGCATGGAAAACGCCGGTTGCGACATGCCGCTGTCCTGCGCCGCCTTGGCAAAATGCCGATGGCGCGCCAGGGCGCTCAACAACCTCAGATCCTTGAGTTCAATCACCGCTCTACGTCCTTGCTGCTGCCGGGGCGCCCTGATCTCTGCCCGTGCGTCACCAATGACGCAACAGGCCGAACACGCAAGGGCGCAGGTCACCCTGCACCGAAGCTCGCTCGCTGTCGAGATCGCGATAGGTGTCAGCGGAAACCGGCAGACGGGGCAGCGCTACGCGGGTCCTAGATTTGCCGCTGCGCCGTTGCCGAGCGGGCAATACCATCATAGATGCCAGTCAGAATGTTCAGCACCCGCGTCGCCTCACCCACGCGGTTTTCCACCCCCGGCACCTGTTCCAGCGCCTGCAGCAGCAGCTTGCGACGCTGCACATCATAGGCGGCGGTTATCTCCAGCCCCTCGTCGGTCGCCGAATAGGTCACCCCGCCACGCCCGGACCCGGTCTTGCGGATCAGCCCTGCCGAGGCCAGCTTGCGCAGCGAATACTGAATATTCGGCACATCATCCCGATTGGTGACGCGGGCCAGTTCCTTGATCGTCTTGGGCCGGTCATTCATGCGGATCACGTTCAACAAGGTGATTTCTGGGCCGGAGGCCGCCAGATCCGACACCAGACCCAAGCATTCTGATTGCCAGCGCGCAAAGCCCTCAAAGGTCCGCATCAAGGCAAATTCGAAATCGCTCAGATCGTCTTCCGCCCCTTGATGCGCGATCTGATCCGCAGCCTCAGCGGCCTCTGTCTTGGGTGATCCGGAATATGTATCCAACAATAGTCTCCTTACGTCAGCGGCAAAATGAGCCTCCGGTGGCGGCAAAACCCTCTGTCAAGGTGTTTTGCCCGCATTCGTTCCCCAAAAACGTCACCACGCCCCTTAGTAAATGTCTGGCGTTAGGTTTCAACCCGTCCGTGCAGGAGAAAGTGAAGCCAAACGCGGCGAATTCTTCCAACGGCTTGGAGAATCAGCGGAAAATAAAAAACCAGATAAATTTTAAATGATGCGAAATACGATGGAATATAGATAAAATACCACCCTGCGGGGACTTCATGACAGAAAATTTCGCACCTGCCTGCCGTAAAGCAAGGCTTCTTCAAGGCCACCGCGACTGTAAAACGCTGCCCTCTGCGCGATGCAAAACCGCAACTGAAACATCACCTTGCGTGAAATTTCGTCATCTCACGCCGTTATCACAGCGCAAAATTCCCGGCCCGATGGGGCGTCCGTCATTGCCGCCTGGGCCATTAATTCACCGGTAAGTCCTGATGGCTATGCTACCCGCCGAATATGTGCAGACGCGCATGTTATGAAAAGGAGCGGACCTTGGAACGACGGGCGGACCTCAAGCTGGTTATCGCGCAGATGCAGGCCACGATCACAGCGATTCCGCGCCCTGTAACGGCCCGGCCTGCTGTGGGCCGACCAGTCTCGTTGCGGCCTGTTACACCGCGATACGCACACTGCACGTCCATTACAGGGCGGTGTCTGCAGTTGTTCCGGAAAGTCGCCGCGCCTTTTCCTGTCGTTTTTTGTCTCAATTGGGGCAGCGCTATTTCGCGCTTGCTGACTACCGGCATCCGAGCCTGTGCAAAGGCATGCCATGTTGTGTTCACCATGTCGCCGCCCCCAATCGGGCATGGTTTTCTGGGGTGTCCAATTCCGGTCAATCCCATCGTGAAGCGAGGCAGCCCGATGGCGCGGCTGCCTATTGGGGGCTGTCGGTATTAGTCCGACTCAAATACCGCCCGCGCGCCGGTTCCGCGCAACGGCGACTGAAAGGTGCTGAAATGAAATTCCGAAACCCTGCACGTGCGGCCCTGAACAGGCTCTCTGTCTTTGCCAAATGCAGTCTGCTCATTGCAGTGTCCACCCTTGTGGTCACCCTGTTTCTAACCTGGGAAAACCAGAAAATTCTGGGCGAAGCCGTTGACAGCGGCGTGCGGACGCTGGCCGAAGGTGTCACCGTAACCGTGGCCGCGCGCAGCGGCGGCGCCATCCGCTTTGGCGACACCGAACGTCTCGAGAGCGATCTAGAATCGCTGATTGAGCTGTCGAACGGTCGCGCCAGCCACGGCATTGCGATCAACGGCAAAAGCAAGACCGTCGCCTCCACCGGTGTCGCGACAGAGGCTGAAATCGCGGAACTGACGCTCGTCGCACAAAAAGCGATGGAATCCAATCAGATGGAGTATAGCGAGAACGGTTATCTGGTCGCTGCACCCGCAACAGCGGGCGCCGAAGGCACCGTTGTGGTTGGCGCTGTCGGCATGGTCTGGTCGCCGGATGTGGCCTTTGCCGAAGTGGCCCCGAACCAGCTGTTGTCCTTCCTCCTTGCGGGGGCCGCCTTTGTGGTCATGCTCGGCCTCTCCGTGGTTGCGCTGCGGTCGATGATGTCCCGCCCCCTTGGCGATGTCGCCACCGCCATCAACCGTCTTGCCGACGGGGATTATGACCACGATACCGAACACCAGACGCGCGGCGATGAAATCGGCCTGATTGCACGCCATATTGAGGCGCTGAAGGCGCAACTCTCCGCGGCCCGCACCGTCGAAGAACAGCGCCATGCCGATCAGGCCGCACAGAAGCTGGTTGTGGACCGCCTGAACGATGGGCTTCATACCCTCTCCGAAGGGGATCTGTCGCAGACCATCGACGAAGAATTCTCGGCCGATTACGAAAGCCTGCGCCAGAATTTCAACAAGACCGTCGACAAGATGGTCGGCATTATTGACGCGGTGATCGAAAACTCCTCACGCATTCGCGCCAGTGCCGAGGAAATCAGCCAGTCCTCCGGGGATCTGTCACAGCGCACGGAATCGCAGGCCGCCACGCTGGAAGAGACCGCCGCCGCGATGGAACAGCTGACTGTCAGCGTGAAATCCGCCGCCGATGGCGCCCGTGAGGTCGAGGGGATCGTATCCGAGGCCAAAGAGACGGCCGTCAACAGCGGCGAGGTCGTCACCCGCGCCGTGGATGCCATGTCCAAGATCGAAACTTCGTCGGAAAAGATCTCTCAGATCATCTCCGTCATTGACGACATTTCGTTCCAGACCAATCTTCTGGCCCTGAACGCGGGTGTTGAGGCTGCCCGCGCAGGCGAGGCTGGACGTGGCTTTGCCGTCGTCGCATCCGAAGTCCGCGCGCTGGCGCAACGCTCCTCGGATGCCGCACAGGAGATCAAGGCCCTGATCAGCGAGAGCACCAGCCACGTGGGCGAAGGTGTGGATCTTGTCGGTCGCGCTCGGCGAGGAATTGAAACAGATCATCGACCGGGTCGCCACCATCTCCGGTCATGTCAGCGGCATCGCCACTGGCGCGCAGGAGCAATCCACCACACTGGGCGAGATCAACACCGGCGTCACCCAGCTGGATCAGGTGACCCAGCACAACGCCGCCATGGTCGAGGAATCGACCGCAGCCAGCCAGATCCTGCGCAACGACGCCAATGAACTGGCCCGTCAGGTCTCTGTGTTCAAAACCCGCAAGGCGGCAGGCAATGTGGTGGCCATGGCCCCCAGCGCCCCGGCGCCAGCCCGGCCAACTGCAGCCGTCGCACCAGCAGCGGCGGCAAACCCGGCGCCCTCGGCGCATGGTGATGATGATTTCTTTGACGCCAGCCCAGCTAAGGCCGCTGCCGGATGGGAGGATTTCTGATCCTCCTGCGGTCGACACACTGACAAGGCGCGCCCCATCAGGCGCGCCTTTTTTGTGGTATCCCATTGCTCACGCCAGCCCCGCGACGCCAGTCCGCCACGGCAGGCGCAGCCCCAAAGTCCCGCCCCACCGCTCAGCTATCTGGTCAAGCGCGGCGTCACGCCACTACGCCACACCCGCATGGTCCGGCAGGCGCATTTGCTTTTCCCAACAACAAGGGGGCGGCCTCCGGCGACGCGCCCCCTTTTCGTTTGCATGAGAGGCAACAACCGCCGTCACCACAGGTGTTCATCGCAGCCGCTCCCATCAGGCAGGCGCAGCCTTGGCACAGGCTGCGCGCCAGGGTCAGGAACAGGCGCGAACCGGTGCCTCAGCCGATGCGCTCTGCGTCGGCGTCCAGCCCGGGTAGCTCAGCGCCGCCGGAGGGGTCGGCTCAGACGGGTTCCCCTCCAGCCGCCAGGCAGGCTCCAGCCAGACCTGCGCCCGATCCGCCGCAGTCTCTGCATCATGGACCGACACGCTCAGCGCGGCGGCATCGTGCTGCGCTGTCACCTGCAATTCATCGCCGGGCGACAGCCGCCGCGACGCATCCAGCAGAAACGCCGTCCGCCCCCAATGCCCATCCGACGTAAGCCCGTTTGTCAGCGCAATCCCCGGTGCCAGCTGCATCTCGAAACTGACAAAGACCGCATGAGCCACACCGCCATGAGTGCAGCCCAACCGTGCGTTGCTGCGCGCCGGGGCCACATCGGGCTGGGTAAAATCAAACTGAAACAGATCGGTGCTCGGCCCCAGAGGCCGCAGCCCGCAGGCCATAAAATCGCCTGGCGTAATCTGTGCGACCCGCGCCAGATGATGAAACGCGCTGAGGTCGAACCCCTCCGCCGTCTGCGGCCGCCACTGCTGCAGCAGCGCCTCACTCTCAACCAACCGGGCCACCAATGTCCCGGTTTCCGGGATGGCCCGCGCACCCGGCTTGGCCAGCACAGCCATCGCATGGCTCAGCGTATCCAGCGCACCCTCCCCCAGCAGCACCGTATCAACGATTTCAGAGACCACCACATCGGCCTGTTCCGGCATATCAACGCCGATGACAATCTCATGCGACCACTTCGAAAGAACCGTAATGCGGTCGCTCAGACCGTTGTCGGCAATCACCTGCGTGGCCGCCGCCGCGATCAGCGGCTGCTGTTCGCAGGTATAGACATGTTTGGCCCCGGCCCGCGCCGCCAGCATCGCCGTCAGCCCCGCGCCGCAACCGATGTCCAGCACGATATCGCCCGGCCTCACCTTCATTGCGATGGCCTCGGCATAGGCGCGGTTGCGTGCCTGATCTGCCAGCATGGGAAAATGCCAACGCGGCACAAACGTCTGATGCAGCCGCTCCTGCAGAATCTGCGCCTCATGGTGATGCGGGTCCAGTTGCAACGCCTCTGCCAACAGCTGCGAGGTCTGCACCCCGCCATCCGCAAGGGAGGCCGTTTTTGCAAGCTGCACAAATGTCCCGGCATCCGCACGCGCCGTTTGAGAGGAGCGCGGAGCAGGGTTCGGCGTTTGTATTTTGAGCAATTTTTAGTCTTCCCTATTTGAGGCAAATGCACTTGATCGCGACTATCCTCCATGCGGGTCTAAGAATTGGTAAAGGCGTCACGGCACATCCAGCACGCCTCAGCGACCGCCCCCTTGCCAAGCACCGCTCAGTTTTCTAGCCTTGCGATAACGGTCACACACACAATGGGAGGGCATCAGCTGAACATGCGTATCATCCGGCGACTTCAGCACGGCCCCCGTCTGGCCCTGTAAATCCGTTTGCAGGGCTGGCCAGAGGAAAGTCTCAGAAACTGGTCTGCCTATTGCCGCTGCCGCGGCCATATCTTTTTGAGCTGAGTTTTCCATGTCTGTCATCAATCTCAATGCCCTGGGTGTCACCCTTGGCGATCCGCTGTTCTCCGACCTCTCCCTGACCCTCTCAAAAGGCGACCGTATCGGTCTGGTCGCCGCCAATGGGCGCGGGAAATCAACCCTTCTGGCCTGTCTCGCCAATGAGCTGGCCCCAACCACAGGCGAAATCACCCGCGCCCGTGGCCTGCGCATCGGCCATGTGACACAAAGCCTGCCCGCAGACGCGCTGCCAATCGCGCTGTACGACTGGGTGCAGGCCGCGCTGCCCGCCGATCAAGCCGATTACGAAAGCTGGCGCGTTGATGTGGTGCTGGATGAGCTGCAGGTGCCGTATGACTTCCAGCATCAGCCGCTGGGCACGCTCAGCGGCGGCTGGCAGCGCACCGCCATGCTCGCTGCCGCCTGGATCAATACGCCGGATCTCCTGCTGCTGGATGAGCCGACCAACCATCTGGATCTGAAACGCATCGCCTTTCTCGAAGGCTGGCTGTCGCAGCGCTCCCGCGATCTGCCGATGGTGATCACTTCCCATGACCGCGCCTTTCTGGATGCCACGACCACGCGCACCCTGTTCCTGCGGGCAGAGGGATCGCGGGTGTTTCAGCTGCCGTTTTCCGCCGCCCGCAGCGCTCTGGACGACCATGACGCCGCTGAGGCGCGCCGCCACAGCAACGACCTGAAGAAGGCCCAGCAGCTGCGCCAGCAGGCGGCCAAGCTGAAAAACGTCGGCACCAACTCCGGCTCCGATCTGCTGTTGACCAAGACCAAGCAGCTGGCGGATCGCGCCGACCGGCTGGAGGCTGCGGCCACCCCGGCGCACCGCGAACACTCCGCAGGTGACATCCGGCTCGGCAACAGCGGCACCCACGCCAAGGCCCTGATCACACTGGATGATCTCACGGTGGACACGCCGGACGGACGGCCGCTTTACAGCACGGGGCAGAAGTGGATCACCCCCGGTGACCGCATCGTGCTGCTGGGCGCCAATGGCACTGGCAAAACGCAATTGGTCCGAATGATCCAGCAGGCCCTGACCGGCGCCCGCGCGGACATCAAATGCGCGCCCTCGATTGTCCCGGCCTACTCGGATCAGCACCTCAGCCAGCTGTCCGGGCCGGAAACCCCGCTGGCGCTGGTCACGGCGGCGTCAGATGTTGGCGACCAATCCGCGCGCAGCCTGCTGGCGGGTGCCGGGGTCAAATTCGCCCTGCAGGATACCCCGGTTGCGACACTCTCGGGCGGGCAGAAGGCGCGGCTGGCGATGCTGCTTCTGCGGCTTAAACACCCGAATTTTTATCTCTTGGATGAGCCGACAAACCATCTCGATATCGAAGGGCAGGAAGCGCTGGAGGCAGAGCTGGTCGCCCATGGTGCCGCCTGTCTGCTGGTGACCCACGACCGCAGCTTCCTGCGCGCAGTTGGCAATCGGTTCTGGCAGATCTCGCGGTCGCCGCCTGGAGGAGGTCGCCAGTCCCGAGGCCTTCCTCGCCTCTGAAATGGCCGCCCCTTGAGAGACCGGGGCGGCAGGTCAGCCGCCCTGCCGCCACCTGCCTAAATTTTAGGCAAAGCGCTGCCCGCAGAGCACCCTGTCACCTCAGCACCGCATAACCGCTTGCGCCGCGACGCACTTTTGGTGACCCTGCGGGCAGCAATACCGGCCCCAAAGCGGGGTAAGGCCAGACCAGAGGATACCCCGCAATGCCCGCCACGATTGCCATCACCCGCGCCAGCCCGGCAGAGCCCGAGGCCCGATCGCTGATCCTCCGTCATCTGGACCAGATGGCCGCACAATCCCCTGAAGAGAGCTGCCACGCGCTCGACGGCAGCGGGCTTGACGCCCCGGATGTGGCCTTCTTTCTATTGCGGCGCGAGGGCAAGGCTATTGCGATGGGCGCCCTCAAAACCCTGTCAGACGGCGGGCGTGAGTTGAAATCCATGCATACCCTTGCCGAGGCCCGCGGCAGCGGCGCCGGGCGTCAGATGCTTGAATTTCTGCTGCACAGGGCGCGTGCGGAACAGGCAACAGCGATCTATCTGGAAACCGGCTCCACACCCGATTTTCTTGCCGCAAGACGGCTTTACGAGAGCTATGGCTTTGTCGAATGTCCGCCGTTCGAAGGCTATACCGAAGACCCTTGGTCGCTCTTTATGCGCCTCGACCTGCCCGCCGCGACTTGACCCTTCCCCGCGTCCTGTCATAACTGGCGCCAGCGGTCCCTTAGCTCAACTGGATAGAGCAGCTGACTTCTAATCAGCAGGTTGAGGGTTCGAGTCCTTCAGGGATCGCCAGCACGCCTTTACCATTCGGCGATATGCGACAGACCGGTCATATCTGTTCGGCTTGCACGATGCCTGCCTGACATCTGCAACAGGCCGCCCCTCCCTTAACTTGACAAAAGAACTAAGGTTAAATAGGTGACGGAACGCGCCCAAAATGGCGCTCTCAGCAAGATTCTGCGCCTCTCGCGGCACCGAAATCCAGCCATCCCCGATCAACAGAATGATCAACACTGCGGCAGCCCCCTGCCGCTGGCTGGAGAGACACGTGAGACAGGCCCAACCATCTCGAAAACCAGGGAAAAAACACGGCCCGATGCGGCTTGCCCAGCGTGGATCAGGCTGGCGCTCCCCCCTGATGGCCTGTGCAGCGCCCCTGGCCGCGCTGGTGCTGGGCCTCCTGCCGCTGCCCGGCAGCGCGGATCCCTTTCCGGCAGTGATCGACCACCGCTACGGCACCACGACGGTACCCGCCAAACCCACCCGCATCGTCTCGCTCAGCTTCATCGGGCATGATTTTCTGCTGGCATTGGGAGAGCGCCCCTATGCGTTGCGCAAATGGTACGGCAGCGATCCCTATGGCGTCTGGCCTTGGGGGCATGATGCGCTTGGGGAGGCTCAACCGGTGGTGATGCGGGGCGAGATCGACATCGAACGGATCGCGGCCATGGAGCCTGATCTGATCGCCGCGCAGTGGTCCGGCATCACCGCACAGCAATATGCGCTGCTGTCGCAAATCGCCCCGACCCTCCCGCCGCGCGCCGAGGATGGCGACTATGGCACCCCCTGGCAGCAGATGCTGCTGCGACTGGGAACCGCCACCGGCAAGCGCACCACCGCTGAGGCGATTGTCACCCGGATCGAGGGGCGTTTTGCCGAGCTGCGTGCATCCCATCCCGAATGGCAAGGCGCCAGCGCTATGATGGCCTGGGCCGGTCACACCCGCGCCTATACCCGTGCCGATATTCGCGGCCAGTTCCTCACCGCCTTAGGGTTTTCGGTGCCGGACGCGCCGGGCGGGCCAAATGCGCTCAACAGGTTTTACGTTGAATTTCCCGCCGAAGACCCGTCGGCAATGGATGTGGATGCGCTGATCTGGCTGGACACTGGGCGCAATGTTGAAAAACTCGCCCGGATGCCGCTGCGCCATACCACACGGGCCTATCGTGAGGGGCGCGAGATCTATGCCGACAAATTGCTGTCCGCCGCGCTGTCCCATTCCAGCCCGCTCAGCCTTGATTATGCGCTCGACCAGCTGGTGCCCCTGCTGGAGGCGGCGGCGGATGGCGACCCCGCAACCGTGGTGAGCAGCACTGCAAATGCCGGGCTACTCGCGAAGGGAGGCTCCTGACATGACCGCATCGACACTCTCGCTTCCTCGGCACTCCCGCACTGGCGATCTGCGGCTGCTGTGGTTTGGGGCTGCGTTGCTTGCGCTTGGCCTGCTGTCCATTGCCGCCCTCAGCCTTGGTGCCCGCGCCACCGGCGGGGCTGAGATCTGGGGCGCTTTGACCAGCTATGATCCGGACAATGCCGATCATATCGTGGTGCGCAATATGCGCCTGCCGCGACTGATCGGGGCCGGGCTGGCGGGGGCGGCTCTTGGCATGTCGGGCGCGCTGATCCAGGCGATGACCCGCAACCCGCTGGCTGATCCCGGCCTTCTGGGCATCAACGGTGGCGCAGCCCTTGGGGTTGTGCTGTGCATTCTTGTTCTGGGCGTGACCGACCCGGCTGAATTCATCTGGGTGGCCCTCGGTGGTGGTCTGGCCGCCTCCGTGCTGGTGTTCCTCCTCGGCGGTGGCAGTCAGGCCAATCCGCTGCGGCTGATCCTGGCCGGGGCTGCGGTCAGCGCGCTGTTTCTGGCACTCACCCGTGCCCTGCTGCTGGTCAGCCGACAGACGCTGGATGTCTATCGGTTCTGGGTGCTGGGCGGGTTCGACGGCATTCAGCCAGCGACGCTCCAGTCTCTGCTGCCGTTTCTCATTCTGGGCGCGCTGCTGGCCATTGTTGCAGGGTTCGGCCTCAACGCACTGATGCTGGGCGAGGATACCGCCAAGGGGCTGGGCGTGCGCACCGGGCTGACACGGCTCACAACCGGGGCCGCGATTGTGCTCCTGTGTGGCGCAACCGTTGCCATGGCCGGGCCGATTGCCTTTGCCGGGCTGATCGTCCCGCATATCGCCCGCTGGGCCGCAGGCCCCGCGATTGGCTGGTCGCTTGCCTTCTCTGCCGTGTTCGGCGCGCTGCTGCTGATCGCGGCAGATCTTCTGGGGCGGCTTGCGCTGTTTGGCGGCAATATGCAGGCCGGGGTGATGACCGCGCTGATTGGCGGACCGGTGCTGATCTGGCTGGTTCGCCGCAACGGGGTGCGCAAGCTATGATCTGGACCCTCCGCCTCTCTGCCCTGTCGCTGCAAATCTCACGCCGCGCGGTACTTACTGCGGCCCTGCTGTTCAGCGTGGTGCTGGCGACTGCGGTGCTGGCCCTGACCCTGGGCAGCTACCCGCTGAGCCTTGCGGACATGCGAGAGATCCTGACCGGCGGCGGCACCGCGATCCAGCAGATGATCCTGCTGGACCATCGGATGCCACGCATCCTGACCGCACTTGGGGCAGGCGCTGCCTTCGGCCTCTCCGGTGCACTGTTCCAGACCATGATGCGCAACCCGCTGGCCTCTCCCGATGTGATCGGCTTCAACGCCGGGGCCAGCTGCGGCGCGCTGGTGGCGATGATGCTCACCGGTGGCATGGTGCTGCCCGGTGCCATCGTCGGCGCGCTCATCACCGTCGGTGTTGTCACCCTCCTGGCCTGGTCGCGCGGCCTGCCGCCCTATCGGCTGATCCTGACCGGTGTGGGGGCCAGCCTCATGCTGACCGCCTTAGGCGATCTGCTGATCAGCCGCATGGATGCCCAGACCGCCGCAGATATGGCGCAATGGCTGATCGGCACGCTGAACGCCCGCAGCTGGAGCGATGTTGCCCTCATCTGGGGCGGCCTGCTGCTGCTGGCTCCGGCGCTGGTCTGGCTGCACTTCCCGCTCACCCGGCTGGGCATGGCCGATGATATCGCAACCGGGCTGGGGATGGCGCTGTCACCGCTCAGACTTGCACTCACCGGCACCGGCATCCTGCTTGCCGCATTGGCTGTCAGCACCGCCGGGCCGCTGCCCTTTGTGGCTTTTGCCGCCGGTCCCATCGCCCGCCGCCTGATCCCCAATGGCCGCCCCGTGCTGCTGGCCGCGGCAGCCACCGGCGCGCTGATCACCCTGCTGGCAGATACCGCCGCCCGCGCGGTGCCGATGATCCAGCTGCCTGCCGGTGTCTTCACCGCGCTGATCGGCGCCCCGGTGCTGATCTGGCTGCTCTTGGCCCAATTCAGAAAAGGAGCCCTGTGATGGCTGCCACCGCCCGCCTGCGCGCCGAGGATCTCTCGGTGTCCTACAGCCGCACGCCCGTGCTCAACGGGCTGTCCACAGATCTCCCCGATGGCGCGCTCACCGTGATCGTCGGTCCCAATGCCTGTGGCAAATCCACCCTGCTGCGGGCGCTGGCCCGGCTCCAGCCTGCGGGCAAGGGTCAGGTGCTGTTGGATGGCAAGGCGATCCACCGACAGGGCAGCCGCGCCGTCGCACAGCGCCTGGCGATCCTGCCGCAGACCCCCACCGCCCCAGAGGGGCTGACCGTGCGCGATCTGGCCACCCGCGGCCGCACCCCGCATCAATCGCCGCTGCGCCAATGGTCCAGACAGGACGCCGAGGCGGTCACCCGCGCACTCGACCTCACCCAGATGACACCCCATGCGGATCGTCCGCTTGAGGCGCTCTCCGGTGGACAGCGCCAACGCGCCTGGATTGCCATGGCGCTGGCGCAGGACACTGACATCCTGCTGCTGGATGAACCCACGACCTATCTCGATCTGCCGCATCAGATCGAACTGCTGAAACTGGTGCAGCAGCTCAACCGGGACACCGGGCGCACCGTGGTCATGGTGCTGCATGACATCAATCTGGCCGCGCGCTTTGCCAGCCACATGATCGCGCTGAAAGACGGGCAGGTCTTCTGCGAAGGCCCCCCGAAGGAGGTGGTCACCGAAGGCGTCCTGCACTCCGTCTTCGCCCTGCCCTGCCGGATCATTGCCGATCCCGTCCACGGCAGCCCGCATGTCATCCCGGAGTGAGTGAGACCCCATGACCATCAACCCGACCTTCCCGCTACAGACCACCGCCACCCTGTCCACGCTGGCCTTTGGTACCCTGCGCACGCCCCTTGTCGCCATGGCGCAGGAGCATGAGCTGCCGGTGATCGAAGACAGCGACAGCGCCGTCACGGTCGAGGTGCCCAGCTTTGGCCACTATCATTTCAGCGCTCAGGGTGACGGGATCGAAATCCGCGTCTCCGCCGCCCTGCCCGACCGTCTGCATATGCTGAAGGATGGCTTTGCCGAACATCTGGAGGAGCTGCAACCCGGCCTGTCCCAGACCCTGCGCTGGTCCGACACCGCCACCGTCGGCGCGCTTCCCCCGAACGTGCATGTCACCACCGTGATGTCGATCACCCCGGTGGGCCGCGCCTTCCTGCGGGTCCGGGTGAAGGCGGCGGATCTCAGCAGCTTTCAGGAGGACGCCATTCATTTCCGCTTGCTGTTGCCCGCTGCGGATTGCGCTGACCCCGCGTGGCCTCACGTGGCTGAAAACGGCGCCACTGTCTGGCCCCTGGGTGACAAGGCGCTGCACCGCCCGGTCTATACCACCCGCGATATCGATCATGCCGCCGCAGAGATGACCTTTGACATCTTCCTGCACGATGGTGGCCGCGCCACCAATTGGGTTCTGGGCGCCAAACCCGGCGACACGCTTCGGATTGCAGGCCCCGGCGGTGGTGGCATTCCGCAGACCTCGCAAATCCTGATCTATGCCGATGAAACCGCTCTGCCCGCAGCCGCCCGCATTCTGGAAACCCTGCCGCGTGACAGTCGCGGAGCGGCGGTCCTCCTCGCCGCAGACGGGGCCGATTGCGGCTATCCCATCACCGCGCCAGAAGGCATCTCCGTCACCTGGCTGCGCCACGCTGACCAGCAGAGCCTGTGCGATCTGGCCCTGACTGCTCGTGCGCGGACCCCCGACCACTTTTTGTGGTTTGCCTGCGAAAAATCCGACGTGCAGCGCCTGCGCGCCGCGGTAAAGCAGGACAAACCCGCCCCCGGACAAAGCTATATCGCTGCCTATTGGAGCCAATCATGACCATCCGCAGACCAGCGGCCCTTGCCGCGCTGTTGCTGATCCCCTCGCTGGCTGTGGCGCAGGAGGCCCCCGTCGCCCCGACCACATCCGCGCCGCAAATCACCACACAATCCCCAGCCACCACGGCCCCAGCCACCACGCCCCCCGCCGCACCCGCTGCCCCAGTCACCACGCCCCCCGCCGCACCCGCTGCCCCGGCTGCTCCGGCGGGCACATCGACGTCTGCGGCGCCAGCCGTCTCGGGTGAAACGCCAACACCGGGCCTTTCCGGCACCAGCGCCCCCGCGACCACCACTGCCGATGGAGCAGGCCCCACCGTCGAGACGACACCCGCAGCCGACACCAGCCCCGCGCTCAATGACACGCCCGCAGCAACGCCCGCGCCCCAACCCGAGGCACCGCTCTCCCAGCCGGAGATGCTGGCTGAAACCGCCAGCGACGCGGCGGCGCAAGCGGTCAAGTTCCTGCGCGACGGCGGGCCGTCGATCTGGGCGATTGCGGCGCTTTCTGTGATCACGCTGGCGCTGATCCTGTGGAAAATCTGGCGGCTGGCGCTGATCGGCGCCTGGTCGCGGGGCAAGGCGGGTCGCGCCGTCGCCGCCTTTGAGAGGGGCGAACAGGACGCCGCCCGCGACATCGTCCGGGGCCGAGCGGGGCATCCGCTCCAAAGTCGTCGCCTCCGCACTGGCCTCCGTCTGCACCCTGCCCGAAGATCGCGCCCGCGAGGAAACCGCCCGCGTGGCGAAGCTGCATCTGGCCTCGGCCAAGCACCGGCCTTGGCGCGCTGGAATTGATTGCCACCATTGCCCCACTCCTGGGCCTTCTGGGCACGGTTCTGGGCATGATCGCGGCCTTTCAGGCCTTGCAGGCCGCCGGGTCCAAGGCCGATCCCGCGCTGCTGGCCGGCGGCATCTGGGAGGCGCTGCTGACCACCGCTGCCGGCATGGCCGTGGCCATCCCAGCCTCCGCCGCGCTGACCTGGTTTGAGGCCGTGATCACCCGCATCCGCCGCGACGTCGAAGACAGCGCCACCCGCATCTTTGTCGCCCATCAGCCGCAGTCGCTGAAACTCGCCGCTGAGTAACCCGATGCAGTTCACCCAAGCTCCGAAACCCCGGCGCAAACCCAGCCTGACGCCGATGATCGACGTGGTGTTTCTGCTGCTGGTGTTTTTCATGCTGGCGTCCCGCTTTGGCACCGATGCGGTGCTGGACCTGCCGCTTGCAGGTCAGGGCGGCAGCTACACCGGCCCGCCCCGGCTGATCGGTATCGGCGCGGGCAATCTGGACCTGAACGGGCTGCCGGTGGCCGACAGCAACCTGGCCGAGGCCTTGGCCCCGCTGATGGACAGCCCCGGCGACATGCTGGTGTTGCGCGGGCGCGATCAGGCCGATCTGCAACGCATCACCGATGTGACCAGCCTGCTGCGGCAGGCGGGGTTCACCAATTTTGTTCTGGTGGAGTGAGGAGGCCCTATGGACCTGACCGATCCCCCCGCCGCGCGCGTGGTGAATCCATCGTGCCGATGATCAACGTCGTGTTCCTGCTGTTGATCTTCTTCCTGATGACCTCGCGCCTCGCCCAGCCTGACCCGTTCGAGGTGACCCCGCCCGACGCCGGGCTGGAGGGCGAGGCCAAATCCGACGATGTGCTTTATATCGACGCCACGGGTCGGTTGCATTTCGATGGCAGTGAAGGGCCCGCCGCGCTCAGCCGACTTGCCAGCGCACCCGGCAAAACCGTGCAGCTGCGCGCCGATGCGCGACTGCAGGCGACAGAACTGGCGCGGATCCTGCGCCAGCTGGCCGAGGCCGGGCTGAGCCACGCCGAACTGGTGGTGAACCCGCAATGAAACGTGCAGCCGAACTCACCGTCTTTGCCGGGATCGCCACGGTGATTCACGTGGCGCTCTTTGCCAGTGCGCCCAAATCCGGTGCTGAGGCCAGCGGCGGGGGCGGCGATGCCATGGTCTCGGTGCAGGCCGCCAGCGCCACCGTCGCCGAGATGGTCGAAACCTGGGAGCGCCCGCCGCAGACCCAACCGCAGATCGACACCGCCCTGACACCACCGCAGACCGCCCCGACAGCGCCTGTGGTGCCCCAGTTCGAACTGGCCCAGGCGCCCAGTGCCGCGCGGCAGATCGCCCTTGCCAAGCCCACGCCGGACGACAAGCTGCAACTGGACACAACACCGCCTCCCCCACCTCCGCCACCGCCAAAGGCAGAGCCGCAACCCGATCCCGATCTTCGCCCCCGCGCCAAACCGCGCCCCAAACAGGAACCGCCCCCCCAGACCGCCCAAAAGGCCCAGCAGACCTCCGCAGGCCGCGCGGCCCAGCGCGCCGCCGGATCGGGTGGTAGTGCTCAGGCCGGTCAGGCCGGACGCGCCGCCGCTGCCACGGCACAGGCCGGGCAACAGGCGAAACTCAAATCCATCTGGGGCGCAAAAATCCGCGCCCGCGTCGAACGGCGCAAACGCTACCCCTCTGGCGCCAGAGGCAATGGCAAGGTCATTGTGCGCATCACCGTGGCGCGCAACGGCCAGCTAATCAGCCACCGGATCGCCAGATCTTCCGGCAATGCAGCGCTGGACCAGGCCGCCCTTCAGGCCGTTGCCCGCGCCCGCAAGTTCCCTGCCGCCCCCAAGCAGCTGTCTCTCAACCAGATGACCTTCAACCTGCCGATGACCTTCTCCAAATAACCCGTCAGGTCCATGGCAATGTCCAAACGGCCCGCAATTCTCATGCGGGCCGTTTTCTTTTCTGCTCACCCAAGTGGCCCAAACGGCACAAAAAAACTGCGCCCGCAGATCTTGCGGACGCAGTTGCCGTTCCCCTTAGCCGTGGCTAAGGCTCAGAACTTCGATGTCAGTGTCAGGGCAATGTTTCGCCCGTCGCCGAAGTAGCAGGCACCGCCCTGACAGGTCGTGACATAACGCTCATCGGTGAGGTTCTGCACATTGAGCGACACCAGCCAATTGTCCTGACCGTAGGAAACAGCCGCATCATAAAGCGTATAGGACGGCGTCAGATAGGTCCCGGTTCCCCCCCACGCTTCGCCGTTGTAGCGCACGCCGCCGCCAAAGCTCCAACCCTGCAAGGCACCCGCTTCGGGGGCGTAGTTCAGCCACAGCGAGGCGGCATTCTTCGGCACCTGCGCGATATAATCGCCCTCGGCATCTTCGCTATCAAGATAGGTATAAGCCGCATCCACTGTCAGATCACCAAAGCGGTGGAACAGTTCCAGCTCCAACCCCTTGGCCGAGGCGGCACCGGTCTGCACCTGAAAGCCCGGATTGCCCGGATCCGCCACCGTCATATTGGATTTGGTCAGATCGAACACCGCCGCCGTCAGCAGCGTATCACTGCCTGCAGGCTGGAATTTCACACCCAGTTCATACTGCTCACCACGGGTCGGCTCAAACGCCTTGCCATTCACATCGCTGCCAATCGCATCCTGACGGAAGCTTTCGGCGTAGCTGATGTAGGGGGCGATGCCGTTGTCAAAGCGGTACATCACCGCCGCATTGCCGGTCCATTCGCTGTCACTGGCCGCGGTGCTGGTCGCACCAAAGCTGCCATTGCTCGGCCCGCTCTCGATCTTGCCATAGCGCAGACCAAAATCGACAAACAGCCGGTCATCATAGCTGGCACGCTGCTGCACATACGCGCCGGTTTCGGTGATGGATGTCCCGGGTGTGTCCGTCACCGCAATCGTCGGGTAACCGACATAAACCGGGTTGAACGGATCAATCGGGCCAACCTGTGCGCCGTAACCTGTGTCGCTGTCATAATGGCCGCGTGTATAGCTCGCTCCGACAATGGTCCGCATATCGAAACCACCAAGCCGGTATTCCGCCGTGCCATAGGCATCAAGCCCCCAGGTCTTCAGCGTGTTTTCAGCCCGGTAGAAGGTCCGGTTGATGGTGCCATCCGGGTTGTAGCGCCCAGAGCCAAAGTTATCGAAGGCCCACCAGGCATGCTGGTATTCACCGTCGCTCTCCAGATAGCGCGCATTGGCGTTGAGGCTCCAAACCGCGTTGAAACGATGTTTGAACATCGCCGTGATGGCCCGTTGTTCTGTATTGAACGTATCAAACCCCGGCTCCCCCACAAACAGGCTGTTGGGCAGGTAATCACCATTGCCAAAGCCAGTTGCAGGCAACAGCGTACCCGCCATCGAGGCAAACTGGATCAGCGGGCTGCCATCGCTTTTCTGGTAGTTGGCCAGAATGGTCAGCTCTGTATCCTCGCTGGGCCGCCAGGTGATCGAGGGCGCCAGAACAACCGTGTCATCCTGCGAATGATCGACCTGTGTTTCGGCATCCCGCAGCAGACCGACAAAGCGATAGCGCAGGGTGCCGCTGGCGTTCAGATCACCGCTGACATCCACCGCCGCCTGTTTGCGATCATGGGATCCGACCTGCAGCTGAAACAGGTTTTCGGCCTCCTGTGCGGCGGTTTTGGATGTGGTGTTCACCACCCCGCCCACTGCGCCGCTGCCATACAGCCCGGAGGACGGGCCTTTCAGCACCTCGACGCTGTTCAGCAGGAAGGGTTCCGGCTTGGTGTCATTGTAAAACCCGTAACGCGCGGGCAGCCCGTCGTGCAGGGTGCTGGCGTCAAAGCCGCGCACCAGATACCAGTTGGCGCGGCTGTCCAGCCCCCATTGGCCGCCAACAACCCCGGCAGAATATTGCAGCGCCTGTTCCACATTCTGGGCACCGCGCTCCGCCAGCTCCTGAGCGGTGACCACCGTGACCGAGCGCGGCGTCTCGGCAATGGCATCCCCGGTTTTGGCTACCGTGCCGGTATCAAGGGACACGCTTTTGCCAAAGAAGGCATCCCCGGAGTCCTGAGTTACAATAATTGGTTCCAGTTCGACAACTTCAGCCATTGTCGAGCACAGAGGCCAGCAGGGCAAAGGTCGACACAGCAGTGCGTCGCAGAATCATGTCCCGTCTCCGCTTGTTTTGCGGTTGATGTTCTGCCTGACTTTTCGCTGGGTGATTGGGGGTTAGCCGGGCTGAGTTCTGCTGGCAAGACCTGATACCAATCCCGGCTGCAAAAGCTCTGAAGCCGGTGCAGAAACCGCAAGTTTCGCACGCATCAAGCGCAGCAAACCACGCCCACACCACCATAAGATCGCAAAGTAGCAATCGTCCCCTTTGGCCGCGTCCGGTTAACCCCGCCGAAACATCTGTTGCAGCGTCACCAGATATCTGCGCCCGCCCCCTGCGCAACGCCCAGAAAAAGTATCAACACCCCTGCCCGAATGTTTCGCACGCGAAACAATTGGACAGAAACGCTGACCTGTCACCGCACCTTCGGTCATCGGAGTTGGAACAGCTCGCTCAGCGCGCCCCTTCGAAAACAGCGACGAAACATCATTGCAATTACATAGTTTGCTATTTATATTAATAGCAGGCATTGTAATTTACCCAGCATGGAGACCCGCCATGAAAACACGCATCCACGCCATCGCAGGCACGATCGGCTTTCTGACCATCTTGCTGTTCTGGACATCCACTGTCCTGTCTGAACTGTTTGGCTCTCACGCGACCGTCGCAACCGTAAAATCAGCCATACTGATGGGCATGTTCATCCTGATCCCGGCAATGGCGATTGTCGGCGGCTCCGGGTTCTCGCTGGCCAGCGGGCGCAATGAGGCGTTGGTTTCGGCCAAAAAGAAGCGGATGCCTATTATTGGCGCCAACGGTCTGCTGGTGCTGGTGCCGATGGCCTTCTTTCTCGAATCCCGGGCCGCAGCCGGACAATTCGATGCCACCTTCTACAGCTTGCAGGTCGTCGAATTGCTGGCGGGGGCAACCAATCTGGTCCTGATGGGGCTGAACATGCGCGATGGCATTCGCCTGTCAGGAAAGGCCGCGCCAGCCACTCAGGTCACACTGACCAGCAGCGAGACAATCGCAACCGGAACGATGGCGTTTCACATGACCAAACCCGCGGGATTTCAGCATCAGGCGGGCCAATGGATCCGCCTGACCATCGCGAATGCCGCAGAGGATGGCAAAGCCAGGTCCCGCATCCTCTCCATCGTCAGCGCACCGGATGAGCCGCAGATCACTGTCGCCACCCGGCTGAGCGACAGCGCCTTTAAACGCAGCCTCAGCACGCTGCCCGACGGGGCTGAGCTGACGGTCGCCAGCCCTTCCGGCACCTTCACTCTGCACGAAGATACCAGCCGACCTGCGGTTTTCATTGCCGGTGGCATCGGGATTACCCCGTTCATGTCGATGTTGCGGGACGTCACGGCGACCAACTGCGACCACAAAATCACACTGTTCT
Organism: Phaeobacter sp. BS52; assembly: GCF_045040595.1. Classification (NCBI taxonomy): domain Bacteria; kingdom Pseudomonadati; phylum Pseudomonadota; class Alphaproteobacteria; order Rhodobacterales; family Roseobacteraceae; genus Phaeobacter; species Phaeobacter sp. BS52. The sequence continues at coordinate 288,551 of NZ_CP090662.1, read as the reverse complement.
ATTCCAACCGCGCCCCCGCTGCCTCTGCCTTCCTCAGCGAACTGGAGAACCTGCAGAAGACCAATTCAAACGTCCAGTTGATCGCCACCATGACCGATCTGGACGCCGATGACAGCTGGAGCGGTGAGACCCGCCAGATCGATCAGGACATGCTCCGCCGCCACCTCAGCGATCTCAATGCGCCGATCTACTATTGCGTCGGCCCTGCGGGCATGGTGACCGCCACGCAGAAAATGCTCACCGCCGCTGCGGCGTGGCAGAGCAGGATATCCGGGTTGAATCCTTCACCGGCTACTAGGAGCTTTTGACAAACGTGAAACTGGTCTGCCCCCCTTGCTCCGGCTGCTGCCGGGCCATCAGGGGGCGGACAGCCTCAGCCCAAATCCCCCGCGCGCAGGGTTTTGACCATCCGCTGAAGCAGGTCGATAAATGTTCGGCGTTCCGCCTCCGACAGATCGGCCAGCATTACGCCGTTCACATCCCCGGCCGCCCGGTAAGCCTGATCACGGATCGCCTTGGCTTTCTCCGTCAAATAGATCACCCGAGCCCGCCCATCCTCAGGATGCGCCTGCCGCACAATCAACCCATCCCGCTCCATCCGGTTCAGCGTATTGGCCATGGTTGCCTGTTCGACATCCGTTTTGGCCACCAGTTCACGCTGGGTCTGACCATCGCGCTGCCAAAGCGCCAGCAGCGCCGGGAACTGCCCGGGCACAATGCCCAGCGGTTCGATTTCCCTGCGCAGCCCCTCAAAGGCAAGCCGCGCCAGTTGATTTATCAGATATCCGGCTGAGGTATTTTTATCAAAGGTCATGCGCCACCGGTAGCAGTGCATAGCATAGAATGCAATAACGCCGCAAAGCGCGGCTCACCGCGTCTCTCCATTGGCCCTGTGAGAACTGGCCCTGTCAGCACGGGCTTCTTTTTCGCTGATCACGGAGTTTTCGACACTACGGATGATCTTGGTGACGAGAGCCAGGATCTGCGCCTGCTCCTCTTTTGTGAGACCAGACAGCATATAGGTGTTCTGCTCCGCCGCAATCCGCAATGCCGGGCTACGCAGAGACCATCCGTGCTCTGTCAGGCGTATTTCCCGCCGCCGCCCGTCACTCAGATCCCGCTGACTGAAGACCAGACCATCGCGCTCCATCCGTTTGAGCGTATTGGCCATGGTGCCCTGTTCAATCCCAACCCTTTGGACCAGCTGTTTCTGCGTCAGCCCCTCCTCTTCCCACAAGTGCAGCATGATCGGGAACACACCAATCGACAGTCCCAACGGCTGTATCCGCTCTTGCAGCGCCTGTGCAAACAGCCGCGCCAGATGGTTGAACAGATATCCGGCAGACGTCTCTCTTGGCGGTTTCATAACATCCCCAATTAAATTGCATTGCAGGCTATTTATTTATAAATAGCTCACTATATAATATACCACAGCAACGATGATTCGGAATGCATGTAACAAAATAAATGGCTCGCTATAAAATCAACCCGAAGGAGCGCTAGAATGATGAACTCAAAATCCACCCTCGCCCTGCTGTTGACCTTGATTGCGCCGGTCGCAGCTCCTCTTGCCGCCCAGTCCACTGAAACCACCCCCGGTCAGGAGCTGTCGGACCTGATCTATGGATCAATCGGCGACGACTCGACGACTGAAATCGACATGGGGCAATTCGTGGACTTCGGTCGCTCGATTTTCGTCTCCATTGACAGCAATGAAGATGGTGCCATCTCGCACGGCGAATTTACCCAATGGGACTTCGGCTTTGAGTTCATCGCCGATGAAAAGGGCCGACAGCAGGCGTTTCAGGCCGCACGCAATATCCTGTTCGCAAATTGGGACCGCAACAGTGATGGTACGATCGACCGCCGCGAGTACCACCGCGCGATGGCCTGGGACTATCGCCGGGCAGATAGCAATGATGATGCTTTCCTGAGCCGTGAAGAATTCCTGCGAGGCTACACCGTCATCAAGACCTACCGCGCCGCGCTCTCTGAGCAGTGAGCCGCCACAGATCAGACAAGGAGGGACCAATATGAAAAGCCGATCCAATCGCTATGGCACCGTCGCTATCACTATTCACTGGCTAAGCGCGCTGCTCATCTGTGCCCTTCTTGCCTCAGGGTTTCGTGCTGCAGGCATGACGGATAGCGGCGCCAAGATCGGGCTTCTCAGCGCGCATGTGCCCATGGGGGTCACCATTCTGGCTCTCACTCTGGCACGCATTGCATGGTGGGTCTTTGCCGACACAAAACCCGCCAGCCCAAAGGGCGACCCGATCTGGCAGAGCCTGAGCGCCAGAGCCGTGCATCTGCTGTTCTATGTGGTGATCCTCGGAATGGCAGCGAGCGGCATTGGCATGCTGGCGCTGTCCGGAGCCGGTGCACTCATCCTTGGCGGTGCCGCCGGGGATCTGCCGAATTTCCACGACTATGCCCCCCGGATACCCCATGGGATCGGGGCGCGGGCCATTGTCGGCCTGCTGGTGCTGCATGTCGGAGCGGCCCTCTATCACCATTTCATCAAACGTGACGGCCTGATCTGGCGGATGTGGTACGGCACACGCGCGGACGGAAATGCAAAATGATACAACAGACGTTCAACATCCTCGCGATTTGCGGCGCCGCCGGGTTTTCCGGCGTGATGCTATGCATCGGGATCACATTGGGTGGCTACTGGCGCAGCCTGCCGCCCGAAGAGTTCCTGACCTGGTTTGCAGCCAACAATCACTTTGTCTCGAACACGATCCCTCTCATTGTGGGGCCGACGCTAATCGGCCTTGGCGGTTCCCTCTGGGCCGGGTGGGGTGCCCCAGGCTTTGCGCTCTGGGTGGCCAGCAGCCTGTGCATGCTGGTGGTTCTGGGTCTGACGTTTGCCTATTTCGTGCCGACGAATGCCGCCTTTGCCAGTAAATCCATCGAGGTCGCAGCCACGGCAGCCAAGCTGGATCAGTGGCTGATGCTTCATAACCTGCGCATCGGCGTTGCGATGATCGGCGCCATTCTCGGCTGTATCGCGTTGAAAATATCAGCCTGAAACGCAGTCCCGCGCCCGCCTGCCTCCGCAGACTTGCCCGCCACCGCCACTAACATCAAGAAAGGACCCATCATGAAACATCTGCTTGCCCTGATCACCGCCCTGTCGCTGAGCCTTGGCCTCTCCCCTGCACAGGCGGATGAGAGCACCCAGAATGTGGTGCTGATCAACACGTTCACCGTTCCCGCTGACAAGCTGGATGAGGCCATTGCCATGTGGGACGCCGCCCGTGACTTCCTGCACACACAGCCCGGCTATATCTCGACCAAACTGCACCAGTCGCTTTCGACGGATGCGCAGTACCAGCTGATCAACGTCGCCCAGTGGGAAACCCCGGAGGCCTATCAGGCTGCCACTGCCCTGATGCGCGAAACCGCAAATCTGCCCCGTATCGAAGGCGTGGTTCCCGGACCGGCGCTGTACACTGTGATCCGCGACTGAGTGGACCTCTGCGGACTACGGCGCATGTCGCCCCCCGTTCCGTATCTCAGCCCTGCCGCTCCTGCATAACGCAAAGTGGCGGGGTGTAAGTCCCCTCCCTGACAGAGGCAGGCTATTCAGTGGTCTGCGAGACCGCCTGAACAGCGCGCTTCGCCAGTTCCATAATCGCCTCTCGGCTGCGCGCAACCGCGATGAAGCGCGCGTTGTGGCAGAATTTTGCCCCTGCAACACCAGAGGCCGCCTCAAGCGCCTCATCCGTAAGACCGGCCCAGGCCGCAGGCAGATCGGCGCGGCTCTCGAAACTGTCACCGCTCTTGCGGATGGTGGTCAGCGTCCAGTCGCTGCCGCGCGGATGCACCACGAACAGCAGATGATCGGCGCCTGCCTTCTCCACTGCTGAGCGGAAGGGCATGCCCATCGGCAGCTCCAGCACCCTGCCCGCGCCTGCGACCTCAATCGCCTGCAGCACCATGGTCTCCGCCCGCCGTTTCGCAGCCTTGCCCCGGATCGACGCCTCGACAAAGGCCCGTGCCACCGGCAGCGCCGCAAGGAACGCCTGATCATCCGCGCCTTCACTACGGTCGTCAAACACCGGCTTCAGGGTTTCCAGCAATACCGGCAGCGTCATCCCCGCCAGAGGCCCGGCCACACCGGGATCAATCGCACCATTGTCCAGCAGATCCACCGGCAGCACGAAGCCCTGATCAAAGCTGTGGTGGATGGCGTCAATGTCGGGCTCCGGCACATCGAGGCTGCGAAGGTAATCACGCCCGAAATGGTGCCAGATCAGACCGAAGGAGCTGTAGGGCTGGCCATCTTCGCGCAGGGGATTGGGGCGCTGATGATGGTCGAAAATCTGCGCCGCCGCATCATAGGCCTGCCCCACATCATAGATGATCCGCCCCGCGTCCGGCGTGATCCATGCAGCCTCTCGCGAGCGTATCAGCTCCGCATCGGGAAACAGGCGGGTCAGGATCACCGAGGACAGAAGTTCATCGGCATGAAACCCGCCGGAATGGGTCACAAGATGGGTGATGGTCATAAAAACGCTCCGCAGCGGCAGGACAGAAGACAGGCGCCCCAAAAGGCGCCCACAGGTTTCCAAGACAGCAAGCCGTGGCGCGGCCGACCTCGCCCCAGACCCCATCTGATGGCGGATCCGATAGCTCAAAATCAGGGTTGAAAACAACAGCAGAGTGAGAGTTTCTGCGGATCAGCTGTGGCCGCGATCCTTGCCCAGACCTCTGTCCGACACGGCGCCTAGACCGCTCCCTTGTCGATCAGAACCCGGGTCCATTTCTCGCCGCGCCACAGGTCGCGAAGCGCTCCGATCTGACCCAGCTCCTCGCGCTGGCGGGCAGCCTCTGCATCCCGAAGGTCAAGGATGATAGCGCCGTCCTTGGTGACACTTTTTCCCCAGAACTGCGCATAGGTATTCGCCGGGTAGTGAAAGCCGCAGCTGAGCAAGGACAGCGCCAGATCGACCTCCGTGGTCCGCGTTGCCTCCTCGCGTCCGGGGTTGAGCGTTGTCACGGCCTCTGCCGCCACCCCATTGGCCAATAGGAACGCCCGCGCCGTCGCAAGGCTGCTGTAGGCTGCCCCCTCTGTGTGAAATCCGAAATGCGTCGCGTCATTGCTTTCCAGATCAATCAGCGTCAGCGCGGGCTGGAAATCCCGGGCAATGAACAGGTCAATAAACCCGTAGCCACATCCTATGTCCGCGACATGTTTCGGAGCGAGGGTTGCAATGGTGGGTTTCAGCGCGAGATATTCGAGATAGAGAACCGAAATCGCACGCCTGAGCAGCAGATCGCCCCGTCGGGCCACCTCCGCCTGAAGCGCGTCGGGTTTTCCCTTGGACCATTGCCGGATCGGCAGGCCAGGGCGATCCAGATCAAAGAGAACCTCAGAGCGCTGCAACACCGTGTTGAGAATGTCCTTGTCAGAGAACATCGACAGGTCAAGCGCGGTCACGATTTGCGACTGGGCGACCTCCTGCACACGATCTGCATCGAACATGTCTGTCTTCCTTGTGTCCGCATCGGATCTGCGCCGCATCGCATCCCATTTCACCTATATGAGACACAGGTTCGCGACGAATAACAACCAGATTATCAAACATATTCCGTCACAAAGAACGCATCTGGGCTCAGCTCTTCATCAAACGCTTGCGACGCTCCCGAATACGCGCGTCTGCCTCCGTCGTCCCGTCATGGAAGGATCCGAAGAATTTGTCCCAAGGGATCTCAAGCGAGCCATAATTACACTCGAAATAGCGATGATGCATCTGATGGTGGAACGTCCCAAGGGCCAGCCGGTTCTTGTCCTTCACCAGCAATCCCTCAAAACCCGTGTGGGTCGTGGCGGCGGTCAGCGCATAATATTGCAGATGAAACAGAATGTGGATCGGGTGCGCCGCAACAATCCAGTGGATCAGTACCGAGCCAAGAAAGATGAGATGCTCAACCGGGTGCATGGACAGCCCCGACCAGGGACCAACATTGATGTTCCGGTGATGCAGCGCATGCACGTGTTTGTAGAGAAATGGCACATGCAGCAGGCGGTGGATCCAGTAGAAATAGAAACTCTCCCAGATCGGGATCAGCAGGAACAATGCAACAAACCAGACCGGATGCGCCGCAAAGGTCAGCGTCGGCGCGTAGCCATTGGCCAGAGCCCAGAACATCAGGGACCTCATAGGCGGTCCAGACCGTCACGCCACTCGCCAAGGTCCAAAACATATTGTCCCGGATCTGCCCGCCCAAGGTGAACTGCCGTCCGGCCTTCATCAGCGGGCGCGGATCATATCGCAGCCTCTGGCCCTGTTTGGTGAAGGTGTAGAAATAGAGATGCAGCCCGCTGCAGCGACCGCTATCATCAGGAGAAGATTGCGCAGATACATCTGGGCAATCCAGCCAAAGGCAAACTCTCTGCTCTCCGCGAGAGGGGGTTGAAACCAATAATAGGACACAAATGCGACCGCGACGAGGATCAACTTTTCGGTAATCAGGAACCAGGAGTTCCAGAGCCACCCCGCCATCGCCAGCGGCCGTGGCGGCCAAGTGAAAAACGGGGATACTTTGATCGGAACAGGCGGAACATGGTTCCACCCCTTGAGCGGCGTCTTGTCCATCAGCATTTTCTCCGCGCGAAACGGTATGCTGCCAGTCTGACAGAACATCCCGCGCGTGAATACAGTTAATAGCTGACCGCAATAGTCGCCCGGAACACCGCTCCTGTTCAGCGGCTTCTACCGGAATCCAGGGGTCGTCCCGCATGGGATCTGATGACCCGAGCCATCGCAGAGACGCGGCGCGAAGATGGCGCCGTGATCAGCGGGTCCGATGGCCAGCCGCGTTCAGTCGGTTTCGATCACCGTGTAGAGACCCGGAGTGAATTTCAGCCCGTCTACAGGCGCAATCCCTGCAGTTTGCATCATCTTTGCCGAAGCCGCCTTGAACGCCTCTGCGCTTTCCCAAACCGCGACATTGACCAGCATGAATTTGGCATCTGGCGCGATCGACTGATGCAGAGCGGTTGAGACATATCCGGGTTGGGTTTGCAGAAAATCGCGGGACAATTTCCAATAATCGATCGAGGCCTGCAAAGCACCTTCCGGAACTTCAAAGGCATTGATCAAGGTGACATTGTCGGCCTCTGCCTGTGCAGCAGCGGCGCTCATAGCGCACCTGAGAGGTCAAGAACAGAGAGAGAGGTCATATACAAAGGCTCCTAGAGTTCAATTTGCATAGCCGACTTTATAAAGTTAAACAGTCAGCTATGCAATGCTGAGCAAGCAGCTAAGCGCTGGATCATCGCCTGCGAACGGCAAAGGACACATGATGAAGACACTTTTGCATTTGATCATTCGCGTTAGCATCATAGCAGTCATCGCTATTATGGCTGCACGCCTGATATTCCCGCTTCCGGACATTTCGAACCGCCTCGTGAGTTCGGCAATCCCGATCAGTGCCAACACCACCCTGGGCAAGATCGTTAGTGACGACAGCGCCTCCCATGGAGGAGACAAAACCGGGGTGTTCCCCTTGGCCAATGGGCATGATGCATTGGCAAGCCGCATTGCATTGATCGAAGCTGCGGTGCAGTCGGTCGATGCGCAGTATTACATCTGGCACAACGACACGTCGGGTATCCTGTTGATGGATGCGTTGTATCAGGCCGCTGAACGCGGGGTGCGGGTAAGGCTGTTGCTCGACGACAATGGCGTGGCCGGGCTGGATGATTTCATGGCCGCCCTGAATGCACATGAGAACTTCAGCATTCGCCTCTTCAACCCATCAACGATCCGCAGTCCAAAGTTCCTCGGCTATACGTATGATTTCTTTCGCATGAACCGCCGCATGCATAACAAGTCTCTGACCGTGGATGGCGCTGTATCGATCATTGGTGGGCGTAACATTGGCGATGAGTATTTTCAGGTGTCCGATGACAACTACTACATTGATCTGGATGTCCTGGCCGCAGGAACAGTTGTGCCTGAAACGGCGAGGGTTTTCGATCAATACTGGAACAGCCAGTCTGTCTTTGAGGTGGAAACTGTCATCACCGGCAGGGGAGACCTGCCAGCCTTTCAGGATCGCGTTGAAGAGGTCAATTCCAGTGCGATTGCCACAGAGATCCTTCAAGGTGCGGTGGATAGCGCTACAGGCTACACAAACGGTGATACCGAACTGGAATGGACCCGCGTAGAGCTGTTTGCCGATGATCCGGCAAAGGGCCTCGGGATCGCATCGCGCGAACAGTTGCTAATCACCCGACTTATCGAAATCCTTGGAGGCGTGGAAACCCGGCTTGATATGGTCTCCGCTTATTTCGTTCCGGCGATTGAAGGCACAGCGCTGTTTTCGTCACTCGCCGAAAGCGGGAAACAGGTCAATATCCTAACCAATGCCCTGAACACCACTGACGTTCTGATGGTTTATGCTGGGTATACGAAGTACCGCCGGGATCTGCTGGCCTCCGGCGTCAGCCTTTATGAACTGAAATTGCGAAGCACAAACGCTGAAACACAGCGCATGCCGCTCTCCGGTGCCAGCTTACATGCCAAGACATTCGCCATCGACAACGCACGTATCTTCATTGGTTCTTTCAATTTTGATCCACGTTCGGCAGCCCTTAATTGCGAGATGGGCTTTTTGGTTCATAGCCCATCCCTTGCGATCAGATTGAGTGACCAGTTCAATGGTCCCGCAGAGCGCGTCAGTTATCAGCCCATGCTCACACCGGAAGACAAAATGGTCTGGCAGGAAGTTCGCGAAGATGGCGAACTCACGATCTATCAGGAGGAACCGGGTGCCACCGGCTTCCAGCAAATCATTCTTGTAATCTTGGGACTACTGCCGATCGAATGGATGCTCTGAGATACCTGCGCAGTGCGGGCTCTTTGAATGTCAGTACATCACCTGGTTGAGAGTAATATGGATCGGAGAGCCTGTCGGCATTTTGGTGCTGCCGCGGGCGATCAGCCAGCCATCTGCGCGTTCAAGCCGCGCCACCACCTGCAGGGTCGGGGAGAGGGCGGACAGCGCCGCCGATGAGAGGGTGAAGTCGATCCGCTTGGCCCGGCCTGTGCTGATCAGGTCAAACTCCAGCGTCGGATCCGAGGTGCCAGACTGACCCGGATTTGATAGGGAAATGGTGATCCGCCCTTTTGGAATCTTGGCGTCCCCTGCAAAAATCAACCTGCCCTGCACGACCTCCGACTGGGCCTTGGCGCGATACGTCAGGGCCGTCAGCGCGAAACCGGCAGCCCCCAGAAGCAACGCGCGGCGATGAGGATGGTGGGGCATGGTTTATCCTTTGTCGGCCTGAGGCAGGCACAGGGAGTGATGAGACCCCCTGCGCCAAGTTTACCGGCTATTTCTGAACCGGATCAGATGATTACGAAATCATCTGCGCCCAGCTGCAATCCGGACTGCAGTTGCGCAAACTGGATGGCCTCAACGCCGCCAATCCCGTCCGCATCATAGGAGAGCGCCCCACTGTTGGAGTTGTAGACAATGCGGTCCGCGCCATCCAGAGCGGTGCCAGAGGCGCTGCTGTGGAAGACGTTGAAGTCCAGCACGCCGACCTCTCCCACCTCAGTAAAGATGGCGCTGTCCAGCAGGATCGTATCGCTGGCGGCATCGAAATCGCGGATCTCATCAATGTTATCCACCCCCAGTTCGGTGGAGAAGCGGAAGAAATCATCCCCTTTGCCACCGATCAGCGTATCGTCCATCAGCCCGCCATCCAGCAGGTCATTGCCGCGCCCGCCTCGCAGAACATCTGCGCCAGCCTCACCCGGTTGCGCCGGTGCCGGTGGGAATTCAACCGAGACGTTCAGCTCATAGGTGGAGCCTTCCGGCACGCTTTCGGACCAGCCTTCGGCGGCATCCGGCGACCAGCTGCCCTCGACAATGAAATAGGTGCCGGTTTCCTCAACCACAAAGACGGTGCTGGAATCGCGGTTGCTGGTGGAGCCGGGATCGCCGCCGCCATCATCGTTCTGGGTGACGATATTGCCCTCGCCGTCCAGCAGGCGGACCCAGCTGTCGTGGACATTGGGATCGGCGATGCCGTCGATGTCGATGGTCAGCACAGTGCCTGCCGCCAGATCAATGCTGTAATAGCCCCCCTGCCCGTTGCCGGTGGCATTCACCGTGGTGTGCAGCACGGTGGTGGAGTCAAAGATATCCGGATCCTCGGTCAGCGAGAAATTGTCCGAGATATCAAAGGCGGTTTCCATCGAGTTGTTGGTGGCGTCCGGCCCCAATGTGGCATAGCCGGTGCCCATGCCGGGCTCTGGCAGGGCCTCTGCGGCATCGGCAAAATCCCCGAGCAGAATGTCATCGCCGGCTGCCCCGCGCAGGGTGTCATTGCCGCCCTGCCCGGTCAGCACATTGGCACCCTCATCCCCCTTCATCCGGTCATTGAAACCAGAACCAGACAGGTTTTCGATAGAGACATAGGTGTCGCCCTCGGTCTTGCCATTGGTCATGTTCAGCTTCACGCCACGGGCCGACTGCGCGTAGTCGGCGGTATCGCGACCAATCCCGCCATCCAGCAGGTCTGCCCCACCGCCACCGCTCAGGACATCATCACCCGCACCGCCGCGCAGGGCATTGTCGCCTTCGGAGCCAATGAGGTAATCGTCGTGGAAGGAGCCGGTCGCATTTTCCACATCGACAATGATATCATGACGAATGGTGGTGCCGCGCCCGACAATCTGCACCGGACCATCCGCATCGCCTCCACGGGCGGTGCCGTTTTCCAGATCCACCGTCACGCCAACGGAACTGGTGGTATAGAGCACCGTGTCCACGCCTGCGCCACCGTCGAGATAGTCCTGACCGCTGCCGCCAATCAGAACGTCGTCGCCGTCCTCACCATAGAGCATGTCACCGTCGTTGCCGCCGTCCAGCGTGTCGTCACCGCCGCCGCCATTGAAAACGTCGCCGCCGCCCTGACCCCAGAAATGGTTGTTGTCGGAGGTGCCGATAAAGCGGTCGATGCGGTCATCCGAGCCGATCAGGTTTTCAATGCTGTAGAAGGTATCGCCCGACGCGGTGCCACCGCTGGCCACATTGGTCTCCAGATTGACCAGCAATTGGAACGGGCTTTCCTGGCTGAAATCAACGGTGTCACTCCCGGCACCGCCGCGGAACACATCCTGACCGGCCTGACCGCGCAAGAGATCATCGCCGTCACCGCCGTCCAGCAGGTCATCACCGGCCCCGCCGTTGATAGTGTCATTGCCGTCGCCACCATAAAGCGCATCATTGCCATCATCCGTTTCGGTCTGATCCTCCAGATCCTCAATCGCGATGGTGTTGTTGATGTCGCGGCTGGCCAGCGTGTCGCGCCCGCCAATGATCAGATCATCGCCGCCAAGGCCGAAGATCGTGTTGCCCCCTGCGCCACCGTCCAGGGTTTCATTGCTCTCATCGCCGATGATCAGGCTGTCGGTCGCGTCGGTCGGCCCGCCGTTTGGCGCATCCGGCGCGTCGTTGCCCGGTGTTCCCGGCGTGCCGCCAGCGTAGATGATGGTCTCCACATTGGCGATGTCGCCCAGATCCAGCCCATCGGCCACCACGATCACGGTGTCATTGCCGCCGTTTTCTTCCTCGCGGACGATATCATCAATGGAATCAACAAAATACACGTCATCGCCGCCATTGCCCGCCATCCGGTCATTGCCCGCGCGCCCGTCCAACACGTTGTCGCCGTCATTGCCGATCAGGATATCGTCATAGCTGCTGCCGATCCCTGTCTCGATGTAATATTCCGTCTGGTCGGCATTGTGGCCCGCAAAGATCGACACATTGTTGCTGTGGCCGTTGACGCTGGAGAACTCACCCGCGCGCAGGTCCAGAATGGTGCTGGCGGTGGAACCGGAGAAATCAATAGTGTCATCACCGCCGGTGTCATGGATCACAAAGCCGATGTCATGCTGCGGCCCGTCCTCGGTCAACAGGTAGCCATAGTCGGTGCTGTTGAAACCATAGGTGTTGTCGTCGGTATTGAGGTTGATGGTCTGGTAGGTCCGCACGCCGTCATCATCGACGGTCGAATAATAGCGCCGGATGATCGCCTCAATGTCGCCCATCAACGGGGTCACCGCCGACCAGCGCGTCTCCTCTCCCACGTCGATGCCGTCAAAATAGGACATGACGCTGTATTGCTGACGGTCATAGGTCCAGGTGGCATTGTTCAGATAGTTGATCTGCACACCGCCGGGGCCGCTGTAGTTATAAAGACCAGGGTGGTTCAGGCCGAATTCATGGCCGAACTCATGCACGAAAGTGTCAAAGACATAGCCGCCCAGATCGGTGATATTCGGCTCGGTGTCGTGGAAGCGCTGGCCGACGCTGACATAGCGGTCGCTGGAAAAGGCGCTGCCGTCGCTCGGCTCACCGATTTCGGGGCTGACCACCTCCATCCAATGGAGATCCGCATCATAGGGCGCATCATCGACAATCTCGAACTGCAATGGCGTGACCGAGGACCACATCTCCAGCGCACCGATGGCGGCGTCCTTATAGGCCGGGTGATCGTTCAGCCCGGTCAGGTTGATCACCAAGGGTTCAGCGGCGATTTCCGGGGTCAGGCTACGGCCAAGCGCGCCCAGGTAGTCGAGGAATCCCTCGTAATCCTCGCTCTTGCCAAAGGGGTTCTCCGGCGTCTGATCATTGGTCCACCACTCGGTGGTGCTGTCGGTTGTTGCGGGCATGTTTGCCTCCCTGTCATTCAACCCCGAGTGGTCAGACCTGCTGGGCAAAATTCACCCGCAGCCCTCCGCAGGCATAGCGGAGCGCCCGGGCAGCCATCGGCCGACCTCGGAGATTATAGATATATTGGTTTCGCGCCCTGATCGTTTCCGAATTGAATGATCGTTCAACTCACTATTTTTGGTGAGTTTTTCGCCATCCCTTCGTTTCGGCAAAAGCTGGCCCATTGACGTCGGGGCATGGGCGAAGTTGTGCAGAGAGATGCCAGCGCCGCAACCCCACGCAGAACGGCGAATTGACAACTGGTCGCTGCCCCACGGTCGAATCAATCATAGGTGGTGGATCTGTAGAGCGCCCAGCATTCCAGCGAAGCGTGTCAGTCTGCCATTCCCCCCCCAAAGCGGTGCAGCACAGGGAATGGTCATCGACAGCAACCTGTGGGGGGCCGCCGCTTCAAGTCGCGCAAGACTGGGGAGGCTTCTTTGCGCGCTAGTTTGGAAACTCAACCTCTATCGTGGGGGTTTGGGCGACACTTTGACAGGTAAGGATGTCGCCTTGCAAAATGTCTCTTTCGCAAAGCGCCATCTGCGTGCGCATCAGAACCTTACCCGTCTTAAGCCGTGCCTTACAGGCTCCACAGACCCCGGACCAGCAACTGTGGGGAGGCTTCAGCCCCGATGCGAGCGCGGCCTCCAGAACCGTCTGATCCGCAGCCATAGAGACATCGCGACGCCTGCCATTGAGGATCACCGATGCTGTCGCTGCCATTCCGTTGACAGGGCTGCCAATATCCATCTCTGCGCCGCCAAAGCTCTCCAGATGAATGCGATCTGCAGGCACATCCAGTGCCATCAAAGCGTCGCGCACATCTTTGTTCATCGCCCCCGGACCACAGATCCAATATTTGACGTCCTGCGCCACCGGCGGGCTCTCCGCAAAAGCTGCGCTGATGGCGTCTGCTCCGAGGCGCCCCTTGCGCCAGGGGGAGAACCAGCTCAATAGGGACGGGGCCGAGAGTATGTGGCGCAGGGTGAACCGATCCCCGTGTGCATCGGCGAGGGCCGCCAGTTCCGCGCGAAATAGAATTCCATCCGCGGTTTTATTGCCGAAAATCAGATGCGACACGGAATGCGGTTCATGCGCCAGGACATCTTTGATCATCGCAAACAGAGGCGTAATTCCGCTGCCACCGCCAAAGAAATAATGGGTGCGGCGCGCCATCGGGTCGGGCTGCAGCGCGAATTGTCCCAACGGCGGCATCGCGTCCAGGGTCTCTCCAATCTTAAGGCTCTCCGCGATATGGTTCGAGACCACACCACCTTTCACCCGCTTGACCGTGATACGCAGCGGCGCACCGGGCGGGTTGGAGATCGTATAACAACGGCGATGCTCTTCGCCGTCGATCCTCAGGCGCAATGGCAAATGCTGCCCTGCCTGCCAGCTATATATTTGGCTCAGCTCTGGCGGCACGGCCAGGGTAATGCTGGTGGCGTTGCCGCCGATCTCCTGGCGGATGTCGGCGATGGTCAGGGCGTGAAAATCGATGCTCATTGCAGCCTCAACGGTGGCGATAGATGGAAGACAGCGCGGCAGCCAAGAGAGGCTCGGTCGCGCGAGTGGCAATGCGTTTCATTCAACGCCCTCCAGTTGGTTGATCCGTGCCGTGATTTCGGACAGGCGCGACAGCGTTTGCAAAGTCATCGGCAAGATCAGAGCGCTTTCAACGAAGTCCCAGCTGTAGGTGACGATGGAAAACACACCGCCAGCGGTGACGCCCAGTGACTGGGTTGCAAACCAAAGGTTGAACATTTCCATGCCCAGCAGGGCGGTGAAAATCAGTCCGTAGATCAGGCCTTCGGTATCTGAGATACGGATCTCTGATTTTCGCAATGACAGAAGATGCGCCCCCAGGCGCGGCGTCGACCGGGTCGACAGCACGCCAACCTGCTGCTCAGCCCGGGCGTTAAGTGTCGCATTCAGTTGGAAAAACCGTTTGTGCGCCAGCCCGTATATGAGCATGGTTGCGGCCAACGCTGCCATCGCTGACGATGCCAGCAGGGGATGGAAGCCTGCCAGGATGACAAGCGCGGCAAGAACCCGGACAACCGCTGTCATGCTTTCCGGCGCCTCAGATTCCAGAAAATCCACCAGTTCCCGTCCCATACCCAGCCGCGCGTTCAACTGCGAGACAGGTGTGCCTGCTGATCTTCGGGCAAGCTCCTTACCCAACTCGACCCGCATGAGACCGTAGGCCCGGGTATCATAGACCCGACGCAGGGTGCCCAGAAGGACCAGCCCGCCCAGCACCGCACCTAGCTGGATAAATGCCCCGAGATCCGCGATCAGCAGTCCGTCGATGGCCTTGCCGATCAGCAAGGGGATCAGAGCAAACATCACCACCTCCGCCAAGGTTAGCCCCCATGTCACACTGATCTGCAGCCAAAAGGCGCGCAGCAACCCACGCAGGGTGAGCGGCCGGTCTGTCAGCGGTCCGACGCGGCGCCTTGTGGAGGGACCTCATGCGTTTCGGGCCTCTTGCGCGGCCATGAAGTCCAGGACGGCTTGCTGGTGACGGGTGACTGGGCTTTCTCCGACCGCCGCCGGGCCAACCTCAAAATAGGGGCTTTGCAGCGATTTCTGCTGCTGCTCACATGCATAGACGTCCTCGGTTGTGAAATCGCCCGACGCCATTGGATCCTCTTCGTCCGACAGGTCAGCCTCGTCGTATTTTGCGCCACCGAAGTCTTTCCAGAAACCGTGGCTGCTCCACGCCTGCTTGCTGAAGTCCCACTCAGAGACATTGGCGAGTTTGGTGCGATTTTCGATCCGCGTCAGCTCCGGGCCCAAAGGCGTTATGACAAACAGGTTCCAACTGTCCTCGCTCGCGCCAATCCCAATACCGGGAAACAGCATTGGCACCCATGTGCCGCGATGCGGTTCAGGGATCACCCTCGGGGTAGGCAGGTTCTTTTCAAGATCCGCGCCATAAGCCTCGCTGGGTGGTTCCCAGAAATGGTAGTGTGGCCCCTTCCAGCCATAGTCCGCCTGCGAATGGTCATACATGTGCAGCGTATTCGCGTGCAGGTGACTGAGATGATAGACGTCGATGTAGTTTTCCACGACGATCTTCCAGTTGGCTTTGATCTCGTAGGACTTGCGCGCTTCAGGGTATTCCACCAGTTCATCGGGCTTGTGCGGGCCCAGATACGGATCCACAGCGCCAAACCAATGTGCCAATCCGGGGGCCTGCGGGTCCGGGTGCACAAACAGCATGCCGCGCCAGACATCGACACGTGCCGGTTTCAAACCCAGACAGCTCTTGTCGATGCCATTAGGATACTCGCGATCCTCGTCGGGAACCGAGATCAGGTTGCCTTCCAGATCATAGGTCCAGTCGTGATACGGACAGGTCAGCGCCTTTTGCGACTTGCCGACTGCGCGGATCAGTTGGGTTCCGCGATGGCGGCAGATGTTGTGAAACGCCCGCAAACGGCGATCCCGCCCCATTACGATGAAGAGGTTGTTGAGGCCAGCCTGAACCGAGATGTAATGGCCAGGCTCCGGGACATCCTCTGCAAGGTCGAGCATAGCGCCAGCTGCGGGAAAAAATCAGCGCCTGTTCACGGTCGAACCAGTCTTGCGACGTGTAAGCGGAGACGGGGAGGTTGTGGTACATGCGAGTCATTGTTTTGCCTCAGACAAGCCAGGGGGCGTAGTGCGGGAACAGGCTGGCGGCGATCATCATGACGCCGGACAAGCCCCAGAGGAGCAGCACGGCCCAAAACAGCAGCGGATCCTCGCTGCGGGCGACCTCAAACACAAAATGGGCTTGGCCGCTTCTCACGGCAGGCACCAGCCACCACAGAAACAGCAGCCCCCAAACCCAATAGAGTCCGAGAACCGCAGCGCCCCCGAGGATCGGAAAGGCAATGTAGTTCACGCCCCTCTGACGCGTCATGCCGATCCCTCCAGAGTCTGCGCAAGAAGCAAGGCCGCCTGCTTTAGTTCCTGCCGCCACCCTGCGGGAGGAGAAAGCGGTGATAGGGAGTCGAGTGTCACGAAACTTGATGAAATGCCCTGTGCCACGGCCCGGACCCTTGCGGGGCTTGCCCCGGGTACGATCCGGTTCAGCGTGTCGCTGAGAACCGTCAGAAAACGCTCAAGGCTGTCCAGAAGGTCAGCCCGCATTCCCGGGTTTTCTGAAGCCGAGATTGAGAGCCCCTGCCAGGCGAGCAGCAGCCTCGGGTCATTCGGTGCATCTTCGGCAAACAATATTGCAACCATGTCTTCCGCGTTCCCTGCGTCAGCCAAGGCGGTAGCCAATGAGCTGGTCGAAGCATTGAACGTGTCAACGACATGTTGGGTCAGAGCAGCAATCATCTGATCGCGATTGCCAAGGTAGTGCCGCAGAAGTGGACGCTTTACTCCCGCTTCTGCGGCAATGCGTTCTTGTGTTGCACCTTCCAACCCGAAGCGGGCAACGCAGGTCAGATACGCGTCGAGGATCTCCTCGGAACGCTGATCCCTTAAACTAGGGCGAGGCATGGCGACTCCATTCTTTGTCACATTTGACAAATAACGGCATCGTATAAATTGTCAACTCTGAAAATATACCCACGTGTCTTTCTCGCCTGCGAGTCTGAAACCGCAGAAGCCAGAAGAAGCTTCGGTGAGGGCGCCATCCGTTGCACCCGCGCTTCGTGGCCAATCAGCATGACTGGGGTCCAAGGGATTGTCGTTTTGTGTGGTGGATTGACAGAGCGGACATCACAGGTCACAGCCGCGTCCCGACAGTGGCGTATGTACCGGGCGCTTTGCAGGGTGACCAAGCAGATTTCGCCCGATCATGGCACCTATAGCCCACAGCTAAAGCGCTTCGGAACAATGATGGCACCGGCAAGCGCAACAGGCCTCATAGCCCTTCAGCAAGGCCAATCACAGGCAGCAACAGGAAAACTCCAAACACCCTACATCACCACGTGGAGGGCGGATAGTTGCATACCCCGTCTGATTTCAAACGCAGATGAACCGACATCAACTGATAAAAAAGGCGCCCGCTGGGCGCCCTATATGTAGATCTTGGTGAGAACTCGTGCCGAAACGGTGCGAACTCGTGGAAGATTTACAACCTTAATGTGTCCAGGGGGCGCGGCGGTTGGTGGCGAAGTTTTCGCCGTAGCCGCCAGCGCGGACATTGGCCTTGCGGCTCTTGGGCTCTGTCACCACGGCGTCGATGCCGTTGGCCTCGGCGTATTCCAGCGCGGCCTCTTTGGTGTCGAAGCGCAGGCGCACCTGGCTCTGGGTATCCTGAGAGGAGGTCCAGCCCATCAGCGGGTCCACTTCCCGCGCACTGGTCGGCACGAAATCCAGAACCCATTTGCGGGTTTTGGCCATACCGGAGGTCATGGCGTTCTTGGCTGGCCGATAAATCCGCGCTCGCATGGGATATCTCCTCGTCAATCTCTGCCCCCTATATGCGCTGAACCCTGCGGGCGGGCAAGGTGGCAAATGCCGCAGATTGCGCAGGTTTGGGTGGAAAACCGGGGATTTCAGGACCTTCACGACAGGTTTGAGCGCAAAGCGGGGCCTTCATCCACGCACGCAGGCAAAATCCCCCTTGAATAAGAACAAAAACAGACCAATCTCTGCCCCTAGCAGGAGAGAGCCACAATGCCATACGCCCATTCCGACAAATCCATGCCGATGATGGCTGACCGCGCGCCGCAGCACCGCCCCAAGCTGGAAGGTGGGCGGGAATTTGTGATGCATACGGAGTTTGATCCGGCGGGCGACCAGCCCATCGCAATCAAGGAGCTGTCAGCAGGCGTGCTGGACGGCGAGCGCAATCAGGTGCTGCTGGGGGCGACCGGAACGGGCAAGACCTTCACCATGGCGAAGGTGATCGAGGAGACCCAGCGCCCGGCCATCATTCTGGCACCGAACAAGACACTGGCGGCGCAATTATACGGCGAATTCAAAGGCTTCTTCCCGGAGAACTCCGTCGAATACTTCGTCTCCTTCTACGACTATTACCAGCCAGAGGCCTATGTCGCGCGCTCCGACACCTATATCGAGAAGGAAAGCCAGATCAACGAACAGATCGACCGGATGCGCCACTCCGCCACCCGGTCGCTGTTGGAGCGGGATGATGTGATCATCATCGCGTCTGTGAGCTGCATCTACGGTATCGGCTCGGTAGAGACCTATTCGGCGATGACGCAGGATTTGAGGGTCGGCGATGAGTATGACCAGCGGCAGGTCATGGCCGATCTGGTCGCGCAGCAATACAAACGCAACGATCAGGCGTTTCAGCGCGGCAGCTTCCGGGTGCGCGGCGATTCGCTGGAGATTTTCCCCGCCCACCTTGAGGATCGCGCCTGGCGGCTGTCCTTCTTTGGTGAGGAACTGGAGGGGATTACCGAATTTGACCCGCTCACCGGCGAGAAAACCGGCTCCTTCGATCAGATCCGCGTCTATGCGAACTCCCACTATGTGACCCCGAAACCGACGCTGAAACAGGCGGTCATTTCGATCAAGGAAGAGCTGAAGATGCGGCTGGATCAGCTGGTGGGTGAGGGCAAGCTGCTGGAAGCGCAGCGGCTGGAGCAGCGCACCAATTTCGACATAGAAATGCTGGAGGCCACCGGCCATTGCAACGGGATCGAGAATTACTCGCGCTATCTGACCGGCCGCGCTCCGGGGGAGCCGCCCCCTACCCTGTTTGAATTCATCCCGGACAACGCCATTGTTTTTGCGGATGAATCCCATGTTTCCGTGCCGCAGATCGGCGGCATGTACAAAGGTGACCACCGGCGTAAATTCACATTGGCCGAACATGGTTTCCGCCTGCCGTCCTGCATGGATAACCGTCCCCTCAAGTTTGAGGAATGGGACGCGATGCGCCCGCAATCGGTCTTTGTCTCGGCAACGCCGACGGCCTGGGAGATTGAGCAATCGGGTGGCGTCTTTGCCGAACAGGTGATCCGCCCAACCGGCCTGTTGGATCCGCAGGTCGAAATCCGCCCGGTGGATATGCAGGTCGACGATCTACTGGACGAGGTACGCCGCGTCACCGCAGATGGGTTCCGCACGCTGGTGACCACCCTCACCAAACGCATGGCCGAGGATCTGACCGAATATATGCACGAACAGGGGATCAAGGTCCGCTATATGCACAGCGACATCGACACGCTGGAGCGGATCGAAATCCTGCGCGATCTGCGGCTTGGCGCCTTTGACGTGCTGATCGGCATCAACCTGTTGCGTGAGGGTCTGGATATCCCCGAATGCGGGCTGGTCGCCATTCTGGATGCCGACAAGGAGGGCTTCCTGCGCTCCGAAACCTCGCTGGTCCAGACCATCGGTCGCGCGGCCCGAAACGCTGAAGGCCGGGTTATCATGTATGCTGACCGCATCACGGGTTCGATGGAACGCGCTCTTGGCGAGACCAACCGCCGCCGCGAGAAACAGATCGCCTACAACGAGGAACACGGCATCACCCCCGCAACCGTCAAGAAAAACGTCGAGGATGTGCTGGCGGGTCTCTATGAGGGCGATGTGGATATGAACCGCGTCACCGCCACCATCGACAAACCGATGCATGGTGCCAATCTGGAGGCCCATCTGGCCGGGCTGCGCGAGCAGATGCGCAAGGCCGCCGAGAACCTGGAGTTCGAGGAAGCCGCGCGGCTGCGCGACGAGGTCAAGCGGCTGGAAGCGGTGGATCTGGCGGTCTCTGACGATCCTCTGGCGCGGCAATCCGCGATTGAGGCCGCATCAGATGCGGCGGTGAAATCACGAGGGCGTTCCACTGCGGGCAAGGCCGGGACACGGGCCTATCGGGGTAAGTCGCAGAAGAAGTTCTCGTCGTAGGATCAGCGGGGCTAGCTGGGCCACGAGAAGATAGCGGAGGCAACAGCGCCCGCCCCCCGACAAACCGGACACGAAAAAAGCCCCCCGCGATGGCGGGGGGCAAACTGTGCCGGATCAGGCAGCTGCTTCTCTTAGTTGGATTCGGCGGCAACTTCGTCAGCGGCGTCTTCCGGCGGGGTCACTTTCAGGCCCGGAACCGAGATTTCAGCTTCTTCCATGGTCACATCGACGTCCGGAACCTTCACCGTTGCGGTTTCTTCGGTGATGGAGACGGATCCAACCTCAGCATCGAATTTTGGCAGGTTGCCACCCTCAACGCTGACATCAACGTCGGGCAGGCTGGCTTCTTCTGTCTGATCGACGTCCACCATGTAGATGCCAATCGCAACGGCGATGACGGCAATAACACCCAGAACAATTCCAGTAGCGGTTTTCATAACGTGGTTCCTTTCCGATTGCGATACATCTCAATGATGGTTCGGAGAGGAAACGAGATATCCGTTGAAATGGTTCCCAATATTTTTATCGGAACATTTTGAGCCGTTGATTGGTTGGGATGGCAGAACACAATCATTGGAGAGAGAAAATGGGTTACAGTCTTCTTGGTCTGATCATTCTAATTGCCGATCTCTATGCGATTTATCAGGTTCTGACCTCAGGCGCCTCGACCGTGGCCAAGGTGGTCTGGACCCTCGTCATTCTGATCCTGCCTGTCATTGGCCTGATCGCATGGCTGATCGCTGGGCCCCGTGGCAGTAAAGCACATATCTAACATTATGTTATGAAAAAAAGCGCCCCGATACCAGATCATGGTATCGGGGCGCTTTTTTTGTGACCTGCACGATCAGGGGCGCAGCAGAGTGAGGCCCGGACGCCGGTTTTACTGCACCTTTTCGGTCAGCCAACCCTGACGCCCGGGCATGTCGTTCTTAAAAATCAAACAGATCCTCAAGAAATCCACCACGTTTTTTCTTGTAGCGTTTTTCGGAATAATGCCGATCTGAATCGCGTTTCTCGGGGCGATGGCTGTCACGCGCCGGTGCGGATTGCTGCGGCGCGGATCGCTCAATGATCTTGTCCAATTCACCGCGATCCAGCCAGACACCCCGGCATTGCGGACAGTAATCGATTTCCACTCCGGCCCGGTCGGTCATGACCAGCTGTGTGCCATCAATTGGACATTGCATCGTTTTCTCCTCACAAAACATGATTGCATTGCAAGTGGGGTCGCTTTTGCCGCACGACAAGTCTTGCGGCGCAATATTGCGCGCCCGGCGTCAAAACAACGCAAGCCTCAGCGTACGACATGAACCGCGCAGGACGCGTGTCGCACCACCTGGGTGGCGGTTGAGCCGAGCAACAGATCCTGCATTCCGGGACGGTGTGACGCGATGATGATCAGATCGGGAGAATTGTCTTCGGCCCAGTCGAGGATGGCGCGGCCGGAATGGCCGTCGATCAGCAGGCCGCTGGCATTCGGCAGGGTTTTGGCCAGCCCGTCCAACTCCGCCTGCAACGCCTTGCGCGCCGCATCGAGGTAATCAACCGGCATGTAGGAAATCGCATAGGCTAAGCACCTGTTCGACCACATGCAAGAGCGTGATCTTCGCCTCCGGCGTGGCCAGCAGCCCCGCGAGTTTCAGCGGGCCGCTGACATCGCGATCCGGGTCGAATGAAATCGGGACAAGAATATGGCTGTACATCTGCGCTTTCCTCTGTCTGTGACCGCATTATGGGACAGGCGTATCATGGGACAGGCCTGAAGCGCCTGCCTTGATCAAGATCAGCCGCCCACAGATGGGAAACGCGCCACAGATCAAAAGGTTGCGGCGACCTCATACATCACCGGTTCAAAGCTGCGGCAAAGCTCATTGATCTTGCGATTGCGGTTGCGCATCTCGGCGCTGCGCAACATGGCCATAAAATCCTCGCGCCGACGCCACTGGGAATAGTTGGCAATCCGCGTCTGAGCATCGTTCACATGCAACCCGGCGGAAATGAACCCCGGCTGATGGGAAATAAACTCGGCATAGGCCTCAGTCAGGGCGTCCAGAAGATCCTGGCAGGTGCCCGGTGTCATCTCGAATGTGGTGATGACGGTTTGGGTTTCGGTATTGGTCGCGATCGTCGGCATGGCTTCCTCCGTTGTCCGGGTCCAGCCTACGCCGGTTTGGGAAAATCCGGCAGAGATTTTTGCCACACCGGGCGGCCAGCCTGCTGTTCCATAAAAAGAGTGGTCAAAAGTGCAAACAACTTTAAGATGTTTGCATGTCTCATCACTTCGCCCGTCTTCTGGCACTGATCCTGGCCTGTCTGATGCCTTCGGCGCCGGTCTTTGCCGGGGCGTGGTTACAGCAAAAGGGACAGGGGTTCAGCGCAACCAGTCTGACCCTGCGGCGGGATCTGGCCGCGATAAAGGGGCTGGACGCAGGACAGCGCATCCCGGCTGAGGTTGGCTATTACAGTGAATACGGGCTGCATCCGCGCTGGACCGTGGGGGTGGATCTGAACCTGAGCCGGGGCAGCTCTGCCCATGCGCTGCTGTTCGTGCGCCATCCCCTGCCCCGGCTGGGGCGTGCCAATACAGCGGTGGAACTGGCGTTGGGGCTGAACCAGAGCAGCGCGGTCTGGGCGCCAATGCAGCGGCTGACGCTGTCATACGGGCGCGGGTTTGACACCCGGTGGCGCGACCGGCCGCTTTCGGGATGGGTGGCGTTGGACCTGGGCCATGAATGGCGCAGCAAGGGGCTGGAGCAGACCTGGAAACTGGATGCCACATTCGGGCTGAACCGCCCCGGCAAATTGGCGCCTCTGGTGCAGGTGGAAACCAGCAAAACGGCTGGGGCGTCACTCTCCGTTGCGGTCACCCCCAGTCTGCGGGTGCCACTGGCGCGTCGCTTCGGCAAGGACGCGCCAGAGCTGGTGATTGGCCTACAACACAAACGGACCGAGACCCGGTCGCTGGGGGTCAAACTGGCGATCTGGCACCGGTTCTGACCACCGCCTGCGCCTGTCTAGGCGAGGGGTTATTTGTCCACCCGGACGGTCACCTGCACAGTGCCGCGCACCGCCTCGGGCCAGATCAGCTGCACCTGATCGCGACGGCTGCCAACCCGCAGTTTGGTGTGTGGCATGGCGTGGCGATCTGCGCCGCCGCTGACCTCCACCGGGCCAATCGCGATGACGCTATCGACCCCCCGCGCCTGCCCGCGGAACGGCAGCTTATCATCGGTGTCGACGGTCCAGGTCTTGGCCGTACTGCCCTGCACATGTTCAATCCGCAGCGGATTGGCGACGGCGGCTGACACATTGTGATAGGTGTTGCCCTCGTAAAAGATGCTCTTGGAGCGACTGAAATCGAGATCCGCAAAGCTGGTATCCACCCGTTCCGCCCGGTCGATGGAGCCATTGATGGAGCGGAATTTATTCCCCGACACCGTCATCCCATTGAGGAAATGACCGCTGCCATAGGGTTTGACCACGATGTAGCTGAACCACCGGGCCACATCACCGGAGAGGAACACATTGTCAGTGATCGACAGCGCGCTGAAGGAAAAGCCGCTGCTGAAATCCGGCCGCGCATCGCGTTCATTGGTCCATTCGACAAAGCAGTTGTCGATGTAGTTGTCCGACACGGTGGAGGCGCAATTGGTGCTGGTCAGGATCAGCCCGGCGGTGCGACTACCATCGGCGACGGTGTCACCCTGAAAGAAGTGGTTGCCGGTCACGGTCTGGTTCTGCCCGCCCAGGAGGGCGAAATGGCGGAACTTGGTCGCACGGTTGTTGCGCAGCTTGGCGTCATTGGCATTCACATTCAGCGCGATGGACTGGCGCGCGGAGACATTCAGCGGCTCCTCATCGGAGAGGAACTGGCAATTGTCCACCAGAATGCCCTGACAGCCCGACCCGATGGAGGTGAGGCCGCGATTGAGCGGACGCGAGATGAAACAGTGATCCAGGCTGAACACCGTGCTGAGCAGGCGCAAGACGGATCCCGCTACAACGGCCCGCGCATTGGATTTCCACCTCGGTCATGCCGAATTTGCTGAGCGCGCTGAAACCGCTGAAATCCAGCATGTATTTGAAGTCGCGGAAGGTGAATTGCTGTGTGCCGACCGCATCATAAAGCGGCGCGGTCAGGGTCAGTTCCCGTGCGCCCACGTTTTTGGCCCGGACATAGATCTCGCGCCCGACGCCGCTGCCTTCGACCAAGGCGCCGACGGGGATATTGGCGATATTGGCGACATTGGTCAGCTTGCGCGCGTCGCTGGTGCTGTAAGTCGCCTGTGCAGTCACCGTGTCGGTGTCCCAGGCCGCATTGGCGGCGGCCTCCAGCTGGCCGTTGCGGATCACCCGGCGGGTGGCATAGCTGGTCTTGTTGGGCACTGCCGCCTGCATGTCGACCGGCCCGCGCAGGGTCACCTTGCGCCCGCAGAGATCGAGCGATTCATGGTCGGCGTTGTTCAGAAGCGCCTGAAACGCCTTCTTGAAGCCCAATTCCTCATCCCCGAAGGCGGCAGCATAGCTGGGGAAATCAAAGTTGCGGGTGAGCAGCAGCATCCGGTTGGTGGGCATGCGGACGGTGCCCTCAAACCGGACCTCATGGTTCATGGAGACCGTGCTGGCGAGGAAGAACTCCCCCGCGGGAACCAGTACACGGCGGCCTGCGGCGGCGGCATCTGCGGCCTCAAAGGCGGCAGTATTGTCGGTGCTGCCATCGCCGACGGCGCCATAATCCGTCACATCCACAAGGCTGATCATATCGCGCAGGAACACGCCAGTGACATCGCGCACCGCGATATCCTCGATCCGCACCACGCCGCCGTTTGCCCCGATCAGATCCAGCCCCACATGGGCAAAGCGCGCGGCGCGGCCCCAGGGCATATCGACGCCATTGCGGCTGCCGGTGCCGACAATGGCTGTGACCTCAACCACCTCGCCGTAGGTGGAGAGGCTGGTGCCCGGCCCGGTTTCCACCACGCCGCCCAGATGGCCGCCGCCGGGCTGTCCGGCCCAGGCCGCGATGCGCACTGTGGGCAGGGCGCCGCTGATCGCCTTCACCTTTGCGGTGATCTGCAGATAGCAGCCCGGCGTCAGCATGGTGCGGGTCATATTGCGCAGTTTTTGCACCGAGGTGGTTTTTTGCAGCTCCAGACAGCCGCCGAAATCGGGGTCCGCCGCGACAAAGGCCGCATTGGCCGCCCCCTGATAGGTGTCCGATCCCGGTGTGCCATTGCCGCTGGACCAGTTGTTCAGTCCTTCAGCAAAGGCCGGGGGCATCAGCTCTACGCCGTCAGTGATCGCTATGTTCATCAGTCACCCTTTCCAAAACCGCCGTTTCCGGCATCGCAGGCCGCAGCCCGGTTCAATCAGGGAAAGGGTTATACCGGGCGGGATTTAACGCGCTGTCAGAGGGGCGTTCGCAGGGTATGCACCACCCCCGTTGTAGAAGGGGGCGGTCGATTGGTCAGCGAGAGGGCGGGTCAGGCCGTCGGGGCGTCCGCAGTTAGCAGCTGGACCGCGTTGATTTTCCAGCCCGCCGCAGTCTCAACCATCTGATAATCAAGGAGATGCACGCGCCCCTCAGGGTCGGTGATCATCACCCGCTGCCACAGGCCGCCCGCGACATTGCGCAGATCCAGATAGCGCACCTCATCCGGTTGCCAGACCATGGGGTAGCCGGACTGCACCATGGTCGCAAATCGCTCAGAACTGCCAAACAGTCCCTGGATCATCGGGGACGCATGGGCAAAGGCAGCCTCCGCATCGCCGCGCAGGAAGGCCGCGATCTGATCGCTGATCACCCCGGTAATGGCCGTATCGCGCCCCTCGGCAGAGGCGGAAACAGGCAGCGCCATCATGGCGACGCAGACACTCATCAACATAAACTTGCGCATAAAACATCTCCCTTGATGAGAGATCAGCTAGGCCGCCGCTTGCACCCGTCAATTCACGCCAACCTGACAAAACCTGCCCCGCAATGGAAAAAGGGCACCCGTCGGGGGCGCCCTTTTACAATGTCTTCCTGTGGTCTGCCTGCCGGTCAGACCAGCTCGCCTGCCAGCGCCTGATCAATCAGCTTGATGGTGTCCTCAACCCCGTAAAGGGCGATGAACCCGCCAAACCGCGGGCCTTGGGACGCGCCCAGAAGCACCTCATAGATGGCCGAGAACCAGGCCCGCAGCGGCTCAAACCCGTGGATCTTGCCAATGGCAAAGACGACGGACTGCAGAAATTCCTCATCCGCAAAATCCGCCTCGGGCAGCGGATCCGTGTTGCCAGCGATTTCGTTCTTCTTGGCGATTGCGGCCAGCGCAGCGTCCGACGATTTCAACGCATCTGCCAGATCCTGAAGCGCCGCGCGCTCCTGATCGGTCGGCAGACGGTAGGTCTTCTCCGGTTTCACGAAATCGTTGAAATAGGCCACCGCAAAACCTGCCGCCTGATCCATTGTCGGATTGCTTTCGGGCGTCGCATCAGGTGCGTATTTGTTGATGAAACCCCACATGGTGGCCTTGTCCTCGGCGCTGGAGGCGGAGGCGAGGTTCAGCAGCATTGAGAACGGCACCACCATATCCGACTGCGGCACGTCACCGCCGTGGATGTGCCAGACAGGATTGTTCAGCTGTGCCTTCAGGTCCTGGCCATGATAGGCGCGCAGCTGCTGGTGGTATTCGTCCACCGCCTTGGGGATCACATCGAAATGCATCCGCTTGGCGGTCTTCGGCTTCTGGTACATGAAATAGGCCAGGCTCTCGGTCGAGGCATAGGTCAGCCATTCGTCGATCGAGATGCCGTTGCCGGAGGTTTTGGAGATCTTCTGACCGTTGGCATCCAGAAACAGCTCATAGGTGAAATGCTCCGGCGCGCGGTGGCCCAGCACCCGGCAGATGCCGTCGTAGATCGGCGTATTGGTGGAATGGTCTTTGCCGTACATCTCAAAATCGACACCCAGTGCGGCCCAGCGGGCGCCGAAATCCGGCTTCCACTGCAGTTTCACATTGCCGCCGGTCACGGGCAGGGTCCATTCCTTGCCGTCCTCATCGTCAAAGGTGACGGTATAGGTTTCGGCGCAGACCTTCTTCATCGGCACATAGAGGACGCGGCCGGTTTCCGGGTGGATCGGCAGGAAGATCGAATAGGTCTGGCGGCGCTCTTCGCGCAGGGACTTCAGCATGATCGCCATGACGTCGTCGTATTTGTCGACGGCGCGCTTCAGCACCTCGTCGAACTGTCCGGATTCATAGAATTCTTTGGCCGAGTAGAAGTCATACTCAAAACCAAAGGTGTCCAGGAAGCGGCGCAGCATGGCGTTGTTGTGATGGCCAAAGCTCTCATGCGTGCCGAAGGGATCCGGAACGCTGGTCAGCGGCTTTTGCAGATGATCCTGCAGGCTCTCTGGGTTGGGGACATTGCCCGGCACCTTGCGCATGCCGTCGAGATCATCCGAGAAGCAGATCAGCTTCGTCGGGATGTCGGAAATCACCTCAAAGGCGGTTTTGATCATGGTGGTGCGCGCCACCTCGCCGAAGGTGCCGATATGCGGCAGGCCGGAGGGGCCATAGCCGGTTTCAAACAGAACATAGCCCTTCTCCGGCGCGCCCTTGGCATAACGTTTGAGAACCCGGCGGGCTTCTTCAAACGGCCAGGCTTTGCTCTTCAGAGCTTCTTCGCGCAGATCAGACATTGTTTTCTCCATCGGCAACCGGGCACTGCTCCGGTCGGGCTGCCTGCCGCCACGGGTGGTGCCGCTATGGGCGGCGATATTACGGGCGGCAAACCACTGCCGGGCACCCCATGCACCCGGTCGGCCTCACCTATGGCGGCAGGCGAAATGAGTCAAGAAACAGCAGCCCTGACACCCCTTCCGTGCCGGTGCCTGCGGCGGAATATGCACGATGACGCATTGTCCCGTTGATCGGGGTCCACACGATGCCTATTCTTCTATGCAGAACACATGCCAATTTACTGGATTTCATAATGAACACCCAAACCGCCCATCCCTTTACCCCGCAGGATTGCCTTGTTGCGCTGATGGTAGCGGTGTCGGCCTCGGATGAGAATATCCGCACCGCTGAACTGGTGAAGATCCAGTCGGCGGTGAACATGCTGCCCGTGTTTGCAGATTACGACATCGATCGGGTCAATCGCACCTCGCAGACGGTGTTTGACCTGTTTGAGCAGGAAGACGGGCTGGACGCGCTGTTTGGGCTGATCCGTGAGGATCTGCCGGAGCGCCTGTTTGAGACCGCTTATGCGCTGGCCTGCGATGTGGCCGCCGCCGATGGCAGCCTGGCGGAGTCCGAACTGCGGCTTTTGGAAGAGATCCGTTATGAGCTGAACATCGACCGCCTGCACGCCGCCGCCATCGAACGCGGCGCCCGCGCGCGGCATATGGTCTGATGTGACAGAGGGACGGGCAGGCAGGGATACGCAGGTATGACAGCGCTCACCACCGCCCCCCGGCTGACAACTGCGCGTTTGGTCCTGCGCGGGCCTGAGCGCGACGATCTGCCCGCCTTTACCCGTTTTATGACCAGCGCGCCTTCGATGGTTGCGCAGGGTGAGACGATCACCGCAGATCAGGCCTGGTTCGGGTTTCTAACCGGGGTTGGCCACTGGCAGTGGCATGGCTTTGGCTTCTTTACGGTCACATTGCGGGAGAGCGGTGAACCCGTCGGTCGCGTCGGCCTGATCAAACACTCCAACTGGCCAGAGATTGAGCTGGCCTGGCATCTGTTTGAAGGGGCCGAGGGACAGGGTTTTGCCACCGAAGCCGCCGTGGCCGTGAGGACATGGGCCTCCGAGGATCTGGGGCTGGATCACCTCTACAGCTATATTGATCACGACAATCTACGGTCGCAGGCAGTGGCAAGGCGGCTGGGGGCTGTCACCGACGGCACCCGCGCCCCGCATGAGCCGCAGGCAGAGATCTGGGTCCACGCCATGGCGGGCGGTTAGCGCAGCTGGCCAGGGCCACGGCCGAGCCGCAGAACAGGCCGGCATAAAGGCACACAGGCGGATTAAACACAGGCGGATAAAGCCGCGCGTCTGGTCTTGCACCGGATCAGCTGCCGTAAACCCGCCCCCAGCGCTCAATCAGTTTTTGCTGCACCTGCTTGGCGCGGCGGTTCCAGGATCTTGCCCCCTGCGGGCGTTCGCGTTCCGCCCGTGATATGCGGGAGCGCGCCTTCTGATCGGCACTGAAAATGGCAAAGGCCAGCACGGTGCCATCGGTGGCGGTCATGAACCCGCCGAGACCAGATACGAAGTTGAGCGTACCGGTTTTGGCCGCGACCTTGATCGGATGGCCCTTCTGAATGCGGCCCTTGCTGTCGCGCATGGGGAAGGATTTCAGCAAAGGTTTCAACCGCCCATCCCGATAGGAGGCCACCAGCGCGCTGACCATATCATCGGGGGTCACCCGCGAAGCCTCGCCCAGGCCTGAGTGATCCACCAGCCGGGTGTTGGCCATGCCATAGGTGGCCTGCGCCCAGCGGTTCATCGCACCGGCAGAATCCTTCAGCGTGCGGGGCCGTCCGCCGCGCGCCTGCGTGGCCGCCAGACCGATCATTTCGGCCATCAGATTGTTGGAGTATTTCAGCGTCGCTTTCAGCATCAGATCCAGCGGCGGGCTGTTGTGATGGGCCACCACCTGCCCCGAGGGGCGCGATCTGGCGATCTTCGGCGCTGGCAGTTTGATGCCATTGGCACGCGCCATGGTGCGGAAGACATCCGCCGCATAAGCGCCCGGATGGCGCACCGGCAGCCAGCGCGCGCCGCCTTTGCCCAGCGCCTTGCTGGCGACCGTCCAGCGGTCGGTATCCTTACCCTCGGAGTAGCTATAGACCGGCAGGCTGCGCTGGGCGATTTTCATCGTCGCAACAGAGACTTCGGGGCGATATTTCTTGGTCCGGGCATCCATGGTCACGGCCCAGCCCTGGCCCGCACGCTTCCACTCGAAATGAACCCGGTTGTAATTGAGCGCCAGCCCTGAAATCGCCGGGCTGTACCCCACGTGATCGGGCTGGCCGGGATCAATCGACTTGATCTGCGGCAGCGCGCCCTCCCAGACACGGAAGGCGCCGCGCACCTCGCGGATGCCCGCAGCGTTGAGCGCCTTGGCCAGCTGCGCCAGAGTGTCAGTGTTCAGCATCGGATCACCACCGCCCACCAGCACCAGATCGCCCGCCACCACACCGCCGCTGATGCCGCCGGTCGCGACAATCTGCGTGGTAAAGCGATGGTCCGCCCCCAGCGCATCCAGCGCATAAAGCGCGGTCAGCGCCTTGGCGACACTGGCGGGCGGCAAGCCCGCACCTGCCCCTTCGGCTTCCAGCCGCAGACCGGTTTTCACATCTGCCACCGCGCAGGCGACCTCCCCCGAGAGGCCAGCCCGGGACAACAGCCCCTTCAGCCCGCCACCCGCGCTGATCAGACTGGCCGGATCGCGCGCCACCGGACGCAGAGAAACCGCAGGCGCATTGGCCAGCGCAGTGGACGCCGCCACAGAGGCAAGGCAGGAGGTCAGGAAAAAACGTCGCGAAATCATATTAGCAATAGTCTACTCAAAACCCCTACAATTCTGCAAACGCGCCACAGGTTTTTATGTCGCGGGGCCGCGGAGATCTGGCCGCTTTCCCCGGAGGTGGATGCCTGTTACCGCTGGCGCGATGGTACGGGCAGTGATGATCATGTTTGTCGCCATGTCAATGATCCCTGCCGGGGACCTTTGCGGGAAACTGCTCACATCGGGCGGTCTGGCGACACCGGGATTTGTGGCATGGTCACGGTTTGCAATCGGCACAGTATTGGTGCTGCCCTTTGCCTGTCGCGGGGCGTGGCCGCTGTTTGGCGACTGGCGGCTGTGGCTGCGGGCCGCCCTGCTGAGCGGTGGCATCCTGTCCATTCAGATCGCTCTCAAGACGGAGCCGCTGGCCAATGTTTTTGCGGCCTTCTTTGTCGGGCCGATTGTCAGCTATGGTCTATCGGTGCTGCTGCTGCGTGAACCGGTGACGCTGGCGCGCAGCCTGTTGATGGCGGTGGGGTTCTGTGGCGTGCTGCTGGTTGTGCGCCCCGGTCTTGGCGGCTCGGCCAATCTGATCTGGGCCGCGGTCGCAGGCGTCTGCTATGGTGGTTTCCTCACCAGCTCGCGCTGGCTGTCACATCTGGGCACACCGTTGCAGCTGAGCCTGACACAGCTGTCGATCAGCGCATTGCTGACCCTGCCACTGGGGCTGGCTTCCCTGCCCGCCCCCAGCCTGAGCACCGCCGCGCTGACCTTTGGCAGCGCCGGGTTTTCGATGCTGGGCAATCTTCTGCTGCTGTTTGCCTATGCGCAGGCGCCCGCATCGCGTCTGGCGCCACTGGTCTATTTCCAGCTGATCGCAGCGGTGTCGCTTGGGTGGTGGGCGTTTGCGCAATGGCCCGACCCGCTGACCTGGGCTGGGCTTGCGGTGGTGATCGGCGCCGGGCTTCTCTCAGCGCGGCTGCGTCACTGACCAATCACCCCGCGCCCGGATCTCGCTTGAGCTGGCGTTGACCATTGGTACATTCACAAAACACCAGGCCGGCGCGCAGGCCTTTGCCAACAGGCGGCTTTGCCCGCCCTTCAGCCGGTAGGGCGCATAAAGCCGCGCCGCAGGTGACAGCCGGGCCGAAATCCGGTCTCCGGGCCGTGCCAGCACCCCCACCGGCACCGTCTCAAGGATCTGCTGCCAATCCTTCCAGCGATGAAAATCCGCCAGATTATCCGCCCCCATCAACCAGACAAACCGCACGCCGGGGTGGCGTTTGCGCAGCATGCGCAACGTTTCGGCGGTGTAGCAGGTGCCAATATCGGCCTCGATCCCGCTGATCTGCACCCGGGGGTGATCCATCAGATCCTGCGCCGCCGCAATCCGCCGCGCCAAGGGGGCTGGCGGATGCGCCTTCAGCGGATTGCCGGGGGAGACCAGCCAGACCAGCTGATCCAGCCCGAACCGCTTCAACGCGGCAAGCGAGATCGCCCGGTGCCCCTCATGCGGCGGATCAAAGGAGCCGCCCAACAGGCCAACAGTGGTTCCGGGCGGGATATGGGGCAGGCGATGCGTCATACCCGCCTTGATGCACAGAGTTAGGAGAGAGATCAATCAGGTGTTGTGGGCCTGCCGAAGAACAGGTTGCGTTTCTCACACCTACTCGCCTGCCTGAAGCGACACTTCGTGGCAGTCCAGCCTGGAAATCTGCGGGGCGCGCATCGACGACATAGGCACGTAGCCTTAAACCAGATCTCTTCCTGTTTCACCGAGTAGCCCTGCAGCCCCGGCGACAACAGGCCTGACAGGACGTCCCACAAGGCAGGCCGGGCGCGGGGCGTGCTGCGGGGCGTCGTCCCGCACCGATAGAAACTGCAAGAGCCGCCGCCTGCATCCCGCATTGCCCCGGCCCGCCCCATCCGTTATCACACCAGCCAGCGAAATTCCCCCATCACGGAGCAGTCACATGGCCGCCTATCAATACGTCTACCACATGCAGGGTGTCTCCAAGACCTACCCGGGTGGCAAGAAATGCTTTGAAAACATTCACCTGTCCTTTCTCCCCGGTGTGAAAATCGGTGTGGTCGGCGTCAACGGCGCCGGTAAATCAACCCTGATGAAAATCATGGCCGGTCTGGATACCGATTTCACCGGTGAGGCCTGGGCGGCTGAGGGCGCCAAGGTTGGCTATCTGCCGCAGGAGCCGAAGCTGGACGAGAGCCTCACCGTGCGTGAAAACGTCATGCTGGGTGTCAAAGCCAAGAAAGACAAGGTCGACCGCTTCAATCAGATCGCGGTTGAGATGGCCGAGAACTACACCGATGAGCTGATGGAAGAGATGACCGCGCTGCAAGACAGCATCGATGCGGAAAACCTCTGGGATCTGGACAGCCAGATCGACATCTCGATGGAGGCGCTGCGCTGCCCGCCGGATGATGCGGAAATCGCCAACCTCTCGGGCGGTGAGCGTCGCCGCGTGGCGCTGTGCAAGCTCTTGCTCGAAGCCCCGGAAATGCTGCTGCTTGACGAACCGACCAACCACCTTGATGCGGAAACTATCGCCTGGCTGCAACAGCATCTGATCGACTACAAGGGCACCATCCTCTGCGTCACCCACGACCGCTATTTCCTTGATGATATCACCAGCTGGATCCTTGAATTGGATCGCGGCAAGGGCATTCCTTATGAGGGCAACTACTCCGCCTGGCTGGAACAAAAGGCCAAACGTCTGGAGCAGGAAGCGCGCGAAGACAAATCCAAACAGAAAACGCTGGAACGCGAATTGGAGTGGATGCGTCAGGGCGCGAAGGCCCGTCAGGCCAAATCCAAGGCCCGGATCAACGCCTATAACGATCTGGCCAGCCAGTCCGAGCGTGAGAAGCTGACCCGCGCCCAGATTGTCATCCCCAATGGCCCGCGTCTTGGCTCCAAGGTGATCGAGGTTGAGGGCATTTCCAAACACTACGGCGACAAGCAACTGGTTGAGGGGCTGTCCTTTGACCTGCCCCCCGGCGGCATAGTCGGCGTGATCGGCCCCAACGGCGCGGGTAAATCAACCCTGTTCCGCATGCTGACCGGTCAGGAACAGCCCGATGAGGGCAATGTCAGCTATGGCGACACCGTGAAGCTCTCCTATGTGGATCAGTCGCGCGATGATCTGGATGACAATGAAACCGTCTGGGAAGCGATCTCCGGCGGCGCTGAAATCATCGAACTGGGCGATGCGCAGGTCAATTCCCGCGCCTATTGCTCGTCGTTCAACTTCAAAGGTGGCGATCAGCAGAAAAAATTGAGCCTCCTGTCCGGTGGTGAACGCAACCGCGTTCACATGGCGCGCCTGCTGAAAGAGGGCGGCAACGTTCTCCTGCTCGACGAACCGACCAACGACCTGGACGTGGAAACCCTGCGGGCGCTGGAAGACGCGCTGGTGGATTTCGTGCGGCTGCGCCGTGGTGATCTCGCACGACCGTTTCTTCCTCGACCGGATCTGTACGCATATCCTGGCGTTTGAGGGTGACGCCCATGTGGAGTGGTTCGAAGGCAACTTCGAGGATTACGAAGAGGACAAGAAACGCCGTCTCGGCCCCGACGCGCTGGAGCCCAAGCGGTTGAAGCACAAGAAGTTTGTGCGGTGATGTGAGGGGCTCTCCCGGTAGAGAGCCCTTGGTTCGGGCTTTAAAGTCGCAGCGGTCGTGTAGACCTGGCCATCGCTGCGCCCCCACTCCGAAACATGAGTATCTTGTAAGAAGAAGGAGGCCTATATAGGCCTCCTTCAAGCTTGGGTCGGACAGGCCATAGCCAAAATTCTTCCAGCGTCGATTTTTTGACGTGGGGTAGTGGAAGCGCCGCCCTGTGCCGGGCCCTTCATCGTCAGATTGTCTGCTGTTGAGAAAATGCCGCGAAACAGATCGCGGCTCGCATACCCAAGTCGTCGCATGACACTCGGCTGGCCCAACAAGTGTGCCCAGTTGCACGGCCTCCCCTTTGTTCCATCCCCTACTCCGCCACCTGATCGGCATAATTTGAACAAAATCATCGCTAGTCTTTAACCATATTCTCACGATGCCCCGGGCGAGAACCGCTTGGGGATAGGGCCAGAGAAAGGGCGGAGCATGGCAGGGATTGGTATTCTGGTAGGCGTCATCGGCGGGCTGAATGCCGCTATTCTGGGCTATACGCTGATCGGTCTCTCCTTCGGGATGAGCTTGCTGCTGTATCCGCTGTTCGGAGTCCCCTCGGCGATGCTGGCGATCCTATTGCTCTGGATGCAGAAAACCGCGCGCGAGTCGTTTGGGCAGGAGGCGCTGGACGATTTGGCGCAGGCCGCCCATCCGGAGTTTGCCGGGAAACCCGCACGCGCCTGATCTTTTTGCAAAAACCCCGCACACAACGCGATTTTGCGCGCTATACGCGCGAACCTGTGCTGTTCCTGCCATAAATCGCGAATAAGCTGCAACACATGCCAGTATACTCGCCGCATGACCGTAAGGCGTATTGATTGCACGGCCTACTTTAGGTCACATTTACCTCAATTGATGTGAGGGTGCGATGGCTTGGTTGGCGATGTTAACGAGTGCTGGGGTGACGATGTTGATCACCGTGCTGGGCCATGTGGCCTATGACCTTCCGATCTGGGGCCTGTTTCTGCTCTACTCCGGCCTGGGCGGGCTGCTTGGACTGGGGCTCACTCTGTGCCTGATGATCAAAAGCGGCGGGTTTTCGCGCAAGATGACGGCGCAAAATTCGCAGGATTAGTCAATTTCAGGATGGCTACCAGACCATACCCAACCAAAATGATCACCTAATTCCTCTTTCAAAACAACATCCTAACGGAACAGCTGTGACGGGCGAGGCGGTGACCTGCCCAGGCGTTAACCAGATCTATAGAAAATTTGAACTATTCTTGTGGATATCAAAGCGTTGCGATCCGCTTAAAAAATTGTAGATTAAATGCAACTCAACCCAAAGGGTAGGACCATGGCGTGGATCGGGATCATTGTGGGCACTTTTGCAGGGATTTTCTCTGCTGTGGCGGCCTACGCCCTCTATGCGATGCCCCTCTGGTATAGTCTGATGCTCTATCCCACTGTCGGGACAACAAGTGCGATTTTGACGATTCTGGTCATGAGCCATCTGCCGCCCGGATTACGCCCAATGGCGCAGCCGCAGCGGGATGAGCTGCAGCGCACTGCCTGAAGCGGCGCCCCTGGCAGGCATCTGCCCGGACCGTGACACCCGTTACATCTACCCCTTGGCCCAGCTGACGATCTGCCCTGCCCGCATGGCACCGGCTTGTCGTTTCTGCTCCTTGCCACGGGCAAAGCGCACCAATGTCGGGATCCCCTTGATACGATAGCGCGCGCCAGTGGACTGATGGGTCTGGGTGTTCAGCTTGACCAGCCGCACCTGCCCCATCAGAGATTTTGCCGCCTTGGCAAAATCCGGCGCCATCATCTTGCAGGGGCCACACCAAGGCGCCCAGAAATCCACCACCAGCGGCAGATCATCCTGTGCCGCAGCCTTTTGCAGGGTTGCCGGATCGACATCTACCGGCCCCGCCGGGATCAGCGCCGCACCACAGGTGCCGCATTTGGGGCCCGCGGCCAGACGGTCCTCCGGCACGCGGTTCAGCTGCGCACAGCTGAGGCAGGTCAGGGTTTTGGCGCCCATGTCGCGATCACTCCTTGCAGAAGGCCGCTGGTGCGACCTCCTTCCCGATATACGGGAGACTGCGCGCGGGACAAGGCCCTGCCGACGCGCGCGCCTGCGGCCTGCGCCTAGAAGGTCAGCTTTGCCCCCAGAATGACGCTATGGGACCGCACGCTGGCGTCGCCGGTACGCCGGGGCAGGATCAGCGGCACAAACCCATCGTTGAACAGATACTCAGCGCCCAATGTGACATTGGGGGCCACCGCTACCTCCATCCCCAGAATGACCTGCGACATCGATTCCCATTCGGTGCCCGATGCCCCCTGCCGCCCGTGACTGGCCGACAGCGAATAAACCGCAGGGCGCCCCAGAAACGCGCTCCGGTAGCGCCCCTGCACCGTCAGCGCGCTGACCTTGTGGTCGGTGGCGGGCCAGCGGTCGGTGGTCTGGGTGAATTCTGCCATGACGTCAAACCGCTCCCCGCTGAGGGTGGCGTGGACATCCCAGGCGCCGTTCCAGCCGCGATCAATGCCGCTGCCGGGCGGATGATGGGCGATGGTGCTGTCGTAGATGGTGCCCCGCAGGAAGCCCGCGCCGAGTTTCAGCCCCAGCCCATTGGCCAGCGGGATACGATGGGCCGCGTTCAGCGCGTAGTTGGTGTAGTGGTCATCGTTCTTCGGACTGCTGACCACCCGGTTGCCACGATGGTTGCGGATGATCGACAGGGCCAGCTCGGTCCGGTCGGTGATATAGCCGATCTCAATCAGCGGATCCTTGGTCTGGGCCCAGAAGTAATGGCTGCTATGGGTGTGGGTGAAGGGCGCGTAGCTGGCAAAATTACCGAAGTTCACGGTCTTGCGCCCCACTGCCACATAGAAGGGAGAGCGGTCCAAATCGCCGATGGCCAGCCAGGCCTTGCGCAGCTGGATATCATTCTGACCGGGGTATTCGACCTCGGTATATTCGCCCTGCACAAAGGCGGTCAGCACCGATGTGGTCACGGTGGCGGTGAGCGAGATATCATTGATCACCCCATAGGTATCAGAGGTGCCGCTGGTATGGGTCGGCGGCAGGCGCGACAGAATGGGAAATTTGCCGGGCGTATTGGTGTTCTCATAGATCACCGTGCCCAGAAAGCGCCCGCCAAAAGTGATCTTGTTGATGCCCAGCTGTCCGGACTGCCGTGCGCGCAGGGCAATCGCGACCTTATTGGTCACATCCTCCTGCCGGTCCAGCATCCGTTCTGAATAGCGCAGCGAGGTTGCGAGAAACCCACCCCCCTCCTGCGCCTTACTCGTGTGGGCTGCGGTCATACCCACAGCCATCGTCAGCGCGGCCAAGACCGCGCGCCCCCCAAATGAAACAGTCACAATCGTTACTCCAGTATATGACCCCCGACAGACCGCCAGCCGTGCTGCGCACAACACCCGGCCGATTTCAGACAGGGTCAGTCCGGTTGCAGGCTAAACAGGCCCAACACCAAACCGTTAGAAATAACGCATACCCCCGTGCGACCAAGCCGGTGGAACTGCCCCCGCAGCCGCGCCGGAAATACTGTCGCCAATCACTGAAATCCGCCGAAACTGGCGGTGGATCAGAAACGCGATCCGATCACAGGGTATCACAGCTTCGTGATCTGACGAAGCCTGATCTGCCAAGGAGACAACGGCCTGACTGCGGGCAGCTGTTGCACCGACGTCGCGCAGGCCATGGTGCAACCGCCCCGCACCGGGGCACCTATTGACCGGATTGTCCCCACCCCGCAGACTGGCTGAATCTGTTCCAAAACTGAAAGAGCCCCGCATGTTGTCACGCCGCGCCTTTCTGGCCAGCTCCGCCGCAGCCTCGCTCTGGCCCCAGATCGGGTCAGCCGAAACGGTCTTTGATCCGACCCCGCAAGAGGTCCGCATCAAGAAGCAATACGCCCCCGGGCAGATCCTTGTGCTGCCGCGATCCTATTACCTTTATTACGTGACGGAGCCGCGACGGGCGCGCCGTTATGGGGTTGGGGTTGGTCGCGCGGGTCTCGAATTCACCGGCACCGCCGTTATTCAGGCCAAGAAAGAATGGCCAACCTGGCGTCCCACGCCCGAGATGATCGAGCGCGATCCACGCAGCTATGCCCGCTTTGTCGATAACAAATACATCCAGCCCGGTGGCACCGACAATCCGCTGGGCGCGCGCGCGCTTTACCTGTTTCAGAACGGCATCGACACCTATTTCCGCATTCACGGAACCAATCAGCCGCAGACCATCGGGCATTCTGTCTCCAACGGCTGTATCCGCATGACGAATGAGCATATTGTCGATCTCTATGAGCGGGTGCCATTGGGAACCGTGGTGACGGTGCTCTGACCAACATCAGACCAGAGCGACGACGTGTGATCTGGCGTCGCTTCGGCGCCAGCTTGCCTGCCTGCGTGCTGAGCTTTGCCGATCAGCGCGCCGTCGCAGCCCCTGCGCTGCCCAACTGACAGGCACCCCCCGCTATAACACTTGCGCCGAAAGACCTTTGGCGACAAGATCGTTACCGCAAGGTTACGCAGAACTCATCGCTGTCCTAGGAGGCTCGGTCATGAATACGCAATGACATTGCCGGGCTGTCGCATGTCGCGGACAGGGATTTGAGTAAAGACTGGGAGAAGAAGACGATGGCCACAGGCACCGTCAAATGGTTCAACACCACCAAAGGCTACGGTTTCATCGCACCCGATGCGGGTGGCAGCGATGTATTTGTACATATTTCTGCGGTAGAGCGGTCCGGGCTGACCGGCCTCGCCGACAATCAGAAAGTCACCTATGAGCTGCAACCGGGCCGTGATGGCCGCGAGTCTGCGGTGAATATCGAACTGGCCTGAGCGGCCAGAACGACAATAAGATCAGCTGTCGGCCCCTTCATCGGGGCCGTCTTTTGTTGCGGGGTTGGTTTTCCGGGCTGAACAGATTTTGAGAGCTGCAACCACCGGATCAGCCCCGCCTGGCGAGACGCCTACTGCTTTGCCAACTCGACCAGTTCCAGCACCTTCGGACCGATGGCGGCCACATTCAACGCCACGCCTTCGGCATTGGGGTGAATCCCGTCCTCCTGCAGATATTGCGCAGCAGCCTGAATATCATCCCCGGTTGCGGCCCGGATACCGGCGAGGCTGTCTGCGTGAAGCAACGTGTCATAGTCCCGCGCGAGATCGGGAAAGATCGCGTCGAACTCAGCCTTGAAATCCGCGCCGTAATTGCCCGGTGCCTGTATGCCAACCAGCAGCACCGGCACCGCATTGGCCTCTGCGACCTCCAGAATGCGGGTGAGATTGGCACGGCTTTCGGATGGCGCAAGGCCGCGCAGCAGATCATTGCCCCCAAGGGCCACGATCAGCGCATCCGGTCCGTCCGCCAGCGTCCAGTCAATCCGGGCGGCGCCGCCTGCGGTGGTATCGCCAGAAACCCCGGCATTGATCAGCCGCACCTCGGCGCCTTTTCCCCCCAGCCAGCGTTGCAGCTGTGGCACCCAGCCCTGCCCCTGCGGCAGGCCATAGCCCTGCACCAGACTGTCCCCCAGTGCTGCAACGCGCACCGGCTCTGCCTGCGCAATTGCCGCAGTTAACATAAAAATCAGTCCTGCTATCATCTTGCGCATTGCTACAAAGGCTCCATATCCAGAGTGGTCCCAAAACAGGCGCGATATCACATGCAGTCCAGCACGATCCCCTCATCCGATCCCATTCTGAACCTCCAACATGCGTCTTTGTCACTGGTTGGCAATACCGGACCTGTCGAAATTCTACATGATATCTCATTGGCGGTGGAGAGCGGAGAAACCCTGGGCCTGATCGGCCCCTCCGGCTCTGGCAAATCCTCTCTCCTGATGGTGATGGGGGGGCTGGAGCAGGCCACCGGCGGCACCGTCTCGGCGCTGGGACAGGATCTGACGGCCATGGATGAGGATGCGCTGGCGCGCTTTCGCCGTGACAATATGGGCGTCGTTTTTCAAAGCTTTCACCTAATCCCGACCATGACCGCGCTGGAAAATGTTGCCACACCGCTAGAACTTGCCGGTCACAAGGATGCCTTTGATCGCGCGCAGGCCGAGCTGGAGGCGGTTGGACTGGGTCATCGCGCGGGCCATTTCCCGGCGCAGATGTCCGGCGGCGAACAGCAACGCGTGGCGCTGGCCCGGGCTCTGGTCACCCGCCCCCGCATCCTGCTGGCGGATGAGCCGACCGGCAATCTGGATGCGACCAATGGCGATGCGATCATGGACCTGCTGTTTGACCTGCGCGACCGCTATGGGGCGACGCTGATCATGGTGACACATGCGCCGGAACTGGCGGCGCGCTGCGACCGGGTGATCCGGCTGCGGGACGGGCGACTGGATCAGGACGCCGCGCGTGAGGCCGCTGAATGAGCCCCTCTTCCCTGTCGCTGGCCACGCGGTTTGCCAAGCGAGAGCTGCGCGGTGGTCTGTCTGGGTTTCGTGTTTTCCTGATCTGTCTGGCGCTGGGGGTTGCGGTGATTGCCGGGATCGGCTCCCTGCGCTCGGCGATCCAGACCGGGCTGAGCGAGGAAGGCGCGGTGCTGCTGGGCGGCGACGCCGAGCTGGGCTTTACCTATCGGCGCGCCACCGCTGAGGAACAGGCCTGGATGGAGGCCCGCGCCCTCGCCCGGTCTGAAATCATTGATTTCCGGTCCATGGCGACGGTGGGCGACGAACGCGCGCTGACGCAGGTGAAGGCCGTGGATGACGCCTATCCGCTGGTGGGCACGGTGACCCTCTCCCCCGACATGCCGCTGGAGGCAGCACTGGCAGGAACAGGGGATTTACCCGGCGGTGTGATGCAGCGGGTTCTGGCGGACCGGCTTGGCCTGTCGGTTGGCGATGAATTCACCCTTGGCAGCCAGCGATTTGCTCTGACGGCGCTATTGGAGACTGAACCTGATGCGGCCAGCGCAGGGTTCACCCTCGGCCCACGAACGCTTGTACGCACAGAGGACCTGGCGCAATCCGGCCTCTTGCAGCCCGGCACGTTGTTTTCCAGCAAATACCGGTTGACCCTGCCCCCGGATACCGATCTGGAGCAGCTGAAAACCCGCGCAGAGGCAGAGTATGACAACAGCGGCATGCGCTGGACCGATGCCCGCAACGGTGCGCCGGGCATTGCCACCTTTGTCGAGCGGCTGGCCGGGTTTCTGGTGCTGGTTGGCCTCTCCGGGCTGGCAGTCGGCGGGATTGGCGTCTCCGCAGCGGTACGCGCCTATCTGGCGGGCAAAACGGCAACCATTGCCACACTACGCACCCTTGGTGCCGACCGCCGGACGATCTTCCTGACGTATTTTCTGCAAATCGGTGCGCTGGCGCTGTTGGGCATCGCGATTGGCCTTTTGATCGGCGGGCTGGCTCCGGTGCTGCTGGGACCGCTGATCGCGGCGCAGCTGCCGTTTCCTGCGGTCTTTGGCATCTCGGTTCCCGCCCTCAGCGAGGCAGCCCTCTATGGTTTGCTGACGGCCTTTGTCTTCGCGCTCTGGCCGCTGGCCCGGGCGGAACGGATCCGGGCGGCGGCGCTGTTTCGCGATGCGCTGGACAGCCGCAGCCGCTGGCCCGCGCCCCGGTATATTCTGGCCACCGTCGTTGCCGTAGCTGTGCTGATCGGCGCGGCGGCCCTGTTCAGTGGCGCGGTTGAGCTGACGCTCTGGACTGCGGGCGGGCTGATTGGTGCGCTGGCAGTGCTCTTGCTGGCAGCACTGGTGCTGAGCTGGATCGCGCGCCGCTCCGCGCCCTTGGCCCGTGGCAATCCGGCGCTGCGTTGGGCGCTCTCCGCGATCGGGACCTCCCGCGATGGCGCCGTGCCAACGGTGCTGGCGCTGGGGCTTGGCCTGACGGTGCTGGCGGCCATCGGTCAGGTCGATGGCAATATGCGCCGCGCGATTGAGGGCAACCTGCCCGATGTGGCCCCCTCCTACTTCTTTGTTGATATCCAGCGGGACCAGATGCCGGACTTCCTCACCCGCGTTGAGGGCGATCCGGCTGTGGAGCGAGTGCAGAGCGCGCCGATGCTGCGCGGGGTGCTCACCACCATCAACGATCAGCCCGCGACCGAGGTGGCCGAGCGACCACTGGGTGGTGCGCGGCGATCGCGGCATCACCTATGCCGCGAAACAGCCCGAAACAACGCAGATCGTGGCTGGCGCATGGTGGCCTGAGGACTACACCGGGCCGCCGCAGGTCAGCTTTGCCCGCGAGGAGGCCGAGGAACTGGGCCTGGATCTGGGAGACACGCTGACGATCAATGTGCTGGGCCGCGACATCACTGCGACAATCACCAGCCTGCGCGAGGTGGATTTCTCCACCGCTCGGCATGGGGTTTGTCATGGTGCTAAACGAAAGCGCCCTGGCAGGAGCGCCGCACAGCTATATCGCCACGGTCTATGCCGAGCAGGAGGCCGAGGCGCAGATCCTGAGGGATCTGGCCAAGGCAATGCCGAATATTACCGCCGTCCGGGTGCGGGATGCGCTGGACCGCGTGTCAGACATCCTGCGGCAGCTGGCCTCCGCCACCGCTTATGGCGCGGCAGCCACCTTGCTTACCGGGTTCATGGTTCTGATCGGCACCGCCGCGGCCGGGGAACCGGCCCGCCGCTATGAGGCCGCTGTGCTGAAGACACTGGGCGCATCCAGACGCCGCATTCTGATCAGCTTCGCCCTCAGGTCGGTGTTTCTGGGAGCAGGCGCCGGATTGGTGGCGCTGATTGCGGGGATGAGCGGTGCCTGGGCGATCAACACCTATGTGTTTGAGAGCGACTTTCAGGTGATCTGGGGCAACGCGCTGGCGATCATCAGCGGTGGCATCCTGACCACGCTGCTGGCCGGGCTTGCCTTTGCCTGGGGGCCGCTTCAGGTGCGCCCTGCACGAATCCTGCGGGCACGCGACTAGACCCGCACACCGCTTTGGCGCGGAAGAGGCAAACACATCGGACACCAGCTGCGACAGGCTGGTGTCTTTTCCAGCACTGCTGGGCCGACCTAATTCACATAGCGCGCGCAGCTGGCGGTGACGGGCGGCTGAAACAGCGCAAACAGGTCGTCATTGTCACAGATCAGCGCCTCCAGCGTGATGCCATCCAACGACTGGTAGAAGGCCTGCGCGGCCTCCGACAAGGCAAGGCGCAACCGGCAGGCCGACACCAGCGGGCAGGTATTGTCGGCATCGGCAAAACACTCAACCATCGGCACCGTGCCCTCGACATCGCGGAACACATCGCCAATGCCGATTTCTACCGCAGGCTTGCCCAGTGACATGCCGCCATTGCGGCCCCGTTGGGTATGCAGATATCCCAATTGCGCCAATTGGTTGATCACCTGCGCCAAATGGTTCTCGGAGATATTGCAGCGCGCCGCAATTTCCGATTTGGTGACCAGGCGGTCCGCATGGGCCGCACAGTACATCAACAGCCGCACTGCAATATTTGTCCGTTTTGTGATCCGCATGATCGCCCCTCCAAGGTGCCTTGATCGCCGGATCATGACATGGCTGCGCAAAGGCCACTTTGACATGTATCAAAGCTGCTACAGCTCTGTGCGGATGTTTGCCGTCGCCGGGGTGCACCACCGCCGACACCGCCGTCGGGGCAAAGGCCAGCCGCCTTGCCCTGATCCGACACACGGCGCAGATATTGCCGATTGAGACATTGCTGACAGGAGATCCGAATGCCCGCCCCCCTTCCCCCAGCCCCCTATTTTTTTGGCTACGGCAGCCTGGTGAACACCCGCACCCATGCCTATGGGCAGGCCCGTCCGGCCCGGCTCAGCGGCTGGCGGCGGGCCTGGGTGCAGACCGATCT
Source organism: Phaeobacter sp. BS52 (assembly GCF_045040595.1). NCBI lineage: Bacteria > Pseudomonadati > Pseudomonadota > Alphaproteobacteria > Rhodobacterales > Roseobacteraceae > Phaeobacter > Phaeobacter sp. BS52. The sequence continues at coordinate 243,978 of NZ_CP090662.1, read as the reverse complement.
GCGCCCGGTGGCCTATCTCTCTGCGGTGCCCTGCGGTGACAGTCGCATCGACGGGCTGATCGCCGAAGTCCCCGGCGCGGATTGGGCGGCTTTGGATGACCGTGAGTTCGGCTATGATCGTCTGGCGGCGCGGGACGCGGTGCAGCATGATCTGGCGCCAGAGACCGAGATCGCCGTCTATGCGATCCCCGCCAGCAGTCAGCGTGCAGCCAGCCTACGCCATCCAATTTTGCTGAGCTATCTTGATGTGGTGATCCAAGGCTATCTCGATGTCTTTGGCACCAAAGGCGTTGCCGACTTCATCCGCACGACCGATGGCTGGGACGCGCCAATCCTGAATGACCGCGCCACCCCCCGCTATCCCCGGGCACAGACGTTGACCACGGATGAACGTGATCTGGTGGACCAGCATCTAACTGCCCTGGGCGCACAACTGATCGAGGCGGAATAGTGATCTCACGCACGCTTCTCTACATTCAGCGGATCACCCGGCAGCTGTGGTTCCGGGTGGTGCTGATCTCGGCCTGTTCCTTACTGGCACTGGCCATAGCGCCCTGGCTCACCCCGTTCATTCCTGAGGATCTGGGCGAGCGGTTCGGACGCGAGGCCGCGCTGCCAGTGCTGAATATCCTTGCCTCCGGCATGTTGGCCGTGACCACATTTTCGCTGAATGTCATGGTCTCCGCTTATCGCACCGCCGCCGCCACTGCGACACCACGGGTGTATCGCCTGCTGCTGGAGGACACGATCACCCAGAGCGTTCTGGCCACCTTTGTCGGCGGGTTTGTGTTCAGCCTGAGCGCGGTGATCCTGTTTCGGGCAGGGTTCTATAGCGAAGACGCGGCCATTGTGGTCTTTGCACTCACCGTCGGGGTTGTGGCGCTGATTGTCGGGGCGATTTTACGCTGGATTGACCACCTGTCGGGGCTTGGCAGCATGGATCACACCCTGCGCCTGATTGAAGACCGCAGCCGCACCAGCCTGCGCCAGCGCGCCGATGCGCCCTGTCTGGGCGCGCAACGCGCCGAAGATGACAGCCAGTTCAAGGCAGACGGCACAGCGATCCCGGCGCAGGCGTCGGGGTTTGTGCGGTTTGTGGATGTGGCGCAGCTGCAGACATTGGCAGAAGAAGCCGGCACCGAGATTGCGATCCATCGCACGCCGGGAGAATTTGTGTTGCGCGGGCGGCCTGTGGCCTATGCAAAATCGGCCGATGAGGACCTGAGCGAGGCCGCAAGCCGCTGCATCGAAATCGGCGATGTGCGCAGTTTTGATCAAGATCCCTCATTTGGGCTGACCTTGCTTGCGGAAACCGCTCAGCGGGCGCTCTCTCCCGGGGTCAATGATCCCGGCACCGCGCAGGAGGTCATGGGGCGGCTGGAACGGTTGCTGTGGGAGAATACACCGGATGAGGACGCGCTGATCGGGCAGGATCCGTCCTTTGACCGAGTGCTCATGCCTGCCATATCCGCCCGGCATCTTCTGTCCTGCGCCTTCCCGCCCATCGCCCACGCCGGAGGGGATGACCCGGCGGTGATTGACTGGATGGACAAAGCCCTCACAGCGCTGGGGCACCATCCCAACCCGGCCATGGCCAAAGCCGCCACAAAGATGCGGGAGCAGCGCTCTGATCGCTGAGACCTGACACATGGGGGAGCTGACGCTCCCGGCCCAAACGAAAAAGGCGGCCCACCCGGAGCCGCCTTTTCAAAACAATATTGGCTGAGTTCAGCCGCGAGCGCGCACCGTCTCCATCAACGCCAGCAGGGCCGACATATCGGGTCCGCGTTCCATGCCGGTGACGGCTTTGCGCAGCGGCATAAACAGGCCTTTGCCCTTGCGGCCGGTGGCTTCTTTCACCGCGGCGGTCCATTTTCCCCAGCTTTCGCTGTCGTAAGGCCCCTCGGGCAGCAGCGCCATCGCCTCTGCGATGAACTCTTTGTCCTCATCCGCGATCAGCGGCTCGGCGCCATCGCGGCACAGCTCCCACCAACCGGCGAGATCCTTCAGCGTGGTGATGTTTTCCTTGGCCACATCCCAGAACGCCGCCTGTTTCTCGGCCGGAACCCCCAGCGCGTCCACATGGGTCTGCACATCCGCCAGCGCCAGCGACTGCAGGTAGCGTGCCGTCAGCGGGTAGACATCCTCCACATCGAATTTGGTCGGCGCCGCGCCAAAGCGGTTGATGTCAAAGCCGTCGATCAGCTCTGCCATCTCACTGCGGATCTCAACCGGATCGGAGGACCCCAGACGCGCCATCAAGGACAGCAGCGCCATTGGCTGCACGCCTGCCTCGCGCAGGTCCCGCAGCGCCAGCGTGCCGAGACGCTTGGACAGTGCCTCGCCCTGTGGGCCGGTCAGCAGCGAGTGGTGCGCGAACGAAGGCACAGTGCCGCCCAGCGCCTCGATGATCTGGATCTGGGTCGCGGTGTTGGTCACATGGTCCGAGCCGCGCACCACATGGGTCACGCCCATTTCGGTATCATCGACAACCGACGCGAGGGTATAAAGGAACTGACCGTCGCCACGGATCAGCACCGGATCGGAGACCGAAGCCGCATCAATGGAGATATCGCCCAGGATGCCGTCGGCCCATTCGATGCGCTGATGATCCAGCTTGAACCGCCAGACACCATCGCCACGCTCGGCGCGCAGGGCGGCCTTTTCCTCATCGGACAGGGCCAGGGCGGCGCGATCATAAACCGGCGGCTTGCCCATGTTCAGCTGTTTCTTGCGCTTGAGGTCCAGTTCAACCGGCGTCTCAAAGGCCTCATAAAACCGGCCGATCTCGCGCAGTTTGTCCGCCGCAGCAACATAGCGTTCAAGCCGCTCGGACTGGCGCTCAACCCGGTCCCAGGTGAGGCCCAGCCATTCGAGATCCTGTTTGATCGCGTCGACGTATTCTTCCTTTGACCGCTCGGGATCGGTGTCGTCGATACGCAGGATGAAGCTGCCGCCAGCCTTGCGGGCAATCAGATAGTTCATGAGCGCGGTGCGCAGGTTGCCAACATGGATATAGCCGGTCGGCGACGGGGCAAATCGGGTGGTTGTCATCACAAGTCTCCTGTTGCCCTGCCCCATGTCACATGGACGCCGTTTTGTCCAGTTGCGCCACAGCTGCTGAGTTTGCTCAAGAGTCGTTTCAAAGTTTCGGCGTTTTTCCGGGGGATGGCTTAGATTTGATTCAGACTTCCTGTGTCAGCCTGTCGCAGCACAACATGTCATATTGGTACGAAGCAAATGGGGTCTCCCGTGAACAAAGTGATCCCGAGCGAGATATTGCAGGAGCAAAGCCTGCCCGAGCCGTCCCATGCCCGGCTTATGGATGTGTTGAACAAGTTGGATCAGGGGGTAATGGTCTGGACTGAGGACGGGCATTGCCAAGTTTTTAACGAACGTCTCCTCACCCTTCTGGAGCTACAGAACGGCGATATCTTTCCCGGCTATTCCCGCGCGGCGTTTTTCGCAACCGCCGTCAAACTCGGCCATGTGACCGAAGAGAGCGCCAAGCAGGCGGAGCAGGATTTCAGCTCGGACAAACAGCGATTTTCAGCGACCCGTAGAATGCCCTCCGGGCGGCGGCTGCAAATTGACACGCGGCGGTTGTCCACCGGGGGGTTTGTCACCTGCTACACCGATGTTACCCAGATTGAGCGCAGTGCGCGGGACCTGACCCAGGCGCGACAGGCCGCCGAAGAGGCCGAGCTGACTGCCCTGAAAACGCTCGCGGCAGAGCAATCCTGGCGCGAGGAAGCCAAGCTGTTGTCCCAGCTGGATGAATGGCTGCACTCCTGCAAATCCCAGGAGGAGCTGTTTCGCATTGTCAGCGCCTTCATGGCGCAGCTGTTTCCGCAATCCCGGGGGGAGCTGTATATCTATTCCAACTCACGCGATGTTCTGGACGGCAAATGCCACTGGGGTGGCGGCGAGGCGCATGACCACATCTTCCCCGATGCCTGCTGGGCGCTGCGACGGGGGCGGCAATATCTCTATTCCGCCGACAAGATTGCCTTTGCCTGCGCCCATGTGGAAGAGCAGCCCAGTACCAGCGAGCATGAGGATTACGTCTGCTTCCCGGTCGTCGCCCATGGCAATACCGTGGGTCTGTTGCACGTGAAATTTGCGCCGGAAGAGGATGCCAAACGCAAGGTGGCGCTGCATCGTCTGGCGCTGCGCTGCGGTGAGCATATCTCGCTGGCGGTGGCCAATGTGCGGCTGCGCGACGAATTGCACGACCAATCCACCCGCGATCCGCTGACCGGCGTCTATAACCGGCGCTATTTCCTGGGAGAGCTGCGCAATGCGGTGGCCCTGGCCGACCGGCGCGCCAGCCAGCTGGGGGTGCTCAGCTTTGATGCGGATCGGTTCAAGACCTTCAATGACACCCATGGCCACGATGCCGGCGACATGGTGCTGCGCGCCATTGGCGACACGCTGAAGGAGCTGTTTCACAACGGAGAGGTCTGTTGCCGGATGGGGGGTGAGGAATTTGCAGTGTTCCTGCCCGATACCGACAAGGAACAGACCATGGAGGTGGGCGAGGCGCTGCGCGCTGCAATCGAGGATATCACCCTGCGCTATGGATCCGGCACCCTGCCACGGGTCACCATCTCCATCGGGGTGGCCAGCTACCCCGAAGATGGGCTGCTGCCACAGGATCTGATGCATGCTGCGGACCGCGCGCTTTATGCCGCGAAGGACGCAGGTCGCAACTGCGTGGTGGATTGCCAGAAGGCCAACCCGGCGGAAGGGCCGTTTTCAGGGTCATAAGACCGTCAGCACCCATCGGCACAGGTGCCGCGGGCGACCGCAGACGCAGCTGTGCAGGGACTGCACCACCCCGCCGCCCTTGCCTCAGGCCGTCTTTGCCTCAGCTTGGGTCGCGCCAGCGGTTCACGATGGGATAACGCCGGTCCAGCCAAAACGCACGCGGCGTCAGACGCGCACCGGGCGCAGACTGAAACCGTTTGTATTCGCTGATATAAATCAGGTGCTCCACACGTTTGGCATTCTCCCGCGAGAAGCCTGCCGCGACGCAATCGGCAATCGACCCATCGCGGTCCACCAGGATTTCCAGCAGCGCATCCAGTTCCGGGTAATCCGGCAGGCTGTCGCTGTCTTTCTGATCGTCGCGCAGCTCAGCACTGGGCGGTTTGTCGATCACATTCGGGCGGATCACCTCGCCCTCCGGCCCCATCATCCAGTCGCGGTGATTGGCGTTGCGCCAGCGGCAGGTCTCAAACACGCGGGTCTTGTAGAGATCCTTGATCGGGTTATAGCCCCCCGCCATATCGCCATAGATCGTCGCATAGCCCACGGCGACCTCGGATTTATTGCCGGTGGTCAGCAGCATCTCGCCAAATTTGTTCGACATTGCCATCAGCAGAAGGCCCCGCAGGCGGGACTGGATGTTTTCCTCCGTCAGCCCCGCGTCCAGACCGGCAAACAGCGGCGCCAGCGTATTGGTGATGGCGGCGCGTCCCTCGGCAATCGGGACGTAATCGTAATGCACGCCCAGCGCCTTGGCCACGGCCTCAGCATCGTCGAGGGACTCTTGCGAGGTATATTCCGACGGCAGCATCACGCAGCGGACATTCTCCGCCCCCAAGGCATCAACTGCAATGGTGGCCACAATGGCGGAATCCACCCCGCCTGAGAGACCCAGCAGCACCTTCTTGAAGCCGGTCTTGCGCATGTAATCGCGCAGCGACAGCGTCATGACGTGATAGTCCTGCTCCCACTCATCCGGCAATGAGGCCTTGGGGCCGTCAACGGCGCGCCACCCCTCGGCAGTACGTTCCAGATCGAGATGCTGTATCGCCTCGTCAAAGACCGGCATCTGCAGCGCCAGCGCGCCGCCCGGATTCAGCACAAAGGAACCGCCGTCAAAAACCTGATCGTCCTGCCCGCCCACCATGTTGAGGTAGATCACCGGCAAATCGGTTTCGACCGCGCGGGCCACCATGTGGTTGAACCGCACATCCATCTTGTTTCGGAAATAGGGCGACCCATTGGGGATCAGCAGGAACTCGGCACCGGTTTCGGCCAAGGTCTCGGCCACATCTTCATACCAGCCATCCTCGCAAATCGGGCTGCCGATCCGGGTGTCGCCAACCGCATATGGCCCCCCCAGAGGGCCCGCATCAAAGATCCGCACCTCGTCAAACACTGTGGCATTGGGCAGATGGTGCTTCAGCACCTGCGTGGTGATCTTGCCACCCTTCAGGATCAGATAGGCGTTGAACAACTTTCCATCCGCGACCCAGGGGCTGCCAATGGCCAGAGCGGGCCCATCGGCGCAATCGGCGGCCAACCGCTCAACCTCGGCGATGGCGGCCTGATGGAAAACCGGCTTTCGCACCAGGTCCCTGCGTGTTGTAGCCGGTGATGAACATTTCCGGCAAAGCGACCAGATCCGCCCCGGCGTCACAGCCTGCGGCCCAGGCCTCGCGGGCCTTGTTTGCATTGCCCGCCAGATCCCCAACGGTGGGGTTCAACTGGGCCAGTGTCACGCGAAAACGATCAGCCATCCTGCTTGCGTCCTTCGATAATCCTGCCTTCTGCCATTAAACAGATCGCGCCCCGAGGGAAAGACCACAGCGGCAAAAGACATTGCGACGGCGGCGGCTGTGGCATAGTTTCCTGTCAAACAGATCAACAGGCCCGCACCGCGGCTCTCCTTATGGCAAGCAGATATTCCATGACCCGTTTCACCACCGCCGCTCTTTTGACCTCTGCCCTGGCGCTTGGCGCTGCCGGGGGTATCCGTCCGGCTCTGGCGCAGGATGATGCCAAGGTCCTGACCACACAGGACGAAATCGGCGGCATCTATGAGGGCACCTTTCGCGGTGGGTTGCAGCATGGCACCGGCACCTACACCCTGCCCAACGGCTATGAATATACCGGCGATTGGGTCGATGGTGAGGTGCGCGGACGCGGCGTCGCGCGTTTTCCCAACGGCTCCGTCTACGAGGGTGAATTCGCCAAGGGCAAACCGGAGGGCGTGGGCAAAATCACCTTTGCCGATGGCGGCACCTACGAGGGGGAGTGGTCCGACGGGGTGATCAACGGTCAGGGCGTCGCGGTCTATGCCAACGGCGCCCGCTACGAAGGCGGCTTCCGCGATGCCAAACACCACGGCAAGGGCCTGATGCGCAACCCCGGCGGCTATCAATATGAGGGCGACTGGGTCGATGGCCTGAAGGATGGCACCGGCAAGATCACCTACCCCGACGGCGCCACCTACGAGGGCGACATCCGCAACGGCCAACTGGCGGGCACCGGCAAGCTGATCATGCCCGACGGTCTGATCTATGAGGGCGACTGGGCTGCGAACCAGATGGATGGCACCGGGGTGCTGACCCAGCCCAATGGCGACATCTACGAAGGTCCGCTGGTGGCCGGGCGCCGTCAGGGTGAGGGCAAGCAGATCCACGCCAATGGCGATGTCTATATCGGCAATTTCGAGGATGATCTGCGCCACGGCGAGGGCACCTTCACCAAGACCGACGGCTATGTCTACACCGGCGAATGGTTGGCGGGTCAGATTGAGGGCAAGGGCCGTGTCACCTATCCCGACGGCTCGGTCTATGAAGGGCAGTTCCGCGATGATCTCGCGGATGGGGTCGGCAAAATCACCTATCCCGATGGCTCTACCTACGAAGGCGACTGGGTGGTCGAGCGTGATTGAGGGCACCGGCACCACCACCTACCCCAACGGGCTGGTCTATACCGGCGCGTTCAAGAACGCGAAAAACCACGGTCAGGGCGTGATGACCTATCCCGACGGCTACCGCTACGAAGGCGGCTGGAAAGACGGCCAGCGCCACGGCGATGCGGTCGTCACCTACCCTGACGGCTCGGTCTACACCGGCAGTTTCGCCAACAGCCAGCGTCATGGCACCGGCAAGATCGTGATGACCGACGGCTTCAGCTATGAAGGCGACTGGACCGAGGGCAAGATCAGCGGCAAGGGCGTAGCCACCTACGCCAATGGCGACGTCTACGAGGGCAGCTTCCTCAACTCCAAACGGCAAGGGCCCGGCGTGATGCGTTACGCCAGCGGTCAGGAGGCCGAAGGCACCTGGGAAAACGGTGCCCTGAAAACCACCGGCGGCGCCACACAGACCAGTGAGGACGCTGCCAGCGACGATCAGGCCGCCGAAGATCAGGCCAGCGACACCGCAAGCCCCGAAACCGGTGACGGTGCCAGCAACTGAACCGAGGCGTCGTTTCCGATTTAGCCCCCTCTGACAGGGGCGCATGGGCGACAGTCGCAAGCTTTGGCCCTGTGCAGATAAATTCTGTCTTCCCATTCGTCATTGGCTCTGTATAACTCTGCGTCATGACCATGCGTGCAGATATCCTTCGCTCCGCCACCGCGTTTCGCGGTGCAGATCTGCGCGCCCTACTGATCCTAATCCGCCTCTGAGCGTGCCATCCGGCGCGCCCGCTCAGAGGGGAAGGCATGCGCGCCACAAGGATTGGATTTTAGGACAGACAAGAAAGATACCGACATGACGACTGCAGCTGACAAAGATCGCGTTTTGATCTTCGACACCACCCTGCGCGATGGCGAGCAGAGCCCCGGCGCAACCATGACCCATGACGAAAAGCTTGAGATTGCCGAGCTGCTTGACGATATGGGCGTGGACATCATCGAAGCGGGCTTCCCCATCGCCTCCGAAGGCGACTTCAAAGCCGTAAGCGAGATTGCAGAACGCTCCAAAAACTCCCGGATCTGCGGCCTGGCGCGCGCCAATTTCAAAGATATCGACCGCTGCGCCGAAGCGGTGAAACGCGCCGCCCAGCCGCGCATCCACACCTTTATCGGCACCTCCCCCCTGCACCGCGCCATTCCCAACCTCACCAAGGATGAGATGGCCGAGAAGATCCACGAGACGGTCACCCATGCCCGCAATCTGGTGGACAATGTGCAGTGGTCGCCGATGGATGCGACGCGCACCGAATGGGATTACCTCTGCCGGGTGATCGAGATTGCGATCAAGGCAGGCGCGACCACCATCAATATCCCCGATACCGTGGGCTATACCGCCCCGGTCGAAAGCGCCGATCTGATCAAGCGCCTGATCGAAACCGTGCCAGGCGCCGATGACGTGATCTTTGCCACCCATTGTCACAACGACCTTGGCATGGCGACGGCCAACTCGCTGGCGGCGGTAGCGGGCGGGGCGCGGCAGATCGAATGCACCATCAATGGTCTGGGCGAACGCGCTGGCAATACCGCGCTGGAAGAGGTCGTGATGGCGCTGAAGGTGCGCAACGACATCATGCCCTTCACCACTGGCATCGACACCCAGAAGATCATGCATATCTCCCGCCGGGTCTCCACGGTGTCGGGCTTCGTCGTGCAGCCGAACAAGGCGATTGTCGGCAAGAACGCCTTTGCTCATGAAAGCGGTATCCATCAGGATGGCATGCTGAAGAACAAGGAAACCTTTGAGATCATGCGGCCTGAGGATGTGGGTATTGCCGGCACCTCGCTGCCCTTGGGCAAACACTCCGGCCGTGCAGCCTTGCGCGACAAGCTGAGCCAGCTCGGCTTTGAGGTGGGCGACAACCAGCTGAAGGATCTTTTTGTCCGTTTCAAGGAACTCGCCGACCGCAAGAAAGAGGTGTTCGACGACGACATCATCGCCCTGATGCGCACAAGCGGCGATGAGGATGATCACCTCAAACTGGTCTCCATGAAGGTGGTCTGCGGCACCGGCGGCCCGGCTGAGGCAACCCTTGAGATGGAAGTCGAGGGCAAGGATGTGTCTGAGACCGCAGAAGGCGACGGCCCGGTTGATGCGGCCTTCAGGGCGATCCGCAAAATCCATCCGAACTCGGCGCATCTGCAGCTCTATCAGGTCCATGCGGTGACCGAAGGCACCGATGCGCAGGCCACGGTCTCTGTCCGGCTGGAAGAAAACGGCGTGATTGCCACCGGCGAAAGCGCCAACACCGACACGGTAGTCGCCTCTGCCGCAGCCTATATCGGCGCACTGAACCGTCTGATTATCCGCCGCGACAAAATGGGCGCAGGCGCCGATACGCGTGAGATTTCCTACAAGGATATCACCTAAGTCGCGCGCGAAACCAGAATAACAAAAGGCCACCCAAAGCGGGTGGCCTTTTTAACGACAGCTATCCCGGTGGGGATCTAACCCAGCTTTGCGAACAGCCTTGTCAGCCTCTGTGCCTCATCCGCGGTGCCGTAGGGGGCATTCACGATGAACATGCCGGAGCCGACCATACGGTGGCCCTCGCGGGCGGGCGGAAACTGCACCTCGTGGCGCAGCGCACCCGGCAGGTTCTGGCCTTCTAGTGCGGTCAGCATCGGCTTATGGGTCCCATCGGTCAGGATTGGGTACCACAGCGCAATCACCCCCACGTTCCACTTGCGGTGCAGCTTGGCGATATGGCCGGGGATCTGCGCATAGTTGCGCTTCACCTCATAGCTCGGGTCAATCAGCATCAGCCCACGGCGCGGGATTGGCGGCGCCAGTGATTGCGCCAGCTCGAACCCATCCTGCTGATGCACATGAACGCGCCGTCCCAGCCCATGCGGCCAAAGCGCCTCCCGCAGAGCCGCGTTCTCCTGAGGGTGCAGCTCTGCGAAATGCAGACTGTCCTCTGCCCGCAGGAGATGCGCTGCGATCAGGGGGGAGCCGGGATAGGCGTTCTCGCCAGCGGCGCGGCGGGTTCGGGTGATGGCCTCTGCCAGCGGGTGGTCCACATCCAGCATCGCCCCGTCCAGCAGGCGGTTGATCCCCGCCGCGGCCTCTCCGGTCTTCACCGCCTCTGCGGCGTCCAGCTGATAGAGGCCACGCCCTGCGTGGGTCTCCATATAGCTGAGCGGTTTGTCCTTCTGGGTCAGATACGCCAGCATCCGCGCCAGCAGCGCATGTTTCTGAACATCGGCCAGATTTCCGGCGTGGTAGATATGTTGATATGACAGCATCCCAGCCCTCTAGCGCCAAACCGCCCCGGACAAAAGCCCTTTGCCGCAGCCGAGTGCGTTGGATCCGACGGCTCAGACCGCTGGCATCTGCTGCGTTGCGCAGTGAATGCCGCCGCCCAATTCGCCCAGCGGGTCCACGTCCAGCGTAACAATCTCCCGTCCCGGATAATGCCGCGCCAGCGCCTCCCGCGCGATCTCATCGGTTTTGCGATCCCCAAATTCCGCCGCAATCACCGCGCCGTTACAGACGTAGAAATTGGCGTAGGAGGCGACAAAGTCGTAGCTGTTGACCCGGCGGATATGTGGTTCGGGGATCACCTCTACCGCCAGTCCCGCCGCAATCAACCGGTCATGCGTGTCCAACGCGGCCATATGGAACGGATCGGTCCTGTCAGGGGTATCGGGCAGGTTCATAAGAACACGCTCCGGCCCGGTGAACCGTGCGAGGCTATCAATATGATAATCGGTGATGTCCTCGCCGCGTAAACCCTCCGCCCAGATCATGCGATCCGCGCCATACGCGTCCAGCAATCGCTGTTCTATCTGGGCGCGCGACAGGCCGGGGTTGCGGTTCTTGTTCACCCAGCTGCTTTCATGCGCCATCAGCAGCCCGTGCCCATCCTGTTCTACGCCGCCTGCCTCGCCCCGCAAACCAGTTGGCAACAGCGGCAGTTCCAAACGCTCAGCCACCCGTTCTGCGATCTGGCTGTCCCGCCGGTTGACCTGCTTTTCACCCCAGCCATTGAACTGGATATGGCTGATAGCCATGTTGCCTGCGCCATCAACGGCAAAAATAGGCCCGGAATCGCGGCACCACAGATCCTCGGTCGGGATATCCCACAGCTCCACATCCGCAGACAGCTTGGCGCGCGCGCGGGCATGATCCGCTGCCGCCGCAAGCACTGTGACAGGTTCAAACGCCGCAATCGCGTTGGCGATATCTGCAATCGTCTGCTGCGCCATGTCGCGGAACACAGGATCGGGATGCACTTTGCGGCTGACCGGCCATTGCATGAAGCTGCGCTGGTGTGGCGCCTCCTCCGGTGGAACAAAAAATCCCGATCCGGCAATTGCGTTTGGTCCCGTGATCAGATTTGCCATGCCGACAGCCCCACCAGCCAGTAAGAAATTCCGCCGCTTCATCGCCGTTCCCTCCGTCGATCACACGCCCGTTATGAAAAAGTTTATCAAGCCTGTCCAAACAAGAGAAGCAACGCACCCGCCCTGCCAGTGGGATCCGACGTCTGCCTTTCCCATGGGGCACCCTTGCACTGGTGGCGAAAAGGCGCCTTTTGGTCCGAATCCGCCCTTTCGCCACCTCTCAGCGCTGCTTATAAGACATAAAGCCCGCTCTCAGCAGAGTCGCGGGACAGGTGGCAGTTTTACAGGGTCTTAATATATGTCGATCTTCGGAAGTCTTGGCGGGTTGTTCACGTCTGATATGGCAATTGACCTCGGCACGGCGAACACGCTTGTCTATGTCAAAGGTCGCGGTGTCATCCTGTCAGAGCCGTCGGTTGTGGCCTATCACGTGAAAGATGGCGTCAAGAAAGTGCTGGCCGTTGGCGAAGACGCCAAGCTGATGCTGGGCCGGACCCCCGGCTCGATCGAGGCGATCCGCCCGATGCGCGAAGGGGTGATTGCGGATTTTGATACTGCCGAAGAGATGATCAAACACTTCATCCGCAAGGTCCATAAACGCTCCACCTTCTCCAAGCCCAAGATCATCGTCTGCGTGCCGCATGGGGCCACCCCGGTTGAAAAACGCGCGATCCGCCAGTCGGTTTTGTCCGCAGGGGCGCGCCGTGCTGGCCTGATTGCAGAGCCGATTGCCGCAGCCATTGGTGCTCGAGCATGCCGATCACCGATCCCACCGGCAACATGGTTGTGGATATCGGTGGCGGCACGACCGAGGTTGCGGTCCTGTCGCTTGGTGACATCGTCTATGCCCGCTCCGTTCGCGTTGGTGGTGACCGAATGGATGAGGCGATCATCTCCTATCTGCGTCGCCAGCAGAACCTTCTGATCGGGGAATCCACCGCTGAGCGCGTGAAAACCTCCATCGGCACCGCGCGCATGCCCGATGACGGCCGTGGCCAGTCGATGCAAATTCGTGGGCGCGACCTGCTGAACGGTGTACCAAAAGAGATCGAAGTCAGCCAGGCCCAGGTCGCCGAGGCGCTGGCCGAACCGGTGCAGCAGATCTGCGAAGCGGTGATGACCGCGCTGGAAACCACCCCGCCGGATCTGGCGGCAGATATCGTCGACCGGGGCGTCATGCTCACTGGCGGCGGCGCACTGCTGGGCGATCTGGATCTGGCCCTGCGGGAACAGACCGGTCTGGCCGTCTCCATCGCCGATGAGAGCCTGAACTGCGTGGCGCTTGGCACCGGTAAGGCACTGGAATACGAAAAACAGCTGGCACATGCCATTGATTACGACAGCTGAGCGGCCAGACCATCGCTAAGATGGTCGACGCCCGGCACCGGGAAGGAACACCTTGGCCAAAGATCGGTCCCAGCGCGATGACTACACCGCCCCGCTGCGCCGCCTGCTGACCGGGGTTGTCTGCCTGTGCCTGCTAGGTATTTTTCTGGTCTGGCGCATCGACAGCCCACGGGTTGAACGGTTCCGCGCGCAGGTGGTTGACGCCGTGGTCCCCAGCATGGATTGGGCCATGATCCCGGTTGAGGGCGCAATCAACCTGTTCCGCGATTTCCAGAGTTATCAGCGGCTTGCCGAACAGAACCGGGAATTGCGCAGCGAATTACGCCAGATGCGCGCCTGGAAAGAGGCCGCGTTGCAGCTGGAGCAGGAAAACGCCCGTCTGCTGGATCTCAACAATGTGCGGCTAGACCCGCGTCTTACCTATGTGACCGGCGTGGTGATGGCCGACAGCGGGTCTCCGTTTCGCCAGTCGGTGATCCTGAATGTGGGCGCCCGCGACGGGGTGCGCGATGGCTGGGCGGCGATGGATGGCATCGGCCTTGTCGGGCGGATCTCCGGCACCGGGCAGGACACCGCGCGGGTGATCTTGCTGACCGATGCGGCCAGTGCCGTACCAGCCCTGATCCAGCCTTCGGGGCAGAGCACGCTGGTGGTCGGCGACAACAGCCCCGCACCGGTGATCGACTTCCTTGAAAACCCGGATCTGGTGCGCCCCGGTGACCGGGTGGTGACCTCGGGCGATGGCAATGTATTTCCGGCGGGCCTGCTGATTGGGCAGGTCACGCAAGACCGGTTTGGCCGCCTGCGGGTGCGGCTCTCGGCGGATTATGAGCGGCTCGAATTTCTGCGGGTGCTGCGCCACCACGGCTCTGAGGTGATCAAGGACCCCGGTGGGCTGGTGGTGCCTGCACCGGGCATCAATATCCCTCAGCCCCGCCCCGAAGGTCTGGGCGATGAGGCCGCAGCGGAGGCCGGCAATGGCGAATAACGCCCCGGCGCGGATCTGGGTCATGCGGGCGGCCTTTCCGTCCCTAGCGCTGGTGATCATGTTCTTTCATCTGCTGCCGCTGGACACGCTGCCCTCCCGCTGGGCACCGCCGGATCTGCTGCTGGCGCTGGTCATGGCCTGGTCGATGCGCCGCCCTGACTATGTGCCGACCGTGCTGATTGCGCTGACCTTCCTGCTGGCGGATTTGTTGTTTCAACGGCCACCGGGGCTGATGGCGCTTCTGGTGGTGCTCGCCTGCAGCTTTCTGAAGTCACAGGTTCAGCCGCACCGCGAAACCGCCTTCATCGGGGAATGGGTCACCGTGGCCATGACCATCACCGCTGTGACCCTGCTCAACCGGCTGATCCTCGCGGTTCTGGGGGTGGTGCAGCCGTCGCTGGGGTTGATTCTGATCCAGATGGTGGCAACATTGCTGATCTATCCGCTGGTCGCTCTGGCCAGCCAAAGCCTGCTGGGGGTGCGCAAACTCTCCCCCGCAGAGGCAGAAGCCTTGGGAAGCCGCTGATGAAACGCAACGTCAAAGACGTCGAAGCCACACATCGCAAACTCAGCCGTCGCGCCCTGCTTTTGGGCGGATTGCAGCTGGCCTTTGCTGGTGGTCTTGCGATGCGAATGCGCCACCTTCAGGTCGATCAAGCCGATCAGTTCCGCCTGCTGGCCGAGGAAAACCGCATCAACCTGCGCCTGATCCCGCCCGCCCGCGGGCAGATCTATGACCGCAACGGCACTATTTTGGCGCAGAACTCCCAATCCTACCGGATCACTGTGGTGCCGGAGGACGCAGGTGACGTGGGTGACGTCATCGACAAGCTGTCGCGCCTGCTGACGCTGGACCCAGAAGACATCGAACGCGCGATGGCCGAGATGCGCCGCTCACCTCCGTTCCTGCCGATTACCCTGGCCGATCAGATTAGTTGGGACGATATCTCCAAAGTTGCCGTGAACGCCCCTGCCCTGCCCGGCATCACGCCTGAGGTTGGCCTGACTCGTGTCTATCCCCAGCAGGAGGATTTTGCCCATGTGGTCGGTTACGTCGGTCCGGTCTCCGATTATGATCTGAGCAAGATGGAGGACCCCGAGCCGGTACTGATGATCCCGCGCTTCCAGATCGGCAAGGTCGGGTTCGAGGCCAAGCGTGAGGACGTCTTGCGCGGCAAGGCCGGCGCCAAGCGGGTCGAGGTCAACGCCACCGGGCGGGTCATGCGCGAGCTGGACCGCCGTGAGGGTGAGGCTAGCGCGGATATGCAGCTGACCGTTGATGCGGATTTGCAGTATTACACTCAGGCCCGTCTGGGTAAGGAAAGCGCCAGCGCCGTGGTGATCGATTGCGAGAGCGGCGATGTGCGCGCCATTGCCTCCTCCCCCAGCTTTGATCCCAACCTCTTTGTGCGCGGTATTTCGGTCGCCGACTACCGGATGCTGACCGAAGACCCCTATCGCCCGCTGGCCAATAAATCGGTGCAGGGCACCTATCCGCCGGGATCCACCTTCAAGATGATCACCGCCCTCGCCGCGCTGGAGGAAGGCTTGATCGGCACCGAAGACACCGTCTGGTGCCCCGGCCATCTGGAGGTCTCAGGCCGCCGCTTCCACTGCTGGAAACGCGCAGGCCACGGCCATGTGGATCTCAACACATCGCTCAAAAGCTCTTGCGACGTCTATTATTACGACCTCGCCATCAAGGTGGGCATCGACAAGATTTCCGCCATGGCGAAACGCTTCGGCCTTGGCGTGCGGCACGATCTGCCGATGTCCGCCGTGGCCAAGGGGATCGCCCCAAACAAGGAATGGAAGTCGAAGACCTACGGTCAGGACTGGCTGGTCGGCGACACCGTGAACTCCTCTATCGGGCAGGGCTATCTCTTGGCCTCGCCAATGCAGCTGGCGGTGATGACAGCGCGTCTGGCCACTGGCCGGTCGGTTACGCCGCGCCTTCTGAAGTCCATTGATGGGGTGGAACAGCCCAGCGGCGCGGGGGAACCAATCGGCGTCAATGAAAACAACCTGCGCACCATCCGCCGGGGCATGTATTCGGTCAGCAATGAGCGGCGCGGCACCGGCTACCGCTCCCGGATCATCGCCGATGGTATGCGTATGGCTAAGCAAAAGCGGCACCAGCCAGGTCCGCAATATCACCGCCGCAGAACGCGCCGCCGGGGTGATCCGCAACGAGGATTTGCCGTGGGAACGCCGCGACCATGCGCTGTTTGTGGCCTATGCGCCAAGCAGATGATCCGAAATTTGCCGTGGCGGTGGTGGTCGAACATGGCGGCGGCGGCTCCAAAGCAGCGGCCCCCATCGCGCGCGATGTGCTCTTGCAGGCGCTCTATGACGGCAGCCCGCCGCTGGAGGCCTACCCCAAGAAGGACCGCACCAACATCGAAGCCCTGCAGCAACGTCTGGAACGTGAGCGCATTCAGCGCAATCGCGACAGCGGCAGCGGGCAGGCGTAGAGGGTCAGCATGAGTTATCTCGCCAATAACGCACAATCGGTTCCCACCGGCCTGCGCAAGATCCTCTATCTGAACTGGCCCTTGGTCCTGCTACTGGCCAGCGTCGCCAGCGTCGGCTTCCTCATGCTTTACTCGGTGGCGGGGGGCAGTATCTCCCCCTGGGTGGAGCCGCAGGTCAAACGCTTCGTTCTGGGCCTGTCCGTGATGCTGGTCGTCGCCATGATACCGATCTGGTTCTGGCGCAATATCTCTGTTCTGGCCTATCTGGTCTCCGTCCTGCTGCTGGTGGCGGTGGAGTTTTTTGGCACCGTCGGCATGGGCGCGCAGCGCTGGATCGATATCGGCTTTATGCGGCTGCAACCCTCCGAGCTGATGAAGATCACACTCGTGATGCTGCTGGCGGCCTATTACGACTGGCTGCCCCCGGAACGCTGCTCGCGTCCGCAATGGGTGATCCTGCCAGTTATCCTGATCCTGCTGCCCACGTTTCTGGTGCTGCGCCAGCCGGACCTTGGCACCTCCATCCTGCTGATGGCGGCCGGTGGCGGTGTGATGTTCCTCGCAGGCGTCCACTGGGCTTATTTCGCCGCTGTCATTGGGGCCGGGGTCGGGCTTGTGGCGACCGTGTTCAAAAGCCGGGGCACCGACTGGCAACTGCTGAAGGATTACCAGTTCCGCCGCATCGACACCTTTCTGGATCCCTCACAGGACCCGCTTGGAGCGGGCTATCACATCACCCAGTCAAAGATCGCACTCGGCTCCGGCGGCTGGTCCGGGCGTGGCTTCATGCAGGGCACACAATCGCGGCTGAACTTCCTGCCGGAAAAACACACCGATTTCATCTTCACCACCCTGGCCGAGGAATTCGGCTTCATCGGCGGGTTTGCCCTGCTGTTCATCTATATGCTGGTGATCACCTTCTGCATCGCCACCGCGCTCGCCACCAAGGACCGCTTTGCGTCGCTGGTCACATTGGGGATTGCGATCAGCTTCTTTCTGTTTTTTGCAGTGAACATGTCGATGGTGATGGGCCTCGCTCCGGTGGTGGGCGTGCCGCTGCCGATGGTGTCCTACGGTGGCTCGGTGATGCTGGTGCTGATGGGTGCCTTTGGCCTCGTGCAAAGCGCGAATATCCACCGCCCGCGCTAAGCGCCGGTTAAGGCCGCCAGAAGCATCTGTGTCAGCGCACTGTCGGCATCGCGTTGGTGCAGCAGAACCCCCAACCGCCGGGCCTCCCCGTCAAACGGGGTGAACCGCAGGCCAGCATGCCTGCGCAGCCCCTCCCACAGCGGTACAACGGCCTGTGCGGTGCCTTCTGCCACCATCTGCGCAATCAGTTCCAGCGCATCCAGTTCCGCCAGAATGTCCAGCGTCTCAACCCGCTGTGTCAGCGCCTGCCAACAGCGCGCCCCACCCCAGGCCTCGCGGCTGTAGATCAGGAACGGCAGCGCCCCATCAGATAGCCCCTCACCGTCGCCTTCTGCCTGCAACAGACCAATGGGCTGGCGGGCGACCTCTTTGAAAACATAAGCTTTGGGGAGCGCGAACGGTGGCTCAATCAGCAGTGCGGCATCCACCTGCCCCTGTTGCATCAAAGCATAAAGCCCTTCTGACGTGCCCGGCACCAGCTGCAAGGCAACCTCCGGCGCGGCCCCTCTCAGGTGCCGAAGGATCACTCCCGCGTAATCCCCCATGGCCGTCGACACCGCCCCCAGCCGTAGCGTGCCGCTGAGGCTGGCCCCGCGCAGCTGCCCTCGCAGCTCTGCCTCAGCCCGCAGAACCTCTCGCATCTTTGGCAACAGGCGACGACACTCCGCCGTGGGCTGCATGACGCGCCCGGCGCGGCACAAAAGCCCCACACCAACATCGGCCTCCAACGCCGCGATCCGTTGCGAAATCGCCGATGCGGTGATCCCCTCCCGGCGCGCCGCCGCCGCCAGGGATCCCTCCTCTATCGTGGTGACGAGGCTGGAGAGGAACCGTGTATCCATAGTTTCTCTTATGTTTGAATATAGAAAAACAAGCTACCCTTTTTCATCGCCCCCTTCTATCCCTAAGGCCACAGATTACAGGGAGCAGAGCGATGAGCATTTTTCACCTCGCCTATCACGTCGATGACCTTGATCAGGCGCGCGGCTTTTATGGCGGCCTGCTGGGCTGTCAGGAGGGGCGCAGCACAGAGACCTGGGTCGATTTCAACTTCTTCGGTCATCAGATCTCGCTCCATCTCGGGCCGGTTTTTGCCACCGCCAACACCGGCAAGGTCGGCGATCAAATGGTGCCGATGCCCCATCTGGGTGTGATCCTGCCGCAGGACGCCTGGCGCCTGCTGGCGGATCGGCTGGAACAGGCGGGGCTGGAGTTCACCATCGCTCCCACCACCCGGTTTGCGGGCGAGCCGGGTGAGCAAAGCACGATGTTCTTTCACGATCCCGCAGGCAACCCGATTGAAATCAAGGGATTTTCCGATATGGCCGGAGTGTTCGCCAGATGATCAACGTCCAGTTCGCCGCCCTGCCTGAACGCTGGGCCACCTATGAGGCGCCTTTGCGCGCCGCCTTTGCGGAGGCCGGGCTGGAGGTTGATCTGCGCCTTGATCACGCCCCGGCTGATGTGGATTACGTGGTCTATGCACCCAATTCGGACCTGCAGGATTTCAAACCCTATACCCGCTGCAAGGCGGTGCTCAGCCTCTGGGCCGGGGTGGAGAAGATCGTGGGCAATCAGACCCTGACGATGCCGCTCTGCCGGATGGTCGACCCCGGTCTGACCGCAGGCATGGTGGAATGGGTCACCGGTCATGTGCTGCGCTATCACCTCGATATCGACCGCACGACCCACACGCAGGACCGCTGGGCCCCGGTGGTCCCCCCGCTTGCAGAGGAACGCCCGGTGACGGTTCTGGGTCTTGGCGCGCTGGGGCAGGCCTGTGCGCAGATGCTGGCGACACTGGGCTTTCCGGTCACCGGCTGGTCGCGATCCGAGAAATCCATAGACGGCATCACCTGCCGCCATGGCGATGCAGGCCTGCGGGATGCGCTGACGATGGCAGAAATCGTCGTTTTGCTGCTGCCTGATACCCCGGCGACGGAAAACACCCTCAACCGCGACACCCTCGCCCTGCTGCCCAAGGGCGCTCGGATCATCAACCCCGGTCGCGGCCCCCTGATCGACGATGACGCCCTTCTGGCCGCGCTCGACACGGGTCAGATCGACCATGCAACGCTTGATGTCTTCCGCGTAGAGCCACTGCCGATGAATAATCCCTATTGGGCCCATCCCAATGTGACCGTGACGCCACATATCGCCGCAGAGACACGCCCCCTCACCGCCGCCCGCGTCATTGCTGAGAATATCCGCCGGGGTGAGGCTGATGACGCCTTCCTGCATAAGGTGGATCGCAGGCTTGGGTATTAGGGCCAGATACGCAGCGGATAGGACTTAACGATCTGCAAACCCAGCGCACGCCGCGCTCAGGATTGGTTCAGACCGCTGTGCCAGACTGGCCCCAATCGCGATTGCAGGATCCGGGTTTGGCACCCCGGCTCCGACCAGGAACCGGGCCCCACCCTCTGGGGTCGTGCAGAGAATTTGAGCACGCGGGCCATCAACCCGCCCTCCTCCGCCCCCCGTGGCGGCGCCGTCCACTTTATGCCGCAACCATCTGGTTGCAGACCCAGGCCCTGATCAACAACTGATAGATTGATCCAGCCCCAGAGCCACCCCGGACAACCACAGGCTGCACCGGTAAACCCGTGCGCCTTGCCGATCGGGCCGCCCAGTCCCAGTCCCCCAACGGCCCGGTAGACCCTGCTGCAGAGCGGTAGTTTTCAAAACTTGAAGACTGATGTGCCCAGCCTGTGCCTCTTCGCACGACAGCGCATCGCGCCCCGGACCGCCTGATAACAGAGCCCACACAGCAATTTGCGGAATTGTTGCTAGCCAGACGCCAGATAGCTGCGCTACGGTCCTTGAAAAAACTATAAAACAGGGACGGAACACATGAACAATCGCTTAAGGAAGATCACCATCGTCGGCGGCGGCACGGCGGGGTGGATGACGGCGCTGATCCTGGAGACAGAACTCTCCCGCACATCAGCGCCCAAGGACCGGCCAAAAATCTGCCTGATCGAAAGCCCGAATATCGCCACCGTCGGTGTGGGCGAGGCCACCGTGCCGCGAATGCCCAAAACCCTCCGTCAGGCTGGCATCTCAGAGCGCACCTTTTTCCGTGAGACCAACGCCTCGTTCAAGCTGGGGGTAAAGTTCTGCAACTGGAACACCGACGCCAAGGGTAATCGCATCGACTACGTGAACCCCTTTGCCCATGGTCAGCTGCTGGAGGGTCTGGAACCTGCCGAATACTTCCTGCGCTTTGGCAATGGGGATCGGGACTACACTCAGTCCATCTCCCCCCATGATGATCTGGGCCGTCTGTGCAAGGGCGCCCGCCCGCTTGGTCAGCCGGAGTTTGAGCAGCGCTTTGGCTATGCCTACCATCTGGACGCGGTGAAATTTGCCTAGGCATGCTCACCAAGGTCTGCACCAAACATGGCGTGGAACATATTCAGGATGAGGTGACATCGGTTGAGCTGGATGAGCAGGGCAATGTCAGCCATCTGATGCTGGAGCAGCGCGGTCGCCACGATGTTGAGATGGTCATCGACTGCACCGGTTTCCGCGGGCTGATTATCAATCAGGCGCTGGGTGAGCCGTTTATGGATTACTCCGACTATCTGCCCAATGACCGCGCGATGGCGCTGCAGATCGACCACCCGGACCCGGAAAAAATCGAAAGCCTCACCCGCTCCACCGCCCTTGGCGCCGGTTGGACCTGGCGGGTGCCGCTCTATAACCGGGTCGGCACCGGCTATGTGTTCTCCTCCGCCCATCGCACCGATGATCAGGCAGCGGATGAGTACCTTGAATGGCTGGGCGACAGCGGCAAAGGTGCGACCCCGCGCATCATTCCAATGCGGATCGGGCGGGTGCGCAATGCCTGGGTAAAGAACTGTGTGGCTATCGGTCTGGCTAAGCGGGTTCATTGAGCCGCTGGAAAGCACCGCGATCCATATGATTGATCACGCGGTGCGCTGGCTCACCGAACATATGCCCACGCGCGACATCGCCCCGTCCCTGCGCAGCCGATACAACCGCCAGATGGACAAGCTCTACGACGAGGTGCTGGAGTTTATCTGCCTGCATTACCGGTTGGGCAACCGCACCGACGACCAGTATTGGATCGACGCCCGCACCGAGATGAAGATCCCGGATCGTCTGGCCGAGAACCTGGAACTCTGGCAGCACCGCCTACCGATGCCCCATGATATTGAGTTCGCGACCCTGTTTGACTACCGCGTCTATCAGACCGTGCTTCTGGGCAAACAAGTCTATGATACGGGCTATGGCCCCGGCATCCGGGACCGGCTGCGCCCGCTGAAGAAACCGATCTGGTTCCAGTGGTGGAAAGGCGCGAAGGTGGATCTGGCGCAGATCCTCAAATCCATGCCCGATCACAAAACCCTGCTGCGCGATATTCGCGGCGAGCTGGATCAGCCCGGCTTTGGCATGGCCGCCGCGATGAAGCCAACGGTGCCGATGCCATGTGCTGAGGCAGTACCCTGCATGATCCAGAACATGCCCAGCTTCAGCGAAATCGAGAACGGCCAGAAAGACCTGCAGCTGTTCTAGGATCACGGGCAAACGCTCAAACAGTTCACCCATGAAAGAGGGCAGACGCATAGCGCCTGCCCTTTTCCATTCGAACGGTCGACGTGGATTATTTCGCCGCCAGTCCGCGTCCTTTCAGCAACGCATCAACGCCCGGCAGGCGCCCCCGGAACGCGGTGTACAGCTCAGCCGGATCGCGGGAGCCACCGGTGGAGAGGATATGCGCCTCCAGCGCCTCGGCGCGCTCCGCATCAAAGGCGCCGCCCGCCTCCTCAAAGGCAGCAAAGGCGTCGGCGTCCATCACCTCGGACCACATGTAGCTGTAGTAGCCGGAGGAATAGCCATCACCCGAGAAGACATGCGCAAAATGCGGCGTTGCGTGGCGCATGATAATGGCAGACGGCATGCCGATCTCTGCCAAAACCTCAGCCTGCTTGGCCATCGGATCCTTCGGTGCGGGCCCATCATGAAACGCCAGATCCACCAGCGCAGACGCCACATATTCCACCGTCTGGAACCCCATATCAAAGGTCGAAGCCGCCAGAACCCGGTCGCGCATCTCCACCGGCATCGGCTTGCCAGTCTCAGCATGGGTTGCGAATGTGCCCAGAACCTCTGGCACATCCAGCCAGTGCTCGTACAGTTGCGAGGGCAGCTCCACGAAATCGCGCGCCACCGAGGTGCCAGAGATGCTTTCATATCTTACATCCGACAGCATCTGATGCAGCGCATGGCCGAACTCATGAAACAGCGTGCGCGCATCATCATAAGACAGCAGCGCAGGCTCCCCCTTGGCAAAGTTGCAGACGTTGATCACGATCGGGGTCTGCGCCTCGGGGAACTTCGCCTGACTGCGCATCGCCGAACACCACGCGCCGGACCGTTTGGACGAGCGGGCAAAATAATCGCCAATGAACACAGCCACGTGTGCGCCATTGCGGGTCACCTCCCAGGCGCGGCAATCTTCGTGGTAAAGCGGCACATCCAACGGGGTGAACTCCAGCCCGAACAGGCGGGTTGCGCAGTCAAACGACGCCTCGATCATGCGGTCCAGCTGGAAATAGGGCTTCAGCTCCGCCTCATCCAGATCATGCTCCGCCTTGCGCCGTTTCTCCGCGTAGTAGCGCCAGTCCCAGGGCTCCAGCGCGCCATTGATGCCATCATCCTGCATCATCTTGGTCAGAACCCAGGCATCCGCCTCCGCCTGCGCCTTGGCTTAGCTCCCAGACCTGCATCAGCAAATCGCGCACCGCAGCCGGGGTCTTGGCCATCTCGGTTTCCAGCTTGTAGGCCGCGAAGTTTTCATAGCCCAGCAGTTTGGCGCGTTCTTCGCGGAGGGCCAGAATTTCGGCAGCAATCTCACGATTGTCGCTCTCACCACCATTGGCTCCGCGTGCAGCCCATGCCTCAAAGGCGCGTTTGCGCAGGTCGCGGCGGGGCGAGAACTGCAGAAACGGCGTGATGAGCGAGCGCGACAACGTCACCGCCGGGCCATCCAGCCCCTTGTCCTTGCCCGCGGCGCGGGCGGCATCGACGACAAACTGCGGCAGACCGGTCAGATCGTCTTCGCTCAGCGCCATGAACCAGTCGCGCTCATCCGCCAGCAGGTTCTGGGTGAACTCGGTCCCAAGCGTCGCCAGACGGGATTTGATCTCCTGCATGCGGGTGTCATCCGCGCCTTCTAGCGCCGCACCACCCCGTACAAATCCACGATGGGTCAACATCAGAACGCGCTGTTGCTCCTCGCTCAGATCCAGCGTGTCACGCTGATCCCACACGGCTTTGACGCGGGCATAAAGGGCCTTGTTGGCGGTGATCGCGGAAAAATGCGCCGCCAGTTTCGGCGAAAACGCCCGCTGCAGCGCCTCGCGCTCGGGATTACTGTCGGCCCCAGCCACGCTGTAGAACACCGACAGAACCTGCTCCAGCGCGCGGCAGGGGGTTTCCAGCGCCTCGATCACATTGGCAAATGTCGGCGCCTCATCTGAACTGGCAATGGCCTCAATCTGTGCCTTATGCGCAGCCAAGGCCTCCTCCAGCGCAGGGGCAAAATCGCCGTCCTTTATCTGGTCGAAGGGGGCAATTTCAAACGGCGTATCCCAGGTGGACAGCAGCGGATTGGTCATGGCAAATCTCCTTTGAGAGGAAGCTATGCCTGCCCCCGCCCGCCGTCCAGAGGCGCAGCCAAGAGAATTTCACCAATCATCGCCGAAGGACCACCGCTACCGGCGCTCCTCACGACGGCGCAGGTGTTTTTCAAACCGTCTGAGCAGCAGAGACAAGCCAATTGTCAGCGTCAGATAGATCAGCGCCACCACATTGTAGGTCTCGAAATAGCGAAAATTGCCCACCGCCGTCAGCTTGCCCAGCTGCGTGACATCCGCGACGCCCAGCACCGACACCAGCGAACTGTCTTTGACCAAGGCGACAAAATCATTGCCCAGCGGCGGCAGGATGGTGCGGATTGCCTGTGGAAACACGATGAAGCGGAAGCGATGCCAACGGCTGAGGCCCAGCGCCTTCGCCGCCTCGATCTGACCCTCATCCACCGATTGCAGACCGGCGCGAAACACCTCGGAGATGAAGGCGGAATAGGCAATCATCAGCGCAATAATGGCCCGCCACAGTAGTGGAAAATTGCGGGTGCGGATCGGGTCCAGCCCCAGATGTGCACCGATCCAGTTGCGCAGCTCCACCAGCGCCGGGGCCAGAACAAAGGCGACATAGAGCAGCAGCACAATGATCGGAATGCCACGCACCACCTCTATGTAGAAGCGCGCGCTCTGACGGATCACCAGCCAGCGTGACCCCGCCGCAAGCGCCAGCCCAAGGCCCAGGAGTGATGCGAGAAAAAAACTGATCAGCGTCACAAAGATGGTCAGCTGCACGCCGCGCATCAACGTGCTGAGAATGGTGAGATAGAGATCATCCGAGGCCACCCGCCAGATCAGCGTCCCGCCAATCAGAAGCACCGCCGCCAGCCACCAGGGAAAATCGTCTTTCTTGCCGTCCGCCCTGCGCGGCTTTGGTTCTTGTGCGCTCATATCTGCCCCTTGATGTAGAAATCCCCGGCGCCTGGGCCGGGGATTGGTCGTTGTCTGTGCAGGGTTATCCGCCGAGCTTATACTCAAGGAACCATTTGGTGTTCAGCGCATCCAGAGTGCCGTCTGCCTCCATTGCGGCGATGGCTGCATTGATCGGCGCCACCAGATCGCTGCCCTTAGGGAAGATGAAGCCGAAATCCTCGGTCCCCAGCGGCTCACCCACGATTTTCAGCGCACCATCAGACGCCTGCACATAGCCATTTGCGGCGGTGCTGTCAGACAATGCCAGATCCACATCGCCCGTGCGCAGCGCCTGAATGGCCGCGCCAAAGGTTTCAAACAGCTTGATACGCGGGTTCGCCTCATCGCCGTCAAGGATATCGTAAACTGTCACGTAAAACGGCGTGGTGCCGGGCTGCGCACCTGCCAGAAGATCCGCATCCGCGGCAAAGCTCTCGGCATCATCAAACCGGCTCTCATCCCCGGCTACGATCATGCGCATCTGCGAGGTGAGGTATTTGTCTGAAAAATCGACTTTTTCCTTACGATCATCGCGGATGGTGATGCCGGTCATGCCCATGTCATACTGGCCATCGCTGACCGCCGGGATCATCGCGTCCCAGCTCGTCGTCTCATAGACGACGGTGATGTTGATCCGCTCCGCGATCTCCGCCATCGCGTCATATTCCCAGCCGATTGCCTTGCCGCTGGAGGGTTCAACAAATTGCAGTGGCGGATAGGCGTTTTCCACCGACACGACCACTTCGCGCCCCTCAAGATCCGGCAAATCCGCCGCGATAGCT
Source organism: Phaeobacter sp. BS52 (assembly GCF_045040595.1). NCBI lineage: Bacteria > Pseudomonadati > Pseudomonadota > Alphaproteobacteria > Rhodobacterales > Roseobacteraceae > Phaeobacter > Phaeobacter sp. BS52. The sequence goes on along the minus strand of NZ_CP090662.1, from coordinate 217,585 downwards.
GCGCTTGCCAGCAAGGCCGCCCCTGCGGTTGCGGCCGCTGTTTTCAGCGCCGTCCCAGTCCATGTGAATGTCATCTTATCCTCCCCCTTGGTGATGTGATTGCGTCGTCAGAGTGTCTCAGGTGGCCTCCGCAACGGAGCGCGGCGCGCCCGTATCTTTGCTGCTGTCGTCTCCGGCTTCGGCTCCGCCCGCGCAAATCGGGCAATCGCTGCGTTGGCTGAGGGTGATCTTGCGGCTCTCGGAATAAAGCCCGTCATAAATCAGCATCTCGCCCTGCAGGGTTTGACCCGCGCCGGTGATGGCTTTGATCGCCTCAAGTGCCATCATCGCGCCAACCACGCCGGGCAATGGGCCCACGACCCCCGCCTCAGAACAGCTGGGGGCAAGGCCTGCTGCCGAAGCGCTTCAGGAAAGATGCACTGATAGCAGGGGCCGCCTGCGGTGGGGTGAAACAGCGAAATCTGCCCCTCCCACTGCGACAGTGCGCCTGAAATCAGCGGCTTGCCCAGTGCCACAGCGGTCCGATTGGCCAGATAGCGCGTCTCGAAATTATCGGTGCCATCCAGGATCAGATCATAATCGCCAAACAGATCGGCGGCGATCTCCGCATCCAAGCGACGGTGATAGGGGCGCACGGTGACATAGGGGTTCTGCGCCTCCATCGCGGCCTGCGCCGAAAACACTTTGGGCATCCCGATGTCCTGATCGCGGTGGATCACCTGTCGCTGCAGGTTGGCGTTTTCCACCAGATCATCGTCGATCACCCCGATGGTGCCGACCCCGGCGGCGGCAAGATATTGCAGCGCGGGCGCGCCAAGGCCCCCGGCTCCGATCACCAGAACGCGCGCCTTGCGGAGTTTCTTCTGCCCCGGCCCGCCCAGCTCGCGCAGGACAATATGTCGGGCGTAGCGGTCCAGCTCGCTCTCCGAAAATTTATCCGGGCGGGGTTGGGGGCCCTCCTGTGCGTCCTCCTCCGGCTGCGCGCGGCTGCGCAGGCGGCGCAGCACATGGCGATAGGCCAGCACCAGAACCACCATGCCGAGCCAGCACCAGCCAGGGCGCCACAGATCCACCGGTGCCCACGCGCAGCGGTGCCGTTTCAGGCAGGGTCAGATGCACCGCCAGAATAGCGAGATACAGCACTCCAAGCAGGCCCAGACGCAGGTTGCGCCCCAGCCCGAGAACCCGCCCGCCCCACCAGATCAGCGCGGCAAGAACAACAATCGACAGCATCAGTGCTGCCCCGTGGAGCCAAAGCCACCGCTGCCGCGCGCGCTGTCGCTCAGGCCGTCGACCAGTTGGAATCGCGCCTGCAGGACCGGCGCAACCACCATCTGCGCGATGCGGTCGCCATGGGCGATCTCAAATGGGGCGTCACCTGCGTTCATCACAATCACCCCCAGCGGGCCGCGATAATCGCTGTCGATGGTGCCGGGCGCGTTGGGCAGGGTGATGCCATGTTTCAGCGCAAGGCCGGAGCGGGGACGGATCTGCACCTCGTACCCTTGCGGGATTTCCAGTCGCAGCCCGGTCGGCACCAGCGCGCGGGCACCGGGGGCAAGGGTCAGGTGCGCACGATCCGGCAGGTTGGCGCGCAGATCGGCACCTGCCGCTTCGGCCGTCTGATAGGCGGGCAGCGGCACATCCCTGTCTGCGCCCTCGTCATATGTGATGCGGATCTCGACCATTCCTGTGCCCTGTCCTTATTCGATGTTTGCTATTCGGGCGGCTCAGCCTCTCTCTGTGAGCGCCGCTGCGATGCGATCCGCCAATTTACGTGCGACTGCGCTCTTGTCCATGCGCGGCCAGCTTTCTGCGCCTGCATCGGAGATCAGGATCACCGCGTTCTCGCTGCCGCCCATGATGCCCGTCGCCGGGGAGACGTCATTGGCCACAATCCAGTCACAGCCCTTGCGCAGGCGTTTGGCGGTGGCGTTGTCCACCACATCATTGGTTTCTGCGGCAAAGCCCACAACCAGCCCCGGTCGTCCTTCTTTCAGATGCGACACGGTTTTGAGGATGTCGGGGTTTTCGGCAAATTCCATCACCGGCAGCCCGTCCTTTGATTTTTTCAGCTTGCGGTCCGAGGCGCTGGTGACGCGCCAGTCGGCCACCGCTGCGGCAAAGACACCGGCATCCGCAGGCAGGGCGGCGGACACCGCGTCGGCCATCTCTTGCGCGGTTTCAACCGCCACCACCTCCACCCCCTCGGGCGGCGCGACGCTGGCCGGGCCCGTGATGAAGACCACCTCAGCGCCCAGATCGCGCAGAGCACGGGCCAGCGCAGTCCCCTGCGCCCCGGAGGAGCGGTTGGCGATATAGCGCACCGGGTCGATCGGCTCATGGGTGGGGCCGGAGGTCAGGACAACGCGGCGTCCCTTCAGCGGCCCGTCGGTGAGTTTGGCGGTAATGGCGGCAACAATCGCGTCCGGTTCAGCCAGACGACCGGGGCCAAATTCACCGCAGGCCATGCCGCCCTCATCGGGGCCGACGCAGGTGATGCCATCCGCCAGCAGCGCGGCCAGATTGCGCTGCGTTGCGGGGTGCTGCCACATGCGGACATTCATCGCAGGCGCCAGCAGCACCGGGGTATCCGTCGCCAGCAGCAGGGTGGAGGCCAGATCATTGGCGTGACCATTGGCCATTTTCGCCATCAGGTCCGCCGTCGCCGGGGCCACCACCAGAAGATCCGCACTGCGCGATAGCTGGATATGGCCCATCTCAGCCTCGGCGGTGAGATCAAAGAGATCGCGATGCACCGCCTGCCCGGCCAGCGCCGAGACTGACAAGGGGGTGACAAATTCCTCGCCCGCCTTAGTCAGAACCGGCACCACCTCGGCGCCCTGATCCTGCAGACGGCGGATCAGCTCCAGCGATTTATAGGCGGCAATTCCGCCACCGATGATCAGGAGAATACGTTTGTTCGCCAGCATTTGCCTATCCTTGCCGCAGATCCCGGCAAACTCTACTGCGCCCTGTCGCCAGTGTGAAACGGTTTTCCACGGGGTCCACGATCAAGTGGTCGTCCCTCGGTTGAACTGCTCCTCCTTACTGGAACGCAAGGCAGGGGTCGGGCCGCGAAACCGGCGGCGCATCCAGCAGCACGTCAAACACACCGTCGATCTGCCCACCTTCCGACTGGCCAAGGGCGACAATTTTGAGATCAGGCCGGGCCAATCGCAAGGCCGCAGGCGCGCCACGGTCCAGCCGGGCATGGCCATTGCCGGTGATGACAACCACCTGCGCGCGCGGTTGGTCGGCGATCCCATCTGTCAGCTGCTCCAACGCCGTCACAACACCACGCGCCAGTGCGGCATCCCGCAACCGTTGCAGGTCGACCAGTACCGGCAGCATCTCGGCGGGCATTGCGTTGCAATGATTTGCCAGCTGGTCGGCCTCCCGCGCGGCCTGTTCGGCCTCTGGCAGCGGTTCGGTCAAACCATATACGGCTGCCTCCGCGCCGAAAAAACGCGCCACCCCCTGCTCCATCGCGCGGCGGGTCTCAGCGCGCGGCACCAAGGCCCCGACCTGCGCGGCCCCGTGGCCCGCCGCAAAAACCGGCTGGTAGAGTGCAAATTCCGGCCAGCCGGACTGCGCCCAGTCCAGCGCCTCCGCCAATGCAGGACCATCCTGCAACAGATCCGGGGGCAGACCGGCAGCCTGCGCCGGGGTGATCATTTCCCAAACCACGGCGGCAGGCGCTAGCGCGGCGATAATCTCCGCCTGCGCTGTATGGTGGGCGGGATTGTCATGCACCTCTCCCAGAAACACCACATCCGCATCCGTGAGCCGTGGCACCACGTCTAAAACGGAGGTCGCTGCCGTCGCTGTCTGGGCGGTCTGGCTGACCGATTGATCTGCGCGGGCAGTACCGATGATTGCAGCGGCAGATACTAGGCCGCCGAGGGCCATGGGACGCAGCGCCGCCGCGCAGATGAAAAAGGCGCGTCCGATGTGGGTCGCGCCTTTGTTGATAGAATTACTATGGTTTGTCATAGGAGGAAGTTTTGAACTTCCCGTGAGCAGGTTTCAAGCGATTTGCGCATCTTTTGGAAGGCGCCTGCCTCCAGCTGGCGAACACGCTCCTTGGACAGGCCCAGCTCGGTTCCGAGGCTCTCCAATGTGCGCGGCTTGTCCCGCAGTTTGCGCTCCGTAATGATGAAGCGTTCGCGGTCGTTCAGCGCCTGCATCGCCTCCACCAGCCAGGTCCGCAGCTGCTGGGTGTCATGACTCTCCTCGACCAGCTCGGCGGCCTGAGCGCTGTCATCTTCCAGCGCCTCGATCCACTCGCGCCCCTCTTCCTCGGCTGACTGGACAGCGTTTAGAGAGAAATCCGCGCCCGCCAGCCGCCCGTCCATCATCTGAACGTCCCGCAGCGGCACGCCGATTTCGGTGGCAATCTGCTGGTGCAGCTGATGCTGATCCAGACGTGAGCCCTCGGACTGGGCCTGACGCTCCAGCTGGGCCTGCACCCGGCGCATATTGAAGAACAGTGATTTCTGCGAAGAGGTCGAGCCGGTCCGCACCATCGACCAGTTGCGCATCACATAGTCCTGAATGGAGGCCTTGATCCACCAGACCGCATAGGTGGAGAACCGCACACCCCGATCCGGGTCAAACTTATCCGCCGCCTTCATCAGGCCCAGACCCGCCTCCTGAATGAGGTCGTTCATCGGTGCGCCGTAGCGGCGGAATTTGGACGCCATCGAAATGGCCAGTCGCATATAGGCGTTGATCAAGCGGTGCAGCGCCTGCACATCGCGTTCATCCCGCCAAGCATAGGCCAGTTGCAGCTCTGTTTCCGCGTCCAGCAATTCCGCCTTCATTGCCCGCTTGGGCAACGGGTTTTCGATCATGGTATCAAGTGCCATTTTTCTTCCCCGTAGATGAATTTTGATCTAATTACGCGCGCTGCGCGGATTTGGATCACTTCACAATTGGCAAATTCCCGAAAATAAGGTCGGGACGGTTGTTTGCGGTCGGATGGGGCGTGGAGAAAAACGCATAACGCGCTGCCACATCGGGCCGGTCTGGGGTGCAATCAACGTCTGAAATATGGCGCCACCCTCGGCAGGTTGATGCGCTCTTGTGGTCAACACATCTTGTGCTGCATCGCACCCGTGGCTACCCAGTCACGCAACACTCGATGCAATCAGGGTAATAAAAGTGCCGTCTAAAGTCACATTCATTCTGGGCGGCGCAGCGTCGGGCAAGTCTGCCTTTGCCGAAAACCTTTGCCTAAACTCTGGTAAAGACAGGGTTTACCTCGCCACTTCACAAGTGTTTGACGATGAGATGCGGGCGAAAATTGATCGCCACCTCCATCAGCGGGGCACCGGCTGGACCACCCGTGAGGCGCCAATGGACCTTGCGCCGGTGCTCGACTCGCTAACGGCAGATCAGATCTGCCTCGTGGATTGCGCCACCATGTGGCTCAGCAATCAGATGCTGGCAGAGGCGGATCTGGAGGCCGCTCAGCGCGACCTGCTGGAGGCGCTGGGGCGTTGCGCGGCTGAGGTGATGGTCGTCTCCAACGAGGTGGGCCACGGCATTGTGCCGGACAATGCGCTGGCGCGCGCCTTCCGCGAGGCGCAGGGGCGGCTCAATATCGCATTGGCCAGGATGGCCGACCGGGCCGTTCTGGTCACCGCCGGACTGCCGCAAGTGCTGAAAGGAACGCTATGAGCAACGATGCGATCACACGGCTGTTTCTGGTCCGCCACGGTCCCACCCATGCCAAATCCATGGTCGGCTGGTCCGATCTGCCTGCGGACCTGTCGGACACGGGCGCGCTGGACCGGCTGCATGGATATCTCCCCGCTGAGGCGCTGGTGGTCTCCTCCGATCTGAGCCGGGCGCGCGATACGGCCACCGCCATCGGCCGCGACCGGCAGCGGCTGGAGGATCATCCGGATCTGCGCGAGATTCATTTCGGCGCCTGGGAGCTGCGCAGCTGGCGGGAGATTGACGCCGAAGACCCCGAACGCATCCGCGCCTATTGGGAAACCCCCGGCGACGTGACCCCGCCCGGCGGCGAGAGCTGGAACCAGGTCTGCGCGCGGGTAAATGGCGCCATCAACGGGCTGATCGACACCCATCGCGGGCGCGATCTGATTGTGGTGGGCCACTTCGGCCAGATCCTGACACAAATCCAGCGGGCCGAGCGGCTGACTGCCGAGGAGGCCTTCTCTCACCGGATCGACAATCTGTCGGTCACGGAACTCACCCATCAGGGAACCGATTGGGAGCAGGGCTGGGGCTGCGGTAAAATCAATCACACTCCGTGATGGATGTGCGCACAAATATTACCTTTGGGAATGACTTGTGACGCGCTAGCCTCGCGCCATGACATATCAACTTTATATCGGTGATCGCAAGTACTCCAGCTGGTCGTTGCGCGGCTGGCTGATGCTGGAAAAATTCAACCTGCCCCATGAGGTCTCCTTGATTGAGATGTTCTCGGGCGCCATGAAGGCGCAGATGGCGGCGCTGGCGCCTGCGCGGCTGCTGCCCACGCTGCAACTCCCCGATGGGACCGTGATTGGCGAAACCGTCGCCATCGCCGAAACGCTGGCGGAGCGCCACCCCGAGGCTGGCATGTGGCCCGAGGATCCGCGCCAGCGCGCAACGGCCCGCTGGTTGGTGGCGGAGATGGCCTCTGGCTTTGGCGCGCTGCGCAGCGCCTGTCCGATGCAATTGGCCCATGTCTATCAGGGATTTGAACCCTCTGACGCGGTTCTGGCGGATCTGCAGCGCATTGAGGCGCTGTTCGACCATGCGCGGACGGTCTCTGGCTGCGCGGAGGGCTGGCTCTTTGGCAGCTATTCCATCGCGGATGCCTTTTATGCGCCGGTGGCGGCACGCATTGCTGGCTTTGATCTGCCCGTTTCGGAGGCGATGCGCGCCTATTGCCGGGTCACGCTTTCTGACCCTGTGTTGCGCCGTTGGCGGGACCGGATGGATGAGGTGAGCTATGCCAGTGACCCCTATCCGATTGATCTGCCGCGCAAACCCTGGCAGCTGAGCTGAGCCTCCGGTCGGCCCTCAAGGTAAATAATACGTAAAACCCCAAGGGTTTCGCACGCGCATTAACGACTCCGAAACCACGTTGCCAAAGCATCTCTCCCACCCACAGCGGAAAGGGGAGAGATGATTTCGCGCGCGTATACCGTGGCCTTCCAAGGCATAGAGGCCCGCCCGGTGGAGGTGCAATGCGCCGTCGCACCCGGCCTGCCTGCCTTCTCCATCGTGGGTCTGCCCGACAAGGCCGTGAGCGAGGCGCGCGAACGGGTGCGCTCCGCCCTTGCGACCATGTCGATTGCCCTGCCCTCGCGCCGGATCACCGTCAACCTGTCGCCAGCAGATCTGCCCAAGGAAGGCAGCCATTTCGACCTCCCCATCGCGCTGGCGCTGCTCGCCGCCATCGAAATCGTGCCGCCGGAAGCCGCCTCCGAGACCATCGCGCTGGGGGAATTGTCGCTCGATGGCAGTCTGGTGCCCGTGGTGGGCGCGCTGCCTGCCGCCATGGCGGCCGCCAGTGAAGGACGGTGCCTGCTTTGCCCCAAGGCCTCTGGCGCGGAGGCCGCCTGGGTCAGTGATGCAACGGTGATTGGCGCCAGCGGGTTATCAGATGTGGTGCGGCATTTTACCGGACAGATGGTGATCCCCCCGGCAGAACCCGGTGACGTCATTGAGGGCCCCATAGGCAAGGATCTGCGCGATGTGAAAGGTCAGGAACGGGCCAAACGCGCATTGGAAATCGCCGCCGCCGGACGGCATCATCTGTTCATGGTGGGGTCGCCGGGATCGGGGAAATCCATGTTGGCGGCGCGGCTGTCTTCTATCCTGCCGCCCCTCACGGCGGCTGAGGCGCTGGAGACATCCATGATCCAGTCGCTCTGCGGGCTGATCGACGACGGTGGCATTCGCCGCGACCGCCCGTACCGCGAACCCCATCACACCGCATCTATGGCGGCGATTGTCGGCGGTGGACGACGGGCGCAGCCGGGGGAGATCAGCCTGGCCCACAACGGGGTTCTGTTTCTTGATGAGCTGCCGGAGTTCAGCCGCGCGGTGCTGGAAACCCTGCGCCAGCCGCTGGAGACCGGCCAAATGAATGTGGCGCGCGCCAATGCCCACGTCAGCTACCCCAGCCGCTTCATGCTGGTGGCAGCCGCCAACCCCTGCAAATGCGGTGCGCTGAGCGATGCCAGTCGGGCCTGTGCGCGGGCGCCGCAATGTTCGGCAGATTATCTTGGCCGCATCTCCGGGCCATTGATGGACCGGTTTGACCTGCGGGTGGATGTACCGGCAGTGGCATTTGCCGATCTGGATATGCCGGGCGACAGCGAACCATCAGCAGATGTGGCGATGCGGGTCGCCATCGCACGTGAAATCCAGACCAGCCGATACCGGGACCATCCGGGACTGCGCCAGAATGCCGATGCGGAGGGGCAATTACTGGAGGAGGTGGCGACCCCCGATGCTGAGAGCCGCGCGCTGTTGTTGCAGGCAGCGGACCGTTTCGGGCTGACCGCGCGCGGCTATCACCGGGTATTGCGGGTGGCCCGCACCATCGCGGATCTGGATGGGGCGCCGGATGTCCGCCGCCCCCATATCGCTGAAGCAATCAGTTTTCGGATTGCTGCCTAGACGGGGTTCCAGCGCCCGTGGCTCAAAGCTTGGCCTCGATCGCCTGCCAGATCTTTTCGGCGATATTCACCCCGTCAAAGCGTTCCAGCTCCTGAATGCCGGTGGGGGAGGTCACGTTGATCTCAGTGAGATAATCGCCGATCACATCAATGCCGACAAAGATCTGGCCCTTCTCGCGCAGCAACGGACCGATGGCGGCACAAATCTCACGATCCCGATCGCTGAGGCTGATTTTTTCGGGCCGACCACCAACGTGCATGTTGGAGCGGGTCTCCCCCGCCGCTCGGCACACGGTTGATGGCCCCAACGGGTTCGCCATCGACAAGGATCACTCGCTTATCACCATTGGACACATCCGGCAGGAATTTCTGCACGATCAGCGGCTCGCGACTGAAGCCGGTGAACAGCTCATGCAGCGAGGTCAGGTTGCGGTCATTGGCGTCAAGCCGGAACACCCCGGCCCCGCCATTGCCATAGAGCGGCTTCAAAATGATGTCGCCGTGTTTCTCCTTGAACGCCTTGATGGTGTCCAGATCGCGGGCGACGGTGGTCGGTGGCGTCAGCTCGGGGAAGTCCAGAACCAGCAGTTTTTCCGGGTAGTTGCGGACCCAGAACGGATCATTCACCACCAGCGCCTGTCCCTTCAGGCGGTCCAGCAGATGGGTCGAGGTGATGTAATGCATGTCAAAGGGCGGGTCCTGACGCAGCCAGACCACGTCAAAGTCGCTCAGATCCACTTCGCGGCGCGGACCGAGTTCCGCCGGGCTGCCAGCAACGCGCTGGACCGTCATATCATGGCCGCGCGCGGTGATCCGCCCTTCCTGATAGGCGAGCTGGTCGGGGCTGTAGAAAAACAGCTCATGCCCGCGCGCCTGCGCCTCCTCCGCGATGCGGAAGCTGCTGTCGGCGTTGATGTCAACGTCGGTGATCGGATCCATTTGGAAGGCGATTTTCATTATGTCAGTCCCTCATGACCTGGGCAAAATGACATGGGCAAAACCGCCCACGCCGAATACATGGCCCAGCTTGGCGGCGGGTTCAATGGCTGAACTGATCAACCTTGACCATAAGCGTTTTCCAGCACCTCAACCCTGCCGGTGCCATCGACCACGGCCACGTCCAGCCGTGCTTCGGTCAGCTGGCCCGCCGGTTCATCCGCAAGAAACGCGGCGGCACTGGCCATCATGCGCTGCATCTGCGCGGCATTGATGCGCGCCATGGCCTGATCGCGGGTGGTGCTGTGTTTGACCTCTACAAACACCAACATCGCCTCCAGCCGCAGGATGAGGTCGATTTCAGCGCCGCCACCGCGCCAACGGCGTGCCGCGACCTGATAGCCCTGCCGCTCATAGAAGCCCGCCACCAACTGCTCCGCCGCCTGTCCGGCGTGATGGGATCTTGCACCGCGCAGCCCACGGGCAGAGGCGCGTTTGGGCGGGGTGTCCTGCCGCCCGGTCATGCTCAGCCTGCGTCCTTGGCCATATCAAGCGCCAGCTGGTAGATCTTCCGGCGAGGCAGATTGTGCATCTCCGCCACGATGGAGGCAGCGTCTTTCACGGAGTTGTCCTTCAACGCAGCGCGCAGATCGCTGTCGAGATCGCCGTCGCTGACACTGGTGCCACGCGCACGGTCCACCAGCACCACGATCTCGCCCTTGACCGGGGCCTGATCCAGCCCCTCGGCGAGGGTCAGCAGGCTGTCACGGCGCACCTCCTCGAATTTCTTGGTGATTTCACGGCAGAGCGCGGCGGGGCGATCCCCGAGAACCGCCGCCATATCGCGCAGGGAGGCCGCGATCCGCTTCGGCGATTCGTAAAATACCAGCGTGCCGGGCACGGCTATCAGCTCTTCCAGACGCTTGCGGCGGGCGCCGCTGGCATTGGGCAGGAAACCTGCAAAGAAAAATGCATCGGTTGGCAGACCAGCCAGTGTCAGCGCCGCCAGCGCCGCAGAGGCCCCCGGCGCCACGGTCACCAGATGCCCTTCCTCAGCAGCGGCGCGGCTGAGATCATAGCCCGGATCGGCGATAAGTGGCATACCCGCCTCGGACGCATAGGCAACCGATTGCCCCTCCTCCAGCGCTGACAGCAGGCGTGCGCGAGCCCCTGCACCGCTGTGATCGTGATAGGCCACAATCTGCCGCCCGTTCAGCGGAACACCGTGAATTTCCATCAGCTTGCGCAAAGAGCGCGTGTCTTCGGCAGCGATCATATCGGCCGAGGCCAGCACATCCAGCGCCCGTAGAGTGATGTCGCGCGCTGTGCCGATGGGCGTCGCAACAAAGTAGAGGCCGGATGGCAAATGGACGATCTTGTGATTCACGCTGGACCCGCCTTGTTGGTCGTTTATGATCCCTCAGGTACCAACACGGCGTACGCCGCCGGACAAGGGAGTTTCAAGTCCATTATGTTTGCTGTTTTTCAACACGCCCGCAAGGCGGCAATGGCCGCTGCAACCGTGGTTTCGACGCTGGCACTGGCCGCCTGTGACACCTTGCCAACCGGTGGCGGCCCGTCGATCAACACAACCAAGCCCGTGCCCGTCGCCCTGCTGGTGCCGCGCGGATCGGCCCAGCCCGGTGATGCGCTGCTGGCCAAGAGCCTTGAGAACGCGGCCCGGATGGCGATTGCCGATCTGAACGGGGCGCAGATCGACCTGCGAATCTATGACACAGCAGGCACGCCACAGCAGGCCGCGACAGCCGCGACCACCGCGATCAATGACGGCGCTCGGATCATTCTCGGGCCAGTTTATGCCGAGGCCGCCAATGCCGCGGGTCTGGTTGCCGCACAGCGCAACGTCAACGTTCTGGCCTTCTCAAACAACACCGCAATTGCCGGTGGCAATGTCTTCATCCTTGGCCCGACCTTTGATAACACAGCACGCCGTCTGACCAGCTATGCCGCCCGTCAGGGCAAGGGCAATATGGTGGTTGTCAGCGGCAGTGATCCGGCAGGTCAGGCCGGTCGCGTCGCGATTGAACGCGCGGCGGCAGGCAACGGCGCAAACATCAATGGCGCAGTCAGCTATGAGCTGTCTCAGCAGGGCGTGATCAACGCCATCCCGACGATCCGCTCAACCGTGGCCAGCAGCGGCGCGCAATCGGTGTTCCTGACTGCGAATACCGCTCGGCGCCCTGCCCCTGCTGACCCAGCTGATGCCGGAGGCGGGCGTGGATCCTGTCGCGACACAGTATATCGGCCTCACCCGCTGGGATATCCCAGCACAGACGCTGGCACTGCCGGGCGTGCAGAGCGGCTGGTTCGCAATGCCTGATACCAACCGCTCGCAGCAGTTCCGTAGCCGCTATCAGGCCAGCTATGGCGCCGCGCCGCACCCCATCGGTGGGCTTGCGTATGACGGGGTCGCCGCGATTGGCGCATTGGTGAGTGCTGGCAAATCCGATGCCCTTACCGCAGCCGCGCTGACCCGAGGCAATGGGTTCCAGGGGACCGGTGGGATTTTCCGCCTGCGCCCGGATGGCACCAATGAACGCGGCCTTGCGGTTGCGACAATCCAAGAACAGAAGGTTGTGGTTATTGACCCAGCTCCCAGCAGCTTCGCCGGTGCCGGATTCTGATCCAGCGCTGCCGGACACCGTCCATCTTCCACCTTTGCTGGGGCCGCTGATCTGCGACCCCGGCAAAATTTTTGACGCCGTTGCAGTACGCGCCGCCATCACCGCCCTGTCGCGGGATTGCTCGGCGGCGGAGCTGCGCGCTGGCGTTGTCAAAATCCTGCGCGAGGCCAATCTGGCTTAGCCGCGCCGCCATCGCCGAGGCCTTTGCCGAGGAACCTTTTGCGGCGCGGGCGCTGACCCGGTCTTATGTCTATCTGACCGACGGTCTGGTCACTGCCGCCTATTTTACCGCCACCAGCCTGCTGCATCCTCTGTCCAACCCCACCCAGGGCGAACGGATCGCGGTGATTGCGGTTGGCGGCTACGGACGGGGTGAGATGGCGCCGCAGTCCGACGTGGATCTGCTGTTTCTCACGCCGTACAAAATCACCGCTTGGGCTGAGAGCGCGATTGAATCGATGCTCTATATTCTGTGGGATCTGCGTCTGAAGGTCGGGCATTCCAGCCGCACCATCCGCGATTGCATCCGGCTGGGGGGTGAGGATTTTACCATCCGCACCGCCATGCTGGAACAGCGGTTTCTGGACGGCGACGCCGGACTGGCGGCTGATCTGGACCGGCGGCTGAATGCGGAGCTGTTTTCCAAGGACGCCCGTGACTTCGTCGAGGCCAAGCTGGCCGAACGCGACGCCCGCCATCTGAAACAGGGTGAGCGTTATGTCGTGGAGCCCAACGTCAAGGAGGGCAAGGGGGGCCTGCGCGATCTGCAGTCGCTCTATTGGATCGCGAAATATCTCTATCAGGTGCAGGATGTGGCCGAACTGGTGCCCATGGGGTTGTTCAGCCCGGAAGAGCTGGACTCCTTTGCCAAGGCTGAAAACTTCCTCTGGGCGGTGCGCGCCCATCTGCATCTGCTAACCAAGCGCGCTACCGAGCAGCTGAATTTTGACCTCCAGGTCGAGGTCGCCGCCCGCATGGGATATGAGGATCGCGCCGGACGCCGTGCGGTTGAGGTCTTCATGCAGGAATATTTCCGTCACGCCACCAAGGTGGGGGACGTGACACGAATTTTCCTGACCAAGCTAGAAGCCACCCATCAGAAAAGCGAGCCGCTTCTGGAACGGATTTTCCGCCGTCGCCCACGGGTAAAGCCCGGCTATGTGGTGGTCCATAATCGTCTGGATGTGGCCGACCCCGAAGCCTTTTGTGCGGACAAACTAAACCTGTTGCGGATCTTTGAGGAGGCGCTGCGCACGGGGATGCTGATCCACCCCGATGCCATGCGGCTGGTCACCGCCAGCCTGCATCTGGTGGATGACGAGATGCGCAACGACAAGGAAGCGCGGCGCATTTTCCTTGATCTGCTGCTGAAACACGGCAACCCAGAACGCGCACTGCGGAGGATGAACGAACTGGGGGTGCTCAGCGCCTTTGTGCCGGAGTTCGAGCCGATCGTGGCGATGATGCAATTCAACATGTACCACTCCTACACCGTGGATGAGCATACCATTCAGGTGATCGCCAACTTCGCGGCGATTGAACGGGGGGAGCTGGAGGATGAGCTACCGCTGTCCTCAGAAATCCTGCGCAAAGGGCTGAGCCGCAAGGTGCTGTTGGTGGCCATGCTGCTGCATGACATCGGCAAGGGGCGCGAGCAGGATCATTCGATCCTCGGAGCGCAGATTGCGCGGCGGGTAGCGCCCCGGCTGGGCCTCAACAAGAGCGACAGCGAAACCGTGGAATGGCTGGTGCGCTATCATTTGTTGATGTCGGATATGGCGCAGAAACGCGATATCGCCGATCCGCGCACGGTGCGTGATTTCGCCAAGGCGGTGAAGACGATCAAGCGGCTGGATCTGCTGCTGCTGCTGACAGTCTGCGATATTCGCGGTGTTGGCCCGGATACCTGGAACAACTGGAAGGCAGCGCTGCTGCGCGCGCTGTATAACCAGACCCGCGAGGCGCTGGAGAACGGCATGGAGGCGCTGAACCGCGCCCATCGCGGCACGGAGGCCAAGAAGGCCCTGCGCGCCGCCCTGCCCGACTGGTCCAAGGCGGAGCTGAAGGTGGAGACCGCGCGCCACTATGATCCCTATTGGCAGGGGTTGCATGTGACCGCCCATATTGATTTCGCCGAGATGCTGCGGGAGCTGACCGATCTGGATGATCCGGGTGGGATGATTGTCCGCCTGCACCCTGACGAAGACCGCGATGCGACGCGGGCCTGTTTCTGCATGGCCGATCACCCGGGCATCTTTGCCCGCATTGCCGACGCGCTGGCACTGGTCGGCGCCAATGTCGTTGATGCGCGGTCCTATACGACCAAGGACGGTTATGTGACCGATGCCTTCTGGATCCAGGATTCCGAAGGCCACCCCTATGAGGCGGAGCGCCTGCCGCGACTGCGCGAGATGATCCACAAGACCCTGCGGGGCGAGGTGATCACCGGCGAGGCGCTAAAGTCCCGCGATAAGATCAAGAAGCGCGAGCGGGCGTTTAACGTGCCCACGCATATCACCTTCGACAACGACGGATCTGAGATTTACACCATCATCGAAGTGGATACGCGCGATCGTCCCGGTCTGCTCTACGATCTGGCGCGCACGCTGGCGGGGGCGAATATCTATATCGCCAACGCGGTTATCGCGACCTATGGAGAGCAGGTGGTCGATGCCTTCTACGTGAAGGATATGTTCGGGTTGAAATACTATGCCGAATCCAAGCAGAAATCGCTGGAGGCCAAGCTGCGCAAGGCCATCGCCGAAGGGGCAAAGCGGGCCGGATCATGAAGCCGATCAAACTGCTGTCAGGCTTTCTCACCGTCGGGTTCTGGACGCTGGCAAGCCGCATCCTGGGGTTTCTGCGCGAAATCCTGATCACCGCCTATATCGGCCCTGGCCCATTGATGGATGCCTTTGTGGCGGCCTTCCGGCTGCCGAATATGTTCCGCCGCTTCTTTGCCGAGGGGGCGTTTAACGCGGCCTTTGTGCCGATGTTTGCCAAGCGGTTGGAGAGCGGAGATGACCCGCAAGGCTTTGCGCAGGAGGCGTTCAACCTGCTGGCCATCACGGTTCTGCTGCTGGTCGGGCTTGGCATGGTGTTCATGCCCGCACTGGTCTGGGCCACGGCGGGCGGTTTTGTGGGCGATGCGCGGTTTGACCTGGCGGTGGGCTATGGGCAGATCGTCTTTCCCTATATTCTGTTTATGTCGCTGGCGGCGCTGTTTTCTGGTGTGCTGAATGCCACCGGGCGGTTTGCAGCGGCAGCCGCGGCGCCTGTCTTGCTTAATATCTTTGCCTGTGCGGCGATGATTGCCGGGGCCACGATGGGAGGCGCGGTGATCACCTGGCTGGTCTGGACCATCCCGGTGGCCGGTGTCGCGCAGTTGGCGCTGGTGTGGATCGCCGCTGGTCGTGCCGGTATTCGCCTGCGCCCCGGCTAAGCCTCGCTGGACACCGCAGATGAAAAACCTCGTGCGGGTGGCACTACCGGCAGCACTGGCGATGGGGGTCACGCAAATCAATCTGGTGGTCGGGCAGCAGGTGGCCTCTGACATTGAAAACGCGGTGAGCTGGCTATTTGTGGCGGACCGGCTGTATCAGCTGCCGCTCGGCGTTGTCGGGATTGCCATCGGGATTGTGCTGCTGCCGGATCTGTCACGACGCCTGCGGGCGGGGGATGACGCCGGGGCGCGCGATGCCTTTTCCCGAGCGGGGGAGTTTTCTTTGCTGCTTACCCTGCCCTCAACCGCCGCGTTTCTAGCGGTGCCTGTGGTGCTTGTCTCCGTTCTTTATGAGCGTGGCGCAACCGGGGCGGAGGATGTGGCCGCTATTGCCTTGGCAGTTGCCATCTATGGCGCGGGCCTGCCCGCATTCGTGCTGCAAAAGGTGCTGCAACCGCTGTTTTTCGCCCGTGAGGATACGCGGTCACCGTTCCGCTACGCGCTGGTGGCGATGGTGATCAATGCGGTGCTGGCCTTTGGTCTGAAACCCTATGTCGGCTGGATTGCCCCGGCAATTGCCGCTACGGTGGCGGGCTGGGCGATGGTGGCCTGCCTGTGGTTGGGCGCCCGCCGCATGGGCGAGGTCGCGCGGTTCGACCAGCGGTTCTACGACAGGAGCCTGCGCATTCTCATCGCCTCCGCCATCATGGGCGCTGTGCTCTTTGGTGTGGTGCAGCAGTTTGGCTGGCTGTTCTACCTGCCCAGCTGGCGCTACCTCGCGCTGTTGGCGCTGATCGTGCTGGGCGCAGTCGTCTATTTCGGCGTCGGCCAGATCATCGGCGCGGTGCGCCTGGGAGATCTGAGACGTGCTGTGCGGCGAGGTGGTGGCACGGAGTGATGGGTTCGAATGGCGAGACTGAGTGTAGAGCACGTGTAAAGGGTGCGCACTCTGGTCTTTAACAATCAGATAAGAACCATTGCTTTGCAAGCAGGTGCTGCATGACCGGTTTAAGCTCCTTCCCGATGTTGACTAATACTGTCCCTCTGCAAGATTCTTCAATATTGCGACGTTATTGAAATAATTTTGAGGTTACTAAATATGAGACGATCTCTAGGCTGGGCTATAAAACTAGCGGGCGTTTACCTGCTGTTTTTGGTCGCATATTTCGCTTTCGCCTTGGGCTCGATGAAGAACGACACATTAGCCCGTTACGAACAGAGGATTAATCCGTCGACGTTCATATTTTGGCAGGGTGAAGAACTATATTCAAATCCCCCCTGTTCTCGAGTTTGATGTCAGATACCAAAGGCCAGCTCTCCTCACGCAAGCCAACCAGCCTGGCGGATGTTGATATTTGGGTGCTGCTTCTTGATGGATTCGACGACATCAAGAATGTGGAGTTTGCACCGCAACTAGGGCTTGATGTCGAGAAAATATCACGTTCTCAACCCGGAAGTTCGACTTTCCTAAAAAGCGCAGGCTTGAGCTTTCGACTTCATCCCATACCGCTCATAGTGAACCGTAACTCCGTTCTGGTCCTTGACGCGAAGTACCTCTACGAGAACTATAGGCATGAGTGTTTAGATGAAATGATCTATGGCGCGATGATAGGCCAACGGGATCAAGCGCTCTGGAAACGCTGTAGAACTACCTGAAGGTGGGAAGTTCAGCACAACTCCCATTGCGACCGACATCCCCCCCTACTCCCGGCGGATGCGGTTGCGGATGCGGGCCCAGCCGCCCGGGGCGAGGAAGAAGGATAGGCCAAAGCCGGTGGCAAAGCCGCAAAGGTCAGCGACCCAGTCAAGCGTGCCGCCGAACAACAGGCCAAACAGCAGCTGGATCCCCATCAGAAAGGCGATCAGCGTGAAGGCACGGCTTTGCTGGGCGCCGACACGCGACAATTGCCGCCACAGGATATAGGTGAAGGCCCCGATCAGCCCGTAGACGGCGGGAAAGCCACCGATCAGCGGCACCGAGGACTGGGTCAGCAGCGCATAGCCCACAGCACCGCCAACGCCGGAGACCAGAAAGACCAGCACCATGGCCAGATCACCAAAGATCTCGCCCACCATCTTGCCCATGGCGAGGACGAAGACGCAGACAAACAGCGTCTGGGTGAAGGCGACATGCACAAAGGAATAGGAGACAAAGCGGATCAGATGCTCCGTCGGCCATTGCCCCGTGTCCCACATCCACCAAAGCACCTCCGAGGAGAAAGCATAGGTCTGGATCGCCTCCAGCCGCCAGCCCACCGCCTCAGGCCCGCCAAAGATCCCGCGCGCGCCAAGCGAAAACCCGGCTTCGATCGCCATGATGATCAGCACAAGCGCCACCACAACCGGCGGCAGCGGATTCACCGGAGACGGTTCTTTTTGGTAGTCCATTGTGATCTTGCTCCTGCTTGCCTGCTCTGCCGCCCTGCCCCGCAGCCCGGTTGATCCGCGCGCGGTTGACGATGGTTCCCGCCATGGTTAAGCCAGCGAGGATCCTAATTCCAGACGGGAGTTTCTTGATGACCGAGACCACATTCACGCCACGCGTGTTTTCCGGCATCCAGCCATCGGGCAATCTGCACCTTGGCAACTATCTTGGCGCGCTGAAGCGGTTCGTGGACTGGCAGGCCAAGGACGTAGAGAGCATCTATTGCATGGTGGACATGCACGCGATCACCGTCTGGCAGGATCCGGCGGATCTGAAGAAATCCACCCGCGAGCTTTGCGCCGGGTTCATCGCCGCTGGGCTTGATCCTGAACAGTCGATCCTGATCAACCAAAGCCAGGTCCCCGAACACGCGCAGCTGGCGTGGATCTTCAACTGCGTGGCCCGCATGGGCTGGATGCAGCGAATGACCCAGTGGAAGGACAAGGCCGGTAAGAACGCGCAGAACGCCTCGCTTGGACTGTTTGCTTATCCGGCGCTGATGGCGGCAGACATTCTGGTCTACCACGCCACCCATGTGCCTGTGGGCGAAGATCAGAAGCAACATCTGGAACTGACCCGCGACATTGCGGCCAAGTTCAATCACGACTACGGCGTCGACTTCTTTCCGCTGACCGAACCGGTGATCGAGGGCGCGGCCACACGCGTGATGTCGCTGCGGGATGGGTCGAAGAAGATGTCGAAATCGGATGCGTCTGATGCCAGCCGCATCAATCTGACCGATGATGCCGACACCATCGCCAAGAAGATCCGCAAGGCCAAGACGGACCCTGACGCCCTGCCCTCCGAGGTTGAGGGGCTGGACGGGCGGCCTGAGGCGCGCAATCTGGTCAACATCTACGCCGCCATGGCCGAGCAATCTGTCGAACAGGTGCTGGCGGATGTAGGTGGCAAGGCGTTTTCGGAGTTCAAACCGATGCTGGCCGACCTGTCGGTTGCAAAAATGAGCCCGATCACCACCGAAATGGCCCGGCTGATGCAGCATCAGGACGAGATCGACAAGATTCTTGCACGCGGATCAGAGCGTGCCCGAGAGATCACAGCCCCCATCCTTCGCAAAACTTATGACATTGTGGGCATGGTGGCGCCGGTCACTCTGTGATATCAGGCCTTACGATCCCGCACCCTGCGGGGAGATAGATACTGGAGAATTCGGATGGCCAATGGCACCGTGAAATGGTTCAACGCAACAAAAGGCTACGGCTTTATCGAGCCTGAGTCTGGCGGCAAGGACGTGTTTGTACACATCTCTGCGGTTGAACGCTCGGGCCTTAATGGTTTGAACGACAACCAAAAAGTTTCCTACGAGCTGGAAACTGGTCGTGACGGCAAGCAGTCCGCAGGTTCGCTGGAACTGCTGTAAGGATCGCGGCGCGGAGTTTCCGCGCCCATCCATCTAAAGACATTCTGACCACGGAAATCTGTGGATAGAATCACCCTAAGGCCGCCCGTTTCAGGCGGCCTTTTGCATGTCTGGGGTAAATTATTTTGCCGGCGCCGGAGAGCGCCACCACCGGACTGACCCGGTCAGCCAGCTACAGTGATCGGATACCGTTCATGGTCAGATCTGCCACCATCTGCGCGTAATCTTCGCGCGCCTCAGATCCGGCGCCGGAATTCCACATGTAATACCAGTTCAGCATCCCGAAGACCGACATCGTGGCGGCGCGCAGCTTCGCCGGATCCTTGGCGATGCCCTCGGCCGCGACCCCGGCAAGCGCGTCACTGACAAGGTGCACCAGTTCACGCTGATAGGCGCGCAGCAGTTTCTGCTGCTCTTCCGGCAGGGCTCCCATGGCGCTGATCTGCACCTGATGCTCGTGGTCGGCCCCCTGATAGGCCAGCAGGATTTCCGAGACGATGCGGCGCAGCCGCTGATCAGGGGAAAGCGCGCTGACGTCCACACCGCAGACCCGATCGCGCAGATCGCTCAGATAGGTATCAAGGACGCCGAACAATACGGCATCCTTGCTATCGTAATAGTGGTAGATATTGGCCTTGGAGATCCCGCATTCCCGCGCCAGCTGGGTCATCGACGCGCGGTCAAATCCCTGCTCGGCAAAGACTTTGGCCGCAGATTTCAAGATCTGGGCGCGTTTCTCGTCGTGGTCTTTTGCAATGGTGCGGGCCAAGCCGTGTTACTCCTTGCTGCGGTTGTCGACAACGCGCTTGGCCTTGCCCTGGCTGCGCTCCACCGATCCCGGCTCGCCGACGATGATTTCGGTCGAGACGCCAACCATATCCTTGATCCGCTTGGTCAGCATGCGCGCCGCTGCGGTCTTGCTCAGCTCATCTGTGGCGTCCGGAGTCGCCTCCACAAACACCCGCATCGCATCCATGCGGCCCGATTTGTAGAGTTCGATCTGGTAATACGGCGCCAGGCCACCGGTCGCCAGCAGCTGCTCCTCGACCTGGCTGGGGAAGACGTTGACGCCGCGCAGGATGATCATGTCATCGCTGCGGCCGGTGATCTTCTCCATCCGCCGCATGGAACGCGCGGTACCCGGCAACAGTCGGGTCAGGTCGCGGGTGCGGTAACGCACCATTGGCAGGCCTTCTTTGGTGAGGGTGGTAAAGACCAGCTCGCCCAGCTCTCCATCCGGCAGTACCTCGCCGGTCTGCGGGTCGATGATTTCGGGCAGGAAGTGGTCCTCCCAGATCACCGGGCCGTCTTTGGTCTCAACACATTCATTGGCCACACCCGGCCCCATGATCTCGGACAGGCCGTAGATATCAACCGCGTGCATATCGAAGGCCTCTTCAACCTCGCGACGCATCGCATCGGTCCAGGGTTCAGCGCCAAAGATGCCCACCTTCAGCGAGCAGTCGCGCGGGTCCATGCCAACCTTGTGATACTGCTCCAGAATGTTGAGCATGTAGGAGGGCGTCACCATGATGCCGTCGGGTTTGAAATCAGTGATCAGGCCCACCTGCTTCTCGGTTTGGCCACCCGACATCGGAACAACAGTGGCGCCCAGCCGTTCGATCCCATAATGCGCGCCAAGACCGCCGGTGAACAACCCGTAGCCATAGGCGTTATGCACCATATCGCCCTTGCGCAGGCCGGAGGCGCGCAGGCTGCGTGCCACCAGATCGGCCCAATTGCTGATGTCATTCGCCGTATAGCCCACCACGGTCGGCTTGCCTGTGGTGCCGGAGGACGCATGCAGGCGCGTGATCTCACTGCGTGGCACAGCAAACAGGCCAAACGGGTAGTTGTCCCGCAGGTCATTTTTATAGGTAAATGGGAACTTCGACAGATCAGAGAGCTGTTGCAGGTCATCGGGATGCACCCCCGCCTCGTCAAAGCGCTGCGTGTACATCGGTACATTGTCATAGGCATGGCGCAACGACCATTTCAGCCGGTCCAGCTGCAGGGCGCGGATTTCGTCGATGGAGGCAATCTCAATCGGATCGAGATCCGCCTTGTTTGGGGTCAGGTCTTTCATGGCGTCCTCCACAGCTCGTCTTTGCAATACAGCTTATTCATCAAACAACTGGCCCTTTATCGCGCGGGAGAAGCCCCGAAATTCAGCAATCTGTTGGCCGTTCTGGTTGCTGACTGTCACGTCGTAAATGCCGCTGCGCCCGGTCAGGGAGACCTCATGTGCCTTGGCAATCAGCCGGTCGCCCAGCCGCCCCGGCGCGGTAAAGCTGACCACATTGTGCTGCGCCACCGTCGATTGGTTGCGGCTGTTGCAGGCAAAGGCAAAGGCACTGTCGGCGAGCATGAACGTCACCCCGCCATGGCAGATGCCATGGCCGTTGCAGTGGTGCTGGGCCACGATCAGCTCCAGCGTGGCCTCGCCCTCGTCCACATGGGTGATCTCCATGCCCGCCCATTTGGAGGCATGGTCGCCCGCCCACATGGCAGCGGCGGATTTTTCTGCGCGGTCTTTTGGCGTCATGGTCACTTACCCTTGAACGCAGGCGCTCGTTTTTCAAGGAAACTCGCGACGCCCTCGGCGTAGTCCGCGCTTTCTCCGCAGGTCTTCATCGCGTCAGCTTCGATCTCCAGTTGATCAGACAGCGTGTTGACGGCGGCGGCCTGAATCGTCTGTTTGGTCAGCCCCAGACCCAGCGTCGGGCCATTTGCGAATTTCTCCGCCATGGCGCGGGCCTCGGTCATCAGATCGGCATCCGGCAGCGCCTTCCAGATCAGGCCCCAGTCTTCGGCTGTCTTGGCTGGCAGAGGTTCGGCGGTCAGCGCCAACCCCTTGGCGCGGGCCTCGCCCAGCAGCCGCGGCAGATGCCAGCTGCCGCCGGTGTCCGGGATCAGGCCGACCTTGGAAAACGACTGGATGAACTTGGCGCTCTCCCCTGCGAGGACCACATCGCAGGCCAGCGCCAGATTGGCCCCTGCCCCGGCTGCGACGCCGTTCACGGCACAAATGACCGGAAAGTTGAGCGAGCGGATCAGGTTCACCAGCGGCGCATAGAAGGTGCGGACGGTGTGGCCCAGATCAGGCGGCCCGTCCATCTTGCGCGGATCGCGGTCGCCCAGATCCTGCCCGGCGCAGAACCCGCGCCCGGCCCCGGTCAGCAGCACCGCACGGGTACCGCCATCACGGGCCGCCTCAAGGGCTGCGCGCAGGGCGTGGTGCATCTCCTCGGTGAAACTGTTCAACCGGTCCGGACGGTTCAGGGTGATTTCCACCCATGTCCCGTGGTCCTCCACCAACAGCGTTTCAGACATTGCAGCGCCTCCCCTCGTGCAGTTGTTGACAAAGACCTTGCATAAACCGACCGGTTGGTCAATATATTTACGACTTCTCATATTCAGACCGTGCAGCCCCCGGTCCAGACGCAAAGGAACCCGCCCATGAGCCTTCTTGATGTTTCCAGTTTTGCCGCTGGCCAGTGGATTGAACCGGGTGCAGGCGCGCGCAGCATTGCCAGTGCAATTACGGGTGCGCCGCTTGCGCAGGCGGGCAATGACGCGCTGGATGTGCAGGGGATGCTGGATTATGCCCGCACGGTGGGCGGCCCCTCCTTGCGCAAACTGACCTTCCATGATCGCGCCCGGATGCTGAAGGCGCTGGCGGCGCATCTGAACCAGCACAAACAAGCGCTTTATGATCTGTCATTCGATACTGGCGCCACGCAGGCCAACCATATGATCGATATCGACGGCGGCATCGGCACCATGTTCGTTTTCGCCTCCAAGGGACGGCGCGAGATGCCGGATGCCCATGTCTATCTGGACGGTGATGTTGAGCAGCTGTCGCGCAATGGTACCTTCCTTGGCCAGCATATCTGCACGCCATTGCAAGGGGTTGCGGTACATATCAACGCCTTCAACTTCCCGGTCTGGGGGATGCTGGAAAAGCTGGCTCCAACCCTGCTGGCCGGTGTTCCCGCCATTGTGAAACCAGCCACTGCGACCTGCTATGTCACAGAGCTGGCGGTGCGGCTGATGCTGGAGTCCGGCATTCTACCCGAGGGCGCGTTGCAGCTGGTGTCCGGTGGCCTTGGCGATATGCTCGACCATCTTGGCATGCAGGATGTGGTCAGTTTCACCGGCTCCGCCGATACCGCGCTGAAGCTGCGTGCCAACCCGGTGATCCTGAGAAACTCCATTCGCTTTGTGGCCGAACAGGACAGCCTCAACGCATCCATCCTTGGTCCTGATGCGCAACCGGGAACGCCAGAATTTGAATTGTTCGTCAAGGAGGTCAGCCGCGAGATGACCACCAAGGCGGGCCAGAAGTGCACTGCAATTCGCCGCATTATCGCGCCGGAGGCGCAGGTGGAGGCGGTGATCGAAGCACTTTCTGCCCGCCTGGCAAAGACCCAGATCGGCGATCCCCGGCTGGAAACCACCCGCATGGGCGCGCTGGTCTCAAACAGCCAGAAACGCGACGTGCTGGAAAAGGCCGCGATCATCGGCCAGGAAGCCGAGCGCGTCTTTGGCGACCCGGAAAACTTCTCCGTTGACGGTGCAGACGCAGACAAAGGCGCCTTTGTGCCGCCGATGCTGTTCCACTGCGCCGACCCGGACAATGCGAGCCGCGTGCACGACACCGAGGCCTTCGGCCCCGTCTCTACCATTATGGGCTACCGCGATCTGGACCACGCCATCGACCTTGCCAACCGCGGCCAGGGCTCGCTGGTGGCCTCAGTCATCACCCATGACCCGGACGTCGCCCGCGAGGTTGCCATTGGTGCGGGCGCGTACCACGGCAGGCTCTACTTCAACAACCGCGACTCGATGAAGGAATCGACGGGCCATGGCTCCCCCCTGCCCCATATGGTGCATGGCGGGCCAGGTCGTGCTGGCGGCGGCGAGGAGCTGGGCGGAGTGCGCGGCGTCAAACACTATATGCAGCGCACCGCCATTCAGGGCTCGCCCGACATCCTGTCAGCAATTGGCGAACAATGGGTGCCGGGTGGCACAGAGATCGCCGCCAAGGTGCATCCTTTTACCCGCAAGTTCGGTGACCTGCAGTTGGGAGAAACCCTGCACAGTGCTGCGCGCCAGATCACGCTGGAGGACATCGAGACCTTTGCCCATTTCACCGGCGATACCTTCTACGCCCATATGGATGACGAAGCTGCCGCGCGGAACCCGTTCTTCCCCGGTCGTGTGGCCCATGGGTATCTGTTGATCAGCTTTGCAGCCAGCCTTTTTGTGCAACCTGATGAGGGGCCGGTGCTGGCCAATACCGGGCTCGACAATCTGCGGTTCATGAAGCCTGTTTCCGCGGGCGACAGCATCAAGGTGCGCCTGACCGTCAAGAAGAAGACCCCTCGCAACGAGGAATACGGCGAGGTGCGCTGGCATGTCACCCTGACCAATCAGGATGATGAAGTTGCCGCCGAATATGACCTGCTGACCATGAACGCGTTCTGATCGGCCCCTGTCATCAGACGGTCGTCCGGTCTGGCCTATCCGGGCCGGGCGACTTATCTATTATATATGACCGACGCACAGACCTCCTGGTTCGACACCACCGTAGCTGCCCTGAGCGATCCGCAGAATCAGCGGGTCTGGTCGATTATCGTCTCGCTTTTTGGCGATCTGGCGCAGCGGGACGGGGACCAGATTGGCGGCAGCGCCCTCACCCGGATTATCACCCCGATGGGGATCAAGCCTGAGGCAATCCGTGTTGCCTTGCACCGGCTGCGCAAGGACGGCTGGATCGACAGCACGCGCTCAGGCCGCGCGTCGGTGCATTTTCTGACCCCGATGGGCCGCAGCCAGTCCGCCGCTGTCACCCCGCGCATCTATGCCCCGGCGACACCCACCCCCGATGACTGGCATCTGCTGATTGCACAGGACGGGCAAGGCGGCGCGCTGGATGCGCTGTTGCAGCAGCCAAATTACGTCGCGGTCAACCGCTCTACCGTGCTGGGCCATGGCCCCCTGCCACGGGAAAGGGACCGATTTCTGGTGGTCGATCAACCGGATCTGGCGGTGCCTGACTGGCTGCGCCAGCGGCTGTTCCCAGAGGCTCTGAAACTGGCCTGTGCCCGGCTCGACAGTACCTTATGCGGCGTCAAACCGCCGGAGCTTGATGCGGATACAAATGCCCTTGATCCGGCACAGATCGCCACGCTACGCACCCTGATCGTGCATCGCTGGCGCCGTGTGGTGTTGCGGCATCCTGATTTGCCGCCCCGCTTTCATCCCAATGACTGGGCCGGAGAACACTGCCGCCAACGTGTCGCATCGCTGTTGCAGCACCTGCCCCGCCCCCGGCTCAGCCCAAATGGTGAGCTGATCGCGGCCGACACCCCCTGAAAGGCAGCCCCGCTTGCGCCCGACTGTGCAGCGGTGATGATTTTTCTTTACAAACCTTGGCGAGAAATCTACCCAAAGTCGCAGATGGTTCCCACGGCCCCAAAGCGGTCACGGGATGAAAAGGGAACGTGGTGTGGTGTAGCCAAAAGGCGCCAAATCCACGACTGCCCCCGCAACTGTGAGCGGTGAGCGACCTCGATAGACCACTGGCCTTTGGGCCGGGAAGGCCGAGGCCCGCAGCAACCCGCAAGTCAGGAGACCTGCCATCCACAGGAAACCTATTGAACCGGACGGGGTGTTCCGGCGGGCAGGATGATGCGGCACGACGCTTTGGCGTGGCTGGTCCCCTTCCCTCTTTGTCCCCTGATCGGATTGCGCGGAGGGCGCTATGGACGGGACAGC
Organism: Phaeobacter sp. BS52; assembly: GCF_045040595.1. Lineage (NCBI taxonomy): Bacteria > Pseudomonadati > Pseudomonadota > Alphaproteobacteria > Rhodobacterales > Roseobacteraceae > Phaeobacter > Phaeobacter sp. BS52. The sequence continues at coordinate 191,322 of NZ_CP090662.1, read as the reverse complement.
ACGGCACCGCATTCTGGTGTGTACATCCTGCAAAGGGACAGACCCCGGCACCCGTCCGGGGCCGCAATTGATTGACGCCTTGCGCAGCGAGCTTGACCGGCGCGGCGATACCGTGGTGGAGGTGGCGGGCGTGGCCTGTATGGCCGGATGCAGCCATCCCTGCACTGTCGGATTTCAGGCCGAGGGCAAGGCCAGCTATGTGTTTGGCGATCTTAACCTTCAGGACGATCTGACGGACATTCTGCATTTTGCCGATCTCTACAAGGTGCTCGCGGACGGTTGGTGCAGTTCGGTTGATCGCCCCGGAAAACTGCGCCGCTCCACTCTGTCGCGCATCCCGGCCCTGTTCCCCGCCGCCCCGACAAAAGCCGACATGGCAAAAACAACCGCGCCGATGGAGCCTGCCGAATGACCGCAGCCGCGCTCACTGTGACAGACGTCAGCTGGGGGCCGGGCCGTACGGCACCGCTGATCCTGCATCCGGTCAGCTTTCATCTGGATGCGGGCCGTGTGATGGGTGTGGTTGGCCCCAATGGTGCCGGAAAGTCCAGCCTGCTGCGGGTGATCTACCGCTTCAACCAACCGCGCAGCGGCACGGTTGAGGTTGGTGACAGTGATATCTGGGCCCTGACTCCAAAGGCTGCAGCACAGCGCGTTGCTGCCGTGCTGCAGGAACAACCCACCGATTTTGCCCTGACCGTGGCGGAGATCGTTGCCCTCGGACGGGCGCCCTATCGCTCCGGGTTTGCAACGCCGGGCGCGCGCGATGCGGCGATCATTGAGGGGATGCTGGACCGTCTCGACCTATACAGCATGGCTGACCGGGCCTTTGGCACCCTGTCGGGTGGCGAACGTCAGCGGGTCATGGTGGCGCGGGCACTGGCGCAGGAACCCGCACTTCTGGTGCTGGATGAGCCGACAAACCATCTGGATATCCGCCATCAGCTGGATGTGCTGGACCTGATCCGGGATCTGGATGTGACCATTGTCACCAGCCTGCATGATCTGAACATCGCAGCCGGTGCCTGTGACGAAATTCTGTTGATGTCCGAGGGCCGCCAGCTGGCCTTTGGTGCGCCGCAGGACGTGCTGAGCGAGGACACCGTTAGCCGGGTCTTCAACGTCGCTGCCAGACGCGAAACCCTGACCCCCTCCGGGCAGGATCACCTGACCTTTCACCTCCCTGTTTCATAAGGATACCCCTGACTATGACTGCCCGTTTTCCCACAGTGACGCAGCTGCTCGCCGCCGGTGTTATGGCCGTCTCCCTCGCCCCGATGGCGCAGGCAGAGACCACGGTAGAGAGCTGCAACCGCAGCGTGACATTTGATGCCCCGCCGCAACGTGCCATCTCCAATGACGTTAATCTAACCGAGATGATGCTGGCGCTGGGGTTGGCCGACCGGATGGTGGGCTACACCGGGATTTCCGGCTGGAAGACATTGGATCCGGTGATGCGCGCAGGCGTTGCGGAATTGCCGGAGCTGTCGGCGAAATACCCCTCAAAGGAGGTGCTGATCGGCGCCGATGCGGATTTCTTCTTTGCCTAGCTGGAACTACGGCATGAAGGTGGGCGGAGAAGTCACGCCAGAAACCCTCGCCCCGTTTGACATCAAGGTCTATGAGCTGACCGAAAGCTGCATTCACATCGGCGAGAAGGCCAAGGTCAGCATGGATGACATGTATAATGACCTGCTGAACCTCGGGCGGATCTTTGCCGTTGAAGACACCGCCGAGGCATTGGTTGCGGGGTACAAGGACGAGTTGGCAGCCTTTGCCAAGGATCGTGCCGAGGCCAGCGACCCGCTGCGCATCTTTGTCTATGACAGCGGCGAGGACACGCCGTTCACCGCAGGCAAATACGCCATGCCCACCGCGCTGATCGAGGCGGTAGGCGGCAGCAACATCATGGATGATCTGGAGAAAAGCTGGGCCACCGTGACTTGGGAGGCCGTGGTGGAGCGCAATCCCGAGGTGATCGTCATCGTGAACTACGGGTCGGTCACGGCTGAAGAGAAGCGTGCCTTCATGCGGAGCAACCCGGCCTTTGCAGAGATCGACGCGGTGAAGAACGACCGTTTTGTAACCCTTGAGTACGTCGAAGCCACGCCTGGCCCGCGCAACATCCGCGCGATCAAGACGTTGGCCACCAGCTTTGACGCGGCGCGCACGGATGCGGTAAGCAACTGATATGCCTACCGCCCACGCACATCCCGCATCTGAGCCGCGCCTCAGCGCGCGCGCCCGGCGGCGCCTGCGCGGGCGGCTGGCCTGGATTCTGGGCGGGGCCGTTCTGACGGCCCTGACCCTATCGATTGCCGTTTCTGTGGGCGCGGTTGGCATTCCGCTGACCTCCGTCTGGGGTATCGTCGCCCACAAGCTGACACACGGATCAGCGCTTGCGGCAGACGGTGTATTTGATGTGAGCTGGAGCAAGGGACAGGCAGCGATTGTCTGGGACATCCGGTTTCCACGCGCCCTGCTGGCGATGATGGTCGGCGCCGGGCTTGCCATGGTGGGGGCCAGCCTGCAGGCGGTGACCCGCAACCCGCTGGCCGATCCGCATCTGCTGGGCATCTCCGCATGCGGCGCCTTTGGTGCGATTCTGGCGCTGCTGCATACCGGATTGTTTCTGGGGCTGCTGACGGTGCCTCTGCTGGCGTTTGTCGGCGCCCTTGCGGCCACGGCGCTGGTGTTGGCTGTTTCCCGCTTTGCCGAGGCGACCACCGCAGACCGGCTGGTGCTGGTGGGTGTAGCGGTGTCCTTTGTCGTTATGGCAGGGGCCAATGTGCTGATTTTCCTAGGCGATCCGCGCGCCACGCATACGGTGGTCTTCTGGATGCTGGGGGGGCTTGGCCTCGCTCAGTGGAATCATCTGGCCTATCCTCTGGTAGTGCTGGTGCTCTGCGGCGGCTGGCTCTGGTCCCGCTCCGGCGATCTGAACGCGATGACGGTCGGGGACGAGACGGCCACGACGCTGGGCATCCCGGTGGCACGGTTTCGCCTGATGACTTTCTGCGTCGGTGCGCTGATCACCGGGGTGATGGTCGCGTTTTCCGGCATGATCGGCTTTGTCGGGTTGATCGTGCCACATGTGGCCCGGCTAGTCGTCGGCGGTGATCATCGCCGGGTGCTGCCGGTCTCGGCGCTGTTTGGCGGGCTGTTCTTGGTCGCCGCCGATATTGCCGCCCGCACTCTGATGGCCCCGGAGGATATGCCGATCGGGCTAGTCACCGGACTGGTTGGCGGTGTGTTCTTCATCTGGCTGCTGCGGCGGCGCTAAGCCTGCCGCCACAACAGACGATTAAGACCCCCGCGCATATCCCGGGGGCCTTCTGCAGCTGAGGACGTCAGACAGCAGCCACCACGATCATCTCGACCAGCAGTTCGGGCCGTGCCAGCTTGGCTTCACCGCAGGCCCGTGCCGGGGCCGCGCCCTCAGGCACCCAAGCGTCCCACACCTCGTTCATCGCTGCGAAGTTGGCCATATCCGAGAGCCAGATCGTACATTGCAGCATGCGGGATTTGTCGCTGCCTGCCTCGGCCAGCAGCGTGTCGATCTTGTCGAGGCAATCCTGCGTCTGCTGAGCAACGCTGGCGCCTGCGGTGCCGACCTGACCGGCCAGATAAATGGTCTCGCCATGTTTGACGATCTGGCTCATGCGGGGGCCGGTATGGCTGCGTTCGATCTGTGTCATATGTTCCTCGTTCGGTGACGGCCACGCCGGAGGGCGGGTCTGCATCAGGGATATCGGTCCGGCCTTGGCATGGCAATGCACCCTGAGACGGACCTCCGCTGCCAGCAATCCACCCCTAGCAAGCCGTTCAAATAACGCACAAATTTTGATATTTGAATTCGTCCTTGCCGAAAAGAGAAGCGCCCCCCTATAGTTTCCCCTGCGGAACATATGGCGCGTATTGCCGGGCTCACGACCGAGCCCCTAGCGTCGATACCACGCGGGCTTGACCGGCGACGTTCCGAAAGAGCCTGCAACATCGCAGGGCCATCGACAGGGGGAAATGACATGACATCGACCAAGACCCGCGCGCGGATGTCGCGCCGCCAATTTCTGCTCAGCTGTGCCGCTGGCGCGCTGACCGTTGGGCTCGGACCCTCGCTGGCTGGGCAGGCACAGGCCGCAGAACCGATCAAGGTTGCTGAGCATTTACACGGTGCCCGTCGAGCAACAGTGGGTCAGCCGCATCCACGTTGCCGCCCTCGCAGCAAAGAATCGCGGTGACATCACCTATACGTTCTCCGAGAACACCTCGAACACCGATTACCCGCGCGTGATGCGGGAGTATGCCGAACAGGGCCACAAACTGATCATCGGTGAGATTTTTGGCGTTGAGGCCGAGGCCCGCGAAGTGGCCGCAGATTACCCCCATGTGGCCTTCCTGATGGGAAGCTCTTTCAAGGAAGATCCCGCCCTGCCCAATCTGGCAGTGTTCGACAATTATATTCAGGATGCGTCCTACCTGTCGGGTATCGTGGCTGGTGCTATGTCCGAGAGCGGCAATATCGGCATGGTCGGCGGCTTTCCCATCCCTGAGGTGAACCGCTTGATGCACGCCTTTATGGCGGGTGCGCGGGAGATGAATCCCGATATCACATTCCAGGTCTCCTTCATCGGCAGCTGGTTTGATCCGCCAAAGGCCAAAGAAACCGCCTTTGCGATGATCGAGAACGGCGCCGACATGCTTTATGCGGAACGCTTCGGGGTGTCGGATGCAGCCAAGGAAAAGGGCGTTCTGGCCATCGGCAATGTAATCGACACACAGGGCGACTACCCCGACACGGTGGCGGCCTCGGCCCTGTGGCATTTTGAGCCAACGTTAGATGCCGCAATTGCCAAGGTGCGTGACGGCAGCTTCACCGCGGCGGACTATGGCGTCTATTCCTTCATGAAGGAGGGTGGCGCCTCGCTGGCCCCATTTGGCACCTTTGAAGGTAAGATCCCCCCAAAGGCACTGGACCTGATCGCCAGCCGCACGGCGGCCATCAAGGATGGCTCCTACGAGGTGGAAATCAACGACGCTGAGCCTGCGTCCTCCTGACAGGGGGCCGCGCATGGCGTCGGATAAAATGGCGGCGGCACCGGGCAACGCCCCGGTGTTGCGCCTGCAGAACATCACCAAACGCTTTGGCAATGTCACCGCAAACGATGACGTGAGCTTTGATCTGTTTCCGGGCGAAGTCATTGCCTTGCTTGGGGAAAACGGGGCGGGCAAGACCACGCTGATGAACATTCTGTTTGGTCAGTACACGGCGGATGGCGGCGGCGTGGAGCTGTTTGGCGCCCCCCTGCCGCCCGGTGCGCCGCGCGCAGCGCTAGATGGCGGCGTCGGCATGGTGCATCAACATTTCACGCTGGCGGACAATCTGACAGTCTGGGAAAACATCACCCTTGGTGTGGAGCCGCTGTTGGGTTTCGGCCTGCGGGCAGGGCTTAGCCAAGGCCCGCATTCGCGCGCTGGCCGAGCAGTTTCACCTGAAGGTCGATCCCAACGCAAAGGTTTCGCGGCTCACCGTTGGCGAGCGTCAGAGGGTTGAGATCCTGAAGGCGCTCTACCGGGACGCCCGGATCCTCATCCTGGATGAGCCGACGGCGGTTCTGACGCCGCAGGAGGCCGACGCGCTGTTTGCGACCCTGCGCGAAGCGATCAGCTTGGGGCTGTCCGTGATCTTCATCTCGCATAAACTACATGAGGTGATGGCGATTTCAGATCGGGTTCTGGTGCTGCGCCATGGCAGACTGGTGGCCGAACGACTGTCCGCTGACACTGACAGTGACGAACTGGCTGCGCTGATGGTCGGGGCCGATGTGGTGCCCGCGAAATTTGTCGCCAACACACCCGGCCCTGCCCTGTTGCAGTTGCGCGACGTCACCACCCCCACCATCGGCGCAGCCCCCGGATTGCAGCGGGTCTCGCTGGATCTGGCGGCAGGGCAAATCACAGGGCTGGCCGGGGTTTCCGGCAATGGACAGGCGGCGCTGTCTGACCTGGTCTCAGGCCTGATCTCGCCGCAAACTGGCAGCTTGGTCCTGAATGGCGGCGATATTGCCAACTGGACACCACGCAAAGCCATCACCGCCGGTATCGCCCGCATTCCCGAAGATCGTCACAAAACCGGGACAATCGCGGATTTCGATCTGACGGAGAATGCAATCCTTGAAACCTACGCCACCCGTTTCAGCCACCGGGGCTGGCTTGACTGGCGGGCCGCGCGTGACTTCGCCAAGACCGTGATCGCGGGCTATGATGTCCGCTGCCCCGGCCCGGACACCCGCATTCGGCTGCTGTCCGGTGGCAATATGCAGAAGCTGATCCTTGGCCGCGTGCTGGAGCAGGCCCCGCAGATCATCCTCGCCAATCAGCCGGTGCGCGGGCTGGATATTGGCGCGGTTACCTATGTGCATGAACAGCTGGCCAAAGCCTGCGCCCGGGGTGCGGCGGTTCTGCTGATATCCGAGGATCTGGATGAAATCATGCAGCTTTCTGATGTGATCCATGTGATCAGCGAAGGGCGTCTAAGCCCCGGGTTTGCCCGAGGCTCTAAACAGCCAGAAGACCTGGGGGCTTGGATGGCCGGTCATGGCTTTGATACGCCACAGACGGAGGATGGCCATGCGGCTTGAACCGATTGCCGCGCCAAGCTGGCCGCGGCGGCTGATGCCGCCTGCGCTGGCGCTGTTGGCGACCTTTGCCATTGCCGCGCTGCTGGCGCAGATCGCGGGCGGAGAGCCGCTGTCGATCTTTGGCCTGATCCTGACCGGCGCGTTCGGGTCGAAATTTGCGCTCCTTGAGACGCTGAACCGGGCAACGCCGCTGATTTTTACCGGCCTCGCCATTGCCGTCGCCTTTCGCGCCAAGCTGTGGAATATCGGCGCTGAGGCGCAGCTTTATGCCGGGGCGGTGATCACAGTTGTGCTGGGCACCGGCGCGCTATCCCTGCCTGCCCCGCTGCTACTGCCGCTTCTGGGTCTGGCCGCGATGGTCGCCGGGGCGGCGCTATTGCTGGGGCCTGCGCTGCTGAAAACGCGGCTGGGGGTGGATGAGGTGGTCACCACGCTTTTGTTCAACTTCATTTTTCTACTGTTTGTCTCCTACCTGCTGGAAGGACCGCTGAAGGATCCGATGGGGATGGGCTGGCCGAAATCCCCCCGGCTCAGCCCCGACGCACGGCTACCCCGAGTGGTGGACGGTCTGCGGCTGCACTGGGGGTTTGCGCTGGCGCTGATTTCGGCGGTCGCGATCTGGGTGATCAATACCCGCACAACCCTGGGCTATGAGATGCGCGCAGTTGGCCAGAACGCCGAGGCCGCTCGATTTGCGGGTATTCCAGTGACGCGGGTGATCCTGAAAACCGCGCTGCTATCAGGGGGGCTGGCCGGGTTGGCGGGCTATTCCGAGGTGGCGGGTCTGAAAGGGGCGCTGACGCTCGATCTCAGCCCCGGTTTTGGCTACACGGGCATCGTTGTTGCAATGCTGGCGCTGCTGCATCCCATAGGAGTTGTTTTTGCAGCGCTGTTTGTTGCGGCGATTTTTGTCGGTGCGGACAGTATGAGCCGGGCTGCCGGGGTGCCGAGTTATCTGGCCGATATCATGCTGGCCTCTGCTCTGCTGCTGATGGTGCTGGCGATCCTTCTGAGCAAATTCCGGCTGCGGAGGGACTGAGATGGACATTCTCGAAATCCTGTTTTCCGCCAGCTTCTGGGCCGCCGCCATCCGCATCGCCTCCCCGCTGATTTTCGCCACATTGGGAGAGCTGATCTGCGAACGCGCCGGGGTGCTGAACCTTGGGATTGAGGGGATCATGGTGGCTGGCGCCTTCTCCGGTTGGATTGCCGTCTGGGCCGGACTGCCGCTCTGGGGCGGGGTTGGTGTGGCGCTGCTGACCGGCATGGGTTTTGGCCTGCTACATGCCACGCTCAGCGTGCCTTTTGGGCTGTCGCAGCATGTGGTGGGCATCGGGCTGACACTTCTGGCCACCTCCCTGACCTTCTACACCTACCGCGTGGTGCTGCCGGAGGTGTCATCGCCGCCCAAGATCGACGCCTTCCAACCCTATGAAATCCCGTTTCTGGCGGATCTGCCACTACTTGGCCCGGCGCTGTTTTCCCAGACACCACTGACCTATGCCGCCTTTGTGCTGGCCGGGCTGTGCGCCTATACGCTGTATCGCACGCCGCTGGGCCTTGCTGTGCGGGCCGCAGGCGAGAACCCGTCGGCAGTGGCCGCGCAGGGGCTGTCGGTGACCGCGATCCGCATGGGCGCGGTGGTGGTCGGCAGCGGGTTTATGGCGGTGGGCGGCGCGTTCCTGACGCTCTCTGCCTTTGACAGTTTTTTCTTCGATATGGTGAATGGGCGCGGCTGGATTTGCATTGCGCTGGTGGTTTTTGGCGCGTGGCGGCCGGGCAAGGCGGTGCTGGGGGCGATCCTTTTTGCAGCCTTTGATGCGCTGCAGATCCGCCTGCAACAAACTGGGATCGGCGCGGTGGTGCCCTATCAGCTGTTCCTGATGCTGCCCTATATTCTGTCGATATTGGCGCTGATCCTGATGTCGCGCCGCGCCGAGGTGCCTGCCGCGCTGATGGTGCCATTCAACAAGGGAGAAAGATGATGTTGGACCTGTTGATCAAGGGCGGCACCCTGCCCGATGGCTCTATCGCGGATATCGGCATCACCGGTGACACCATCACCGAGGTGGCGCCCTCCATTGACGCGACAGCCGGAGAGACCATCGAGGCGAGCGGCGATCTGGTCGCGCCGCCCTTTGTCGATCCGCATTTCCATATGGATGCGACGTTGTCCTACGGGCTGCCACGGGTCAACGCCTCCGGCACGCTCCTGGAGGGGATCAGTCTCTGGGGGGAGCTGCGCGAGGAGGCCAGTGTTGAGGATATGGTCAGCCGCGCGTTGACCTATTGCGACTGGGCGGCCAGCATGGGGTTGCTGGCGATCCGCACCCATGTCGATACCACCCCCGACCACCTGCGGGGCGTGACCGCGATGCTGGAGGTGCGCGAGGCCGTGAAGGAGTATATCGACCTGCAGTTGGTCGCCTTCCCACAGGATGGGCTCTATCGCGCTGAAAACGGGCGCAAAAACCTGATCCGCGCGCTGGATATGGGGGTCGATGTGGTCGGTGGCATCCCACATTTCGAACGCAGCATGCAGGACGGCGCGGACTCTTTGCGTGACCTTTGCAAGATCGCGGCGGATCGGGGTTTGCAGGTTGATATCCACTGCGACGAGACCGATGACCCCCACTCGCGTCATATTGAGACCCTGGCGCAGGAAACCCTGCGACACGGGTTACAGGGACGCGTTGCAGGCAGTCACCTCACCTCCATGCATTCGATGGACAATTACTACGTCTCCAAGCTGCTGCCGCTGATCGCTGAGGCTGAGATTCCGGCCATTCCCAATCCGCTGATCAATATCGTGTTGCAGGGACGGCACGACAGTTTCCCCAAACGACGCGGGTTGACGCGGGTGAAGGAACTGCTGGAGGCAGGTGTCACGGTGGGCTGGGGGCAGGACTGCGTGCTGGATCCCTGGTACAGCCTAGGCACCGGGGACATGCTGGATGTGGCCTTCATGGGGATGCATGTGGCGCAGATGACCCACCCGAATGAGATGGCCCATTGCTTCACCATGGTGACCGACAGCAATGCCGCCATCATGGGGCTGGAGGGCTATGGGCTGAAGAAAGGTGACCGTGCATCGCTGGTGGTGCTGGATGCCGCCACTCCGACCGAGGCGCTGCGTCTGCGGCCTGCGCGCCTTGCGGTGATTTCACGCGGCAAGGTGATCAGCCGAAGCGCGCGCGGTGATGCGGCTCTGTCCATCCCAGGCCGCCCGGCACAGGTGCGGCGACGTCATCAACGGCCCGGATGACCTGACATCAGAGCAGCAGATACGGCAGGCCGACCGCCGCCGTCGCCAGCAACAGCAGGGCCACCAGCATCACCAACCCGTCGCGGGTCAACATCGCAACGGCGAGGCTGCTGACGACAATCCCCAGTGTGGAGGAACTGAACGGCACCAGTTCCAGAAAGGGCATTGCCAGCCCGCAGAGCGCGCAGATGACCCGTGGGATTGTCAGAAAAGGCTGCCGCAGCAAAATCTTGACGCGGGCCTCCGTGTGACGGTCCAGAAACCGCGCCATGCGGCGCATCGGCCCCAGAACCTTTCGCGCACGGTCAGAGGAGACCCGCTGCCTGCGAAGCCAATCCGGCAACCAAAGATGATCGCGTCCCAATGCCATCTGACCCGCAATCAGGAAGATCAACATCCCGCAGATTGTGGAGAATAGCGGCACCCCGCTGAGAGGGGACACGACCGCCATTGCAGGGAGCAGCAGGGTCGCCGACATCGATGAGTGGCCCAGATCCTCCACAACGTCCGCAACGCTGATGCTGTCTTCCTCAAGCAGCTCTGTTGTGGCGTCGATCATTTCGGCAACGGGTTGGTTTTCGGCGGTCATTCTGTGCAGGCTCCTGTTGGCGGCGCGCGTCCGATACACGGGCAAAACGTGTTCAAGCCGCCGTGGTTCCGTCGTGTCCGCGCCGCAACCCGCCGAACCAAGCCATTGTGCCAACCTCCAGCCCACCACTCGGCCGCAGTTTTTCAAGGAACCCGCAACGTCTGCGGGAACCGTTTCCTGATGCGAGGCGTTAGCACAGCGCAACCCCGTGATGAGACGGGGCAGGCCCCAGCTGATTGGGGGCAACCGGGGCCGCGACCGGGCATTTGCCCGCGCCCCACCCTTCCGCTGGTCGCAGACTGGCGCGCATAAGACCGGGAGACATTCCGGATTGGAAACGGCCCCAGCGCCGCGAAACGAAAGGAAATTGATATGCGACTTTTCATTGCTGCTATTGCTCTGGCCGGTCTGGCCGCTTGCGAAACCACCGAAGGGTTCGGCCGCGACGTCTCAGATCTTGGCGATGCCATTACCGAAGAATCTCAGGAAGCGCAGTAAACCAACTGCGCCCGAGCACCCCGTCAGATCCGTTCTGGCGGGGTGTTTTTTGTATTTGAGGTAGAGCCTGCGAATTTTGTCGTGACATCGACGCCCGTCTGCGGTTGACCTAGCCCTGAAGTCACAGAACCATTGCGGTGCGGCAGTCCGCTTTGATTTCGATCCGCTGCCGAACTTTTACATCTGCGCCCCAGACCGAGGATGCCCATGCCAGACTGCCCTGCCCGCCCCCCAGTCATCGCTGTATTGGGCGCGCGCCCTACCATGGCATGCATCCCCTGCCCCCAGCGCGCACTGCAGATGCTGTTGCACGGTTTGGTGGTAGCAACCCTGGTGATATCCTTGCTGATGCCGGTTCTGGCGACGGCCCAGACCAGCAGCGAACCGGTTCAGACCGACAGTGCCATCCAACTGGACGGCAAAGCGGCTCCGGATTCGCAGATCCGCCGCCGGATCGTCGAACTTCTGGGGGAAATCGACGGGTTTGATAAGGTCGGTGTCTCAGTCTCCAATGGTGTGGTGACCCTTGCGGGCGAGGTGCTGGATAATGCGCGCCAGACCCAGCTTACCACCATGATTGAGCGGATTGACGGCGTCGTGGCGATTGAGAACCAGACCCTGGTCAACGGTCGGCTGGACGAGCGGCTGGACTCTGCGTTTTCAAGACTGAAAGAGCGGACCCGCAATATCATTGCCAATGCGCCGATCTTCTTTGTTGCGATGCTGGTCTTCGTGATGATCTCCGCCTTTGGTTGGCTGGTCACCACCCGGCTGCGGATCTGGCAGCGTCTGGCGCCCAATTCCTTTATAGCAGAGGTCTACAGCGCCGTTGCTCGCATCGCCTTCATCATTCTGGGTCTGGTGGTAGCATTGGATATCCTCAACGCAACCGCGTTGCTGGGTGCGGTTCTGGGGGCTGCAGGTGTGGCAGGTCTCGCGGTTGGTTTTGCGGTGCGCGACACGGTAGAGAATTTCATCGCCTCAATCCTGCTGAGCCTGCGGCAACCCTTCCGACCGAATGATTTTGTAGAGATCGCTGGCGATATGGGCACTGTGGCCCGGCTGACCTCGCGTGCAACCATTCTGATCTCACCGGAGGGCAACCATATCCGCATCCCCAATGCGACCGTATTTAAGGGCCGGATTGTGAACTATACACGGGACGCCAACCGGCGGTTTGAGTTTGAGCTGGGGGTGGATGCGGACGCCGATCTGGCGGCGGCCCTATCGACGGCAGTCGACGCACTGCAATCGCTGCCCTTTGTGCTGCGCGATCCGTCGGTCGGGGCCTGGGTCAAGGAAGTGGGCGATTCCAACGTGATCTTGACCTTCACCGGCTGGGTGGACCAGACCCGCAGCAGCTTCCTGAAAGCGCGCGGCGAGGCGATCCGCACCGCCAAGACCGCCCTGGAGAGCAACGGATTTGGCCTGCCGGAGCCGATCTACCGCCTGCGCGTGGATGCCAATGCAGCGGCCAGCCTGTTGCCGATCACCGATCAGCCGCGTGGTGACGCCGCCGATCTGTCGCCGCAACCTGCACCAGCTGCGGCAGAGACCCCCCTTCCGGCAGCCGCTGATCCCGCGCGGGTTGAAGACGCCAATGAGGAGGCCGCCACCCGTGAACGCAACGCCCCCGACGGCGGTGGCGATCTGCTGAGTGAGGGTCAGAAAGCGGAATAAACTTCGCACAACGCAACCGTGTGGGCCGATGTTTCTGCGGAACAATCGCTGATGTCTCTGCGTTGCCCCAGAGACAAAGGAGCATCCCATGGCAAAAACCCACAGCCCCTCCATTAAGAATGACAGCACCTATGATGCCCTGCGCGACAAGGGCTATAGCAAGTCCAAGGCCGCAGCGATCGCCAATGCCCAGGCCAACGACAATATGGCCCCCTCTGAAAAAGGCGGCAAAGCGCCCCCATATGAGGATTGGACCAAGGATGAGTTGATGGAGCGTGCCCGCGAGCTTGAGGTTGAGGGGCGTTCGACCATGAGCAAAGACGAACTGATTAAGGCTTTGCGCAACGGCTGACACGGTCAGGCCCGCGCTGCGCGGTCTCTAACCCCTTCCAATCAGGAGACGTGATAGATGGTAGAATATGCTGGAATTGGCGGGCTTATTGTCCTGCTGCTATCGATCTGGGCAATCGTATCAATTGTCGGATCCAACGCCAGCACGGGCAAAAAGGTCATCTGGGTGGTCTTTGTTCTGATCTTGCCCATATTTGGGTTCATCTGCTGGCTGCTTTTTGGTCCGCGCGCGCGCTAGCCGCTGCGCTGTATTTCGATGATACAAAAACAGCGCCGTCTTTTGCGAGACGGCGCTGTTTGTTTTGCATGTTCGGGAGGCCCACAACGACCTCAGGTATTGAGCTGAAGCACGTGGTGTACGCCGACGTCCGGGTGGCCCTCGGTCTCACTCATGCTCGCGCGCAGCAGTTTCAGACCGACCAGAACCGCGTTGCCCTGCGAGGCCCAGACCGCCGCCTCCCGCGGGGTCATTCTCAATAGCGTGACCTTTGGATCATCGCGCCCCTTCTCGAACCAGGCACCGACTGCAAAGCTCCACAGCTCGTCCAGCTTATCAGGGTCGTTGGTGACCTCAATCGGGCCGCGTACGCTGGCGTGATAGTCCTGACCATCCGACACAAAGGTCAGCTGCGCGTCAGCGCCAAGGCCGGTTGCCTTGACCAGATCGCTGTCGGATGAGCTGATGAACCAGATCGCGCCGTTCTCAGCATCGGCGAAATGAGTCATCGGCTGCGGGTGCTGGTCGCTGTCGCGCACCGCCAGCATGGAGGTGCGGCGTTTTTCCAGTTGGTGCCAGAGTTGAGAAATCGCGTCGTCTTTTGTCTCGGTCTGTCGTGCCACGGGTAAAATCCTTTTATTTCTATGCTCGCGCCTGTCTTCGGGCTTGTGCCGGGGACGGGCTTCAGCCCGTTCCCTGTGCTGCTGTCTGCAACTGCTTCGGTCGATACGGGGGCCGGTCAGACAGAGGCGAAGAATTTGTCCAATTCGCGCTCCGCTTCTTCGCGGGCTTTGCCGTATTTGGTTTGCAACAGGCCGACCAGCTGCTCGCGGTCACCCTTGGCCTGCTCCACTTCGTCATCCGTCAACTCACCATAGGCTTCGTGGAATTTCCCTTTCAGGGTCGCCCAATTGCCTTTGATCTGGTCCTGATTCATAGCGTGCTCCTGCTGTTGCGGTGTCGTCGCCTAACCAACGTGCCGATATCGGCTTGGTTCCCGGAAATTTTGCTGTGCGCACAAGCGCTGGCACTCTGAGCCGCATCTTCTGCCGGTTGCCTGACCGCACCCGTAAACTGAGCAGAGGATCGGGAACCAACCGCCACAATCGGCGTTGAGAGCATGAGCCATCCAGACAGAACAGGAGAGGCAAATGACTGATCACAGCACCACCCCGCGCCCCATTGAGCGGGCCAAACACCACGCCAGCGAACTGGCTGAACAGGCGCAGGATACGCTACGAAGTGAAGCGCGCGCCCGCGCTGAGGAGGCTCAGGCGCAGGCCGCCGGTGAGGCCGCCACAGTGGCCCGCGCCGCAGATGCCGCAGCATCCGAACTGCCGCCGGGATCGCTGCAAGCCGAAGCTGCCCAGCAACTTGCGCAGGGCCTGGAACAATTTGCCGACAAGGTCCGGACTGCCGATCTCGACAAGGTGCTCCGCGATACCGGCGATTTCGCCCGTAAGAACCCGATGCTATTTCTTGGCGGGGCCGCGCTGCTTGGCTTTGCCGCGACCCGGTTTCTGAAGTCCACGGCCCCGGATGCAGGCCACACCACCTCTGTCGCAGACGACACCGCCGATGACCCATGGGGTAGCTACGAGGCAAACCACGTCTATCCGACCAGCGACGCCAACTCTGACCACGGTGCAACGGCGCGCGAGACCGGTCACGGATCTGCCCCAGGCGCCACGCGGAGGGTGTCCTGATGGAAGAGCAGAATACAGCAGCCAGCCCGTCCGAGGCGCCGGGCATTATGGTGACCGTGCTGAAGCAGATGTCCCAGCTGATGCAGGATGAGGTGCGTCTGATCCGGGCAGAGATGTCCCGCAACCTCTCCCGCGCGGGCGTGGCGCTTGCGATGATCGCGGTCGGCGCCGTACTGGCCATTGTGGGCCTGCATGTGCTGGCCGCCGCTCTGGTCGCAGCAATCGCTGCTCTGGGCCTGAGCGTCGGCACCGCCGCGCTGATTGTTGGTGGACCGCTGATCGCGCTGGCGGTTGGTCTGGTCATGCTGGGCGTCAACCGCCTGTCCCCGTCCGCCCTGATGCCCGATCGCAGCCTGCGCAACGTCCAGCGCGACCTGAAGACCCTGAAGGAGACCACCCGTCATGCCTGAGACATCTGATCTGACCGACCTTGAGAGTGAAGTGGCCCGCGACCGCGTGGCCCTGTCCAAATCCCTTGATACACTGGCCGTTAGCCTATCGCCTGATCGCATCGCAACGCAGGTCTCGGCGACTGCATCGCACTATGGCGGCGAAATCTCGCAGCAATTGTGGTCAACCGCGCGGGCCAACCCGGCGGCACTGGCCTTGGTTGGCACCGGCATTGCGCTGCTGATGTCCGGCGCTGGTCAGCGCCGCGACGCCCCCGCGCGGCCGCAATCCAGCGCCCCTGTCCAGACGCCTGTGACACCAACAGTGCAGTCAGTCGCGAGCAAAGGTCCAAGTGCCAAACGCCTGCGCGCCGCCTTGGATCACGGGTTGGACAAACTGCCGCCCAAAGCCCGCAAACAGGTCCGCAAGGCGCGCATGTCCGCGCTCCACATTCAGGAAGACCTTGAGCGCCGCGCCGCCAAGCTTAGCCGGGCCTCGCAGGAGGGCATAGCGGCCCAGCCGCTGGTGGTAAGCGGGCTGGCCTTCGGCCTTGGTGCGATAGCTGCGGCGTTGCTGCCGCAGACCCGGCAGGAAGATGCGCTCCTCGGCGAGAAGCGCGATGCGTTGATGGCAGAGGCCCGCGACATTCTGCAACAGGAGATGCGCAGTCTTGCCGACAAGGGCGAAACAGCCCTACACCATCAGGTCAGCAAAGGGCGTGACGCCCTGCGTGCCTCACTCGACTGAGCTCACAATTCCCCTCCGCACTGACGATGCCGGAGGGGTTTTCTTTGAACAAGGCCTTTGCGATGTTGAATTCCATGCTCTCTGACCGGGCCGCACGTATCATGCTGCTCATCCTGACAGCCCTTGCCCTTGGCCTTGCGCTTTTCTTCGCAAAACCCGTTCTTGCGCCCGTTGTCTTCGCGATAGTCGTCGGGATCGTCGTTTCTCCGCTGGCGGACCGATTGCAGGGGATTGGTGTTGCACGCGTGATCGTTGCGGCCAGCCTGTTGCTGTTTTCTTGCGCCGTTATCGTACTGCTGTTCCTGTCACTGGAACCGCTGATCTCCGGCGTGGTCGAGGATCTGCCAAAGATCAAACAGGAGATAAAAAGCTGG
This sequence comes from Phaeobacter sp. BS52, assembly GCF_045040595.1. Taxonomy (NCBI): domain Bacteria; kingdom Pseudomonadati; phylum Pseudomonadota; class Alphaproteobacteria; order Rhodobacterales; family Roseobacteraceae; genus Phaeobacter; species Phaeobacter sp. BS52. The sequence goes on along the minus strand of NZ_CP090662.1, from coordinate 174,864 downwards.
ATCTACATGATGTCCGGCCTGCTGCGCGGGATAGAAGCCATCAGCCAAGAGATCGAGCAAACGGTCGGCACGGGCGCTACCGAAACAGACGTCACAAGTGGGTTTCCAACGTTGATGGATGCGCTGTGGGTGGCGCCGAACTTTGGCGCGCAGGTGTTCATCTTCATCGGAACGCTGTTCTTTTTCGTGCTGACGCGAACCGATATCTACGCGGCGGCCGGATCGTTGGGCAAACGGCTCTACCGTGCGGAACATGAGGTCGCGCGGTATTTTGCTGCTGTGACGCTGGTCAATGCAGGATTGGGCGTCACCACCGCAATTGGTCTTGCGACGCTTGGGATCAACAGCGCGTTGATCTGGGGGCTTGCGGCGATGTTGCTGAACTTCATTCTCTACCTTGGCCCGCTGATGATGATCGCAGGGCTGACCTTTGTTGGGATGACGCAACTGGGCGGTGCTGCAGCGCTGATGCCGCTCGGCGCTGTTTTTGGCGCTCAACCTGATTGAGGCACAATTCGTGACGCCCGCCTTTGTTGGTCATCAACTGCATCTGAGCCCGTTGGTGGTGTTTCTTGCCATTGTGTTCGGACTGTGGATTTGGGGCCCGGTGGGCGCAATTGTCGCCCTGCCGGTGCTGCTCTGGATCGGGCAGTTGCTGCGCTCTTCAGCGGAGGCGCGCAGATTACAGGGCGAAGAAAACCCAACCGGCTGAGCTGGTTTCCCAGCAGGGGGCGCTAAGCTCAGTCTCTGCGGTCACACAACATCTTCGGTCGCCCCCGGCAGCGATTGCTGCAAATCCGCCATCTTCTGCGGATCATGGGGCACCAGAAATCCGCTGCGACTCTGTGGCAAGCGAACGCCATTGCGCTGTATCTCACGCTGCCACCAATCCGCCGCAGTCTCAACCGCGCGCGCCTCCGGAGGCATCTGGCCTTGGTGCCACCAATGGGCACACATCGCCTGCCAGGCTTTGGCGACGCGCTGCTTTTCCGTGATCCGAAGCGCCACCTCCGTGTCCCAGCGCATGGATCGCCCATTCATGTTGGCGGACCCGATCATCGCAAAGTTGTCATCTGCAATCAAAACCTTGCTGTGCACATAGATCACGGGTGAACCTGCCAGAACCGATGGCGCTTCACGCTCCGCCAAAAATGGCTGCACCGGGCTTGCGATTGTGGCACGCGCGCCAAAGGCCGTCTGCACCGTCTCCAGAGCCTGCCCCTGCAACGCCATGCCATAACGCGCATCCAGATCGCGATTGCCCTCAAACGCCACATCATCTGGCAGCGCTGGCAGAACCAATATCAGCGAGAGATCCGGGTTGCGTTTGGCGGCAGCGGCCAGCCCATCAGCCAGCACGCTGGACCGCAGGAACTGGGTCTCCAGATAGATCAGACGTTCTGCCCGTTCGAAAGCGGCCAGATAATCCTCTTCGATCTCGCGCAAGACCGTACGGGGGGATACCGCCCAGAACCCAAAGCGGCGCGGCGCGGAGATCGTACGCCGAATGAGCTGTCCTTCTGGCGGTGTTTCTTTTCCGGCGACATAGCGCTGGAAATGACGCAGGTAATGTGCAGCCTCCCGCGCCTCGGGACCGCTGACCAGAAGTTGTACATCCGCCCAGGTCTCCTGCGATGGCAGATCATGTTTCAGCGTGTCGCGGCGCCGGTCATTCAGATCCAGCCCACCGACATACAGAAGACGCTCATCAATCACCGCCAGTTTCTGGTGATGGGTGACAGGGCGGACCTCCGGGAGGACCTCATCGCCTGGGGCATCCTCCGACGGGGAGGACTGGCCGTGGCTGGAGTCCTGCATCTTCTTCATCTTGACGAAAGGACCAAAGGCAAGGCGCGGCAGAAGGCCCGCACGCGCAGGATGCATCGCCCCCTCGACCTGGAGATCTCCGACCGGAATATCGGTGGCACGACGGGCCAGCCGCGCGGCGATAGACTGCGCTTGAGCCACACTGCGCTTGGTCTTCTGATGCAGCTCCGGTCCCATGACCGGATCAAAATCGCTGATCACCAGATGAAAATCGACACCCCGTGCCACCACGTGTTCAACCAGGTCGGCCCAGGTCTCGCCAATGGCACAGGCTTCGGGGCTGAGCAAAGCGGTTGAGAAATCGAAAATACGAAAACTGGCACGCACTTCTTTTTTCGCGCCCAGTACTGCGCGCTCAAACGCAGGCCACGCCTGCGCCGCCGTCACCAGAACCTCAAAAACCTCTGGATCGCCCGCGTCATCCGGTATGTCGGAGGTCCGCATTGTCATTAGCACCCTTTTGTTCCGCAATCGCCGCTGCTGCGGTATCATCACTACGCGGGAAGACAACCTCGTAAGTAAACTCGGTCTCAGTTTCCGTAACCTTCGCATCACCGTTCAACTGGGCGACAAAGGCCTTGATTAGCCGCGCGCCGAGCCCACTGGTAAAATGGCGATCTTCGTGTGCCACTCTGGATCGCGGATCCAACGTATTGTGGATTGCAAGACGGCACATACCGTCTTCTTGCCCTGTGAAAAAGACCTGAACCACGCGCCGTCCGTCCTCAGCCTCACCCGCATATCTGACCGCATTGGTTAGCGCCTCAGCAACCAGCATGGAGAGGTTTACCGCATCATCCTGATTGAGGGGAACCGTCTCCAGTTTGGTTTCAATAGACACAGCTGCGTCAGACCCAAGCGACATGGCCGCGACTTCCTTTGCCAAGGCGGTGACCAGTTCAGCCGCATCGACGGTTGTGACGTCTGGGTTTGTGTTCAGGGAGCGGTGGATCGCCGCCAGTCCACGCACCCGACGCTGGAGCTGCGCCAGCACTGTACGTGCCTCATCTGAACGCGCAGAGCGGGCCTGCATATTCATGATGGAGGCGATCAGTTGGAGATTGTTCTTCACCCGGTGATGGATCTCGCGCAGGAGAATTGTTTTCTCGCGCAGATCGATTTCACGGCGCTCCTCCGCCTTGCTGAGGATCAGCACCATCCGGTTGAAGGACTGTTGCGCCTCGGCGAATTCACGTGGTGGGTTGGTCAATTCCAGTTGCGCCTGTTCACGCTCACCCAAGGCATAGCGCCGCATTGCCGTTCGCAGATCGCTGAGGTGACGGATGACCAGACGGTGCAGGCCAAAAACCCCGACAACCATACCCGCCAGCCACATCAACACCGGAAAGGCCAGCGTGAAGACCCATCCGCCCGCGCCGGTGGCCATCTTGGCCTGCGCAGCCGACCAGCTGCCCACAACCGCGATCTGCCCCGGAATAATATCACTCACTGCAAAGAAACGTTCTTCCCCCGCGTTTGACACCGCGAAAAAAGTCTCACCGGATCGCGCCATAAGATCCTTGCGCAGCGATGTTTGTGGCAAGATCCACCCGGCCTCGGACAGAGGTTCAGACGCAGACAGAACGTCGCCCTCCTCATTGATCGTGGCGAAGCGGATCCCCTCCAGTTTCCAGTCATCGGTGAAGAAACTGCTGGTCAGCCGGTTTGGAATCGCCAGAACAAGATAGCCAATCACCCGGCCCGCCTTTTCGATCGGGCGAGTGAGGGACAGCTCAAACCCATCGCTGCCGTCAAGATTACGGCCAACGCCATAAGATGGCGCGCGACGGGACAGCGCGCGTTGAAAGATCGGTGTGTCGGCGATGCTGGCCTGCCTCCCGCCCGAACTGCAGACTGGCTGCCCATCAGGTCGAAATAGGCCCGCGAAGGAATAAGCCGCAGTCTCCGCCACAAACGACGCCATCACCGCATTACAGGCCTCGGGTCGGTCGCTGAGAGGGAGGGCGACCGCGCTAAGCGCCTCCGCAGCGCCATTGGTGCGCTGCAGAAATTCACGCTCTGCCAGGGCTGCATGTTCCGCGCGCGCCAGAATGGCGACGCGCGACAATCTGGCCGCCTCCTCTATCACCGAATAGGTCTGATAGATGGCAATCATGCCCAGCGGCAACAAGGCCAAGGTCATGAGAGCAGCGAGCCTGACAAACAGGCCGTGCGACCAGTGCCCGCCCCAACGTCATGTTACGCCACGCTTTGCTGCGATACGATGCCAGCAGTGACGGTATCCGTCAGCTCCATCGGCTCATCTTCGTCAAGGTTCATCAGCTCTGCCAGACGCGCACGCCCGCGATTGACGCGGCTCTTGATCGTGCCGACCTTGACGCCGCAGGTTTCCGCCGCTTCCTCATAGGAGAAACCGCCTGCACCAACCAGCACCAGTGCCTCGCGCTGCTCATCGTTCAGCTGTTCAAAGGCCGCGTTGAAATCGCGCATGTTGAGGCGACCGTCGTGGTCGGGTTTCTGTGACAGCTGTTCAGAAAGGGCACCATCGGCGTCCTCAACCTCACGGCGACGCTTGCGGCGCAGGGAATAATAGGTGTTGCGCAGGATCGTGAAGAGCCAGGCCCGCATGTTGGAGCCTTCCTCGAATTTCTCGATATTGGTCCAAGCCTTGACCAATGTGTCCTGTACCAGATCATCGGCCATCGCCGTGTTGCGGGTTAGGCTGATGGCAAAGGCGCGCATGGCACCGAGGTGGTCGACCAGCTCGTCTCTCGGGTCACTCATTGATGTCACCCGCGTTGTTACCTGATTTTTTTTCCTGATCCACACCTTTTGCCTTCAGCTGATCCAGCAGATTGGCGAAACGATCCGGAATGGGTTCCGAGGCCAGTGTTTCAAAGGCCCTCTTGAGATTGCTATCAATCTCTTGTTCGACCGCATCGCTGCGTTTGTCTGTTGCCTTGTGCTTTTCCATACGATCCAACTATAATTTTTTACGTAGGCTCTGGAACCAAACGCAGGTACCGAGCGTATGGTTCCATATGTATTCAGAAAAAAAGGGACATATCAAATGACCGCCCCGACGGGAGAAGTTCTTGCTAATCAGATTGGGTCTAACCTGCCATTTTTGCGTCGTTACGCCCGTGCACTGACAGGCAGCCAGACCAGCGGTGACACCTATGCCCTTGCCACTCTGGAGGCGATCTTGGCCGAGCCTGATCGTTTTGAGCCGGAGCTGAAAGCCAAGGTGGCCCTCTTTCGCGCCTTCCACGTCATCTGGAGCTCCAGCGGCGCCCCGGTGGAACTGGATGAGCCGGACAGCGGGCTGGAGACCCAAGCGCAGAAGCATTTGCGCAGGCTCACCCCCAACACCCGCGAAGCGTTGCTGCTGCACACAATTGAAGATTTCAGCAGTGCCGAAGTGGGACAAATCATGGACATCAGCGCCGCAGAAGCGGGAGAGCTGGTCAAGATTGCCTATCAGGAAATGTCAAAATCCACCTCCGGCCGGATCATGATCATTGAGGATGAGGCCATCATCTCCATGGATCTTGAAGGGATCGTGTCGGACATGGGTCATCGCGTCACGGGCATCGCCCGCACCGAGGATGCCGCGCTGAAACTCGCGCAGCAGGAAACCCCCGATCTGATCCTGTCAGACATCCAGCTAGCGGATAACTCCAGCGGCATCGACGCAGTGAACAAGATCCTGGCGGCGCATTTCGACTGTCCGGTCATCTTCATCACCGCCTTCCCCGAACGGCTGCTGACCGGTGAGGGACCAGAGCCTGCGTTCCTGATCTCCAAGCCCTATACTGAGGATCAGGTCCGTTCAGCTGTCAGCCAGGCGATGTTCTTCTCTTCGACTGAGACGCTCAAAGCCTAATCAACGACCAACGCTTTATTTGTGATAGCCGCCTGAAATCAGGCGGCTATTTTTTTGAGTATTTACGGAAAGGTGACAGGCTGTCAGCGGCCAGTCCGGGCGGTGTTACCCTTTTGCAATGGCACGCAGCATCCAAGCCGCCTGTTCATGAAATGCTGAACGCGCGGTGGCCAGATCTTCGGTCACGATGTCTTTGCGATCGCCAGCCAGCTCAGCCAGTGCGTGCAGCCGGTGCGCCACACGTTCGTGGCTGTGCGCAAGATCTTCGACCATTTCCGCTGCCGTCAACCCGCCGGGTTTGTCCTCCAGCTTCGAGCGGCTCACGATATCGGCAAGGCTGGACGGCGCCAGATGGCCCAAGGCCCGAATCCGCTCAGCCAGATCGTCAGCGGCGGCAAACATGTTCTCGTATTGCTCTTCGGTCAGCTTATGGACCGAGTAAAACGCCGGACCTTCGACGTTCCAGTGATAGGCGTGGGTCTTGAAGACCAGGCGGTAGGTGTCAGCCAGCACATCGGCAATGCCGCTGGCGATCACGGATGTGTCGCGGACACCAGTGGCAACATCATCACGGCTGGGCACAACTGAGAGCGCTTCGCTCATCTTATCGTCTCCTTTGTCTGTGTTGTTATCGCTGACCCAACGTGTGCAGCTGGCGGAGGTTCCATCTTTTCTAACTGCGGTACGGATCCGCCAGGACGCCGCATCCATACGCCGCGCCGCGTGGACCTCAGCATGGGAAACGGGCGGAAGTCAGCTCCTCCGCCCGTATCAGGTCAGGATCTGATCTCTGCATGTCACCTGCCCTTGATCACCCGAACCACCATCGCGATGGCAAACAGGATGAGGAATACAAAGAACAGGATCTGGGCGATCCCCGCAGAGGCCGACGCAACCCCGCCAAAGCCAAACAGGCCAGCGATGACTGCGACGACAAAGAATAACAATGCCCAATAAAGCATGGCCGCCTCCTTCATATCGTGTTGCGCTGTGATACCTGCCCAACTCAGGTCGCGCGGCGATAGTTCCATGGAACCTTCGCCGCATTCTGCACGTTGAGATGGGGAAAGGAGATTTCATCATGGCCGCGACCCAGACACAGACTGAGACTAAAAAATCACCCGCAGCGCGCCGCGCCGGGGGGAACGAAGCCGAGGAGACACAACCGATCGCCGAGAAGGTGAAAGAGGTTGGTGAGCAGCTTGAGGACATGGCAGTGCGCAACGCACAGGCCGTCCGCGAGATTGCCAGCGACGGCGCCAAGTCCGCATCTGAAGCCGTCAGTGATCTGGCGGGCCAGAGCGAGGATTTCGTGAAAAAGAACCCTGCCCTGGCTGTGGCAGGCGCACTGGGCGTCGGCGTGCTGATTGGTTTGGCGGTGCGCAACCGCTACTAATCCAGTTCGCGACGAACGGATGGAAAGGGGGGCCTGTCGGCCTCCCTTTTTCTACGTCAAGGAACCTTAGGGCATGATGAACCGCCCAGCGGCAGCCGTCAGGTGAATTTACGGAACAGCCGCGTGGTGTCGAAAATTGTGTCCAGTTTCTCGTAACGGGCGCGGGTCTCGTCCCAGCGCTCCTCCTGCGCGGCAGAGATCATCGCCTCCAGCAGCATCATTGTCGAGATGTTGGAATCCCAGGCTGACGGGATTTCCACCCAGCAGTTGAACGTCTGTGCCGCCACCGATCCGATGGGGCTCGACCATTGATCGGTGATCAAGATCACCTGCACGCCCCGTTCCGAAGCCAGTTCAGCCAACCGTTGCAGATTGGTCTCATAGCGGCGCACATCGAACATCAGCAGCGTGTCGCCTTCGACCATATCCAGAACATAATGGGGCCAGGTTGCCGATGAGGACGTCATATGCGTGACCCGCTGTCGGATCGCCTGAAAATGGGTGAACGCATAATCCGCAAGCGCCCGCGTGATCCGACCACCAACCACATACAGCTAAGCCCTCGGTATCGGCCAACTGGCGGACGGCGGCGTCAAATTGCTCTGAGTCGACATTGGAAAACGTCTGACTGAGGTTGTCTGTCACCGCCTGTGCAAATCTGTTCAGCAGATGCCCTTCCGGCGCCTCAGACGCCCAATTCGCCCGGCGTTGGGTTGGCCCGGATCCTTTGGCCTCCAACTCCTTCAGCAAGGCCTGGTGAAACTGCGGATATCCTTTGAAACCAAGCTTTTGCACCATCCGCGCCACGGTCGGCGTCGAGACGTCAGCATTGGCCGCAACAATGGTGATGGAGGCCAGACCGGCGGCTGGGTAATTCGCCAGCAAGGCGTTGGCAAATTTGCGTTCCGCCTGCGTCAGGCTCGCATATTGCTCCCGGATGAGTTCGCGCACGGTGGCGGGCGGTTTTGTCACAGTCCGGCTATCCCTCTGCTTTGCCTGCAATTTAAGCACAGCTCCGAAACAAGAGCCATTCAAATCGCAGGCCCTCAAACTGGTGCTGAAAAGATATTGACACAAAAAGTCGTACGTGAAAACATTTTTCCAAAATCAGGGAGTACCCAATGTCACTGAGCGATTCCAACGCTCCATCTGCCGCCTCGCCAGATCTGCCCAACCGGGCGGTGGAGGTCTGGAATGCGACTGGAACCGGCGCGGTGCTGGTGCTGTGCGAACATGCCAGCAACCACATCCCGACCCGATACGAGGGGCTTGGCCTGTCAGAGGAAGATCGCAGCAGTCACGCGGCCTGGGATCCCGGTGCATTGGCAGTAGCCAAGGGCCTGTCGGCGGCGCTGGACGCGCCATTGGTTGCAAGCTGCGTGTCGCGACTGGTCTATGACTGCAACCGCCCCCCCGAAGCCCCAAGCGCCATGCCCGCCAAATCGGAACTGATCGAGGTGCCGGGCAACCGCGATCTGGATGCAGCGGCGCGGGCAGAACGGGTGGCAACCGTCTACGACCCCTTCTGCGCGGCTGTGGCCAAGGTGATCGCAGATCGCAAGTCTGCTGGTCGTGAGACGATGCTGGTCACCATTCACAGCTTCACGCCGGTCTACTACGGCAGCCCACGCAGTGTCGAAATCGGCATTCTGCATGATGATGATACCCGTCTGGCCGACGCGATGCTGGACGCGGCACCTGCGCTGCCGCACCGCCAGGTTGAGCGCAATGCGCCTTATGGTCCGCAGGACGGCGTCACCCATTCCCTGGTGCTGCATGGACAGAACAACGGTCTGGCCAATGTGATGATTGAGATCCGCAACGATCTGCTGCGCACCCCTGAACAGGAAACCACCATGACCGAAGAGTTGCTGTGCCTGCTGCGCCCGGCTCTAGCGAGCCTCATCACCGAGGGGGCCACCAATGCCTAGAGCCATTAAAAGCTACGTGCACGCCATTGATGCGATGAACCGGCTGATTGGCCGCTTTGCCATGTATCTGATCTTTGTGCTGGTGGGCGTTTTGCTGTGGTCTTCGATCTCCAAGACATTCTTCAACCCCTCGCTCTGGACGTTAGAGACCGCGCAGTTTGTCATGGTTGCCTATTATATTCTGGGCGGGCCTTACTCGATCCAGATGGGCAGCAACGTCCGCATGGACCTATTCTACGGGTCCTGGTCGCTGAAGACCAAAGCATGGGTGGACGCCTTCACCGTGCTGTTCCTGATGGTCTATCTGAGCGTGCTCTTTTATGGGGCCATCAGCTCCACCGCCTATTCGCTGGGCTATTTCGGGCTGGAGCCATTTCAATTCTTTGGCGACCTTCTGATAACCCTTGTGACCGAAGGTCTGGATGCTGCCAGTGCCAAGCTCGGCTATCTGGAACGCAGCTCTACCGCCTGGCGCCCCTTCATGTGGCCCATCAAAACCATCCTCTGTTTCGGCGTCTTTCTGATGCTGCTGCAATGCCTTGCTGAATTGTTCCGTGATCTCGGACGCCTTCGCGGAGACGACTTCTAATGTCCTATGAACTCATCGCCATTATGATGTTTGCCGGCATGATGCTGATGCTGATGACCGGTCAGCGCGTGTTTGGTGCCATCGGATTTGTCGGCGCCGTTGCGGGTCTCCTACTCTGGGGCACAGGCGGCAGCGAGATTCCGTTTTCAGCAGCCATGAAACTGATGAAATGGTATCCGCTGCTGACACTGCCGATGTTCATTTTCATGGGCTATGTGCTGTCGGAATCCAAGATTGCCGATGATCTCTACCGGATGTTCCACGTGTGGATGGGACCGGTCAAAGGCGGGCTTGCCATTGGCACCATCGGCCTGATGGTCCTGATTTCTGCGATGAATGGCCTGTCGGTGGCGGGTATGGCAATCGGTGCCACCATCGCGCTGCCCGAGTTGTTGCGCCGGGGCTATGACAAGACCCTTGTGACCGGCACCATTCAGGCCGGATCTTCCTTGGGCATTCTGGTGCCTCCTTCGGTAGTGCTGGTTCTTTATGCGATGATCGCGCGCCAGCCTGTCGGGCAGCTCTGGCTTGCCGGTGTGGTGCCGGGGCTTCTGATGGCGACGATGTTCATCATCTATATCTACCTGCGCGCCCGCATGCAGCCCGCGCTTGGCCCGGCGATGAGCCCAGTAGATCTCGCCGAATACGAACGCATCAGCGATCATCCGCTGCGGCTGAACTATGTCGTACTGGCACTGCTGGTGCTGGTGCCACTGGTGGTCAAACTGGGTATACTCGAGGCAAAGCCCGCAATCGGCGTGGCGCTGGTCGGGTCTGTTCTGGCCTTTGTGACCCGCAGCATTCCTGCCTTCTATCACGATGTCTTCATGCGTGAAAAATATCGCCTGCTGTTCTCCGGCGTGCTGCCGCTGGCGATTTTTGCCGCTATGATGGTGCCCTTTGTCAATGGCTGGACCTCCCTGGTCGAAAGCTCTGCCATCGGAGCCATGACCGCCTTTATCGCCGCGATCCTCAAGGGGCGCATGAACAAGGAGGTGTTTGAAACCTCTGTGCGCTCCACACTCGGCATCTCCTGCATGTTCATGTGGATCATCCTGGCCGCCCTTGGCTTTGGCGCGATCTTTGATGGTCTGGGTGCGGTGAAGGCGATCGAGGATCTGTTCACCACGCAGCTGGGGCTGTCGCCCTGGATGATCCTGATCCTGATGCAGCTGAGCTTCATTGTGATGGGTACATTCCTTGATGACACCGCGATGCTCGTGATTGTGGCGCCGCTTTACGTGCCGCTGGTGGGCGCGCTGGGGTTCGATCTGATCTGGTATGGCGTGCTCTATACCATCACCACCCAGATCGCCTATATGACGCCGCCCTTCGGCTATAACCTGTTCCTGATGCGGGCAATGGCGCCACCGGAAATCGGGCTGAAAGATATCTATGTCTCAATCATCCCCTTTGCGGCGGTGATGGTCGTGGCCCTGGCTTTGGTGATGATCTTCCCACAGATCGCCCTGTGGCTGCCGGAATATGTTTACGGAAAATAACCCTCAGAAGAGCCCCGCAAGGGGGCCGGAATTTCAACATGGAGAAGAGATATGACGACAAGACGTAAGTTTATTCAGACTGCCGGTGTCGGTGCCCTCGCGGCTCCGCTGGCCACCCCCGCGCTGGCCCAGTCCAAAATCACATGGCGCATGCAGACCTACGCCGGTGCGGCGCTGGCCGAACATGTGGTGAAACCCGCCATCGACATGTTCAACAAAATCGCAGGCGACCGTATGCAGATCGAGCTTTATTATGCCGATCAGCTGGTCCCCACCGGCGAATTGTTCCGCGCCATGCAGCGTGGCACCATCGATGCGGTGCAGTCCGATGATGACTCGATGGCCTCCCCGACCGATGTGACGGTCTTTGGCGGTTATTTCCCCTTCGCCTCGCGCTACTCGCTCGACGTGCCGGTCCTGTTCAACAAATATGGGCTGAATGAGATCTGGGACGAAGAATATTCCAAGGTCGGCGTCAAGCATATCTCCGCTCGGCGCCTGGGATCCCTGCCACTTTGCCACCAAGGATCCGATCCGCAGCCTGGCCGATCTGAAAGGCAAGCGCGTCTTTACCTTCCCGACCGCTGGCCGCTTCCTCAGCCAGTTCGGCGTGGTGCCTGTCACCCTGCCGTGGGAAGACATCGAAGTCGCCATGCAGACCGGTGAACTCGATGGGATCGCATGGTCCGGCATCACCGAGGATTACACCGTCGGCTGGGCAGATGTGACCAACTACTTCCTGACCAACAACATCTCCGGTGCCTGGGCTGGGTCCTTCTTTGCCAATCAGGGCCGCTGGAACGAGCTGCCGGAAGATCTGCAGACTCTGTTCCGCGTCTGCTGTGACCAGTCGCATTATTACCGCCAGTGGTGGTATTGGGGCGGCGAAGCAGACCTGCGCGTCAACGGCCCGAAGATGGAGCTGACCTCAATCCCAGATGAAGAATGGGCAACGGTTGAGGAAGCCGCCTACAAGTTCTGGGATGAGATCGCCGCCGAAAGCCCGACCAAGGCGCGTGTTGTCGAAATCATCAAGAAGTACAACGCAGACATGCAGAAAGCCGGACGCCCCTACCGCTACGGCTAAGTCTACCGTCCAAAAACCGGAGTTTGGCCCGCATGCGGTGGGCCAAACTCCTTTCAATGGAATTTGCCAAACTTTTTTGTCAAAAAGTTCTGGCCTCAAAACGCAAAGGGCTGCTCATGCTCTCCTTCGACACTCTTGCTGACCAAGTTTCTGCTGGCAGCGTTGACACTGTTCTGGTCTGCCTCGTGGACATGCAGGGGCGGCTGATGGGCAAGCGTTTCCACGCCAAGCATTTTGTGAATGGCGCCTGGGAAGAGACCCATTGCTGCAACTATCTTCTGGCCACCGATCTGGCGATGGCGACACCGGATGGATATGCGTCGACCAGCTGGGAAAACGGCTATGGCGACTACGTCATGAAGCCGGATCTGGCAACCTTGCGCCCGGTGCCTTGGCTCGAAGGCACCGTGATGGTGCTCTGCGATGTGCTGGATCACCACACTCACGAAGAGGTGCCGCATTCCCCCCGCGCGATCCTGAAGCGTCAGGTGAGCCGTCTCAAGGAGATGGGGTTTGATGCGATGTGCGCCACCGAGCTGGAGTTCTTCCTCTTCGAGAAGAGCTTCGATGCGATCCGCAAATCAGGCTTCCGCGATCTGGAGCCGATCTCGGGCTACAATGAGGACTACAGCATCCTGCAGACCTCCCGCGAGGAGCATGTGCTGCGCCCGATCCGCAACCATCTGTGGGACGCGGGCCTGCCAATCGAAAACTCCAAAGGCGAGGCAGAGACCGGTCAGGAAGAGCTGAACATCAAATACGCCGCGGCGATGGACACCGCCGCCTATCACACCATCGCCAAACATGCGGTGAAGGAAATCGCCCAGCAACAGGGTCATGCGGTGACCTTCCTGCCGAAATGGAGCCACGACAAGGTCGGCTCCTCCTCCCATGTGCATCAGTCGCTGTGGCAGTACGGCAAACCCGCCTTCTTTGACGAGAGCGATGAGCTGGGCATGTCGGCGCTGATGAAGAATTACATGGCGGGATTGCTGAAATACGCACCCGATTACACCGCCTTCATGGCGCCTTATATCAACAGCTACAAACGCTTCATGAAGGGCACCTTTGCCCCGACCCGGATCATCTGGTCGGTGGACAACCGCACAGCGGGCTATCGTCTGTGCGGTGTCGGCAGCAAGGCCATCCGCGTCGAATGTCGCATTCCGGGCTCGGACATGAACCCCTATCTGGCGATCGCAGGCATGCTGGCCGCGGGTATTGCGGGCATCGAGGAAGGTTTGGAGCTGCAAGCCCCCACCAAGGGCGATGTCTATCAGGGCGACACCGGCATGATCCCAGGCACGCTGCGGGATGCGGCTGTGGCACTCAAAGGCTCGGCCATGTTGCGGGCTGCAATGGGCGATGACGTGGTGGATCACTACGTGCGCGCCGCCGAAGTGGAAATCGAGGATTTCGAGCGGATCGTGACCGATTACGAGATTGCCCGCGGGTTCGAGCGCGCCTGAGGCGCGCAGAGCCTTCGGCGAGAGTATTTTTGGAAAGATGACGATGGGGGCGTGCCCCCGTCAAACCACATGAGGAAGACCATGGGCCAGACCCTGAAATGTATCTCACCGATCGACGGATCGGTCTATGCCGAGCGTGAGACGCTGTCACCGGAGACCGCAGCGGAGCGCGTGACCGCAGCCCGCACGGCCCAGACGGCCTGGGCTGCCCGCCCCCTGCAAGAGCGGGTTGATCTGGTGATGGCCGGTGTGGCGGCTGTAGGCGCGATGCACGATGAAATCGTACCGGAACTGGCCCATATGATGGGGCGCCCGGTGCGCTATGGCGGTGAATTTGGCGGCTTCAACGAGCGCGCCAGCCATATGGCGCAGATCGCCGAAGACGCGCTGGCCGATATCGAGATCGGCGAGGACGCAACCTTCAAGCGCTACATCAAACATGTTCCCCATGGCGTGGTGCTGGTGGTCGCGCCTTGGAACTACCCCTATATGACTGCGATCAACACCGTCGCGCCTGCCCTGATTGCGGGCAATACCGTGGTGCTGAAACACGCCACCCAGACGCTTCTGGTGGGCGAGCGCATGGCGCAGGCCTTCCAGTCGGCTGGCATTCCGGCGGATGTGTTCCAGAATATCTTCCTCGATCATGACACCACATCGGCACTGATTGCAGACAAGGCCTTCGACTTCGTCAACTTCACCGGCTCTGTTGGTGGCGGTCAGGCGATGGAGCGCGCGGCAGCGGGCACCTTTACCGGTGTCGGCACCGAGCTGGGCGGCAAGGATCCGGGCTATGTGATGGAAGACGCCGATCTTGATGCGGCAGTGGATACGCTGATCGATGGCGCCATGTTCAATTCCGGTCAGTGCTGCTGCGGGATCGAGCGGATCTACGTGCATGAAAGCCTTTACGACGCCTTCGTCGAAAAGGCTGTTGCCATAGTCAAGGGCTACAAACTGGGTAATCCGTTGGAGCAGGAGACCACCATCGGTCCGATGGCCAATGTGCGCTTTGCAGCTGAGGTTCGCAGCCAGATTGCTGAGGCCGTTGAGGCAGGCGCCGTGGCTCATATCGAAACATTTGCCGAAGACGACGGTGGCGCCTATCTGACACCACAGATCCTGACAAATGTGACCCATGACATGCGGGTGATGCGCGACGAGAGCTTTGGCCCAGTGGTGGGCATCATGAAAGTCTCCTCCGACGCGGAGGCCATCGAGCTGATGAATGACAGCGAATTTGGCCTTACGGCCTCGCTGTGGACGCGCGATGTCGAGCGTGCGACCCGTGTTGGTGATCAGATCGAAACCGGCACCGTCTTCATGAACCGCGCCGATTATCTGGACCCCGGTCTGTGCTGGACCGGCTGCAAAAACACCGGGCGTGGGGGCGGCCTCTCTGTCATCGGCTATCACAACCTCACCCGCCCGAAATCTTATCATCTGAAAAAGGTCACGGGCTGAGCCCCGTCATCTTTCCGAAAAATACTCCGGGGAGCTTGCCGCAGGGCAAGCGGGGGCAGCGCCCCCTCCCCGGCTTCATCACAGGAACACACCTATGACTCTTGTTGGAAACTGGTCCTACCCGACCGCAATCAAGTTTGGCGCTGGCCGGATCAAGGAGCTGGCCGAGGCCTGCGCGGCAGCGGGCATGAAAAAGCCGCTGCTGGTCACCGACAAAGGCCTGGCCGATCTGCCGGTCACCCAATCCACGCTCGATATCCTGGAGACTGCGGGCCTCGGCCGGGCGATGTTCTCAGAAGTTGATCCCAACCCGAATGAGAAGAACCTTGAGGCCGGTGTGGCCGCCTATAAGGCAGGCGATCATGACGGGGTGATCGCCTTTGGCGGCGGTTCCGGTCTGGATCTGGGCAAGATGGTCGCCTTCATGTGCGGCCAGACCCGGCCGGTCTGGGATTTTGAAGATATCGGCGACTGGTGGACCCGCGCCGATGCCGATGCCATCGCGCCGATCATCGCGGTGCCGACCACGGCTGGTACCGGTTCCGAAGTGGGTCGCGCCTCCGTGATCACCGACAGCGTGACCCATCAGAAAAAGATCATCTTCCACCCCAAGGTGCTGCCAACCGTGGTGATCTGCGACCCTGAACTGACCGTCGGCATGCCCAAGTTCATCACCGCAGGCACCGGTCTGGATGCCTTTGCCCATTGTGTCGAGGCGTTCTCCTCCCCCCATTATCACCCGATGTCCCAGGGCATCGCGCTGGAAGGCATGCGCCTGGTGAAGGACTGCCTGCCACGCGCCTATGCGGATGGCACCGACATTGAGGCCCGCGCGCAGATGATGTCCGCCGCCGCAATGGGCGCCACCGCCTTCCAGAAGGGGTTGGGCGCGATCCACGCCATGAGCCACCCCATCGGTGCGCATTTCAACACCCACCACGGCACCACCAATGCGGTCTGCATGCCTGCGGTGCTGACCTTCAACGCGCCGGAAATCCGGGAGCGGTTCAATATGGCGGCGGCCTATCTGGGCATCGAAGGCGGCTTTGAAGGCTTCTGCACCTATGTGCAGGGCCTGAACGACAGCCTCGGCATCCCGCGCGGATTGTCTGAACTGGGCGTCACGGAGGCGGCCATCCCCGAACTGGTAAAGGGCGCGCTGATTGATCCCTCCTGCGGTGGCAACCCTGTCGTTCTTGACGAGGCCAATCTCACCCAGCTGTTCAAGGATGCCATGTGACCCACGCAGATCATATCTGCAATGATCCTGCGGCTGCGCCTGTTCTGCCCCCGGCGCAGCGCAGCACATAGATGACCCGGCGCGTCTTTGACGCAGCATAGGGTACCTTAAGACTGCGGCCCCTCTCAAAGCTGAGAGGGGCCGCAGTTTCTTGCAGTGCTATCGTCGGCTCAAAACTTAGTCAGACACACCGCAGTGACGGTCCACCATCCGCTGCACCATTGGCGCGAAATGCCAGAAATCAGGGGTTTCCATGCCTGCCCGTTTGCCTGCCTCATCGAGATAGCGCACCGCGATAATCTCTTTCAGGTTTGGATTGGCCTCAAACGCTGCAACCTCCTCAGCGTTCATCGGCCCGCCCTGCAGCTCAAGCGTATGAACGGACGCCGGGGACAGCCGTTTGAAATACTCAGGCTTCGTTGCGCAGAGATACCGTTTGGCCGCAACGTGGTAGCGGCAGCAATCCGTGATCACACTGGGAAAGAACCGCTCCAACACCTCTGCGCCCGCGTCCTCATGATGGCGATCCTCGGTATCATCGGGATGATAGGTGCCAAACTCCGAGGTGAAATGCCCGATGTCATGCAACAGCGCGCCGACGATGATCTCCTCAGGCTGGCCATTCTGCTCGGCGATGGTGGCGCCCTGCAGCATATGTTCGCCCATGGTCACCGGCTCACCCAGATATTCCTCCCCGCCGCGCCGGTCGAAGATGGAGCCGAGGAAGGCGACGATTGTGTCCCGATCCAACGTCGCTGGTGGGACATGCGTGGTTGCTGGCTGTGGCTGGCTGCTGGTCATTCGGCTGCCTCCGCCAGCGCCTGACGTCGGCGCGCCTCATGAGCCGACCGTAGCCCGTCCTTGTCAGCATAACAGCCCTGCAACCACCGCGTCCCCTCACCCGAGTAACCCTTGCGTGCGTGCAAGACGCGGGTGTTGTCGACCACAAAGGCCTCGCCGGGATTAAGACGGAACGTGACCTCCATCGCCGTATCGTCGATGATCTCGCCCAATCGGCGATAGGCCGCATAATAGAGCGCCATCTTCTCGAACGGGACATCCTGCACCGCGGCCAGTGATCGATTGTTGAAACGCACCCCGATCAGCTCCCCATCGGGGGCCAGCTCGATCATCGGGCGACGAGAGGTCAGGCAGACGCCGGCCTCGCCTGCGTATTCAAATCGCGCACAATGTTCTGCCAGCACATTGAAATAGGCCTCATTCTCGGCCTTGAGGCGCAGCGCGGCGGCAAAACCGTCCACGACCATATTTTCACCACCGGCAGCCGAGCTTTCGAGGCAGTAGAGCACCTGAATGGTCGGCACCGGATCGCGATATGGATTGTCGGTATGCGCCTGCAAGCCCAGACCGGTGAAGGCCAGGTTGGTCGGGTTCACTTCGGTGCGCACCTCAAAATGGCGTCCGTAGTTGGTCTCACGGACGTGCCCGAAGAGGTCGACCACGCGGAACAACGCGCCTTCTTCGATCGGCCCGTTGACGACCTTGCCAAAGCCATAGCGCGTCACAGCGCCCAGCCAGTCGCCCAGCGCTGCACCGCCGGCTTCCAGCGCCGCAAAGTCGCCAGTGGGCACGCCGTCCATCAACCCTGCGTCCCAGGTCTCGACCCCGTCGGCGAGCCACCCAGCGTCATCACAGGCGGCGCGGTCGTAGGCGTGGGCCTCCAGCCACGAAAGATCATAGGCCACGTTCTTGTTTTCGGGCGCAAATTGTACCTTGAGGCTGCCACCCTCCAGCGTGGCCTCCGCAATCGTGGTGTCTGCCGGGATATCCCGCAACGCAATCAGGCGCTGACCGTTGGCTTCGGCGCGGGTTTCCGGGTCGCTGGCATTGTCGCGCAACCAGATCGCGTGAAAGCGCAGCTCCGACGTTCCAAGAGATAGGGTAAGGTAGTCGCCCGCCGGGGCGATCGTGACTGTCGGCATGGTATCCTCAATGATGGTCCGCAACGCGGAAGATGACTCTTGCGCGCATGTTGCCATTGCCCCTACATAATCTCAAATTAGGAATTTCCGCACTAAGGCCAAGGTCAGCTAATGCAACAGCAGCGCCCCACCCTGCCACCCCTGGAATGGATCCGCGCCTTTGAGGCGGCGGCACGCTGCGGCAGCTTTACCGCGGCGGCTGCGGAAACCGGGATCACTCAATCTGCCATTTCACAGCGGATCGCCCAGCTGGAGAAACGGCTGGGCACCGCGCTGTTTCACCGCCACCCCCGCGCCATCACCCTGACCGTGGAGGGCGAAGCCTGGTTGCCACACATCCAATCGGCCCTGGATACGATGCGCGACAGCTCCGAAGCGCTGTTTGGCACCGGACGACGACAGCTGACGATTTCCGCAAGCCAATCGGTCATTGATTTGTGGCTTACCCCGCGGCTGGCCGCCCTGAGCGACATCGCAGGCGGTCAGTTGGCGGTACGGACCATGGTCCTGGGCGCCCATGATGCGGTAGAGGACGAGGTGGTCCGCATCCGCTACGGCGTTGGCGACTGGCCGCATCCCTACAAGCTGCCGCTCTATTCCGAAGGGATCGCCCCCATGGTTTCCCCGGAGTTGATTGGTCGCAGAGACGGCCACTGGAGCGAGTGGCCCCGGATCGCCTGCTCTGGACCTCGGCCGGGGTGGCCGGACTGGGTGGCCTGCCATGGTGGTGGATCAACGCCGGTCCCACATCTGCGATTTGATACGTTTCTGTCCGCTCTGGGGGCGGCCCGTGCCGGCACTGGCGTGGTGCTGGGATCCCTGCCGCTCTGCCATCAGGATCTGGCAGCCGGGCGGCTGGTGCGGATGGGTCAGGATCAGCTTGACCATCACGCCACCTATTGGATGATCGCTGGGCAGGATGCGGTCAGCCGCACTCAATGGACCGAGTTGGCCCGGGTTATGGTCTGACGATGTGCCTCTAGGGTCAGGCGCGTATTGTCGCGATGGCAGCCTGCCCCATTGCCCCGCTGCGAATGGCCCGACATTTTCTGCGCTCTAAAGACTATCGAACCCTTTGGAGTACGAACGCGCATGAATATCTGGCTCTTGGCCGCTGGTGGCCTGTCTGTCATCAACACTCTGTTGCACATTTTCGCTGGCGGCCCCAGCGTCGCCCGCCCCCTGCTGGACGCCCGCGACCTGTCGGCGGAGGTGCGCTACGTCAATTATTACTGCTGGCATCTCGTGAGCATAAATCTGGCGGCTGTGGCGGCGCTCTTCCTCTGGCCTGCATGGTCGGGCGAGGCCGAAATCGCTGCGATCCTCGCCACTGGTCTGGCCGCGGCCTACGCCATTTGGGGGCTCGCCCTGCCGGTTCTGAATGGTCAGCGCTACAAGGACATTCCGCAGGGTTTTTTGTTCGTGCCGGTGACGATTTTGGGAATCGCTCAGCCTCACGCTCTAGCAGCACGTCGCCGTCCGAGACCCAGGCAGAAACGATTTTGCGGGAAAATTACGGCCGGTGATATCCGGGAAATACCATCGACCTCAAACAATTTCATAGATAAAATATATTCAGGAAAACCTCAGAAATACTGAGGCCTCTCATGCGGCCACCCAAGGCAAAAAGGGGGAAAACAGCCTTAACAGCTTATGAACAAGGGGGGATCGGGGTCTGCCGATGCGCAGCTCTATACCGCCTGGTTAAAGTCTTAACGACAGAAGGCAGGCATATTAATCTTTCGTTAGGGCTGAAATGTCAGTTTCTGGCTACAGTCTTTGGAAAGGGCGTCATCATGAATGGTACTGAGGTTACAATGGAGACCAGCCACCCGACACTGCCCTCCGGCAACCTGTGCGTCTTGGTGCTGGATGACAGTGAATTTGACCGGACGCGGATGCGGCGGCTCATTGCGCAGGCTGATCGCACGGTCGAGGTGATTACATGTTCGGACATTCAGGACCTCGAAAGGGCATTGGATGAAAACGTTGTTGATCTCTGCCTGATTGATCACCAGCTGCGCGATGCCTCTGGCCTTGATGCGGTGGCTGTGGTCAAAAAACAGCTGGAGACGGAAGAGGTACCGGTGGTGATGATCTCTGGCCGCGAGGATACCGAAGCGGTGGTCAGCTCCATGCGCGCTGGCTGCGTGGATTATGTCGGCAAGGGCAATCTGACCGCAGAAAAACTGCATGGTGTGATCTACAACTCCATCGCCGAGACATTCTCAAACCCGGCGATGAAATCTGAAGTGCAAGACGCCACACGCAACGTGATCCGGGGCATGGCGGAGGGCTGCATCAGCGAATTGCAGCCAAAACTGCGGCGCATGTATCGCCAGATCTCCTTTATTCGCGGCTGCCATAATCAGGGGCTGACACCATCCCCTGAAGCGCTTGATGAGATTGAAACACATTGCCTGAACATCTGGCGCTTCTTCGACGAGATCGAGAATTACAGCAACAGTTTCAATGTGGTCCACCATTAGGGTGGACCACATCATCGCCACCTAGTCCAAGCAAGGTTGCTTCAGCCGCAAACGAATGGTCGCCCCGTCCCGCTTGGTTCGGGGCGCGAGTGCCTCCACAACACCGCCGTAGCTGTCAGCAAGACGGCGCAAGATCGCAAGGCCCATCCCGGCCCCACCGGTCTCCACGACCGAAAACTTGCTCATCGGGTCAAAAGCCCGTTCCAATTTTCCATCCGGAAACCCGACACCGTTGTCGCGCAGCATCATGTCCCAATGCCCGTCGCGCAAACGCCCGGTCACCGCAATGCGCACCGGTCCCGCGTTGTGCTCGGCAGCATTTCCCAGCAGAATCAGAAATACCGACATCAGCGCATCTGGATTCATTTCGATCTCCGCCGGATCAAATCGTGCCCGCACCCGCACATCACTCGGCAGGTTCAGTGCCGCAATAGCCCGTTCCAGGCAGGTTCTGACTGAAACCCGCTCCGTCTCACGGTATCCGGTTTTGGAATACTGCGACAGCTGATCAAGCATCATGTTCAGCTTTTCCGCATGGCGCCGCATCAGATCAAACGACTGCGCAGGCCCCTCAGGCAGCGCAATACCGCTATCCTGCAGGTCCTCCTCAATCCAATTCGGCAATTCAGCGATGGCCCGCACCGATCCGCGCAGGTCGTGCACAATCTTATAGACGACTTCCATCATGGCCTGATCGCGCATGGTCTGGCTCAGGGCCGGATCGGGTGTATCATGTTTCATCGGTAAGCACCTTTCGCAGGTCGGCAGGATAGGTATCGCGCAACGCCATCCAGCGGCGCGATTGCACCTCAACGCCAACACGATCTGTCGTCGCCCGCCAGGACTGGGCAACGTTGTTCAACGCGACCTCAGCGGTCACATCCCCAGCCAGTGCGGCCAGCAGCCAATAGGACAACGCCTCAAAATACTCTCCACGCCGCGCCAGATACAGATCCGGCATCGAGGCACGCATCGCCTGCTCATGAACCGTCAGAAACTGCGTTCCGTAGGCTTTGATGATGGCCGGATCCTGATACTGGTCGGTTCTGAACGGATCAAAGAACCCGTCGGTCTGGGCGATCGCCGCAGCGCCAACCTGCTGCGAGACCGCATTGAGGCAAAACTGATAGGCCAGCTCTGGTTGTTTTGAGTTCTTGGCAACAACGTAACTCCACCCCCAGTTGAAATAGGAAAGCGGCACCACTGCCTCATCGATACGCCCGCCGGGCAACGACGCATTGATCATATTGTCGCGCATCGCCGAACCGGGCGCATAGAGGCTCTTCTGCGTACCGCCCCAGCCAATGTTGGCGTAGATATCGCCCTCCTGGTAGCGCGCCCAGTTGGAAAACAGATCCAGATCGGCCCCGACAAGATGCGCGCTGGAGGCCATCATATCCTCCAACGCAGCAACCCCACGCGCTCCTGCGATCTGCGGTTCCATCGTGGGTGAAAACGGCCAGGCGCCCTTGGCATGAAACCGTGCCCACCACTCCCAGGCCACCTTATCGGCCGTGCGAAACAGGCAGCCGCCATACCGACCCGCGTCCGGATCGTGAAAAAACGCCATCTGTCGGTCCAGCTCATCCCAGGTTTGCGGCGTCGACAACGCGGTACCGGTCTGGTCCGCGTATCTATTGGCGAGGCCCCGATCCTTCATGAACTTCTTGTTATAGAACATTAAAAAGACGTCACCGTCGGTCTGATACCCCCACAGCTGCTCGTCAAAAAAATCGCCGCTGGTGTACATCATCGCGTCAGTCAGCCCCTGCGGCGCATATTGCTGTGCAAGCGCATCCAAGGGCAAAATAGCCTCAGCCTCGACAAGGTCAGGAATGCCAAAAGTGGTAAGCAGCGCCACATCAACGCCGACATCGTTCAGCATCGCTTCCAGTGTCAGAACCGCGTTCACCTCGCCGACGCCGACAACAACCAACTCTGTCCGGCACCCGCACATCGCCTCGAAACTCTTGGCCACCGGCGCCAGGTTGGCCTCCGCCCCCTGAGGCGTCAGAATTCGGAGCAAATTAGGATGCTGGTGATCAAGTCCCGCACGCCCAGCAGCAGGCAGGCCGCCAACCCCGCCAAGCGCAAGGGCATGCGTCGTAAAGGCGCGTCTCGTGAACATGGGGATCCTCGCGTGTGGTCAGTATCTTTAAGCCTATCCACGCCCAGTTAAGGACTAGTAAACCTCTCAACCCTATGTTGAGCAAACCAGCAGCAGAAGGGTCCAGCAGTGTCGCTAACCGCACGCCTCAGATCTTGTGTCGTTATATGCCTCGCGTCGATTTGTGTCGCGATGTATGCGGAATGGAACGACCTAAGCCGCATTGAGCGCAAGACCGAGAACCTGTCTGATCGGACGATCCCGTTGCTCGACAGGATTGCCGACCTCGGCGACCTGCAACACGGGCTGGAGGTGACGCTGGCTCGGGTCAGGCTGATCGACGATCTGGACGGGCTTACGGGGCTGAGTCGACGCGTCGACAATCTTTCGCAGTTGTTTCGCGAGAATTTCAGCGACCGAGAAGATACAATCGCCGAAGAACTGTCATCAGCAGATGCGGATGTTTTTCAGAACGTGGTGAAGGGTCGTCAGGATATCGTCGCTCAGAACATCCGGATCAACACCCTTGTGTCACAGGCTGTTGACAAGATCCTGGCGCTGGAAAAATCCATCGTTGTTGCGCAGATCGAATTCGGCAATCAACAGCGCGATGCGCAATCCAGACAGGACGGGGCCAGAGCAGTCACCGGGGCAATCGATACTGCCAAGACCTTGGGAGAAATATCTGGCAGCGTTGCCTCGCTTGCCATTCTGACCAAAGATTTCTCCCTCGAAACCGGTGCCGGACAGACAGCCGCGCGCCAGAGACTGGTGGCAGAGATCAACATCCTTGCCTCTCGTCTTGCCCGGCTGAAAAATCTGGACGCGCGCCACGACATCGCCGGTGTTTTGGTCGATTATCGCAACACCATGCTGGGCCCAAACGGGGTGGTCGCCGCATTGTCGGATCTGCACACGCGCCAAGCAGATCAGGAACAGCTTTACGGTGAGGCGGAGGCCGTGCTCAACAACATCGGCGCCTGGACCCGGTCCAGCACCCAGCGTGCCGCGATGGAGTTTCGCCAAAGCGCTGCGGAAACGAGCCGTATTGTGGAGCGTATTCGGTTCGTCGATGTCGCTTTCAATATGTGCATGCTTCTGATTTCTCTTGCCCTTTTGTGGTTCATGATTGAGGTGAGAATGATTTCGCGGATCCACCGCCTGACCCGCCACATTCAGCGTATGTCGCGCGGCCATCTTGATGATCCGATCGACACCAACGGGTCAGATGAGATTGCCGAAATCGCCAAGGCCGTGGAGAAATCCCGGCTCACTGCGGCCGCCCTGAAACGCTCAAATGAGGAACTGGAACGCTTCGCCTATGTGGCGGCCCATGACTTGCGTGCGCCGCTGCGCGCCATCTCAAATCTGATCGAATGGACAGAAGAAGATTTCGCCGATGAGATGCCCGCTGACGCGCAAAAAAATATCGGATTGATCCGCAATCGTACGGACAGGTTGTCAGGCCACCTGTCTGCCCTGCTGGACTACGCGCGTGCTTAGCCAGATTGATGGCGAACACGGATCCTTCAACCTGACGACATTTGCGGATGAGCTGAGGCTCTACTTCAATTCAAACTCCGCTTTCGAAATCAGGGTAGAGCAGGATTGTGGCTCCTTTGGCGCCTATCTGACACCGCTGAAGACCATTCTGATCAATCTTGTCAGCAACGCGAGCAAGCACCACGACAGATCCTCAGGCACGATCCGCATCAGCAGCGAGCGTTATCCCAATTACGTCGAGATCACAGTGGCCGACGACGGGCCCGGGATACCGAAACAATATCAGGATCAGATATTTGTTCTATTTCAGACACTAAAATCCCGTGACGAAGTAGAGGGATCCGGCCTGGGCTTGGCACTGGTACAAAAACTCGCCCGATCACTGGGCGGCAGCGTGTCCGTCGTCTCCAACCCGGATGTGGCCCGTGGCACTGTGTTTACGGTCCGTGTCCCACTCAATACACCCTCAGCAAAAACACCGAATGACATCCAAGGACTGGCCGCATGACCGATAGAGAATCCGTTACGTTTCTGATTGTAGACGATGACGAGGTTGCCGTGATGGCAATCAAACGCGCGTTAAAAAAACTCCGCCTTGTGAACCCGATTGAAGTTGTCGGCGACGGGCAGGAAGCGCTGGACCTGCTGCGGGGGGTGAACTCTGCTGCGCTTGAGCGTCCGTATATCATCCTTCTGGATCTGAATATGCCGCGCATGGGCGGGTTGGAATTCCTCGCAGAGGTGCGCGAGGATAAAGAGCTGGCGAACTCGGTGATTTTTGTTCTGACAACCTCTGATGCGCCCTCGGATATTGCCGTTGCTTACGAGCATAAGATTGCAGGCTATATCGTTAAAGAGAACGCCTATGATGCGGTGAAATCTGCGGTCGAGATGCTGGGTGCCTACGTCGAGATCGTATCGTTGGAAAACAAATTGAAGTGAGGTTTGTTGCGGGCGTCGCCGCAAAACGCTGCACCGGTCGCTGCGCCTCCCGCGTGTCGGGAGACGCGCGTTCTAGGCTCCGTTATACAACAAGGAAGATAGGACTGATCGGCGCCATCAACCTGAGACTTTGACCGCCCCCTGCCTCAGGGTCAGGGTCGACATGAATAGCCTTCTTTGCGCTGGCCAGTCTTGCCCAGCCCATCAGCAAAGGATCTCAGAACCGGTAAAAACGTGCCGCAGTCTCACCAAAGACCTGTGATCTCAGGCGATCCGGAACCAAACTCTCATGTGCACGCAGCAGCGTTTCATAGTCTGAGTAAAGGCTATCCACCGGAAAGTTGGAGCCAAACATACAGCGGTCAGCGCCAAATTGATCAAGGCACGTCTCAATGATCGGCCTGAAATCCTCAACGGTCCAGCGGTGCTGAAACATACCCAAACCTGAGAGTTTGCACCGCACATGTGGAAGGTCAGACAGCAACATGAGCTGCTGCCTCCACGCTGTTAATCCCTCGGGGCTTCGGTCATGGGGGCTGCCCGCATGGCATAGGGCTACATTTGTACGCGGAGCCTGTGCCAGAACGCCCGCGGTCTTCTCCATCAGCTCAGGGATAAGCTGCAGATCAAAGGACAGCCCGCGGTCTCCAATGAGCATAAGCCCCTCCAGAAAACGCGGATCATCCAAAAGCGCATTGGTGCCGGTCTGCGCGTCCTCGCCTGGGGCGCGACCGACGATCTGGCGCACGCCCCGGACCGAGGGCAACGCCTGAAAAATGTCGAGTTGCTGCGCCAGATCCGGCGCTGTCAGGTCGCAATGAACCACCTGCACCATCGGCCAATCCCGGTTCGCATCAATGATGGTTTGCACCCACTGCGCCTCCGCCAGCGGATCTTCGGCGCCGACCTGAATGTGAACAGATCCGGTGATCCCCAAGGCAGCGGCCTCTGCGCGAAATTCCGGCAACAGATAGTCGCGCTGGATCGGACTTGGATCACCAAAGAACCGCGACACCCCCTTGGCGGCCAGCCAAGGGTAGTGCACCGCCGTGAGGTCCCAAAGATGATGATGCGCGTCAATCATGTCAGGGTCCCGTCGCTGAGCTGTTGCAGGACATCATATCCCTGCCCTTTCCAGAAATGCAGCAAATCGATAAAGATCCAGTTTTCTGCAAGTTTGTCACCGCTACGCCGGTAAATATCAATCACTCGGAATTCGCCCCGTTCATTGGTCGCATTGCGGCCCATGAAGTCGCCGCTTAGGCGCGCGGTGAAATTTGGCCAGCTGGCAAAGCCGCCGTAGGTGCCTTCGGCGAGACGCGCCGTATGACCGGTCTTGGATCTGTCCGAGAAGGCCGCGCGAAACGGGCCGGAATGCTGCTGGGCATAACGCGCGATCGTATAGGTCGCGCCGATGCCGGTCGGCCCCCACCACAACATGTCTTCACACCACGTCTGGCGCAACTCATCCTCAAGACTGAGTTTGTTGTCCCACTGCCCCAGTTCGCCGATCATGCGGTTGATCACAGCCAGCGTCGCCTCACCTTCGTGGTCTGGTTGGGCGTCAAACAGCAGGCCGTCATGCGTCATTGGCCCCGGCTGGACCAACTGCGCGGCAGTCTGACCGGGAAAAGCTGTGACACCAGCCTGTGCCATCAGATGCGGAAGATCAAAATACATCGCGGTCTGGGCAATCTTGCCGCCTTCAACCCGGTGAAACTCGCAATAGCGCAGCATCGCAATCTTGCCCGTGGGCGGAATGCCAACAAAGGGCGCGTCAAACAGCCCCATCAGATGGCCCATGGACACCACCCAGATGCCCTGAAAATCGTCCATCTGATTGCGCCCGGCAAAGAAAATATCCTCACGCCGCTGCAACGATGTGAGGCTTTTGCGCAGTGGCGTCCAGAACTGGCGGGCGACCTCAGCAGCCTCAGTCATCTCGTTAAATGGGTGGAACCCGCGCCACAGGTAATCGGCTGATGTATGTCGAATCAGAGCCGCTTCAAGATTCTGTATCCGGAGCGTCCAGATCGGCGTAGAAGGCGCGCACGACGGCTTTTGCTGCCTGAAGATCGTTCATTTCTTTCCCTATTTTACAGGCGCTTCACGCCATATTGCATACGATTGCAAAATTATCTTGCCAAATTAACGCAGCAAAGACTAACCTTTTTGCAATCGTATGCAAAATAGATTTCGCTGGGAGGCGGACCCGCATGGCACAGATAGAGCTGCGTAATATCAGCAAGCGTTGGGGCAGCTTTGTCGGGGTTGATAATTTCGACCTGACCATCGCCGATAAGGAGTTTCTGGTTCTCTTGGGGCCGTCGGGCTGCGGCAAGACCACGACAATGCGGATGATTGCCGGGCTGGAGAGCGCCAGCGAGGGCGACATTCTGGTGGATGGCAATCGGGTCAACGAACTGGAGCCGAAGGACCGGGACGTCGCCATGGTGTTCCAGAGCTACGCACTTTATCCAAATATGAATGTCTACGAGAACATCCGCTTCCCACTGAAGGTGCGCGGTGTTGACGCCAAGACCCATGACGAGAAGGTCCGACGGGCCAGCGCCATGGTTGAATTGGACGAGTTCCTGCACCGCAAACCGGCAGAGCTCTCCGGTGGTCAGCGCCAGCGGGTGGCTTTGGCCCGGGCCATCGTACGCGAACCAAACGTGTTTTTGATGGACGAGCCACTGTCGAACCTGGATGCCAAACTGCGGGTCTCTACCCGCGCGCAGATCAAAAACCTCAGCCATGAACTGGCCGTGACAACGATCTATGTGACCCATGACCAGATCGAAGCGATGACCCTCGCCGACCGCGTGGTGGTCATGAACAAAGGCGTCGTGCAGCAGGTCGGCAGCCCGACAGAGATCTACGACCGTCCCGCCAATGCCTTTGTCGCGAGTTTCATCGGCTCACCGGCGATGAACCTCATGGAGGGTGGCCTCTCCGGCGGACGGTTCACCGCACAGCACACGGATATCGCCGGGCTGTCCGGTCCGGATGGTCCGGTCACGCTGGGTTTTCGGGCAGAGGATGCCAGCGTTGTAGAGAGCGGCGGCCAGATCAACGCCCCGATCTACACGATGGAACTCTTGGGCGATGCCACCATGGTCACGGTCCGCATTGGCGGCGTCCTGGTTTCGGTCAAGGCAGACAAGACCTTCCGCGCAGAGATCGACGATATGGTGTCGATCCATGTGCCCACAGATCACTGCCACCTGTTTGACACACAAACAGGTGCGCGGCTGGGGGGGTAATCCCCCACCACCGCCGCCTTCGTGCATGCGACGGGGGCAACGACGGGGATGCTGTCCGGACGGCTTCCCCCTATAACAGGGAGACTACCATGAAATTCACACATATCGCACTTGCCAGCTCGGTTCTGGCCTTTGCCGCAAGCGCAGGTTCTGCCTGCGAGATTTCGGCACGGGTCAATATCGTCGGCAATGAATTCCCGGCCATTCATTCCGTCGCCGATGCGGCCAAAGAATGCACCGGTGGTGAGGTCAAGGCCAACCTGACCGCAGACCATCAGAAGATCAATGTTGCGGGCATGACCGGCAATCCAGCGGAATACACCTCTGCCATCATCGCCAATTCCTCCATCGTGGCCCTGATGAACGAAGACGTCATCCGCCCGCTGGATGACCTGGTTGCCAAACACGGCGACGGGTTGCAGAAAACCCAGCTGATCACCATCGATGGCAAGATCATGGCCGTGGCCTTCATGGCAAATGCCCAGCATCTGGTCTATCGCGCAGACGTGCTGGAAGAGATCGGTGTGGAGCCACCCAAGAGCTACGAGGACCTGCTGGCCGCCGCCAAGATGATCCGCGAAAAGGGCATTATGGAAAACCCGGTTGGCGGCTCCTACAAGGCGGGCTGGAACCTCGCGCAGGAATTCAACAACATGTATCTGGGCCATGGCGGCAGCTTCTTTGAGCCGGGCAGCGCCAAGGTGTCGATCAACAATGAACAGGGCGTGGCCGCTCTGGAAATGATGAAGTCACTGTCGGACTATATGAACCCCGACTTCCTGACCCATGACTCCAACGCCACCAACGCCGAATTCCGTGCCGGCAATGTCGCGCTGATGAACATGTGGGGCAGCCGCGCTGCAACTCTGGCCGAAGCCGATGGTGTTGTGCAGGAGGTGAAGGATCACATGGCGATCTCCGGCCCACTGACCGTGGCGGGTGGCTCTGACGCGGCCTCGACCCTGTGGTGGGATGGCTGGACTGTTGCCAAGAACATTCCTGATGCCGAAGCCGAAGCGACTTTTGTCGCCCTGACCCATGGCATCCGCCCCGAGATGCTGAACGAAGAAACCGCCCCTCAGGCAGTCTGGTTGATCGACGGTTATGAGCCCACCGATGCCGCTCAAGGTGTCTTTGAGGCCGTGCAGATGAGCACCAGCCCCTACCCGATGCTGCCCTACATGGGGTTGCTGCACACCGCGCTGGGTGCTGAGCTGAGCGATTTCATGCAGGGCAAGGAAAGCGCCGAACAGGCTCTTGCTGATGCAGAAGCAGCCTATACCGCTGCGGCCAAGGAAAAAGGGTTCCTCAACTAAGTTGAGGCCCAACCGGCAGAGGGGAGTCTCCCCTCTGCCACCACCACCTGAACTCTGGACATCGGTTTGTCATGAAACACCGCACCTTTTTCTGGTTCTTTCTGCCCACCGGGCTTGCGATGCTTTTGTTCATCGCCCTGCCCATCGTGTCGGTGTTGTTCCAGTCCGTTCACACCCCCCATGACGCCGTTCTGGTGACGGTTGAAAACTGCGGCCCCTTCGGCTGCAAAGAGGAAACCACCATCGACCAGGAGGCCACCCGCGCCCTGCGCGATGCGGAGCCTCTGGGAAAATTTGTCGGCCTGCAGATCTATCTTGATCGTGGTCACCTGGCTGTGGCCGAGGTGGCAGAAGCCTGGCGCAGCACCGACAGCATCGGCGATTTCCTTGGCGAAATCAGCGACCTGCCTTTTTACCGCGCGATGGGTTTTACGCTGACCTACACCTTTACCGTGACGCCGCTGTTGATCGTGCTGGGGCTGATGATCGCGCTTGCCGTGAACTCGCTCAACCGACATCTGAAGGGGCTGGTGATCTTCTTCTCACTGCTGCCCATGATCGTGACACCGCTGATTGGCTCTCTCATCCTGTTCTGGATGATCGACAGCCGCGGCGTGCTTGGGTCCGCGCTGCAATATCTGACCGATGATCCAACCCTATCGCTCAAAGCCTCCACCGGGCTGACCTGGATCATGTTGATTGTCTATGGGGTCTGGCACTCCGCTCCCTTTGCCTTCGTGGTGTTCTATGCAGGCCTGCAAACCCTGCCGCAGGACCAGCTGGAAAGCGCGCAGATCGACGGCGCCACCCGCTGGCAACGTGTCCGCTACGTGGTGGTGCCGCATTTGATGCCGCTGGTGACCTTTGTGGCGCTTATTCAGCTGATGGACAACTTCCGCGTCTTCGAACCAATCGTCGGCTTCAACGCTGAGGCGCATGCGACCTCTTTCAGCTGGATCATCTTCAACGATATGGGCGGTGAAACCCGGCTGCTGTCCTCCGCCGCGACCACATCCGTCCTGACCATTCTCGGCGTTGCCGTACTGCTGACCCCGGTGCTGATCCGGACCTGGCAAGATTTCAAGGGGAAGACTTAACATGAGCAGTTCCGCCGCCACCCGCCGCCCACTGGGCCTGCGCCTGCTGGTCAATGGTTTCATCCTGTTCTGGTTGATCCTGGCTGCCTTCCCTTTCCTCTGGACCTTCTGGGGCTCCTTCAAGGTTGAGTTGGACTTCTTCTCCATCGCGGATTGGACAAACGCGCTGACCGGCACGCTGACCAAGGCAACCCACGGCTCGTCGTTGACCGGCGCTGGTTACGAAGGGGCGTGGATCCAGGAGGAATTCTGGAAAGCAGGCATCAACACCACATTGGTCTGTATCTTTGTGGTGATGACCTCGCTGACGATCGGGACGCTGGGTGGATATGCCCTGTCCCGCTCCGGCT
The DNA here is from genome assembly GCF_045040595.1 of Phaeobacter sp. BS52. Taxonomy (NCBI): domain Bacteria; kingdom Pseudomonadati; phylum Pseudomonadota; class Alphaproteobacteria; order Rhodobacterales; family Roseobacteraceae; genus Phaeobacter; species Phaeobacter sp. BS52. Next base: position 143,499 of record NZ_CP090662.1, on the reverse strand, counting down.
ATCGCTATACCTTCTGGCTGCTGATCACCGCGCTGATCTTCCGCGCGATGCCGCCGATCACCTTGGTTGCGGGCTACCTCTTGCCGTTTTTTGAATGGAACCTTTGGGGGCATCTTGCAACGACAGTCATCGTTCTGGTGGCGATCAACCAGCCCTTCACCCTGTGGATGCTGCACTCTTTCTTCCAGTCGATCCCCAAGGAACTGGACGAAAGTGCCAAGGTTGATGGCTGCACACAGTTTCAGGCCTTCCGCCATGTGATCATCCCGGTGATGTGGCCCGGCGTCATCACCACCGGCCTGTTCTCCTTCCTGCTGGCCTACAACGATTTTGCAGTCACCTCGATGCTGCTGAGCAAGGACAATCAGACCATGATCCCCAAGATCGCCAGCTTCATGGGCACCACCCAGACCGAAGGCAACGTGATGTTTGCCGTGGCCGCCGTGGTCTCCGCTACCGCCCCGCTGTTTGTGCTGGTGATGTTCTTCCAGCGCCAGATCGTCAGCGGCCTGACCGCAGGTGCGGTCAAAGGATGAGCGCATCTTTCCGTCATAACGCCCTCGGCCGCCATCCGGCGCTGAACAGGATGCCAAGGGATTTTCTGTGTGCGGGATCTCCTCCCCCCATCACAGATTTTCCCTTGGTAGACTGAAAAGGATAAGGCCATGAAAGGCTCTCGCCCAGAACAAGCCGTGCTGACCAAAGACACGGATATGAGCAAGACAGACGACACCCGCCGCGTCATCGAAGAGATGGTGGATGGGCTGAACGACCACCGCATCGGCGATATCGGCGAGTTTTTCTCCGATGGCTTTCGCTGGATGGGCAATCAGGGGTGCGGCACCAAGACCGGGTTGAAGGAATTCCAGGACAACTGGCAGCGCCCGTTTCAGGCGGCCTTCTCCGACAAGGTCTGCATCGACGAGGCCCGCCTCTACATGGGCGAATGGGCTGCGGCCTTTGGCCTAGCAGGAAGCCACCCACAGCGGCACCTTCCTGGGCATCGCCCCCACCGGCAAACGGGTGGAGATCCGCTACATGGATTTCTGGAAAGTCGTTGACGGCAAGATCGTGGACAATTGGGTCAATGTCGATTTCGCCCATGTCGCCGCCCAGCTTGGCGTCGATCTGTTCAACGGCGAAGGCTGGGAAGCATTTGATCGTGGCGAAAAGCAACCGCCGCGACCCGACAACAAAGGATAAATACGATGGCGATTGACTATCTCAAACGCGGCAAACCCGAAGCAGACCGGGCCGAGGATGACGCCAAGACCGCCTCTGTAGTGGCCTCAACGCTGAAGGATATCGAGGCGCGTGGCGATGCAGCTGTGCGTGAGTTGGCCTGCAAGTTCGACAACTACGACCGCGACAGCTACCGGCTGAGCGAGGCGGAGATTGAGGCGATCATCGCCAAGGTCTCCCCCCGCGAAATGGCAGACATCAAGTTCGCCCAGGACCAGGTGACCAAATTCGCGCAGGCGCAGCGCGACTCGATGCTCGATATCGAGGTGGAGCCGATGCCCGGCGTGATCCTCGGCCACAAGAATATCCCGGTTCAATCCGTCGGCTGCTATGTGCCCGGTGGCAAATTCCCGATGGTCGCCTCCGCGCATATGTCGGTCGCCACCGCAAAGGTCGCCGGTGTGCCCCGCATCGTGGCCTGCACCCCGCCCTTCAACGGTGAGCCGAACCCCGCCGTAATCGCAGCGATGCACCTCGGCGGCGCACATGAAATCTATGTGCTTGGCGGTATTCAGGCGGTGGGCGCCATGGCCATCGGCACCGAGAGCATTGCCCCGGTGCATCTGCTGGTGGGGCCCGGCAATGCGTTTGTTGCCGAAGCCAAACGACAGCTGTTTGGCCGCGTGGGCATTGACCTCTTTGCGGGTCCGACCGAAACCATGGTCATCGCCGATGACACGGTTGACGCCGAACTCTGCGCGACCGACCTTCTGGGTCAGGCCGAACATGGCTACAATAGCCCTGCCGTTCTGGTCACCAACAGCCGAACCCTTGCCGAGGACACGCTGAAAGAGATTGACCGGATCCTTACCATCCTGCCCACCGCAGGGACCGCCCGCGTCAGCTGGGAGGACTACGGTGAGGTGATCCTGTGCGATACCTATGACGAAATGCTAGCGGTGGCCGATGAAATTGCATCGGAACATGTTCAGGTCATGACCGACCGCGATGATTGGTTCCTCGACAACATGACCTGTTACGGCGCGCTGTTCCTCGGCCCGCGCACCAATGTTGCCAATGGTGACAAGGTGATCGGCACCAACCACACGCTGCCGACAAAGAAGGCCGGGCGCTACACCGGTGGTCTCTGGGTAGGTAAATTCCTGAAAACCCACTCCTATCAGAAGGTTACCAGCGATGAGGCTGCAACGCTGATCGGCGAATACGGATCGCGGCTGTGTATGCTGGAAGGCTTCGTGGGCCACGCCGAGCAATGCAACATCCGAGTCCGTCGCTATGGCGGGATCAACGTGCCTTATGGTGAGGGTGCCCCTTACCGCGACGCTGCTGAATAAATATCCACGATCTGCCGGGCGGGGGAATCCTGCCCGGCATCAAAATGCCTCCTACTCATTCGGACCAATGATGGACCATCCTAGCGCCCATAAGGCTCTGTTATCTCAACTATTCTCGGCGATGCGCGATTTTTCGGCGGACCCGGTGCAGAGCGCGATGACAGCGCATTTTTCTGCCGAAGCTGAGATCCATCTCTGCCACCCCATTGGTGATATGACCGGCCCGGATGCGCTTTATCGGACAGCTTACGCCCCCTTGTTGCGCGCCATGCCGGATCTGGAACGGCGCGACTGGATCGTTATGGCTAAGCGAAACCGCCAAAGGAGAGCAATGGCTGGGGGCTGGCGGGCATTATATCGGAACCTTCGTGGCACCTTGGCTGGATATTCCTCCAACCGGCCACATCGCCCATATGCGGTACCATGAATTCTATCGCATCTCAGATGGAAAAATCGTCGAGATGCAGGCGATCTGGGACATCCCGGAGCTGATGATGCAGGCCGGTGCTTGGCCCATGGCGCCCTCACTCGGGCGGGAATTTTTTGTCCCCGGCCCCGCGACGCAGGACGGGTTTGTCCCCGGACCATGGGACCGGGATCGGGCGACAGCGTCCTGCGACCATATCGTGGATATGCTGGCCCATCTGACGCGCCACCCGGCGCAGGGTGGCCCGGAGGTCATGGAGATGGAGCGTTTCTGGCATCCGCGTTTCAACTGGTACGGCCCCGCCGGGATTGGGACTGCGCGCGGTGTTTCAGGCTTTCGCAACTGGCATCAGATCCCCTTTCTCAACGCGATGCCGGATCGTGGTGCCAAGGATGAGACGCTGGATTTTCATTTCTTTGGCGATGGCGATTATGCCGCTGTTACCGGCTGGCCAAACATGCGCCAGAGCCTGTCCGCGGATGGCTGGCTGGGGCTTCCCCCCACCGGCCAGATGATTGATCTACGCAGTCTTGATTTCTGGCGGATGGAGAATGGGTTGATCCGGGAAAACTGGGTTTTGGTCGACCTGCTTGACCTCTATGCGCAGCTTGGCGTTGACGTGATGGCCCGACTGCGCGAGTTCAACAAAGCCCGCAATCCGGGCCCCATCCCACAACTCGGAGATCGCCTGTGACCCTGCCCCGCACCCCTTCTTTCCGTCTTGATGGCAAACGCGCGCTGGTGACCGGGGCCAGCTCCGGTATTGGCCGCGCCTGCGCCGTGGCCCTGGCCGAGGCCGGGGCCCATGTCACCATTGCTGCCCGCCGGATTGAGCCGCTGGAGGCTCTGGTTGCGGAGATGCAGGCCGCCGATATGCAGGCAGAGGCGATGGTTCTTGACGTTGCTGACATCGCCGCCACTCAGGTCAGCATTGATGAGTGTGTCGCCCAAAACGGTGCCTTTGACATTCTGGTGAACTCCGCCGGACTGGCGCGCCATAGCCCTGCCAGCGACACCACTGAGGATGATTTCGACGCGGTGATCGACCTGAATATCAAGGGCGCCTATTTCCTGACCCAGGCGGTGGCCAAGGGGCTGATGGCCGCCGGTAAGCCGGGATCCCTCATCAACATCAGCAGCCAGATGGCCAAGGTCGGCGGCCTGGACCGGGCCGTGTATTCTGCAACCAAACACGCGGTTGAGGGTTTCACGAAATCCATGGCCATCGAATGGGGGAAATCGGGTATCCGGGTGAATACCATCTGCCCAACCTTTATTGTGACGCCGCTCACGCAGTCCACCTTTGACCGCCCCGAACGCCGCGCCTGGATCGAGAGCAAGATCCAGCTGGGTCGTATCGGTGAGGTGGAGGATATCATGGGCGGCGTGGTTTACCTGGCCTCTGACGCCTCTGCCCTGATCACCGGCACCGCGATGATGATCGATGGCGGGTGGACCGCAGAATGACCGCCGCGAAAGTCACCTCTGCCGATGTGGCGCGGCTTGCGGGTGTCTCACAATCCGCTGTCAGCCGGGTCTTCACCCCCGGAGCCTCCGCGTCGAAAAAAACCGTGGACAAGGTTCGCGCAGCAGCGGAATCCCTGGGCTACAGGCCCAACTCTTTGGCGCGCGCCATGGTCTCGGGCCGGTCGCGTATCATCGGGTTGGTGGTGGCCTATTTGGAGAACCATTTCTATCCGGAGGCACTGGAGAAACTGTCCAACGCGCTTCAGGAACGCGGCTACCACGTGTTGATGTTCATGGCCCCCAACACGGCCCCCAGCATCGACAATGTGATTGAGGAAATCCTCGATTATCAAGTTGACGGCATTATCGCCGCCTCGGTCGCGATGTCGTCGGAGCTGTCAGATCGCTGCCGCGCCGCCGGTGTGCCGATGGTGCTGTTCAACCGGTCGCAAGATGACCAGAGCATGTCAGCCGTCACCTCGGACAACTACGCAGGCGGGCGCAAGGTCGCGGAGTTTCTACTGGCCGCCGGACATCGCAAGATCGGCTATATCGCCGAGCTGGGAAGGCGCCTCGACCCAGCGGGACCGCGAAACCGGGTTCTGCGAGCGTCTGGCCGAAGACGGGCTGACACTGCATGCCCGTGGCGTAGGTAACTTCAAGATGGAAACCGCCGCCGAAGCCACCCGCCAAATGTTCACCGGCGACCACCCCGATGCTGTGTTTGTGGGCAATGATCACATGGCCTTTGCGGTGATGGATGTGCTGCGCTCCGAACTGGGGCTTTGCGTGCCGGGAGATGTTTCTGTGGTGGGATATGACGATGTGCCTACCGCCGCCTGGCCCGCCTACGACATGACCACAGTTCGTCAGCCCGCCAATCGCATGGTCTCGGCTACGGTGGATATTCTGCTGGACGAAATCAACGGTGCGCCGCAGAGGCCGCGCCGCATTGCCATTGATGGCCCACTAATTGTTCGCGGCTCTGCCCGCATTCCCGAAGGATGGAAAAATGAAGGGTTTTGATCCCAAATTCAAAGACTTCCCCGATTACATTATCGGTATCACCAAAGAGATCTGGGAAGATCGGGGTATTGCCACCCTGCACGACTACTACGCGCCCGACATCGTTGTGCGCTCGCCTGCGTCGGTGGTCACAGGTAACGAAGGGGTCATTGCGGCTACCATGGCCACTCTGGCTGAATTCCCAGACCGCACCCTGCTGGGTGAAGATGTGATCTGGTCCGGCACCCCAGAGGAGGGCATGTTGTCCTCCCACCGGCTGTTGTCCACGGCGACGCATCTGGGCGACGGCGTTTATGGCAAAGCAACGGGCAAAAAGCTCACCTACCGTATTATCGCCGACTGTCATGCCATCGACAATCAGATCAACGATGAATGGTTGATCCGCGACCAGAGCGCGATCGTGCAGCAGATGGGCTGGGACGCCAAAGATTATGCGCGCGACCTGATCGCGCGTGAGGGCGGGCCGGATGCTTGCCAACAGCCCTATACCCCAGCCACCGATCAGCCTGGCCCCTACAAGGGACGGGGAAACGACAATGAATGGGGACAGAAATACGCGGACATCCTAACCCGGATCATGAACGCCGACATGCGTACGATCGAAAGCGAATACGATCGTGCGGTTCAGTCGGAATATCCCGGCGGTGCCACCGGCCACAGTTTTGGCCCTGTGGATCGGTTCTGGATGGGGCTGCGTGCATCCTTCCCAAACGCCAAGTTCACCATCGAGCACCAGATTGGCCGTGACGATCCCATGATGCCCCCTCGCGCCGCATTGCGCTGGACCCTGCATGGCAAACACGACGGCTGGGGCGCCTTTGGCAAGCCAACCGGCGCCGAAGTGTTCATACTGGGGGCCAGCCATGCTGAATTCGGTCCCTGGGGCCTGCGCCGGGAATACACGCTGTTTGACGAAACATCGGTCTGGAAACAGATCCTGCTGCAGACGGGCGACCTCTGAGTGAACGCGCAGACCTCATATCTGAATGCCAGTCAGGCGGCGCGGCGCTATCATACGCACCGGGCTTCCCTGCGCGCGCGCCGCCTGAACAACCGCCCTCCCGGGGTGCGGGTTTGAACCCTGTCAAACCCAATACCCAAACCGGAGAAAACACATGAGCACTATTCAAGACCGCATCGTCCGCTACGGCGAGTTGCGCCCCTGCAAAACCGCCTTCATCGACGCGCATACGCCCGGTTCCGACCAGAAGGAAAACTTCACCATCATCGGCGGCGGCGTTTCCGAAAGCCCGGACCAGCATGTCCATATCACCGACCAGATCGGGTTCAACATTGGCGCTGCAGGCCAGCCGCCGAAATGCCGCAACTCCCTGCACAGTCACACCACTGCCGAAGTTTTCTTCGTGCTGAAGGGGCGTTGGCGCTTTTTCTGGGGCCGCCATGGGGATGCCGGTGAATTTGTCGCCGAGGAAGGTGATATCTTCAACATTCCGACGGGCATCTTCCGTGGTTTTGAGAACATCGGCACCGACTACGGAATGATCATGGCCGTGCTCGGCGGTGATGATGCCGGCGGCGGTGTCACATGGGCACCGCAGGTGATCGAGGACGCCCGCGACCACGGGCTGGTCCTGGGTGAAAACGGCGTGCTCTATGACAGCAAGAAAGGGGTTTCCCTGCCCGACGGCATCAACCCCATGCCCTTGCTGAGTGAGGACGAGCTGGCTGCATTCCCGGAGGTCCCGGTCGAAGCCGTCGTGCGTGACTATGTCGCGCGATACTGGGATCTGATGGCGCTGGCCCGTGACAAACCGGCGAAGGTGATTGGTGCGGATGCGCTCCTTAAGGACAAACCCGGTTTCTGCGTCGATTTCCTGACCCGCGGATCTTTGCCTGCTGACATGCACAGCCATGATCAGCACACTGTGTTGATGCCGGTGCGCGGCCACTGGCGGCTGCGTTGGGAGGGGGGCGAAACAACCCTCAATCCCGGCGACACGGCATTGATCAAGGCAGGTGAGAGCCACAGCCTGGAACCCTCCATGACCGGTGAGGCCAGTCTCTACCGGGTCACCGCCACCGATGATCCGGCTTAGCGCCACCTGGACCGGCAGCTAAAACAACCGCCCCCGCGCATGACAATCGTAGCGCGGGGGCAATTTCAGGGCAGCGCCCCCGCGTCACCGATCTGATTTGAGGACACCAGGCACATGGTCAAGACAACCCACGTAGGCTCCCTTCCCCGATCACAGGAGGTGGTCGATTTCATCTTTGCCCGCGAACGGGAGCAGCCGTTTGATCAGGCGGAGTTCGATGCCTGCATGCGCGCTGCGGTCAGTGATACGGTCAAAAAACAGGTCGAGGCCGGGATTGATATTGTCAGCGATGGCGAGACCTCCAAAATTTCCTATGCCACCTATGTAAAGGACCGCTACACCGGGTTTTCCGGTGACAGCCCGCGCAACGCGCCTGCCGATCTCAAGATGTTTCCCGGGTTTCTGAAACGGCTCGCGGACGATGGCGGCACGCCGCAATATGCCCGTCCCATGTGCACCGGAGAGGTCCGCTCCAAGGGGCAGGGAGAGCTGGAAAAAGATATCGTCAATCTGAAATCCGCGATAGCAGAGCATGGCGCAGATCGCGGGTTCATGAATGCTGCCTCCCCCGGTGTCATCTCCCTGTTTTTGCAGAACGATTACTATTCGACGCGCGAAGCCTATCTGGCCGCGCTCGCCGATGCGATGAAGGCCGAATATGAAACCATCGTCGGTGCCGGGCTTGACCTGCAACTGGATTGCCCGGATCTGGCGCTGTCGCGTCACATGCTGTTCACGGATCTGAGCGATGATGAGTTTGTGAAAGTCGCCCAGATGCACGTTGAAGCGTTGAATCACGCGCTGTCCGACGTACCCGCCGAGAAGGTCCGCGTGCATATCTGCTGGGGCAACTACGAGGGGCCACATTGCTGCGATATCTCTATGGAGAAGGTCTTTGCCCCGCTGATGGCGACCAAGGCGCGGTATGTGCTGTTTGAAACCTCCAATCCCCGGCACGCCCACGAATGGACGGTGTTCCGTGACCACAAGGCGCAGATCCCCGACGACAAAGTGCTGGTGCCCGGCGTGGTTGATACCACCACCAATTTTGTCGAACACCCGGAGGTCGTCGCCCAGCGTATTGAGCGATTTACCGATATTCTGGGTCAGGACCGGGTGATTGCCGGATCAGACTGTGGCTTTGGCACATTTGCCGGGTTTGGCGCGGTTGATCCCGATATCGCCTATGCCAAACTCTCAGCCCTGTCCGAAGGTGCAAGACTCGCGGCGGGGCGGGCGTGACACCGCTCCTGCTGCTCCCTGGCATGATGTGTGATGCGCGGCTGTTTCAGCCACAGGTCGCAGCATTGTCGGGTCATGTCCCGTTGATGACCGCCCCCATCGGCCAGGCCGACAGCATGGTCGCGCTTGCGCAGTCGATACTGCAGATTGCCCCCCTGCGATTTGCCGTGGCCGGGCTGTCCATGGGCGGCATTCTCGCGATGGAGCTGATCCGGCAGGCCCCCGAACGCATTCTCGGCGCGGCCCTGATGGACACCAATCCGCTGTCCGAAACACCCGAAGTGCAAGCCCGCCGAGGGCCACAGATGGCAGCGGCGCGCGCGGGACGGCTGGAACAGGTGATGCGCGATGAGATGAAGCCCAATTACCTGACCGAAGGCCCCAACCGGGCTCAGATCCTTGATCTCTGTATGGCAATGGCGCTCGATCTGGGACCGGAGCTGTTCATCAGCCAGTCCAAGGCGCTGCGCGATCGCCCCGATCAATGCGAAACATTGCGCCAGTTCGACAGACCTACACTGGTGCTCTGCGGGCGCGATGATGCACTCTGCCCGCCGCACCGTCATGAGTTGATGCATGAGCTGCTCCCCCAGAGCCATCTGGAAATCCTCGATGGTGCCGGTCATCTGCCGACGCTGGAAACCCCTGACCAAACCACAGCGGCCCTGCGTCGCTGGCTGGAGAGCCTATGACCCCGACACTTCTGGACCTGCTGCGCCACGTCGACACCCCTACTGTTTGCAACGCGATTGAGGTCGCCGAAGGCAAACGCGGCTTCAACGCATTCACCCGCGGCACCATGCTGGCCTCAGCACCCGAAACAGGCGCCATGGTCGGCTATGCGCGGACCGCCAGGATCTCGGCGCTGGCGCCCCCCACCGAGCCGCCCGAGGTGATCAAGGCACGGCGCATGGATTACTATCGCCACATGGCAAACGGCCCCCGCCCCGCCGTAACAGTGGTTGAGGATGTTGATTTTCCCAACTGCATTGGCGCCTATTGGGGTGAAATCAACACCACCGTTCACAGAGGCTTCGGTCTCAGCGGCGCCTTGACCAACGGGGTGATGCGCGATCTGGGTGACCTGCCCGAGGGGTTTCCGGTCGTTGCCGGATCTATCGGCCCATCGCATGGGTTTGTTCACGTGAAGGAAATCGGCACACCTGTCACGGTTTTTGGCCTCCAGATCAGCGACGGCGATCTGGTTCACGCCGATCGCCACGGCGCGTTGGTTATTCCACCTGCGGTTCTGCCGCATCTTGAGGGCGCAATCCGCAAGCTACTGGAGACGGAAAAGCTGGTGCTGGATCCCGCCCGTGAAGAGGGGTTTGATTTTGAGGCCTTCGAGACCGCCTGGAGTGCATTCGAGGCCGCGCGCACCTGAGCGATCGGCCGGTGCCTCAGACGAGTCCGCACCCAGAGCCATCATTCGAGAGCCGCTCTACGAAAGGCTGATTGATACTTGCATTTGCCCTACCCCTGACCCAACCGCGTACATCGCAGGGGGCTGATACACGCCTCTGACTAGTCTTCTGAACTTAGAAGCTGACGCTCGCGCTAGGGCCGGGATCCTGGTGTTTTCTGCCGCCATCATCAGCGACCGCTACTTCAGCGCCACCACCACAAATGCTGCGGCCGAAAGCGCCGCGAAGAGGGAGAACCAGATCAGTTCTGTTAGCTGCGATGCGGTCTCCTGCTCAAGCTGACTGGCGAGGAAAACGAGTTCGGCTGTGATAACACTTTCTTCTTGCCGCAAAAGATCAATCCAGGCCGTCGACGCCGTAATCCACTGCGCGCGCGTGACGGGGGGCGTGCCGATGGTGGCTTCGGTTGCGACAACGGTCTCGTGCAATTCGTTCAGCGCCATATATTGTCGCGTTCTCTGCAGTGTAGGGAGCCAGGCTGCGCTGCCTTTCACGGCGCTCGGCTTCGTTCAGGATGGTAAGCTGCCCGCGCCGCAGGGAGGTCAGCTCCTCCTGCAGCGAGAGAGAAAACACCTTTACGATACCTGCCGCACCGGTGGCCCGCTCCAATCCTGCTTTCTCCTTCGCGGAACTGATCAGAAAACGCGCCTGCCGCAACGCGTGGTATTCTGTCGATCTGTCAGATCCGGTACTCGCCCGCGCGAGCCCCACCAGAGTGTCAATCAGCTCGGAATAAGAACTGATCACCTCCTGGATCGCGGCGTTCCCGTGTCGGTCCCCTCCGTCGATGCGCCGCCGCATCTGCGCCAAGGTCTGCAACCGTCTGACCGCGTGATCAAATTCCTCCCGGTGGTTTGTCGCGATAAGATCTATATCGGATAATGCCGATGCAATGACCTGATCTGTTCGGCCACGCTGCCTGATCAACTCCTCTGGAAAGGTCAGCCCGTCAGATGAGACATAGCCAACCGAATACCCCCGCTCCTTTTGCAGCTCATGGATCACATCGCTGATTGCGCTGTCTTCGCGGGCAGTCTGGGCGGTACGCCCGGCCTGCACATGCAGCTCTCTTTGTTTGGAAATCTCGCTGTAGGCAAAATACCCCGCCAGTAAAAACAACGGTGCGATGACCAGCAACACGATAGTTCGAAGTGGCATGAAAACTCCCTCGGATTGCAAGCGGTAAAACAATTATAGCGTGCATTCATTAACGGCAAATCACCACATGCGCTATTCATTGATACTTGGCAGTGCAGGTACATGTGAGAGGCTGACGGTCGGCCAGCAGCAGACTGATCCTGGCCCAGACGCGGTTGCGGCTGGCCGACCGCCCGGCGCGTCGAGATCGCGCAGGGGCTGTGTTGCATGCCTGAGCAGAACAGGCTGTCGCCGCATCGTCACCGAGACGATTTCGACATCAGCAGCTTGCGCCGCGAACGGGCTTGATTTTTGTCACTGTTAGCGATAACGATGCGGCAACTGTCAGACCACCGGGTGCGCCCGTTGAGGGCTGCCCCACATCATCACCGGAGTTGCACATATGACCCTGAAAATTGCTATCAATGGATTTGGACGCATTGGCCGCGGCGTTTTGCGTGCCCTGCTGGAGAGCAACGCCGACGATATCTCGGTTGTGGCCATCAATGATCTGTCCCCGGCTGAAACTCTGGCCCATCTGCTGAAATACGACAGTGTGCATGGCTGAGCTGCGCGCCCCCGTGAAGGTGGATGGCGACACCATGCAAGTGGGCAACCACAGCATTCGCCTGACCGCGATCCGCAATCCAGAAGAACTGCCCTGGCAAGACGTCGATATTGCGTATGAATGCACTGGCCTGTTTACCAGCCGTGACACCGCCGCCAAACATTTGAAGAATGGCTCCAAGCGGGTTCTGATTTCTGCACCGGGCAAGGATGTCGACCGTACCGTGGTGTTTGGTGTCAACCATGATGACCTGACCAAGGACGACGTGATCGTCTCCAACGCCTCCTGCACCACCAATTGTCTGGCGCCCGTCGCCAAGGTTCTGGATGACACATTTGGCATCAAGACCGGGTATATGACCACCATCCACGCCTACACCGGTGATCAGCCGACCCATGACACCAGCCACAAGGATCTTTACCGGGCCCGCGCGGCTGCCCTGTCGATGATCCCCACGTCGACCGGTGCGGCACGGGCGATCTCGGAAGTGCTGCCGCATCTCAAAGGTCGTCTGGAGGGGTCGGCAATCCGCGTACCGACACCAAATGTATCCGTGGTGGACCTCAGCTTCATTCCTGAGAAAGCTGCGACAGTCGACGCGATCAACGACGCAATGAAGGCCGCCTCCGAAGGGGCTCTGGCTGGTATCCTGTCCTATGAGACTGATCCGTTGGTCTCCATTGATTTCAACCACGACCCGCATTCCTCCTGCTTTGCCGCGCCGCAGACCGCTGTCACTGCCGAAGGGCTGGTGCGGGTTGTCAGCTGGTATGACAATGAATGGGGGTTCTCCAACCGGATGGTCGACACCGGCCGCCACATGGGCAAGGTGATGAAGGACTGAACGCCAGACCTGCCGTCGATGACTACGCAAAAAGGGCTGCCTTAGGGCAGCCCTTTCTCATAACCGGGGTGTCGCACAACGACCGTTGTCCCGATGTAGCCGCTGTTATGTTCAGATGCGGAAGATTGGTTGCAGCAGACGCGGCACCAGCGACCGGAACCGCAGCGCGGCGTCGGTTGCGGCCAGACAAATGCAGGTCTCACCCTCCTCGGCGATCGGCGTGTGTTCCAGATCATCGTCGGCAACTTCCAAATCGCCAACGCCGAAGCGCCCTGTCTCATCACGAAACGCGCCCTGCAGCACCAATGTTAGCTCCAGCCCATTGTGGCCGTGGTCCGGTACCGCCTGCCCCGACGGGATATACAACAGCCGAACGCTGCCCCCGTCTTCATGGCTCAGGATGGATTGACGCACCCCCATACCAAGGGACTTCCACTTGGGCGGCAAGCCACCGAGCGCCTGCATGACCGGCGCCGGAAAAATACCGGAACGGGTAAACTGCGGCGCCTCCTCGTAAGGCTCATCCAACTCGGCGAACACGCGATCCCGCAGATCATTCGAAAGATCCCGGGTGCCGCAGGCTTCCAACACGGAACCTCCAACAGCCTGATGCGCAGACAGCCGGGTGCGGCAACTGTCACACATCGACAGATGGGTCGCCACGACCAGCGAATAGGCATAGGGCAAGTTGCCAGAGGCATAAGCCACCAACAACGGGTCAGGGATATGATGGCGTACGCCGGTCATGATAGTCCTTGTTCCTTCAACTCGTGACGCAACCGCTCAAGTCCGAGGCGGATGCGGGATTTGATTGTTCCCAATGGCAGCCCGGTTTGTTCCCGAATGTCCGCATGGGTTAGTTCGCCCAAATAGGCCTTTTCGACCATCTCACGCTGGGCAGGTTTCAACCGCGCAAGGGCGGCGCGCAGCTTTGATGTTTCCTGATCCAGCGCCAGAATCTGCGCTGCATCTTCCTGTGTTTCTTCCGGAAGCTTCAGCTCTTCCGGGATTGGTCGGCGCTCCTTGCGGATCACGTCGATCTGCCTGTTGCGGGCGATCTGGTAAACCCAAGCCGACACCTGTGCCCGCTCCGGATCAAACATCGCCGCTTTGCGCCACACGGTCAGCATGACGTCTTGCACCACCTCTTCGGCCTGACTGGGCGGCATACCGGACCGGCAGATCACCCCCTTAAGGCGCGGCGCAAAATAGTCGAACAGCCGTCCAAACGCCACCTTGCAGCGGTTATCGCGCACGGCCAGCATCCAGAGTGTCTGATCAGACAAGCTCTCCCGTTCCACTTTTTTCCTTTCGCGCAATGCACTTGTGTCACGGTCTACCGTAACGGGCGGCGCAGGGGCTGCAAGAGTTGGATCGCTCAGCGTGGTCAACATGTATGCATTACGCAGGTTTTCCGGCGCTGGATCACTCTGCGCCGAATTTTTTTCGTATTTTCCCCAATTCATCAAAATCTGCTGTCACCTTTTTTGATCCGCTCGGGCAGAAGCCGCGTAACAACTTGAAATCATAGATGGAGACAGCATGTCCTTTGACGCATTATCATCCGCTCGCGAGCGTATCGCCGTCGTAGGCGGCGGGATTTCCGGGCTGGCCACAGCCTGGCTGCTGGCAAAGACGCATAATGTCACCCTGTTTGAGGCAGCCCCGCGGCTGGGGGGTCACGCCCGCACGGTGATGGCCGGGCGCAATGGGGATCAGCCGGTTGATACGGGCTTCATCGTCTTCAACTATGTGAATTATCCACATCTGACGTCGATGTTTCGCGATTTGGAGGTCCCCGTCGTCAAGAGCGACATGAGCTTTGGCGCCAGCATCGGTGATGGACGCGTGGAATACGGGCTGCGAGATCTTGGAGCGCTGCTGGGGCAGCGTCGCAACATTGCGCGACCCGCATTTTTCCGCATGGTCAGGGATATCCTGCGCTTCAATGCCAATGCCGAACAGGTGGCCAAAAGCGACAGCGTCACCATTGGTGAGTTGGTCAATGATCTGAAATTGGGGGATTGGTTCCAGCGCTACTATCTGATGCCGATCTGTGGCGCGATCTGGTCCACCCCGCCAGATGAGATCCGTGGCTTTCCGGCCCAGTCTCTGGTGCGGTTTTTTCGCAATCACGCCCTGCTCAGTGCCTCAGGTCAACACCAGTGGTGGACGGTCAAAGGTGGCAGCATCGAATACGTGCGCCGTCTGACCAGTCGACTGGAACAGATGGGCTGTCAGCTGCGTCCGGGCACCCCAGTGCGCAGTGTCGAGCGCACGGCAGACGGCGTGTCTATCCATCTGCCTGACGGCACCAGCGAGAATTTTGATCAAGTGGTCATGGCCTGCCACTCGGACGACAGCCTGCGCCTGCTGAGCCAGCCAACGCGCGCTGAACAGGCAACGCTGGGGGTCATGCGTTATCAGGACAATGAAATGATCCTGCATCATGACAGCGCTCAGATGCCACACCGCCGCGCCTGCTGGTCATCCTGGGTCTACAAGGCCGACACCCGCGATGACCGGGCAGCCATTGGGGTAACCTACTGGATGAACCGGCTGCAGAACATCGACGAAAATGACCCGCTTTTTGTCTCCCTAAACCCGGTGAAAGACGTGCAAAGCGATCTGATCTACGATCAGAAAACCTTTCGTCACCCTGTGTTTGATACGGCAGCCCTGCGCGCGCAGAGCCAGATCGGCGATATCCAAGGTCGGAACAACACTTGGTTTGCAGGTGCTTACCTGCGCCACGGCTTCCATGAAGACGGTTTTGCCAGCGCGGTGCGCGTCGCACGGGGGATCGGCGCGCGCACAAAGGTGGTGGGATGACGCAGTGGCCCGATCATATCGCCGGGCAGACCACCCATGCCCGCTATGGGGCTATCGCCAACAGCTTCCGCTACGGCGTGGACTATGTGCTGATTGATCCGCGTGCTAAAAACGGCCCGCTGCTGTTCTCGCGCAATCGCTTCAATTTGCTTTCGGTGCATGATCGCAATCACGGTGGCCCGCCACGTCGGGGGACGGGGCTGCCCTGGGCGGAACGGGTCTTTGCCGACGTCGGCTTGAAGCTGGACGGGATCACCATCCGGCTGCTGACGCAACCAAGCTATCTGGGTCACATATTCAACCCCGTCAGTTTCTGGCTCGCCTTTCGGGGCACCGCGCTGCACGCCGTGATAGCAGAGGTCAGCAATACCTTTGGCGACCGGCACAGCTATGTCTGTCACAAACCCAAATTCACAGCGATTGCCCCGTCGGACAAATTGCAGGCAAAGAAGATATTCCACGTCTCTCCCTTTCAGCAGATCGCGGGAGACTATTGGTTCAATTTCGACATCGGGCCACGGCGGATCGCAATCCGCATCGATCACAAAAATGGTGACCAGGGAGTAGTGGCGACCCTGACAGGCCCCCGCCAACCGCTGAGCAACAGCGCCGTGTTGGGTGCCAGCCTGCGCCGACCTGCCGGAACCCTGCGCACGGTTGCGCTGATCTATTGGCAGGCGCTGAAACTAAAACTGAAGGGCGCGAGCTATCGCCCCCGCCCTACCCCACCGGAACATGAGGTCAGCTGATGATTTTTCTTACCAAACGTGTGAAACACGATTTTCTCGACAGCTGCGCCCGCATCCGCAACGGCAGCCTTCGCCTGCATACGCCCGAAGGGGATGTGCATGATTTCGGCGCTAGCGCCCCGCATGCGGAAATTCAGCTGCATGACTGGAGTGCAATCACCGCTATGGCTGCCCGCGGGGATATCGGCCTCGGCGAGGCCTATGTTTCAGGACTTTGGGACAGCCCCAGCATCGAAGATGTGATCAAAGTGGCGTTGCTGAACCTCGATCATCTCACCGACTATGCCTACCCCAGCTTCTGGGCGGGGCTGAAATACCGTGTTGTGGACCGGATGTTGCGCGCCAACTCAATCAAAGGCGCGTCGCGCAACATCAAGGCGCATTATGATGTCGGCAATGAATTCTACCAGCTGTGGCTGGACGAAAGCATGACCTATTCATCGGCGCTGTTTGCCCCCGGCGACAATGATCTGGCTCGCGCCCAAACTCGAAAATATGACCGCGTGCTCAGCCGTCTGAACGCGGGGGACCGGGTGTTGGAGGTCGGCTGCGGTTGGGGCGGGTTCGCCGATCGCGCCGCCGAACAGGGCCGCCATGTCACCGGCCTGACGATCTCGCCCAGCCAGTTCGGCTATGCCGATGCACGGCTGGATGGACGGGCCGACATCCGGCTCTGCGACTATCGTAAATCGGAAGGCAAATTCGACAATATCGTCTCCATTGAGATGGTCGAGGCCGTGGGCGAACGATACTGGCCCAGCTATTTCTCCACCCTGAAAAACCGCCTCGCGGATGATGGCCGTGCCGTGGTGCAGGCGATCACGGTGCAGGACAGCTATTTCGATATCTATCGACAATCCTCGGACTATATCCGCCAATACACCTTCCCCGGTGGCATGTTGTTGTCCGATGCCGTCATTTCTCATCAGGCGCGCACCGCCGGGCTGAAAGTCACGGATAACTTTGCCTTTGGTCAGGATTACGCCCGCACCTGCCGCGAGTGGGCGGCCCGGCTTTCTGCGATGACGGCAAAGATCCAGGCCCTGGGTTATGGCGATGCCTTCCTGCGCAACTGGCGGTATTATCTGGAAACCTGTGCTGCGTCCTTTGAGGTCGGGCAAACCGATGTTGTACAGGTGGAGCTGGCCCATGCCTGATCCGCGCCAGCCCCGTGTTACCAAGATCCGCCGGATGCGTCATCGCTCGGTCATGGCAGCTTTTGCATTGGGGCTGGCTGTGATCCTGAGCAGCTTCAGCAGCGCAGCAACGGCGGAGACCGGCCTTAAATCTCCGATCAAACTGGGTGAGGTCACCTTCCGCTGGTTCGGCCTGCCGCTATATGATGCAAGCCTGTTTGCAGAGGGTCAAAACCGCTTCGATTGGCAAACACCTATGGCGCTAAAGCTCAGCTATCGGCGCGGGTTCACGCGGGCGCAGCTGACCAAGGCGACTGCCGCTGAACTGACCCGGCTTGAGGGACCACGCGCAGATCAGGAGCGACTGATTGCGAAGCTGGAAACCTGCTTTCGCGATGTGGCAGCCGGGGACAGTTTTGTCGCCACTACACAGAATCCGAACCAGGTGGCCCTTTACCTCAATGGTCGGCGGACCTGTGATGTGCGCCATGCAGAGGCTCGCAAACGGTTTTTGAATATCTGGCTGTCTCCCAACAGCCGGTCCGCACGCCTGTCCAGTCGGCTCAGGGGCAACTGATGCAAGCCACCCGTGTTTCTCTGTTTGCCATGATGCTGGCTGCTGCTGGCCTGCCGCTCTACATTCATCTGCCACGTTTTGCGACGGCGGAGCTTGGGGTGAGCCTGGCCACCTTGGCGGCAGTGCTGGCCGGAATACGGGTGCTTGATTTCGTGCAGGACCCGCTGCTGGGCTGGATCACCGACCGCTGGCCACAGGAGCGGGCGACCTTTGCGGCACTGGCGGCCTTTGGGATGGCTGTGGGGTTCCTCCTACTCTACACGTATCGCCCAACTGCCGGTGGCGTGTTGCCCTGGCTGGTGATTGCATTGGTGTTGCTGTTCACAGCCTACAGTCTGGGCACCGTGCTGTTTTATGGACAAAGCACCGCACTCGTGCGGCAGTCCGGAGGCGCTGATCCGCCTTGCCGGATTTCGCGAGGGTGGCACATTGGTCGGGATCATTCTGGCCGCCCTCGCCCCCAGCCTGTTGGGTGCACTGGGGGCCGGTCAGGGCGGTTATCCTGCCTTTGGCGCGATGCTTGCAGGGCTTTGCATTGCGGTCTGGTGGCTGACCCGCGGTCTATGGACCACGACCCCGCGCCCGGAGCAGCCCCTGTCGATTACCGCCCTGCGTGAGGCTGGTGGCTTTCGCCTTCTGGCCTTGGCTCTGGTCAACAGCCTGCCCGTCGCCATGACCTCAACGCTGTTTCTGTTCTTTGTCGAGGACAAGCTGGCACTGCCCGATATGGCTAAGCCCCTTTCTGGTGTTGTTTTTCCTCTCCGCAGGAGTTTCGGTACCGCTATGGACTCGAGCCGCTGACCGCTATGGGGCGCGCAACGTGCTGTTTCCGGCCATGATTTTGGCGATCCTGTCATTCGTTTCCGCAGCGTTTCTGCCTGCTGGTGCCGCGCTCGGATTTGCCCTGATCTGCGTCGGATCTGGTGCCGCACTTGGCGCGGATATGGTTATCCTTCCCGTGCTGTTCTCGCGCATGTTGGCACGGGCCGGGTTGCAGGGCGGGCAGGCCTTTGGGCTCTGGTCCTTTGCCGCCAAACTGGCGCTTGCGGCAGCTGCGGTCCTGCTTTTGCCACTGCTGCAACTCAGCGGCTTTACCCCCGGCGGCCAGAACAGTACCGCCGCACTCCAGACCCTGACATGGGCCTATGCCATCATTCCCTGCTGTATCAAACTCATCGCAATTGCGATGCTCCTGCGACTTCCAAGAAAGGTCACCGCACCATGAAACTCCTGCTTGTAGCGATCATCGTGGTGCTGCTGCTTGCACTGCTCCGGCCCGGTTTCGGGTTTCGCAGCCAACGCCCCCAGCACTACGCCGACACCGGTCCCGACTTCGACATCCGCACACATCTAAGCGGTGAAATGATCTCCGAAGGTATGATCTACGGTCCAATGGGACGTGTGGTATCGCGTTTTGTTGCCACGATGAACGGGGCGTGGGATGGCAACACCGGTACGTTAAGCGAGGATTTTTCCTATGCCAGCAGCGGCACGCAGCAACGCAAGTGGTTTCTCACCATGGGGGAGGACGGCGCGTTCACGGCGACCGCAGACGACATCATCGGCACCGGCGAGGGTCAGCAAACAGGTGCAACCGTGCGCCTGACCTATCGCATCCGCCTCCCCGAAAGCGCGGGCGGTCATGTGCTGGACGTCACCGATTGGATGTATTTGATGGAGAACGGCACCATCATGAACCGCTCTGAAATGCGCAAGTTCGGCATCAAGGTCGCCGAACTGGTGGCCACCATACGTCCGAAAGGAAACTAAGATGTTTGCAGGACAAACTTGGTGGATCGTCGGCGCCAGCGAAGGGTTGGGCCGCGCCATTGCCCAAAAACTGGACGCCGCCGGGGCGCGGCTGGTGCTTTCGGCCCGCAGCGAAGAACGCTTGCAGGATCTCGCGGGCGAATTGGGAAACGCCACCGCCCTCCCACTGGATGTGACCGACAGTGATGCAATCAGCGCCGCTGTTGCCCAAATCGGCAAGGTGGATGGCATCCTCTACTGCGCAGGCGCCTACGACCCGATGCCCGCGCAGGACTGGGACGCCGACAAGGTTGAGCTGATCTGTGATGTGAACTTCATGGGGGCCATTCGTGTGGTCGGCCGTGTCGTGCCTCAGATGGTGGCCGCCAATGAGGGGCATATCGTCCTGATCGGCTCCCTCGCCGGTCATACGGGTCTTCCAGGCGCCACAGGCTATGGCGCATCCAAATCCGCCGTTATGCACATGGCGGAAAACCTCCAGGCGGATCTATTCCAGACACCAATCAAGATCCAAGTGATCAATCCCGGTTTCATCAAGACCCGGCTGACCGAAAAAAATGACTTCAACATGCCCATGATCCAGACCCCGGATGAGGCGGCGGAAGCCTGCATGAAAGCCATGAAAAGCGGACGCTTCAGCACCAGTTTCCCGGCACCATTTGCCTGGGTATTCACGGTCGGAAAGTACCTGCCGCGCAAGTTGTTCCTGCGCCTGATGGGAGCGGGTAAATGAGCGCGCCACAAAATATCGTGATTATTGGCGCCACGGGCGGTATCGGATCGGCATTGGTGGATCACTATGCGGCGCAGTCCCCCGCCAGTCTGACCGCAGTGGCCCGCAGCACGTTGCCATCGCGCCCCAAGGTCGATACGCACCAAGTGGACATAACTGACGACGCACAGCTTAGCGAGCTGGCCAACACTCTGCGTAGCCGGGATATCGCGCCGGATCTCGTGCTTGTCGCGACCGGTATCCTGTCCGATGAGACGGGCCTCACACCCGAAAAAAGCTACCGCCAGCAGGATCCTGAGGCTTTCAGGAAAGTCTTTGAAATAAATACCTTTGCCCCCGCCAATGTTGCCAAACATCTGCTGCCGATCATGCCACGCAAGGGGCGTGCCGTCTTTGCAGCGCTGTCAGCGCGGGTCGGTTCAATCAGCGACAACGGCCTTGGCGGCTGGCATGCCTATCGCGCGTCAAAAGCAGCGCTGAACATGCTGATCCGCAACTACGCAATCGAGACGGCCCGCAGCAATGATCAGATGATCTGCGTCGGGCTGCATCCCGGCACGGTACGAACGCCGCTTTCGGGTCCGTTCTCCAAAAATGTTCCTGAATCTGCGTTGTTCGAGCCGTCCCAATCCGCAGCATATCTGGCTCAGGTTATCGACGGCCTGTCCCCCGGTGACAGCGGTCGGGTGTTTGACTGGGCGGGCAAGGAAATCCCGGCCTGATTGGGGACGGCTCGGCAGGATCAGCCTGTCCGGGCTTGCCCCGCCAATCCGCATCATGCGACAGTCAGGCGATCCCGCACATTTGGGCTTGCCCGGGTTCTGATGTGCCCGCTGTCCACAGGAAATCATCACCTTGAAATCTGTTCGGCTTCGCCTCCTTCTGCTCGCGCTCCTGCCGCTCAGCGTGGTGATGCCGCTGCTTCTGGTCGTGGCAATGGCCCGGTGGAACGCCGACTACGATAACGTCCTGATCGTCAACGTAGAAAGCGACCTGAAAATCGCTGACCAATACCTGCGACAGCTGCAGGCAAACAGTGGCGATGATCTGGCGGCCATCGCCAGTTCAACCCAATTTGCCGAGGTCCTGCGCGCGCCGCTACAGGATCAACTGAAGTATCTGGACCAACGCAGACAGGCGCTCAGGCTCGATTTCCTCTACTATCTGCCGATGCGCAACATTGACCGGGATGCCCGTCGCTGGCCGGTCATAAACCGCGCCGCCCAAGGGGATCTGGCCTCGGAAATCGACATCTTCACTGCCGCAGATCTCGATGTGATCTCTGCCGATCTGCGCGACCGCGCCCGCATTCCGCTGATTGAGACCGAAGCTGCCGCCCCCACCACCCGCCCCGCCGAAGATCGCGGCATGGTCATCCACTCTGCTGCACCGGTGTCCAACCCGGGCAGCGAAGGCGTGCTGGTGGCGGGGAGGCTGCTGAACCGGGATCTGGACTTCATCGATACGATCAACGCCTTGGTTTATCTCGGCGACAGTCACCGGATCAGCCGCAAGGGCACCGCGACGCTGTTTCTGGATGACACCCGCATTTCCACCAACGTTCGCCTGTTTGAGGATGTCCGCGCCCTCGGAACCCGCGTCTCGCAAGCCGTGCGAGACGCTGTTCTGGGGGACGGGCAAACCTGGCTCGACCGCGCCTTCGTGGTGAATGACTGGTATATCTCAGGCTATCTGCCACTGACCGACAGTTTCGGAAAACGAGTCGGCATGCTCTATGTGGGCTTTCTTGAGGCGCCGTTTGCCGCAGCCAAAGTCTCCGCCTATTGGACCGTTGTCCTGTCCTTCCTATCGGTCCTGCTACTCTCGGCACCTTTGTTTTTATGGCTGGCCAAGGGGATCTTTGCACCGTTGGAGCAGATGAGCCAGACCATGGCTCGTGTGGAACGTGGCGACTTGGCAGCGCGCAATGGGAATGTGGGGCGGCGTGATGAAATCGGCCAGGTTGCAGCCCATCTTGATAGTCTGTTGGATCAGGTCCAGGACCGAGACCAGAAACTGCGCGACTGGGCGGGTGAGCTGAACGACCGCGTTGACCAACGCACCGCAGAACTGCGCGCCGCCAATGACAAACTGGAAGCCACTTATAAGCAATTGGTGATGAGCGAGAAACTTGCCTCAATTGGTGAGATCACCGCCGGTGTCGCCCATGAGATCAACAATCCGATCGCGGTCATTCAGGGCAACGTCGATGTGATGCGGATGACACTCGGCACTGCGACCGAGGACGTGGAAACGGAGCTGGCGCTAATCGACGATCAAATCCTGCGGATCAGCGCCATCGTCGGCAAGCTGCTGCAATTCGCCCGCCCGACTGAGTTCGGAACCTTTGAGGAAAGCCTGGATCTGGCACCGGTGGTGTCGGACTGTTTGGTGCTGGTCGATCACGTCGTGACCAAACAGGACGTCGCCGTGATCAAACAGTTCAGCGAGACACCGGCGGTTCGCATTGATCCCGGCGAGCTGCAGCAGGTGGTGATCAATCTGATCCTAAACGCCGTTCAGGCGATGGAGGGCTCAGGCCAGCTCGTGCTGACCTTGCGCGAAATGGATCGGAATGATGTCAGCGGTGCCTGTCTGGAGGTTGCAGATACCGGGTCAGGCATTGCGGCGAAAGACCTGCCATCGGTATTCAACCCGTTCTATACCACCAAACTGGGCGAAGGCACCGGCCTGGGCCTGTCGATCAGCCAAACCCTGATCCAACGCGCAGGCGGTGTAATCTCAGCCGAGAACCTTGTTGAAGACGGGAAAATCATCGGCGCGGTTTTCTCAATCTGGTTGCCCGCGGTTGAGACGACCTCTTAGGCGCAGGCAACCAAAAACGGCAGGCGCATCGCCCGCAGCTCTCTCAGATCAAAGACCCCAACTGGCACATTTGCGATCCACGGTCTTGCGCGAGACGCCGAGCCTGCGGGCTGCCTCTGCCCGGTTGCCCTCACAAGCATCCAGAACATGCATGATGTGGCGTTGCATCACCAGATCCAGCGTATCCATCGCGGCCGACCCTGTTACCGCGCCCGTGCCTGCAAATTCCTCTGGAAATGCACCCAGAATGACCGAGCGTTCGATCAGATTGCGCAACTCGCGCACATTTCCCGGCCAGTCATAGCGACTGAATTTCAACAGGGTCTCAGCGTCCAGTTCAAGCGCGGGCATCGCCAGCGTGGTGGAAAACTGCTCCATGAAGAGTGCCGCCAGCTCCACGATATCCTCAACCCGCTCACTCAGCGGCGGCATCTGGATATTCACCACATTGATCCTGTGGTACAAATCCGCCCGGAACCGTCCCTCGGCCACCGCCTGTTCCAGATCGGCATTGGTGGCGAACAAGAACCGCAGATTGAGCGGGATATCGCGTTCGGCGCCGACCGGGCGGATGCGCTGATCCTCTAGCACCCGCAAGAGGGCCGCCTGCACCTGCTCCGGCATCTGCGCGACCTCATCCAGGAACAGCGTCCCCCCATCGGAATAGAGAAACAAGCCGTCCTGCCTGCGGTCCTGCGCATCCACCATGCCGAACAGCTCATGTGCGATCCGGTCCGGCGCAATCGCAGCGCAGTTGACTGCAACAAAGGGTTTTTCCGCCCGGTCCGACAGCGAATGCAGCGTCCGCGCGGCGATTTCCTTGCCCGTACCGCTGGCGCCCGTGAACAGAACCGGTGTGGGCAGCGGTGCCAGCCGGGTGATCATGTCGCGCGCGGTCTGAATCGCCGGGGATTTCCCCAACAGCCGCCCGCGTGTTGCCGTGCCTTCGGCAGAGAGCGCATGTTTCAGCAGATAATTCTCCTGCCGCAGATGCTTGCGATCCAGCGCGCGCGCGACTGAGTTCAGGATCTGATTGGCGCGGAACGGCTTCAGAACGAAATCCGCGACGCCCACCCTTAAGGCCTGAATGGCGGTTTCCAGATCCGCATAGGCGGTGACCAGAACCGTGTCCGCAAACAGGCCGACCTTATGCTGCTCCTGCACCCATTCCAGACCCGTCTTGCCCGGCATGATATTGTCGAGGATGATCAGATCGAAATGCGCCTGATCCAGAATATTCGACGCCTCCGCGGCCGAGGCCGCCTGCTCCACCCGCTTGCAACGAGGGGTCAGGATCTTCGTCATGAAGTTGCGCATACCGGGTTCGTCGTCGATCACCAGTATCGACGCACCCGCAAGGTTTTCCCCATATTCATCGCGGGGCGGCGACGCAGCTGTCAGCACGGTCAGTCCAGTCGCACAGAGGGGCCGGAATGCACCTCTTCAGCGGCAAATCCTGCCTGATCCAGCGCGAAATTCGCACCGGCAGCAATCACGATGATGGCGGCAAATCCCGTCAACATGGCTTTCATTTGGTCACTTCTCCACCTTGGTTGCGCGTTTCAGAAACGCAATCAAATCGCGCCGGTCCTGCGGGTCCGTAATCCGCTGCATCGGCATCTTGGAACCCGGAATATAGTGATCCGGCCCCAGATCGAAGAGGGCATCGATCGTCGCCTCTCCCCAAGTTATATCAGATCCATCAAGGACCTCTGAATATCTATACCCGGCCAGCGTTCCCGCCCGTCGGCCAAAGACATCATGCAGACTTGGTCCCGCCTTACGGCTGTCTTCTGGGTCAAGCGCGTGGCAGATGGAACATTTCCGCATAAATTGCCGCTCCCCGTTGGGCATCGTGGCCGGGTCTTTCAGGAACCCGCGGTTGCCCGCGATCTGCGCTTCAGCCTCTCCCATCAGCGCAACAGGCCAGCCATAGGCCAGATCATCCAGCCCCGCAGCCCAGATCGTTCGCCCGTCCGGCGCGAAATCCAATGCCCAGACCGGCCCCGCACGGGTGGCGCGAAAATCGGCGCTGATGCGCCAGGTCTCCGTATCCACCATCATGATATAGCCCTGCCCGTCCCCTACGGCGAGCCGCGCTGTCTCCGCGTGATGCGCCATTGCCAGAATGGGCCGCCGCTCCAGCGTGAAATCCGCAACCGGATCGCCGCTCTGACTGTCAACAACACGGGTGGCACCATCCACAGCCCCATAGGCCAGCCAATCGCCATTCGGTCCCAACACCAGCTGGTTGATCCCGAACCCCTGATCCACTAGCCGACGCGGCGGGCTGTCGACATCCTCGTAGACTAGGATCTGCCCGCTCATGGTAGCCGCATAGATAGATCCGTCCGATCCGACCGCAACATCGTTGATCCCGCTGCCAACCGTGATCCGCCGCTCGGAGCCATCATCAAGCGGCCAAAGGCCAATCTCCCCATCCCAGCTCGCTGACACAAGGGTTTCATGGTCCGGGGTCACGGCCAGTGCCCGGATCTTGCCCTGATGCCGCCCGATCAGCTCTGCCTTACCGCTGCCCTGAGGCCAGAGGTAGAGCGCAAAATCATCTCCTGCGGTGACCAGTCGCCCGGCATCAATGAATGCAAGTGCGGTCACAGCCGCGTCATGAGCCTCAAGCCAGCGCGGGCTGCGATCATGCCACAGCCCCACCGCATTGTCGAAACTGCCGGTGGCCACCTGCCCCTCCGGCGACACCGCCAGTGCCATGACCGGGCCGCCATGACCCTTTAATGTGGCGAATTCATCTGCGTCCGCGTAACCGCCGACACCCATCCACAACAGCGCTGCCGCCCCCAAAATAGCGCAGATTTTGCGGGACATACCGGCGCGTGCTGACATGCGGCGGACCACCGCCGATCACTCCGCCGGTGTTGCGCCCTTGGCGCCACCACTACCCGTGCTATCGGGGGTGACTTCACCCTTTTCACGCATCTCGTCCAACCAGAGAGAGTGGTGTTGATGCGCCCAAGCCTCATCCACATCGCCGCTGCCCATGGCGTCAAAGGCGCCTTCCATGCCAAGTGACCCGATGTAGATATGTGCCAGAATGATCGCCATCAGCACAAAGCTGAGGATTGCGTGCCAGCTCTGCGCCAGCTGCATTTCCTCCTGCGGTGCCAGTTCAACCGGCAGCGAGCCATATCCCACAAGCTGTGGCAGCCCCAAATCGTTCAGAATGGCAAAGGTCTTGGCAAAAAGCTGGATTTCAAACGGAAACAACAGCGACAATCCCGAGACAGAAATGGAAACACCGAAAACGATCACCGACCAGAAGATCAATTTCTGACCAAAGTTGAATTTTTTCGCTGCACGGGTGCGATTTACCGACGATACCGCCCATCTGGCGGATCCACACCAGATCTGTCCGGTTCGGAATATTATGGGCGACCCACATGACAAACACCATGACCAGCGCCAGCATGAATGCCCAAGAGACGTTGTTGTGCACCCATTTGCTCCAGATCAACAGGCCTGCATTGATCTCCTTGCCGAGATAAGGCGCAATCACCAGACGACCAAACAGGCTGGCCAACCCAGTAAGGCCAAGCAGGATAAACGACCCCGCCAGCATCCAATGGGCAAACCGTTCGATAAACTGAAACCGCGTCACGCTGCGCCCGGTTGCGGGCTCGTCAATGCGGATGCGACCGCGCAGCAGATAAAACAGGGCCAGCGCCGCAATAGTGCCCAGCAGCAGCCAGCCACCGTAGGTACGCAACGGCCCCTCGCGGAAGGTCAGCCAGCGCATGCCACCATCCTGCACCAGTACGGTGGCCACATCGCCGCCTGCCGACACGCGCAGGTCAGCAGCGTTGTAACGGATTGCGCGCCACAACTCAGGGTCAGACGCGCCGCCAAGCGTGCCCAGCTGTTCCGTCAACCCAGCCCCCAGGGCCGCCGCGCCCGTGTCATCACTGCGAAAGCTGTCGTCAATTTTTTCCCCGCGCTGCCGCGCCAGAATATCCTCAAGCGTCTGCGCGCCGCCTGTGGCACTGCGATCTGGCACAGCACCCGCCGCAGGGGCATCTGGTGCGTCCTGCGCCGCAGCGATCCCAGCTATCAACGTCAGCTGCATCAGAATTGCAAAGGCGATGCGCAGCATGGGCCACACTCCTTCATGGGTTGTCTTGAAAACTGAATAAGGAAACGGGACGGCCCGCGCTCGCGGGCCATCCCATCATGTTAAAGGAGGCTGATCAGCCGCCCTTCTGGTCATAGGCTGTACCCCAGCCCCAGGCGCCGGAGCCAAAGCCACGGGCCACCACACGTTCGCGGTAAACGGCTGAGACGACATCACCGTCACCCGCCAGCAGCGCCTTGGTCGAGCACATTTCGGCGCAGATGGGCAGCTTGCCCTCTGCAATCCGGTTGCGACCGTATTTGGAGAATTCCGCATTGGAATGCGTCTCCTCAGGGCCACCGGCGCAGAAGGTGCATTTGTCCATCTTGCCACGGCTGCCAAAGTTGCCTGCCTGCGGATATTGCGGCGCGCCAAAGGGGCACGCGTAGAAGCAGTAGCCGCAGCCAATGCAGAGATCCTTGGAGTGCAGGACCACGCCTTCCTCGTTCTGGTAGAAACAGTCGACCGGGCACACCGCCATGCAGGGCGCGTCCGAGCAATGCATACAGGCGACCGAGATCGACCGCTCGCCGGGCTTGCCATCATTGATGGTCACCACCCGGCGCCGGTTGATACCCCAAGGCACCTCATGCTCGTTCTTACAGGCCGTGACACAGGCGTTGCATTCAATGCAGCGTTCGGCGTCACAGAGAAACTTCGCTCTTGCCATATCTCTTTCTCCTTATGCTGCGCTGATCTTGCAGAGAGTACACTTGCTCTCCTGCATCTGGGTCACGCTGTCATAGCCATAGGTCTGCGCGGTATTGGCACTTTCGCCCAAGACATAGGGGTCAGCTCCATCGGGGTATTTGTCGCGCAGATCTTCGCCCTGGTAGTGACCGCCAAAGTGGAACGGCATGAAGGCAACGCCCTCTCCGACCCGCTCTGTGACCATTGCCATGACCTTGACCTTGCCGCCCTCCGGACCTTCGACCCAGACCTGCGATCCATCCCGAATGCCGATATTGTTGGCATCGCGCGGGTGGATTTCGACAAACATGTCCTGCTGCAGTTCTGCCAGCCACGGATTGGACCGGGTTTCCTCGCCGCCGCCTTCGTATTCGACCAGACGACCAGAGGTCAGGATGATCGGATATTCCTTGGAGACGTCGTTTTTCTGGATCGACGCATAGAGGGTCGGCAGACGGTAGGAATGACGGTCCTCATATGTCGGGTAGTCTTCGACCAGATCCCGGCGGTTGGTGTAAAGCGGTTCGCGGTGGATGGGCACCGGATCAGGGAAGGTCCAGACCACGGCCCGCGCCTTGGCATTGCCGAAGGGCGCACACTCATGGGCAATCGCTACCCGCTGGATGCCACCGGACAAATCCGTCTTCCAGTTCACCTTGGCGACCTTGTCGTCGTAGTCCGACGGGAAGGGCGACATGCTTTGTTCCCCAACTTCATGGGTGTAGTCGGCAAAGCCGTCCACTCCAGCTGCCTTGGCGATGAACGCCCGCTCACTTGGGGTCAGTTCGGTGTGCCAGCCCAGATCCTTCAGCATCTGATAGGTGAATTCGGGATAGCCATCCTGAATATCCGACCCTGCAGAATAGACACCCTCGGCCAGAAGGTTGTCGCCATCCCGCTCCACGCCGAAGCGCGCGCGGAAGGTCAGGCCTCCTTCGGACACCGGTTTGGACATATCATAAAGGTTCGGCGTCCCCGGATGCCCCATTTCGGCGGTGCCCCAGCAGGGCCAAGGCATACCGTAGTAGTCCCCGTCAGCAGGACCACCCACGGCCCGCAGCGTGGTGCGGTCAAAGGTGTGCTGATTGGCCATATGCAACTTCATCCGCTCCGGTGATTGACCGGTGTAGCCGATGGTCCACATACCCTTGTTGAATTCGCGCGTGATGCTTTCGACATTCGGGGTTTCGGCATCTTCCATCTCAATATTGCGGAAGAACCGGTCGCCCCAGCCGAACTTGTTCGCGAACTTGGCGATGATCACGTGATCTGGCAGGCTCTCGAACAGCGGATCGACGATCTTGTCACGCCACTGCAAAGACCGGTTCGACGCGGTGACCGATCCACGGGTCTCGAACTGGGTACAGGCGGGCAGCAGGTAAACACCATCGGTGCGATCATGCAGCACGGCAGAGACGGTGGGATACGGGTCAACAACGACCAGCATGTCCAGCTTCTCCATCGCCGTCTTCATCTCCGTCATACGGGTCTGAGAGTTCGGCGCGTGGCCCCACAGAACCATGGCCCGCACGTTGTTCGGCTGATCCATGTTGTCCTTGTCTTCAAGGATACCGTCGATCCAGCGGCTGACCGGGATGCCCGTCAGGTTCTGCAGCGATTTATCCTTGCCGTCGGCCCCTTTGACGGAGTCAAACTGCGCCGACAGCCACTCACCATCCTCGCCCCAGACACGGCCCCAATGGGCCCAGGCGCCTTTGGAAAGGCCATAGTAACCCGGCAACGTGTGGCTCAGAACGCCAAGATCGGTTGCGCCCTGCACGTTGTCATGGCCACGGAAGATATTGGTGCCGCCACCCGAGGTGCCCATGTTCCCCAGCGCAAGCTGAAGGATGCAATAGGCGCGGGTGTTGTTGTTACCGGTAGTGTGCTGGGTGCCACCCATACACCAGATCACAGTGCCGGGACGGTTGTTGGCCAATGTCCGCGCCACGCGCTTCAGCTGGCTACCGGGGGTGCCGGTCACACGTTCGACTTCCTCAGGCGTCCATTTGGCCACTTCTTCGCGGATCTGATCCATCCCCCAGACACGGGTGCGGATGAATTCCTTGTCTTCCCAGCTGTTGTCAAAGATGTGCCACAGGATGCCCCAGACCAGCGCCACATCGGTGCCGGGACGGAAGCGCACATATTCGTCGGCATGAGCCGCCGTGCGGGTAAAGCGCGGATCACATACGATCAGCGGCGCGTTGTTCTGCTCCTTGGCCTTCAGCACGTGCAACAGCGAGACGGGATGCGCCTCTGCCGGGTTGCCACCGATGATGAAGATGGCCTTGGAGTTATGGATGTCATTGTAGCTGTTGGTCATGGCGCCGTAGCCCCATGTATTTGCAACACCTGCAACGGTGGTCGAGTGACAGATCCGCGCCTGATGGTCGACGTTATTGGTGCCCCAATAGGCGGCGAATTTGCGGAACAGATAGGCCTGTTCGTTGTTGTGCTTGGCTGACCCCAGCCAGTAGACGGAGTCCGGCCCGCTTTCTTCGCGGATCTGCATCATGCCGTCGCCGATCTCGTTGATCGCCTGTTCCCAGCTGATGCGCTTCCACTCTCCGCCTTCTTTCTTCATCGGGTACTTCAGGCGGCGTTCGCCATGGGCGTGTTCGCGCACGGAGGCCCCTTTGGCGCAATGGGCACCAAGGTTGAAGGGGCTGTCCCAACCGGGTTCCTGACCGGTCCAGACGCCGTTTTGCACCTCTGCCACGACGGTACAGCCGACCGAACAGTGGGTGCAGACAGATTTGACGGTTTCCACCGCGCCTGCCGCAGCGGTTGCGGCATTCGCCTTGGTGACAGATCCACCTGTGGCGCTGATGGCGGCAAGGCCACCAATGGCCAGGCCGGATCCGCGCAGAAACGCGCGGCGGTCAACGGAGCTTTCCGCAACCTTGGACAGGATACTGGTCCGCTGGGGGCGTCGCGCAACCCCGTTGGTCTTTTTCCTAAGCATGTGTTCCTCCCTTGCTTCCCTTACGGGTTCGCTGGGTTATTGGGGGCCTTTGGCAGTCGGGCGTCACGCAACCAGTCGCCGGGGGCGTTCATAACATCACCGGTGCGTCAGAACCGGAGGCTGTCGTAGTAGGCGCGGGTATGCGCGGTGTCCTGCATCACCTCTGATGTCAGGTCTGGCTCGGCCGCCTCGGCCGTGCCGCCGGTCGTTGCAACCGCCACTGCCGCAATTGGCGTTGTGGTCGCTGCCAGCTTGAGAAAGTCGCGGCGGCTGGTGGCCTCCTCGGTCTTTCTGGTCATATGATCCTCCTCCTCAAATGGTTGGTTCACAGGGTTATGGGCTAGCGCACCGGCCCGGCTCAGGCGGATTGCTCCGCGCTCATCCGAAATCCTTCGGACTCAATCTCCATGAAGACACGGCCCACGGCGCCGACAGCGGCGTAGAGCACCGAGTTCTTCGCCGCCTCAAGATCGGAATAGAAATGCCCGGCCCAAGGACCGATGTGTTTGTTGAAGAACTGTTTCTGGTCGCTCAGTGGTGCCACCGCGCCAAAGCGCCCCGCGATAAGCGCGCCCATCATTTCCATCAGCGAGGCGATATTATCCTCCGGCTCATAGACATTCTGCGCCCGCGTCATGCCGCGCGCGGCCATGTCCTGCCGCAGGGCCGCCAGCGGTTTTTCATTCAGGAACCCGGTGAGGTAATAGCTTGCGTAGGGCAGCAGCTCACCGCGCCCGAGACCGATGAACAGCTTGTTGAACTCACGCTCGGCAGCTGCCGGTTTGGTCAGCTTGGCCAGTTTCGCCAGCGCATTGATTGCCGTACCCAGATCCGTGTCATCCCCAGCCAGCCCCGATACCTGCGCGAGCAGCATCTCATCCGGCGGACCGGACAGCATCAGGCCCAGAAAGTTATAGAGATCCGCGCGCAGACGATCCTCATCCTGCGGGATGGCAGGGCTGACCTCCTGTGCGATGGTCTCTGACTGGGCTTCCTTGGCGGTCATATGTGTCTCCTTGAGGGGCATCTTGGTCTTTGGATCGGGTCGATGGTCAAGCCGCGGGCGCATCCGTGTCGTCGGCGAAGGTAAAGCGCATCCGCCGCGGCGCAGCCGCCACCGGGTCTGGTATCACTGGGTCAGATGCGACTGGTGCAGATGGCGGCGCATCGGTCGGGATGGCAGGCGCAGCGGCCTCCTGCATGGGCACCTCCGCGTCATCCGCATCCGCAGGCGACAGCAGCGGCATGGTCGGACGGCGCACCGGATCAACGGGCCTGGCCGTTGCGGTGGTTTCCTCATCCACAGACGCGGCCTTCTCTCCTGCAGGGTCCTCATCTTCTACCTCGGCGACGATCCCCGTTGCACGGCCTGCTGCCTCTTCCGCCTGCCGCGCCAGTTCTTCGACATGGGCGGTCATGCCCTTGCCCACCTGATAGGCGGTCTGCAGATTTTCGATCACCATGGCGCTGTCAGTGAAATCCTCACCGTAGTCCAAAAGCCCGTCGACATTCGCCAGCACCGGATTGCTGGCCCACAGACGTCGCAGCGCGCGGGTCCGCAGTCGGGCCGGAATGGTCTCTTTCAGGAAAACGCTGAAGTCATCACCCTGCTGCATCTGATCCGGATCCGGAAGGTTCAGCTCTTCCAGAAGTTCGGCATCGCTCTTCGCCTCAAGCGCTTGCTCTTCGGCAACGCGCGCGGCGGCTGCGGTCGCCTCGGCCTCCGCCTGCTGCTCAGCCGCAACCTTGGCGCGGCGGCGGGACCAGAAATCATCCCCGCTCATGACAGGCGCGCCTTTTTCATCGTGGGCGACCGGTAAACATCGGTCAGCTGGGAGATGCGCGGATCCCCGATACCATCCTCAGTCGCATCGGTTTTTACGCGATCCCGGCGACGTTTCTTGAACGGTTCATCATGGAAATGCAGCTGTGCGAAATCCCGGATCCAGGCCACCAGCCCATCTGGCATCGGTACTTTCTCCACCAGATCCTCACCGTTGTCGGCATAGTCCTGCGCCTCATAGGGCGAAGCCGTCACCAAGAGCACTTCCAGTGGGCGATCCTCCGACGCGCCCTCCCGCAGCACCACATAGATGCAGGGCGGCTCAGCCGTGAGGCCATGCAGATACGCCTCCGCCTCACTGCGGTGCAGTTCCAGCGGCAGGGTGGAGGCATGAAATTCACGGGTCTCCCCCGCTTCGCGCAGCAACTGCCAGTCCGCCGGTGCCGCCCCTGGCAGGACCGAGGTCGCCTTCCAGGACCAGCGCGCCCATCGCGTCACGCCCGGCTGGCGCCGCAATACGACGCCCAGCGGGATCATATCCGTCTTTGCACTGCGATCTGCGGGTTCGGCCACGTCAATGCCCTGCTCATGAATTCGACTGCCCCAACAGTGCCGCATTCCCCAGCTGTGCCGAAAGATAACTTTTGCTGATGGCGCATTAAATCAACATCAATGGTCAAATTGACCAGTCCGATATGACCCCGCAGAACCGCCCGGACGAAAAGTCTATTTTGACTAATTCACTCAGGCTTAACGCTGGGGCAACCCGGCCTGCCTGTGGCGCGAATCACCGGCTTGATTTGCCGGGGATGGCGGCACACTCACGATGCGAATTGCGGTTTACCTGCTTGCGCAAACATGCCTAGTCTGAGCGCGAGGCGGCGGAATTACGCTGCTCTGATAGACCATAGAATACGCGGAGAACCCATGCCTAATACGTTGATTTTATGTGATTGTGCGGGAACACAATCCATCGATTCCGAGGCATTGTCGCGCCGCACCGGTCTGCCCTGCTCCAAGCTGCATTCAGCGCTTTGCACAGATGAGATCGAGCAGGCCGCCGCTGCCTTGACGCAAGAGGATGCAATTATTTGCTGCGCTCAGGAGCACCGCATTTTCGAGGCTCTGGCAGAAGAAATCGACGCCCCTGCACCAGGGTTCATCGACCTGCGCGACCGGGCTGGTTGGACCGCAGATACCGCCGACACGCTGCCCAAAATGACCGCCCTGATCGCCGAAGCGACGTTGGCGCCGCCCCCTGCGAAGACGATAGACCTGCAGTCCGACGGGGTGTGCCTGATCCTCGGCGCACCAGATGTGGCCTATGCGGCGGCTGCGCGTTTGCAGGACAGCCTTGCAGTGACCGTCCTGCTCGACACACCAAGCGACCCGCCTCACAGCCGTGCCTATGACGTGATTGCCGGACAATTGCGTCACGCCAAGGGCGCGCTGGGGCAATTCGCCGTCACCATCGATCAGTTGCAACAGCTGGATGTCACCGGGCGCAACTGGACGTGGGGCGAGGCCCGGAATGGCGGCCAGTCGATCTGCGATCTCATTCTGGATCTGCGCGGCGGTCAGGCCTTGTTTCCGGCTCCCGAAAAACGCGACGGCTATCTGCGGGCCGATCCCAAATCCGCTCCGGCAGTTGCTGAGGCCACCCTTGCTGCAAGCCAACTGATCGGCACCTTTGAAAAGCCGCTCTACGTGCGCAGTGAACCACTGCTTTGCGCCCATTCCCGCGCGGGCCAGACTGGCTGCACCCGCTGTCTGGATGTCTGCCCAACCGGCGCCATCAGCCCTGCTGGCGACCATGTCAGCATTGACCCGATGATCTGTGGCGGCTGCGGATCCTGTGCTTCGCTCTGCCCTTCCGGTGCGATCACCTATGACGCACCTCCAACCGATGCGCTGATGCGTCGGATCCAGACACTGGCGAAGGCTTATCTCGACGCAGGCGGCCCCGCCCCCCGGCTTCTCGTGGTCGACCAGCACGGCAGCGAGATGATCGAACTGGCGGCCCGCCACGGTCGTGGCCTGCCTGCAGATGTGATCCCGCTGGCAGTGGACGCGCTCAACAGCTTTGGTCATGCCGAGGGTCTGGCCGCCCTCGCCGCCGGTTTCACTGAGGTGTCGGTGCTGCTCTCTCCCAAGAGTGAGCGCGACGTGCAGGAGCGCGAAAGCGCGCTCGCCGCGGCCATTGCCGGTCCGCACATGCATCTGCTCGACCTCAGTGACCCGGATCAACTCAGCGATGTTCTGTTTGCTCGCGACGGCACCTTGGCTCAGGTCGAAACACCTCAACGCCCCATGGGCACCCGCCGCCAGATCACCCGCCAGGCCGCCAAGGCACTGCTGCCCGAGGCTGAGACCCTGCCGCTGCCAGAGGGCGCGCCCTATGGTGCGGTGCTGGTGTCATCGGACAACTGTACGCTTTGCCTCTCTTGTGTCTCTCTCTGCCCCTCCGGCGCGCTTGGCGACAATCCGGACCTGCCGCAGCTGCGCTTTCAGGAGGACGCCTGCCTGCAATGTGGCCTCTGCGCCAATGTCTGCCCGGAGGATGCGATCACTTATGAACCGCGCCTCAACCTGACGTCAGCGGCGTTGTCACAGGTGGTCCTGCACGAGGAAGAGCCTTTTGCCTGTGTCGAATGCGGATCGCTGTTCGGTGTGAAGTCGACCATCGACAAGATCACCGAGAAGCTGGCTGGGAAACACTCAATGTTTGCCAACCCGGATGCTGCCCGAATGATTCAGATGTGTGACGACTGCCGCGTCAACGCACAGTTTCACCAGCAGAATTCTCCCTTCGCGGGCGCGGAGCGGCCCAAGGTTCGAACCACCGAGGACTACCTCAGCAAACGCAAGGATCATTGATCCTGAGGGACCGAGAGACGATGACGCCCCTATTTATGCTCCAGCGGTGCGCCCAGATCCGCGGGGCTGAGTACCGCCACATAGGCCAGGATGTTCTCCAGGTCATCCAGTGTGATCTCCACCGGGACGATGGGCGAGGGTCGCGCCTCATCAAACGGCGGCGTGACCTCGGCGACCTGGGTAAAGGCGGGGTGCGGATTCAAGGCATAGAACGCCTGAAACCGCTGTTCCCAATCCGCAAGGCTGCGCAGAACATAAAACGACGGTGTCGAGCCGATGCTATTGATCCGCCCGGCTTCCTCTACCGCATGGCAGCGTCCGCAATGGACCTTCGACAGATGATACCCGTTCCCGGCGTCACCATCCCATGTGGCAACAGCCTCCTGCGCATCCGGTTGCGCGGGCACGCGAAACATCTGGGTCCCCTCCGGGGCGAAGGCAGCAATCGTGCGCCCGCCCACCTCAGAGGTCAGCCAATCCGCAAACCGCTGCGCGCCCGTGTGATCCGGGGTGATCAGCTCCAGATGCCAGATGATCCCGCCACCCTCCATCACCGGTGCCCCCCGCGGTCCCAAAGCGATCTCTGCGTCTCCGCCCGGCTCGACCACCTCCACCCGCACCTGTGTTTTCAGCGAAAATCGCGGCAGCATGAATCCCAGCACCCCGGTGTCCATGAGCGCCTGGGGCGCAATCAGCCGAACCGTGCGCGGATCACCCTGTGCCAGAGCGACCATGGGCTGCATCGAAACGGCAAATACCAGCACGACCAGTATCCCCGTATATTTGCGCAAAAGACTACATACCCAGACCATATGAAATGCTAGGAAACCATCTACATCCCCGTCAAGAACTGTTGCAGCCGAGGCGACGACCCCGGCAGATCATCAATAGCAATCAAGCCAGCTTGACCCAAGCTCGCACCAAGAAGGAGCAACCCCGGCGTGTCCCTCACTCGTGAAACTGTCCTAGAGGCGCTCAAGACCATCAAAGACCCGGTGTCCGGCAGCGATATCGTCGCCGCAGGCATCGTCCGCGCGCTTAATATTGAAGAGGACACTGTCCGCTTTGTTCTGGAGATCGACCCGGCGAAATCCGACGTCTACGCGCCTGTGCGCGATGAGGCCGACGCCAGGGTGACAGCGTTGCCCGGCGCGGGCAAGGTCTCTGCCATGCTGACCGCCCATTCCACCAAGGCGCCGCCGGATCTGAAGCCGAACAAACCGGCGCAGCCTCAAGGTCCGCAGAAGATCCCCGGCGTTGACCGGATCATCGCAGTTGCCTCGGGCAAAGGCGGTGTTGGCAAATCGACGGTTTCGGCGAATATCGCCTGCGCGCTTGCCGCGCAGGGCCGCCGTGTTGGCCTGCTGGATGCCGATGTCTATGGCCCCTCGCAGCCACGGATGCTGGGTGTCTCTGGCCGCCCGGCCAGCCCGGATGGCAAGACCATTCTGCCAATGCGCAACCATGGTGTCACCATGATGTCGATCGGCCTGATGACCAACGAAGATCAGGCGGTTGTCTGGCGTGGTCCGATGCTGATGGGCGCCTTGCAGCAGATGATGATGCAGGTGCAATGGGGCGCGCTGGATGTGCTGATCGTTGACCTGCCACCGGGCACCGGTGATGTGCAGATGACGCTGGCGCAAAAGGCCCATGTGGACGGCGCCATCGTGGTGTCTACCCCGCAGGATGTCGCCCTGATCGATGCGCGCAAAGGCATCGACATGTTCCAGAAGCTGAATGTGCCAATCCTCGGTATGGTGGAAAATATGTCCACGCATATCTGCTCCAACTGCGGGCATGAGGAACATGTCTTCGGCCATGGTGGCGTCGCAGCTGAGGCTGATAAGCTGAACGTGCCGCTGCTGGCAGAAATCCCGCTGCATCTGGACGTACGGGTGGCGGCTGACGGCGGTGCGCCGATTGCGGTCAGCAAACCCGACAGCGCGCAGGCCAAGGCGTTCCACGATCTGGCCGCCGATCTGGTCGCCAAGGGTCAGGCCTGATCCGGTGGCGGACATGAGCGAACTCAGCTTCCCGCCTCTGATGGCGGGGCTGGCCCTCAACGGGGCCGAGGATCCCTTTGCCCTGGCCTGTCAGAAGGCGGTGCTGGGCTGTGATGCGGGCCTAGTGGTGCATAATCTTGCGCATGATCGCTTGCTGGCAGCTCTTGTGTTTGCGCCGGAGGTGGCGTTGCAGCAAGCGATGACCATGCTGCCGGTCTGCGCTATCGCGCTGCAAAACGCACTGGGCGCGCTGGCCCCGCCAGAGGTGGCGGTGCACCTGCAATGGGATGGCGGGCTGCGCATCAATGGCGGGCGCTGCGGCCGCCTGCGTGCCGCCGCCAGCACCACCGCACCGTCAGAGGTGCCAGACTGGCTGGTCATTGGCCTCGACCTGGCACTCTGGCCGCCGAGAGATGGCGAAACCGGCGACCGCCCCGAAGATACCGCGCTTTATGCTGAGGGCTGCGCCGATGTGGATGCCGGTCAATTGCTGGAAAGCTGGGCGCGCCACGCGCTGCACTGGATCAATCGCTGGGAAGACGCAGGCACCGAACCGGTTCACAGCACCTGGCGCGGGTTGGCGCAGGACATCGGCGAGACCATAACCCACGACGGCCGGACCGGTACATTTCTCGGGGTGGATGAGGACTTCGGCCTGCTTTTGCGGGACAAGACCACCACCCATCTGATCCCGCTCACCACGCTACTGGAGACTCCATGATGCAGCTTGCCCGCGCCATTCACTTCGACGAAAGCGATCAGAACGTCTTTGCCAGCCCCGCCCGCACCGGGGAGTGGTGCATTTCCGGCGGGTTTGAATTTTCCAACTGGGAAGAGGCGGATCTGATCGGCAAACAGCGCCAGGCCTTTGCCAATGGCTGGATGGGGCTGGAAACCGGCGGGCGCTCCACCTTTGTCGCGGTGACCAAGATCGAAGAGGGTGAATTGGCCACCCTCACCGATTTGCTGGCACAACATTTTGTCAGCTACTATGGCGCCCCGAATGCCGATACCGCCCGCCCCGTGGCGGAGGAAGAGCTGGCCCATATGGCCGACCTCTGCGCCGATCACGCGCCCAACACTCTGCTGACCGTCATGCGCGAGCTGACAGATGCCGGCTGTCAAGGAAAGCTATCGCGCGATTGAGGCACAGGACGCCGGGCTGGAGCAATTCGCCATCCATGTAACGGACGACTGAACGCCTACGACCCACGAAAAACGCCGCGCAGA
Source organism: Phaeobacter sp. BS52 (assembly GCF_045040595.1). Classification (NCBI taxonomy): domain Bacteria; kingdom Pseudomonadati; phylum Pseudomonadota; class Alphaproteobacteria; order Rhodobacterales; family Roseobacteraceae; genus Phaeobacter; species Phaeobacter sp. BS52. The sequence continues at coordinate 104,452 of NZ_CP090662.1, read as the reverse complement.
CTCCGCGCGGCGTTTTCCAATTCATGCACCAATGGGCACGCATCACTGCTCGGCGTTGAACACAAACAATGCTTCGTCATTGATCTGATAGCTGTTGATCAGATCCTTTGCCTTGTCCGACACCAGCCAAGTCTCCAGCTCGGCCACCAATTCCGTTTTCACATGCGGGTGCTTTTCCGGGTTCACCGGCAGATAGGCGTATTGATTGAACAGCACGGGATCGCCGGAATAAAGCAGCGCCAAATCGCCCTTATTGGCGAAATTAAGCCAGCTGGCACGGTCGGACATGATATAGCCGTTCATCCCTGCCGCTGTGTTGAGCGCAGCGCCCATACCTGCCCCTACCGCATTGTACCAATCGCCAAACCCTTCCGGGGACAGATCGGCAGAGTTCCACAGGCTCAGCTCTTTCTTGTGGGTGCCGCTGTCATCCCCCCGGCTGACAAAGGCCGCTTCAGAAGCTGCCACCTTCTGCAGCGCCTCTGCCGCAGAGCCTGCCTTGGCAACGCCCGCCGGGTCCGCCTTGGGGCCAACAAAGACGAAATCATTATACATGATCTCCCGGCGATGGGTGCCATTGCCCCCGGCCAGAAACGCCTCTTCCGCCTTTTTGGAGTGGACCAGAATGGCATCCACATCACCCGCTTCACCAAGGCGGATCGCCTGACCGGTGCCCACCACCAACAGCTGCACCTCCAATCCCAGATCGGCCTTGATCTCAGGCAGCAGTACCTCCGCCAGACCGGAGTTGTGGAAGGATGTGGTCACCGCCAGCTTCATCTCCTCCGCCAGCGCAGCCGTTCCCATCGCCAGCGCGGCCAAAGCCCCCAGCATAATCCGTTTCATTCGACAATATCTCCTCTTAGAAATGCGCGTCCCTGTTCGGTGTGCGGGCGGGCAAAAAACGCCTCCGCCGCTGAAAACTCGGAAATCTGGCCATGCAGCACAAACAGCACCTCGTCCGCCAGACGCTGGGCCTGTCCCATATTGTGGGTCGACATGATCAACCTCGTACCCGCCGCCGCTGCCTCGCTCAGGATTTCTTCAATCTCGCGGGTGGCCCGCCCATCGAGCGAGGCACAGGGTTCATCCAGAAACAACAGCTGCGGCTTGCGAATAAGCGCGCGGGCCAGTGCCAGTTTCTGCCGCTCCCCGCCGGACAGCAAAACCGCAGGCCGCTGCAACGCATCCCCGCCCAATCCGATCCGCTCAGCCCAGACCTCAGCCTCCGCCAGCGCGACCTTGCGCGACACGCGGTTCAGCCGCAGCGGATAGGCGATATTCTCCACCACCGAGCGGCGCATCATAACTGGCGTCTGGAAGACAAAGGCCTGACGCCGCTGCGCCTCCGCCATAGGACAGCCCCAGCTGATCTGCCCCTGTCCCAGCCGCAGAATACCATGCAGCATCTTCAACAGGGACGTTTTGCCCGATCCATTTGGTCCGATCACAATGGTCGTCCCCTGCCCGTCCAGCCGCAAATCCACCGGCCCGATCAGCGTCTTGCCACGCCGACGCACCTGCGCCCCGTTGACCACCAGCGGGAAGAGAGTGTTCGCCTCGCTCACCAACGCCCCTCACTTTCGGTCTTGCCCAGCCAGTGAATGGTCAGGTTCACCGCAACGGCCAGCGCGATCAGCACAAAGCCAAGCCCCAGCGCCATGGCGAAATCCCCCTTGCCGGTTTCCAGCGCAATTGCCGTCGTCAACACCCGCGTGGCATGGTCGATATTGCCGCCCACAATCATGATCGCGCCGACCTCGCCAATTGCGCGGCCAAACCCGGCCAGCGCCGCCGTCAGCAAGGCCCGCCGCCCATCCCAGAGCAGCGTGCAGATCCGTTGGAATTGACTGGCGTTCAGGGAAATCAGCAGGTCGTGGTAATCGCTCCACAGATCCCGCAGCGACTGATGCGCGATGGAGGCCACGAGAGGCACAATAATAATCACCTGCGCGATGATCATCGCGGTCGGGGTGAACAGCAGCCCAAGCACCCCGAACGGTCCGGCCCGCGACAGCATCACATAGACCACAAGCCCCACCACAACAGGCGGCAGCCCCATCAGCGCATTGAGCACCGCAATGGTGATCCGGCGCAGGCGAAACCGGCGCACCGCCAACAAGGCCGCCAACGGCAGCGCAATCAACGCAGCCACCAGCAACGCGGTCAAAGTGACCCGAAGCGAGCGCAGCGTAATCTCCACCAGATCGCTATCCAGCGTGACCACCAGCCAAAAGGCCTGGACCAATCCTTCCCAGAGATCAGACATGGAGGCGGGTTTTCTCCCTATGGGACCGGTCTTACCGCTTCCCTCTACTGCGTGTTGGTTCTGTGCAAACCACAATATCGGACTGCCCAATAGACAAAAACGTCACCCATCGCGCATTTTGGACAAATTGACCCCGCCCCGTTTGCGCTGACATTACCCGATGGTCAGAAGGTCGTCACGACCTCTGGATCCAGTCGGTTGCCGATGTTGACGGATTGGCGCCGATTTGCAGCAGGAATTCCCGCTTTTCGGGCAATAAACCCCGTTCACTTGCTTGCGTGCTAAATGTGAACATGAAACAAGAATTCCCCAAAGTGCCATCTCCGGCGCAGCTTTGAGGAAATGCCATGTTCGATCTGCAAACCATGCGCGATCAGCTCGCCAACCACTATGACCTTGCGCCAAATCCGGCTCTGGCCGAAGAGATGTCCGGGGTTTACGCCAATATGGGCCGCGTGGTGAACCCGATCGACTGGGCCACCTACGCGCCTTATGTTGCGGCCATTCTGGCCCTCAAGAAAGAGCGGAACGCCGTCATTCTGGCGCATAACTACATGACGCCGGAAATCTACCATGGCGTTGCCGATGTGGTCGGCGACAGCCTCCAGCTCGCGATTGAGGCCGCCAAGGTCGAGGCAGATGTGATCGTGCAATGCGGCGTGCACTTCATGGCCGAAACCTCGAAAATCCTCAGCCCCGACAAAACCGTGCTGATCCCCGATATGGAGGCCGGTTGTTCGCTCGCGGAATCGATCACCGCCGATGGCATCGCCCAGATGCGCGAGAAATATCCCGGCGCGCCGGTGGTCACCTATGTAAACACCACAGCCGAGGTCAAAGCTGCCTCCGATATCTGCTGCACCTCATCAAACGCCGCCCAGATTGTGGCCGCACAGGAGAGCGACACCGTGATCATGACGCCAGACCAATATCTGGCGCAGAACATCGCCCAACAGGTGCCGCAGAAAAACATCGTCTGGTGGGAGGGCTCCTGCATTGTGCATGAGCAATACACCGCCAAGGATCTGCGCGATTTCCGCGAATGGAACCCCGGTACCCGGCTGATTGCCCACCCTGAATGCCCGCCGGATGTGGTGAATGAGGCGGATTTCTCCGGCTCCACCAGCGGCATCATCAAATATGTGACCGACGAAAAGCCCGAAAAGGCAATGCTGATCACCGAATGTTCGATGGCTTCGAATATTGCCGATCAACTGCCCGAGGTGGATTTTGTCGGCCCCTGTAACATGTGCCCCTACATGAAGAAAATCACTCTGGAGAAAATCCTGTGGTCGCTGCACACCATGTCCGAACCGGTTGAGGTCAACGCCGAGGTGGCCGAACAGGCCCGCGTTGCGGTGCAGCGGATGATTGATCTCAGCCAGAAACTGGGGATCTGATCCTTGGACACCCCCGGCGCGAAGGTCACCTCTGAGGATCAGGTCCGCGAGGCCCCCCGTGACAAGACCCGCCCCCAACTGGATGTGCAGGCCCGGGCCGAGGCCACCGCCGCCTGTGACACCGATCGCGTGGTGATCGTCGGCGCCGGCATGGCCGCACTCTATGCCGCGCTTGAACTGGCGCCGCGCCCTGTGCTGATGATTTCGCCCGAAACCCTTGGTGAGGGGGCAAGTTCCGCCTGGGCACAGGGGGAGTCGCCGCCGCGATGGATCAGGCCGACAGCCCAGCCGCCCATGCCAGCGATACTCTGCGCGCGGGTGCCGGAACTGTTGATGCCGAGGTCGCCGCCATGGTCACCAAGGTGGCACAGGACCATATTCTGGACCTGACCGAGCTGGGCACGCCCTTTGACCGCACCGCCGATGGCGGCTTTGTCATGAGCCGCGAGGCCGCCCATTCCATGGCCCGTGTGGTGCGGGTGAAAGGTGATCAGGCTGGTCGGCAGATCATGGAAACGCTGATTGCAGCGGTGCGCGCCACGCCGTCCATTCAGGTCCATGAGGGCACCCAGGCCGTCCGGCTGGACGTCAGTGACAGCCGCGTCACCGGGGTCTGGGTCAGCGATGCGAGCGGCACCTCCGTACCGCTTTTGATCCGCGCGCCCGCCATTCTACTGGCCGGGGGCGGCTCTGGCGGGCTGTTTGCACATACCACCAATCCGCCCCGTATTCGCGGCCAGGTTATCGGCTTTGCCGCCCGCGCCAGCGCCTGCATTGCCGATCCTGAGTTCGTGCAGTTCCACCCTACCGCCTTTGACATTGGTGAGGATCCGGCGCCGCTGGCGACCGAAGCGCTGCGTGGGGACGGCGCAACCCTCATCAATGCTGAAGGCGCCCGTTTCATGCTGGCCGCGCATCCGGATGCCGAATTGGCACCGCGCGATATCGTCGCCCGCGCGATCTTTGCAGAAACGCAGGCAGGCCGCCGCCCGATGCTCGACACGCGCGACGCCTTGGGCGCCGAGGTGCTGACCCGTTTTCCCACCGTCGCGGAAACCTGCGCCCGTGCCGGTATCGACCCCGTTGCGACCCCAATTCCGGTCGCAGTGGCCGCGCATTACCACATGGGCGGCATCGACACCGACATGCAGGGCCGCGCCAGTCTCGCCCATCTTTGGGTCTGTGGCGAAGCCTCTTCAACCGGACTGCACGGCGCCAATCGCCTCGCCTCCAACGGTCTTTTGGAGGCGCTGGTCTACGCCCGTACCGCCGCACAGGATATCGCCGAAACCCTGGGGCCGCTGCCCGATCACGGGCGCCAGTCACCGACCCTGTCGCTGACCTTTGCCCCCGCCACCACGCCTGCCGCCCCCGCCAGCGCAATTGCCCGCCTGCGTGAGACGATGACCGCCCATGTTGGCGTGCGCCGGGACGAAGCCGGGCTGAAAACCGCGCTTGCAACAATCGACCAGCTGCTGACAGAGCACGGCGATGACGAGAGCTTTGCCAATATGTGTGCCACCGCCACGCTGATCGCCGCCGCCGCATTGGCCCGTCGTGAGAGCCGGGGCGGGCATTTCCGCGATGACTATCCCGACGCCGACCCAGCACAGGCCCATCGCACTCACATCACCCTCACCGAGGCCCGTACTATCCGCGCCGCCGCCGTCAAGGATCTGACATGACCCCGTCCTTTGCCACCCTGCCCGACCTGATCCTGGAGCCTCTGATCCGCGCAGCCCTGCTGGAAGATCTTGGCCAAAGCGGTGATGTCACCACCCGCGCCGTGATCCCGGCAGAGACCACCTACCAGGCGCGGCTCAATGCGCGCGACACCGGCGTGGCGTCCGGCATGCAGATTGCCCGCATCGCCTTTCACCTTGTCGACCCGACGCTCAAGATCGACACACTGGTGCAGGACGGCCAACCCTGCGCCCCCGGCCAGACGTTGATGACCATCGCAGGCTCTGCCGCGTCGATCCTATCCGGTGAACGTGTGGCCCTGAACTTTGCCGGGCGCCTGTCCGGCATCGCCAGTCTGACGGCCTCATTCGTGGCCGAAACCAGGGGCACCGCGACCCGGATCACCTGCACCCGCAAGACCACCCCCGGTCTGCGCATGGTGGAGAAACAGGCGGTGCTACATGGCGGCGGCTACAATCACCGCTACGGGCTGTCTGACGCGATCCTGATCAAAGACAATCACATCGCCGCCGCCGGTGGCGTGGCCGCCGTCCTGCACGCAGCCAGAGCCAATGTCAGCCATATGATGAAGGTCGAAATCGAAGTCGATACGCTCTCTCAGCTGGAAGTAGTACTGGAGACCGGTGGCGCCGATGTGGTGCTGCTCGACAATATGGACACCGACACGCTGGCGCAGGCTGTGGCGATGGCTCAGGGCCATCTGCTGACCGAAGCCTCCGGAAATATGCGCCGCGACCGTATTGCCGAGGTCTCGGCTACGGGTGTTGACTACATCTCCTCTGGTGCGCTGACCCATTCAGCGCAGACGCTGGATCTTGGCCTCGATTTCTGAGCCTACCCAACGGAGCTGACAGGCAAACGGGGGCCCTGAGGCCCCCGTTCTCGTTTCATCTGATATATCAGCTCACCCGCCATCGGGGATGTTGTGTGCCGCCTCGCGGATTGGGGTGGATGACAGCATGATCACGCTGCCCACGTCCAGATTGCGCACGTCATATTGTGCACCGCTGGCCCCCGCCTGCACATCTTCCGGCAGATGGGCACAGACATCTGGCGTCATCTCACAGATCACCACATCACGCCCCGTCAATTGCGTCAGGCGGAACGCCACCGACAGGTCATGCTGCAGGCCTGACTTCTCCCCCGACGGCAGCGACAGATATGTACCGCTGACATAGATCGGGCCATCCACCGGTGTGATCTGCGCCACCATCTCGCGGCTGTCTGCCTGCCAAGCAGTAATATCGCGATGTTGCAACATGTTGAACGCCAGATAGATCAGCGCAACAAAGGCCAGAAGGTTGCGCCCGATGCGGTCCCAGCCCGCGCCCCGCGCCGCCAGCTCCTGCGACAGCAGACCCAATAGCACCGCATAATAAAGCCAGACAAACCCAGAAACACGCGGCGGCAGGGTGATGCCGGTCTTGACCGTCTGTACAAAAATCAGCCCCATCCCAAGACAGATGCCCGCAAGCGGATAGATCACGCGCCAAGGATCGGAGTGTCCGACGGCCCATATAGCCCAGCCAAACAGCGCCAGCTGAAACACGGTCAAAGGCAGGAAGTGGAATGACATCAGCGATGCAGAGCTGGTCAGAAAACTCCCAATCAGGCCAATGTTCTCCACTACAGACGCCAGATCATGGGCCGGGCTTGGCATCCGCCATTCGGCCATCGGAATACCAAAAACGCCGTGAAACAGATAGTTCAGCGTATAGATTGACGCCATCGCCAGTGCAAAGCACAGGATGAACAGCCCCAGTAACGCCGCCAGATCCTTGGCCGAGCGCTGCGTATCCGCGCGAGTCAGACAGAGGGCCAGCAGGAAAAACGGGTAGGTGGTATAGGCCGTCAGCGCCAGCGGTACAAATGGCACCAGCAGCCAGCGACAGGTCCGATCCGACAGCTGTGTGGTTGCCAGGGCATAGATGGCAAGGATCGCCATGCCGGGGATCAGGGTATTGAACCACAGTGAAATCAGCAGCGCCTAAGCGCAGACAGGCCCGCAATCAGTGCCACCGCCCCCTTGCGCCACAGCGCCGCCCCGGCGCCCAGCGCATTGTGCGCAAGGCACCCCAACACCACAGCCCAAAGTGCATTGTAAATCAGGTAGTTGACCCAGCTTGGCAGCAGAGTTTCGCGCAGGTGCCACAAGTAGTTGACCCAGCGCCCTTCCATCAGGGTTTTAACGTAGTAGGTTTCCGCATCGCCAAACAAGGCCGGGTAGTCGTCGTGACGGATCAGCGGGTCCGGCAGTTGAAACACCGCCGCAATCAGCAACCCGACAAAGGCCACCGCGATCGTCGCCGCCAAGGGCCAGACGCCCTGTCGTGGCGCCACCACGGGGCCGTCCATCACCAGTGTCATCAGATCGTTCCTTTTGCTGAACCAGCACCCACCAGACCCGCAGCCCGCGCCTGTCGCGCAATGATCGCCGCGCGCGCCTGGGCGATCTTGGTCACCATCGCCTCGGGCATCACAGAGACAACACTGCGACGCAACCGCCAGCCAATACTGCCTGCAGGCTGCACTTTCTGGCCTGCTGGGATTTCGGTTGCGAGGACCTCCTCAGGCAGGCCCTCACGCCCCGCCTCATTCACATAAAGAACCGTGTTGTAACGATACCAGGGCTCTACCCCCTCCGCCTCTTTCAGGGCCGGGCGCACGCAGTCAAAGGCGCGGTACCCCTGTGCGGCAAAGAGGCCCTGCCAGAACGACAGCGGCTGTTCATTGATATGAAACTCCCCGCCCTGCCCCGGTACGGCGGCTGAAAACAACACCCGATCCGCATGGCGGGTCAGCCCGTTGACCAATGTCGCGGACGCAGCCTTCGGCAGATGCTCCCCCACTTCCAGGCTTTGCGCCAGATCGAAACGGCGCCCTAGATCGACGTCACCCGTCAGATCCGCCGCATGGTAACACGTCGCCGGGATCGCCAACCGGTCACGATCTACATAGTCGCCGTCTACACCGGCGACCTCCTCAACCCCTGCCTTGGCCCATTCACTGAGCCAGACGCCACGACCACTGCCCAGATCCAGCACGCTCTCTGCACCCAACCAAGGCTGTACAGCAGCGATCAACGCCTGCGCCGAGCTGCGTGCGCCAAGGTCGATATAGTCATAGAATTCATTGGAATAGACATGCGACATCGCGGGTGTCTCCTCTTTACGCGCCGTTTCCGGCATAGACCCAGATTTTGAAGAACAGATAGTTTTGTACCGGCAACCAAACCGCCACGACACTGGCCGCCAGCCAGTCAGGCCAGCCAAGCATCGGACCGATACCGCCCGTCAGCAGCCCCGAAGTCACAAACCCCAGCCCGATAGTACATCCAAACCGCAGCGCCTGATCCGGCTGGCCAAGCGTCTGACGGAAGGTCCAGACGGTCTGACCGACATATTGCACCAATACCGCCAGGGCAAAGGCCAGCGCATTGGCGAGCCCCGCCACAAACCCAAGCTGCAGGAACCCCAGGAACAGCAAGACATAAATCGCCGCAACCGAGACACCCACAATGGCAAAGCGGATCAACTGGCCGAGGTCCTTCTGAACGACAGCGCGGATCATGACGCTTCTTTTTGGGCGGGAGCCTTGGGCGATGCTGTGGTCGAACGGCTGTCACCGGTGAAGTCAACGGCATGGGCCGAAGGATGCCCGGTCTCCTGCGACAGGAAGTAAAGCGGCCGCTGCTTGCTCTCCATATAGAGCCGCCCGACATATTCGCCGAGGATCCCCAGCGTCAGCAGCTGGATGGCGGAGAAGAAGGAAATCGCCAAAAGGACCGAGGCCCAACCAGCAACCGTGTTGAACAGGATCAGCGAGCCAAAGACATAGATCGCCATCAGCACCGTCACCAGCAAGCTGACAAAAGCCAGCCTCGTGGCCATTTTCAGCGGTTTGGTGGAAAATCCGGTCAGCGCATCGGTGGCAAAGCGCAGCATCGCCTTAAAGGGATATTTTGTCTCGCCCGCCACCCGTGCCTCGCGGACATATTCCAACCCGATCTGGTGGAAACCGGCCCAGGCGAACATGCCACGGATGAACCGCGCCCGCTCCGGCATTTTCAGCACCGCATCCAGCGAGCGACGGCTCACCAGACGGAAATCGCCGGTATCTTTGGGGATATCCACATCGGACAGCGTATTGAGAAAGCGGTAAAACAGATAGGCCGTCACCTTCTTGAACAGGGTTTCGCCATGACGTTCGGCACGGCGGCCGTAGACCACGTCATAGCCGCGATCCATCATCATCATCATGTCAGGCAGAATTTCCGGCGGATCCTGAAGGTCAGCATCCAGCATGAAGATGCGCGCGCCTGTCGCGGCCTCCAGCCCGGCGGTCAACGCAACCTGATGGCCGCGATTGGCCGACAGGCGAATGCCCCGCACCACCGGATGCTGCTTATGCGCGGCCTCCATCGCGGCCCAAGTCTCATCGCTGGAGCCATCATCGACCAGAATGATCTCGGCCCGGTCCGCCCAGGGTTCGATTGCCTGCACCAATCGATCCACCAACAGGGGGATGGACTCTTCCTCATTATAGCAGGGTACAACAACGGATAGATGCACCTTCTCGCCCCAATTCTGTTTGTCGTCTGCTCCAAGCCGGGGGCCATCCGCCCGACAGTCCAGCGCGGTGAAAACATCTCAAGGGGGGTATTCTCACCCGAAATGGTTAACGCGCAGTTCTGTTTTTGGTCACAGAACATGGCCAAACCGTGGCGAACTGGGGGTCAATCCGGGGAAAAACAGCGATTTTTAACAGGATTTGATGCGAAATCACAAACAATCGCGCGGCAAGCTCTTGCTCCATTCCTTAACACAAACTTCTGTCTGGTCGGCACCTTCGGTGGCCACAACCCTGCGCCAGAGGTGGAAATTTTCGCGGTCCCCGCGCATCAGATTGTCGGTGTCGACCTGCACCTGCCAGTCTTCGCGCGCGAATGTGAACCGCCACTGGCTGGAGAATGTCGCACTTGCCGGATCATCTGGATGGATTGCATAGCGCATGGACACATGGCTGCCGACCTCCATCCCATGCACCGGATCAATCGCCGCGCCATAGTCATCAAATGTTTCCAGCACCAGCGTGCCGTCGGCCTCCTGATAGGTGTTGGAAGTGCCGGATGGCGCGCGGGTCATCTCCGCCTCATAAGTCGGATACTCCCGCGCGGCGCTTGGCGCCTGCGGGTCGCTCTCTGCCGCGCCCTGACGTTCCGGCAGGATCAGCGCACAGCCGCCCAGATGCAGGGTCAGCGCCACAGGCTCTGGCGAGGGCCAGACAATCGGCCAGTAAGACGTCGACAGCGCCAGCCGCAGCTTATGGCCCACCCGCAGGTGATGGGCACATTCATTAAGCGCAAACTCCACCTCATAGCGCTTGCCCGGTACCAACGCCTCCGCGCGTTCATGGCTGTCATCATGGCACAGGTTACGCCCGCGATAGGTGATGCGCTGTGACACGCCATCCGGCGCCACATCACACAGCCGCGCCATCACCTGCGCCACGGGCTTGTCGACGGAAAACGCCAGCCGCACCCGCGCCCGCCCCAGCAGCTCCAGCGGCACATCCAGTGGCTGCGTCTCAAAACAGGTGGACAGCGCATCATCGCCCGCCTGATCGCCCGGCAGTTCATTGTCAATCCGCATGCCAGCGCAGAAATAGCCACCGGCCGCACCAAGGGTTGCCGGATTGGACACAACAGCCTCCCCCTCCTCCGGGGTGGCCTGCAACATGCCCTGCGGCCCAAGATGATGCGTCACCTCCTGCACATTTGGGGACGGCCAGGCGGCCTCAGTAACCCAGCGGCCCTGCCGGGGTTTGTTCTCCTTGGTCGGGTTGAAATGCTCCTGCATATAAGTGCGATAATCCGGCAGAGCCTCTGCCCCGCTGTCTTCGCCCTTCAGCCAGCGATCAAACCAGCGCAGCACCTCTCCGTGAAAATCATGCGCCTCCAGCTTGGAAATATGCGCATAACGGTGCTCCCAGGGACCGATCAGCGCCTTCGCCGGGGCCTGCATATTGGCTGCCAATGCAGGCGGTGCATTCACATAGGCATCCGCCCAGCCGGTGATCGCCAGCACCGGTGCCTGGATTGCAGACCAATCCTCGCAGACCGACCCGTGTTTCCAGAAATCATCCCGCTGCGCGTGGGACAGCCAATCCGCGGCCATAAACGGCAGCGTCTTGATCCGCTCCACCCAGGCCGCGCGCCAATCCGGGCGCAGCTCGGGATCCAGCGGGCGGGTCTGATAGGCAAACATCTGCGACGCCCAATTGGCATTATCGCTGAGCAGGCAGCCCCCCATGAAATGGATATCATCGGCATAGCGATCCACGGTTGAGGCCACGCTGACCACCGCCTTCAGCGCTTCGGGCTGACGTGCGGCCAACTGCAAGCCGTTGAAGCCGCCCCAAGAAATCCCGACCATGCCGATATTGCCGTCGCAATAGGCCTGCGCCGCAAGCCAGGCCAGCACTTCCTCGCCGTCGCTCAGCTCCTGTTCGGAATACTCATCATCAAACTGCCCCTCACTGTCGCCCGTGCCGGCGATATCGACCCGCAGACAGACATAGCCCTCAGCCGCAAAAACCGGATGTGTGGTGGCATCACGCGGCGCGGTGCCGTCGCGTTTGCGATAGGGCAGATATTCCAGGATCGCAGGATAACGCCCCTCTGCCGCAGGCCGCCACATCCGCGCCGCCAGACGACGCCCATCCGGCAACGGAATCCACAGATGCTCAACTCCGGTGATCTCCATCGCCATGGCGCGCTCTCTTCCTGTTTGGTTTTATATCAAGCTGTTGCCGCCCACCCAAACGGTCGGCGATCCGGAGGTCTAGTCTCCCTGCGACATCTCCTGCGCCACCGGCAAGATCGGTGCCGATTTCTCCAAGGCCAGCTCCGCATCGGAAAACACCCAAGGGCCCCGCACACCGGGCACATCTTCCGGCGCGATCTGCATCTGGCGATGCTTGATCTGCGGGTCGTCAAAGGCCTGCCCGATGGTATTGATTGGTCCCGCAGGTACAGTTGCAGCCTCCAGCGCCGCCAAAAGATCCGCCTGCCCCCACTGCGCCAGCGCCGCCGCCAGCATCGGCGTCAGATCGCCCCGGTTGGCCACCCGCAGCTGATTGGAGGCAAATCGCGGATCATCCGCCAGCCCCGCCATATTCAGCACCGCACAGAGCCGCGCAAACTGACCATCATTCCCCACCGCAAGGATCACATGCCCATCGCGCACTGCCATCACCTGATAAGGCGCGATATTGGGATGCTCATTGCCCATCCGCGTCGGACTGGTGCCGGTGGCCAGATAGTTCATGTTCTGATTGGCCAGCACAGCCGTTGCACAGTCCAAGAGCGACATATCGATATGCTGCCCGCGCCCGGTGGTATGACGCTGCTCCACCGCCGCCAGAATGCCGATGGTGCCGTAAAGACCGGTGACAATATCGGTGATCGCCACACCCACCTTCTGCGGCTCCCCTTCCGGCGCGCCGGTGATCGACATCAGCCCGGACATGCCCTGCAACAGGAAATCATAGCCCGCCCGCGCCGCATAGGGGCCATCCTGACCAAAGCCCGTGACCGAGCAATAGATCAGGCGCGGATTGACCGCTTTCAAACTGTCATAGTCCAGCCCGTATTTCGCCAGCCCACCGACTTTGAAATTCTCGATCAGAATGTCGGCACCCCGGATCAGCTCCAGCACCGTCTGCCTGCCCTTCTCGGTGCGAAAATCTGCGGTGACGCAGGACTTACCCCGGTTCGCCGCATAGTAATAAGCCGCCGTTTTATCACCCTCCCGCTCAATGAAGGGCGGTCCCCAGCGACGGGTATCATCTCCCTCGGGGCTCTCGACCTTGATGACCTCCGCACCCAGATCGGCAAGCGACTGGCCAATCCATGGCCCTGCGAGAATACGGGCCAGTTCGACCACCTTCAGACCTGCAAGCGGTGTCATGGGCTCTCCTGTCAGTGCGCCCGCAATCAACGGGACATCCCCCCACCAAGGCACGGCAGAGCGTTCTGACAGAGACTTAGCCTATCCCTTCCCCTGCGGGCAAATAATTTGATCAAATACATGAAGACATCTGTGGACAGGGCGGCTATGCAGAACCTTGCTGACCTGAGCTGAGAGGGCCTAAATGTCCGGTTTTGAGAGCCGTTAAACACACGCTCGTTTTTGGAGTAAATGTAAACGACACTGATTGGCGCATTCAAAAGCGCCACTCGAAACCCAGGCGGTTATTGAAGGTTATTGGCTTTGCAGCTTACAGCTGACATTCGCGCAATACGCAGTATTGATGAAAATAGCCTCCAGAACGGACCGACACAGCTCGCACCCCCAGCGCAACACTTGGCGCTGAGGTTCACCCTGTCTGGCATCTCATGACCTACCTCTACCAGCAGCTACAGCGCCAGCCCGCGCTGCCAGACTTGCTGCAGTTCCAGCGCGTTGTTCAGATGCAGCACGTCAGCGCGCGCGCCGGGTTGCAGCCGTCCCAGGTCGGATCGCCCAATCAAGTCCGCAGGCCGTGTTGCGGCCATCTCCAGTGCCGTCTCCAGCGGGACATCACACCCCTCAACCAGGATCTGCACCGCTGTTGCCAGCTCCAGATGCGCGCCCGCAAGGGTGCCATCAGCCAGGGTCAGACGGTTGTTATCGCGACGGATTTCGCGGCCATTCAGGGTAAACCGGTCAATGTCGGAACCTCCGGTGGCCATGGAATCGCTGACCAGAAACACCTGCCCCGGTCCGGTCTTGGCTGCCAGCGCCGCCCGGATCGACGCCCGGTGCACATGGACGCCATCAGCAATCAACCCGGCGGACAGCCCGCCAAGATCAAGGGCCGCGCCGACAACACCGGGTTCGCGATTGCCAAGCTGGCTCTGGGCGTTGAACAGATGGGTGACGCAGCGCGCGCCCGCCGCAACCGCCGCCACGCAATCAGCATGGCTGGCATCGGTGTGACCGAGCGACACCAGAACACCCGCCTCGCTCAATCGCCGGATCTGCGCCGGAGTGACCGCCTCGTAGGCCAGCGTCACCTTCAGCAGCGGCAACCGGGCCGCTGCGGCACATAGGCCCTCCAGATCCTCCTCGCTCATCGGGCGGATCAGCGACGCATCATGCGCACCCTTGCGTGAGACCGCCAGATGTGGCCCCTCCAGATGCAATCCGACGATGCCCGGAACACCGGCGGCAATCGCCTCCACGGTCGCCTCAATCGCGCGGGCCACGAAATTCGGCGTATCAGTGATCAGCGTCGGCAGGATCGAGGTCGCACCAATCCGCGCATGTGCGGCAGCGATGATCTGCAATTGCTCCAGATCGGGGGCGTCGTTGAACATGACCCCGCCGCCGCCGTTGACCTGCAGGTCGACAAACCCGGCCGTCAGGATCCCGCCATCAAGTGCTGTGACCTCGGCCCCCTCAGGCAGTTTGCCCATCGGCAGAACCGCCGCGATCTGATCGCCGCGCAGCACCAGCGCGCTGTCGTCTTCCCAGCCCACCGGGGTCAGGATCCGCGCGCCCGTCAGGGCACGCAGCAAATGCCGATCCCCAGTCATACCGTTTCCGTCACTTTCTTCAGGTGGCGCGGTGCATCCGGGTCGATCCCGCGCGAGGCGGCGAAGGCTTCGACCATCGCATAGAAAGACACGATCAGACTAATCGGGTCTGTCAGTGCATGATCGGTGCGGACATGGTCCACCCGCTGCGCTGCCGTGACCTTATCCGTGGTGGCAAAGACCTGCGCGCCCTTGGCCGCGATCTGATCGGCGATGCCCGCCAGCGCGCCCTCGGCCGCATCTGCCGCTGCAAAGCCCAACACCGGGAACCCCTCTTCCACAATGGACACTGGCCCATGCAAAACCTCTGCTGAGGAATAGCTCTCCGCATGCAGCTGGCAGGTTTCCTTGAACTTCAGCGCTGCCTCATTGGAGACCGCCAACGCCTGTCCCCGGCCCAATGTGAACAGGGAGGACCGCGCGCCAATCGCGTCACGCACCTCGGGCCAGTCGATCCGGCAGGCGCGGTCCAACTGCTCCGGCAACGCGTGCAACGCCGCTAGAACCGACTGATTGCGATCCCATTGCGCCAGCAGCCACAACCCCGCCACAGCCGAGGTCACAAAGGTCTTGGTCGCCGCGACGCTCAGCTCAGGCCCCGCATGGATATCCAAGGTGTGATCCGCCGCCGCCGCCAGCGGCGAGGCCGCGTCATTGGTCAGCGCAACCGACAGCGCGCCATCATTGCGCGCACTGTCCACCATCGACACGATGTCCGGGCTTTTGCCGGACTGCGACACCGCGAGGCTCAGCGCGCCCTTCAGGCGCAGCGGCGCCTTGTAGATTGAGGCCACCGACGGCCCGACCGACGCAACAGGCACCCCCAGCATGATCTCGCTGGCGTATTTCAGATAGGTGCAGACATGGTCGGAGGAGCCGCGCGCCACGGTTACCATGACATTGGGATCAAGGGCACGCGCCGCGTTTGCAACGGCCTCAATCTCAGCCCGGCCATGGCTCAGCAGCCGGTCCACAGCTGTCGGGATCTCGTCGATCTCGCGACGCATTTTGGTGATATCTGTCATGGTCCCCTCCTCAGGGTCGCCAGGTTAGGTCGTCCCGAGCCGCAGCTCGGCGACAAAATCATAGGCATCGCCGCGATAGATCGAGCGGGTGAATTCGACCACGCGCCGGTTGCGCAAATAGGATGTCCGCACGATGCTCAGCCCCGCCATCCCAGGCTCCACCCCCAGCATCTGCGCCTCTTGTTCGGGCAGGTTGATCGCCGAGATCCGCTGCAACGCCCGCACCGGACGGCTGCCGGATTGCTCCAGAACCTCATAAAGCGAGCCTTGAACCGCCTGCGGATTGGGCAGGATATCCACCGGCAGCGATGCGCGTTCAATCGCCATCGGGCGCCCATTGGCCCGCCGTAGACGCGCGATCCGGGCGACCGCCTCGCCAGAGGTCAGCGCCAGCGCCATCACCTCTTCCGGTGACGGGGTGTGAATGCCGCGTTCCAACCATTCAACGCTGGTGTCATACCCGCGCCGCTCCATATCCTCGGTAAAGGAGGTCAGCTGCGACAGCGATTGCTCCACCTTGGGCGTGCCATCCGCCACAAAACTGCCAGAACCCTGCCGCTGCACGATAATGCCGCGATCGACCAGATCCTGCATCGCCCGGCGTACGGTGACCCGCGACAGGCCGGTGAGTGTTGCAATCTCCCGCTCCGCAGGCAGTGGCGCGCTTTTGGGGAGGAGCCCGGTTTCAACGCCATCTTCAATGCGCTGGCGCAGCCGCACATAGCGAGGACCGGCCGCATCGTCCAACCAGGCGGCTAGGCGTCAGGAATTCCTCAACCGTCATACTGCCTCCTGCGCGATCTCGCGGGCAAATCGGCGCGACAGCTCCAGCGCGCCATCCAGCGGTGAGCCTTCTGCCCCCCGCAGATAATCCGCCACATCCGCAGGCAGATAAGCGGCGTATTGCGCGGCGACACCTCCGATATGGTAAACCGGTTCCTCAGGCCGACGCCCCAGCGCCTGCAGCCCGTTGCACAGATACTCTGCGCCCTCCGCCATCAGCCGTCGGCCCGCCGCATCACCCTCAGCCGCAGCCTTGGCCACGCGCGGCGCATAGGCGCCAAAGGCCACCGGCCGCGCGGTCTGGGCAAATCGGACGATCTTGGCTGTCTCATTGGAATAATCGCGCAAACAACTGCGCAGAAGCGGCGTCATCGGCTCGACCCCTTCAGCAGCCTGCAAGGTCAACTGCAACACACGCCGCCCCAGCCAGCCGCCCGAGGCCTCATCCCCCAGGACCGTACCATGGCCACCAATAAGCGTAACCTGACCCGCCACCTGACGCCCGAGGAACGACCCGGTGCCAACCCCGATGAGGCTGGCGGTCTCCTCCCCCAATGCGCCCACCACAGCGGGCATGCGATCATCTTCCACCCGGACATGCGCCTGTGGCAGGGCCTCCGCGACACGCGCGGCAGACTCGCGATCAATGACACCGGCCAGTCCGGCATAGACCGGTATCTGGGAAAACACCTCATCAGTCAGACCCGACTGCCGCTGCAAATCCGCCAATCCGGCACTCAGGGTAACAACCGCCTGATCGGGCGCCGTATAAACATTGGCGCTGCCGCCAGTCACCACCAGCTGCTGCGGCGGTGTCGCTCCTGATTTCAGCAGGGCAAAGCGGCAGGAGGTTCCCCCTCCATCCACGGCGATCAGATATGGAAAGCGTGAGTCGGTCATGCAATACCTATAAGATACCTTTCACGCAAAATAAAGACCTCTCTAACAGCAAGATTACCATGCGACCGGGTAATTAGCTGAATTTACCGCGAAAAACCTCCCCATAAATTAAATGGTAGACAAGTGGTATTGTATAGGTATTAAATACTTCTCATTCACCTGAGGGGGAGGAATCACATGGGATCGAGGAGCGATCAACACTCCATAGCCCGTAAACCGGCGCAGGCCGAGGCGCAGACAGAGACGCTGCACCCCGATGCGCAGGGGCTGGATCTGCGCGCCGATGCGGAGATCCTCGACACCCTGCTGGACGGTCAGCTGCGCGCATTGGAAGCTGTAGCCAGCGCCCACACTGCGATCTCAGCCGGTGCGGCCCTGCTGACAAGCGGCCTGCACAATGGCGGCCATCTGCATTACGCAGCCGCAGGCTCCTCCGCCCTGATGGCGTTGGCCGATGGTGCAGAACTGCCCGGAACATTCGGCATCAGCGCCGATCAGATTTCCATTCACATGGCGGGGGGCATCCCTGCGGACGGGCGCATGCCCGGCCACACCGAAGACGACGCTGAGGCCGGCGCCAAAGCCGCCGCCCCCGTGACCGCAAATGATGTGGTTGTCGCCCTTTCGGCCAGCGGCAGCACCCCATTCCCGATGAGCTTTGCCCGCACGGCGCAGGCCGCCGGGGCCAAGGTGATCGCCATCGCCAACAACGCCGACACGCCGCTGCTGAACCTGGCGGATGTGGCGATCTGCCTGCCCACCCCGCCAGAGGTCATCGCAGGATCGACCCGCATGGGGGCTGGCACCGCACAGAAGGCTGCGCTCAATATGATGTCCACGCTGGTCGGCATCCGGCTGGGGCATGTGATGGACGGCATGATGGTCAACCTCATCGCCGACAATGCCAAGCTGCGCCAGCGCGCCATCCGCATTGTCAGCACCCTCACCCGTCAGGACGCCGAGGCCGCAGCCCGGGCGCTGGATCAGACCGGCGGCGCGGTAAAGCCCGCCATTCTGCTGCTGCAGGGGGCCGCCTCACCCACCGCTGCAGAAACACTGCTGCGCCATCACAAGAACAACCTGCGAGCCGCGCTCGCACAGGTGTAACGGTCGGCCACGCGCCACCCAAGAGGTCACCAAGACCCTGATTACAAATACCAACATGCAAACTGGGAGATACTGAATGACACGGAAACTCTTTACCCTCGCGCTGCTCGGCTCGACCGTGATCGGCGGCGCCGCAGCTGCTGAAGACGTGACGCTGACCATTGAGAGCTGGCGCAATGACGACCTCGCCCTTTGGCAGGACAAGATCATCCCCGCCTTTGAAGCGGCCAACCCCGGCATCAAGCTGAAGTTCACCCCCTCTGCCCCGGCAGAATACAATGCGGTGCTGAATTCCAAACTGGATGCCGAGCAGCGCCGGTGACCTGATCACCTGCCGCCCCTTTGACGCCTCGCTTGGTCTTTATGACAAGGGCCAGTTGGCGGACCTCTCTGATCTGGACGCCATGGGCAGCTTCTCCGACGTCGCCAAATCCGCCTGGCAGACCGATGACGGCTCCGCCACCTTCTGCGTGCCGATTGCTTCGGTGATCCACGGCTTCATCTACAACAAAGACGCCTTTGCCGAGCTGGGTGTGAATGTACCCGAAACCGAAGATGAGTTCTTTGCGGCGCTGGAAAAGATCAAACAGGACGGCAACTACGTGCCTCTGGCGATGGGCACCAACGACCAGTGGGAAGCCGCAACCATGGGCTACAACAACATTGGCCCGAACTACTGGAAGGGTGAGGAAGGCCGTCTTGCCCTGATCGCAGGCGAGCAGAAACTGACAGATGATCAGTGGGTTGCCCCCTATGAGACCCTGTCAAAATGGGGCGCGTACATGGGCGACGGCTATGAGGCGCAGACCTATCCTGACAGCCAGAACATCTTCACCCTGGGCCGGGCCGCAATCTATCCGGCGGGCAGCTGGGAAATCTCCGGATTCAACACTCAGGCTGATTTTGAAATGGGCGCCTTCAAACCGCCGGTCACCGCCGCAGGCGACACCTGCTACATCTCGGATCACACGGACATTGCCGTGGGCCTGAACGCCGCCTCCCCCAATGCCGAGGCTGCCAAGACCTTCCTGAACTGGGTCGGCTCGGCTGAATTCGCCAGCATCTACGCAAATGCGCTACCGGGCTTCTTCTCGCTGTCGAACCATGAGGTCGCAATGGAGGATCCGCTGGCGCAGGAGTTCGTCTCCTGGCGTGGCGAGTGTGAGAGCACCATCCGCTCCACTTATCAGATCCTGTCGCGTGGCACGCCCAACCTCGAAAATGAGACATGGGGCGCCTCCGTTGCTGCGATCAAGGGCACCAAAGCTCCTGCTGATCTGGGCGCAGAGCTGCAAGAGGGTCTGGCCAGCTGGTACGAACCGCAGAAGTAAGCGCGCCACCACCTGACTGACCTGACACTCAGGCGTCCGGGCGGCCCCATGCGGCCCGGACCCGCCGACAGATGGGACACATCATGCAAAATACCTCTCATAAACCGCGCAGACGCTGGCATATCGCCGTTTTCCTTGCGCCCGCTGTGCTGGTCTACACCGCCATCATGATTTTCCCGCTGTTCAATACTCTGCGGCTCGCGCTCTACAGCGAAAGCGACCAGATCCGCCAGTTCGTCGGCCTTGCCAACTTCGAGACCCTGTTTTCCAATCCCAACTGGTCTGAACAGTTCTGGAACGCGCTTGGCAATAACTTCTGGTTTTTCTTTGTTCACATGCTGGTGCAGAACCCGATCGGGGTGGCATTGGCGGCGATCCTCAGCCATCCCCGGCTGCGCTTCGCAGCGCTCTATCGTACGGCGATCTTTGTGCCCACAATCCTCAGCTTTGTCATCGTCGGCTTTGCCTGGAAACTGATCCTCTCGCCGATCTGGGGCATCACACCGGATCTCTTGGACGCCATCGGCCTGAAATGGCTGTTCGCACCCTGGCTCGGCAAGGAAGACTACGCCCTGACCACGCTGGCGCTGATCTCCGTCTGGCAGTTTGTCGGCATCCCGATGATGCTGATTTACGCAGCCCTCCTGTCGATCCCGGAAGAGGTGATCGAGGCGGGCGAGGTTGACGGCATTACCGGAATGGCCGCCTTCTGGAAGATCAAACTGCCGCTGATCCTGCCCTCCATCGGGATCATTTCAATCCTGACATTTGTCGGCAACTTCAACGCGTTCGACCTGATCTACACCACCCAAGGCGCTCTCGCGGGGCCGGACTTCTCGACCGATATCCTCGGCACCTTCATGTATCGCACCTTCTTCGGTTTTCAGCTGCAATTGGGCGATCCACATATGGGATCCGCCATTGCCACCGCCATGTTCGCGATCATCCTGATCGGTGTCTGTATCTATCTCTTCGGCATCCAGACCCGTCTGCGCCGCTACCAGTTCTGAGGATCGGACGATGAACAAAGCCCGCTCAAACCCGTTCAACAGCATCCTCGCGCATGGCGCGCTGATCACCTACACGCTGATCGCCCTGTTTCCGGTCTTCGTCATTCTGGTGAACAGCTTCAAAACCCGCAAAGCGATCTTTCGCGACCCGCTGGGTCTGCCCACATCAGACACGTTTTCGATGGTCGGCTACCAGACCGTCCTGAAGCAGGGGGATTTCTTCCTCTATTTCCAGAACTCGATGATTGTTACCGTGGTCTCCCTCGCACTGGTGCTGCTGTTTGGCGCCATGGCCGCCTTCGCCCTCGCGGAATATCGGTTCAAGGGCAATATGTTGCTCGGCCTGTACCTCGCCCTAGGCATCATGATCCCGATCCGCATCGGCACCGTCGCCATCTTGGAGCTGATGGTGGACACTGGCCTCGTGAACACGCTGACTGCGCTGATCCTTGTCTATACCGCGCAAGGGCTGCCGCTGGCGGTGTTCATCCTGTCGGAATTCATGAAACAGGTGAGCGACGATCTGAAAAACGCCGGCCGCATCGACGGGCTGTCGGAATACACCATCTTCTTCCGACTGGTCCTGCCGCTGGTGCGCCCAGCCATGGCCACCGTCGCGGTTTTCAACATGATCCCGATCTGGAACGATCTCTGGTTCCCGCTGATCCTGGCCCCGGCCGAGGAGACCAAGACGCTGACATTGGGCAGCCAGGTCTTCATCGGGCAGTTCGTCACCGACTGGAACGCGGTGCTATCCGCCCTGTCGATGGCCATTCTGCCGGTGATGGTGCTCTACGTGATTTTCTCACGCCAGCTCATCCGCGGCATCACTTCCGGGGCGGTCAAATGACGCTGCCGCGCAAACCATCCCCCTGCCCGGCTGCGATGCCGGGCCGCGCCGGACCAGCCCCCCAAGATGGCAGACCTCTGTCATCTCCTGGTCCGGCGCACTCAACCGCTGTGCAGCTGAACCGCCATTCAGGAGACAGCCAATGACCCGTGTTCTGATTGCTGGCCTCGGCAACATGGGGTTTTCCCATGCTCTGGCTCACCACCACGATGACACCGCGCAGATCGTCGGCCTCGTCAACCGCTCTGGCACGGCCGCGCAGGCTCCCTTGCAGGACTATCCGGTTTTTAGCGATTTCCATCAGGCGCTGGCGCAGAGCAAACCCGATCTGGTGGTCATTGCCACCTATTCCGACAGTCACGCCGCCTATGCCATTGCGGCGATGGAGGCTCGGCGCGCATGTGTTTGTCGAAAAACCGCTGGCCACCACGGTTGCTGACGCCCGCGCTGTGACCAACGCCGCCCGTCGTCTGGGGCGCAAACTGATGGTGGGCTATATCCTGCGCCATCACCCCAGCTGGCAGCGTCTGATTGCTGAGGCCCGCGATCTCGGCCCGCCTTATGTGTTCCGCATGAACCTCAACCAGCAGTCCGATGGGCCGACATGGGACACCCATAAGGCGCTGATGCAGACCACCTCTCCGATCGTGGATTGCGGCGTGCATTACGTCGATGTCATGTGCCAGATCACCGATGCCACGCCCCAGCGCGTTCACGGCATCGGCCTGCGCCTGTCCGACGAAATCGCCGAGGATATGTATAACTACGGCCAGTTTCAGGTGAGTTTCTCTGACGGTTCCGTCGGCTGGTACGAGGCCGGTTGGGGTCCGATGATGTCGGAGACCGCCTATTTCGTGAAAGACGTGATTTCGCCGAATGGCTCCGTCTCGATCACCGAAACAGACAAGGGCGGCTCGGACGATGTGGATGGCCATACCGCCGTCGGCAGCCTGATCGTACATCGCAGCGCGCAAGGCATCCCCGACCGCCAGATAGACCTGCCCGACGAACCCGACCATGACGCTCTCTGCTCGGCTGAACAGGCCCATATGCTGCGCGTCATTGCCGACGACCTCGACATGGAGCGGCATATGCAGGACGCCGTTGCCTCGCTGGCGATCTGTCTGGCCGCCGACCAAAGCATCCGCAGCGGCGCGCCTGTCGATCTGACATCTGACCTGACAGAGGCCGAGGCCACAGCGCCCGCCTCTCCATCTCTGACCCCGAAGACCTGAAGGATTACCGCCATGACTGCCCTACAGCTCACCAATGTCTGCAAATCCTTCGGCCCGGTTGAGGTGCTGAAAGACATCAACCTCACCGTCGAAGACGGCGAATTCGTGGTCTTTGTCGGCCCCTCAGGATGTGGGAAATCCACCCTCCTGCGGGTTATCTCCGGGCTGGAGGATGCCACCGCAGGCGAAATTTCCATCGGCGGCCAGACTGTCACCACCACGCCACCCGCCAAACGCGGCATTGCCATGGTGTTCCAGTCCTACGCGCTTTACCCGCATCTTTCCGTGCGTGAAAACATGGCATTGGCGCTGAAACAGGAACGCCAGCCCAAGGAGGAAATCACCGCGCGCGTCGCCGAAGCCAGCCGCATGTTGTCGCTGGAAGACTATCTGGACCGCCGCCCCTCCGAACTCTCCGGCGGCCAACGCCAGCGGGTCGCCATTGGCCGCGCCGTGGTGCGCGAACCGAAACTGTTTCTCTTTGATGAACCGCTCTCCAACCTTGATGCGGCCCTGCGCATGAACACACGGCTGGAAATCGCCCGGCTGCACCGGCAGCTGTCGGCCAGCATGATCTACGTCACCCATGACCAGATTGAGGCGATGACACTTGCCGACAAGATCGTGGTGCTGCGCGATGGCCGTATTGAACAGGTCGGCACGCCGATGGAGCTTTACAACAACCCCGCCAATCGCTTTGTGGCCGAATTCATCGGCGCGCCTGCGATGAATTTTGTGCCCGCCCTTCGCCTGGGCGGCACCGCCGGTCAGTTCATCGGCATCCGCCCGGAATACGCCCGCATCAGCCCTGACGGCCCCCTCGCGGGAGAGGTGATTCACGTGGAGAAGCTGGGCGGAGATACCAATATCCTCGTCGACATGGGCGAGGACCTCACCTTCACCGCGCGGCTCTTTGGCCAGCATGACACCGATGTGGGCGAAACGCTGCAATTCGATTTCGACCCTGCCAACTGCCTTACCTTCGACGCTGCGGGACAACGTATCTGATCGCACCCCGCTGCGCGTGCTCTTGTTTCAGGCACATCTCACCGGACCGATCTATTGGGCCTATTCCGGCGGCCTGCTATATTAGGGCGTTACAAATGCACATGTTAGCGCTAACTATACGGCAGCGGTGCCCCGGAGTGATTTGCAACTGGATGGATCACAACAGGGCAAGACCAACCGAGGGAGACCGACGATGACGCAGACCTGGCAACTTCTGGCAGAGCACCACGCACAGACTGCCGATACCGCGCTGCTGTCGCTGTTTGACGCGCCCGACCGGTTTCAGACTTTCTCTGCCGAAACCGACGGCCTGCTTCTGGATTATTCCAAAACCGCGCTGGACACCACCGCGCTCTCGCTGCTCGAGCGTCTCACCGCTGAGGCGGGCCTCGCGGATCGCATCAGCCAGATGTTCCGCGGTGAGAAAATCAACACCACCGAAGACCGCGCCGTGCTGCACACTGCCCTGCGGGCGCAGACCGATACCGCGATCAAGGTCGATGGTGACGATGTCCTGCCTGCCATCCGCCAGACCCTGCAACAGATGGAGAGCTTCGCCGAGGCGCTGCGCGATGGCACCCTACGCTCCAGTACCGGTGCCAAATTCACCGATGTGATCAACATTGGCATTGGTGGCTCTGACCTTGGTCCCGCCATGGCGACCCTGGCGCTGGCGCCTTATCATAATGGCCCCCGCTGCCACTTTGTGTCCAATGTGGATGGCGCCCATATCGCCGACACGCTGAAGGGGCTGGATCCGCAGACCACATTGGTCATCATCGCGTCCAAGACCTTCACCACCATTGAAACCATGACCAACGCCCGCACCGTGCTGGACTGGCTGCGCGCCACGCTGGGAGAGGACACCTCCGCCCATCTGGCCGCCGTCTCCACCGCGCAGGACAAAACCGCCGCCTTTGGCATTACCCCCGAACGGGTCTTCGGTTTTGCCGATTGGGTGGGCGGGCGCTACTCGCTCTGGGGACCGGTGGGTCTGCCGATCATGATCGCCATCGGGGCGGAGGATTTCCGCCAGTTCCTGTCCGGTGCCGCTGCGATGGATGCGCATTTTCGCACCGCACCGTTCCGCGAGAACCTGCCGGTGATGCTCGCGATGACCGGCATCTGGCACCACAATATCTGCGGCTACGACAGCCGCGCGATCCTGCCCTATGACCAGCGTCTGGCCCGCTTCCCCGCCTATCTCCAGCAGCTGGATATGGAAAGCAACGGCAAGAGCGTCGCATTGGATGGTAACCCACTGCCGCGCGACTCTGGCCCGATTGTCTGGGGCGAACCCGGCACCAACGGTCAGCACGCCTTCTATCAACTGCTGCATCAGGGCACCCGCGTGGTGCCTGCTGAATTCCTTATCGCGGCCGAGGCGCATGAGGGGGATCTGACCCACCACCACCAGCTTCTGGTCTCCAACTGCCTCGCCCAGTCCGAAGCTCTGATGCTGGGCCGCTCGCACGCGGACGCCCGCGCCATCGCCGCCAAACGCGGCTTCACCGGTGAGGCATTGGAGCAGATGGCCGGGCACCTGTCCTTTGCTGGCAATCGTCCCTCTGTGACCCTCGCCTATCCGAAACTGACGCCCTTTGTGCTTGGCCAGCTGATCGCACTTTATGAACACCGCGTCTTTGTCGAAGGGGTGATCTGGGGGCTGAACTCCTTTGACCAATGGGGCGTGGAGCTGGGCAAAGAACTGGCCGTCAGCCTGCTGCCGCTGGTCGATGGCTCCGCCCCGCCCGAAGCTTATGAGGCCAAAGATGGCTCCACCCGGGGCCTGCTGTCCAAACTCACCTGATCCGCCTGCCGCCCTTCCGCCCCCTTCAGCTCACAGAGAAAAAGCCATGGTATCCCGCGTCATTCCCGTCCAGTCCTTTGATCTCGTGCTGTTTGGTGCGACCGGGGACCTCGCCCGCCGCAAGATACTGCCCAGCCTGTTCCACCGTTTCCAGATCGGACAGTTCTCTGACGATTGCCGCATCATCGGCACCTCGCGCAGCGAAATGGACCGCAAGGGGTTTCAGGAGATGGTCGCCGACGCCATCCGCACCTATGGCCAGCCGGGCGAGACCAGCGACGACGAAATCGCAGCCTTCGTGGATCTGCTGCACTACACCGCTGTAGACGCGCGCGGCGACAACGGCTGGCAGGCGCTTGGTGATCTGCTGCGCGATGATGCCATCCGCGCCTTCTACCTCTCCGTCGGGCCCAGCCTGTTCCCCGATATCGCGGGCCGTCTGCGCTCCACCGGGATCGCCACCCCCGACAGCCGTATCGTGTTGGAAAAACCCTTCGGCCATGATCTGGCCTCAGCCCAGGCGCTGAATGCCGCCCTACGCGCCAATTTCGAAGAGCACCAGATCTACAGGATCGACCATTATCTGGGCAAAGAGACCGTCCAGAACCTGATGGCCCTGCGCTTTGCCAATTCTCTCTTCGAACCCCTGTGGAATTCCTCACACATCGACCATGTGCAGATCACCGTCGCCGAGAGCATCGGCGTCAAAGGGCGCGGCGAATATTATGACAAATCCGGTGCCATGCGCGATATGGTCCAGAACCACCTGATGCAGCTCTTATGCCTCACCGCGATGGAACCTCCCGCCCGCTTCACCCCCAACGCCGTGCGCGACGAGAAGGTCAAGGTGATCGAGGCGCTGAACCCCGTCGCCCCGGATCAGATTGCCCGCGGCCAATATCGCGGCCCGGAAGGGGACTCCTACCGCGACCATGCAGGCAATCCTGCCAGCACCACCGAAAGCTTCATCGCGATGAAGGTGGAGGTCGCCAATTGGCGATGGGCTAAGCACGCCGTTTTACCTGCGCACCGGCAAATGCCTGCGCGCCCGCGAGTCGGAAATCGCCGTGTTCTTCCGCGACCCGCCGCACAACATCTTTGCCGAGGACACCGGCACCGGCGGAATCAAGGGCAATGTGCTGGTGATCCGCCTGCAACCGGACGAGGGCATCACCCTGCGCACCACCATCAAGGATCCCGGCCCCGGCGGCATGCGCCTCACCGGCGCCAATCTCGACATGACCTTCGCCGACAGCCTGCCAGAGGCCGGACGCCCGCAGGACGCCTATGAACGGCTGATCATGGATGTGATCCGGGGCAACCAGACCCTGTTCATGCGCGGTGATGAGGTCGAGGCCGCCTGGGCTTGGGCCGATCCAATCATCGCGGGCTGGGCCGACAACAGCAATGACAGCCCACAGCCCTATGATCCCGGCAGCTCCGGGCCAGAGGATGCGCTGCTCCTGATGCACCGCGACAACCGACGCTGGCGCGGCATCGGCTCCTGAACCTGCTTGTTCTCGCTCCCGACACGATCCGACCAACCGGCACCTGACTGACTGAAAGAGGCACCTGATGCGTTTGAACCAAACAGTCCGCGACGTCACAGACCGAATTATCGCCCGCAGCGCCAAACCCCGCGCTGCCTATCTGGCCCGGATGCGCGCCGCCAAGGGCAAAGGCCCTGCCCGCGCCCATCTCTCGTGCAGCGGTCAGGCGCACGCCTATGCCGCCACCGGTGAGGATCAGATGCCCCTCGCCGAAGGCACCGCCGGGCACCTCGGCATTGTGACCGCCTATAACGATATGCTCTCGGCGCATCAGCCGTTTGAAACCTACCCGCAGCGGATCCGCGACGCCGTGCGCCGCGTCGGCGGCACCGCACAGGTAGCCGGTGGCGTGCCTGCCATGTGCGATGGCGTCACCCAGGGCGAGGCGGGAATGGAGCTGAGCCTGTTCTCCCGCGACACCATCGCCATGGCCACCGGCATCGCCCTCAGCCACAATGTCTTTGACGCCACCGTCTACCTCGGCGTCTGCGACAAGATCGTGCCGGGTCTGGTCATCGGCGCGCAGGTCTTTGGCCATCTGCCAGCAGTGTTCCTGCCCGCCGGTCCGATGACCTCCGGCATTTCCAACGACGACAAGGCCAAGGTCCGTCAGAAATTCGCCGCTGGTGAAATCGGGCGTGACGAGCTGCTCAAGTCCGAAATGGCCGCCTATCACGGTCCCGGCACCTGCACCTTTTATGGCACCGCCAATACCAACCAGATGCTAATGGAGTTCATGGGCCTGCACCTGCCCGGCTCCTCCTTCGTCAATCCCGGCACCGATATGCGTGCCGCTCTCACGGAAGAAGGCGCCCGCCGTGCCTTGGCGCTCAGCGCGCTTGGCAATGATTACACGCCGGTCTGCGATATTCTGGATGAGCGTGCCTATGTGAACGGCATCGTCGGGCTGATGACCACCGGCGGCTCCACCAACCTGCTGATCCACCTGATCGCGATGGCCCGTGCTGGTGGCATCATTCTCGACTGGCAGGATTTCTCTGACCTCTCCGACGTGGTGCCGCTCTTGGCGCGGGTCTATCCAAACGGTCTTGCCGATGTGAACCACTTCCATGCCGCAGGTGGGCTGGGCTACGTGATCGGTCAGTTGCTGAACTCAGGTCACCTTCACGCCGACACCCGCACGGTCGCGGGCAGCGGATTGGAGAGCTACACCGCCGAACCCTTCCTTGGTGATGATGGTCTGGTCTGGAAACCCGGCGCGGCTGAGACCCTCAACGACAAGATCATTCGTCCGGCAAGCGACCCCTTCCAGCCCACCGGCGGGCTTTCCCGCCTGTCTGGCAATCTCGGCACCGGGGTGATGAAAATCTCCGCTGTCGCGCCCGAACATCGCGTGGTCGAAGCCCCGGCCCGTGTGTTCCACGATCAGGAGGAAGCAAAAGCCGCCTTCAAGGCCGGGGAACTGGACAAAGGCGACGTTGTCATCGTGGTTCGCTTCCAGGGGCCGAAGGCCAACGGCATGCCGGAGCTGCATTCGATGACGCCCTTCCTCGGCATCATGCAGGGGCGCGGTCAGAAGGTTGCGCTGGTCACCGATGGCCGCATGTCCGGCGCCTCGGGTAAGATCCCCTCCGCCATCCATGTGGTGCCGGAAGCGCTGGATGCTGGCCCGATTGCCAAACTACGCGACGGTGACATGGTGCGGGTTGATGCCCTCACCGGGACGCTAGAGGTCATGGCCGAGGGCTTTGACGACCGTGACCCGGTGGTCGCCGATCTCTCCGCCTATCAGCATGGCACCGGCCGCGAGATGTTCGCGCTGTTCCGCAATGCCGTCACCTCTGCCGACACCGGCGCCACCGTATTCTCGACCTTGATCGGAGACTGACCCATGGCCATCACCCCACAAGACGCCAGCACCCGTGCCCGCGAGATCTGCCAACTGGCCCCCATCGTGCCGGTTCTGGTTGTCCATGACGTCGCCCACGCCCGCCCGCTGGCAGAGGCGCTGGTCGCCGGTGGCCTACCCGCGCTGGAAGTCACCCTGCGCACCCCCGCCGCACTGGATGTGATCGCCGAAATGGCGACGGTGAAAGGCGGCGTTGTTGGTGCCGGTACGCTGATCACGCCAGAGGATGTCACCCGCGCCGTCGCTGCCGGGGCACAGTTCGGCGTCTCCCCCGGTGCCACCGACACGCTGCTGGACGCGGCGGAAGCCGCAGGCCTACCGATGCTGCCCGGTGCTGCCACCGCCTCCGAAGCGATGCGCCTGCTGGACCGCGGCTATGACATGCTGAAATTCTTCCCGGCTGAGGCCTCGGGCGGCGCGCCCGCGCTCAAGGCCATTGGCGCCCCGCTGCCACAGATCAGCTTCTGCCCCACCGGCGGCGTCAGCCCTGACAATGCAAACAGCTACCTGTCGCTGTCCAACGTGGTCTGCGTCGGCGGCAGCTGGGTGGCCCCGGCGAAACTGATTGAGGCAGGTGACTGGGACGGCATCCGCGACCTCGCCCGCGCCGCCAGCCAACTGCCACGCTGACCCAGAGCTCTGACAGAGACAAGCCCGCAGCCCTGTGCAAACGGCGCTGCGGGACGGCCACGGCTATACGCCGCTCAAAGCAGGTGGATCAGGCCGGATGACCGCTGGATTTCGGCGCATCGTCGCAAATCTCATACCAGCCGGGCTTCTCCGACACGAATTCATGGAACCGGTTTCTGGTCGAGATCTCGCTGTCCAGCGCATTTGCGGCAATCGGGAAACTATCCTCCTCGGATAGGATTTCACCAAGCGAGCTGCCGCAGATCCTACAGAAACATCTTCCGTATTTATACGGCGTACCCGGCTGGTAGAGGGCCACCTGATCCCTGCCCGCGACCCAGGTCAGATCTTCCCGTTTCACAAAAACGATGGTGCTCGCCCCCGCCTTTCGGCAGCGCGAACAATGGCACGTGCCCATCATGCTTGGCTCCGCCTTCAGTCGGAATTTGACCGCTCCACAGCAACAGCTCCCGTCAATCATCACATCAATCCTTCGCTGCACAATTCATAGGAACAATACATGAACATTCGAGATCGGGCAATCCCAAACGCGACGCGCGACACCGGCGGTCTCAGCGGGGCGGCACCTCAACAAATCTGGCATTGATGGGGATTGGATCGAGCGTGCTAGCCCTCCAGCTCGCCCCGCCAGGGCGGATTGGCACCGGGACGGGACACCGTGACAGCCGCCGCCCGCGCACCGTATCCCAGACAGGCGCGCAGCTGTTCGGGATCCATCTCACCGCGGGCCGCATCCGCCAGCACGCCTGCCTCGCTCGCCGCGGCCAGAAAGCCTGCATTAAACGTATCGCCAGCCCCGACCGTATCCGCAACCACCGCCATCTGTGCGGGAACCTCGACCGTGGGGCCGGATCGCAGGAACCCCTTCGCGCCCTTGCTGCCCAGCGTCAGGATCACCAACCCTGGCCCGCTCTCGGTCTCCCCGGTCAGAACCTGACGGATTTTCTCCTCAATCGGTGCATCACCGGGATAGATCCAGTGCAGATCCTCATCCGAGACTTTGACAATCCCGGCCCCCGCCACCATCGCCGCCAAGCGGCTGCGATAGGCCGTCTCATCCTTGGCAAACCCGGCCCGCACATTGGGGTCGATCATGATGATCCGGCGTCCCCGCTCGCGGGCCGCCAGCGTTGCATAGGTCTCTGCCGCAGCGCCATTGCACAGGGAAATCCCGCCAAAGAACAACGTCTCCACATCCTCAGACAACTCCGGCAACCGGTCAGGACGCAGGCTGGCCCCGGCAGAATTCTCATCAAAGAAATGATACTCCGCATGACCGTCACGCAGATGCACAAAAGCCAGAGTAGAGGGCTGATCTGACCGTTCGGCAAACCCGTGATCCACATGTGACGCCGTCAGGGCCGCCGCCAGTTGCTGGCCGAACAGGTCGCGCGACAGGCCGGTGAACAGGCCGGTTTCCTGCCCAAGCCGCCCCAGCGCAATCGCCGTATTGAACACCGCGCCGCCGCAATGGGGCACAAACCCGGTCTGCGCCTCGGCGCCATCCATGGTGGCCACGCCCCCCGCGACCGGCGCCGGGATCATATCGATCAGCGCTTCTCCACAACACAGGATCATTCTGTCTTACCTCTCCAGATCACATCCACAGGCAGGGAGGCGGCGGCCACACGATCTGCATTGGCCAGGTCATTGCCCTCCGCCCGCGCTTCTGCCTCAGCGTCGTTCAGGCCATGGGCCTGCCAGCGCGCCACAAGGCGCTCACGCAGCGTCTCACGCGGGACATCGACCCGCACCGATACATCCCACAATGCCGCCAGATCGCGCCAGCCCGGCGCGTCAAACATCAGATAATTGCCTTCCACCACGGCGACCTCAACACCTGCATCCACCCGTGCGGCACCTGCGATGGCAATGTCCTGCGCGCGGTCAAATTCAGGGTAAATCACTTCTTCGTCTACCGCCATGGCCGCTATCAGCCGCCGAAACCCCGCCTGATCAAAGCTCTCCGGCGTGCCTTTCCGTGCCAGCAGATCCATCTCCGACAACAGCCGGTTGTCCAGATGAAACCCGTCCATCGGCACCACCGCGGCTGACGTCCCCTGCGCACAGAGCGCCCGCACCAGCAGCTCTGCGAGGGTGGATTTGCCACTGCCCGGCGCGCCTGCCAGCGCCACCAGTCGCCGCGCCCGACCGGGCCGACATGGCAGCGCCTCAATGGCAGTGACCAGATCCGCCAGTGATGTCACCTCCCGCGTCATGCCGCCGTCAGATCCTCGGACGGCACCTGCGCGCCGGTCATATACGCCACCGCATCCGACATGCTGTGCTGTTTGGGATCAATCACGCAGAGCCGCTTGCCCAGCCGGTGCACATGGATGCGATCCGCAACCTCAAACACATGGGGCATATTGTGGCTGATCAGGATGATCGGAATGCCGCGTGATTTTACGTCCTGAATTAACTCCAACACCCGGCGGCTCTCCTTGACGCCCAGCGCCGCCGTTGGCTCATCCAGAATGATCACCTTGGAGCCAAAGGCCGCCGCCCGCGCAACGGCCACGCCCTGACGCTGACCGCCCGACAGGGTTTCCACCGCCTGATTGATATTCTGAATCGTCGCCAAGCCCAGCTCGTTCAGCTTGTCACGGGCGACCTGCTCCATGCGGGCGCGATCCAGCTGCCGCAGCAGATTGCCGCGCCAGCCGGGTTTGCGCAGCTCACGCCCCATGAACATATTGTCGGCAATCGACAGCGCAGGCGACATTGCAAGCGTCTGATAAACCGTCTCGATCCCCTCTTCACGCGCATCAATCGGCGATTGGAACGCCACCTTGCGCCCCTCCAACCAGACCTCCCCCGCATCCGGGATCACCGCGCCGGAAATCGCCTTGATCAGCGAGGATTTCCCGGCCCCATTGTCACCGATCACCGCAAGGATCTCTCCCGGCATCAGATCAAAATCGCAATGGTCCAGCGCCGTCACACGCCCGTAACGCTTCACCAGACCGCGGGCTTTCAAAATGGGTTCCATCAGACAGACACCTTTCTGATCCATTGATCCACGGCCACCGCCGCAATGATGAGAAGGCCAATCAGCAGATAAGTCCACTGTGCATCCGCCCCCAGCAGGCGCAGCCCCAAGGTAAAGACCCCGACAATCAGCGCCCCGAAAAACGTCCCAAGGATCGACCCGCGCCCGCCAAACAGTGAGATCCCGCCGATCACCACAGCCGTGATGCTCTCGATGTTCGCCAGCTGGCCCGAAGTCGGCGACACCGATCCGATCCGCCCGATCATCGCCCAACCGGCAAAGGCGCAGATCAGACCCGACAGCATATAGACCGAGATCAGCACTCGCGTGACCTTGACCCCCGACAGCTCCGCTGCCTCCGGGTCGTCGCCAACCGCATATACATGTCGGCCCCAGGCTGTGTGGCGCAGCACATAGGCCAACAACAGCACCAGAACCACCATGAAGATCACCCCATAGGTGAACACCGCGCCGCCGATTTTGATCTTCTCGCCGAACAGCTGCAACAGCGGCGCCTCGGCGGCGATGGTCTGGCTGCGAATGGTCTCATTGGCGGAATAGAGGAAATTCGTCGCCAGCACGATCTGCCACATGCCCAGCGTCACGATGAACGGCGGCAGCTTCATCCGCGCCACCAACCAGCCGTTGATAAATCCGCAAAGCGTGCCGCAGATCAGGCCCGAGGCCACCGCCACCTCAACCGGCAACCCGTAGCGAAAGGTGAATTGACCCATCACCACCGAACTCAGCACCATGATGGCGCCCACCGACAGGTCGATCCCTGCCGTCAGGATCACCAGCGACTGTGCACAAGCCACGATGCCGACAATACCCACCTGCTGCAGGATCAGCGTCAGTGCAAAGGGGGAGAAGAACTTACTCCCCAGCAGCAGGCCAAACACGATCACCGACAACACCAGCACAATCAGCGGCACCAGCGATGGCGTCACATGCAGAAGATGCTGCAATCGGCTGATAAAGGAGGCCTCTCCCTGGTCAAAATCCGCAACGGCCTCGGGGCTGCCGCTGGCCGCCGCTTCATAGCTTTGGGGCGTGGTCATATCTGTCTCCGTAACATCCGGCATCCGGGCGGGTCGCATGGTCCCGATCCGGGGATTGAACTGCGGATCAGATCCGCAGCGGTGCAGAGGGGGCGATGTTGCCACCGCCCCTGTCTATTTCAGCACCCATGATCTGCTCGATGGGCTGGTATGATCGCCTGCGAGATATGCCTGCGTATCCGGTGGCGCTGCCAATCTGTCGTCAAGAGGTCAGGCCGAACCGGATGCCCGGACTTAGCCCCAGCAGAGGTTGGTGCCCTCTTCGGTGTTGATGCTCTCGACGCCCTCAGCAGGCTGATCCGTCACCAGCGCCACGCCGGTGTCAAAAAACGCCTTACCCGGTGTCGGCGCGGGTTTCTCTCCAGTGGTGGCCCAGGCGCTGATCGCCTCGATCCCTTTGGAGGCCATCAACAGCGGATATTGCTGCGATGTGGCCCCGATCACACCGTCCTTGATATTCTGCACGCCCGGGCACCCACCGTCCACGGATACAATCAGCACGTCATTTTCACGCCCGATCGCCTTCAGCGCCTCATAGGCACCCGCAGCCGCTGGCTCGTTGATCGTATAGACCACATTGATCATAGGATCCTTCGCCAGCAGGTTCTCCATCGCGCGGCGACCACCTTCTTCATTGCCTGCGGTGATATCATTGCCGACAATGCGCGGATCGGTCTCGTCGCCCCATTTGTTGGGATCGCCCAGATCAATGCCAAACCCCTGCAGAAATCCCTGATCGCGCAGCACGCCCACCGTGGGCTGGCTGACAGCCAGATCCAGCATGGCAATCTTTGCATTGGCCGCCTCATCGCCCAGGCTTGCTGCCGCCCATTTGCCGATCAGCTCACCCGCCAGAAAATTGTCGGTGGCAAATGTGGCATCGGCGGAATCAATCGGCTCCAGCGGGGTATCCAGCGCAATCACCACCAGCCCCGCATCGCGCGCCTGCTGCACCGCTGGCACGATCGACGAGGTATCAGAGGCGGTCAGCAGGATCCCCTTCGCCCCATCGGCGATACAGGTCTCAATCGCCGCCACCTGGGTTTCATGGTCGCCATCCACCTTCCCGGCAAAGCTTTTGAGCGTCATGCCCAGCTCTGCCGCCTTGGCCTCGGCGCCCTCTTTCATCTTGACGAAAAACGGATTGGTGTCGGTCTTGGTGATCAGGCAGGCCGTCACGCCCTCCGCCGCAAAGGCGCTGCCAGACATGGCCGCAAATCCAAGCGCAGTTCCCAATAGCAATTTCTTCATGATGTCCTCCCTCAGCATCATAACGCACAAACAAACACAGGACGGGCCAGCCGTCGTGTCGCCCATAGAGGGCCGTGATTCTGACCTCCCTGTCAATAAGTAAATCAACTTGACTTATTAAATCGATATCCGCACTTTCCTAAGATCTCAAAGCGTGATTAGGGTCCGCCGCATGAAACAAGAACAAGCCAGATCCCTGACCGGCGGTGTCAATCAGACCGGTGTCCGCGTGTTCAACGAACGACTGATCCTGTCTCTCTTGCAGCGCAACGGGGCGATGCCCGGCAGCGCGTTGGCCCGGGGGACCGGCCTGTCGCCACAGACTGTCTCCGTCATCCTGCGTAAGCTGGAAACCGATGGGCTGCTCAGGCGTGGCGAGACCCAGCGCGGCCGGGTTGGCAAGCCGTCGGTGCCCATGGGTCTCAATCCTGACGGCCTCTTCTCCTACGGGCTGAAGATCGGCCGCCGCAGCGTCGAGGTGCTGTTGATGGATGTCTGCGGTGCGGTGCGCCAACAGCTGCGGCTGCGCTACCCCTACCCCACGCCCGCGGTGGTCTTTGACTTCCTGCGCGACAGCATGCGCCAGATCGAGGCGGCACTGCCGCCAGAGCTGCACCCGCGCATCTGCGGCATCGGCGTTGCTGCCCCCTTCCAGCTCTGGACCTGGCATGCCCAGATCAACGCCCCCGCAGAGGCGCTGGCCGACTGGCAGACGGTTGATTTCACATCTGAAATTGCGCGCTTCAGCGCCCTGCCCGTGCATGTGGTCAATGATGCCACCGCCGCCTGCCGCGCCGAACATATGTATGGCCGGGGCAAGGCCTATCGCGATTACGCCTATTTTTTCGTCGGCGCCTTCATCGGTGGCGGCGTGGTGCTGAACCACCGGGTGCTGGAGGGCAATCAAGGCAACGCCGGCGCGCTTGGCTCCCTGTCGATGCTTGGCCCCGACGGACAGGAGGCAAAGCTCCTGGACCTTGCCTCCATCCACCTCCTCGAACAGCGCCTGCGCGATGCGGGCAAGGATCCCGGCCAGCTCTGGCAGCTGCCGATGCATTGGTCCGGATTTGACGCCGAGGTCACCCCCTGGCTGGATCAGGCCGCAGACGCCATCGCCCGCGCCAGCCTCGCGACCTGCGCGGTGATGGATTTCGAAGCGGTGCTGATCGACGGCGCCCTGCCCGACACCATCCGCGCGGCCCTGGTCGACCGCACCCGCGCCGCTTTGGCGGCTCTCGACGCCCGCGGCCTGATCCTGCCCCGCATCGAATGCGGCGCCATCGGCCCCAACGCCCGCGCCATCGGCGCCGCCAGCGGCCCGATCATCTCCCAATATCTTCTGGACACCAATTCCGTCTTCAACGCCGCCCTGTGAAGGGGTTGCTCACCCCGGACAGTTGCGCGCAAAAACGTCGTTCAGATACGATTGATCGTTGATGATAAACTGTGTCTCCCCAACCCGCTCAAAACCCTGCGACAGGTAGAACGCTTTGGCCGGGGTGTTTTCGGCATTGCTGGCCAGCCAGACCCGCGCCACGCCCTCCTCCGCACAATGGGCCAGGCCCGCGCGCAGCAGTGCGGCCCCAATGCCCCGCCCCTGATGGCGTGGCTGCACATAAAGCGTGCGGATCTCGACATCCGGGCCACCCACAACAGGCGCAGGAGCCCCCATATCGACACGGATATAGCCATCAATTCCCATGCGGTTCTGCGACACGATGATATGACTGGTTGGCGCGGCAATCACCGCCCGCATCCGCGCAGGTGTGTATTCTTGCAGCACATAGTCCGCAAACGCATCCCCCACCCCCTCGCGCAAATAGGTCGCCACCCAGACCTCAACCGACAACGCCGCCAAGCTGGACGCATCCGCCAATTCCGCCACCCGCAGGGTGAGATCCGGGTGATCGGTCATGGCCTTAATCCTTGGTCTGCAAATACGACAGCGCGCTGGTGAACATGGACGCCCACAAAAGGGCGCGCCCGACCTCGAGGGCGCAGGTGTCAAACTAACGCCTCATACTTCGAATCATGCCGCCAAATGGTGAAGAACGCAGAATTATCAGGTCGGTTCAGTTGAACGAACAAAAAAAGAACATATGTGCATCAAGAGACCTCCGCTTTCATAATCGATAAGAAAGTTTGCCAAATAATGAAACTTGAACGCCAAGGACCAAATTTAATAGCTGTTGACCTCAGTGAAGAGGTGAAAAAAACTGCTGCGATTTCTAATCACATAGAAAGCCTGACCAAACAAATCAGCGTTTGGAAGGAAGAACTGGCGGGGCTTAATGGTGAAATTCGAATTTACGCTTAGCGAAAGTTCGACTAACTTAGAAGACGTTACCGACAGACGTATTGCAGAGCTTCGACACATCATTAGCGTCACCTCAAACCTAGCTGAGCAACTAAACCGCTTCTTGTCTCCCAAAACAGAGTAGAAACAAGCGGCGCCCCCGCGAGTGAGGCCGGGCAACCCTGCGCGCCTCACCCTCAAATCTCCTCCACATCCATCACCCCGTCCAGTGACTTCAGCGCGCCTTTGATCTGGGGATTGATGGGGAAGGGCTGGCCCAGATCCATCTCAACATCACCGGGCAGGCCGGGATCCTGCAGGTACATATAAACCTCCCCGCGTGCGGCGTTGCGGGCGGCAGATTTGGCATCCTCCAGCACCTGTGCCACCGTCGCCACAGCGCTCGCCTGCGAGATATAGACCCGCAGCGAACTGCGTCCGGCATCGGCAATCGCCGCATCCACCGGCCCGACAGAGCGCACCAAGAGTTTCAGCTGATCGCTCTCCATCGTGGCCTCTGCGGTGATCACCACCTTGGCGCCGGTTTCCAGAAATTCACGTGATTTCTCCAGCACTTCAGAAAACAGCGTGACCTCATAGCCACCACTGGTGTCCGACAGCTGGGCAAAGGCAAAGCGGTTGCCGCGGGCCGATTTGCGCTCCTGCCGACCGGCGACAACACCGGCCATCTTGGCCATGAACGGCCCGCGCTCCGCCTTGGCCGTCACCTCGTCCAGCGTCATCACATCCTTGCGTTTCAACGCAGGCATATAGTCGTCCAACGGATGACCCGAGAGGTAGAACCCAATCGCCTTGAACTCCTCCGACAGCCGCTCAGCAGGCAGCCAGTCCGGGGTGCCGGGCAGACGCGGCTCTGGCAGATCCTCCCCTGCCTCACCAAACAACGACACCTGACTGGAATTGCGCTGGTCATGGACGGCGGAGGAATAATCCACCAGCGCGCCGAGGCTTTCAAACACCCGACGGCGATTGGGGTCCAGCTGATCAAAGCCCCCGGCCCGCGCCAGCATCTCCAGCGGGCGTTTGCCGACCTTTTTCAGATCCACCCGGCGGGCAAAATCAAACAGCGTCGCAAAAGGTTTGTCCTCACCGCTCTCACGCCGCGCCGCGGTCACCAGACGCATCGCTTCAACGCCCACGTTTTTCAACGCGCCCAGCGCATAGACCAGCTCTCCCTTGACCACATTGAAGGTCGCCTCCGAGCGGTTCACACAGGGCGGCACATAAGGCAGGCGCAGGCCTTTTTTGACCTCTTCGAAGTAGATCGCCAGCTTGTCCGTCAGATGGATATCGCAGTTCATGACGCTTAGCCATGAACTCCACCGGGTGGTTCGCCTTCAGCCAGCCGGTCTGGTAGCTGACCACCGCATAGGCCGCCGCGTGGGATTTGTTGAAGCCGTAGTTGGCGAATTTCTCCAGCAGGTCGAAAACCTCGGAGGCCTTCTTGGCAGGCACCCCGTTTTCCGCCGCACCTTTCTCAAACTTCGGGCGCTCGGCGTCCATCGCCTCCTTGATCTTCTTACCCATGGCGCGGCGCAACAGGTCAGCGCCGCCCAGCGTGTAATTCGCCATCACCTGGGCGATCTGCATCACCTGTTCCTGGTAAACGATGATGCCTTGGGTTTCCTCAAGGATGTGGTCGATCAGCGGATGCACCGACTGGATCTTGCGCAGGCCGTTCTTCACCTCGCAATAGACCGGGATGTTCTCCATCGGGCCCGGACGATACAACGCCACCAGCGCCACAATGTCCTCGATACAGGTGGGTTTCATGCGCTTCAGCGCGTCCATCATGCCGGTGGATTCCACCTGGAACACCGCCACCGTCTTGGCGCGGGAGTAGAG
Organism: Phaeobacter sp. BS52; assembly: GCF_045040595.1. Taxonomy (NCBI): domain Bacteria; kingdom Pseudomonadati; phylum Pseudomonadota; class Alphaproteobacteria; order Rhodobacterales; family Roseobacteraceae; genus Phaeobacter; species Phaeobacter sp. BS52. Next base: position 64,903 of record NZ_CP090662.1, on the reverse strand, counting down.
GTCATATGTAACCTTGTCATCCAGCGGAATGGCGTTGATCTGGTTCTCCGCCCCCTCAGGCGGGTCATAGAGCTGGGTGCCGTCTGCGGCGATATGCAGGTCACGGCCCGACTGAAAAATCAGGTCCATCGCGTTCTGAATGACGGTCAGTGTCTTCAGGCCGAGAAAGTCGAACTTTACCAGACCGGCCTGTTCCACCCATTTCATGTTGAACTGGGTGGCGGGCATGTCCGAACGCGGATCGCGGTAAAGCGGCACCAGCGCATCCAGCGGCCGATCGCCAATCACGACACCCGCCGCGTGGGTGCCAGCTGATCGCAACAGCCCCTCCACCTGCATGCCGTATTTCAGCAGCCGGTCGACAACCTCTTCATTCTCTGCCTCCTCGCGCAGCCGCGGTTCTTCACGCAGACTGTCCACGATAGACATCGGCTTCACGCCCTCGACCGGGATCAGCTTCGACAGCCGGTCGACCTGGCCATAGGGCATCTGCAAAACCCGCCCCATGTCGCGCACCGCCGCCTTGGACAAAAGCGCGCCAAAGGTGATGATCTGCCCAACTTTATCGCGGCCATATTTCTCCTGCACGTATTTGATGACCTCCTCGCGGCGATCCATGCAGAAGTCGATGTCGAAGTCCGGCATCGACACCCGTTCCGGGTTCAGAAAGCGTTCAAACAGCAGCGAATAGCGCAGCGGATCAAGGTCGGTAATTGTCAACGCATAGGCCACCAAGGAGCCCGCGCCGGAGCCCCGCCCCGGCCCCACCGGAATATCGTGATCCTTCGCCCATTGGATGAAGTCAGCAACAATCAGGAAGTAGCCCGGGAACCCCATCCCCTCGATGATGCCCAACTCGAAATCAAGCCGCTCCTGGTATTCCTCGACGCTCACCGCATGGGGGATCACCGCCAGCCGCTGCTGCAGGCCTTCGTTGGCGATGCGGCGCAACTCTGCAACCTCATCATCGGCAAACTTCGGCAGGATCGGGTCGCGCCGATACGCCATGAAGGCGCAGCGCTTGGCGATCTCCACCGTGTTCTCAATCGCTTCGGGCAGATCGGCAAACAGCGCCACCATCTCTTCCTGGCTCTTGAAGTAATGCTGCGCGGTCAGACGCCGCCGTGGTTCGGCCTGATCGACATAGGCGCCCTCGGCGATGCAGATCATCGCGTCGTGGGCCTCATACATTTCTGTATTCGGGAAATAGACGTCATTGGTGGCAACCAGCGGCAGATCCATCGCATAGGCCATTTCCACATGGCCACGCTCGGTCGCCTGCTCCGCCTCTGGTTGGCCATGCTCACCGGGATGACGTTGCAGCTCCACATACAGACGATCCGGGAACATCGCCTTCAGCCGCTGCATCAATGCCTCAGCCGCCGGGCGCTGCCCCATCTGCAAGAGCCGCCCCACCGGCCCATCCGGCCCGCCGCTGAGGCAGATCACATCCTCAGAATGCGCCGCCAACTCCTCCAGCGTCACATGCGCCAGTTCACTGCCTTCGCGCATGTACAGACAGGAATTCAGCTTCATCAGATGCTCATAGCCGGTCTCGCTCTGCGCCAGCAGCACCAGCGGGGCGGGCGGTTTTGGCCGCTCCCCGGGGGCTTACCAGTGAACCGCAGATCCACCTGACACCCCATGATTGGCTGCACCCCGGCCCCGCTGGCCCCAACCGAAAACTCCAGTGCGGCAAACAGGTTGTTGGTGTCGGTCACCGCAATCGCGGGCATCTCGTGTTTTTTGCAGAGATCCGGCAGCTTCTTCAGCCGCAGCGCGCCTTCCAAGAGCGAATATTCGGTATGGGTGCGCAGATGAATGAATCGGGGAGCATTTGTCATGCCGCCAAGCTACCGCCAGCACCGCCAAGGTTAAAGCGCTTCCACACGCGGGTGACCAACTTCTGGCACACGGCAGGCTTTTTCAATTGCCGTAAAATTGGGCGCTTATTATTCCGCTTTCTTTGAAAGTCTTATCAAGATCCGCCCGGAGCCCTGCGACAATCCGGCATTAAACCCTTCAAAAATAACGGCATACACCGGCACACCGCAAGGATCTTGCGCCGTCGCCCCGCTCCATGGCAGAGTCACTTTTCCTTGCCAGAACAACAGCCTGCTTTCTAGGCTATCGGCAACAGATCTACCAAGGCCCGCCATGTCTTCTACGTCGCATCGAAGGGATGGCACCAAGGGAAAACCAAAGTAACGCGACGGGTTTCTGACATGACAATCACCTTTCGGCTGAACGGTGAAGAGGTCGCGCTGACGGAGGTCTCTCCGACGGCGACACTGCTGGACTGGCTGCGCGAGGATCGCGGCCTCACCGGCACCAAGGAAGGCTGTAACGAGGGCGACTGCGGCGCCTGCACTGTGATGGTCACCGATGACCACGGCGCCAAGCCACTCAACGCCTGCATCCTGTTCCTGCCGCAACTGCACGGCAAGTCCATCCGCACCGTCGAAGGGGCCGCAGGCCCCGATGGCCAGCTGCACCCCGTACAAGAGGCGATGATCACCCATCACGGCAGCCAGTGTGGTTTTTGTACTCCGGGGTTCATCATGTCGATGGTGACCGCCCATAAGAATGGCGCGCAGGATCACGATGACCAACTGGCAGGCAATCTCTGCCGCTGCACTGGCTATGCCCCGATTATCCGCGCCGCTGAGGCCGCCGCTGAGGCGCCGATCCCCGACTGGATCCACAGCGAAGACGCGATCAGCCTCTCCGAAACAGGCGGTGATGTCACGTCCTTGCGCCCCACCTCCGCCGACGCGCTGGCCGCCGCCTATGCCGCGCGACCCGAGGCGACGCTGATTGCTCGGCGCCACGGATGTTGGCCTCTGGGTGACCAAACAGCTGCGCGATCTGCCGGATGTGATCTTCCTTGATGGTTGCGAGGATCTGAAGCAGATCACCAAGCAGCCCGACGGCAGCCTGCGCATTGGTGCGATGGTCGACATGAACCGCCTGCGCAGCGCGCTTGCCGCGCGCCATCCGTCTTTTGGCGAAATGCTGCGCCGCTTTGCCAGCCAGCAGGTGCGCGCCGCCGCCACCATTGGCGGCAATATCGCCAATGGCTCCCCCATCGGGGACAATCCGCCTGCGCTGATCGCCCTTGGCGCGACACTGCACCTGCGTTGTGGGGATACCCGCCGCAGCCTGCCGCTTGAAGAATTCTTCATCGACTACGGCAAGCAGGACCGCCAGCCCGGCGAATTTGTTGAGGCGATCACCCTGCCTGCACTCCCGGAGGGCCAAACTGATGCCCTGCGTGTCTATAAGCTCTCCAAACGGTTCGATCAGGATATCTCTGCCGTTCTGGGCGCCTTCAACCTGACCGTTGAGGACGGCCAGATCACCGCCGCCCGCATCGCCTTTGGCGGCATGGCAGGTGTGCCCAAGTGCGCCAGCCACGTGGAGGCCGCGCTGATTGGCCAAGACATGTCGGCTGCCACGCTCGCCACCGCGCGGGGCGAATTCGCCCGCGACTTCACCCCGATGAGCGATATGCGCGCCTCTGCCGACTATCGGCTGGAGGCGGCGGCAAATATGCTCGCACGCTACTTTGACGATCTGGGCCAGTCGACCACCCCCACCCATGTGCTGGAGGTGAAGTGATGGCTGTTGCAAAACCCCTTCCCCATGATGCGGCACGGCTGCATGTGACCGGTCAGGCGCGCTATGTGGATGATATTCCGGCGCCGCGTGACACGTTGCATCTGGCCTTTGGCCTCTCCACCGTGGCCCATGGCGATATCACCGCGATGGAACTGGAGGCCGTGCGCCAAAGCGACGACGTGGTTGCGGTGCTGACCGCTGAGGATCTGCCGTTTGACAATGATGTGTCTCCCTCGGCACATGATGAGCCGCTCTTGGCCAAGGGGTCCGTTTACCATATCGGTCAGCCAGTGTTTCTGGTGGTCGCCACCTCCCATCGTGCGGCACGGGTTGCGGCGCGCAAGGGCGAGATCAGCTACGCCGAACGCCCGGCTCTCCTGACGCTGGAAGACGCGCTGGCCGCAGACAGCCGGTTTGAAGACGGCCCCCGCATCTACACCAAAGGCGACGCCGACAGCGCCATCCAGACCGCCGCGCATGTTGTTGAGGACACGTTTGACATCGGCGGGCAGGAGCATTTCTACCTTGAAGGCCAGGCCGCCATGGCCCAGCCGCAGGAAGACGGCGGCATGCTGGTCAACTCCTCAACCCAGCACCCCACCGAAATCCAGCACAAGGTGGCCGAGGCGATCGGCCTGCCGATGCACGCCGTCCGGGTCGAGACCCGCCGCATGGGCGGTGGCTTTGGCGGCAAGGAAAGCCAGGGCAACGCGCTGGCCGTGGCCTGCGCCATCGCCGCCCGCGCCACCGGTCGCACCTGCAAGATGCGCTATGATCGCGACGACGACATGACCATCACCGGCAAGCGTCACGCCTTCCGCATTTCCTATCGCGCGGGCTTTGACGCAGAGGGGCGCATTCTGGGGGTTGAATTCACCCATCTGGTTGATTGCGGCTGGGCACAGGATCTGTCGCTGCCGGTGGCAGATCGCGCCATGCTGCACAGCGACAACGCCTATCTGATCCCCGCAATTCGTATCGAAAGCCACCGGTTGAAAACCAACCGTCAAAGCGCCACCGCCTATCGCGGCTTTGGCGGCCCACAGGGCATGGTGGGCATCGAACGGTTGATGGATCACGCGGCCCATGCCCTGGGTCTGGATCCGGTCGCGCTGCGCCAACGCAACTATTATGCGCCGATGCAGTCCGCCGCCGCGCCAGCGGGCGCCCCCCACGACAGCTCTGTCCCCGCGCCGGATGCAGCAGGCGATCTTGCCACCCGCGGTGCCCCGGCAGATCCAGCCAATGTCACCACGCCCGCCGCAGATGTGCAGACAACCCCCTATCACATGCCGGTAGAGGACTTCGTTCTGCACGAGCTGACCGCAGAGCTTCTGGACACATCAGACTATGCAACCCGCAAGGCGGAGATCGCCGCGTGGAATGCCGATAATGACCGCCTCAAGCGCGGGATTGCGTTTTCGCCGGTGAAATTCGGCATCTCCTTCACGCTGACCCATCTCAATCAGGCGGGTGCGCTGGTGCATGTCTATCAGGATGGGTCGGTCCATCTGAACCACGGCGGCACCGAAATGGGTCAGGGCCTGTTTCAGAAGGTGGCACAGGTCGCCGCCAGCCGCTTTGGCATCTCGCTGGACAAGGTAAAGATCACGGCCACCGACACCGCCAAAGTGCCAAATACCTCGGCCACGGCAGCCTCCTCCGGCACCGACCTCAATGGCATGGCGGTGAAGGCCGCCTGTGACACCATCCGCGACCGCATGGCGGCCTATCTCGCGGAGCGCTACCAGCAGCCGGTCGCAGCCGTGCGGTTTGAGGACGATCGGGTGATGATCGGCAGCGAAGAGCTGAGCTTCGAGGCGGCGGCGATGGAATGCTACACAGGCCGCATCAGCCTGTCGTCTACCGGGTATTACAAGACCCCGAAACTGGAATGGGACCGCATTCAAGGCAAGGGGCGCCCGTTTTTCTATTTTGCCTATGGCGCAGCCATCACCGAGGTTGTGGTGGACCGGTTGACCGGCGAAAACCGCATTCTGCGCGCAGATGTGCTGCATGATGCGGGCGCCTCGCTGAACCCCGCACTGGATATCGGCCAGGTGGAAGGCGCCTATGTGCAGGGTGCAGGCTGGCTCACGACAGAGGAGCTGGTCTGGGACCAGACCGGCAACCTGCGCACCCACGCGCCCTCCACCTACAAGATCCCCGCCTGTTCTGACCGCCCGGATGTGTTCAATGTCGCGCTTTGGAATGGCGAGAACCGCGAGGACAGCATCTATCGCTCCAAAGCGGTGGGGGAGCCGCCCTTCATGCTGGGAATTTCGGCCTGGCTCGCGCTCAGCCATGCGGTGGACGCCTACGGTGGCGGCTATCCGGCGCTGAATGCGCCCGCAACCGCGGAAGAACTCTGGCGGGCGGTGCGCCGCATCGCGCCGGAGGTCTGAGCGATGGGGTTTGATCTGCAGGATCTGAGCCGCAGGATTGCGGCGCATGGACCGGTGGTGCGGGTGGTGATTGCCGCCATCCGCGGCTCCTCCCCCCGCGAGGTGGGCACGGCAATGCTGGTCTGGAAAGACGGTCAGTCCGGCACCATCGGCGGTGGCGCGTTGGAGCATGAGGCGGCTGAGGCGGCTCGTGCCCAGCTGGCGGCGGGACGGATGCGGCAGCAGACCACCCGCGCACTTGGTCCCGACCTGGGGCAATGCTGCGGCGGGTCGGTGACGCTGTGGAGCGAGTTGTACCGCGCTGAGGATCTGGAGCAGCTGGACGACGAGGTGATCCTGCGGGCGCTGCAGACAGATACGGGCGAACCGCCGCTTGCCCTGCGGCGCAAACTGGCGCTGGCCCGCAGTCAGGGGCAACGCCCCGATCCGCAGCTGAGCGATGGCTGGCTGCTGGAACCTGTGCACCGCCCTGAAACCCCGCTGTGGATCTGGGGGGCGGGCCATGTGGGCCGCGCCCTGGTCGATGTGCTTGCGCCGATGCCGGATCTGGATATCACCTGGGTCGATACCGGGCCTGAGCGCTTCCCCTCTGACAGTCCTGCGGCTGTCACCACCGTGCCCGCAGCCGAGCCTGCGGCATTGGTGCCCCATGCCCCTGAAAATGCACAGCATTTGGTGCTTACCTATTCCCATGCGCTGGATCTGGCGCTATGCCACGCCCTGTTGCTGCGCGGCTTTGCCTTTGCCGGGGTGATCGGATCTGCCACCAAATGGGCGCGGTTCCGCTCGCGGCTCAGGGAACTGGGCCACAGGCCGGATCAGATCGCCCGGCTGACCTGCCCCATTGGCGATCCCGCCCTTGGCAAGCATCCGCAGATGATTGCGGTGGGGGTTGCGGCAGAGCTTTTGCGCCTGGGCGCCACAGACGAGTTGAAGAAGGACAGACGCGCGTGACCCAACCTCTCCTGAGCCTGCAAGGTTTGACAAAGGCCTATCCCGGTGTTGTTGCCAACGATACGGTCTCCTTTGATATCGGCGCAGGGGAGGTTCACGCCCTGCTCGGCGAAAACGGCGCCGGGAAATCGACGCTGGTCAAGATGATCTATGGGCTGGTGAAGCCCGACAGCGGCACCATGCTGCTGCGCGGGGAACCCTATACCCCCGGCGAGCCGCGTCAGGCCCGCGCCGATGGCATTGCCATGGTGTTTCAGCATTTTTCGCTGTTCGATGCGCTGAATGTGGCGGAAAATATCGCCCTTGGCATGGAAAACCCGCCTGCGATGCGTGATCTGGCCAGCCAGATCCGCCGGGTCTCGGAAACCTATGGCCTGCCGCTGGATCCCTACCGCACAGTGGGCGACCTCTCTGCGGGCGAACGTCAGCGGGTGGAGATCATCCGCTGCCTGTTGCAGGACCCAAAGCTGCTGATCATGGATGAACCCACCTCCGTGCTCACCCCGCAGGAGGTGGAGATCCTGTTTCAGACCCTGCAGAAGCTGCGGTCCGAGGGCACGTCGATCCTCTATATCTCCCACAAGCTGGAAGAGATCCGCACGCTGTGTGATCACGCCACCATTCTACGGCTGGGCAAGAATGTCGGGGAATGTGTACCGGCTGAGACCTCCGCCCGCGATATGGCGGAGATGATGGTGGGCACAGCGCTGCAAACGCCGGAACGCTCCGGCCGCGCGCTTGGCGAGGTCGCGCTGGATATCAGCGGGCTGTCGGTGCCTGCGCCTTCTGCCTTTGGTACCGCGCTGAAGAACGTGCATATGACCGTGCGCAAGGGAGAGATCCTCGGCGTGGGCGGGGTTGCGGGCAACGGTCAGGACGAACTACTGGGCGTGCTATCGGGCGAGACCACAACCGCTGCTGATGCGGTCACCCTGGATGGCGCCCCGATTGGCAACCTTGGCCCCGTGGCGCGCCGCCGACTGGGTATTCTGGCCGCCCCGGAGGAACGCCTCGGCCATGCTGCTGCACCGGATATGAGCCTGACGGAAAACGCCATGCTGACCGCCGCCACCCGCGAAGGGCTGGCGAGCCGGGGATTTCTCAAATGGGGGCTGGCGCAGGAGTTCGCCGAGAAGGTCATCAGGGACTTCGACGTCCGCACACCGGGTCCGGAAAATGCCGCGCGCTCTCTGTCCGGCGGCAACCTGCAGAAATTTGTCATTGGCCGCGAGGTCCTGCAACGCCCTGAGGTTCTGGTGGTGAACCAGCCGACCTGGGGCGTCGATGCCGCCGCCGCCGCCGCGATCCGCCAGTCGCTGCTGGATCTGGCCGCCGGGGGCACCGCCGTGATCTGTATCAGTCAGGATCTGGATGAGCTGATGGAGATCGCCGACAGTTTTGCCGCCCTGAACGAGGGCCGATTGAGCGCGCCGCGCCCCACTGCGGGTCTCAGTGTCGATGAAATCGGCCTGATGATGGGGGGCGCCCACGGCATGGAAGTTGCGCATGTCTAGCCTCGCGGCCGGGCGCACGCAGTCCAACCGCAGCGCAGGCTGCCGGGTTCGGAGTGTGAGTATTTTTGGAAAGATGACAGGCACGCAGGCACAGATCTGCGACCGGGGGGAACGATAGGAATGATCCGGCTAGAAAAGAGACCACAGCCATCGCGCGTCTGGTCGATGGCAACGCCGCTGGTGGCGGTGCTGGCGACGATGATTGCGGGCGGGCTGCTGTTTGCCGCCCTCGGCAAAGATCCGGTGGCGGCGATCCGCACCATCTTTTGGGACCCGTTGTTTGGCGAATTTGCCTTTTATTACCGCCCGCAACTGCTGGTGAAGGGTGCACCCCTTGTGTTGATCGCCATCGGCCTGTCCTTGGGCTTTCGCGCCGGGATCTGGAACATCGGCGCCGAGGGTCAATACATCATGGGTGCCATCTGTGGCGCCGGTGCGGGCCTTGCCTTTTACCCATCAGAATCGGTCCTGATCTTTCCACTGATGGTGGTGGCTGGTGCGCTTGGCGGCTGGGCCTGGGCGATGATCCCGGCCGTGCTCAAGACCCGCTTTGGCACCAATGAGATCCTGGTCTCGCTCATGCTGGTCTATGTGGCCGAACAGTTCCTCGCCTCGGTCTCGCTTGGCCTGTTGAAAAACCCCGAGGGCTTCGGCTTTCCCGGCTCGCGCAACCTGCAGTCCTGGGACAGTGCCCATAACGCCGAGCTGATCGCGGGCACCGGCATGCACTGGGGTGTTGTGGCGGCGCTGATTGCCGTGATCTTTGCCTATGTGCTGCTGAACCGTCACATGCTGGGATATCACATCCGCCTGAGCGGCGAGGCCCCGCGTGCGGCGCGTTTTGCAGGTGTGAACCCCACCCGGCTGGTGCTGTTCTGCCTTGGCACCTCCGGCGCTCTGGCAGGTCTTGCGGGCCTGTTTGAAGTTTCCGGCCCCTCCGGTCAGATCTCCATCGATTTCAATGTGGGCTACGGGTTTACCGCCATTATTGTCGCTTTTCTTGGCCGGTTGCATCCCGTGGGTATTCTGCTGGTCAAGCGGGTTGATGGCGCTGACCTATATCGGCGGTGACATCGCGCAGTCCAACATGGGCCTGCCCTCCGCCGCGATCCAGGTGTTTCAGGGGATGCTGCTGTTCTTCCTCCTGGCCTTCGACCTCCTGACCAATTTCCGCATCACCCTGCGCAAGCGGGAGGTGGCGTGATGCCAAGGCCTGCATTCTGGTGGACCCTCGCGGTATTGGGCACCGTTCTACCCTGGCTGTTCTTTGCGTCATTCATTGCCCAGCACGGCCTGTCACCTGTGTTGTTCATAATGGCACTGTTTGAGAATAGGGCTGCTGCGGGGTTTTCGACGGATATCCTACTGTCGATCCCAATGTTCTGGATCTGGTCTTTCTTTGACGCCAAACGCGAAGGAGTTGACCTATGGTGGCTGACCCTGCCTGCGGCCTTCACGGTTGGCCTCTCCCTTGCCTTGCCGCTCTATTTTGCCCTGCGTGAAACGAGGAACGCCTGATATGGATCTTTCTGCAATTAACCCGGTCCTGCTCATCGCCTCGCTGATGGTGGCGGCCACACCGATCCTGATCGCTGCGATTGGCGAATTGGTGGTGGAGAAATCCGGCGTTCTGAACCTTGGCGTCGAAGGGATGATGATCACCGGCGCCATCGCCGGTTTCGCCACCGCAGTGGAGACCGGCTCCCCCTGCTGGGCTTCTTTGCTGCCGCCTTTGCCGGGGCGGCGCTGTCGGTGCTGTTCGGTTTCCTGACCCAGTTTGCCAAGGCCAATCAGGTCGCCTCTGGTCTGGCACTGACGCTGTTTGGTCTGGGGCTGTCAGCGCTGATGGGGCAATCCTATGTCGGGGTGAAACCGCCGCAAATGGGCGATATCCATATCCCCGTCTTGAGCGATCTGCCGGTGGTGGGGCCAATCCTCTTTGGCCACGATATCATTCTCTATTTCGGCATCGCGCTCACCGCTGCTGTCTGGGCGCTGCTGAAGTTTTCCCGCGCCGGGCTGATCCTGCGGGCGGTGGGTGAAAACCACGATGCCGCCCATGCGCTGGGGTACAAGGTGATCCGCATTCGCCTGATGGCGATCCTGTTTGGTGGGGCCTGTGCGGGCGTTGGAGGCGCCTACATCAGCCTCATCCGGGTGCCGCAATGGACCGAAGGCATGACCGCCGGTGTCGGCTGGATTGCACTTGCGCTGGTGGTCTTTGCCAGCTGGAAACCATGGCGCGCGCTGCTGGGTGCCTATCTTTTCGGCGGGGTCACTGTCGTGCAGCTCAATCTGCAGGCCGCAGGCGTTGCCATCCCGGTCGAGTATCTGGCAATGTCGCCCTACGTGATCACCATTATCGTGCTTGTTATTCTTTCCGCGGACAAGAGCAGCGCACCTGCCGCCCTTGGCCGCAATTTCCACGCCTCCCGCTGATCTGGCGGGCGGCGGAACCTCTGTCCAGGGTCCTCTCCTGGGCACAACAACCAAAACGGGGAGTCCGTAAAGATGAAACTGAATAAACTGCTGACCAGCGCCGCAGTGGCGCTTGGCCTGGCAACCGGCGCCGTGGCCGCAGACGACAAGACCAAAGTGGGATTTGTCTATGTTGGCCCGGTGGGTGATGGTGGCTGGACCTACGAACATGATCAGGGCCGCAAGGCCGTGGTTGCGGAATTCGGCGACAAGGTCGAAACCGTCTACGTCGAAAACGTGGCAGAAGGCCCCGATGCCGAACGCGTGATGACCCAGATGGCGCTGGAAGGCGCGGATCTGATCTTCACCACTTCCTTTGGCTACATGGATCCGACCATCAACGTCGCCAAGAAATTCCCCAATGTGAAGTTCGAGCACGCCACCGGCTATAAGCGCGCCGACAATGTCTCCACCTACTCGGCCCGTTTCTACGAAGGCCGCGCGGTGCAGGGTCACATCGCGGGCAATCTCACCGAGAGCAATATCGTCGGCTACATCGGCTCCTATCCGATCCCCGAAGTGATCCGCGGCATCAACTCGGCCTATCTCCACGCCAAGAAGGTGAACCCCGATGTAGAGTTCAAAATCGTCTGGGCCTTCACCTGGTTTGATCCTGCAAAAGAAGCCGACGCAGCCAAGGTTCTGATCGAACAGGGCGCCGACGTGATCCTGCAGCACACCGACTCCACCGCACCGCAGGCCGCGGCGCAGGCCGCTGGCAATGTCTACACCTTCGGGCAGGCCTCCGACATGGCGGAATACGGCCCGAAACCCCGCGTGTCCTCCATCATTGATGACTGGGCACCCTATTACATCGCCCGCACCCAGGCGGTGATGGATGGCAGCTGGGAAAGCACCGACACCTGGGACGGCATCGGCGCCAGCATGGTGAAAATCGGCGAGATCACCGATGCGGTTCCTGCCGCCGTGAAGGAAGAGGCGCTGGCGCTGAAGGCCTCGCTGGCCGATGGCTCCTACCATGCCTTCACCGGTCCGATCAAAAAACAGGACGGCTCCGACTGGCTGGCAGAAGGTGAGACCGCGGATGACGGCACGCTGGCGGGCATGAACTTCTTCGTCGAGGGCATTCAGGGCGATATCCCGCAGTAAGCGGTGCCACCTCTTCAACGACGTAATGACACGAAAGGCCCGCCTCATCCGGCGGGCCTTTTTTTGTCGCAACGGACGCCAATGATATCTGCGAGAGGAAGCCTCTCCGGGACAAACGACCTGCGCCTGTCACCTTTCCAAAAATACTCAAAATCCTAGGGCGCGGCTCAGGACCTCAGTCGCGATGAAACACCCGCAGCGCCAGCAGCACGCGGGAACTGGCGGTCACCAGACACAGCGCGCCAAACACCCAGGCCATGGGGGCAAACCACGCAGGCAGCAGGCACAGGAGCACGAAGAAGCCGATGGTCTCCGCCCCCTCCAACAGCCCGCCGGTGAAATAGAGCGTCTTCACCCCGCGCGCTGTGCTCTTCATCTTGTGTTTTTCCGCCAGAACCGCGTAGCCCAGAAAACTGGTGCCGTTCACATAGAACGTCATCAATAGGAACGCGCCCGCCACCGCGTTCTGGCCCGGATCCGCCAACACAAAGGCCAGCGGCACCGCGCCGTAGAACAGGAAATCGCAGGTGATATCGAGATAACCGCCAAAATCACTTGGTCCACTGGCGCGGGCCACCGCACCGTCCAGACCATCCGCCAACCGTGACAACAGCAGCGGCAGCAGTGCAAGCGCAAACAGACCGCAAGCGATCATCCCCGCCGACAGCAGCCCCAGCGCCAGCCCCAGCAACGTCACTTGATTAGCGCTGATGCCGACACGGGCGATCACCTGCCCCTGCGCGTTCAGCATCGGATCAATCAGCGGACGGATTTTTGAATCAAACATACTCTCCCCTACCCCGCACACCGGAGCTTTGCCACTCACGATTATGATAGGCGGGATGCGGGATTTCTCGCAGATATCTTTGCGCCAATATCCAACATTTTGCGCTTTTGGTTGCGGCGCACTCGTGCCACGCTGCGGCACATGAGCACCGATCTGATCAGCCTAGACGGCACCCCCGCCAGCGCCCTTGCCTTTGGCACCATGCAGTTTGGCGGCCGTGCCAATGCCGCGCAATCAGCTGAGATGTATGATGCCTGCCGCACCGCCGGGATCACCCATTTCGATACCGCCTGGGTCTATACTGATGGCCAGAGCGAAGAGATCCTCGGCCAGTTGATCCGGGACGCCCGCGACAGCCTGCTGATCGCCACCAAGGTCGCCTATACCGGTGGCGCAGGCCGCGAGAATATCCGCCGCCAGCTGGATCAGTCACGGGCGCGTCTGGGGCAGGATATGGTCGATATCCTATATCTGCACCGCTACGACGAAGAAACGGATCTGCGCGAGACGCTTGCCTCACTGGCGGAGCTGCGCGCCGCCGGGCGGTTTCGCTATCTCGGCCTGTCGAACTTTGCCGCCTGGCAGGTGATGAAAGCGATGATGATCGGGCAGGAATTTGATCTGCGCCCGGCGATCCTTCAGCCGATGTATTCGCTGATCAAACGTCAGGCCGAAGTGGAACTCCTGCCGATGTGCGCCGATCAGGGGATTGCCGTTGCCCCCTATTCGCCTCTGGGCGGCGGGATGCTGACCGGGAAATACGCTGCGGGTCTTGCGGATGAAACAACCGATGGCGGCAGCCGGGGCCGACTGGATGAGGATCCCCGCTACCGCGAACGTTACGGCCAACGCTGGATGCTGGACAGTGCCAGCGCCCTTGCTGAACTGGCTGCGGAGCTGGGGGTGGAGCCTGCGAGCCTCGCTGTGGCCTGGGCGGCAGGCTATGGCGCGCAGGTGACGCCGATCATCTCCGCCCGCACGCTTGCGCAGCTGCGCCCCTCGCTGGCGGCGCTGGATATCGAGATGACGCCCGCGCTTTATGACCGCATCTCCGCGCTGTCGCCACGTCCGGCGCCTAGCCACCGACAGACTGGAGGAACAGGCATGAGCACTCAGATCCCCGATGTGCTGATCATTGGCGGCGGGCTTGCGGGCCTTAGCGCCGCAGCCGCGCTCAGCCCCCGACGCAGCACCCTCGTGCTGGAGAGCGAAAGCGCACTTGGCTATCATTCCTCCGGTCGCTCTGCGGCGATGTTTGAGGCCCATTACGGCCCCGGCCCGGTGCAGGTGCTGACACAGGCCAGCGAGGCCCATCACCGCAGCAATGGCTATCTCAGCCCGCGCGGCATGATGCTGGTCGCAGGCCCCGATCAGGCAGAGGAATTTGCCGCTGACTGCGCCGCCCTGTCGCTGACAGAGATTGCCGTGGAACAGGCGGTGCAGATGGTGCCGGTGCTGAACCCCGACGCAGTAGGCTTTGCCGCCTATCACGACACCGCCGAAGACCTGGATGCCGACCGGCTGTTGCAGGATTTCGCCAAGGTCACACGCAGCCACGGCGGGGTGATCCGCACCGATGCGCAGGTGACAGCGATCCGCCATAGCGCTGCGGATGATCTTTGGGAGGTTGAGGTCACCATCGGCACGGGGACTGGCAGAACCACCGAAACCCTGCGCAGCCGCCATATCGTCAATGCCGCCGGTGCCTGGGCCGATGAGATCGCCGCGCTGGCGGGTCTCCCCCCAATCGGGTTGCAACCCAAACGTCGCTCCATGGCGCGGCTGCCTGCCCCCGGTGGCCACGATGTCACCCGCTGGCCGATGATCATGGGAGTGGGCGAATGCTGGTATGCAAAACCGGACGCAGGCAAGCTTCTCGTCTCCCCCGCCGATGCCGATCCGGTCGCGCCGCATGATGCCTATGCTGATGATATGGTGCTGGCCGAGGGGCTGGCCCGCTATGAGGAAATGGTGACAACGCCCGTGACCCGCGTTGAGCACAACTGGGCGGGTCTGCGCAGCTTTGTCGCTGACGGTGTGCCGGTGATGGGTCCCGACCCGGATCAGCCCAGCTTTATCTGGTGTGCGGGTCAGGGGGGATACGGCGTGCAGTCCAGCCCCGCTGCCGGGCGCTTGATTGCCGATCTGATCACCGGTGAGCCCCCGGAAATCGATGCGGCCACGCTGGCCGCTCTCAGCCCCGGACGGGTACGCTGATGGCTGTGCGGAGCGTCCCCGGAGAGGCCTCCGTCGCGCTGCCTGAGGCGGGTGAGAAGCTGTTTGCCCCCTCTGCCGCGCGCAATCTGGAGCCGATTGCAGATCTTCTGGCCCAGATCGCCCCCCAGCCAGGCAAGGCGGAGGCCCCTCGCCCGCGCGCACTGGAAATCGCCAGCGGCACCGGCCAGCATATTGTCGGCTTCGCCCGCCGCTGCCCGCACCTGGACTGGCACCCCAGTGACGTGGACCCGGCACGATTGGCCAGCATCACCGCCTACAGCGCCGAGAGCGGGTGCACAAACATCGCCCCGGCCCGCCAACTGGACGCAACCGAAGGGCCCTGGCCCGAGGATATGGCTGCCTTTGATCTGATCGTCCTGTGCAACCTGCTGCATCTGATCAGCACGCCGGAAGCCAAAGCGCTGATCCGCGGGGCCGCCGATCATCTGGCACTGGGCGGGCGTTTCGTGATCTATGGGCCGTTCATGCGCGCAGGCGAGCTGACCAGCGATGGTGATCGCGCCTTTCACGCCAAACTGAGCAGCCATGACCCGGAGGTGGGTTACAAGGATGATTTCGATGTGATGGACTGGCTACAGGCCAGCGGTCTGGAAATGGCGGAGGTCATCGAAATGCCCGCCAACAATCTGGCGCTGGTGGCCAGACGATAGGTTAGCCGAGGGCCAGACGGCCCGTCCCCGGGAGGGCGACATCTACGGCGAGGCGCGTGATCTCTTGAGGCCGGAACTTGCCGCTGTCTTGCAATGGAACTAGGGTCGACCCTTCGCCGCGACGCAACCCGCGCTGGTCGCCTGTGACGCGCGCGCACTCAGATCCAAGACATGAAGGTTACAATGACACTGAAATGGGCAATTATCGGCACCGGATTCATCTCCAACAAGGCGATTGACGGCATCAAGGCAAGCGATGGATCGCAGCTTCATAGCGTGTTTGGGCGACAGCCAGATCTGGTTGCAGAGTTCCAGACACGTCACGATATTCCCCACGGTCAGACCGATCTGGATGCGGTGCTGTCCGACCCGGAGCTGGACGCGATCTATATCGGGTTGCCGAACCATATGCACCATGTCGTCACCATGAAGGCGGCGCAGGCCGGACTGGCGGTGCTGTCAGAGAAATCACTGACCACAACCATGGCCGAAGCCGACGCACTGCTGGGCGCGGTCTCGGATGCGGGGACGTTTTTTGTCGAGGGGCTGATGTATCTGGCACATCCGTTGCTGGCGCGGTTTGTCGAGGTTCTGCGCGATGGTCGGCTTGGCGCATTGCGTAGTATCAACGGGTATTACTGCGCCGATATCTGGCAGGTCGTGAACCCCAAGGGCATGGGAACGCTCTATAATCTGGGCTGCTACCCAGCTTCGTTGCTACAGCTGACAGTGCAGACGATGTGTGGCGAGGACGCATTTGCACAGCGCCAGCTGCACGGGGTCGGAAATCTCAATCAAGATGGCACGATCTGCGATGCGGCCTGCACGGTGCGGTTTGATAACGGCGTGTTGGCCACCTTGCACTCAACCGATTCCTACGGGACCGGCAATGGTTTCACAGTGATTGGTGACAATGGCATCCTGAGTTTTGAGACCAACCCCTGGCAGCCGGTCGGAGGCCGCAGCACGCTGAAGTGGTCGCCATTTGACGGGGACGCGGAACTGATCCACGTCGAGGATCCCCATGACGCGTTTTATCACCAGACCAAACTGGTGGAACACCATGTCTCCCGTGGCGATCGCGAAGCCGCACGACCCTCTCCCCGGCATCGCGACAGCCGAGAGATCATGGCCTTCCTCACAGATTGGGAAGCCAGCGCGCGCGCCGCGCTCGCCGACTAAGGCGCGTATTTTTTTCTGATGAAAAAGCCCCGGCACATTGGCCGGGGCTTTGTTGTTTTAGTCTGCGCAAAAGAACCGGGAGGTCACCCGTTCTGGCGGATGGTTTCGTTCTTCGGATCGTAGGGGCTGTCGCAGGTGACGACCGCATCCCACAGCTTGTCCTGCATCTTGACCTTCAGCTTGGTGCCTTCCACCGCGACGTCGGGCTGTACATAGCCCATGCCGATGGATTTTTCGAAGGCCACCGAATAACCGCCAGAGGTCAGGCGGCCAACGCGGGTGGTGCCGTCTTCAGCATAAAGCGCCTCGTGGCCCCAGGGATCAGCGTCCGACGGACCGTCGATCAGCAGGGTGCAGCATTTGACGCGGACGCCGGTTTCAACCAGTTTGTCCTTGCCGTGGAAGTCTTTCTCCAGATCGACAAAGCGCGGCAGGTCGGCTTCCAGCGGGGTCGCGTCGCGGCCCAGCTCGTTGCCGAAGGCGCGGTAGGATTTCTCCTGACGCAGCCAGTTCTGGGCGCGCGCGCCGACCAGCTTCATGCCGTGCTTCTCGCCCGCCTTTTCCAACAGATCGAACAGGTAGTTCTGCATCTCGATCGGGTGATGGAGCTCCCAGCCCAGCTCACCGGTGTAGGCCACGCGGATCGCATTGACCGGGCACATGCCCAGTTCGATCTGACGGGCCGACAGCCAGGGGAAGCGCTTGTTGGACAGTGCGGTTTCGGGGTCGGCATCCACGATCACCTCTTTCAGCACATCGCGGGATTTGGGCCCTGCGATGGCGAAAACGCCCCACTGGGTGGTGACATCCTGGATCTCAATGTACCCGAATTCCTCCATCTTGTCCTCGGCCGCCTTGCGCAGGAAGTCGGCGTCATACTCGGTCCAGGCACCGGCGGAGACGAGGTAGTAGTTGTTCTCGCCATTGCGCACGATGGTGTATTCGGTGCGGGTGGTGCCAAAGGCGGTCAGCGCATAGGTCAGGTTGATGCGGCCAACCTTCGGCAGTTTGTTGCAGGTGAACCAGTCGAGGAACTGGGTCGCACCGGGGCCTTTGACGACATGTTTGGTGAAGGCGGTTGCATCCACCAGACCCACACCTTCGCGGATCGCCTTGGCCTCATCCACAGCGTGCTGCCACCAGCCGCCGCGGCGGAAGGAACGGCTCTCTTCGTCGAAGTTGTCGGGGGCATCGACAGGGCCGAAATAGTTCGGGCGTTCCCAGCCGTTGACCCAGCCAAACTGTGCGCCGCGTGCTTTCTGGCGGTCAAACGCAGGTGCTGTGCGCAGCGGGCGGGCTGCCGGGCGCTCTTCATCCGGGTGGTGCAGGATGTAGACGTGCTCATAGCACTCTTCGTTCTTGCGGGCCGCAAATTCGGTGGTCATCCAGTTGGAGGAGTAGCGTTTCGGATCGAGCGACGCCATGTCGATCTCGGCCTCGCCGTCCACCATCATCTGCGCCAGGTAGTAGCCGGTGCCGCCCGCGGCAGTGATGCCGAAGGAGAAACCCTCTGCCAGCCACATATTGCGCAGGCCCGGGGCCGGACCCACCAGCGGGTTGCCGTCGGGGGTGTAGCAGATCGGGCCGT
This sequence comes from Phaeobacter sp. BS52, assembly GCF_045040595.1. Lineage (NCBI taxonomy): Bacteria > Pseudomonadati > Pseudomonadota > Alphaproteobacteria > Rhodobacterales > Roseobacteraceae > Phaeobacter > Phaeobacter sp. BS52. The sequence continues at coordinate 46,376 of NZ_CP090662.1, read as the reverse complement.
TGAAGTCGTCCTTGAGGCCGGATTCGGCGCAGGAGGGCACACGCTCGGCCATCGCCATATACTGATCGGCAATCCGGTCCAGATCCAGCGGGAACAGGTCGGCGCGGAAGCTGTCTGGCACGCCATGCTCAAAGCGTGCAGGTGCGCCGTGCTCATAGATGCCAAGGATCCAGCCGCCGCGCTCCTCACGGGCATAGGATTCGTTGTCGGCGTCGCGGATAACCGGGTGTTCAGGGTTACCGGCTTCGCGCCATTTGACCAGCTCGGGGTCCTTGTCCATGACGATGAAGGTGTGCTCAACCGGGATCGCTGGCATTTTGATGCCCAGCATCTTGGCGGTGCGCTGCGCGTGGTTACCAGAGGCGGTGACGACATGCTCGGCGGTGATCACGACTTTCTCGTCGCTCTCAATCAGGTTGCCGCCCTTCTCAACCATCTTGGTGCAGGTGACTTCCCAATGGGTGCCATTCCAGTGGAAGTCGTCAGCCTGCAGCTTGCGGTGGATCTCAACGCCGCGCTGACGGGCGCCCTTGGCCATCGCCTGGGTCACATCGGCGGGGTTAATATAGCCATCTTCGGTATGGTAGATCGCACCTTTCAGGTCGCCAGTCTCAATGAGCGGCCAGCGTTCCTTGATCTGATCCGGGGTCAGCCATTCGTAGTCAACATCGCAGGTCTCCGCGGTGGAGGCATAGAGCATATATTCATCCATGCGATCCTGAGTCTGCGCCATCCGCAGGTTACCCACCACGGCAAAGCCTGCGTTGAGGCCGGTTTCTTCCTCAAGGGTCTTGTAGAAATCGACCGAGTATTTGTGAATATGGGTGGTCGCATAAGACATGTTGAACAGCGGCAGGAGACCCGCCGCGTGCCATGTCGAACCGGAGGTCAGCTCGTCACGCTCAATCAGCATGACGTCGTCCCAGCCTGCTTTGGCAAGGTGATAGGCAATCGAGGTGCCGACAGCGCCGCCGCCGACGACCAATGCTTTGACTTGGGTTTTCATGGGCCCGCTCTCCGGAAAATGATGACTCGTTTGCAGGGAGTTATGCCCCGCCTGCAGATTTTGCGCCAAATCCATCCGACCCAAAACATGACAAAACCGACCTAGCGTCGCCCGGAATGCAGGTTTCTGCCCGCCCCCTGTCGGTTTTCGTGGTCATGGCCCCGATTTGCCGCTTGGGTTTGCACAGCCCGCGATGCGCATGGCTTTGGTCCGGTCGGGGCACTGCCCTGCCGGAGTATCGTTCTCTTATACCCTGCTGCGGCCGTTTGATCGGTGCTGCTATACGGCCAGAATAACGAACAATAAGAAGTGGCGGCGCCGCCGGAAGCGGAGGTGGGACGGGGCAATCTGCCCCGCACGCTGATCGTCGGTTGTGCGTGCCCCTGCCAAGGGCCCTGTTCCAAAGTGCCGGGGATGTCAGTCCCGGCGGTGATCGCGATCAGCTCAGATCATGACAGTTTCAGATTGGGCAAAGGTAAGCCCACCGTGCGGCGGCTTCGCAACGGGCCGCCTTCTGCTCCTGCAAGGGCAGCGCCGTGAGTATTTCAGGAAAGGTGACAGAGCGAGGTCCGTCCTGTCACCTTTCTCTAAATACTCAAATTCCGACGTCAGACTGGCGCGCTGTGCTGTCGGCAGGCAGACCTCAAATCTCCAGGATCTTGCCGGGATTGAGGATATTCTCAGGGTCCAGTGCCGCCTTGATCGCGGCCAAATAGCGGGTGGTCTCGCCCAACTCTTGCTTGAGATAGGGGCGTTTGCCCTGACCGATACCATGTTCCCCGGTGCAGGTGCCCTCCATGGAGATCGCCAACTCATTCAGCCAGCCGACGTAGGCATCGGCGGCCTCCCGTTCCGCGTCGCTGTCCATGTCGATCAGCAACAGCGCGTGGAAATTGCCATCGCCGACATGGCCGACCATCGGCGCAAGGAGACCCATCTCCTCGGCTTTCGCGCGCGCGGCGCTGACACAGTCGGCCAGTTTGGAGATCGGCACACAGACGTCGGTGGAAATCCCCTTGGCGCCGGGGCGCAGCTGCAGGCTGGCCCAATACATATCATGGCGTGCCTGCCAGAGCTTGCTGCGCTCCTCTGCGGTGGAGGTCGCCGCGATATCAAAGCCACCGAACTCCTCCGCGATCTGGGCGAAGATCTCCGTCTGTTCCACCACGCCGGCATCCGAGCCGTGGAACTCCAGCAGCAGGAGCGGCATTTCCGGCAGATCGAGGCCGGAATAGGCGTTGGCGGCGCGCACGCTCATGGCATCCAGAAGTTCGATCCGGGCCACCGGGATACCGTATTGGATGGTCATCATCACCGCGCGGCAGGCGTCATCCACGCTGCGAAAGGCACAGCGGGCGGAGCGGATCGCCTCCGGGATGCCCTGCAGGCGCAGGGTCAGCTCGGTGATCAGGCCAAGGGTGCCTTCGCTGCCGACCAGCAGGCGGGTCATATCATAGCCAGCCGAGGATTTTTTCGCCCGCTGCGCGGTGCGGATCACACCGCCGTCCGCCATCACCGCCTCAAGCGCCAGCACATTGTCCTTCATCGTGCCATAGCGCACCGCATTGGTGCCGGAGGCGCGGGTCGCGGCCATACCGCCGAGCGAGGCATTGGCGCCAGGATCAATCGGGAAGAACAGCCCCTGATCGCGCAGGAATGTGTTGAGCTGCTCGCGGGTCACCCCCGGCTGCACCACCACATCAAGGTCTTCGGCATGGACGGCAAGGATCTTGTCCATCCGCATCATATCCACGCAAATGCCACCGGCGGGGGCGTTGACATGGCCCTCCAGCGAGGTGCCGGTGCCATAGGGTATCACCGGAACGCCGTAGTCGGCGCAGGTTCTGACGATTTCCGCCACGTCTTCGGTGGAGGTCGGAAAGACCACCGCATCCGGCGGCTGATTGGTGATCCAGGTGGTGGTGTGGCCATGCTGTTCGCGGATCGCCTGCCCCGTTTGCAGCTGTTCACCAAAGCGTTGTTTCAACACGTCAATCGCCGCGTTGATACCGGCCTCGTTGCGCGGCAATGTTGTGGCCTGAACCATGGCAGCCTCCCTCTGGAAAATTCACCCGGCAACCATAGGCATCACGCCCTGAGGTCAGCAATACCCAGAACCCCGTAGCGCTGGTGCTGCCCGGCCATCGGACCAGGCAGCAGCAGATGATGTTACCCGCCCAGGGCGATGCCTTCGCGGCGGGGATCTGCGCCGCCTTTCAGCCCGTCCCCGATCTCGATCACATGCAGACCGGAGGTCAGGTCGCGGGCATTGACCTCAAACCCCATATCAGTGAGCGGCTGGGTCATATCCTCGGCGCCTGTGCCTGCCTCTACATCATAGGTGCCAAAGCGGTTCACCGCATGGGGCAGCGCCACGGCCTCTTGCACATCCATGCCCCAGTCGGCCCAGGCGATGATGGTCTTGGCGACATAGCCGATGATGCGGCTGCCACCCGGTGAGCCAACAGCCAGCGCCGGTTTGCCATCCTTCAGCACAATGGTGGGCGCCATGGAGGAGCGGGGACGTTTGCCCGGTTCCAGCCGGTTGGCAATCGGCACCCCGTCGCGATGGGTGCGGAAGGAGAAGTCAGTCAGCTCATTGTTCAAAAGGAACCCAGCCGCCATCAGCCGCGAGCCAAAGCCGTTTTCGATGGTGGTCGTCATCGACAGCACATTGCCATATTGATCGACGATGGAGATATGCGAGGTCGAGGGCAGCTCAATCGACTCGTCATCGGCCAGCAGCAACGCATGGTCGAACTCCGGCGCGCCTGCGTTCACCTCCGGCAGCGCGTCATCGCCGCTGAGCAGCGTCGCGCGGGTGTCGAGATAATCCTGCGCCACCAGCCCCTGTGTCGGCATCGGCACAAAATCGCTATCAGCCATGTATCGGCCCCGGTCAGCAAAGGCGAGGCGTGAGGCATCGCCTATCAGCCGCCAGGCATCGGGGTTCTCTGCGCCCAGTTCCGCCAGATCATAATTGCCCAGCATACCGAGGATCTGCCCAACCGTCAGCGCACCAGAGGAAGGCGGTCCCATGCCGCAGGCCTCATAGGCGCGATAGGTGACGCAGACGGCGGGGCGTTCCTTCACCTGATAAAGCGCCAGATCCATCGCGGATAGGACGCCGGGGTTGCCCTCGGCCTCGCGCACCGCACTGGTGATCGCCTCCGCTACGGGACCGGCATAGAACCCGCGTGCCCCCTCTGCTGCGAGGCGGCGCAAGGTGTCGGCGTAGGCGGGGTTCTTCAGCGTGCTGCCCACCACCAGCGGCGTGCCATCGGGCAGGAAGTAATCGGCGGTCTCTGACCAGCGCGACAGGCGGTCGGCATCTTTTTCGATCAGACCGGCCAGCCGTGGCGAGACGGCAAAGCCATCTTCGGCCAGGTCAATGGCTGCGGTGAACAGGCCGGGCCAGGCGGCGCGACCCCAGCGCCGGTGCGCCGCTTCTAGCAGGGCAGGTGTTCCGGGGGTGCCGACAGAGCGGCCACCGACGACGGCATCGTAGAACTTGAGCGGCTCGCCTGCGTCATCCTGAAACAGTGTCGGCGTGGCTGCCAGCGGCGCGGTTTCACGGCCATCCAGCGTTGTCACCTCGCCCGTGGCTGCGTCATACCAGACCAGAAATGCCCCGCCGCCCAGGCCTGAGGATTGCGGCTCCACCAGCCCCAGAACGGTTTGCACTGCCACCATGGCATCCGCCGCAGTCCCGCCCGCGCGCAGAACCTCGGCACCGGCTGCAACCGCATGTGGATTGGCGGCGGCAACCATCCAGTTCTCAGCCTCGACCGGGGTGCCATCGGATTTGGCCTGAATCGCAGCGGCGACCGCGTCGCTGATCGCCGCGAACCCGGCATCTGCGGTTTCTGCCGCGCCCTCGGGTGCCACGGCGTCTGCCGCCTCCTGTGCCCAAGCGGGTGTTGCTGCCAGCAATATGCCGAGCCCAGAACAGATGTTTCATAACGTCGCCTCCCTCAAAAATGGCGGGCTGCGTCAGCAACCCTAGAGCATGGACGGCACGACCTGATCCGGTGGCCGGTGGCCGTCCTCGAATGTCTTGATATTCAAAAGAACTTTTTCGCCCATTTCCAGGCGACCTTCGAGCGTGGCAGACCCCATATGCGGCAGCAGCACGACGTTTTCCAACTCGCGCAGGCGCGGGTTGATGTCGGTGCCATGCTCATAAACATCGAGACCTGCCCCGGCGATCTCGCCGACGCGCAGCATCCGCGTCAGCGCATGTTCGTCGATCACCTCGCCCCGCGAGGTATTGACGATGACCGCATCGGGTTTCATCAGCTTCAACCGCCGGGCGTTCATCAGATGGAAGGTCGAGGGCGTGGAGGGGCAATTGATGGACAGCACATCCATCCGCGCCACCATCTGGTCAAGGCTTTCCCAATAGGTGGCCTCAAACCGGTCCTCAATCTCGGGGCGCAGGCGTCGGCGATTGTGATAATGGACCTGCATGCCAAAGGCACCGGCCCGTTTGGCGACCGCTTGCCCGATACTGCCCATGCCGAGAATTCCCAGACGCCGCCCGGCCAGACGCCCGCCCAGAAGAGCGGTGGGCGACCAGCCCTGCCAGTCCCCTTTCTGCATGATTGCCAGACCTTCGGGGATGCGGCGCACCACGGCCATGATCAGGGCCATAGCCATATCCGCCGTGTCATCGGTCAGGACACCCGGCGTGTTGGACACCAGAATGCCGCGCTGGCGCGCCGTTGCCACATCGATGTGATCGACCCCGGCACCGTAGTTGGCAATCAGTTTCAACCGGTCTCCGGCCTGTGCCAGCAAGGCGGCATCAATACTGTCGGTCACCGTCGGCACCAGCACATCGGCATCCTTTAGCGCGGTGGCCAGCTCGGTCCGGCTCATCGGTGTGTCGTCCTCGCGCAAGCGCACATCGAACAATTCGCTCAACCGGGTTTCCACCGGCTCCGGCAACCGTCGCGTTACGACAACACTCAGACGTTCTCTTGCCACTGCTGCTCTCCCTCGGCTTTGCAATCTCTCTGGCCTCATGGCATCGTGGCGCAGGACGCGGGCAGGCACAAGAACCATCCCGCGCCTCAGCCCATCTGACGCGGCTTTCTTTTTCAGACCACATGGTACCCGGACATCAGATCAGGGGCGGGTCGGCGAAAAACGCAGTGCATTCAGGTTGGTCAGGCAGGTAACAGGCAGCAAAAAGAAGAAGCGAGCAGGCAGTGAACATTTCGGCATCTTATCTGCGGTCCCGGCTGGCCGTGGTCGCCATGACCCTGATTGCAACAACCGGCGCGATGATCCCGCATGAAGGCGCCGCGCGAGATGAGCGCGGCCCGGTGACCAATCTGCCGCTGCCGCGTTTCGTGTCGATGAAGGCCGCTGAGGGCAATGTGCGCCGTGGCCCTTCCCTGACCCACAAGATCGACTGGGTGTTCAAACGGCGCGGCATGCCGCTGGAGATCACCGCTGAATATGGCCATTGGCGCCGGGTGCGTGATCGCGATGGCGCCGGTGGTTGGGTGCATTATGCGCTGCTGTCCGGTGCCCGGACCGTGCTGATCGAAGAGGACATGCTGACGGTGCACGCCCGCCCCGACAGCGGCGCGCCGGTCACGGCTGCCTTTGAACTGGGCGTGGTCGCGCGACTGGGCAAATGCGAGGTAAGCTGGTGTTCGATTTCGGCCGGGGGCTATCGCGGCTGGGCGCCCAAGGAGAAGCTCTGGGGCGTGGCCCCGGAGGAGCTGCGCGACTGAGCCATCAGGCCGTCAGTCGCGATCATCGGCGGGGCGGATTGCAAGGCTGGTGCCGCCAAGATCGCGAAAGCTCTTTTGCCGACAGGAAAACACCAGAATTTGCAGATCATTGGCCTGAAGCGTCAGCGCATCAAACAGCGCCTCGATGCGGGCATCATCGGTATAAACAAGCGCGTCATCCAGTATGACCGGGATGCCTTGGCCAGATTTGGCCAGCAACCGGGCAAAGGCCAGCCGCACCATCAGCGCCAATTGTTCCTGCGTGCCGCCTGACAGCTGGGTCAGCTGTTCCTCTGCCGCGCCGCGCGCCAACTGACTGGGCAGCACGCTGTCGGCATCGACCTGCACCTGCGCCTCGGGCCAGAGGCGACGCAGCAGCGGCGTCAGCTCTGCCATCAGAGGTCCCAGATATTGCGCCTGCGCGCCCGCCTGCGCGGCCTCCAGCGCCTGATCAAGACGACGCAGAGTGGCCACTTCGAACTGCAGGGCCTGCTGTCGGGCCTCCGCAACGGCCAGCTGGTCGGTCACCTCGGCCAGCTCTTCCTCAACCGCGTGGCTGGCATGGGCGCTGATGCGCGCATCCAAGACGGCCAGATCGCGCGCCAAATCCTGCAATCGGGTCTGTGCGGCCTCCACAACCGAGCGGGCCCGCTGACAGGCGGCGCGGGCCTGTTCCAGATCCGGGGCGGCAGCGATCAGGCGGGTATCTTCGGCCTGGGCCTCAGCAACGGTCTGATCCAAGGCAGGCATCTCGGCCCTCAGGGCGGCCAGCTCTGCTGTGGCAGATTCCGTCTCTCCGAGGGCCTGCGTGGCACGGTCGAGATCGGCCTCCGCCGCTTTGGCCTCGGCCAGGGCGCCATGTGCGGATTGCTGGGCGGCGCCCTCCTCGATGCGGGCTTTGGCGAGATCGGCCTCCGCCTGTGTCTGACCGGCCTCCGCCTCCGCCAGTGCCGCTTCCAGCGTGGTGCGATCCGGTAGCGGATCACAGGGGGGCTGCGGGTCGGCGCCACCGGGCAGGGCTGCAATCGCCGCAACTAGCGCCTCGCGCCCCTCGGGGGCAAGTGCGCGCTGGGTGGCTTCGCCTTCCTTCAGCCGGGCGGTGGCGGCAAGGCGCGCCTGATGAGCAGCGCGGGCCTGTGCCAATGTCTCAAATTCCAACTGACCAAGGGCCGTTGCCAGCGCGGTTTCGGCCTCGGAGACCGCCCCGGCGGCCTCACTGCGGGCAGGATGCAGCGTGACGGTGGCAAGGCCCGGAACCTCCAGCTCACCACCATCCGGCAAGGCAATCTCACCCCCCTCATCGAAGGTCTCACCGTTGAGGCGCAGCGTTGTGGCGCTGCCCGGCAGGTAGCGGACGCTGAGTGCCGCCGCAGAGGCGGTGCGGGCGTGCTGCGCCAGGGTGACAGCCTGGGCCAGATCCTCCAATTGGGCGAGCGCATCCGCATCAACGCCCTGCCCGGCTTGCTGGCGATCCTTGGCAAGACGTGCCTGAAGCGCATCAAACTGTGCCAGACGTTCGCTCAGCTCCGTGCGTCGCAACTGCGCCTGTTCTGCAGCCTCAGACCGCAGGGCGGCGGCCACGGATTTCCGCGCCTGGGCGACGCTTTCACGGGCCTGCCCTGCCCCACTCTCCGCCTCTTTCAACTCTTGGGCCGCCTGCGCGGCCTGCTCTGCGGCACTGTCGCGCCGCTTTGCTGCCTGCGTCAGGGCGGTGGTGGCGCGGGCGTGATCGGCAAGGCGTTCGGCCTGTGTCTCGATCCGCGCCGCCTGCCCGTCGCGTTGCAAAACAGCGAGATCAAGCGCGCGGCGGGCCTGTTCACATTTCTCGCGGTGACGTTCAGCAGCGGCCAGCGCGGTTTCGGCCTGGTTCAGCCGGGACTGGCGGGCCGCTGTTTCCTCCGGCGCAGCAAGCTCCGCCTGTTCGCGGCGCAGGAGGTGCCGCTGGTCCAGCAGCTGACGCAAATCAGCGACCTGCCCGGCCAAGGCATCGCGCTGCTCAGAGAGCGCGGCCACGCGGGCCTCCACCTCGGCGAGCGGGCCCCCCTTGCGCGCGCCACGGCTGGTGACCATGCGATCCAGATCGCTGCGCAGGCGGCGGCGCAGGCGTTCCATCTGCTGCCCGCCAGTCACGGCCTCGACCTCACCGCTGAGGGAGGACATCAGATCGCGCCGCGCCTCCAGCGTGTCCTTGGCGTCGGCAAAATCCGTCAGCCCCTGCCGCAGCCAGAGCATGCCGACCGGCCCGTCCTTGGGTGGCGCGATGAGGTCGCGCAGCCAGGCTTCCGCCGCGTCGGCCTGATGCAGGAGCCCCCCTCGCGCCAAATGCGCGCGGTGCCTTTGCCTGCTGATTTGGTAAAGCTTTTGGCGATGCGAAAATGACTGCCCTGATGGGTCAGCTCAACCTCGATCTCAGGGTCGCCACCCGCATGCGGGGCCAGCGCGCGCACCTCCTTGTCCCAGGATTTCGCATCCTTGAAGAACAGCGCATGCAGAGCGTCAAAGATGGTGGATTTGCCCTGCTCATTCGGCGCGCTCAGCAGGTTGAGACCGGGGCCGATGCCGGTGATTTCCACCGGATCGACAAAGCGGCGCACATTGGTCAGACGAATGGAGGTGAGCTTCATTCCGCGCCCTCCCGCACAGCGGCATAGAGCCGGTTCAGCGCGGCGGCGGCCACATCGCGGGCCTCCTCGCCGAGGGCGCTGTTCTGACTCTCAGCCATCAGGAGCTCAGCCGCAGCGCGCAGCGCGCCGGTGGTGGCAATCTGGTCCAGATCCTCGGCCCGGTGTTCAATGCGCAAATCATCCCCGTCGAGGCTGAGGTGGCAAAACGCCGGAGCCTGCTCTGCCACAAAACCCGACAGCTGCATGTGTTGATCTGCGGTGACCCAGCCGCGCGCGCGAATGCGGATCAGACAATTGGGCCAGTCCTGCGGATCATCCGGCAACGCCTCTCTGATGAGGGTGCCGATATCCTGCCCCGGCGCCAACTCAAGCGCGAGATCCTGCCAGTGGTATTGTCCCACCTCAACCGGGCGCAGCTGTGGCGGCTGGCCCGGTCCCGGCAGGTCCACCAGCAAGCAGCTGCCGCGCCCCGGATGTTTGAACCGATCCCGTTCCGGCGTGCCGGGGTAGCGGCTGTGGCCATTCAGGGTGAAATCACCGTGCCAATCCCCCAGCGCCAGATAATCCAGCCGAGCGCTACTGGCGCGGTTGGTGGCAATTGTCTCGGCCCCGTTCTGATCACGGTCGAAATCCAGCACGGCCCCATGGGCCAGACCGATCCGCAGATGTCCCTCCGGCGTCTCGGCGCTGTCCATCCAGATGGTGCGATCCTGTCCGGCGAAACGGCGCTCGCAGGGCGCGGGCAGCAGCGTGGCCCCGGGCGCGATCTCAACCGGCGTGGGCTGCATCAGCAGATGCACGTTCTGCGGCGCGTGGCGCGCCATTTCCGCCCAAAGCGGCTCTGCCGCGCCGCTGTCGTGGTTGCCGGGGATGATCCACCATTGCACCGGATCCGCTGCCGCCATTGCCGCCAGCGCCTGCCGGATCACCCGCGCCGACGGGGTTTCGGTATCAAACAGATCCCCCGCGATCAGCACATGGCCCGCGCCTTCTGCCGTCGCGATCCCGGCCAGCCGGGACAGGATGCCCTGCCGAGCCTGTTGCAGCGCGGCGCGGGTTTCCTCATCGAACTGGCCAAACCGCTTGCCCAGATGCAGATCAGAGGTGTGCAGCAGGCGCAGGCTGGTCATGCGGGGCAAGATCCTTCGAAGCGGTCGATTGAGTTGGGTGGATTGCAGGAGTGACAGAGCCGCGCCGGGGCGTCAACGCCGACCCGGCGCAAGCGTCGCAGGCGCGCGCGCAAAGGGGCGGGCGCCCCCATTGACAGAGGGGGACTGGCGCGGCAAAAATGTTGGATATTTTGCAAAATAGGGATCAAAGCATGTTTGGTCGACGCGCACAGTCGGAGGAAGACACGGTTGTTGCTGTGCTGGCCGCAGCGCTGCGGCGGGACATTTCCTTTGGTGTGCTGCGACCGGATCAGAAGCTGAAGATTGAGGCGCTGCGTCAGAGTTACGGCGGCTCCAACCACTCCATGCGCGAAACTCTGCGGATGCTCAGCGCCGAGGGGCTGGTGGAGGCAGCCGCCCAGCGCGGCTTTCGCGTGACCTCCGCCACCGAGGATGATCTGCGGGATATTCTGTTCATGCGGCTGGAGGTGGAGCGGCTGGGCCTGCGGTTGGGGCTGACGCGCAGCGATGTACAATGGGAGGGCCGGGTTCTGGCCGCCCACCATGCGCTGCGCCGCACCGAAGAAGCGCTGCTGAACGAGGCCAATGATGCGCTGGCGCTGGACTGGGATATGGCCTGCCGGAGCTTTGCCGCAGTGCTGGTGGAGGCCGCGCACTCGCCCCGGCTGTCGGATATACAGCTGAAATTCTATGATCAGTCGCGCCGGTTCCGTCTGGCGCTTCTGCGGGAGGGACGGTTGGATTTCGCCACCCGCGCAGAGCAACAACAGGCGCTGGTGGAGGCGGTTCTGGCGCGCAATACAGAGGCCGCCGTGACGGCGCTGGAGACCTATGTGACGGGTGACATGATGACAGGGACGAGGGGCGTCTGACGCTGCCACGAAGGAACCGCGGACGCTACGGGCCGGATTGGTCCGGAACGACAATCACGAAGAGGGAGGATTAAGACATGACCCATTGGACACGCCGCCGCACGCTTGCGGCCCTTGGCAGTGCGGGCGCCGTTGCGGGGCTGGCCACACCGGCGCTGGCGAGCAAGCGGAAAATCGTACTGGGGGCATTGCGCTTCACCAGCCATTCGGCGAGCTTTATCGCGCAGGAACGTGGCTATTTCGCCGATGCCGGGCTGGATGTGGAACTGCGGTTTTTCCAGGCGGCCTCACCGATGTCGGTGGCAATTGCCTCTGGCGATGTGGACTATGCGATCACAGCGATGTCGGGTGGTCTGATCTCCCTTGCCAATCGCGGCGCGATCAAGGTGATCGGCGGCGCCCTGTCGGAAGAGCCGGGCATTGACGGACAGAAAATCCTGGTCTCCGATGCGGCCTATCAGGCGGGCATCACCAGCCCGGCGGCGCTGGAGGGCAAGAGCTTCGGCATGACCACGGCCGGATCATCCTTCCATTACATGGGGTCGCGTATGGCGGAGAAGGACGGCGTGTCGCTGTCCTTCAAGCCGCTGCAAAAAGTCGGGGCCATCATCGGCGCGCTGAAATCCGGCCAGATTGATGCCTGGTCCATCGTGCCGCATATTGCGAAACCCCTGGCGGGATCGGGTGCGGTGCATATCATTGGCGATGTGGCGGACTATCTGCCCGACTATCAGGTGACGACGGTGTTTACTTCGGCCCAGAACGCCGCAAGCGGGGAACAGCAGATGACCCGCGATTTCCTGAGCGCCTACAGCCGCGGGGTGGCCGACTACAACGCCACCATGATCGACCGGGCCAGCGGTGATGCGGGCGTCGATCAGATGGTCGATCTGATCCACAAATATGTCTATGCCGACCGCCCCCGCGACAAAGCCGCCAAGTCGATCATCAACGGCACCATGCGCCTGAACGAAGGCGCCGCGATGAACACCAAATCGCTGGCGGATCAGCTGGCCTGGTTCCAGGCGGAGAAGCTGGTGGATGCCGATATCTCGCTGGAGACAATCATCGACCCCAGCTACGTCGACAGTATCGGCTAATCCTGCGGCCGGGGCCCCTGCCCCGGCGCATCCTCTTGCGGAGCAACATCATGGATATTCGCCTGTCAGCGGTGGGTCATGCCTATGACAATGTCGCAGTGCTCAGCGACATCACGCTGGATATTCCCAGTGGCAAAATTGTCTGCATCGTCGGCCCCTCGGGCTGTGGCAAATCCACCCTCTTGCGGTTTATCGGCGGGCTGGAGCGGCCCGCGGCGGGCGAGGTGTTGCAGGTGGGGCAACCGCCGGAGGGCTGTCTCAATCCGCTGACATATGTCTTTCAGGACTTTGCCCTGCTGCCCTGGCGCACGGTCAGGGGCAATATCAGTCTGGTGCTGGAGGATCACGGCATTCGCGGCACGGCAGCGGCGCGGATCATCGACGATGTTCTGGCGCGCACCAAGCTAAGCGAATTTGCCGGGGCGCTGCCCAAGCAGCTGTCGGGTGGTATGAAGCAGCGGGTGGCGATTGCGCGGGCGCTGGCGGTGAACCCGGCAGTGATGCTGATGGATGAGCCGCTGTCGGCACTGGACAGTCAAACCCGTGAATTGCTGATGGATGATCTGGTGGCGCTGTGGACACGCACGCCATTCACTGCGGTCTATGTCACCCATAACCTGGCCGAAGCGGTGCGGCTGGGCCATGCTATCGTGGTGCTGTCCCGCCGCCCCGGCCAGATCCGCGAGATCGTGCATCTGGACACACCGTTGGCCGAACGCGCGTTTGGCGATGCGGATCTTGAACAGAAACAGAAATACCTGTGGCAGCTGATGCGTGACGAGGCGCGGGCGGCAGATGCGGAGCTGATGAATGTCTGACACCCGGATGGCCACACTCCCGCCTGTCTCCAGCACGGAACCGCACCACCAGCATGCGCCGGTGCGCCCAGTGCAGTTTCGCGGCGGCGGCTTTGCGCCGCGCGGCGCCCGCTGGGTGGGCGCTCTCGTCTTTGTCCTGTTGCTGGTGCTGGCGGAACTGGGCACCCGTCAGGGCTGGATCTCCAAGCTGACCCTGCCGCGCCCAAGTGACGTGCTGGCCACATTGGGGGAGCTTTATGCCTCCGGCCTGCTATGGACCCATGTCAGTGTCTCGCTGTCGCGGCTGGTGGTTGGCGCCGCCCTTGGGGCCAGTGTCGGCATTGGGGTCGGGTTGATGATCGGGCTGTTTTCCTATGTCCGCGCAGGGCTGGTGCCACTGGTGGCTGCGCTGTTCCCGATCCCGAAAATCGCACTGCTGCCGCTGTTTGTGATCTGGTTCGGCATTGATGAGGGGTCAAAATATGCGCTGATCGCCTTTGGCACGTTCACCCCCACCGTGGTGGCAACCTATGGCGCTGTGGACAATGTGGACCGGTCGCTGATCCGCATGGGGCAGAGTTTTAACCTGTCGTGGCTGTCGATTGTGCGCAAGATCGTGCTGCCGGGTGCGATGCCGGGTATCCTGTCCGGACTGCGCATCAGCCTGGCGATTGCCATTATCCTGCTGGTGGCCGCTGAAATGCTGGGCGCGGAACATGGCATCGGCGCGTATATTCTGGAGGCCGGATCGCTCTATGATCTGGAACGGTTGTTTGCCGGGGTTGCGATCCTGTCGGTGCTCGGCGTGGTGGTCAGCAGCCTGATCGGCCTGATCGAACGCCGCCTGCTGCGCTGGCGCAGCTGAGCAGAGTCCCCGTTTTCGAGTCGCAGCAGGCGGGCCCCGCTGCGGCTCTAAAACCGGAAAAACTGCCACTATAGGCGGCAAAACACCCCAATAATCTCAAAAGCGCGGCAATCTGCACCCTACAAAGGCGCTGCTGGCAATTGCGCCCGCGCGCCAGCTGATTTACACGGGGGGCCATATGAATGGCTGTTGTCCTTGCGGGCCGCCGGTCTGTCAGAGCAGATCTGACACAGAATGACCGCCCCCGCGTCCAAGCTGGACCGCAGCACCCCGTCCATCCGGTGCAGCGCCAACCGCTCACCCAAGTTTCCGATATCGCTGAAAAAAGGTTGTGGAATATGGCAGAAAATTCGACCCCCGACATTTTGTATACCATCGTAGACGAAGCCCCCGAGCTGGCCAGCGCCTCGCTGCTGCCGATCATCCGCAGCTTTGCCGCGGCGGCAGGCGTCTCCGTCGGGACCAAGGACATTTCGCTGGCAGGCCGTATCCTTGCGACCTTCCCCGAAGCGCTGAGCGACACCCAGCGCCAGAGCAATGATCTGGCCGAACTGGGCCAACTGGTGAAAACGCCTGACGCCAATGTCATCAAGCTGCCGAATATCTCGGCCTCTGTACCGCAGCTGACCGCCGCGATTGCCGAATTGCAGGCGCAGGGGTTTGGCATTCCCGACTACCCGGCAGATCCGGCAACCGATGCGGAAAAAGAGATCCGCGCGCGCTATGACACCATCAAGGGGTCGGCTGTGAACCCGGTGCTGCGCGAAGGCAACTCTGACCGTCGCGCCGCCAAAGCGGTGAAAAACTTCGCCCAGAACAACCCGCATTCGATGGGCAAATGGTCCGCAGACAGCAAGACCAAAGTGTCGTCGATGCCGGGCAATGATTTCTATGCCAACGAAGTCTCCGCCACCATCTCTGCCGCACAGGCGGGTACCGCGAAGATCGAATTCGTCGGCAAGGACGGTGCGGTCACCGTGCTGAAGGACAGCTGGCCGCTGGAAGAAGGCACCGTTGCTGATGCCACATTCATGTCGGCCAAGGCGCTGTCTTCCTTCCTGAAGGGCGCGATTGAAGACACCAAAGCCGACGGCACCATGTTCTCGCTGCACATGAAAGCCACCATGATGAAGGTCTCTGACCCGATCATCTTCGGCCACGCGGTGAAGGCATGGCTGGGTCCGGTCTGGGACAAATACGGCGCTGAAATCGAAGCGGCAGGCGGCTCTGCCAATTCCGGCCTTGGCGCGGTTCTGGCGACCATTGATGGCCTGCCCAATGCGGATGCCATCAAGGCTGAGATCGCCGCATTGGACCGTCCGTCCATGTATATGGTCGACAGTGACAAGGGCATCACCAACCTGCATGTGCCGTCCGATGTGATCATCGACGCCTCCATGCCAGCGGTGATCCGCGCCGAGCGGCAAGGGCTGGGACGAAGCGGGCAACAAGGGCGACACCAACTGCGTCATCCCCGACCGCTGCTATTCCACCGTCTACGACGAGAGCATCAACTTCTTCAAAGCCAATGGCGCGCTGGATGTGACCACCGCAGGCTCCGTCGCCAATGTTGGCCTGATGGCGCAGAAGGCCGAGGAATACGGCTCCCACCCGACCACCTTTGAAGCACCTGCCGATGGCACCATCCGCATCGTGCTGGCCAACGGCGAGACGCTGCATTCACACGAGGTTGAGGAAGGCGATATCTGGCGCTCCTGCACCGTGAAGAAAGCCCCGATCGAGAACTGGATCGAACTGGCGATGGACCGTCAGCGTCTGACCGGTTCCGAGGCGATCTTCTGGCTGGACGAAAACCGCGCCCATGACGCTGAGCTGATCAAATATGTGAAGCCCGCACTGGATGCGGCTGGCAAATCCGACCTGTTCCAGATCATGGCCCCGCGTGAGGCGACCGCCCAGTCGCTGAAGACCATCACCGCAGGCAAGGACAGCATCGCCATCACCGGCAATGTGCTGCGCGACTATCTGACCGACCTGTTCCCGATCCTGGAACTGGGCACCTCGGCCAAGATGCTGTCGATTGTGAAACTGATGAACGGTGGCGGGTTGTTTGAAACCGGGGCTGGTGGCTCTGCGCCCAAGCACGTGCAGCAGCTGGTGGAAGAAAACCACCTGCGCTGGGACTCCATGGGTGAGTTCTGCGCCTTGGGTGAATCGCTGAACTTCCTCGCCGACAGCAAGGGCAACGCCAAGGCGGGCGTGCTGGGTGCCGCCGCCGAGGCTGCGACACAGGGCATTCTGGACCACAACCGCTCGCCCTCGCGCAAGGTGGGTGAGCCGGACAACCGCGCCAGCCACTACTGGTTCGCCCGTTACTGGGCCGAGGCGCTGGCCGCACAGGGGGATGACGCCGAGCTGGCCGCGCATTTCGCGCCCATCGCCGCGGAACTGGCCGCCAAGGAAGAGGCGATCCTTGCCGAACTGGCAGAGGTGCAAGGTCAGGCTGCGGATCTGGGCGGTTATTTCCACACCGATCCGGTGAAAACCGCCGCTGTCATGCGCCCCAGCGCCACGCTGAACGGCATCATCGGCTGATCACGCGGCTGCGTGACCGGGCGATATACTGCCCCTAAACCATAAAAAACGCCCGGAGCGATCCGGGCGTTTTCTTTTGTGACTAGGTTGTTAAGCCCGTGTCAGACATCAGCCCGCGCAGCGCATCTGATCTTCGGGTGTATCCCGTTTGGATCTGGCGGCAGCAACCAAGGCGCGAAACAAATTGAGATGTGCCGCGCGGTAGAACAGATGCTCAGGGTGCCACTGCACACCAATCGCAAAACGCCGCCCCGGATCCTCAACCGCCTGCACCATGCCGGACTGATCGCGCCCGGTGACCCGCAGCCCCTGCCCCAGGTCGCTGACGGACTGGCTGTGCAATGCGTTGACTTTGAGCCTGGGCACGCCCAACACCCGGCGCAACACGCTGTTGTTGGCAATGGTGACCTCTTTGCGAGGCAGAACCGTTTTGTAATTCTGCTGACCATAGAAGGCGTAGGCGTCCTGATAGAGTCGCCCGCCACGCGCCACGTTCAACATCTGCGCGCCGCGACAGATCCCCAAGAGGGGTACATCCTGGCGCGTCGCCTCGCGCACGATGGCTGCCTCCAGCGCGTCGCGGTCAGGATCCAGCCGGACCTCAGGCATGATCTGACCATCATACAGTGTTGGCGCAATGTCATCACCTCCGCCAATGACCACGGCATCTACCGTGGAGAGATCCGCCTCACGGTTGCTTTGCCAGCGGACCGCACGGCCACCTGACAGCCAGATATTGAGAGCCATCAGCGGAAAAATCCGCCATCCGCTGCGGCGCGAGACTGTTACGGCAATCCTCGGTTTCATGCGATGCCCTCCCGGTCGGCAACGCCGAGGATATCTGCCGCGTGTTTGGCCCATTCCCGGCTCATCAACTGTTCGCTGCGCGGTCGCGCCTGCCAGCCCTCAATCAGAGCTTTCAGCCGCCCATCGCGGGCGATCTGTTCTACCTCGGCCCAGCGGTTCCACTCACGGGTGATCGACCAGTCGGGATCCCCCAGACGGCAATCAGGCAATCTGTAATGGTAGGCAGGCCGCGCGGCGGTTTTGTCTCCCTCTCCTAAGGCTGCACGCACGCGATCCGGGGCATAATCCGCAAGCAGCGGCAGCAAATCCAGCGCGTGATTGCGATCGGCGGCTTGTTCAAGATAGAGGCGGAGAAGGTCGTCCATGGTCTGCGGAGGGGACGCACATAGCGCGTCTACCAAGGCCTTGGGATAGGGCGCGATGAACGGCTGCACACGGCGCGACAGGTCGATCCCCGGCATTCGGCGTAACAGCGGCTCCAGCAGCGCAAAGGACGTCAGCACCGGCCCGATATGCGCAGCCGTCATATCGGCGACTTCCACGTTGAGATGCACGCCAAAGCCGTTCAGCACACCGTCCTGCGTACCCGTGGCCCCGGCCTCTGCCAATCTGACGCACAGCTGATCCAGCTGCGACAGCTGCGACTGTTTCAGCGGCGGGGTGACAATTTCGACCGGGATCAACGGTTCCGCCATGGCGACCAGCATTTTGCCGAGGCCCGGTTTGCTGCGATAACGGCTGTCGAGATAGACCTCTACATTGCCCAGCGCCGTAGCTTTGACATGAGGGTTTGGCCCGTCCGCGCGATCCTGCGCTCGGATCTCGCCGCCAAGCTCACGCTGCACGATTTTTTGAGCGTGCGTAACGGACAGGCCGCCGAACTCAATCTCGACGCCCACCTTGCGGGCCGCTGCAGATCCGCGCGCCTGCGGCTCCTGCGGCAGGGGGGCTGCGATCACGTCCGATGCGCCACCAGCGGCACAGCCCACCCCGCCTTTCAACTCGCTTTCACCCATGTTTGGCTCCGTTGTCGCTCTCTGGCTCAACGTCACCGCTCTGAAAATGTTCCGGATTGCGCCATGTGCCCCGACCGGCGCGGTCTCCCTATGCGACCCTACCGGGACGGCTGACGGCGCCGCCACCTCACAGCAGCAACATCCACAAAGCAACACCGGCCAGCAAAAGCGCAAATCCCCGGTTGAGTTGCCGTGCGCGCAGATCGCGGGAAAACTGTCGCGCCAGCCCGTCGCCGATCCAGGTCCAGATCGAGAATGCCACCAGATTGTTGAGAGTGAAAATCAGCGTGATGGCCAGCACCGGCGCCAGCGCGTCCCTACCAAGGCTCACCGCCCCCGGAGGTGTGAGAAACTGGCTGAACATCACTGTGATAATCACATAGGCTTTGGGATTGAGCAGCAGCAGGACGACACCATCTCGAAAGCGGGCCGGACGGGCCTGAAGCTCCGCCTGCAGCCCACCGGCGCGCCAAAGACCCCATGCGATCCACAGCACATACCCCGCGCCTGCCATCTTCAGCCAGGTGAACGCCTCCTGCGCCACCGCCTGAGCCGCCAATGCGCCGGATCCAATCAGCAGCGTCACCGCAGCCGTGGCGATATGGTAACCCGTTGTCGCAGGCAAGGTCGCGCGAAAGCCAAACCGCGCACCATTGGCCGCAAAAAACAGATTGCCCGGTCCGGGGCTATAGGCGAGCGGGAACAAAAACAACAACAGCGCCAATACCATATCCAGTGTCATCTTTGTGGGTCCTCTGCCAGCCTGCCGACCCCAAATAGGGCAAACCCTGCAGCGCGCGCGACCCGGAACCTGCGCAATCCTGCGGCGCGATTGACCGCATCAGGAACACTCTGCCCGATTGCGGCGTTTGTTCATCAGAGAGCCGCCGGACCTTGCCCCGGCAAGGCCGCCGCGCCGTTCAACTGATCCCGCCAGACTGGAGCTTCCAATGCCGACAATTTACGATGCGATTAAGGACGACCACGACACCCACCGCAAACTGCTGACCTCCATTCAAGACAGCAAGGTCGAGGCGCGTGGAGCCCTGTGGAAACGGTTTTACGAAGACGTCAAAAGCCACGCGGCCGCTGAAGAAGAGACGTTCTATTCCAAACTGATCAGCCAAACCTGGGGTCAGGACGCGGCCCGCCATTCCGTACATGAGCATCAGCAGCTTGATGATCTGATGGAGGAGCTGAATGTGATGAAGATGTCCTCCGACCTCTGGATGAGCAAATTCGAACAGCTGAAGCATGAGTACGAGCATCACATGGATGAGGAAGAAAACGAGGTCTTCACCCGCGCCAAAGAGGTGATTTCTGACGAGGATCTTGAGGGCTACGGTAGCCGCTTCCAACAGCGCAAGGACGAGGAACGCGGATTGATCGACGAGAAACGCGAAGACAGTCTGGAAGACTGACCCGCCGACCGGGAATCCGCTTCCTGCACACCGCGCGTATGGGACAACAGACCATAGAGGGGCCGTCGGCGCGCGGCCTCTTTTTTCGTTTGCTGCGCGGGGGAGAGATTACAGCTGCCGGGCCAAGGCCAGCGTCGCCATTGCAGGCAGGGTCAACAGGGCCTTTGCCGCTTCCACCCGTGCTTCTGTGTAATACCCCGGCTCATGCAGAATATTGATGGTCGCGGCAAGTTCGCCCCCGATCAGCACCGGCAGGTTGATCACCGATCCACAGCCCAGTGCCCCGATCAGCTCCGCATCTGGGAAGACCTGATCGATCTCTTCCAGCGTATTGGCAACAAAACAGCGGTGCTGGCCATGGACGATCTCGAACCAGTCGTTCAGCTCAATTGGCTTGGTGCCGGAGGTCGGATAGTTCTCGGGATCATCGGTATAGGTGCGGCAGGCCAGCATGGTTGCCATATCCACCGTCATCACCGTGAACAGCTTGGCCCCAACCGTGGCCTTGGTCAGCGCGCAGAGGGCGTCATAGGCCGCCTCGGCGCCGGTGGCAGCAGCGAGCGTGTCGGTGAACTGGCGCAGCGCCTCTGCAATATCTTCCGGCAGTCTGTCGTCGGGCATTCGGGTCGATCCCTTCTCTCGGGTTGGTGTCACGCGCACGGCTCCGCGCCACCGCTGGCGGCATAAAGTTGCTGCGTATAGGCATCGCTGAAGGCACCGTCATGCAGCGCCTCTGCCGGGGCGATCTCAACAATACGCCCCTTGTTCATCACAGCCATTCGCTCACACATGAAGCTGACGACCGGCAAGTTGTGCGTGACCATCAGATAGGTCAGCCCCTGATCGCGGCGCAGCGTCTTCAGCAGGTTCAGGATTTCCGCCTGTACCGAGACATCCAGCGCCGAGGTCGGCTCATCCAGCAGCATCACCTTGGGATCCAGCATCAGGGCGCGCGCGATGGCGACCCGCTGACGCTGCCCCCCAGACAGCTGATGCGGATAGCGGAACCGGAACCGCTGATCGAGGCCAACTGCCGCCAGCATCTCTGCGACGCGGGCGTCGCGCGCCCCGATCCCATGCACCCGCAAGGGCTCCCGCAGCACCCAGTCGACCGGTTTGCGCGGGTGCAATGAGCCATAGGGATCCTGAAACACCATCTGGCAGGTTCGCGAAAACGCGCGGTCAATGCCGTGGCTGCGTGGCTGGCCCAGCACCGAAATGTCCCCTGTCCAATCAGGGGCGAGCCCCGCGATGGCCTTCAGCACGGTGGATTTTCCGGAACCGCTTTCCCCCACCAGGGCAAAGCTTTCCCCTTCGGCGACGTCGAAACTGACGTCCCGCACCACCTTGGTGTCGCCATAAGAAATATCGAGGTTTCGCAGAGAGATCGCGGTCATGTGCCACTCCAGCCTTGTCGGTCGAGCACCGGCAGCGTGTCGCGGGTCTCTTTCATCCGGGGCACCGCCGCCAGCAGCCCTTGGGTGTAGGGGTGGCTGGCCTTATGCAGGTCCGCGGCGGCGCAGCTCTCCACCACGCGGCCGGCATTCATCACCATGATCCGGTCACAATAGCGCGCCACCAGATCGAGGTCATGGCTGATCAGGATGAGGCCCATCCCCTTGTCGCGCACCAGATCATCAATCAGATCCAGCACCTGCGCCTGCACCGACACATCCAGTGCCGAGGTGGGTTCATCCGCGATCAACAGATCCGGGCGCGGGATCAGCATCATTGCGATCATCACCCGCTGCCCCATGCCACCGGACACCTGATGCGGATACATCTGGGCGACGGCCTCCGGGTCATTGATGCGCACCGCCTCCAGCATCTCCAGCACGCGGGCGCGGGTGTCACGGCGGTTCAGCCGCTCGTGAACATCCAGCGCCTCAGCGATTTGTGCACCGATGGTCATCACCGGATTAAGTGAGAATTTCGGGTCCTGCATGATCATCGAAATCCGTGCGCCGCGCACGCCGCGCATCTGGCGCTCGCTCAGGGTTTGCAGGTCCTGCCCCTCCAGCGTCAGCCGATCCGCCGTCATCCGACCCGGATTGCGGATCAGCCGCAGGATGGCGCGACCGGTCATGGATTTGCCGGAACCACTCTCGCCCACGATACCAAGGCGTTCGCGGCCAAGGGTCAGGCTTAACCCCTTGACCACCTCAACCCGGCCCTTGGGGGTTGGAAAACTGACACGGAGGTTTTCCAGCTCCAGCAGTGGCGCGCGCGCATCGCTCATGATTTGCCCCCCTGTTTCGGGTCCAGCACATCACGCAAGCCATCGCCAAGGAAACAAAAGCCGAGGCTGACCACGATGATCGCGATACCGGGCATGGTCGCGACCCACCACTGGTCCAGAATAAACACCCGCCCGCGCGAAATCATCGCGCCCCATTCCGGCAGCGGCGGCTGCGCGCCGAGGCCCAGAAAGCCAAGCCCTGCCGCTGTCAGAATGATTCCCGCCATGTCCAGCGTCACCCGCACAATCATCGAAGACGTACACAGTGGCAGCACATGCTGCAGGATAACGCGGCTGTGCGAGGCCCCCAGTAGGCGGGTGGCCGCAATGAATTCTGCGTTTCGGAAGGTCAGCGTTTCGGCCCGTGCAATGCGGGCATAGGCGGGCCACGCGGTGATGGCGATGGCAATGATCGCGTTTTCGATCCCCGGCCCCAGCGCCGCAACGAAGGCCAGCGCCAGAATAAGCTTGGGCATTGACAGGAACACATCGGTGATCCCCATCAGGATCCGGTCGGTCCAGCCCCCGAAGTAGCCCGAAACCGCCCCGATGATCAGCCCCAGCGGCGCCGAAATCACCGCCACCAGAGCGACAATCATCAGCGTGATGCGCGCGCCGTACACCACGCGGGAAAAGATATCGCGCCCCAGCTCATCCGTGCCCATCCAATTGGCCCAGGAGGGCGGCAACAGACGGGAGGTCAGGTCCTGCCCCACCGGGCTTTGCGGCGCGATCCAGGGCGCAAAAGCCGCTGCAAGGATAAGGACGGTGATGATCACAGCCCCCAGCACCGCCAGCGGGTTGCGCATCAGCGCAAGGATCATGCGATAGGCGCGCCCTGCGGTGGCCTGGGTCCGTGTGGCGGGCGAGTCGTCCAGCAACCAGTCGCGGCTCAGCATCACAGGCTCCTTGGGTCGAGAACCCGGTACAGCACATCCGAGATCTTGTTGATGAAGATGAAGACCGCGCCGATCACCAGTGTTGAGCCAAGGACGGCATTCATATCCGCATTGAGCAGCGCCACAGTGAGGTAATTGCCGATGCCGGGCCAGCTGAACACCGTTTCAATCATCACCGAACCTTCCAGCAGCGCCGCATAGGAAAGGCCAATCACCGTGATCAACGGCACCCGAATTGGTTTGAATCCATGCACCCAGATCACCTTCCATTCCGGCACGCCTTTGACGCGGGCAGTGGTGATGAATTCCTGGCTCAGCTGGTCCAGCATGAAACTGCGGGTCATCCGGGCGATATAAGCGAGGCTGAAAAAGCCGAGGATGGCCGCAGGCAACACCAGATGCGAAAGCGCGTTCCAGAACACCTCTGTGTCGCCAACCAGCAGGCTGTCGACCAGCAACAGGCCTGTGACCGGATCAATCAACCCATCATAAAAGATGTCGACCCGCCCCGGCCCGGCGACCCAGCCCAGACCCGCGTAGAACACCGCCAGACCAACCAGCCCCAGCCAAAACGCGGGCACCGAATAGCCCAGAAGCGCAAAGACCCGGATGATCTGATCGACCCAGGTGCCCTGCCGCGCGGCAGCCCAGACACCCATGGGAACCCCCATCAGCACACCAATGATGATGCCGAGCGTGGCCATTTCCAGCGTGGCGGGAAACACCCGCGCAAGATCGGACACGACGGGCCGGTTGGTGGAAACGGAACGCCCCAAATCGCCCTGAAAGACGTCCGCCACATAGGCGAAAAACTGCACCACCAGCGGACGATCCAATCCCATGGCAACCCGCGCCGCCTCGTATTGGTCCTGCGTGGCGCGATCTCCGACCACTGACAGAACCGGGTCAATCGGCACCACACGGCCAATAAAAAACGTGATTGCCAGAAGGCCGAGAAAGGTCAGCGTCGACACGATGGCAAAGCCCGCAAGCCCTCGTCCCCAGCGCAGAACTGCGCGTCTCGTTGTTCCTGTGCTGGTCAAGATACCCTGCCCTTTCACATAGCCGAAGCCGACGGTTCACGACCGCAGACACACCGGCACCTTGCCTACGGGCATAAATATTTTTTTCCGCAAAAGCAAAATTTTTTTGCTTCACAATAATTTTTTTCCTAAGCTGATTAAAAGCCATCCAGAATGAGAGCCGCCGATGCCCCAGACCACCGCCCCCCAGAAAACGGCGAAGACCCGCAGCAGCGCAGGCCCGATGCTGGGCGCGTTGATCCGCAAGCGGCGCAAGCAGATGGGGCTGACGCTTCAGGCGCTTTGTGATGTGTCCGGCGTCTCAGTGGGCTATCTGAGCCAGGTGGAGCGCGACAATGCCACCCCAACGCTGGGCACGCTGGCACAGATCGCGTCAGCGCTGGAGGTGGGGCTGGAGTATTTCATCGCCACGCCGAAACCCTCGGACGCGGTGACGCGGGCGATGACGCGGACGCAATTCTCGCTGGCGGGCTCCTCCATTACCTATGAGGCGCTTGGCGCACAGTTTCCGGGCGCGGAGCTGTCCAGTTATATCCTGCATGTGCCGCCCGGATATGTCTCTGAGGAGGTCAGCCACGAGGGCGAAGAGATGCTCTATGTGCTGGAGGGGGAGATTGATCAATCGCTGGATGGGCAGGTGTTCCGTCTGCGGGTTGGGGACAGCCTGCACTACAGCGGCCTGACCTCCCATTCCTGGAGCAATCCCACCGACCAGCTGAGCGCGGTTGTTGTGGACCGGCACACTCAGCGTTTTGCACAGCACCAACACCCCCAACCTGCCCTGACCGGGCAGCTGCGGCAGGCCGGTCCTGCGGGGGCGGTCGTGGCCGATGGATACCAATGAACCAAACAGGGAGACTGACATGAACCTCGTGAAATCCGCCTTGCTGGCCAGCGTGATCGCGCTGCCTCTGGCGAGCGGCGCTATCGCTGACACGCCCGCCAATGCGCTGATCGTGGCGCAGAATATTGACGATATCGTCGCCATTGACCCCGCTCAGGCCTATGAGTTCACCTCTGGTGAGCTGGTGACCAACCTCTACGACCGGCTGGTGCAATATGACGCCGAGGATCCCACCGTTCTGGCACCGGGCCTTGCCAGCGCCTGGGACGTCGACGCGGAGGCCAAGACCATCCGCTTCGCTCTGCGCGACGATGCGGTGTTCCACTCCGGCAACCCGGTGCGCGGTGAGGATGTGGTGTTCTCACTGGCGCGGGTGATCAAATTGAACCTGACCCCGGCCTTCATCCTGGCGCAACTGGGCTGGACCGCCGAGAATGTCGATCAGATGATCACCACCGATGGCAACAACGTCACTATCAAATACGAAGGGGAGTTTTCCCCCGCCTTTGTGATGAACGTGCTGGCGGCCCGCCCCGCTTCGGTGGTGGATAAAGAGGTGGTGATGGCCAATGCCGTGGACGGCGACATGGGCAATGGCTGGCTGAATGAAAACGCCGCTCGACTCCGGCCCGTTCAAGCTGCAGGGCTATCGTCCGGCGCAGATGGTCCGGTTGGCCGCCAATGCGGATTATTTCAAGGGCGCACCCAAGATGGAAAGCGTCATCATCCGCCACGTGGCCGAAGCCGCCACGCAGGAGCTGCTGCTCGAATCCGGCGATATCGACATGGCCCGCAACCTGACACCCGATCAGATCCGTGGCTTTGACAGCGACGCCATCAAGGTGGAGACCTACCCGCAGGCGGCGGTGCATTTCCTGTCCTTCAACCAGAAAACCGACAGCCTGACCGACCCCGCTGTCTGGGAGGCTGCCCGCTATCTGGTGGATTACAAGGGCATGACCGACACCATCATCAACGGCCAGATGGAGATCCATCAGGCGTTCTGGCCCAAAGGCTTCCCCGGTTCCTACGACGACACACCATTCCGCTATGACCCGGAACGCGCAAAATCCATCCTCAGCGAGGCCGGGATCGAGACCCCGATCACCGTGTCACTGGATGTGATCAATGCGGCCCCCTTCACCGATATGGCGCAGTCCTTGCAGGCCAGCTTTGCCGATGCGGGGATCAACTTTGAAATCCTGCCCGGCACCGGCAGCCAGGTGATCACCAAATACCGTGAGCGCAGCCATGAGGCGATGCTGCTCTATTGGGGCCCGGATTTCATGGACCCGCATTCCAATGCCAAGGCTTTCGCCTATAACTCCGACAACTCGGACGACAACTATGCGGCCACCACCACATGGCGCAATGCCTGGGCTGTACCGGACGCGATGAACGCCAAGACCAAGGCTGCCCTCACCGAGGCGGATCCTGAAAAACGGCTGGAGATGTACCGTGAATTGCAGGCCGAGGTGCAGAAAACCTCTCCCATCGTGATCATGTTCCAGGCCGCCTATCAGGTGGCAATGGATGCGGATGTCTCTGGCTATGTGAATGGCGCGACCTCCGATTTTGTCTTCTACCGTCTGGTGGAAAAGAACTGATCCCCCGGCGCCACTAGGCGCTTTCGCCTGCTCCCCTTATCCGGGGGCGGGCATCTGGGGCTTAGCGCTGACATGAGCTAAGCCCTTCTTTTCATCTTCCGGACCGATCTCCCGCCACCGGTGGGGCCGCCCGCGCTACAGGACATATGACCATGACCACGCCCCCCTATGCAGACCGGCTGACCCGGCTGCGCCACCGCATGACTGAGACCGCCACCGATCTGGTGGTGCTTGGCCCCTCCAGCCATATGATGTGGCTGTCAGGTGTGAACCCCCATGGCGACGAGCGGCCCGTGCTGCTGATGGTCAGCCAGAGCCACGCGGGCTTTCTGATGCCGGGGTTGAACGCCGATGCGGCGCGCACATCCACCGATCTGCCATTTTGCTGCTGGTCGGATGATGACGGGCCGGATGCCGCGCTTACCGCGCTGCTCAATGACTGCGGCGCCACGGCTGCTGGCCTGTCGGTGGTGCTGGATGAAACCATGCGCGCTGATTTTGCGCTGCGGGTTCTGGACGCGATGGACGCGCCAAAGCGGCGCTTTACCGATGATACCGTAGGCCTGTTGCGGGCGATGAAGGATACCGCTGAATATGATGCGCTGAAGGCTGCACATCTGTTGAATGATGCCGCCGTGACCGAGGCGTTTTCCCGCCTTGAAGAGGGTATGAGCGAGCTGGATGTGCAAGCGATCCTGCATGCCCATTACAAGGCCCACGGCGCCAGCGCGGAATTCACCATCGTCGGTTTTGGTGCCAATGGCGCCTTCCCGCATCACCACACCGGCGACACCAAGCTGACCCGCAACATGGCGGTGTTGATCGACACCGGGTGCCGGTTGAACGGCTACCCCTCGGACATGACCCGCTGCGGCTGGTTCGGCACGCCGGAGGCCGAATATGAGCAGGTGTTTGAGGTGGTCGAAGCCGCAGTAAAAGCCGCAGTCCAAGCCGCGAAACCCGGCGTGCGCGCCAGCGAGGTCGACCGTGCCGCACGTGAGACAATTGCTGCCGCCGGATATGGTCCGCAGTTCCTGCACCGCACCGGCCACGGGCTGGGTATTGATGTACATGAACCGCCTTATATCACCGCCACCTCTGATGTTGAGCTGCGCGCAGGCAATGTGTTCTCGATCGAACCGGGGATCTACCTCAAAGACCGGTTTGGCGTGCGGCTGGAAGAGATTGTGATCCTGCGCGAAACCGGTGCCGAGATCCTGTCGGAGATGCCGCGCGACATGCAACGGCGCTAATACCCGATCATCTACCAAAAAATGAGGTGCATCCCGCATCCGGGCTGCGCCTTTTCTTATCCCCCCAGCATCCAGATTACCCCCTAAAACAGCCGCTGGAAATTGATCAGGTCGGGCGCTCCAACAGCTGATTGATAAGGATCAGCAGCTCTGCCGGTTCAAATGGTTTCGTTAGCGTCGCCGTCGCGCCAAGATCCTTGGACGTGACTAGCAGCTGCTCCAGCCCCCGGCGCTGCGTGGCCCCGGACATCGCAATAATCGGCGGAATTTTATGCCCGTCGCGGGCAAGCCCTTGCAGGAAGGAAATAACCATCACACCACCATCCGGTATGGCGCGGTTGTTTTTCTTTACGATCAGATCGGTGATGACCAAGTCAAAGTCATATTCCTTGTACTGGGCAATCGTCTCCGTCGCGTCCTCGCAGATGATGGGGAAATGACCGGCCTGCTCCAGAGAGACCTGCAACAGGCTGGCAAAGATCTCATCATCCTCCAGAACCAGTATGTTGGCCATATCCGTCGCTCCTCCGCAGCATTGCGATACTGCCCTTAACCAGACATGGACGCGCTGCTATTTTTCCCGCAAACCTTTTACCCGGCGTTCGGGGCGTGATCAATTGCTGAGCGACCAGAACGGTTACTGAACAGCAGCTGAGGTCGGTTTTGCCTGACATTCCCGGTCGCTCACCTATAACATGGCAACGATCCGCGATCCCACCCTGAGCCAGCACGTTACGGAGCCTTCTACATGGCGAAACCAATTCGGTTCCTGTTCTTGCTCCTTGTGCTGGGAGGCCTCGCCCTGCCGGGCTGGACGCAGGAACGCCCGGCCCCGTTGCGGATCGGTTTCCTCTCGGTTCCCCCCTTTGCACAGCGCGACAGCGAGGGCGAGGAAACCGGATTTCTGGTGGAGTTGGCGCAGCATCTCGCAACCGAGCTGGGCACCAGCATCACATTGGTGCCGGTGACGTCGAGCCGCGATTTCGTGCAGGCACAGGTCGAGGGCCGTACCGATCTGATTGCCGAGCATCGCCCAACTGCCTGCGCTGCGTGACAGCAATCTGTTCTCCGCGCCGATTTCCAGCGAATCCCTGCGCCCCATGGTGCGAAGTGACGCGGTGCAGGATCTCTCCACCGCAACGCTGAGCGGCATGCGCGTGGGGATCGTGCCACCGGCAGTCGGTTCTGAGCAAAAAGCATTTCTCGCTCGCAATACGACCGTGCATTTCACCACGCCCGAGGCGGCTGTCATGGCGCTGCTTTCCGGGGCTGTCGATGCGATTCTGATCCCGGAACCTGTGGCCTTCCACATCACGAAATCAGCCAGGGTAGATGGTCGGGTCCGGTTTCTTAATCCGCCTTTGCGCAGATTTGACCGTGTCGTCGCCCTGCATCAAAGCCGCGCCGATCTGATGCCGGACATCACACGCGCGCTTGACCGGATGAGGCAGGACCAACGCCTTGACGCGCTGCTGCTAAAGCACTTTCTGGATATTCCCCTGCCCGCACCGGACGTGCTGCGGGTGGGTGTATACCCTTCTCCCCCCTATCAGGTGATCACTGCTGACGGCCGGGTGTCGGGGTTCGCGGTTGACGTGTTGCGCAGCCTTGCACGGCGCACCGGGCTGCAACTGGAATTTCAGACCATCAGCGAAGAGGCCTGGTTACGTGGTCCACAATCGGACACTTACGACATTCTCCCCGCAGCGCAGGTCACCGAGGCCCGGCAGGCGCAGATGGATTTCGCGCATCCGATCCTGGCAGCGGATCAATCCGTCTTCACTCAGCTGGATCTGGCAGGTCGCATCACCCACCCCGAGGATCTGACGCAGCGCCGCGTCGGGGTGCGGGCTGACAATGCCACCGCGCAGGCGATGGGGGCTGCACTGGACTGGCAGGTCATCCAGATGGGCACAGTGCCCGCCCTGCTGACAGCGCTGCAAACCGGAGAGGTTGATGCGGTGGTCGATCACCCGGACAAACTGCTGGTGACTGCCGAAAACCTCCAGATGCGGGATGCTCTGACCGAGGTGCTGCCTGCGTTGCTGACGTATGAACGCGCACCGGCCCTGCGATTTGGTCTGGGTGAAGTGCGCGACAAGCTGGATCTAGCGCTGCCGCAATATCTGGTTTCCGCTGAATACGCCGAGCTGCGCCGCACGTATTTCGAACCACCAATATTCTGGAATGCGGCGCGGCTGAGCCTGCTCGGCTATGCCATCGGTGGCGGGGTGCTGACGCTGCTGGGTGTGCTCGGCATGAACCAGCTGCGCACCCGCCGCCGCATCGCCGCAGACAAGGCCCGGCGCGCTGCAGAAATCGCCGAAATCCGCGATGAACTGGAAGTGGTGCTGAACGCAGCCACCAGCGGAATTGTCGCCTTTGACCGTGCGGGCCAGATCATCCGGATCAACCATCGTGCCCGCCACATGCTTGGGGGTACATCCGCTGAAACGCCATTTCTCTGGCCTCAGGCGATCAGCTTTCTCGACACAGCAACCCTCAGCCCGCTGATCGCCAGCGCCGATCCGCTACAACGCGCCCGGTCAGGCCATGTGCTGTCAGGAGAAACCCATCTGCTGCGGCGCAGCGCCAGCAGCGACGACCATCGCTACGTCCGGGTCCGAAGCGCAGTTCCGGACAATGAACAACATGGTGTTGCCTTGGTGCTGGTGCTGGATGATGTCACCGGCGAGGAGCGCAACCGGCAGGTTGTCGACCGCAAGAACAGGCTGGATGCGCTGGGTGAGCTGACGGGCGGTATTGCCCATGACATCAACAATCTGCTGGCGTCGTTGCTCTATGCGGTGGATCTGGCGGGAACCGCCGCCACTCCCGATGACCGGTCCCGGTTCCTTGGCATTGCAACAACAACCATCAATCGAGGGCGCCAGCTGACCACGCGGCTACTGGCTTTTGCCAAACGCCAGCCGGGTTTTGCGATGACCAAACCGGTTGAGGAGGTTCTGACAGAGTTCCTCGACCTGATCCGCCCGGTGCTCGAGACGCGGATTGAGATACAAGCACAAGAAACAGACCCCGGTTTGTTGGTTTACTGCGATCCTGCGCAGCTGGAAACCGCGCTGATGAACCTGGTTCTGAACAGTCGCGATGCCATTATGAGCAGCGGTGAGGGCACCTGCATTACCCTGAAGGCCCGGCCGGTCCCCACCCCGCAAGGCCACCCCGGTGCAAAACCTGGCCAGATCGATCAAAAGTTGGACGCGTCTGATGCCGCCGCAAGCCACCCCTATGTCGAACTCTCCGTCACCGATGATGGCCCCGGCATGAACGACGCCACACTGGCCCGCTGTACCGATCCTTTCTTTACCACCAAAGACGGCAATTCAGGCACCGGGCTGGGGCTGTCGATGGTCTATGGGTTTGCCCGCCATTCAAGCGGCGATTTGCGGGTCTATTCCAGACCAGGCCGCGGCACTACAGTGCAGTTGACGCTGCCGCGCGGCTCCGATCTGAGCCTGCCCAAAGCTGCCGCCGCTGACGCGCCGCTTGAGACAGGCGCCGGTGAGACCATTCTGCTGGCGGAAGATGAGCCAGATCTTCGCCGGATGACCCAGGACATGCTTGTGACGCTCGGGTATCGCGTGCTGCCGGTCGGCTCGGCGCAACAGGCGCTGGAGCTGGTGCAGGACAGCACCCACATTGACCTGCTGCTGACCGATGTGGTGATGCCAGGCTCCATCGGCGGCTTTGAATTGGCCAACCGTGTCCGCCAAATCCACCCGACCATGCCTGTAATCTACACCTCAGGCTACACCGCCTTCACCCCCGACGAGATGGGCCCCGTTACAGCCCCGCTGCTGCATAAACCGGTCCACCCCAGCGACCTCGCAGCGGCCCTTGCCTCGGCTTTGCGAGACTGATTATCACCTAAAGCCAAACCCGCGATTATGTACCAAAGAGCTGGGAAATTCTGACGCGAAACCACCCGCCTATTCAGCGCGAAACCGACAGTATAATAGATTACCCTTTGGTCGGACCCATAGGCACGTCTGCGCACAAAACGGCTCCCGATAGCCAACGCAAGGGAAGGCACAGCTGCCCAATCTTAGAAACGCGCGACCACAATATCATGTCTTACGTGACTGGTCGCAGTCTCTGACAGATTGTTGCTTCGATCCAATGCGCAATCTGGCAAGGACGTTCTGCATGGAGGCAAGATCGCGACCAGATCAGCGCTGCGAGATCTAGACGGGATCATGATCCCTTCCGGTACTGATGTTTCCCATCATCGAGCCAGTCCCGCCTCAACATCCCAGAAAGGCGTTTCACGACCAATTCGGTCGGCCAGGTAGTCAGCAAAAGCTCGAACTTTTGCGGGCATATGACGCCGCTCAGGGAACACTGCGTACAAGGATTGCGCAGGCAGCGAATAGGTCGGAAGTACCCGCATCAGGCGCCCTTCTGCCAGATGGGCACCCGCCACAAAGGTCGGCAGGCGCCCGATCCCCAGACCGTCAATCAAGGCGGTGCAAAGGGCTTCGCTGTTGTTGACACACATCCTGCCTTTTGGATGCACACGTACCTCCCCTTCTGCACCGCAGAGCACCCACTCCCGCGGATCACGCGAATAGCTGTAGTGCAGGCAGCTATGCTGAAGCAGGTCTTCGGGGTGCTTTGGCATCCCAGTCTGTGCCAGGTACTCCGGTGCCGCGGCGAGGACACTGTGAATCGGCGCCAGCCTGCGGGCAATCAGAGCGGAGTCCGGCAAGGTCCCCGCCCTAATTGCCATATCAAACCCCGCTTCAACCAGATCCGTGACCCTGTCATCCATGGTCAGATCCAGTGTGATCCCGGGATGGCGCTCCAGAAAATCCTTGATCAATGGCGCGACATGCAGGCATCCGAAAGACATCGGCGCGTTGACCCTAAGCCGACCAATGGGTTGCCCCAGCATGGCAGTAACCGCATCTTCCGCTTCCTTCGCGGCCCCAAGCGCCTGCACCGCATGGGACAGGTAAATTTCGCCAGCTTCCGTCAGAGATATGCTGCGTGTCGAACGATGAAACAGCTGCATGCCCAAATGCGTTTCCAGGTTCCCGATCCGCTTGCTGACAGCGGATTTTGTGATCCCCAGTTGCCGGGCCGCAGCCGCAAACCCGCCAGTTTCCGCGACCGCCACAAAGACCGGAATGGCGCCAATCTCAATCATGCTGCTCTTTCCATTGACAACTTTTTCTCACCCTGAAGTTTCCCTGATAGCGAATTATCGCAGGAAGAAAAGTCAATTAGATCAGTCCTATTCCTCAGCTTGCCGGTGGCCACAATGTCCAGAATGCTCATCCATGGAATTTTTCACGGCAAGCCTGTCGATACGAGCGGACAGTTTCTGCCGCTGCCAGATGTTCCAGTTTTGGATCGAAGCCGCATGCTGCGCGTGTCCCGCCCTCCTCTCAATCTCACAATAGGAGAACCACCAATGCAAATCACAACTCATATGCCCGCTGCCCATACAGCCTTGATCGGCGATCTATACGCGGCAGTCGACGCGCTGAATGCGCAAGCAGTCGCTCAGCTTTTTGACCGATGACGTGAGCTTCCGCTTGGGCAATTTCGACGCCATAAAAGGACGCAAAGCGGTTGAGGACGCCAACGCGTCCTTCTTCACCACGATCCGGGCGATGGGTCACACGATTACCGGCATATGGACAAGCGGTGATGCGATCTTCTGCGAAGGGGAAGTTCACTATACCCGCAAGGACCAAAGCGAGCATAAGGTGCCCTTCGCGACGCGCCTTGGCCTTCGCGACGACAAGATCGCCACATACAATGTCTACGCTGATATTTCGGGACTGTGACCGGGATCGCGGGCCTGTGGTCGCCGTCCAAGGCGGACACGCGCCGCAGGCCGGATGCTAGGATGACACAGGTAGCTGGCTGAGCGCGAGTTCGGCCACCTCATGCAAGTCATCCGCTGACGCGCCGTCGCGGGCCTGCGCGGCCAGTCCTTGGATCAGGACCGCCACGTATTTCGCCAGCAGATCAGGTTTGGTGGATGCTGGCATGTCCCCTGCTTCCATACCGCGCCGAATGCGGTCTGCAATCATCGTCTCGCTGGCCTGCCGATATCCTGTCAGCAAATCCTGAGCGCCCGCGCTCCCCTTGCCGCAGTTGGTTGCAGCACTGACGAGCAGACAGCCCTTCGGTCTGTCTTGTGTACAGAAAGCCTCAATGGCGTCAGAAACAAAACGGCGCAGGGCCGTCTCGGCGGTTGCTGCCTCCCCAAGGGCGCGGGGGGCGTAGGCGGCAACGCTCTGCGCGTAATGGGCGGCGCATCGTTCGAATAGCGCCTGCTTGTTGCCGAAGGCCGCATAGATGCTGGGAGGGTTCACCCCCATCGCAGCACTGAGATCGGCCATGGAGGCCGCCTCGTAGCCTCGCTCCCAAAACAGCAGCATCGCCTGTTCAATTGCGTCATCAGTGTCAAAGGATCGCTGTCGTCCCAAGGTCGTCTCCATTTTATTTATCAATCACTACAGAAATATGCTTGACCCGGCAAGCCACAGGTTATTTAACGATCATTACAAAATATTGGAGGCACGGATGAAAGCTGCAATTATCGAAACCTATGGCGGACCTGATCACTTCCGGATGGCAGAGCTGCCGCGCCAGGAGCCCAAGCCGGGGGAGCTGTTGAT
Organism: Phaeobacter sp. BS52; assembly: GCF_045040595.1. Lineage (NCBI taxonomy): Bacteria > Pseudomonadati > Pseudomonadota > Alphaproteobacteria > Rhodobacterales > Roseobacteraceae > Phaeobacter > Phaeobacter sp. BS52. The sequence continues at coordinate 11,891 of NZ_CP090662.1, read as the reverse complement.
CCGCATCCAAGCGTCCAGTGTGAATCCGGTGGATGTCGGTGTCCGCGCGGGCAATATCCTGCCTGATGAGGCGGCAAATTTCCCAATGATCCTGGGCTGGGATGCGGCAGGCACCGTCGAGGCGCTTGGTCCTGAAACCGACGGTTTTGCGCCCGGCGACCGGGTGATGGCGATATCACCGCAGCCGGGATCACTGGTCGGCACCCACGCGCAGTTTGCCGCGCTGCCAGCCAGCCAGGTTGTGAAAATCGCGGATGCGGTTTCCTTCACCACCGCCGCTGCGGTGCCGCTGATCGGCAGCACGGCCCTGGCCGCGCTTCAGGCGCTGGACCTGGCACCGGGCGCCCGTGTTCTGATCAACAACCCCAAAGGGGCAGTTGGCGCAATGGCTGCGAAAATTGCCCCCATGCTGGGGTTCGAACTGGCGGCCCCAGACGCGCGGGATGTCGATGGTGCTATTGATGTGCGCGGTCGCGAGCACGCGCAAAAAGCATTCGCCGCTGTCAAGGATGGCGGCGCCTATGTGACCGTCGTTCCAGAATGGTGGAAGCCGGGAGGGGTCTTTACCCCCGCTCGCGGGATCACCCCGGTGACGGTTCAGAACCCCGCCAATCGAGACGTTCTGGCCCCGTTGGCCGATTGGCTGGCACAGGGAGATCTGCTCCCGGACATCGAAGAGATCTTGCCACTTGACCAAATATCAGAGGCGCACCGCAGACTGGAGGCCCCCGGACATACCGGCAAACTGGTCCTCGACCATACCAGCTGCTGACACAAGCAAAGGCGGGCACAGGCGCAGTTCTTGCCGCCTGCGCCCGCCATCGCCCGAACCGGGGTCGCTGAGCGTCGTCAGGTCGCCAGCGGCCCCAACGTCTCTGTCAGCGACGTCCTCATTGTGCCTGTATACGATACTCCTGCACCGGTAGGCCGCCGATGCCCCAATCCTCCAGCGGGATCTCATTGATTACCACAAATGTGGTCGCCGGGGATTTGCCCAGAACCTTCTGCAAAAGATCAGTGACGCCGCGGATCAACTGCGCCTTCTGCTCAGCGCTCGGGCCGGTGCCGTCGGGGCCACCTTCGCGGGTCACTTTGATATTCACATAAGGCATCGCTCAGCCCCTTTTTCGGCACATAGGAGAACACTTTTGTAACGATACGCCATTCGGCACCGTAGCGGACAAGGGTCAGAAGGTCATAGAAATCACGTCCCATCATGGTCATACGGGCGTTAACCTGGGCCATCCGGTCGTTGACAAAAGCAACCTCCAGAACCTCCTCCTCGCGTGGCTCGCCGCGCCGGGCAGGCGGCTCACGACCATCCACGCGGGTCATGTAAGTCTCAAGGTCCAGATACAGCTCATCGCCTTGGGTGGCGCAAACATAGGCCAACTGCGGGTGGAAGACATCACGCAGCATGGCGCTGTCGGCTTGATGAAGCCCCTCGAAATAGGCCTCCATCAGCGCGCGGACCTGTTTGCGATCCGTAGGCGTCATTGGATCAGCCCCTCTGCGCGCATCGCGGCCTGAGCGGAGGGGTACGCGGCACTGCGGTCTACAAAGGCAGCCAGCCGGGGCCAGCTCAGCCAGGTCGATGCCGGTGAAATTCGCCCAGTTCGCGACCACGAACAAATAGGCGTCCGCAACCGAAAACTGATCCGCAACCAGCCACGCGCGGCCATCTTCCAGCTGCTCCTCAACCAGATCGAATTTGCCCGCGACATCAATGCGTGCTTTGGCCTTATCAGCCTCGGTGCTGCCCTCACGAAACAGCGGACCAAATGCCTTGTGCAGCTCAGTCCCGATCCAGTTCAGCTGCTCCTGCATCCGGGTACGGGCCAAGGTTCCCGGCACCGGTGCCAGACCTGCCTCCGGGTGGCTGTCTGCGATATACTGCAAGATAGCGGGCCCTTCGGTGAGGATGCTGTCGTCTTCCAGACGCAAGGCCGGAACGTATCCTTTGGGATTGATGGCACGGTAGTCCGCACCGCCTTCGGTCCGACCTGCAGCAGTATCGACAGCCTCAATATCAAAGGGGCGGCCAGCCTCCTGCAGGGCGATATGGCTGGCCAGCGAGCAGGCACCGGGTTTGTAGTAGAGTTTCATGACAGTCTCCTGTGGTGTGATGCCCCCTGGCTACCGCCTGAGATGATTGATTGATAATATTGTGTTTTCATCATAACGATTAAAAAAATAGATCGTCTGTAAACCCATGAAACACGACCAGCTCATCACTCTCGACGCAATCGTCTCAACCGGCACCTTCCGCGGCGCCGCTGAGCGTCTGCATAAATCACAATCCGCCATCAGCCACGCAATCCGCCAATTGGAAGACCAACTGGAGCTGGAGTTGTTCAGCCGCGAAGCTTACCGCCCGGTGCTCACCCCGGCAGGGGAAGTATTTTACCGCGAGGCCTCCAGAGTGCTGCGTCAGATGCAAGGGCTGCGCACCACCGCGGCCCGGCTGCGCGCCCGCGAAGAGCCGGAGCTGACCATCGCCGTGAGCGCCACGATGGATCTGGATCTTCTTCTGCCGACCCTTGCTGACACCGGGCGGCGTTACCCTACGACCCATTTGCGGCTGCGGATGGAGATGATGGGTGGCCCGATCGCACGGTTGCTGGAGGGCAAGGCTGATATCGCGGTTGCGTCTCTGGACGGGGTGCCCCTCGACACTGTCGAGGCCACACCAGTTGGCGAGGTCACGATCCGACCGGTGGCCAGCCCAGATCTAGACCTGCCCGCCACATGCCGCGCCCTGGCAGCCAGCGAGATGCAGGGCCACGTGCAGGTGGTCACTGCCGACTCCGGTGGTGCCGCGCATGAACAAAGTCGCGACCTGCTGGCAGGCGGGCTGAAATGGACCGTGTCCGATCTCGCCGCCAAGAAAAAGGTGATCCTGGCAGGCCTTGGCTGGGGCGGCTTACCCGACCACATGACACACCATGAGCGGCGCTCCGGGGTCTTGCGATCTCTCAATCTTGAGGGCTTCCCGCTCCGTCGGACCACGCTCTTCAAAATGAGGCGCAGAGACCAGGTGATAGGGGTCGTCGCCGACGAGCTTTGGAACCGGATCGACCCCCTCACCCCGTCATAACACTGGATGCGTTCGGTGCAGCAGATATCAGTCAGGTTGCGGGTGCAAACACGAGAGGCACCCCTTGGGTGCTATACTATTGTAATCATGCCCGGATTTGGTTTCTGGAGCAGGTAATCGCCATATCCTACCTGCCCTCTCCGCAATCATCTAAACCCATGATGACGCACAGCTAGCGGCACCTTTGCTCAGATAGTGACCATTACAAAGTTTGACTAACGGCCCAAACTGCCGCTCACTAAAACCAAACCATTCTGAGACGGACAACCTAATCACGACCTTGCCTAACAGGCCGTTAGGCGCCATACGAGCTACAGGCGCTTCGACTTCTTCTTCGGTCGGTTCGGGTCATTGGTTATGTCTGCGTCTATGATTTGGTTTAAAGTTGTAAGGTCATTATCTGAAATCAACTTTTCAATCACATCGGTGCAGAGAAGTTCAAGATGTTCAACTAGACGACCAACGGCTACCTCATCGCCATCAACGACGATTTTATCCGAAAAACTTACGTTGAGATCACCGGTGTGGTTTGCCGTTGTTCGTTGATTATACAAACCTTCGATTAATTCCTTGAGTACGTCTGGCGCAACGGTTCCTAGATGTTTTGCCATCCGCCTATAGATCTTGTCTTTCTTGCTGGGCGTTTTTTCAACGTCCCTATCCTTGAGGTAAATCAGTTCCAGTGTGGTGAAGATGTTCTTCAGAGTGTATCGAAAATCGCCTCTTCGCGCGTTAATTTTTTGGTATATGGCAAAGTCGCAGATCTCTTTGACATCATCTTTCAATTCGACCTGAGACAAAACCAAGGCTTTGCGCATATGCTCTTCGTTGATTTCGCAGTACGCGAACAACTGTATCTACTGCTCTTCGCACAAGATATCTCGGCATGGCGATACTCATCCAACTGATTGAAATTAATATCAATCAGGAGGGTGAGTTGTTTTCGCCGTCATACCGAGTCCGAAAGGATACGTTATGACTGCGAACATTAGTGGCAAGACCAAGACTTTCTCATTGCATCTAACCTTTGAGGAGCGCTCGCGGCTGGAAGTAGCTGCGAACGGCGTTCCCCTGGGCGCATATATCCGTACCGTCCTTTTCGGGGGTGATCTTAATAATAAATCGCCGTCGGTCGATAGAACCGTCCAAAGATCATGCTGCGCTGGCGGCGCTTGGGCAATGCCGCCAACACAGGCACACTGACCGTCCACCCGGACACAGAGGCCGAAATCGTCCGTGCCTGCGAAGACATTTCCAAACTGCGCGCCGACTTCTTCAATGCTTTCAAATTGCTCAAGCGCCTGCCGCACTTGCTTCGGCGTTCTGTTCCCCAGCGAAGAGTGCGGCCTGACCACTGCCCGGCAGGGCATAGCGGAGCAATATCCCGAGAGGGTTGTTATAATCGTAGCGCCACAGCGCCAGTTTGCGGCGGGCATCGTCCAGGGTGTCGAACAGCTCTTCATTGAGGAGTTCGTCCCGCAGACTGCCGTTGAATGACACGATGAAGGCATTCTGCTGCGGTTTTCCTGGGTCGATATAATGCCAATCCACGCCGGTCCTGTCGGTCCATTTCAGGATTGCCCGGCTGGTGAATTCCGTCCCCCTCGCCATTGTCTCTCGAACCAATGGCGTTCCAACGGCTCGATCGCTGACAATGCAAGCGGGTTTTCCGTAGATCCGGACCAGTGCGTCCATCTCCCGGGCAACGCGCTCGCCTGAAATGCTGGTGTCCGCAGCCAGGCACAGGTTTTCCCGGCAGTAGTCATCGTTCACGGCCAGAATGCGGAACTTCTGTGAGGCGCCGAAGCTGTCCGCCAGAAAGTCCAGGGATCCCGCTGCCCGGCAGGCGATTGCGGAGCAATCTGCCGAGAGGAGGGCGCTGGTTCGGCCGTGTGGCTTCGGGCACCGGCGTGCGTGAGCCTCGGGCGCGCTTGCGGCCCCGCCGCCGGTTCACCGCAAGGCCTTCTTCCCGGTAGAGGCAGTACAGTTTCTTGTGGTTCATGATCATGCCTTTGCGCTCAAGCAGCACGCCGATCCTCCCCTCTCGGCGATGCTCGCATCGCCTGCCGGGCAGCGGGTAGCCGAACCGGCGGCCGTTTGCCTGCGATCTCTTTCATCTCCTGGCGGATCTCAGGATGGTCAGGCGGGCGTTCGCGCCGGACCGTCTTGGGATCGACACCCCCTCTCATGGTTTGCAGGCAAACCAGTGCCAGGCAGTGGGCAAGCCGGCAGGCCCTGCGCTGCGAGATGCCATGATCCCGCACCGCATTGAGCGCTGCCTCTCGCCGCTCCTTCGGTGCCGTCAGCTTTTTCCCAGCAGGTCTTTCAGAACCACCCTCGCCATTGTTTCTCAGACCAATGGCGTTCCAATGGCTCGATCGAGCATCTATCTGCCAGCAGCCGCTTCAGCTTGGCGTTCTCATCCTCCAGCGCTTTCAGACGTGCGGCCCCCGACACCTCCATGCCGCCAGACACGGGCGCCGCTTGACGGGCGCCGGGCTCTGGCCGTTCAGGAGGCCTGCTATGAAGCCGGTGCATTGATCCGGGTTTCGGGTGCAAACGTGATTCTGTCCCCGCCGCTCGTCATGAGTGAAGCAGATGCAGGCGGTTTGCTGGACGCGCTGCGGGTTGGATTTGGTGCAGCATAGGGCCTCTCTTGGCTCTGTTTACATCCGTAGTGCTTTCAGCGGGCTTGTCCCAAACGCAGGAAGCCGCCCGGAGGCGGCTGTAAGTATGTGTTATGTTTTGGTAATATTGGTTGCGGGAGTAGGATTTGAACCTACGACCTTCAGGTTATGAGCCTGACGAGCTACCGGGCTGCTCCATCCCGCGACAGTATAGTTTTTCCTCATTGCGTTTTGTTGCCTGAGGCTGCCGCTGCTTGATCACGCGTGTTGTGACTGAGCGTCTGTGTCTTCAGATGTTTGTGTCTGAAGGTATATTTTATTGGTATCGTTTGTGTTTATGGATTTTTCTAGGTTTGGCGGTGACCTACTCTCCCACGCCTTAAGACGCAGTACCATCGGCGCAACAGTGCTTAACTTCCGGGTTCGGGATGGGACCGGGTGTTTCACTTGCGCTATGACCACCAAACCGAGGAAAATCCATATTCGCGACGTTTGGGTTTTGAGACGTCGCGGAGATACAATCGACATGAAGTCCAAGTTTTGTGTTTTGCTTTTGGTTCTTGTGTCACTGACTGTTACTGGAACAGATCAAGCCTATCGGGCGATTAGTACCGGTCAACTGAATGCATTGCTGCACTTACATCTCCGGCCTATTGACGAGGTGGTCTACCTCGGCCCTCAGGGATACCTTGTTTTGAGGGGGGCTTCCCGCTTAGATGCCTTCAGCGGTTATCCTGTCCGATCATAGCTACCCTGCACTGCTGCTGGCGCAACAACAGGTCCACCAGTGGATCGTTCACCCCGGTCCTCTCGTACTAGGGGCAACTCCTCTCAAGTATCCTACACCCACGGCAGATAGGGACCGAACTGTCTCACGACGTTCTAAACCCAGCTCACGTACCTCTTTAAACGGCGAACAGCCGTACCCTTGGGACCTGCTCCAGCCCCAGGATGAGATGAGCCGACATCGAGGTGCCAAACACTGCCGTCGATATGGACTCTTGGGCAGTATCAGCCTGTTATCCCCGGCGTACCTTTTATCCGTTGAGCGATGGCCCTCCCACTTGGGACCACCGGATCACTATGGCCGACTTTCGTCTCTGCTCGACTTGTCAGTCTCGCAGTCAGGCTGGCTTCTGCCATTGCACTCAACGAGCGATTTCCGACCGCTCTGAGCCAACCTTCGCGCGCCTCCGTTACGCTTTAGGAGGCGACCGCCCCAGTCAAACTACCCGCCACGCAGGGCCCGGATCCGGATAACGGACCGCGGTTAGACATCAAGAGTGCGAAGGGTGGTATCTCAAGGGAGGCTCCACCGGAACTAGCGTTCCGGTTTCGATGCCTACCACCTATCCTGCACATCACAATCCTGATGCCAGTGCGAAGCTGTAGTAAAGGTGCACGGGGTCTTTCCGTCTAACCGCGGGAAGCCTGCATCTTGACAGGCAATTCAATTTCGCTGAGTCGATGTTGGAGACAGCGGGGAAGTCGTTACGCCATTCGTGCAGGTCGGAACTTACCCGACAAGGAATTTCGCTACCTTAGGACCGTTATAGTTACGGCCGCCGTTTACCTGGGCTTCAATTCGGAGCTCTCACCCCTCCTTTTAACCTTCAGGCACCGGGCAGGCGTCAGACCCTATACGTCGTCTTGCGACTTCGCAGAGCCCTGTGTTTTTAATAAACAGTCGCCACCCCCTGGTTTGTGCCCCCAGCTCCAAGTTGCCTTGGAACCGGGCCTCCTTCTCGCGAACTTACGGAGGTATTTTGCCGAGTTCCTTCAACATCGTTCTCTCAAGCGCCTTGGTATTCTCTACCAGTCCACCTGTGTCGGTTTAGGGTACGGTCTCATGGAGGGCTATTTCCAGGGACTGATCAGCAGCCCATTCAATCCGATAAGGATGAACTACCTTCACAATCCGTCACATCCTCCTGGCCTAGGAATATTAACCTAGTTCCCATCGGCTACGCCTTTCGGCCTCGCCTTAGGGGCTAGCTTACCCTGCTCAGATTAGCTTTAAGCAGGAACCCTTGGACTTTCGGCGAGAGTGTCTCTCACACTCTTTGTCGCTACTCATGTCATCATTCTCGCTAGTGATCTCTCCACGGGATCGCTCACGCGCCCGCTTCATCGAAAGCTTCGTGTCTCCGATGTGTCCGAGGACACTAAGGAGACATGAAGCTATGTCACACTACGCTCTGCTACCATGCACTATGTGCATCCTAAGCTTCGGCTCATGGCTTGAGCCCCGTTACATCTTCGCCGCAGGACGTCTTAATTAGACCAGTGAGCTGTTACGCTATCTTTAAAGGATGGCTGCTTCTAAGCCAACCTCCTGGTTGTTTTGGACATCCCACCTGCTTTCCCACTTAGCCATGAATTAGGGGCCTTAGCTGTAGGTCAGGGTTGTTTCCCTCTCCACTACGGACGTTAGCATCCGCAGTGTGTCTGCCATCTAGTACTCCCGGGTATTCGGAGTTTGGTTAGGATCAGTAAGCCTGTGGGGCCCCATTACCCATCCAGTGCTCTACCCCCCGGGGTATTCGGATGACGCTCTACCTAAATAGATTTCGCAGAGAACCAGCTATCTCCGAGTTTGATTGGCCTTTCACCCCTAGGCACAGCTCATCCCGATCTTTTTCAACAGATGTGGGTTCGGTCCTCCAGTGCATGTTACTGCACCTTCAACCTGGCCATGCCTAGATCACTCGGTTTCGGGTCTGATCCCACGAACTCATGCGCCCTATTAAGACTCGCTTTCGCTGCGCCTACACCTAACGGCTTAAGCTTGCTCGTGAGACCAAGTCGATGACCCATTATACAAAAGGTACGCTGTCAGCCCTCAAGGGGCCTCCAACTGATTGTAGGCGTTCGGTTTCAGGTACTGTTTCACTCCCCTCGTCGGGGTGCTTTTCACCTTTCCCTCACGGTACTGGTTCGCTATCGGTCAGTAAGGAGTACTTAGCCTTCGAAGGTGGTCCTCCGATCTTCAGACAGGATTTCACGTGTCCCGCCCTACTTAATACGTCCTATCATGCTTCATATACGGGGCTATCACCCACTCTGGCTGTGCTTCCCAACACATTCTATTCACACTCAAGGCTCGGCTGGTCCCCGTTCGCTCGCCGCTACTAGGGGAGTATCATATTGATGTCCTTTCCTCCGGGTACTTAGATGTTTCAGTTCCCCGGGTTTGCTCTTAAAACCCTATGTATTCAGGTCTTAAGTACCTGATTAAGCTCATTATTGATAGCAAAGCTAACAATAACAAACTGTCAGGTGGGTTCCCCCATTCGGAAATTCATGGATCAAAGCCTATTCTCAGCTCCCCATGACTTATCGCAGAGTATCACGTCCTTCATCGCCTCTTACTGCCAAGGCATCCACCAAACGCCCTTCTCGCGCTTGATCTGGTCCAGAAAAAGACAGTGAACTGTCACGCCACAGAAGCTGGTAAGAAACTGTGGCCTTATTCTGAACCAAAAGCATACTTTCCCGCTCACTTCCTAAGAAGTGAACATTGGTTCATAAACCTTGCGGAATATGAACCGGGTTAGTGTACTTGACTTGGACAACACTGTGGTTTCAATCCGGCAGACCTTCGCGCGCCCGAGGAAAAGGGCGGATGCAAAGGCTCGCATCAGACCACCGAAGCGGTCCTCAGCAC